>NZ_AP027204.1 GCF_027944005.1 Polynucleobacter sp. SHI8 | reverse complement strand
ACTGTGGATAAGTTGTGGATAACTTATATATATGCATTTAAATCAGTTAGTTAAACTTAAAACTAAAGAATTAAATCTTTTGCGTTCTTACATTATGACAAATCAAAATATTGTATTGACTAGAATAAATATTTCATGGAAAATAGAAGGTTATCCAGTAATGAGTGATTGTAGAAAATGAAACGTACTTATCAACCATCAGTAACACGTCGTAAACGCACCCATGGCTTTCGTGTTCGCATGAAAACTAGAGGTGGTCGTCAAGTTCTTAATGCTCGTCGTTCTAAGGGCCGTAAACGTTTAGCCGTCTAAGTTGGATGAGGTGTCATTAACACCTCTCTTTCAAAGAGTTTGGACGTCAATCAGCGAGATGATTCGTTCATGCCAAAATTGTCAAAAAAAAATATTCTTCAACAATCTGAAGATATTTCACGTACATTAAAAAACAAAAGTATAAATACGCAGCATTTATCTTTTCATAAAAAGATAAATGATTTGGATGTTTCAAGAATTGGTTTAGCAATACCTAAAAAAAATGCTAAACGAGCGGTTGATCGAAATCGCATTAAACGCTTAATTAGGGAAATATTTAGAAATGCCCTTATCAAACAGCCAACAGACATTGTTGTAAAACTTCACACGCCCATTGGGAAAAAAACAAAAAAGAAACTAAGGGAGTTTGAAAGAAAACAGATCCGACAAGAGTTAATCGAACATTTTCAGGTTAAATAAGCCAATGAAAATCCTATTTGTCTATATGATTCGAGGATATCAGTATTTAATTAGTCCAATACTAGGCAACCATTGTAGATTTTCACCATCCTGCTCTGAATATATGTTGGAAGCAATTAATATTCATGGGGTGATTAAAGGGTTGTATTTAGGATTAAAACGAATTTTGCGATGTGCTCCGTGGAGCTCTGGGGGATATGACCCAGTTCCAAAAAACCATAAACATAAATTGTGATGTGAAGGCACTACAATCTACATTTGAAATAATTTAAAAAACTGGTAAAAAATGGATATTAGAAAAACCTTGTTGTGGGTCGTGTTTTCTGTTTCAGGAATCATGTTGTTTAATAACTATCAAATTTCCAATGGTCAAAATCCATTGCCATTGTTTGCTCCGCCCCAAGCTTCAAATCCAAATACAGCCAATGCGCCGAAGCAAGACTCTACAAACGCAAGCCTATCGGCGGTTCCACAAGTGGTAGATGCTAAGGCTAAAGTATTAGACGCCCCAACTAGCCCTGCTGAAATAGCACAAAACACGCCAAGCAAAACATTGACCTTAAAAAATGATTTATTAGAGGTTGAGATTAGTACTAAGGGTGGAACAATTACGCATGCTATATTGAAAAAGCATACTGAAAATAAACAACCGGTCGTACTATTTAATACAGAAAAACAAAGTACATATTTGGCAAGAAGTGGCTTAACAACGGTCGGTTTAGAGCTACCCAATCACAATGATATATTTCTTGAAAAAGTTATTCAAAATGAACAGCAAGTCATATTTTCATCAACTAAAAATGGCGTTACATTAGAGAAAAAATATACCTTAGAACCTAATAGTTATGTTGTTAAAGTAGAAAACAAAATCACCAACCAAACTGCAAACCCAATTAGTCCATTCTTGTACGCAGAGCTAGTTAAGGATAGTAATGTTGTTGTTGAAAGTCAGTTTTATAGCACCTTTACTGGACCGGCAATTTATACAGATAAAGAAAAATATAAAGAAGTTGATTTCAGCGATATAGAGAAGAAAAAAGTTAAATTACCACAAGCACAAGAAGCGGGTGAGTCAGGTTGGATTGCAATGGTACAACACTACTTTGCAACCGCATGGATCCCAAACCCTGAAAGTATTAGAGAGGTTTATTTTGATAAGTTAGATAACAACTTATATCGTGTAGGTGTTAAATCGGCCTTATCGGCAATTGCCCCAGGAACCAGTTTAAGTCAAGAAACAAAATTATTTGTAGGGCCAGAAGAAGATGCACTTCTCCATCAGGTTGCTCCGGGTTTTGATTTAATTAAAGACTATGGATATTTAACAATAATTGCTAAACCGTTATTTTGGGTACTGATGCAAATACATCAAGTGGTCCAAAACTGGGGATGGGCAATTATCATCCTAACGATTTTTATAAAAATCATCTTCTTCCCCCTTTCTGCAGCTAGCTATAAGTCTATGGCGCGAATGAAGGAAGTGCAACCACGTTTGTTGCAAATGAAAGAACAGTATAAGAATGATCCACAAAAGCTCAATCAAGCAATGATGGCAATGTATAAGCAAGAAAAAATTAACCCATTAGGTGGTTGCTTGCCTGTATTAATTCAAATACCAGTGTTTATCTCGCTGTATTGGGTTTTGTTACTGAGCGTTGAGATGCGCGGGGCTCCTTGGTTGGGCTGGATACATGACTTATCAAAACCAGACACCTTATTAAGTGACTTAGTCGGATTAAGTATTCCAATTGGGATACTGCCAATTATTATGGCCGTATCCATGTTTATTCAAACCAAACTCAATCCAACACCGCCAGATCCAATTCAAGCAAAAGTCATGTTATATATGCCTCTCGCCTTCTCACTCATGTTTTTCTTTTTCCCATCGGGACTTGTTTTGTATTACATCGTGAATAATGTTTTATCGATTGCCCAGCAGTGGCAGATTAATAAAATGTTTGGTACAAAAAAACCGTAAAAAGGAATGCAAGCTAAACGCGACCCTATCATTGCTCAAGCAACAGCAGTAGGTAAGGCTGGTATTGGGGTCGTGCGGATCTCTGGTGAGGGGTTAAATCCTTTATTAAGGAAGTTATTCGATAAGTCAATAACTCCAAGATTTGCAAATCTAATTCATTTAAGAGATGAAAACCATCAGTCCATTGATCAGGGCTTATTGACTTATTTTCCTGCACCACATTCTTTCACTGGTGAAGACGTCATAGAGTTTCATGGTCACGGTGGGGTTCTGGTCATGAATCTAGTGATTCAACGATTTATCGAACTTGGACAAAGCTTGCGATTGCGTTTGGCTAAACCAGGAGAGTTCAGTGAACGAGCGTTTTTAAATAATAAAATTGATTTAGCTCAGGCCGAGGCAATTGCCGATTTGATTGATGCAAACTCCATTGCGGCGATTAAGAGCGCGAATCGATCTTTAAGTGGCGTCTTTTCCAAAAAAATCGATGATTTGGTCGAGCAACTGACACATTTAAGAATGTTGGTAGAAGCAACCTTAGATTTTCCTGAGGAGGAAATAGAGTTTTTAGAAAACGCGAATGCTTCTAAGCAATGGCAGGATATTCATGACACTTTGAAAACTGTTTTACATGACTCTCAACAGGGAGCGCTATTAAAAAATGGCGCACTCGTGGTATTGGCTGGGGCGCCCAATGTGGGTAAAAGCTCCTTGTTAAACCAATTAGCACAACAAGATATAGCAATTGTTACACCAATCGCCGGTACAACCCGTGATCGAATAAGAGAGGAAATATACCTAGATGGTATCCCTCTCCATATCATCGATACCGCAGGCCTTAGGGAGAGTCACGATGAGGTTGAAAAAATGGGCATTGAGAGATCATGGTCTGCCATAGGAGAGGCAGATATTATTTTATTTTTAAGAGATGCCTCCAAGATAGATCAAGCTGATAGTAATTTACTTCTGCAAGAAATATACACGGCATTAAAGTTAGACCATCAAAAATCTACACATCTAATAGAGGTATGGAATAAAAAAGACCAAGTTAAAGTTCGTGATGAAGAGCGACTATACATATCAGCAAAAACTGGTGACGGAATAGAAAATTTAAAAGAACAATTGTTGAATGCTCTAGGGTGGGAAAAACACTCTGATAACGTTATCTTAGCGAGGCAAAGGCATTTAGACTCACTAAATTTAGCGCTTAACCACGTTCTTGAGGCACATAGGTATTTATCTCTAGGTAATGCAAGTTTGGAATTATTTGCAGAAGAGTTACGTTTAGCACAAGACGAGTTAGGTGAAATTACGGGTAAATTACTCCCCGATGAGTTATTGGGAAAAATCTTTAGTTCATTTTGTATCGGTAAATAATAAGGTTTTTCACGCAGATGAAAAGTCTTCGTTGCAGTGCAACAAGAAAAATATAAAAAAAATGCGAAAATGATAGATATTTTAAATAAACCTGCCCACTTCTATATGACAACAAATATAAATACAGCCGAAATCAACTTAAACACACCTGACTACATCAAACATCAAAAACTAATAGCTTGGGTTCAACAAATCGCTCAATTAACACAACCAGATCAAATTTATTGGTGTGATGGCTCTACTGAAGAATATGATCGCCTGTGTCAGAAGATGGTTGATGCAGGGACAATGAAAAAATTAAATCCTGCTAAAAGAAAAAATTCTTACTGGGCTTGTTCAGATCCAACTGACGTTGCTCGCGTAGAGGACAGAACATTCATTTGTTGGCCTAAAAAGGAGCAAGCTGGACCCACGAATAATTGGATTGATCCCATCGAAATGCGTCAAACCATGAATGGTTTGATGGCAGGAAGTATGCGTGGTAGAACCATGTACGTAGTGCCCTTTTCTATGGGACCATTGGGCTCACCCATTGCGCATATTGGCGTAGAGCTAACGGATAGCCCATTTGTCGTGGTGAATATGAAAATCATGACCCGTATGGGTAAAGCCGTATTTGATGTTTTAGGCAATGAGGGCGAGTTTGTCCCTTGCGTTCACTCAGTTGGTAAACCATTAACTCAAGGTGAAAAAGACGTTGTTTGGCCATGTAATCCAACTAAATATATTGTGCACTATCCAGAAACTAGAGAAATTTGGTCATTTGGTTCTGGATATGGCGGTAATGCACTATTAGGAAAAAAATGTTTTGCCTTACGCATTGCTTCAGTTATGGGGCGTGATGAAGGTTGGAATGCGGAACACATGTTAATTTTGGGAGTGACCTCTCCGGAGGGGAAAAAATCTCATGTTGCCGCGGCTTTCCCATCTGCATGTGGAAAAACAAACTTTGCTATGTTAATACCACCTGCAGGATTTAATGGCTGGAAGGTTACTACGATTGGCGATGATATTGCGTGGATTAAACCACGAGTAGATCCAACAACAGGTAAGATTCGTTTATTTGCTATTAACCCTGAGGCAGGCTTATTTGGAGTAGCTCCAGGCACCAACACAATTACTAATCCGAATTGTATGTCTTCATTAAATGAAGATGTGATCTTTACCAATGTTGCATTAACAGATGATGGTGATGTCTGGTGGGAGGGTATGACAAAAGAAGCCCCTGCTCATTTAATTGATTGGCAAGGTAAAGACTGGACTCCAGCAGACGGAGCCGCAGGAAGAAAAGCAGCACATCCAAATGCAAGATTTACTGTTGCGGCCATCAATAATCCGGCATGCGATGCGCAGTGGAATGATCCTGAAGGTGTTCCTATTGATGCCTTTATTTTTGGTGGAAGAAGATCAACGACTGTGCCGCTTGTAACGGAATCTAGAGATTGGATTGAGGGTGTCTATATGGCGGCCACAATGGGGTCTGAAACAACAGCCGCTGCTACTGGAAAAACAGGGGTCGTGCGTCGTGACCCATTCGCAATGTTGCCTTTTGCTGGTTATAACATGAGTGAATATTTCCAACATTGGTTAAACCTCGGTGAAAAACTGACGAAAGCTAATGCAGTTTTACCAAAAATATTTTGTGTTAATTGGTTTAGAAAAAATGATGATGGCAAGTTTGTATGGCCTGGTTACGGCGAAAACATGCGCGTCCTCGCATGGATTTTAGGTCGTGTTAACCAATCCTCTCAAGCCCAAGAAAATATTTTTGGATACTCACCGAATTATCAAGACATTAATTGGCAGGGCATTGAATTTTCTGAAGAGCAATTTAATCAAGTCATTTCTGTGGATAAAGAGTCTTGGCGTGAAGAACTCAAGTTACATGATGAATTATTTGACCAACTTGCCTATGGTTTACCACCGGTATTAAGAGAAACTAAGGTCAAATTAGAAAACTTATTGGCTTGATTCTGAAGAGAGTTTATTTAGACACTTTGCAGATTGGATTGTCTGTAACTTCATTTCATTATCAACATAAGTACAGTCATCTTGGAGTTTCACTCGGTCTTGCTTTTTCGTTAACGGGCTGTCATTTTGCAGGGCCAATAAGCTTTCTTTAATATTTTTACCCTTATTGGCTAAACATTCCTTATATTTAATGGCAGTCTCATCTTTGACTATGGCCAATAGAGGCGCACATTTAGTTTTCATCTCTGCATTAATTGAGCTAAGTGAAAGTGGGTTAGGTTTCATGGCTATCGGAGAAATGATTGCCATAGGATCTACAGCTTTTCCTTCCACCTGAACCTCAAAGTGAAGATGAGGACCGGTTGAACGACCAGTATCTCCAACTAGACCAATAATCTCACCCTTTTGAAGGACTTGGTTTTCTTTTACTAAAATTTCTGAAAGATGCCCATACAAAGTAGAAATTTTGTTGGCATGAGTGATTTCAATGTAATTTCCGTAGCCAGTACTATCATTTTTTTGATTGATCTTTGTAACTTTCCCCTTCGCAGCAGCGACAACCGGGGTGCCTAGTTCGCTAGTAATATCAATACCAGGGTGAAATGACGGTTGTGATGTAAAGGGGTCAATGCGCTCACCAAAGCCACTACTGAACATATACTTACCAATGACTGGAACGCCCTCCGGTAAATTAGTTTGGAAAAGAATAGATGAGGAAATCTGAAGTTTTAACAAGGGTACTTCCTCATTAATTTGCTCTATAGCGACCTCAATTTTTTTAAAGGAATTGTTTGGCTCATAACCCTCATTTGCCAAATTAAACTTATCCAAAGGTAAGTACTTACCACCTTTATTGTCCTTTGATTTAGAAGACTTGTTGTTGGGGGGTAACTGCTTTTCAAGCTTTTCTTTGAAGTTGTAAACCTCATTTACATCACCAATCGTTTTGTTTAATTTGTCTTCTAATTGATTAAATCGAGATATTAATTCTTGACTTAAAGGAGGGGGAGGCTCAGGGGGTGGGACAAAGCCCATGTAAAAACCATGTAAAAATAGATATCTGATAGCAACACCGACACAGATAAGCAATATCAACAACCAGATGAAAAAGTGTTTTTTTCGAATGGAAAAATATTGGTTAGCATCATCATCAGGAATAACTTTGTCTAGCATTGCATCCTATCGTTGTAGACCATTACTAAATTATATCTTTTTGAGATGAAAAATAAGAATACATTGAACACGCATCATCAGGTGATTGTTGTTGGAGCCGGTATAGCCGGCTCCACGATTGCTGGCGAACTTTGTAGAGCAGGTTTGTCTGTTGGAATTGTAGATCAACGGAGCGGTCCTGCAAGAGAAACCTCTGCTCATGAAACAGCTTTAGCACACCCTCAAGTTGGCAAGAAGATTTCGAAATTACAACGTTTTACCCAATTAGCAAATCAAATTTCAAATGAAAAATGGCAAAATGCTCAATTATTCAGAAATGCATTTGAGCCAATTCAAGATTTAGATGAAACCGGTACGAGACAACTTAAAGAATTGATTCATGAAATGCAATATGATGAGCAAATATTAAAAGTCATCAGTGAAAATGAAGCAAAATCAAAGGCCCATGTTGGTTATCCAGGAATTTGGTACGAGACGGCTGCAATTTATAGTCTCCCTCGAATTTGCCAGCAAGAAATAGCCTACCTTAACAAAGAGGGGCAATATTGGGATTACAACATTGCCAAAATCAGTTATTTTGCAAAGACATGGTGGGCGTACGCGGAAGATGATGCTTTGATTTGTTCCGCGCCAATGATTGTTTTAGCGAATGGTTTAGGTGTACAAAAACTGTTAAAAAGTCTACAGATCGATTTACCGGTCCGACCCGTCAGGGGGCAACTAAGCAAATTCTTCATACATAAGGATAGCGAATTAGTGCCTTATTTACCCAAAGCAGCTTTAAGAGGAGATGGTTATTGCTTACCTGCCCACTCAACCAGCAACAACGATTGGACATGGGAAATCGGCTCAAGTTATGACGAAGATAGTGCAGATCAAAGTCCATGGAGTCAAAGTGACTTGGAGAATGCTAAAAAAGGATTGCATTTAATTGGGTGTGATCACTCACTTTTAGAAGAAATGGTACCTGTTTCCTCTTTTGTCGGAATAAGAAGTGCATCAAAAGATAGATTGCCCCTGATAGGTCCGATAGAAAATCATCCGGGACTATTTGTGGCTTGCTGCTACGGCTCTAGAGGCGTATTGTGGTCTGCGTTAGCTGCGCCGCTGGTTCGCGCCTATGTAGAGGCTTTCTTAGCTGGTGCAGTTCGTTTACGAGCAGGTTTCTTGGCTGGTGCTTCTGCTTTACTCTCAGCAGAAGTTGCATCCTCAGTTAATCCTGCTCGCTTCTTAGCTGGAGCTTTAGGTACTCGTGCCTCAAATTCAAAGCCAATTTTGCCAGATTCTTGACGGACTAAATAAGCTTTAAAAATCCTTCCAGTTCTTTGAGATTTGAAGTTCGTCAATAAATCTGTTTTTCCAGTATCCAAGAGTTTTTTTACTTGCTCTTCATTTATTTCTTGTTGAAGAATAACTTTGCCCGTATTGAAGTCACAATGTTTATTGGGGCCAACGCTATGTTCGCAGATGTATTTCATGCCATGTTCGTAAACAGCGCCAGAACATTTTGGACACACACCAAGAGCTGTTTGCGCTGAAAAGTCAACAGGCTCAAGATTATCCTCATCACTGTTACCAAAATCAAATTCAAGTTTATAGCCAGCGTTTGGATAGTCCTTATCATCCAAGGGTATTGGTTTTAAGATGATGATTGCGGCAAAAGGACGCCCCATTTTGCTTCTAAAACCTTGTAAGGGACCAACACTTTTATTCCTCAGTAATTCCTCTGCCTCGACATATTCAAGAGCCTTACCACCAGGAATTTTGCTCATTGAAAATCCACATTTTTCACAAGCAAAACGTCGATAGTTCTCTTTAACAGGACCACCACAATGTGGGCATGGAGTAGAAAGAGTAATGTAGTCACCGGGAATGGTGTCACTATCAAACTCCTTGGCACGCTTGACCATACGCTGTGTCATTTGGGCAATTTCTTGCATAAAAGATTCGCGCTTAATGAGCCCCTTTTCCATTTGGGATAGTTGAAACTCCCAGCCACCGGTTAATGCTGGTTGGGTGAGCTCTTCAATTCCAAGCCCCCGTAAAAGAGTCATCAATTGAAACGCTTTTGCAGTAGGTATTAATTCCCTACCTTCACGAACCATATATTTTTCAAATAAGAGACCTTCAATAATAGATGCTCTGGTGGCTGGTGTGCCTAAACCCTTATCTGCCATCGCTTCTCGAAATTCATCTTCTTCAACAAGCTTACCGGCACCTTCCATCGCAGATAAAAGCGTTGCTTCAGAGTATCGTGCAGGCGGCTTAGTTTTTAAGGCATGAACATTGACAGAATCTGCTTTCACTTTTTCATCAATAGCCACAGCGATTAATTCTTTATCATCTTGATTCGATTTACCATACACAGAAAGCCAACCAGGCTCAACCAACACTTTACCCTCCGTCTTGAAGTTCATGCCACTGACGGTTGTAATACGTGTTGTCAACATAAACTCTGCAGGTGGATAAAAGATTGCTAAAAATCTTCTAACAACTAGGTCATAGAGCTTTTGTTCTGGCTCAGAAAGTGTTTTGGGTGGGGCTTGAAGAGTAGGAATAATCGCAAAGTGATCTGAAATTTTAGAGTTATCAAATATCTTTTTATTCGGCTTTACCCATTGATTATTTTTAATTTGTTGAGCAAAGACCGTGTAGTTGGGAACCGACTCACCAAGTTGTTCAATAGTTTCTTTGACGGTGCTGATGTAGTCCTCGGGTAAAGCACGCGAGTCAGTTCTTGGATAAGTGAGAATCTTATGACGCTCATAGAGCGCTTGTGCTAAACCAAGAGTATTTTTTGCAGAAAAACCAAAACGAGCATTCGCCTCTCTTTGCAGACTAGTTAAATCAAATAGTTGGGGTGCTTGTTGACTAGACGGTTTTGAGTCCTCTTGCACGGATCCAGATTTATTTTGACAAGCAACAACAATGCTTTGAGCTTGTGCCTCACTCCATATTCTGCTTTCACGAAGTTCGGGATCATTATTGAGATTTTTCGAGGACTTTTTAAACTCAGGATCGAACCATCGACCTTCATAAACCCCTTTGGCACAAATAAACTCCGCTTTAACTTCCCAGTAATCGCGTGAAATAAAGCGTCTAATTAATTCTTCGCGCTCAACAACAATCGACAAAGTTGGGGTTTGAACTCGACCAACCGTAGTTAAGAAAAATCCACCACTTTTACTATTAAACGCAGTCATTGCGCGGGTGCCATTTATACCAACTAGCCAGTCAGCTTCCGAACGGCATCTTGCGGCGTCGGACAAAGGCATCATATCATGATCAGACCGAAGTTTTGCAAAGCCATCTCTAATTGAGTTGGGAGTCATCGACTGCAACCATAAGCGCTCGATAGGTTGAGTTGCTTTTGCTTGTTGAGCGATGAGGCGAAAAATAAGCTCACCTTCACGTCCAGCATCACAGGCATTAATTAATTTAGAGACATCTTTTCGTTTAATTAACTTTTGTAAAACTTTTAAACGGCTCTCGGTTTTAACAATAGGTCTTAGATCAAAACGAGGCGGAATAACAGGCAAATTATTAAAAGACCATTTTCCCCGTTTAACTTCATATTCATCGGGAGCCGCAATTTCTAATAAATGTCCAACAGCCGAAGAGATAATAAAATCATCACGCTCAAAAAAATCATCATGCTTTGTGAAGCCGCCCAATGCTTTCGCAATGTCGGAGGCGACAGAAGGCTTTTCTGCAATAACGAGGGTTTTTAGATTACCTGGTTCCTGATTCAATGAGGCTGATTTTTTTGCCACTATTTTTACCTTAATTTATGATTTTCTTTTTTTATTATTACCTGAAGAAAAAGATTTCGTGTTGAATTTTAAACACAAGATTCTAATAAATGCACGCTTAAATTTATAAGTTACTGTTTTACAATGATTTTATTTAAATAAAAAAGTATAATGTTGGTTCCAAAGTCCTTTACTTATTCAGTCACACATACTTTAGAATATTTACAGAACGAATAATTTAAAACAATTACCTATATGGCCCAATTAGAAATCCTTTGTTATCCTGACCCTCGATTACATAAAATCGCTAAAAAAGTCATTCATTTTGACAAGCAACTAGAGTTGAAAGTTGCCGATATGAGCGAAACGATGTACGAAGCTCCTGGAATTGGTTTAGCAGCAACTCAAGTCAATATTCTTGAAAATATTATTGTGATTGATATCTCAGATAGTCGTGATGAATTGCAGGTTTTTATTAATCCCGAAGTTATTTGGGCTAGTGAAGAGAAAAAGAGTTGGCGTGAAGGATGTTTATCTGTACCGGAGTATTTTGACGAAGTGACTCGACCTGATCGAGTCAAGGTACGAGCTCAGAATATAAAAGGGGAGTTCTTTGAGGTTGAAGCAGAGGGTATCTTATC
Source organism: Polynucleobacter sp. SHI8 (assembly GCF_027944005.1). Taxonomy (NCBI): domain Bacteria; kingdom Pseudomonadati; phylum Pseudomonadota; class Betaproteobacteria; order Burkholderiales; family Burkholderiaceae; genus Polynucleobacter; species Polynucleobacter sp. SHI8. The sequence goes on along the minus strand of NZ_AP027204.1, from coordinate 2,473,666 downwards.
CGTTTGCATTCAACATGAGATGGATCACTTAGTAGGTAAGGTTTTTGTGGAGTACTTATCACCTTTAAAACGAGCAAGAATTAAAGGAAAAATGAAAAAGCGTTTTCATCCATAAAACAAATTTTTCTATTTCAAAAAACACGGCATTGATGGAGACTTAAATCATCTAAAAATTGTTTAGATTTTAAATAGTTAAATTCAATGGGTCGCTGTTTACCAATCCCATCGTTAGACACCATTTGATTTGCTGGATGGCACATCAATAGAGTATCTTCTTGTGCAAAAGACAACCAATGCAACATAAGGGTCCTATACGAGCTCACATCAGGTGCGTTAAAGCCATAGACACCTAAAAAGCCATTATTACAAGATAGTTTGTTTTGCTTCAAAAGCTGGTAAAAAGTAGACCCACCCAAAACATTGAGTAAATGACATTTAAATGCCTGCGGTAAATGAGTTGTATGACTTGGTAATAAGGTGGACCTTATCCAGGGCAGTGCATCTGAGTAATGCTGAAGTATTTGAGTAATTAATACCTCTCTGATTTGTGGAAATTGATGAACATGTTGATGACCATCAATAAAGTCAGGTTTAAACTGAAAAATATCCTCAAAGGTTTTTAATTGTGAATCAAAAGATTGCTGAATTTTTTCAGCTGACAACAATCGAAGTTGGCTCATCAAAATCAATTGATTTAGAGGCATGTTCAACGGAGGATTGCCAAACGGTAGGGTTAGATTAAAGTGCAAACCGACTTGAAGTCCCTGACTTCTAGCCAAAATAATGGATGGAGCATCTTGTGCAACATAAGGGCTTTGAGATAAAACGCTGATTTGGCTGATTCGCTTTAATTCAAATAAATGCAAACAACCCTCAGTGATAGCAGGATCTTGACCAATATCATCTGCGCAGATTGAGATTTTCATATTAAGATTTGGCAAACGCCCAACGTTTACTACTGAAATAAGTACCCACGGCTACAATGATTAAAACACTAAAAAGTGCTATTTGATAGGGTAAGTTCAACACATACATGGCAAAGCTTAGCAATAATTCATTGCAAACAAAGCTAGTGAGAGATATTAAAAAATAGGGCAATAAAGAATCTTTGATTGATTTGTTACTGCTTGCAAAGGTAAATAATCTTTGCCCACTGAAGCTAACACAAAAGGCCGTCAAAAATGCAATGATATTCGCAATTAATGGGTTCAAATTGAAGAGTTCAACGAAAAGAATGACCACCAAAAAATGGACGCAGGCAGCAACACCTCCTACCATCACAAATTTAATACTTTGAGGTAATTTATCGATCAAGCTGACTATTGTCATGGTCTTTAGATATGAGATACAGGGGCCTTTGCTTGACCTCGGTAAAGATACGCCCAATATATTCACCTAAAATACCGATGGAGAGAAGTTGCACGCCAGAAAATAACATCAAAGCAACAGTGATCGTTGGCCATCCACTTGTAGGATTGCCGTTAACTAATGTATCGAAGACTACGTAAAAACCATAGGTAATCGCCATAATCGATATTAATACACCGACAAAGGTCCAGACTCTAAGTGGCAAAGTACTAAAAGAAGTCAGGCCAGATAATGCCAGTTTAATTAAATTTCTCAAGCGAAAGCTTGAGGTTCCACTAAGACGATCGGAAGGCACAAAGGGTATTGCAACCGATTTAAATCCAACCCAAGCATAAATGCCTTTCATAAATCGGTTACGCTCTGGGAGTGCTCTTATAGCCTCAACCACCTTTTTGTCCAACCAACGAAAGTCTCCTGCATTTTCAGGGATAGGAACATCCGCCCCAGCACTCATCAGTGAGTAAAAGAAGCGGGTACCCATACGCTTTAAAAGAGCTTCGTTGTGGCGATTGATAATGACACCATAGACCATGTCATAGCCAGAAAGCCATAATTGAGACATTTCATCCAGTTTGGATAGTGGGTGCTGAAAATCCGCATCGATTAGCAATACAGCATCACCCCTTGCGTAATCGATTCCACAAGAAAGAGCCGCCTCTTTACCAAAATTTCTAGAAAATTCAAGATATCGAACCCCTGGTTGGTTTGCTAGCTCATCGGCAATTTCATGGGTATTGTCCTTACTACCATCATTAATGATTAATATTTCGTATCGTGGTGTAATACTAGCTAGTGCCAGCTTTAAAGCCTCAACAAACTGAGTCAAATTCGAAGATTCGTTGTATGCAGGAACAACAATAGATAAACTGAAATTGTTAGGTCGATTAACAAGTGTAGACATACCTAAAGTTTAACTGTAATTTTATAATCAGAGAACAATTCATACTTAATTAAAGAACAAACTTTTTGATATCTAATCTTCATCGTCGTCTTCATTATCAGCAAGTACCCATTCTTCCAATTTGTTTAATGATTGGCATGATTTGGTTTTGTACCTTTATGATCTTTCGCCAAGCCCCAGAGTGGGACAATATGGAGGAATTAGTCTGGGCGAATAGTTTCGAAATGGGCTATCAAAAACATCCACCATTGCCATCTTGGGTTTTGTATCCACTGACGATGATTTTTGGTAAGGTGGTTTGGCTGCCCTATGCGTTGGGTTTGATTTGTGTTGCCTCAGCACAATGGATTTCGTATCTGCTATATGTCCGTGTAGCAATTCAAGCAAAAGTTAAAAGCCCCGAAGATTTAGGTGTTTTGGCCGTTTTGGCAACCTCTCCACTGATTTATTACACCATACGGGGTGGCGACTATAACCATAATGCAATGCAATTATGGTCCATCGCTGCTATGTATTATTTCTATTACAGAGCTTGGGAGCAAGAACGAAATAATCGTTTTCAAAAAACATATTATGTCTGGTGGGCCCTTTTTGGCATGATGATGGGACTCGCACTTATTTCTAAATATAGTGTGGTCATCCAGATTGCGGTTTTAGGGGGCCATTTTCTTACAGCAAGTCGGTGGCGGTGGCAAAAAGCCTGGATTGGAGTTTTAATCGCCTTCGGTGTTTTTGTCTTTGTTGCAGCGCCACACTTACATTGGTTGTATCAACAAAGTCTGCTGGGACAAGGCCCTATCTATTACGCATCGCAACTCATGAGTGTACCTACCTCTTTTGGGGATCGAGTCATTGATCTTTTCGTAGACTTTTTACTTACGCAAGTTTATCGACTGCTACCTTGTTTCATCGTCGTTGGGTACATTTATTACCTATGTAAACAATCTAAGCTGCAACCAAATACGTCAGCCTTAAACCCTTCGTGGTGGTCAAAAGTGTCTTCTGAAGACCGGTTATTTTTAATTTTTTTAGGGCTTGGGCCTTGCTTAACAGCGGTTGGTATTGGCATGTTGTTTAACCAAAATATTGAAGCAAAGTGGGCAGTTACTTTCTTTATTATTGTTGGTTTTATTTCATGGGTATATGCAAATGACACTTTAGATATGCGGCGCGTGACACGAGTCGTTATCGCAGGACACATCATCTTTGCATTAGGTTTTGGTATTTTGACTGGTCCGGGAGCAAGTTATATTGGTAAGCAAGGAAGAGCCAGTTTTCCAAGTCAAGAAATGGCCAAAGTGATACAACAGAGATGGTTAGAGCACCCTGAACTAACCGATGGAAAACCGATAGGCTTAGTGGTTGGAGATACTTGGATTATTGGGCACATGGTTGTTCATGACCCAGTTCATCAGGGAAAAGACATAAAACCATGGATCAATGCCAATGATTTAATGTCACCTTGGATGACAGAAAAAGATAAGCAACAAGTCGCATTGATATTGATTGATCAAGGTCCAAAATCAAATGATAAGAAAAGGCACCTAGGTCATCCTCCAAGTAAAGAGGTGCAACACATGTTTGACTTGGCGCCAGTAAAAGGGATAGAGTCTATTCCATGGACGATTAAAGAGGGTGCCCCGCCCTTACAAATACAATGGGCGATCTTGCCTTATAAGCCATCATGAATCAGTTAAAGATTGTTTTTGCGGGTACGCCAGAGTTTGCGGCCATTATCTTAGAAGCATTAGAAAAATCAACTCACCAAGTGGTTGCCGTGATGACACAACCTGATAGGGCATCTGGACGCGGGTTAAAGGTTTTGCCAAGCCTCGTCAAGCAAAAAGCGTTACACATGGATATACCTATACTTCAACCAACATCCCTCAAGCTAGATGGGGCATATAGCACTGAAGCGCTGAATGCCAAAAAGCAAATTGAGAGTTTAGATTTTGATGTCATGATTGTTGCGGCTTATGGACTCATACTTCCAACATGGTTGTTAAATTTGGTAGAGACAAAAAATGACATAGGTTGCATCAATGTGCATGCCTCGTTATTGCCGCGTTGGCGCGGGGCTGCGCCAATCCATCGTGCGATTTGGGCGGGAGATGAACAAACTGGTACCTGTATTATGAAAATGGCGCAGGGCCTAGATACTGGACCAATCATTGCGCAAGAGACAATGCAGATTCAAAGTCTTGATACTACAGGCACATTACACGATCGATTAGCTTCTCAGGGTTCCCGAGTTTTGATAGAGGTTTTAGATAAATTAGCCAAAAAAGAAAAATTTGTATTATTAGAGCAAAACTCGGTCGGAATTACCTATGCCGAAAAAATCAAAAAAGAAGAGGCAAGAATTGAGTGGGGACAAGAGGCCAATCAAATTGATCGGCAAATAAGAGCTTTGAACCCATCACCAGGAGCATTTACAACCCTAAACCAAGAAATCATCAAAATATGGCTATCAGAAAATATTTCTCATCGATGGAATAACCATCAAACATCCCAACCAGGAGAAATACTGGAGGTAGATGACTTTGGTATTAGTGTTGCTGGAAATCAAGGTGTTGTAAGACTATTAGAAGTTCAAAAGGCAGGATCAAAAAGAATGAGTGCTAGTCAATTTGTTAAAAATATGCAATTAAAACCAGGTCAAATTTTTCAATGAATCAATTTTTACATTTGGACTATATGATAAAAAATATGATTATTTATATGGAGATGGTTCATGTTTAATTTAACTAAAACAGCAATTCTAATGGCGGCTATTACCGCATTATTTGTCTACGTTGGTGGCGCACTAGGTGGTCCCCAAGGTATGCTCTTAGCCTTGATGATGGCAGTTGGTATGAATTTCTTTAGTTACTGGAATTCTGACAAAATGGTTTTGAAAATGTTTGGCGCCAGACAAGTCGATGAACAAAGTTTTCCTGCTTATTACAACTTAATAAAAGAATTATCACAAAAGGCAGGCTTACCCATGCCCAAAGTATATTTAATTGATGAAAATGCACCAAATGCTTTTGCTACAGGAAGAAACCCGGAAAATGCCGCAGTCGCAGCCACTTCAGGCATTATGAATATATTGAATGAAAGAGAACTTCGAGGTGTCATGGCGCATGAACTTGCGCATATTAAAAATAGAGATATTCTCCTTTCAACAATCGCTGCAACGATGGCTGGTGCGATTGCAAGCTTAGCCAATTTTGCGATGTTCTCAGGTGGCAGAAATAGAGAGGGAGGTAATCATCCAATGAGTTTTTTACTCGTTTTTTTAGCGCCTCTTGCAGCGAGTTTGATACAAATGACTATTTCAAGGGCAAGGGAATATGAGGCAGATCGCGTAGGTTCACAAATTTCAGAAGACCCATTGGCACTTGCATCCGCCCTGAAAAAAATTGAAAGCACCGTGCAGGGAGTGCCATTTGATCGCGTTGAAACTCATCCAGCAGTGGCACACATGATGATAATGAATCCATTGTCTGGTGGAGGATTGCGAGGTTTGTTTTCTACACATCCCGCAACTGAAGTAAGAGTAAATAACTTAGTAGAAATGTCGAAGACAGGAACATACCCAACATAGTGCAAAGCAAAATAACAGAGACCACTATCAAATTAACTCATAAGGCTGCAGGAAGTAACCTTTGTGAAACCATACTTCTTTCGGCCCATTTACTTGATCAAGTTCGAGAAGGAATATCCTTAACACAAGCACTAGAATCACCCCCGAGTGAAAATAGGTCAGCCGCTCAAAGCTTAACGTTTGAAGCGCTTCGCAATAAACCTAAAATTCTTCAAGCACTAAAGCAATTTCTGCATAAAGAGATAGATCCTGAAGTAGAGGATCTATTTGTAATTGCTATTAGCACTTTATTAAAAGAATCTCAAAACCAATATACCGCTTACACATTAGTTAATGAAACAGTGAATGCCGCACAAAAATCATTAAAAACAAGACATGCAAAAGGTCTGATAAATGCAGTTTTAAGAAGAGTAATTGAAAATCCGCAAGCATTAGAAATTGATGTTTTAGAGGCTCAATATCCATCTTGGTGGGTAAAACATCTAAAACGAGCATACCCTGCACAGTTAGCACCAATATTAGAAGCAAATTTGAAGCCTGCAAAAATGTTCTTAAGGGTGAACTCAAAAAAAATATCTAAACTGGAATACATATCTTTATTAAATGATGCCGATATTCCTATATTAGAAATTCCACAAAAATGGCAAAAAGTTGCTCCATATGCAATTGCTTTGCAAAATTCCATGCCTGTGCAATTGTTGCCGGGATTTAAAGAGGGATTATTAAGCGTGCAAGATTTAGGGGCGCAAATCGCGGCGTATTTGATATCTCCAGTCAATGAGGAATACATATTAGATGCATGTAGCGCACCTGGTGGGAAGGCATCGCATTTACTAGAGCTTGCAAATATTAATCTAGATGTTCTTGAAATTGATGAAGATCGAATGCAAAGAGTGCAAGAAAATTTATCTCGACTCCAACTGCAAGCAAACCTCCTTATCGGGGATGCTACACATGCCTCCTCCTGGTGGAGTGGCAAATATTATGACGCTATATTAGCTGACGTTCCTTGCTCAGCAACTGGCATTATTCGGCGCCATCCAGATATTTTGTATTTGCGGCGCAGTGCAGATATTTCACAACTTCAAGACCTACAACGTAAAATTATTGTGGAATTATGGGAATTATTAAAGCCAGGTGGTAGATTAGTATTTGTGACTTGTTCTATATTCCCGCAAGAAGGCCAATTACAACTAGAGTGGTTTGCTGAAAATCTCAAAGATGCATTACGATTAGAGTGTCTTGGACAACTTTTGCCAGACGAGTGGCATGATGGTTTTTATTATGGAATGTTACAAAAGAAAAGATGAAGCACTGTAAAAAACTCTTCGTCATTTGCCTGTTAATTCTAGGGTCAATTTGCTCAGGTTTAGCGTATGCTGAAGGAATTAAGCTGAGACAGCTTCAAGTGGAGCCAGTTGAACAGGCATGGGTGATTAACGCTTCATATCAAATAGAACTACCTTCAGACTTGAGTGATGCAGTTAAAAAAGGCATAACTTTTCATTTCCTTACTGAATTTAATGTGACTAGAGGAAGGTGGTATTGGTTTGAGGAAAAGCCAATCACGGCAATAAAAAAAATTAAGCTTTCATTTCAACCTTTAACACAACAATATCGCGTTAATGTGGGCGCATTAACTCTTTCCGCGAACTCTTTAGAAGAGGCTTTGATACAGGTTGGGGCAATTGCTGGTTGGCAGGTTGCGGAACTATCTGCTTTGGATAATGGTCGCCAATATGATGCAGCAATTCGTATGCGGTTAGATTTGAGTCAGCTCCCCAAGCCTTTTCAAATTAATGCATTAAATGCTCGCGAATGGAATTTGGCGAGTGAATGGCACCAGTTTTCATTTACTCCCAAATATAAACCCATAGGTAAATAATGAATGAACCATTAATTACCTATCCAGAAAGTATGATTTCTGGACAGTATGGAATAAAAAAAGAGCTCACGGCCTTTTTGATTTTGGTATTTATATTGGCAGTCTTATTGTTGGGATTGCTAACTGGAATTAGTGCTGATGCCAAGTTCTTAAGTCAATACTTTGTTTGGCTATATTCGATCAATATTATTGTTGGTATTGGTCTTTTACTAGTGACTATTGGACTAATTATTACCTTAACCATTCGGTGGCGCCAGGGTTTTTTTGGCACTAAATTAATTGCAAAGTTGGCCATGATTTTTGGCTTAGTAGGGGTCTTACCGGGTGCAATTTTATATTCTGTGTCATTACAGTTTGTTGGCCGAAGTATTGAAAGTTGGTTTGATGTGAATGTGGAGTCCGCACTGGAGTCAGGTCTGCAACTGGGTCGTAATTCCTTTGAAATATCACAACATGAGTTTTTGGTTGTTGGCAATAAACTTGCCACCAATCAACAATTGACAAAGATTAAATCGAACCAAGAGTTAAAAGATTTATGCCCAACGATTCCAACAGATCAAATTTCAATTATTGATGCATCAAGTAGAGAGTTTTTTAGTGTTAATTGTGGACTTCAGGAGATACAAGAAACCGTAATGTCACAAGAATTACTATATGAGCTTAAAAAAAATAATCAGGTTTCTTCTATTGAAGAAGTGGGAAGTTCACCAGAAGCAGAAGCATATCAGCTAAATGCATTCTATCTTTTAACTAATCAGCGCATTTTAAAGATAACTAAAAAATTAGACCCAACACTTGTTGAAAGCGCAAAAATTGTTCAAAAAGCATATCGTGATTATCAAGAAAAATCATTAAGCAGATTAGGCTTAAAGAAAATGTATATAGGGTCTTTGACACTAACCATGTTTTTGGCTCTTTTCATTGCTATTTTGTTAGCTTTGATTTTAGGGCGGCAGTTAGCAAGACCCCTACTGATGTTGCTTCGAGGAACTCAAGCCGTTGCTCAGGGTGATTTATCTCCAAAGCCACAAATGAATACCCCTGATGAATTGGGGATGTTAACTCGGCAATTTAACAATATGACCAAGCAGTTATCCGATGCCAGAATGTCTTTACAGCAGTCAAAAGATTTTTCAGAATCGGTTTTAGCCAATTTAACTGCTGGGGTTTGTGTTCTTGATGCAAGTTTTCGACTGGTGGTTGCAAATGAAGGGGCAAAAAGAATTTTAGAAAAAGACTTAAACCAGTTGATTGGAAAACCTTTAAGTTATTATCCACAACTTCTCTATTTTGAAACTACCATTAAAGACTCCTTTAAAACAAATCAAGTTTCAGTTGGCTCAGATGAACAAGCTCCCTTAGACCCCAACAACTTATCAACTGGTGAAAGATCTTGGCAGCGTCAGATTTATTTATATGACAACTCAAAGGATCAAGACAGTGTTTCCCCTATCTTATTAGCTAGAGGAACAGAGTTAGCTGGCAAGCAATACATTATTGTTTTTGATGACATTACGGAAGTTATTGCTGCTCAACGTTCAATTGCTTGGGGAGAGGTTGCCCAGCGATTGGCTCATGAAATTAAGAATCCATTAACGCCAATTCAATTATCAGCAGAACGTATTTATCAAAAACTTACTGGAAAAATGACAGAGGAGCAAGAGGATATCGTTGCCAAGGGAACCACAACCATCATAACTCAAGTTCAAGCCATGAAAACCATGGTCAATAACTTTAGAGATTTTGGTAAAAAACCCTCACCTAATATGTTGCCAGTTAATTTAAATACCTTGATTCAAGATATCTTGGGTTTATATGAAGGTACTCATATAGAGCTAAAACTTGATCCTGCGGCCCCCGAAATTTTAGGAGACCCAACTCAGCTTCGTCAGGTAATCCATAACATTTTGCAAAATTCGATAGATGCAGCAACTGAAATTCATTCAGAGCCTGAGATTCAAATTCGGACGGAAACGGTAAACTATGTTGGCTTAGTGAACCAAACGGAAAAATTAGTTAGGCTTTCAGTTGCAGATAATGGCCCTGGGTTTTCTCCCAGAATCTTATCAAGAGCATTTGAACCATACGTTACATCAAAAGCAAAGGGCACGGGCCTGGGATTAGCTGTTGTTAAAAAAATCATAGATGAACATGGCGCAAGAATTGAACTTAAAAATCGTATGAGGGAAACTGTTATCCGAGGTGCAAGGATTTCAATACTGTTTGAGCGTTTGGCATAAAAATCTAGTAATAGATATTAAAATTAGTTTATAGGACAATGAAGCATGGCAAATATATTGGTAGTTGATGATGAAATGGGAATTAGAGAGTTGCTCAATGAAATATTGAGTGATGAGGGTCATGTTGTTTATTCGGCTGAGAATGCTCAACAAGCACGAACAGTGCGTGATCAACTATTACCTGATTTAGTCCTTCTTGATATTTGGATGCCAGATACTGATGGCGTCACTCTATTAAAAGAGTGGGCAAAAGACGATAAGTTAACCATGCCCGTCATTATGATGTCTGGACATGCGACGATTGATACTGCCGTAGAAGCAACTCGTATTGGAGCATGCAACTTTTTAGAGAAGCCTATTGCCTTACAAAAACTATTAAAAACAGTGAGTCAAGCTCTAGAAAGAGTCTCTCCAAAGGAGTCACTTGATAACATCGGTCTAGGAATGAAAGACTTAGGAGCATCCTCAAACTATAATTCATCTGGATTAATTAAGTCGTTTGATAATCAAAGTCAATTCAGTATTGAGCATGGCCGCCTATCGAGCTTGGTTGCTTCATCAGATGTTAAAGAGTTAGTTCAAGGCCACTTTGATTTGCCACTAAGAGAGGCAAGAGATATTTTTGAAAAAGCATATTTCGAATACCATTTGAAGTTAACGGGTGGAAGTATGACTAGAGTTTCTGAGCAGACGGGTCTTGAGAGAACACACTTATATAGAAAATTAAAAGCCCTGGGAATTGATGTTCGGAAAATAGGTAGTAGTACTTAGATCAATCCACTATTTATCATGACCTCTTCAATTATCACTATTGAAACACCCAATTGGGTGATTGATGAGCCTAATCCGGATTGGATTCATGCTTTGGAGAGTGGCAAGGTATTGCATTTTTCAAATTTAGAATTTGCGGTATCTGATGAAGAAAAATCTTTATTCGTCCCAGAAATACAAAATCCGAAAGCTAGAAATATTAGCGTTGGTGCTGATAATGTATTAAAAGGCGCACAGGGGAATGAAAACATCCAGCAACAATTGAGAGAGCTTATCTTAAGGTACAGAAGTTCTGCGAATAGTTTGATCAATTCTTTAGTTCCTAAATATTCATCCTATTTAAAAGTTTCACCGACTAGTTTTAGGCCCTTTAATATCGAAGATCGCAAACAGTCATGGCGAGCAGATGATCGACGTTTACACGTCGATGCTTTTGCCACACGACCAAATTATGGTGAGCGTATCTTACGGGTTTTTATGAATGTAAATCCTGAAGGTAAGCCAAGAGTTTGGAGAGTTGGTGATAGTTTTGAAAATATTGCGAAGCAATTTATACCTTTGATTAAGCCATATTCGCCTTTACAAGCAAAGATTTTAAACAAACTCGGTCTGACTAAAACACTTCGAAGTGAATATGACCATATGATGTTGCAAATACATGATGCAATGAAATCTAATTTAAGTTATCAAAAGAACTCCCCACAAACTGAGTTTAAATTTTTACCAGGGGATGTCTGGGTGTGTTTTTCTGATCAAACATCTCATGCAGCTATGAGTGGACAGTTTATGATGGAGCAAACGTATAATTTGAATATTGATGCTTTATACGATCCAATGAGTAGCCCAATGGCTATACTCGGTCGAATAACTCAACGAAAATTGGTTTAATACCCCTATTTCGAGTATAATAATTGTCTTTGGCCTGGTAGCTCAGTCGGTAGAGCAGAGGATTGAAAATCCTTGTGTCGGTGGTTCGATTCCGCCCCGGGCCACCAAGATTCAAAAGGTACGTACCGGACACATGCTTTACGTCCGGTACCGACCACATGGTTTACACCTGCACCAATCACATCCTCCTTGACTAGAGGCGTCCTTTAAAAGGACAGTTTATCTATTGAGGATTTGTAATCCCTGTAGAGGTCAAGTGTCGCTTAAATCGACGCTCGTCCAAAGTGTTTACCCTTGCTTTACTCCTTTGTTAATTAATAACAGTTAGACTGAAGCCAACAGACCTTTGAGCTGACTTGGCATTCTGCCAAATCTACCGCCCTAGATTTCGAACATAGTTCAATCTTCAGGGCGTCAGTGAAATCTACCTTCATCAATAGTGCGAAAGCAATATTTTGCTCAACTTCAATAACAATATTGGTTGGGGGTTGCACTACTCCCTTCACTCCAGACTTTACAGAGATGTCGGCACGCTACGCTGTAATTTTGGAGCAGTACCAATTAAATAGCATCCTGATTAATATCATCCGCGCATCCAATGAGCGCCCGTTGAGTTTTCTAGATATTCCCAGTATTAATGGTTCTGGAAATGTAAGTTTTAGTCCAGGATTAAGTCCATCAATGAATGGTTTCATTGGAGGGCTTGCAGGCGGCCCTCTTGGCATAAGCTCATTTAGCCCGAGTCTCAACCCATCTTTTGGTAATAGTTTTAACTTTTCCCAGTCCTCACTTGATAATGCCACTTTTCTGCAAGGATTTTTATCTCAAATCCCTATTGGAACTGCCAAGTTTTTTATTTCCGATAACATCCCAAGAGAGGTAATGTTTAGTCTAGCAATCGCTTCAATTGAAATTAAGCAAGCAAATGGTAAATCTACTCGGTATATAAACAATCCGCTTCTACCAGAATATCCTGCATTCCAAGCTGAACTTTATAAGTTGCTAAGTTATGGTTTGACTATTGATCAGGTCAAAGAAGAGCCAAAGAAAATTAATTCTTCTACATTAGGTAGAGCGCCAACCTATTCACAGCCAAGCATGCCATCGCCTTATCAAAGTCCGGGTGGGTATGGTGGATCATCCGGTGCTTATGGTGGAATGTACGGCCAAATGCAACCGCAATCTCAATTTAAAGTCTGTGTTGATGAAAATAAATTTGCCAACTTTGTTAAAGAAGAATTTAGCTCTGACATTTTTTGCAAAGCAAGTCTTAACGCCTCTAAAAATAAGAGTTCTAAATCTGAACTGATCTTAACGGTTCGATCACCTAATACAGTCTTCGAATATCTTGGACAAGTAGTATCCGCCCAGAATCAAGAAAACCCTTACATCGTTACATTGCCTCCATCAGCAACTACTCAAGCTCGAAAAGTTGGCCAAGAAAATCAATATGCCTTATTGTTTGTTAGAAAAAACGACTCAAGTACTAGAAATTTTGCAAGAGTAAAAAATATTGATGATGATGTTTATAGCATTCCAGCAAACGATAACGGCTATTCCCCAATGGTCTTAAAGATTATTTCGCAATTATTAAGCCTTAATAAAGTCCCTGGCAGTATCCCAGCATCACCAGGAATTCTCTTGCGGTAGTGTCAAGCATGATTTTTGCCTGACAGTATGGCTTTATTTTGAAGTACAGCCTCCAAAGAGAGGGAGCTTAGATTTGCACTTATACCAATCGACATTTAATAATTTAAAGGAGCTACTATGAAATATCTTAAAAGTATTATTTCTTGTGCCATCATCACTCTAATTACTCCCAAATTAGCCTTTGCTCAAGAGGCTGGATATTGGGGCTATGGTTCCATGTGTATGGCAAGAGATTGTACTCCAGGGCGGGCGGCCCCACCTCCAAAACCATTGCCATTTAACTATAAGGGAGGGATGAGGATGGGATTTGCAAGTGCTCAAATGGAAGCAGATGATTGTATGCAGTATGTAAAAGAATCTTGTGGAGGTGTTGGTTATAGCTCTCCAAATAAGCCTATTCCCATGACGATTTACTGCTCATCACCTGGGAGCAATGTGATGAACGAATACTGGAATACTACAACTTGTCCACCAGGTCAAACCCCATTGGGACGTCCAGTACCCGAGTGGTAAGGAGGGTAGATTACAAAATCATTATTTAACCTCATCGTTTTATAGAATTTGAGTCTAGAGGGGGGTAATCATTGCCCCCTCATTTAAATAGTCCCCCAATATTTTTCTACAAGCCAACTTAATATGAAATTTAAAGTGATCGCCACGTCCTTTGTACTCTTGCTCAGTTCAGGATCTGTTTTAGCGCAAATTGCCGAGTGCATTTCTGTTGAAGTAGGCGTGACACCGCCCACATTTACGTTTAGGCCATATGGACCGCCAATCGAAGGTGGGATGCAACCAATCTTGAGCAATTTGATATTTTTTATCAAGGTTATAAAGTCAAAGCAGATTTATCTAAAAAGGCTTTAATACTTAATGAGCGAACCGTCGATTAAATCGACGCTGATTAAAGCGTCCTTTAAAAGGACGTTTCATTTTCAGGTTGCCCAACTTTAAGTCTGAAAATAAAATTGACCTCCTCCCAATAAATTGGACATCCCGTAAGCCCTGGTCGATTCCGCCCCGGGCCACCAAGAATCACGATAGCCCACTTGTTGGGCTATTTTCTTATCTAGTGCCCAATGGTGCTTAGACCTTGTGCCTAGCGGGTTCGGTCGTCTCCTAGAGATTCGATCCGTTAATCAGGATGCCGCCACTCTGAGTCTAGACTGGGGTGTCTGGTTCATGACGTGTCCTTTAAAAGGACATTTACTTAACTGGTAGTAAGCGTCGATTTAAGCGACGCTTAATCTTTGAGTTTTTTATGTAAATCTTCCAATTCTGGCCTTACGTCTACCAAGGCATTTGTGATGTCTTGCTTAAGTCCACAGAGCCCCTCAGGTCGACCATAGTATGTGTTGTAGCAAGTTTGGTTTGTCTTTGTAAGGAAATCATCAACCTTTTTGCTGGCTTCAACTAGATTTGACTCTATAAATTGCATTCTACTGAGGGTGTGCTGATTAAATTCTTTCGCATCATTTTTGGCGTTATAAAGCATTATTCCTAGAACAACAGCAACTACCCAAGCAAGACTGGATGAATTTTCCATAATCGCAAACCTTTATTCAAGTACATTATTGGAACCATACTAACTAATTAACTTGATGAATAGAAAAACTTGGGATAAGGCCGCAGTAATTAAAGACGCGTCTTTATATAAAACAGTTGCTGAATGGCGTAAGAGCAGTCCGAGCGCCTATGCAATCTGTTGCCGAAATAAATGGAATGATGATGCTTGTGCCCATATGAGCATTGTGAAAAGATCTAATGGCTATTGGACAAAAGAAAAGCTACTAGAAGAGGCTAAAAAATACAAAACCACCGCAGAGTGGAGCAAGGGAAGTTCATCTTCATATTCAACTGCCAAAAAACAAAAGCTAATACCACCATCAATGGAAAGGGGTTTAGTACATGGTAAATGGACTAAAGCCAATATTGCAAAGGTGGCAAAAGAATGTAAGACGCGGGGTGAGTTTAAAAGTACCCATACCAGTGCCTACTCAATTGCAGTGGATAAAGGATGGCTGGATGATGTTTGCAAGCATATGCTCAATAAAGCCCCTTGGTTTGGGCCTAGGGTAATCAGGGAGTACTTAATGAGTCACGACATTGAATATCTTATGGAGCATAAGTTTAAACAATATGCCGAAATTGCAAGATACCCATTTGATTTTTACTTGCCTGATTTCAACTTAGTAATTGAGTATCACGGTAGACAGCATAAAGAAGGCTGGCTAAGGGACAAGGAAAATGCTAAAGCTATACAAGCTAGAGATAAGATCAAAAAAGATTTTGCTATTGGGCAGGGAATTAACTATTTAGAGTTGGACTTTCTAACTAAGGCGCCGCTATTAAAAGCCCTTGAGTCTGAGTTAGTTAGATTGGCAAGAAAAAATAAGATTTCTTTTGTCAAGGAGCCAAGAGAGCTAACTAAAGAAGAATTAGAAATACTTGATACTGCGTTTATCTGGAATGATGAAACTGTTAAGCAGGCTATAAGTAATTGCAAAACTGTTAAAGAATTTAGAGAAAAGTATCAATCTGCACATAACTATGCATTGAAAAGTGGGTTATGGGTCGAGCTTAGTAAGCCGTTGATACGAATTACAGAACATGGAAAATACACAAAAGAGTATGTTTTGAAGGTGGCTAAAGAATGTCTAACAAGAAATGAATTTAAACAAAAACATAAAGGTGCTTGGGCCGCGGCACAGCGAAACGGGTGGTTAATTGAGGTATGCAAACATATGCCTACGCATATGCAAAAGCCTTGGCTAAAATAGTATTGAATACGGTGATGTACTAATTTTGAACAACAAAAAGGAGGGTGATTAAATGCACATAATTATTGGCTTAATACTCTTTTTTGTTTTATTAGTGCTGGTATTTGATATCGATGTTGCCCAAAAGGTATTTAAGGTTGGCTTCATTATCGTGGGGTTGGGTATTGCTTTATTGGTTTTATCCTTATTAGCCAAACATTAAACGTCCTTTAAAAAGACATTCTTATTAATAACCTATTGTTTTTCAATCATTTTAATTTTGGATGCAACTCCTTATTGATTTTGTAATAATCGCGTGCTAAATTAAAGGCATTAAAGAAAAAGGGGAAAAATCATGAAAAAGAAGTTTCTGATTCCTGTGGGTGTTGCAACAGCATCATTGTTTAGCTCACACGCAAATGCTATTTCTGCTCCTGTAACTGAGAAACAAGATCAAAAATCAGCTTCTGATGATTTAAAGGCTGTGAACAAGCTAGATGGGGTTACTACCCATGTTGTGGATTATCAAAAGAATGATGAAATGCATCGTTTATTGATGAAAAAGAGCGAATCTGGGGTTATTTTCGCAGATCACTACTCTCATTCCTCTCATTCCTCCCATCGTTCACATCGTTCTGGTCACTCAGAAGACCCAAGAACAGAAACCATTTAATTGGATTGGCCCTCTGGGGCATTTAAAGACCATGGGGCAATCTAATGGAATTGCAAGTTTTCTTTGATAAAGCAATTTATTCTGCAGAAGCAATTAAAAAAGCCGCTTATAGATTTATCGATAAGTTTTCGGCGGTAATTTCAGAAAACGGGACTTCATATTCATGTTTCATAAAGTTCCCAGATAAATCAACTGATGCTCAAGCGGCAAGACTTGTCGATGAATTTAAAAAAGAAGTATTAGATCAAGATCTTCGGGAATCAATCAAGAGAGAAACTGAAGGCGTAAGAAACCTCATTCTTGCCCACACCTTCTCGAAGGCAGGGCTGATAAAGGATGAGTAAGTTTCAGCCGATAGAATTCTATAAAAACAAAACTCATTCTTATGAGCTTCTTCCACTTAGGTTTGAGGCTCTAGATGATCAGAGCTATGTAGTTACTAATATGGCTGGAGAGTATCTGACTCTTCCGCGTGATAAGTTATCGAAATTGGTTAAACACCAATTAACCTCATCAGATCCAGACTATATCAATTTAAGAGCAAGACACTTTTTAGTGGATGACAAAACAAGCATTGCTAAAGATTTATTGGCAATCAAGTTAAGAACGAAATATAGCAACCTTAGTGAATTCACTGGCTTACATATATTTGTAGTTTCTTTACGATGTGAGCATAGTTGCCCGTATTGTCAGGTTTCAAGAGCTTCGGACGATAAAGTAGCATTTGATATGTCCAAAGAGGTTGCAGATAAGTCGTTGGACTTAGCTTTGAAGGCACCGGCTCAAAACATCAAAATTGAATTTCAAGGTGGCGAGCCGTTATTAAATTTTCCTCTCATAAAATATATTGTTGAGCGTGCAGAAAGTCTCAGGGGCACCAAGAATATTGGCTACGTTATAGCAACAAATTTAGCGTTAATTAATGATCAGGTATTGGAATTTTGTAAACAACACAAAATTCAAATTTCTACTTCTCTAGATGGGCCTAAAGATCTTCATAACCACAATAGACCACGCAAAGGTAGCAATAGTTATGAAAAAGCAATTGAGGGAATTGCATCCACAAGAAGATATTTAGGAAAATATTCTGTTTCTGCGCTCATGACTACAACTAAAGCAAGTCTTGGGAGAGTTAAAGAAATTATTGATGAATATGTTGAAAGAGAGTTTGGAGGGATTTTTCTAAGACCTTTGTCACCATACGGTTTTGCTCTTAAAACAAAAACATATGCCGCCTATGATGCAGAAAAATGGCACGAATTTTTTGTAGAAGGTCTTGAGTACATCATTGAGTTAAACCGCAGAGGCAAAGAATTTAGAGAGTTTTATGCGGCAACCATTCTCTCCAAAATGCTTACAAGCACAGAGCCTGGTTATGTAGACTTAATGAGCCCAGCAGGAATTGGAATTGGGGCAGTAGTCTATAACTACGATGGCAAAGTGTTTGCATCTGATGAGAGCAGAATGCTTGCTGAGATGGGTGAGAATAAATTTCAAATTGGGCACGTTTTAAAAGATACCTATGAGCAAATATTTCTCAGCGATGCTTTACTAGATCCAATAGAAGAATCCTTTGCATATAGCGTACCAATGTGTACAGATTGTGCATTTGAAAGTTATTGCGGGGCCGATCCGGTATTTCACTACGGCATATACAAAGACTTTGTCGGTAGAAAGCCAGACTCTGAATTCTGTAATAGAAACATGAAGATCTTCAAATATTTGATTAAACGAATGGAAGAAGACTCGTTTGTGAAACAGTTATTCACCGATTGGGCTCAACCAAATGCTTAAGTTATACGGTCGAGGCGTCGTCGAAAATTTCACTCTTGATAGGAGTCGATTATTTACGCTGACTAAAAATTCTCAGATACCAATCGGCGAGCGCCAAGATAAGGCTTTAATAATTGAAAATGGCTCGGCTCCCGAGGGCTTTGGGGCGTATTTGACTTTTGATGCTACAAAAGACTTGGGTCAGGTAAATCATCTAGAGCTACCCGAGGAAATGAACTACATAGATGAGGGCGATATAGCCCGCATCTCACCATCTGGTCGTATCGGCATCATATTTAGAAAGAAAAGCCCTAACAATACGTTTTTACTGACCGAGCGATGTAATCATTATTGTTTGATGTGCTCTCAACCACCAAAAGATCATGATGACTCGTGGCTAATGGAAGAGGCAATTGAGGCGCTTGATTTAATCCCAAAGGACACTGCGAACATTGGATATACAGGTGGAGAACCTACCTTATATGGCGACCAGTTTATTGAGCTGATTACAAAAACAAAAAAGGCACTACCAAATACCGCAATTGATGTTTTAACCAACGGAAGAACATTTAAAGATAGCTCATTTGCTAAGCGTTATGCCGATGTAAATCACCACGATTGTCTTTTGGGCATTCCAATATATTCAGATGATCCTGCAAGACATGATTATGTGGTTCAAGCCAATGGCGCATTTGATGAAACCATGCAAGGCATTTTGAATTTAAAAAGATTCAATCAAAAGGTAGAAATTAGGGTAGTAATCCATAAGCAAACAATTGATCGTTTAGTGCAGACATGTGAGTTCATTGCTAGAAATCTTATTTTTGTTGACCATGTTGCATTGATGGGCTTGGAAATGATGGGCTTTACACGAGCAAACTTAGATAAATTATGGATAGATCCATATGAGTACAAAGATACATTAAGTAGGGCTTTAGGAATTCTAAATTCATACGGAATAAGAACATCCATCTATAACCATCAGCTCTGCGTGGTGAATCAAGATATTAAATCCAATTACGTTAAATCAATTAGTGATTGGAAAAATGAATATGTTGAAGAGTGCGATTCCTGTGTAAAAAGAAGTGAATGTGGCGGCTTCTTTTCATCTTCAAAAAAGTATAGGTATAGCGACCACATCAGAGCATTTAAAGAATAAGTATGGAACTTTCAAAGAAATCGACAACAGCCATAACGGTGTTAACTATTATTTTTCTAGTTGTTGGACTTTCTTCTTCGTACAAAATTTATACAAGGCAACACCTTGTTTACGAGGATGAAGATGAGGTTGATGTTGATAGAAATGAACAAAGCACACCAAGATCCTTTGTTTTACCTGCCACGCCAGCAGTTACCGAGGCGCAGGAGAATAAGAAAAGGCAAATTGCAAGTGGTATTAATTCTGATAAATGCCTAGTGAAGTTAAAAGATTTGGGCTACCCAATTGATGATTTAGATTCTTCTTTTAATGCCAAGTACATTGAGGCAATTATTAAATTTCAGGAGAGTAAAAGTATTCCGGTGACTGGTCAAATTGATGAGCAGACTAAAAGAAATTTGGGATGTTGAAATGAAAAAAATACTTATTGTTCTGAATGTATTTGCCTCTATAAGCTGTATTGCGCTCGCTACAAAATATATGGCCGCACCTTATTTGGCTGAGGTTATCTATAAGGAAGACTATAAAAAGTTAGTATTTGCTTGCGACAATGTTATGCGTGATCACTTAATTGCAAAAAATAAAGTGAATGTTGATAAATCTGAAGAGTCTATTAGGCAGTTACATTCCGCCGAGGTAGGTTTGTTGACTTGCGATGACTATGACAAGCTCAGAAAAAAGATGATGATTTTGGGTGTCAATGAAGAAAGTCTTGCAATGATTGGTATTGAGGTAATTGAAGAAAAATCAAATGATGTTAGAAATTTTGTAAAAACTCATGAAATTCGTTATTAATAAAATACTCCTGTTTTCATTGATGGTGCTAACTCAGCATGTTAGCGCCATTGAAAATGCTGAAACAAAAATAATTAAGCGCCAAATAATTGAATCTGGCTTTAAGCCCGCAGACGAGCTATATAGAAATTCCGATGAAAAATTATCACCATTGGGGGTTAAATTTTTTGAGAGCAATAAGGGGCTAAGTCTTAATGGCAATATCTCATGCAGAACCTGCCATCAAGACAAATTTGGCTCTGCAGACGGAATACCCAACGCGGCGGCTATTGGGGGCGGCGATGGAAAGACAATGGTTGGGCCCGATAGATTGCTTAATGGAGCAAAGCAACTACCAAGAAATACCTTGGCTTTTTGGGGCAGAGGTGCCAAAGGTTTTGATGTATTTTTCTGGGATGGTAGGGTGGACTTTTCTTTGAAAAAGCCGCTTAGTCAATTTGGTTCGCAGGGGCCTACTAATGATGCTTTGGTAACGGCAATACATTTACCGGTTGTGGAAATTAGAGAGATGCTTGATGAGGATCAGTTTGTCAAAAATCACAAAACCGAGTCAGTAGATAAATCCAAAGAAGTGTACAAGGCAATATCTCAAAGACTTATAAAAATTGAGCCAGAAGCAAGTCAAAATTTAGCCAAAGTACTTAATAAAAATGTTGACCAGCTAGAGTACATTGATTTTGCAAGGGCCATAGCGGCCTTTATTCGCAACGAATTCAGACTTAAGCAAACAAAATTAGAGAGATTTGTTCAAGGCAAAGAAGATCTTACTCAGCCTGAATTGAAGGGTGCCAGAGTGTTTTATGGCAAAGGTGCCTGCTCTACATGCCACAACGGACCCCACTTTAGCGATTTCAAGTTTTATACGGTACCGTTTCCACAGCTTGGATTTGGTAAGAATGGTTTTGGAGTTGACTACGGGAGATATAACGCGACATTTAATCCAAAAGACTTATATAAATTTCGAACTGCGCCACTGTACAACGTAGAAAAGACCGCGCCATATGGGCATTCTGGATCTGTAGCAACAATTCAAGAAGCAATTATTGCTCACTATGACCCTTTGTCTTTGGTGCAAACAGACAAGCTAAGTCAGTTTGATAGATATGAGCTATCTAAAAGACTTACATTCAGCGACAGCACAACTAGAGTTAACTATCTAACCCCAGAAGAGGTAAGTCAACTAACTGCTTTCTTAAAGACATTATCTTTTTAGATGAGATATTTAAAACCTATTTTTTATATAGTCCTTATTAGTCTTGTACTAACTGGATGCGCACATCACTACGCCCCTGAAGAAATAGGCGATCCATATGGATTTTTATCGGGTCTATGGCATGGCTACATCGTAATTTTTTCCTTCTTGGGCTGGCTTTTTCTGGATGATGTTTACATTATTGGACAACCAAATACAGGGCTTTTTTATTACATCGGGTTTGTTATGGGTGTAATGGGATTTTTTGGATCTGCTAATCAATAAGCGTCCTTTAAAAGGACATTTCATGAAGAGGTTGTCCAAAGCAAAACTCTGAAAATAAAATAGCTGTATGACAACAGCAATCTGCCCAAAAAGTGACCAAGGTAATTAAAGTACCTGAAAGTCATCTGGAAGTAATCTCCTCGCCCCAGCACGAATCCCAACCCACAGCCTTAAGCCAGCTCAAATACGCCGAGCCCACAGAGCTTTACTTGCGTGATGGCGAAGTCGTTATTCATCGCAGACCCGGAAGTCCACTTTGGCATTGTCGCTTTAGACTGCAAGATGGCTCATGGCATCGTCAGACCACCCGCCAAGCCAGTATTGAACACGCAGTACGAATGGCTTGCGATCTTTACGATGAAACCAGATTTCGCCAAAGACTGGGGCTTGCACAAAAGTCGCCCACGTTTGCAGAAATTGCACACGCCACTCTCTACTCAATGCGGCAGGACTTGGATGTGGGTATAGGCAAGAGTGTGTACGGTAGCTACATCACCTGTATTGAGAAATACTTTCTACCTTACTTTGGTGACAAAAGACTAGAAGAAATAACTTATACCGACGTGCATGAGTTTGAGGTTTGGCGTAATAGGCAGATGAACAAGGTGCCCAGAGCCAGCACCTTGATGAACTTTGCCAGTGCGTGGACCAAGTTACAGCTGGTAGCCATTAGCAAAGGCTGGATCAGTGAACGAGTAGCTATTCCCAAGCTAACAGCAAGAGGGCAAAAAGGTAAAACCCGCCCAGCATTTACTCGCGAAGAGATTGATCGCTTGTTGGAGTTTATGGAGCCATGGATCAAGCAAGGCAGACTAGAGATTGAGCATGAGACTAGACCCTTACTGCGTGACTATATTGAGATGCTTTTATACACAGGTATGCGGCATGGCACTGAGGCACTGAATATCTGCTGGAACAATATTGAGTGGCACACGCAAGGGGATAAGAAGTACCTTCGTATATGGGTGGATGGCAAGACTGGTGGCCGCTGGCTGATTGCTAAACACAAGGCAGTTAATGTGCTTAAACGATTACACAGCAGACAACGGGCTGTGTGGGATATTCCCTTTGATCGACTATTTGAGACGCGTTGCCCTGAGCTGATCTTCGTATTTGCCAACGGTCATCAGCCCATGCGGATTGACGGTGCTTTTAAGCGATTGATGCGAGATAGTGGTTTGGGATTAAGTCACGATGGGCAGATGCGAACACTCTATTCACTTAGACATACCTACGCTACTTTGGAGCTATTGGAGAATAAGACTGATATTCATACGCTGTCTAAGCAGATGGGCAATAGTGCCGCCATGATTGATCGTCATTACAGCAAATTGACGGCAACGATGGCGGCAGATAGGCTGGCTTAATAAATTATATTAGGAGGTGGCTGTTGACCTTTGCGCCTAGCCAAGCGCCCCACGTTATGAAACAAGTTTCTAAATGATCCATTGGCGGCTTGAATGGTTGTCAGTAACTCATCATTAGATAAGGTGACCCCAGCTTCATCAGCAATAGATTTGGCAATATCCAAGTAAGCATTTGGATGTGCCGCATTCATTTCAACTAAGACGCAACGATCTAGCATGCCCTTATCTAGTAGCGATACATTGTTTGTCGTCAATATGAATACGCCGCGAGTCGTATTCAATGCTGACTTCAAACTTTGCTGAGCCTGCTTAGTTAAGTTGTCCACCTCATCAAGAATGATGTAGTGAAGCCCACTTACGTTAAAAGAGCTTTTAGTCAAGATTGCATCAATCTTTGCCATAACCTGAGGGCCATTAAAGCCTTGCTGACAAGCAATGAACTCTTCTGGCCAGACTAACTCTTCTTTGGTTTTGCCGTATTCAATGTGGTTAGGTAGCATCTTAGCGAGCGTTGTTTTGCCTGTTCCGAAGACTCCGTATAAAAGAATGGCTGATTTGCCGCAGTGAGGTAATGCGTCGGCACCCGAGACAATATCTTCAATCCGCAATTTAGATTCATCGTTTCCAAAGATGATGTCATCAATCGTTTGAGGCGCATGATTATTTCCTTTCGTTAACATTTGTATTCCTTTCAAATATGAATGGGGAATGCCCATAACATTCCCCTTGATTAATTAAGCAGATTTAGCAATGGCGCCATCTGCATCATTTGCCGCTTTGATCTCAGCCTTGGCTTTATCCTCAAGCTCTTTACCAACTGCATACAAAGAGGTAAAGGCAGACTTAATCAGTCCATCTTGACGCAAAACTGCATAGACACCAAAACTGCCGTCAGCCTGTTGCTCTGCTAAAAGTACGCACATATCACCTAGGTACTGAGCATCAGCAACATGTGAGAGCAATTCAGACTTGGCATAGCCAATCGGTGTTTTGCCTTTTAGATTGTTTTTAGCCATTTCAGCTTTATCAGCAGGCTTGATGTAAGTAGCACTTTTGCCAAGACTGATCTCTTGAACGCCACCACGCTCTTCCACCCATGCTGAAAAGTCAGCTATCAAAACCTTCTCTTTCATTGCCTGACGAATAACCAAAGAGTAGGTGCTAATACGACGACGATCTCTTGATCCAAAAACTGCACGTACAACACGTGTCGCTAAGGGCAGATCCTTTTTATAGGTGTAGCCACGCTCTTTATAGAAAGACTCTAAAGATTCGCTACGTTGTTTAGCTTCTGGAAGTGTCATGTCACCACAAAAAGCCAGGCAATCGCCCAATACTGCATATAAGGCTTGATTACTTGTTCTGTAGGCACCTTGTTCCCAGTTAATACGATTTGCTTCCATATTAGTAAGGGCAACGGTAGTGCCAACAGCAACGTTAGCTACTTTGCTTGTGTCCTTTAAAAGGACGTTTGTTGTAACAGGGGTTGTATCTACTGCGTTTAATAATGTGTTCATTTTTAACTCTCTTTCTGTATTAAGAAATATGACTGCTTGTTAAGAAATTTAACCGCTTGGCCATGAAATAACTTTATTCTTTTGGGTTAAAATTCTCTAACCCATACAATATTGATCTATTTAGAATGTTAAGAAAATGGTGAAGTTTTTTGAGCCGTACCCAACCTTTGGCACTAAAAACAATAGACAGCCCTTGTCTAGGCAAGAGCAAAGTCCTTATTACTGGTGGTGGGCTTACTTACGGCGCAACAAAGACTACTTAGCTACTTGTGAAAAAGGCGGCAAGGGAAAGTGCGCTAAGTTATATGCAGACTTTGGTGATGTGCGCGATGATGAATTTAGGGTTTGGTGGCGAGCCAAAGGGGTTGAATTATTTGCAGAGCAAATATCTATCTATAAATTTAAAGAGATAGATGTCAAAGATGAAGTGCCCGACCAGTGGAGCAAAGATGACTTTATCTTTTTGCAAGTGCCACTCACTTACGATAAGAAGTCGCTTAAGAAGTATTTCAATGAGTTGCTGATGGGGCGTCACGGCAGAAAGAAGGGGCGGCCATCCAAAGCTGTTAGTAAGACAACAGCCAAATATCCGTTAAACGGTACTTATACGATTGCCAACTTAAGACTGTGCCTACAAGTCTATGACCGCTATATGGAAACAAGATTAGGCGCTAATAAATTAAAGCTGTGGGAAATTGGTGCAGAGATGGGGTTGCTAGATAAAGACTCTATGCCCAATCCTAAAGACGATTACGCAGATAGGCTCGTTAAGCGTAATCGTTTGGCCGCAACGGTTGGACGATATATCAAGCAAGCAAAAACACGAATTGATAATGCCGCAATTGGGCAGTTTCCAGTTGTGTGAAATGTCCTTTCAAAGGACAAATTTGATATCCTAATAACAACTTATAAGCAAATATGAGGGTTATATGGATTTCTATTACAAAGCACCAGTGTGGGATGAGCAAAGTGACATTCCTCATACAACAAAGTTAGCTAAACCAATAAAGCCTGTAAAGGTAAAAAATGCTCGTGTAATAGAGATTACTGATGCCAAGTACAGAGGGTCAATATTAAGTGGCACCTTCCTGCTGGGTGATCAAGTGCTCATTCTTGATGGCAAGAACAGATCCACGCGAGTTGAAGTGCTTTGTAAGTGGTTTGGTCACAGGCTTGCAACAAGAGGTTTGGCTTTTACAGTCAACCTTAAGAAAACAAGAGTGCACGACAAATACACTGGAGAAGTGTTTACTGACTTCTCCAAGTAATTAGATCAATTCAACAGCGGCCTTAAGCTGATCTGGACTGCTATAGAGATAAGTTGCAGTAGTACTGATGTTTCTATGTCCTGCAAGAGACTTCAATATATGAATTGCTGTGCCTTTATTGGCAAGCCCAGTTAAGAATGTGCGTCTACCGCTATGGCTACTGGCACCTTCCAATCCAACTGCACGATAAAGATAAAAGAAGTACTGGGTAAGTGAGTTGGCTGAAAACCCTGCTTGCTTCTGTGTGTAAAACAAGGGTTTTGTTGGATCTTTAATTTTGAGTACTTTGATGTACTGCGCCAGCTCCTTTTGCATGCGTTCATTTAAGTAAACAGTACGGGCGTGTTTGCCCTTGGTTTGATCGGGCATCAAGCGTACTTCACCCTTAATCGTGCTGTCGCTGTTTAAAACGTCGTTTATGCGTAGCGCGGCTACTTCAGCTACTCGCATACCCGCGTAGTGCGTAAGTAGCAACATAGCGCGATTACGTGCTGAGTGCCTGCGTGTAGCAACGTGATCTAAAACTCTGCGAAGTTCTTGTGGATTTAAAACTCTAGCTTGTGACATCTGTTTCTCCCTAAAATGTATTAAATAAAGAGTTACAGTATGTTTTCTTAGATTCGGTTTGGGCAACCGAAAATGGTGTAAAAAGAATCGCTTTTTTATCAATGGGTTACGCAAAAATATAAGAGTTCTCTACTTCTCTTATATTTATCGTGGCATTTTAGCCACGATATTTTGATGACCTTTTAAAATAACCTTCAAGCGTTTTAAATTTTGGCTCAGCTACCCAAGCCAGCGAGCTTGAAAGATTTCTGCTTAAAACTATTCTGTTGTTATAAAAATTAGCTATAGTTACTTAAACAAATTTAATTTGAGGTGAAAAATGTCTACACCTGTAGAAAGCACGTTTACTTTTTATGGCAATGAAAAAATTCGTGAATTAGAAAAAGAAATTATCCGAAGATTTAAGAATGATTTCGATAAAAATACAGATAGTTCTGGAACATACTCGTTTGATAAAAATGCGGAGAGATATTCTGCTGTCACAAGAATACTTTATGGCATGAGTAAATGCGATGAATTTGATGGTGGTGAATTACTTGGAGCTCATGGTTGCTGGTATTTTGGTTCAACCCATAAGCTTGAGTTTGAAAGTAAAAATATCGCCCCTGAAAAGTTACAAGATCATATTGCTAAGTACGCTTCAATCATAGATCCCGATGTTGTAGTTCAGATGGATTATAAGGACAATAACCCCTATTTAATTGGTACAAGAATTGTCTGTTTTGACGAATTACTTGGATTCATTGAGCACAAAGAGGAAGAAGAATTAAGCTATAGCTGGTCATGTGATATCGATGATATTGATGATGTATTAGAAGAAGAAACTGATTTAAGCAGGGATGACATCATGTCGTTCCAAGAAATGGATGAGCGAATTGAGGATTTAAGAGAAACTTGTATTGAAGAATTTAATTCAACATCAGGAAGAAATATTGAATTTATTGAAGTAGATAGATAGGCGAACTACGTTCTCCTGTGATTTCGCTTGTCGCTCATCACATTTCTTCTTTTCTGATTTTGATTTGATGTTGTTTGATGAACTTTCGCTAGATTCAACCTACACTGAGCCTTAAGCAACAGGCTCAGTAATAGAAAAGGACTTTCGCTGAGTTCTTTACTACACCACTATAGGCACAACCAAATTGGTAAGGGCGGTTTCGCTGTCTCCTTTTACGTGCGGCTTGAAACGCAACAATGACAAAAGCAATAAGTGGCTACCTTTGTCTTGTTTGAAAGTTGCTGTGTAAGCAGGGCTTTCTCGTGATCCGTAAAACTATGTTCTACGATCTTTGTGCTAATTCATATACTTGATTCATATTAGTCAGCAAGGCTAATGGCGTCCTGTAAAGGATAGTGAATACAAGTCTCTGCTACTGCTTCAGAATTTCCGTCCCTGCGACACCGATGTCCAGTTGATATTGGGCGACATATTGACCGAGTGTCGCAACTCATTTCAGTAGTAATAAGTGATGGCATACAAAGCGTTCTTCTGCTTTGTCGTCATAACTATTTAGTGAAACCTAATAAAAGGAGAGCAGATCTGGCTCAAATCATTAGATCTTTGTGGCTTTTGGCAAAAAGAGGTTGTCCATCTAAAAACTCTGACAATAAATTAAGTGTGCCCATTAACTTATAGGAGAAAAAGATGAGCACATTAAACAGTTTAAAAATGGTTAATTCAAAAAAGCCAACAGCAATTCCGCCAGTACTGCATCGTCGTAATAAATTAGCTAACAAAGTCTGGGAGCAGATCCAGTTAGCTAAAGCCAGCAAAGAAGGCGGCACATTTACTGTTAAAAAATTCAAAACAGTTAAAGACATTACTGGTGCACGTAAAACCATTGAACATGAAAAGCGTATTCGTCAGTGGTGGTTCGTAGCTATGGATGGCAAGGTTTGCCTAAACATCCGCTATGGCGCAAAGATCATTGAATTTGCTAAAGGCAAGACTGCTGTGGAAGTAAATTCTGCAGATGAGCTAATTAAAGCGCTGGAGATTATTAAGGTCGCCGTAGAAGCTGGGGAGTTAGATGCCCAGATTGAAGCGGCCAGTGGCGCTGTACGTGCAGGCTTTGGCCGTTGATGCTTTGTCCTTTTAATGGACATTTATATATGGGGCGCACCGCAAGGTAGCCCCATAGTTGGGATTAGCTGATCCCAACGACCCAGCAAAGCCTAAGACGAATGTCCTGCACCAGCTGGTGCGCTTTAGGACAGAGACGACCATCATTTTCCAGCACCACGTGGTGCACGTTTTGGAAAAGATGGGTGGGCTGAAGCCCCCATCGCAGAGGCGAGCCAGCTGGCAAAGAGCCGAATGCGACATGATTTAAGAGACCCGAGGGGCGCCTAAATAAATATTGATATGCGATTTTATGAAATCAAAACCATCAAACCAATTAAGCCCCTTTCGCCTGCGCAGGCAAGAGTAGCTTCTCTCAAGCGAAATGTGGATTCCGCTAAACAACGATTAAAGCTGGAAAAGGATCGCCAGCATCATCAACAGGCTATCAAGCCGATCAGTAGTAAGCCCTAAAAATTTACCGCGCAATTTTCAAGGCCAGTGGAGATCTCGGCCCCTGGCGATTAAATCTAACCCCACCTCGTATTCGTAATAATTCTTATTTTGAAAATCAGGCGATTTGGCATGAATTCAGGCGTTTTCTAGCAATCTTTTGGGTTTAATTGATTTTTGTATTCACGGCAATGAGGGGTATAGCTTTGATACATTCAGATTAATATAGAATTTATTATGAATTCCTAAATCGGAGACCAGCGTGTTCAAAACCATTCAAATTCTCTTCGTCAGCTTAACAGCCGCAATACTTTTGACTGCTTGTGGACCGAGTCAACAGGATGCTGAAAAGTTAGGCTTCGCCAATGTTCCTGAGATGAAAGAAATACAAGCTAAAGGATTCCAGACGAAAGAAGCTTATGAAGTAAATATTTCTGGATTTAGTAGTGCACAGGAAATGAAGCTGTATCAAGATCAGGGCTATAAAACAAAACAAGAATATGATGAGGCGCAAAACAAGTTAGAGGCAGAGGCAAAAAATGCGGGATGGGAATCTTATGAAGAAAAACGACAGGCCAATTTAAAAAATATTGATAACCCTAGGGAGTATCGTGCCTCATCAATTGATTTTGCTTTGAACTGTAAATTTGCTGGAGAAAAATATATTGTTATTTCAGTAAATGATCGAGCTTCTTTAATTACCGATGGCGGTAAAAATCCATCCGAAACTAAAGCAATCGAACTAAAAAAAATTAAGGAAGATGGTGAGTATTATGATTTTGAGCCTATTACAAGCTACACGTTCAATGGTCGCTCGGTTTATAAGCTAAGCATAAACAGACATAATTTAGACATTATGTTTTTTGACTACCCAGATGGAAAGCCATATTACGCGCTCAGTACTTTTATTGCACTTGTATCATGCTCGGCCTCAAAAGATAAAGTTGCGACCTTAGAGCGGGCCAAAGAGCTTTTGGGCGCGAAGGTTGATAATATTAAAAATCAAGAAGATGAGGCAAGAAGAAAAGATGATGAACTTAGAAAAAAAGCAAAGATTTAGCCCTTTTAAATGAGAATGAAATTCTTTTATTCAGTCTCCATACTGTGGGCACTATTTTCAAATTCAGCGATTGCTGACGAGGGGCTTACGGTTGGTCGATACTTAGAGTTGAAAAATAAGAGTGAAGTATCTAGAGAATACGTCACCACTTATGTTGGCGGAATAGGGCAAGGTGTATTTTTTGCATCCGTTTTTGGTACTCAAACATTGGGGAACAAACCTCTTTTGTGTCCGCCTAATAATTTACGCTTGACTGGTGAGATAACTAACTCAGTTTTTGAAAAGTTTCTAAAGAATTCATCAGCAAATCTCGATAAGTTTCCTGTTGGAATTGTCGTAGCAGATGCTCTTAGAAAAGAGTATCCATGTAAGTAAAGCTGTCCTTTTAAAGGACACTTCATGCGTGGGGTACCCCGATTAACGCAAGGAGTCGTCATCCTCGTGCCAGTCGAATCCCCGTCACGCCACTAAACCCTCTCGCTATCCTTGCGTGGGTCAAAATAACTTAACCAATTCAGTCTCTTAGATCACCCCATAAAAGTTTTGTGCACAAAGTTAGACTCGGGTGGGGTTAACCTTGTAGGGCAGAAAGCGAAAGTACGGTCTATCGGAGAGTTGAAAATCCTTGTGTCGGTGGTTCGATTCCGCCCCGGGCCACCAAGAATTCTTGTTCCGTACCGGACACATGGTTTACATCCGGTACCGACCACATAGTTTACACCCTTACCAATCACATCCCCCCATCATGAACTGTCCTTTAAAAGGACAAAGCAATTAATCATCCTTGTGTCAGTCGATGTCGTTTTAAACGACAAAACTGTAAAATAGGCTCTTAATATTCGAGTCTAAATGCCCACTTAATAAAGCCAATGAAGACCATAGAAATCAAAAGTGCATGGAATGGCAATAGTAATTGTGAGGCATGCTCTATTAAGAGTTCTGCATTATTTGCTGAACTTAATGAAGAAGACTTTGCAAAGATTCATAGTCCGATAGATGATTTGAGCTTTGAAGCTTACTCCAGCATTTATGCCCAAGGAGATACTGCACAAGATCTATATACCCTTCGAGAGGGTTATATCAAGTTACTGCATGTCAACCCAGATGGCTCTAGCAGAATTATTAGAATAGTAATGCCAGGAAATCTATTTGGCATGGAGGCTTTATTGGGCGAGCGTTATGAGCATTCTGCAGTTGCCCTTACAAATGTTCATTTATGCAAAATCCCTAAATCAATTATTTCTTCTTTAGGCGAGGAGTCTCCAAGACTTCATCGTCAAATTGTTAAGAAATGGGGCGAAGCATTATCCCAATCAGAATCATGGTTCTCGGAGATTAATACCGGAAGAATAGAGGTGCGTCTTGCCCGCTTCCTTTTAAAGTTAGCTAAACAATCGGGATCCTTTGCCATTGCGCCGCTGTTTAAGCGCGAAGACATGGGCTTGATGATGGATGTCAAATTTGAGACGATTAGCAGGGCTTTGGCATCCATGGCTGATCAAGGCTTAATTAGCAACATTACCCGTCTTTCTGTACAAATTCCCAATATCGACACATTGCGTAACTTCTCTGAAAAGGGAATTTAGTCTTTTTATCGCATTTAATGATCTAGATCAAAAGCCTCCCCCCAGATAGGCATAGACTCAATCAGTATCAACAAATCTTATCTATGTGGGGGTTATATGAAATGTAATGTTGGCCGTATCGATCGCGTACTACGCATCTCTGTTGGACTGATCTTAGTTGGTTTAGCCGCAAGCAATGTGGTTGGCGTATGGGGCTGGATTGGCATTGTTCCTTTGGCAACCGGCTTATTTAAGTTCTGCCCACTGTATCCAATCTTGGGAATCAATTCTTGTGGCGCTGGCTGTGGCACTGGCAGTTGTTCTAAGTAATCTTTTGCCAACAGCTAACAAGCAAATCACTGATAAGGATTTACGATGATTAATCCAGAACAAACTAGAGCATCTAGCTCTAAAGGGTGGAGTCCCTATTTGGCAGGAGCCTTAGTTGGAGTACTGGCTATCGTTTCTGTCTATCTGACTACCGTTTATATGGGCAAGTCCACCTACTTAGGAGCATCAACTACTTTTGTTCGCGCAGCAGGTCTAGCAGTTCAAGTGGTAGACCCTAGTTATGTTGCACAAAATGTTTATTACGCAAAAGAAAAAGTTGTCATTGATTGGCAATTTCTCATGGTGATTGGCATCTTCTTTGGCGCATTGCTCTCCTCAAAAATGGATGGCAGTTTTAAGTTAGAAAGCCTGCCACCATTATGGGAAAAACGTTTTGGATCTTCAGTACCAAAACGGTCTGTATATGCTTTTGTGGGCGGTATCGTAGCAATGATTGGCGCTCGCTTAGCAGATGGTTGTCCTAGTGGACATGGACTGAGCGGCATGATGCAGTTATCAGTAAGTTCTTTTGTCGCATTAGCCATGTTCTTTGGTTTTGGCGTCATCGTCGCAAACTTCATGTACAGAAAGGCAAGCTAATCATGTCTATAGATCATCTATTAGGATTAGCAACTGGCGTTATCTTTGGTTTCTTATTACAAAAAGGGCGTGTCTTGCGTTATGACAAGCAAGTTGCCGCATTGCTATTAAAAGACATGACCATATTTAAGTTCATGCTCTCAGCCATTGTTGTGGGTATGTTTGGTGTTTTAGCTTTGCATGAGATGGGGCTTATTACATTGAGCCTTAAAGCAATGAATGTTGGTGGCATTTTGGTAGGTGGCGCATTGTTTGGGGTAGGTTGGGCAGTCTTGGGATATTGTCCCGGTACCTCAGTGGGCGCAGTAGGTGAAGGTCGCTGGACTGCAATCTTTGGAGTTATTGGTATGGTTGTAGGCGCAGGAATTTATGCCCAAATGTATCCATTCTTTAAATCAACGGTGCTTGCTTGGGCCGACTTAGGAAAGATTGGATTACCTGCGACTATTGGTGTTAATCAATGGGTTATTGCTGTGATATTTGCTCTCATTACTTTGGGACTGTTTCGCTGGTTTGAGAAAAAAGGACTTTGAAGGTATGCGAGAGCTCTGAAGTTGGCTCTCGCCATCCCTTAACCTAAGCGTCGATTAAATAGACTCTTACTGAAACGTCCTTTAAAAGGACATCTTATATATGTGTATATACGCATATATGGCTATTTAAAGTAATGGCTAAACCTATTGTTGGATGAAATATATACGTTTGTACGTATATATGTATATAAAGAAGTCGTAAGCGACGCTCATCACAATAGTTGAACCCCAAAGCCCTTCATTACCAAGGCAAACAAGCCAAAGCAGATAACAGTTGCCACTACGCAAGCTCCCATAGTTATCCAGAACCCCAGCCTTGGCAGTAAGTAAGAGAAAAGCAAGAGCATCGGCAATGTTGGAATCACATACCAGAAGGTGTAATAGGCGTGATTAGCAATTTTCTCTTCGGGCTGGTTTTCTACATACAGCCACACAAGAGTTAAAAGAGTCATTATGGGCAATGCCGCAATAAAGCCACCCAGTCTATCGCTACGCTTGGCAACCTCTGAGATGAATACAACCATTCCTGCGGTTAGGAGATATTTGGTAATGATCCAAGTCATTTGAGCCTTATGAAGAAGCGGTTATTGGATAGTCTAAAGCAGGATCAAGCATCCTAGGCCCTGGTCGATTCCGCCCCGGGCCACCAAGATTCAAAGGTCCGTACCGGACACATGGTTTACATCCGGTACCGATTACATGGTTACATATATCCAGTACTTTCATTCCACGGCATAGAGTGGTCCCTCCTATGCCAAAAACTGTAAAGTATGTGTCCGGTATAAAACGTAAACTATGTCTCGGGTAGTACACAATAGCCCACTTGTTGGGCTATTTTTATTTCGAGTGCTCAATGGTGCTTAGACCTTGTGCATAGCGTGTTTAGTCAAATCCAATAGATTTAATCCGTCATTCAGGATTCCACTACTCTGTTTCTCGGCTGGGTGTCTGGTTCATCAAATGTCCTTTTAAAGGACATGTCAATTAAACATCCCTGTGTCAGTCAATGTCGTTTAAAACGACAAAACAATCCCATTGGGGAGTATTATGAACAATTATAAATTTTGGTGGAATCCTTTGTATTTTTCAGTAAAAGGAAAATTTATCGTTTCACTACTATTTTCCTTAAGTTGGATGGGATTTTCTTTTTGGTATTCCCATCCCTGGTATTCAGACCTGAGCAATGAAATAGGAACATTCCTCGCTTATTTCGTCATTACATTTGTAGCTATTGTTCCAGGCTATATGAATGCTTTTGTGGCCATGGCTCTTCTACTAGATCGCCGCCCAAAAGTGATACTTGATCAGCATTACCCTCCGGTCACTATATTAATCGCCGCCTATAACGAGGGGGCATCAATAGCTTCAACTCTGTCAGGAATTTTTCTACAGGATTACCCAGCAGATATTCGCATCATTGTGATTAATGATGGCTCTAGTGATAAGACTGTCGATTCTGTTAAAGCATTACAGTTTGCTCATCCCAATTTAGAGCTCATTGACTTAGGGCGTAACGGTGGCAAAGCGTCCGCTCTCAATCATGGTTTGGCAAAATGTACGACGGATATTATTATTTCAATCGATGCTGATAGCTATATATTGAAAGATGGCGTCCGTCACTTAGTTGGTCGATACCTCTCCGATCCAATCAATACCAAAGCAGTTGCTGGAGAAATTCTCATTCGCAACTCAAGAGAAAACTGGGTTACCAAGGCGCAGGAGTGGGATTACTTTTTAGGTATTGCGACTATCAAGCGAATTCAGTCTTTATTTCAAGGTACTTTAGTTGCCCAAGGCGCATTCTCTTTGTATGACCGTAAAACAGTTTTGGAATTGGGCGGTTGGCCAGAGATGGTCGGTGAAGATATCGTACTGACTTGGAGAATTTTGTCAGCAGGCTATAGAGTGGGACATGCTGAGGATGCTTTGGCTTTTACGGATTGCCCCAATACTTTAAGTAAATTCATACACCAAAGAAGGCGTTGGTCACGGGGATTGATAGAAGCTTTTAAGGACAACCCCACGATTCTTGTTAAGCCAAGATATTCAACACTATACATTTGGTGGAATGCATTGTTTCCACTAATGGATATTGCTTTTACTTTTGGATTTATCCCTGGACTAATCCTGGCTTGTTTTGGCATCTATTGGATAGCAAGCCCCATGACGCTATCACTATTGCCGATGGCTTTTTTACTCAATTGGCAAATGTATTTAAAGGGCAAGGCGATGTTTAATGCTAAGCATTTAACGGTCCGGGCAAATATGTTGGGCTTCTTATCCTATGTTTTTGCCTATGGCTTAGTGCTTCAGCCCGCTTGTGTTTATGGATATTTTTCTGAGCTGTTTAATCTTCGTAAATCTTGGGGAACGAAATGAAAAGAATAGTTCAGATTTTTCTAATGATCTCCATACTGTTTACTTCTCATGCGAATGCCGAAGAAGAGACAGAGCAAACAAAGCAGGCTATTTCAGTGCCGAATGTGTATTTCAGCTCCGATAGCGAAGGGTTTTCTACATACAAATACAAGGCAGGCTACCTACCTTTGTACGAGCATGGTGAAAAATATACAGGCATTACCTATCAGCACAATTACTTTACGCAAGGCGGCTGGAGCTCAACAGGTGAGCAATATACACTAATGACAAAGGCAATTAATCCGCGAACAGCTCTAGGCTATAACCTCAATATTGGTTACAACACTGAGAATGGGCATCAATTAGTTACCACTGATAGTAACTATGGATTTCGCGTAACAGACTCTACAAAAGCTGAAGTGATTGTTAATCGAGATAGAGTGGAGACGCAAAACTCCTTAAACAATGGAATCTATTACACGCTTGGAGGAGTGGTTCTTGAGCAACAGGTTCTTGAGCGTTTAACTGCGATATTGATGGGTGCCAATATGTATTTTTCTGACACTAATACAAGGCCAATAGTGAGGGCAAAGCTCATTTACGACCTAGTGCCAGACTACGGGCTAACGGCGCAACTGCGTTATCGCCAATTTAGGGATACCAATACCAATGTTGCTAATAACTATTTCAACCCATCAACCTATAACGAAACGATGATTGCGTTTGGGGCAAGAAAAAGAATGGCGGGGTGGATGCTCAGTGGCACAGCAGGTGTTGGGCGGCAAACAGTCAATCAAGATCCAAGTACCACTACACAACTTTATGAGTTCGCGGCAACCAGTCCGGTAGCATCAAATGACTATTACTTTACGACTCGTGCTGGTTATGGCAAGTCTGCTGGGTTTTTAGGGCCCAATTACTTTTATCGCTATGTGATGGAAGAATTAATCATTCCTTTTTAATATCATGCCCTCTTAAGGGGGGGGGTAGAGGCGCTCCAAAAGGCAATACGATTTCGCCCTTCATTTTTAGCTTGATACATTGCTAAGTCAGCCTTATTCATGAGTTCATTGAGCACTATTCCACGCGCAATTCTAGGGTTTTCATTTGGCTCAAAAATCGTCACCCCAATACTAATGGTGATTTTTACTGGTATTGGGGCGCTCGTATCATTTATTGCGTTAGCAATATGTTTACGCAAACGCTCGGCAATTTGAGCGGCTCCCTCGGCTTCTGTTTCTGGCAAAAGAATTAGAAATTCTTCTCCACCAATTCGTCCAACTGAATCGATAGAGCGAAGGGCTTCTTGGGAGTGTCTTACAAAATTAATTAAGACTTCATCGCCAACATGATGACCAAGCTGATCGTTTACATTTTTAAAATGGTCAATGTCCATTTCTAAAAGCGCAAAGGAATGTTTATTTCTGCGTGATCGATCAATTTCTTCAGAGGCTCGATAAAGAATTTCAGTGCGACTTAAGCTGTTGGTGAGGGGGTCAAATTGAGCAAGAGTTTCAAGTGTCAGTTGTTTATCGTCAGACTTGAGGAGTAATTTTCTAAGACCAAGCACTCCAAGTAATAAAAAACCAGAAATTAGTAGAGATAAGAGGGCGTCTATTAAATCATAATGATCGGTTTCGAATATATGAAGAATGGGATTCATTCTTCGCCCAATCATCATTGCCAAGCCTATAGCGAGTAAAAGCCAAGGAAAACGATATACTTTTGCTGAATATCGAAATAACGAAAGACTAATTAATGATGCGAGAACCTGGCAAAGTAAAGACAAGCTGTAAAGGCTAATTGCTATGTACAAAATATTCCTCGCATCTAAAAGATAGATTGATTCAATTAAGCTCTTAAATAGACTAAAAGTCTATAACCATCAGAATTAATGGGTATACACTGAAATCAAGAGGATGGTGGATTTATTGATTTCACCAAATATATTGATGACAAACGATTTAAACAAAGAACAGTTAGCCAAACAATCAGAGCTACGCTATAGGCGATTATTTGAGACCGCTCAAGATGGTATCTTGATACTTGATTTTCAAACGGGAGTCATTCAAGACGCTAATCCATTCATTACTAACCTACTGGGCTTTACAAGAGATGAGCTCATCGGTAAAGAGTTGTGGGAAATTGGCGCGATGGTAGATAAAGCCGCGGCTTTAACAGCCTTTACCGTGCTCAAAGACAAGGGCTACATACGCTATGAAGATCTCCCATTAAAACGAAAAGATGAAGAGATTATTAATGTAAAGTTTATCAGCAATGCCTATGGCGTCAATGGCGACCGCGTTATTCAATGTAATATTCGCGACATCTCAGATAGAAAAAAGCTAGAAAAGGAGTTGCTCGAGTATCAGCACTCAGTCAACATTTCTATGAACGAAATGGTTGACACTTTAGCCAATGTCATTGTTGCTCGCGATCCATATACGGGCGGACATCAAAAGCGCGTGGCAAATTTGGCTGTGGCAATTGCCACGGAAATGAATTTGCCCATACATACCATTGAAGGTATTCGTATGGCCGCCTTAGTTCACGATATTGGCAAAATTACTATTCCCGCAGAAATTCTCACAAAGCCCATCGCCCTAAGCAACTTTGAGGTCGCCATGCTTAGGAATCATGTTCAAGCTGGCTATGACATGCTCAAACATATTCACTTTCCTTGGAATATTGCTCAAGCAGTTCTTCAGCATCATGAGCGTTTGGATGGCAGTGGCTACCCCAACGCAATTAAAGGCGATATTGTCTGTGAGGAGGCTCGTATTCTGGGTGTGGCAGACACAGTAGAGGCAATGTCATCTGATCGCCCTTACAGAAAAGGTAAAGGTATAGATGCCGCATTAGAAGAAATCGCTATGGGTAGTGACAAGCTATTTGATACTGATGTCGTTAACGCTTGCTTAAAAGTATTTAAAGTTGATGGGTATACATTCCCACCGCTAATTTAAGGACGCCAGTTGAAATGTCGTTTTAAACGACATTCATAGACACTATGGTGATTGACTGGTAGGGTATGGCGACACAATCTGTACACACGGAAAAATAGCCCCTCGCAAGATTCTGATTTCATTGCCAAATTTGACCGGCACAAGGACGCACAATTTTTAGACAAGTCGGGGCTGGTGACTCAAGCCCTTGAAATCAAAGCGAAAGCGGTCTATCGGAGGATATTTGAAAATCCTTGTGTCGGTGGTTCGATTCCGCCCCGGGCCACCAAGATTTTAAGTTGTTGATCTGATTGAAGTTTATAAGCTTCAAAATATCAGGTGCTCCAAACAGGTGTTCCACCTCACATTGAGGTGATACCAATGAAATTAGCTTCACACCTACGCCGTTCTCGACACGGCGTTTTTTATTTCCGAATCGTTTTTCCAAAAATTCTCGCTACCATTCTAGGTAAGCCAGAACTTAATCGCTCCCTGCTTACCCGTTGCCCCAAAACCGCAAAGCTTACGGGCTACCAACTTTCTGGCACAATGCTACCATTGATTACCAGATTGGCGCGACTTATGACGATTGATCCAGATAGCCTTGACCCGGAAAGCATTAAAAAACTGATAGTGGAAGGACTCACTATCGGGAAAGATGGCAGTATTTCTGCTGCTCGTATTCAGACGAGCGATAATCCTCAGGTCGCCCAAGAAGAACTAAAAAACTTCGCCCTCTTCTTGCATGCCAGTCGTGGTGAACAACCAGCTCCGCTACCAACTGAAGCACTCAAAATAGAAGCTAAGAAATTAAAAGCCGAAATTACTCAATTTGCGCCCTCCCTTCCAACAAAGCCAAGCACATTGAAAGATGCCTTTGATTCCTATTTGCTTTCCAAAAAAGGCATTGCTGCCGCTACGAAAAAATCCTACACAGAAAGCCTGGAATTATTTGGAATTCTAATGGGTGGCAATCATCGCATGGTACATGAACTCACTCGGCGGGAATGCATGGACTTCAATGAGGCACTTTCGCATATTCCACTGCATGCCAAAAAACGAAATATTAAAATCGGCACGGCATCTGAAATTTTGCTCAATCCACCAACCATGCTCGATGCGAATGGCAACGATACTGCTCCTGACACTATTTCAGCTAGAACATGCAACGACCACTTAACCAATGTATCTGGATTTTTTTCATGGGCGATTAAAGCTGGACGTTGTTTTGAACCAAATCCATTTGAAGATTCAGTCCGCCACTCTGATGGCGAAATTGATGGCGGTGCAGAAGCGTTTCAGCAAGAAGAACTGATTAAGATTTTTGATAGTGCGAACTTTATGAAGGCAAAACGACCACATCAGTTTTGGGGTCCTTTACTGCTCTTATTTACGGGTGCTCGTGCAAACGAAATTGCTTGCCTTGATCTAGATGACATCATTATTGAAAATGGTATTCGCAGTATTTCAATTAAACATCGCCCCAGAAAGAAGCCTGACTCAATTGCGCACAAGATAGAAACTAAGCGACTCAAAAATGCACAGTCAAAAAGAACCATACCGCTGCATCCAATATTATGGGAAATTGGTCTTGATGATTATCTCGCTGACTTGCGATTATTGGGTGCTACGCGGCTTTTCCCAAATCTGCCCATGGATTCCAGAGAAAAACGAGAACGCAATTTATCTAGGGACGTGAATAACTATCTCCAAAAAATCGGCGTACATATTCCACGCACTAAGGTTCTGCATAGTTTCCGTGACACGGTGGCTGACGCATTAGGCACAAGTGATCTTGATGCTGTTCGTGCTGACCAGTGGACAGGTCATGCACCAGTCGGCATTAAAGCGAAACACTACCGCAGTAAAGCGACTGCGGATGTCCAAGCAAGGGATGCATTCACGGCTTTAGATTTTCCATTCATTCATTTTGATACTTTGAGATATCGAAAAGGCTGGTGGAATGAATGGCTAGTAAAAAATATGGTTCCTTAAAATGATCTATCCATCGGCAAAAGAACACTAATACCTTTACATTACAGCTTACCGCCAAAGCGGTAAGCACACTTAAATTTACTATGACGCCACTAGAATTTTTACTCAAGCTCAAGCAATTATCGCCAGATACCCAGCTCAGTATGGCGCACCTAGGTGCAACTTTCGAGATGCTGTCCCCAGTAGTGATACGGAAATCTTCTCCAAAGTCATCGACTTCACTATCGGCACGACTAACGAACGAAACAGCATTGGCAGATTGGTTAGGGGAACCAGTGGCAACGATTGAACAGTGGCGAATTCAAGGCTCTCACCCTGCTTCCATAAAATATCATCTGGGTACTTTATACGAATGGATTATTTCCCATATCGTGCCTATGTTTTCTGCATCCGTCACTGCGAATCAAAATTCTGATGTTCAATTTGGTGACATTGCCGAAATATGGAAAATGCAAATTCCTGTCATGAAGGTAGACGATCAATTGGTTGGATTTTTCAAGTCTGTAAAGGAGGAATGTGAGCCTTCACAGTATTCATTGGTCGAAATTCCTACCTTGTCATTTCACCCATCCGACATGACAAAAGAGACTATTTCAACAATCAATGAGTCACTCATTGCACATGGCAATTTCAGCATTGCAATTGCTGACTCTATTATTAAAGCAAGAGAAATTTATGAGAAGTGGAAAGACGTTGCCATACCAGAAGTGCTGTTGCAATTTTTCAGGTCGGCACTTTTGCATAGTGAAGAATTAGCCAAAGATATCGCAGATGAACTAGAGCATGAACTAATTCGCAAGGGCTTCAATATCACACAATGGTTTTGGCAGCAGTTAGTAGAAAATGACTTCTGCTCATTGAAAGAAAATGCGTTGATTTATGCCTTTGAGCTGACCGAAGAATACGGTGTCAATTTAAATCAACTATGCCATATCTACGACGATCAAAGACAGGAATTATTTCACGGCAATAGTTCTCATCTGTTAGCAGATACCAAAGGCGAAATTTACCAGATCCGTCCTTATGAGCAATGCACAGTCAGCTATGGGTGTCTACTCACTTGCGTACTTGATTTGGGCATCAGTGTTGACAAGCCAAATAATCATCAAATGACTGCACGACAAATTGCAAATGCCGTTGAAGAAAAACACGGGCATGGTCAAAGCATATTCAAAAATCTCATTGAAAAATATGAACTTCAAAAAAAATTGAAAACTACTTTAGCACCGAAGAATTCCAAAACGAAAAAACAGCCTTTGTAGAGTCTGGTAGATCGCTACTTTTTTCACTTTTTTGAATTTCCATGCGTTTTTGTGTCGGTTGATATATGTCAGAAAAAATTTTCGCTGCAAGGCTCGTCTGCCCCTGCATCAAGTAATGTCTTACCGCGAACGCGTGAACCAGAAAGCAAACATGTTCATAAATTCCATGTTTTTCTAAAACCTGCACATAAGGACCAGTCAATAAGCAATGTAACAAATATTCAGTCGCTTCCTCCCCTTCCCGCACTAACATGCTCAATCGCCAAATAGCGATCACTGCTGCCAAAAATCGCAATTCAGGCATCACCTGAAATTCATTCATATAGACTTGAACTGGATTATTCATTTCAAACGAATAGGCTCGTTTAACGCGAATATCCGCCCAAGTATCAGTTGCACAGAAAATGGCTGCAATGCGATCAATCCGTCCATAATGCCCTTCTTCCCGATCTGTTGGCAATCGGGGAATGACATCTTCAATGATCGTCCAAAATTCGTCATAGCGATCCTGAAAAAGCATCCAAAGCGATACGAACTCCCCTTGATCTTCAGGACCGAATTCAAAGACGAAGCGTGATTTCTTTACAGGCGCATAGGCATGAATAGCATTTCTAATCATTCCAGAGGGAAGATGGATACCTGATAAGTATCGTCCAAACCGAACTTCCAAATCTTGGATGGTTGGAATGGCTTTTAGTAACGCCTTATCACTCTCAACCTCAGTTCTACGCTTGAGATCATTTACCCAAGCAGCGGCTCGCATCGAATTAAAAACGGTCAACTTACTATCTTTAGTGCTTTTTTTATCACTTTTTTTATCTGCCATTCCTTGGTCTCACACATTAAAAATGTCAAGGGGTGGCTGGAAAATGCAAAAATCCAGCCAATTATTAAAAATTTCCGTAAATGTTTTAATCACACTATCGAATCAGCGCTGACGAGATAAAAATTAAACCTAACTTACGGAGAATTTATGAACACAATCAAAACCACAGTAATTCAACCTGCCATGAAAATCCATGAAGCAGCATATTTATTCCCAGAAATGACCACGGATGCTTTTTTGAAATTAAAAGAAGATATCCGCATCAATGGTCAGCAAGTGCCAATTATCGTACAAAACGGCTACTTGTTAGATGGTCGCGCTCGCTATCGTGCATGCCGAGAGTTAGGGATCACGCCAATTTTATGTGAGCTACCTGAAACAAATGAACCAATTGAGCGGCTTCTTAACAGTCTTAACTTTCACCGTCGCCATCTTGAAGAAGGACAACGAGCAATGATTGCAGCTCGTATGGCAAATTCATACATCGGTGGCAATCAATACACACCAGGTACAGTATCTCAAAAACAGGCTGCATTGGATTTGAAGGTATCCGTTGATTCATTGCAACGGGCTAAATCGGTATTGAATCTTGGCTCAGCCGAATTAATTAAAGCTGTTGATGATGGTCAATTGAATGTCAGTAATGCTGCCGTCATTGCGACATTGCCTGAACACGCTCAAAACAAAGTGCTTGAACTTTCAGAGAAGGAAATTTTGGAAAAAGCAAAAGCACTTCGCAAAGCAAAAACTGAAGCTCGTCGTTCTCAGATTTTGGAAGAAATCGAAGCAAAGCGGGCTAACAATAAACCACTTGATCCACGTGCAGGACCATATAACGTGATTTTGGCTGATCCACCATGGGATTACATGGGTGAGGTCGCAGTTGGATATCCAACGATGACTTTGGAAGATATTTGTGCGATGCCTGTCAATGACATTGCAGCCGAAGATGCCGTTTTGTTTTTGTGGTGCTCTGCATCCCTAATTCGTGAAGCATTGGCAGTGATTGATGCATGGGGATTTACCTATAAGACCCAATCCATTTGGGACAAAATGTCCGCTGGGCAAGGCTGTTATGTGCGAGTGCAGCATGAAATTTTATTAATTGCGACTCGCGGTAAATTGCCAGAAGTACCTCCAACCGCACGACCAGGATCAGTATTTACATTCCGTCGTCGTGAGCACAGTCGTAAACCTGATTATTGCTACGAGATGATTGAGAGTATGTACCCTGAATTATCAAACAAAATTGAATTATTTTGTCGCGGAATTCCACGAAAAAACTGGAATGGCTTCGGCAATGAATGCATCACTGACGATCAAATTTTAAGCCCAGTAATGCAAATGATTAATGCTGAAAATGACGATGTCTATTTTTCAGAAAAACAAGCAGCATAAACAATTATTCAAAATAACTTAGGAGAAAAAAAATGAACTCAGCAGAATTTATTGAAGCACAAATTATTCCAAGTATTACCACGAAATTTTTAGCCAAAATTGCAGACAATGCATTTTCAAATGCCTATGATTCGTTTGATGATACGATGAACTTTTCAGATTTGATGGAATTGTTTACCAACAATATTAACCAATTTATTTCAGAGCAATTGCTAATCTCAGCATTTGGTTTCAGTGAGGAAGAAATGGAAGAATTTTTCGGCTCCTCCGGTGGAGTACCTTATGCCATCGACGACTTAATTGATGAAATCAATTGCGAGTGATTTTTCAAAAAGAGTGGCATCTGATTAAATGAAATGTGGTTCAAAAATAAAATGGTCAATCGTTGGGTTGGCCATTTTCCATTTTATTTCTCTTGTTTATTATCTTTCTATTCCGTCTTATTCATGTACCGCATTACATTTCTTGGTAGCCCACGGGCTATTTCTCTATATTTGCTGATTGCGGATCTTTCCTATGGTTCGATGCGCTCTGGCGGGTCAAGCTATCTGGGCTAATTACCTGATGGTAGGGCGTAACGGTCAACAAAAATTTTTTATTAATACAGTTGTGGAAAGTACTTGCGAACAGTCTTGATATTCATTCCTGTATGTTCTACCAACCTTGAAATACTGATCTTAGAGTTCCCCATCATCTGCAATTCATTTTTTGCTTTTTGTAAGGTTTCTAGCGTTTTTTTTACACGAATAGCATTGGTGTATTCAGCTCCCAAACTCATGCGTTGTGTGGCTGTTTCATCGGTA
Organism: Polynucleobacter sp. SHI8; assembly: GCF_027944005.1. Classification (NCBI taxonomy): domain Bacteria; kingdom Pseudomonadati; phylum Pseudomonadota; class Betaproteobacteria; order Burkholderiales; family Burkholderiaceae; genus Polynucleobacter; species Polynucleobacter sp. SHI8. Next base: position 2,428,832 of record NZ_AP027204.1, on the reverse strand, counting down.
AATTTGAGCACTTTGGGCGTATGGTTGCCTAACTGATGACGGTATCGCCAAACCCCACGGGAAACCGATTTTGCAGTGCTTTTAATTTCAGACATCGGCAACGGCTTATCAAATAAACTGTTGATTTCCATTGCTTCAGCAAATACCTCCATATCCCAGCGATCACCATCGGCAAAGTTATGCACCGCAATATATGCCCATAAACGCAAGGTATGGAACAACTCATCATTACGACCTTTGATCATTAAATTATCAGGTAGTTTGCGAACTGTTCCCCTTTTAGGAAGGTCAATATATTCTAAAAAATCGGATAGGTCATAGCTAGTCGGAAATGTTTGCACACGCCAGCGGTCGTTTAATGGATTCTTGGTAATCGTATGATTGTAGGCGGTATCGGCTCGAAGGCGATTTTCCATTTCTTTTTGAATAGCTTCAAAATAATCCTGAGGACCTGTACGGCTATTGTTATGGTATGCAACGGGCGTTTTTAAGTGGTACAGATAATGGCAATGAGCATTCGTCGGATTAATTGTAATAATGGTTGGTGTCGGCAAATTCAAATCATCAAAACGATATGCTGAACCAGGAATATCCAAGTCGAAGCTAAGGTAATGCTTATACATTTGATTCAGTCCGCAATAGGAAAACTGATCGACCTTTTCGCGCTTACGAAATTTGATACCTTCCGAAAAATCATTGGTGGTCATGACTGCTTCATTTAGGTGAGAATAAAAATCTTCTAGTTGTTGGCTCATCCGTTCTTTTTGTTGTTGTTACTACCAACAAACAAAATTCGGAGGGACAAGTCAAGTCTATTTTCTACATAATCAGAAATATATTTCTGATCAATTTACCGCGATTTTTAAGCCGATTTTTTGTACGATTTTCGACTCATTTTTTAGGTGGTAAATATATTGCCTACCGCTGGTGCAGTAGGCTTTTTTTATACGCCTGATGCGTTTGTGCATGTCCAGGTTGTGCCGTTAAAATCAAACTCGTATAAGTCACCACCTATTTCACAATCCCGCGCATATTTTTCATAATCAATATAAGCACGCACTGATTCGGGTACATCGTTTAGGTAAAATTCGTCAAAGAGAATTTCAGCTACGTCTTTCAAATTACCTTCGGACAAATTCACTTCTTCCAACTTATCCAAAGCAGTTTCCAAGTTATAGCTTGAAACACTGCACAAGTAATACAAAGCTGTTTTTTCATGCTCGGCTAAATCGGCAATAGTTTCAAACCATAGGTTTAAATTGGCCTGGTTAATCCTACAAGCCGAAAATAACTCGCAGTCCTCACCATCTATGAATTGAATTTCAAACTCTTCTATAGGATTGCCGAAGGTGTCCAGCATATTTTCTGATTTCTCGGTGTATGCATCCAAAGTATCAAAGTAAAAACCAACTGCGTCCAAGCTATAAGGCTGTGCGAAAAATGTGCTCATGATGTTCTCTGCTTTCGTATCGTTTTTAGGCTGGTTGAGCCTGAAGTTGATTTTGACTTGCTCTGTTTTTGCAGACTTCACAACTCGTTTATCTGCATCATTTTTGAGTCGTTTCGCCTAAGCTACGAATGGCATGGCTGCACAAGAAGCAATGCAAGCAATTTGTCAAAATCGCAGTCGCAACGAAGATAGAACCGATTGCAGAAAATCCCGAAGGGGAATGCTTGTATTGATTCGCAGACATGCAAATCTTGGCGTTTTTAGCGAGATGGGGAAAAGGTGGTGCAGATAAATTGACGGGCAATTGCAGAGCCGTACTAAATAATTATCTGGAAAGATTGAAGGCAATCGACACTTCAAAATACAATTGTGCGTTACAATGTAACGCACAATGTTTGTTATGCTAACTTTAAGTTATACCAAAAATGACTCAGATTGAAAATAAAACCGAAACATTAAATTTACGAGTTTCTAGACAAGTCAAATTTGCACTTCGAGTCATTGCAAAAAATGAACGACGAAGTATGGCGAATATGATTGAAATTCTAATATCTGAATATTATTCAAAAAAATCTTATTCAGACAAGTCTGACGACGTCATTGATTTTGAAACCCATTCCAATTCTAATAAATAGCAACAAATTTGAGTCTCGAAAAGAAAGGTAATCACTTGAAAAAAGCACTACTCGGAAATCAATTATCACTAATTGATGATAATTCAGGTGAAAAGATCATTGCCCCAATTCATACAACACACCGTGGTGGGAAAGGGGAACCATTTCACGATTGGTATCCTTATCTGGAGGGATTTTCATCAGAATTTGTGAAACACATTCTTTCTGAATTTATGCCAAATGCAAAGCGAATAATTGAACCATTCGCTGGAACGGGAACTGCACCAGTCGTTCTTTCTGGCATGAATATTGAATGCGGATATTGTGAGGTAAATCCAGCAATGCGCCTCATTATTTCAGCCAAAATGAAATTTGGAAATTTGAAAAAATATGACAAAGAAAAATTAGCAAATGACTTGAATGAGCTAAGTCAGAATTTATCAACACAGATTAAATCTTCAAAGAAAAATAGTGTTTTAGAAAAAAGTTACAAGGATAATTTTGGTGAGAGTGTTTTTTTTGACGAAAATACTTTTAGTGATTTGTTGAAATTAAGAACGTTGAATGACAACTTATTGGAAACATCGCCAATATTAGGTGAATGTTTAACGGTATCCGTAATGTCAAAGATAATCTCCTGCTCTCTTTTAAAGCGCGCAGGAGATGTCAGATACAAGACGGAAAAAGAATTAGCAAAAGGTGTTCCAAATTTACTCGATGAAGTTGCAAAGCACCTTCTCGTAATCTCAAATGATTGTTTCAATTCTCCAGATTTAATTGGCAAAAGTAGCTTACTTTCACCGAATGCAAAAAGTCTAATTACCGGTAAGAATTTCCATGCCGATGGTGTCATTACCAGTCCACCTTATTTGAACGGAACCAACTATTTTAGAAATACAAAATTGGAACTTTGGTATGCTAAGTTTTTGGTTGGAGAAAGCACGCTAAGGTCTTTTAGAGATCAAGCAATTACATCTGGAATAAATGATGTTGGAAAAAGCCAAGGTCGTATAAATATAAATGAATCGGTAAAAAATTTAGTCGGAGAGTTGCAAGAAAATGCATACGATTCAAGGATTCCTCGAATGGTAGCTGGTTATTTTGAGGATATGACACAAGTTATTTTGGGATTAGCAAAAAACTGCAATATTGGCAGTGCGATATGCATCGATATTGGCGATAGCCGCTATGGCGGCGTTCATGTACCTACACATGACATTCTCGCAAATATCGGAATTGATCTTGGTCTAGCTCACCTTGAAACAGTACATTTACGAACGAGACTTTCAAAAGACAAGTCCAAGTTATCTCAATCGCTAATAATTTTAAAGAAAGTAAAATAGTAATGGAAGCATGGGCATCATTTAAAGAAAACTTACCTCATCAATCGTTTCCATTCACTAAACGAAATTGGGGAAGTCCTCTGCACTCCGTATGTTCATATCAGGCTAAGATGAAACCATCATTAGCTCACCATTTGATTGAAACTTTCTCTAAACCTGGAGATATAGTTTTAGATCCATTTAGTGGGTCTGGAACAATACCCTTCGAAGCCTCATTATTGGGTAGACAAGGATATGGATTGGACATTGCGCTACTTGGCTCTGCACTGTCAAATGCAAAGTTAATGAGAGCTTCTGTTGAAGGAGTCAACAAAATTCTCCAAGATTTGGAGGATTGGATAAGAAATTCTGAGGTTTCAGAAGATGTGATTGCAGAAGCGGATGAAATTAAATTTAATGGTCCGCTCAAAGAGTATTTTCACACTGATACTTATTCCGAGATACTAAAGGCAAGATCCTTTTTTTTAAATACAAAGAATGATTCGGCAGAATGGTATCTAGTAATGGCATGCATGCTTCATATATTGCATGGAAATCGACCTTATGCATTAAGCCGAAATAGCCATCCGATAACACCATATGCGCCAACTGGCGAATTTATTTACAAATCAGTTTTAGAAAAACTAAGTGTTAAAGTATTTAAAAGCTTAGCGGTAGAGTTACCCTCAACCTTCGTCCAAGGTAAATGTTTTCAAGCCGATATTACAAATCAATGGCCAGAGGAACTGTCGAATATCGACGCTATCATTACATCTCCCCCGTTCTTTGATTCAACCCGGTTTTATATAACAAATTGGATGCGTTATTGGTTTTGTGGATGGTCTAGATCCGACTTTGATACGGAATCAACAAACTTTATTGAGGTTACTCAAAAGAAGTCCCTAACCATCTACGAGCCGATTTTCGAGCAATTCGCTCAACGACTAAAACCAAATGGCCTAGCAATCTTGCATTTAGGATTCAGTAAAAAATGTGACATGGCGAAAGAACTTGCAATCCTAGCGAAAGAAAAATTTAAAATTCTCGACGCATATACCGAGTCGGTTGAACATTGCGAAAGCCACGGAATTCGAGACAAAGGCTCCGTAACGGGGCATCAATATTTAATTCTGCAAAATAAGTAAGAGTTATTTTTATAAAATTCTTAGGTATACGAAAATTGCCAAAGCAATGTAGTTTTTACTTATACGCGCATTCGTATACCTTTTTAGATTTTATTCTTATTTCACCTTAGTAAAGCACAATGCCTTTCGTAAGCCGCAACTAAATCAATCGGTGCTCCGTTGTAGCACCTATCAAGCGTTTTTTGCAATGCTTTAACAACCAGTTCCGCAGCAATTTTTCCATCTCGTTCTTTAGTCATTTCTGGGCGCATTAAGAAATTATTGAAGAACCAATCTAAATTACGGACAAGAGCATTAACGACATCCATATTTGGAGTCGGATTTTGAAGTTCATAAATACTTATGCCTGTAATCTGACTTAATTTCGCTAACACTGTTGGATCTTTGTAAAATTCATTCGGAAATTTATCACTTTTCGAACTGTTACAAGACCCACAAAGCGCAGTAGCGGTTTCATCCAAAGGCCATAATAGTGCCAATGGTCTAGTGTGATCGAGATTCATATCTCGCGCTGTATGTAAAGGTTCTGAACAATTAAAACATTTACAATCAAATTTTCTCCAAATATAGTCTGTCAACTCACTCCCAGTTTTATGTTTAAAAGAAATTTGCTTACTATCTTGAAATAATTCAGAGATTAGCAATTCAAAATATCTTCTTCTGGCACCATCTTCCTTCATTTGAGCAGCTGTACGTTGGCGATTTAACAGCCAATTAACGCAGTATTTTTTACAAAATCGGCACTCCAATTGGAAACCGTATTCAAAAGTTTTCAACGCTCCAGTTTTCTTATTGCGAGGTCGAGCGAATGTTGAGTGCTTGCATGGTCTATTCGCAACGCAGTGATTTGAAAAGCTCAGCGTTGCTTGCTCATTCCCGACGTTTATCGGTAAGTATCGCCCACAACGATTACAAGACTTTAAAATGATTTCATGACCATTTTCATAGATTTGAATATTTTCCTGATTACTTGAAACCACTTCAAAAATCACTTCACCCTCGTGATTCCAAAAATGGGCTTCAGGTGAAATATCATAGAGCTTTTGAAGATAACTATCGCTATCACACTCGATCAAATCACCGCCAGAATGGCAACCAGGATTAACGGCAATCCCACAGCCAAAGTTCCAAAAATTTAGATACGTATTTTCTAACGCGGTTACGAGAAACCTAGCTACTCTTGCCCCTCCATCTCCCTGCCACATACTTCCAAATTTTGACCAATCTGGCGCACAAGGCGTAGTTAAGGTATATTTTGGAAATGGGGATTGAATTTCTACCAACACCTGATTATCTGTACAAAACCAACCCCCAAACGCTATCCATTGTCCAGGTATATGAGCAGGAATTTGAAACTCAAAATAGATACTGTCGCCTTTATCTAACTTAACATAATTTGATAAATCTGAATCCCATTCACCACCTGTAGTATCCGCATGTGAAGTCACGCCAGATGTGCGCGTCATTGGTCTCCTACGCCCCGAATAAATTGTCTTGCCAGGAAGTTTTGCCATTTTTGATTGCCCTTGAAAATATTACAATGGCAATAATGTTGACAGGTTTTTTACTAAAAGGCCACAATTTCATGATGCTTTTCTTTGAAACCAAGAAGTATGACTTCCTTTTTTCGAAATAAATTTTTTACATATTCGGCAGTTGTGTTTTTAAGTGTTTGTCACAACTACTAGCATTAGGGGATTTCATTGGTTTTAACTTTAAGTTGCTGCTTAGGGTACCGATCGAGCTTCTCCCCCCCATATTGGATCAAATTAAATTTTGGGTTTATTACTAGAATCAATTTGCTGTGTATCTTGAGCACCTCTCGCTTTTTCCATCTGCATCCTATAATTCAAAACCTCCATTTGGTGCTGCAACTTAACGATCTGTGCATGAAGTATTTCGTAGTAAGCCGCATTGGTTGTGGTTTGGGCTCTTATCATCAATTTGGACACCAAATTGGCGAGATTACCGATTTCCATTTCTATGCCGAAAACCATGGCATTGCTAACCGGATTGACAGTCGAAATATGAGGGTCTTCATTTACGGATGCCGTTGACGTTTCCACATTGAATTTAGATAGCTGGTGCGTGGAAACTTCCGTGCCAGTTTCGGTTGAAGCAGCAGCTACAACGCATAAAATCTTGGTGTCCGCTGGGCAAATCTGTACCTGCTGTATCTCTGACTGTATTCGCTTGAGTGGTGATTTCACATTACCGCCACTTGTATTGAGCGCCTTTCCACGATTGCTCAAGGTACGTTTGAAAGTTGTTTTCTTCTTGTATCGCTTGGCAAAATATGCCGCCCTCTCAAAAGTCAACTTTTCTAAGGTGGCCTTTGCCTGCATGTATTCTTCGGTGGTCATTTTTTGCGGCTGTTTAGATTTTTGGTGCTGTTTGACCAACTCCTGGTAATCAGCATCCGCTTGAAACAATGGTCCCTTGAGTCTTTTGGCTTTGCTGCTGCCAGGTAGTTTAATGGAAATGTAATCCTTGCCGATGCGAGTGACTTCGCCATAGTTGCCTTCCAAATGTGTGATAAGTTCATCACGGTTGGCAATCCTGCCGCTTACAATATGGCTGTGCAGCTCACTGGACAAGATGCGCTTAACTCGTCTGGATTTTTTACCTGCATCGGTCTTAGCTTCAAATTCATTAAGTGCAATTTTAAGCGGATCGGGTGTAACTTGATCATAGCCCAAAGCCTGATTCATGACCTGCGTGAATGCCTGAAAGTGTGCAATATTGCGTTTTCCCGGCGGATGAATATTAAGCTGTCTTCCAGACTGAATTTCGGTGCCGGCTACAACAAAATGCAATTCGAGATTGGATTTATCTCGGTGAGCGATCCAAGCATCTGCATAATTATCGTCCTCCTTCAATCCGGGTAAGAAGCTAGTCTTGAAAGCAGCCATGATGTTTTTAATCTGATCTTCGCTAGGGTGCTCATTGTCACGGAAGCTGATTGCACCACTGACGTATTTTTGCTTTCTATCCGTGCTATTGCAGACTAGTTGGAAAAGGCTGGGAGAGCCGTGGAGCCACTCTGGTGCTACGGCTCTGAGCTTTCCAGTGTGATCATTTTTTCCCATTAGGTAATTGATGGCGGATTTGGCATTGCCCGTGCCGGAATTAAACACACGTACCATCATGATTGCACCTGTGCACGGAGAGTGTTCTGGAATTGCTGATCCATGGCCGCAAGTCTGACTTCCACTTTGCAAAGTTCTTCTAACATGGCCATTGAAACATCATCGTCACGATTCAAGGCTCTAGCTATCTGATTGACGTTGTTGCCGATACGGGCTATTTCGGCAATGACTGCCTTGCTTGTATCTCGCTGTTGGCGATAATGCTCGATTGCAGCATTTCCACCATAGATGAGTTTGTTTCTGGCGTACTGTGCTAATGAATTGCCTTCAGCAAGTAGGGCTTGGGATACAAGTCCGTTATATTCACTAGGAGATAAACGGATCTCGAAGCGCATGGTGCGCAAATCTTGGTTTTGTTCTATGCCAGTTTGACCGGCTTTTTTCTTCTTTTGTGTCATGATGACCTCCTGTTATTTTTATTGTGTTTGAGGCTGAACCTCATTCCTTTCTCTTATTTCCTGCTATTTGATTTCAGCCGTGGTGTGCAAGGTTCACTCAAGGGGACTGGGGAGACACCCCAGATAATTCAATAAACCGGCAAGCAAATTTTTGCGACGGGTTATTGATTGACCTTGCTGTGTACCTCTTCACACATCATGGGTCTTGGTTATCTCTTAGGCTTTCGCGGTTGATTTGTTGCCGAACCAGTTGAGCCATGACTGCCAGAATCCGCGCCTAGAAATTTCTGACGTAACTCACGCACCAAAATTTGAGTACGTTCTTTTGAAGGCACTCGAATTCCGTGGATATACCAATGGAACTGTTCTGGATCGGGTGAGCAAATGGCTGGTCCGTTCTCACGGTGTAATTGACCATCGTAAAAATAGTAGCTTGTGCCATCGGATGTTTCCAAGGCTGGCCCATCTTCACAATGAAGCTGGCCGTCGGTGATTGAAATAGTTGTCCCGTCTGAGAACTGTAGTTTTTCTTGCATATTGATTTCCTCCTGTAGATATGTAGACAAACCTAATGGATTAAATTCAAATTGCAAGGCCTTCAGAGGGATGAAATACGTTATGCGGTATCCGACGGTAGAATTAGGATTTGGAACACTAAAGTCACAACTTTTTGATACGTATATGCTGTTCAATTTTCCTTAAAATTCAACCCCGAATTTTTGAAGATGTGGCTACCGCTAGTGCGGCAGCCTGTTTCATTTTATTAGTGCTGGCATTAAATCTTAAACAGCGTCAAAATGTGGCATTAAGTGTTCCAAACAAGTGGAACACCTGTTGGTAGCGTTTTTGTGATAAACACCTATATAAATCAATGACTTAGGTGTTTTGGTAGCCAGTCCGCCCCGGGCCACCAAGATTCAAAAAGAGAGCTTCTAGCTCTCTTTTTTCATTTCCACCCTAGATATTTGTCTTTAAGTTGAGCAATGGTTGCCTACCTAGATTCAGCGTTTGAATCTTGTTTAGAGTGCTAATCCTACAAGTGGGGATTGCGGATCCTGTTTGACCGTTCTTGCTATCTATCCCCGTGATCTGACCTAATTTTTAGTACCACTTCCAAAGAGAGGAATTTTTGATAATCTATCTCTAAAAGGAGTAAAAAATGCCTAAAGGTCAACGTATTAAACCGGAACAAATTGTGATGTTATTGCGTCAAGTCGAAGTTTTGACTGCCAACGGAAAAACACTAGCTCAGGCTTGTAAAGAGGTTGGTGTAGGTGAACAAAACTACTATCGCTGGCGCAAAATGTATGGCGGTATGGAAATCGATCAAGCCAAGAAATACAAAGAACTTGAACAGGAAAATGCCCGTTTAAAGAAACTGGTAGCTGACCTATCCCTGCGGGAGGTGATGCTCAAGGAAGTCATCAAGGGAAACTATTAAGCCCTGCTAGACGTAAGAATGCAGCGCAGATGCTCATGGATAAGTATCATATCTCTGAGCGATCTGCCTGTGGTTTAGTGGGGCTGTCTAGAACAACTTGGCGTCATTTGCCAATCCCTAGAGATGATGAAACGCCCATGAGGGCAGAAGTGATTCGTCTCGCTAGTACCTACGGTCGCTATGGTTATCGAACGATTGCTGGACTAATGAGGAATGCTGGTTGGCTCAGTGCGACATCGGCTAAAGTTGCTCGTATTTGGAGAGAGGAAGGTCTCAAAGTTCCACAAAAGCAGCCGCCAAGAGGTCGGCTATGGTTAAACGATGGAAGTTGCATGCGACTCAGAGCTACACATCCTAACCATGTCTGGAGTTATGACTTTGTGTTTATTAGAGATGCCTATGGCGGTAAGATAAGGATGCTCACGATGATTGATGAATTTAGTAGAAGATGTTTGACGATCCACTGCGCCCGAAGGATAGGCTCTATCCAAGTGATTGAACAGTTAGCTGATGCCATGGTCACTCATGGCATCCCTGAATATATTCGAAGTGACAATGGACCTGAGTTTATTGCCAAAGACCTTCGTAAGTGGCTGAGTGGTATTGGTGTCAAGACCGCCTATATTGAACCAGGTAGTCCCTGGGAAAATGGCTTTTGTGAAAGCTTTAACGGAACCTTCAGAGATAACTTACTTGATGGTGAACTCTTTTATAGCCTAAAAGAAGCAAGAGTTGTCGTTGGCGAGTGGGTCAAGCATTACAACCATGTCAGGCCTCATAGCTCTCTGGATTATCGACCACCAGCACCACAAACCCAAGTACCAAAGCTCATCCACCATCAACCAATCATGATCCAATGATAAGATATGAATACTCTCTTTAACCGTGGTACTAAACTGACATCAGTTCACTTATTACCCTCTGACTAAAGACCTCTGTCTTATTAAATGCCCTAAAAAGACGGTTTTGAGTGAGCGGATTATTCATCCCAGTGTCGAAAATACCGTTTTAAACGACAAATTAAATAGATCTTTGGTTAACCCGCTTAGATAATTCCTCGGAACTCTCTTTTCGCTCACTGTAGCGATCAGTTAAATAAGTTGAAACTGATCTAGTTAATAGAGTGAACTTAACCATTTCTTCCATCACATCAACCACTCGATCGTAATTGGCTGAAGGCTTCATGCGATTGTTGTCATCAAACTCTAAAAATGCTTTGGGTACGGAGGATTGATTTGGGATAGTAATCATTCTCATCCACCTGCCCAAAATTCTCATTTGATTCACAGCATTAAATGATTGCGAGCCACCACTGACTTGCAATAAAGCTAAAGTCTTGCCTTGTGAAGGTCTTACTGCACCAATACTGAGTGGAATCCAATCAATTTGAGATTTTATGAGTCCTGTCATTGCGCCATGACGCTCAGGACTACTCCAAACCATTCCTTCTGACCATTGCACGAGCTCCCTTAGTTCCACTACTTTGGGGTGTGTTTCTGGCGCATCGTCTACTTGCGGTAATCCCGAGGGATTAAAAAATCGTGTTTCACAACCCATCGCATTCAATATTCTTTCGGCTTCTTCTGCTAGAAGGCGACTAAATGATCTTTCCCTAAGTGAGCCATATAAAAGCAATATCTTCGGATGATGACTAACCAAAGAGTTAACTTGAATTTCATTAAGACTTGGCTTGTGAAAGAGTTCTTTATCGATATTGGGTAGGTCGGTCATAGATGAATATTAATTAAAAATAGTTTTATAACTTAATTTATCAATTAGACACGATATTTAATCCAAGTGAAATATATTTCCATATAATTGGAAATGTGAATAATACTAACGCCATCTCCGCATTCCTCGCTTTAGGGCAAGAAACCCGCCTTAATGTATTTCGCCTTATTGTTCAGCGGGGAGATACTGGTTTAACACCAAGCGGGATTATTGAAGCGTTAGGTATCCCAAATGCCACTCTAAGTTTTCACTTAAAGGATTTGGTTGATGCCGAATTGTTATTAGTAGAGCGTCAAGGACGAAATATGATCTACCGCCCTAACGCTGTACATGTTCAAAAATTAAGTGAGTTTTTATTAGACAACTGTTGTGGTGGTAAATCATGTATTCCTGTCAAACCCCTCAAGAAAGCCAAAGCCAAATGAAGCAATACAACATACTCTTTTTATGTACCCATAACTCGGCCCGTTCAATCTTGGGGGAAGCGCTAGCATCAACTCATCCTAGTGGAAAATTTGTTGGTTACTCAGCAGGTTCTACTCCCGGAACTTCAGTAAATCCATTTGCTGCAGAACTAACACAAGAAATGGGTTACGACCAAAGCAAGCTCAGAAGTAAAAATTGGGATAAGTATGGTTTATCTGACGCTCCAAAAATGGATTTCATCATTACTGTTTGTGACAATGCGGCTGGTGAGCAATGCCCATATTGGCCAGGAACCCCAGCGACTGCTCACTGGGGATTTCCTGACCCATCACAAGTTCAAGGAAATGATGAGGAAAAGAGAAGAGCATTTAGAGATGTCATGATTGGCTTAAAAAAGCGTATAGACATATTAGCAAATATGCCATTAGATACTTTAGATTCAATGAGCTTAAAAGAGATTCACACAAAAGTATGAGAAGTTATCTAGCCGAATTTGTTGGTACGGCGTTACTTCTAGCAATTGTTGCGGGCTCTGGATTCATGGGAGAAACTCTAGGGGCTGGAAATGCCGCAGTAGCTTTGCTTGGAAATAGCATCGCTACTGGCGCTGGACTCTATGTGCTGATTGTTTTGCTAGGGCCAATCTCAGGAGCTCATTTAAATCCAGTTGTCACATTGATGTTTTGGCGATTAGGCCATTTAGACATAAAAAAATTGTTAGGCTATTGGGCTTGTCAGTTTATGGGTGCCATCACTGGAATATTGCTGACACATATTATGTTTAGTCTTCCAATCATTCAAGAGTCAACTAAGGTTAGAACTGGATTGGGTATTTGGGCGAGTGAATTTATCTCAACCTTAGTATTGCTCTTAGTAATTCGCATTGGTGATAAAGAAGCAAAAGATCGAGTGCCTATGCTGGTTGCTTTAACTGTTACAGCTGGCTATTGGTTTACCTCGTCGACCTTTTTTGCCAATCCTGCAGTTGCTTTAGCGAGAAGTTTTACAAATACATTTGTTGGTATTGCCCCAAATGATGTCTTAGGATTTGTTATAGCAGAGACCATAGCGGCGCTAATGTTAATTGCTTTGATGAATAAATCAAACATAGAAAGTTAACCCTCAATGAATGAAGTAACGATTTACCATAATCCAGCATGTGGAACTTCAAGAAATACACTTAAGATTCTCGTTCAAGCAGGCATTAAGCCAACAGTTATTGAGTATTTAAAAACACCTCCAACCAAAGACCAACTAAAAGAACTAATTTCCCAAATGAAAATCTCAGTTAGGGATTTACTCCGGCAAAAAGGAACTCCATACGATGAACTTCATCTTGAATTACCAAAATGGAGCGATGACGATTTAATAAATTTCATGATGGATCATCCAATATTAATTAATCGTCCAATAGTAGTTACAAAGATTGGCATAAAACTCTGCCGACCTTCTGAAAAGGTTTTTGACATATTACCTGTTGGCAAGATTGATCCATTTACAAAAGAAGATGGTGAAGCTGTCATTGACTCCGGAAAGCGTGATATCAAATAATCTGTCCTTTAAAAAATATAATCCAATTAGACATCTCTGGGACAGTCGAAGTCCTTCAAAAAGACAAAATCATTTAAAAGGCATAAAATAGAAGTATGAGAAAGATTTGTATCGCCATTTGCTTTAGTCTATTATCCAGCTTAATTCATGCGGCAGGGATGCCTATCGATTTATCAGCGCATCTGCCAAATCATCAAGCTACAGTTACGGATAATTCAACCCATCATTGCGACGAAGTGGCAAGCAATTCTCAAGACACTAATACTAATCAGCAATGTCATAGCGATAGCTATCAGTGCTGTTTAGGATTGGTAGTTATTTCAATATTGGGCATTGAATTATCGGCCAATTCAACCCAAGTGCCACCTTCAATTGGCTCATCATTGGTTCTTCAGTCAATGATCAACGCCATCTACAAACCTCCAAAAGCCTAAGTTAATTTTGTAATTCGAATTAGTTTGATTTGTGACATCTAGTCACGCTTATATTTTGGAGAACCACAATGAACATGACTCATTACATGGAGTTATTGGCTGCTAATCAGCCTTGGAATTTAATTATTTTTATGGCTATACCGATTGTTTTAGCTGAGACTTTGGCTATTACCGAGTTATATCTACTCTTTACCCGCAAGTTTGAAGGAGCTGTTTATCATCTCAATCGCTTTGCTGGGATTGCTGTTGGTATTTACTTTGCGGGCATCATTTACTACATGATTACTAATGCAATTATTCCTATTACCAAAGCGGGTGAATGGAGAACGGTGATTGATGTAATAGCCGTCAGCACTTATGTGATCGCAGGTTTGCCATTAATCTGGATAGCATTACAAGAGTTAGGCATAGTCAATAAGGCTTTAGATCAAATGGGTAAGCTAAAAATCCATGCAACTTGCGTTGCACTGTTTTTAGTGTTTGGACATGTGGCAATGATTTCGGGAATGATTGATCCAGGTATTTTTGGATATAAAGCTCCACCTTCAATGGAGATGAATCATGAAATATCAGTAGATCATGCGGAACATATGAAGTAAGTATTTGACATCCCAGTCATTTGTCGTTTAAGACTTGGACAACTAAAAACAGACAATGCCCCACTATGTGGGGCATTGTCTTTTGCGATATTTATTTATCAAGGACTACTTGCTATGTGGTCAAACGAACAATTAAATGAATTTCTTTAACTTAGGATAAGAACATGAAATTAAATGTTATTAACGCAATATTTTTTGAGAATAAACACATAGTTAATCTAAGTTCTTAATTTTGAATTACAACTGGGAGAAATGTAATGAGTGATAACCACCAAGAGGCAAGCCGTCTTCATCAACAAGCTGCGAGCGATCACGAAATTGCTGCAAAGCACCACCATAAAGCCGCCGAGTGTCACGATAGGAATCAGGCAAGTGACGCTAAGGAAAATTCTAAGAGTGCTATGGATTGTTGCAACAGTGCACAAAAATCCTCAACTTCGGCATGTGGATGTTCAGCCAAAAACTAGACTTTTCGTTCAGTAAGTATTCTATTTTAATAGGATGGTCCAAATGTTCCTTAACAAAAAATTCTTTACACGAATCCTCATCTCCACTTTGGGTCTTGGAGTTTTATTTTCTAGTTCGTTGTTTGCTCAGCCAGCGCCCCAAGACAATACTAAAGCCCAAAAAGAACGTATTGATATAACTGAGTTTGATAAAAAATCTACTTTAGTGCAAGAAAACTTCAAAAAGATGCAAGAGCAAATAGATATTATGCGTGTTACTAAGGATCCTCAAGTTAGGCAAAAGCTGATTGAGGAACATTGGACAACGATGCAAGCAAATAACAATTTAATGGGTGGTATGTGGGGTCGTGGAATGATGGGCTGTTGTGGTGGATCAGGATATTGGATGAATGGAGGTCATATGATGGGTTGGGGTGGAATGGGAGGCTATTACTCTAAGCTGACTTCGGAAGAGTTAAAGCAGCGTCAATACATGACAGATCAATATATGAATATGCAGCAAAACATGATGAATCAAATGATGCAGCAAAACTATATGATGATAAATCCTGGGCGCTAGTTGTCAGCGTTCATAACTTTAGTCCAGGCTGCAACAAAATCATTAACAAACTTTTCTTTGTTATCGTCCTGGGCATAAAACTCTGAGTAAGCACGAAGCACGGAGTTAGAGCCAAATACTAAGTCCACTCTAGTGGCTGTCCATTTGGTTTTACCTGTGACTCGATGAATCATGTCATAGCTATTGCGACCAGTTGATTCCCATGTGTAGTTCATGTCGGTCAAGTTAACAAAAAAATCATTACTTAAGACTCCTACTTTGTTTGTAAACACCCCATGTTTTGTTCCGTTATGATTTGTTCCTAGTACTCTCATTCCACCTATCAAGGCCGTCATCTCTAAAGCGGAAAGCCCCATCAACTGCGACCGGTCTAATAATAGTTCTTCAGGTGTAACTACATAGTTATCTTTTAACCAATTGCGAAAACCATCTGCCAGAGGTTCTAATACCTCAAAGGAATTAACATCTGTCATTTTTTGTGAAGCATCGCCTCGCCCTGAAGTAAATGGCACCTTAACATTAAAGCCACCAGCTTTAGCTGCTTGTTCAATACCAATATTACCAGCCAGCACAATGATGTCTGCAACACTCGCGCCAGATTTTTTAGAAATCATTTCGTATATAGAAAGGACTTTTGATAAGCGCTTTGGCTCATTTCCAGCCCAATCTTTTTGGGGCGCTAAACGAATTCGAGAGCCATTAGCACCACCTCGTTTATCAGAGGCGCGGAACGTGCGAGCACTATCCCACGCTGTAGTAATCATCTCACTATTTGATAAACCACTAGCTTTAATATTGGACTTTACTAAATTAATATTATATTTTTTGCGGTATGTTGGAATTGGGTCTTGCCAGATTAAAATTTCTTTTGGAACATCTGGACCAAAGTATCGTGCTTTGGGGCCCATGTCGCGGTGAGTGAGTTTGAACCAAGCACGAGCAAAGGTATCAGAGAAGTAGGCCAGATCTTTATAGAACTTTTCAGAAATTTTTCTATACTCTGGATCCATCTTCATTGCGATATCAGCATCAGTCATCATTGGCATAGTACGTATCGAAGAATCTTCCACATCAACAGGTTTATCTTTTTCTTTGATGTTGATCGGCCGATATTGCCATGCACCTGCAGGGCTCTTGGTTAGTTCCCAATCGTAATTAAGCAACATGTGGAAGTAGCCGTTATCCCATTGTGTGGGATTCGTCGTCCAGGCACCTTCAATGCCGCTAGTAACCATATTACGACCAATACCTCTAGTCTTGTGGTTCAACCAGCCAAGTCCTTGTTCTTCAATTGGCGCAGCCTCAGGTGCTGGCCCTAAATGATCCGTATTACCATTACCATGGGCTTTACCTATCGTATGTCCACCAGCAGTTAAGGCAACTGTTTCTTCGTCGTTCATAGCCATTCGAGCAAAAGTAACACGAATATCTTGTGCTGTTTTTAATGGGTTAGGTTTACCATCTACACCCTCTGGGTTGACATAAATTAAACCCATCATTACGGCGGCCAATGGGTTAGCTAAATCACGCTCTCCTGAGTAGCGACTTCCCTCTCCCCCACTTTTTTGGAGCCACTCTTTTTCTGAACCCCAATAGATATCTTTTTCAGGATGCCAAATATCTTCGCGACCAAATGAGAAGCCGAAAGTTTTTAACCCCATAGACTCATAGGAAAGTGTGCCAGCCAGAATCATGAGATCTGCCCAACTAATTTTATTGCCGTATTTCTTTTTGATTGGCCATAAGAGCCGACGCGCCTTGTCCAGATTTGTGTTATCTGGCCAAGAATTGATTGGAGCAAACCGTTGATTACCAGTGCCTGCACCACCTCTTCCATCGGCAATTCGATAAGTGCCAGCGGAGTGCCAAGCCATACGAATCATTAGGCCACCATAGTGACCCCCAATCAGCCGGCCACCAATTTTGACTCGTAGTCAGTAATTTTTTGATATCTTTTTTGAGTGCATTTACATCTAATTTTTTTAATTCTTTTCGATAGTTAAATGTTGGTCCTAGGGGGTTTGTCTTCGTATCGTGCTGGTGAAGAATATCCAAATTAAGTGATTTTGGCCACCAAGCCATTGGCGTGTTACTTGATTCAGTATTTGCTCCGTGAGCAATGGGGCAAGTTTTATCGGTTGTCATGTTAGTTTCTCATTCAATTAATTTTATTTAAATAATTGCTTCAACAGGTGCAGGTTTTCAAATAAATATGCACTTTTTTCTGTTGAATCACTCAAGCCTCTTCTAAAAAATTACGGGTAAAAATTCGTGACTTCCCTACAATATTAACAACAATTAATTTTTTACTATGTTTGATAACAGACACTCAACAATACTGCTTATCTTTATGATGAATATCTAATACAAACATCTTTGTGTGGAGCTTCTTACTCAATCAATATTTATGCGGAGAATTTTTATGAATGAAAAAAAAGTATCATAACGAAAGCATCTTCTACTGGAGCCGATCAATTGATTTGTGAATTTAAAGCACTTATATCTGATGCCGAGGATTTGATTCAGGCAACTGAGGGGCATTTGGATGGTGCGCTCGGAGCGATTCGTTCAAAAGCCCTAGAAACCCTTGCAGAGGTAAAAGAAAAGGTTGCAGATTATGAAGGTATCTTGACAGATAAAGCCAAAGCAGTGGCTGAAGGCGCAGATAATTTTGTACATCGTAACCCTTGGGAAGCGGTAGGTGTTGCCGCGGGATTAGGTTTATTAATTGGCATATTCATGCGTCGCCGATAACGCACATGTCTCAAGAAAATTTATTATCTGCGATTAAGAATCTTGTATCTACAGGGGCGTCTATTGCGCAAACACGCTTAGAGTTAATTTCGGTTGACATACTTATAGCTAGAAGAAAATTTATAAACCAACTCGTATTAATTGTGAGTGCTTTGTTCTTTTTATTCCTTGGCCTGGCCATGTTGGCACTGTTCATCGTTATCTACAGTTGGGAGTCTGATCGCATCCTCGTTTTAGGGATACTTACTGGTTGTAGTCTATCTATCGGGCTACTCTTGGCCTTATTAACCATGCAATCTTTACGTACGATGCCTAATTTATTTGAGGCATCTATAGCCGAGCTTGCAAAAGACCGTGAAGTGCTCTCAAAATGACTGGTTACCTAAAGGACTTGAAGCTTCGCCGGCGAGAGCTTCAAGCTCAGTCTAATCGAGAGAGGAAAGAGTTCGGGGATCACTTCGAGGCCTTTAAAAAGCCAATCTCTTGGGCTGATAAAGGGCTTGATGCCCTTCATTTTTTAAAGAACAGTCCGCTACTCTGGACTACGGCATTCACAGCACTTGTTCATTACAAGCCTAAGATGGCTTCTAAAGTACTCGTGGTGGGACAAAATGTTATCAAGTTTATTAAAAGCCTTTAAAAAGTGTTTTAAAACCGATGTCACTTAAGTACTAAAGGTAGATTACTCGAACACGTAGAGATAATTAGCTAAAACGAAATTAAAGCAGAAGGGTATTTCTAGCATTTGTTTGATCAAAATCAAACAAGCACTCATTATTATTTTTTAATAGGTACAAATTTATTCTACAGAGCATACCTAAAATACATTCTGCGATGTATAGCATGTGCTTGGTCGTGAATGTAGCGCCCAAGAAAAAGCCAATGTCCTCTCGTGTGGCCGATTCCACCATCGGACATAAAAAACCTAAATCGCATTCGGGGGATTTATTCGTCGTTACCTTAAAATGAATGAAATAAACTTTGGAGTTTTTAATGCTTATAGTAACTTCTATGATTGCCGCCGTATTAACAACTATTTTTATTAAACTTTCTTTTGCTGTTATCAAGCTAAGAAGAAAGAATCAAGTTGGCTTAGGAAGTGGTGGTTTTGAAGATTTAGAGAGAGCTATTCGAGCCCAAGGCAACTTTGCTGAGTATGTTCCTTTTGGCATTATCTTGATCGCTTGCCTTGAGTTAAATGGTGCGCCTTGGTGGTTGGTTGCTATCACTGGTATCACTCTCATTGTTGGTAGACTGATTCATGCTCAAGGAATTAATCAGCCACCGCCAGACTTCAGTAAACGGGTCTTGGGAATGAAATTCACTTTTTACACACTGATATCCCTAGTAGTTCTTAATTTGGGATGGTCTTTGTATCGGTTGGTTGATTAGACGCCATCTTTCAATAGCAAGTAGCGATATTGTCATAGGCTACAAAAAATTTTGATTACCCCAAAAAGTTATAGGCTTTATGAAACAACAATATACATAATCGCCTCATAAGAATAATGTTAAAGTAATAAAAATATTAAAAAAATCCAATCCAACAATTTTCGGTTTGGAAATAGATAAATAATGAAGGAGACACATTGAAACTCAGTTGTGGAATGCGCATGCTATTTTGCTGCCATGTAAAACATTGGCAAAAGTTTTTTCTATGCATGTTGATGGTATTGAGTGGGCCTATTAGTGCACAAGAGTACCCCAATAGACCTGTTCGTATTTTTGGTCATGGCCCTGGGAGTACCGCTGATTATTTGTCGCGCGTTATCGCGCAAAAGCTATCTGAAAAATGGGGTCAACCGGTGATTGTTGATAATCGTGCAGGTGCTGGCGGCACTGTGCCGGCTGATATAGTTGCCAAAGCTCCCGCAGATGGATATAGCTTATTGATGGGGCATGCAGGACCTATGGTGAGCGCCGTTGTTTTATACCCTAACCTTCCTTATGATCCTGTAAAAGATTTAGCTGGAGTGTCCATGGTTGCAACTGGCGTAACTGTGATGATGGTGCATCCAAGTATTCCAGCCAATACAGTTGCTGAATTTATTCAATATGCCAAAAAAAGAAATGACCTCAATTTCTCATCAGCTGGCAATGGCACGATTAGTCATTTAACTGGAGAGTTATTTAAACAAGTGACAGGCGTCAATATGATGCATATCCCTTATAAGAGTGCTGGCGCAGGCTTAACGGCTCTACTCGCCAACGAAACTCAAGTTTCGTTTTTGTCTCCAGTGACTGCAGCTGCACAGTTAAAAACGGGAAAATTAAAAGCATTAGTTGTTTCAACTAACGATCGATTTCCCGGCTTACCAGAAGTCCCGAGTGCATCAGAAGCAGGACTGACGGGAATGGATGCTAAATTGTGGTTTGGACTTTTTACCGCAGCAAAAACCCCTAAAGCAGTCATTCAAAAATTGAATCAAGACATTACAGAAATCCTACGTCGTCCAGATGTAAAAGAACTATTCTTGAAACAGGGTATTCAAGCATCCGCTTCAACACCTGAGTCTTTAGAAGATTTTGTGAAAACAGAAATCAAACGTTGGACTCCTATTATCAAAAACGCAAATATACAGGCTGACTAAAATGACACAAACCACAAACGAACAGACAAAAGATCCACGTATTGAATCGGCTATTTCGCATTGGGCACCACGTTTTGTCGCTAATGGCGTGCCGATGACAGATTTCTTAGAAGTTACTGCAAGCTTGGAACATTGGGATAATTGGTGTCAGGCCTGGTCACAAAGAGCCGCTATCCATGAAGGCCTAGGACATGAAGCATTTAATGACGGTTTTGAATATTCAGCGAGTCAACATTGGACACGTGCGGCCGTTTGTTATCACTTTGGTAAATTTTTATTTGTGAACGATTTGGAGCAGATGCGCCTAGCAAATATGAAAGCTGTTGAATGCCGCAATTTAGCATTACCTCATTTAAAGCCACCTGGCGAAAGAGTCGCTATTCCATACCAAGGTAAATTTTTATATGGCAATTTAAGAAAACCACTAGGTGTCTCAAATCCCCCGATTGTTGTGATGTGTATGGGGCTAGATTCAGCAAAAGAAGAAATGGACGATTATGAAAATCGTTTCTTAGTTCGTGGTTTAGCTACTCTCGCATTTGATGGCCCAGGTCAGGGAGAGGGTGAATATGATTTTCCACTGTGCCCTGAGTTTGAAGAGCCTGTAGGGGCTGTATGTGATTATTTAGAAACCAGGTCAGATATTGATCAAAACCGAATTGGGATTTGGGGAGTTTCCTTAGGAGGTCATTTAGCTCCAAGAGCAGCTTGTTTTGAAAAAAGAATTAAAGCCTGCGTAGCTCTATCGGGTGCATATCAGCGCTCAGCAAGTTTTGAGGGTAGACCTGTAATCAATGTTGAGGCATTTCGTGTTCGGACAAAAAGCGCCAATCTTGAAGAAGCAGGAAAAGTTGCACTGCGGATGTCATTAAAAGGTATTGCTAAAAATATTACTTGTCCAATTTATATTGTTGCTGGGGATAAGGATCGGTTGACACCAGTAGAGCAAGCAAAGCAATTAGCTGCGGAAGTTTCAGGACCATGCGTACTATCCATCATTCCGGGTGGTAATCATGTGGTGAATAATCTTTGGTATAGATATCGCGATCAAACAGCAGACTGGATGTCACGACAGTTATATGCTGTCTAGGGCATTTTTTTCCTAAAAGAGTATGTAATGTCCTGAGGGTTAAATACGCTTAACAGGCTTAAGAAATACCTTTTTCAATCGTCAAACAAGAGTAAAGTGGACTTATGTTCAAAACTTTACTGGCACTTCCTCGAACCGTTTGGTTGATTGGGTTTATAAGTCTGGTTAACGACTCGGCCAGCGAGATGCTCTATCCTTTAATGCCCTTGTACTTGGTATCAGTTTTAATGGTAGGGCCTAAAGTACTTGGTGTTATTGAAGGTATAGCCGAAGCGTCTTCAAGTATCTTTAAACTAGTTTCAGGGGTCATTGTCGATCGAACCAAGAAAGCTAAGCCTTGGATTGTGTTGGGTTACACACTTGCTGGACTTGGCAGACCTCTAATCGCTTTTGCTAATTCGTGGTTCATGATTCTAGCCATTCGTTTCACAGATCGAATGGGCAAGGGGCTGAGGAGCTCGCCACGCGATGCGCTTTTAGCCGAGAGCGTGCAGGCAAATCAACGAGGCATAACATATGGCTTACATCGTTCAATGGATAATGCCGGGGCAGTCATTGGCCCACTGTTGGCGGCTATGTTTTTATCGATGGGTGTTCCACTTAAAGATATATTTCTCTGGGCAATTGTTCCTGCGATTATCGCCATTACTCTCGCTTTTTTTATTAAGGAACCACCAAGGGAAGTTGCGCCACAAGCCAGCAGATTTAGTTGGTCACTCGAAGGGATGCCAATTCAATTTAAAAGATATTTAGTTGTAGTCGGCATTTTTACTTTAGGGAATTCATCGGACATGTTCTTATTGCTAAGAGCTAGAGAAGCGGGTGTTCCTCAAGAACAAATCCCCCTCATGTGGGCGGCCACATCATTGATCACAACTCTTTTGGGAACTCCTTTATCGGCACTATCTGATACCTTTGGTCGCAAGCGGTGTATTTTGATTGCATGGATTGCCTTTGCCTCATTCTATATCGCTATGGGATTACCGGAAATTTCTGTCTATCAAATATTTGGTCTATTTGGTATTTATGGCTTATTCAAAGCTGCAACAGAAGGAGTTGAAAAAGCTTTTGTTGCAGATATGGCTCCCCAAGGGTCGGCAGGAACAGCCTTCGGTTGGTTTAATCTGATCACCGGACTTATGCTCTTTCCCGCTTCGTTTATTTTTGGTTGGGTATATGAATCAATTTCACCATTTTATGCATTCTTGTTTTCCGGAAGTTGTGCAATACTTGCCATCATATTAATGGTTTTTTGGATTGATAGAATAGAAGCTAAAGATTCTATGAAATCAAATTAAATGATGTAAATACATTAAATAAGTGTTTCTCGATATTCCATAAAATCTAGAATAGACTTTGACTATCAATTAAACGCCATCTTTAGCAAGTCTTAAACCAGTCATTTGCCAACGAGCGTGCGTTGGAAAAAAATTACGATAAGTTATTCTGGCGTGTCCAGGCGAGGTATATGCAGAACTTCCTCTAAGAACCATTTGGTTAATCATAAATTTACCGTTGTATTCTCCAGCAATACCTTTCCAAGCTTGATATCTTGGGTAAGGACTATAGTTACTACTGGTCCATTGCCAGACTTTACCAAACAGATCATCAATCAAATCTATATTCGTTTTAGCGAAAGTTTCCCACTCAAATTCAGTTGGTAAACGAGCACCTTCAAAGCCACCTAGATTTTTATCAGCCCAACGAGCAAAGGCTTCAGCTTCAAAATAGCTTATGTTTGATACTGGTGAAGAGGGTTCGATAGGTAAATTACCATGCAGTGAAAAGGAAAAGTATGAACGATTTTTGTTTTTATTCCAATAAAGTGGCGCCGTAATATCTTCAGAGCAAACCCATGCCCAACCAGCATCTAACCACCATTGTGAATCTTGGTAACCACCATCTTCTATAAATAGGAGCCATTGATGATTGGTAACCAGTTGATTCGCGATGAAGTGGTTTTGATTAAGAATTGAATGTGCAGGGGATTCATTATCAAAATGAAAGTCTTTGCCCGTAAAACCAATTTCAACAATACCTGAAACACCCTCTATCCAACGAAAAGACTCCATGAATGAATTGGAAGTTTTGGTCTCGGGGGAATAGGTCGGCAATAATGAGTTCTGATAGAAAAGATGCTGAATATCCGTTAACAATAATTCTTGGTGCTGTTGCTCATGATTAATTCCTAATTTGATGAGCCATTTTAGTTCGGGAGTTAAATGTTCTCGAATGAGAATTTCTACTCTACCCTCTACATTTTTTCGCCATTCAAGAACTTCGTTTAACGATGGTCGTGTTAAAAGTCCGCGGTGTTTACGGGGATGTTTATCTCCAACACTGTTGTAATAACTGTTAAATAACACAGCAAACTGAGAGTTCCAAAATGCAAAGTTCTTTTCAAAAGATTTGAGAACAATCACTTCATAAAACCATGTGACATGCGCCAAATGCCACTTAGCGGGACTTGCATCATCCATCGACTGTGCCTGACAATCCTCAGGGCTTAAGCCAGCAATTAAGTTAACTGTATGGCTTCTTGAGCGGTGAAATTCATTAAGGAGTGAGTCAGTCGTTAACATGGTTTAAGAAGTTTTAGTTAGCATAAATCACTGCAAAATAGTCTTTAGGATCTTTCCAGATTTTTGTCGATTTAAATCCAGCATCCTCTAATAGTTGTTGAATTGAATTAATCGCGTACTTATGAGAATTTTCTGTATGAATTAATTCACCTTTTTTAAAAAACCGATGATTTCCTGACCAAGAAACTAATAAATCTTCCAGAGCTTCCAAGTAAAGCTCAACACGATGTTGAGAGTGGTTGATGATCACCTTGTGACGAAACTGCGAAACATTGAAATTTGATCCGATAATTGCATTGATGGATCTTAAAATGTTGAGATTAAATGCAGCAGTTACTTTTAGATCATCATCGTATGCGGCCTTAAGTACCAGATCGTCTTTCATGAGGTCAACCCCAATCAGTAAACCACCATCGCCAGCCTGCTCTTTAATCTGAGTTAGTAGGGTTAGAGCTTCAGATGTAAGAAAATTACCAATACTTGAACCAGGATAAAAAAAGACTCTACCATGATTATTTATGGTGCTCGGCACTATAAGGTTTTGAGAAAAGTCTAGACCTAAGTATTGCATATGAATATCAGGATACTTACTGCGTAAATTTTCTAGCGCATCCTGTAAGTATTCTTCAGAAAAATCAATTGCAACATAATTGCTAGGTTTGAGAAAATCAAAAAGAGATTCAGCTTTTAGACAATTCCCCGCACCTAAATCAATCAGAGTTTCAAAAGGCCCAATTGTTTGCGCTATTTCCAATTTGTATTGGCTTAGAATGTTTTTTTCAGTGCTTGTGGGGTAGTACTCTGGTAGTAAAGTGATTGCGGTAAAAAGATGCGACCCAAGAGGGTCATATAAAAATTTTGGAGAAATTGATGCTGATTGAGCTAATAGCCCTTTTTCAATCTCAAGGACAAAGTTTTGTTGTTCGAGAACCGTTTTATTTTCAGAGACATCAGGTTTTTGCATAAATAGTGAATGACTAATTTTTTATAGGATTTAAGTGTTTATACTACAAATTAGTCGAATGCGCTGTTCGCTATTTTTAATCGGAGATGTTATGAAAGCCATGTGGAATAAAGAAGTTTTAGCAGAGTCGGTTGAGACGATAGTTGTTGAGGGGAACCATTATTTTCCACCAGCTAGTCTAAATATGAAATTTTTTAAAAAATCAGATAAAACTTCGGTATGTTCCTGGAAAGGTACTGCTAGCTATTACGATGTAGAGGTTAATGCACAATCGAATAAAGACGCTGCCTGGTTCTATTCAGAACCAAAATCAGCCGCAAAGAATATTTCGGGCTATGTTGCTTTTTGGAGAGGCGTAGAGGTTGTAGACTAGTGAAATAAGTCTGCACAAGTCTAATCTTGAAGTGCCTTAACATGCCATTTTTTAAGTAATAGGGCATTGCTTAAGACAAAGAAACTTGATAGAGCCATTGCACTTCCGGCAACCATCGGCGAGAGATATCCGAGGGCCGCCAAGGGGATGCCGGCCGTATTAAAAATAAAAGCCCAAAATAGATTCTGACGAATTTTATTCCAAGTTCTTTTCGAAATATCAATAGCATTGGGCACTAGGCTAAGATCACCGCGCATTAAAGTGATGCCAGCAGATTGAATCGCCACATCAGTCCCAGTTGACATTGCCATACCTACATCTGCAATTGCTAAAGCTGGGGCATCATTAATACCATCACCAATCATCGCAACCCATTGACGACCTTTATTGCTTTTAGAAGTTTTAAGCTTTTCAATAATATCTGCTTTATCACTAGGCATCACTTGCGCAAAGACTTCATCAATACCAATGATTTTTCCAACACGATCCGCTGAAGATTGGTTGTCACCGGAAATCATTGCAGTACGGATGCCTAACTGGTGTAAAGCTTCAACGGCTTGTTTTGCGTTAGCTTTAATTTCATCGCCAAACATGAATGCGGCAATCACAGATGAGTCTGCAGACTTAGCTCTCAATATTGAGATAGTGTTACCTTTTAGTATGGCGGAAGTCATTTGTTCCTCAATATCTTTGTATTGCGGATTGTCCTTTAGAGAAGCAATACTTTGAAGACATAACAGTTCATTGAGCCAAGGACCGCAGATGGGTTTACCTTCAATGCCTATTCCTGCTATTGCTTTATTTTCTAATGAGGTAATAGGTAATATATTTTTTTCACTCGTATATTCAAGTAGCGCTTTTGCAAGGGGGTGTTCACTACCGAGTTGAAGCCCGGCAGCTGTTGCCAGAATATCTTCAATATTTCCCTTTTCATTTGTAAGTGGAATAACCTCAATTAATCTAGGGCGCCCAATCGTGAGAGTACCCGTTTTATCAAATGCGACAACATTGATGCGGTGGGCAATTTCTAATACTTGGGGATCTTTAATCAAAATTCCAAATCGAGCCGCAACCCCAGTACCCGCCATAATTGCCGCGGGGGTGGCTAAGCCCAAAGCGCAAGGACAGGCAATCACTAGAACAGATACTGCGCGCAAAATTGCGATTGGTACAGAGTCCAAATAAAGGAAGTTAGCCAAACCGGTCAATATGGCAATTGCAATAACGCTAGGAACAAAAATAGCGCTAACTTGATCAACAAGCTTTTGAATCGGTGCTTTTTGAGTCTGAGCTTCCTCTACTAAAGAAATAATTTTTGACAACACACTTTCAATGCCAATTGCTTGAGCCTGAATGATGAGGGCACCTTCACCATTCATTGACCCCCCAATAACTTGATCCTGAATCTGTTTTCTGACTGGTTCACTTTCACCTGTCAGTAAGGATTCATTCACATGGCTTTGACCGAACAAAATCATGCCATCCACAGGTATCCTCTCGCCAGGTAAGACAATGACTCGGTCAGTTGGCAGTACTTGGTCTATGGGTAGAATGCGATAATCCGTTAAGTTAAGCGCATCGTTTTTGACCAAAATATCTAAGACTTTGGCATTTTCTGGCCAGAGTTTTTGCAAGGCACGAATAGCTTCACTCGTCTGCTTTTTTGCCCTTGCCTCCAGCCACTTACCAAGAAGTACCATGCTGATGATAACTGCCGAACCCTCAAAGTACAGGCTATTCATATCCTGTGATTGGGCAAATATCAGATACAAACTCAGTCCATAAGCCGAACTTGTGCCGATTGCAATCAGTAAATCCATATTACCGACACCTGCGAGTAAAGATTTGAACCCGGCCACATAAAAGCGCCATCCTAAAATAAATTGTATGGGTGTAGCTAAAGCGAGTTGCCACCATGGGTTTAATGA
This sequence comes from Polynucleobacter sp. SHI8, assembly GCF_027944005.1. Classification (NCBI taxonomy): domain Bacteria; kingdom Pseudomonadati; phylum Pseudomonadota; class Betaproteobacteria; order Burkholderiales; family Burkholderiaceae; genus Polynucleobacter; species Polynucleobacter sp. SHI8. Next base: position 2,401,264 of record NZ_AP027204.1, on the reverse strand, counting down.
GAAGTGAATTCCAAAAGGCATTAAGACCATAGGTAAAACAAGAGGAGTAGCTAAAGCAAAGCTAATGATTACCTTAGTTAATCCGTCCATGCCCCAAGAGAACTTTGCTTCTTGTTGTGAACTTTTGCCTAAAGGCTTGCTTGGGTGTGCTTCATACCCAGTTTTGTCGATGGCCTTAATGATTTCATCAATAGTTATAGATGAGCCATGCTTGATACGAATCCGTGCCTGTTCTGTTGCCAAATTGACGCTAATAGCTTCTACGCCACTCATTTTTTGAACAGTCTTTTCTATTCGACCCACGCAGGAGGCACAAGTCATGCCACCAATATCTAAGGTATAAAAATCTGAGCTTAAAGAGGTTTTAGTGTCCATATGAGGTTAATATAGGCTCTTAGTTTATGGATTACAACATTTATCTAAATTACTAAAAAGGATTTGAAATGCTTAATTTCCAAGTATCCGGCATGACATGTGGAGGGTGCGTTAATGCCGTAACTCGTGCAATCCAGTCCCAGGACGCCCAAGCGCAAGTAAAGGTTGATTTGGCAACGCAACATATTGAGCTCAATACGACGTTATCGATTGACCAAGCGCGTGAACTAATCGAAGAGGCCGGTTTTCCAGTCATCAGTTAAGTCGTCTTAAGTCTTGAATTCCGACAAAGTTTAATAAAAAAGGAAAATGAAGCAATCGAATATATTATTTGTTGTTAAAGTTTCAAATAATTGATTTAAGATAGGATAAATCACATTTTCAATGAATAGGCCGATTTATTATGACTACAGTCAAGCAGTGTCTCGATCAAAAACCCAACAAAATTTACTCAGTAAAGTCCTCTGACCCCGTGGAGCAAGTATTACTCCAGATGCGTGATAACCGTATTAGATCTGTTTTAGTCATTGATGATGATGAATTAGTTGGAATTGTTTCACAAGGAGACTGTGCAATTAAAGTATTACTCCCAAATCACAATCCCAAACAAATTCTCGTCTCCAAAATTATGACCAGCAATCCCTTAACTGTTACTCTGTCTAATTCGTTAGAGGAATGTATGGCAATTATGGTACATAAACATATTCGGCATTTACCAGTGGTTGAAAATAAGAAAGTTCAAGGAATTATTTCAGTCGGAGATACTGTAAAAAATATCATTGAGCTTCAAGGTAGCCAAATTAAGTTTCTAGAAACCTACATTAGAGGTCACGGAGTTTAACGTTTGAGTTTACATCCCTTAAATAGGGTTCTCCCTTGTTGAACAAGGGAGCCTACTTATCAATAAATGTTATTTAAATAATTGAGGAATTTGGCGTCATCCTCAATACAATTTTGGTCAGGAAAGTTTGATACCAACCGATTTGGTTGTGATGTAACCAACGGCAGCACCAAATTTATCTTTATAGTTTGCATTAACCAAAGGATCTAAAGTTGGCTTCACTTTGTCATGAAGCTTTGGCAGCCAATCTCCGGCATGTTGAAAATTAGATGTTAAATAAGTCCAACCATTGAGATCATCAATCACTCCGAGTCCAGTTGCCTCAGCTCCCGCAGGCATAGACATAATTCGACTAAGCTGTTTGGTATCAACGTTATAAGCCCAAACGAAGTTATTGACATGAGTTGAGCTATCTTCACCGATAAACAAAGTTCTGAGCTTTTCAGAAAACTTTAAATTATCTGGATTAGAAACAATTTCTGGGTTAGCTAAATTTCCCAAAGCATCAGCCGCAATATCTTCACCCTTCAGAAGGGGATACATTTGGCGAGGTATCCATTCGCTCGGAATTGTATTACCCATTTGATCTTTGAGACCGCCAGATAATTGGTGTGCCAAAATACCACCGGCGATGAGAGGTTCATTCAGGGCGATACCACTATTTGCATTCCAGCCCTTACCGGTTTTAACCATAGAGTCTTGAATATTCTGAAGTGCTGTGTAAGCGATCTTATCTCTGATGTTGACAGTTGTGCCCTCCATCTTGCTAAAGCCCATACTGCCACCCATTAAATAGGCATAACGATGAGTCTCTAAAAATGCCGCAGCTTTTTCCATTCCTGGATTAAGTTTCACCCAGTTGGCCTGTCCGTCATAGAAGATTTTAGTAAAACTAGAATCATTTGGATCGGTTTTTAAAACCGTCATAATGTCGCTGGGTTTTAATCGATCTGCTAATGCTTTGATTTCATCACTAGTTGCATGGCCTAGCTTGATCCAAGCTAAAGAGTTACCGGCATCACCTGGGTTAATAGAAAAGCCAACACCTAATTTAGCCACATACAAGGTTCCAGAAGATAAGTCTTTTTCCTGATCAGCAATAAATACAAAAAGGCCGCTATTGGTATAGTCATCACCCATTAATACAGTACGATTATCCGGCATGACTTGAACTAGTTCATGCGAGATTCTACCGAGACAATAGTGCTTCACAATTTTCCCAGTGCCATCTGGTTGCACCGTAACTTCTGGTAAATGGCCGTAATGATATGGGTTAGCAGTAGATTCATCACCAAATAAATTTTTACTAAATTCTTTAAAGCGCTTATTTTCTGCAATGAAAGGAGCGTCAGGCTCATACTCTTCACTAGAAAGATGTGTGTTCCAAGGCGATAAGCTTGAGCCGCAGGTAATCCATAGTCCCTTGGCCGATGATGTATCTACATTAGAATATTGAACGAGAGATAATTTCCCGGTTTTTTGATCTTGATCTAAAGTTAATACCGCAATCGAAGAAGGGAGTGTTCCATAAGTTTTATCCCCTTTTAAATTTGCAGTAGTGTATTCAAATTGAACAACTGCAAATACAGGCTTACCTTTAATGCCTTTTACATTGGCCTTTGGAAGCTTTAATAAAGAAGTTCCATCGGGGCAGTCAGAAAAAATATGACGCTCTTTACCAGCAACAGATCGATCAAAGATCGGGCGATTATTAATATCGTAATATCCACCCGCTAAGGTTTGAGAGCCTTTACCATCAGAAACCATATTGCCTGTTATGAAAAATGGTTCATAAGATAATTGAAATGATTTCTTTAGCCCATTGGCATAACTTACTTCCAAAGCCGAGCCAATTTCAATACTTGCCATCGCGCTAGGATTACTTAAAGATGGAGCGGGTATGGAGACAAAAGATACGGATTCAATTTTTAGATCTTTAGTGGCTGCTTGAGTAACGCTTGTAAAAAGAGCCATAGTTCCAGAAGTGGCAAGTGGAAACATGGGTGCAGATACCGCTAGTTTAAGAACATCACGACGAGAATAGTTTTTCATAACGATCACTTAAAAAGGATTAATATCAAAAACCTTATATTAAATGACTGTTATGACAAAAATAACAAACAGGGACTAAATGCAGTAAGAAGTTCGTTTTTCAATTTCATTTACCAAGACGGGAATGATTTAAGATAAGTTTATTCAGGCTCACTTTTTAATTACATGATCAAATCACCCAAACCCTTACCCTTAGAAAAAATCCTGTTTAGTCAAGGATTTGGGACTAGGAGACACTGCGCTAACCTTGTTTTGGCGGAATTAGTGAAAGTCAATGGTGAGCCTGTAGACGACCCTGACGCAATGATCTCCCCAGAAAATCTTTTAATTGAAGTTGAGGGCGTTGAGTGGACTTATCAAGAAAAAGCTTATATTGCTTTTCATAAACCTGCCAACTATGAGTGCTCTCATAAAACCAAACATCATCCTAGTGTATATAACCTTTTACCTGTGCCGTTGATTGAGAGAGGGATTCAGTGTGTTGGACGCTTAGATCAAGATACAACTGGATTGCTACTACTTTCTGATGATGGGCAGTTTATTCATCAAATGACAACACCCAAAAAAAATATAGGCAAAGTATATTGGGCTCAGACGGCTGAGCCCATCAAGGATCAGCAGATCGAGCATCTTCTCAATGGGGTTGTATTAGACGATGACCCAAAACCTTGTAACGCAAAACACTGCTTAAAAAAAGAAGAGCATTTACTAGAAATGACAATCGTCGAAGGTCGTTATCATCAGGTAAAAAGGATGATAGCTGCAGTTGGGAATCATGTGCAGGGCTTACATCGTCATGCAATAGGTAATTATGTGTTGCCACATGATTTAATTGAGGGACAATGGCGTTGGTTAAATCAAAAAGATATCAATGACCTCTTTGGTTGATAAGGAACACAATGAAAAATGTTGGGAGATTCTTGTTGTTTTGGGCGTTTATTGCTGTTACGACGAGTAGTCAAGCATCTGAATATCGATTTTATTCTGCTGCTGGAGTGAAGTTGCCAATGATTGAGTTTGCACAACAACTTAATCAAACGAATCCTTCGAATCCAATTGTTAATGACTTTGATACAGCAGGTGCTGCTGAAAGTAAGTTTATTGCTGATACTCAGAGTGCTTGTTTAATTACGACGATTATCAGACTTGAGAAAGCTCTCAGTACTGGCGTGGTGAAAGGAACAGCGCCAATGCCTTTGGCGGATACTTTGGGCGGCATTGCTTTTTCTGGGGATTTTAAACCGACCATTTCGAACGCCACTGAATTAAAACTCGCATTATTAAATGCAAAATCCATCGCATTTTCAGATCCTGCGAGAGGTGCAACCGTCGGCGTACATTTTTTAGAAATCATTAAAAAATTAGAGATTGAAAAAGAAGTATTAGCCAAATCGACACTTGCCAAGGATGGTGTTGAAACCATGAAGTTGGTTCAATCTAAAAAAGTTGAATTAGGTATTACACAAGTAAGTGAAATTATTCAAGCAGATGCGAAGACTTTGTTGGGGCCTTTGCCAGCGGAATTTGAATTATCATCTAGGTATGCAGTATGGTGTTGCGACCCTAAGGATAAAAACATCGCTATGTTTCTTGATTTAATACAATCGGAAATGGGGGCGAAAACACTCAACAAATTTGGATTACGCCCTGTTCGTTAAGCTCAAGCAATACATTCAAATAAAAGTGAAAATAATGAAGAAATATTCTGCGATAAAAAATCTACTCATCATTTTTGGTTTTGGAGTTTTGTCAGGACAATCAATTGCGGCATATCCCGAAAAATCGATTCGATTGATAGTACCTTTCGCGACAGGAGGGACTTCAGAAATTGTGGCACGATCAGTTGCTAATGGGCTGACCAATGCGTTAGGCCAATCAGTTTATGTTGAAAACAAGCCTGGTGGCGCAGGAAACATTGCCATGGAAGAAGTAAAGCGCGCCAATCCAGATGGCTACACATTGATCTTAGGACATGTCGGTACATTAGCGGTGAACCCGGCATTATTTGGAAAAAAACTACCCTATGATCCAAATAAAGATTTTGCTCCGATTACTCTGATTGCCAAAGTTCCAAATGTCATCGCTGTAAGTGAAAAGAGTCCATATAAAACTATTGCTGATTTTGTAGCTGATGCCAAAAAAAATCCTGGAAAAATTAATTATGGATCTGCTGGCAATGGGAGTGCAGGCCATTTAGCAATGGAGTACTTTGCCTCAGAGGCGGGGATTGATCTTGTACATGTGCCTTATAAAGGTTCAGGCCCCATGTTGACAGACCTCATTGGTGGACAGATTCAGGCAACATTTAATGGTTTACCTTCTTTAATTGGCCAGATAAAAGGTAAAACTCTGCGACCCTTAGCAGTAGGCTCAGGAGATCGCTCTAAAAGTCTTCCTCAAGTTCCCACACTTGCCGAGTCTGGATATAAAGGGTTTGAGACCTCGCAATGGTATGGCCTCATTGCTCCGGCAGGAACTCCACGACCAATCATTGATCAATTACAAAAAGAGATTGTCAAAATATTGAGTTCTAAAGAAGATTCGCATCGCATGCTCGAAGATGGAGCGATCTTAGTTGGCAATACCCCAGAGCAATTTATGACATTTATTCAAGCAGAACAATCTCGTTGGGGTAAAGTGGTTAAACAAGCCAAGATTACGATTGATTGACACTAGAGCTTACATTTCAATATGAGCTCTTAAGCCAAATATATTGATTGGACCTCTTGCACTATTAAATGCAGGGTTTTCAATTCGCTGAAAATCTGCTGTTAGAAAAACCCCTTTATATGCCTTGATACTGTAATACGCCTCAAATATTTTTTCACGTTCGTATTGAAGATTGCCATCCCCTATAAAAGCCGTCATCCCACCTCGTTGTAAGTATTCAATTTGTGATGCAGAGATTCCACTGACGGCATAACCAATACCAATCACGTCATCCGACCTCCCCCAAGAAGTGCCTTTAATAGAAACTCCGCCAGATAGGGATTGGCTTATATCAAGGGTTTGGGTTTCTGTTTGACCCGTATTCCAGCTCCAACGAGCAAAAAGCCCAACATCATTTGAGATGGCTTGTTCCAAATTAACGCCATATCCCCATAACTTCTGCTGACCATATCTAGAATTCAGGATATCCGGAGTACTGTTAGTTTGGATCCCAAGATTGATGGCATCACGATAATTAGACATGAAGGCATTTGCTCGGAAATACAAAAGTCTGATGGCACCCGGTTGATCAGCAATTTTATGTTCACGCGTTAGTTCAATTTGATCACCATAATTTTCAGATAAAGAGTAATCTAAATCTGCGGTATTTGGAACTTTGGGCAGGGCTAAACGAGCCGCTTTTAACAGCCAGTTATCTTTGTACCATTCTGCAACCACACCGACTGTATAGCCCTTTATATCAGCTGCATAGTTATAGGCACCCATCGAAAAAATAGCAAAGTTTTGGAATTGCGTCCGGGGATCATGACTGTAAGAATTATCATCAAAAAAATCAAGGGTATTAAATTTACCCGCGCTAATGACGAGTCGATGGGTATCAACATAACCTGCTAATTGATTTGCGCTTGATTCTAGATATTCACGTTCACCACCAAACTGGAAGGTTTGACGCGCATATGCTCGAGCCGTGTAATAAATTGGTGGTGCATAAGCCCCCTTTTGTAATTCGCCGTTTTGAAACCCACCTAGACCGACCAGTGAACTAGTAAACGGTGTGCCGGAGAACATTTCCGGATTGTAATAGACCTCCGTGTTTTGCCAAAGCCTCGCACCAAGAAAAAGAGTACCACTTAATGAGTAACTACGACCATCAGCACCTTCGGTACGGCTTAATAAACTATTTTGGCCATTGTAAGACGAGTAAAAACTATTATGTAATTGATTAATATAAGTTGATTGAGCGTGAATACTAAATTTTTCAACTTCTTCAGTTTCACTATCAGAGGTTTTTGTATTGGACTCAATTGCAGGGCGATCACCAGAAATAGATACTTCACTCACATTTTGTGCAAAAGATGCCCATGAGTAAAGTAAGACTAAAGCGGCAATGCCAAGCTTAAACATAAAAATTCCAAAAACGTAAAACAATTAAAAAGTGACTTAACATGCTGAAAATAATATAACACAAATGAGAATCGTTCTCATCTGTTGATGCATAAAGTTAATTTAGATTTTACTTAAGCTATATGTAACTATGAGGTTATTTAAGTCAATTATTTCTTATTGTGTTGATTCAAATACATTAATTTAATGTATTTGTAATAAGAAGCCTGACCATTAGAAATCGCCAACGCAAAGCCGTATTTTCCATCCAAAAAACCTCGCCGCAAGATAAAAGTACGAAAAAACGCCCAAAAACCATGTACAACGGCAGAAAAGACAGATGAAGATTTTCCATGTTGAAATGCCTGCTCAGCACCCAAAGTTGAATATTGGTTGACTTTGTTAATGACTTGTTCAAAGTTGCGATAACTGTAATGGATTAAATGGTTCTTCAACTGTTTGGTTTTACCATCAGGTAAAAGCCGTTCATGAACTAAATGGTCAGAAAATCGAGCCTGACCCCTTTTAAATAAACGATCAACATAATCAGGATACCAACCACTGTGATGGATAAACTTACCACAATACTGACTAAGTCGCGGTATGGCAAAGCAAACAACATCATGGGGATCTAACAATTGGGACTTCATTTCTTGAATTAATTCAGGAGTTAAACGCTCATCCGCATCGATTGATAAAACCCAATCGCAAGAAGCATGACTTAGTGCGATGTTTTTTTGAGGTCCAAATCCAGGCCAAGAACTTGTTGGAATGATTTTGGCATTAAATTCTTGAGCAATTTCAAGGGTGCCGTCACTACTTTGGTTGTCGACGACAACAATTTCATCAGCAAAACCAGACAATGACGAAAGACATTCAGCAATATTCAGAATTTCATTTTTAGTGATGAGTATTACAGAAATAGAAGGGATCATTAAAAAAATAGGTAAAAAAACGTTGTCATTAAAAGTCTGTTCTAATGCTTCACATATGATAACAATTGTCGTCGCCTCCTATCAATATGGTCACTTAGCAGCCCATTGTATAGAATCCATCCTTGCACAGAGTCAGTCTCCAGAAAAAATCTTTTTTGTAGATGATGGAGCAAAGGATTGTCAGCATCTACCAAATCTATATAAAGATATAGAGTATGTGATGCGACCAAAAAATATTGGCACAGTTCAAAATTTTCAAGATATGTTGAGTCGTGTAAAAACAGAATATGTCATGTTTATTGGTGCAGATAATTGGCTTAGGTCGGATTCGATCGAGTTATTGTCTTCTGCTAAAACCGATATCGTTACTTATGACATTGTTGTTACTGGTGAGTTAAAGGATGAAATACTCATTAGAGTGCCAGGTCAGACTCAAAGGTATCAGGGTGATCACTACTGGAATCGACATCAACAACATCATGGTTCAATGTTGTATAGAACGAGCCTTGGGCAGAAAATTGGCTATAAAAAGAGATTTGAGAATGGCAAACATCCTCAAGAAGATTGGAATTTGTGGGACAAAATGTTAGAACAAGGAGCAACTGTTTCTAGCATTAACGAAGGTCTTTTATATTACCGAAGACATCGTGAAAATTTTTTAAAGTATGAATATTTGGGAGCAGAAACTTCAACTGAAAATAGCGATACAACTCCTGAAGAAAACACTGTTACTGAAAAAATATAAATCGACTAGATTTTTGGCGAAAAAATCATTTTGAGGGTCCATTGATCGCCAGCGTCCCATCCATAACCCAAGCCCATATGAACATTCATACCATTTAAAAAGGTACCTGATGTTTGAAGTTCCAAGATCGCAAAAATTTGTTTAGGAGTCGAGTTAGGGGTGGAATTATTCACAGCGGTTTGACCCTGGTAATACTCTAAACCATATCCTGTGATTGGGCCAATATTGGTCAGTCGAATAGCGCGTGTTTGGTAATTCAACTCCCAATCGCTGTTTTGACCATCTGAGCGACCCGAGTCAATCACTGGATTGAATGCCAATGACCACTGATCATTTTTCCAAGCAACAATTCCTCTAAATTGAGCCCCTTTACGAGGAAATTCCATACCTGTATTAAGTACAGAGTATTCAAAATTACCACCAAGTGCCCAAGGTTGTGTATCGGAATTTTGAATTGGCAACCATTTAATTCGAGTTTTATAACCAGCAGACTCATAGCCATAATCGGGGGTGTAATTGGTTGGTAAATAAAAACCCAACTCAACTGTTTTGGTTAATCCGTAGCTAAACTCTGGAGTTAATCGAACACCACCTTGTGATACACGTTGATTAGGAAAACTAGATGAGGTTTGACCAGAGAAGGTTGTATTTGCATGAATTTCAAGACCAAACTCACCTGGCTCATTAATTTCACCGTCATAAACCTGAATCTCATCGAGAAAAACAGCATGAGAAAAAGACGTGAATATTAATAAGAAAAAAGGCAGGACACGACTAAAGAGAAGACGCATTTGGATATCCTATTAAAATAATATTGTATTTTAACTATTTAATATTGAAAACAAATAAAGAATAGCCATTTAGTCAATTAGAAAATGCAATATAAATGAGTTTTATAAGCCCCGAGTTCTGTTACCTTGCGTTGATATTTTTCGGCATTTATTGGTATTTGCAGACATATAAAACATTTCAAACTTATTTCTTAACTCTGACTAGTTATCTCTTTTACGCAAGTTGGTCGGTCAAATTTACCGCTATATTGTTTATCTACAGCCTCATCATTTGGCTGATGGGTAAGTGGGTATGTACAGAAAAACCTTTCCAAAATAGTAAAAGTCTTAAATTAAGCATAGTAATTTGCATAAGTTTAAGTTTACTTGTCGTAACAAAATACTATGATTTTGCGCGAGAAATCTCAAATGAAGTCTTAAGCTCAATGGGAATTATGCAACACATGCCATTGTTTGAGTTAGTAGTACCCGCTGGAATATCATTTTTCACCTTTCAAGCCATCACCTATTTGGTGTGGCAATCAAATAATGAATCTCAAGAAATAAAAAAACAAATTAGTTTTGGAGATGTCCTCTTGTTTTTAGCGTTTTGGCCTACCTTATTTGCTGGGCCAATATTTAGAGCAAAAGAATTTTTTACACAACTTTATGGGCCACATGCAGGGCAGGCTATTCAGGTAGAAAAAGCAATATATATTATTTTATTAGGACTATTTCAAAAAGTGGTGCTCTCAAATTGGCTTGCCACTTCATTCGTTGATGATGTTTTTGCCTATCCCGATAAACAAAACTTGGTAACGGTAACAAGCGGTACTTGGGCATATGCATTACAAATCTTTTTCGATTTTTCTGGATATACATTACTGGTAACAGGACTGGGTTATTTATTGGGATACCAAATACCTTTAAATTTTCGACAACCCTACTTAGCAAAAAATTTACAAGACTTTTGGAAACGATGGCACATTTCTTTATCCACTTTTATTAGAGACTATGTTTATATTCCATTGGGAGGAAATCAAGGGAGCTTTACAAAAACCCAAATTAATATTTTTATAGCCATGACGCTGAGTGGAATATGGCATGGAGCTAGTTTAACTTTTGTGATTTGGGGCGCCTTGCATGCATTGGGAGTGGTTATTTCAAATATCAATCAGTACCAATTAAAAATTCATTTAAACAGCGTTCTAACTAAAATATTAACAATTCTATTTGTATGTCTTGCATGGATTTTTTTTCGATCAGAAAATATTCATCAAGCATTTGAGTTAATAGGACAGTTTTCAAATGTAACTGGTAAATTTACATTTGAACATTTAGAACTAATTGCTTTGACCATACTATTTTATAAACTAAGTTTTCGGGCTGAACCTATCGAAAATTGGTTCATATTGAAGATCAAAAAATATTGGGGATGGCGTTTATTTATTATTGTGACGGCATTTGTATATTGGATTATATTTGCTGGACCAAGTGGCATTCCCGGATTTATTTACTATAGGTTTTAAATATGCAATCTAGAAAATTACTTCCTTGGTTTCTCGTGATTGTGGCAGCCAACTCGTTTTTATGGTTAGACTCACTAGATCAATATTTTGCTTCAAGATTTCACTTTTATCTTTCTCAATACATTCCAGAACAAGCATTAACGCCATCGATTCGGATGAAACAAATATTAGGGGTTACTGAACGTAAAGAACCTGAGTTTGATCGTATGAACGTCACGACGATTGAACAAAAAATAGCTTTTAAGGATGCGGGTTCATCTAGTCTGATTGCTCCTGCGGTAGTGAAATCCGAAGAAGTGATAAACAATACAAATAGCTTAGATGAGACTCAACTCGCCTATTTAAAAAATAATATTGAGTATGTGACCTTAGGAACTCCAGAACAAAATAAAACACCTGCACTACCTTTCAAATCAAGTAATGTGAAAGTCATGTTTGCTGGTGATTCTATGATGCAAGGAGTGGCACCGATTGCCATTAATGCCTTGAAAAAAACCTATCCTAAGGCAAATTTAGTGGATTTAAGTAAGCAAAGCACAGGGTTAACCGTTAAAAGATATTTTGATTGGCCAACAAAAATAAAAGAAGGTATTGCAAAAGAAAACTATAAATTAGTGATTATTTTTTTAGGGCCGAACGACCCTTGGGATATTTATGAAAATAAAAAGGTTTATAAATTTCCTTCTACGGAGTGGGAAGAGTTATATCGACAAAGGGTTGAAGACGTTTTAAAGTTCGCCAAAGAAAATCAAGCACATGTGATTTGGGTTGGGTTACCCAATATGGGAGAAGAGAGGCTTCGCACTGGAGCAATGATTCAAAATAGAGTATTTAAAAAAGAAACGCACAAATACAGTTATCAATATGTTCCAACAGATGTTCTTTTAGGGCCACTTGATCAACCTTATAAGGCATATATTAAGGATCCGGCAAAGGGAGATATTCTGATGCGCGCAAGTGATGGTATTCATTTCACACCAACTGCGTTACGATTAATTAGTCAACAAGTTGTTCAAGCAGTTCAACAATTGGATCAAGAGTGAAATTTAAATTATTTATATGTGGGTTAGCTATGTGCATAAGTCCTCAAATATATGCACAAGCCTTGATGAACATTCAAGGGTTAAGCCAAAGCCCAGATCTTGTCTGTCCAATTGTAAAAAAATCAACGAATCCACCAACCTCAAATAACTCAGAATTTGAAGAGGTTTACTCCCTCCCTGAGGATGAGTTATTAGAAATCATCCAAAAAAACTCAATACCAAAATCAAATCAAGTGCAAATAAGTTTACCGAAGCATGCAGATGGTAAGCCATATAAAATTGGTGTATGGGGAGATAGTCATACGGCGGCTCATTTTTTCTCAGAAGAACTGATTAGAACCATCGGGTTAGATTCAGATACTGTTTTACCTAGCTTTATTCCGCCATCCATGGCAAGGCCGGGCGTTCGGTTGCCGATTAGAAAATATTGTCAAAGCCCCAATTGGAAATTTAATTATTCTTATACTGGAGTTAACCAAGAGTTTTATGGGCCCGCATTACTCAAGCTTAACACTAATACTTCTGATAGTTATTTATGGATTGATTTTCGTTCGAAAAATAATCAATCAAATGCGTTACAAAAATTAACTATCTTATTTTCTAAGACGATTCAAGCAACGGCAAAAATTGGAATACAAGTAGACAATCGTGCAGAAGAAATTTTCGATATTCAAAATACCCATGGAAGTAATTTACAAATTCAAGGAGACCGTTTATTTGGTGTCGTCAAAATTCGTTTAATTGAGGGCGCTATATCTATTGATGGTTTTATACCTCAGTACGATACGCAACCAAAAGTTTTTTTAGACACCTTTGGCATTCCAAGTGCTACAGTAAAAGGATTACAAAGTATTCAAAAAGAATATGTGGCAGGCCTACAAGTTCCTCAAAATTATGATCTAGTGATTCTAGAATATGGCACCAACGAAGGCAGTCATTTACCTTTTGATGGAAAGACGTATGCCAACTTATTAAGAGAGTCATTAAAAAATTTCCGTAGTATTTATCCACAATCAAGTTGTTTATTAATGGGCCCAACTGATCGAGGTGTTTGGTACAAAAGAACCTATACCAAAGGGAAGAAAAAATTAGTTAAAGCTGCCCCCATGCCTGATTTTTTAATGTATTCAAAGATTCATCAGGAGATTACACAAATCCAAGGGCAGGTGGGCAAAGAGTTCTCTTGTTCAAGTTGGAGTTGGCAAGATGCCATGGGGGGGCCTGGCGGCGCCTATGCCTGGATTAAACAATCCCCACCACTCATGGCGAAAGACTTAATTCATTTAACTGTTCAGGGTTATCAAGAAACGGCAAGACTGTTTAGTCGAGATATTCAATTGCAACAGATGCTAAACACCAAGAACTGAACCTCAAAAATGATAATTAGGTATAAATACTCAAATAGAGGGTATTTATAGAGGCTGACTGAAGGATACAACCGAATTCGGTTGATTATGATTATAAAATGACCTATCTCACCCGAATGAAACGTTTGCCATGATGAATCAGCAAGCCCTCTATTTAGCTCAAAAACTAGCGCAGGCAAAAAATTTGCATGCCCAAGGCAATTTAGAAGAAGCTCAAAAGAGTTATTTATCTTTATTAAAAATTCAAGTTAAAAACCCTGAGGCATTACATGGATTGGGCTTGATTGCTTACATACAAGAAAAACATCAAGAAGCGATTAAATACTTGAATCAAGCAATTCAGATTCAGCCAGATGAAAATTATTTGAATAATCGAGGTACTGTGTACTTTGCATTAAAAAAATACCCAGAAGCGGAGATGGATTACAAAAAAGCTTTACGTTTAAAACCAGGTTTTGCGGATGCTGAATTTAATTTAGCTAATTTATTTACAGAAATCAATCGTATTAAAGATGCTTTGGATATTTATGACATATTAATTCAGAGAAATCCAAAGGATATCGAGGCACTATATAACCGTGGCAATGCTTATAGTCGTATCAAAAACTTACCAGAAGCTATCTTAGATTTTAACCAAGTTATTCAGCTGCAACCCACGCATATCAATGCGTTACTCAATCGTGGGAATGCATATTTAGGGCTTGAAGATTTAGATCTTGCCATTGCATCCTATAGCCAAGCCATTGAGGTTCAACCCAATTTTGTTGAAGCCTTGATTGCCAGAGCAAATTCTTATGTGGCTAAAAAATTGAATGACTTGGCAAGACAAGACTTTTTCAAAGTGACTCAATTAAAGCCCGATCATAAAGAAAGTTATTTTTCTTTAGGCAATGTCTATAAAGATACATTTTATTTGCATGACGCTATTGCGTGTTATCAACAGGCAATAGCAATTGATGAAAATTATTACGATGTATTGACTAATTTAGCCAATACACTTCGTAGATTAAAAGCTTTTGATGAGGCAGCAGTTTATTACAGTCGCGCCGTACAGGCAAACCCGAATTCACCTGAGCCGTACTCCAATTTAGGAAATATTCTGCATGATTTAAAAAGAACCGACCTTGCCATAGACGCTTATGTCAAATCTTTGGAGATTGAGCCAAATTACAAAAGAGGACTTTATAACTTAGGCAATATCTTTAAAGAGCTGAATCAATTAGAAGAAGCTCTTGAGCAATTTGAATTTATTCTATCAACGAACCCAACGGATATAGAGACCCAGTTTGCGCGTGGGATGGTGTTGTTGACTTTGGGTCAATATAAAGAAGGTTTTAGGTTGTATGAGTATCGTTGGCAAAGAGAGTCATTAGTTACAAAATTACGTGAATATGATCAACCCCTTTGGACTGGAAATGAATCTTTAGAGGGTAAAACCATTTTGATTTATATCGAACAAGGCCTTGGAGATACCATACAGTTTGGACGTCTGATGCCTGAACTTGCCAAAAGAGGCGCTAAGGTTATATTTGAGGTACAAAAACCCTTGGTTAACTTAATGAAGCAAATACCTGGGGTGAGCGCAGTTATTCCATATAAAGATGATGTACCTCATTTTGACTACTTTAGCCCTTTATTGAGCATACCTGCAGCACTTGAGTTAGAAGTTCAGACTATTCCATTAGCTCAGGGATATTTACAGGCAAATCCAGATTATGTAACCAAATGGAAAAGCATACTTGGTGATAAAAAGAAACCCAGAATTGGTTTAGTGTGTAGCGGTAATCCGTTGCATGAAAATGATCAAAATAGAAGTATTTTGTTGTTTAATATTATCCCGTTTCTACCGCAAGAGTTTGAGTACATTACCTTGCAAAAAGAGATGCGCGATGTTGATCGTGAGTTGATTAAAAAGTATCCACTATTTAAGTCTTATGGTGATCAATTAGAAAGCTTTGATGACACAGCGGCATTATGTGAGTTAATGGATATTGTGATTAGTGTTGATACGAGTGTGGCGCATTTAAGCGGTGCCTTGGCGAAAAAAACATTTTTATTAATACCGTATTGTCCCGATTGGCGATGGATGTTGGAACGAACTGATACTCCTTGGTACAACTCTATGACAATCTATCGTCAAGAATTTTCAAATGATTGGACATCAACGTTTACAAAGCTGGCGCAAGATTTGAAAAAAGAACTATTAGATTAAATCGTTTGTCTGCGTAAAAACTTGATGCGAATGAAAAGTTGTACCAATAGACTGCCCGTTAAGCTTGCCAATAGAGTTTGCCAAAGATCTAGATGCTCAATGCATAAAGCATAGATTACAAAGTAGGCAACAAAGGAATAAACACCCCTTGATAAGCCCTTAAAAACTTGAAGGACGTGTTCTTGACCATATGACCGGTGTGCAAAAACGACGAGAACTAAGGTCACAACTGGAAATACAGATAGTATGCCGCTCCATATTGCGCCCAGATGATTAGCAAGGGATGTAATAGAAATGGTTAAAAGCATGCCTACAATCATACGAATTGGTAGATCTTTTATACCTGGCAGTGATTTATTTTGAATATTACTTTTAGGTAATAAATACGGAATAACAAAAAGCAAACTAAGGGAAAGTGCTGCTGAAAAAAATAAATCTTGAGGACATAATGAAAGTACAAAGGCACTTACATACCAAGCTATCAGGGATATGAAAAGGCAGGGGATATAACTTAAAAATCGACAAACCCAAGCGTACGTTAAGCCAAAGATGAGTAAACTAACAGAGCCATAAATGACAAAAATACTTGCCTTGGCACCAAAGCTTAAGCCCTGCTCCAGGGTTAAAAAAAACAGAATAGGACCAGCCACCACTGGAAAGGCGCCGAGAGTACCGGCAATTTCAGAGCCCCATTTTCTTCCGACAAAACTAATCAGTACGATAAATAGTGGAACGGTGATGAGTTTTAGTATTAGCAAAGATCGTTAGAAGTTGGGTTGAAATAAGCCATCATATGCTAATTCGGCTTAAAAACAAAACCAAAGTCAGTTAATTGCTGCGTAATTAGGGGACCTGCTGTGAACTCTGTCAAAATAGAGGATTGTTATAAACAGTCATCTGTTTTTAAATACGTTGAAAGAATAATAGAATTTAAGTGAAAAATGAAACCAAAGGAATGTTGATTGGTTTGGTTGGCGTATGTATTTTTGCGTTGACTTTACCAGCAACTAAATTAGCTGTAGAAGTTTTTGATCCCGCCTTTGTTTCCTTTGGAAGAGCGCTAATCGCTGGTATTGCTGGTTTAGGATACATACTGATTACGCAATCACCCATTCCATCATGGCGGATTGTGCGCAGAATCTTCTTGATTATTATCGGCATTATTATCTGCTTTCCGTACTTAATGACATTAGCAATGGCCAATGGTAGCTCTTCTCATGGCGGCATTATTCTTGGATTTATGCCTTTATTAACTACGGTGTTTGGTGTAGTGAGACATAAAGAGAGACCATCGAAAGGATTTTGGTTTGCTTCTTTATTAGGTACCGGATTGGTGTTGACCTATGCGTTGATTCAAGGGGCCGGGTCATTTTCTTACATGGATTTTTTATTGATGACGGCAACTATTTTTTCTGCTCTTGGTTATGCAGAAGGAGCGGAACTATCTAGGCTCATGAGTCCAAAGCTAGTGATATCTTGGGCTGTAGTGATTGCATTACCTATCAATGCCGTAGTTACTTATATGACTTTTCAGCCAAATTACTTAGAAGTCCCCTTCATGTATTGGCAATCTTTTTTATTTTTAGGCTTGTTCTCCATGTATATCGGCTTCTTCTTTTGGTATGAAGGCTTATCTTTGGGAGGCATTTCTAGAGTGAGTCAAGTACAACTTACCCAACCGTTTATCACCTTAATTTGTGCAAACGTGTTGCTTTCAGAAAAGCTGGAGGCTATTAACTTTATTTTTGCAGCCTTAGTAGTGTCCTCTGTGTTTTTAGGAAAACACATGTTGGTTAAGCGCGCTTAACCAAGTTCTCTGATTTTGATGATGAGCGTTTGTTCAGTACCAAGATTGTCCAGAGTCGCTAAGCGAAGTGCCTCTTCTCTAAAATCTAAGAGACTTGGGTGTGAACCGTCATGCCCCAAGTTAATAATATAAGTCCACAAAAGCTGATCTTTCGCAGACTTTTTATATAGGTCAACTACCCTTCTCATGAGTAAAAATTATTTACTCAGCGATCGACTCTGACGAAGCTTCTTCTATAGATGGTTTAGCTGGAGGGCGTTTGGCCATAGCTCTCTTAATTTTGGCCTGCTCTTTAGGCTTTGAGGACTTCTCAAGCATGACACCTAACTGGGTTAGATTGAGTGGACCTAATCTAGCTTTGCCAGTTTTAGTCAGCATAGAGTTGTTTTTACGATTTTTTTGATTTTGGCCTGCAGCCATGGATTACTCCCAAATAAAATGATTTTTTACGGGAGCAATGCTCTTATAAGAACCCAACGGTGGGCACAGGATTGTGATCATCCAAAAGAATAACAGTATATTAACTAAAAAACCACCTATTATGCTAAATATTATTGAAAAACAATGAATTATAGTAATTTTGATATAATTGGAAATATGGAAATAAATAAAACTGCACTGGCATTTTTAGGCTTAAGCCACCCCATACGGCTTCAGGTTTTCGAGCTTATTGTTCATTCAGGTGAGACTGGTATGAGACCACAAGAAATAGTGGAAACAATAGAGATACCTCATGCGACGTTAAGTTTTCATCTAAAACAGTTACAAATTTCAGATTTAATTTGGGTCGAGAGAAAAGGTACCCGATTGTTTTATCGCTGTAATGCAGTGACCTTAAAAAATATCAGCTCACAGCTGATCAGCTTAAATGATCAAATAGTTAATCAAAATAACGCTATCATTACCAAGCCGAGAATAAAAGTAAAACCACACTTTTCTGTAGAAATCCTTAAAGAGCCAACTAGTCAAGAATAAAAGTATATGTCAGCAAAGAAAAATAATTATCTACTTTACCTAGTGGCAACAACTTTCTTTATGGAAACATTGGATAGTACAGTTATTGCAACAGCACTACCCATGATGGCGCTTGATTTTAAAGTATTTGCTGTTGATGTAGGTGTTGGTATCACAGCATATTTATTGACCTTAGCCGTTATGATTCCAATCAGTGGGTGGCTCGCAGATCGGTTTGGTGCGCGCAGAATCTTTACACTTGCAATTGCCATATTTACTGGCGCATCTATCTTATGTGGCATAAGCGAAAGCCTCAACTTTTTTATCTTTTCAAGAGTGTTGCAGGGTGTGGGTGGCGCCTTAATGGTTCCAGTCGGAAGGATAATCGTCTTAAAAAATACACCAAAAGAAGAAATCATCCCGGCTATTGGCTTAATTACTTGGCCAGCATTAATAGGGCCTGTTGTCGGTCCAGCAATCGGAGGCCTATTTACAACATATGCCAGTTGGCACTGGATCTTTTTTATTAATGTTCCCATCGGCATTATTGGAATCATCTTAAGTTTGATATTGATTAAAGGGACTGATGAAGTTAAAAAATCACCATTGGACATTAAGGGTTTTTTCCTCAGCGGCATAGCATTATCAAGCTTGATTTACTCAATCGAGCTTTGCAGGCATATTAGAGAAGACATGCAATATATCTTGGGGTTTTTAGTCTTGGGATTAGTGGTTGGATTTTTGGCAATCAGACATTTCAGGAGGGCAGAGCACCCCATGATTGACTTGTCACTATTAAAAATACCGACATTTGAATCCACATTAATCGCTGGAAACTTATTCAGAATCGCCTTACATTCAACACCCTTTTTAATGCCGTTATATTTACAACTAGGATTAGGGATAGATCCATTTCAAGCTGGTTTGATAGTGATGAGTATTTTTATTGGCAATTTAGCGATGAAGGCTGTAACGACCCCAATTTTGAATAAGTATGGGTTTAAAAAAGTAATGACAATTAATGGAATTGCCATTATTTTTTCATTGATGTCTTGCGCGTTTATTACGGCCTCTATGCCGATTGTATTGGTATTGATTATTTTATTTGTAAATGGTTTAGTGAGATCAATGCAATTCACATCAATTAATACCCTTGGACTCGCTGATGTACCACATCATAAGATGGGGTCAGCATCATCCTTAGCAAGTACAGGAACCCAATTGAGTATGGCTTTAGGAATTGCAGTAGGTTCTTTAGCCTTAAGTTTGGCAACGATGATTAATCAAGGTAATCCGAACGAGCCGAGTATTGTGGATTTTAGATTGTCATTTCTATTGGTACTTGTTTTACCAATATGGGGTTTGTATAGACAACGATTGATGAGTCATGATGCGGGCGACGATATTCGTAAAAAAAATAAACCTCAATAAAAAACACTTAAAATATTAAATCTGTAACAAATAAAAATAATTAGTGATAAAAATCACAGACCACGAGAGACAACAATATGAATATACTTTTTATTGGGATTGGAAAGATGGGCTTACCAATGGCAACCCATCTAAAAAATGCTGGTCATGAATTAAAAGTTATAGATATTAATCCCCAACAAATTAGCCTAGCTAAACAAAATGGACTAATCGTCGGCAATGAGGATGACTATACCTGGGCAAATTGGATCATCACATCGATGCCCAATGATCAAGCCTTCTTAGAGGTGGCAAAACAAATTAGTTTAAAAGCTTCAAAAAATACGATATATGTAGATACGAGCACGATCTCTATTTCTGCCTCAAGTCAAGCAGCGGTGTGGCTAAATGAAAGTCAGATTGACTACCTTAGAGTAGCGGTATCTGGCAATAATCATATGGCCATCGCGGCACAATTAACCGTGCTAAGTTCAGGAAAAAAAGAGATTTATGATCAAGCACATTGTTTGCTAACTTGCTGGGGACCAAAGGTTATCTATTTGGGACAACAAGAACAAGCTAGATTAATGAAATTAGTCGTTAATTTGATGATTGCACAAACCAGTGCGATGTTGGCAGAGGGATTGACACTTGGCAGACTTGGTAATTTAGATTGGCAGGATATGTGGGAAGTGATTACGAATAGTGCAGTTGGTTCTCCAATCATGAAAGCTAAAATGGCACAACTTGGTAAGCCATTGGGGGATAGAGATTTTTCTCCAACATTTACAGTGGAGCAAATGATTAAAGATTTATCCTTAATCAATCAAGCTGCGCAAGAGTTTGGGTCACCCATAGAACAAACCCAAACGACTTTAGATTGGATGAAACAAGCAACACAAGATGGTGAAGGACAGTTAGACTATGCCGCTATTATTCGGGTATTGGAAAGAAAAGCAAAACTAAGTAATTAATTTTTTTTATGAATCAACTTTGGAGAATTTAGTATGGCGCAGAAAATTGGATGGATTGGATTAGGCAGAATGGGCGAGTCAATGGTTAAAAGATTAACCAAGGCTGGTTATGGAGTCGATGTATGGAATCGTACTCGTAGCAAAGCAGATCCGTTAGCACAATACGGTGCAACAGTTGTAGATAAAATCCTTGACCTATCTGCTTGTGAAACCGTCATCACGATGGTTTCAACAACTAAAGACTTAAAACAAGTTTTATTTGGTGAGGGTGGGCTTGTAACAACAGCTACCAAGCCGAAGGTTGTCGTTGATAGTTCATCCATTTCACAAGAAGGTTCTGCAGAAGTTCGCCAACAATTAGAGGCATTAGGCGTTGCATATTTATGTGCACCTGTTTCCGGCAATGCAAAAGTTGCAAAAGCAGGAAAATTATTAATGGTCTCCTCTGGCCCTAAAGATTTATATGACAAGGTTGAACCTTATTTTCAGGCGATGTCAAGAAAGTGTATGTGGATTGGTGAAGGTGAATTGGCAAGGGTTTGGAAAATTGCACACAACACGATGTTTGGTGTCGTTATTCAAAACCTCTGTGAGATTACAGTACTTGCTGAAAAAGCAGGAATTCCACGCCATTTATTCCTAGAGAGTATTAATGATTCCGTTTTGGGCTCAATGTATACACGCTATAAAACCCCAGTATTAACCAACCTTAATTTTGATCAAGTGACCTTTACTCCAGAGTTACTGTTAAAAGATATGGATCTTGGTATGGCCGCAGCTAAAGCACACGGAGTTGCTATGCCATCTGCAGCGGCGACGCGTGAGTCAGTGGCAAGAATGATTGGTCGTGGCTATGGTGATATCGACTTCTCAGCTCTTTTAATCGAAACAGCAAAAGATGCTGGTTTGGAATTAAAATCTGAAAACAAAACGATTGGCGATGGTCTAGAGGCACAATAAAAATGAAAAAAACATTAATACGCGGCGCAACGATCGTGACAATGGATCAGCAGGGTGATTTATTGGGAGCCGATATTCTGATAGAGGGTTCAGAAATAAAAGAAATTGCTCCGCAAATTAATGTTCAAGCAGATCAGACGATTGAGGGTGCAGGATATATTGTCATTCCAGGTTTAATCAATGCACATATGCATACTTGGCAAACGGCATTACGAGGGGTTGCTTCTAATTGGACATTACTAGAGTATTTCCAAAAAATGCATTCGGGACTTGCAACCGTGTTTGAGCCTGACGATTTGTATATTGCCACTAAAATGGGTGCTCTTAATCAAATTAATTGTGGGACTACCACGTTAGTTGATTGGTGTCATAACAATAAGACACCTGAGCATAACGATGCCGCGATTAAAGGACTTCAAGAGTCTGGTATTCGAGCTGCTTTTTTTCATGGAACACCAAAGCCAGAGCCCAAAGAAGGGGAAATTCCTTTTTGGGAGCGCCCTCACCCGCGTAAAGAATTAGAACGCTTGGTACTTCAGTACGGTAGTCATGATCTCATGACGATCGGTACAGCTATTTTAGGACCACATTATTCAACACTAGATGTTGCGCTTCATGATTTTATGATGGCGAAAGAGTTAAATATGACAGCATCGATGCATCAAGGTGGCGGCCCTGCAAGAACTCCTGAGGGGTGGGAAATTTTAGAGTCCAAAGGATTACTTGGACCTGCCATTAATATCGTGCATGGACATGCGTTGAGTGATGAACAGCTGAAAAGATTTTGTGATTTGGGCATGACTTTTTCTGCAACAGCTGAGAGTGAGATGTCGCAAGGTCATGGCCATCCCTTAACCGGTAGATTGAGAGATTTTGGTAAATCACCATCATTAGGTGTCGATCTAGAAAGTGTTTGTGGCGGCGAAATGTTTATACAGGCACGGGTTGCTTTAGGGATTCAACGCAGTTTGGATAATTTTTCTTACCGTGAAAAGCACGGCACGATTCCACCAACGAGCACTATTACAACGAGAGAGGCACTTCGTTGGATTACGATCGAGGGAGCAAGAGTAATTGGTCAACTTGATCGTATTGGAACTTTACGAGCGGGGAAACAGGCAGATTTAGTGATGATTCGGGCTGGCGATTTAAATATGCAACCAGTCAATGACCCTGTCAGCGCCGTCATTATGCAAACAAGTTTGGCCAATATTGAAAATGTGATGATTGCCGGGGAGTGGAAAAAGAAGAATGGTCAATTGGTAAATGTTCAATTAGCACCTCAAATTGAGCATCTGAATGTTTCTGCAAAAAAAATAACTCAAGCCCTAGGGCTTTCATAGGAGTCGAAAAATGATTAAGCAAATCCAATTAAAATTGGCACTCTTCAAGGTTGCATTGATGTGTGTAGTTGCCATGACAACTACACAAGCTTTTTCACAAACCTACCCCAATAAACCGATTCGTTTTGTAGTTGCATTTACAGCTGGAAGTGCTACAGACATTATTGGTAGGGCTGTTGCCGATGTGATGAGTTCTAGTTTAGGACAGCAAATCATTATTGAAAATAAACCAGGCGCCGGAGGCACCATAGCGGCAGGTCAAGTAGCAAAAGCAGATGCAGATGGATATACTTTCTTAGTGCACTCATCGGGCCATGCGTTAAATCCATTTATTTATAATAATTTGCCATATGACACTTTAAAAGACCTTAAGGGAGTAGCTACACTTGGGGCCACCCCAAATGTATTGGTGGTCTCTCCCTCAAAGTCCTGGAAAACTGCAGCAGATTTGGTTGCTGCGGCTAAAGCAAAGCCAGGTGAATTGAATTTTGCTTCAGCAGGTGTAGGAAGTGCGACGCACTTGAATGCTGAAAAATTTAATTTGGCGGCCAATATCAAAGCACTTCATATTCCGTATAAAGGTACTCCAGAGGCAAATTCTGATGTAATTGGTGGAAGAGCAGATTGGTTCTTTTCACCACTAGGGTCGGTGATTTCATTAGTTGAAAGTGGAAAATTAAAAGCCCTAGCAGTTAGTACTTCTAAACGAACGAGCTTATTGCCTAATGTCCCCACAACTCTTGAGGCTGGCATTCCAGACTCAGACTATGTTTTATGGGTTGGACTTTTAGCACCCACTGGAGTTTCTTCAGATATAGTTAAAAGAATGAATGACGAAGTAGCAAAGGCGCTTCAAACTAAAGAAGTTAAAGAGCGTTTTGCAAAATTAGGGGCTGAGCCACTAATCATGACCCCAGATGCATTTAATACCTATATTCGTAATGAAATGGTAGTTGCTTATCGCATTAGTAAGGCTGCTAATTTGAAGTAAACCTTCTTCATCATTAGTAAATAAGGTTGATTATCATCAACCTTATTTTTTTTAAGGTATCCAAAGTAGATCACTCTCAATTTGTATTAATATGTTCTAAGAGGTGCACCCAAACTATCCAAGATAGTTAAATAAAGACATCAAAGTAGATACGCCATTTTTATCACCCCTACTTTGAGGAGCTTTATGAATAAATCAACCCATCACCCACTAATTATTTTTTTTCATTGGTTTAGTTTTGGATTAATCCTTGGGGCATTGCTATTAATTGAAATTAAAAATTATGTACCGAGAGATAATCCATGGCGAGCAGATCTTAAAACCTATCATATGCTATTTGGGCAGATGATTTTGTTGGTCGTGTTACTTAGAGTGATTACTCGGTTATTTGTTATTAATCCAATTGAACAAGAAAAAACTTTTTCTAGATTATTTAAAAAAGTGATACATGCTTGTTTATATATATTTATGTTGGGCATGCCAGTGACTGGTATATTGCTGATGCAATCAGCTGGAAAACCCATCCCATATTTTGGTGACCTATATCCAATGTTGATTCAGGAAAATGTAGACCTGAAAAAGACTTATAAATACATCCACGAGTATTGGGGCAATGCTATTTATTTCTTTATCGGCGCACATGCCATCATGGCGATTTGGCGGGAATATATTATTAAAGATGGAACATTACAAAAGATGTTACTTTCTAAAGCAACACGCTCGCATTAAATCAAAGGGCGCAAGCCCTTTGATTTAAATTGGCTTAGAGTACTGAAGCAAATCTTGCAAGTGATTAAGATTCTTTAAATCCCAACACTTCGCAATTAAAGAACTCGTATTGTCTGCCCCAATAATTGGGATACTTAAATGACTAAATTTATGATTGAGGTTTTCATCTGTCATGGGGTTTTGTAAAGAACCAATGGCATGTTCAACAAAAATATGTAGTTTGCGACCATCTTTGAGGTATGCAGTCACATCAACCGATGCCTCATCAATCGAGTTATCTACAGTTGCTTGGACCTTTGCGCGTAAAGCCACCATTTGAGGACTTTGAACGATTTCATCATGGTATTGATCTTCTGTTGCTTGTCCATATACGATGCCGCATGCACAACCGTGATAAACACTAAACTTGCCTTCTAAACCATCTTTTGGTGTTTTCTTGCCGGTGAGCTCTAGGACCAAAGAGTGGGCCTTAAGTTCTAAGCGCTCCAAGTTATCGGCGGTTACGCCTTGATTTCGAAGCTGAACACAAGCATCAATGCTCGGGTGAATCACAATGCCACAGGCAAACGGTTTGTAGGTATTCAATGAAATCTCAAAACGTTCGCCGAGTTCAGTCGTTACTTCAGACCAGTCATATTTAGTCGATACTGACTGAACCATACCGCGAGGTGCCTCGATAGCCTTATTACTAGCGGTAAACCCATGCTTAGCCATCAAGGCTGAGGTTAATCCAGCTTTAGCAGCTCCACCAGGGTGAAAGGGTTTTGTCATCGTGCCAAATTGTTCACGAAAGCCAATCGGTTGAGATGCTGCAATACCTAAAGCCATCGCAGTTTGAGCCTCTGTTAGTTTGAGTAATCGAGCACATCCTGCTGCAGCACCTAGAGTTCCAGTAGAGCCAGTAATATGCCAACCCCGATCGTAGTGATTCGGGTACATGACATTGCCAATTCTGCAAGAAACATCAACACCAATGACTAAAGCATCGATGATCTCACGACCAGTGGCACCAATTTTTTCACCTAAGGCCAGTATGGCCGATGCCACAGGACCGGCCGGATGAATAATCGTTTTCAGATGGGTATCATCAAAGTCAAAAGTATGTGAACTAATGCCATTAATGAGAGCTGCATTGGCCATGTCTACTTTTTCAGATCTTCCTAAAATACTCGCTTGAGGCGCGGAGTCGAATTCTTGAACAGCTGCCAAAGTAGCTTCAACACTTTCATGCCTCGCAGCACCAACAGCACAGCCTAACCAATTCATAAAAGTACGATGTGCTTCGTGGTCTACAGAGTCATCCCATCCTTTGGAAGGGTGAGAACTAATAAATTTTGCGAGGATTTGAGTAATTGGAGGTGCGTTATGATCTGCACTCACTTGCGTATTGATGGCCATATATTTAGTCTATTTGAATGTTGCGAGATTTAGCAATTTTACTCCACCGGGCAATATCATCTTTGATATATTGCCCAAATTGCTCGGGAGTCATTGGCATGGCTTGGATAGCTTCGCCAGCTAAGCGCTCTTTAAGCTCAGGGTTTTGAATTGCTTTGTTGATTTCACTATTGAGAAGTGTAATGATCGCTGGGGGAAGATTGGCAGGACCAGAAATGCCGTACCATTGAACGCCTTCGAAACCCTCAAGCCCAAGCTCTTTAAACGTTGGGACATCAGGAATTAAAGGATGTCTTTTAAGGCCTGTAACAGCAATAGGCCTGACTTTACCTGTTTTAATATGTGGCATTGCGGCCGCTAAACCCGGCATCATCGAAAGGGTTTGTCCGGCAATTGTATCGATGAAAGCTGGAGCAATTCCTCGATAAGGGACATGAGTACTTTCGAAGTTGGCTTGTTGCTTTAACTGCTCCATCGATAAATGAGTAAGAGTTCCTGGACCAGCTGAGCCATAACTCATTTTTGCGGAATTATCTTTGGCATATTGAATAAACTCTTTAAAGTTCTTTATAGGTAGGGGGCTATAAACAACAAGGACATTTGGAGTTCCACCGACCATGGCGATGGGAGAAAAGTCCTTTATAGGATCATAGGGGATTTTCCGAACTGCCGGATTAGTGCCATGGGTCCCAACATAGGACAGCATTAAGGTGTATCCATCAGGGGTTGCACGAGCGGCTTTTTGTGAGGCAATAATTCCGCCTCCCCCACTTTGGTTATCAACGAGAAAATTTTGCCCTAGCGATTTAGTTAGACGCTCAGCTACTGTTCTAGCGACGAGGTCAAGCCCTCCCCCGGCAGCAACAGGCGCCAATATGGTCACAGGCTTATTTGGGTAATCTGAGGCATAACTAGCGCCCCCAAATAAAGAGAAAAAAGCAAGAATAGTGAAACTAATTTTTAGGAGTCGCATATATGTAGAGAATTTTTGATATTTAAAATATACTAAAGCACAAAGAATCTTAACAGGAGATGGATGACTATGCATTTTAGAAAAATAAAAAATTTGTTGCTAATTATCCCAATTGTGATGAGTTGTTTTTCATCCAAAGTATTTGCGCAAAGTGAATACCCTACTAAGCCAATTACATTTATTGTTCCCTATGGTGCAGGAGGGGGAGCAGATTCGAGAAGCCGCCAAATCGGCCAACAACTCAGCGCAATTCTTAAAACGCCAGTTATCGTGGAAAACAAAGCGGGAGCTGGAGGTAATATTGGTACAGAGTACATCGCTAAGGCTCCACCTGATGGATACACCATTGGCATGGGGAACTTTGCGCCACTTGCTGTCAATAAGGCTTTATTTAAAAGCTTGCGCTATGACCCTGAGAAAGATTTAGTTCCAATTATTTTGATTGAAAAAGGGCCTTTGGTTTTAGTCGTGCCGCCAAGCTCTCCGTATCTCACCATCAATGATGTAATTAAAGATGCAAAAGCGAAGCCAGGTAAATTAACCTTTGCATCAGGAGGCATTGGCGGAAGTCATCAATTATCTGCGGAACTTTTTGAACAAAGTGCCAATATTGAAATGATTCATGTCCCATATAAAAGTGGCGCGGCAGGACTAACAGATCTGATGGGAGGCAATGTCAACATGATGTTCGATCAGATGTATTCTGCGATGCCAAGTATTAAGGCGGGAAAGTTAAGACCAATTGCTATTACCAGTTAAACACGATCACCTTTATTGAAGGATGTCCCAAGTTTTACGGAGTTAGGATTTCCGCAAATTGTCGTCAATAATTGGCAAGGGTTGATCGCTCCAAAAGGAACCCCTAAAGCAATTATTGATAAGTTAAATTTAGCCGTTAATCAAATCTTGAAAGACCCTCAAATTCGCGAATTTATGTTGCAACAGGGCAATGAAGTGGGTGGAGGAACTCCAGAAGAATTTGCTGCCTTAATTAAAGCGGAGTCAATCAAATGGAGCGAAGTTGTAAAAACCGCCAAAATTGAACCACAATAATTATTGATTAAAGTCCTTTTGGAATACGAGACCTGCATGCTCGCGTAGGGCATGAAACTCAATATCTTTCCAAAGTTGTTGGGCAACCTCAAGTTCTGATTTATGCGTTGCTAAAAAAACGGGGGCCCCAACAACATCTTCACTGATTCTGTGAGAATTTTCTTGAATAAACTTTTTCAGAGTGACAGGGTCTTTACAACTGATCCACCTTGATAAAGAGTATCTGGCGGGTAGTAATCTAACTTCTGCATTGTATTCACATCTTCAGGCGGTGAGCGACAACTTCAAATTGCAGTTGACCAAACGCACCCAGAAGCATTTGTGTACCGACTAATGGTTTGAATACCTGAATTGCGCCCTCTTCTCCCAGTTGCATCAATCCTTCTCTTAATTGTTTTGTACGTAATGGATCTGCAGTTTCAACTAATTTAAATATTTCTGGGGCAAAGAAAGGAAGGCCCGTAAACTGTAATTTTTCACCCTCAGTAAGAGTATCACCAAGTTGCAATAAACCATGATTAGGCAAACCAATAATGTCACCAGGAAAAGCCTCATCTAAAATATCGCGTCGTTGTGAAAGAAAGGATAGAGCATTATTCGTTCTTATTTCTTTACCGTTACGAGAAATCTTTAAACGCATACCACGCTCAAAATATCCGGAGCAAATTCTTAAGAAGGCAACACGATCTCGATGCGCGGGATCCATATTCGCCTGAATTTTAAAAACGACTGCAGAGAAGTTTTTTTCTGACGGAAGTACCTCTCGTTGAATCGTTAGCCTTGATTTTGGAGCTGGAGCAAGTTCAACCAGCGTATTTAAAATTTCTTGAACACCAAAATTATTAATCGCAGAACCAAAAAATACAGGTGATTGTCTTCCCGCTAAAAATTCCTCTAGATCAAAACTTGGCATAGCACCTTGAACCAACTCAACTTCTGATAAGGCAGTAGATAAAGAGTCACCTAATTGTGAAGCTAGGGCTGGGTCATGAATACTAATACGTTTTTCCGTATGAATATCTACGCGATCTTCACCAGCTTTAAACATCCGCATGGCTTCTTGGCTGATATCAATCACTCCAGCGAAAGATTTCCCCATGCCAACAGGCCAAGTCATAGGAACCACTGACATCCCAAGCGCTTCCTCAATTTCATCCATCAAATCTAAAGGCCTCTTGACCTCACGATCTAGCTTGTTGATAAATGTAATGAGAGGAGTATTTCTCGCTCGACAAACATCAATCAATCTCCGAGTTTGAGATTCAACCCCATTCGCGGCATCAATCACCATGAGCGCAGAATCAACCGCAGTTAATACGCGATAGGTATCCTCGGAAAAATCTTGGTGACCTGGCGTATCTAAAAGATTGATGATGCAGTCGCGATATTCCATCTGCATCACAGAACTTGCAACAGAAATTCCCCTTTGTTTTTCAATTTCCATCCAATCAGAAGTTGCATGCCGAGATGCTTTTCTAGCTTTTACACTACCAGCAATCTGAATTGCCCCTGCATATAAAAGTAGTTTTTCTGTTAAGGTCGTTTTACCTGCATCGGGGTGTGAAATAATCGCAAAACTTCTTCTACGAGAAACTTCATTGGCAATGATTTGGCTTGGGGGAGAATTGGTCATATCAATCAAACAAAACTGACACATCAATGTATTGTCAGCAAAACTATAAAAAATGATTATAGTCTGTCCACACAATTGAATATCAATTTCCCATA
Organism: Polynucleobacter sp. SHI8; assembly: GCF_027944005.1. Classification (NCBI taxonomy): domain Bacteria; kingdom Pseudomonadati; phylum Pseudomonadota; class Betaproteobacteria; order Burkholderiales; family Burkholderiaceae; genus Polynucleobacter; species Polynucleobacter sp. SHI8. The sequence continues at coordinate 2,371,022 of NZ_AP027204.1, read as the reverse complement.
TTTTTCAGGTATAAATTAACTTGAAGTAATTAACTATCTCACATCAATCCATCATCATGAATTTGCTCTTTAAAATAATTCCTATTACTATTTTGTTAACCACTTCGATGAATACTTCTGCTGAAAAAGCATTCAAAGATAATCCCTACTCCATGTTTTCCGCAGAAAAAAATCATGTACAGAAAACCACGATTGAATGGCGACCTGTGGAGAACCTTCAAAATGAATGTGAAAAAGAAAGTAAAAAACGAGGTTTTAAAGGTTTTGGTTACCCTGTAACAGCATGTTCATTTTGGGAAAATGGCATACGTGGAAATCGTTGCATCGTGTTTACAGCCAAAAACTTAAATATGCATACCCTAGGCCATGAGGTCAGGCATTGCTTTCAGGGAAACTACCATCCTTGATTAAAAGCGATAGCTTAAGCCCACCTTGAAGATCGAGGAATAGCCGACCCCAATTTGGTCACGAAAGTTTTGGGAAACTCGTAAATAAGATATCCCTAGATCAATATCTTCAGCGGGTGAGTAAGTAATCGCCGGCATAATATAGGAGTTATATCGCCGATCGTCTGTTGGCGTAATGTCAGTCACTAAACCGATATCAAGACCTATGTGAAGTTTCTCTGTAATATTCCAAATAGGTGCCATGGATAATTGAAAGAGCTCAGTTCTTAACTCACCATAAGTGCCGGCTACTGGATAATTTGCGTTGTAGGGCTGATGTTGATACGAAAAGTTAACCAGTAATGAATAGTCCTTCTTATCATAAGCTCCAATCAAATTAACGCCATATCCCGGTAGAGCCATTCCAAGTCCAGCGTCTTGATGGCCAGTACTATTTGGGAAGGAGAAAGTTGGTTTGATTGCAAAGCCTAAGCCAGTATCTTCATCACTATAAATACGATATTTAGCCCCCAAGTTGTAGTTAGTCAGAGGAGAATAACTACCAGTTGGAAAACCATAGTAGGTCATTCCAAAACTAATTTCTGTACGGTCATTTAAGCCATAGGTGTAACCTATAGGAAAGCCTATAGCACGATCAGCCCCCAAGAACTCTTCACCAGGGACATTAATATCAATGATGCCATCGCCAGTGTTTGAACCACTTTTATTAAAAATATTGTAATAATAAAAATCGAATTGATGTTGCCCCTTTTTAACAGTTGAAGCATCATCGGTTAAAAAGGGTTCATAGGCATTCGCTGAATAAGAAATGAATAAAACATAAAACAATAAAATTGGTTTAAACATTGTTTTGTGACGGTAATGTGAATATTTTTTATTGTAGAAAACCCTTATGACATAACTGTGTCTCTATTTTGAATGATTATTTAAAAATTATTTAAAAATGCACTTTGTTGAAATATATCCTCAATAGAATTAAATTTCCCTTAAACCAAGTTGGAGATAAAGATGAGTATTTTTGGAAGAATTAAAGACAGTATTTTTGGTAAAAAAGATGAAGCTGGTCAAGGTGGACAAGCCGCTGATGCTGCAACAACTGCTGCAGCTGCAATCACACAAGTGGATGTTGAGGCTGTTTTAACTGATTTAGCAGCAAAAGCAGGTCGCCCTAGCAATTGGAAGACATCAATCGTAGATTTAATGACTTTATTAGGTTTAGATAGTAGCCTTTCCCATCGCGTAGAGTTAGCTAAAGAATTAGGTTACACAGGTGATACGAATGACACAGCGACGATGAATGTTTGGTTAATCAAACAAGTAATGTCAAAATTAGCTGAAAATGGCGGAAAAGTATCTGCAAATTTAATGCACTAATTACTACTTGTAGACAATCCCTCATCATGCGATGAGGGTTTTTTTTACCCAAAATTTAGGGTGTATCATGAATAACAGCTTATTTTGGAATCAATCGTATGGCTTTTAATCCTAATTTTTTAAGTGAGAGTATTCAACTTTCTGTTGCGCCGGTATTTTTATTAACGGCAGTTGCTGGGATGATTGGTGCCTTAACACAGCGGATTGCTCGCGTCATTGATCGGTCAAGAGCTTTGCAATTTGACATCATGAACGAAAAAGATCCAGAGCATCAGCAGGTATTAAAACGTTTTCATGAGGAGGAGCTCATTTACCTCTCAAAAAGAGCGCATTTAGTAAATATCTCGATGGCTTTGCTTGTCTTGTGTGCAATCCAAATAGGTTTGACGATACTCGAGTTATTTTTTGCAGAAACAATTGCCGGAAAAATGAGCATTTCTGACTATGTTTTGTATACCTTCATTGGTGGCATTAGTTGTTTTATTCTGGCACTAATCTGCTTATTGTGGGAGGTTTTTATTGCCTCTTACTCAGTAAGAATGAAACCGCACTCAAAGCAATCGATGCAGATCAAGTAATTAATTGATCAACTTTAAATAAAATCATTGCACCTAAAATTGCAAAAATACCTGCCGCAATCATATGAATTAGTTTTAAAGGTAATCGTTTAGCAAACGAGTTACCTAAAAAAACGGCAGGTACATCAGCAAATAGCATACCCAAAGTTGTGCCCACAACAACAGTAAAAGGCGCCTGATAATTCGCGGCTAAGGCAACGGTTGCGATTTGTGTTTTATCACCCATCTCCGCTAGGAAAAAAGCGATTAAGGTCGTTAGAAATACACCATAAGAAGCTTTGGATGGTTGCTCCGCCTCGTCTATTTTGTCAGGAATTAAAGTCCAAATAGCCATTCCCAAAAATGAAAAACCAAGAACCCAGCGCAGTATTTCCGGGCTTAAGAGAGACGTTATCCAAGTCCCTAAGGCTCCGGCAAGGCCATGGTTCAGTATGGTTGCAATTAAAATTCCGGCAATGATGGGCAAAGGTTTTTTGAAACGCGCAGCAAGAAGAAATGCAAGAAGTTGGGTTTTATCACCCATTTCTGCCAGAGTGACGACGCCCGTACTCACTAATAATGCTTCAAAACTCATACATACACCTTAATTTTTTAATCGGAAATTTTTGATAAAGAGAATAAGAAACAAACTAAAAAACAATAATGACCAACTAGGTACAGACAGAAAAAATATAGGCGGTAGTGGCATGCTACAAAAGCCATCTGCTTTGAAGAACGATGGTGCCATTTGTACGATATTAAATTGATTAATAAAGACCTCAAGAGGATCAAGCCCACAAGAGGATTCTGGATGGGCAATCACCCATTGATGACGTAATGCTATAGCCAAACCCGACAAGGAAGCTAGCAGAGCTAAAAAATAAAATATTTTTCTTGTTTTTTCAAAACAATAAGCCATCAGACACATCAAAGCGATCAGCAAAAAAGCAATTCTTTGTAATATACATAGTGGACATGGAGGGTAGTGAACTCCTATCCAGCCAATGTGCTGAATATATAAAGCAAAACCAAGCAAGCATGAACACGCTATAAAAATAAATAGATAAGAATTTTTTGACATGACTCAATGATAGAGGGTTTAATATAAAAGAGCTAAACCAAACTTTAAAATAATCTTGGTATAGTGAGAAGATACCTAGGAGAAAACAATGGCTAAATTTTTAAGCAGATTCATATTATTTCTTTTTATTCTAATCATTCTGTTTGTTCTCTACACTTGGCTTACATTGTCCTATTCCTATTCCAATGGAAGTCGTGCTGGATTTTTACAAAAATTCTCTAAACGTGGCTGGGTATGTAAAACCTGGGAAGGCGAGTTGGTTACAGGTAGTATGTTAGGTAACCAAGAGAAATTTTCCTTTTCTGTGAGAGATGAGGACTTGGCCAAAATGGTTTCCTCTAATATTGGAAAACGTGTTGAAATCGAATACGATCAACATGTGGGGGTTCCAACGAACTGTTTTGCAGAGACCGAGTATTATGTGAAAAAAATTAAGTCAGTTCCTGATATTCGCGATGAGCTATTACAAAAAGCGCAACCGGGAGAAATAAATAAATAGCATCAATAAAAGATCACTTCGGTGATATTTTATTGCCTATTATCTAAAAAAGCGCCTATTCCATTGGTCTGAAGCACTTAAAAAAACCACAGAGCTAATAAAAATAAGGGTTTTCCTTAAATAAAAGCTTTCACAAGCCCATAAAATATGGTTAAAATGAAATTGCGTTTAATTTGCGCTTAATTTTATAAGTTTGTATTTTTAGTCATTTCATTTCAAGGAGCATAATTTGAATAAAGCAGAACTCGTTGCAGCTATTGCTGACGAATCAGAATTATCTAAAGCTAAAGCAGAGCACGCATTAAATGCTGCATTAGATACAATTAAAAAAGCTGTTACTAAAGGCGATAACGTTCAGTTAATCGGTTTTGGTACATTTAGTTCAGGAAAGCGCGCTGCTCGTGTTGGCCGTAATCCTAAGACTGGTGAAGCGATCAAAATTGCAGCATCAAAAACAGTTAAATTTTCTGCTGGTAAAGCATTTAAAGATAGCGTAAATAAGCGTAAGAAGTAATTCTTAACGTAAATAATAAAAAAGCCCAATGCAAATTGGGCTTTTTTACATCTTAAGATTGTATTAATTAAGTTTGAATTAAACGTCTTCCTCGATTAATACTCATTAAGATTCCAACACCAAACCCCAGTGTTGTGAGCGCAGTACCGCCATAGCTAATAAAGGGTAAAGGCACACCAACTACTGGTAAGAGACCGCTTACCATTGCCATATTCACAAATGCATATGTAAAGAAAATAAGTGTCACTGAACCGCCTAATAATCGCGAATACAAATTAGGTGCTGAGGCCGCGATTTGTAAACCCCGTTGGATTAAAAGAAAAAACAAAATAATAAGCACTAAATTTCCAAAAAGGCCAAACTCTTCAGAGTAAACAGCAAAGATAAAGTCAGTATGTTTTTCAGGGATAAATTCTAGGTGAGTTTGAGTTCCTTTCATCCAGCCTTTGCCGAATAAACCGCCTGAACCAATTGCAATCATAGACTGTAGTGTATGGAAGCCTTTACCTAATGGGTCTGAGCTGGGATCGAGTAAGGTACAAACACGGTGTTGTTGGTAGCTTTTTAATAAAGGCCAAGTGACTCCTTTGGCACAAATAGCATCACCAAAAATGACAATCAAGACAATTCCTAAGAGAGCAATAACGGCGAAAGGAAGTACAAATTTCCAGGGAAACCCAGCAAATAAGATGACATAAAATCCAGCGGCAAATACCAAAATGGCAGTCCCTAAATCAGGCTGTCTAGCAATCAGAAAAATTGGCAGTAACAACAAACAAAAAGCGACAAAGAAGTCCTGCAGTTTTACCATGCCATCTTTTTTGTGAAAATACCAAGCGAGCATCATTGGCATTGCAATTTTCATTATTTCTGATGGTTGAATCACAACCCCGATATTGAGCCAACGCCGCGCTCCTTTTTTGATTAACCCAAATATTGCGACAGCCACAAGAAGAGCGACACCAACTAGATAGACCCAAAGAGATATTTTTTCTAACCATTTAATCGGTATTCTTGAGGTAACCCACATAATGATTAAAGCGGTTGCAAGGTTTCTAGACTGCTCAACCCAACTTACAACAGTCCCGGAGCTTGCTGATAAAAATGTGATGTTACCGACCACAACTAAACACAATAAAATGATGGCTAGACTTGGGTCTAATCCTTGCCAAAGGAAACTCAGACGTTTTACTACGGAGCGGTTTTCCATGCAGGAACTCCTTCTGGCCAAGTGTTTAGCATTAAATAATCAAGCGTTTGTCTAGCAATGGGAGCTGCAGCAGTGGCGCCAAAACCTGCATTTTCAACCACTAAAGCTAGCGCATATTTAGGCTTATCTGCTGGAGCGAACGCTATATAAAGCGCATGATCTCTTTTAAACTCAGAAATCGCACCAGCGTTGTACTGTTTACCGCCTAGGCTAAAAACCTGAGCAGTTCCTGTCTTTCCAGCAACAGGATATTTGACACCAGCAAAGGGCACTCTTCCCGTTCCTGATTGATTCACGCCAATCATTCCATCAGTAATGACAGCTAAATTTTCTTTCTTGATATTTAATCTTGTTGTTTCTGAAGGAACTGTAAGTGATTTTTGGTGAGTGATCGGATCTTCTATCATCTTCACTAAATGTGGCCTCATAACCACACCTTGATTAGCAATGATTGCTGTTGCTTGGGCAAGTTGGAGAATAGTGTAACTGTTATAGCCTTGTCCAATACCAATAGAAATCGTGTCACCTTCACCCCAAGCTTGCTTTGATGGGTCGGAGTAATATGCTTTTTTCCACTCTTTGGAAGGTAATATTCCCCGTACCTCACCATTAATATCAATACCTGATATCTGCCCAAATCCAAGATCTTTCATAAAAGCGCTGATGGCATTAATACCCATATCCCGAGCCAAAATATAGTAATACGTATCACAAGAGACTGCGATAGATTGACGCATATTGACAAAGCCATGGCCATTGACAGCATCATCCCTAAAGGTTGTATTGCCAAATTTAAAATAACCAGGATCACTAATACCTTGTTCTGGAGTTCTAAATTTTCCTTCTAAAGCAGCTAAAGCCATAAAAGGTTTAAAAGTTGAGCCCGGTGGGTAGGTTCCTCGTAATGGCCGATTAAATAAAGGCTTTTCTGGAGAGTCATTTAATTTTTTCCACAAATCAGCATCAATGCCGTCAATAAAGGCATTTGGATTATATGTTGGCATCGAAACAAAAGCCAGGACGTCCCCCGTACTAACTTCAATGACAACGGCAGCACCGCGCCTTTTGCTATAGAGATGCTCCATCAGGTACTGTAATTTAATATCTACAGCAAGAGAAAGATTAGAGCCTGCGATTGGCGCTGTCGATGACAAGTTACGAACTACCCGTCCACCGGCAGTGATTTCAACTTGACTATAACCCAGAGTTCCCCTTAATTCTTTTTCATAACTTTGCTCAAGACCAATTTTCCCAACTTGTTGGATACCCTTTATTTTGATAGGGCGTAATTCATCACTGTTGGTCTCATCAGAGGATTCTTCAAGTTCAGCAAGCAGTTTTTCACGATCTTTTTGAGAAACTCTTCCGGTATATCCAATGAGGTGGGCACCTAACTCTTGATAGGGATATTCACGAAAATATCTTACTTGAACTTCCACACCCGGAAAGGCGTATCGACGAGACATAAATCGCGCGACTTCTTCATCATTTAAGAAATTGCGAAGGGCAATACTTTCAGTTTTTTTTGCCCCTTGAAGCGATCTATAAAAGTTTTGTCGATCTTTATTAGATATTTTAATAACGGTATTGAGCGAGGTAACCAATTCCTCAATCGGTTGATTGACTCCTGCTGGAGTAATTTCTAAAGAGTAGGATGGAAAATTCCTAGCAATGACAATGCCGTTACGATCGATAATAAGACCCCGTTGGGATTGCGTTGTAATAATTGCAATACGGTTGCTTTCCGATGCGGTTGAATATTTTGTATGTTTAACTACCTGAAGCCAAAAGAAGCGAAAAAACAAAATAAATAAACAAATCATTACAAACCATAGGGCGATTTGAATGCGACTTTGGAAGGTTTCTAAAGATGAATAAGAATCATTTTGCCGAGCCATGCATTACCCCATCAAGAATGATGATGGTTGATAAAAGATGCGCGACTTGATAAAGCATTTTTAAAGATAGGCCATAAACCAGTTTCAATAAGACTCGGTATGATGAGGAAAGCAAAAGAAATTTCCTTACTTTGCCCAATGAGCCAAAGCATCAGTAAAAATACAAAATTGGCAATTAAAAATACTTGAAGCATGATGAATGTTTGCCCAAATAAAGTCGCATTTAATAAACGACGTTGCGAATAAATAATGACAAAACTAGCGGTTACATAAATGATGGCATGAATACCCAAATACTGAGATGTTTGAATATCCATTAATAGGCCGAGCAAAAATGCGGATAATAAATTAATCTTTTCTGGAGCTTGTAAAACCCAAAAAGCCAAAGCAATGAGAAGAAAATCAGGAACCCATGGGGAATTACCCCATGGAAACATGTTCAAAATAAAGGCACCTATCAGAGTAAAGAGTGGTCCCGTCATTGTGCGCAGCTTGAAAATTGAAAAGGCCATTAATTTCCTTTTTTCTGACGAAGTCTATTTTTTACAACCTCAGACTCTGTAGGACTTGGAGCAATCGTCGTTGGTTGGTATAACAAGATACTTAAATGTCGATGGTGATGTAATTTGGCTAATGGCTTACATGCGATGATCGCCCCAGAGTTATCAGAAGAGCGATCGATTTTACTAATCATCGCAACCGGCATTCCAGCAGGATAAGTACCATCAATACCTGATGTAATTAAATGGTCACCAACATCTAAGTCAGCCAGATTATTAACATAACGTAATTCTAAAGGCTCTCCTCGACCTACTCCAAACAGAACTGTCCTTAAGCCATTGCGCTCAACCAGAACGGGGATGGCAAAGTCTCGATCCTCCAGAAGAGCGGCTTCAGAAGAGTTTTCAAAAACTCGAACAATTTGACCCATGATGCCGGCCTCGGATGCAATAGGCATTCCTGATATAACGCCATCAGCACTCCCTCGATTAATAATAATTCTCTGCGAGCTTGGACTTAATGGACTAAAAATCACTTCAGCAGCCAAAGACTTTACCTTTGATTTTTGTTGAAGAGATAGCAACTTGCGCATATGCGAGTTTTCAGACTCTAATGCCTCTGCTTGGTTCGCCATGAGTCGGAGATTATCTAACTGTGAAGATTGTTCCTCTAATTGATGCTTTAAAGAGGCGCGTGTTTGAAAGTAATCTAAAGATATATCAGACAATTTACCTGGTTGGGATAATAATTGTTGGATTGGAAAAAGTAGATTATTTCCAACCAACCTGATTTTCTCAGTGGCATGCAGTTTGTAATCTGCAAAGATAAACACTGAACCCAACAATAGAAAAAAAAACAACTTTAAAAAAGGTGCACCTTGATTAAATAAGGTCGGGGAGCTCCGAAACAATTTGCACCTCAGTTTTTATGGTGAAGTTACTCTTGAGAGAAGATACTACTCAGCTTATCCATTCTTTCTAGAGCCATTCCAGAGCCACGAGCTACGCAGGTCAATGGATCATCAGCTACGTGAACAGGCAAACCAGTTTCTTCTAACAACAATCTGTCTAAATCGCGAAGTAATGCGCCACCACCTGTGAGCATCATGCCTCGTTCTGCAATATCAGAAGCTAATTCAGGAGGAGTTTGTTCGAGAGCAGATTTCACCGCAATCACAATTTGATTTAAAGGATCGGACAAAGCTTCTAAAATTTCATTACTCGTAACGGTAAAGCTTCTTGGAATACCTTCCGAAAGATTTCTACCTTTCACTTCCATTTCGCGAACTTCATTTCCGGGGAAAGCCGAACCAATCGTTTTCTTAATTAGTTCAGCCGTTTGCTCACCTATCAACATACCGTAATTACGGCGAATGTAATTAGTAATAGCATCATCAAATTTATCACCACCAACACGTACCGACCACTTGTAAACCATACCGCCGAGGGACATCACACCAACCTCAGTTGTACCACCGCCGATGTCTATGACCATAGATCCGGAAGCTTCTGTTACAGGAAGGCCAGCGCCAATTGCAGCAGCCATTGGCTCTTCAATGAGGAATACTTGAGATGCCCCAGCTCCAAGAGCTGATTCACGAATAGCTCGTCTTTCAACTTGGGTTGATCCGCAAGGTACACAAATAATAATTCTTGGACTTGGCTTCAAAAATTTGGTTTCATGAACCATTTTGATAAATTGTTTGAGCATTTGCTCAGTGATCGTAAAATCAGCAATAACACCATCCTTCATCGGGCGGATGGCTTGGATATTACCCGGCACTCTACCCAACATAGCTTTCGCTTCATGCCCTACGGCTAAGATGGTTTTTTTACCACTTGAGCCATCTTGTCGAATTGCAACAACAGAGGGTTCGTCTAGAACTATGCCTCGGTCGCGCATATAAATGAGTGTGTTGGCTGTGCCAAGATCGATTGCTAAATCGTTAGAAAAGTAACTACGGAAGAGTCCGAACATAAGATATTTGGGAGAATATTAAAATTTACAATATAAACTGGTTTTTAGAAGATAATGTATATGATACTGCAAGCATGTTATGAATATTGAAGAAATTAATCATTTAGCCAAACTATCAGGTTTGGAATTAGATCCTCACCAGACCAAACAGGTTTCTAAGGAGTTAGAAAACATTTTTAGTTTGGTGGCAGAATTGCAATCCGTTGATACAACAGGGGTTGAGCCTTTGTTTCACCCAATTGCTGTGATTGAGCCACTTAGTCAAGCATTAAGGGTAGATATTGTGTCTGAAGAAAATAATCGCACAAATAATATGTTATCTGCGCCAGTCAGTCATGAGGGGCTCTTCTTAGTGCCTAAGGTGATTGAGTGAACTGGCACGAAAAATCGCTCACAGAGCTATCTAATGCCCTTTCTGGCAAGGAAATATCTAGCGTTGAGCTAACCCAGTATTTCTTGAATCGTATGGCAAGATCTCAAAAGTTAAATTCCTACTTAGACATTCAAGAGGATTTATCCCTTCGAGATGCAAGGATCGCCGATCAAAAAATTGCAAAAGGAGAGGCTGGGCTTTTAACTGGAATTCCAATTGCACACAAAGATGTTTTTGTGACCAAGGATTGGAAATCCACCGCAGCTTCAAAAATGTTAGAAAACTATTTAAGCCCATATGATGCTAAGGTTGTGGAACTTCTTGGGGTCAATGGTGCTGGCATGGTGTGTTTGGGTAAAACCAATATGGACGAATTTGCCATGGGTTCCTCAAACGAAAACTCTGCCTATGGTCCCGCACTCAATCCTTGGAACACTAGTTATGTGTCAGGAGGATCTTCTGGAGGCTCAGCCGTGGCAGTTGCCGCAGGTTTGACGCCAATTGCCACCGGCACTGACACTGGCGGCTCCATACGTCAACCAGCAGCGTTTTGTGGGATAACAGGTATCAAACCCACTTATGGAAGCGTATCTAGGTACGGGATGATTGCTTATGCATCCTCTCTTGATCAGGCAGGTCCAATGGGTAAATCTGCTAAAGATTGCGCCCTTTTACTCAATGTAATTTCTGGGCACGACCCAAGGGACTCCACATCATTACGTAAAGATAGCTTGGATTTTGAAGGATTACTTGGAAAACCTTGGTCTACTCCTGGAGGATTACCTCTACAGGGATTACGCATTGGTATTCCAGACGAATATTTTGCACAAGGCCTTCAAGAGGAGGTTCGTAACTCGGTACAAGCGGCTTTAAAAACATTTGAAGAGTTAGGTGCGACTTGTATTTCAGTATCTTTGCCCAAAACAAAGCTTTCAATACCGGTTTACTATGTTTTGGCACCTGCAGAGGCTTCTAGTAATTTGAGTCGATATGATGGCGTACGTTATGGATTTAGAGCTAAAGAATACAAAGATCTCAATCAAATGTATGAAAGATCTAGATCCGAAGGATTTGGTGGCGAAGTGAAACGTCGAATTTTGATCGGTACTTATGTACTATCCCAAGGCTATTACGACGCATATTATTTGCAAGCGCAGAAAATTAGACGAATCATTGCCGAGGATTTTCAGGCGGCATTTACCCGGTGTGATGTTTTGATGGGTCCTGTCGCTCCTCAAGTTGCATGGAAAGTCGGCGAAAAGTCTAAAGATCCTGTGGAAATGTATTTAGAAGACATTTATACACTTAGTCCAAATCTTGCGGGTCTCCCCGCAATGAGTATTCCATGTGGAATGAGTCAACAAGGCTTACCAATCGGCATACAAATCATTGGAAATTATTTTTCTGAAGCAAAAATGTTGCAAATAGCGGATCATTATCAACAGAGTAGTTCTTGGCATCAGTTGGTCCCACCAAGTTCCGGAGTCCAGCTATGACAAGGTCAAATTGGGAGGTGGTGATTGGGCTTGAAACACACGCGCAATTAAAAACGAATTCAAAAATATTTAGTGGTGCAAGCATTGCTTTTGGTGCGGAACCGAATGTTCAGGCTTGTCCAGTTGACTTGGCGCTTCCTGGAACTTTGCCCGTATTAAACCAAGAAGCGGTCAATCATGCCATTCGTTTTGGGTTGGCGATCGGCTCTAAAATTGCCCCTATCAGCGTTTTTGCAAGAAAAAACTATTTTTATCCAGACTTACCAAAAGGTTATCAAATTAGTCAATTTGCATTACCCGTTGTAATCGGTGGCAAGATTCCTATTGAAATTGACGGCGTAAAAAAAGAAATTCAATTAACTAGAGCTCATTTAGAAGAAGATGCTGGAAAATCTTTACATGATGATTTTGTTGGACTGCATGGTGAAAAATCGAGTGGTATTGATTTAAACCGAGCGGGAACACCCTTATTAGAGATTGTTACTGATCCTGTCATGCGCAGTGCAGCTGAGGCAGTTGCGTACGCAAAAGAGTTACATGCACTCGTGATGTGGATTGGAATTTGTGATGGCAATATGCAAGAAGGCTCATTTAGATGTGATGCCAATGTGTCAGTAAGACCACTCGGACAGCAAGAGTTTGGTACAAGGTGTGAGATAAAAAATCTGAACTCCTTTAAGTTCCTAGAGGAAGCAATTCAGTATGAAGTACAACGGCAAATTGAGCTCATTGAAGATGGGGGCGTCGTTAAGCAAGAAACCCGCTTATATGACCCGGATCGTCAAGAGACCAGAAGTATGAGAAGTAAAGAGGATGCTCAAGATTACCGTTACTTTCCTGATCCAGACTTATTGCCGCTGCATATTACAGAGGAAATGATTGCCAGCATTCGAGCAACCATGCCCGCCTTACCAAGTGCATTAAGAAATACATGGCAAACCTCTTATGGTTTAAGTGACTATGACGCTTCTTTGTTAACCCAAAGTAAATCAACTGCGGATTACTTTATTGAATTACTCACCTTAATAAAAGAAGATATAGTCAAACCTGCCGTCAATCTGATGTCGGGAGATCTTGCGTCAGCTTTGAATCGAGATGGTCTTGAAGCATCCGAATCACCAGTACGACCATCCCACCTTGCTCAAATCTTGCAAAGAATTCAGGATGGAACTATTTCCAACAAAATTGCCAAAGATATATTTGCAACACTTTGGGAAAGAGGCGTATCAGGAGCATTAGCCGATCAAGGTGTAGTAGATGCACTCATCGAAGAAAAAGGATTAAAGCAAATCAGTGATGTTGGAGCGATTGAAAAAATTATTGACCAAGTTCTCTCGGATAATCCAAAATCGGTTGAAGAATTTAGGAGTGGCAAGGAAAAAGCGTTTAATTCTTTAGTAGGTCAAATTATGAAGGCATCTAAAGGCAAAGCCAATCCTGCACAAGTGAATCAGATTTTAAAAGAAAAATTAAGCAACTAATTTATTAAGAAAAAATACTTAAATGGATACTGATATCGATCAACCTCAGCAAGAACAAGAGCGTTTAGTTGCGCAGTGGCTTTTATCAACAGCCGGATTTTTTGACCGTCATCCGGATTTATTGGCCCAAATTGAGCTGGCTAACTCGCATAGTGGTAAAGCAATTTCTTTACAAGAAAAACAAATGGCTTTACTCAGAAACCAAAATCGAGATTTAAATCAGCGATTATCTGAGATGCTACGTTTCGGGACTGAAAATGATCGTACTCAAACCTTAATGGTGAAGTGGTTAGAGGGATTGCTGGCTTCTAAAGATCGAAATGCAACCATTGAGAGCATTACTACTGGCCTTAATAAGTTGTTTGATATTGGAAATGTAGAAATTATTTCCCCAGAACAAGTCTCAGAGGAATTAAAGACTAAATTAGATCTAGCGCCTATTTGCGGTAGTGTCGATCTTGTAACGAATCTAGTGAGTTCAGATCTTTTGTTAGATGCTAGCAGCATGGTTGTGATTCCATTGATGTATCAAGGTACTAATTTGGGGGCGTTATTCATGGCGAGCCAAGACAAAGAAAAATTTTCGCCTCAGATGGGCCTTAGCTATATACATCAATTGGCTCAACTGGCTGCCGCAGCGCTGTACCGATTCCAGGGTCAGTAATGCAAGGCACAACCACTAGGGAACTCCTTGCGGTTGAACAATTCATTGAAGAGCTTAGGGTCGTTAGACAACTATCTCCCCATACCCTCAAAGCTTATCGTCAAGATTTAATGATTCTTTGTCAAAACATATCCGAAGAGCATCTGGAGTTACATCAAGTAAAGAGTATTCATACAAGATCTTGGGTTGCAAAACTTCATAGTCAAGGATCTTCACCTAGATCCATCTCGCGACTTCTTTCTGCTTGGAGAACCTTTTTCGATTGGCTAGCTACAAGTAAGACTCAGGCACCTATTCATGAGATAAAGGTAAATCCTGTTCAAGATCTGCGAGCCCCAAGAAAAGCGAAGAGCCTACCTAAAGCCTTGAGTGTTGAATACGCTATTGTTTTAATGGAAAAGGCTCAGCAAGAAGCAAGTCAACCCTCAAATGAACAATGGTCTTTGTTGCGAGATCATGCCTTAGTTGAGTTGTTTTATTCATCGGGATTGCGCTTATCTGAAATTCTTGGAATTGATAGTTCCATGACAAAAGGGTATTCGAAAGATTCTTTTGGATGGATAGCTTGGGATAGTCAAGAAGTTCATGTGTTGGGTAAAGGTGGAAAACGTCGGATTGTTCCTATCGGATCGTCAGCAATGCAGGCTCTTAGAACTTGGTTTGATGCATGGGCAATAAAAATGGCGGAACAAGCGAAGAGTGCAGGCCCTCTATTTATGAATCAAAAAGCCCAAAGACTTTCGCCAAGGACTGTTCAAGAGCGTTTAAAAAATCTTGCCATGAGGTCAGGATTACCAGTCCATGTTCATCCACATATGTTGCGACACAGTTTTGCAAGTCATGTATTACAGTCATCTCATGATCTAAGGGCCGTTCAAGAAATGCTTGGACACGCCAGCATTGGGAGTACTCAGATTTATACTGCCCTAGATTTTCAACATTTAGCGCAAGCATATGACTTAGCGCATCCAAGGTCAAAGGCAAGTAAATAAATATGCAAGCAAGTATCTTTTTAGAGGGTGGTAAAGAGCACTCCGTACTTCACCAACATCCATGGATCTTTGCTAGTACAGTGGCACGCTATGAAGGCAAAGTTGGGGTTGGAACAACCGTTAGTGTTTTCAATGATGCCAAAAAAATGGTTGGTAGGGCTGCTTATAGTCCTCATTCACAAATCAGGGCAAGGATGTGGACGTGGGATCCAGAGGAGTCTATTGACCATGCTTTTTTCAAAAGAAAAATAGCCGTAGCTTTAGATCATCGAAAAAAATGGATTAAAAATACGAATGCCATACGCTTAATTTTCGGAGAGGCAGACGGACTACCTGGGCTCGTTGTCGATCAATATGACAAGCTATTGGTTTGTCAGTTCTTAAGTGCTGGCTCGGATCACTGGAAAGATGTCATTGTAGAAATTCTTGCTCAACAGACTGGTTGCGATTCGATTTATGAACGCTCAGACGCTGCTGTTCGACAACGAGAAGGACTTGAGTCGCAAACAGGCCTTTTATATGGAAAACAGCCCAATACAGAAGTTTTGGTTCAAGAAAATGCCATTTCTTATTTAGTGGACCCAATACATGGACATAAAACAGGTTTTTATATTGATCAGAGGGACAACCGTCTTCTTGTTCAAGAGTTATCTCAAAACCGTCGAGTATTAAATATGTTTTGCTATACAGGAGGGTTTTCGTTATCCGCTTTAAAGGGCGGTGCTAAAGAAGTCATCTCCGTAGATTCTTCTGGAGATGCTTTAGAGGTAGCAAAAAAACAGACAAAATTGAATGATTTTGACGAAAATCGTGCCATTTGGTTAGATGAAGATGCTTTTGAGACACTCAAAAATATGCGAATTCGAGAAGAGTTTTTTGATTTAATTATCTTAGATCCCCCTAAATTTGCCCCCTCAGCGGCGCATTTATCGAAAGCAATCAGGGCTTATAAAGAAATTAATCGAACCGCGATGCAAATGTTAAATAAAAGTGGGTTAATACTCACTTTCTCTTGTTCTGGCGCAATGGATATGGAGACTTTTGAAAAAACGATTTTTACGGCAAGTAAAGAAGCTGCTAGCCATCAAAAATCTGGCGAATTTAAATTTCGTGTACTAAAGCGCTTGACATCAGGCCTAGACCACCCTAAATTAATATGTTTCCCTGAAGGCGATTATCTCAAGGGTTTATTATTGGAACGAATTTAAGTTCATCAATAGCTTTAACAAAGATTTAGGAAAAAATGGCACTTATACCTGTAACGATTTTGACTGGCTTTTTAGGAAGCGGCAAAACGACACTTTTAAAACACATCCTGACTGCTGATCATGGAAAGAAAATTGCTGTCATAGAAAATGAGTTTGGTGAAGAAAATATCGATAATGAAATCCTAATCCAAAACAGCAATGAACAAATTGTGCAAATGAGTAACGGCTGTGTTTGTTGCACCATTCGTGGCGATTTGGTAGAAGCACTAAATCAGCTTTGGGAACAGAAAAAATCTAAACAAATCTCATTTAACCGTGTGGTGATAGAAACAACCGGAATCGCCAATCCAGGTCCAGTAGCTCAAACATTTTTCATGGATGATGATGTCGCCGAGCATTATGTATTAGATGCAGTTGTTACTCTAGTAGATGCCAAGCATGGAGATCAGCAATTAGATGAGCATGAAGAGGCGCAAAATCAAGTAGGCTTTGCCGATCAAATATTTATTACTAAATGTGATGTTGTGGATGAAAAAATTCGACAGGCTTTAAGAAATCGTATTGTCCATATGAACCCCAAAGCACCCATAAAAGAAATCACGCATGGAGTTGTCAACTTAGATGAAGTGTTTGATCTTCATGGGTTTAATTTAAACGCAAAATTAGATATAGATCCGCACTTTTTAGAACAAGAAAATCATGATGATTGTGGACATGATCATAGCCATGACCACGATCACCATCATGACCATGATCATCATCATGAGCAACATGGCCATACAGATAAAATCCAATCTTTTGTGTTTAGAAGTGAAAAGCCCTTTGATCATAAAAAGCTGGAAGATTTTTTAGGCGGCATATTATCTGTCTTTGGCTCCAAATTATTGCGCTATAAAGGCGTTTTATACGTTAAAGGTTCAAATCGTAAAGTTGTATTACAAGGTGTCCATGAAATGATGGGTAGCGATATGGCCGGCCCATGGGGCACAGAACTTAAGCAAACAAAAATTGTATTTATAGGACAGGATTTGCCAAAAGATACTTTAATGATGGGTTTAGAAGGTTGTTTAGTTTAATCTGTAAAAAACAAAAGAAAAATATATAAGGATGACAAATGGCTACTTCAACGATAAAAAAAACAGTTAGTAAAAAAACAAGCGTAGATACTGAAAAAAACACAAAAGGAAATAAAGCAGATCCTAAAGATCAAGCTAAAAATGAAATGACTACAAAAACAAAAACACCGGCTACACCGAAAGTAATTGAATTAATCTCTGAAGCGCAGTTAGTGAAAATGTCTGATAAAGACTATATGAATCCAGAGCAGTTAGAGTTTTTTAAAGATCGCCTACAAAAATTGCGTGATGATATTTTAAAAAATGCTGATGCTACTACTGAAAACTTACGTGAAAACACCTTGGTTCCAGATCCTGCTGATCGTGCAACGATTGAAGAAGAGCACGCTTTAGAATTAAGAACAAGAGATCGCGAAAGAAAGCTTTTGAAGAAAGTAGAACAAGCGCTTGGCAGAATTGAGTCAGGGGAATACGGTTGGTGTGAAGAAACTGGTGAAGCCATCGGAGTTTCAAGATTACTGGCTAGACCAACTGCCAATCTTTCACTCGAGGCTCAAGAAAGACGCGAACTTCGTCAAAAACTATTCGGTGATTAAAACCTCACAACTCTAGTAGTCAACCTTTATTCCTAAAATAAAGGTTCTACCAGGTTGCGGAGCGTAAAGCCTGAGAGTGTCTACAGTCGTTGAGTAACGAATCGTATCGTTTAATAAATTGTTCGCTTGTAAATAGTAAGTAACAAGCAATCGATTGATTGCTTGTGATTTTGACAAGCGAAAATCAAGTTTGTTATAGCCTGCTGTACTAGGCTCGTTATAAAACGTAGAAGTAGCAGTTTTATATTGCCCTAATGCATGAATTAAAGAGAGATTTGCTTTCCATCCGAACCGGCTGTAATAAATAGCACTACCTATTCGAGTAGCTGGTTGAAGCGGTAGATAACCACCTTGGTCTAATGTTCCTTCAGAGTAATCACCAAAAATTCGACCAGCAAATCCATCCCCATTCATGTTGTATGTCACTTCAGACTCAACTCCCTTAATAATTGCATTTGCTTGCAAAAATTGACGTACTGGAAAGTCACTATTTAGATCGGTTGCACCCGTATACTGGGTATAAACAAAGTTAGAGACAAAATTTTGATAAAGATTAAGCTTACCCTGTGTAAGACCTTTATTCTTTCTCCAGCCTATTTCAAAATGATTAGAGCTTTCCTTATTTAAATTTGGATTACCAACATCAAAAGTTGCTGTTGCATCATGGTTTCCGAACGAGTACAACTCATCAACGCTCGGTGCACGTTGTGAAAAGCTATAGCGAATTAATATAGCTTGTTCTGTAATAAAGTTCCAAGCTGCCTGTGAAGACAGGGACACTAAAGAAAATTGATTTGATTTAGGAATAAAACTTAATGGAGCACTCCCACCTGAGGGTATGTCAAAGTTTGGGCTATCAGAATAAGGGATTGAGGCATCGGGATTTCGTCGCACCCATTCATAGCGAAAGCCATTTTGCACATCTATATTGCCAAAAGATTTATTTTCTATGAGGAAAATGGCCATATTATCCGACTTGGTTGATGGAATGATGGCAGCGTTAAGGTTCGGATTTGTTAAATCTGTAGCAGAAATTGTGCCACTACCAGCTTGAAGACCAAATGAGCCCGTCCAACTAAGAATTGGCTCATGAAATAACTCCATGCGCGTCTCAATGGATTGGTTTTTAAATTCAGACTGTGGTGACTGTGTGTTTGATAACTCTTGATGTCTGTAATTGGTATAAATAAACTGTGTTTTAAGTTTAGAAATACCAGTAAAGGGATTTGACTCTTCATCTAGGAGGGAAAATCGATTTTGTAATAAGTCAATCTGAGACCCTTCTGCTGAGGGAATCCCATAAAAATTTTGGAATTGACTGAAAGAGAAGCCGGTGTATCCAGAGGCTCTAAAATAACATGCTCCCAATCCCAAATCATTTTGACGGGAAAATGAATATGGTTGAAGTTGACCATCAGGCCTTTGATAGTCATTCAAACGACGAGAAGTATTAT
The DNA here is from genome assembly GCF_027944005.1 of Polynucleobacter sp. SHI8. NCBI lineage: Bacteria > Pseudomonadati > Pseudomonadota > Betaproteobacteria > Burkholderiales > Burkholderiaceae > Polynucleobacter > Polynucleobacter sp. SHI8. The sequence continues at coordinate 2,351,664 of NZ_AP027204.1, read as the reverse complement.
CCACATGTAAGGTCCAATTGCCGATGGAGTCTTCAGCCAATATGCCAGTGGAGAGGCCCTGTTGATTCAGGTTATATTGACCAACAAAGCTCGCACTTGGCTCCGCTAAAGTACTGGAGGGTATTCGCAGATCAATCACATTAAGAAGACCTTGATTTGCACTAGAGCTATAGCGTAAGGATTCACTGCCACGCAATAATTCAAAAGATTGACTAAACATAACATCAGAGGCAACAGCGTGATCAGGAGAAACGCTCGATACATCCCCTGAATTCATGCCATTTTGAAGAATCGGTACCCTTGAACCAGACATTCCCCTGATAATCGGTCGACTAGAACTTTGACCAAATGATGAGCTACTAAATCCAAGCTCATCATGAAGAGACTCAGCAATATTAGTCGGAAGTTTACTTTGGATTTCTCGTTGCCCAACATTGAGTTCGACCCTATTAGAAAGGGGTGAGGAGCCCTCTACAGTTAATGTTGGAATGTCTGAAACCCGAATCGATGGCTCTTGAGCAAAAGTTAATTGACTTAAAAAAAAGAATGAACTTAGTAAAAATAGATGTGAAAAACAAAAATGATGTTTATTCATGACGCCCTCAAAAAAATTAATTTAAAAAACGAATTAATTTGAGAGTGGCGGAGCCCTTGATAGATAAGAAAAAGTATGGAGAAAACAGGTAGATTGATAACTCGCTTGTTGTACACCAAAGCTAACTGATAAAAGCTTTATTTGAAATATAAGACTTGACAATCCATAACCCAAAACAGCATGATCCCAAGAAACACAGTTGTGTTTAACGTCATGATAGACAAAAGGATTAGACTCTTCAAAAGCCTCAGGTGAGGCATTGAATTGATTAAAAGATATATCCGGGGAATTAACACTTACCGCGTGCGCTATTCGATGCTGAAAACCCCAGAATTGCATGAGCAAAATGCATAACAAAATGACTTTGCACCAATTGGAAGCAAATTTTTTTTGGGGATTATTAAAGTAAAACATGTAGGTAATGTATCATTTTTTTTAAAACTAGCTTAAAAGATTCAATACAAGATAGATGTTTCAAATTAGAAATAAAAGTGTTGAATTAGAAGAGTATATTTATGGTATTGCGAAAAATTAATAATTACTTAACTATCACTTATCATTAAGACTATCTCTTGTAAAAAATTATGGACCATAAAGACCTTACCCTAAGCGATATCGCGCCAACCCTTAAAGCTGAAATTCTAGCTGAGGCATTGCCTTATATCCGTCAATATCATGGCAAAACTATCGTAATTAAGTACGGTGGTAATGCGATGACAGAGGAGCGCCTTAAAGAAGGTTTTGCTCGAGATGTGATTTTGCTCAAGTTGGTTGGAATGAATCCCGTTGTTGTGCATGGTGGTGGACCACAAATTGATGATGCTTTGAAGAAAATCGGTAAAGCTGGAACTTTTATTCAAGGCATGCGTGTTACGGATGATGAAACGATGGAAGTCGTGGAGTGGGTCCTTGGTGGAGAAGTACAGCAAGACATCGTCATGATGATTAACCAATTTGGTGGTCAAGCCGTCGGTCTTACTGGTAAAGATGGTGGTTTAATTAAAGCAAGAAAATTAATGATGCCTGATAAAGATGATCCTACAAAGGAAATTGATATTGGTTTTGTCGGTGAAATTAGCTCAATCAATCCTGCCGTAGTTAAGGCCTTACAGGATGATGCTTTCATTCCGGTTATTTCACCTATTGGATTTGGTGAGGACGGAAGGGCTTACAATATTAACGCAGACTTAGTTGCGGGAAAAATGGCCGAGATTTTGCATGCAGAGAAATTAGTGATGATGACGAATATTCCTGGTGTGATGAATAGCAAAGGTGAGTTATTGACCGATTTAAGTGCAAAAGAAATAGATGGCTTGTTTGCAGATGGTACGATATCAGGTGGCATGTTACCAAAAATATCATCCGCGCTAGATGCAGCAAGAAGTGGCGTAAATTCAGTACATATCATTGATGGCAGGATTGAGCATTCTCTGCTATTAGAAATTTTGACAGAACAAGCTTTTGGAACAATGATTCGATCACATTAAATGAGTAGCCTAGATGCAGTAAATCTGGAGACATACGGTACTCCAACCCAAGAAGACTCGAAGGGCCGTAAGCGCCCTAAGCCAGGGGAGCGTCGCATCCAAATTTTGCAAGCATTAGCTGAAATGTTAGAAAATCCGCAAGGTGAAAGAGTTACAACAGCAGCTTTAGCAGCCAAAATTCAAGTATCTGAGGCAGCACTTTATCGACATTTCGCAAGTAAAGCGCAAATGTTTGATGGTTTAATTGCCTTTATTGAGCAGACTATTTTTGGACTAATTAATCAAATCATTGCTAAAGAAGAGAACGGCAGAATTCAGATTCAAGAAATTGCCATGATGTTGCTGGCTTTTTCTGAGAAGAACCCTGGCATGACAAGAGTATTGTTAGGGGATTCATTATTTCAAGAAGATGCTCGCTTGCAAGAGCGGATCAACCAAGTATTGGAGCGTGTTGAAGCTTCCATGAAGCAATCCTTTCGGATCATGCAAACACAACAAAACATTAGTTGGTCAGCGGATGATATTAGTCATCGATCGGGATTAGTGATGTCTTATGTTGTGGGGCGTTGGCATCGTTTTGCAAGAAGTGGTTTTACAAAATCGCCATTAGATAATGCAACAGCATCCATGGGTGTACTTCTATTTGTATGACTGGTCTAAATACTCAGTCATATTCCATTCAATTTAATGAGCCCCTAGCACTAAAAAGTGGCGCTCAGTTGGGTTCTTACTCTTTAGAAGTTCAAACCTACGGGCAATTAAACGCCAATAAAACGAATGCAGTTTTAATTTGTCACGCGCTTAATGCTTCACATCATGTCGCAGGAGTTGATCCTGTATCAGGAAAAGCTGGGTGGTGGGATAACATGATAGGTCCAGGCAAGCCCTTAGATACCAATCATTTTTTTGTGATTGGCGTTAATAATTTAGGGTCTTGTTTTGGCTCAACTGGTCCGATGAGCATCAATCCAGAAACTAATACACCTTATGGTAGTACTTTTCCTTTAGTAACTGTGGAAGACTGGGTAATCTCTCAAGCCCGACTTGCGGATTATTTTGGGATTCAAAAATTTGCTGCTGTTATGGGAGGTAGTTTAGGAGGGATGCAGGCACTTGCTTGGGGGATTCAGTTTCCAGAGCGAGTTGAACATTGTCTGATCATAGCCTCTGCCGCAAGTTTATCTGCACAAAATATCGCCTTTAATGAAATTGCGCGAAGCGCTATCATGAGTGATCCGGACTTTCATGAGGGCAATTATTATGCTCATCAAGTCACACCTCGCAGAGGTCTGCGTGTTGCAAGAATGATTGGGCACATAACGTATTTATCGAATGACGATATGGCAGAAAAGTTTGGTAGAGATTTAAAGCGTCTCCAAGGCGATCCGCAAGATTATCGATTTAGCTTTGACACGGAGTTTGAGGTAGAAAGTTATTTACGCTATCAAGGTGAAAAGTTTGCGGATTACTTTGATGCCAACACTTACCTGCTCATTACTCGAGCGCTTGATTATTTTGACCCAGCAAAAAATCATGGCGGAAACTTATCTAAAGCCTTAGCGGTCATGCAATCAAAATCTCTTGTCATTAGTTTTACAACGGATTGGCGTTTTGCTCCTGATCGAAGTCGAGAAATTGTCAAGGCTTTGTTAGATAACAAACATTCAGTAACGTATGCTGAGATAGACGCACCTCATGGCCATGATGCTTTTTTACTAGACGATGAAAGATATCATGGTATTCTTCGCGCCTATTTTTCTAGAATGCAAAAGGATTTGGCATGAGTACAAAAGTTCGCGCGGATTTTTCTGCCATTGCCAATTGGATACAACCTCATTCGAGCTTATTAGATCTCGGTTGTGGTGACGGTGATTTTTTGGAATACATCAGAGCACAAAAAAAAGTACAAACCTATGGCGTTGAGATTTCTGATTTAAGTGTTTTAGCTTGTGTGGAAAAAGGACTCGATGTTATTCAGCAAGATTTAGAGGCAGGCTTGGCATTATTCGAAAATCAAAGCTTTGATATGGTACTTCTGTCACAGACACTGCAAACGATTCATGAAACAGAATCGATCTTAAATGAAATCGTTCGCGTAGGTAAAGAATGCGTTATTTCATTTCCTAATTTTGCACATTGGTCGCATCGCATTGATATTCTTTTAGGCAGAATGCCCGTGTCAAAATCATTACCTTTTGATTGGTACAACACGCCTAATGTGCGTGTTTTAACTATTGCAGATTTTGAAGCATTAGCGAGTAAGATTGGCATCAAAATTCTAGATCGTGTCATTCTGCATGAAGGCAAAGAAATCAGCTGGGCCGCAAACCTGTTTGGAAGTCTCGCAATTTATAGAGTACAAAGCGCTTAAAGAATGTCAAGTACTACAACTGAAGCAAAACAATCCTTAGCGGAAATTCTGAGCGCCTATACCCAAAAAATCACACTACGGATGTTCTTTTTAGGTTTCTCCGCAGGACTGCCCTTGTTGCTGGTTTTAGGGACACTGGGTTTTTGGTTAAGAGAGGCAGGAATTGATCGTAGTACGATTGGGTACCTATCTTGGATCGGCCTTATTTACGGCCTGAAATGGGTTTGGGCGCCATTAGTTGATCGCTTGACCTTGCCCCTTTTATCCAATTGGCTTGGACGCAGAAAAGCTTGGCTACTCATTGCGCAAGTGTTGGTTATGATTGGACTTGTGGGCATGTCGATGTCAGATCCTTCGCAGCAAGTCAATGCAGTTGCATGGTTTGCAGTTTTAGTTGCCTTTGGTTCAGCCACCCAAGACATCGCTTTAGATGCATTTCGTATTGAATCAGCCGACACTAAAATGCAAGGCGTCTTAGCAGCAGCTTATCAAACGGGTTATCGATTTGCGATGATATGGGCTGGCGCAGGTGTATTGTGGATAGCCGCTCGAGCGCAAAATACTCCAGACAATGTCTATGATCATTATGGCTGGCAAATTGCTTATTTATGCATGGCCGCATCCATGTTGGTTGGTGTCATCACAGTTCTCATCTCTAAAGAGAAGCCGTTTGTTCCTAAGACAGATGTTCACTCCGTCAAACAATGGATCCATGTTGCGTTTATAGAGCCCTTTGCAGATTTTTTAAAAAGATATCAATGGCATGCCGTATTAATACTTTCATTAATTGCTGTGTACCGAATTAGTGATGTCGTGATGGGGATTATGGCGAATCCCTTTTATGTGGATATGGGCTATACCAAAGATGAGGTTGCCAGTGTGACCAAAATATTTGGCGTCATCATGACTTTATTGGGAGCATTTATTGGTGGAGGATTAACAGTTCGGTTTGGCATCTTTCGGATTTTGATGTTGGGCGCCATCTTATCTGCTGCAAGTAATCTACTTTTTGCTTGGTTAGCTACTCGAGGCCATGACTTAAGTGGTCTGATATTTGTGATATCTGCAGATAATTTAAGCTCTGGGATTGCCTCCGCAGCTTTTATTGCCTATTTATCGTCACTCACGAATGTTTCATATAGTGCGACTCAATATGCTTTATTTAGTTCAATGATGTTATTAATACCAAAATGGATGGCTGGTTTTTCAGGAGTTTTTGTAGACCATTTTGGTTATTCAACATTTTTTATTTCTACGGCAATCATTGGTTTGCCGGTACTCATTTTGGTTTGGTTCGTAAGTAAATTAAATCTTATTCAAAATAGTGATCAAGCAGAAAATTCAGTTAAATCACAATCATAATCAATGATCAAAGGGGCATGATCAGAGAAACGTTCTTGTTTATAAACTTGTTGCGTCTTCGCGAATGACCCTAAACCTGATGTAGCAATGTGGTAATCAATCCGCCAACCCACATTATTGTTATAGGCTTGACCGCGTTGACTCCACCAGGTGTAGCAACTATCTGTCGCATTTGGTTCTATTTTTCGATACACATCTACAAATCCTTCAATATCAAATAAATGGGTCATCCAAGCTCTTTCCTCAGGAAGAAAGCCAGAATTCTTGATATTCCCTTTCCAGTTTTTTAAGTCAATTTCTTGGTGGGCAATGTTGATATCACCGCATAAGGCAATTTCAAAACCCTGCTTTTTTAAGGACTGCAGATGAGGTAAAAACACCTCTAAAAACCGAAATTTAGCGGCTTGCCGATCTTCAGAGCTTGAACCTGATGGAAAGTAGACCGAGATAATCCATAACTTGCCAAAGCGCAGAGCCGTATATCGCCCTTCATCATCAAATTCCGCAACTCCAAAACCAGTGCTTACTTCATCAGGCACTTGTTTTGAATAAATGCCTGTGCCGCTATAGCCCTTTTTCTGAGCACAATGAAAATAGGATGAGTAATTTAACTGCGCAGTTAAATCATTTGATAAATCACCCAATTGTGCTTTAATTTCTTGTAAGCAAATAAAGTCTGCGTGAGTGCTTTGCATCCATTCAAAAAAGCCTTTTTTTGCTGCAGACCTTATCCCATTAACATTTGCCGTTATTATTCTTAACATGAAACCACATTCCTCTGAATTTATTGATTTTGCACTTCAGGCCAAAGTACTTTCTTTTGGCGAATTTAAAACTAAAGCTGGTCGTCTTTCACCTTATTTCTTTAATGCCGGTGATTTTAATGATGGCGCTAAATTAGGTGCTTTAGGTGAATTTTACGCTCGCACTTTACTGTCTGCACAAATCGAGTTTGACATGTTATTTGGACCCGCATACAAAGGCATTACTTTATCTGCGAGTACCGCCATTGCGCTTGCCCATTTAGATAAAAACGTTTCATTTGCATATAACCGTAAAGAGGCAAAGGATCATGGCGAGGGAGGCATTTTGGTTGGCGCACCTCTGCAAGGGCGGGTTGTGATCGTTGATGATGTGATTTCTGCAGGGACATCAGTACGTGAGTCGGTTGAGTTAATTCAAAAGGCTGGGGCAACTCCTTGCGCTGTGTTAATTGCTTTAGACCGTATGGAAAAGTCTGGAAATGCTATTGATATTGGGGAATTCTCTGCAGTTCAAGCCGTTCAAAAGGATTTTGGTATTCCGGTCATTGCGATAGCTAATCTTGCGGATCTATTACAGTTTTTAGAGAAAACAGATGACACGGTTCTAAAAGAACATCTACCCAAAGTACAAAGTTATCGTCACCAATACGGCATTAATTAGAAAGGCGCTTAGGTAAGCGCCTTTCAATGGGAATCAATCTAAATCAAGCCGTTTGATTAATCTCAGCAAGTTTCTTCTGAATAGCAATCGCATCGAGTTGCTCAAAAGGTAATGAAGCTAAAATCTCCACACGCTTTTTTAAACCAACCATGACAGCACGCATTGCACGACGTTTGACATCATCACTACCCGAAAGATTGGATGGGTCTGGGAATATCCAATAAGCGCTTGCAGGATTGCCAGGAAGATGAGGAATCGCTTCGCCATTGGAAGGGTCATACAAAGAAATAATAAAATTCATGGTCGGAGCATCTGGAGCATTAAACTCTTCCCAGCTTTTGCTACGAAGATTAGCACTTGAATATTGAAGTTCATCAGCAATTTCTAAGGCGAATGGACTAACAGAATCTTGCGGGTGTAAGCCAGCCGAGTAGCCAACAAATTTTCCACTGAGATGAGTCGAAGCAACTGCCTCACCAATAATAGAACGCGCTGAATTATGGGTACAAATAAATAGAATATTGTATTTAGACATAAAAAACCTTATTGAATGAAAACAATTCAACAAATATGAAGAATTGATAAGTTAATTTAGTCTATCAGTGTGAATAATTCGTTAAAAGCAATATAAAAATTAAAAAATCAATTAAATCAGCAGATTAAATCTCAATAATGCCATCAAAAACAGTTGTCGCTGGACCGGTCATGATAACGTTTGCCTGAAGACCAAGTTGTGCATATTGCCAATCAATCTCTAACAATCCACCACGGGTTTGAACAGAGACTGGTGAGTCAACGAGATTTTTTAAGATGACAGTTACTGCTGCAGCACAAGCGCCAGTGCCACAGGAAAGAGTTTCACCAGAGCCTCGCTCGAAGACTCTGATGTTGATATGACCACGATTCACTACTTCAACAAACCCAACATTGACTCGTTTAGGGAAGCTTGGATGGCTCTCAATTTCTGGACCAATTTGGCTGACTAAAGCAGTTTGAACTGATTCTACCAATTGGACTGCGTGAGGATTCCCCATTGAAAGTGGAGCAATCCAAACGTTTGATTGCGTTAGTGGTAATAAAAATTCACTAATGGGGCCAATCACTCGAGTATCAAAATTACCTGGAATAAAAGGAATCAAGTTATGCTCAAAAATCGGAGCGCCCATATTGACTCGAACGCGCTGATCTTCCTGCTCAGTCAGAGTGATCGTAGTGTGTGCAACTTCGACCTTGATTTCTTTTTTGGAGCTTAGACCTTTTTCACGAACAAACCTTACAAAACACCTTGAACCATTTCCGCACTGCTCTACTTCAGATCCATCGTGATTGATAATACGATAACGAAAATCTGCATCGGTAGTTGTTGGAGATTCGACAAGTAAAATTTGATCAGCGCCAATACCCAATTGACGATTGGCTAGAAAAATCCAATCGTCTTTAGTCAATTGACTAATGTCTTGCGCAATTGCATCAATGACAATAAAGTCATTTCCTGCACCATGCATCTTTGTAAAGTGAAGTTTCATGAATAAAACCTAGCTTGACCCTCAGGCCGATTTTTAAAGCGTTTATGAACCCAATAATACTCTTCTGGCCTAGGAATGATTTGTGCCTCAAAGAATTGATTTAATCGCAGCGTGTCTGCCACCTCATCATCTGTTGGGAAGTTTTCTAATGGCCTACCGATATGTACCGTGTAGGATTTTCCGTCAGGATTTAACGTCGTAATGACAGGACATACTTCAGTTTGAACAATTTTTGCCATTCGAGATATGGAGGTCACAGTGCAGGTTGGCACACCGAAGAATGGCACAAATACAGAGTCTTGTTTACCAAGATCCATATCTGGAGAAATCGCAACTGCTTGATTAGACCGAATCGCACGAATCATTTCCCTGGCATTTTGTTGCCGAAGAATCATTCTTCCACCAAAACGCTCACGCCAAAACTTAATTTTTTGATTGAAAAAATCATTTTTCATTTTGATGTAAAGCGTGATGGGGCTTTGCAACCCACGCTTATTTAAATAAAGAGAAATCCCGATTAATCCGGCTTCGATACCTAACAGATGCATACTAAAAAATAGACGGGATTTACCATCCGCCATATCAATGTCAGATGTGACTTGCACCAGTTTTTCTATTTTGGCCTCTGAACCTAACCATAAGTATCCGCGCTCAGTGATTGATCGACCAAATAATCGCCAATGCTTGAGAGCTAATTTATTTAATTCTTGTTCAGATAAATTAGGGAAGCAAAGCTTTAAGTTAATATCCACTACTTTTTTGCGCTCAATCGGCAAGTGATAGGCAATCCAACCTAAAGCATCACCAATGGCATGGTTCGCTGTAATAGGTAAGGCGTTTAGGAAATATAAAAAACCTAAGCCTAAATAATTAAAGATATGCGTCACGACTTTCATTCTGGAGGAGGTGGTGGCGCACCTGCTGGGTGCTTATATCTTTTATACATCCAAAGATATTGTTCTGGGTTTTGAATAATCACTTGCTCAAGAAAGTGATTGAGTTGTGTGGCAGCCGTTACTGAATCACTTGAAAATGGTTCAGATATCCTTTGGGCAATCATCGACCATCCATCCCCATCAGGTTTGCGGATTGCAGAAAAAACAATAGTAGGAATATTGTTTTTCAGTGCAATCTTTGCCGGTAATACTGCCGTATAGGCAGGTTTGCCAAAAAATGGTGCCCACACGCCTTCGCCATTTCCCGGAACTTGATCTGGCAAAATTCCGACTGCTTCGCCCCTGACAAGAGCTCGAGCAATTTGCCGAACCCCTTGCATATTTGCTGGCACAAAGTTCATGCGAGGATGTGCTCTACCTTCCTCAATCAGATCGTTTAACCAAGCTTGTTTAGCGGGTTTATAAATAATGGTTGCCGGAAAATGTTCCGCAAGCACCCGAGGAATCATTTCAAAAGCACCTAAATGAGGGGTAAGCATCAAAAGCCCCTTACCCTCTTCCATCGCTTGTTCGACAACATCCCAGTGAATTAATTCTGTTTTTTTCAAGGCTTCTTTGGGATGTTGCCAAATCCAAAGGCTGTCCGTTAACATTTTTCCGGCGGATTTAGCAACTTCTTTAGGGCTGGCGTTAAAGCTGTAAAGCGCTTGGGCATAAGACAAGTTTTCAAGGATCAAGGCCTTATCTTTTGGTGAGAACCAATAGGTTAAAAGACCCAGAAAAGCACCTACAGACTGTAGATACTTTAGAGGAAGGCGACCGATAAGATGAATTAACCAATGCATTCCCTCTATGATATGCAAAAAACCATGAAGTTTGAAAAAAATCAAAAGAATCGTTATACTTCATTACATCGCCGAGTTAAGACAACTTGCAGGGCGACTATAAATTCTGCTAAAGCGTCGCCGTATAGGTAGTTCGGCACGTGTTGTCGAATTTTTAATTAAGGAACCTATATGGCAAATGATTATTTTTTCACATCTGAATCTGTATCTGAGGGACACCCAGATAAAGTTGCAGATCAAATCTCAGACTCTATTCTTGACGCAATTCTTGCTCAAGATCCAACAGCAAGAGTTGCAGCAGAAACTTTATGTAATACCGGTTTAGTTGTACTCGCAGGTGAGATCACCACTACAGCTAATGTGGACTACATCAAAGTAGCTCGAGAGACTCTTCGCGAAATCGGCTATGACAATACTGATTTTGGTATTGATCATCGTGGTTGTGCGGTGTTAGTCGCTTATGACAAACAAAGCCCAGACATTGCTCAGGGCGTCAATAATGCTGAAGATGACCCTTTAGATCAAGGTGCTGGTGACCAAGGTTTGATGTTTGGTTATGCGGTGGATGAAACACCAGAACTCATGCCAATGCCGATTTATCTTTCTCATCGATTGGTTGAGCGTCAATCTCAGCTTCGCCGTGATGGTCGCCTAGACTGGTTACGCCCTGATGCGAAATCACAAGTTACTTTACGCTATGTGAATGGTCGTCCTGACTCGATCGATACGGTTGTTTTGTCGACACAACACTCCCCAGAAATGGGGCTCGATAAATTACGCGAAGCAGTGATTGAGGAAATCATCAAACCTGTATTGCCGAAAGAGCTCATTAAAGGTGAGATCAAGTATTTGGTTAATCCTACAGGTCGATTTGTCATTGGTGGTCCGCAAGGTGATTGTGGATTGACTGGTCGCAAGATCATTGTTGATACATATGGTGGCGCAGCCCCGCACGGTGGCGGCGCTTTCTCAGGCAAAGATCCATCTAAAGTAGACAGATCTGCTGCCTATGCAGCACGTTATGTTGCAAAAAATGTGGTTGCTGCAGGACTCGCGTCTAAGTGTTTAGTTCAGGTTTCTTATGCAATTGGTGTAGCTAAACCAACATCAGTCATGGTAAGCACCTATGGAACTGGAAAAATCTCTGATGAGGAAATTTCAATGTTAGTAAGTGAACACTTTGATTTAAGGCCTAAAGGTATCGTGAAAATGCTTGATCTTTTACGTCCTATATACCGTAAAACAGCTGCATATGGTCACTTTGGTCGTGAAGAGCCTGAGTTTACTTGGGAAGCAAGGGATCGTGTCATCGCACTGAAATCTGCCGCAGGTTTATAATAGTCTTAATTCTTCAAGGAGCGTTGCGAGGTTAACTTAGGTTATTTTCTAATCTAAGTTTCCCCAGGCTTGAAGGGACTCTATCTAGAGTCTAGGCAACGGCGCTCACTAACCTTTTGAACTCTTGGTTGGTGGGCTTTGAATCCAGCATCCCCAAGATTTCTGTAATTTTTGGAGAGCTGCATGAATTCCGTATCAAATATTAAAAACGACTATGTCATTGCCGATATCACTTTAGCTGATTTTGGTCGCAAAGAAATCGCCATTGCTGAAACAGAAATGCCAGGACTCATGGCAATCCGTCAAGAGTATGAAAAAGCACAACCTTTGAAAGGTGCTCGTATCACTGGTTCATTACACATGACGATTCAAACTGCCGTGTTAATTGAAACACTTGAAGCTTTAGGTGCTAAAGTGCGTTGGGCATCTTGCAATATTTACTCAACTCAAGATCATGCAGCAGCAGCAATCGCCGCTAATGGAACACCAGTATTTGCAATTAAAGGTGAAACATTAGAGCAATATTGGGATTTCACACACCGTATCTTTGAATGGGCCGATGGTTCATATTCCAATATGATTTTAGATGATGGTGGTGATGCAACTTTGTTATTGCATCTTGGCGCTAGAGCAGAAAAAGACATCACTGTTTTAAATAACCCAACGAGCGAAGAAGAAACGATTCTTTATGCATCCATCAAAGCAAAACTTGCAATTGATTCGACTTGGTATTCAGTTCGTTTAGCTGAAGTTAAAGGTGTAACAGAAGAAACTACAACTGGCGTGCACCGTTTATATCAAATGTTTGCCAAAGGCGAACTGAAGTTCCCAGCAATTAACGTCAATGACTCTGTAACAAAAAGCAAATTTGATAACTTATATGGTTGCCGCGAATCTTTAGTCGATGCGATTAAGCGCGCAACTGATGTAATGATAGCCGGTAAGGTAGCAGTCGTTGCTGGTTATGGTGATGTTGGTAAAGGTTCTGCTCAAGCATTAAGAGCATTATCTGCTCAAGTTTGGGTAACTGAAGTTGATCCAATTTGTGCATTACAAGCGGCAATGGAAGGTTACCGTGTTGTAACGATGGAATATGCTGCTGATAAAGCTGATATTTTTGTGACCGCTACTGGAAACTATCATGTGATTACCCATGACATCATGCTCAAGATGAAAAACCAAGCAATCGTATGTAATATTGGCCATTTCGATAACGAAATTGATGTTGCAAGCGTTGAAAAATATCAATGGGATGAAATCAAGCCACAAGTTGATCACATTATTTTCCCAGCGCAAAATGGCCAGCCAGAAAAAAGAATTATTCTGTTAGCAAAAGGTCGCTTAGTCAATTTAGGTTGTGGAACAGGTCATCCATCATTCGTGATGAGCTCATCATTTGCAAATCAAACGATTGCACAAATCGAACTTTGGACAAAAGCTCATACCAATGAGTACCCAATTGGTGTGTATACATTGCCTAAGCATTTGGATGAAAAAGTGGCGATATTGCAGTTAAAGAACCTAAATGCAGAATTAACAGTTCTTACAGACCAACAAGCTAATTACATCGGCGTGGATAAATCTGGGCCATTTAAACCAAATCATTATCGTTATTAAACAATGAGCCTACTCGATAATATTGAACTCAGCGCAGAATTTTTCCCCCCTAAGACGGAAGAGGGGGCGGAAAAGCTTCGTGCTGTGAGAGGCCGACTGATCCAGGAACTAGCCCCAAGCTTTTTTTCAGTAACTTTTGGTGCTGGTGGTTCTACACAAGATGGCACGATGAATACCGTGCGAGAGATTCATGAAGGCGGCATTTCTGCAGCCCCGCATTTATCTTGTGTTGGAAGTACAAAAGCCAAAGTATCAGAACTGTTAGAACAGTACCAGGCCATCGGCATTAAACGCATCGTGGCGCTTCGCGGTGATTTACCCTCTGGAATGGGAAATTATGGTGAGTTTAATCACGCCAATGAGCTCGTGGCTTTTATTCGAGAAGCCACAGGTGACTGGTTTCATATTGAAGTTGCAGCTTATCCAGAGTTTCATCCGCAGGCAACATCAGCGGTAGATGATATTGAAAAGTTTGTCCAAAAAGTTCAAGCAGGAGCAAACTCAGCAATAACACAGTACTTTTTTAATTCTGATGCCTATTTTCAGTTTTTAGAGGATGTTGCTAGCCATGATGTCAATATACCTATTATTCCAGGGATTATGCCAATCGTAAGTAGTACTCAGTTGATTCGTTTCTCTGATGCTTGTGGAGCTGAGATACCACGTTGGTTACGCAAGCGCCTCGAAAGTTTTGGTGACGACACACAATCAATTAAAGCCTATGGTTTAGAAGTGGTAACCGACTTGTGTCATCAGCTGATTGCTGGTGGTGCTCCAGGCCTCCATTTCTATACCTTAAACATGGCTGAACCGACGATTTCTATTCTGCATAATTTAGAAGATTAATCAAAGTTAAAACGTAAGCCCCCATCCTCAATGAGTATTGAGGATGGGGATTTTTTTAACATGTTGAGATCAGAACTAGAAAGTTCATACACTACTTGTTGATTAAAAATTGGGCCTAAAAAAGGACTTAATTGTTTTAAAAGAAGATTATCCTTCTCATTTAAAACATCCAGATGGATAGAAGATAATTTAGGATCTAACAAAGCGATCTTATAGGTTTTAGGATCATATTGAAAAGAAGAGTCAAGAGCTAACTCCCCCTTAACTGGCTTTTGATTCGGCGCTGAGATTTCAATATCGCAAGTTAAAAATAGGCGCTGACCTTTTTTGACAAACTCTAAAATAGGATTTGAGCATTGAATACTGAAAAATAAAAAATTCTTTGTAAAAGGCGATTGATGTATAAGGTATAGATTGATCAACCGCCCAGGTATATAGTAAGTAGATTGAGCATAAGTAATCCCTGACCTTATAAGTAAAACGGTGCCAATAATTCCAGCTGACTTGATGAGTAATTGTCGTTTTAACGAATCCATTTTTATGAAGCTGCGAAGGGCGTCAGGAAGTAATTAGATTCAGTTAGGATCCCATCCAAAGGATAATCATGAACCTGAGGAGTCCAATCGGAAGAAGATAATTCTGAAAAGTCAAAACCAATACCTACGCAAATGGGGCGACGACCGCTCTTTTCCCATGATTGAATTGATCGATCATAAAAGCCACCACCATAACCAAGCCGCCAAACTTTTTCTGCACTCTTTTGCCAGCCAATACAGGGTATAAAGATTAAATCTACTTCTAAAATAGCCGTCCCATCGGGTTCAGCAATATTTCCAAAACCTTTCGTCATGGCAGAAGTAGGGGTCCATTCATGAAATGTAAGTACCTGATCCTTTTTACAAATTGGTAATGCTAATTTTCTTAAAGGATTTTGACTTTTCCACTCAATTAAAGTTTCGGTAATCGAGGGCTCACCGCGGATTGGCCAATAAAATCCGATATGAAATAATGGTTTGGTCGTGACTTTTTCAAACTCTTGCAATACAAATAAGACGTTTTTCTTCAAAGAATCATTAGATAAGAGATAATTGGGCTGATCCTTTTGCAAATCAAGCCTTGTATTAATGAAGTCTTTTCGAATCAATTCTATCGAAGGGTTTTTCATGAATAGTAAAATTTCTCAATGTTTTTGTATGATGAATACATCATACGAAATCTTTTGCAAAGTTAGTTAATAAATTAAAAATGAACCTTCTTAGAATATCCACGCTCATCATCTCTCTACTCTTTAGTATAAGTCTTTGTGCCGCAACGAAGAATACTTTTAAGTCCTCGAGTAGTAATCAGGCATCTCAATCGACTAAGAAAGTTGAGGGCCTTTCAGAGCAAGATAAAAAGTTTATCGAGTTAAGAGAGGCTGCCAGAAAAAATGACCTTTTAAAAGCATCTCAATTGGCTAATCAACTGTCTGATTATGAAATTCCTGATTATGTAGAGTATTTCAAGATCAAACCACGTTTGTACGATAGTGCCGCAAAATCTAATGCTGCGACAGATGCAGATTCTGAAGTAAATAATTTCCTTAAAAAATATAAAGGAAGTGGTCTTGCGGATCGGATGCGCAATGATTGGTTGCTCGTACTTGGCAAAAGAAAAGATTGGGCAAATTTTGACATTGAGTATCCGCAATTTGCTTTAGATGATGATACTCAAGTCAAGTGTTATGCCATGATGTCTAAGCTTGCAAAAGGCGAGCCACCCAAAAATGTCGGAGCTCAAGCGAAGGCAACTTTATTAGACCCTAGATATTTTGGTGATGCTTGTCCAGAATTGGTCTCGCAACTCTATGCGCGTGGTGGTTTATCAAAACAAGAGTCACAGGGTATTAGCCGAAGTGCCACAGAGATGAATTTTGATAGCTTGGGACAAAGAATGGGAGTGGATGATCCCATTGCTGGAATTGTCAAAAAAGCGCGCACAAATCCCAACTTGGCAATGAAGACATTTGACGAAAATGATTGGAAAAATAATACCGAATATAAAGGTATGGCGTGGGGCGTCATTGGTCAATTTTTAGCAAAAAAACTAGACCCAACAGCAATTGATGCTTATCGTAAACAACATGCATTAGGAAATAGCGAATTACTTTCGCCAGAATCAAGTGAATGGAAAATTCGCGCAGCACTTCGAGAAAAAGATTGGCGTTTGGTTAAAGAGTCAGTTGAGACTATGCCCGAGGCTGTTCGCGCTCGTGATCCAGCCTGGACGTACTGGTATGGAAAAGCCTTAAAAGAATTAGGTGATGAGCGTGCCAATGAGCAATTTGAAAAACTAGCAAACCAATTTAATTTTTATGGACAGCTTTCATTAGAGGAGCTTGGGAGGCCTATACAAGTTCCACCAAAAACAGTTATTACAGATGCAGATATGAAGTCGATTAGTAAAAGTATTCCTGCATTTAACAAAGCCGCTAAGTTATATGACATGAACCTTCGCACTGAGGGTAATCGTGAGTGGAATTGGGAATTGCGCGGTATGTCTGACAAAGAATTACTTGCTAGCGCTGAATATGGCAAAAAAATTAATATGCTCGATCGTACCGTCAATACGTCGGATAGAACAAAGCAAGAGCATAATTTTTCATTAAGATATCCTACGCCCTATATTGATAAATTAAATCCCATTACCAAGCAAATCCAGTTGGATGTCAACTGGGTCTATGGCTTAATCCGACAAGAGTCTAGATTTGTTACGGCTGCGCGCTCACATGTTGGGGCGTCAGGACTGATGCAGGTTATGCCAGCCACAGGACAGTTTGTGGCTAAAAAAATAGGTATGAGTGATTACACGCCCGATAAGTTATCCGAATTACAAACCAATCTAGTACTTGGAAGTAATTATCTTAATATGGTTTTAAATGATCTTGATGGCTCTTGGGGATTAGCTTCTGCTGCATATAATGCTGGACCAGGAAGACCTAAGCAATGGCGTCAAACCCTTACTAAGCCTGTCAGCATGGA
Organism: Polynucleobacter sp. SHI8; assembly: GCF_027944005.1. Classification (NCBI taxonomy): domain Bacteria; kingdom Pseudomonadati; phylum Pseudomonadota; class Betaproteobacteria; order Burkholderiales; family Burkholderiaceae; genus Polynucleobacter; species Polynucleobacter sp. SHI8. Next base: position 2,334,336 of record NZ_AP027204.1, on the reverse strand, counting down.
GATTTTTGCAGAAACAATCCCTTTTACAGAAACGAGAACCTACGTCAAAAATGTTCTTTCAAATGCTGTATATTATGAGATATTAAGTACTGGCAAGCCCCAGTCACTTAAAGCGAAACTCGGGACTGTTAATCCAAGCCAAGTCATCAATAGCAACTTGCCATAATTTTTGGAGAGTATCAATGAAAGAACGTGTAGTTCTAATTGGCGGTTCTGGTTTTGTTGGTAATAATATGTCCAAAAGGCTCACTTTTAGCGAGCATTCATCAATTATTCCAACGCGCAATAAAAACCAAATTGCTGAAATTGAAAATAAAAATTTATTTGTTAAGGCCATTCACTTACCTGAATTTACTCCAGCTGCACTGAATGAGTTTTTTAAAACTTTAACTCCAGCAGATGTGGTCATTAATTTAATTGGTATCTTACATTCAAGTAAAGGAACCCCTTATGGCCCAGAGTTTGCTCACGCTCATGTAGAAATTCCGCAGATGATTATGGCTGCAATGAAACAACATGGATTAAAAAGATATATTCATATGAGCGCCTTAGGTGCGGATGTGAACGGCCCATCGATGTACTTAAGAAGTAAAGGTGTTGCAGAAGAGCTTGTTAAAAAATCAGATCTTGATTGGACTATTTTTAGACCTTCAGTTATTTTTGGAAATAACGATAATTTCATCAATATGTTTGGTAAATTACAAAAATATTTTCCAGTGATGCCGCTTGCTGGTTCAAAGAATCTTTTTCAACCAGTCGCAGTAAAAGATGTTTCGGAAGCATTTATATCATCGATTTCAATGCCACAGACCATTCATCAGTCATATGATTTGGCTGGACCAGAGGTATTTACTTTGGCACAAATTATTCAATTTGCGGCCAAAAGAGAAGGTTTCAAACGCCCTATTATTCCCTTGCCTGCTTGGATGGGTTACATTCAAGCACTTGTTCTTGAAAATCTACCAGGTCCTAAGATTATGTCTCGCGATAACGTGGACTCCATGAAAGTACCAAGTGTATTACCACCAAATCAACCCAATGCCTTGATGGATGTTTTTGGTATTACTCCAACACCACTTGAGAGTTTAATGAAGTGAGAATTTATATTGTTGGTGGTTTTCTTCGAGACCAATTACTCGGCGTAACTCCCAAAGATAAAGATTATGTGGTGGTGGGCTCTACCCCAGTAGAAATGCAAGCCAAAGGCTTTATCCCAATTGGCCAAGATTTTCCTGTTTTTTTACATCCAAAGACAAAAGAAGAATATGCTTTAGCGAGAACTGAGCGTAAAACTGGACAGGGGTATAAGGGCTTTACTTTTTATGCTTCGGCAGAAGTCACTCTCGAGCAAGATTTGTTGAGGAGAGACTTTACGATCAATGCAATGGCCCAAGAGATCAATCTTGAAGGAGAGATGATTGGACCATTAATTGATCCATGTGGTGGTCAGAAAGATCTTGAACAGCGCGTGATTCGGCACGTGAGTAAAGCCTTCAATGAAGATCCACTGCGCATCCTTCGTTTAGCGCGGTTTATGGCCAGATTGGTTGAATTCGATATTGATCCGAATACATTGAGTTTGGTTCAGCAAATGGTAAAAGATGGCGAACTCAAATATTTAGTGCCTGAGAGAGTGTGGCAAGAATTGAGCCGTGGGTTGATAGAAACAAAGCCTTCTAGAATGCTTGACGTCCTTATTCAGACTGGGGCAAGTAAAGATGTTTTACCTAATGGTTTAGAGGATGCACAGAAAATACATCTGACAAAAGAGTATGTGAATCTGGGAATACAACACACCGCTGATTTACAAATACAGCTCGCTTATTTTCTGTCTCAGGTAGAGATGCATGAGTTAGAACAGTGGATCACACACTGGAAAATCCCAACCGAGTTAAGAAATTTTTCGCTAGCGTTTCATCATTTTTATCAAATTCTGCAAAAGCCAACATGTCGTGCTGAAGAAGTTCTTCAGTTGTTTAATAGCGTTGATGCATGGCGTAAGCCAGATCGCCTGAATAAAATATTGAATGCAATGAGCCAATTAGGCTTGAAAATAGAAAAGTGGCAAATAGCTCTTAAAGCAGCTTTGTCAGTCGATGCAGGCCTGATTGCAAAAAATCTACAAACGAATGACGGCTCAGTAATTCAGACTGTGGTTGCAGGTTCTAGACTACAAGCGATCGCTGCCTGTTGGTAAAGCCTGGTAAATTTGCGCATAGATTCTCAAACTCAATACTTGCGGGTAAATTTTTACACCAAGCAATGATTTTAAAAAGTTCACCCATTTCTGCTTCAGAAATGAGTTTTTGAAAAGCATGCCCCTCAGATGTATACCTTACTGAATCTGACGGACTAACTTTGCTCATGAACAAGTCTCCAATACCTGCGTGCAGAAGATAAGCTCCCTGACTTTGATAATGAGTAAGACTACATCCAGCACGAGCAGCGACACGATTCAGAGAAGACCATTCCACATGTGAAGTGATATCGCAAAGACCTGGCAAATAAAACATATCCGGTATCGATTGATGACGATGGTGGGCGATATGTGTGCCTTGAGTTCTTTGGGGATGATAGTACTCATGCTCAGGAAAACCATAGTCAAGAGCAATGATGAGCCCTTGAGACACATGATGAGCAATCATATCCGTCCAAGCATGGGAACGTGGATGGATTTCTGTAAGGTAATTCTCAGGATATAACTGACTAGAATCTTTGAGATAGTCAGGAAGTAAATCTGCAGAAACCTCTTCGCCAATATGCCAAAGCCAGTGATCTGAAAATGAGGGTGAACTAGGAGTTGGACTGATAGTGACCCCTTGAAAATGCCATTTGTCACCCCTTCGAATGATGAGATCAAAAGGTATTGCGTCTAGCACCTCATTCGCTAGAACGATACCCTTAAAATCCTTTGGCATCTCTGTTAACCATTCAATCTTCGTAGTGATTTTTCGCTCTTGAAGGAAACTCCTCAGACGACTTTGTTGACGATCAATTAAATCAGGTGAGACTTCTAGGATGAAGTATTGATCAGGCAATTGATCTATTTCTAAAAGATGCTCTAGGATATCCTGACAGAGTTTTCCAGAGCCAGCCCCAAACTCTAAAATCGCCTTCACTTCTTTTTGCATAGAAAAGTATTCCAATACCGGTGCAATCGTGTTGGCTATGGTCGCGCCAAATAAGGGGCTTATTTCTGGGGCGGTAATAAAGTCTCCTTTTGCACCAAATTTAAAACTTCCCGAGGTATAGTAGCCAAGTTGCGGTGCATATAGTGCATGATCCATAAATTGCGAAAATGACAGCCAACCACCATTTTTTTTGATGTCTTCATCAATAAGGTTGGATAATAGATTGCAATGCTGTAAAGCTTCGCTATTCGTTAATATTTCCATGCTGCTAAGTAATCCTCATGAATGAAACTCGTAAAATTGTATTAATCACTGGTGCCGCAAAACGCATTGGTCATATTATCGCCCTAGAAATGGCCAAGGCGGGGTGGGATATTGCTATTCATTATGGCAAATCTAAGCAAGAAGCTGATGAAACGGCCAAATTAGTCATAACCATGGGGCAACAGGCCATTTGTCTTGGAGCAGATCTTGCCCATGAATCTGAAGTAGAGCAACTTTTACCGACCTGTATAGAAAAACTGGGTTTGCCAGACTGTATTGTCAATAACGCCTCTATTTTTGAATATGATGATCCTAGCAGTTTTCAACATCAGAACTTGACACAGCATATGGCGGTCAATTTAGCCGCCCCAGTATTGTTAACCAAAATATTTGCGCAATTCTTAAAAGACTCCCCCCTTAAAAAAGGGGTCGTGGTTCATTTACTTGATCAAAAGTTAGACAACTTAAATCCCGATTTCTTTTCTTATACCTTATCTAAAAGTGCTTTGAATACAGCAGTCACTATGCAGGCGATGTTTTTTGCACCCCAATTAAGAGTGATGGGCGTAGCGCCTGGTATTTCTCTTACTTCAGGAGATCAAAGCCAGGAAGGATTTGAAGAAGCACATCAAGCTGTCTTGTTAGGACAATCATCGACCCCTAAAGATATAGCTCAAGCAATTTTATACATTACGCAAGCACAAGCCATGACAGGTAGTGTTTTATATGTGGATGGTGGGCAACATTTACAATCATCACCTCGAGACGTCATGTTTCTCACTCAAGCCAATAAGGATATGTCAACTACCCCTCCCTAAAGGAAGGGGCTTGAAGGTAAAAAGCCTTAAGAGCCAGGTTGACCAGACTCAGTAGCAGAACACCGCTACTACGTTAGCAGTAAGTCGTCAAGACGCACCTTGGAATGCTTCCTTAGTTCCAAGCTCTGCAAGAAGTAGTCGAAGAAGCAGCAAGGTAAAACTGCCAACGATTACTTCGGTAGCAAAACATCGCTACGAGCTGACTGCTAACATTGTCGAAGGGAGAACGCCGTTAGGCGTCGTAACAAGATCCCGTAAGGGATACGTAGTAACAGTGCAGTAATAGCAGTAGCAGTATTTTTTTATTAAAAGGAGTTTTAGTTGGTCTTTGTTTTAGATAAACGCGGCAAGCCTTTAATGCCATGCACGGAGCGCCGAGCAAGAATCTTGCTCGAACGAGGTCGTGCACGTGTTCATCGCCTGTATCCGATGGTTATCCGACTCGTGGACCGCTTTGCAGAGGATTGTGAGTTCCAAGAGTTAAATCTCAAGCTCGATCCAGGCAGTAAAACAACTGGTGTGGCATTAAACCGCGTAGATGGTTCGACTGAAGCAGTTTTAAATCTGTTCGAACTCATACATCGTGGTGCTTTCATTAGCAAGAAGTTAGAACAAAGACGAGCGCTGCGAAGAACTCGTAGAAATCGTCATACGAGATATCGGCAGGCTCGCTTTTTAAATCGTTGCAACAAGCAAAGAGGCTGGTTAGCGCCATCGCTGATGCACCGCGTCAATACCACAGCTGCATGGGTTGATCGGATCGTGCGCTGGTCTCCAGTGCCTCTTATCACGCAAGAGTTAGTCCGCTTCGATACACAAAAGCTCGAAAATCCAGAGATATCTGGTGTCGAATATCAGCAAGGCACACTGCTCGGCTACGAGGTGCGTGAGTATCTCCTCAACAAGTGGCATCGTGCTTGTGTTTATTGCGATGCTCAGAATGTGCCTTTTGAGGTTGAGCATATTCACCCAAAATCTAAGGGGGGCTCAAATCGTATCTCCAATCTCACACTTGCTTGCAGACCTTGCAACGAGAAGAAAGATAATCGAGACATACGGGAGTTTTTAGCAAGCGATCCAACATGCTTGGCGAAAATTCTGGCGCAAGCAAAAGCACCTCTCAAAGACGCGGCGGCAGTGAACTCCACGCGCTGGAGGCTGTTTAACGAACTAAAGACGATGGGTATTGTTGTGAAAACAGGCACCGGTGGTCAAACAAAATTTAATCGTTTACAAAACAAGATACCCAAAACCCATGCCCTGGACGCTGCTTGTACTGGTCATGTTGAGTTCATTTCCGATTGGCAAAAGCCTACGCTCTCCATCAAAAGCTCTGGTCGTGGAACCTACGCAAGAACCAAATTAGATTCTTATGGTTTCCCGCGCGGCTATTGCCTGCGTCAAAAGCAAGTACATGGTTTTGCAACGGGAGATATCGTCCGAGCCGAAGTCACTAAAGGTAAGAAGATCGGCTCTTATTTTGGCAAGGTCGCCATTCGGGAATCAGGTAGCTTTAACATCAGCACCAACGCTGGTGTCATTCAAGGTGTATCGCATAAATACTGCAAGGTAATTCAACGTGCAGATGGCTATGGATATTTGTTTAACCAAGATAGCAAACAAAGTCGAGTCAAGGGGATTGCTTTGCAATCCGCGCTATCCCTCCCCGGCATGAATGCCGAGGTTTCTCGCGCATTATGATGAACTTAGCCTCAAGCATTCCAGACTTACAGAACTGTCGGCGCCTATATTTACGTAATTACGACATATTAATCAATATTGGCGTACATGATTTTGAAAAAAAAGCTGAGCAGCATGTCATCGTCAATATTGATTTATATGTTCCCTTACTTCACAATACCCCTCAAGATGATGAGCTCCATGAAGTAGTGGATTATGATTTCATGAGAGAAACCATCAAAGAGATTGTGAGTCATGGACATATTCAGTTACAAGAAACTTTATGTGATGAAATTATCAAAAAAATGCTTGCCCATCCTTTGGTAATTGCTGCTCGGGTGTCGACTGAGAAGCCTGACGTCTATCCAGATTGCGATGGGGTTGGGGTAGAAGTTTTTATAATCAAATAATTATTGAGTATGACGGTCCTTACAGATTCTAGAAAAGTTGCCTTTGAAGAAAATAAGCTTGTTAAAAAGCTTTGCCGATTAATGGGTCAAGCCATTAATGACTTCAAGATGATTGAGGAGGGCGATAAAGTAATGGTCTGTGTTTCGGGGGGTAAAGACAGTTATGCCATGTTGGATATCCTCTTAAAACTTAGAGATCGTGCCCCCATTCATTTTGACTTAGTTGCTGTTAATCTTGATCAAAAACAACCAGGGTTTCCAGAAGAAGTTTTACCCAATTATCTAAGACACCTTCAAGTGCCTTTTCATATTGAAGAGCAAGATACATACAGTATTGTGAAACGCGTTATTCCAGATGGCAAAACGACCTGTGGCTTATGTTCCCGTTTGCGAAGAGGAATTTTGTACCGTGTTGCCGATGAGTTGGGAGCCACTAAAATTGCTCTGGGGCATCACCGAGAAGATATTCTAGAAACGTTTTTATTAAATATGTTTTATGGTGGGCAGTTAAAGTCCATGCCGCCAAAACTGCAATCGGATGATGGCAAGCATATTGTGATTAGACCTCTTGCTTATGTGCCTGAAAAATATTTAGAGCGTTACGCAAAGGATCAAGAGTTCCCGATTATTCCATGCAACCTCTGTGGAAGTCAGCCAAATTTACAGAGAAATGCCATGAAAGAGCTTCTCAAGCAATGGGGTAAGTCTCACCCTGGTCGGGTAGAAAGTATGTTTCGAGCCCTCACGCATGTGGTTCCATCGCATCTTTTGGACGCACAATTATTTAATTTCAAAGAACTCGTTGTTGGCGATGCCCCATTCGATGGGATTGGTGATCTAGCTATTGATGAAGGGCTTGACGAAGCCTGTTCCTCCGAAGAATTAATACAATCGGTGAAGTTCTTTTCGATGCCTTAAAGTCAGTCAAACTAAAGACATATAATGTTTCTATGAATATTGTGATTCTAGCCGCTGGACAAGGGAAGAGAATGTACTCCGCCCTCCCGAAAGTACTCCATCCTATTGCAGGTAAACCGATGCTTGGGCATGTGTTAGATACAGTCCAAAAGATGGATTCTACAGTCAAGCCCTGCATTGTTCTTGGGCATGGTCAAGAAGCTGTAAAGGCATACCTAAACAAGAATCACTCTAATTTTACGATTGCTATACAAGCAGAACAACAAGGCACGGGTCATGCAGTCATGCAAGCACTGCCTTATTTAAATGAAGACGCAAGTACCCTGATACTTTATGGCGATGTGCCCCTAATCCAAGCGAGTACGCTAAAAGATTTATTACTTTTAGCTCAAGATGAAACCCTGGTGATTTTGACGCAGGAGTTGGAAAACCCAACCGGATATGGACGGATTGTCAAATCCCTTGAGGGAGATGTAACCGGCATCGTCGAAGAAAAAGATGCTACTGTTGAGGTAAAGCAAGTTCGAGAAATCAATACGGGCATGATGGCTTGTCCCACAAAAGAATTGCGTCAATGGTTATCTCAAATACAACCAAATAATGCCCAAGGTGAGTATTATCTAACCGATATTGTTGGACTAGCTGCAGGGCAAGGCTTACCGATTCGTACGATGATGCCGCAATATGGATTTGAAGTTGAAGGGGTCAATAGCCGTGTGCAGTTAGCAGCATTAGAGCGAACTTGGCAGACCCATCAAGCAGAAGAATTACTCCTCAAGGGGGTAACCTTAATTGATCCACAGCGTATCGATATAAGGGGCGATTTTAACTGTAGCAACGATGTCACGATTGATATTGGGTGTATCTTTGAAGGTCAGGTTGAGATTGCCGGCAATGTGCATATTGGCCCTTACTGTGTCATTAAAGATAGCAAAATTGGGCCTCATACACAGATTAAAGCGTTTTCTCATTTAGACGGTGCCGTGGTTGGTGAGTCTGCGGTGATTGGTCCTTATGCGAGACTTCGACCTGGAACAGAAATTGATGAGCAAGCTCATATAGGTAATTTTGTTGAAGTTAAAAATAGTCGTATTGGTAAGGGAAGTAAAGCAAATCATTTGTCTTATATCGGTGATGCTCAGGTAGGCAGTCGCGTCAATATCGGTGCAGGAACGATTACTTGTAATTATGATGGCGTTAATAAACATCAAACCATTATTGAAGATGATGCCTTTATTGGTTCAGATACGCAACTCGTTGCACCTGTGACTGTCGGGAAGGGCGCAACTATTGGGGCTGGAACCACCTTAACGAAGAATGCGCCTGAAGACAAGTTGACGATTAGTCGTGCCAAGCAACTTAGCGTAGAGTGGAAGCGACCCCAGAAAAAATAATCAATCAGTTGATGAATCGAAAGAAATCTTTATGTGCGGAATTGTTGGGGCAGTCTCAAAAAATAATGTTGTAGACATTTTGGTTGAAGGACTCGAGCGTCTTGAATACCGTGGATATGATTCCTGCGGTTTAGCTGTTGTTGATTCCAAACTGGGACTGCAAAGAAGTAGAACTACTTCAAGGGTTGAAGATCTCCGACAAAGTACAGCAAATTTTGCTGGGACTTGGGGGATTGCTCATACCCGTTGGGCCACCCATGGAAAGCCCAATACCGCGAATGCACATCCGCATTTTTCAGGGGATTTAATTGGTGTTGTACATAACGGCATCATTGAAAACTTTGAGATCTTAAGACAAGATTTGCGCGCTAAAGGGTATATCTTTGAGTCACAAACAGATACTGAAGTTATTGCTCACTTAATTTACGACCATTATTCTAAGATGAGCCATCGATCATTAGTAGAGGCCGTTCAGGCAATTTTACCGAAGCTGCATGGGGCCTATGCCATTGCCGTGATCGCGACAGATGCGCCGGATACATTGGTTGGAGCGAGAGTCGGTTCACCCTTGGTAATCGCATATGGGGAGAGTCAAAATTTCTTGGCCTCAGATGCGTTGGCAGTGGCTAGGCATGCAAAACAAATGACTTATCTGGAAGAAGGTGATGTAGTAAAAATCACCTCACACCAAGTAGAAATTTATGATGGACAGGGCCAATTAGCGACCAGAGCAATTAAAGATGTCCCAGAATTGGCTGCATCTGTCGAGCTTGGACCTTACCAACACTTTATGCAAAAAGAAATTTTTGAACAGCCCTTTGCACTAGCAAATACAGTCGGTGATATAGAAACAATTGATCCGGATATTTTTGGTGCAACGAATGAGGAATGGCTCGGGATTAAAAATGTTCTGATACTGGCCTGTGGAACAAGTTATTACTCAGCTTGTGTAGCCAAATATTGGATTGAGTCTCTTGCTGGTATTAATGCACAAGTAGAAATTGCTAGTGAGTATCGTTACAGAACATCTGTTCCAAATCCACAAGCCTTAGTAGTCGTTGTATCTCAGTCTGGAGAAACCGCGGATACTTTAGCGGCACTTCGCCATGCAAAATCACTAGGACATCATCTAACGCTTGCCATTTGTAATGTGGCAACTAGCGCCATGATGCGTGAAACACTTTGGAAGTTTCAGACAAAAGCAGGCACAGAAATTGGTGTTGCTTCAACCAAAGCATTTACGACGCAACTTGTTGGATTGTATTTTTTAGCCCTAGCTTTAGCCAAAAAAGAAAACAAGTTAAATCCACAAGCAGAGCAAAAAGAAGTTCAAGCGCTAAGACATTTACCCGCCGCTCTAAACGCTGTTTTAGCCTTAGAGCCACAAATCATTGCATGGAGTGCAAAATTTGTAAAATTCAAGAATGCGATATTTTTAGGCAGAGGCATGCATTACCCAATTGCTCTTGAGGGCGCCTTAAAACTGAAAGAGATATCTTACATTCATGCTGAAGCATATCCTGCTGGAGAATTAAAGCATGGGCCACTCGCATTAATCGATGAAACGATGCCGGTGGTAACCGTAGCGCCCAACGATGAGCTTCTCGAAAAACTTAAATCAAATATGCAAGAAGTACAGGCCAGAAGTGGCCAACTATATGTATTTGCTGATGTTGATGCCAACATACAGTCCTCAGAGGGTATTCATGTCATCAGAATGCCTGAGAATTATGGAAACTTATCACCCATATTGCATGTGGTCCCACTGCAATTACTTGCATACCATACAGCTTTAGCCCTTGGCACAGATGTGGATAAACCAAGAAACCTCGCTAAAAGTGTAACTGTGGAGTAATTTCGTTGTGGGGTGGTTATGTGCGCACGTAAAAAGCACATAAATATTTCTTGATAAACATACAATTATTTACCAACGATATTGAATTTGCCCATTGATAAAAGTTAAACTTTTTTTATTTTGAAGATATTCAAGTGTTTGTGAAAGTAGTTCTTCAACACCAAGCCCCAATTGATGTGCAGACTTTCTAAATAATGGCGTTTTGTGACACCAATTGAGGCCTTCCTCCAAAGTCAGTGTCTCGGCAAACATCACCATAAACTGAAATAAAACTTGAGCAACATGGTGTGTATTGCGTTGTGGAGATGACTCCAAATAGTCTAGCCGTGAATATGCATGTTGAAGTGCCGATTGAATATTAGTAAAAGGACTACCATGACCAGGGACGACTAATTTGACAGGCAAAGATTTGATTAATTCAAGAGTAGCTCGTTGCTCTTGAAATCCAATCTGATGAGAAACTTCAGAGAAGAGTGCACCGAAACCTTTTTCCCACAGAGAGTCAGCAGAGAGCAGCAATCCCAAAGAAGGGGCAAAAAAAAGTATCGAGTGTGGATGGTGTCCTGGAGTGCCGTGGATTTCAAAATCGATGGACCCAATTTGAATCGTAGTACCAATTTTCAAAAAATCATGGGCAGTAAATTTAGGACATGGTTGACCCAAGTCGTCAAAGGACTGTTTAGCTATGGGCCAATTATTAACGGAGGCAAATTCAGATTCAGGAACAAGGCATTTCAAATGAAACTTATCTTGTAAAGCGCGATTGCCGCCACAATGATCAGAATGTAGATGTGTATTGAAAAGATGTCGAGGAAGAATTGAGGGGTGTTGAGTTAAATACGATTGAAATAATTGAATTGTTTGCTCTGAATGAAAACAAAAGCCACTATCAATGATGTCTACAAAAGAATCGTCATGAATATAAATCTGGTTAGCAGAAAGCCAACCTCGTTCAATCACATGGATATTCTTTGGAAGATCAATCAAGATGTAAAGGAATCAATCATGATGGCGTAACGCTCTTTGAGCTCTGCCATGTTTTGAATACTCATCCCTAAATCTCTGGCTAATCCATCTTTAAGACCGTAGATCCAACCATGAACTGTAAGCTCTTGGTTTCTAAGCCAAGCATCTTGCACAATCGTGGTTTCACAAACGTTAACGACTTGTTCAATCACATTGAGCTCACACAAGTGATTAAAACGTTCTTGATAATCTAACACCTGACCCAAATAAGGACCGTGTTTATCATCCACATCTTTAATATGCCTGATCCAGTTATCTGCAAGACCAACCCGAATATTGTCTAAAGCGGCTTTAACACCTGAACAGCCATAGTGACCAACAACAATGATATGTTTTACTTTGAGTTGATCAACCGCAAACTGAATCACAGATAAAGCATTTAAATCCGTATGCACAACCACATTGGCAATATTACGGTGCACAAAAATTTCACCTGGAGCAAGACCAATAATTTGATTAGCAGGAACTCTGGAATCTGAGCAACCGATCCATAGATATTCAGGAGATTGTTGAGATGCTAAACGTTGAAAGTAATCAGGATCACCCTTCGTAACGTGATCTACCCAAGTCTGATTATTATCAAAAAGTTTTGTAAGAATATGTGGATTTTTAGAGGTAGTCATAGTATTCAATTAGGGGGATAGCGATGCTTAAAACGTAACTGTTCAGGATAGCCAAAATGATCAGGGGTGCGACCATCTTTTAAAATATTTTGAGAGTTTCGCCAAGTTTGGGGATCAAAAAAATCAGCGTGATGTTTCATAAAGTATTTATTAACCCGGGTATCCCCAAGTAAAAAGGTACCATACGACTCTGGAAAAATATCTTTAGGGCCTACGTGATACCAAGTCTCCCCAGACATTTCTTCCTCTTCTGTTCGTGCTTGAGGAATGTTTCTGATATTGCAATCTGTAAAGTACTCAATTTCATCATAGTCATAAAAGACAACACGACCATGCCGCGTTAAGCCAAAGTTTTTGTACAGCATATCGCCTGGAAATATATTGGCAGCAATTAATTCTTTGATTGCATTTCCATATTCAATCAGACCTTTTTCAACCTGCTCATCTGAGCCAGTTTGAAGCATGATATTTAAAGGAATCATTCTTCTCTCAATATACAGATGAGAAATCATTAACTCTTTTTCACCGGCATCATTTTCAATATAGGAAAGTAATGATTTGCAATGTTTTTCGAGTTCAGCCAACAGTTCAGGCTCAAATCGGTCCAGTGGCAGCGCAATATTAGAAAATTCCAAGGTGTCAGCCATTCGCCCCACACGATCATGCTGTTTTACTAATTGATACTTAGACATAATCAGTTCCCTTGTCGTTTCTTTCGGAGGAGGGAAATAATCTTTTATGAGCTTAAAAACATAAGGATAACTGGGTAAATCAAATACTAGCATCACTAAACCTTTAATACCAGGCGCAATACGAAATTGATCAGTTGAGTGATGTAAGTGATGTAAAAAATCTCTATAGAAAAGATTTTTACCATGTTTTTGAAGGCCCAAAGAAGTATAAATTTCTTGACGAGGCTTACGCGGCATTAATGTTCTTAAGAAAGTGACGTAAGCAGAAGGCACTTCCATTTCCACTAAAAAATAACTATAGGTAAAACTAAATAAAATAGAAACTTCTTCTTTGTTTAGTAATATCGCATCAATCTCTAATAGGCCTTTTTGATTGATTTGTAGAGCAATCACCATCGGGATTGTGAATTCACCATTAATAATTCGCCCAACGATATAAGCCATTTTGTTACGGAAGAATAGAGATGTTAAAACATGAATCTGAAAATTCACTCTAATTTCATAAGCGCCTAATTTTTCGTCTACTGCCTTAATGAGTGCGTCTAGATTTTGATCTAAATGATCAAAGGGAACCTCAAGGTCATAACTTGTAACAATGGCGTTAAAGGTGGACTTTAAATCTTCCCTTGTTTTTGGATAATGCGCTTTATAGGTGGGTTTAGATCTGATTTCATCATTTTCAATATATTCTGTCGAAATGGTGGGCCGCAGAAAGATAAAGTCATTATGAAAGTAAGTGTGATTTAAGACTCTAGTGATGATTGAATTGAAAAAAGTTTCGGCCAATTCAGGTTGATGATGATGAGTCAATAAACCGATATAGTGCAATTTAACTTGTTGCCATATTTCCGTATCTAAATTAGCCGCATCGAACTCTTCGTCTAAAACGATGATACATTCGCTTACCCGTTCCGCATAATAATCAATTCGGCCTTTAATTAACTCCCGAATACCATTCCAATTTTGTGACTCAAAGTTCTTTTTAGCATCAAAGCTGGCTTCTCGAAAAATTCGATAATGTTTATCAAATCCTTCGAGAATGACTTGAGCCATATCATAGGCATATTGAGAAGAAAGTAGCTTTGGAAAATTTGACATATAAATATATTAAACGAAACAATTTGAGTAATAAAATAACTTTATGGAAAATATAAATTACCCCTTAGAAGATACTTTACCTGAATTAGGCCAATTACAAGAAGTAGCTGATGGTGTTTTTTGGTTAAGAATGCCTCTGCCTTTTGCACTTGATCATATTAATTTATGGTTATTACGGGACTCCTTTGAAGGAACAGAAGGTTGGACGATTGTTGATTGCGGAATTACTAGTGATATTACGAAGCAAGCCTGGGAAACGATTTTTGCTAATTGTTTAGAGGGTTTACCTATTGTTCGAGTCCTCGTGACACATATGCATCCAGATCATATTGGACTAGCCCATTGGTTATGTGAAAAATGGCAAGTGCCGTTGTGGATGTCGATGACAGATTTTCTTATGGCTAAATGGTTAAGCTCTAAAGAAGGTGGCTTAAATATTGGCTCAATTGCCGGAGGCGGTGGCTCAGCAGATCATTTTTATAAGCACGGATTAACCGATGAGGAAGATTTACAAAAAGTGCGTGCAAGAGCGGACCATTACAGTAGTTTGGTGCCACAAGTTCCACAGCGCTTTAGAAGAGTCATGGATGGTGAAGAGGTTCTCATTGGCAATCGCCAGTGGCAAGCGATTAGTGGTTATGGGCACGCACCTGAGCATCTATCTTTTGCTTGTATTTCAGATCAAATCATGATTTCTGGAGATATGATGTTACCCAGAATCTCTACCAATATTAGCGTTTACGATGCTGAGCCAGATGCTGATCCTTTAGGTATGTTTTTAGATTCAATCGCAAAATTTGAGTTTTTAGATAAAAACACATTAGTTCTCCCATCGCATGGGAAGCCTTTTTATGGCTTACATTACCGAATTGGGCAATTACGAGAGCACCATGAAGAACGTCTTAAAGAGACATTTGAGGCATGCCAAGAACCTACGACTGCCAAAAAACTACTTCCAGTGTTGTTCCATCGCAAGTTAGATACCCATCAGATGACATTTGCCATGGGTGAAGCTATTGCCCATTTAAATTATTTGTGGCGCAGAGGGACTATCAAACGCCAGCTCGACGAGCACGGGGTTTTGTGGTTTTCGCAGAAGTAGATTTTGCCGCAGCTTTTTTCGCAGCAGGTTTTTTTACAACTTTGGATTTTGGTCCTGCGCCTGTTGGGAAAGCAGCCATCATGCTCGTCATTGATTTAGACATCTGATCCATGAGGTCTTGTGCCAATTTGCCACCAGCGCCCGTCAGGTCTGTTGGTTTTGTTGGATTTGAAGAGCTAGCTTGATTTTCGGCTGGTTCGGTTGCAGTTTTCATCGTCTCAGCAATACCTTGCAGAGTAGACAATGTTGCCTTTTGTACTTCTAAGCCTTGTATGGTAGATTGCAATACGTTCAGGTTTAAGCTGAGCCAAGCTTCAACACTTTTAAGGTCTTTAATCCGTTTATCAAGTTCCTCAATGTCAACCATGGGGATACCAAAGGGGTTGAGAGTGCTCATGCCAGGCAATCCAAAGCCAGAAGAAGCATCTGAGCCACCTTTAGCGGCTGAAGACCACATGTTTTTCATCATCTCTACGCTTTGATGAAAGTCGGGCATTCCATTAAACATATCTCTCCCCAATATAAAAGTTTAATAAATGTAAAATATAGGACTTTAGTCAGTAAATCAATCTTTAAGTAATTTATGACCCAGAAAACAGATCAATCTACGATGAGTTCTTATACCAAGGGGCAACAGCTTCCAGAGTTGTTAAAAAAACGCATTCTGATTTTAGACGGTGCGATGGGAACCATGATTCAACAATATAAATTGTCTGAAAAAGATTTTCGTGGAGATTTGCCTGATCTTTTGAATCATCCCATTGATTTAAAAGGAAATAATGAACTTTTGTCGATTACAAAGCCTGAGGTTATTTCTGAAATACATGAGCAATATCTAGCCGCTGGCTCAGATATTATTGAGACGAATACGTTTGGTGCAACAACGATTGCACAAGAAGACTATAAGTTAGCTCACATGTCCCGTGCGATGAATCTTGCTTCAGCGAAATTAGCCCGTGCAGCATGTGATAAATATAGCACCCCCGAAAAACCTCGTTTTGTGGCAGGAGCTGTGGGCCCAACGCCTAAAACAGCAAGTATTTCTCCAGATGTGAATGATCCTGGAGCAAGAAATGTTGATTTTGAGTCATTACGTCAAGCCTATTATGAGCAAGTTGAAGCACTTGTTGAGGGTGGGGCTGATTTATTACTAGTTGAAACTATTTTTGATACCTTAAATGCAAAAGCTGCCATCTTTGCAATAGACGAATATTTTGAAAATTCAAAACAACGCCTACCTCTCATGATTTCAGGTACGGTGACGGATGCTTCAGGAAGAATCTTATCTGGCCAGACGGTAGAAGCCTTTTGGAATAGTTTGCGACATGCAAAACCACTTATGTTTGGACTGAATTGTGCGTTAGGTGCAACTTTAATGAAGCCCTACATTGCCGAGCTTGCCAAAATTTGTGATGTGGCAGTGTCTTGCTATCCGAATGCAGGCTTACCCAATCCGATGAGCGATACTGGCTTTGATGAAACCCCAGATATTACCTCTCATTTGTTGGAGGACTTTTCTAAAGATGGCCTTGTTAATTTAGTAGGCGGATGTTGCGGTACGACACCTGCACATATTGCGGCAATTGCAAAAGCCGTACAAAATTATCAACCACGTCAGTGGGCAGCAAAATGGAATGCTTACAAGGAGCTAGTGAGTGAGTAAAGATGTCGTTATACCCTTATTGAAACTCTCAGGACTTGAGGCCTTTAATTTAGAGTCTTACATTCGATTTGTAAATATCGGTGAGAGAACCAATGTCACTGGCTCAAAAGCATTTGCGCGTTTAATATTAAATAATTTATTTGATGAGGCTCTACAGGTAGCTCGTCAACAAGTTGAAAACGGCGCACAAATTATTGATATCAATATGGATGAAGCCATGTTGGATTCTCAGGTTGCGATGGTAAGGTTTTTAAATCTTATTGCTTCTGAACCAGATATTGCACGCGTTCCTATCATGATTGATTCCTCTAAATGGTCTGTGATCGAAGCGGGTCTCAGATGCGTTCAGGGTAAGGCAATTGTTAATTCAATATCTCTCAAAGAAGGCATTGAGCCATTTATTCATCAGGCGAAGTTAATTAAGCGTTATGGTGCTGCAACCGTAGTCATGGCGTTTGATGAAAAAGGACAAGCGGATACTTTTGAGCGCAAAACAGAAATTTGTAAACGTTCATATGATTTGCTCCTCAGTTCGATTGATTTCTCACCTGAAGATATTATTTTTGATCCAAATATCTTTGCAATTGCAACAGGAATTGAGGAACATGACAATTATGCAGTTGATTTTATCAATGCAACCCGATGGATTAAAACGAATTTACCTGGCGCAAAAGTAAGTGGTGGAGTGTCAAATGTAAGCTTCTCATTCCGGGGCAATGATGTAGTTCGTGAAGCAATCCATACAGTATTTTTATATCACGCCATTGAAGCTGGTATGGACATGGGTATCGTGAATGCTGGTCAATTAGGTGTATACGCAGATTTAGATTCAGAACTTCGTGAGCGTGTAGAAGATGTGGTTCTGAATCGTTTTAAAGAAAAAGAAGGTAAGACACCAACCGAGCGCTTGTTAGAGATTGCGGATAACTATAAAGGTGGTGGTATCAAGCAAGCAGAAACTCTTGCATGGCGAGAGTTACCTGTTCAAGAAAGACTCTCTCATGCTTTAGTTCAAGGTATAACGAATTTCATCGTAGAAGATACCGAAGTGGTTCGACAAGAAATCGAAAATCGTGGTGGAAGACCCATCGAGGTGATTGAAGGACCTCTCATGGATGGCATGAATGTCGTTGGTGAACTGTTTGGGGCTGGAAAAATGTTCTTACCTCAAGTAGTCAAAAGTGCTAGGGTCATGAAACAAGCGGTAGCCCACTTGATTCCTTACATCGAAGAAGAAAAAAGGCAATATGAAGCCGCGGGTAAGGATGTAAGGTCTAAAGGAAAAATTATCATGGCAACCGTGAAAGGTGATGTCCATGACATTGGTAAAAACATCGTCACGGTGGTTTTGCAATGTAATAACTTTGACGTTGTTAATATGGGTGTGATGGTTCCTTGTAGTCAAATTCTAGAAAAAGCTAAAGAGGAAAAAGCCGACATCATTGGTTTATCAGGCTTAATTACTCCGTCACTTGAAGAAATGACGTATGTCGCACAAGAGATGCAAAAAGATGAGTATTTTAGAAGTAGAAAAACCCCTTTGATGATAGGTGGAGCAACAACTTCAAGAGTTCATACTGCAGTAAAGATTGCGCCCCATTATGAAGGTCCAGTAATCTATGTGCCAGATGCTTCTCGCTCTGTTTCAGTTGCATCAAATTTGTTATCTGATGAGTCAGCCACGCGGTATTTAGATTCTATTAAAGAAGAGTATGAGCGGGTTCGTCAGCAACACGCAAATAAAAAAGCAACACCATTGATCACTCTCGAAGAAGCTCAAAAAAATGCTGAAATTCTTGATTGGAGCAACATCGATATCAAGCCTCCAAAGTTTATTGGTCGCAGAGTCTTCAAAAACTATGATTTAGCTGAAATTGCAAAATATATCGATTGGACTCCTTTTTTTCAAACGTGGGATTTGGCTGGTAAGTTCCCACAGATATTAACCGATGAAGTTGTTGGCGACTCTGCATCAAAAGTGTATGCAGATGCCCTAAAAATGTTGGAGCGAGTCATCCAAGGACGCTGGCTTCAGGCGCATGCGGTGATTGGCCTTTATCCAGCCAATCAAGTGGGTGATGACATTGTTTTATATGCGGATGAAACGAGAAGTGAGCCACTCCTGACTTGGAATTGTCTAAGACAACAGACCAATCGCCCCGTCGTAGATGGCGTTAAAAGACCGAATCGTTGCCTATCGGATTATGTTGCCCCTTTAAGTTCTAACAAAAAAGATTATGTTGGGATGTTTGCCGTGACAACCGGTCATGGAGTAGATAAAAAAGTTGAGGAGTTTCAGGCAAAAAATGATGACTACGATGCGATTTTGCTCAAGGCAATTGCTGATCGCCTTGCAGAGGCATTTGCTGAATGCTTACATCATCGTGTGCGGACTGATTTGTGGGGCTATGCCTCTGAAGAGACTCTGACGAATGAAGACCTCATCTCAGAAAAATATCAGGGTATCCGTCCTGCACCTGGTTATCCAGCTTGTCCAGAACATACCGTCAAACATGCCATGTTTGAAGTATTACAAGCACAAGACATCAGCATGGAGCTGACAGAGTCTTTAGCAATGAACCCGGCTTCTAGCGTTTCAGGCTTCTATTTAGCAAACGCTGCGGCCCAATATTTTAATGTTGGACCGATTGGTTTAGATCAGGTTAACTCGATTGCACTGCGCTCAGGAAGAAGTTCTGAAGAAGTGGCAAAAGCCCTTCAAAGTAACTTTGAAAGCAACTAATAACCCCAAACAATGGGCTCTGATTTCTTGAAAGACGCTTTAAGAAGTTCTAAAAAAGGAAATGCCCTCTGACCCAGTCGGTCAGATTTTAGTTGGTCATCGCCAAGTGCTTGACGCTCTTTTGCGTCATGAGCAATAGCATCTTCCAATTTAGTTATTAGACTAGGTAGTTGTTCTACGAGTAAAATACCTTCTTTACTTAATTCGCGGTCGAGAGTTTGAAAAATGCGAAGAGTTAAGTCCTCAAGCATGAGGCACTCAGGAGAATTTTTTGAATGAAATCGATAGAGCATTTTTTTAGCATACACCACTGGACACTCTTTTGTCATGCTTCCTGATATAGCCATACAAATTAAAACCTTATTTACTCAAGCTCTCAGAACTATAGGGCAAAACTTAGGTAAGGATGTAGCAAGCCTTCCTGAGCCTAGATTAGAGCGACCAAAAGTTGCTGAACATGGTGATTTGGCAACCAATATTTCTATGCAAATTGCAAAATCATGGGGTATGAATCCAAGAGATTTAGCTCTACAGCTTGTCGCAGAATTAAATAACACTCCACATATTCAGGATTGGATCAGTGGTTTAGAAATTGCTGGACCTGGCTTTATCAATATGCGTTTAAGTCAAACCACAAAAACTATGGTGATTCACCAAGTTTTAACGAGCAAAGATGATTTTGGTCGTATTTCTCATGACGCTCAACCAACTACATTAATTGAGTTTGTATCTGCAAACCCAACTGGTCCATTACATGTTGGGCACGGCAGACAAGCCGTGTTGGGTGATATTCTTGCTAATCTTTTAGCTTCGCAAGGTAAAAAGATTTATAAAGAGTTTTACTACAATGATGCCGGGGTGCAGATTCAAAATTTAGGAATCTCGACAAAAGCACGTCTTGACGGCTTAAAGCCACAACAACCGCATTGGCCAGAAAATGCATACAACGGCGATTACATCGCCGATATTGCACAAGCGTATCTGGCTGGAGAAACAGTTCAGGCTGCAGATATACAAGTGACATCACATAAAGATCTGCAAGACTTAAAAAGTATTGAGCGGTTTGCTGTTGCATATTTAAGAAATGAACAAGATATTGATTTAAAAACCTTAGGCGTCCATTTTGATAACTATTACCTAGAGTCGTCTTTATATACCGACGGGTTAGTAGAGCAAGCGGTACAAGACTTAGGAAAGATTGGTAAGACTTACGAGGAAGATGGTGCTTTGTGGTTAAAGTCAACGGACGATGGTGACGACAAAGATCGTGTTATGAAAAAATCAGATGGCACTTACACGTATTTTGTTCCAGATGTTGCTTACCACGGTAGTAAATGGTCGCGTGGTTTTCATGAAGTTATTAATATTCAAGGCAGTGATCATCACGGCACGATTGCACGGGTTCGGTCGGGTATTCAGGGCATCGCTCAAGCCAGAAGCTGGGACATTCCTAAAAATTACCCAACCTATATTTTGCACAAGATGGTGACTGTGATGAAAAATGGTCAAGAGGTGAAGATTTCTAAACGGGCAGGCTCTTATGTAACTGTTCGAGATTTAATTGAATGGTGTGGCGGATATTTAGATGGCATGACTGAACAAGAGCAACAAACTGCTCTTATCCGAGGGCGTGATGCGGTTCGTTTTTTCTTGATATCAAGAAAGGCAGATACTGAATTTGTTTTTGATATTGATCTGGCCCTTACACAAACTGATGAAAACCCCGTGTTTTATGTTCAGTATGCCCATGCCCGAATTTGTTCTATTTTGCGATCATGGGGTGGTGATGAGAGCCAATTATTACAAGCGAAGGTTAATCTATTAGAAAGCCGCGCAGCGCATGCCCTGATGCAGCGTTTAGGAGAGTTTCCGCAGGTTCTTGCTGATGCTGCTAAAGATCTTGGACCGCATGCGATTGCCTTTTATTTAAGGGATTTAGCAAGTGACTTCCACTCTTTTTATAACTCGGATCGGGTATTGGTTGATGATGCTGAATTACGATTAGCCAGAATTGCCATATTAGTTGCATGCAAACAGGTGCTTAAAAACGGTCTAACTTTGTTAGGAGTTAGTTCCCCTGAACAAATGTAATTTAGTTCACTATTTTCGAGGTATCATTATTTCATCATGACTAAAAAAGCACAATTTCAAAAAGAATTACACCAATTGCAATCAGAGCAAGGAAATATTCTTCTTGGAATGGTCATTGGTCTCGTGATTGGGCTTGGTATTGCTTTAGCTGCCGCGTATTTCATACAAAAAAATCCTCCAACAGAGAGACCTAATGTAAGACCACCAGAATTATCTGTTACGCCAAAAGTAAATGCGGATGGCACCACTACTAATGAATTAAGAGACCCTAATGCGCCTCTCCATAGCAAGCCAAAAACACCAGATAGTGTGGCAGATAATCAAAATATTCCTACCCCAGTCATTGAGCCGGTTTCTCCTGTACCCGAAGTAAAAACCTCTGCAATATATTGGCTTCAAGTTGGCGCTTACAGTGATAAAGCTTTTGCAGATAGTCAAAAAGCACAATTAGCCATGCAGGGTTTGCAGGCTAAGATCACAGAAAATAAAGTTGAAGGTCAGTCGACTTGGAGAGTGCGGATTGGTCCTTACAGTGAGTTACCCGACTTAAATGATGATAAAAATAAATTAGATAATTCAGGAATTTCTTATAGTGTTATAAAGGCGAATAAACCATGAAGCAATGTAAAAAAATATTGATGAGTATGTTGATTCTTGCAGGATCAATATTAACTGTTCAGGCACAATTATTACCTCCAGGAACTGCGAGTAAAAATACCCCCTCTAATAGTCCAAGTAATTCGGCATTTATGGAAGGCTTAGATTACAAATTATTGAGCTCTCCTCAACCGACAGAGTCTAAAGGCAAAATTGAGGTAACAGAATTTTTTTGGTACGCATGTCCGCACTGCTATGACCTTGAGCCAGAAATCCAAGCATGGGTCAAACGTCAAAAAAATGATGTGGTTTTTAAACGGGTTCCTATTGCATTTAGAGATGATTTTTTACCGCATAGTCAAATTTTCTATGCACTTGAGGCGTTGGGTAAAGAAGCAGAATATTCCCCAAAGGTTATGAAAGCGATTCATGTAGATCGTAAGCAGATGTTAAAAGAAGACGAGATTTTTAATTGGGCAACTAGCGTTGGTTTAGATACTGCTGCCTTTACGACCGCTTATAAGTCATTTTCTGTTCAGACGAAGGCAAAGACAGCTAATGCAACGGGTTCTGCGTATCGAGTCAATGGTGTACCAACTATTTTTGTTCAGGGAAAATATGAAACATCGCCCTCGATTGCGGGCACAAAAGCTAGAGCGATTGATACCTTGGATTACTTAGTCGGTAAGGCTAGAACTGAAAAAAAATAAGTTAGGCTAAGGATTTTAATCCGCGCATAACGGGGCCTATCAGAGGCAGGTGTTCATAGATACCTGCCGCGGGGTCCCAATAATCATGGTGTTTAGTTACAAGAAAAGCATCATTAAAATATAACCAGCTCACACCTGAAAAAGATTTAGGAGTTGTATTCCATCTTTTCATAGAAAACTGAAAATCCCATAAAAAAGCAACTTGCTTTTCGCCAATTAACTGTTCACGCACAATAAATTGGGGTTGATTGAGTTGTTCATACATCTTGAGAAAAATGTGCTTAATTGCTGGATGGCCTTGAACCTCTTGAAAAGGATCTTTAAAGATAGCATCGACACTATAGCAATTTAGCAATCCATCTACATTGGTAGACGATAGTTGATCATATTGTGATTTTAATTTTTCAACTGCGTCTAAAAGATGAGTGGGCATTTTTAAACCTTAGATTTTGACAAATGTTTTTAAAAGCCAAAAATAGATGGGATAGGGCAAGATTCTTAGGAACTTTAAAAAATAAGAAAACTTCTTTGGAAAGTGTATTTCAAAATCACCTCGTTGAAGACCTGCACCAATTTCTTTTGCAGCTTGATCTGCTGAGATGATCGCGGGCATCTGAAAATCGTTAATTGCCGTTGCTGGAGTTTCTACAAAGCCTGGACAAATAATATGTACATTAATTCCTCGTGGCTTTAAGTCATAGTACAAAGATTCTGCAAAATTAAGAAGAGCTGCTTTGGTTGGACCATATACGAGTGACTTAGGTAAGCCACTATAACCAGCAACACTTCCTACCAATGCGATATGACCAAAGCCCTGCTTTAAAAATTGCGGCATAAGGGTGGAGACGACTCGCATCGGCCCCATTAAATTCGTATCAATCATTTTTGAAGTAATGTCCATATCAAAATCATCTGCTCTGACAGGAGTATAAATTCCAGAAACAAACAAAATGATATCAATCTTGTTCCAAATCGAAAGAACTTGAGATAGCGCTTGACTGACTTGTTCTGCATTAGTGACATCGAGCGCGACTGGGTGAATCTGTTGACTCTGAGATTTGAGTGGGATAGAGCTCTTGAGTTCTTCTAAATTTTCCAAGCGGCGTGCTGAAAGAATCAGATTAGAACCCTGATCAGCAAACCAACTTGCACAAGCTTTGCCAATACCAGATGAGGCACCGATAATCCAAACATTTAAATGCTCGAAATTGGGAATCGGTTGATTAAGACTCATATAGAGGTTTTTCTAAAGTGAATTGGACTACGTCTAAATTCTTACCAGCAAAGCCTGCTGCACAATAGAATAAATAAAAGTTCCATAAACGAATAAATTCATCTTTGAAGCCCAAAGCCTTCACTTCTTTTAGCTTATCGTTAAAAGATAAAGCCCAAGTTCTAAGGGTATTGGCATAATCATCCCCAAAAAATAATTTATCTTTTACTCGCAGCCCAACATCATGAGCGTGTTGTTCAAACACACTGACCGCAGGTAGCATGCCACCGGGGAATACATATTGTTGAATAAAGTCAGTCTTGGTTCGATATTTAGGAAATAAAGCCTCATCAATCACAATACTTTGTATCACGGCACGCTTGCCGGGTTTGAGACAGCGATAAATCGTTTTGAAATACGATTGCCAATATTCTTCACCGACAGCTTCAAACATCTCAATAGAAACAATGCCATCATATTGTTGATGACAGTCCCTATAGTCTTTTAACATGACGGCACTTTTTGCTGCTGGCGATGCTTGGAAAGCTAATTGTTCTTGAACATAGCGATATTGTTCATTAGAAATCGTAATGGCATCAACATGAAGCCCTTGCTCGTTTGCTTGTTTAATAAACCCACCCCAACCACAGCCGATTTCTAGAATATGATCACCTGCTTGGGGATTGAGCATGCCGATGATTCGATCACACTTATCTTTTTGCGCTTGCTCTAAAGTTTTACTATTTCCTTCAGAAAATAAGGCACTTGAGTACATCATGCTAGGATCTAACCAAAGTGAATAAAAGTTATTTCCTAGGTCGTAGTGAGCCTGAATATTTTTCTTACTGCCAGTTTTCGTATTTTTGTTTAAAAAATGCTTAACTTTAGAAAATAATGAACCCCACCAGGAGCCATAAATCAAGGCATCTAATGCGGCCCTATTTTGGATGGCGAGATGTAAGAAGCGCTCTAAATCATCCGTATGCCACAGATTTTTAAAATAGGATTCAGCAACGCCAATATCACCCCTAGAAATAACCCACTTAAACGCTTGTATATCATTCACTTGGATATGAATCGGCGGCTGTTGGTTATTTTGGCCAAACTGATGTTGAGATCCATCCGGCAATGTCATGATGACACTGCCGCCTTTGATATTTTTAAAGGCTTGAAAAATGAATTTTTGAGCAAATGTTGACATAATTAAGAAATAGGCACTTCTGGCGGTTTCGGTTTTTTATAAAATTTAGCACCCTTAACCCATAGTTTAACTGCTTGCCAATGAATTTTCACAATCACTGACAAAGTAAGGAACGGAAAACTCATAATGGCCCTCATTTTAGAAGAAAAATTGAGTTCAAACTCTGAGCCGCTGACACTGGTCATTAAAGTATGTCGATCTTCCTGAAAGTAGTCGATACGACTAACAAACTTTGGATGCACAGCACTACCCTCTTGTTTCATAAATCGGAATCGGTATTGTCCTACAACATCAAAAAATGGAGAAACATGAAATATTTTTTTCGTCGTCAGTTCTTGACCCCAGAGGATATTAGTTGATGTTTCAGATTGCAACAAGTAGGCATGGCGCTCACCAAACGTATTATTCACTTCAGCAACAATCACTTTTAAATCACCATTTGAGGCATGACAAAACCAAAAGCTGACAGGATTAAAGACATAGCCAAATACTCTGGGAAAGGTATGTAGCCAGATTTCACCATCAACATCATTACATTGGTTCATTTTTAGCAAATGCTCGACCCAATCTAAAGAGGAAAGACTTGTATCCCCATAATCTCGATCATAAAAAGAAATCCATGAAAAAGAGTTATCACCAATACCCTGATTTTTTAATAAATGATGGTCTAACCTTCTTGAGCGCATAGGGATGCGCAAATAAAAGGTCGGGTAATTAAAACGATTATTGGGTGAGTAACGTTGATGGATAACTTGCCCAAAATGAATGGAGGCCTGATTGAGCATACTTAGTTTAATTTCAGGGAATCAAGCAGAGATTGAGCCACATTTTTTCCAGATTGAAAGCCATCTTCATGAAAACCATAGCGCGTCCAAGCACCGCAAAAATAGGTATTTTGGATTCCCTGAATCCTAGGCAGTTTTTCTTGAGCTTGGATTGCCGCTTGATTAAATATGGGATGAGAATACTCGATAGTTGCATGTGTTTTATCAACAGCAGGTTTAATTTGAGGATTAAGGCTAACCACCACAGGTGGCAGACCTTTAATTTCTGGCAATGGTTGTAATTTATTAATCAGGTAGTGAACGCAAACGGCCGGAGACTGATCCACTCCAGTACCCGGTGTTTGCTCGCAGGTATAGTTCCAAGCAGCCCATACTTCAGATAGTTGCGGCAGTAGTTGACGATCTTCATGAACATAGGCGATATTTTTTTTATAGGCAACAGCACTTAATACCTGGTTTTCTTCAATAGATGCATCAGCTAATATTGCTCGTGTTTCGTCAGAGTGACAGGCAAAAATGACTTTGTCATAATATCGTTTTTCGCCACTGCTTAATACAAGTTGAATAGGACCATCTGTCGAATCAGTGAGGCGATGACATTGATCAACTTTAACTTGATCAATACAAACGTGGTTTTCTTTTAAAGCTGCAATAGCACGCGAAACATATTCTTGAGAGCCACCTGCAACCGTCCTCCATTGTGGGCGGTTGATGATGTTGAGTAAGCCATGGTTATTACAAAACTGCATCAAGGTTTGAATGGGAAATTTCAGCATATCTGATAATGAACATGACCATATAGCTCCAATCATTGGGAGTAAATACCAGTCACGAAAAGCCGAGCTAAATTTTTTACGGGTTAAAAATTCTTCAACCAACTCCAATTGATGCTTATGGGCAAGGCTGGCTGGATGGGCACACATTTTTTTCCCAGCTTGATTAAACCTCACAATATCCACTAGCATTTGTAAAAAACGAGGCCTGAATATGTTTTTACGTTGTGCAAATAAAGTATTTAAATTATCTCCAGCCCACTCAAGACGCTGCTGATCATGTGTTTTCAAGGAAACAGAAAAAGACATTTCAGACTTAGCAATTGGAACATTAAGCTCTTTAAAAAAGGCGATGAGTCCAGGGTAAGTCCAATCATTAAATACCAAGAAGCCTGTATCAATTGGAAAACTATCGGAAAAACCCTTGGGTGTAAATTCGATGGTATTACTATGACCACCAATGTAAGAGGCTTTTTCAAACAAAGTAATATCTAGAGATGCTTGTTTTCGTAGGGCATAAGCACAACTTAATCCTGAGATACCAGCCCCTACAATAGCAACCCGCAACTTATTCGTCATTACTTGCTTCCAACTAATAATTTTTCGATTTCTGAAGTGATTGTTTTACTATCAGGCTTCACCATACTGCTGTAAGAGTTAACCACATTCCCCTCACGATCAATCAGGTATTTATAGAAATTCCATTTAGGTGAAGTTTTTGTTTTTTCTATTAATAGTTTAAACATTGGATTGGCATTCGAGCCACTCACGATGCTTTTAGCCATCATTGGAAACTTCACATCGTAGGTATTTTTACAAAAATCTGCAATTTCTTTATTACTGCCAGGCTCTTGTTGGCCAAAGTCATTCGATGGAAAACCAATAACGACCAGACCTTTAGAGGCATACTTCGAATAAATGCTCTCTAAACCCTCATATTGAGATGTGAAGCCACAATAACTTGCAGTATTTACAACCATCACAACTTTACCCTTGTACTGACATAAGTCTTGTATTTTTTCATCTTGTAGTCTGGGAAATTTAAAATTAAGAGCCGCTGGACAATTACCGCTCATTGCAGGATTTTTATCATTAGATTGTGCATGAACCGTGAGACTACATCCAGTGAAAATCAAAGGGATTAAAAATTTCCAGAAGTTCATAAAAATCCTATTAGTAAGCAACAGTTTCAAGTGATTCTTGTGAGAGTCTAAGCGAAAATGAAAACTCTTTCAGAAACCATCATAGAATATACCCATGGATATGAGCCATTTACCTTTACCTAATTTTGAGAAAAAAATTCTTGCCTTAGATTTTAGTCAAGAAAATCTCCAAAAACTCTTACAAGCTCTTGAAAAGCCAGTAGTTTTCACTAATGGAGTATTTGATATCTTGCATCGTGGTCATGTGACTT
The DNA here is from genome assembly GCF_027944005.1 of Polynucleobacter sp. SHI8. NCBI lineage: Bacteria > Pseudomonadati > Pseudomonadota > Betaproteobacteria > Burkholderiales > Burkholderiaceae > Polynucleobacter > Polynucleobacter sp. SHI8. The sequence goes on along the minus strand of NZ_AP027204.1, from coordinate 2,306,135 downwards.
ATTTAGCTCAAGCAAGATCTTTAGGAAAAAGCTTAATTGTTGGCGTCAATGCGGATGAGTCGGTAAAGATGTTGGGTAAAGGTGATGATCGACCAATTAATAATGAAAGCGATCGGATGGCTCTTTTAGCATCACTTGAGTGTGTTGACTTAGTGATCTGTTTTAAAGAAAAAACACCCGTTGAATTAATGTCTCGTGTTCGACCAGATATTTATGTAAAAGGTGGTGATTATCAAATTGATACTTTACCGGAAACTGCATTGATCAGAACTTGGGGTGGTCAAGCTTTTGCAATCCCTTTTCTGTTTAGAAGGTCAACTACCGCGTTATTGCAAAAAATAAGAACTTAGAGCTCTTTTTTGACAAACTCAGCTTCACCAGTGATTGAGCCATTGACCTCAATCCTTTGTATATTGAACCTCAAATCCTTTTCTAAAATAGAGTCTTCAGGGCTTATATGGCTAATCGCTATAGTTTCTACCCAGTGAGTAAACGTGTATGGAATATAAAGAATAAGGCTGGCAGCACAAAAATTAAAAGTAATCAAAAGCCAAAGAGAAATATGTAGGAAGCGCATCAGATTATTTAATTGATTGAAGATACCAAAGACGAAGTCCACGAAAAATAACATGTAGATCTAGAGTGACTGAACAAGAAGTATGGGTATTCAAATCCAGATTTTTGTGAATTAAGGCACCATTACCACCAGAAATAATCAAATGACGAATTTCCGGGTGATGATGAAGTGCAAACTGAATAGACCCTAATTGGGCATGCAACACGCCTTGCAAAATTGCAGACTCGGTAGAGTTGCCAAATATATTTTCATTCTTCTCATCATACGGATGTTGAGAAAGATTTGGCAAGAGCGCTGTTTTAGAGCCTAAAGACTGTAACATCATGTTGATACCTGGCAGAATCCAGCCACCATTAAACTCCAAATTACGGTTGACATAATCGATGGTTGTGGCAGTGCCACTATTGACGATCAGATAGTTACCTTCTTTTGCAAAATGATAGCCCCCAATAATCGCCGCCCATCGATCATTCCCTAAATCACTTGGTGCTTGATAAAGGTTTTGAATAGGCAAAAAATTCAAACTTGAATCAAATACAGAAATCGGAGAGTTTGGTAATTGTTGTGCAAACCATTGATGCCAGATACTCTCAATAGAAACACTAGCAACACTACACAAAATAATATGAAAGATGGAGTCTTTCACTTGAACTAATGATTGCAGTTGATTTGCGCCTTGTTGTGAAAAGGGGGATTCTGTATGAGGTAAAGCGCCATATACAAAATCGAAATCCTCGCTCCGGACAGCATCAGATACACACCATTTGGCTCTAGTATTACCAATATCGACGAAAAGTAGTTTTCGGTTCATCAATTTTCTTTACTCAGCGATAAATCACCACTTGAAATTTCTTGTATACCTAAAGGAGTATCTAATAATAAATAGCCTTTTTCATTCACACCAAGGTTTTTCCCCTGAAACATTTTGTTTGATTCTTGATGAAGAACCACAGTTTGATTGTGCCAAAGATCCCATTCATTCCAGTCATCTTTAAAACCCCTAAAGCCACTTTCAGAAAATATCTCAATAGTATGACCCAACCGCAGGGTAAGATCTTTCCAAAGAGCATCAATGTCTAGCGAAAGATCATTTACATTAATTTCGCTTAGATTAGTTGTCATTAAATGATTGGTGGATTGATTGGGCAAATCCAAATTAAGACCAATACCAATCACCATCCAAATCGGATCCTGAGCAGATTTTTGGCCGCCTTCAACCAATATACCCCCGAATTTTCTATCTCCAATTAAGATGTCATTTGGCCACTTTAGACCAAGACCTAAAGACTGCGCATTTGATTTAGATAGTTGTAAAAATTGACATAAACCTTGGATGATACTCAAGCCACATGCAAGAGATAGGCCTTGGAGTTGCATCAGATTGAGATGGTTTACAAAAGGGTAGGCCAATGAAAAAGTGAGGGATTGATTTTTCTTAGAAATCCATTGATTTCCTCTTCTACCTCGTCCTGATGTTTGTTCAAGAGCCAAATAAGACGTAGGCTTAGTTAGGGTATGATGATGCCAACGATTCAATAAATCTGAATTGGTAGATTCAGTTATAGATACTGTTTCATAATGCCAATTGATAGTCATACATGCTATTGTAGAAACAAATCGATTGCCTAGGGATAAATTGATTCATTCAAGTGATAAATTGAAGATAGCTAAGCCATTTTATTTGGCTCAGCTTTTACTTATTTTGTATCTTTGCTTAGTCATCTATACAAGCCTTACCCCTTTTAATTTTTTATTAGATAGCCATTTATTGCCATGGGCATGGCTATTGGCTGCAACACCTCGTTATATTCCTATCTTTGATGTCATAACAAATATTGTTGGTTATTTACCCTTTGGTTTTTTGATGGTTTTTTCGCTGTATCCTAGACTATTAAAATGGTCGGCTTTTATGGCGACTCTTTTTTTAGGGATATTTGTTTCTGGTTGTTTAGAAAGCTTACAAACGTATTTGCCGACTAGAATTCCGAGCTCTATTGATTGGTATTCAAATGCATTAGGCGTTTTAATTGGAGCGCTCTTTGCCTTGCCATTTAGTCCGCAGTGGTTGTCAGGAAATAAGGCTGAGCGGATTCGAGAGTCAATTTTTGGGGAACATCAAGGATTTTTGTTGTTGTTGCTTTTATGTCCATTCGCACAGATTTATCCTCAAAATGCATGGCTTGGTATGGGCGACTTTGGTTTTCAAATAACACGTATATCCCCCTTTTGGAGTTTTCCGTTAAATAACGCCTCACAAGAAATTTTAATTACCTCCTTAGCGACGCTGAGTATTGGAACGGTATTCCTTTTTGGAGTCCGTAAAAAAGCCTCACCACTGAAGTTGATTGGCGGACTATTAATTTTCATGCTTCTTTTAAAACTGCTGATTTCGCAATTTCAATTTGGTCAAACGGGAGCTTCTATTTGGTGGAGTGCCTCTGTCGGTGTTGGCCTAGCAACTGGGTTTTTATTGATATTCTTAGCCAATTTTTTATCTCGAAAATCCATCTGGAAATTGAGTATGTTGTCTTTGGTATGCCTCATCGTTTTTGTCAATATCTTGCCATATAACCCATATTTTTTTAACTTGTTGGAGCAATTACCTCAAGGTAAGATGATTCATATCAATGGTTTGTTTGCCTGGATTTCGATAGTATGGCCATTTTTAGCGATGATATTGTTGTTGAAAAGTAGAAATTCAAGCTTTAAATAAATGTTGGTAATAACAGCAAAGGATATAATTTTTTCATGGAATATTTCAAGCACCACGCCTTTTTTTGCCTCAATCTTAGAACAAATGGAAATGCCTCATGTGATCAGCATGACGCATCCAAATTATTTGATTACGCAAAAAATAAATGTAAAGCATTAAACCTCAATGGCAAGCATCAAGTGCGTGTGAATCGAGCTGGCTGCTTAGATCGTTGTGAATATGGACCTGTAATGGTTGTATATCCTCAAGGAGTTTGGTATCAATTTGTTGATGAGCACGACATTGATGAGATTATCCAAAGCCATTTTATTGAGGGTGTGCCGGTCGAAAGGTTGATGATTAATGAATCCTAGAACCATGCATCATTTAATCCACATTGGGGTTGGCATTGCTGAAGTCAGCATTGATTTACCAGAAGAGTTGCAAAATAATCCTGAATTTAAGCCAAGAGGCCTGGCATTAATTGGTCACCCCCACCCGCTTTTGGGTGGCTCTATGGATAATAAAGTCGCGCAAACCTTAGCGAAGACTTTGAATCTATTGGGGTATGTGAGTGTTCGCCCCAATTTCAGAGGCGTTGGTAAATCACAGGGAAGTTTTGATGATGGCGTTGGTGAAATTGATGATCTAGAGCAAATTCTGGAATGGATGCAAAAGCCAAATTCATGGAAAGAACTTACTTCCATTGTGGACGATGGCTGGACAAATGAAGTAGCAAATTTACCTGTTGTCCTAGCGGGCTTTTCTTTCGGAAGCTTTGTGAACAGCAATCTGACAGAACGTTTAACAAACAAGGGAAAAGCGCCTGAAAGATTAGTCTTAATCGGTAGCGCAGCTGGTAAATGGGATATGCCCAATATTCCTAAAAATTCAATCGTCATACATGGTGAAGTTGATGAAACCATTCCTTTGCAAGCAGTCTTTGATTGGTTAAAAGAGCAGGAAGTGGTTGTGCATGTGATACCTGGCGCAGATCACTTTTTTCATCGTAAGTTACATTTGATTCGGGATACAGTGATGGGTCTTTGGCATGCAAAATAATCCACCTGAGTCCTTAATCGAATATCCTTGTGATTTTCCTATTAAGGTCATGGGCAAAAATAGCCCAGACTTTAAACCTGCAGTGATTCATATCTGCCAACAATTTGACGCTAATTTTGATATTGCTAAAGTTGAAGAGCGTAGCTCGAAAGAAAATAAATATATTGGTTTAACGGTGCTGATTCATACAACCAGTCGAGCGCAGTTAGATGAGATTTATAGGACACTTTCTACCCATCCCTTAGTGAGTGTCGTCTTGTGATGCAAGCGCCTGTAGAGATTCATTATTTAGGTCTGCAGGATTATCAACATACGTATGATGCGATGAAGGAGTTCACTCTTCATCGAGATCAAGACACACCCGATCAAATTTGGGTTTTAGAGCACCCTCCCGTTTTTACATTGGGACTCGCTGGAGATTTGAATCATTTGCTTGATCACAATACCAAGATCGATCTTGTACAAGTGGATCGGGGTGGACAAATTACTTACCACGGACCAGGGCAAATTATTGTTTATTTGCTCCTAGATTTAAAAAGATTAGGTATTTACGTTAAAGAATTAGTCTTTCGGATGGAGCAGGCCATCATTAATACCCTCGAGCATTATCAAATTGATACAGAAAGACAAGCGGGGGCGCCTGGAATATATATCAGTTCGACAGGTGCATCTCTACATGCCGGGGCAAAAATTGCCGCCTTGGGCCTAAAAGTTACCCGCCATTGCTCTTATCATGGCTTAGCACTTAATGTAAATATGGATTTAGCCCCTTTTTTGATGATTAATCCATGCGGTTACCCTGATCTTGAGACAGTCGATATGAAAAGTTTGGGAGTAGAGAAAGAGCTTGCAGAGGTTTCAAAGACCTTAGTGAATGAACTACAACTGCAACTGAGTTCACTCAATTTCCAATAGAATAGATGTATGAATGATAAAAATGTAGTTGCCTCGACTTACGACCCGACAAAGAAACAAAAATCTGCGGAAAAAACTTCGCGCATTCCTATCAAAATCGTTCCCATCGAGGAGGTATTAAAAAAGCCCGATTGGATTAGGGTTCGCGCTAGTTCTGGTAATTCACGGTTTGGTGAAATTAAAAAAATCTTAAGAGAGAACCAATTAGTCACTGTCTGTGAAGAAGCGAGTTGCCCAAATATTGGTGAGTGTTTTGGTAAGGGTACTGCCACTTTTATGATTATGGGTGAGAAATGTACGCGCCGGTGCCCATTCTGCGATGTCGGACATGGCAGGCCTGATCCACTAGATGTCAATGAACCTGCCAATCTTGCTAAGACAATCGCTGCATTAAAACTCAATTATGTAGTGATTACGAGTGTGGATCGAGATGATTTACGCGATGGTGGTGCAATGCATTTTGTGCAGTGTATTGAGCAAACAAAAGAACTTTCCCCAATGACTAAAGTAGAAGTTTTAGTGCCTGACTTTAGGGGGCGTCTCGAGTTTGCTTTAGAGGTTTTTGGCACCAATGACGGTCGAGGCTTACCAGATGTGATGAACCACAATTTAGAAACTGTGCCACGCTTATACAAAGAAGCAAGACCTGGCGCAGATTATTTGCACTCCTTAAAGTTACTGAAAGACTTCAAAGCAAAGTATCCTGGAATACCTACCAAAAGTGGACTCATGGTTGGATTAGGTGAAACCGATGATGAAATCTTACAAGTCATGCAAGATATGCGTGACCACGATATAGATATGCTCACGATTGGGCAATATCTAGCACCCTCTAATCATCATTTGCCCGTGAGGCGTTATGTACATCCAGATACCTTTAAGATGTTCGAAAAACGTGCTGTTGAAATGGGCTTTACACATGCAGCAGTTGGCGCGATGGTCAGATCAAGTTATCACGCTGATCAACAAGCGCATTTAGCTGGAATTGTTTAATTTAAGATTCATGAAAAAAATACTTTTCACTTTGACAGTGATGCTGATGCTTTTACAGGCGTCTTGTACGGCTACTTATAATTGGCGTGAAGTCAAGTTAGATGAGCAGAAGTTTTTGGCTTTATTCCCAGCAAAGCATCATTTTGAGCAACAAACTTTTCTTTTTGAAAAAAATGAACTCACTATGACAATGGCTGCGTCTAAGGCAGGTGAGATTTTATTTGCAATTGGTGCGATTCCTTTTGATACAAAGGTCATATCGGAAACAGCTTTGATTGATTGGATGAAGTCGAATGTCGCCAAAATTGTTCAAGGTAATTCAGAACAACAACTCATACAATTTGAAGTGAAGACGGCTGGAACACCAGCACTAATTCTCCCTGCGCAGGGATATAACTTAAAAGGTTTTGGACCTGATGGTGTGTATCGAATCTATTGGGTACGCTGGGTCATCAGACAACATGCTAATGGTCAGTCATCTATTTATCAAATGAGCGCGATTCAGTCGTTCAAAGCAGAACCTACAGCACAGATTCAGAAACAAACAACTGAGCAGATAGAAACTTTTATGGGTGGGTTTCACCCATATTAATTAGCTACTTATTAGCCATTAATTTTGGCTTGGAGAGCTTCAACTTTTGCTTCAAGCTCTTCTAATTTCTCACGAGTTTTAGCCAAAACTTGGATTTGAATATCAAACTCTTGGCGAGTAATCAGATCCATTTTCTGAAATCCTTGATTCATTAAGCCACGCACATTTTTTTCTAAATCTTTGGCCGGAGAGTCTTTGACTGCATCAGCTACCTTTTTTTGTACATCTTCAGCCATCGTTTGAAATTTTTGGAAAAAATCAGAATTACTCATATTAAAACCTATCAAGTTGATATATTGAAGCCCTATTATGGGGAATATTATGTGAATATGCAATTCACCAAATTGGTGCAAATATGACAGTTATGCTACAAAATGGGGTGAAACCCTAAGAATACCCAAGCTCGAATGGTGAAAATAGCATTAAGCAAGAAGAGGAATTTTTGATTAACTTCTCGCTATACCCTTTACATTTTTATAGGAGTTTTGCAATGAAAAAATTTATCGCTATATCCGCAATCGCAGCAGCATCATCATTCATGGTCGGCAACGTGATGGCAGCAGACGAGCCAGCAGCAGCTCCTGATACAGGTCCTGTAACTGCTAACGTTACATTAGCTAGCCAATACCGTTATCGTGGTATTTCGCAGTCAAACTCATTACCTGCGATTCAAGGTGGTTTTGATTACGCTCATGAGAGCGGTTTCTATATTGGTAACTGGAATTCAAGCATTAGTTGGATTAATGATGGATATGGCTCAAATGCGGCTCCGCCCGCTACAGGTGTATCAGCTCCTATTGAAATGGATTTCTACGCAGGCTACAAAAAAGAAGTTACTGAAGGTTTGATGTTAGACGTTGGTTTATTAGAGTACTACTATCCAACTAAAAACCTAATTGGCGCAACTACATATACGGGCAGTACTGGTGCTTACTCTGGACGCCAAGCAGTTGGCCAATCTCCAAGTACTTTAGAAGCTTATATCGGCGCTACTTACGGTTTTGCAACATTGAAGTATTCCTATGCTTTAACGAATTTATTCGGCATTGACCAAAGTAAAGGTTCTCAGTACATCGACCTTTCGCTTAACTACGACACAGGTTGGGAAGGCGTAACACTTAATGGTCACGTTGGTTATCAATATGTTCCAAGTGTTTCCGTAGTAGCAGGTAATGTAGCTGATGCATCTTTCTCATACACTGATTGGAAAATTGGATTAACGAAGGACTTTGGTCATGGTTTAGCTGGCGCAATCGCTTATATTGGAACTAATGCAAATGGATATGCTTATTACAATCCAAACTTAGACAATACCGGTAAGGGTACGGCTTTTGTTTCTTTAACAAAAACTTTCTAATAATCATCTGACTGGGAGTCAAGTATGAAATTGATCATTGCAATTATCAAACCCTTCAAGTTAGATGAAGTTCGTGAAGCGCTCGCGGGAGTGGGCGTTTCAGGAATTACAGTAACTGAAGTTAAAGGTTTTGGCCGTCAAAAAGGTCACACTGAGTTGTATCGTGGAGCTGAATACGTTGTTGATTTTCTACCTAAAGTACGTGTAGATGCTGTAGTTAGTGACGATTTAGTTGATCGTGCTATCGAAGTCATCGAGACAGCTGCAAGGACTGGAAAAATTGGCGACGGAAAAATCTTCGTTACCCCTGTTGAGCAAGTTGTGCGTATCCGTACCGGTGAAACCGGCGCGGCGGCACTATAAAGAGGAGCAATACTAATGAAACATTGGATGAAAAAATTAATTGTCTCAGGCGCCTTGTTATTGAGTTTTGGAGCTGCATCTTTAGCACCAACATCAATGGCATTTGCTGAAGATAAAGCAGCACCTGCTGTATCCGCTCCTGCCGCTACTCCAGCAGCAGCTGAACCAGCAGCACCAGCACTTGTTCCAAACAAGGGTGATACTGCCTGGTTATTAGTCTGTACGGCATTGGTAATTATGATGTCAGTTCCGGCTTTAGCCTTATTCTACGGTGGTTTAGTCAGAAAAAAGAACATGCTTTCTGTATTAATGCAATGTTTGGTCGTGTTCTCGCTCATTATGGTTTTATGGGCTATTTACGGCTACAGTATTGCGTTTACCGAGGGTAATGCTTTCTTTGGTGGATTTGATCGCTTATTCTTGATGGGCATAACTCCTGATTCTGTTGTAGCAACTTTCAGTAAGGGTGTTGTAGTTCCTGAATTAGCATACATGGTCTTCCAGGCAGCTTTTGCATCCATTACAGTATGTTTAATTGTGGGTGCGTTTGTAGAGCGTATGAAGTTTTCTGCGGTGCTTTTGTTTGCAGTCTTATGGTTTACTTTCAGTTACTTACCAATGGCACACATGGTTTGGTTCTGGTCAGGTCCTGATGCCTTTACAGATGCTGCCGCAGCTGAAAAAGCATTGGCTACTGCTGGATGGTTATTCCAAAAAGGTGCGCTTGATTTCGCTGGTGGTACGGTAGTTCACATTAATGCCGCGATTGCTGGTTTAGTTGGTGCTTACGTAGTTGGTAAAAGAATTGGCTACGGTAAAGAGCCATTCAAGCCACATAACCTTACATTAACGATGGTTGGTGCATCTTTACTGTGGGTAGGTTGGTTTGGATTCAATGCTGGATCTGCTTTAGAAGCCAACGGCAGTGCATCACTCGCTTTTGCAAATACATTGATGGCAACTGCAGCTGCAGTTTTATCATGGATCTTTGCTGAGTGGGCACTAAAAGGTAAACCATCGATGTTAGGCGGCGCTTCTGGTGCAGTTGCTGGATTAGTAGCCATTACTCCTGCAGCAGGCTTTGTTGGTGTCATGGGATCCCTCATTATTGGCTTAATCGCTGGTGCTTTATGTTTGTGGGGCGTAACAGGACTCAAGAAGCTGTTGAAAGCTGACGATAGTCTTGATGTTTTCGGTGTTCATGGCGTCGGTGGTATCACAGGAGCATTATTAACAGGTGTATTTGCAGCCCCGTCATTGGGTGGAACAGGCATCTATGACTACGTAGCTAATGCTGTAGCTCCTGAGTATGACATGATGGGCCAAGTGATGATCCAAGCAACTGCCGTTGTAACAACTTTAGTTTGGTCTGGTGTGGTTGCTTTCATTAGCTATAAATTGGTTGATATGTTAATTGGTTTGCGTGTTTCTGAAGAAGAAGAGCGCGAAGGCTTAGATATCTCATCACACGGTGAAACTGCCTACGAAATGTAATATCCCCTAGTAGTTGGAGTATCTTAAGGGCATCTTTTGATGCCCTTTTTTTACTTTTGATTAGACCTATGAAGATTTTGTACGAGTTCGCAAAAGTTAAATACAATAGGGGGTATGGTTCCTCATTTAATTACTGCCCTTACTGGCCCTTTACTCGAGTTAGAGAAAAAGGTATTAGACGCTACCCCAACAATCGAACGTTGGTTCAGATTAGAGTGGCAAGATCACACGCCGCCTTTTTACTGCTCGGTGGATTTGCGAAATGCTGGTTTTAAGCTAGCGCCTGTAGATACCAATTTATTTCCTGGGGGATTTAACAATCTTTCTCAAGAAATGATGCCCTTAGCTGTGCAAGCTGCAATGGCCTCTATTGAAAAGATCTGTCCTGAAGCTAGAAATTTATTATTAATTCCAGAACGGCATACCCGTAATGTGTTTTATCTGCAAAACGTGGCCAGGTTAGCTGCCATATTAAGACAAACAGGATTAAATGTTCGCTTAGGAGGTCTTTCAGAAGAAATTAAAAAGCCTACTAATGTTGATCTTCCAGATGGACAACGTCTGGTTTTAGAACCTTTAGTTCGTTTGGGTTTAAAAGGTAGAAGACTTGGATTAAAAGATTTTGATCCTTGCTCTATTTTGTTGAATAATGATTTATCAGCTGGTGTTCCTGAAATCTTGAAAAATATTCATGAACAGTATGTGCTACCACCATTGCATGCGGGATGGTCGACTAGACGCAAATCGAATCACTTTGCTGCATATGATGATGTCATTAAAAAATTTACGAAAGTTGTTGATATTGATCCTTGGTTATTAAACCCTTATTTTTCAACAGTAAAAAACGTAGACTTCAATGAGCGCATTGGAGAGGAAGAGCTTCAAGATAAAGCTGCCGCGTTACTGAAAAAAATTGCGAAAAAATATAAGCAAATGGGTATCAAAGAAAAGCCTTATGTCGTTGTGAAGCCCGATGCGGGAACATACGGTATGGGAATTATGTCGATTCATGATGCGAGTGAGTTAAAAGAGCTCAATCGCCGCGATAGAAACAAAATGAGTGTCATTAAAGAAGGTTTAGAGGTTCATGACGTTATTATTCAAGAAGGGGTACACACCTTTGAGAAAGTAAACGAAGCGGTCTCTGAGCCAGTTGTATACATGATTGATCGTTATGTTGTTGGTGGATTCTATCGTGTGCATACAGGTCGCGGACCAAATGAAGTTTTAAATGCTCCAGGGATGCATTTTGTGCCACTTGCTTTTGAACAAAACGCTATTCCGGATGTAACTGCTAAACCTGGTAGTGCTATACCTAATCGTTTTTATTTATATGGAGTTGTTGCACGCTTAGCGCTATTAGCAGCATCCTTAGAACTCGAGCGCACAGACCCCAATATCGAATAATATGTTAAAGCTGCTTTTTATTGCTGACCCACTTGAGACTTTTAAAGCATATAAAGACTCAAGCTTAGTAATGATGCAAGTAGCTTTTACGGCTGGTCATCAGGTATTCCATGCGAAAGCGCATACCTTAAGTGCAAAGCATGATGATATTCAGGCTATTTGCCAAAAAATTTCCATTGATACGGAAAAAGATCCTTGGTTTGAAGTACTTCAGGAGCAATTACAAAGTTTAAGAAACTTTGATGCGGTCATCATGCGCCAAGACCCTCCTTTTAACGTCGAATACTTAGCAAACACCTGGCTACTTTCTCAAGCAAAACGAATGGGAGTTCGTGTTGTGAATGAACCCAGTGCTTTAAGAGACCATTCAGAAAAAATAGCCATCTTAGAGTTCCCTGATTTTGTGGCACCAACCATGGTTACTCGATCACTAGAGCAGATTCGAGAGTTTCATGGATTGCATCAAGATATAGTCATTAAACCTTTAGATGGTATGGGTGGGATGGGGGTTTTTCGTGTAAACCAAGATGGATTAAACCTTGGTAGCATTGTAGAAACACTAGGGGAGTACGGTCAACGAAGTTTGATGGTGCAAAAATATTTACCAGAAATTAAAGATGGCGATAAAAGGCTATTGTTGATTCATGGGCAACCAGTACCTTATGTTCTCGCACGTATTCCTCAAGCTGGAGATATTCGAGGTAATTTAGCGGCAGGTGGTAAAGGCGTTGCTAAACCACTTTCTGCCCGCGAACAAGAAATAGCATCTTTGATAGGGCCCATTTTGGAAAAAAGAGGTTTGAATATCGTAGGCTTGGATATCATTGGTAATTATTTAACTGAAATCAACGTCACAAGTCCAACGGGTTTTGTGGAAATTACTCAGCAAACAGGTTTTAACGTTGCCAAATTTTGGCTTGAACAACTTGAAAAAAGTTTGAAAAATTAAACATGGCTGGAATTATTATTGTTGCTCACACCCCCCTAGCAAGCGCTTTGTTAGAGTTTGTTGGACATATTTACGGCCAAGTGCCAGAAAATATTTTTGCAGTCAATGTCCCTCCTCATGAGGACTCCAAAATCACGTTAAACAAACTACAAGAGTTAGTAGATGGCCTTCACTCTGAACATGAGGTTCTGGTGATTACGGATATTATGGGAGCAACTCCCTCTAATGTGGCAAGTCGTTTAACGAGTAGGTCGAATCAAGCGCAGGATATTCAAGTTCTGACGGGGGTGAATTTACCCATGTTATTACGCGCGGTTAGTCATCGCCATGAACCAATTTCTGAAATCGTTGAAAAATCACTCCAAGGTGGCCAGCAAGGAGTGATGAGAATTAGAGACGCCACAAAAATTTCTTAGTCAATTATTCTATCTATATGCCATCAGAATCTATTACGATCATCAATAAATTAGGGTTACATGCAAGAGCCTCAGCAAAACTGACGCAACTAGCTAGTCAATATCCTTGTGAAATCACCTTGGAGCGTAAAGGTAGAAAAATTAACGCTAAAAGTATTATGGGAGTAATGATGCTTGCAGCAGGAATTGGTTCCGAGGTTGTCCTTGAAACCCAAGGAGATCAAGAACAAGAAGCTTTTGATGCAATTAAAGCCCTCATCAATGATTATTTTGGAGAGGGTGGATGACGTTTGTCATTTCTGGACTTTCAGTATCCAATGGTGTGGCTATTGGAAGGGCGCTTACTATTTCCTCAGCATCTTTGGAAGTGAATCATCGATTCATTCAAGAAGGTGAGGAAGAGCAAGAATTACAAAGACTCTTTGATGCATTTGAAATTGCCAAAAAAGAATTATTTGATCTGAAAAAAAGCCTGCCAGAAGATGCTCCTGAAGAGATGGAAGCTTTTTTAGAGGTTCATCAATTAATTCTAGATGATCCTGAGTTACAAAAAAAACCGATTGAGTTGATCAAAAAAAGAAGATTGAATGCGGCTTGGGCTTTGACTACTGAGTTAGATGACTTACTAGATAACTTTGAAACTATAGAAGATCCATATTTGAAAGAGCGTGGAGCAGATTTTCGTCAGGTCATTGAAAGAGTATTAGTTGCACTTCAAGACTCTAATAAAAAAGAGGAAACAACGAAGTATCAAAAACTTGATCGAGAAAATTCTGAAGTAATTATTGTTGCTCAAGACATTGCCCCACATGATATGTTGCGCTTTAAAGAATTAAATTTTTGTGCTTTTGTAACAGATTTGGGTGGTAAAAATTCTCATACAGCAATTGTTGCAAGAAGTTTAGATATTCCAGCGGCAGTAGGTGTAAAAAATGCTTCTATGCTTATTAAGCAGGATGATTGGCTGATTGTAGATGGTGATAGAGGAGTAGTCATTATCGATCCTCCGCAAATAGTTTTAGATGAGTATCGTCATCGTCAAGCTGAATTACGTCTAGCAAAAAATAAATTACAACTTTTAAAACACACTCCAACTCAAACATTAGATGGCAAGAAAATTGTTTTAATGGCTAATATTGAAATGCCAGAAGATGCGAATGATGCTCTAACAAAAGGTGCATTAGGAATTGGTTTGTTTCGATCCGAGTTTTTGTTTATGAATCGTCTTCATGGGATTCCGGATGAAGAAGAGCAATATAAAGCCTATGCACAAACTGTCATTGCCATGCATGGTATGCCCGTTAATATTCGAACGATAGATATTGGCGCAGATAAAAATTTAGATACCGAAGTAGAAACAATTACCTCGGATATATCTCCCTTAGGATTAAGAGGTATCCGTTGGTCACTGAGTGAGCCTGATATATTTTTAGAGCAATTACGGGCAATTTTAAGAGCTTCAGCACATGGCAAGGCTCAAATTTTAATCCCGATGCTTGCACAAGTGAACGAAATTGAGCAAACATTTGAACTAATTGATCAAGCAAAAAAACAGCTAGATGAGCGTGGCATCGCCTATAACCCACAAATACGTGTCGGTGCAATGATTGAACTACCCGCTGCAGTATTTATTCTTCCTGTATTTCTAAAATACTTTGATTTTTTATCGATTGGCACGAATGATTTAATTCAATATACATTGGGAATTGATCGAGCAGACAGCTCTGTGGCGCATTTGTATGATCCATTGCATCCCGCAATTTTGAGTATGATTTATAAAGTTATTCATGATAGTCAAGACGTTGGTAAATCTGTTTCTATTTGTGGTGAGATGGCGGGTGACTCTAAATTAACCAGATTATTAATTGCCATGGGTTTAACAGACTTTTCAATGCATGCAAGTCAACTATTGACTGTCAAAAGAGAGTTACTTAAATCAGATATGGGTAAATTACAGCAAGCACTGAATAAAATACTTACCACTTATGAACCTCAAGTCCAAGCAAAACTGATTGCAGATCTCTCCAAAGTTTAACCAAATGCTCAGAAAGAAATCCCCGTCCTTTAAGACGGGGAGGATGTCAAGCCTGACTACAGACTTTACAATGCGGTGCTTTTTTAAGTTTGATTTTAGTCATAACGCTTTTTTGAGCATCCCACATCAGTAGTTGATTGGTGAGCGGCTCACCACTTTGAGTAATCAGTTGTAATACCTGCGCAGCTTGAAGCGATCCAATTAAGCCTACCAATGGAGAAAAGACTCCCATCGTGGAGCAGGCAACTTCTTCAAAAGATTCCTCCTCCGGAAAAATGCAGGCATAACATGCGGCATGATCATCTTGCAGGTTATAAACACTCACTTGACCATCCCACTGAATTGCCGCTCCTGAAACTAAAGGCTTTTTATGAGATACACATAATTGATTAATCAAGTGGCGAGTCTTGAAATTATCAGTACAGTCAACCACGATATCAACAGTAGGAACCCTCATTTGAAGGGTTTCTTTAGTTGCTTTTTCTTGTATGGGAATAATCTTAATCAGTGGGTTTAATTGTTGCAGCATATGTTTTGCTGAAGATACTTTGGGTTTTCCAACTGCATCAGACGTATGAATGATTTGGCGCTGAAGGTTCGTTAACTCAACAATATCATGATCCATGATGCTAAGAGTACCAACCCCAGCCGCTGCAAGGTAAGGAGCACAGGCAGAGCCTAAGCCACCAGCACCAACTATAAGAACATGAGAGTCATGAATTCGCTGTTGACCCTCAATCCCAATCTCATCTAGGAGGATATGTCTTGAATATCGAAGGAGTTCAAGATCATCCATAAGCTTTAAAGAACATTATTCAAGTTTGGATTTTGAGCGAATCACTGTATTGCCAGTTAGATAAGCTTTCGCTTGAGTTAACATGAAGTCTTCAGGAGATCCAAATTCAGGAGCCTTCTTCGCTTTTTCTTTAGCTTTTTCTTCAGGCGTCATTTTTGAATTTTTTTCTTCTAAGATTTGTAACTCATCCATGCGTCTTTTTTCACGATCAGTAATGAGCTTGTCTTCAGACTTTTGCTTATTTCTTAAATGATTTTCACTATCTACTTCACGAGAAATTAAAACATCATTTGGATCACCATCAGCATTTTGATCAACAGCAATATCTGGCTTGATACCATAGGCCTGAATAGATTTACCACTTGGAGTGTAGTAATAGGCAGTTGTTATTTTCAGTGCAGTATCTGAAGAAATCTGGCGGACTGTTTGTACGGAACCCTTACCAAAGGTAGTTTTTCCCATAATCGTGCCACGTTTGTAATCTTGTAAAGCACCAGCTACGATTTCAGAGGCAGAGGCGGAATATGCATTTGTTAAAACGACCAATGGAATTTTTTTAAATATATCTGGAAGTCCAGCAAGAGGGTCTGAAGACTCGGATAACTTATAGTTTTCAGGTTCAGCTTTAAAGAGTTGCTTGCTGCTATTCGATTGACCTTTTGTGGAAACAATTGTTGAGCCTTGAGGTAAAAATGCAGCGCTTACACCTACCGCACCTTGTAGGATTCCACCACCATTGTTTCGGAGATCTAAAATCACACCCTTTAAATTAGGATTCTGTGCATAGGCATCAGACATTCTCTTTGCCAAATCAGGAACAGTACGCTCTTGGAAGCTTGTAATTCTCACCCAAAGTAGGTTGTTTTCAAGTAGCTTACTTTTCACAGATTGCACTTTAATTTCCGCGCGAGTAATGGTCACCGGGAAAGTTCTTTCCTCAGATTTTCTGTAAATCGTTAAAGTGATTTTAGTGCCAGGATCGCCACGCATTTTGCGCACTGCTTGGTCTAAGGTCATACCACGTACTGGTTTGTCATCTAAACGAGTAATCAGATCCCCAGCTAATAAACCTGCTTTTGCAGCTGGAGTATCTTCAATAGGATTCATGACTTTTACTAAACCATCTTCTGATGAGATTTCAATACCAAGTCCAGCAAATTTACCTTGCGTTTGCTCTTGCATTTCAGAAAAATCTTTAGTGTCTAAAAATGCTGAATGTGGATCTAAACTACTTACCATGCCCTTCACAGCATCAGTAATGAGTTTTTTGTCGTCAATTGGTTCGACGTAATCACGTTTCACGCTTCCAAACACAGTAGAAAATAACCTTAACTCATCTAAGGGTAGTGTTCCAGATTGCTGTGCTGTTGCTGAAAGCTGCCAAGTTACTACGACACCAGCCAGCGCACCAAATGAAACCCAAAGTATGTTTTTAAATAGTTGACGCATGGTTTAGTCCAAGTAAAAGTGGCGAATAGGCTTTAGGTTATCATCAAATTCATAAACGAGTGGTTGCCCATTCGGAATATTCACTTCCATGATGTCCGAGTCAGAAACTTGATCTATAAATTTGACCAAAGAGCGAATACTATTTCCATGAGCCGCGATCACAATTTTTTTATCCGACTTTAACGCCGGGGCAATGGATTCATGCCACAAGGGCAATACTCGTTGGACGTTATCTTTCAAACATTCCCCCCGAGGAATTTCTTCAGGCTTTAATTTTGCGTATCTTGGATCAGAAAAAGAGTTTCTAGGGTCATTCTCCTCAAGGAGCGGGGGAGGAACATCATATGAGCGACGCCAGATATGAACTTGCTCGTTACCGTATTTTTCAGCCGTTTCAGCCTTATTTAGACCAGCGAGGGCCCCATAATGACGTTCATTTAAGCGCCAGCTATGAACTGTTGGAATCCACATCAGGTCCATTTGCTCTTGAACATGCCATAGAGTTTTAATAGCCCTTCTCAAAACAGAGGTAAAGGCGATATCAAATGTATATCCTTGAGCCTTCAATTTTTGACCAGCTTCAATGGCTTGTTGAGCGCCTTTGGGCGTTAAATCAACGTCTACCCAGCCTGTAAACCGATTTTCTAGATTCCAGGAAGACTCGCCGTGACGAATAAGAACTAACTGTTTCATAACATCATTCTATAATTGTTAAATGGAATTCATATCAAATACAAATAACCTTATCTTACTTGCATTAATGCTTGTGAGCGGCGCATTGCTTCTAGCCCCTAATTTACAGGGTCTAATTCAAGGAAAAGTAGGTGTTTCTCCTGCAATTGCAACTCAATTAATAAATCGTAGTAAAGCCAATATTATAGATATACGAGCGATAGAAGACTATCAAAAAGGTCATATTGCACGTGCAAGGCAGATAAATGCCCAAGATTTGATACCAAACTTAGCTGGAATACGCCTTGATAAGTCGGTTCCCCTTATTTTGGTCTGTGAAACTGGTCAAAAGTCAGCTTCCTATGTTGGAAAGTTACAAAAAGAAGGTTATGCCGACGTTGTTTGTCTAGAGGGTGGGATTAAATCCTGGAATGTCGCTGGCCTACCATTGGTAAAGTAATTGGAGAAAATATGCCAAATGTATTGATGTATAGCACTCAAGTATGCCCCTATTGCAGAATGGCGGAAAAATTACTCGCTTCAAAGGGCGTGACGGAGATTGAAAAAGTCTTAATTGATTCAGACCCAGTCAAGCGTGAAGAAATGATGACTAGGACGGGTAGAAGAACAGTACCTCAAATTTATATCGGGGATTTTCATGTCGGTGGATTTGATGATTTATCCGCATTAGATAAAGCGGGCAAGTTAGACCCATTGTTACAAAAATAATTAATTTAAAACGGAAATTGAATGTCAGAAACTTCAAACCACTCTGCTCAGCAGGAAACAACAAATCCAATCTTTCAGATTCAAAGACTTTATTTAAAAGATATTTCTTTAGAGCAGCCCAATGCCCCTGATATTTTTTTAACACCAGGTGAGCCAAATGTTCAAATTCAGATAGATATTCAATTTGGTCAATTACAAGGTGATTTATTTGAAGTGATCGTG
Organism: Polynucleobacter sp. SHI8; assembly: GCF_027944005.1. Lineage (NCBI taxonomy): Bacteria > Pseudomonadati > Pseudomonadota > Betaproteobacteria > Burkholderiales > Burkholderiaceae > Polynucleobacter > Polynucleobacter sp. SHI8. The sequence goes on along the minus strand of NZ_AP027204.1, from coordinate 2,287,415 downwards.
ATTGGTAATGTCACCACTAGAGTAGAAGATAAAGTATTGTTTTTGGTTGAAGCTCAGCAAGCTGGGATTTTTGAATTAAAAAATATTCCTGCAGAGCAAGTTGAGCCAATGTTGGCGATTGCCTGCCCAAGCATTATTTATCCTTACTTGAGATCAAATATTGCTGACCTTATTGGAAGAGCTGGATTTCAGCCTATTCACTTATCAGAAATTAACTTCCATCAGTTATACGAACAACGCTTGATGGCCGCTAATAACGAAACCGCTGACTCAGGAATTATTCTACCCAACTAGCAAATGGACGCTATCACTACCCCCATGAAAATAACCATTATTGGTGCAGGATCATGGGGTACTGCAATGGCGATACATGCCGCAAGGTCTTCAACGAACAAGACTGAAATTACGTTATGCCCAAGGCAGGAAACGCAAGCTCAAGCTTTACGCACCGATGGCGAAAATACACGATATTTACCTGGTGTTGCACTCCCCAATAATTTGCAAATCAATGCCTGTTGGCAAGATATCTTTGCAATACCGAGTGAGTCCCATCATGTGTTAGTTATTGCCACCCCATTTTCTGGATTAAAAGAAATTGCCCAAGATGTATTGAAACTTGGTAAATTTCCTAAATACTGGATTTGGCTGTGTAAAGGCATTGATCCTGACAATGGAAAACTATCACATGAAATCCTGTCTGAAGTTTTTGCACAGCACCCTCAGTCCAAAGGCATCAGCGCGGGTATTCTTTCTGGTCCAAGTTTTGCAATTGAAGTCGCTAAAGGCATGCCCTGCGCCTTGACCATAGCAAGCCCAAATCAAGAGTTATGCCTTATCGCACAACAAGCGTTTCATCATGGCAATATGCGGATTTATGCAACTGATGATGTAATAGGTGTGGAGTTAGGTGGAGCTATTAAAAATATTTTAGCGATTGCTTCTGGAATCGCCGATGGGCTTCATTTAGGGCTTAATGCCAGGGCTGCGTTGATTACCCGAGGGATGGCTGAAATGACCAGACTAGGAATTGCCATGGGGGCTCAAGCTGAAACTTTTGCAGGTTTAACTGGGTTAGGAGATTTGATTCTGACAGCAACGGGAGACTTGTCTAGAAATCGACGTGTTGGATTAGCCTTAGCTCAAGGACAATCTTTACAGGACATATTACAGAGTTTAGGCCATGTTGCTGAAGGTGTGAGATGTGCACACGCTGTTTTAGAACTTGCGAATACTCATCAAGTAGATATGCCCATTGTGCAGGCCGTTGTTAGGGTTCTAGATCAAAAATTAACCCCGCAGCAGGCGGTTGCGAAAATCATGTCTCGAGACCCTAAACAAGAATAAAGCTATAGACCTCCAATAAAGTTATTTTGGCGCCATGCCTCATAAACAACAATCGCAACTGAATTGGATAAATTAAGACTTCTACTATTTGGCATCATTGGTAAACGCCAATGATTGTTATTGGGGATTGCTTGCCTAATGTCTTGAGGCAGACCTTTTGTTTCTGAGCCAAAGATCAAATAATCGCCAGGGAGAAATCTTGCATCTCCAACAGAGTGTTTAGATTTTGTTGTTAGCGCATGAAGCTGGTCAGGATGAGGTTTTTCCAAATCAAGGAATTCTTGCCAATGGCGGTGAACTTGTAAATTGGCAAATTCGTGATAATCAAGCCCTGCCCTTTTTAAGCGACTACTTTCTAGTGCGAATCCTAGAGGTTCAATTAAATGTAGCGTACATCCAGTATTTGCACAAAGACGAATAATATTTCCTGTGTTTGGCGGAATTTCTGGATGAACAAGAACAATATGAAACATTAGCAATAATCCTTTTTAGGCTTTCGAGTAAGGGACCAGTAAGCAACCCATCTCACACCTTGGTTTTTTAATTGAGTGGCTAATAGATGTAAAACATGCTCACTTTGCATCAATGGCATCACAATCGCAATTCTTTTATTCCACAATACATCAGTATGTAAGTATTTAGGATCTACATAATATAAAGGCATATTCATTTCTGCACTTTTGTTAGCCGTTGTATCAATATTAATTAATTCTTTATTGTAGGGAGTCCTTGTGAGTTGACTCCATTTTTTGACAAGAATGAGAGCAAACCAAAAGCCACGTTTTTGCGATTTGGTAAAAAGCTCTGGAAGTGGAATTAAAAGATCTACGGGGGGCATTTTTTTTAAATTGAATGTATTCCAGGCGTAAAAAATGGCTGGAAGATATTTGATTTGCCCGGATTCATCACACCCCTTAATTAAAGGGATTAAGCGACTAGACTCATCGCAAAGGACCAGGGATTGGTCAAACGACCACTTTGCATATTGGCACGATTTACAAACCCATGTTTTGTTGGGTGTCCCACACATAATGCATCTCATATGAACTGACTGTTTGAGAAGCTGTATTAAGCAAGCCTCACAAATTGCATGGCACTGTCTACGTTGGCATAGTGCACAACAGTTCGGCAATAAAAGGCGAAGGATTGGATTCAATACGTTGCGCATTCTTTCTAAACCTAAAGCAGTTATTATTCAGAGCATGACTAAGCATTTAAACACTCCTCGTAATCAATTTTGGACATGGTTGACGTCAGAAATTTCTGAAAGAATGGCTCAAAATTTGCCATTTATCAAAATCGATCCGAAAAAGATTCTATTGTTAGGAAATTTTGATAAAAGTACTTTTAATTATTTTTTAGAAAAGTATCCACAGGCAGAGATATCGTCAGATCAGAAAAGTTTTCAACAGAAGAGCTTCTTAAATTTGATTAATCCTTTAAAGAAAAAAAGGATTTCATTTTTTGACTTCGAAAAAGAATTTGATAGGGCTGATTTTGATTTTGTTTGGGCGGGACCATTGCGCCAATTAGTTGAGAACTACCCTTCATTTTTTTTAAAAGTAGGCAAATGCCTCAATAATCAGGGTTTGATGATGTTTAATTATTTGGGACCTGATACAGGAAAGGAGTATTTTGGGCTAAATTTACAAGTTGGCCATGTTGGACCAGATATGCATGAAATCGGCGACCTTTTAATCCAATCTAGCTTTGCTGATCCTGTTATGAATATGGAATACTTGAATTTAGAGTACGAAAGTAGTGAATTGTTACTTAGGGATTTACTTGCAATTCATGATGTTGATGGTCATTTTGCTAATGCACAAAATCTCAATCAACAATTAGCAGAAATGAAGCAAGAATATGAAAAAATGGTTTTAACTGTAGAAATTGTTTATGGCCATGCATGGAAGGTGCCAAAGAAAGAACCTGGAGTTACAAGAATATCCCCAGAAAGTATTAAAAAAACTTATAAAAATTAGCGCTCACTTACATTTCAGGAAGCAGAATTCAACGCAAGTCTGAATATGTTAATAAAACAATAATATAATAGGAATTCAAATTATAAAAATCTTCAATTTTGGGAAGAAAATGAAATTACAGCGCAGCGTTACACATTATTTTGTAGGCTTTTTAAGCCTCGTATTAAGCCCTCTATCATTTGCATACACTGATATGCCTGGCGGCCCAGCGGTTCGACAGTTAAACTTTGCAGCTCCAGTAACCAAAATTATGGAAGATATTCATTGGTTACATTGGTTCATGATGATTATCTGTACAGTCATCTTTGTCGTTGTTTTTGGTGCAATGCTGTATTCGATTCTTAAACATAGAAAATCATTAGGCCATAAACCTGCATCTTTTCATGAAAGTACGACAGTTGAGATCATTTGGACGATTATTCCACTGCTCATCGTGATTGGTATGGCACTGCCTGCGACTAAAACTGTAGTTGCAATGAAAGATACTACGAATGCCGATATAACTATTAAGGCAATTGGCTATCAGTGGAAGTGGGGTTACGAATACATTAAAGGTGAGGGTGAGGGCATTAATTTCCTATCAACCTTGTCCACGCCCCGTGAGCAAATCAATAACTTAGAAGAAAAATCAAACACCTACTTGATGGAAGTCGATAATGAAGTGGTTGTACCAGTCAACAAAAAAATTCGTGTGATTACAACTGCTGATGATGTGATTCATGCTTGGACAGTTCAAGGTTTTGGCGTTAAGCAAGATGCAATCCCTGGTTTTGTAAGAGATACATGGTTCAAGGCAGAAAAAATTGGTACATATCGCGGACAGTGTTCTGAATTGTGCGGTAAAGAACACGCTTTCATGCCGATTGTTGTGAAAGTAGTTTCTGATGCAGATTATTCAACTTGGGTATCTGCCAAGAAAAAAGAATTAGCTGCTCTTGCTGACGACCCATCAAAAACATACACACTTGAAGAGTTAAAAGATCGCGGCGCTAAAGTATATGCTGCAAACTGCTCTGTTTGTCATCAACCAAACGGTAAAGGTGGCGGCGCCTTCCCAGCACTTGATGGTGATAAAATTGTTCTTGGTCCCAAAGAAGGTCAATATCAAATTCTTCTCAAAGGTAAAAATGCAATGCCAAATTGGTCGCGTTTATCAGACACTGAGCTTGCAGCTGTAATGACTTTTACCCGGAATTCGTGGAGCAATAAAACTGGCGAAGTTATTCAGCCTAGCGACTTTGTTTCTGCAAGAGCAGCTAATAAATAAATAAATAAATAAATTAAATTCATATTCAAGATATTGGAGTAATAATGACAACGATCACTACAGCGCACGATACACATCACGGTCATGATGACCATGCCCATGCCATGCCCCATGGCTGGCGTCGTTGGCTATTTGCCACGAATCACAAAGACATTGGAACCATGTATTTAATTTTTGCATTGGTTAATTTGTTTGGTGGTGGAACGATGGCTTTATTAATTCGTTTGGAATTGTTTCAGCCAGGACTTCAGTTCCTCAGGCCCGAGTTCTTTAATCAATTAACTACGATGCATGGTTTGATTATGGTCTTTGGCGCTATTATGCCGGCCTTTGTAGGCTTTGCTAACCTGATGATTCCATTGCAAATTGGTGCATCAGACATGGCTTTTGCTAGGATGAATAATTTTAGTTTTTGGATAATGCCTGTGGCGGGACTCTTGTTATTTGGATCATTTTTAGCACCCGGCGGAGCTACCGCAGCTGGATGGACTCTGTATGCACCTCTTTCTGTGCAAATGGGCCCTGGAATGGATATGACCATTTTTGCGATTCACTTAATGGGTGCCTCATCCATTATGGGATCAATTAATATCATTGTGACGATTCTCAATATGCGAGCTCCTGGCTTATCATTAATGAAGATGCCGATGTTCTGCTGGACATGGTTAATTACTGCTTACTTATTAATCGCTGTGATGCCTGTTCTTGCAGGTGCTATCACGATGGTATTAACAGACCGCCATTTTGGTACGAGTTTCTTCGCGGCTGCTGGCGGCGGTGATCCAGTGATGTATCAGCATATTTTCTGGTTCTTTGGACACCCAGAAGTTTATATTATGATTCTTCCCGCATTCGGAATCGTGAGTGAAGTAATACCTACATTTGCACGCAAAAAATTGTTTGGCTATAGCTCAATGGTTTATGCAACATCTTCTATTGCGATTCTGTCATTTATCGTTTGGGCTCATCATATGTTCGCAACTGGTATGCCAGTGACTGGACAATTATTCTTTATGTACGCAACGATGTTAATTGCTGTTCCTACTGGCGTAAAAGTATTTAATTGGATTGCAACAATGTGGAAGGGTTCATTAACTTTTGAAACTCCTATGTTGTGGGCGATTGGTTTTATTTTCGTATTTACCTTGGGTGGGTTTACTGGATTAATTTGTGCGATGGCACCAATTGATATTGGTATTCAAGACACTTATTATGTAGTGGCTCATTTCCATTATGTTTTGGTTGCTGGATCATTATTCGCTATGTTCTCAGGTTTTTACTATTGGGCGCCTAAGTGGACTGGCTACATGGTGAATGAAACACGTGGCAAAATTCACTTTTGGGGTTCAATGATTTTCTTCAACCTTACTTTTTTCCCAATGCACTTTTTGGGTCTTGCTGGAATGCCAAGACGTTATGCGGACTACCCAGTTCAATTTGCGGACTTTAATGCAGTTGCATCTATAGGCGCTCTTGGTTTTGGGTTATCACAACTGTATTTCCTCTTAGCGGTTGTTTTACCCACGTATCGTGGTGGTAAAAAAGCTGAAGCCCAAGCGTGGGAAGGTGCTGAAGGTTTAGAGTGGACAATTCCATCACCTGCACCATTCCACACATTTGAAACACCTCCAACGGTTAAATAATACAAATGGAGAAAACATCGGCAACAAATAAAAGAATGGCATTTACTTTAATTAGTATTGCAGTAACTTTTTTTGTAGCAATTATTCTTAAAAAAATAATTTTTGGTTAAAAATAACTAAACGTGTTTTCTATAACCGTTCTAAATCGTCAAATGCTCATAAGGCTACTTTCAGTAGCCTTATTTATGTTTGGTTTTGGATATGCTTTAGTTCCAGCTTATAAGGCAATTTGTGAGATTACCGGCATTAATGTCGTAACTAATAAAAATGAATATGGCATTCGTGCCTTTGGGGCTCAAAAACCTGCAAAAGATAGTTCTCAAGTCGATTTAACAAGGACTATCACGATTGAATTTGATTCTAATACCAAAGGACCTCTTCGCTTTAGGCCGGTTAAAAATTATATGGAAGTACATCCTGGTGAGTTGAATCAAATTACCTATGAGGTGGTCAACGAACAGAATAAAATTATTGTTGCGCAGGCAATACCCAGCTACGCTCCTAAGGTTGCAACAAACCATTTCACTAAGATAGAGTGCTTTTGTTTTTCACAACAAACCTTACAGCCTAAAGAGTCCCGGCAAATGCCTGTTATGTTTGTAGTGGACAAGAACTTACCCAAAGACGTCAAGACAATTACTTTGTCCTATACATTTTTTGAAATACAAGGAGCAACACCAGTTGTCAGAGGTGAAGTGAAGCCGTCTAAAATATAAGGTATTGAATGGCAAATGAAAATGAAGTGATACGTTTTTTCAAATCCATGAAAGCTGTTTTTTGGGGGTTTTTAGGAGTAAGAAAAGGCAGTGGACAAGATGAGGATATGGCCTCTTTGACATTTGTTCATGTAATAATTGCAGGTGTGGTTGGTGTGGTTATTTTTATGACCATCCTTCTTTTAATAGTTAAAGCAGTTTTAGCAAAATAATTTTTTACTTTATTTTTTAGGAGAGCATTATGTCCTCAACGACAACTCAAGCACCTTATTACTATGTGCCTGAGCCATCTAGACACCCGGTACGTGCAAGTATTGGTTTATTGGCTTTTGGTCTTGGTATGTCTCAATGGGTAAATGGTCATGATTGGGCCGCATATTTAACTTTAGCTGGTACCCTATGGACATTGTTTGTTCTCTATCAGTGGTTTGGAGATGCAATCCGTGAGTCAGAAAGTGGACTTAACAGTGTCAACGTAGATATTTCCTATCGCTGGTCAATGAGCTGGTTTATCTTCTCTGAAATTATGTTTTTCGGAGCATTTTTCTCGGCATTGTTCTACGCTAGAAGTATTGCGATGCCTTGGCTAGGTGACATCGACAATCAGTTAATTTGGCCTAATTTTGCTGCAACTTGGCCAAATGCAGGACCAGGGGGCCTTGTTGATAAGTTTCAAACGATGGGACCTTGGCCAATTCCAACCATTAATACAGCGATTCTTTTAACCTCAGGATTAACTGTTACTTGGGCACACCATGCATTGCGCGAAAATCATCGTAAACAAGCAATTACCGGATTAGCACTCACAGTTGCCTTGGGATTTGTTTTTGTATGTTTCCAAGTATATGAATATGTTCATGCATATTCAGAATTAAATTTAAAGTTGACCTCTGGTATTTATGGCTCAACATTTTTCATGTTGACAGGCTTTCATGGATTTCACGTGACTTTGGGTGCCATTATGTTGGCCGTGGTTCTGCGTCGTTTAATTAAGGGTCACTTTACCGCTGAAAATCACTTTGGATTTGAAGGTGCTGCTTGGTATTGGCACTTTGTTGACGTTGTGTGGTTAGGGCTCTATTTAGTAGTTTATTGGATGTAAAAAAACCGCTGCATAGCAGCGGTTTTTTATTGCCCGACTTTAATTCCTGTGCTTTGGATCCAACCAAGAGAGTGTGCGATCCAAACAGTTGCAAATAAAAGTAAAGATAAGCTAATACGGATAAAGAGTGATCTCACCATATTAGAGCTAGATCCTTTATCGCGCATCATAAAAAACAGCGCTGATCCAAGGCTAGCTAAAATACATAAAAAGATAATCGGGATAATAATTTTCATAATAGGGTATTTAATAAATTAATGATTGTATCTAGAGTTATTCAGGATATCAAAAATCGACGCATCGCATTTATTGCCATGTTATTTTTAGTGTTTCTAGGTGTGGAGTTAGGCTTTTGGCAATTACGCAGAGCAGAAGTAAAAATTCAAAAAGCACAACAAATACATGAACTGGCACAACAAGCACCTCTTAACGCTAACGAACGTTATTGGACATTGGATCAAGCTTTATACCATCGCATGCAAGCTACGGGGTATTGGATGTCTGAACGAGGTATTTGGCTTCAAAATAGACCGCACCCCTTAGGTAAAGACCCAAAAACTGGTATTGCAACAGGCTTTAATTTGATCATGCCCCTACAACTTACATCGAGTCCTGAAATGGTTTTATGGGTCAATCGTGGTTGGATGCCTCGTAGCTTTGAGAAGATAAATCAAGTATCTCAAGTAAAGACCAAAACAGAAATAGTGACTATTGAAGGTATTGTGTTTCCAGACAGCGGTAAAACATATCAACTTGCGCCTGAAGTGGAAAATAAGGCGAGTGATGATTTAAAAATTCAAGAGAATCTTGTGATTGAACAAACATCTTTTTTAGGAAAGCAAGTATTACCTTTTGTATTACGTGAACAAAATAGTCAAAACGACGGTTTAGATAAATCGCCACCAGCCTTTCAATCTGGCGTTAATACACATTACGGTTATGCGTTTCAATGGTTTGGGTTAGCTTTAATGACCTTTTTGTATTGGGGATTTACAGCTTTCCGCAAAAGATCGTAATCATTGCGATAATAGATATTTATTTCAACTAGTGCCATGCAAAATCAAGAACCTTTAATCCCAGCAAGTCAAATCAGTACAACTACAAAGACTAAGTCTAGCATGTGGCAAATGTGGTTAATTATTATTATCTTCGCTGCTCCAGTTATTGCATCTTACTTAACTTTTTATGTGATTAAGCCAACTGGTGGGAAGACCAACTATGGACAGTTGGTGTCTCCGGTTCAGCCAGCCCCAGAAGATTCTTTAATGCCGATTGTCTATGGTAAGTGGACTCTTCTTATCGCCAGACCTGCTGAGGCATGCTCTAAAGAGGAAGAACATTGTGTGAAGTTACTTTTTTTGATGAGACAAGTTAGAGCCTCCTTAGGACGAGAAATGGAGCGAGTACAAATTGTTTGGATTAATACAGATAATTCAAAAGTTAGTGAAAATCTTCAAGAAGCTTATAACGATCAAGTGGGAGTAAAGATTGTTGGAATGCCAACGAATGAAGAAAATAAAGATAAATTGACTCAATGGTTGAATATGGATGACGCTAAAGACGCAATCCACTTATTAGATCCTAAAGGTGATCGAATGATGCGTTTTAGCGTTAACCCACAACCCCCAGAGTTTCCTAAAATGAGAAAAGATATCGAAAAACTTTTAAAGTGGAATCCGACTGGTAAGTATGGCAAGTAAATTAAAAAGGTTTTTTTGATGACCTGGAAGTTAATAATTCAGCTTGGATTGATTGCTTTATTTGTTGGAGCAATACCGCTCCTTATAACTGCTTATAAAGGTAATTTGCAGAACTTACACCGTTTTGTGTGGCTTTTGATTTTTCTAACCTTTGATTTAATTCTTTTTGGGGCATTCACTCGATTGACTGACTCTGGACTCGGGTGTCCAGATTGGCCGGGTTGTTATGGCCACTCGAATCCACTATTAGCCATGCAACATATTCAAGAGGCAGAGCAACAAATGCCTTTTGGGCCGGTAACCGTAACTAAGGCATGGATCGAAATGTTACACCGTTATTTTGCTAGTGGATTAGGATTCTTGATACTTAGCCTTACGATAATGGCATGGTTAAAAAGAAAAGAGTTTGGCCATCGCATCTTCCTATTCTCCCTGGGACTTTTTTTCCTGGTTTGCTTGCAAGGCGCCTTTGGTGCTTTTACAGTCACTTTTCGTCTTCAGCCGCTCATTGTATCGATTCACCTCATACTTGCCTTATGTTTCATCATGGGGCTCACAGCGTTATCTGGACTAACTCAACAAAAGCATCAGATATTAAAACCTCAGAAATATATCAAGGCAATACCACTCTTGGCGATTCTGATCGTCTTTAGTCAAATACTATTAGGAGCATGGGTTAGTACGAATTATGCTGTCTTGGCTTGCAGTGGTTTTCCAATGTGTAATGAAGAGTGGGTTCCACAAATGGACTTCCTAAATGGATTCACGTGGTGGAGAGAGCTTGGTAAAACTGCTTCAGGGGAGTATTTACCTATTGAGGCTTTAATTGCGATTCATTGGACACACCGATTAGGAGCAATGATTACAACGCTAACGGTGGCGACATTTTTGTATTACTTGGCAAAAATCAAACCAGCAGGAAATTTAAATTTTCAAATGGAAGCAAAGTACTGGAGTAGATTCGTTTTACTCGTGCTTTGTGCTCAAATTTTAAGTGGCTTATCTAATGTGATTTTTCAATGGCCGATGATTGCAGCATTAATCCACACTGGTGGAGCTGCTGCTTTGATAATTGGTTTAACTAAGTTACTATTACTCTCTTTCCAAAAGTCTTTATCAAAATGACTAAACATACTTTACCGAAAACAAAATGGCGCCAATTGTATGCCTTGACTAAACCTCGAGTAACTCAATTGGCTGTTTTTTGTGCAATTATTGGAATGTTTTTGGCTACTCCCGGAATGGTTCCTTGGCCAATACTGATTGGTGGTTCTTTTGGAATTTTGTTATTGGCGAGTGCTGCATTTGCAGTTAACTGCTTAATTGAGCAAAAAGTGGATGCCAAAATGAAAAGAACTGCTTGGCGCGCATCCGCAACAGGAGAGGCAACCACATCTGAAATCCTAATTCTATCTGCAGTTTTAGGTGTGATTGGATCAATCATGTTGTGGGTTTTTGCTAATCCTTTAACGATGTGGTTAACCATCTTGACCTTTGTTGGATACGCCATTATTTATACGTGGTTTTTAAAGCCAGCAACTTCGCAAAATATCGTGATTGGTGGTTTATCTGGAGCAATGCCTCCTGCCCTTGGATGGGCAGCTGTAGCGAATGATGTGCCTCCCGAGGCATGGTTATTAGTGTTAATTATTTTTGTTTGGACACCGCCTCATTTTTGGGCTCTTGCCCTATATCGTCGTGAGGATTACCAAAACTCCGAATTGCCTATGTTGCCCAATACCCATGGCGAACAATATACGTTATTACACATTGTTTTATATACTTTAATTATGTTTGCTGCTTCGATTTTGCCTTATGTTTATGGCATGAGTGGTTTACTTTATTTACTCAGTGCAATTATTCTTGGCGGAATATTTTTAGCTTACTCTGTAAAGCTTTATTTTCATTATTCAGATGCATTAGCCAAAAAAACATTCAAATACTCTATTTGGTATTTGTCATTATTATTTGTGGCCTTATTGATTGATCATTATGTTTAAGCTAAAAGTATTCAAATTATTGTTGGCCCTGTTTGGTGCATTGACACTGCTGGTGTCTTGTTCACAACATGAAAAATTTACCAATGTAGATATTTCAGGTTCTACATCGTTTTCACCAGTATTTGAATTACAGGATCATCATGGACAAGTAAGACATCTTGAAGACTTTAAGGGAAAGGTTTTGGTGGTTTTTTTTGGATATACACAATGTCCAGATGTTTGTCCTTCAACAATGTTTGAGATGAAAAAAGTCATGGAGCTTCTGGGAAAGGATGCAGATCAAGTTCAAGTGGCATTTATAACGCTTGACCCAGATAGAGACACTTTAGAGTTATTAGAAAAGTACGTTCCAAGCTTTGATGCTCGATTTTTAGGTCTTCGTCCACAAAGTCCTGAAGCCTTAGAAAAAGTAGTTAAAGGATATAAAATCTTTTATCAAAAGGTATCAGGTAAAGATCCGAAGTACTACACCATTGACCACACTGCGGGTAGTTATGTTATAGATAAAAAGGGTCAATTACGGCTTTTTGTAAAACATAACCAAGGCGAAAAAAACCTAGCTGATGATTTAAAAAAGCTCGTAAGGGCGAATTAATTCTTTACCTGGTTCAGGTGTTCACGCATTTTTTTGAGAGCGGCAGTTTCAATTTGACGAACACGCTCAGCTGAAATATTAAACTCTGCAGCTAATTCATGAAGCGTTAAAGGAGCTTTACCTGAAGAGGCAGACAGCCATCTGGCATTGATAATCCGCTCGCTTCTTTCATCTAAAACATGCAATGCTGAGTCAAGTCCTGAGGTTTCCAATTCTAGCGCTTCCTTCCGAGAAAGCACCTCGGTTGGTTCAAGGCTAGAATCTGACATCCAAGCACCAATTTCTTTTGGTGAGTCCTCGTCATGATCGGGTTCTAGTTGCACATCATGCCCACCTAAACGAATTTCCATATGGCGAACATCATCCGCTTTGACATCTAAAGCTTTAGCCAATGCATTAATCTCGTCATCTGACATTGCATTTAAATGAGGTTTATTACTTCTTAAATTGAAAAAAAGTTTACGTTGAGGTTTAGTCGTTGCAACTCTTACTAGGCGCCAGTTTTTAAGAATGAACTCATGAATCTCAGCTTTAATCCAATAGATAGCATAAGACACTAAGCGTGTGCCTTGAGACAAGTCAAACTTTTTCACCGCCTTCATCAAACCAATATTACCCTCCTGAATCAGATCAGCGTGCGGTAATCCATAGCCTAAATACTGACGAGAAACAGAAACCACTACACGAAGATGGCTCAGAACAAGTCTACGAGCGGCCTCTAAGTCATTTTTTTCAGAAAGATCTTTTGCTAGCTGAATCTCTTCCGCTGCAGTTAACATTGGCATTTGGTTAACTGCAGAAATGTAAGCATCCAAATTCCCAACCCCGCCCTGTGGAAGGGTAGGCATCAACGGAATAACCCCATTGGATATTTTGGCTGTTGTAGCTGGAACAGTTAATTTACTCATACAAATATTTTAGCACTCATTTTGACAGAGTGCTAAAATATTTTAGGCGCTTAAGTTGTTGAAAAATATATATAAAATAAAATATTTGTGAAGATATATATCCATCTTGGAACTTGCGTCATGTATGTTTGGACTCTTCAGAAGTACAAAATATTAGTTAATTGGCTTTTGGGGATTGGGGTTTGAGTTTGTTGGACTTTGGTATACGCAGAGATACTTCATAAGTGTTTTGGCGAGTTCTTCTACATCAAAAGGCTTGACTAGAAAATCATTCATGCCGCTTTGAAGTCCCTTCTCTCGATCACTCTTAGCAACTCCAGCGCTTAACCCAATAATCGGTATATCTTTCAACTCCTTGATCAAGCGTATCCGATACGTTGCCTGTATACCATCTAAATTCGGCATTTGGATATCCATCAACACACCATCATATCGGTTGTTCTTCAATGCTTCTAAGCATTGCTGTCCGTCCATCACAATATGGTACTTAATCTTTAAAAAGTTTAAATAATGACGCACCACCTCAATATTAATCGGATTATCTTCTGCTACCAACACATGTAGACCCGCTAACGATTTATACGGCACACTTACTTCTGTTACTGGGTTAGTACTCTGCAAGGTGAAGTGTTGATTAGGGGCGTCATGATTAATTCCTAAACGTATTGCAAAAGTAGACTCCGTCCCAACGCCCGGTTGACTTTTCATCACGAGCTCAGTCCCCATCTTTAATAAAATACTCTGAGTAATCGGCAAGCCTAAACCAACGCCATCATATTGACGACTATTTGTGTTATCTAACTGATTAAAGGGCTCAAAAATGGCCTTGAGATCTTTCTCAGAGATACCGAAACCTGTATCTTTGATCGTCATTGTCAATCGCACTGTCTCTGCTTCTATCTGATCTATCCGAACTTTTACTTCCACATAACCTTGATGAGTAAATTTAATCGAGTTCCCGACCAAATTAAATAATACCTGGCGCAATTTGTAAAAATCACCGACCATTACTTCGGGAGTTGCTGGATCAATATCGAATCTTAATTCGATACCTTTTTCGGCAGCCGGTATTGAAAATAAATCATGCGTATCGTCTAATAAACTCTTCATTTTGAATGGCTCATTTCTGATCTCAATTACCCCAGCTTCAATTTTAGAAAAATCTAAAATGTCATTTAAGATCACTAATAAGGCTTTCGATGAATACAGAACTTTATCTAATGACTTCCTGACTTCTTCTGATAATGAAGACTTTAATACCATCGATACCAATCCAATTAATCCATGTAAGGGTGTCCGAATCTCATGCGATATATTTGCTAAAAATTGCCCCTTAGCCTTATTAACTATTTCCACATTAGCTCTTTCCAAACTAGACTTTTCAATAAAGTACCCAATGATGTTGATATACGAAAGAGATTGGAAAGAAAACCAACACAATCTGAATAAAGTACTTAAAAATGGTTCTTGGTATAAGTTGATGTGGAGTTCGGGAGGATCAACAAACAATAAAATTAACCTAGCTGAAGCGAATATGATTTCTGCAAAGGTACTTATTAATAATAATTTCAGTTGATTAGACTTTTTCACCCCAAATAAGATGAGTGATAAAGATGTCCAAATCATGCAAAGGATAGACATAACCACAACTAAACTGACGCGCTGTACAAAGGTTCCATTTTGCCGCAGTATCTCAAACACGATTCCAAAAAACAAAATTCCGAGCAAAGGTAAATACCTCCATTTCCGAATTGCAGGGTTAAGTAATGAGCTTGTATAAAAGGCAAAATACAGGTGACTGGCAACGAAACAGGCATTAGCTAAAGTAATGAGGACTATAAAAGTAGAAGATGCAATCGCAAAAAAAGAATATGCAGATGCTAAAAACACCAACGCCCAAAACCAATAGGCATCAGACTTACCTTTCTCTTCTAATTTAATTAAAGATGAAGAAGCAAACACCAATCCCCATAGTGTGAGTGCTGAAACTAAAAAGAACAATTCATTTGCATATCTCATAACTAAAGGGAAACTATCTTTTAAATAAGTTAGTTAGTATAAACCCTTAGTTCTTTTATATACAGATTAATAGTAATAAACAATACAGAGTTTTTCTCACATTAAACTCTTGTGCGTTTAAATAAGAATGAGATTAGAAAATAAAGATGAAATCAAGCCCTTATTAACTAGAAGAAAGTAAAAACTGAAAAGTTCCAAGATATCTGACGACAAGGGTTAAAAATTCTAAGATATGTGAAGAATAAGTTTCTAGTTGCCTGAATAGACTTTTATAAACCTATGATTTATGCAGATAGTTGGTTTCAAGATCAATCAATATCTTCAGATTGACGATATTCACCTATCTTAGAACTTTTGTCATATACCTTGTAACTGTTGAGGATGCTATGAATCATCATGTAGTTTAAAACAACACTGTCAAGCTGGAGTATTAGCAGTCTATAGAAAATCTTGATGAATTACGTTAATGTGCCAAAACCTAGAACCATCATTGCCAGCGAGTTGGCAAATATTGTGCATAGTAAAGCGGCATCACGATATGAGTTTGCATAATCTCTGTTGACCCCTGCGTTCCAGTAAGTTTAATTGTTTTGTGTGGTTGGCATTTTTCAATATATGATTGCAACGACTTTGCTCGTGTGCGTTTACCGCTTTTGACTTCGATCGGAATAATTTGGCCTTGATCATTGGTAACAATGAATTCAATTTCTGCGCGTGCATCACTCCATGAAAAGCTAGGCTCTATGCCGATTGCGGCCAATTCTTGTTGGACGAAATTTTCAGCGATATAGCCTTTGTATTCCAATGCTTGCTGTTTGATTTCGCGATAGCCGACACCGAGCATATTGTTGAGTAGACCGACATCAAACAGGAAGAGCTTAACCTTGTTTTCTTCTTGGTAAGCAGCTAGTGGTGTCCTAGGCATTCCTTCTATCGGGTGGTTCTTCAATGCGAGGCGACATCTGTATAACCAATTGATCGCTGTTTCAAATTCACCATAGCGTGATTTATTTTGATAGACACCTTTGAATTTGAAACGGTTGACTGACGCATCGACGACTGCAGACAACTGAGCAGGGATTTGATTGAAGACGGCTTCAATTAATTGAGCGTTGCCTTTGTTAGAATACTTTCCAAAATCGCGACGGTACCCTTCAACTAAGTTTGTATGAATCTGTGTAACGTTTGATATTCGTTCGAGTATGCTTGCGTCTGGATTCGCAAACCATGCTGCGACTGCTTCAGGCAGTCCGCCAGTGAAATAGTAATCGGTTAGTTTGTCAAATAATATGCTGTGCGCCGTGGCGCTATTAACTTGAGTTTCGAAAGCTTTGATCAGTGCAGGCTCATTTGAAGCGAGTAGGAATTCATAAAATGTCAGAGGTCGCAAATTGTATTGCTCGACTTTGCCAACGGGAAAAGAATTGAGTAGTCCTATATTAGAACCACTGGCAGCGATGTAATAGTCTGGAGTTTTTTCTGCAAAATATTTTAAAGATGATATTGCACGCTCGCACTCACCAATTTCGTCGAGTATTAAAAAATCGGTAGTGGGATTAAAAACTTGTCCTGTAAGTAATTCAATATTTGACAGAATATCGTTTGGTTCTAGTGATCCCGCAAATGCTTGGGCAAGATCAGGGCGTTCCAGAAAATCGAGATGGAGCGTGTGAGTAAATTCCTGCCCTAATAATTGTTTCAGTAGATACGTTTTTCCGGTCTGACGCGCCCCATAAATTAACAATGGCTTACGTTGCGGCTGCGATTTCCAATTAATGAGCTTATCAAGCAATTATCGTTTCAATGGTGTCCTCTCAGGAATATGGCAATATTAGCAGCACCGATATAATTTTACTGCCACATTTTGTGGTCTAATTATACTTTATTTACACTATTATGCGCATAAAAATGTAAATTAATTCATTTTTATGCGCATAATAGTGTTTATTATTGCTTTTATATGCGCGAAAAGAAGTTTTGTTGCATTAACGAGATGCTCAAAAGACTAATCAGTATCGTTATTTAATCGTTGTTTAACAACTCTTGTGCAAATAAAAGCGCTGAAAATGCCTGAATTTGTTCCATTTTTTCTCCTACTCCAAGAGCCATAATTTGAGGGAAATTTGGGGTAGAACGCAAAGAGTGAGCGATTGCACATAGAACCCCCCCTTTAGCTGTACCATCAACCTTTGTGATAATCAAACTAGATAGTTGTAAAGCTTCATGAAATGCTTTAACCTGCGTTAAGCCATTTTGGCCAGTATTGCCATCTAATACCAAAAGAGTTTGGTGTGGAGCACTAGGGATTAATTTTTGGATAACCCTTTTGACCTTTTTGAGTTCTTCCATCAAATTCGATTGAGTTGCAAGTCGACCTGCAGTATCAATAATCAATATGTCGGCTTGTCTTGCAAGTGCAGCACCAATCGCATCATGAGCAACTGTGGCAGCATCTCCACTAGATTGAGTAATGACTTCAACCTCATTGCGCTTACCCCATTCTCCTAACTGTTCCTTTGCGGCAGCTCGAAACGTATCTCCAGCCGCCAATAAGACCTTTTTATTTTGATTTTGGAGTGCGTGGCACAATTTGCCTATAGTTGTGGTTTTACCTGCGCCATTAACACCTACAATGAGCCAGATTTCAGGGGTGTGAGTAGGGGTATGCTGATTTAAAGGATTAATATTAAACTCTAAGGGATAGAGAAGTTCTGCAATAAGAATTTCTAATTGTTTTTTGAGTTCAATAGGATCCGATATTTTTTCTTTTTTAGAAGTGGAGCGTAATTTGTTCATTAGTTCTTGTGTGGCATGAATGCCCACATCAGCTAATAACAATGACTCTTCGAGAGATTCAAATAATTCTTCATCAACCTTAGAGCGGTTAAATAGGGATGATAAAGTTTTGCGTAAACCAAACATAAGATTATTTTACAGATGAAATTTAAAAAAGGTAATTCATAGTGAATCAATACAAGACCAATAGACTTTGTACAAATTTAAAACAAATATTTTTCTGCGCTTTCATTGTATTAATACCAAATTTGAGCAACGCGCAGAAACAGGAATTTACACACGAAACCACTTTAGAAAATGGTTTAAAGGTTATTGTGAAGGAAGATCATCGAGCTCCAACAGTCGCTCATATGGTTTGGTACCGCACTGGATCAATAGATGAAACCATGGGCACAACAGGGGTGGCTCATGTCCTTGAGCACATGATGTTTAAGGGCACAAAAACTCTAGGACCCGGGGAGTTTTCTAAAAAAGTTGCAGCACTTGGTGGTAGAGAAAATGCATTTACTAGTAATGATTACACCGCATATTTCCAGCAAATAGAAAAATCTTATCTTGCAGAAATGATGCGCTTAGAAGCCGACAGAATGCACAATTTAGTACTTTCCGAAGAAGAGTTTAAAAAAGAAATAAAAGTTGTCATGGAGGAACGACGTTTAAGAACTGATGATCAAGCATCTGGATTGTTGTATGAGCAATTTATTGCAACCGCCTTTAACTCAGCACCCAATAGAAATCCAGTGATCGGATGGATGGACGATTTAAAAAATATGACCTATTTAGATGCTCAAAATTGGTATAAAAAGTGGTATACGCCAAGCAATGCTATTTTAGTAGTTGTTGGTGATGTTGATCCTAAACAAGTCTTTGAAATGGCTAGGAGTACCTATGGCAAAGTTCCCAAGCAAATATTAGATGATAGAAAAGTGCAAGGAGAGCCAGAACAAAAAGGTGTAAAGCGCTTTAGTTTAAAAGCTCCGGCAGAAAATATAGTGGTGATGATGGGGTGGAAAGTCCCTAAAGTGATAGATACAAATATTGATGTTGTGGATCCTTGGGCATTAGAGGTATTGGCAGGTGTCTTGGATGGCAATCAAAATACACGATTGAATCGCATACTTGTGAAAGAAAAAAATATTAGTACTGGTGTGAATGCAGGATCGGATGCCATTGGCAGAAGCGAGCAGTTATTTATGATTAGTACCGTTCTGGCCAAAGGAAAAACTCCTGCGACATTTGAGACAGAAGTGAAAAAAATCATTGCTGATATTGCTCAAAATGGTATTAAGCCAGATGAATTAAAGCGGGTCAAAATTGCAGTAACAGCTTCACAAATCTATAAAAGAGATTCGGTTTTTGGGCAAGCAATGGAAATTGGTTCATTAGAAGTTGTGGGGATTCCTTGGAACAAAATAGATGCATTAACCGATAAAATTCGAGATGTTACAGCTGATCAAGTTCAAGCGGTAGCAAAAAAATATTTAATCGATGATCGTTTAACTGTAGGGGTTTTAGATCCACAACCGATTGACCCCCAAAAAAAATTAGCCAATGACAAAGCTGCAGCGTCGATTAAACATTAAGGTAAATATATATGCTCAAGAATAAAACGAATTTAAAGTACTTATTAACTGGCTTGATAGGTATTTTTACTCAAACTTATGTTTGCGCAACATTACCCATCCAAAAAATTGATTTGTCCACTGGGGCAAAATTATTTTATGTAGAGGCAAGAACCATTCCGATGGTAAATATTGGAATCGATTTTCCTGGCGGATTTGCACATGACCCAAAAGATCGTATTGGGGTTGCAAACTTTACATCTCTATTAATGAATAAAGGTTCTAGAATTAATGGGGTAGAAAAAAATGAAGCCTTTATTGCTGATAGTATTTCTGAATTGGGTTCGATGGTTGCCTTCATACCAGGCAAAGAGATGTCATCATTACGTATTAAAACGCTCAGTACACCAGAGGTTTTAAACCCATTAATTTCTCAAGCAAGTGATATGTTGGCATTTCCGATATTTTCAAAGAAAATTTTAGAAAGAGAAAAGGCAATTGAAATTAGCGGCCTCTTAGAAAGCCAAACAAAGCCTGAATATATTATGGCGAAGCAATTTAAGAAGATGATTTATCGCGACAATCCTTTAGGCAATGAACAAAGTGTCAACTCGATAAAAGCAGTATCTATAGATGACTTGAAGAAATTTCATCAAACTTATTATCGCGCTGATCAAATGAATATTATGATTATTGGTGATTTGAGTCGTGAACAAGCAATTGAAATTGGGAGCAAGTTAACGAAAAACTTACCAAAGACGGGGGCTTCTAAATTAATCATTCCACCATTGGCCCCCCTGCCAAGTCAAGATGTATCTCAACGAGAAATAAAAATTGCTCATCCATCGCAACAGGCTCATATACAAATGGGCAGTACTAGCCCTTCAAGAAAAGACCCAGACTATTTCCCTTTATTAGTTGGAAATTACATATTGGGGGGAGGCGGCTTTGTCTCAAGACTGATGAATGAAATTAGAGAAAAAAGAGGACTTGCTTATAGTGTTTCAAGCTATTTTTATCCTGCGAAAAATTCAGGATATTTTGTGGCTGGTATGCAAACAAAAAAAGATCAATCTGACGAGTCCGTTAAATTATTAAAAGAAACGATTCAAACATTTGTGAATCAAGGACCTAATGACGACGAAGTTCAAGCAGCTAAAAGTAATTTAATTAATGGGTTCCCTTTAAGAATTGATAGTAATAGTAAATTATTAGATAACTTATCTGCTATAGCTTGGTATGATTTGCCCTTGAATACACTTGATGAGTGGACCAATGAGGTTAAAAAAGTTACAAAAGACGATATTCATAAAGCATTTCAGAAAAATTTAGATATGAATAAAATGGTTACGGTAGTTGTCGGAGGCCAATGAGAAAAAGTTCATTGACGCAACATCGAGTCAGAATTATCGCGGGATTTTGGCGTAGTCGCCAAGTAGATATTGTGGATGTCATTGGTTTAAGGCCATCAACGGACCGCGTTAGAGAAACCGTATTTAATTGGTTAAACCCCTACTTAAATCAAGCGAAAGTAATTGATTTATTTGCGGGCACTGGAATTCTAGGGATGGAATCCTGTTCTAGAGGTGCCAAAGAAACTCTATTAATAGAAAAAAATCCGGTTGTCTTTAGAGCTTTACAAAACAATTTAGAGAAATTAAAACCTAATCCACCTCATTCTATAATTACGGTAGTTGCCATGGATGCCTTGCAATGGTTGAAAAATCAAGACTCAATTGATGCTGATCTTATATTTATTGACCCACCATTTGAGCAAATTAATCTTCTCGAAGAGGCTTTGCTATTAATTAACGCTAAGACAAAAATGGACACCTCGCCAATTATTTATGTAGAATCGAGTTCAAAGTTAGATATTGATCGTATTCTTCAAAAATTAGCTGGATGGAAAGTGGAGAAGCAACTAATAGCTGGCGCTGTAAGAGCAAGTATTTTGCGGTTAAGTAAAGACGTCTAAGCGTAAACCAATTAGAGGAGCAGCATTATGGCGATAGCGGTATATCCGGGCACTTTTGACCCATTTACAAGAGGTCACGAAGACTTAGTCAGAAGAGGGTCCTCCATTTTTGAAGAGCTTGTAGTTGGGATTGCTGATAGCAAAAATAAAAAGCCTATATTTAATTTAGAAGAAAGAATACAAATTGCGCAAGAAGTATTAGGCCACTATCCAAATGTTCGGATTGAAGGTTTTAGTGGATTACTTAAAGATTTTGTACGTAAAAATAATGCAAGAGTAATTTTGCGTGGGTTACGTGCTGTTTCAGACTTCGAATATGAATTTCAAATGGCAGGCATGAACCGCTACTTGGTACCTGATGTTGAAACATTATTTTTAACTCCTTCTGACCAATACCAATTTATTTCAGGAACATTCGTGCGCGAAATTGCACTTTTAGGCGGTGATGTTAGTAAATTTGTATTTCCTTCGGTTGAGGCTTGGTTGAAAAAGAAAAATAACCTAGGCAATGAGTAATCTATGGCATTAATGATTACGGATGATTGCATTAATTGCGATGTTTGTGAGCCAGAGTGCCCAAATGATGCTATCAGTATGGGGCTTGAAATCTATGAGATTGACCCACATAAATGTACTGAATGCGTAGGTCATTACGACAAACCGCAATGCCAAATCGTATGCCCGATTGCTTGTATTCCTTTTAACCCTGAGTTTTTAGAAGATAAATCGCAATTACTAGAAAAATATCGACAATTACAAAATAAGTAACTCATCAAACACCCCGAAAATCCCCTTACTTTAGGTGGGGAGGAGGTCAATGAGTATGTAAGTCTTTCATTGCAGAACTGGGATCGTCAGATAATATAAAAGGTAAGACTTGCAGAGTTTTTTCAAACGTTTTTTCAATGAGTTTGAGCTCATTTTGAGAAGGTTTTTTAAGAACAAAACTTGCGACCTCTTGATGTGGACTTCCTGCCGGAGCTAAATCTCGCGGATGACCAATACCAATTCTTAAGCGCCAATAATCAGGCGTTCCAAGATGAGCTGAAATGCTTTTAAGACCATTATGCCCCCCCGTACCACCACCAAATTTTAGCCGTGTTACACCCGCGGGTAAATCAAGTTCATCGTGTAATACTAAAATTTGCTTAGGGGGTATTTGATAAAACTTAGCGAGTTGCCCAACGGATTCACCACTTAAATTCATGAAGGTTTGAGGTTTTAAAAGAAATAGTTTTAAAGAGCCATTTTGTACTTTGGCAACTTGTCCTTTAAGAGTTTTTTCATTTGCAAAAGAAGTGGAGAACTTTGATCCTAATTGATCGCATAGCCAAAAACCAGCATTATGCCTGTCTGAAACATGCTCATCACCAGGGTTGCCGAGGCCAACAATTAATTGAATCATGCAATAACTTTAAACGAAATTTTATTGTGGGTTTATAAAATAAAAAACCCGCCATAAATGCATGGCGGGTTTTTAATCCAGAGGGCAATTACTCCTTACCTTCTTTGTCCTTCAGTTTTGTGGCAGTTGGAGCTGCAGGAGCTTCAGGAGCTCCAGTTGCTTCAGGTTCTGCTTTAACTTTTGGTTCCCTAGCCACTACCACAGCTGGATTTTCTTGCTCAACATGCAAGCTTAAACTAACGCCTTTTGGTAGGACAACATCTTTAGCGTGGATTGCTTGATCAAGCTCCATTTTAGATAAGTCAATTTCAATAAACTCTGGCAAATCAGTTGGTAAACAAATGATTTCAAGTTCGTTAGAAATATGATTAATCACACCGCCACCGATTTTGACTGCTGGGCAGATATCATCACCTTTAAAGTGAAGAGGAACCTTCATGTGAACTTTTTGCTTAGCATCAATTCGCTGAAAATCAATATGAAGCACTAAAGGTTTAAAAGGATGCATCTGATAATCACGCAACAAAGCTTGTTGCACTTTACCTGCCACTTCAATCTCTAAGATAGATGAATGGAAGGCTTCTTTTTTTAAAGCATGGAAAAGAGCATTGTGATCCAATTCCACTGCTTGCGGTAATTCTGTTCCACCATAAATGATGCCAGGTGTTTTTCCAGAGTTGCGCAGGCGGCGGCTCGCACCAGTGCCCTGTACGCTACGTTCGTAGGCGACGACTTTCATATAAGACTCCTTAAGGTTTGTTTACTAACCCTACTAGGGCTAGTGCTTTTCTACTCGCGACCAAGCAGAAAAGTCTTCCATTATAACTTTTTTAAATGGGCTTGACTAGTCAGTTTCCGTAAACATAGAAATAACTGAATCTCCTCGACTAATTCTGAGGAGGGTTTCTCCAAGAAGTGGGGCGACCGATAAGCTTCTAATTTTAGGACTAGATTTTGCAGCATCATTTAAAGGGATAGTGTCAGTGACCACAACCTCATCAAGAGCAGATTCCATAATACGAGAAATAGCGTTACCAGAAAGGACTGGGTGCGTACAATAGGCCATGACATTTTTGGCACCCCTTTGCTTTAGAACCTCAGCGGCTTTGCATAGCGTGCCACCAGTGTCAATCATGTCATCCATAATGACACATTTACGACCTTCAACTTCACCAATGACGTGCATCACTTCTGAAACATTTGCTTTTGGACGACGTTTATCAATAATGGCAAGGTCACAACCTAATTGTTTTGCCAAAGCACGGGCTCTCACAACCCCTCCAATATCAGGGGATACAACGAGTAGGTCACCATCATTTTTATGCTGAAGATCAGCCAAAAGGATTGGCGAGGCGTAAATATTATCTACTGGGATATCAAAAAAACCTTGAATTTGATCAGCATGAAGGTCCATCGTTAAGACTCTTCCTACACCAGCAACTGACTGCAACATGTTAGCAACTAGTCGGGCAGAGATGGCAACCCTTGCAGAGCGAGGACGTCGATCTTGTCTGGCATATCCGAAGTAAGGAATCACTGCGGTTATTGTGCCTGCAGACGCACGTTTAAGAGCATCCACCATAATCATCAATTCCATTAAATTGTCATTGGTAGGTGCACAGGTGGGTTGTAACACGACAACGTGCTTACTTCGTACATTTTCTTGAATCTCTACTTGAATTTCACCATCTGAAAATCTTCCCACCATAGCTTTTCCGAGTTCTTGACCAAGGTAATCCGCAACCGACTTTGCTAAAACGGGATTGGCATTACCAGTAAAAATTGTCATTGACTCATTACTCATGATTTCTCCGATAGAGGGAGCAAAGTAAGATTTGCTTGGGGGAATTGATGGAATTGGAACATAAAAGAAAGGTGGCAGAGGAGGAAGGACTCGAACCTTCGGATGCCGGAATCAAAATCCGGTGCCTTAACCAACTTGGCGACTCCCCTCTTGTGTGTTGACCTTAGATCCTAAATTATAAGCCGAGTGCTGCAAAAGACTATGAACTTTAAAACCTAGCCACATAGGTGGTAGTAATGATAAACATTTTTCCACCGATGTAGATTCTGAAATTTCACAAAAAACTGAACTTCCTGAACCAGTCATCAATGGATGAGTATTTGGAAATTGCTGCTCCAAAAAGCTCAATGCCATCGAAACTTCCGAATACATTTGCGTTGCCACTGCTTGTAAATCATTATCTAACTTCTTTTGACTAGCGTAACGCTCTTCAAAGTCAGTTATTGTAATCTGTGATCGATTTCGCGTCAAATGAGGCGCTGAAAATATATTTTTTGTTGTTATTGAAACCCCTGGATAAATGACAAAAAAGGTAGATTTTCTTAAGGAAACTTCATGTAACACATCCCCAATACCCTCTACGAAAGCATTTTTCCCATAAATAAAAAAAGGGACATCCGCACCTAAACGCACGCCTAAAGACATTAATTCTTGTAATGGTAGATTTAAGTTCCAAAGATGATTGAGCCCTAATAAGGTACTAGCAGCATCTGAAGATCCACCTCCAAGACCAGCACCCATAGGGATTTTTTTATCTAAAGCGATATCAACCCCACACTTTAAATGAAAAGTTTCTTGTAATAAACGTGCTGCTTTTACAACTAAATCATCCTCAGGAGGTACGTTTGGTAAAGGGCGAATACGATTAATAAGAGAGTCTTCTCTAGGACGTAATTGAACGGTATCTGACAAATCAATGAGTTGAAAAACACTTTGCAAAAGGTGATAACCATCATCTCTTCTTCCAGTGACATGTAAAAAGAGATTTAATTTTGCAGGCGCTGAAATGTTTAAAAACTCAGACATGCCATTAATCGATAATGAGTCTGACTTCGATATCACCATCTTGGTTGGAGCGAGTCATATTAAGTCTTTGCAATTTATTATTCGTATCCCAAGTATATTTAAGCAACCAACCATCTTGGGTAATTTCCGTCACTTGACCAGCCTCATTACGTTTAACAGCCCCAGGTGAGCCTGGTCTTGAGAAACCTGAAAGCCAAGCAGAAAGTCCTCTTGCTGGGATGGGTAACTGTGTCGCTTGAAACACTAATTGGTCTGCATCAATCTCTGAAATAGTCCGACCATTTTGTTCTAAGGTGGCGCGACTGGGAGTTACATTAATTTTTGCAATAGATGCTCCTAAAGGACCTCTAATTTCAAGATTATCATTTAGGTTTTCGTGAATCAATGTAAAGGCCCCATTGCCACCATTTTTGGTTTGTTTTGAATTGATGGTAACCGCAAATCGCCCATCCCATTGACGAGATATGGCTTCATCAAAAAGTTCTGCGCTAGACCAGTCTGGCCTAAGACGTCTAAGGGTATCTCTTAAAGTAACTTGACTGGCATTAATGGATTCTGCTTTACGCCAAACTTTTTCAGCAGCTTCAGGCTGTTGGCTGACCCAAAGCACTTCACCTAAATGAGCTCCAACTTCAGCTTCAGCGAGCTGGTTAAAAGACTGTGTTAAGTATTGAATAGCTAAATCATTTCTTCCAAGACGAAAATAAACCCAACCTAGGCTATCAAGAATATAGGGATCATTTGGTGATAATGAATTTGCTTTCAGAATTAAACGTAATGCTTCAGTTAAATTAATATTTCTATCAGCATATGAGTAACCAAGCGCATTTAAAGCACTAGCATCATCGGGTTTTTGTTGAATGATGGAAAGTAAAACTTTCTCCATATTCGAAAAGTTACCTAATTTCTCTTCACCTAAAGCATAGATAAACAAAATATTTGTGTTTTTTGGCAATGGTTTAAGAGCGTTAATAATCTTTGCTATGGCAACGTTCGAAACATCTTGATTATTTGATTTACCGATAATAGGTAGTATTTGAGTTAAAAAATCCTCCCGTTTAGCTGGAGTTTGAGATTTTAAATACTTGATTGTTGGCTCAACCGCTTCATTCCATTTATTGTTGAACATTAAAAGTGTGAGAAAAACCTCTTTGGAGTTTGTATCAGTATCCGGAGTGAGTTCATCCCAAAGCCTTGCTGACTCTAGGGATGCATCTGGTGATTGAGCGGCAAGAGCGATCTCCATAGCGCTTTGAGCAATTCGAGGATCTCGTGTATTTTTGGCGAGATTAAACATCGTTTGATAAGACAGGGCGATATCACCTCTTTGTAACGCAACCTGAGAAACTAAATACTGAAACATTTCACTAGCATAACGCTCACCCTCACTCCTAGAGCTTTGAGGCTGTGCAATGCTATGGGCAACCATAAAATATGGCATGATGCTAATGATACATAGCGTGAAAATTCGTCTAATTTGATATAAATTGTATTTAAGCATTTGTCTATTCTATATAACTCTGAATTAATCTACTGAATATATGCCCGAATTACCAGAAGTTGAAGTGACTAGGCAAGGGATCTCGCCACAAATTAAGGGAAAAACAATTACAAAAGTAATTGTTCATGATGGTCGCTTGAGGTGGCCAGTCCCGCATCATTTGGAAAAAATACTTTTAGGTCAACCTTGTATAGATATTAGGCGGCGTGGAAAATATTTATTATTTGAGTTCAGTCATGGGGTGATGCTATTGCATTTAGGGATGACTGGGGTATTACGTATCCACAAAGTAGAAGAAGCTCCTAAAAAATATAATCGGGTTGAGTTTCATTTTGGAAAATTAGCTTTACGCTTACATGACCCAAGAAAATTTGGTTCGATACACTGGCATCCTAAAGAAGATGGTCCAGTGGAGAGTTTCCCTTTATTAACTAAATTAGGGGTAGAGCCATTTGAACCAGAATTTTCAGGTGAGCTAGGTGGAGAATTGTTATATAAAAAATCTCGTGGAAGAACGATATCAGTAAAGCAATATCTTTTAGCAGGTCAGGTTGTCGTAGGAGTTGGCAACATTTACTGTTCAGAGAGTCTGTTTGAGGCAAAAATAAATCCCAAAAAAGCCGCAGGCAAGATTTCTAAGCAAGGATATGCTAGATTGGCTCAAGCTGTGCGCTTGATCCTTGAAAAAGCGATTAGGGCAGGTGGCAGTAGTTTAAAAGACTTTGTACACAGTGATGGTGAGCCAGGACACTTTATGGTTTTAACCAATGTGTATGATCGTGCTGGAATGCCATGTAATGCTTGTCAAACTTCGATCAAACAAATTGTCCAAGGCCAACGATCAACATATTTTTGTCCTGTTTGTCAAAAGTGAACGATTTTTCTTCAACACTTTTGCAATGGAGCAAGTTCCACGGCAGAAAAGGACTCCCTTGGCAAAATCAAAAAGATCCATATAAAGTGTGGTTGTCAGAAATTATGTTGCAACAAACTCAGGTTGCAACAGTTAAAGAACGATACATAGAGTTCATACAAGTCTTCCCCACGGTACATGATCTTGCGCTGGCATCTCAGGATCAAGTGATGGCCCTCTGGGCTGGCCTTGGGTACTATACAAGAGCTAGAAATCTCCACGCCTGTGCCAAGACGATCGAGGAGCAATTTTCCGGGCGGTTTCCCGAGTCTTCAGCGCTCTTAGCCACTCTACCAGGTATCGGAATGTCTACCGCTGCAGCAATCGCCTCATTTTGTTTTGATGAGCGTATCAGCATCTTAGACGCTAATGTAAAAAGACTTCTTGCAAGATTTTTAGGTGTTGAGGGTGATGTCAAGAATGCAACAGTACATCAAGATTTATGGAAAAAAGCACAAACATTCGTGCCACAAAATGCCAAAGATATGCCCGCATATACTCAAGCCTTGATGGATTTTGGGGCAACCGTTTGCACTCCTAAAAATCCTAAATGCTCGAATTGTGTTTTTCAATCTTCATGTCAGGCGTTTACACAATCTAAAGTAAGCCTGATCCCACTTCAAGTCAAAAAAGTCAAAAATAAAATGGTGCAATCAGAGATGCTTTTTATTTTGGCAAATCATCAGGTTTTATTTGAATTAAGACCCGCGAAAGGTATATGGGGAGGGTTGTGGAGCCTACCAGAGTCTAGTTGGGTTGAAGTGATGCAAACACCGTCAGAGCCTTTGCAACTATCTATTCAGGATTTTTTAGGATTGCCAAGTGATTTGCTAAAGCTTCCTTATAAAACCGCAAAATTATTAGCCCCTCGAAAGCATGTTTTTACGCATCGTACTTTATATTTTCAAATTCGAATTATTGAATTAAATGAAAAATTTGATTTAAATTTAAATCAATATCAGTGGGTAAACATTTCTGATTGTGAACATTTAGGACTACCAACACCCATCAGACAATGGGTTAATGACTATTTGTGCTCTTGAGATACCACTTGTGAATGTCGATTCAATTCACGATGTCGCTTCAGAATCGTCATCGATTGAAACATTTTTTCTGAGCTTTTTAAACATGCTTGATGAAGGTCATTCACCATTGCCACAGATCGGTGTTGACCTCCTGTACAGCCAATGCCAATCGTTAAATAGCTACGACCATCAATTTGATATTTAGGTATCCAACGACAAAGGAAGTCATAAATATCTTTTTTTAGATCTTTAAATTCTGCCTGTATATTAAGAAATTCTTTTACTGGATCATCATTGCCAGTTAAATGGCGAAGTGCATTTTCATAGTAAGGATTTGGAATGCAGCGCATATCAAAAATAAGATCAATATCCTGAGGGATCCCATGCTTATAACCAAAAGATTCAAACAAGAGTGTAAGACCTTGAACATTTTCTTGCACTAAATCCTTTACCCAGTTTCTAAGAGTATTTGAGGATAAATTAGTTGTATCAATATGATGCCCAATGTTATTAATGCTCGATAGTAATTCGCGCTCGAAATTAATGGATTCAATTAAGGAGTATTCAGATTGATTATTGGCTTTTATCGATAAGGGGTGTCGCCTTCTGGTTTCTGAGAAGCGATTGACTAAAGTTGTTGTTGAGGCATCTAAAAATAAAACGGTTATCTCATAATTTGCTTTTAACTTAGCGATGATGGACGGTAAATTATGAATCGAGTCACCTTGTCTGCCATCAATAGCAACCGCAACTAAATTATTGTTTATTGGATCTAGGCCTTGTATTAAATTTTCAAGAAGATTGACAGGTAAGTTATCAATGCAATTAAAACCTGCGTCCTCTAAAGCGCGAATAACAACAGATTTACCTGACCCTGAGGTTCCTGAAATAATATATATGTGCATTATTTCGAACCTTTTGATCCCGATTCTAAATGCATCATTTCTCGTTGACGAGACACAAAATCATCAAGCGTATTGATGCCTCGTAATTGAAGAATGGTGTTACGAACTGCGGCTTCAACGAGAACTGCAAGATTTCGACCAGCAGCAACTTGTATTTTTACAGTACGAATGGGTAAACCCAGAACCTCTATAAATTGAGATTCTAGAGGCAAGCGTTCAAACTCGCCTTCATTGCGCCGAACTAGTTGTACGATTAATCGCAGTTTAAGTTTTCTTCTAACAGCAGTTTCACCAAATATAGTACGAATATCTAAAAGACCTAAACCCCTGACTTCAAGAAGGTCTCTTAAAATACTAGGGCATCGGCCTTCGACATAATCAGGCCCTAATCTAGCAAAATCAACTGCATCATCAGCGACAAGACCATGTCCCCTTGAGATCAGCTCTAGCCCTAATTCGCTTTTACCTAAACCAGAATCACCAGTTAGTAGGACACCGAGACCCAAAATATCCATAAAAACACCATGCATTGTGATTTTTGGAGCGCCTAATTTAGTCAGGTAAAGTCGTAAGTGATCAATGACCTCAGAAGCTGCTAGAGTTGTAGAAAATAGGGGAGTAGAAGATCGCTGGCAAAAAAGTTTGAGATCCTCAGTTGCCTCTTCTCCATCTGCCACAATCAGACACGGGGGCCGCATATTAATTAAATCAACTAATTGATGACGCAATTGTGCTTTATGCAGACGCTCTAGGTACTGTATTTCAGGCTGACCACAAACCTGCAATCGACTGGGGTGAATCAAGTTCAAATGGCCTACTAAGTCTGAAGATGAAGAAGCCTCTTTTACAATACCTGGGTCAAAGCAACGATCAGCACCTTCCTGACCGGTAACCCAGTGTAATTTTAAATCTTCAAAATTTTCATCAAAAATATGTTGTGCACTGATCCCAATAAGTGACAGTTGCTGAATCATTTTTAATGTGTCCTATTGGTCATTTCAGAAAGAAGATTGTTTACAGATGTCATTTCACGCAACAAAGAACGCTTTGATTTATCGGCTAAGATTTGGGCAATTTCTGATAATAGTTCGAGATGTTTTTGAGTAGCTGCTTCAGGAACTAATAAGAAAATGACAATATCAACTGCGATTTGGTCAGATGTTTTAAAGTCAATCCCTTTCGAGAGCCTATAAAAACTAGCATGAGCTTCCTTGAGGCCTTTAACTCGACCGTGAGGAATTGCTACACCTACTCCAAGACCCGTAGAACCAAGAGATTCTCGTGCTTGTAAGCATTCATAAATTAATTTCTCAGGGAGCTCTGTAACAGCAGCAAATTGAGAACTCGCTAGAGAAAATAAACCATTGACGTCATTTACTTCGACATCAAGATAAATTTGGTTAGTAGGTAGTATCTCTGCGAGTTCGCTCATGCGCCTATTATAGATTCAACACGGCACTATCCGCTGAAATATGCTTCATTGCAACAGGATGGTGGTGGTTTTTGACTTTTTCTTTAACTTTAATAATTTGTTTATCTAATTTAGCAACGGCTAAATCAATTGCTTGATAAAGATTTTCATGATGGGATATGGCAAAAAGGTCCTTTCCCTTGACATGAAGTGTAAGCTCTGCAGATTGGCGCAGTTCTTTTTCATGTGCTTTTTCAACTCCAAGAACTGCGTTGATTTGAATGATTTGATCAAAATGCTTCTTAATGACAGTTAATTTTTCTTCCAAGTGATCTTTTATGCTGGGACTTACTGCAACGTGATGGCTGTGAATTATGACTTTCATACATTCCCCAATAAGCGTGACGGTTAATAAAATTGACAAAAGCAATTCAACTACGACCTACCTACCATTTCACTACAATTACAGGTTATCAGTCCTTGCCCAAAAAGCCAAGTACTGAATAAAATTTATTTACATTCGGAAATTTTCACCGAGATAAACTCGTCTGACGCTTTCGTTCTCGATGATTTCACTTGGGAGGCCCTGTGCTAAAACAGTGCCCTCACTAATAATATAAGCATGGTCACAAATACCAAGAGTTTCTCTCACATTATGATCAGTAATGAGAACGCCGATATTGCGCTCTTTTAAAAATCGAATAATCCTCTGAATTTCCCCAACGGCAATGGGGTCTACCCCTGCAAATGGTTCATCTAAGAGGATAAATTTAGGATTGGTAGCTAAAGCGCGGGCAATTTCAACCCTTCTTCTTTCCCCGCCTGACAAGGATAGTGCCTGGTTATCTCGGAGGTGAGGTATTTGTAATTCATCAAGCAATTCATTTAGCTTGGCATTCATGGCACTTTTGGTGAGCCTTTTACCATTTGCTGCAGTTTGTAGTTCTAAAACCGCTTGTATATTTTCAGCGACGGTTAATTTGCGAAAAATAGAGACTTCTTGAGGTAAATATGAAAGGCCCCTCAAAGACCTTTCATGTATTGGCAAGCCACTGATAATTTTATTATCTAAAGATATTGTGCCTTTATCGGCAGGTACTAAGCCTACGATCATATAGAAGGAAGTCGTTTTTCCAGCTCCATTAGGACCTAAAAGTCCTACAATTTCACCAGTTTTGACCTCTAATCCGACATCACGAACGACTGTTCTTTTACCATACGTTTTTTGTAATCCTACGGCAATTAAGGAAGATTGGTTTTGTTGATCAAGGCTCATTTTTTTGTGTTTTGCAATTCAATTTTTGGGTTTTGTCTAGGAGCTAGCACGGTTCGCGTTGGTTTATTTAACTCTTTACTGACGGCACTATATTCTTCGGTATATAAATCATAATTAATTTTGTCTGCCACTAGCTTATCCATCGATTGAAGGCCTTTTCTTCGATTAGTATAAGCTTGACCAGACAAAAGAAGTTGGTCATTTTTGGCTTCATAAAAAATTAAATCCCCTTCCCCGTCAATAAATTCAGGTTCTGGTTTATCGAGTTGCTGGGTAAATGAGGCTAATTGATTAGCATTACCTCTTACTGTAATTTGTTGATATCCATCAGGGTCAACAATGACAACAGCTTTTGCGCCTTTAATGATGATGCTGCCTTTGATAATCACGACATTTCCAGTCAAAATATACTCTTGTGTGACATCATTAAAATCAGCCTTATCTGAAGATAATTTAGTCGCCTGATTTTTATCTGTTTTAAGTGCAAAAGCCGATGGTTGAAAAAAAGCGATGAGTAGTAAACACAATATAGGCAGTAAAGAGCGATAGGAGATTGTCATGTTCAGGGAGAAACTTTTTTAGAAGTATCGCTAGGGGCAATTGTGCCTTGAACGTTACCAAACATTGAGACGGCTTGATTGACATTGTCGTATGTTGCTCCCTGACTAGCCGTCATCACTGACTCACCGCGTTGTATTCTTACAGGCAAATGAGTTTTCATTTTGTCATCATTGATAAAAAACTTCAGATAATTTGACTGTAAATGAAGTAATGGATTGATCACTTTTCCGGACGAATTTAATTGAGCAGGGCGACTAATATCTGCATTGATAAATAATTCAATAATATCTAAATCACCTGTGACATGTGCAGTGTTAGCAGTAACAGTTAGAGGGGGGGTCTTTGGGTCAAAAAGGCGCAATCTCGGTTGAGCAATATCAATTGATGCATCATCTTCATAATGTTTGAATTCTTTTCCTAAAAGGCGATATTTAGTTGTGCCATCAGGATTAAGAACAGTTAATCTAGCATTTGTAAAAACATAGTCAGGGGTATGATTTTTAATGCGCGAGGGTTGAACTGGCTCATCCACAATATTTTTCTTCAGAAACCAAAATGAGGCTAGAGT
The DNA here is from genome assembly GCF_027944005.1 of Polynucleobacter sp. SHI8. NCBI lineage: Bacteria > Pseudomonadati > Pseudomonadota > Betaproteobacteria > Burkholderiales > Burkholderiaceae > Polynucleobacter > Polynucleobacter sp. SHI8. The sequence goes on along the minus strand of NZ_AP027204.1, from coordinate 2,253,411 downwards.
AAGCAAGCCCATGATGATTAATGGAATGAGTTTTAAGCCCATCTCATAAAGAAGCCCGCCAATATTAGGAAGTGCTCGTATAGCCATTATTTTTTAGCGTCAGCCAATAAGTCTTGGTAATGATTTTGCGCCATCAGAATTAAATCGCAAATTTCGCGCACAGCGCCACTACCACCACGTTTAGAGCATACGTAGTGAGATATAGTTTGAACTTCTTGATGGGCATTGGCAGGAGCAGCAGCAAATCGAACTTGAGTTAAAACTGCCAAGTCAGGCCAATCGTCACCCATTGCGGCACAATTAGATGCTTGCAATTTGAGTTGCGCAAGTAAATTGATGAAAGTAGATTTTTTATCATCAACTCCCATGAACACGTGTTCAATCCCGAGAGCTTGGGCGCGCATCTTTACCATAGGGGAATTTCTACCAGTAATGATTGCAACTCGAATGCCTTTAGAGATCAACAATTTCAAACCATGACCATCTAAGCTATCAAATACCTTTAGATGTTCAACACCATCAGGACTGATAAATAAAGAGCCATCAGTTAAAACACCATCGACATCTAAAATGAGTAACTGAATATCCTGAGCGCGTTCTAGTGCTTGAGGATAATTAGAGTATAGGTTCGTGTTGAGAGTTGGATTCAAAATATACTTTAAATTAAATAATTTTAGAGGCTAACAAGTCATGTAAGTTTAAAGCCCCCTCTACATGGCCATTTTCATCAACAACAATCAAGTGATTAATTCGAAATCTTTCCATCATTTCCACTGCTTGGGCAACTAAAATATTTTTAGTGATGGTTTTAGGGTTTTTCGTAATTACATCTTTCAGTTGAATAGACTCCAAGTCTAAGGTCTTTTCTAAAAGTCTTCGCAAGTCACCGTCAGTAAAAATTCCTAAAACCTGATTGGACTCATCAACAATGACGGTCATCCCCAGTCGTTTTTTGGAAATTTCTAAAAGGGCATCTTTAAGTGGAGCTTGAATACTTGTTTTTGGGACTTCATCGCCAGAACGCATAACGTCTTTTACATAAGTTAATAAGCGTTTTCCAAGGCTACCACCTGGATGAGATCGAGCAAAATCATCTGCACTAAAGTTTTTCGCATCTAAAAGAACAACGGCTAAGGCGTCCCCCATAACTAAACTGACGGTAGTGCTTGTGGTTGGGGCAAGATTCAATGGACAAGCTTCTTTTGCAACAGAAACATCTAAATGGACATCCGCGAGCTCAGCTAATTTTGAATGAGGATTGCCCGTCATTGCTATTAATTTGGCCCCCATTCTTTTTACAAGTGGGACAATTGTTAGGAGTTCAGCTGTTTCCCCGGAATAGGAAAGTGCTAAAAAAACATCGGCTTGTTGGACCATGCCAAGGTCACCATGACTAGCTTCTGCGGGATGAACAAAAAATGCGGGGGAGCCAGTTGAGGCAAAAGTCGCAGCAATCTTATTTGCTATGTGACCAGACTTACCTATTCCAGATACGACGATTCTTCCATGGCACTTAAGCAATAAGCTAATGGCATTGGTAAAGGATTGTTGAAATGTCCCATCAGAAAATTTATCCAATAGTTGATGAATACCCTGATTTTCTATTTCTAAGGTATCTTTTGCTAATTGAATGTAATGTTCATTAACTTTGTCTATCATATTAGGTAGTATATGCCTTCCATCTTGCAAATTATATTAACTTTCCTTGCCTGCGCTCTAGGAGGAGTTCTGCTCGCAAGATTTTTTAAGCTTCCTTCCATATTAGGTTACTTACTGGTCGGATTAGCTATTGGACCCCACGCCCTTGGATTTGCTCCTGATTCTGAAACTGTAAAAGATATTGCAGAATTTGGAGTCGTTTTTCTCATGTTTTCAATTGGATTGGAATTCAATCTTACCAAATTGATGGCTATGCGTCATATCGTCTTTGGATTTGGGGTTAGTCAAGTATTTTTAACCATGTTACTGGCAATTCCTGCTGGTTACTTTATGCGTTTTGTTCTACCTATCGTATTGCCCTGGCATGTTTTATTTGCCCTAGGGGGTGCATTGGCAATGTCATCTACTGCAATCGTAGTAAAAGCGCTTGCTGAAAAAGGTGAACTTGATACCCAACATGGAAAAAATGTTCTTGGAGTTCTGCTGTTTCAGGATCTTGTAGTCATTTTACTTTTAATTTTGATTCCCTCCCTTGGTAAGAATCCAGGTGATATAGTTTTTGCACTTTCGATTGCTGGAATAAAAATTGCCGTTGCATTGGTACTGATATTTTTTGTTGGACAAAAAATATTTAGCTCCTGGTTTCGCATTGTTGCTAGCCTTCGATCCCAAGAGTTATTTATGCTGAATGTTTTTTTAATAGCAATAGGAATGTCAGCCATCACCTATTATTTTGGATTATCGATGGCTTTAGGGGCTTTTATGGCAGGTATGTTGATATCAGAGACCCCTTATCGATATCAAGTTGAGGAAGGAATCGCCTCATTTAGAGACATTTTATTAGGGCTATTTTTCATTACTGTTGGGATGATGGTCGATATAAATGCCGTCATAAAGGAATTGCACCTAGTTTTATTTTTATTTTTTGCGGCACTGATCTTTAAATTTATCATTATTGCTGGTTTAGCAAGACGCTTTGGCTCTTCCTCTGGGGTTGCTATTCGGACGGGTATTTGTTTAGCGCAGGCGGGTGAATTTGGTTTTGTTTTAATCAATCAAATTGACCAGTTAGATTGGATTGATCCGAGTTTATCTCAAGCAGTATTAGCGGCGATGTTGTTATCTATGTTAGTGGCGCCGATATTGATTCAATATAGCAATTCCATCGCACTTCGTTTTTCTAAAAATGAATGGTTTAGTCAATCGGTAGACTTGACAAAAATTGTGGCTCAAAGCATTCAAAATGACCAACATGTCATTATTTGTGGGTTTGGAGCAAGTGGACAGCATGTAGCAACGATGTTAGAAAATGAAGGTATCAGTTATTTAGCACTAGATTCAGATCCTGCTCGCGTTCACCAAGCAAGCGAAGCGGGTAAATCAGTTGTTTATGGAGCTTCTCATAACTCCAATAATTTGATTGCAGCAGGGATTGTTCGTGCAAAAGCAATTGTGATTACTTTTCGATCTGTTCAAGAGTCAATTAAAGTGATTCAACAAATTGAAGAATTAAATCCTGGTATTCCCATTTTGGTTCGAGCCAGAGATGATACGGAAATGAATAAATTAATTTTGGCAGGGGCAACACAAGTAATCCCAGAAAAAGCTGAAGGTAGTGTCATGTTAGCTGCACAAGTTTTATCTTTGGCGGGAGTTCCTTTACGCAGAGTGATGAGGCAAGTCAGTCAGGCTAGGGAAGATCGATATGGAAAATTACGAGGATATTTTCCAAGCACTGAGGAAGAGGGTGCTGATGATGTTGATGCCATCAGGTTAAGTACCGTTCATTTGAAGTCTCAAATGAACGGTGTAAACAAGAGTTTAGAGTGGGTAGAAAATTTTGGCGTAGTGGTACAAAATGTAAGGCGAAAGCTTAACGGTCAAAAGGCATATACAAAATTAGAGCCTTCCCCTGAGCTTCTTCTAGAGTCAGAAGATATCCTTGTTTTATCAGGAAATGTTGAAACCTTGCACAAAGCTGAAAAATTAATTACAAAAGCCATTAAAGTTAAAGCAAAAATCAAAGTAAAGGTTTGAGATATTTACCTGTATAACTTCCTTTGACCTTGACTACAGTTTCTGGACTACCTTCGGCAATAATTAGACCGCCGCCTGAACCGCCTTCAGGACCCATGTCAATAATCCAATCAGCAGTTTTAATGACATCTAGATTATGTTCAATAATCAGTATGGTATTACCTTGTTCTCTCAAGGAAAAAATGACTTCGAGTAATAATTGAATATCTTGGAAGTGAAGTCCAGTAGTGGGCTCATCCAAAATATATAAAGTTCGACCTGTATCGCGTTTAGATAATTCTAACGAAAGTTTTACACGTTGTGCTTCACCACCAGATAGAGTTGTCGCGCTTTGTCCAAGTTTTACATAGCCTAAACCGACATCAAGTAAGGTTTTTAATTTACGCTTAACTACTGGAACTGCTTCAAAGAATTCAAAAGCTTGCTCAATCGTCATCGATAAAACTTCATGAATGTTTTTGCCCTTATAGCGCACATCCAGAGTTTCACGGTTATAGCGTTTGCCATGGCAGACATCGCAGGGCACGTAGACATCAGGTAAAAAATGCATTTCTACCTTGATTACGCCATCGCCTTCACAGGTCTCACACCTACCACCTTTGACATTGAAAGAGAATCTACCCACTTCATAACCACGTTCACGAGATGCTGGAACACCAGCAAAAAGCTCTCGTATAGGGGTAAATAAACCAGTATAGGTTGCTGGATTTGATCGTGGTGTTCTGCCAATAGGAGACTGGTCTACGCTAATAATCTTATCGAAATGCTCAAGACCGTCAATCTCCGTATAAGGCGAAGGCTCTGCAACGGATCCATATAAATGCTTGGCAACCACATGGTGTAAAGTGTCATTAATAAGTGTAGATTTTCCTGATCCAGACACACCAGTGATACAAGTGAGAAGACCTACCGGAATCTTCGCAGTTACATCTCTAAGATTATTGCCACTTGCACCCTGGATGGTAATCCACCGATCACTTGGTTTTCTTCTTGCGGTGGGAATCGATATGCTTTTCTTACCACTCAAATATTGACCGGTTAAGGAGACTTCATTTTTTTCTATTTCTGCAGGCGTTCCTATAGCAACAACCTTGCCGCCATGTACTCCAGCCCCGGGCCCTATATCTATTACATAATCAGAAGAGCGAATCATATCTTCATCATGTTCGACCACAAGAACGGAGTTGCCTAAATCACGCAGGTGGACTAAAGTTTTAATAAGACGATCATTATCACGTTGATGAAGGCCAATAGATGGCTCATCTAAAACATACATAACACCGGTAAGACCTGAGCCGATTTGTGAAGCTAAGCGAATGCGTTGTGCTTCTCCGCCTGATAAGGTGTCAGCACTTCGATCTAAGGATAAATAATTAAGTCCCACATCGTTTAAAAACTTCAGTCGAGCAGAAATTTCTTTAATAATCCGGTCAGCAATTTCCCGTTTAGATCCTTTTAACTCAAGAGAGGAAAAATATAAATAAGCTTCTTTAAGTGGCAGATTACTGACTTCAAAAATTGCTCTGCTTTGTTCACCTTCGCCAACTTTTACAAATCTTGCTTCCTTACGAAGGCGGCTACCTTCACATTCAGGGCATGTTTGAATATTTTGGTAACGCGCCAACTCTTCTTTGACTGCAATCGAATCAGTTTCTCGATAACGTCTTTCAAAATTGGAAATAATGCCCTCGAAGGAATGTGGCTTAGAAATGGCAACCCCTTTTTCGTTCAAGTATTCGAAGGGTATTTTTGTTTGACCTGAACCATACAAAATTAAATCCTGAGCTTTTTTGGCCAGTGATTCAAATGGTTTTTCTAAATCAAATTTAGCATAGTCAGCTAAATTTTGTAGCATTCTGAAATAAAATTGATTGCGTCGATCCCAGCCTTTAATTGCACCTGAAGCCATCGATAGTTCTGGGTGTGCGACGATTCTTTTTGGGTCAAAAAAAGATACATGCCCTAGACCATCACAACTTGGGCAAGCACCCATCGGATTATTAAAAGAAAATAATCTTGGTTCTAGTTCTTGTAGGGCAAATGAGCAAACTGGGCAGGCAAATTTATTAGAAAATAAAAACTCTTCATCCGTATCCATATTGACTGCTAATACTCGACCATCGGCTAGGCGAAGAGCTGTTTCAAGCGATTCAGCTAATCTTTGTTTAATATCTTGTTTGACTTTGATTCGGTCAACCACTACTTCAATCGAGTGTTTATCCGTTTTTTTAAGAGTTGGTAATTGATCAACTTCGTGAACCATGGGTTTGGCTATATGGGTCGTGCCACCGCCACTTCGTATTCTGAACCTTACAAAGCCTTGTGATTGTAAATCTTCAAATAAGTCCGCAAACTCCCCTTTGCGATTACTTATAACGGGAGCAAGGATCATTAATTTTGTATCTTCCGGCATCGCTAAAATATGGTCTACCATTTGAGAGATGCTTTGTGCCTCCAAAGCCAAATGATGTTCTGGACAATGAGGTGTTCCAGCTCGTGCAAATAATAATCTTAAATAATCATGTATTTCAGTAACAGTTCCAACTGTGGATCTTGGGTTGTGACTGGTGGCCTTTTGCTCGATAGAAATTGCTGGAGATAAGCCCTCGATGGAATCAACATCAGGCTTGTCCATGAGTTGCAGAAACTGCCTTGCATATGCTGAAAGTGATTCAACATATCGACGCTGACCCTCAGCGTATAGGGTGTCAAACGCTAAAGAACTCTTTCCAGATCCAGATAAACCAGTAATGACAACTAATTGGTTTCTAGGGATGTCTAGATTGATGTTTTTTAAATTGTGGGTGCGAGCACCTCGGATTTGTATAGTATCGTTCATAATTATCAGCTCAACTCATTAATATAGTCTTTTCTTATGAATTCGTCAGAACTACGCGCATCTTTATCTTTATCAGGCATTTTTGCCTTGAGAATGCTGGGTTTATTCTTAATCTTACCGATTTTTAGTTTACACGCCCATGGCCTACCTCACGGGGATAATGCCCTTTTAGTGGGTACAACTATCGGTATTTATGGCATGGTACAAGCATTTTTCCATATTCCCCTGGGTATCCTTTCAGACCGAGTAGGGCGCAGAATTGTAGTTATTGGGGGTTTAGGCTTATTCGTATTGGGCGCAATGATTGCAGCTTCACATGATGATTTATATTGGATTTTGGCTGGACGCGCTATTCAGGGGGCAGGAGCAATTTCTGCTGCAATTACAGCTTGGGTTGCTGATTTAACTAGAGAAGAAATCAGAACTCGTGCGATGGCCCTAATTGGAGGGAGTATTGCAATCAGTTTTGCAATCTCTATCGTAATTGCGGCACCGCTTTACAAGTCTTTGGGGATGCCGGGTATTTTTGGGATGATGGCTCTATTGGGTGTTTTGGCGATTTTGGTGGCCTGGAAAGTAGTACCTAGTGCCCCCATCTCATTTGCACCTCAACCCGCAGGTACAACGTCCAATGTAAGTCGATTTATGAAAGTTCTTAAAGATCCAGAACTTTTTCGATTAAATATTGGAGTTTTAATTTTGCATGCCTCACAAGTTGCGTTATTTTTGGTCATTCCTAGTATGTTAGTAAGTAATGATCTGGCTTCAAGTGACCATTGGAAAGTTTATCTATCCGTTTTAATAGCCTCTATAGTGGTCATGGCACCGATGTTAATGCGCGCGGAAAAACAGAATCGGTTAGCGTATCTTTTAAAAGTTTCCGTTGTATTTATGTTGGTAGCTCAAACTTATTTTGGTGTCATCATTTTCGGAAATTACCAAAATATTTGGACAATTAGTTTTGGATTATTTTTATTTTTTATTGGATTTAACTTATTAGAGTCGCTACAGCCTTCCTTGGTCTCACGATTTGCTGGGGATAATCGTGGCGCTGGGCTCGGTGTTTATAACACCACCATGTCCATTGGATTGTTCTTAGGGGGCATTATAGGTGGCGCTGTTTATGGGGGTTTCGGAAGTTTAGCCATCTTTGAAATGGACGCTGTTTTATTAATTGTGTGGCTTATAATTGCAGCGAAGATGTCAGAGCTTCCTCCCAAAGTGAAAATGAAATAAAAATGGGTATGAAGGGGTCTTTGTTCTATTTCTAGTTCGAGATACAATGTTTTGATTCGTAAGTTCGGTATCAATTAATTCGGGAGAGTGTTATGGCATCAGTAAATAAAGTAATCATCGTAGGAAATATTGGAAGAGATCCAGAAACTCGTGTTTTACCAAGTGGTGATGCGCTGACGAACATATCTGTAGCAACCTCCGACCGTTATAAGGATAAAGCCACAGGTGAAATGAAAGAAACGACCGAGTGGCATCGTATTACCTTTTTTGGAAAACTAGCAGAAATTGCTGGTCAATATTTAAAAAAAGGTTCCCAAGTATATGTAGAGGGTAAGCTTCGCACAAGAAAATACACTGATCAGGCTGGGGTTGAAAAATATTCTACAGAAATTGTGGCAGATTCAATGCAAATGTTAGGTGGAAAAATGGGCGATACTGGTGGAGGCTCTTCTGCACCAAGCTATGCAAAAGAAAGACCTGAAATCTCTAACTCCGCTAGTTCAAGTCTTGGTCAAATGGATGATGATATTCCATTCTGAGAGGCGTAAATATCAAACTAAAGGCTTGCTATTGCCTAGCAAGCCTTTTATTTTTTGGCCAAGAGGTGTTGAAATCTGTTCTAAAAGGATTGATATCTAGACCGCCACGGCGGGTATATCTAGCGTAAACATACAGTCTTGCCGTTTTACATTTTGCTTTGATGTCACAAAATATTTTTTCTACACAATGCTCATGAAATTCTTGATGATTGCGATAAGAAATAATGTAACGTAATAAATTTTCTTGATTGATTGCGGGACCTGCATAGTGAATAATGATACTTGCCCAATCTGGTTGACCGGTTACTGGACAATTGCTTCTTAATAGATGAGAAAAAAGTGTTTCTTCAACTGGCGCTGAGCTTGTCTCAGACGTTAACCATTCTGGGTTTGGCAAATCTTGAGGCTCGATTTGAATGTCAAGTCGGTCTAGCAAAGTTCCTTCAGGTTCGCCAAAGGAGAGCTTAGACCACTCTAAAGGACTCAAAAGAGTAACGGTGACATTACTTTGACTACTTGCAGATAAATCCTTAGAAATTTGTAATTTAACTTCTTCCGCACTTGAAAATCGTTCGTAATTTAGGCTATTTAGATACAGCTTCAGAGATTTAGATTCAACTATGTAAGGTGAATCAAAAGGGATTTCAATTTGAGCTATTGCCACTTCTGGCTTACCTCTGGGACCTAACCAAGATAATTCATAGGCATTCCAAATATCAACCCCCATAAAGGGCAAGGTATTTCCGTATTGTAAAAGCGCGCGATGCGTACTTCGAGATATTGGGAATAGTAGTTCGGGACTATATTTATCAGGATTGGAGCTGGTTTTCCCTAGAGGCGCATCTGACAGATGACCCAAGTGGTTTAATTGATCTGTCATACCTGATTACCTGGCTTATTGGTGATGCCTGAAATAACTTGGCCTGTGGGCGCAACCTCTGCAGCAGCTTCACAATGGCCCGTTTGATCATCAAAGAAAAAATCAGGCGCAAACTCTCTTAAAAAATCAGACTTATTTAAACCACCAAGAAACATGGCTTCATCAATGTCGACTCCCCAACTCATCAGTGTTCGAATTGCTCTTTCATGAGCTGGCGCAGATCTTGCAGTCACAAGGGCTGTTCGTATACGCATAGCTGATTTTGGGCTGGAGTTTTGTAATTGATGAAGAGCCTCTAACAGAGGTTTAAAAGGACCTGGTGGCAGAGGTGTTTGTGCCAAATGGGTTTCATGCTTAACAAACGCGTCTAAACCTTTCGCTTGAAATATTCTTTCTGACTCATCAGAAAATAAAACAGCGTCACCATCGAATGCAATACGTATTTCTTGCGGATTAGATTCTGCAATTTTTACCGATTGTGGATATACCAATGCTGCAGGAAAACCGGCTAGTATTGTTTCTCTTACATCATTTTCATTAGCCGATAAAAATAAATTAGCATGTAGAGATCTTAGGTAATGATACGGTGGCCTGCCCCTTGTAAAAACACCGCGCTCTAATTTAAGACCGGCATACTCAGCAGAGCGGAAAACGCGCAGCCCACTGACAGGGTCATTTCTTGAAAGAATGACTACTTCGACACGAGCCTCATGCTCAGTATTAAATTGCAATAATTTTTGTACTAAAGGAAATGCCACTCCAGCTTTAGCAGGAATGGCTAGGCGTTCTTGTTGAACACGCATGTAAGCGCCATCATTAGTAGCCTCAAAAACTCGGTTTTCTTCCTCAAAGTCGAATAAGGCCCTTGAGGAAATGGCTACGACGAGTTTGCCTGATAGTGAAAAACTCATAAATTATTTTAAAAAGAGTTGATAGGCAGGGTGCTCACTTTCATCCCAATAGCGATAACCAGTCCCCTTAAGAAAATCCTTAAACTCTTTATTATTTTTTTTCGGAACTTGAAGCCCTACCAAAATTTTCCCATAATCGGCCCCATGGTTACGGTAATGAAACAGGCTGATGTTCCAGTGAGGGGACATTGCATTTAAAAAATTCATCAGTGCACCAGGTCGTTCTGGAAATTCAAAGCGGTAGAGTAATTCATCATCTGCTAGTGTAGATCTCCCGCCAACCATATGTCTGAGATGAGACTTGGCTAATTCATCCGTTGTTAGGTCAATCGTGTCAAAACCTGATTTGATAAATTCTTTTGCAATATGGGCACTATCACCTTGTTTTTGAGTAGAGATCCCAATAAAAATATAGGCATGTTTTGCATCAGAAATTCGGTAGTTAAATTCGGTGACATTTCTAGTTCCAATCAAGGAACAAAAACGTTTAAAAGAGCCCCGTTCTTCTGGGATAGTGATTGCAAATACGGCCTCCTTAGATTCGCCAACGTCAGCCCTTTCGGCCACGAATCGTAGACGACTAAAATTCATATTAGCACCACAGGCGATGCTAATAAATGTTTTACCCGTGCATTTGTTTTTTGCCACATAAGCTTTTAAACCTGCAATGGATAATGCTCCAGCTGGCTCTAAGATACTTCGTGTGTCTGTAAATACATCATTAATTGCTGCACAGATGGCATCTGTATCGACGGTGATAATTTCATCTACTACTTCTTGGCAAATTTTAAAAGTTTCTTTACCAACTAATTTCACTGCAGTGCCGTCGGAAAAGAGCCCTACATCTTTCAGGGTAATACGTTTACCCGCTTCAATGGAGCGTTTCATGGCATCGGAATCGACTGTTTGAACACCGATAATTTTTATTTCAGGACGAATCGCTTTGATGTACGAACCAATACCTGCAATGAGACCTCCACCACCGATCGCTACAAAAATGGCTTCAATGGGGCCTTGATATTGACGCAGAATCTCCATGGCGATAGTGCCTTGGCCTGCAATAACATCTGGATCATCAAAGGGGTGAACAAACGTTAGGTTATTTTTTTCTTCTAATTGCAGGGCATGATCATATGCATCATTATAGGATTCACCAAAGAGAACGACCTTTACCCATTTTCCACCACGATCTTTTACCGCATCAATTTTGACCTGCGGAGTGGTAATAGGCATCACAATCGTAGCAAGACACTCAAGTTTAGCGGCTCCCATTGCGACACCTTGAGCGTGATTACCTGCCGATGCGGCAATCACACCTTTTGCAAGTTGATCCTTGCTTAGATGAGCCATTTTGTTATAGGCCCCTCGCAATTTAAATGAAAAGACGGGCTGATTATCTTCTCTCTTTAAAAGAATATTGTTATTCAGGCGTGTAGACAAGTGTTGAGCATGCTCAAGTTCAGTTTCTCGAGCTACATCATAGACCTTGGCATTTAAAATTTTTCGTAAATAGTCGTTTTGCATAGACAGAAGATTATCATAGAGCAACTAGAATAACGTATGGAATCCTCAATTCAAGCCCTTTTACAGGCAGTTTCAGTCCCTTGGGTGGGTTTAACATCCGTTGGAGTAATGTCATTTTTAGCGGCTACTCTGCTACCTTTTAGTTCTGAGGCTGTATTTTTTGCTTATTTAATTCAGTTTCCTGAAAATGTATGGTCTTTGATCGCAGTCGCTAGCTTAGGGAATATCCTTGGAGGAGTAGTTAATTGGCATATTGGTTATTTTGCCAAAAATGCTAAAGATTCCATTCTCCACTCAAAAAATATACCAACTAGCAAATTGAGTGCATATTTACGTCAATTAGGCTCTAAAAGCTTACTTTTTTCATGGTTACCAATCATTGGAGACCCTTTAACCATTTTCGCAGGATGGTCAAAATTACCCTTTTGGCCATGTTGTATTTACATGTTGATTGGTAAAACCCTGAGATATTTAGTTATTGCCTGTATCTATTTATGGAGCAATAACTCTCTAGGGACTTTATTTGCTTAAAAAAGACAAAAATGCTGTATTGAGAAAAATTAGCAAAGAATTTCACCCTCAATTAGAATAGTCTTTTAGGTCAAAACACTATGAACGCTCCCATTTACTTTGAACCGCCCCAGAATTTAAAGAGTCAGCCCGTAAGACTCCGAGAAATTCCCTACAACTACACATCATTTTCTGATCGTGAGATTGTCATTCGTATATTAGGTACGCAGGCATGGGATGCCCTTGACAGCCTGAGAAGTGAGCGTAAAACAGGTCGTTCCGCAAGAATGCTGTATGAAGTTTTAGGCGATATTTGGGTAGTCAACCGTAACCCTTATTTACAAGATGATCTTTTAGATAACCCCAAGCGCCTCAAATCTTTGATTGATGCCCTGAATCATCGACTCAGTGAAGTTGAAAAACGGATTACTCAGCAGTTAGAGGAAAAGGTCTCTTATCTAGTAAGTTCTGCGCGTCAAGCAGTTAAAAATTTTGCAAGTGACTTTGAAAAAGCAAAGCTTTTAAGAATCCAAGCGCGCAAAGTGTTAGGGAAAATCACTGCACAAGACAACATAGGATTTGATGGTTTTGTAAGGGTATCGCATGTTACTGACGCTACAGATTGGCGAGTCGAGTACCCCTTTGTTGTTATCACCCCAGATAGCGAATTAGAAATTCCTGGAATTGTAAAAGCTTGTATTGAGCTTGGTTTAACGATTATTCCTAGAGGGGGTGGAACTGGCTATACGGGCGGTGCAATTCCTTTAACACCCATGTCAGCTGTCATTAATACTGAGAAATTAGAAAAAATGATGCCTGTCGAATTTGGCAAAATTCCTGGAGTGGATAGGGGTGTTGGAACTATATTTACCGAGGCTGGAGTCGTTACCAAAAGGGTTTCTGACGCCGCTGATAAAAGTGGGCTTGTGTTTGCTGTCGATCCGACGTCATTAGAAGCAAGTTGCATAGGTGGAAATATTGCCATGAATGCGGGTGGAAAAAAAGCAGTTTTATGGGGTACCGCACTCGATAATTTGCTTTGGTGGAGAATGGTTGACACCGAGGGTAATTGGTTAGAAATTCTGCGTCTCGATCATAATTTGAGCAAAATTCATGATGCACCTGTCGCTACTTTTGAATTAACTTGGTCTGATGGCAGACAGGCCCCAGGTAAGAGCATTCTGAAAACAGAAATCTTAGCCATTGAAGGTAAGCGTTTCAGAAAAGTAGGCCTAGGTAAAGACGTGACAGATAAATTTTTATCGGGCTTACCAGGTGTTCAAAAAGAAGGTTGTGATGGCTTAATTACGAGTGCTAAATGGGTACTCCACCGGATGCCCAAAGAAATACGGACGGTTTGCCTAGAATTTTTTGGCCAAGCACGGGATGCAATTCCAAGTATTGTTGAAGTCAAAAATTACCTTGATGAGCAAACCAAAAAAGGCGGAGCAGTTCTCGCCGGTCTTGAACATTTAGATGAAAAATACCTAAAGGCTGTTGACTACACAACAAAATCAAAGCGCAATGTATTACCTAAAATGGTTTTAATTGGCGACATTGTTGGGGATGATGCAGATTTAGTCGCAACTGCAGCGAGCGAAGTGATTCGTATTGCAAACAATCGTGTAGGTGAGGGATTTATTGCCATAAGCCCTGAAGCTAGAAAGAAGTTTTGGCTCGATCGATCCAGAACTGCCGCTATCTCACGCCATACAAATGCATTCAAGATTAATGAAGACGTAGTTATTCCTTTGCCAAGAATGGGGGAATACACCGATGGCATCGAAAAAATAAATATTGAATTGTCTATTAAAAACAAACTTTTATTATTAGACGCTCTCGAGGATTATTTTGTCAAAGGCAATCTTGTATTGGGTAAATCGGATGATGCATCGGAGATTCCTTCTGCGGAAATATTGGAAGATCGAGTAACCCAGGCATTAAATATGTTGTGTGAAGTACGCTCTAGATGGGGCGAATATGCTCAACAGCTAGATCATTATTTCGAGAAATTACAAGATCGAAGTATTCGCGTATCTTGGAAGTTAGAGGTGCGTGAACAACTCAAGCAAATATTTATGGGAGTGGCATTTGCTCCAATAGTTGCAGAGTGTCTTGTAATCCATAAAAAAATATTAAGAAAACGAGTCTTTGTTGCGCTGCATATGCATGCTGGTGATGGCAATGTTCATACGAATTTACCCGTGAATTCGGATGACTATGAAATGATGCAAGAGGCTCATGAAGTCGTTGGCAGAATTATGGTGCTAGCAAGATCGCTTGATGGAGTCATTTCCGGAGAGCATGGGATTGGTATCACTAAGCTTGAGTATTTAACTGATGAAGAGTTAAAAGAATTCCGTGCCTACAAATTAAAAATTGACCCTGAAGGACGATTCAATAAAGGTAAGTTAATGCCAGGTGGTGATTTACATAAAGCTTATACACCTAGCTTTGGACTCATGGGGCACGAGTCCTTGATTATGCAACAAAGCGATATTGGGGCGATTTCAGAGAGTATTAAAGACTGCCTACGTTGTGGCAAATGTAAACCTGTTTGCGCAACCCATGTGCCACGCGCCAACTTACATTACAGCCCGCGTAATAAGATTCTTGCAACATCACTTTTAATAGAAGCATTTTTGTACGAAGAGCAGACTCGTCGAGGTATTTCCATTAAACATTGGGATGAGTTCGATGATGTTGCAGCTCATTGTACGGTTTGCCATAAATGTTTAACCCCGTGCCCAGTCAAAATTGATTTTGGTGATGTCACCATGAACATGCGTAATTTATTGCGCAAAATGGGAAAAAAGAAATTTAATATTGGCTCAAGTGCTGCTATGTTCTTTTTAAACGCCTCCAATCCTGAAACCATTAAGTTGGCTAGAACCGTGATGATTGATTGGGGCTACAAAGCCCAGCGTATAGGTCATGATTTATTTAAATCATTAGCAAAAAAACAAACAAGTGCCCCAGCACTCTCTCTTGGCAAGCCTGTGATTCAAGAACAGGTGATTCACTTCATCAACAAGAAAATGCCAGGTAATTTACCGAAAAAGACAGCGCGGGCGCTCTTGGATATCGAGGATTCTGAAATAGTACCTATTATTCGAAATCCAAAAACGACCTCTGTGGATTCTGAAGCTGTCTTTTATTTCCCGGGGTGTGGATCTGAGCGACTTTTTTCTCAAGTGGGCCTAGCTACCCAAGCGATGCTTTGGGAGGCCGGTGTACAAACAGTTTTGCCGCCAGGTTATTTATGCTGTGGATATCCTCAACGTGGTTCCGGAGATTTTGATAAAGCGGAAAAAATGATCACCGATAATCGGGTTTTATTCCATCGTGTGGCTAATACCTTAAATTATTTAGACATTAAAACCGTAGTGGTTTCATGTGGGACTTGCTACGATCAATTAGCTGGTTATGAGTTTGACAAGATTTTCCCTGGATGCAGAATCATTGATATTCACGAATTTTTGCTTGAGAAAAACATCAAATTGACTGGTGTTCAGGGAACTAGGTATATGTATCATGATCCTTGTCATTCACCAATGAAGCTGCAAGATCCTTTAAAAACAGTTAATCAAATTATTCAAACGGAAGATCAGAATTTAATTAAAAAAAATGATCGCTGTTGTGGAGAGTCAGGAACCTTAGCGTTAACTAGACCAGACATTTCTACGCAAATTCGTTTCAGAAAAGAAGAAGAGATGGTTAAAGGCGCTGAAGCTCTTCATGATGATGGCTTTACTGGCAATGTGAAAGTTCTTACGAGTTGCCCGTCATGTTTACAAGGACTGTCTCGTTTTAATGATGATTCAGGAACGACTGCTGACTATATTGTGGTTGAAATGGCTCGCCATTTGTTAGGCGAAAATTGGATGGCTGATTATGTTAATAGTGCCAATTCCGGCGGTATTGAAAGAGTGCTTGTTTGATGAAACCATTAGTCCCACAGTCGATTGTTGTTCATCAACAGTCAAAAGTTCTTGAACTTGGTTATGAAGATGGTAATAACTATCGATTGCCATTTGAGTTTTTAAGAGTTGTGTCTCCATCAGCAGAAGTCAGAGGTCATGGACCGGGTCAAGAGACACTTCAAACCGGCAAGCGCAATGTCAGTATTTTAAGCGTTGAACCAGTAGGCCATTACGCTATCAAACCTACCTTTACCGATGGTCATGACTCAGGACTATTCTCATGGGATTATTTGCATGAGCTTTGTCTGAATCATGATCAAATTTGGCAAGAGCATTTGGATAAGTTGGCTGCGGCTGGCTTAGACCGTGATGCGCCAATGAAAAAATAAATTTTAGGAATATAGATGGCACAGACCCATTTTGGATTTGAAAAAGTTGATGAGTCAAAAAAAGCAGAAAAAGTAGCTGGGGTCTTTCATTCTGTAGCGAGTAATTACGACTTAATGAACGACTTAATGTCGATGGGACTGCATCGGATTTGGAAAATGTTTACTATAGCTAGTGCAAATGTTTTACCTGGTCAAAAGGTTTTAGATATTGCAGGTGGTACTGGAGATTTAGCCTTAGCTTTTTCAAAAAAAGCTGGAAAAACTGGAGAGGTGTGGCTTAGTGATATCAACTCTTCAATGCTAAAAGTTGGTAGAGATCGACTGGTTGACCTTGGCGCAATTATTCCGTGCGTTCAATTGGACGCTGAAAAAATACCATTTTCTAAAAATCATTTTGATTTAGTTACTGTTTCCTTTGGCTTACGCAACATGACACATAAGGAAATTGCTCTGAAAGAAATGTGTCGAGTGACTAAACCTGGTGGCAAAACTATGGTGTTAGAGTTTTCTCAGCCAATTGATCTGATCAAACCCATCTATGATTTATATTCCTTCAAGGTATTACCTTGGCTTGGTGAAAAAATAGCAGGTGATGCTCAAAGTTATCGTTATTTAGCAGAGTCTATTCGCATGCACCCTGATCAAGAAACTTTGAAGGGAATGATGTTAGAGGCTGGTTTTGATCAAGTGGAAGTTCATCCACTATCCGGTGGCATTGTTGCCTTACATATTGGCTATAAGTATTAATCATGGCTAATTTGCCAGTTCCTTCTGTCGCATTAAGAGCCCTCAATCATTTGATTGAACAAGAACGTTGGGCTCATGATTTACTTCTTCCTAGGACGGGACAGTCGATCTCGATTACTTTACCAATTGGGGATTTTCAAATAGCAGTTCAGGAAGGTATGTTTGTTAATGCAACTGACACGCCCAAGACTCCCTCCGTTAGTTTGGCAATTCCACAAGAAGCGATATGGTCTTTTCTGAAAGAAGGCAAATCTGGTGCCATGAAATTTGTCAAAATTTCTGGGGATATCGACTTTGCTGCAGATTTAAATCGTTTAGCAGCAGATCTTAAATGGGAAGTTGAAGAGGACTTATCTCAATTTTTAGGTGATGCACCGGCTAGAAGAATTGTTTTAGAATCTCAAAAAATGTTTCATCAAACCCAACTTGCAATGAGTGACTTAAAAGGCGGAATCAGAGATTACTTGGTACATGAAAAAAATATTCTGGTTGATAGTCAGCAAATGAATGACTTTAAATCCGAATTGCGCCTATTACGGGATCAGTTAGACCGAGCTGAAAAAAAAGTCAATCAACTTGAGCAAGCCATTAACAGCAAACAAACACATTCAACATAATGCAAAAAGTCAAACGTATCTCCCGAATTTTTTATATTCTTTGGCGATATGATCTTTTTGGGCTTTTAAGAACTGTATTAAAGCCGGGAATTTTTAGTGTTCTTACACTCCCCTTATCTTTGTTTTCACCTTCAAGAGATTTAGCTCGAGGACAAAGAATACGACTTGCTTTAGAGTCTTTAGGGCCAGTATTTATCAAATTTGGTCAAGTGCTTTCAACAAGAAGAGATTTACTCCCAGAGGATATTGCTGATGAATTAGCCAAACTCCAAGATGACGTTCCACCATTTTCGAATGAGTTATCTCGTGAAATTATTGAAAAAGCACTACAGTTACCGATTGATGAGGTATTTAAATCATTTGATGCTACGCCGATAGCCAGTGCATCGATTGCTCAGGTGCATTTTGCAGTTCTCAAAGGTAATAGCAAATATCCCGAGTGGGAAGACAAACATGTGGCCATTAAAGTATTGCGCCCTAATATTTTAGGAGTGATTGAGAGTGATTTGGCGTTGATGCATAGCCTTGCAGGTTTGATAGAAAAATTCTCCTATGATGGTAAGCGCTTAAAGCCAAAAGAAGTTGTATCCGGATTTGATACAACCATTCATGATGAATTAGATTTACTCAGAGAAGCTGCAAACTGTAGCCAATTAAGAAGAAACTTTGAAGGCTCCAACAAAATCATGATTCCAGAAGTGTATTGGGATTTGTGCCATATTAACGTCATGGTGATGGAGCGTATGTATGGTATATCTATTGCCCGATTGGATGACTTAAAGGCTGCCGGAGTGGATTTAAAATTGCTGGCGGTAGATGGTGTTGAGGTATTTTTTACGCAGGCATTTGCGCATGGATTTTTTCATGCCGATATGCATCCCGGCAATATCATGGTCAGTCTAGACCCAAAAACATTTGGTCGTTTAATTTCTTTAGATTTTGGTATTGTGGGCACGTTATCTGAATTAGATAAAAACTATTTAGTACAAAATTTTTTAGCATTCTTTAATCGTGATTATCATCGTGTAGCTGCTCTTCACATTGAGTCAGGATGGGTTCCCCCTGAAACCAAGGTTGAAGAATTAGAAGGCGCTGTAAGAGCTGTTTGTGAGCCTTATTTTGATCGTCCCTTAAAAGATATCTCTTTAGGGATTGTTTTGATGCGACTCTTTCAGACGTCAAGAAGATTTAAAGTTGAAATTCAACCACAGTTAACCCTATTACAAAAAACCTTATTAAATGTAGAAGGACTTGGTCGTCAATTAGATCCTGATTTAGATTTGTGGCAAACCGTAAAACCGATTATGCAGACTTGGATGAATCAACAAGTTGGTTTTAAAGGATTTTGGGAAAAATTAAAGTCTGAGGCACCTCACTGGGCGCAAAAATTACCGACTATTCCAAGACTTATTTCGACCTATCTAGAACTAGAGGTTCATGCTAAAAAACAGAACCAATTACAAGAAATAATAAATTTAATAGAAAAACAAAAAAGATTTAACTTTCACACAAACATTGTTAGCATTTTTGGTATTGGCGCCCTTTTAGGTGGGGCGTTTACATATCTTTTACTAACACTGTCTAGGTAATCTCATGTTACTTTGGTTCGTTCTTCTCTACTGGGTCATTTCAGTAGCAATTGGTTTATTAGCCTCCTTAAAAGTAAAAAACGCTACTGACTTTGCTGCTGCGGGTCATGCATTGCCCATGTACGTAGTCACTGCGACAGTATTTGCAACTTGGTTTGGAGCAGAGGCTGTATTGGGCGCACCAGCAACTTTCTTGCAGGAGGGTTTAGCCGGTGTAGTTGCTGACCCCTTTGGTTCTTCCATGTGTCTAGTTTTAGTTGGTTTATTTTTTGCGAAGCCACTGTATCAAGCTAAATACCTCACAATTGGTGATTTTTATCGGGATCGATATGGTCGTACCGTTGAGGTCTTGATTACATTATGTATTGCCGCGTCCTACTTAGGATGGGTGTCAGCGCAAATCATGGCTCTTGGCTTAGTCTTTAATGTGGTATCTGGCGGAGAAATTTCTCGCGATGTTGGCATGTTAATTGGATCAGGTAGCGTGTTAATTTATACCCTTTTCGGTGGTATGTGGGCAGTTGCTGTAACTGATTTTTTGCAGATGATTATTATTGTTCTTGGCCTATTATTTATTGGTCATGAAGTAACTGGTATGGCTGGTGGGGTGGTAAACGTCGTAGAGCACGCCAATAACGCTGGCTTATTTAACTTTTTCCCAAAAGCTAATTTTGCGGAAATTATGGGTTTTATAGCCGCCTTATGTACGATGATGCTTGGATCGATTCCGCAACAAGACGTTTTTCAGCGAGTTACTTCATCAAAAACGGTACAAATTGCCCAACGTGCGGCGATTTTGGGCGGTGTACTGTATTTCTGTTTTGCTTTTATTCCAATGATCTTAGCTTATTCGGCGAATATGCTTGACCCAGAAATGGTCAAAGAAGGCTTAAAAAATGATTCACAATTAATTTTGCCGCAATTGATTTTGAGTCAGACACCTATGTTTGCTCAGGTGATTTTCTTTGGAGCTTTACTATCAGCCATTAAAAGTTGTGCTAGTGCGACCCTTTTGGCTCCTTCCGTATCATTTTCTGAAAACATCGTTAAGGGATTTTTTAAAGAATTGACTGCAGAGCAATATCTTTTGATTATGCGAGTAACTACTTTAGTGTTCAGTGTACTAGTGACTATCATTGCCATGAATTCAGAGTTATCCATTTTTAAAATGGTAGAGAGTGCTTATAAAGTTACGTTGGTATCAGCTTTTGTGCCCCTTTTATGTGGCGTCTATTGGTCCAAAGCAACGCCATTGGGCGGCCTATTAGCTGTTGCCCTCGGCCTAGTCTCTTGGATTATGATGGAGGCAATCATGCCTCATGAGGTAATTCCACCGCAAATGGTTGGATTGGCATTCAGCTCTTTGGGAATGTTTGTAGGTTCTGTACTGATTCCCTCTGAACTCGTTAAAGAGCGTAGTCAGATATCAGAAACTATGTTCTAGAAATGCTTTTACATAAAAAAGATGGATAATGTTCCTTTATAGGCGTAAGGGAATATGAAAAAGTACTTTTTAGCGGGCATTTTAGTTTGGGCACCTTTGGCAATTACCATTTGGGTAATTACTTGGGCTATGGGTATTTTGGATGGTGTGTTTGGTTCTGTGATGCATGTATTAATCACCGTTCTACCATCGAATCTAACGCAAAGCCTGATTCACTTTAGAGAAACACCCTTTATTGGTGTTTTAATTGTGATTGCTGCAATCACTTTGACGGGAATGTTTGCAATTACTATTGCAGGTCGATGGCTTTTCCGCATATGGGAAAAGATCTTACACCGTATACCGATTGTCAGATCAATTTACTCAAGCGTTAAACAAGTTTCAGATACCTTGTTATCTAGTAGTGGAGATGCTTTTAAAAAGGCTGTTTTAATTAGATACCCTCATCAAAATTCATGGACCATTGCTTTTCAAACAGGATCGCCAATGCAAGAAGTTGCTGAAAAATTAGGTACCCCCCATATCCATGTATTTGTCCCAACAACACCTAATCCAACATCTGGATTTTTTATGATAGTACCCAAGGATAGTGTGATTGAATTATCCATATCTGTTGAAGATGCGCTCAAGCACATCGTTTCAATGGGTACTGTTCCACCAGTTGGTCAAGAACCAAAAAATTAATTAAAGAGGTTTAAGTATGTCATTGCGTAGTCATTTTGCAGGTTTAGTTACAGAAGAGTTGATTGGCCAAGAAGTCAGCATTGCTGGTTGGGTTAATCGTCGCCGTGATCATGGCGGAGTTATTTTTATTGATTTACGTGATAGTCATGGATTTGTCCAAATTGTTTGCGATCCAGACCATAAAGAAGTTTTTGGTGTTGCAGAAAATATTCGTAATGAGTATTGCATTCAAGTCAAAGGCACTGTGAGAGCGAGACCTGCAGGGACTGAGAATAATGACTTAACCACGGGGAAGATTGAGATATTGTGTAAAGAGCTCAATGTTCTGAATGCATCAGTAACGCCACCGTTTCAGTTAGATGATGACAATTTATCTGAGACCACACGCTTAACACACCGTGTGCTAGATTTGCGCCGTCCACAAATGCAAAAAAATCTTCGATTACGTTATAGCGTGGCTATGGAGTCACGCCGCTATTTAGATCAAGCAGGTTTTATTGATATTGAAACACCAATGCTCACAAAAAGTACACCTGAGGGTGCACGTGATTATCTCGTTCCATCAAGAGTCCATGACGGCCAATTTTTTGCTCTCCCACAATCACCCCAATTATTTAAACAGTTATTAATGGTTGCAGGTTTTGATCGCTATTATCAAATTGTAAAATGTTTTCGCGATGAAGATTTAAGAGCAGATCGTCAACCTGAGTTCACTCAAATCGATTGCGAGACATCATTCTTAGATGAAATGGAAATCCGCGATTTATTTGAAAATATGATTTCTCATGTTTTCAAAACAGTCATTGATGTTCAATTACCTGATCCATTTCCCGTCCTTAGTTACCAAGATGCAATGCGTCGCTTTGGCTCCGATAAGCCAGACTTAAGAGTTGATTTAGAGTTCACAGAGTTAACTGATGTGATGACGGATGTAGACTTCAAAGTATTTTCTGGCCCAGCAAATTCTGAAAATGGCAGAGTTGTTGCCCTAAGAGTTCCTGGTGGTGCCGAAATCTCAAGAAGTGAAATTGATGAATATACACAATTCGTAAGTATTTACGGAGCAAAAGGCTTAGCCTGGATTAAAGTCAATAAGATTAGTGATGGTCGTAATGGACTTCAATCACCGATTGTCAAAAATCTCCATGATCAAGCGGTAGAAGCCATCATTCAACGCACGGGTGCTCAAGATGGCGACATTCTTTTCTTTGGGGCAGATAAGTCCAAGGTGGTGAATGATGCGATTGGTGCATTACGAATCAAAATTGGGCATTCTGATTGGAGTAAAGAAAAAGGTATTTTCAAAGAAGGTTGGAAACCATTATGGGTAGTTGATTTCCCCATGTTTGATTATGATGAAGAAGCTGCTAGATGGGTTGCTTGCCATCATCCATTTACAAGTCCTAAAGATGAACATTTAGCAATTCTTGATAAAGATCCTGGAAAGTGTCTTGCGAAGGCATATGACATGGTTCTTAATGGTTCAGAAATTGGCGGAGGCTCAGTACGTATTCATCAAGAGTCAGTTCAAAGCGAAGTGTTCCGAGCACTCAAGATTGGACCTGAAGAAGCTCAAGCTAAGTTTGGTTTCTTGTTAGATGCTTTGAAGTATGGCGCGCCTCCACATGGTGGTATTGCATTTGGGCTTGATCGTATTGTGACGATGATGACTGGTGCAGATTCAATTCGCGATGTGATTGCCTTTCCGAAAACTCAGCGTGCTCAATGCTTATTAACCCAAGCACCTAGTCCTGTAGATGAAAAGCAGTTACGCGAGTTACATATCCGCTTACGAACAGTTCAACCTACCAATTGATGAATAAGACATTGGATGATAGTTCAGCGCGCCAATGTCAACTTAATTCATCACACTAATGCGCCCATCAGCAGCTGACCACTCTCCTAGATCTTCAAAACCAAGAGGTCTTGGAGATTGGGGCACTATTAAAACTTTAATACCCTATTTAACCAAATATCCTTGGAGAGTATTTTTTGCAATTTCCTGCTTAGTTTTAGCAAAAGTTGCCAACATTGGGATACCTGTCGTATTAAAGCATCTTATAGATGATTTATCCATTGCGGTAGATGATCCAAGGCGATTTCTTGTATTCCCATTGGCATTTGTTATTGCTTATGGTCTGCTTAGACTGTCAGCCTCATTATTTACTGAATTAAGAGAATTTTTATTTGCTAAAGTGACGCAAAATGCGATTCGTCAGGTAGCTATTGAAGTCTTCAACCATTTACACTCATTGTCTTTGCGCTTTCATTTAGGGCGTCAAACTGGTGGAGTTTCGAGAGACATTGATCGTGGCTCAAGAGGAATTCAATCCCTCATTTCATACTCTTTGTATAGTATTTTGCCAACACTCATTGAATTTACGATTGTGTTGATATACCTTGCCATCAATTACGATTGGCTTTATGCGGCAATTACTTTTTGTGCATTGGTCATTTATATTATTTTTACCGTCATGGTTACAGAATGGCGTTCTAAGTATCGACGTAAGATGAATGAAATGGATACTAGTGCTAATCAAAAAGCGATCGATTCTTTATTAAATTTTGAAACCGTAAAATATTTTAGTAATGAAAAATTTGAGGCACATCGTTACGATAGTTTCTTACAAAGCTATCAAAAAGCAGCCGTCAAATCACAACAATCTCTAGCTGTTTTAAATATTGGTCAACAATCAATTATTGTGATTGGCTTAATCGCTATATTATGGCGAGCCACATTAGGGGTTCAAAGCGGTGAGTTGACTTTGGGCGACATTGTTTTAATAAATACCTTAATGATTCAAATGTACATCCCATTAAATTTTTTAGGGGTCATTTATCGAGAAATCAAACAATCCATTTTAGATATGGATAATATGTTTAGTTTGTTAAATAAAGATCAAGAAATCAAAGATGCGCCAGGGGCGCCTGCTTTAAAACTCAATCACCCCAATTTAGGGCCACGTGTAGTGTTTGATCAAGTTAATTTTTCTTACGAAGCAAATCGCGCCATACTTAAAAATGTTAGTTTCGTCATTGAACCCGGCACAACGACTGCGGTAGTCGGGAGTAGTGGGGCTGGTAAAAGTACTTTATCTAGACTGCTATTCCGATTTTATGATGTCCAATCGGGGGCAATCTATTTTGATGAACAAAATATCTCTGCTGTCCAGCAACTAAGTTTAAGAAAAATAGTAGGTATTGTTCCGCAAGATACCGTTTTGTTTAATGATTCCATAGGCTACAACATAGCCTATGGAAACCCACAAGCCACTCAAGAAGAAATCATACAAGCAGCTCAAGCCGCGCAAATCCACCAATTTGTGATGGGATTACCAGAGGCTTATAAAACCTCTGTAGGTGAACGAGGTTTGAAACTCTCAGGAGGTGAAAAACAACGTGTAGCAATCGCACGAACTTTATTAAAAAATCCAGCGCTGATTATTTTTGATGAGGCAACATCTGCACTAGACTCTCAAACAGAAAAAGCTATTCAAGAAGAAATCAACAAATTAACTACCAATAGAACTGCTTTGATTATTGCCCATCGTTTATCAACGATTGTGCATGCACAGCAGATATTGGTCATGCAAGATGGTGAAATTGTGGAACGTGGAACGCATGAAGAACTCATGTCATTACAATCGAAATATGCAACGATGTGGAATTTGCAAAAAAATCAAAGCGAAGTCTCCGTCTAAGAGTTTATCTCCAACATCCTAGAATCCATTATGTTGACAGCCAATCAAATCTTGCACGAAGCTTTTCAAAGAGTGCTTTTTGTGGCAGATCCTCAAAAATCGATGCCAATATTATTGGCAGAAATATTTCCAAACGGTATTAGAGGGAATTGTTTAGTTGTTGGAGCAGGCAAGGCAAGTGCTTCTATGGCAGATGCTTTTGAACAATATGCGCAGCAGAATTGGCCACAAGCCAAGATTTATGGACATGTAGTTACCCGCTATGGGCATGATGTCTTTACCCCCATACCCAATAGAAAAATAAGCATCTCTGAGGCATCACACCCATTTCCAGATGAGGCAGGTTTAAAGGCGAGTATCGCTATCATGCAACTTGTCGGGAATTTACAAGAAAATGATTTCTGTATCGCCCTTATATCCGGAGGGGGATCAAGTCTATTACCCCTCACTGCAAATCATATTCCAATGGACGCTTTACAAAAATTAACGCAAGAGTTACTTCGTTGTGGTGCACCTATTGAAGAAATTAACGTGATTCGTAAACATGTTTCTGCGATCCAAGGAGGACGGTTAGCCCAATTAGCGACTCGTCGTGGTGCCCAAATGATCGCATTGATTATTTCTGATGTAGTGGGCGATCAGGCTAGCGATATTGCAAGTGGCCCTTGTGCTCCTGATCCATCTACATACGATGATGCAATCCATATTTTAGAAAAATATCAGTTACATACACATTTGGGTTTAACAAGTATTTATCAGCATCTGTTGCAGGGGCAACAGGGACTTCACCGTGAAACATTAAAAGTTGAAGACGAGATATGTGAACAAATCAACAATATTGTGTTTGCGACCGCGCAAAAAGGCCTTGAAGCTGCTGCAGAATTTTGTCGAACCCTAGGTTATGAAGTACATGTATTGGGCGACGGTGTTTCTGGGGAGTCTCAAGAAGTTGCTAAAAATCATGCGGCTTTGATACGAGAATGTTTAACCAACTCGAATGCCAAGAAGATTGCATGGATATCTGGTGGTGAAACCACAGTGACGATTCCACTGGGCGTGGTTGGAAGAGGTGGTCGTTGTTCAGAATATCTGTTAGCTTTGATGCAAGAAACTTTAGATATTAAAGGAATGAGTGCTTTGGCTGCTGATACAGATGGGATTGACGGTAGTGAAAATAATGCTGGAGCCTATTTTGATGCAGGTGTCCGAAATAGGTATCTTGCTAAGGGCCTCAATATCGAGCATTATTTACAAAATCACCAGGCTTATGATTTTTTTGAGCAGCTGGATGCACTTGTAATGACTGGTCCCACCTTAACCAATGTAAATGACTTTAGAATAATACTGATAGATCGATATGAATAAATTAACTTTTACAAGGCCTGATGATTGGCATCTACATTTACGTGATGGGGATGTGTTGCCAGATCTTGTAGCCCATACAGCGCGTCAATTTAGCAGAGCTCTTGTGATGCCCAATCTAAGACCACCGGTTACTCAAGTTGCACAAGCCCTCAGTTATCAATCACGGATTCAAGAAGCGGCAAGCAGTGCTGGATATCCGGAGTTTCAAGCATTAATGACTTTGTATCTCACCGATATGACCTTGCCGAGTGAAATTGAAAAAGCTAAAGAAGCTGGCATCATCGGCGTGAAGTTATATCCTGCGGGTGCAACAACAAATAGCGATGCAGGGGTAACTGATTTAAATAAATGTGATGCCACGATTGCGAAGATGGCTGAGTTAGATATACCCCTTTTAGTGCATGGCGAAGTAACGCATACGGCAATTGATATCTTTGATCGTGAAGCTGCATTTATTGAGCAAGTTTTAGAGCCCCTAAGAAAAAAGCACCCCAAATTACGTGTTGTGTTTGAACACATTACGACGAAACATGCGGCGGATTATGTCAGTCAGGCAAACACGCAGGATTATGGTGAGATTGCCGCAACCATTACCGCACATCATTTGCTGTATAACCGTAATGCTATTTTCTTGGGGGGTATACGCCCCCATTATTACTGCTTGCCTGTATTAAAAAGAGAAGAGCATCGTCAGGCACTCCTTGCGGCAGCTACAAGTGATTCAACTCGGTTTTTTTTAGGGACCGATAGTGCGCCTCATGCACAACACTTAAAAGAGCATGCTTGTGGATGTGCAGGCTGTTTTACAGCTCCTCAAGCTATCGAGTTATATGCTCAGGCATTTGATTCTGTTGGAAAATTGCAACAGTTAGAAAAGTTTGCATCATTGAATGGCCCCGGTTTTTATGGACTTCCTCGAAATCAGTCGACGATAACCATTGAGAAAATCCCTCAAAAAATTCCTTTAAGTTATCCCATGGGACAGGATCTTATCGTCCCTTTAAATGCGGGCGAGTCCCTAGAGTGGTCAATTCTCGGTTAGACTACCGTTGCAGAGTTGATTGGGCAATCGCCGCTTCATAGAAGGGGAGGAAAGTCCGGACTCCATAGGGTAGGGTGGTGGCTAACAGCCATCCATGGCAACATGAGGAATAGGGCCACAGAGACGAGCGTATTTAGTTACGGTGAAACGCGGTAACCTCCACCCGGAGCAATCTCAAATAGGCAGGCGTTGAGGCGACCCGCTAAGCCTGCGGGTAGAGAGCTCGAGTCCACTGGTAACAGTGGACCTAGATGAATGGTTGCCCCAAAGTGAAAACTTTGGCGACAGAATCCGGCTTATCGATCAACTCTGCACTTCTTAGCCTTCAACAATTTCAATCGAATGAGTAATTGTTGCCGTCTTGCCCAACATAATTGTGGCTGAGCAATATTTTTCATGAGATAAGTGGACTGCTTGGCTGACTCTATTCGGATCTAATTGTTTGCCAGTCACTATAAA
This sequence comes from Polynucleobacter sp. SHI8, assembly GCF_027944005.1. Taxonomy (NCBI): domain Bacteria; kingdom Pseudomonadati; phylum Pseudomonadota; class Betaproteobacteria; order Burkholderiales; family Burkholderiaceae; genus Polynucleobacter; species Polynucleobacter sp. SHI8. Next base: position 2,225,316 of record NZ_AP027204.1, on the reverse strand, counting down.
TTTCATATTGATGTGAGTGAACACTTTCGGATCTGACTCTGCTCTGACTGCTTCTAATTGAACTTTGCAACCAGTAATATGTTGACGAGCCTTCTTTAGAATCATCACAACATCAAAGGCTGTGCATCCGCCAGCACCTGCCAGCAGTAATTCCATTGGGCGTGGTGCCAAATTACGCCCGCCAGCCTCTGGAGCCCCGTCCATATTTATAAGATGTCCGCTTCCGACCTCTGCAGAAAAGCTCATGCCATCTAACCCAAGCCAATTAACTGTACATTCCATTGTTGCACCCCAACAAAAATTTTAAAAAAAGACTTTACCTAGTGATAACCCTAATATATAATAACTATATTGCGTAATTTCTTGTTTTAGATTTTACTGCTACCAGTGTCTCCTCCACCCAAACAAAGGTGGAATTCATAGCCCAGAGTTTACCTCTGGGCTTTTTTTTGCTACAATCATTGATTCTCTGACTTAGGTCCCAGGGAATCGTATTACAGATTTAAGAATCAAATGAGAGCGTGCAAACATAAGCAAGGCCGAATGAGAGATTAAAACTGTTTAAATGGACCCACAATTTAATGAAAGTAGTCATGAAAACATTTTCCGCAAAATCCCATGAGGTGAAGCGTGAATGGTTCGTGATTGACGCAACAGACAAAGTTCTCGGTCGTGTCGCCAGTGAAGTGGCACACCGTCTGCGCGGCAAGCATAAACCTGAATTCACTCCTCACGTTGACACTGGCGATTATATCGTCGTTATTAACGCATCTAAACTCCGTGTAACGGGTAACAAAGGCTTGCAAAAAACTTATTACCGTCACAGTGGATACCCAGGTGGTATCTATGAAACAACGTTTGACAAAATGCAAGCGAAGTTTCCAGGACGCGTTCTTGAAAAAGCAGTTAAGGGTATGTTACCTAAAGGTCCCCTCGGCTATGCAATGATCAAGAAGTTAAAAGTTTACGGTGATGAAACTCATCCACACGCGGCTCAACAGCCTAGCGTTTTAGAACTTTAAGGAGCTGTCATGATTGGAAATTGGAATTATGGAACCGGTCGTCGCAAAAGCTCTGTAGCTAGGGTTTTTATCAAATCGGGTAAGGGTGATATTCTCGTCAACGGTAAACCGATTGATCAATATTTTTCACGCGAAACATCACGTATGATTGCGCGTCAACCCTTGATTTTGACAAATCATGCTGCTACTTTTGACATTAAAGTCAATGTAAGCGGTGGTGGTGAAACAGGTCAAGCGGGCGCTGTTCGTCATGGTGTAACTCGCGCTCTGATTGATTATGACAACACGTTAAAACCAACATTATCAAAAGCTGGTTTTGTTACTCGTGATGCTCGTGAAGTTGAACGTAAAAAAGTTGGTTTACGTGGCGCACGCCGTCGTAAGCAATTTAGTAAGCGTTAATACTTTACGCCTAGAGGCAAAAAACCGTATAGGCAATACGCTTATACGGTTTTTTCATTGCGGTTTCATACAATAAGAAGATACTCAGATAAATTGATTTAGATATTTAGGAGAGAATATGATTAAAGTTGGTATTGTTGGTGGAACGGGATATACCGGTGTAGAGTTACTTAGAATGTTGGCTCAGCACCCAGAGGTTCAGTTAACAGCTATCACTTCCCGTAAAGAGGCGGGTATGCCAGTGTCAGATATGTTTTCTTCGCTCCGCGGTAGAGTGGATATCGCATTTAGTACACCTGAAGATGCTAAGTTAAATGAATGTGATGCAGTGTTTTTTGCAACGCCTCACGGAGTTGCGATGGCACAAGCAAAAGAGCTCTTAGCTGCTAATGTGCGCATCCTAGATTTGGCAGCTGACTTTAGATTAAAAGATACTCAGGTATTTGAACAGTGGTACGGAATGCCACATCAGTGCCCAGAAATTTTAGAAGAGGCCGTTTACGGCCTTGCAGAAATCAATCGTGAGGCAATTAAAAAAGCTCGTGTTGTGGGATTAGCTGGTTGCTACCCAACCTCTGTACAGCTTGGTTTTGCGCCGCTCTTATCACCAAAATCTACTCAAGGTAAAAAATTAGTAGATACGCAATATTTAATATCTGATTCAAAATCAGGTGTTTCAGGGGCGGGCAGAAAAGCAGAAGTGAGTACATTGCTTGCTGAAGCAAGTGATAATTTCAAAGCTTACGGGGTAAAAGGACATCGCCATCTCCCTGAAATTGAGCAGGGATTAAAAGCCATTGCAGGACACGATGATGTTAAATTGACTTTTGTGCCACATTTGGTGCCAATGATTCGTGGTATTCACTCCACTCTTTATGCAAAAATCTTACCGGAAGCTCAGGGCATAGATTTTCAGGCATTGTATGAAGATTTTTATCGTGGTGAACCATTCGTTGATGTAATGCCTGCTGGAAGTCATCCAGAAACTCGATCTGTAAGAGGTAGCAATCAATTGAGAATTGCGATACATCGCCCAAGCGGTGGAGATACTTTAGTTATTTTAGTTGTTGAAGATAACCTTGTAAAAGGTGCTTCAGGCCAAGGTATTCAATGTTTAAATTTAATGTTTGGCTTCCCAGAAAATATGGGACTGCATCAAATCGCTCTATTACCCTAATCCCATTCGTGCAGTAAGGGTAAAAGAAGCCTAGAATAGAGTTATACAGTAATTTAAAGGAGTTTATATGTCTGCTACACAAGAAGTTACAACGTCTTTTGAAGAGCCACCAGTTCCGATTATTTTTACGGACAATGCTGCTACAAAAGTTGCTGACTTGATTGCTGAGGAAGGTAATAACGCGTTGAAATTACGTGTTTTTGTTCAAGGCGGCGGATGTTCAGGTTTTCAATATGGATTCACATTTGATGAAGACATTAATGAAGACGATACACAGTTTGAAAAAAATGGTGTTACGTTGTTGGTAGATTCAATGAGTTATCAATATTTGGTTGGCGCAGAAATTGATTACAAAGAAGATATCAATGGTTCACAATTTGTCATTAAAAATCCAAATGCCACAACCACTTGTGGATGTGGATCCTCGTTCTCAGCTTAGTTCTATTTACGGTGCAGGGAGCCTAAGATTCTTGGGCCCTTTGCACCAGTTACTTCTGGAATATTTGATGCTGTATTGCTGGTAAAGCACCAAGCCAACCAAGCAAAAGCCATCCCTTCAATGGTTTGAGAGTCTAGTCCTAGTTCTTCAGCAGTCATTAACGTAAAAGAAGATGTATGTTCTTTACACATACGCGCAATACTCTCCAATAAAAAGAGATTTTTGGTTCCCCCACCGCAGACGATCAGTTCTTGACAGTCAGGCAAATAAGTAAATAGTGATGAGACGACTGTCTTTGCAGTAAGAGCAACTAAAGTTGCTTGAATATCCTCAGCAGAAGGTTTTGAACTGCATAAACTCATTGTATTGAGAAGCCAATTTAGATTGAATAAATCACGCCCAGTACTTTTCGGTATTGGAGAAGAAAAGTAGGGCTCATTCATCAGAATCTGGAGAATTTCAGTGTCTACTTGACCAGAGCGGCCCCAATTGCCCTGATGATCATAGTTCAGATGCTTATTTTTATAAATCCATGCATCTAATAACAAATTTCCAGGTCCAGTATCGAAACCTAGAATGGGTTGATTAGGCTTTAATAGTGTGAGGTTGGCAATCCCACCAAGATTAAGAATCGCCTTTGAATAATCAGAGTTACCGAATTGTGAATGATGAAAAGCGGGCACTAAAGGGGCACCATGACCCTGAGCCGCGATGTCTCGATTTCGAAAGTCGTTAATCACATCAATACCGGTAAGCTCAGCAAGTAATGCGCCATTCAGGCACTGTAATGAATAACCAACCCCATTCGGTAAGATGGGTTGATGACGAATAGTTTGGCCATGGGCACCGATGGCAACGATATGTTTTGGTGTTAAAGAAGCTAATTCTAAGATTCGGTGGACAATCAATGCGTACTCTTGAGCTAACTGGTTTGCAGCTAAAGCCTCTTTATGTAATTCATTATGGGTTGGGGCTTGGAGTTCATGAAGAACAGTTTTGAGATCAGAAGAGAAAGCTGCACTCGTATGAACCAATACTTCGGCTTGACCATTTGGATTGATTGAACATAAAACCCCATCAATTCCATCCATGCTTGTACCTGACATGATGCCAATATAAAGTTGAGAATTTTGGTCTTTGTGACTAGTCATTTGTATAGACAGGTAAAATATCAGTAATACAAAAATATAGTTTAATTGAATTTCAACATCATGACTTCTATGAAGTATGTTTCACTAATCAAAGTTTTATATCAAAAATGACTTCTCATCATACACCTAACAACTACCCAATCACAGACGAAGTTCTCAATGCTCTTGAGCAAACCAAAAGAGGCTGCGAAGAACTCATTGTCGAATCTGATTGGGTAAAAAAATTAGCTAGAAGCATTGCTACTAAAACTCCTTTAAGAGTTAAATTAGGACTAGATCCAACAGCGCCCGATATTCATTTAGGGCATACCGTTGTATTAAATAAATTACGACAACTACAAAATTTAGGACATACGGTTATCTTTTTGATTGGTGATTTCACCAGCATGATTGGCGATCCCTCTGGCAGAAATAACACTAGACCTCCTTTGACGAAAGAAGAGATTGCCAAAAATGCGCAAACATATTACCAACAGGCAAGTTTGGTATTAGATCCAGATCGTACAGAAGTGCGTTATAACTCCGAATGGTGTGAACCGCTTGGTGCTTCAGGAATGATTCAACTCGCAGCAAAATATACCGTTGCGCGCATGTTAGAGCGCGATGACTTCACGAAACGCTATAAAGGCGGAATCCCCATCTCAGTCCATGAATTTTTGTATCCACTGATGCAAGGATATGATTCAGTCGCTTTAAAAAGCGATTTAGAGCTTGGTGGAACAGATCAAAAGTTTAATCTTCTTGTAGGACGTGAGCTACAAAAAGAATATGGACAAGAGCCACAGTGCATTTTAACGATGCCATTATTGGTGGGTTTAGATGGCGTAGAAAAGATGAGTAAGTCCAAGGGTAACTACATTGGTATTACTGAGCCAGCTAATCAAATGTTCGCAAAGATTTTAAGTGTGTCAGATGATTTAATGTGGATGTATTACAACCTGTTGTCATTTCAATCTATCCAAGAGATCGAAGTTTTGAAGAGTGAAATAGCGCAGGGAAAAAATCCTAAAGATGCCAAAGTGGCACTTGCAAAAGAAATCGTGAGTCGCTTTCATAGTTCTGAGGCCGCAGAAAAAGCCTATGAAGATTTTCAATTACGGGCGAAGGGCGGTATCCCAGACGATATACCTGAGGTAAGTTTAAGTGGCGCTCCAGTTGGTATAGCACAGCTTTTAAAAATGACTCAGCTAGCACCTTCGACATCAGAAGCGAATCGTAATATTGAACAAGGCGGTGTAAAAATTGATGGCACCGTTATATCTGACAAGTCACTACAAATCAATGAAGGCACTTTTGTATTGCAAGTTGGAAAACGTAAATTTGTAAAAGTAAATCTAAAGAAATAAATTCATGACACACATACTTTTAGTACGCCATGGCGAAACCGACTGGAATAAAGAACAACGTTTACAGGGTCATCTTGATATTGGCCTCAATGAACAAGGAGTTATTCAAGCGCAACTGCTAGGTCAAGCCTTAGCTAAAGAAAAAATTGATGTAGCTTACTCTAGTGATTTATCTAGGGCATTAGATACCGCCAACACTATCACAGCGCATCACAACGTACCTACATTTATTGATACGCAATTAAGAGAGCGTTGTTATGGTGAGATACAAGGTATGACTTACCTTGAGATTGAAGAGAAATTACCGGAAAATCATCGTGCATGGAATAGCAGAGAGCCAGACTTTGAGCCACAAGGTGGAGAGTCTTTAAGACAGTTTTATTCAAGGATTACCAGCAGCTTTGAGCGCATAGCAAAGAACCATGAAGGACAAGTCATATTAATTGTTGCCCATGGTGGAGTATTAGATTGTATGTACCGCCATGCCACACAAATGGACATTTCGGAAAAAAGAAAAGTAGAACTTCTCAATACGAGTTTAAATCGTCTACGTTTTACCGGATCCGAATTTACAGTCGAGTCATGGGGTGATGTTTCTCATTTGCAAAATCTAAAGTCTCTTGATGAGGTAGATTCCGGAAAACCTTCTGTTCCTTGGTTGTTGCCTTAAGAGAGATCTAAATTCCCTGAATCACCGGGATGCACCAATTGAAAATGCTCGTAGGTGAGTTTGGTAGCAATTCTCCCGCGGGGAGTTCTTTGCAGATATCCTTGTTGGATTAAATAAGGTTCAATCACATCTTCAATCGTATCTCTCTCTTCCCCAATCGCTGATGCAAGATTATCAACCCCAACTGGACCACCAGAGAACTTATACAAAATAGCTTCTAAAAGTTTTCGATCCATGACATCAAAACCAACAGGATCAACATCTAGCATCTTTAGTGCTGCATCTGCGACTGTACTAGAAATCGTGCCATCACTTTTGACTTGAGCATAATCACGTACTCTTCGCAGAAGACGATTCGCAATCCGAGGTGTTCCTCTAGCACGTTTGGCGATTTCAATGGCACCATCATTTGTAATTGGCGCATTGAGAAGATTCGCTGATCGTTGAATAATTTTTTCAAGTTCATGATGGGTATAAAACTCTAGCCTTGAAACAATCCCAAAACGATCTCTAAGAGGATTTGTGAGCATACCAGCTCTTGTAGTGGCACCAACAAGCGTAAATGGTTTCAAATCGAGCTTCACACTGCGAGCAGCTGCTCCCTCACCAATCATAATGTCAATACTGTAGTCTTCTAACGCTGGATAAAGTATTTCTTCAACAACAGGAGATAGGCGATGAATCTCATCAATGAATAAAACGTCATTTTCTTCTAAGTTGGTTAATAAAGCAGCTAAGTCACCTGGACGATCAAGTACTGGACCACTCGTTTGACGAAGATTGACGCCAAGTTCTTTAGCAATAATATGAGCTAATGTGGTTTTCCCTAAACCTGGAGGACCAAATAATAAAACATGATCTAGAGCTTCGCTGCGACTTTTGGCAGCACTGATAAAAATTTCAAGTTGTTCTCTTACTTTACTTTGACCGATATATTCATCTAACTGTTTGGGGCGAAGAGCTCGCTCAATGACCTGATCTTCTCCTAGAGAACTAGGGTCTATCATGCGAGGTCCATCTGAGGGTTCAGGAAGTGTGTCGAGTTGATCGGTATGTATTGCCATACGTTTAGTTTAATCCTAAATAAAGGCTATGCTTTTGAGAGTGTTTTTAAGGCTAAACGGATACCATCTGAAACATTGGCATCACTTGGAACCTGCTTGAGAGCTAAAACAGCTTCTTTATCAGAATAGCCCAAAGCAATTAAAGCTTGTAGGATTTCTGAGGAAGCAGGGGCAGTCAGATTTGAATCTGACAAATGGGGCAAATCTGCCCCAAATTTTCCTTTAAGCTCTAAAAGAAGTCTTTCAGCAGTTTTTTTACCGATACCTGGCACCGTCATAAGTCTTGAGGAGTCTTGCAGTGTCACAGCCTGTGCAATATCAGCAACACTCATTCCTGAAAGAATCGTGAGTGCGGTACGCGCACCTACCCCACTAATTTTGATTAAGGTCCGAAAAGCTTCTCTTTCAGATTCAGTTGCAAATCCATAGAGTTGTTGCGCATCTTCCCTCACCAAATGATGGGTCAGCAAAGTAACAATGGAACCATTTTCTGGAAGTTGATACAGCGTGCTCATAGGCACATCAATATCGTAACCAACCCCCTGACAATCGACCAAGATTCGAGGAGGACTTTTCTGCACTAGTACACCTTTAATTCTGCCTATCATGTTTTAATCTTTACCTTCAGATGTGCTGCTTCTAATTGATGTTTCATACTGAACTGATGGGCGCCACAAATCGCAACTGCTAAAGCATCAGAGGCATCAGTTCCTGGAGCCACTTTTAAAGATAATAACCGTTTCACCATTTCTTGAACTTGTGATTTTGCGGCACGACCATGACCAACCACATTTTTTTTCACTTCAAGAGCACTGAATTCAACAACTTCGATATCTTGACATACGATAGCTGAAATAGAAGCACCCCTAGCTTGACCTAGTAGTAAGGTCGATTTTGGATTTACATTCAAAAAAACTTGTTCCACCGCCGCATATTCAGGAAGATAGGTTTGAATAACCTCAGTAACTCCCTTGAATAAAACACCCAATCTTTCAGGTGTAGACTGTGTTGAACTATCCGTTGAGATAGTACCCGAGGCAACATATTTCAAACGTTGTTGTGTATAGTCGATGACTCCAAAACCAGTCGTGCGAAGTCCTGGATCAATTCCTAAGACACGCATTAATTAGTGCCTAAAGTGGCGAGTGCCAGTGTAAACCATGACAATGCCGTGCTCATCAGCTGCTTGCACAACTTCATCATCACGAACGCTACCACCTGGCTGAATAACACAAGTTGCCCCAGCAGCTACCACCACATCTAAACCATCCCTAAATGGGAAGAAGGCATCACTAGCAACAACTGAGCCAACTAATGAAAGGCCAGCATTAGAAGCTTTAATCCCAGCAATTTTGGCAGAGTCTATACGGCTCATTTGACCAGCGCCTACTCCAAGCGTCATACCATTAGCGCAAAAAACGATTGCATTCGATTTAACATATTTAGCCACTTTCCAAGCAAATAACATTTCTTCTAGTTCATGTGGTGAAGGTTGTTTTTTTGTGACCACTCGCAATTGATCAAGCGTCACATTTTTTGCATCGGGAGTTTGTACAAGAATTCCGCCACCAACACGCTTTAAATCCAATGGATTTTGTGCCCCAGATAATGGAATTTGTAAAACACGAACATTTTGTTTATTACTCAGAATGGTAAGTGCTTCTGCGGTAAATGATGGTGCAATGAGTACTTCGACAAACTGTTTTGAAACAGCTTGAGCCGTTAAGCCATCACATTCACGATTAAAAGCAATAATTCCGCCGAAGGCAGAAGTCGGATCCGTTTTGAATGCTTTCTCATAAGCATCCAAGGTAGAGTGTGCCACAGCAACACCACAAGGATTTGCATGCTTCACAATCACGCAGGCGGGTTGACCTACTTCCATCGTGTTGCCAAAACTCTTCACACACTCCCAAGCCGCATCTGCATCTGCAATATTATTGTAAGAAAGTTCTTTACCCTGTAATTGTTGGTAGCTCGCCAAGCCGCCAGCAACAGGTTTGATATCTTTATAAAAGGCAGCTAACTGATGTGGGTTTTCGCCATAGCGTAATTCTTGAACACGATCAAAGCCTAAATTGAGTGATTCAGGGAATAAGGATCTTTCTTGATGAGCTTGATTATTTGGTAGTGAGCTTAAATAATTAGCAATAGCACCATCATATTGAGCCGTATGGGTAAACACCTTCTTCGCTAAGCGAAGATTGGTAGCAAAAGAAACTTGACCTTGATTGGCCTTCATTTCATCCAATACCACTTCATAGTCTTCTGGTGAAATTAATACCGTCACATCTTGATGATTTTTTGCGGCGGCACGTAACATGGCTGGACCGCCAATATCAATATTTTCAATCGCTTCTTCAAAACTACAGTGTTCTTGTGCAATTGTTTTTTCAAAGGGATATAAATTGATAACCAACATATCAATCGTGCCAATACCGTGCTCCTTGAGCGCTTGCATATGTTGCTCATTGTCGCGGATGGCTAAAAGACCACCATGAACCATCGGATGCAAGGTCTTTACTCGACCATCAAGCATCTCAGGAAATTGGGTCAAGGTAGATACCTCAATCACTGGTAAGTTATTTTCTGCAAGTAATTTGGCGGTTCCGCCAGTCGAAATTAGACGAATACCAAGTTGATGAAGGGACGTTGCAAAAGGAATGATTCCAGATTTATCGGAAACTGAAATAAGGGCTGTTTTGATCATAAGATAGGTTTAAGGTAAATAAAAAATGTTAGGATTTGTTTTCTAATAAGCCATGTTCTAGCAATTTTTTTCTCAGGGTATTGCGATTCAGACCGAGATATTGTGCTGCCAAAGATTGATTGTGTTCAGCATGTTGCATGACCAGTTGTAACATCGGCTTTTCGATAGAGGCAATAACCATGTCGTAAACATTAGAAGGCGGAATATCGCCTAAATCATCTAAATAACGTTGAAGATGGGTCTCCAGTACTTCAGTAACAGGATGTTTTTTTGCTTCCATGTTTTACGCCGCTTCTAAATATTCAATACGTTCAGAGAATTGAGCAAGTTCATCAAAGTATTCACGAACTGCATTGAGTTGTTCCTGACAAGATTCAATCGTGTTCATACGAGCACGAAATACATGAGAGTTTCGTAAGCCTTTGCAATACCAGCCGATATGTTTTCGTGCAGAACGTAAGCCGATGTACTCTCCATAAAAAGCATAATGTTCAAGTAAATGATCATGCATGATGTGCGCTATTTCTGAAATTGAGGGTGGTGGTAAATGCGTACCAGTTTGTAAATAGTGGTCAATTTCACGAAATATCCAAGGACGACCTTGAGCGGCTCGACCGATCATGATTGCATCAGCATTTGTTTGTTCTAAAACCCATTTTGCTTTTTCTGGGGTGTTGATGTCACCATTGGCAACGATTGGAATTTTTACAGACGCTTTTACTTCTGCGATGGTGTCATATTCAGCTTGACCGAGATAGAGATCCGCTTTTGTACGACCATGAATCGTTAACATAGATATCCCACAATCCTGAGCGATTTGCGCAATTCGCAAAGCATTTTTATGCCCTCGATCCCATCCAGTTCGTATTTTTAAAGTAATCGGGACTAGAGGATGGTACTTTTGTGTGGCCCCAACAATCTCACTTAATATTTTTTCTACTAGAGGTTCATTTTGCAATAAGGCTGAACCAGAGGCAACGTTACAAACTTTTTTTGCTGGACAGCCCATATTGATATCGATAATTTGAGCCCCTCTGTCAATATTCAACAGAGCTGCTTGAGCCATCATGACAGGACCTGCACCAGCAATTTGAACAGAAATAGGATTAGTTTCACCATCATGATTGGCTCGACGCAAAGTTTTTTCACTATTCCATAACATGGCGTTGGAAGCAATCATTTCGGATACAGCATAGCCGGCACCTAAGCGCTTACATAATTGCCGAAATGGACGATCTGTTACTCCAGCCATAGGAGCAACAAATAGTTGATTTGATAAATAATGTTGACCGAGAAACACAATTAACCATGTTAAATGGGAAGAAGGAGAACTTTAGCACAATTTTTAATATTTGCCTAAAATTTAGGCAAATGAATTTACCGTTGTCCAAACATCATTTGTCTAGCTAATAGACTCTTAATAGGCGGGAGCCACTGCAAAGCAGAAAGCGCTATGCCACGACCTATGACAATTGGGAACAAAGTAGACGTAAACACACTCGCCATTAAATCAGTCACCTGAATGGTGGTTTGACGATCCCGAGACCTTTGTTTTTGATACTCTTTGAGTGTGCTTTGCACATCATGGATTGAGTCAATAGATGATTTTGCGTAAATGGAATTTAATAAACGCGCCAAAGTAAAGGCATCTCGTAGACCTAAATTAAGTCCTTGACCAGCCACGGGATGTAAAGTTTGAGCAGCATTACCAATCCAAACTTCATTGCCTTTGATAATTTCTTTTTTTATATTGAGACCCAAAGGATAAGACCTTCTTTGATTCACACTTAAAAAATGCCCAATAGGTAATTGGACAGCATTTTTTAATTGTGTTAAAAATTCTTGATCAGGGAGATGAGTAAGTTGATCAATTTTTTCTTTAGGCGCACACCATACGAAGTTTTTCGTGTTTTGTCCCTGATGGTGAGGAAGAATGGCAATTGGACCATCTTCTGTAAAACGCTCCCAAGCCATATTGGGTTTAACATCTTTAACGTCTAACCACCCAACTAATGCTGATTGACCATAATCTTTATGAATATCCTTCGCCGATTGTTCATGAAACAGTCCTCCGTCAGCATGAATTAAACATGTATTAGAAGAAATACTCGGCATAGAAAATGTCGCATCAATATCTTTGAGCCAAATAAAAGAATTTGATTTAGATTCTAAATACCGCAATTGATTGCGCAGTGATAAAAGAATATCTCGGTAACGAACAATATGACCTAAAGCATGTTGAGCAATTTCTGTACAATCCATCACGGTTCTACCAAAATGACCTTTTTGTGATACATGGACTTGATGAATCGCTGGTGCATAATCTACCCAGGCATCCATATTTTGAAGTAACTGTTTTGACCCTTCTGATATTGCAATACCACGGGTATCTGCATTTTCTAAGAAATCGTCTGATGCGGGATTTTTATCAATCAGGATTAATTTGAGATCTGGGTTGTTTTGTAAAAGTAAAATACTGCATGCAAGACCAACAGGACCTGCTCCTTCAATCACAACCTGAGCCGATTGAAATTTATCGATCATATTTGCATAGATCCGTTTGCCATCCAATATTCAATTTCAGAAACTTTGACGGGAACATCACGGGATAAAATTTCATAATTGGAGGCTCCTATCACGACATCATCTTCGATACGAATGCCTATGTTCCAAAATATTTCAGGAACTTCAGGAGATGGTCGGAAATATAAACCAGGCTCGATAGTTAGAACCATGCCAGGTCGCAGAATACGCGATCCTAAATGAGGGTCATTGGGCTCTCGATAGGAGCCTACATCATGGACATCCATCCCCAACCAATGACTCGTTCGGTGCATGTAATAGGGTTTATAGGCATCTGACTTGATAGCATCTTCTACACTTCCATGTTGATTGTAGTTCAGAACCTTCATATCAAATAAACCTTGAGTAAGCACTTTTAGCGCAGCTTCATGGGGCTGTTGAAAGTTATTGCCAGAAAAACACATTTCAAGAGCGCTTTCTTGTGCCGCTAAAACGATTTCATAAACTTGTTGTTGTGGTGCTGAAAATTTTCCATTCACAGGGAATGTTCTTGTAATATCAGAGGCATAACTGTCGAGTTCACAACCAGCATCAATTAAACAAAGATCACCATCTTTTAAGAAAGAGTTCCCTGCTCGATAATGCAAAATACAGGCATTTTCTCCAGCAGCAACGATACTGTTATAGGCAACTGATTGCGCGCCATGTTTTCTAAATTGATATAGAAGAGATGCTTCTAGATGAAATTCTTGCAGTCCAGGCTTACAAGTTTGCATTGCCATAAGATGCCCTTGAGCCGCAATCTTTGCTGACTTGCGCATAATAGAAATTTCAGAGTCATCTTTAAACAAGCGTTGCTCATGAATTAATTTTTCAATGTTATGAAATTCAGTTGGAGTTTGTATCCCTTGACGTGATTTATTTGCCAGTTGCCCTACCCAGCCGCGCATCTGATCATCCAGTTGTGATGAGGACGCAGTTCGGTAGTAAATATGCATGAAATTCGTCATGAGTTCCGGCATAACGACATTGATTTCATCTATCGAATATCCAAAGTTGACTCCAAGAGCCTTAGGCGCAGCCTCTGGACCTAAACGAATACCATCCCAAATTTCACGCTCGATATTTTTCGGGCGACAAAATAGATGACTTATCACGTTGTCCGGATTGACTTGCAAGACCACATAAGCCTGCGGTTCATCGAAGCCTGTTAAGTAATAGAAATCACTATCGTGACGATACGGAAAATCACTATCCCTATTTCTAGAAAGCTCCGGAGAAGTATTTAAGATGACAATACCGCTTCCTGATATTTGGCGTACCATGCGTGCTAAGGCATCGCGACGGGCAGTGAAGAGGTTAAAAGAGTTCGTCATATGGTTTGCTTAATTGGTTTGATTCAATGCTAAAAGTCTATCAGGTGTTCCAACATCGTGCCATGCACAGGACAACAATTCCCCCTCAACTAATAAATTTCCCATAGCCTTTTTTAAAAGAGGTGCTAGGGGTGCCTTTTGCTTTACTTCAAGATCTGCAAACAAACTTTTATGATAAATACCTGCCCCAGAAAAAGTGGATTTTGATTGTCTAAGGGGATTATTTTTTAGTTGATCGTCGGAAAATATTTTTGGTGGTAACAAATAAAAATCACCCTGCGGATGGTGCGGTGGATTTTTTACTAAAAATAAATAGGCAAGTAAAGCTTGAGACCCCTCAGAGTGATCAATTCTGATTTGTTCAACAATATCCTGAATACGATCAAAAGGAAAGTGAGGAATAAAAGTATCGCCATTGATCACAAAAAAATAATCACTTGGATTTAATAAAGGTAGAGCTTGAGCAATACCGCCAGCAGTTTCTAGGGCAGTCTCCTCTTTGGAGTATTGAATATTTAAGCCCATCGATTGCCCATTGCCAAAAGCATCTTCTATCTTATTTCCTAGCCAGGCATGATTAATCACAACATGTTCAAATCCATACCTCTTTAATCCTTCTAGATGATATTGAAGCAGGCTTTTTCCGTGTATCTCCAGCATAGGTTTGGGTAAGTGATCTGTTAAGGGACGCATACGTTCACCGCGGCCTGCAGCAAGAATCATCACTGGAAAATCTGAAAAAAAAGTCATCTTCATCATTAAAAAGTTAGTCCATCAGGTCGTTGACGTTTTTGGGCATTATCTAAAATCCTTACTAGCGGCCTAAACATAGAGTAACGCTGCGCAACTTTTTCTGTATAACTAAGTACCAAAGGTAAATCTTTCAGATAACCATCTTTTCCATCTCGATGAAAGAGTCGAGCAAAAATCCCTAATACTTTGAGATGACGTTGCAGACCCATCCATTCAAAATCTTTATAAAATTCTCCAAAATCAGGGTTAACTGGTAAATTTTCATTTTTTGCTGCTTCCCAATACCTCACTACCCAATCGACCTGTTGTTCTTCAGTCCAGCCAAGATAGGCATCTCGGAAAATGGAAACTAAATCATAGGTAATTGGACCCATTACAGCATCTTGAAAGTCAAGCACACCGATCTCGTTATCGGGAGTAATCATCAGATTGCGTGAGTGAAAGTCGCGATGCACAAATACGTTTGGCTGTTGCAAGATATTTTCTATAAGACTATCAAATAGATGATTTAAGTCTTGAACTTCTTTTTCTGTCATTAGGTAATTGAGATGCTTGGAGAGATACCAGTCAGGAAACAGTTGAAGTTCTCGCCTTAAAAGGACATCATCGTATAAAGGTAATTGATGTGTTTGGGTATTTTTTTGAAGCTTTATCAGTGATTGTGTTACTTTTTTATAAAAAAGTGGGGCATTTTCAGGGGTAATTTCAGAAAACAGGGTCTTTGTACCAAGGTCACCAAGCAATAAAAAACCATCGGTCAAATTGACTTCATGCAATTTTGGAACCTCAATTTTTGCTTCAAGCAATAATTGAGCAACATGGACAAAAGGCTGTGAATCTTCTTTATCCGTTGGGGCGTCCATCACAATTAAGCTTGAGGATCCAGGATTAGAGGTAAGAACACGAAAATATCGACGGAAGCTGGCGTCACTGGAGGCTGGTGTAATAGAGTTAATATCAATTCCATGCTCAATTGGCAGGGATTTTAACCAAAGTTTCAGGGATTCAAAACGAGTATCTTGCATAATGATTCGTATAATAAATGGGTTAGAGAATTAAATGTCAAAATCATACTCATCCCACCTTCATCAGTTCATCCATTTTCAAGTGCGTGGGTGGGCATACGCTTTGCCAATTGCATTATTTTGCATGCAAATGCCAGTTTACGGTGCAAGTGAGCAAAATTCACGTTTTTTGAAAAAACCCCTTGCTTTGAAGTTGGATGACGAGATTCATGAACAAGTAAAAATTCCAGACGATCAGGCAGTGACCTTCACTAAAAGTCAAGAAATCGAAGGGGTGAATGATCGAAACATGATCCTCAAAAAAGATGCTGAGATTCGTCGGAATGGCACTGTGATTAAAGGGAACGAATTAGATTACAACCTTGATACGGATATTGCTAAGGGCGAGGGTAATGTAAAAATTAATAAACCTACAGCTTCTTTTGCTGGCCCTAAGGGGCAAATACAAATGGACTCTAAACAGGGGTGGATGGAAAAGCCAGAGTATGAACTTAAGCAGACTCGAGGCAGTGGCTATGCAGATCGGGCAGATTTCTTGGATGAAGATCGTACGTATTTGACGAAGCCAACATACTCAACCTGCAATCCAGGAAACTATGATTGGTATTTCTCTTCAAAAGATATGTTGATTGATCAGTCGACGAATGATGCGACTGGTGAAGATGGCGTATTACATTTTTTTAATACTCCAGTATTTTATATGCCTTATTTCTCGATACCGATTAGTGATAATCGCCGTTCTGGCTTTTTAGCCCCAACGATTGGTGTTAACACAAATACGGGACTTGACATGACTGCGCCGTATTACCTTAATATTGCACCGAATCGAGATTTAACACTCTATCCACGATATATGTCTAAAAGAGGGGTTCAACTTGGTGGCGAGTTTCGTTATTTAGAACCAACTTATTCTGGTGTACTTAAGGGCGAGTATTTACCTAATGACAGCTCTTATGGAGCTAGTCGCTGGGCGTACACTTGGCAACATCAACAACTGATTGCATCTGGTGTTACAGCATATGCCAATATCAGCCGTGTATCTGATGATAATTATGCCGATGATTTAGGAAGAACGATTGGCCAAGCAGTTACGAGGCAGTTTACTCAAGAGGCTGGGGTTAACTACAATGTCTCCGGTTGGAGCTTTTTGACCCGAGTACAAAAATATCAAACCCTACAACCCGATCCCAACAATATTGTTGTAGCTCCTTATGATCGTGAGCCAGAATTAAATGCTTTATATCGTAATTTAGATTGGAATGGCTCCATTTTTACCTTTCAAGGTAACTTGACTCGATTTAGTTATTCCGGACCTCTTGATGCTCCTGGATTGGCAATCCCAAATCGTGGCTATGCTGCTGCTGATCGCGGATTTATTAATACCAGCATTAGTATGCCATTTACAACGCCTGGCTACTACGTAACCCCAAAGATAAGTGTGCGAGCTAACACCTACAATATGATTGGTAATGAAAACTATCCTGGACTCAATCAAAGTTTTGCATTACCCATTATGAGTCTCGATTCTGGAGTTTTCTTTGAGCGAGATGCTCCAGAATTAAAGTCTATTTTTGGTAGGGATATGATAGTTACTCTAGAGCCAAGAGCTTTTTACGTCTATTCTCCCTATGTGAATCAAACCCAAATTCCACTCTTTGATACCGCTTCTGCAGGATTTGGATTTGCACAAATTTTCTCTGAAAATACCTTTGTAGGTAATGATCGAATTGCAGACAATAACAAATTGACGGTTGGAGTATCTTCCAAAATTTTGGATGCAGATACAGGTGTCGAAAGAATACGAGGTACTGTGGCTCAACGCTTCGACTTTAAAGGACAGCGCGTTGGTTTGTATGGTGACCAAGTCAATCCCCCAGGCTATTCTGACCTGTTATTTGGCTTATCTACTCGCTTGAGTGGCAATATCAACTTAGATTTTGCTAACCAATTTAGTCAAGACTTAAATAGAACAGTCCAATCTTCAACAACTGCGAGCTGGCGCCCTGCACCACGCAAGATGTTAAATGCAAGTTATCGATATAATTACGACACAAATGCCATGACAACTTCGATTTATCAATATGAACTTTCTGGACAATGGCCTTTAACAAATTCTTTATATGCCATTGGACGATGGAACTTTGATAAAGTCACTCAACAAACCCTGAATACACTGGCTGGTTTTGAGTATGATCAAGACTGTTGGGCATTTAGGGTTGCTTTAAATCGATTTGTTAATACATCTCAGACCTCTACAACCCAGATTTTTTTCCAATTAGAATTTAAGGGGTTAACGGGAGTGGGTAATAATCCAATCGATATTATGCGATTGAATATCCCAGGCTATGTACCTGTGAGTCAAAAACCGTTACCATTGACTAGATTTGAAACTTATGAGTAAAAGAGAGAACCACTTGTTTTATTTACAAACGCAACAACAATTCGTGAAATATGTAATTACCTTTTGTATATTTGCTTGTCTTGGCGCCAGTGCGTTTTCACAAACAAAAGATAAAAAAAGTGCAAAATCAAATACACCGGCAGTAACCTCAACTACAGCCGCGGCAACAAATACAAATCAAATCATTGTAAATAAGGATGTAAATAATAAAGCTAATCCTAATGATATTGATCGTGTGATTGCAGTTGTTAATCGTGAAGTGATAACAGAACATGAGTTAAAAAATCGAGTCGAGTTAATAACCAAGCAGTTTACCGAGGCAAAAAAACCTTTACCAAGCAAAGATGTTGTCCAAAAAGAAGTCTTAGAAAGACTCATTGACGAAAGTATTATGTATCAAGAAGCAACTATTTTGGGTGTGAGAGTCTTAGAGCAAGAACTGGAAAATATTCTTACTAATATTGCCACCCAAAATAAATTAACCCTAGAGCAATTCAAAATTGCAACTGAGAAAAGTGGTACTAGCTGGGATAAATATAAACAAAGTATTCGTCGAGAAGTAGTTATTTCTAGATATAGAGAAAGATCTGTTGACAGCAAAATAAAAATATCTGATGCTGAAATTGATGCCTTTATTAATACTCAAATTAAAAGACCACAATCTAATGAAGCTTCAGGAACTGTAGAGCCTGAAATGATTGATATTGCTCAAATACTGATTCCAATTCCTACGGGGTCTAGTAATGCTGAAATCCTAGCACTTCAAGCCAAAGCACAGACGATTTACGATCAAACGTCTAAAGAAGCTGAATTCATGAAATTTGCAAATCAATTAGCGACTTCAGATAAAACTATTCGTGTACAAGATTTAGGTTATCGTACAAACGATCGTCTTCCACAAGTATTTGTAGAAGCAACTAATGGATTAAGTGCTGGAGGTTTAGCGCCCAAAGTCATCAAGACAGCTGCAGGATTTCATATTTTAAAAGTGTTGGATCGAAAATCAAGTGCTTCGACAACCGCATCTCAGAATAACAAATCAGAATCTATTTTTATTACGCAAAGTGAAGCGAACCAAATGATGTTGACGGTTAAACAGGGCGCTAATGAAGAAGAGGTTATTCGCAGATTAAAAACATTCAGAGATCAAATTAAAGCGAAGACAGTCAACTTTACTGACATTGCCAAAAAATATTCTGAGGACCCTAATGTGGTCAAAAATCAAGGTTATCTTGGCTGGATCTCTCCCGGACAAGTTCCACCTGAGGTAGATGTTGCTCTAAGTCGCTTAAATCCAGGGGAGTTAAGTGACCCATTTCAAACTGAATTTGGTTGGCATATTGTGCAATTGATTAATCGCCGTCAGTCTGAAGTGACGGCGGCTCAACAAAAAGAGTATGCGAGTGCTGCCTTAAGACAATCTAAGTTAGTCCAGGCGAATGAAGATTGGATCAGAGAGCTAAGAGATAATGCCACCATTGAATTAAGACCACCATATACTATGACTAAATAGGATATGAAAAATGATCTTATTCGATTAGTTATCACATCTGGAGAGCCAGCAGGCATAGGCCCTCAAATTAGTTTCCAAGCAGCTCAACAGTTCATTAAAGATAAAGAAGATGTCTCCATAGAGATTCTTGGTGATCAGCAATTATTTAACCCCTATATTTCAGAAAAAACATCTTCAAGATTAACTATTGACCATATTCCCTTAATTGATGCCAATCGCTTGGGGCGTTTAAATGTTAAAAATGCTTCTTATGTTATTCAGTTACTAGATAAAGCTTATGAGGGATGTCAGTCGCATCAGTATGATGCAATGGTTACAGCGCCTTTACAAAAAAGTATTATTAATGACTTCGGCATGGACTTCACTGGCCATACCGAATACCTTGCTAGCAAGGCGGGAGTTTCTAAAGTTGTCATGATGTTGTGTGGCGAGATTGATTTACCAAAAGAACACACGAATTGCCTCATGCGCGTGGCTTTAGCGACAACTCATATTGCTTTAAAAGACATTGCGCAATCAATCAATACAGAAGATATCTTAGAAACAATTCAAATTATTGATCAAAGTTGTAAGCATTACTTCGGCTTACCTCAGCCTAGTATTGCAGTAGCAGGATTAAATCCGCATGCTGGTGAAGGAGGGTATTTAGGTAGAGAAGAAATTGAAATAATTACCCCTGCAATTCAAAAAGCCAAAGCTCTGGGTATAGATGTTTCTGGACCATTTCCAGGAGATACATTATTTAGATATAAAAATATCGAGCAAGTGGATGTATTTTTGGCTATGTATCACGATCAAGGATTGATCCCACTTAAGATGGCTACTTTTGGACGAGGTGTAAATGTAACATTAGGTTTGCCGATCATTCGAACTTCTGTTGATCATGGAACTGCACTTGATATCTCCGCAAATGGCAATGCAGATATTGGGAGTATGTATCAAGCCTTGCAGCTAGCTTATCAAATGGTAAAAAATGGCTCATCAGGCACGTAAGCGATTCGGCCAACACTTTTTGACGGATGCATCCATCATTGATGCCATCATCGCTCGTATTCATCCAGGTTCTGGAGATCGTATTATTGAAATTGGACCGGGTTTAGGTGCAATGACACTCCCATTATTAGAGCAAGGTATATCTCTCGAAGTTGTTGAGATTGATCGAGATTTGATTGAATTTTGGCAGAAAAAAAATATAGCTCAATTAACAATCTATCAAGCAGATGCATTGGATTATGATTTTGCAAACTGGGCGAGTATGGCGCTTGAGCAAATCCGACAATCGTCATCGAATGGCCGATTAAAAATTGTTGGAAATTTACCCTACAACATTTCTACGCCACTACTGTTTCATTTGATAGATGCGATTGAACATGTTGATGAGCAAATATTTATGTTGCAAAAAGAGGTGATCGATAGAATGGTCGCCAAGCCTGGAGATTCAGAATATGGCCGACTTTCAGTGATGTTACAAATTCGATATCATCTGGAATTATGTTTTGAAGTGCCACCAACCGCGTTTGAACCCCCACCAAAAGTTAATTCAGCGATTGTTGCCATGTATCCCAAAAAAAATATTGATATGAGTCAACTGCAATGGAATGCATTAGAGAAAATTGTTGCTAAAGCTTTTTCGCAACGCAGGAAAGTCTTAGCCAACAACTTATCAGAATATAAAGATCTATTGGAGCTAGATCAACATATTCTGCGATCTCGCGCTCAAGATATCGATGGACCTACTTATTTATCTTGGGCCAATAAATTAGTGCAAGCAAATCAACAATAGGAAGTTGAATCAATTTGACGCATTTCGTGTTCTATCCAGCTTTCAATTTCTCGAATAACGACCGATGGATTTTTATCTATAGTTGACATCGCTGGGCCAATCGAAATAGTAATACTACCTGGATATTTTAAGAAACTATTTTTGGGCCAACATTTACCAGCATTGTGAGCAATCGGTATGACGTTTGCACCAGTATCAACGGCCAGTCTTGCACCTCCCTTGCGATAGGGAATTTGTTGCCCAACTGGTGCTCTGGTACCTTCCGGGTAGATAATAATCCAACAGCCCTCGGAGAGACGTTGTTTGCCTTGAATGGCGACGGCAATTGAAGCCTTATCGCGTTGTGATCGATCAATATGAATCATTCTGAGCATGGCCATTGCCCATCCAAAAAATGGAATCATCAATAATTCTTTTTTAAATACGTAACAAAGTTGTTTTGGAAATAGAGAGATGTAAGCAATAGTTTCCCAAGCAGACTGATGTTTTGACATCAAGATGACAGGCTCATTGAGCATGGCAGTCATATGCTCCATACCGATGATTTTGTAACGAATCCCACAAATCCACTGTAAGGCTTTGATTACTCCGAACGACCAGCCTCGAACATAGTTATATCTGGCTGATATTGATAAAAATGGATTAACAATAAAACAACTTAATGCATACAAAATAGTAAAACAAATCAAAAATAAGAAAAATATTGCTGATCTGATATAAATCATTTCGCGACATTCAGGAAGTGATGTACAAATGCAGCCAAATTGGTATGGACGGCTGTATAAGGTGGTAAACCACCTTTTTCACGAGTTTTCGTACCTTTTCCAGTGAGTACAAGGTGAGGTTCTGCACCAAGAGTGACAGGCCCAATTAAATCTCTGAGTGAGTCTCCTACAACGGGAACGCCTAAAAGGGATTTATCTAAATTAAATCGTTTCGCAATCTCTTCAAACATGCCAGTTTTTGGCTTTCTGCAATTACATTCATCTTCATCCGTATGTGGGCAGAAAAAAATTGCGTTAATCTCACCACCAAATCGAGCAAGTAGTGCATGCATTTTTTCATGCATAGCATTTAAAGTGTCTGTATCAAACAGTCCCCTACTGATTCCTGATTGATTCGTACAAACAACCACTTGATAGCCTGCTTGGGTTAATTTAGCAATTGCTTCTAGACTTCCTTCAATTGGTATCCACTCATCCGGAGATTTAATATAACTATCACTGTCTTGGTTAATAACCCCATCACGGTCAAGTATGACAAGTGGTTGATGAGCGTTTTTCATTGTGCAAGTTGACTTAAGTCAGCCACCTGATTCATTTGTTGGTAAAGTTTACTAAGTAGTGCAAGACGATTTCTTCGTTTACTCTCATCCGGATCCATGACCATCACATCAGCAAAAAATTCTTCAATGGGCAAACTTACTTTTGTTAATAACTGAAGTGATAATTGAAAATCTTGAGCATGAAAAGCCTTAGTTAAGAGTGGCTCAATGTCCTCTAAAGTCGAGAATAATTTTTTTTCTGCTGGTTGATCGAAAAGTTGTGGTTGAATAGTGCCAGTATTTTCGACTGCATTTTTTTTCAAAATATTGTTCAGGCGCTTATTGGCATTTGCCAAAATAGAGGCCTCTGGAAGTTGTTGGAAAGCATGAACTGCTAATAATTTTTTTGGAACCTCATTTAATTGTCCGTCGATATTAGCTAGAACGGATTCAATCTCTTCGGTGCTAAAAATAATTCCCTGCGAATCTTTTACATAAGACTTGAGACGCTCTTTAATAAAATGCAGAATTTCAGGAATCAGTGCATTTTTTTGAACCTCAGCAGACTCAAACTGTTTCAAGGTGAAACGCAGTAAGTCCTGAAAATTTAATGGAAGATTATTTTCCACTACGAGTCTACAAACACCTAAGGCATGTCTTCTTAGAGCATAAGGATCTTTTTCACCGGTGGGGGCTAACCCAATACCCCAAATACCAACAATCGTTTCGAGCTTATCTGCGAGAGCTAAAATGAGCCCAACCCTTGAACTTGGCAATTGATCTCCAGCAAAGCGAGGTAAATAATGTTCTGCACAGGCGGCAGCAACTTCATTATTTTCTTGGTCATGAACTGCATAGTAACGCCCCATAATGCCTTGCAACTCTGGAAACTCACCTACCATATCGGTAAGTAAGTCAGCTTTCATGAGCATTGCTGCGCGAGAGCAATGCGATTGATAGTCATGCCTCACCGAATCAGAATCAGCAAAATGAATCGAAAGTTGCTCAGATATGTATTGAGCAATCGCAGAAATCCGCAGAATACGTTCTTTTTGATTACCTAACTTGTTGTGATACACAACTTTAGAGAGCTCATCAAAGCGATTGATGAGAGGGGTTTTGCGATCTTGCCGATAGAAAAATTGAGCATCAGATAATCTAGGCCTAACAACCCGCTCGTTACCAGTAATAATTGAATCAGGGGTAGTGGTTTCAATATTAGAAACAATTAAAAATCGATTAACTAATTTACCTTCAGTATTGGTCAGTGCAAAATATTTTTGGTTTGTTTGCATCGTGAGAATCAAGCACTCTTGAGGGACATCCAAGAACTCTTTCTCAAATTCACAGGCATATACAGTTGGCCATTCAACGAGAGATGCAACTTCTTCTAAAAGAGATGCAGGCATCAAAACTGAGTATTGCCCAGCTTGCGAGATAAGTTGGGACTTGATAGATTCTAAGCGGTCTTGATAATTAGCAAGCACTTTTCCTTGGGATAGAAGTTCAGACTCATAATGGTTTGCATGAGAAATCTCAAGAGGGCCACTAGATAAAAAACGATGCCCAAAAGTCGTTCTTCCAGACTGAAGTCCAAGTGCGGTAACTGGAACTATATTCGGACCATGGAGAGCGATTAAGCGATGCGCAGGCCTGACAAATTGAACAGCGACTTCATGGGGAGTTCCTGGATGGATTTGGTAATGCATTGTTTTTGCAATAGGTAATTGACTAATAGAAAAATCAATTGCTTCTTGGAGTCCAGTAGCTAAAGTAACGCCAGCTTTATTAAGTTCAATATAGAAGGCTTCATTTTTACCCTCTCCCTGCCTCTCTAAATCATTGAGAACAACCTCGTTTATACCCAAATTGGCAAGTTTTTTGATTAATGGTGGTGAGGCTTGACCATTTTCTAGTAGCGCAATAGAGACAGGTAAGAGTTTTTCTTTAACAGCAACATCAGGTGCCTTGTCGAGTACCTCATCGATTAAAACCGCAAGTCTTCTAGGCGTGGCAAATGACTTATAAGACACTTGATTAGAAACTAAACCGAGTAATGTTAATCTTTTGATGATGTTTGAAGAAAATGATTCTCCAAGACGCTTAAGGGACTTTGGAGGTAATTCTTCTGTAAAAATTTCAACGAGAAGAGGGGCTAACTGACTCATACGCCTAGGTCTTTCTGAATCGTTTTATTCAACATAGGAAAGTTGAGTTGTTCTCTAGATGTGAAGTAGGCCTGCGCAACCGCTTTTGATAAGTTTCTGATTCGAGCGATATAAGTCGCTCGCTCAGTGACTGATATCGAACCTCTGGCATCCAGGAGATTAAACGTATGTGCAGCCTTGAGGACCATTTCATAGGCAGGTAAAGCTAAAGGAATACCAATCAGTCGAGTCGCTTGAGCCTCATAATTTTGAAATTGTTCAAAAAGCCATTTGCTATCTGAGTATTCAAAATTATAGGTCGACTGTTCGACTTCATTTTGATGATAGACATCTCCATAAGTCATATGATCAGTCCACATCAGGTCATAAACATTCTCGCAAGATTGGAGATACATCGCAAGTCGTTCAATACCATAGGTAATTTCACCCAATACTGGCTTGCAATCTAATCCACCCACTTGTTGAAAATAGGTAAATTGAGTTACTTCCATTCCGTTTAGCCATACTTCCCAACCAAGCCCCCAAGCCCCTAGGGTAGGATTTTCCCAATCATCCTCGACGAATCGAATATCATTTTGCTGCAGATCAAGTCCAAGGGCACTTAAAGACCCTAAATAAAGATCCAAAATATTATCTGGAGATGGTTTAAGAACTACTTGAAATTGATAGTAATGTTGCAGGCGATTTGGATTTTCACCATATCGCCCATCTTTTGGACGGCGGGATGGTTGAACATAAGCAGCCTTCCATGGCTCGGGCCCAATTGCTCTTAAAAAAGTCGCCGTATGGGAAGTACCAGCACCCACTTCTAAATCGACGGGTTGCAAAATGGCACAACCTTGATTGTTCCAGTAATTTTGTAAAGTAAGAATAATTTCTTGAAAAGTCTTTTTCATAACAAGATTTTAACCTTTCAAGGCACCATACTTTGAGTCTATTGTTTGGGGACGTCTTTTTTGGTTCCAAGCGAGTGTTAAACACAATACTGAAAATAATAATATGGGGGCATCACCAAGTCGAACATAGGGTGTTTGACCGGTTCTAGGCTGTACCGAACCAATTAAATGATCTTGCACAAAAATGGGAAGTTGAGACTGGACAACACCGTGTTCATTAATGATGGCGGTTAAACCTGTATTGGTGGCGCGAACCGTTGGTAAGCCAGTCTCTAAGGATCTTAATTGAGCTAATCGAAGCTGTTGTGATGGGGCTGAGGTTTTGCCAAACCATGCCAAATTTGTCATATTGATAAGAAAGTTGGGAGCTTGTTGTGCACGGCGAACCCTTGAGGCAATTTCACTACCAAATACATCTTCATAGCAAATCATGACCGCACCGTAAACATCTGGTTGATTGCCCCGAGAAACTTTAAAAGAATCTTGAGAGAAAGTTCCTTTCTTAAATTGACTGAGAGGTGCTTGGATGGCTCTTACAAACCACTCAAAACCAGGCGGTACATATTCACCAAAGGGAACAAGATGAGCTTTTGTATAGTAATAAGGATTCCCATCGGGGGAAAAACCTTTTGCTTGATTGGCATATTGTTGGTTTTCATAGCCAATAATGCCGGTTAAAACATGGGTTTGAGTTTCCTTGACAAATTTTTCTAAATCTTTACTCCAGTTGGGGGGGAGTTCATTTTCAGGGATTGTAATGGCGGTTTCTGGAGCGACAATTAAATTCGTTGGTCTTTCCATCAGACGATTCAAATAGTAGCTATTTTGATTACGAAGGGCAGATTCATCATAATTCAATGTTTGTTGGAAATTACCCTGAAGTAATTTCACCTCGAGCATATTGCCCAAAGGTTTTGTATAACTTGAGTTTTCAAAAAAAGAGACAATAATAATTAGAAAACCGAGGGAGAACAAGGGTAGGAATAATCTACCTGGGGCGCTTCCAATCTTATACGCCCCCCATAAAACTGCAAAAGTTGCCCCAAGAACTCCGAAGATTGGAATAAGTCCCATGAAAGGACCATTGACTTGCGTGTCACCAAATCCAATCCATGGAAAACCAGTCAAAATATTGCCCCTAAGCCACTCAAGCAAGGTCCAAGAAGCAGCCCACGCTAGACCAGAATATGATTGCGCATAAAAGCGACCAGCTAATAAACTAGCAAGACTTGGGAATAGGGCTAAAAAGCCGGATAAAAGGATAACACCACCACACGCCATCCAGTTTGGCATGCCTCCAACATCGTGCAGGCTGACATAAATCCACCATAACCCATGACAAAAATAGGCAAAACCAAAAAACCACCCTAATTTTGCTTGAAACAAAGGGCCATGAAAATAATGCTTGTGGCTAAGGCGCCAAAAAAATGCAAGTAGCAACATTTGCCACCAACCAGCAGATTGCGATGCACTTACAAACGAAGTTAGTAAGCCCAAAATGCCAGCGTAAAAAAAACTCGACGAAAAAAACATTTTAAGGCTCCAATAATGGAGTTTTTTGGATAATCAGTATATGGATTTGCCGGGGATCAGCACGCTGAATTTCGCACTTGAGGCCTTGCAGCTGAATAATTTCACCCCTTTTCGGAACCCTTCCAATTTGATGAATAACTAACCCTGCGATGGTGTCGATATCTTCATCAAAAAAATCAGTAGTAAAGACCTCATTGATTTGTTCAAGCTCAGTCATACCTCGAACGCGATATCTTCCTTCAGAGATAAGGACGATGTTGTCAGCTTCATCATCGATATCATGTTCATCTTCGATATCACCAACGATTTGTTCCAATACATCCTCAATCGTCACAATTCCAGCGACACCACCGTATTCATCAACAACAATTGCTAGGTGATTACGATTACTCCGAAAATCTTTTAATAGAACACTTAATCTTTTCGATTCAGGAATAAAAACTGCTGGCCTTAACCATTCTCGGATATCAAAGTCTTTTTCAGTTGAGTGACGTAATAAGTCCTTGGCAAGAAGAATCCCAATCACATTATCTCGGTTATTTTCAAATACAGGAAAGCGAGAATGAGCGGCAGAAATCACTTCTGAAATAATTTTTTCAATTGGATCAGCAATATCAACCCAATCAATTTGAGCCCTTGGTAAAAGGATATCTTTGACAGCTAATTCACTTACCTGAAACACACCCTCGATCATTGAAAGTGCGTCAGAATCTAGAAGGCCTTCCAATTTCGCTTGTTGAAGCGTTTCAAGCAATGCGATTCTTTTTTCCTCAGGAGTATCTTTTCTTGAAGTAATAAATCCAAGAAGAGTATTGAGAAAGTTTTTCGGCTCAGATTCTGTCATATTATTAGAGAATAACTTAATCTTGTTTCAGATATAAGGATTTTGTATTTTAAGGCGCTTTAAGATAGCGATTTCTAAAGATTCCATAGCTAAAGCATCTATTTCATCCTCATGATCAAATCCCTGTGCATGCAGAACACCATGAACGATTAAATGCGCGAAATGATTTTCAATAGTTTTACCTTGCTTTTTTGCTTCTTTTTCAATAATCGGCATACAAAGAACTAAATCAGCCGTTAGTTTTGAAGAAGGAATATCTTCCGTAAGAGTAAAAGTCAGAATATTGGTTGAGTGGTCTTGTTCCCGATATTGATGGTTTAAACGTTTACTTTCTGCTAAGCCAACAAGTCGAATGAGAATCAAAGAATCTTGTTGTAGAGCAGCCTTCACCCACGGACGAATTTTTTTTACAGAAAAAATTTCCGCCCATTTTGACTCCAACGCATCTGAGGCGAACTGCAGTTCAAGCCCCAATTGAAAAGAAACTTTACGTTTAATTTGAGAAGTCATCACTATTTTTTAAAATAAGTTCACCTTTTAAGGAGTGAGCTAATGCATCGGTAAAGTGTACCGATAACATTTTTCCAATCAGTCTTTGGGCTTGATGATTTTTAGGTAAATCAATATTTACAACACGATTATTTTCGGTTCGACCTTGCAACTTTAGACCATCTCGAGCCATACCTTCAATCATCACCAATTCAGTATTGCCAATCATACTTTTGCTGATTGCCAAAATATGCTCATCAATGAGTGAGGTAAGCATTTGTAGACGCTTCACACTAACCTCTCTTGAAACCGTTTCTTTTAAATTTGCTGCGGGAGTTCCAGGCCTAGGACTGAAAATGAAACAATAACTGTTGTCGAATTTGATTTCATCAACCAATGAAAGTAATTCATTAAAGTCCTCATCTGTTTCCCCTGGAAATCCAACAATAAAATCACTTGATACTGGAATGTTTGGTTTTACTTTTCGCATTTTACGAATAATGCTCTTGTACTCCAACACCGTATAACCCCTCTTCATCGCCATTAAAATTCGGTCAGAGCCATGCTGAACAGGCAAATGAAGATGGTTCACTAATTTGGGTAGCCGAGCATGAGCCTCGATTAAACGTTGCGTAAATTCTTTAGGATGACTCGTTGTATAACGAATTCGCTGAACTCCCGGAATTTCAGAAATGTACTCTAATAATAAAGCGAAGTCTGCCAATTC
Organism: Polynucleobacter sp. SHI8; assembly: GCF_027944005.1. Taxonomy (NCBI): domain Bacteria; kingdom Pseudomonadati; phylum Pseudomonadota; class Betaproteobacteria; order Burkholderiales; family Burkholderiaceae; genus Polynucleobacter; species Polynucleobacter sp. SHI8. Next base: position 2,196,040 of record NZ_AP027204.1, on the reverse strand, counting down.
ATCACTTCCCTCGATCTTTCCTAAATAGGCATTCACATTCTGTCCCAAAAGTGTAATTTCACAAACTCCTTGTTGAGCTAATGTAGAAACCTCAACAAGAACGTCTTCAAGAGGCCTTGAAACTTCTTCGCCACGCGTATAGGGAACAACACAGTAAGTACAGTATTTTGAACAACCTTCCATAATAGAAACAAAGGCTGCACCACCGCTTTTCTTGGCTAGCGGAAGATGATCAAATTTTTCTATTTCAGGGAAACTGATATCCACCTGAGAGCGCCCTGAGCGATGACGCTCTTTAAGCATTGCAGGTAATCGATGTAAGGTTTGGGGACCAAAGACTAAATCAACATAAGGCGCACGACTAACAATTTGTTGACCTTCCTGACTCGCAACACAACCACCAACCCCAATCAGCAGACCAGGTTTTTCAGCTTTCATGTCCCGCAAGCGCCCTAAGTCAGAAAACACCTTATCTTGTGCTTTTTCTCGAATAGAGCACGTGTTAAGAAGAATTAAATCCGCTTCCTCAATGATGTTGGTTTCGGTGTAATGATCAGCCGCTTCAAGGACATCGGCCATCTTTTCCGAGTCATACTCGTTCATTTGACAACCAAAGGTTTTAATAAATACTTTTTTCATAGGATGAGCCGTTCTCAGTAGTTAAGACTGGGGGCAAATCGCTATTTTAGCAGGCGAGCAAGCCTTTATGCAGATTTAGATGAACCGAAAGGCAATAATAGCGATGAGTGTTGGAATAATAGCCGCCGCAAGTAAATAGCTTGGATTGACCACGCGATTAGTAAAGTGCTCTCGCAAAATAGATAGACCCGCTGGATTTGGCGCGTTTGCTATGACTGTAAGACCGCCTCCTGTAACTGCTCCAGCAACTAAAGCAATCCTAAACTCCGTAGAAGTACCATCCACAAGAGAGCCCAAATAGGTAATTGCAGCATTATCTGTTAGGGCTGTAAGTCCAACGGTTCCGTAAAAAGCCACTACAGGAGTCATACTCTGTAAAACGGGTTGTAACCACCATTTTTGTAAACTGCCAAGCACAACTAAGCCCGCCAAAAAGAATGCCACTAACAACGCTTCACGAAGAATCAGTGGGTTTTGATATCTCGAGTAAGCTGTTGTAAATCCAAGGAAAAATAAGAAAAGCCATAAAAAGACAGCAGGATAATGAGCAAATACAACCACTCCAGCCAAAAATAGTAAATGCACCAAAATGACCGTGTAGGGCATTTTTTCTTGGGGTGGTTCAATAAACTCTTTGGGTAGTTGTTTATGAAATATAACGGTAATTAAGAGTGCATTGATAAAGACTGCAAGGGCTGCTCGGTCCCCAAATGTAGTAAACATAAATGGGGTCGTCCATTCCCAAGCACTTGCAACCATGAGGACTGGAGGAGCAGCAAAATTGGTGAGGGTTCCACCAATAGAGATATTGACAAATAGGACGCCAATGATGGCATATTGTAATTTTATTGGTAGACCTGTTTTATAGAAACGGTCTCTCAATAAGATAGCAGCGATGGTCATCGCTGCAGGTTCAGTAATCAGCGAACCCAATAAAGGAACAAAGGATAAGCTAACAAAAAATATGACTGTATTTTTCGATACAGGTGTTATTCGCGAAACAAAATCGGATAAAAGGTTTATTGCTAAATTAGCTAAATGTAGTATTGGCTTAGATGCTGCAACAACCATGACAGCAAAAACAAATAGGGGCTCAACATAATTTTGCTCATTAACGAAATGCACAGCCTCCTTTGTGTTGTCTAATATTGAAATTATCATCACAAGAACTAATGCCCAAAATCCAAAAACTACCTCAACTTCGGCAAGAAGGTGAAAAAGTCCCGCATGCTTTGGATATGAGTGGGAAAGTTTTTCAAAGGAAGAAACCATAAACGTATGCAAAATTGCGATTGCAAATAAAGCTGAAGCAATGATTTCAATATGAGTGGGGTTCATTAAAAGTTCTCGTAAGTTGAAAAATGATTATGACATCTTCTTAATTATCAGAAGTACAATGATTCATTATTAATATTAATTCTTATTCTAGAAGTTTCTTATTACACCATGCCTAAAAATCTTCTTAGATTCACTATTGGCTTGATGGTCTTTCAGTTGTTCTTTTGGACTTTGGTGCCGATGCTGGCGCACCATGCCCCACCACTAGATGCTACAGAAATGTATAGTTGGAGTCTTAGTTTTCAATGGGGATTTTACAAACACCCCCCTATGCCTGCCTGGATTGTAAGTATCGTACAGATGCTTATTGGTAAAAATATGCTTTCTTTATTTTTGTGCGCAAGCATGGCTATTAGCGCTAGTTACTATTGTGTTGCTTGGTTAGCTAGTCGTTTTTTATCTGAAAAAGAAGCGATTGTGGCAGTGTTTTTATATTCCTTAACCATCTATTGCAACCTTTGGTCTACAGACTTTAATCATAATCAAATACAAATGCCCTTTTGGGCATTAAGCCTTGTCTGTTTGGTCATTTGCCTAGATACAGGAAGTAAAAAATGGGCCCTAATTCTAGGGGTTGTAATGGGCTTAAATGCTTTATCAAAGTATACGGCGGCCTTTATCATGCCAAGTGCTATTTTGTTACTGATGCTTTCCTCGCATTGGCGAAAGCATTTTAATTTGACGCAATTATGGATTGCTAGCATTGCTTTTTTAGTCATTTTTTCACCTCATGTGTACTGGCTTACACAAAATGATTTCATGCCATTTCATTATGTCAATGAGCGCTTTGATGAGATGAAAAACACCAATCACTTTTTGGATTTAGCTGAATATATCGGCAATATTTTATTAGCGCATTTGTGTTTGATCATAGTAAGTTTGTTTCTTATTCGAAAAAAATCACATGAAAGTAGTACGACAAAAAATGATCAAATTTGCATTTGGATCTTGGGGATTGGACCAGCTTTAACAACCATTGTTTTGGGTTTATTTGTACCCCTATATCATCGTTGGGTAATACCGATGCTCCCAATGATAACAATCGTTTTTGCCATGCTGTTAAAAGGGCGTTTTGTTTATCTTTATAACAAAAAAGCATTTACACTATTTGTTGCATTACAAATCCTGTTAGGTTCAGCATATATTTATAAAGATAAAATCAATCCTAATCAATCTGCTCGCGGAAATTACCCCGCACCAGAATTAGCTCAAGCCATTTATGACAAATGGCATGCACTTTATCCAGATCAAGCATTTAAGATTGTTTCTGGAGGGGAGTGGGAGGCAGGAGTTGTTAGTCTTTTCTCCCCGGATAAGACGTATGTTTATACCCAGGCTGACTCTGTGATAACTCCTTGGATATCTGAAAAAAATGCAAATGATTGTGGTATGGTGATGTTAAACCCATCGGCATTTGATCTTGCGCGTTTTCCACTAGCAAAAACACAATCACCAATTGAAGTTAAAAGTTCAATTACCAAGGCTGTAGTAACCATCAACTATGCCATTAACCCGCCGCAGGGTAAATGTTTATTGAAATAAAAACCTAAAGGATGAGGTTTACATGGAAACTCAATTTTTGATACAAGATATTCTTATTAGATTAGGTTTAGCAATGCTTGCGGGGATGATATTGGGTTTGAATCGATGGATGCATCATAAATCTGCTGGAATTCGTACCCATACCCTAGTTAGCTTAGGTGGTGCATTGGGCATGATGTTAATGGCATCCATGACAGGTGGGGATGCTCAGGCTCAAAGTCATGTATTACAAGGTACTATTTCTGGGATTGGTTTTTTAGGCGCTGGCGTCATTGTCCATCAAGGGGCAACTGGTAATGTGAAGGGGTTAACTACTGCAGCTAGTATTTGGGCCGTTGCAATATTAGGCTGTTGTTTTGGCGCAGGGCAAATTATCGTTGGAGCCCTTGGCTTAACAGCGGTTTTATTGACCTTAATCATTGGACGTTCTTTAGAAAACGGCCTTGCAAAAGTACTGGGTATTGTAAGAGGCTCTGAACTTGATGATGACGATCAAAGTAAACAGTAGATTACTAAGCTTAACGAATTAAGCCACAACCAATTCTTGGCCCAGAGTTTCCGGCTGGTTGAGTTTTGTAGTCATCAGGGTCGCGATGAACAACGACAGATCGTCCAATGATAGTTTGATCACCAACAAGTGAAAAATCTGTAAGCGTTGCACGGTAATTAGCGTTACCGCTAGCATCACTCATAATGTTTGGCATATCACCAGCATGATGAACAGTATTTTGCACGTTGCCATGCTGAGCATTTGTTGGATTGTAATGACCAAGAGCACTCATCGCATCAGAAGCTGAGCAGTCGCCTTTTTCATGAATATGAATCCCATGTTCAGAATTAGGTTTTAGGCCAGAAAAAGTTCCTGTGACAATAACTTGTTTCCCAGACTGAGAGAAGTTAACAGAGCCGTTTAAATTTGAGCCTGATTTAGATTGAATGACTGAAGTAGCTGAAGGGGTTTCTTGAAATACTTGGCAAGCCGAAAGAGATAAAAATAATGACGCACAAATAGTAATTTGCGTACTAAACTTAATTGGCATTTTTTTCATAAATATTCCTAATTTGTTATACATCTAGTCTAATACAAATCTATGAATATTGGGAAAAACTAACAGACGCTTTGAGAGTTTCAATCATTATTAATTAATTCGATAATTAGCCACTTTATAAGAATGCTTGGGAGATATAAAGAAAAAGGGTTAGGCAAATTGCGCTAACCCTTTGTTTTTGGTGGCGAATCAGGGACTCGAACCCCGGACCTGCGGATTATGATTACGATTTATCTCTAAAAAATTTAGAATTTTATCATATAATTCAATAGTTTACAAGGGCGCCCCACCAAAAGTATCTAACTGAGTATCTAACTCTTTGACCCAAAAATCGTGTATAAATATAACTATTATGAGTCGAACAACTCCCATTTCATCTACGATAGAAACCATTTCAGGTTATCCCAAAAAACTTGTCGTGTATCTAACTCCATCGAGTAAATACTATTGGGTCAGAGTTTTCTACAACGGAAAATACTTCACGAAATCCACCAAAACCACCAATCTCTCAGAATCCAAGAAGTTCGGAATCAAATTCTACGAATCTGTTCTCTTAAATAGTGTCGTTTCCAATACCTCAGATACCAACAAATCGTTCACCGTTGTAGGAAGAAAATATCTTGACTCGATTAAAAAATCATCAAAATCAACAGTCTACCGTAACGATGAGTCTCGTTTTAAAAACGAATTATCACCATTTTTCAACGAACAAGATATCTCAACAATTACGAACTCTCAAATCAGTCGACTCTTAAACAAGTTAAACGAGAAAGAAATTTCACTTTCCACCATCAAACACTACATGGTGGTTCTACGAAAAATATTGAAGTTTGGTTTGTCAAATGACTTAATCGATAAGTTACCCGTTTTCCCCAAAATAACAGGAAAACTGAAAACAACTCAAAAAAGAGATTATTTGACCGATGAAGAATATGATTTACTCGTCAGAACAACCGAACAACTATCAAACGACAAAGTAGTCGTACGAGGTGTCACCATCACACTTGAGATGAAATACCTGATTCAGTTCATGATTAACTCGTTTATTCGACCATCTGATTTACGAGTTATTAAACATAAACATATCAAAATCAGAAAAGAAGGTAAAGAAACATGGATCGAACTCAATCACCCTGGAACAAAAACGAATTCACATCCTGTTCAATGTATGACTTTTAGTGTCGGTATCTATAACAAACTGAATGAACTGAGATTACAAACACAAAAAACAATTCAACCTGACGATTATGTGTTTTTTCCTGAGTATAAAAATCGTGACACGATGATGAGTGTAGTCGGTCGACTCTTTCGAAAAATAGTTGAGAAAACAGGAATTCAAGAACAAACAGATAAGAATCTGACACTGTATTCATTACGACACACTTCCATCATGATGAGATTAATCAAAGGAAATGTAAACACACTTCATCTCTCAAGAAACTGTCGAACATCACAACAAATGATAGATTCGTTCTACGGTCAACATCTAACCACTGATGATGTTCGTGTTCATCTACAACGATTTGAAAGTGTTGAAAAGAAAAAAGAAGAACAACTCAAGAAACGATTAGAACGAGAAAGATTAAAAAAACAACAAGAGAAAAAGAAAACTATACAAGTTAAGAAAACAACGAGAATTAAACAATCTGAAATAGTCAATGAATAGAGTTAATATTTCAAGGAATAAACTCTAAAGGTGTTCGAAAATAGAGTTAAGATAGTCTGTAATTAATTTGAAAAACTTGATGGAAAATCTATGAAGGTAAATAATCTTTTTAGAATCGTTTTAGGGATTCTGATTTCAACAAATGTTTATAGTCAAACACAATCTTTTAGATGTATTTTTAACAATGGTATCGTAACTAATTGGGATACAGGTAAACCAATTTCAAAAAATAATAATTCAATGCCAGAAATTATTTTTGACCAAATTGATATACAGAAAGGAAAAGGTCGGTTTATTGGTAATTTAGGTTCCGAGGATGTTCAAGTTTTAAAAGGTGAACAATCATTTCATATTTTTGAGAGAACCCCATCTGGGAATTTGAACATCACAACTATATTTTATCCGACACAAAAATTCTCTGATATGTTTCCTGTTGTTCATAGTCGCCATATAAATCTCGTGAGTGGTCCATTTCCTTCACAATATGTTGGTTTGTGTAAGAAACTTAATTAAGACTAATACTTACCTGGAAATTCTCCATTAAGTACGTTCAATTGAATCTTTTTTCCCCATTGAATCCATCGTCTTATATTTCTATTTACTCTTTGACTTTCTTTTCTTGTATCTGAACCTAATATCAAAGTAGATGGAATTGAAGTTCTGACTTTGAAATTTGTTCTATAAAAATAGTAAATTATTTCACGAAATTTTTTACCTTTTTTATCATTACTATTTTTCAAATCCGTATACAACCTATACACATTCAAAACATCTTTTAATACACTCAGTTTTGGTTCAGAACCTTCAGTTAACGAAAATTGAGTTGTTGTAATCGATTTATTTTTCTTACGATTATTTTTTAATTTATGTTCACGAGTAAGAACAGTTCTAATATTTTTCATCAAATCACTTACTGATTGATTTACAGGTACTTGAAGAATAATGTGATTATCAAACTCAATCAAATCGTCTTTGTTCATAACACGAATAGACTCTTCTTCAAATAGATAATCATGTTTCTTCCACCAATCATCAAAATGAGTGTTCTTCACATCACCCCATTTGTAGTAATAAGTTGTTAAAGAATGATTAAGTTTTTTGAGTATGACTGGATCAGTTGAGTTTAGTGACATCTTGTAGAACTCAAACCATAATCTATAGAACTCTTTTCTTAATACGATTGTTTTATTTATAGAACCCATCACAAATCTCACATGAAAAAAACAGACATAACTTCACTATAAAACATATGTCCGTTATTAGAGTTTTGCTTACGTAAAATACTGATTTATATGGTTATTTACTGTATAGTAATTATTGTAGTCAAATGTTTTTCGTATTAAAAAATATTGATTACATATTTTTTAGTGAAAGAAAAGTATGAAAAAAATTGAAATTATTCCGTCAAATAATAAAACTCTGTTTTTAAGAAATTTAGAAGTTATTCTTGTTAGTCATCAGATAATTAATAAATCAATGATGAAAGATTTCAGAAATGGTACCTGTTATGAAATTCTTGACCTTCTCACTGAATTTTTATTAGATGACGACAACAAAAATAATTATTGTCAAAAAAATCATTACATTAATGACTCATTATTCTCAAGATACAGGAAAAATTATAATTTTTAAAATTTAGTATTGATTGATATAAAAAAATTAATTCCTCCACGAAACTGATTATTTCCAATAATTTTTTTCTAGTGGAATCTTGAATATTTGAAATTTTTTCCTGACGGAAAAACTATTTCCTGAGTGATTTCAAGTCAAAACAATTGAAATCATAAATAGAACTGTATTAGATAACATTTCAAGTGGAATTCATACGAGATAGTTATCAAAACTTTAACAATTAATTTACTCTACAGATTGTTCCTAGTCAGTTCAATTTGTAGACTCCTACCCGAAAGGTTTCCATATGACTACTGAATTACTTAGAAACATCTCTATGAGTAACAGAGACATCTTTAAAGAGATCCATTCCAATACTCTTATAGAACCAGATATCAATCTAGAACGATTTAAGTGGAAAGAATACATCACCAGTGAGTTCCAAAGGTACCCTAGTTCACATAAGACCAATCAAGAACGACTTTTCTTGACCGAATACTTCCATAAACAGATGTATCACGAAAACCGTATCTTGTTCCATATGACCATTACATATCGACCATACCGAGACAGAATCTATAGACCTAAAGATGTTAATACGTTCTTTATTAACTTTTATACCAAATATTTACTAGTGAACTTATTAGGTACAAGAAAAATTAATAAACCTCATTTAAGACTTATCCAACCTATTACCTTTACTTTTATAGATGAACATTCACAAGATAAGTTTAAAAAAATAAATCAAGATGGTGAATATGAGTACCCTGACCGACTCCATCACCATTCCATTATTTCCGTACATGAGTCTAATACTAGTTTCTTTAGACGTTTAAGAGAAAAAAATCCATTCCATCCAACTCACCAATACACCAAGAAGATATTAACTTCCCATATACGTGAATGTGAACCTATGACGTTCTTATATGTGTCAAAAACGATGGAAAAGTATCCTGATTACTTATGTTTTCCTGATAGATTCCATTAAGTTTGGTATCCACTATCAATCATGTAGTTCCAATTTATATAAATACTCCATGAGAACCAAATGAATACTAACTTATCGTTTATCTAGTCGTTATAGATGACCACTAGTGAGTTTTAGTTTGAGTATCCAATTTAACCAAAAAGGAAACCAATGACCACAATTCAAATTGAATCAACTCCACAAGTTCAATTTCCATTAAGAATGAATTATGAACTTCATAAGAGATTCTCCAATATCTCATCTAAGACCAAGATACCTATGTCAACTTTAGGTCGATTAAGTATTACTAAATTTCTAGATGAAATCGAATCAAAAGGAATAACAACTGTATTAGAAGAATTGGAGACAAGATGAACAACACCAAAATTAAAACATTCAAACGATTCATCAAAGAAGAAAAAGAACAATGGTATTCGTTAGATTTGTATCAGAACATGACCAAAGAAGAAGTCACTTTTTACGTGAATCAACTTTTACAACTCACTTTCAAGATGTTAAAGAATTCTGATGTAGTTCTTACACTTGAACCTGTTCTTGATGATGAGGAAGTATGATGGATAGAGATTTGGAACGACTGAAAAAAGAATCTTTAATTTTTCTTGAAGTAAATAAAGACACAAAGACAAATGTCACTCAACAACAATTAATAAAACTGATGAGTGACATTAAACGATTAAGTCAAAGGAAAAACTTGGTGGTGATGGTGGTGGGTTAGAACTTTTTCTTAGTAGTATCAATTTTTTCACAATTTCCTTTAGCATTAGTGGTTTCTATGAAGTTATTTATCATGTAATTTCTTTTTAAAAAGAATTGTCCAGTGTTCCTATCAACTCTAATTGATAGTTCGGATATTGAATTAACGTCTTCATTACTAGTCTTATTAGTTATAGTTTTATTAAAAATTTCCCACTTGTTTTTATCACTTTCATCAATAACTTCATGAAATTTTTTGTTATCGGATTTGAATACAGTTGAAATTGATATATTATTCAAGTCATCAATATCAGATTTAATAAAAATAAATTTAATTTTTCCTAAATCAGTTATTTCAATAATTGAATCTCCACTAAAATTTTGAACCTTTCCCGATACATTTAAACGTGAGGATTCTGAAGAACAATTAAGTTTTATTTCTATAGCGTTACCATATGAAGATAACATTAACAGAATAGTTAAGATTAAAAGTTTTTTCATTGTTCGAAAACCATCTAAAATTTACTCAGAAAATTTCTTGTGTTTACATGGTTATTTTGTGTCAATAACCTTGTTCAGATATTACTATAACTGTGTTCGTAAAGGATTAGGTTGTTAGAACTTTATCAATTTTTTTATATGTTGTGATAATCTAATAATTAAAAAAATACCATCATTTCACTACTTTTGGATTACTGACTTCTACTAGTGTTTTTAGTGGGGAATTAGAATTACCAGTAAAAAAAGGTCGAAGTTAGTTATTTGTCATATTACTGGAAGTCGTTATTATGGACATACAAAAATTTGAAATCATAAAAGAGATTAGATGAGTGTTTGAAGTCTAGTGGACGTTTACCGAGGAAATTACTATGAATCTTTTTGAATATTTTGTTGTATCTCTTTTAATTCTTATTTATATTGAACTCACCATCTTTCTTTATTTAATTGATGGTTCATTAAGAGAAATTAAAAATCACCTTAATCGAAGAGATTGAATGGGTCTTAAATGATCTGAAAGGATATAAAACGTAATGATAATTTTTCATATCAATATGAATATTTAGAATTTTTTTCCTATAACTTTTTCACATTTACCATTAAAAGTTTCTGTGGTATTAAATTCTGATATTCGATATGGAGATTTAATGTTTAGAGTGTAATTAGAACTAATCATTCCACTGATTCTATCAATATTGATAGTTTCTGTTTTTGAGGTATGATCAACTCCCAAGTCAACATACATAGAACATAATATTTTTTCGTTTGTCCAAGTATGACAGTCATATCCATCTAATTTTTTTCCTTTGAAATTTAGAGTTCTTGTTTGAGATTTAGATTCTTTAAGAATATTACTCGCGATTTCTTCAGTACCTGAACATACCAAAGAAAATGTATCTTCGTTTATTTTGGAACATCCGATCAATACGAAGGTAACTAGAAAAGAAGTAATTAATTTCATATTTCACCCAATCGGTTCAATTCCATGTTCTTTGACTATCTTCATTGTTGTTCCAACTCCAATAGAACAAGTCTTAGAGATATCCCGTATAGAGACACCTTTCTCTCTTAATAGTCTAACAGATGAAATTAACGATGAGTTTACTTTTGTCGGTCTACCACAATGTTTACCCTGTGATTTAACCCTCTGTATTCCTTGATTAATTCGTTCAATCATGACTTGTCGTTCTAATTGATAAAGACTACCCAATACAGTAAGAAAGAATGAACCTGTGTGTGTCTTCGTATCAATCTGTTCTCTTTGAAAGATGATTTGAACACCATGTTGATTAAGGGTTTCTACTACTTCGATTAAATCTTTTACAGAACGAGATAATCGGTCAATTGAGATGACGTAGAGAGTCGTGAATTTACCCTTTTTACCATCTTCTATCATTCTGTTGAGATTCTCTCTATCTCTCTTGGTACCTGATTGACCGAAGTCAGAGTATTCGTGACTGATGGTGTGACCGTTACGAGTAGATAATTCTTGAAGAACTAATCTTTGGTTATCAAGATTCTGGTCTGTTGTAGATACTCTGAGATATTGAACACACTTTGACATATAAACTTCCCATATAAGAAATGGAAGGAAGGTAACAGGTCTAGAGGAAATTACAACCAGTTAGATACTATTATTTGAGAAGATTTAGAGGTGTAGTAAAAGGATGAAAAAATATATTAGTCAATTAATAATATTCTTTAGTTTTATATCTGTTTATGGGTATTCTGAAGAAATTACTACTAACTTAGTTTGTTCTGGTACGTACGATAACTTTACTAAAAATATTCGTAATGTGAACGTAAATGGTACGATGATTTCCATAAACAAATCAACAGTAAAAGTGGAATTAGTTGGATTTTCATCTTATAGTTCAGGAAACCAATTTAATTACAAGGTATTATCAACCTCTGACTCCAAAATAACGTTTAGATATTCAGATGACGAAAAAATAATATTTTCTGGTCTGGTAAATCGTTTTTCAGGTGAAATTAACTTAACACAGATTGATTCTTCTAATCCAAATCAAATAGAACAGTTATTCATTGGAAAGTGTGTGGTTTCTAAGAAATTGTTTTAACTTAACAATTATTTCACTTTCACAATTTTTCACACTTTCCGTAAGAGACACCACCACGACCATTGTTCTCGACAAAGTTCATATCAGGGAATAGTTGAACATCAAACTGACCTTTGAAGAAATAGAACTTTTTAATACCGACAAATTTATCAACTTCTACTCTATCAACTGAGTATCTATCACAAGTCACTTTACATTCATAAGAAGATGAAAAAACATTTGTTGAAATCACAAATGATAAAAAGATAGTCAGTATTAGAGATTTTTTCATAATTACTTTTAAGATGTTTTCATATCTGTAAATCCTATGATAAATCACTCTATAACCCTCTCTTTTTTCTTACATAAACCACCAACCGATAAAGTATCCATACCTAATTCGTTAGTATCACTTTCACCCAATCCAAATTCACCAGTAACTTTATTAATTACAAATGTATGTAGTATTTTGTGTCTAGTAACTGGGTGTTCAAAAGTATTAGAAAATTCTAATTTCACCTCATTATCAATATCTTTATGTAATCTATTAAATTCAATTCTGGAAGTACAGGGTTCGTGATCCACTGAAATATTAGAATTATTAATAATCAAAGTAAATTTAATTTCTTGATTTCTACATATTGGGTTTTCTTTATTTAATAAAACTACTCCAGAACAAATAAAACTTTGAGATTTGGTTCTTTTGTCATTGAATTTTTCACAAGAAGTCAAAGAAAACGTAAGACAAATCATTAAAGAGACTAAAGATATAAGTCTTTTCATCTTCTTGGTTCCTTAGTTCCTTGTTTTCCTGTGTAGGGATTAAAATTAGGTTTACTAGACCAATTGTCTCGTTGAGTTCTATTTGGATTTGTTTGTCGGTGTGACTTTACATAAGTTCCATTTTTCTTGATGTAACCTTTGACTGAGTGATGACCAACAGAATAGACCGGTAAGGATATAGAAACAAGAAGTAGTGTGATGATTATCTTCATTTACACACCATAGTGATTTGACGAGGTGGTTCGTTGAAAGTGATTTCTTTAATGATGGGATCAAAACGAATAGTTGTATTACCAACCTCACAAGTTTCTTTAATATATTTTAGAACATTACCTTCTTTATTACAAAAGATTAATTCATCTTTATTGATGGTCATGATTTTTGGTGGATTATCCATATTCAATGAATTTGAAAAGGTAAGTGAATTATTATTATTTTCACCACAAACAAACGAAACAAACTCATCTTTTTTTGAACAACTAATTAGAATGTACATCGTAAGTAAAAGAAGTAACAGTTTTTTCATATCTCTTAACTCTATCACCTATTAATCGTGACGGAATAACTTTAGAGTGTCAAAAAGTACGAAAGACTGACTAGATTAGAGAAGAGTAGAGGTCTAGAAAAGAAAAAACCCACAAGTTTTTTAGTCTTGTGGGTATTGTAATTACTTCAATTAAAAAGTATCTAACTCCATACTTAGATACTTTTATATTTTTTTAAAATCAAAAATTTACTTATGTATATGATTTTTAAGAGTTTTTGGTGGCGAATCAGGGACTCGAACCCCGGACCTGCGGATTATGATTCCGTCGCTCTAACCAACTGAGCTAATTCGCCGAACTTAATATTATAGACTATGTAGAGGGGTGATGTCTATTGTCGTCAATGCTATAAAAATACTCTCTTTTTTAACTAGACCACAGTAAATTGTTCCTTCATCAGGCATGGCAAGTATGTCAAAAAAAATATTTCGCCATTACGCTATAAATAGGAATACCAAAAATGATATTTAATGGAAAAGTGATGCCCAAAGACATTCCCATATATAAGGCTGGATTGACTTCAGGCATCGCATGACGTAAAACTGCAGGTACAGCAATATAAGAAGCACTAGAGGCAAGTACCATAAGTAAGATTGTATTTCCTAGCGGTAAACCAATTAACTTGCATAGTGCTAAAGCCAAGAGAGCATGCAATATTGGTGAACCGAATGCATATATAAGAGTAATTTTAGGTTTGCCTTTGAGGCCTGAAAAATTTCGAGAAGCCATGAGGCCCATATCTAATAAGAAAAAAGCTAGCATGCCTTTGAAAAGATCAATTGAAAACGGCGCCATTAACTTTTGCCCGGCGTCGCCACTTAACAAGCCTACGACCATTGCTCCAAGAAGTAAAAGTTGAGCGCCATCGGTAAAAGATTCGTGCAATATTTTAGAGAGGCTAGTTTGCGTATGTTTGGTTGTTGAATCCAATGACAGAGAGGCCCGCGCTTTATTTGCTAGAACAATTGCTAAAATAATCGCAGGTGATTCCATAAGTGCCATCGCTGCAGACATATAGCCACCATATTCAATGTTAGATTGATCTAAATATTGAGTGGCAGTGATAAAGGTAACGGCACTCACTGATCCATAGGTGGCAGCAATAGCTGCGGCATCAAAAGCATTTAAGCCTTTTCTTAATATCCAGTAACCAATGATAGGAATAATGATGGCAAGGAAAACTGCTAAACCAAGAGAGAAGCCAATTTCGTTGGTAAAACCAGATTTATTAAGTGCAAAACCACCCTTTAACCCTAAAGCCATTAATAAATAGAGAGATAAAAATCTTGAGATTTGTGGAGGAATTTCTAGATTAGATTTAACACTACCCGCAAATACTCCAAATATAAAAAATAAAATGGCGGGATCAAGAAAATTAGTCATTGATTGATTCTATTGGATATCGATCATTTTGTCCTATCCTAAAACTTATAAGAACAACAGTAAAACTATTGTTCAATAATAGCTTGAACCAATGGGTGTTGAATCTTCTTCTCTGATCGAATGGCATAAAAGTACTCATAGATGTCATTACAATGACCTATTAATTCAATTCCGTAAGTTTCTTTAAGATCTTTCTCAATGAGTTTTCCAGCTGGAAACACTCCCATGCCACTAGCGGCAAAGGTTTTAAGAAGAGCACTATCCTGAAATTCTCCAATAATATTTGGTGTGATATCGAGCTTACTAAACCACTGATCCATTAATAAGCGAACGATGGAATGTGATGTCGGAAGCAGAATGGGAAGCTCACGAAGACAGTCAGGAAAATCGTTTTGAGCCATTTTTAAAAATTGCTTTGGGCTATACCAAGCAATGGAAGTTTTGGCTAGTTCTTCGCTATAAACGTTGATATTCTTGTTGTTGGAAGCAGGGCGGTCTGCCAAAATAATATCTATACGATGAAGTACCAAGTCCGCTAATAACTTATCAAACTCCCCCTCATGCGCAATCAGTTGGACATCTTTGTGTTTTAAAACCGGATCTAATAACTGTCTTGCAACAAACTTGGGTAAGCTATCAGAAATACCAACAATAATTTTTGTTTTCGGAGATTTTGAAGCATCCCTCAAAGCCTCAGGTAATTTCTCACCAATCGAGAAAATTTGATCTGCAATTTCTAGGGCTAGCAAACCAGAATCTGTGAGGATAATACCCCGCCCTGCAGGTTTAAATAATAAGTATCCAAGGGATTTTTCTAACTCATGAACTTGAGTGCTAATGGTTTGCGTGGCGATATTGAGGCGCTCCGCCGCTTTAGACATGCCGCCTTCTTTAGCCACAACCCAAAAATAGTATAGGTGACGATAGTTGTAGGAATTATTCATTGTCAGTTTTTAACGAAATAATAATCAATATATACCTGCTTTAAGTTAAGAACAAGTACGTTTAAATTAACCCAATAATTAACAAAGATATTTGTAAGTTCATTATTTCAATAAAGGTAATTAAATTGGAACTATTTACACCTGAGTTTTTTTCTGCTTTGCTGGCCATTATTGTGATTGATCTAGTTTTGGCTGGTGATAACGCTATCGTCATAGCAATGACAGCCAGGAAATTGCCTCTAAATTTGCAAAAAAGAGCAATTATTTGGGGTGCAGTAGGTGCGATTGCAGTAAGAAGCGCAATGACACTTATGGTCGTATACCTATTAAAGATTCCAGGTTTAATGCTAATTGGCGGATTGCTACTGGTATGGATTGCTTACAAATTATTAAACCAAGCCAAAGATGACGATGGAGAGCACGGCCATGCATCAACAAGTTTTTGGGGTGCTATGAAGACGATTGTCATTGCCGATGCAGTGATGGGCTTGGATAACGTTTTAGCTGTTGCGGGTGCTTCACATGGTAGTTATATTTTAGTGGTGCTGGGTCTATTAATTAGTATTCCCATCGTGGTATGGGGCTCAACCCAAATTTTGAAGTTACTAGAACGCTATCCTTCAATTATTTACATAGGGGCAGGCGTTTTGGCTTGGACCGCAGCAAAGATGATAACTTCAGAACCAATGGTTAAAGAGTTGGAGTTATTTCAAAACCCTCTTATTGAGTATGCATTACAGGCGTTGGTAATTTTAGGAGTTTTACTGGTGGGATTTATCAAAAACAGGCTAGCGCTTAAAGCAGTCATTACACCAGTAGAAGATATTCCAGTTTTACCTGAAGTGTCGTATGAAAAACAATTAAATTTTAAAGGAGGTGAAGTAATGAATAGAGTATTCATTCCAGTTGATGATTCAAGCAATACCCTTATGGCTTTGAAGCATGCTGTTCAAGCTTATGGTAAAGAACCTCAAACTTATTTTCATATCTGTAATGTACAACCAAAGCTATACAGACACATCAGTAAGTTTTTAAGTAAACAAACGATTCTTGAATGGCAGGCCGAACTTGCTAAATCAGCATCAAAGTCATCTATCCAGTTTCTTGAAAAGGCAGGCGTTAACTTTTCCTTTAGCTTTGTAAGTGGTGAAAAAGGTGTTGCTTTGTACGATGAAGCAAGGCGTTTGAATTGTAGTCGTATTGTGGTCGGGACTGCAAAGAAAAACTCACTTAGTCGATTATTTGAGAATTCCACGACGGCTAAATTATTAGAAATTTGCGACATGCCAGTTGAAGTAGTTACTGGTAAGTCCCTCCCTGTGTTGGAGCGATGGGGTATTCCAGCTCTATGGGCGAGTGCCGTTACTGCTGTAATGGCGACCGTTATTGATTAACTTTATTTTCCTCAGATGCACCTTGACCCTCCATGTGAGGGTTTTTTTTATCATTCTATTATTGTTGTCCCATATCAATTTAACAAATAATAAAATGTTTTAATTTTATAAACAGTCACAGGAGAGTACCAAATTCATTACGTTTTAGCTTCACCCAATTTTTGGAACTCATTCCAAGACATGACTAAAAATTCTAATATTTTGAATCTGTTAATTTAAAAAGATTCTCATAATACAACTAAAGCTAATTTTCAATAAACCAGGAACAAGGAAGGCATAATTATTTATATTAATATAGGGGGTGAGAATTAAATATTAATCAAAAATGAACGAGGAGTTAGATTTTTGTGAATAAAGGTTTCCAATTATTTACGCTCATCGGCTTAACTTTGTATTATTTAAATCCATTGGCACAGTCAATTACAGAGTTGTCCCCAGAGCCAAGTTCGCAATTCACAAATAAAAGAATGGTCTTTGCACGACAACAGATGGTTGTTAGCGCAAACCCCTACATTAGCGAAGCTGGCAATATGATTTTGGAGCAAGGTGGGAATGCCGTAGATGCAGCTATCGCAACTGCATTAATGGTAACTCTTGTAGAGCCTCAATCTGGAGGTATTGGCGGGGGCGGTTTTATTCTTTACTTTAATCCTAAAGAAAGCATCTTAACTTCCATTGATGCGAGAGAAACATCCTCAAATACGACTAAAGAAAATCAATTTTTAGACAATAACGATAAGCCACTAAATTATGGCCAAGCAGTCTTTTTAGGCACATCCGTAGGAGTACCTAGTCTTTTAAAAGGCCTTGAACAGTTACATAAAAAGTATGGAAATTTAGAATGGAAGAAATTATTTCTTCCGGCTATTCAGCTTGCAAAAGAAGGTTTTATTATCTCACCACGATTACACACTTTAATTGTTAAAGATCCTTTTTTGCTAAAAAATACAAATGCGAGTAGATATTTTTTCGATAAAGATCTGAATCCACTACCTATTGGGTATCTTTTAAAAAATCCTGAATTAGCCAAAGTGTTGGAAGAAGTATCAATCTATGGAGTTGAAAAATTCTATGAGGGTGAAATTGCTAGAGATACTATTCAGGCTGTAAAAAATCATCCAACTCCTGGGGGGTTAAATGAAGATGATTTAAAACAATATCAAGCTGTTGAGAGAAAAGTGGTTTGTGGACCCTATAGAACTTGGAAGATTTGTGGCATGGGACCACCTTCATCTGGAGGCACTACCTTAATTTCGATGTTAGGTATATTACAAAATTTTCCATTGAGTGAATTAAAGGAGGTTGATTACTTACATTATCTTTCTGAGGCGGGAAGATTGGCATATGCTGATCGAGATACGTATATTGCTGATCCTGATTTTATTGATATACCCATTGATTCTTTGATTGATTCAAAATATACCAAAGAACGAAGTCATCTAATCAGTATAAAAAAAAGTATGACAAAGGCAAAACCAGGAAATTTTAATCAGTCACTACTGCAATTAGGCAGTGATTCAAATTCAGAACTACCTGCAACAAGCCACATTAGTATTGTGGATAAAAACGGACAGGCCGTAACTATGACTATTAGTGTGGCTTCTGCCTTTGGTTCAAGAATTATGACCAACGGATTTTTCTTAAATAATGAAATGACGGATTTTTCTTTTATGGCAAAAGACAATCAGCAATTGATAGCAAATCGTTTGGCGCCAACTAAAAGACCTAGAAGTTCAATGTCTCCCACATTTGTTTTTGATGAACAACAACGATTGGTCATGGCAATTGGTTCAGCGGGTGGACCATCCATCATTAATTATGTGGCAAAAACTATTACCGGAGTTCTTGATCGCAATCTCAACATCCAAGAAGCGATTGATTATTCTAATATTGGAAGTCGAAATCAAGAGACGGAGTTAGAGAAAGACAGCGCCGTTGAAAAGTTTGCTCAAGAACTTCAATTGCGAGGGCACCCAATATTGATTCGTGAGATGAATAGTGGCACTCAGGGGATATTTATTAATCGTGATGGTTTGTGGGGCGGGGTAGATGGGCGACGTGAAGGTGTAGCTAAAGGATATTGATTTAAATATATCTAGTTAATTTGTTATAGATTAAAAGAAGATTAGGATTTTACTCACCTAAAGGGCAAATGATGGATAGCCCATTACTCATATTTAACATTATGGATTCTGCTGCCCGGCACCATGCAAAGATGGAGATTGTCTCAAAGAGAGTAGAGGGTGATGTTCATAGGTATACCGTTCCTGAACTTCAAATTAGATCAAAAAACTTGCACGGGCACTTAAGCAGCTTGGGTTAAAAATAGGGACTTGTATCGGCACCGTCTCTTGAAATTTACTATGGCGTATCTGGTAGTGGATTAGTTTGCCATACGATTAATCCTAGATTATTACTTGCGGTTTTTACTGATATGAAATATAAATTCAAATCATTTGCAAATTTCATTCGATAGAAATTTCGTTGTTTAATCGGACTATATTAATCAGACTATTTATGTTAATGTGAAAGAATAAATTAAGAAAACAGGGGATATCAATGAAAATTATTTCTAAAATTTCATCTTTGGTTTTTTCTACACTTTTACTTGTTTCTTGCTCAAGTCTATCGGGACCGAGTGGCAATCAATGGACTAAGTTATTTGATCGATCTACTAATTTGAACCAATGGACACAGGTTGGAAGTGCCAATTGGAGAATTCAGCATGGGTCATTACAGGCAGATTTTTTAAATAGTAAAGAAGCCAGCTTTTTAGTTAATAAAACGAAATATAAAGACTTTGAAATTTATTCAGAATTTTGGGCTGATTCACAAACAAATAGCGGGATATTTTTCAGATGTTCTAATCCTGAAAAAATTACAGCTGTTGATTGTTATGAAGTCAATATCTGGGATACAAGACCAGACCCAGTATATGGTACAGGTGCTATTGTCGATGTAGCTAAGGTTAATGCTCCTTATCCAAAGGCAGGGGGTAAATGGAATGTATTAGAAGTCATCGCAAAAGGTAATCAGCTCATTGTTAAACTGAATGGTGAAGTCACGGTGAACACATCTGATAATCGCTTAAAAGATGGGTATTTAGCCTTGCAATATGGGTCAGGAATTATCAAGTTTAGAAAAGTATTGATAACCAAGTTAAGTGACTAAAATTTTAGTTGAATACAAAAATTATGAAACGTAGCCTTAATAAGTTCATTCTTTAATAAAGACCACCTTTTTTGAAGATTACTTACGCTTTACTATTTAAAAAATTGCCTGAAACACCCGAGCCAATAATGAGTTTTTCAATATGACTCAAAAGACTAACGATTGAACTGTCGTCAGTAGGCATTCCTAGATCCGTTAGCATTTTTTCCCCGGCTAATTCGAGATCATTGATGGGATTTTTCGATTTAATTTTTGATTTATGCATTGCATAAATATCATCAATTAAGTCAAGCAACTCATCCTCTAAGAGAGTTTGAGCTTCTGGATGATGAAATTGAGCATAGTCTGTTTGAACTTGATCCTGTCCAAATGGGAAAGTAGTATTAACTGATGATTTTTGATGCTCAAAATTTAAAGCCTCCATTAATGTTAGTAAGAAAACTTTGATGGACTGGGAGGAGTCTAATGAGGTAGAGTTCAAATAGGAAGCAGAATAACTTCCATGTGGCCCACTTAGCTGAGCTAAGCTAATCATTAAAGCTTGAGCAATTTTTGTATCTGTTCCAGCAATTCCGGTAATACTCGGGTTAATGGTCAATCCTGGAATATTTACGGCCTTAACTTGTAATGTTCCCGTGAGACTTTGTAAACTAGACCTGAGGTCAGGATGAATAGGGGCTATTGACACTGGATAACTAGACTAAGATTCGCCAAAAATTTTGATAAAACAATCTAGCATTTTGGGACAAAAATACATATTTCTGTGCCTTATTAACATGTTAAGTGCATGTTCATGCCCATTGTTGTAATCTAAAACACCAAATTTATACTCTTCATACGCTTCTACAATCGCTAAAATTCTGGCGCCTTGAGATATTTCATCGCCTTTTAGCCCTCGTGGAAAACCACTACCATCCATATGTTCATGGTGCGAGTGAATCATATTAAGAACATCTTCTAAACTTTCTAAGATTTGTAATCCATCTTTTCCTAATTTAGGATGTTTTTGGTAAGTTGTTAAATCTGTTTCAGTTAAAGAAACTGGCTTAGTCTGTAGAATTTTATCGTTTAGCCCTAGCTTACCAACATCATGAAGAAGACCTGCAATTAATATATTTTGGACTTCATCTTCATTTAATCCTGCAATTTGAGCAGTGCGCATTGCATAATGCCCTACTCTCTTTGAGTGTTTATGCAATGGGATATTCTTGATTTCAAGGAAGCCAAGAAACGTTTTTATCACATTTACATAGGAAGATTGGACTTTTCGATTCGCTGCCGTTAATAAGACAGTATTTTCCTGAACTTGGGTTTCTAGAGAGTCTACTAAAGCTGATAACTTTTGATTATTCTTTTTCGCGTCCTCTAAAATAAGCGCATCTTCTTTGCGCGTGATAGTCAGTTCTACCGCTGACATCACAAAATTCATAAGATCATCTTCATTTGAAGGCTTTGGTATAAGACGATAAATGCCACCTTTATTAATCGCGGCGGATGTTTCTAATGGTTCAGAAGCGGAACTGGTTAACATTCTGATGGTGTCAGGCGATTTGTTTTTAAACTGCTCCAGAACTTCAATGCCCGACATATCAGACAATTTCAAATCACACAAAATAATGTCATATGTGTTTTGACCTAATTCAATCAAGGCATCTTGACCATTTTTACGCAAGGTCGTGTTGTAAGCCCTAAATTTAAAAACACGCTCCAATACCTCTAAAGATGCCTCATCACTATCTACACATAATATTTTGATATTCTCAGGACGAATTCTTGGAGGAGCACTAACCGGATTTGTCATATTTTTGTAATAGTTGAATCAATTAAGCGATATGATGTTTATTAATATTGATGAATTTATATTAATACATTTATAAGTTTTTTAAAATAAGTAATCATCCTATTTAATACGAATGCTGAAGGGGTAATATGCTGGCAAGTTTTTATTCTAAATTTGGAAGTGCTAGAGAAGTCTTGCAGGTTGAGGAAATACAGACCCCGCAACTTACTAAAGGTCAGGTTCTAGTAAGGTTGTTCAACTCGGGTGTTAATCCCTCGGATTACAAGATGAGATTGGGGTCCAGAGCCCTAATAGGCCCTTTTCAAGTTCCTGGAAGTGATGGTGCGGGGATAATTGAGCAGGTGGGAGAAGGGGTTTCTAAAGAACGTATTGGTCAACGAGTTTGGGTGTTTAACGCAGCATATCATCGTCAATATGGAACTTCAGCCCAGTTCACCATAGTTGAAGATTGGATGGCTCAAGTGCTTCCAGAGAAACTGAGCTATGCTCAGGGCGCTTGTTTGGGTATTCCGGTGATGACAGCATATCGTTGTTTATTTTCTGATGGCCCTATTCAAGGTAAAACCATCTATATTGTTGGTGGTGCTGGAGTTGTTGCGCATTACGCCATTCAACTCGCAAAATGGGGCGGTGCTAAAGTAATTACTAGCGTTAGTTCCGAAGAAAAGGCAATTGCTGCGAAGGCTGCAGGTGCTGACGAGATTATTCATTACCGACAACAAAATGTTGTTGATCAAATACTTCGAATTACCAATCAAGTTGGAGTTGATCGAATGATTGACGTTGATTTTGGGGCAAATCTAAAGACTTGCCACCAAATCTTAAAGGCCGGTGGTATCAATGTAATGTACGCCTTCGTTAATCAGCCTGATTTACCTATTCCGATCATGAGCCTAATGACGAAAAATATTACGCTTAAATTTACCTTGGTTTACAGTATTTCTGATCAAGAGAGAGAAGAAGTGCTTCAGGGGATTCAACAATGGTTAAATCAGACTAAGCCAATATTTAATATTGCCCAACAATTTGCTTTAACCGATATCGTTCAAGCTCATGAATTAGTTGAGTCAGGAAAAAAAATTGGCCATGTTTTATTAGATATCACTCATTAAGCTTTTATATCAACAAGGTGACCAACGTTACTTAATTGAGTATTTAATAATTTGCTCATACCAATTAAAATTTCTGACGCACTATTTTTTGAGGTTGGTAATCCATAAGATTGAAGGAGCTGATTGGCACTATTTTTTAAATCTGAAAAAACTGAATCATCAATGATCATTGAATCTGCAACAGTTAATAAAGACTCTTGCAGAAAGTTGTGTGCAGAAGGGTGATTAAATGATTGATAGTAACTAGATGTATCCGTAAAAAAAGCCCCATTAACCTTTAAATAATTAACATCTTGTAAAGCAAAGTCGGTTATTTCTTGAAGGTGAATAAGAAATTGTTCAGTTGCTTCTTCCGAGGTAATTGAAGTGGAGTTTAAAAAAGAAGCATCGTAGGCACGTGAACTCAACTTACGGTTGATGAAATTATTTAACGATTGAGTCAAATGATTAACCTTGAACTCACTTGGATCACTTTGGAGATAATTTGTGTTGAGTATGTGTAGGTTTGAGGTTGCTTGTAAAGTGCTAGGGTGAACGGCAAAGCCAGTCAAACCTGCCTTGAAAGCACGTATGTAAGGATTTGATGTAATCAATTTCTTCTCCACTTGTAAGACAAACACTGTAATAAGTGTAAGTATTACAGGAGATATTCTTAAATGCAATAATAATTGCGCAAATTAAGAAAAATAATTACATATATTTTCTATTAAATATGTAAGATAAAGTATATTTAAATATAATTAATTAAATATTAATTATTTATTTCATAAGTAATTTTAAAAAACTTAATTACAAATATTTACAGGCAAAGAATTTTTTTGGGGGGGAATTATGAAAGTTAGATTAATTACTACATATAACATTATTTATTACGGCTACATAACTGAAAACTTTAGGGTTTATAAAAAATATATTTAAAAATTATTTTTTCTACCAGGGCAGAACCTATTAAAAACTAAGTTCCATGCAGCTTGTGTACGTTCTAAGTCTCTTGGCTTACTAGACTCCAACATAGGAATGCCATTTGCAATGACATGAAGAAAATAATTATTAGGACCCCAATATGTTCCAGCATGTTGGACATATCCAACTTTTACAGTGCTTGGCGTCCAAGTATTTAATTTGATTTCCCGAAAATTAGGGTCTAAGACAAATTCAGTCTTATATGTTTTTATATTATTGGAGTTTGCCGGTTCATCACTATTATCTTTTGACGGAACTTCAACTTTCATTTCAACATAAGATGCTTTGCGATAAACACACTCCTTTGCATTATGGGGGTACCAAAATGTAGAGTCTGAGCCTGACTCATCCAGTCCTTCGGTGTAATTAAGAATTTTGGAGACAGTATCGTTGGCGGCTTTATTTCGGTAAAAGTCAATATCATCATCTAAATCTGCCGCTTGCGAAGAGCAAATAAAAAAACTTACCAATAAAAGGGAAAAAGAAAATTTATTCATCATGAATAAATTATATAAATGATTCTAAATATTAAAACAATAATAAAGAAGAGAAATACACTGTACTTTAAAGCTTCGCTAAATAATTAGGCTTTAATGTTAATAATAGTGCCAACTTTGCCCATTTGCTTAACGGGTGGACTTGGAGGTGCCTTTTTAACATCTTGAACACCGTCACCATTTTGCCCCATAGCTGGGCTGTTATTAGAGATTATTTGAACGGGTTTTGGGCGACTAGCCGCATAAGCATTAACTTTACTCATTGACATGATGTTTATCTCCAAACTTTAATAATGAATCATAACAAAGAACTCTATAAAACATCAATGATTGTTAGACTTAAGATCAAATTCCTCACTTAATGATACCCATTGCTCTTCATTAGTTTGAAGAGATTTTTGAATAATGGCAAGTTCAACCCCAAGTTGAGTAATTAAAGTCATATCATTGGATTCAGAAATTTTTCTCTCTAATTCAGTAATCAAATGATTTTCATTACTGATTTGGTTCTCTAAAACTTCAAGTCGCTTTTTTAACTTTTTCTGTTCAGAGGATAAAAAAGGTTTTTTAGATGGAGCTGAAGTGATAGACGGATCAGGAGTAGATGCAGAAATAGTGGTAGTTTGTGAGGATAGCTTTTTAGCTTCGTCCCGTTGACGTTTAGCTTCGTCGAGTAAAAATTGTTGATAATCCTCTAAGTCACCTTCAAACGGATAAACCTTACCACGAGAAACCATCCAAAATTCATCACATACTGCTCGTAATAAAGCACGATCGTGACTGACTAACATGACCGTACCCTCATATTCATTTAAAGCCATCGATAAGGCCTCACGAGTAGCCAGGTCAAGATGGTTCGTCGGTTCATCAAGCAACAGTAGATTTGGTTTTTGCCAGACAATCATACACAAAACAAGACGAGCTTTTTCTCCTCCGCTCATACTGCCCACTTTTTGAAAAATCATATCGCCACTGAAATTAAACATACCCAAAAAGGAACGTAAATCTTGTTCTCTTGTACCTTGTCCAGAGAGAGTTCGCTCTAAAGTTGCTTTTTTTACCAAACTAATCATATGTTCAAGGGGGTTATCATTCTCTTGCAAAATATCTAACTCTTGTTGGGCAAAGTATCCAATTTGTAGACCTCTACCTTCAGTTATCTCGCCAGTTAATGCCGGAATGGTTCTCGCAATTGTTTTAACCAAGGTTGACTTGCCTTGACCATTGGCGCCTAAAATACCAACACGCTGACCGGCAAGAACTGATTTATTGACATCACGAACAATCACAATAGAGTTATCAGGATTTTCGGTATTCACATAGCCAAGTTCAACATTCTGTAAAACAAGCATTGGATTAGGTAAGTTAACCGGCTCCTTAAATTCAAAAGTAAAATCAGCCTCTGATAATAGGGGAGCAATTTTTTCCATTCGATCGAGCGCTTTAACGCGACTTTGGGCTTGCTTTGCCTTGCTAGCCTTTGCTTTAAATCGAGCAATAAATTTTTGAAGATGGGCAATTTTTTCTTGTTGTTTTGAAAAAGCACTTTGTTGTAAAGCTATTTGCTCGGAACGCTGATCTTCAAAAGAACTGTAATTACCGCCATATCGATTGAGGTTACAGTTCTCAATATGAACAGTAACTTGGGTCACGCTATCTAAAAATTCACGATCATGGCTGATGACTAAAAGTGTTCCTTGATATTTTCTAAGCCAGGCCTCTAACCAAACTAGGGCATCAAGATCTAAGTGGTTAGTTGGTTCATCAAGAAGTAATAAATCAGATGGGCACATTAAGGCTCTAGCAAGTTGCAACCTCATCCGCCAACCACCAGAGAAACTGTTTACGGGATTGTTGAGTTCACTTAATTTGAACCCAAGACCAAGAATGAGAGACTGGGCTCTCGATTGAGCATCATTGGCGCCACTATCAAATAGGTGCATATAAGCGTTTGCAATAGCATCGCCATCCCCTGAAAGTTCTGCAGCTTCTACAGCTTCTTTCGCGTTTAAGAGTAATACATCTCCATCAATAACAAAATCAGTTGCATTTTGATCTGTTTCAGGCATGTTTTGAGCAACTTGCGCCATACTCCATTGTTTTGGAATAGAGTATTCACCTTGGTCCTCATGTAAAGATCCATTGAGTAGCGCAAATAAAGATGATTTTCCTGCTCCATTACGACCAACTAAGCCTACTTTTTCGCCTGGATTAATGGTTAAAGAGGCTTGTTGAAGGACCGCTTTTGCCCCTCGACGTAAAACAATGTTTTTTAGTTGAATCATGAATAAAAATAAAAGTTATAAAGGCCTCAAATATCATATTCAAGGCAATGAATCATAACTTATATTCAAGAAAATATTTATAAATAAGAATAGTGAAGAACGTGAGGCCAAGATCTTAATAGTCATATGGCATTTAAAAAAACAATTATTAAGAGGCTTTAGATATACTCAGCATCATGGCTATGAATTGATTAATTTTTAGGATTAAAAAATGACTCAAATATGTTCAATTTCAGTTGGTAAAGTGCAATCATTAACCCAGCCAATAGGTGATGGAACACCTATTATTTATTCTGCTATTCGTAAATTACCAATTAGCACTCTGCATAATGTGACTGAAATAATGATAGGTCAACTTGGAGTAGCTGGCGATGAGCAATCGAACCTTCAAGTACATGGCGGGATTGAAAAAGCCATTTATGCCTATGCGTTTGAACATTACGCATTTTGGAAAGATTGTTTAGTGAGGCAAAATCATTTTGATCCTCAACATGAGCTTGCTCATGGATTCTTTGGTGAAAACCTTACCGTCAGTGGTTTGTTGGAAAAAGATGTTTTTATTGGTGATAACTGGCATGTAGGTCAAACCATACTTCAGGTGACACAGTTTAGAGAGCCTTGCTTTAAATTAAATATCAAAATGAACTTTAAAGCAGCCGCTAAAACGATGGTCCAATCTGGCTTTTCGGGTTGGTATTTAAGGGTTTTAAAAACAGGGACTATGCAAGCCGGAGATGCAATCACGGTTGAGCCGGGCTCACGACAAATTTCCATCGCGGATCAAAACCAAACTTTCTATCGTTTAAAAGGTCAAACTGACTTAGAGTTTTAGACGACCCACAATGCAAATGATAACGATTCTCGTTTATAATCGAATTATGTTTAAAAAACGATAAAGCGATGAGACTAAATCAACTTCCAATTAACGTTACTCAGAGGGTGAAAAAGGTAAATCCCTTTACTTTGATGCCTGAGATAGAGCATCAATTGGCAGAAATAGGTTTTATTCCTGGCGAAAAGGTAACTGTACTCAGAAAAAACTTCTTTGGCGGAGATCCTATGATGATTCGTATTGGGTTATCTACATTTGCTCTTCGAAAGCAAGAAGCGGCGTTAATCGAGGTAGAAGACCTCAAAGATAATGACTGAAACTAGAATCCATTTTTTCCCCAAAGAACCATTAGTTGCTTTAGTTGGAAATCCTAATAGCGGTAAAACTTCTCTATTTAATTTGTTAACCGGTGGTAAGCAAAAGGTTGCAAATTATGCGGGTGTAACCGTTGAACGTAAAGAAGGAAAGCTTGATTTAGGTAATCAATCCTTACGTATTTTGGATTTACCAGGTGTTTATAGTTTGTATCCACGATCCTTAGATGAAGAAATCACATGTAATGTGCTTTTGGGTCGAGCAACTGGAGAGAAAAAACCTGATTTAGTTTTATGTGTTTTAGATGCAACGAACTTACGCAGAAATTTAAGGCTTGTACTCGCAGTAAAAAGAATGGGATTACCCTGTATTGTGGTGATCAACATGATGGATATAGCAAAAAAACGAGGGATTGATATTGATCTTTCTAAGTTAGAGCAAGAATTACAACTACCCATCGTTGAGTCGATTGGCATCCAAACGAAAGGTGATAAGGCCGTTCGAGACAAGTTGGCGACTTATGACTTTAAAACGCATGTAAGTACTTTCAACTCAACAAAAGTAGTTTCTGATCAACAGCCGATTGAGGCAGACAACATTGTTGTTCAGGGAATATTGAAAAGAATGGGATTAGACCAACTGATTGCTGACCCCATTAGTGATCGGTTTGATCGAATATTGTTGCATCCGATTTTGGGTCCAATTATTTTATTTATCGTTTTATTTTTTATATTTCAGGCAGTATTTTCTTGGGCAGAGTATCCAAAAGAAATCATTGAGGCTGGTACTGATTGGGTCAGTCAGTTGATTTCAAACTTGATACCCGAGGGATGGTTACAGAGTCTACTCGTTCATGGCATTATTGCTGGGCTTGGTGGAGTTTTAGTTTTTTTACCGCAAATTCTCATCCTTTTTTTCTTTATTCTTCTTTTAGAGGAGAGCGGTTATCTTCCTAGAGCTGCATATTTACTTGATAGATTAATGGGATCAGTGGGTTTGTCAGGTAGATCATTTATACCCTTGTTATCAAGCTTTGCATGCGCTATTCCCGGTATTATGGCAACCCGAACCATTAGTAATGCAAGAGACAGATTGGTGACTATTTTAATTGCGCCTTTAATGACCTGTTCAGCAAGGCTACCTGTGTATGCACTTTTAATTGGCGCGTTTATTCCCGCAAGAAAAATTGCCTTTGGAATTGAATTACAAGGGTTCGTATTGTTTGGTTTGTATGCTGCAGGTATTTTAGGCGCCATGGTTGTTGCCTGGATACTAAAAACATTTTTAAGTTCTCAAAAAGCATTTCATCCACTAATGATGGAATTGCCAAATTATCATATGCCTAGTTTTAAAAATATTGCTATCGGTTTGTGGCAACGAACGATTATTTTTTTAAAACGTGTGGGTGGCACCATTCTAGTGTTAACCATAGCCTTATGGTTTTTAGCAAGTTATCCAAATCCTCCCTTGGGAGCAATTGGACCTGCTATTGAATATAGTTATGCGGGGATATTAGGCAAAGCTTTAGCCTTAGTATTTGCACCAATTGGTTTTAACTGGGAGATTAGTATTGCATTGGTTCCTGGCTTAGCGGCAAGAGAGGTTGTCGTGAGTTCCCTGGCAACCGTTTATGCAATTGCAGGGCAGGCTACAAGCGCTGAAGAAGCATTAACACCGATCTTGCAGCAAGGCTGGTCCCTTGCAACTGCATTGTCATTACTGGTTTGGTTTGTATTTGCACCGCAATGTTTATCAACCATTGCGGTAGTAAAGCGTGAGACGGGGGGATACAAAATCCCGTTGATTATGTTGACGTATTTGTTTGCTCTAGCTTATCTAGCCTCTTTCATCACTTATCAAATTGCTCTAAGTTTTGGCCTGGGTTGATATTTTAAGTTCCGATAGCAATTGGATTTTGAGGGTGATTACACCACTCACTCCAACTACCAGCATATAACAGAGAGCCTTTGAGCCCAGCAAGCTCCATGGCAAGAAGGTTGTGACATGCTGTAACTCCAGACCCACATGAATGAACTACTTGATCTGGTGGATGGCCAATAGTTGAAAATTCAGTAACCAACTCTGCTTCAGTCTTAAATAAATTATTTTCATTCAGATTGTTTTTATAAGGTCTATTTATAGCACCAGGAATATGACCTGCTACCGGGTCAAGGGGTTCTGTTTCACCTCTAAAGCGCTCCTTTGCTCTGGCATCCATGATTTGGAAGCAGGGATTTTTAATATTATGTTGCACATCAGACATATGAATCAGGCCTTTATATTCGACAATAGGTAGGTTTAGTAGCGAGTTAGGATTACCACTTGGACCACTTTCAACTGTTCCCCCAAGTTTTGTCCACTCTTTAAAACCCCCATCAAGAATATGGATGGCTTGATGGCCAATAGCTTTAAGCATCCACCACATCCTAGCAGAATAGGTGTTTTCTTGAAAATCATAAAGAATCACTTTTGTGTTTTCAGAAACGCCTAATCGTGCTCTAGTATGAGCCCAGTCTTTAGAACTTGGTAGTGGGTGCCTCCCCTGTAAAGGGTTTTTGGGTCCAGAAAGATCTTTTTCAAGATCCACATAAATTGCACCAGGAATATGTGCATCTAGGTATTGCTGATAGCCTAAATGCGTTTGACTTAAATCGAATCTACAGTCAAATATAACGGTATCATCCAGTTGATTTTGTAGGGAAGTTTGTAATTCGTGAGTCGAAATGAGGATGGAATTTAAAGTCATCGAGTTAATTTCATTTAAAGTGTGAATAATAGTTAAACTATAGAGGATTTGAAACGTAATGCAATCCCAAAAAGGTAGAAGAAATGCTCAAGTGCTTAATAACCTTTACTTTATTCTTCATCTCCACTTTATCTATGGCTATTGAAGAGCCCAAATATATCTCCAGCGAGATGGAGGCGCCATTCGAGATACGGCAATATGAGTCTGTTTTGATTGCTGAAGTCATGGTGGAGGGAACTCGGGATGAGGCATCTAATAAAGGATTTCGTTTGATTGCGGATTTTATATTTGGGAATAATGAAGGATCACAAAAAGAATCACAAAAAATTGCGATGACAGCCCCAGTTACTATTGAGCCAAGAAAAATAGCAATGACTGTTCCTGTAACAGTAGATCAATCGGATGAAAAAAATTGGCGAGTACAGTTTGTAATGCCCAAAGAATATTCGATGGAAACCTTGCCTAAGCCAAAAAATAATTTAGTCAAGATTAAAGAAATACCAAGTAAGCGATATGCTGTGATGGTGTTTTCTGGATTAAATAATCCCGAAAAAATCGAAAATAATACAAAACAGTTGCGCGCGTGGATGAGTGATAAACAGTTAAATGCGATTGGCACACCACAGCTTGCGAGATACAACCCACCTTGGACTTTGCCACCGTGGCGAAGAAATGAAATTCTGATTGAGATTGCGCCGTAATTTCAGTCAAAAATACCCATCCGCCTTTTTGCATGTGTATGAACACCGTTGGTCATTGCCCAGCGAACCGGTTTGGCAATCAAGTGGATGGATTGATTGACCAGTTGCCTTTCAATCTTTGTGGGGATGGGGCGATTCATCATTGGGTATGCCCAATCAGGCAGGTTATAAAATCCTGCCTTAATAATTAGACGATTAAGCACATAGGTTTTTGGATCTGCAGGTAAGTTTTCTAATAAATCAACTACCCACTTTGATCGATCTGAATATTCTAATTCTGGAAAGTAAGATTCAATTGCATGATTGACACTAGATATTGTTCTAGCAAATTGATCATTCCCATATTGATCCATGATGATGCAGCCTAAGCCTTCGGATATCTTGCTCATTTCGGCAAAGTATTGATTCTGGTCAGACTCTGAGATGGTTTGATTGACATAGATGCGATGCGCATTCAAAAAACTATATGCCTCAGTTAAATGAACCCAGTAAAGTAACCGAGGGTCGCTAACTCGGTATGACCTTCCATCAGGATGAAATCCACCAAGTGAGTCATGAATTTTCTTTACACGCGTAATCGCACGAGTAGCCATTTCGGTATTCCCATAGGTAGTTGCGGCGATAAAAAAGGCAGTTCTCCCAAGACGGCCCTTTAAATCTTCCCTAAAAGAGGAGTGGTCCCATACGCCTGAAAGAGCTAGCGGGTGAAGGGCTTGAAGTATTAAGGAGCTGATACCACCAATCATCATCGACATAAAATCTCCATGAACTTTCCAAACAACAGAGTCAGGCCCAAATAATCCAGGATCTCCAGGTGGGTATAGAAACTCCGTCGGTGACTTCCCACTGTTAACAATTGAACGAACTTGCTGAATGATCAGTTGCTTAATCAACGTATTTCTCCCATGAATATTTCCATATTAAAGCTTAATCGAGATATTTTTATAGGCAAAAAAAACCCGACCAGTTGGTCGGGCTTTAATCGAAGCATTAATTATTAATCGTTTGCATAAATATCTACGTCTTTAGTTTCTTTTAAGAACAAGGAACCGATGACGAGAGTAACTGCTGCAATTGTGATTGGATACCACAAGCCGTAGTAAATGTTACCGTTTTGCGCAACAAGTGCAAATGAGATCGTTGGTAATAAGCCACCAAACCAACCATTACCGATGTGATATGGTAAAGACATTGAAGTGTAGCGAATTCTGGTTGGGAACATCTCAACGAGATAAGCTGCAATCGGACCATATACCATCGTCACGTAGATTACCAAAATAGTTAACAGGGCAATAATCATCGGAATATTCATTGCTGCTTTGTCAGCTGCTTTAGGATAACCAGCAGCATCTAGAGCTTCACGAATTTCTTTTTTGAATGCGCCATCTTTAGCTTTAGCTTCGTCAGCACTTAAACCTTTTGAAGTGTAGCCTTGGATGTCCTTATCACCAATTTTAATCATTGCGACACTTCCAGGTGCAGCGCTCACAGTTGAATAACTTGCAGAGTTACTTGCCATCACCTGCTTTGCAATATCGCAAGAGCTTGTGAATTTAGCTTTACCAGTTGGATCGAACTGGAATGAACATTCAGCAGGATCAACTGTTACCGTAGCAGGTGAAGACTCCATTGCTTTTTCTAAAGCAGGATTGGCGTAATGAGTCAGACTGTTAAAAATAGACACGGGTGTATTCGGAATAAATGTAATGATTGCTAATAACAAACCTAGCATGATCACTAATTTACGCCCAATTTTATCTGACAAAGAGCCGAAGAAAATGAAGAACGGTGTACCAATTAAAAGGGATGCAGCAATCATTAGATTTGCGGTTTTCGCATCAACTTTTAATACTTGTGTCAGGAAGAAGAGGGCATAGAACTGACCGGTATACCAAACAACTGCTTGACCAGCAACTAAACCAACTAAAGCCAAAATAACGATTTTTAAGTTTTTCCATTGGCCGAAAGACTCCCCTAAAGGCGACTTAGATAACTTACCTTCAGACTTCATTTTTTGGAAAGCTGGGGATTCAGCCATTTGAAGACGAATGTATAAAGAAATACCCAGTAAAAGAACAGAAACAAGGAAAGGAATTCTCCATCCCCAAACTTCGAAGTCTTTTCCTGTCAATTCTCTACAAGCTAAAATTACCAATAAAGAAAGGAACAGACCCATTGTTGCGGTTGTTTGAATCCATGCAGTAAAGTAACCACGACGATTTCTTGGGGCATGTTCAGCAACATAAGTAGCCGCGCCACCATACTCACCACCCAGAGCCAAACCTTGCAAAATACGAAGGATAATCAAGCAGACTGGAGCAGCTACACCAATAGATGCGTAATTAGGCAAAATACCAACTAAGAAAGTAGATGCACCCATGAGCACAATAGTAACTAAGAAGGTGTACTTTCTTCCGATCAAGTCACCTAGTCTACCGAAAACTAATGCTCCAAAGGGGCGCACAATAAAGCCAGCAGCAAATGCCAATAAAGCGAAAATAAACGCTGAGCCTGGATCTAATTTTGAGAAAAATTGAGCGGCGATAATCGCAGCTAATGAACCGTAAAGATAAAAGTCATACCATTCAAATACAGTACCCAGTGAAGATGCAAGAATAACTTTGCGTTCTTCAGCTGTCATTGGGGTAGATTTTTCAACTGCCTGATCTAATGTAGCCATAGTTAGTAAACTCCTTTTTTAATTTCAACAAATAATCCAAAATGAATTATCCACATATAAAT
Source organism: Polynucleobacter sp. SHI8 (assembly GCF_027944005.1). Taxonomy (NCBI): domain Bacteria; kingdom Pseudomonadati; phylum Pseudomonadota; class Betaproteobacteria; order Burkholderiales; family Burkholderiaceae; genus Polynucleobacter; species Polynucleobacter sp. SHI8. The sequence goes on along the minus strand of NZ_AP027204.1, from coordinate 2,161,742 downwards.
TAATCTGGAGGACGTAATTAGGGGTATTTACTGACATAAAACATTGTTTTTAATAAAATCACTAAAAATACAAATAATTATTAGAAATTACAACATGAAATATCGTTTTTCTCTGACAAGAATTCTAGCGAATTGTGAGAAAGGAAAATATATATTTATATTGGTATGTATTGGAGGATTAACGTATATAAGCAACATAAATGTATCAGAATTAAAAAAATAGTTGTCAAATATACTGTTTTTCTATACAGTATATTAATGTTCTTAAATTAACTTGATAAAGAAGAGAAGATGATCGGAAAAAAGATGGACGATAAAAAGTCAAAGGCTAGCGCTAATACAATACCCACCAGCTCAGCAAACTCTGAGTTCTCGGGTATGAATGGCGAAAAACAAAAGGCCTTGACTGCAGCACTGGCCCAAATTGAAAAACAATTTGGTAAGGGTTCAATCATGCGTCTTGGCGATGCTGAAATTGCTCAGGATATCCAAGTTGTATCTACCGGGTCGTTGGGACTTGATATAGCACTTGGAGTGGGTGGACTTGCCAGAGGACGCGTAATCGAGATTTACGGACCAGAATCATCAGGCAAAACTACGTTGACTTTGCATGCTGTAGCTGAAATGCAAAAACTTGGCGGTACTTGCGCATTTATTGATGCTGAGCATGCCTTAGATGTTCAGTATGCTGCCAAATTGGGCGTTGATGTTAATAATCTTTTAATCTCCCAACCCGATACCGGTGAACAAGCCCTAGAAATTGCTGATGCGTTAGTGCGCTCTGGCTCCATTGACTTAATTGTGATTGACTCAGTGGCTGCATTGGTTCCAAAAGCCGAAATAGAGGGTGAAATGGGAGACTCGCTCCCTGGCTTACAGGCTCGCCTCATGAGTCAAGCATTACGTAAATTAACTGGCACCATTAAACGTACGAATTCGATGATCATTTTTATTAATCAGATACGTATGAAGATTGGTGTTATGTTTGGTTCTCCTGAGACAACCACAGGGGGTAATGCTTTAAAGTTCTACGCTTCCATGCGCCTTGATATTCGTCGTATTGGAAGTATCAAAAAAGGTGATGACAATATTGGAAATGAGACTAGAGTTAAAGTGGTTAAAAACAAAGTCTCTCCACCCTTTAGAGAAGCTATATTTGACATTATGTACGGCTCAGGGATTTCTCGAGAAGGAGAGATTGTCGATATGGGTGTAGAAGCAGATATCGTTGAGAAGTCAGGTGCGTGGTATAGCTACAAAGGTGAAAAAATTGGACAAGGCAAAGACAATGCGCGCGATTTTCTAAAGGCGAATCCTGAATTAGCAAAAGAAATTGAAGCTCTAATTCGCGCAAAATTAGGTGTTAAAGGAAATAAAGCAGTTATATCTGGTAAGGAAGATGACGAAGTCGAACCTCCAGAAGCTTGAGGAACAAATCGAGCAAATAGAGTCTGATACTCGTCCCAAAAGCAAAATTAGTCTTCTGGGACGAGGTATTCGATATCTCTCAATGAGAGAGCATAGCGAAGCAGAAATTCGCAAGAAGTTACATCCTTATGCAGAGAACGAGGAAGAGCTTAATAACGTAATCCACCGTTTAAAAATCAAGAATTTTTTATCGAATGAAAGATTCTCTGAGAGTCTTATTCATAAAAAGGCTAAAACTTTTGGAAATCATCGCTTGGCTCAAGAGTTGAGGAAGCATGATTTAGAGCCTGAAATTATTTCTAAGCACCTCTTAGATTTGAAAAAAACTGAGTCAAAGCGAGCTTATGAAGTATGGTTGAAGAAGTTTGGAACTCTAGCAAAAGAGCCTAAAGACCTAGCAAAACAAATTCGTTTTATGGTTAGTCGCGGCTTTGACCAAGAAATCGTTTACCGCATTGTTCGAGGGAAAACCCTAGAGGATTCAATTTGAAATGCTAGACTATAGGGATGTCCATAGATTCTCAAGAATTATCTCCTTCTCGTAGGCTCGTTCATGAGCGAAAAATCGATTTAAAAGTATATCGAAGGGATGATCAGTTATGGGATATCGAAGCTGAAATCCTTGATTGCAAAGGTCAGGATTTACAGTTGGCGGCAGTCTATCGTAAGGCTGGAGAGCCCATTCACCAGATGCTGTTAACGGTTACTATTAACCAAAGTATGGATGTTGTTGATGCATTTGCTAAGTCTTTTCAAGTTCCTTATGAAGGAACTTGTGAGTTAATCGGACCAGATTATGGCAAATTAATAGGATTAAACTTATTGAAAGGCTTTCGCGAGGGAGTTAAGAGTAGGTTAGGCGGTATATTAGGTTGTACTCATATTTCCGAATTAACAAAATTATTGCCAACTGCAGCAACACAAGCATTTGTTGGTGAAGTTTTCTATATTCAAGCCGATCAGGCTCAAAAGATCCGACCTGATGAACAATTGCCCTTTCAATTCAATGGTTGCCATGCTTTAAGAACGGATGGAGCCGTAGTAAAACAGTATCATCCAGTTTGGTTTGGTTACCCCTTAGAGCCTGGAAAATTCACAATTTCTAAGGAGTAAGAAACTTTGACTTCAATCAATCATTTTTCACCGTTATTATCAATAAATAAATGTTCAACTAAAGGGAAGCAATTATGAAAATCCATGAATACCAAGGAAAAGAACTCCTTCGTCAATTTAATATTCCAGTACCAAATGGTATTCCGGCATTTAGTGTTGATGAAGCTATGGCGGCAGCTGAAAAACTCGGTGGCCCAGTTTGGGTGGTTAAAGCTCAGATTCATGCCGGCGGACGTGGCAAAGGTGGTGGAGTTAAGGTAGCAAAAAGTCTTGAAGAAGTAAGAACTTATGCAACGAATATTCTTGGGATGCAATTAAAAACGCATCAAACTGGACCTGAGGGGCAGTTAGTCCGTAGATTACTGATAGAAGACGGTGCAGATATTAAAAAAGAATATTATGTCGGACTTCTAACTGATCGTGAAACACAATCGGTAGTGATTATGGCTTCAAGTGAAGGTGGAATGGATATTGAAGAAGTTGCTGCTCATACGCCTGAGAAAATTATTAAAGAATTTATCAATCCATTGCATGGTGTAAGCGATGCTCAAGCAACTAACTTAGTTAAAGGTATTGGTGTGCCTGAGGCATCTCAAGCACAGGCTAAAGAGGTGTTAGTTAACTTATATAAGACTTATATGGCAACAGATGCCTCATTAGTTGAAATTAACCCATTGATCCTAGAAGGTAATGGCAACATTAAAGCCTTAGATGCAAAGTTTAATTTTGACCCTAATGCGATGTTTAGACATCCTGAGATAGTTGCTTATCGTGATGAAGCAGAAGAAGATCCTGCTGAAATCGAAGCCTCTAAATTTGACTTAGCTTATATCTCCCTTGACGGCAATATTGGTTGTTTAGTAAACGGTGCTGGATTAGCAATGGCGACTATGGATACGATTAAATTGTTTGGCGGATCACCTGCCAACTTCCTTGATGTTGGTGGTGGAGCGACAGCCGAGAAGGTTACTGAAGCATTCAAAATCATGTTAAAAAATAAATCAGTAAAAGCAATACTAGTTAACATTTTTGGCGGAATTATGCGCTGTGATGTGATTGCAGACGGTGTGATTCAGGCATGTAAAGCAGTAAATCTTTCTGTTCCTTTAGTCGTGCGCATGAAGGGCACTAATGAAGATTTAGGAAAGAAGATGTTGGCTGAATCTGGATTGCCGATCATCAGTGCTGACACGATGGCAGAAGCTGCAACTAAAGTTGTTGCATCCGTTAAATAATTAAAGAGGAATACAAATGTCTATATTGATCAATAAAAATACGCGTGTGATCACACAAGGTATTACAGGAAAAACGGGCCAATTTCATACTGAAAAATGTCAAGAGTATGCAAATGGTAAAGAATGTTTTGTGGCAGGTGTGAACCCTAAAAAGGCTGGTGAGTCAATTTTCGGTATTCCAATTTTTGGTAGTGTAAAAGATGCAGCTAAAGAAACTGGGGCAACTGTATCAGTTATTTATGTACCACCAGCAGGAGCAGCAGCAGCTATTTGGGAAGCTGTTGAAGCTGACTTGGATTTGGCTATTTGTATTACAGAAGGTATTCCAGTCCGCGATATGCTTGAAGTGCGCAATCGTATGAAAGAAAAAGAAGCAAAAGGCGGCAAGAAAACTTTATTACTTGGACCTAATTGCCCTGGTTTAATTACACCAGAAGAAATTAAAATCGGAATTATGCCAGGCCACATTACCCGTAAAGGCCGTATTGGAGTTGTGAGCCGCTCTGGAACTTTGACTTATGAAGCTGTTGCTCAGCTAACAGAAATTGGACTAGGTCAATCTTCCGCAGTTGGAATTGGTGGAGACCCAATTAACGGACTCAAGCATATCGATATCATGAAAGCATTTAATGATGATCCAGATACCGATGCCGTCATCATGATTGGTGAAATTGGTGGGCCAGATGAAGCAGATGCTGCTCGTTGGTGCCGTGATAACATGAAAAAACCAATTGTTGGTTTTATCGCTGGTGTAACAGCCCCTCCTGGAAAAAGAATGGGCCATGCTGGCGCACTGATTTCTGGTGGAGCAGATACTGCAGATGCAAAACTAGCGATTATGGAAGAATGCGGTTTTAAAATAACGCGTAATCCATCTGAGATGGCAAAGTTATTAAAAGCGATGATTTAAATTGTTATCAAAAATTAAAGGGGCTTAGGCCCCTTTTTTATTGGAATATTAAATAATCTACTAAAATAATAAAAATTTATTATTCAATTAAAACAACAAGGACAACAGCATGGATTTTACATCGAGCGCAGTTTGGGTAGCTCTAGGTTACATTATGTTCACTAATATTTTGCTGTCCGGCGACAATGCCGTCGTAATAGCAATGGCTTCTCGAAACTTGCCGCCCGAGCAGCAGAAAAAAGCAATTTTTTGGGGTAGTGCCGCTGCAATTGTAATGAGAGTGATTCTCACATTGGTTGCCATACAGTTGCTTGCGTTGCCTTATTTAAAAATCATTGGCGCGATACTTCTAATATACATTGGCGTCCAGCTAATGGCTGATAGTGATGATGAAGAAAATATCAATTCTGCTCCTTCGATGTTCACAGCCATTAGAACGATCTTAATTGCAGACCTTGTCATGAGTTTAGATAATGTGGTCGCTGTTGCTGCTGCTGCAGATCGAGCTCCCGAAGAAATGCGTATGCCACTCATTTTGATTGGTCTTGGCTTGAGTATTCCATTGATTATTTTTGGCAGTACTATTCTTCTGAAAATCATGGATAGATACCCGGTCATTATTACGCTTGGCGCTGCTTTGTTAGGTTTTTTAGCTGGCGAGATGTTTGCGACTGACCCAGCAATCCATCATACGTTGGTTGAAGCTCTTGGTGCGGAAAATGCTGATGCGCCATTCCAGATTTTAGGAATTGCGTTAGTAGTGATCATTGGTTTATGGTTAAAAAAGAAATCAAATCATCAAGAAAAAGCATAAACATTGAGGGATGAATAAAATGACTACTTTTAAAAGACTTATTGTTTTATGCTTTATCTGCACTTTAGTGGCTTGTGGAGATTCACCATCTTCACGATGGATGAAGTACTGTAAAGGTACGCAATCTGAATGTAAGTGTATGGCAGATTCTTTAACAAAAAAAATCGAGAAGAAAGATTTTATTGCTCTTCTTGACCAGCTCGAACAACTTGATAAAAATGGTAAAAATATTGGTGATGCGATTTTTAAAGAAGGACTTGTAAATAAAGATGTCTCCATGGCATTTTTACAAACTGCAAAAGCTTGTAAAGAAATGGATAAGTCAGAATCAAAAGAGAAGCGTAAAGAAGAGCCTATCATAGCGTCACCACCAGTTGCAGCTCAAGCTCCAGTTGAAGCCCCAGTTGCTCCAGCGCAAGCGGCACCAGTACTTAACGCAGCTGATCAAGAGTTGAATTCCATTAACGGCATTTGGTACAGCTCCCAATGGAAATATGGGTATGAATTAAAAAATGGTGTAGGTGTGGCAACAAGTTCCAATAGTCCTAAATTTGCGCCTGGAGATATTATTCTTCGCCTAAGACCGGTCATGTTTGGACAGTTTGAGGGAGAGCAAATGTATAAGGATGGAAAGTTTTATAAAGTGAATGTGTCTTTGACTGCAGATGGCCGCCTATATTTTGAGGGTGATAAAAACGTTAAATGGTACATGGATAAAGTAAAGTAAAGTAAAATTTTAAGTATTATGCGATGGATTTTATTCGCCATCTTGAGCCTAGCTATTGCTGGGCTTTATTTTTTTCAAATATCTCATCATGTACCTGAAAAAAATAAATATGCTTTATATGATCAGTTAAGTCAAAAAAAAATTAAAGAAGGTCAGCTGATTTTTATCGCCAAGCCAGGATTTTGGGGTGATATTGCTCAAGCATTTTCTGAAAAAGATAAGCGTTTTGCCCATGTTGGATTAATTGCTAAAACAATTAATGGTGAAATTACTGTAATAAATGCAGATGGAAACCCAATTGATCCAAAAGGAAGTGTGCGTGAAGAGCCATTGAAGAATTTTATGGCCTCAGCAACAAGTATCAGCATATATGATTTAAAGCTTGAAAATAAAACAATCAATCAAATTATTGACCGAGCAAGATATTATGTTGACCAAAGATATGAGTTTAATAGTCAATTTATACTTGGACAATCTAATTCATTGTATTGCACTGAACTCCTTTGGGTATCGATTAAGGACGTTACACAACGAGATATAGTTCCCAATAAACGCACTCATTGGGGATATGAGTACATTGGAATTGATGATTTAACTACTAACCCATTAACGCAAGAAGTGATCCAACTCAATTTAAGCCGAATTAGTCATGGGTTCAGCGATGATGATTAAACTCATCATCGTTAATATAATCATCGTAATAGTCATGGGCATACTTAAGTAAAAGACTTCTTTTTTCGAGGATGTCTTTTGCAAAATAATCAGGTGGCAAATCAAAATTGCCAAAATATGACCGATTACAATTGAGCCCACGGCTAAATACCAAGTAAAGCTGGCATCAATTAAAGCAATATTGGGACGAAAGTTTTTCGTATGAAATAAGTCCCAGCCAAGATTAAATGGGTCTGAAATTAAAAAAATAATGTTTTGGACTTGAATCATAAAACTAGAAAAATTATGTGCAATCAAATAGGCAATAGCAATTGGAATGAGGCCAGGGGCTAGATCATTTGCCAAATATTTCACATTGACAGTAGGACACATTTTTTTACTGAGGTAACACGTCATTTGATAAATCAAATAAAATATACACCAGGTCAACATTAGGCCAACTGTACCTATCCAGTAGCCATTAATATCCATCGATTTTGGAATCAATTGTTCAAAGGCCTTTTCAAAGAGGACCCACATTTGGTTACCATGTAGGCCATCAAAAAGTACCGTAGTCAGCATAGCGATAATAAATCCCGCTTGACCAGATGGCGATTGTTCTGAATTCGACTTGATCAGACCCATGCCCCAAGGCCTCAAAAGTAAAGCTTTTTGTGATTGGCTATATGTAAAAAGACTAAATTTTCCTAAGTAATTAAAGTAGATAGAGAAAAAATCAATGTGTTGTAGCCATCGATTTTTACCAATCAGAAATATACCTAAAAAGGAAATACAACTCCAAATCAAAATTAAATAACCAATACGATAGGGCACAAATGCAACTGGATAAACAACCTCTAACCAACTCCAAACGAAGAGAAAAAGAGTAGCCAAAAACAAGCTATTCCATAAAAAGATTGGGGCAGGTATAGGGATTACTTTGGGCTGAGGCGTTGAAATAAGTTGTTGGATGAATAGATAAATATTGAGCCAAGGATTTAGGAGTGGCCAAACATTACCGAAGATAGAGATAAATAACGATAAACCTAACCACCAAGTCATCCAAATAAAATTGGGAGCTAAGTTTTGTAGGGGGTTTGTATCCCCAAAAAAACACGCACCTAAAACAACAAAGAAAAGAAGTGCAGATAAGATTTGTAATATAAATTTACTGATATTAAGTAGGTGAGGATTGTTGATATTGCGCCATAGAACAATTGGAAATCTTGTTTGAATAGTGGGCTTTGTAAAGATAAGCAGTACACCAATAAATGAGATGAGTACAACTAGCGCACTTCCAAAAACAAAAAAATTTAAGGGCAAAGGTAAATCATAACGCTCATCAATACTATGAGCATAGGAGTATTGGCTGAAAATTAAGCCAAAAAAAATGAAGAGCTTTGGCAATCGAAGTTGAAAAATCACGTGACTAAGGAAAAACTTCAAGTCTTGCTAAAGGTTCGTGTCGATGCGCTGGGGCTGAAGTGGCATTTGCAGCAGGGTGCCATTCAAACTGAAATCGTCCAGTTGCATAGGCCTTGAATTTTAAGGTTTGAGCTTCTTTCGGAGTAAGCTTTAAATCAAGTTGATAAGCATGTAAATGAAATTCACCAGGCTCATCACTTGTTACTTGGATTTGAATCACATCATCTTTTTTTGCTTTTATCAGTTGCTGTGATTTCGGCACAACCCCCTTGATTAAATCAAGAGAGGTTGTGATTTCTTTTGCATAACTATGCAAAGATGTAAAGCACAGGGCAATAATGCAAGATCTACCCAACAACTCAATCATTTTTCAGCAGCTTTCCAATTAGCAATTTCACGAGCTGAGCCAGTCAAAGAAAGAATATGCATTCCAGTATTTGCGCGATCGACAATATAAATATAGCCGCGTTCGTCTACTTCCACATTATTTGTCTGAATGGCTTTACGATCAGATGCTGCAGTAAAAGGTAACTTTCCACGTTGACTCGCTGGAGTCGCTAAAACCACCGTATTTTTATTCATCGCAGGAACAAAGTAGCCGATTTCTTTGGGTGCAAAAGGGTCTCTCATATCTACAGCACGAACTCCTGCATTGAAATAAGCAAAAAACATAATTTTTCTGTAGTAAACATCGGTCATGTTTTCATTCGAGGAGTGAGTGCCGAAGCGCCCACCTTTAGCGCAGTAGTTACCACTTTTTTCTGGGATTCCCCAGTTAGCAACACCGAAGGCACGTTTTTCATTAGTCGCATCAACAATCCAAACCATTTGACGACCTTCAAGACACTCTTTTTGAATCGCCTCATTGGTAACCACAATAAAGTCACGAGTTGCACCTAGTAAGTTTTTAGAAAATTCAGGCACTTTCACACCCATCATTGGGAAGGTAGTATGTGCACCATGCATCGTCGGCATATCTACACGTGTCACTTGTGGATAAAGAAGATTTTCTGGGGTAGGATCTTTAGCGCCGTTCAATAATTTTTCACGGTCAATAATTTGAATGATGCCATCGGTGTTGGTTCCATAGCCAAAATAAACACGATTTCCTTTAGGGCCAGTAGACATTACGCCATGTAATTGAACTGGAACATCACCTGAGGCACCTGGTTGTTGACCAACAAGGCCAAAATCTCTAATAAAGACAGGTTTTGCTGGATCCGATAAATCATATACCTGAGTCATACGGCTGGTTCGCCATTGAGGGTTGCCTGATACAAGGTAGGCGATGCCGGTATCACACTCCCAAAAGTTTTTGTGAGTACCTTTGAGACCTTTTGTAATAGTTGTGAGTAAAGTTGGGTTTTCGGGAGTAGTTACATCCCAGATCTCATGAGCTTGATTACCAAACACTCTCAACATATAAAATTTGCTTTTATCTGCTTTGGGTAATGTTGCGCCACTACAAACGCGAACCATTTGACTTCCGCCCTGTTCAGCAAGACCCTCTTCACCAGGGATGTGATACAAATACTTTGGTTTTTTAACATCAGTAACATCAATAATGGATGTTCCGTTATCTTCCATTTTGCCGTTCAGAGGATTGACCTTATTGTCGCCATGATGACCGATATAGGCAATCCAGCGATTACCTTGTTTTTGAATCGTAGGTTGATAAGCAGTTCTTCCTTGTAGGTCACTATAGCCTTCAAGTTTCATATTTTTAGCACTATCTATCCCTTGAGCAATCACATGCCCAGAAAATATGCTTAGAGCTAAAGCGCAAAAACTAGCTTTTAAGATAGAAGAAAAATTTTTTAAAAAAAGATTCATTGATTGATTCATTACTGTCCCCTTTGAGCCTCATTTAGATGAAGTTTGTTATATTTAGTTTAACTATACACAAATTTTAATGGGTATAGTCAATATTTTAGAGGAGAAAAAATTGAAATTAATCATGAAAAACATGTTGGCCTTGGTAATAGGTTTAGTTTGTGCAAACACATACGCGCAATCAACAGGCCCAATTAGAGCAAATTATGTCAACGCTTTTATACCCAGTTGTGTCGAAAATCAAAAAACTTTGCCGGAAAATAAAGGCATTACTCTTCAAACGATTAATTCGTATTGCAAATGTACTGCTCAAAGATCAGCCAATGGACTAACTAATCAACAAATTGAAATGTTAGATAAGTTAAATATTAAAGAGATACAGCAAAACGTATTTTTGCAATCCGCCATGAAAAAAGCCACTGAGTATTGCCAAGTTAACTATAGTAAATATTAATTTAAGCAACGTAAATTTGATTTAATTATTATGCCCATTATTGGCTGAGCTAAGAATAGGTTTTATAGCCTAATAAACATATCAAGTTTGATACATTAGGCTTTCCATTCCCCTGATTTGCCGCCACTTTTCTCTAGTAGTTTCACATCAGATATCACCATGCCGCGGTCTACTGCTTTGCACATATCATAAATTGTGAGTAGGGCGACTTGGACTGCCGTTAGAGCCTCCATCTCCACACCTGTTTGACCAATTGTTTTTGTAAGAGCAGTACAAATTACTTCATTTTTCTCAGAAATAACCTCAAAGTCTACGCTGACATGAGTTAAACCGATTGGATGACATAACGGAATTAGATCACTAGTCTTTTTTGCCCCCTGAATTCCAGCGATTCGAGCAATACCAAGTACGTCTCCCTTTTTGTGATTACCCGCAATGATTAATTCAAGAGTAGTCGGTAACATGATAATTTTACCTATGGCTTTTGCAATTCGTTGCGTAGAGTTCTTATCTCCAACATCTACCATGTGTGCTGCACCGGCTTGATTAAAATGAGTTAGCATGTTTAGATTCACTTATCTGAATAAAGGTGTTCATTGAAAAAAAGCATTATTTACTACATTCTTGTTTCTATCGTATGGCTTGATCTATTGTATCCTTTGCCATTGATCGCTCAGGATAAAGTAACTATCCAAAATTCAATCAATGCATCCAAAGAGGAGCCACCTCTTGGGGGACGTGCACCAATTATTTTGCCTGACTTAGGTGATGTCTCTGCTGGTGATATGAGTGCCCTAGACGAAAATAAATTAGGTGAGCGCATTATGCGAGAGATCCGTAAGGATCCAGACTATGTTACCAACTGGTTGATGTATGACTACATCAACCAGTTAGGAAATGAGCTAGTAGCTGGGGCAAGAAGTCAAAAAATATCAGGGTCAGAAAATTCGGGACCTTTTGCGCCAAAATTTGAGTTTTTTAATGTACGTGATCCGAGTATCAACGCATTCGCTTTGCCGGGGGGATATATTGGAATGCATACTGGATTGATGGTTCTTGCGGATAACGAAGCACAACTTTCTTCAGTCCTTGGCCATGAAATAGGTCACGTTACCCAAAAGCATATTGCGCGAGGCTCAGGCGTTGGGGCTAATAGTGGAGTAGTTATTCTGGCCTCCCTATTGTTGGCACTTGTTGCCGCAAGAAGTAATCCAAGCGCTGCCCAAGGCTTAGCAATTGGAGGACAAGCATTAGCGATACAAAATCAACTTTCGTATTCTAGAGATGCAGAAAGAGAAGCTGATCGTATTGGATATCAAATATTGAATGCAACAGGATTTGATGTTAATGGGATGCCTGAATTTTTTCAAAAATTACAAAAATCTGCGGGAATTACAGATTCAACCGTTCCAGCATATGTAAGAACGCATCCATTAACAAGCGATCGAATTGCCGATATGCAAGATCGTTCACGTAATGATCAAAATAAAAATAGACCAACAAAAAATTCTATTGATTTTTATTTAAATCAAACGATGGCTAAAATAGAGCAACAAAGTCAGGGTAGTGATTTACTGCAGACAAAAGATTTTTTTAAAGGTCAAACGTACAGTAAATCAAATGTAAGAATGATGCAAGGTCATTTTGGCTTGGCATTAGTTGCTCTTCAAGAGGTCAACATTGAGAAAGCAGAAAAACAACTTCTAAAAAGTAAAGAACTTGCATCTCAGCTTAGTTCCAATGAAATCCTTCCCAAAAATACATATGTTTTTGATATAACGAATGCTCAAATAGCAATGGCAAAGAAAAATTTTACGTTAGCGCAAAATATATCTGCGCAAGTTATCAAGTCATATCCAAGATCAAAAGCTGCTGGTGTTTTATTAGTTCAAGCATATTATGCTGGCGGTAAGAATTCTGAAGGGATTGCGTGGTTAGTGCAAAAAACAAAAGTTCAAAAAGATGACATTACTTGGTGGAATCTATTAGCCAAGGGCTATGCAGAACAAAACAACCAAGCAAAATATCATGCAGCTATTGCAGAGAAATATGTTTGTGAAGGAGCATTGCCTGCCGCGATTCAACAGTTAAACATTGCGAAACAGTCCAGTACTGGGGATTTTTATTCTTTATCTGAAATTGAAGCACGGAAGAATCAATTAGAGTTTTTATATCGTGAGGAATTGAAAGACAACGGGAAATTACCAAAAACTAATTAAGGCTTTGGATTTTTAATGAATTGAAAAAGTCGAGGTAAGTCTTTACTGTTGATGGGTTCTATGGACATTTTTTGGTGCCACAAAAACTCGCCTAAACTTCCACAGCTATTTTGAAATATTTTTGCAAATGCTGAAAAGATTTCTAAATCATGATCATGTAACAGGCCAATTGATTTTATTTGTTGCGGGGCATATTGCCCATTATCACCTTGTTGTAATACCTCAAACACTGCCTCAAAACTAATTTGATCTTGCTCATCCAAAAAACATCCGGTTGGGTGAATGGCTTGACCGAATGTGGTTTTTAACTCCCAATGTCCATCAGGAAGAGGGTAAAACCGAACCACCCAGGGACAATAAGCAAAAGAAATAAAAACACGTTGAGGACCATTTTGAAAAAAATGATTACCGTAGTGATCTTTCCCTAAGTGTGACTCGATATATTGTTTAAAACCAGGGTGAGTTATCTTTTCTCCAGATAATTGGTTTTTTTGAGCATATTCATTTTGAATCCGCCATTCACCACGTCGATCAAAATTGAGCCAGCCATAGCAATTGGGTACTTGGGGCCATTTTTGTAAAGCTTGGATAGTCACATGATCCATGCTTAAACAAAATTAATGGAAGCCATGATCACCAGCAATAGATGGTGAATGTATGAGATCTTTTGATACTTGACTGGTATGTAAATGAGCAATTCGCCAGCCCATTGTTCCTTGCACAAGGATGATTGTCATGTGGATAAAAAACGACGGTTCATGAACATCTTTTTGGAACCGAACAGCTTCCGTACTATCGACAAACGTAGTTCCCATATAGGTATGACTGGTTGCGGTCAGCGTATCGAAAATCACTGAGTTTTTCATCAAGTCTTTCAGGCCTAAACGTAATTGTTTATGACCCGTCAGGCGAACACCATCCGGCAAAATGCAAGTAACGGTATCTTCTTCAAACCATAAACTCAACGCATTTTCTAAATCGCATTTGATCAGGCTTGTATACCAACCCTCAATTACTTCATCGACATCGTGAAATAAACGTGCTGAGCGTGACATTAATTGATATTCCTTAAAGTAATACAACGATTTAATTCATCAAATGCGGACTGTGGGGTAATTAATTTTAAGCAGTTTAAATGTCCAAGAGGACATTTTCTTTGGTGACAAGGACTACAGTCAAGTCCTAAAAACATAATTCCTGCAAAAGGAGATAGTGGTGGCGTATGTTTGGGGTCACTTGAACCATAAAAAGCAATTTGTGGGATACCAAAAGCTGCGGCAATGTGCATTAATCCAGAATCATTACTCGCCAAACCTTTCGCTAGAGGAATCAAAGCGATAGATTGATCAAGGCTAGCTAATCCACAAAGATTGAGGATATTTAAATGTAATTTTATGTCTATTTTTTGAAAGATTTCGTCACAAATGACACGATCTTTTGAGCTACCTAACAGCACAATACTGCTAAAAGGATCATTTTGTAATATTTGAGTAGCTAGCGCAGCAAAGTGTTCCACTGGCCATTGCTTAGCTGGCCCAAATTCTGCTCCAGGTGCAAGAATATAAAATTTTTCAGGGTGTGGCAGTGACCGCAAAACATCTTTTGCTTGATTTTGATTAAAAGCGTCAACGTACAGTTGCGGCCTATTCTCTTTTTGAGAATTTGTTTGAAGATTGATTAATTCTGCCAAATCGAGATAGTGATGGACCATCGGGGGACGATTTTTTTTTGATGGATTAGGCAGGTATTTCGCAAGAAAAGCAGATCGAAGCTCCCCTTGATAGCCGTAAATTTTAGGAATCTTAGCCATTACAGGAATCAGAATCGATTTCCAACTATTAGGTAAAACAAACGCTTGATCGAATCGTCTGTCTTTGATCAGGTTTGCCATATGCTTGCGCTTGGCAAGCTCGATTTTGCCATGGGAAAAATTCCCCTCAATCACATCAGGCTTTGTGGGCATTGCTCGGTATACAGGGGCAACCCAAGGCGTCGCCAAAATAGTAATTCGACCCAAGTCCTCGTTCAAACAGCGAATCAAAGGCTCTGACATCACGGCATCGCCTATCCAATTAGGGGCGATGACGAGCGTTTGAGGCATTTTAATTAGTGCCCGACCTTAGCGCCAGCTTTTAAATGATACTCAGCACCACAATAAGGACATTTTGCGTGCCCGGTGTGTGCAATATCTAAAAATACACGGGGGTGTAAATCCCAGTTTTTCTCCGCGCCTGTTGGGCAATGGAGAGGTAAATCTTGAGTATCAATTTCAATAGGTGTCGGTGCAGTAGTCATGATTATTTAACGTAAGTAAGCCAAGAGCGGTACTTATCATTTTTACCTGTTACTGTGTCAAAAAATACATTTTGTATTTTTTCAGTCACAGGACCTCTTCCACCGTTACCAATGATGCGGTCATCAAGCTCCCGAATCGGCGTCACTTCTGCGGCTGTTCCCGTAAAAAACGCTTCATCACTACAGTACATTTCATCACGAGTAATGCGTTTTTCTCGTACTTCAAATCCAAGATCATGGGCAATTTGGATGATTGATTCGCGGGTAATACCTGCCAGGCAAGAAGCTAAGTCTGGTGTATAAATAACCCCATCACGAACGATAAATACATTTTCTCCAGAGCCTTCTGAGACATAACCATCGGTATCTAGAAGGAGAGCTTCATCGTAACCATGTGCCGTCACTTCTTGGTTGGCAAGAATGGAGTTGATGTAATAACCGGAAGCTTTGGCACGAACTAAAGAAACATTGACATGATGACGGCTGAATGAGGATGTTTTAACGCGAATACCCTTATTTAAACCATCTTCCCCCAAATAGGCTCCCCATTGCCAAGCTGCGATAGAGACTAAGATTTGATTACCTTTAGGAGAAATTCCTAACTTTTCAGAGCCAATCCAGGCGATTGGACGAAGATAACAGGACTCTAGATGATTCGCCTTAACAACCTCTAATTGAGCTTGCATCAGTTCCTCTTGAGAGTAGGGCATTTCCATTTGGAAAATCTTGGCAGAGTTGAACCAACGCTTGGTATGCTCATCAAGACGAAAAATAGCTGGTCCTTGGTCTGTTTTGTAGGCCCTAACACCCTCAAATACAGCCATACCATAATGCAGACTATGGGTCAGGACATGAATGTTGGCATCACGCCAATCAATTAATTTGCCATTAAACCAAATAAAACCATCACGATCAGACATTGACATTTATAATTTCCTTAGCGGACATAAGAAGAATACTTATTGTAAAACAGGCAAAGAAATTGCAGTCAATTTGCCTTAATAAATTGTTTTTTATGAATCTAGCGCTTTAATCATCCTGTATGATGATTTGTTGAACCAATTTGCTGGATTTAATTGATTAATAACTACCCATGATTCATTCCACTACCCTCAAAGTCAATCGATTATCTGATTTAGCGTCACAAAACCGCCTTTCTGGAAAAAGAGTTTTTATTCGCGCTGACTTAAATGTTCCACAAGACGCTTCAGGAAAAATTACTGAAGATACCCGAATAACCGCTTCGATTCCAGCAATTCAGATGTCTTTAGATGCGGGCGCAGCAGTCATGGTCACATCACATTTAGGCAGACCTACTGAGGGTAATCTGCAGCCTGCCGATTCTTTAGCTCCAGTGGCAGACCGATTAGCTGAGCTATTGGGTAGAAAAGTTGCTTTAATTTCAGATTGGGTATCGGGAGATTTTCAAGTTAAACCAGGCGAAGTAGTCCTTTTAGAAAACTGCCGTGGCAATGTTGGTGAAAAAAAAGATGATGTAGAGTTGTCAAAAAAAATGGCACAACTTTGCGATATATACGTAAATGATGCTTTCGGCACGGCTCATCGTGCTGAGGCTACTACCCATGGAATGGCAAGATTTGCACCAATCTCTTGTGCTGGTCCACTCATGGAAGCTGAAATTGATGCCTTATCTTTTGCTTTAAATGACCCCAAAAGGCCACTTGTGGCGATAGTTGCTGGTTCAAAGGTTTCTACGAAGTTATCGATTCTAAAAACGCTTGCAGTGAAGGTGGATCAATTAATTGTTGGTGGGGGAATTGCCAACACCTTTATGCTTGCTGCCGGCTTACCGATTGGGTTGTCTTTAGCAGAGCCTGATTTAGTTGATCAGGCTAAAGAAATCATGAACATCATGCATCAACGAGGAGCCTCAGTTCCTATTCCGGAGGATGTGATTGTAGCCAATGAGCTTTCTCCTTTAGCTCGGGCTAATACCGTTGCCTCTCATGATGTGGCTAGCGATGACATGATTTTAGATATCGGCCCTAAAACAGCCGCGCGTTTATCGCAGATGATTGCGCATGCCGGTACGATTTTATGGAATGGTCCGGTTGGTGTTTTCGAGATTGATCAATTTGGTGGTGGTACCAAGATGTTGGCAGCTGCAATTGCGCATAGTCCAGGATTTTCTGTAGCAGGTGGTGGAGATACTCTAGCGGCGATTGCTAAATACGGAATTGAAAAGCAAGTCGGATATATTTCTACTGGCGGAGGTGCATTTTTAGAGTTTTTAGAGGGCAAAGTTTTGCCTGCCATTGCAATACTTCAAGAAAGAGCTGCTGAATGAGTTTGTCTCGTGCCACCAAAATTGTTGCCACTTTAGGCCCTGCTACTACAAATCTAGATGTTTTAAAGAAGATTATTTTGGCTGGCGTGGATGTAGTGAGGTTGAATTTCTCGCACGGAGTTGCTCAAGACCATAGAGATCGTGCTCAATTGGTTCGAGATATTTCTCGAGAGGTTGGTAAAGAAATTGCCATAATGGCTGATTTACAAGGGCCCAAAATTAGGGTGGGTAAATTTGAGAATGGCAAAGTCCAATTAGAGGTTGGCCAAAAATTTCTATTAGATGCCAATTGCACAATCGGCAACTCAGGGCAAGTTGGTTTGGATTATAAAAACTTACCTAGAGATGTTGTTGCAGGGGATCAGTTACTACTCAACGACGGCTTAATTGTTCTTCGCGTAGAACAAATTGTTGGAGATTGTATTCATACAGAAGTAGAAATGGGTGGTGAACTATCCAACAATAAGGGAATTAATCGTGCTGGAGGAGGTTTAACGGCACCAGCGTTAACTGAAAAAGATATAGAGGATTTAGCAACAGCAATTGATATGCGAGTGGATTTTATCGCGATTAGCTTTCCTAAAAATGCACAAGATATGCAATTGGCTAGAGAGCTTGCCCAGGCACATTGCGTTGCAAAAAATCATGAAGTTCGATTAATTGCAAAAATTGAGAGAGCTGAAGCTATTGAACCAGGAGTGTTAGAAGAAATTATTATGGCTTCTGATGGCATCATGGTTGCTAGAGGAGATTTGGCGGTTGAGGTTGGCAATGCTGCGGTACCTGCTTTGCAAAAAAGAATGATTCGCTTAGCTACCGAAGCTGATAAATTCGTGATTACTGCTACGCAAATGATGGAATCGATGATTACTAGCCCAATTCCAACAAGGGCTGAGGTTAGCGACGTTGCAAACGCTGTTTTGGATGGAACAGATGCAGTGATGTTATCTGCTGAAACGGCAACAGGACAGTTTCCGGTAAAAGTTGTCGAACAAATGGCGGCGATTTGTCTTGCTGCTGAAAAGTCTGAGGCTGTAACATTAGACGCTGATTTTTTAGATCAGACATTTACACGCATCGACCAATCGATTGCTTTAGGCGCGCTATTCACAGCTTATCATTTAAAAGTAAAAGCGATTGCCGCATTAACAGAATCAGGTTCTACAGCACTTTGGATGAGTCGGCATAAAATTCATATACCTATTTTCGCTCTTACTAAAAGAGTTGAAACACAACGGGCAATGGCGATGTATCGTAATGTAACCCCATTACAAATAGATGTAAGTGCTGACAGAGATACGGCACTTCAAGAAGTTGAACAATTGTTATTAAGTAAGGGAGTAGTAAAACCTGGCGACATGGTGGCTTTAACTGTTGGAGAACCAATGGGACAAGCTGGCGGTACAAATACCCTTAAAATTATTAAAGTTAAATAAATCTTTTGGAGAAATCATGCCTTTAGTCTCAATGCGACAACTATTAGATCATGCAGCAGAAAATGGATATGGTATTCCTGCCTTTAATGTTAATAATTTAGAACAAGTGCAAGCCATTATGTCCGCCGCTCAAGAAGTCGGAGCGCCTGTCATTATGCAAGCATCCGCTGGCGCCAGAAAATATGCCGGGGAAGCTTTTTTAAGACATTTAATTGAAGCTGCAATTGAATCCTATCCAGATATTCCAGTGGTTATGCATCAAGATCATGGACAGAGTCCTGCAGTTTGTATGGCTGCTATTAAAAGTGGCTTTACAAGCGTCATGATGGATGGTTCATTGATGGGCGATGGAAAAACAGTTGCAAGTTATGAGTACAACGTTCAGGTATCTCAAGAAGTTGTGAAGTTTTCACATTCCATTGGCGTCACGGTTGAAGCCGAGTTAGGTGTTTTGGGCTCATTAGAGACAATGAAGGGTGATAAAGAAGATGGTCACGGTGCAGAAGGTACGATGACTAGAGAGCAGTTGTTAACTGATGTCGAACAAGCGGCTGACTTTGTTAAACAGACACAATGTGACGCTTTAGCAATTGCGATTGGTACTAGTCACGGCGCTTATAAGTTTAGTAAAAAGCCTACAGGGGATACATTAGCAATCGATCGTATTCGTGAAATTCATCAACGTATTCCTAATACACACTTAGTGATGCATGGTTCCTCATCAGTCCCCCAAGAACTTTTAGAAGTGATTCGTGAGTTTGGTGGTGATATGAAAGAAACCTATGGTGTTCCCGTAGAAGAAATTCAAGAAGGTATTAAAAATGGAGTTCGTAAAGTAAATATTGATACGGATATTCGATTAGCGATGACCGCGGCAATTCGTCAATATTTACATCAAAATCCCTCTAAATTCGATCCCCGTGATTACTTAAAGCCAGCACGAGAAGCTGCCAAACTGATTTGTAAGGCACGATTCTTATCTTTTGGATGTGAAGGACAGGCTTCAAAAATTAAGCCAATTAGTCTGGATAAAATGGTTGAAAAATATAATTCAGGTGAGCTTGCTCAACTGGTTAGATAAAGATGCAAGCCCTTTTAGAAACTTCAATTCAATCCTTGCCTTTAATTTCTAAAGGCAAGGTGAGGGACATCTATGCAATAAATGATCAGCACCTATTGATGGTTACAACTGATCGATTATCAGCATTTGATGTAGTGATGCAAGAGCCGATTCCTGGAAAAGGGATTGTATTAAATCAAATGGCCAATTTTTGGTTTGAACGTTTAAAACATATCGTACCCAACCATTTAACGGGTATAGATCCTGAGACTGTTGTCCTACCGAATGAAATTGACCAAGTGCGAGGTAGAGCGATTGTTGTAAAACGACTCAAACCAATTCTTGTTGAGGCTGTTGTTCGAGGTTATTTATCTGGTAGTGGTTGGAAAGACTATCAATCTAACGGATCGGTCTGTGGCGTAACATTACCAATTGGTTTACAAAATGCTGAACAATTAGCCGAACCAATTTTTACCCCTGCAGCAAAAGCTGATGTAGGTGATCATGATGAGAATATTGATTTTGATGAAGTGATTCGCCGGATTGGCCCAGCACTTGCGCAGCAAATGAAAGATATCAGCATTCAACTATATAAAGAGGCATCTAAGTTTGCGGCTAGCAAGGGTATCTTGATTGCTGATACTAAATTTGAATTTGGCTTGAATGACCATGGTCAAATGATTTTGATGGATGAAATACTTACGGCAGATTCTTCACGTTTTTGGCCTGCTAGTTCTTATATTGTTGGGCAAAATCCGCCATCATTTGATAAACAATTTGTGCGGGACTGGTTGGAGTCTGTAATGATTGACGGTCAACCTTGGAATAAAAAAGCGCCGGCACCGCATTTGCCAAGTAGTGTAATTGAACAAACTGCTGCAAAGTATCAAGAGGCATTGGCTATACTTACCCAAGCATGATATCCATTGTAGGAGAACATATGAATGAACCAGTAAAGAGTCAAATAGAATCACCCATTGTTGGTGTTGTGATGGGGTCAAACTCTGATTGGGATGTAATGTCTTATGCGGCTCAAATTTTGGCTGAGTTTGAGATTCCTCATGAAAGACAGGTTTTATCAGCGCATCGTATGCCAGATGAAATGTATACCTATGCAGAAAATGCCCATAGCCGAGGATTAAAAGCGATTATTGCTGGAGCTGGTGGTGCCGCCCACTTACCTGGCATGTTGGCAGCTAAAACAATTGTTCCAGTGTATGGAGTACCTGTGCCATCAAAATATTTAAAGGGTGAAGACTCTTTGTTATCGATTGTGCAAATGCCAAAAGGAATCCCCGTGGCTACATTTGCCATTGGCGAGGCTGGTGCTGCCAATGCGGCTTTACACGTAATTGCTAATCTAGCGCTTTATTCTGAAACTTTGCATCACAAATTACTAGCATTTCGTGAATCGCAAACGAATAAAGCTAAGCAAATGACCTTGCCTTAAAGTTGATGAGAAATATAGTTTGGCCCTTATATCCGCCTGCCTTTTTGGGCATCTTAGGTGGTGGGCAACTGGGAAGATACTTTGTACAAGCCGCACAAGATTTAGGTTATCAAGTATGCGTATTGGACCCAGATCCAAACAGCCCCGCTGGGCAGATTGCTCAAGAGCATTTACTTGCACAATACGATGATGAAGATGCTCTTCATCATATGGCTCAACTATGTGATGCGATTAGTACTGAATTTGAAAATGTACCTGCAGATACGATTGATTATTTAATTAAGCAAGGTGTTTTTGTTGCACCAAAGAGTTTTGCAGTATCGATTGCGCAACATCGTATTAAGGAAAAAGAATTTTTAAAAACTTGTCAATCCGTTATGGGTATTGGACCTGTGGATTATGCGGCGATAGAAAATGACGATCAACTTGAAACCGTTCAAGAATCACTTTTTCCTGGAATACTCAAAACAGCGCAACTTGGATATGACGGAAAAGGTCAACAACGGGTTCAACATCCAACGGAGTTGAAAGAAGCATGGAATACTCTCGGAAAAGTTCCATGTGTATTAGAGAAAAAGCTAGATTTAGCATTTGAATTATCTGCAATCATTGCGAGAGGCGCTAATGATGAAACTCATTTGTTGCCAATTGCGCAAAATATACATGAGAACGGTATTTTGCATCTCAGCATGGTTCCTGCACCGAATTTAACTCAAGAATTACAAGAAAAAATTCATGTGGCTGCACATACGATTATTCGTCAATTGGAATATGTTGGAGTGCTTTGTATTGAATTTTTTGTATTAAAAGATGGCTCAATTGTGGTGAATGAAATCGCTCCACGACCACATAATTCAGGGCATCATTCTTTGGACTCGTGCTTAACCAATCAATTTGAACAACAAGTCAGAAGTTTAGCTAAGTTACCACTCGGCGATTCACGCTTGCTTTGTCCAGTAGTCATGCTCAATATACTGGGGGATATTTGGTTTGATAAAAACACGAACATGATTAGATCTCCTGATTGGGAAAAAATATTAGCCATGCCTTGCGCAAAGCTACACTTATATGGCAAGTCAGAGCCAAAAATTGGGCGCAAGATGGGGCATATTAACTTCATTGCAGATTCTGTTGATCAAGCCCTTATTGATGCAAAACAGGCAATGGAAATTTTAGGTATTCCATCCTCGAGACAATAATCAGTGAGTGCTCGTATTTTTTCAGCTAACGAAATATCAACCCAACACATTGTTGAACATCTTCAGCAGAGTCATTTGGTCGCTATACCAACGGAAACTGTTTATGGACTTGCCGCAAATGCAAGTGATGAGATAGCTATAAAAAAAGTTTTTGAGTTAAAGAATCGCCCAAAAAATCATCCCTTGATTGTGCACATAACCTCACCAACAGCAGGGATGTCATCAGAAATTTTTTGGGAGGCCAAGTTATCAGAATGGTCTCATGATGTACCTCCAGAAGCGATCCTTTTAGCCCAAAAATATTGGCCGGGTCCTTTAACCATAGTATTGAAGAAGGCAAAGCACGTTTCTAGTTTGATTACTGGGGGTCAAGAAACCGTTGCAATACGTGCCCCAAATCACCCTTGGACAATTGATATTTTGCGCGCCTTCAACGGCGCTCTCGTAGCACCCTCAGCTAATCGATATGGGCGTATTTCCCCAACGACAGCACAACATGTGTTGGATGAATTTAAAAATAGTGATGCCGATAATGAATTAATGATTTTGGACGGCGGGAGTTGTGATGTAGGTATTGAATCTACCATTTTGGATTTATCGCGATTAGAACAAATGGGACCAATTATATTGAGACCAGGGATGATTTTAGAGAGCGACATTTGTAAAACCTTAGGGCTTACCAACTTAGGTCAAAAAGATCATGCGATTCGCCATTCGGGTGGAACATTAGGGCACTATGCGCCACATACTCAATTGGTATCAATGGATGTTGATCAATTAAAAGTTGAAGATATTAGCAATCAAAAAGTCGTCGTAGTTACATTTTTAGATATTGAGGTATTAAAAAATAAATGGGCCACAAGCCCCGTTGTTTGGATTCAAATACCTATAGATCCCCAAGCTTTTGCAAAACAGCTTTATCAATTATTAAGAGACCTTGATCAAAGGGGGTATCAAAAAATTATTGTTGATGCATTACCGAATAATAGCGAATGGAGTGGCATTCAGGATCGACTCACCAGAGCTGTGTACGGCTCAGGAGCTCATTAATCTGAAGCGCAGTCATCTAATACCCAGTGAAGTAATGCATCATTGACTATAGTGCCACCAAAACCTGCATTTTGATGATTGACCATGGATGAGACCGCGTACACCTTACCGGTTTTACTTACCACATACCCACTGACTGCTCGAACAGTTTGTAGAGTACCTGTTTTCATATAGGCACCAGTTTTTTGTAGACTATTGGGTAGGCTAAGGTCTGGAGTGAACTTGTTATCAGGAGTGCCCACAGACCAAAGTTTTTTTAGACGATCAAGTAAGCGATTTTTCATGGTGCCATCGACGCCAGCAATTGGCAGAGAGTTAATAAATATCTCATTATTTTTTGTACTAACTGCGAAATTGAGAAGACTTGTCATACTTTGAGGAGAGATTCTTTCAATATTCGATAAGCCAGAGCCATTTTCAACGACTAGTTCTGGGAAGTTTAGTTTAGACTTTCTTAGCCAATCTTTCACAATACGAATACTATCTGTTGTGGATGTTGGTCGATTACCTTTTTCTAGACCAATCGTAAGAAGAACTTGTCGTGCCATGACATTATTTGAATATTTATTGATGTCTTTTACGGCGTCCTCTAAAGAGGTTCCCGAATAAGAAAGTATGAGTTTGGCGTTACTAGGAACTTCAGATTCAATGATTTGAGGATGAGTTTTCCAAACTATGCCTGAGTCTTCAAACGAAGCTAATATTCCTTGCTTAAAGAAATTATTTGCATCTATTGAAACTGAATTCCATGCAATGTCTGGACAGTTCATTGACAATTTCCCGACAAACAAGGCGTTCCATTCTTCATCACTTATTTTTCTAATTTCAATTTTTAAATTTTTTGTCCAGTCCCCACAAGGCCCCTTTGTTGCTTGTATTTGATTAATAATTCGAAGACCTGATAAACGAGGAGTATAGGTAACATCAAATTGCCCATTGTTATTGACAATCCTAAAAGATAGCGTCTGAAACGCATACAACAATGGGTCAGGAACAACGTTATAGGTTCTTGAGGACTCCCCATCTAGAGGCGCTGATTGACGAATAGAGCTTGCATAAACCGAGCGATCTAAAATGAGATTGCCTTGCACCTCTTGCAAACCAGCTTGCCTTAGATTCTGAGAGATGACTGATAACTGTTCAGGCACCAACTTGGGGTCACCAAATCCCTGAACAATAAGATTACTATTTAAAACCCCTTGCTCAATTAAACCATTGCTATAAAAATTGGTTTTCCAACGATACTGAGGACCAAGAATATCTAAGGCAGCAACAGTTGTTAAGAGCTTCATAGTAGAAGCTGGGTTCATTGGGGACTGTGCATTCCAACTGTATTGATTAGGTTGAGGATGGAGTTTCCCAATCGAGACAATATGAAATCCCAAGGCAGATTCTGGAATCTTTGAATTTTGTAATGCTTTTTTTACTCCAATAGGCAAAAGCTCATTGGCAAATACAGAAATGGGCAATAAACAGTGACATAAAACCACCAACAGACTCATTGTGTGTGTTGTAGGAAATTTTAATAAGTTCATTGGCTTAGAGGAGATATTTGTCAGGCACCTAGTTTAAGATACTTTTCTGAAGTTATTTGGTGTTAAATTTTGAAAAAACATAAAAAGTTCTTTGTAACTCCCGCAAAAGTTTGATAGCATGAAAATAACAATGATCAAAGGGTTAGATGATGAATAAAAAAGACCTTGCGGAGGCAATTGCATTAGGTGCGGATATTTCTCAAACCAAAGGCGAAGAAGTTTTAAAGATTTTGCTAGAAATCATAGAAAAACAGTTGATAAGTCACGAGTCAGTGCAATTATCAGGCTTTGGGACATTTGCAGTTAAGACAAGATCAGCTAGAGTCGGAAGAAATCCCAAAACGGGTGACCCTATTGAAATAGGTTCATCTATTGCAATCCGTTTTATTCCCGGAAAGGCATTCAAAGAACAAGTGAATCAGCCAATCAATTAAAATTCCAAAGATTAAGCTTCTCAATATGGAGCAGTCAAAAAGGAGCTATTTTGTCAATCATTACCAATATTGAAGATTTGAGAGTCTTGCACGAAAAACGTGCCCCTAGAATGTTTTACGACTACGCCGATTCTGGGTCGTGGACTGAGGGAACATATCGCTCAAATGAAACTGAATTCTCAAAAATAAAATTTAGACAACGCGTCGCTATCAATATTGATGATCGAAGTATTACTTCAACCATGTTAGATTTGCCAGTTTCTATGCCTGTCGCCTTAGCACCTGTAGGTATGACGGGTATGCAACATGCAGATGGGGAAATCTTGGCGGCTAAAGCTGCGAAAGATTTTGGTGTGCCATATTGCTTGTCCACGATGAGCATTTGCTCCATGGAAGAAATTGCTAAACATACGAAGCATCCGTTTTGGTTCCAGTTATATGTAATGCGTGATAAAAAATTTGTAAGTAGTTTGATAGAAAGGGCTAAGGCGGCGCATTGTTCAGCATTAGTTGTTACTTTAGATTTACAAATCTTAGGTCAAAGACATAAAGATTTAAAAAATGGCTTATCAGCACCTCCGAAACCAACCATCGGTAATATGATTAATCTATTAACAAAGCCCAGATGGTGCCTTGGTATGCTTCAAACCAAGAATAGACAGTTCGGAAATATTATTGGCCATGTAGAGGGTGTAGATGATATGAGTTCACTTGGTGCTTGGACAGCAAGTCAATTTGATCCTAGCCTTGATTGGAATGAAGTAGCTCAAATAAAAAAACAGTGGGGTGGTAAATTAATTCTGAAGGGAATTTTAGACCCCGAGGATGCAAAGTTGGCTGTAGCGGTTGGTGCAGATGCAATTATTGTCTCTAATCATGGTGGTCGACAGTTAGACGGCGCACCATCAACCATAGAAGCTTTACCTGCAATTGTGGATGCGGTAGGTTCGCAAGTAGAAATTTGGTTAGATAGTGGCATACGGTCAGGACAAGATGTAATTAAAGCACTTGCTTTGGGAGCTCATGGGACATTAATTGGCCGCTCGTACATTTATGGCTTAGGCGCTATGGGTCAGGCCGGCGTAACGAAGTCCCTTGAAATTATTGCCAAAGAGTTAGACTTAACAATGGCATTTTGTGGCTTAAAGGATGTTCGACAAGTTAATCGAAGCATCCTTTATCCTGGAAGTTATTAACGGCCCCCAGAGACATCAATTAGGGCGCCATGAACATAGCTTGATGCGTCTGAGCATAACCAGATAACTGTTTGTGCAACCTCTTCAGGTAAGCCAACTCTACCCAATGGAACACCTGCAGCCCATTTTTGAATCACTTCCATGCCTCCATGAAGATCATGGATTGAGGTGCCGATTAAACCAGGTCTGACCGCATTGACACGAATGCCAACGTTACCGACTTCTTTAGCTAGTCCTAAACAAAAACCATCGACCGCCGCCTTTGAGGAAGCATAGTGGATTTCTTGGGCAATGCCACCTGTTCTTGCAGCAACTGAGGACATTAAAACAATTTTTCCTCCTTGTCCACCAAGATCAGTGGACATTCTTTTTACTGCTTCACGTACGCAAATAATTAAGCCAATAACATTAATGTCAAATAACTCTTTTAATTGCTTTTCTGTTGTTTGAGAAATAGGGTTTTGACCACCAATAATTCCAGCATTGGCAATCAAACAATCAATCGTTCCAATTTGATCAAGCTCTTTAAAAAGACGTTCAATTTCAGACTCCTTAGAGCAATCTGCTTGAATTGCCACGGCTGAGCCACCTTGGTTATGGATGGTGGTAACGAGGGCATTTGCAGTATCTTTACTATGCGTATAGTTAACGACTACATGATAATTTTCAATGGCTGCAAGCTTTGCAATTTCTGCGCCGATTCCCCTACTACCCCCAGTAATTAGCATTATTTTTTTTGACATGTTGTCTCCTTGTGGATAAATTTATTATGCATCATTAAATCATATCTGAATGATTTTCCTCCAGATATTCCTGTATTTGATAATTAAGACGAATTAATTCTTGATATAAAGAGTGTATAAGTGCCTGTTGAATATTTTCTTCTGAGCGTTCAATTTTCTGACAATGAAGTATTAAGTACTTTGCATTGATTAATTTTGCACCTCCTAAAACTTTATGACAAAGAGGCTTTAGTGATGCTAAATTTACTTGATTTAAATGCAATTGAATTTCTTTGGTGAGTTCTTTTTGAGTAATGAGTACTGATTCTAAAAGCGCATATGAAGCCATTAAATTTTGATTCGTAAACTCAAGGAGATGGTTGAAGTCCCAGTGCAAATCATGTTGAAGAAAAATGATTTTTAATGCTTCAAATAACTCCTTGAGTTCAACTGGTTTAATCATAAAAGTACTTATTAAAGCAATTTCTTCGCCACTTAACTTTGTTATAAATTGAGAATCTCCGGTCAAAATCATAATCTTTATTTTGGGATGGTATTTACTGATCATGGATGCAAATTGTCGACCATTCATGTTCGGCATAAACTCATCTGTAACGACTAGATCAATGTGATGATTTTCTAATGCCAAAAGACCATCATGCGCTTGATCAGCTTGTATGCAATTAAAGCCCAAATAATTTAATTGCTGACTAATAACTTCCCTACAGGCTGGGTAGTCATCCACAATAAGAGCGGATTTTCCTAAAAAATGATTTTTGTATTCGTGAATATGAAATCTTTTTGAGGCGTAATCGAAATGAAGCGGAAGTACCTAAATTAGGTTTACTCTCCAAATGAAGGTTGCTCTGCATTGATCGAAGAAGAGATGATGTAATTGAAAGACCTAAACCGGTGCCAGGAATTTCATGAACATGATTAATTTGAGATCTTTCATAAGGATGAAAAATACGATCAATATCATATTCTGGAATACCACAACCAGTATCTATGACTTGAAACTGTATCAGTTGTTCTGCATGGGTATCATTCATGACATTGACCGAAAGAAAAATAGTTCCATGATTAGTAAATTTAATGGCATTTGACATTAAATTACCAAGTACCTGTTTAAGGCTTGTGCTATTGATTAGAAGGCTAGGGGCAATCATCTGATCTAGATGAACTTTAAGCGTGTTGGAGCTTTTATCACATAGGCCTTGAAAGGATTGTATTAAATCATTTAATAGATCTATTAAACAAGTAGGTTCTTGTGTAAGCTCAATTTTCCCAGACTCAATTTTACTTAAGTCTAATACTTGGTTCAGCATGTTCAACAAAGACTTAGAGGTGTTGTAAGCCCCTTTTATGAGAACTTTACTTTCATAGCTAATATTCTCATCCTTTATTAATAATTCGTGTGTTCCTATAATTGCTTGGAGAGGATTTCGGATTTCATGACTAATTGTGGCAATAAAATCTGATTTTTTGGAACTTATCTTATTAGAATAATGATGCATTTCAAGAGCTGAAAACAATTGATTTTTGGTGTTTGGCAATAATTGAGGTTTCTTTAAAAATTGAATGCTAAAAAAAATAAAAATAGTTAATAGTAAAGAAAAAAGACCAAAGAATAATGAAACCCACAAAGGCGGTTTCAGTAAATAAAACCTATTTTCAGGGATGATATAAACAAGTAGTCCACCCAAAAAAATGGTAAATAATAGAAGAAAGGAATTAAGCCTGGTTTGATTAATCAACGATATGATTCCTTAATCACATACTTTATTTTGTTTACAAAAGCTGATTAAATCAGCAATATTATTGACTGCTAGTTTGACGTAAAGGCGGCTTTTGTATGTGGCAACAGTTTTATTACTAATATGTAACTGCTCAGAAATTTCGGAATTACTAAACCCTTTACCTAATAGCTTAAGTACCTGAAATTCTCTATCAGAGATTCGCTCTAACCTGTCATGATCACTATCGTGATTAATGCAACTTGTATTGGCTGTATAAAACATATAACCTTGAGAGACTGCAATAGCCGCCGTAATAATAATTTTTCCTGAAGCCGATTTGTTAACGAAACCTTGCGCCCCCAGAGATCGAACGCGATTTCCATATACCTTTTCTTCATGACTAGACAATATGAGGATCTTTATTAAAGGATTCATCTTCTTTAATTTGCATATCAAATCAAAACCATCTGTATTTGGCAAGTCCAAATCTAAAACAATCATTTGAGGCTCTAAGTTTTTTGTAAGAGTTAGGCAAGACTCACCATCATGTGCAAGTCCGAGAATATCGAAAGGCACTTGTTGGCTAAAAAGCGTTCGTAGAGCGAGTAACATCGTTGGATGATCATCTACTAGTAATACTTTTGTAAGCATTGTTATTTCCCATGGTGAATATTCTTTCTGGGGGAAGATTGAAATGATTGATTGAGTTGGCTAATCGTAATTTTTAAAAGTTGGTGTTTCGATACAGGCGGCATCATTAGTGGACCATAACAAAATTGAACCTCATTTTTATTTGCAAAGTTGAAATCATGAACTAAAGAAATACCCTCGACATAAGTATGGTGATTTTGACCCTTGCAAGTGATCATTAGATCATCGAATCTTTCTTTAGAAAGCGTCGTCATCATGGCTGCTCTGACAAAGCCAATGGAGATATGTACACCGCTAAAATAATTTGAATTGAGCCAAATCATTTCTGAATCGCTACCTGAAAAATTCTTAAGTTCTAAAATCAGTCCGAGACGTTGAAGTTGTTGTAATTGATTTTCCAGTAGTTTTAAGTTTAAATTTTTGTAGTCTAGAAAAGGCACTCTTATTAAACCAACTGGCAGTTGAGATGCCATTAAATTTTCCTCATACTCCAATAGAAAATCTTTACTTAATAACAAGGAGGTTGGTAGCGGTAAATATGTTGGTATTGCTCTTCCATGACAATGCCAATAGGCAATACTATCAAGGGCATTTTTAAATTGCTTTAAATATAAAGATGGATTATTTTGTAAAAGATCATTACATACTGCGCCAACGAATTTTTGAGATTGACATTCAAAAATAGGGTCAAGGTAAACGAGTTGCTCTTCAAAAGTTATGTCTTTATTTTGCGGCTGCTCAATATGCATTTTTTTTGTAAGCCAAAGTTTAAGATAATGGTAAATACCTTGATGATCTTTCATATGCTTCCTGAGTCGTGTTGATATAGGTCTTTGAGTCTAGACCACGAAACTATCCTCAGAAAAGAGGCGCATGCTGATAATTGGGTAGGTAAATTCTTAAAATAGACCTTATATTCACAATGGCTTTATGAATTACGTATGATTATATTTTTATATTTAGAGTTAAACAAATGAGTCAATATATTCTTGCAGCAGTAGTAGGCATTATGATTTTTTTTACTGTTGCGGTTGCACCAACAGTCTTTTCTGTTTTACCAAAAGAGTGGTCTAGCGCTTACGTCAGAAAATTTTTCCCCAAATATTATCTAATTTTGGGTTTACTTTGCTTGATTGCCGCACTTCTTAGTACGGATCAAATGATTACATTTGGTGCTTATGCCTGTAGCGTTTTATTTGCATTTTCATTATGGGTTTTAACCCCACGCATTAATCATGCCAAAGATAATGATTTAAAAAAACGTTTTGGTTATTTACACGGATTAAGCGTGGTAATTAATTTGATTCAACTAGTGGTTCTCATTTATATTTTGTTGAAGAATATGATCTAGTGGCTGGGCAAATAATTTTTGACTCCAATCTATTCTTCAATTTTTCCGATAAATTTAACTGTATCTTGAAGTTTTTTAACTTCGACTTTCCAAAAATTATTAAATTCATCTCCATCCAAATAATATTGGATGGAGTTACCCTTTAGCATTGCTTGTTTAAATTGCTCATCTTGTACAGCTTCCCTGACAGATTGGGTTATTTGTTGTTGTATTTGGGGTGGCAAATTGGCTGGAGCAAACAATGAGGTCCATAAAGAATATTCAACATTGATATTGCTCTCTTTTAATGTTGGGGTATCTAAAAACGGTGCTGATCTTTTGCTACCAGTTTGTGCAATGGGAATAAGTCGATTAGACTGAACTTGGGGGTAAGCTACGCTAGGTGCTGATGCTAATGCATTGACATGACCACCAATGGCTAAAGTAATTGCAGGTGCTCCCCCACTTGTAGGTATATGTTTTAATTTAATGCCAGTGGCATTTTCTAGCATTGCCATTGGTAAGTGCGTAGCCCCATAAGTACCTGAAGAAGCAATGGCGAGATGATCTTTGCTGGTTGATGCTTTTTTAATGAATTCTTGAATTGTTTTTACTCCGGTGTCTGGGTTAACCAAAATAATTGCTGGATCTGAAGTAATCTGAGCGATTGGAACAATTTTATTGAGTGAATAAGCTGCTGGACGATTAAAGAGAGCATCAATTGCAGGTTGAGTAGCTAGCGAAGGTGAGGTTAATAAGAGTGTATATCCATCTGGAGTGGCATTTGCGACGAAGGCATGCCCGATGGCACCATTTGCTCCTGGCTTATTAACAATGAGGACAGGTTGCTTGAGGGTTTTTTGTAACGCTACGGCAAGACTTCTTCCCACATTGTCAACAAAACCACCCGGTGGGTTGGGATTGATAATGGTAATTGGTTTATTGGGATAGGCTTCTTGGGCATTGACAGGTATATGTAAAGAAAGAATAAGAAATATAAAACTTAAAATATTTTTCATGAATGGCGTCCCCTTTTTTAAGTACTCAGGTATTTACCTTGCACTTTTTATTTAATTTGTCACAACATATTTAAAGTCATTTAAGATTACCACTACTGCTAGCTTATAGAGCATTCTTTTGTTTTAAAACTTTATCAACCCACGAATCGTCATAGCTTCCATTGAGAATAGCGGCAATAGTGATTTCTTCCTGTTTTTGTTTTTCTTTTCCAAGAAGAATAGCTTCTTTGGCTAAATGTCTTGGTATGGCGATAACACCATCGATGTCGCCAACAATAATATCCCCCGGATTTACCATCATTCCACCGATATGGACAGGTTGATTAATTGTTCCTGGGCCATCTTTGAAAGGACCTCTTAAAGAGATGCCTTTCGCCCAACATGGAAATGATTCGCGATCAAAGGCATCTACATCACGAACTGCACCATCGACGACTGCAGCTATCGCACCTCTTTTTTTGGCAACCGTCATGAGGATTTCCCCAAATAAAGCACGGTCCATTTCACCGTCACCCGAAATCACCAAAGCGTCGCCTGGCATGATCATTTGCAGCGCTTTATGAATCATTAAATTATCACCAGAGCGTACTTCTACAGTAAATGCGTTGGCGCAAATATGGAGTGGTTTTTTATTGATCGGTAATATTTGCTTCGCAACAAGATAACGTCCAAGACTATCACTTAGAATGGAGGTTGGAATACCTTCTAAAGCTTTGATTTCCTCGGTGAGGGCAGGAGTGCGATCCGCTATTGAATAACCGTTTGTCATGTCATCTTTCTTAATGAGTGATTGTGTTCATGATTAACCCATAACTGAAACTAAACGTCAATTACAAAACAAAGAAAATCATTGCATATTACGTTATATATTAATATTATTAAAAATTAATTTAATTTAATAAAATCAATGGTTTGTGATAATTAAGGGCGAAAAAATAAAGGTTCACTTGCAAAGATTTAAAAGTCTCTCTATACTTTGTTAGCAATCAACGAGGTAGAGTGCTAACAACATTCACTTAAGTTGATATCAGATTTGTATTATTTATTTTTTTAATTGAGGAGAATGCATGAACTTACGTCCTTTGCATGATCGTGTGATCATCAAACGTTTAGATAACGAAACAAAAACTGCTTCTGGAATTGTTATTCCTGACAATGCTGCAGAAAAACCAGACCAAGGTGAAGTTTTAGCAGTTGGTCCAGGAAAAAAAGATGACTCAGGTAAGCACATTAACGTTGACGTTAAAGTTGGCGACCGTGTGTTGTTTGGCAAGTATGCTGGACAAACTGTAAAAGTTGATGGCGATGAACTTCTCGTTATGCGCGAAGAAGACATCATGGCTGTTGTTCAAAAATAAGCATCATATTCAGTAGAGAGGAATTAACATGGCAGCAAAAGATGTAGTATTCGGAGATTCAGCACGTGCACGTATGGTTGAGGGTGTAAATATCCTCGCGAATGCAGTTAAAGTAACTTTAGGACCTAAAGGTCGTAACGTTGTTTTAGAGCGTTCATTTGGTGGCCCAATGGTGACTAAAGACGGTGTATCTGTAGCCAAAGAAATCGAACTCAAAGACAAGCTCCAAAATATGGGCGCTCAGATGGTTAAAGAAGTTGCATCTAAAACAGCGGATGACGCTGGTGACGGTACAACAACAGCAACTGTTCTTGCACAATCAATCGTACGTGAAGGTATGAAATATGTTGTTGCGGGTCACAACCCGATGGACCTCAAGCGTGGTATTGATAAGGCAGTGACTGCAGCGTTAGCTGAAATCTCTAAGTTAAGCAAGCCTTGCACAACAACAAAAGAAATCGCTCAAGTTGGTTCTATTTCAGCGAACTCTGATACAAGTATTGGCGATCGTATTGCTGAAGCAATGGAGCGTGTTGGTAAGGAAGGCGTAATTACTGTAGAAGATGGTAAGTCACTTGCTGATGAATTAGATGTTGTTGAAGGTATGCAGTTTGACCGTGGATATTTATCACCATACTTCATTAACAATCCAGAAAAACAAGTAGTTATTCTCGAAAACCCATTCATCTTGTTATTTGACAAAAAGATCAGCAATATTCGTGATTTGTTGCCAGTACTCGAGCAAGTTGCAAAATCTGGTCGTCCACTCTTGATCATCGCGGAAGATGTTGAAGGTGAAGCACTAGCAACTTTAGTAGTGAACAACATTCGCGGAATCCTCAAAACTTGTGCTGTTAAAGCTCCTGGTTTTGGTGATCGTCGTAAAGCAATGTTGGAAGATATTGCTGTATTGACTAAAGGACAAGTGATTGCTGAAGAAGTTGGCTTAACACTTGAGAAAGTAACTCTTGATGACTTAGGTCAAGCTAAGCGTGTTGAAATCGGTAAAGAAAACACAACCATCATTGATGGTAACGGTGATGAAAAGCAAATTGAAGCACGTGTAAAGATGATTCGTGCACAAATTGAAGAAGCGACTAGCGATTATGATCGTGAAAAACTCCAAGAGCGTGTAGCTAAGCTTGCAGGTGGTGTTGCTGTAATTCGTGTTGGTGCAGCTACTGAAGTAGAAATGAAAGAGAAAAAAGCGCGTGTGGATGATGCATTGCATGCAACTCGTGCTGCTGTAGAAGAAGGTATTGTTCCTGGCGGTGGTGTGGCTTTAGTAAGAGCAAAACAAGCTATTCTCACATTGAAAGGTGACAATGCAGACCAAAACGCTGGTATTGGTATCGTTTTACGTGCTATGGAAGAGCCATTACGCGTAATCGTAACGAATGCTGGAGATGAGGCGAGTGTAGTAATTAATCAAGTTGCTTCAGGAACTGGTAACTATGGTTACAACGCTGCTACTGGTGAGTATGGCGATCTCGTTGAACAAGGTGTGATTGATCCAGCTAAAGTAACTAAAACAGCATTAGTAAATGCTGCCTCAGTTGCTGGCTTATTGCTCACAACAGATTGTGCAATTAGTGAATCACCAAAAGAGGATGGCCCTTCAATGCCTGGTGGTATGGGCGATATGGGTGGTATGGGCGGTATGGGCGGCATGATGTAATTTGCCCTAAGGCTCTCATTAGAAAGGCACCTTCGGGTGCCTTTTTTTCGTCATAACGTTGATAATAAAACTAGTGTATATTGATTAACATGAAAAAAATCCAGACTGTAGTTTTCTCGTTATTTAGTCTATTGCCCATGACTTGTTTTGCCTCTGGGGCATCAAGACACCTTGAGCAAATCATTGCTGATTACTTGGTTTGGGTAGTCATATTAATCGTACCTGTTGCAGTGATTTACATATTTTGGAAAATACACATTCTTCCAGAAATTTACGCTGAAAAAGTGCATCATCCCCAAACAAAATTAATACAAGTCATTTGTATTATGTCAATTGTTTTTGGTGGAATTTTATGGCCACTTGCATGGATATTGGCGTACTCAAAACCTGTGTTACATAAAATGGCGTATGGCACTGATAAGTCAGATGACTTTTATTTAGATTCTGAGAGTGAGCATGCTGGGAAACCATTGACTCTGGCAGTTGTTGATGATGAGATTACCAATCTCAGAGAAAAGCTTCATGGACTTGAAGAGAAGAGACAAATAGTCATAGATCAAATACCAAACCAAGTTGCGAGGTCATAAAAGATGTTAGAAATCATACTTGGTGGTTATGCTGCGATTATTTGGTTTGTCTTCATTAAGAAAAAGTGGTTACCGTGGAATATTAAGTCTCAAATTGGATCTGCCATTGGAGGGATTGTATTGTTGGCAACTGTCGTTTTTACAGTCAATATTATTACTCCAGGATCAGAAGATGTAAGGGTGATTAATTTTGTGACCGAGGTGGTTCCTAGAGTTCAGGGTACGATTACCAAAGTAGCCGTTGAAGGAAATACGATGGTAAAAAAAGGGGATATTCTCATTGAGATAGACCCAAAGCCTTATCAATTAAAAGTTAGTCAACTCGAGGCCCAACTGGCTGATACCTTTGCTTCAGCCAAATCCTTACAGCAAAACTATGATGCTTCTAAGGCTAATACAGCAGCCGCTAAAGCACATTTAGATTTAATGAATAAGCGTCTGGCTGAATCAACAGAGTTAGCTAAAACTGGTGCAGGTAATCGATATGATGTTGAGTATTACCAGGCTGAGGTCTTGAAAGCTAAAAGTGCTTATGACGCCACTAAATCATCAGAAAATACTGCAAAATTAAAACTAAATGCAGTCGTTGGTGAAGATAATGCCAGTGTTGCACAAATTAAATCTCAATTAGAAAGTGCGCGGTACGATTTAGAGTCTTGCACAGTGCGTGCTCCAGCTGATGGTTATCCAGTAGCAGTTACTGTAAGACCTGGTAACTATGCTGTATCGATGCCTCTTCGTCCTTTGATGAGTTTTGTATGGTACGACCAACGCATCATCGCCTACTTTGATCAAAATGAATTACGTTTTGTTAAGCCAGGTGACGATGTTGAGCTGACATTGAAGGCCATTCCTGGAAAAATTATCTACGGTAAAGTCGACTCCATTATTTGGGCATCAAGCCAAGGGCAAATTGCGCAATCAGGAACTGTCCCAACAGCACCAGCAGAGATGTTACATGCCCCATTGCCTCTTAAGTATGCAGTTAAAATTACTCCCATTGAAATGGATGGAGAGCCAATACCTACCATGCCAATGGGGGCTCGAGGTATGGGTGGAGTCTATACCGAGCATTTGAAGCCACTTCATATTGTTAGGATGTTAGTCATTCGTTTACATGCAATCCTGAATAACTTGGTATTTAAGTTACCTTAGGAATGAAGATGAGTAACTATAAAAGCTTCATCGTTACGATTGTGGCTAGTGGACTACTAGTTGCATGTGCAAGCGATCCGCCAAAGCAATCAGACACTCTTTCCTTAGCTCTGGGAAAAACGGATGTTCTTCCGCAGTGGAGTAGCGGGTTTTCAGCGGGTAAGTTTGATGAACTGACTTTAGGATTTTCACTCGACCCTCAACTAAAAAAATTGATTCAAGATGGCCTTGTCAATAATTTAGATATTCGAATGGCGCGAACGAGAGTCGATCAAGCGAGAGGTGTTTTAACGGCTATCTCAGGTACACGATTACCGAATGTAGGCCTTGGTGGACAGTTAGGTACATCAACAATTCCAACAGCAACCTCGGGTATTTCTGGGGCAGGGCTGATAGCCAATTGGGAGTTAGACGTATGGGGCCGGATAGCATCAGCTTCGGGAGCTAGTCAGTCCCGTGTTGAAGCTTCAGAACTTGATCGCGTCTATATACAGCAAATTGTTGCGGCAAATGTCATCAAGTCTTGGATTGCTATTTCCGAGGCAAAGCAACAAGTTGCATTGAGCGAAAGCTTATTGGATTATGCGAAAAAACAAAATCAATATTTAGTGCAAGGCGAAAAGGTCGGTAGAAATACAGCCCAAGATGTCAGTATCAATGCTGCATCTATTGATATGTATCAAAACCAATTAATTACCAATCAATATCAACTCAATCAAGCGAAACGTGCGATGGAAATACTATTGGGTAGATATCCTGCCGCACAAATAGATGCAAGTAATGTTTTTCCAAATCCTATCACTGAGATTCCAGCTGGAATACCTTCTGAAATTATTTCAAGGAGACCTGACGTACTTGCCGCTCAGCAAAGATACAACGCAGCATTTTATGATGTTGAAGAAGCTAAGAAAGCTCGTTTACCATCACTTAGGATTTCAGGAGGGGTGGGTTATATACAAGATTCAGCGATTACACTCTCATCTGGAATTAATAACCCTATTAATAGTTTGACTGGATCTATTTTTGTACCACTCTTTATGGGTGGGCAATTAAAAGCTAATCAAGATATCAAGACTGCTAAGCAAGAGGAAGTTCTTGGGCAATATGCTAAGACCTCTCTCAATGCCTTGAGTGAGGTTGAGTCCACACTTGATAATGATTTAAAGCTCAAAAATCGTCAAAGCGCTTTAGCATCTCAAACGAATCATATGGCTAAATCGGTTGAATATGAGCAACAAAAATATCGGGTTGGAAAATCTGATCAATTTCAGGTTTTACAACAAGAAATTACGCTTGCAAACTCTAAGAGTAATCTTATTAAGATTTCAGCAGATAGACTCCGTAATCGCGTGGATTTACATCAATCGCTTGGCGGCCATTTTATCGAGGATGTATCTCGTTAAAATTTACTCATAATTTCAGGGCATTCGCCACCTGGGAACTGGATGCGTTTGAAATAAGCCTTCCAATCATTACTTAATTGTGAAATTCTGATTTTATTAATCTTCGCTTTTTCATCTGCGGATAGTTGGATAAAAGCCAACCATGCGCTTTGATGTTCATCAACCAAAATTGCATACGAACCTAAGTTTTTCATATTTAAATTAGCAACGTCTTTGTAGATAAAGCAACCCATATTGACTATATTTTTCTCTGATAAAAGACGAATACCACTGAGTGTATTGGGAGAATCAACAGATTTTTTCCAAGGAACTACATCATTTGCAAAACTAAGCTCTATATCTGAACCGCCATTAAATTGAGCGGTCGCATTAAACCGATCATCCTTAGACAAAAGGGCATTTCTGAAACTGCTAAGAACGGGCCCAATCGCATCTTTCCAATTTTGATAGGCGTTACCAAAACCATCTTGCACATCACCGATCACAAATTTTGGCTCGCCATCACCATATACGATATGTAAAAAGGCTTGCACATTAGGTGCTTGAGAAAAACATGCTTTCACAACATTAGGTTTTGAATACCAATCACCACCTTTTTTTGCTTCATCTAAAAACGACTTCATCACAATTGCGGTATCTAAATTATTCAGCCCTGAATTCTTTAATTTTTCAAAACCAATACTACAAGTGTTGGTCAAGGCATTACCTTCAGCAGAACTTAACAACTGTAAAAGACT
Organism: Polynucleobacter sp. SHI8; assembly: GCF_027944005.1. Lineage (NCBI taxonomy): Bacteria > Pseudomonadati > Pseudomonadota > Betaproteobacteria > Burkholderiales > Burkholderiaceae > Polynucleobacter > Polynucleobacter sp. SHI8. Next base: position 2,122,591 of record NZ_AP027204.1, on the reverse strand, counting down.
TGGTGCCTTATCGTTAAGTAATTGCAAAAAGTTTTGATTCCCGCGTAAGGTGGGATGGTTTAAAACATTACTCGAAGAAAGTCCTTCCCTGTTTGGAAAGTCATTAATGCCTGAAGCTGAAGGGTCAAAGATCGACTTGGTATAGTTAAAAGATAGGTTAACTGTAAGTAACTTTGTTTTATCTGCTTTGGGATCCATCTGAATGGCTTGGATTTTTTTATCAGGAGTATTACCTAAAGTGCCTTCCGCCCGAAAAATAGGAATCTCAATCATTTCAATTCCGTTACGTATCTCAGGCCAACCAAAAGTCATCGGAACTTTGCCATTGAGACTGCCTTTTAGCATATCTTGCGTTCGTTTTTGCGCATCTGATAAAACAGGATTTGAAAGGGCAGATGTAGCACCAGCAATCGATGTTGCAGCCACACCCCCTGTTGCGAAAATAGCTGCCGCACCTAATAAAAACTGCGCCGAACCGATTAAATCATTATTGGTGTCAGTCGCGGTTTTGACGTTAACCACAAGAGAAAGGTTGCCCGGGTTTAATTTAGAAAAAGGTTTTAACAGCGAATTAGAAACAATTTTGAGAGGAATCGTACTCAGTGAAGCACATTGATTACCTTTATCTCGTCCATCAAATGTAGCGATCGGAATTTCGATTTCTTCGGATTGCCCGAAGAAGCCATTTCGAGTAACAGAGATGAGTAATTGAGTTTTCTCACTACCCCAGAAATTTTTATTAGCAAGTGACACACAGCTTGATACAGGTATTACTTCTGAGGTGATAGTGATATAGCCATCGTTTCCGGATCCATCCACCAGAAAAGCCGGAGCCTCTCTAGGGTAAAAAGTAGGATTAATATCTGGAAAGAAAAAAGAGGCAGCTGATACATCACGCACAATACCGAACAAATATATAGATATAAATAGTATTCGGAAACTCAGAAATTTCAACATGCGTTACAGAGCCCTTAAATTTTACATTCTAGAACTAATTTCAAATGAATAAATAATATTTTTTAACATTATTAGGTATGATTTATGACTTGAAATTTGTTTCAGACTAAAAGCAAAAAATGTAAACAGATCGTATCGGTTGGACAATCAATAGTTGATCTTAAAGTCGTCAAGAGTATTGGCACCAACACTCTTGACGTGAACTAGGCTAGTTAATTACTCGACAGCTTTTACCATATCTTCAATGACCTTCTTCGCATCGCCAAAGACCATCATGGTTTTATCCATATAGAAAAGCTCATTATCCAAACCAGCATAACCTGACGCCATTGAACGCTTGTTGACAATAACAGTTTTGGCTTTATAAGCCTCTAAAATTGGCATACCAAAAATTGGGCTACCAGGCGTTCTTGCTGCAGGATTTACAACGTCATTTGCACCAAGAATCAACACCACATCCGCTTGGGCAAATTCACCATTGATATCTTCCATCTCAAACACTTGATCGTATGGAACTTCTGCTTCAGCTAACAATACGTTCATATGACCAGGCATACGACCTGCCACAGGGTGAATCGCATATTTAACATTAACACCTTTGTGAATCAATTTTTCAGTCAGTTCCTTGAGGGCGTGCTGAGCACGAGCAACAGCTAAACCGTAGCCTGGAACAATGATCAAGGTTTCTGCATTCCCCATCAAGAAGGCTGCGTCATCAGCAGAGCCACTTTTAACAGGTCGTTGGGCTTGATCGCCAGCCGCAGTTGCAGTGGCTGCATCACCACCAAAGCCACCCAAGATGACGTTAAAGAAAGAGCGATTCATGGCTTTACACATGATGTACGAAAGAATCGCACCAGATGAACCCACCAATGAACCAGCAACAATCAACATCGAATTATTTAAAGAAAATCCAATACCTGCTGCAGCCCAACCAGAGTATGAGTTCAACATGGAAACAACAACTGGCATATCAGCACCACCAATTGGGATGATGATAAGCACACCCAATACAAATGCAATTGCCAACATAATTAAGAAAGGCGTCCATGCTGGTGTAGTTCCGTTGTCTAGAGCAAAATAAACGCCACAACCAAGCATCGTAATGGCAAGAATGAGGTTGATTAAATGCTGTCCTTTAAAGGTTACTGGCGCACCTTGGAAAAATCTAAATTTATATTTTCCGGAAAGTTTTCCAAAAGCAATGACAGAGCCTGAGAAAGTAATTGCACCAATGAAAGTTCCGATGAATAATTCAATACGGTTTCCAAACGGGAGTGCCTGACCCTTTTCCACGATATTAAACGCGTGTGGTTCAGAAACCGCCGCGATAGCAATACAAACCGCAGCAAGCCCAATCATGCTGTGCATAAAGGCTACTAGCTCAGGCATTTTTGTCATTTCTACACGTTTAGCCATAAATGCGCCAATACCGCCACCGACGACTAAACCACCTAATACATAAAGCAGGCCATCTGCCATAGAGGCACCGGCAAGTTTGTTAATTAGACCAATCGTGGTAAAAATAGCGATCGCCATACCAGTCATGCCGAAGATATTTCCACGAATCGATGAAGTTGGGTGCGACAAACCTTTTAACGCCTGAATAAAAAAAACAGACGCAATGAGATAAAGGAGGGTAATTAAATCCATACTCATGCTGATTCTCCTGGTTTAATTTTTTTCTCTTTTTTCTTAAACATTTCCAGCATTCGTTTGGTCACCAAGAAGCCACCAAAGATATTGACCGCAGCAAGAGCGACTGCCATATGGTTCCCATGACTTTACCTAAAGGACCCTCAGTCAGAGCAGCAGCAAGCATGGCGCCAACGACAATAATTGCTGAAATCGCATTCGTTACGGCCATGAGAGGTGTATGCAAAGCAGGAGTTACCGTCCATACAACGTGGTAACCAACGTAAATTGCAAGAACAAAAATAATAAGGTTATAAATGCCGTGACTAATTTCCATAAAATTCCTAATTAAGCGTTAGTTCGAATAACCTTGCCGTCTTGACACATGAGGCAGGCGGTAACAATATCATCATCTGCAGGAATCGCTAGACTACCTTCTTTTGTGACGATGAGTTTCATAAAATCTAAGATATTTCGAGCGTACAGAGCAGAAGCATCCGCTGCAACCATTGCGGGTAAATTACTCATACCAATAATGGTGACACCATGTTTGATAACAGTTTGATCAGCTTCAGTGAGCGGGCAGTTTCCTGAACCGTTTTCGCCTTTTCCTGCTGCCAAGTCAACAATCACAGAACCTGGTTTCATTTGCGCGACTGTTTCAGCAGCTAGCAACATTGGCGCTTTTCTACCAGGTATTAACGCAGTAGTAATCACGATATCGGCCTGTTTGGCTCGTTCGGCAACTAAAGCTGCTTGTCTTTGCATCCAAGCCGCCGGCATGGGTCTTGCATAACCCCCGACACCCTTAGCAATTTCTTTTTCTTCATCAGTTTCAAAAGGGACGTCAACAAATTTCGCACCTAAGGATTCAATTTGCTCTTTGGCGGCAGGTCGAACATCAGATGCCTCGATAACAGCCCCTAAACGTTTCGCTGTCGCAATGGCTTGTAAGCCTGCAACTCCAGCTCCTAGAATCAGTATTCGAGCAGCTTTAACAGTTCCTGCAGCTGTCATTAACATGGGCATAAAGCGTTGATATGCATTTGACGCCACCATAACCGCTTTGTATCCAGCAATGTTAGCCTGCGAAGAAAGAACATCCATGCTTTGAGCACGAGTTGTCCTGGGAGCGGCTTCTAAAGCAAATGCGGTGATTCCTTTGGCTGCCATTGCAGCGATCATGGCATTATCAAATGGATCAAGCATGCCGATAAGCACAGTACCAGCTTTTATTTGTGAGAGCTCACTGTCAGAAGGAGCTCTTACTTTAAGAACCATTTCACAAGCGAACACATCAGCGCTTGTTCCAATGGACGCACCAACGGCTTGATAGGCAGTATCAGGGACACTTGCCGCTACCCCAGCACTGGATTCAACGAGAACTTCATGACCCGCTGAAATATATTTTTTTACTGTTTCAGGAGTGGCCGCAACCCTAAACTCCCCTGATTTATTCTCTAAAGGAACACCAATTCGCATACGAATCCTCGTGATTTTTTTAAAAAAAACATCCATAAGTGTAAGGCAAAATGGCTTTTAACGACCGAGTTAGCCCAAATTAAACAATCAATCATACAATATCAGGGTGATGCAAGCATATTTTGAGCAAATTAAGACTTTCATGAACCTCGATATTCCATCTGGAGCCAAAATTGTAGTTGGCATGTCCGGAGGAGTAGATTCGTCCGTTGCCGCCTGGATTCTGAAAAACCAAGGATATGACGTCATTGGCTTATTTATGAAGAACTGGGAAGATGACGATGATTCTGAATATTGCTCCACTCGTCAAGATTGGATTGACGTTGTTTCTGTAGCTGATTTGATTGGTATTGACGTTGAAGCAGTTAATTTTGCAAACGAATATAAAGATCGTGTATTCGCCGACTTTTTGAAAGAATATTCTTCTGGAAGAACTCCCAATCCAGATATCTTATGTAATGCGGAGATTAAATTTAAGGCTTTTTTAGACCACGCTATTCATTTGGGAGCAGATGGTATTGCGACTGGTCACTATGCAAGAACTCGTAGAGTTGATGACAAAGTGCAATTACTCAAAGCGGTGGATTTATCTAAAGATCAAAGTTATTTTTTACACCGTTTAAATCAAGCTCAAGTAAGTAAAGTATTATTTCCTTTAGGTGAGATTCCAAAAACAAAGGTTCGAGAAATCGCCCAAGCCATCGGACTGCCTAATGCGAAGAAAAAAGACTCTACAGGGATTTGTTTTATTGGTGAAAGACCCTTTAGAGAGTTTTTGGGTAAATATCTTCCCACCAAGCCTGGTCCGATATTAACCCCAGAAGGTCATGTTATCGGAGAACATATCGGATTAGCCTTTTATACAATTGGGCAACGAAAAGGCATAGGGATTGGGGGAAGTCAGGACGGTAGCGGAGATGCTTGGTATGTGGCGGGTAAAGATATGGAAAAAAACACCCTGATTGCAGTTCAAGGGCATGATCATCCCATGCTGCAATTTTCTACCCTAAAAGCGCAAGATGCCTCATGGGTTTCAGGACAGGCACCAGAAGTAAGTAAGAACTTTGCAGCAAAGACAAGGTATCGTCAAGCTGATGCACCTTGCGAACTCATCGTTAGTCAGCAGCAAATAACTGACAAACAATTTGCATTAAATTTTGCCGAAGCTCAATGGGCGGTTACGCCAGGACAGTCTGCCGTTTTATATGATGGTGAAGTCTGTCTTGGCGGTGGAATTATTATTTGAAGCCTCAAGCTGGATGAGGAGTATCTTTAAATGATGGACGTTGACTAAGTTTTTCGTAAAAACTGGCTAAATTAGGATATTCTTCTTGCCAACGGATTTCTGGGAATCTAAATAATAAATAGCCACATACGCTACCGACAGCGATATCTGCAAGACTAAATTGATTACCATAACACCAAGCGTTTGATCCAAGCCCTTCTGACATGGATTTAAGCCCAGCGTTGATCTTATCTAATTGGCGATTGATCCACTCTGGACTTCTATTTTGCCCACGAGGTTCCCAATTTTTTTCTAATCGGGTGAGTACCGCAGCATCTAAAATACCATCACATAGAGCCTCCCATGTTTTAACGGCAGCCTTTTCTTTTCCGGCAGATGGTATTAAATGACCGACAGGACTCAAGGTATCTGCGTATTCAACAATCACACGTGAGTCATACATGACGCCACCATCATCCATTACTAGAGTAGGAACTTTACATAAAGGATTTAAGCTCGACAAAGTTGAGGCAGGATTCCAGACATCTTCGACCACAAAAGCCACATCAATTTTCTTTTCTAAAAATGCAATCCTTGTTTTTCTAACAAAAGGACTTGCAGGGGTACCAATTAATTTCATCATAACTTCCTGTTAAAAATAGAATAAGCCTATGATAAAGAATAAAATAGAGATAATTATTTCAACTTAATCATAAACTGTGACCAATACATTATCCACACTCTCTGCTTTATCACCCATCGATGGGCGTTATGCCTCTAAGACAGATGCCTTAAGACCTTGGCTTTCAGAAGCCGCTTTCATGCATCACCGCGTCAAAGTAGAAATTCATTGGCTGATTGCGCTTTCTCAAGCGCATTTAAAGGACATTCCAAGTTTTAGTTCAGCAGCAGAGAAAAAACTTCTGTTGCTTGTGGAAAACTTTAATGAGAGCCATGCACAGCGGATTAAAGAGATTGAATCCGTTACAAATCATGATGTTAAAGCAGTTGAGTATTGGTTAAAAGAGCAAGTAAAAGGTGATGCTGAGCTAGAAAAGGCCAGTGAATTTATTCATTTTGCGTGTACTTCAGAGGATATTAACAATACATCACATGGGATGATGCTCACAGGGGCAGTCAACCAAGTGATGCTTCCAAAGTTGGGTGAATTATTTCAAGTTCTAACGGATCTGGCGATTGCGAATGCTGAAGTTCCAATGTTGTCTAGAACGCATGGGCAGCCGGCATCCCCTACCACTTTAGGTAAGGAGATGGCCAATATCGCCAAACGTCTAGAGCGCGCTATCCAAAATATTGAAAAAGTGCGTATGACGGGAAAAATGAATGGCGCAGTAGGCAATTACAACGCCCATCTTTCGGCCTATCCAGATGTGGACTGGGAAGCATTTTCCAAGCAGGTAGTGCAAGAGCGCCTAGGTTTGGAGTTCAATCCTTATACGATTCAAATTGAGCCTCACGATGCGATGGCAGAGTTATTTGATGCATTTGCAAGAGCCAATACGATTTTATTAGATATGAACCGTGATATCTGGGGGTATATTGCATGGGGATACTTTAAACAAAAAACCAAAGAGGGTGAAATTGGTTCATCCACCATGCCACATAAAGTCAATCCAATTGATTTTGAAAATTCAGAAGGCAATTTAGGAATTGCCAACGCCTTATTGCGGCATTTATCTGAAAAATTACCGATTTCACGCTGGCAAAGAGACTTAACTGACTCAACCGTCTTGCGAAACTTAGGGAATGCCTTAGGACATACATTACTTGCCTATGACAGTGCTTTACGTGGTTTACGCAAATTAGAAACCAATCACGCTCGTCTTGCAGAAGATTTGGATGCTTGTTGGGAAGTTTTAGCTGAGCCAATTCAGACGGTCATGAGACGATATCAAGTACCCAACCCTTATGAGCAATTAAAGGAATTAACAAGAGGGAAGGTGATTACTAAAGACGGTATTCAGACATTTATTTTGGGCTTAGATATTCCGCAAAATGCTAAAGATGAATTACTTGCAATGACCCCAAGTAATTATGTAGGCAAAGCTGTTGAATTAACGCTTAGACTCCAGACGAAATAAGTTGTTGATTTAAACAATGACCAAAAACAATCAACCAATTTCTGGTGTATTTGTATTGGTGATTATTCTGTATCAATGCCTGTGGCATGTGGCGTTACCTTTTGTGCTGGTGAGACTTTGGTGGAAGGGGCGAAAAGAGCCTGGCTACCGAGCCCATATCCTTGAAAGATTGGGCTTTTACAGAGGTGAAGCGTTTACAGATGCAATTTGGGTACATGCCGTTTCGGTTGGTGAAACCAGGGCTTCAGCTCCTTTGATTCATGCTTTAGTTGCTAGTAATCACCGAATATTATTGACCCATACTACGCCTACTGGACGCAAAACTGGCCTAGACCTTTTTCAAAACTATATTGATCAAGGGATCTTAAAACAATGTTACTTGCCATATGATTTTTGTTGGCCGGTATCACGTTTTTTTCGTTATTTCAAACCAAGTAAAGGCCTATTGATGGAAACAGAGGTATGGCCAAGTATTTTATTTTTTTCCAGAAACAAACTACCTATCTATTTAGTCAATGGTCGTCTATCCTTGAAGAGTAGTCTAAATTTTGCAAAATTTGGCAGTTTAAGTAGAGAGTTATTTGGCTTATTTAAAAAAGTCTTAGCTCAAACTCCTAGAGACGCAGAGCATTACGCATTATTCGGGATTCTGGATTGCCCTGTTACAGGCAATCTCAAATTTGATGTGCAGCTTGATCCAACACAAATTATATTTGGACACTTATGGAAGAAGAGTTTTGGTAATCGTCAGGTAATAACCCTGGCGAGTTCCAGAGAAGGGGAAGAAGAAATAGTGATTCGGGCTTGGGCACAACTGAAAGACCCAAAGCCTCTGTTACTGATTGTTCCTAGACACCTACCAAGAACGATAGAAATTGAGAGATTTCTGAATCAACAAAACATTGCATTTACCAAGCGAAGCATAATCAATCCGCCAATTAATCTTACACAGGATGTATTGATTGGAGACACGATGGGCGAAATGGCGAGCTATTTATCGATGGCAGATTATGTTGTCATGGGAGGAACCCTCATGGAAACGGGGGGGCAAAACTTAATAGAACCCATCTCTCTTGGCAAGCCGGTAATTTTGGGACCCTCTACCTTTAATTTTGCAGATATTAGTCAAGCAGCAATAGATGCTGGAGTCGCTTGTCAATTAAAGCATTCAATGCCAATTCAACTTGAAAATGAGTTATCCAATATATTCCACGATTTTCAGAATCATCCCCAAAAGATTGGGAAGATGTCTCTTTTTTGCAGTGAGTTTGCAAAGCACAACCAAGGTGCGACTGCTAAAACCCTTAATTATTTAAATCTACCTTGAATGGCGATTAAAGTCGATTGAAGATTCTGTCAAGTTTTCGTACTCATGATATATTTTAAATTCTTAAAACGGAGATCGTATGCATATAACTATTATTGGCGCAGGCATTGGTGGACTTACTATGGCGCTAGCCGCTCATCATGCAGGTATTTCTTGCGATGTATATGAGTCAGTTCCAGAAATCAAGCCTATCGGGGTTGGTATTAATATTTTGCCCCACGCGAGTAGGTTTTTATGTGAATCTTTAGGGTTAGAACAAGAGCTTTCTAATAAGGGTGTTTTAACTAAAGAAGCGATTTTCTTTAATCGCTTTGGTCAAAAAATCTATGCTGAGCCCTCTGGTCGATTAGCTGGATATGCTTGGCCGCAATTTTCAATTCATCGCGGTGACTTGCAGATGGTTTTGTTAGAGGCCTTTTTACAAAGAGTTGGAAAAGAGCATTTACATTTAGGCTTAGATTGTACAAAAGTGGATGAAAAGTCAGGTATTGCTTACTTTAAAAAATCAAGATCAGATGACTTGACCGAGACCTCCGTTCAAGCAGATGCAGTCATTGCTTGTGATGGAGTGCACTCCACGATCCGTAAGCAACTTCACCCCTTAGAAGGAAAACCACTTTATTCAGGTGTCAATATGTGGCGTGGAGTTACGAAGTGGAAACCCTTCTTATCCGAGGCAAGCATGGTGCGTGCCGGTTGGTTAACCCATGGCAAGATGGTTATTTATCCGATCAGAAACAATATTGATGGACAAGGTAGCCAGCTCATTAATTGGGTAGCAGAACTTGAAACACCGAATCACCTAGAAAGAGACTGGAATAAACAAGGTCGTTTAGAAGACTTTATTGGAGCATTTGAAGATTGGCATTTTGACTGGTTAGATGTGCCTGCTTTAATTCGTGGCGCCGAATCTATTTTAGAGTTCCCGATGATTGATCAAGAGCCATTACCATTTTGGTCCCGTGGAAAGGTAACTTTATTGGGGGATGCAGCACATCCAATGTATCCTCGAGGATCTAATGGTGCGGGTCAGTCTATTCTTGATGCACAATCATTAGCAAAATTTTTGACTCAAGAGCGTGATGTAGAAACCGCACTCAAAAAATACGAAGATATTCGTTTAGAAGCAACTGGAAATGTGGTTCGCATGAACCGAGTAAATCCTCCCGATGCAATCCTGCGCGAAGTATGGGAGCGCTCAGAAGATAAACCATTTAATCATATCGAAGATATTATCTCTAACGAAGAGATGGAAGCTATTACACAGCGTTATAAAACTGTCGCAGGCTACGATAAACAAACTGTTGCGGCTTAAATGATGAAGATACAGTGGATTAAAAAACTCGTTCTAATTGGTGCATGTTTTACGCAAGTTGCATTTGGTCAAAGTGGCCCGCCAATACAAGGTGGCGCTCCGATTAAATTGGTGGTGCCATTTACTCCAGGTACAGGTCCGGATACGATAGCCCGTGCTGTAGCTCCTAAGTTATCTGAAAAAATGGGTCAGCCGGTGATTGTAGATAATCGTGCGGGCGCTTCCGGCAATATTGGTACAGAGGCAGTTGTAAGAGCCAAACCAGACGGCACCACGTTATTAGTAACCGTCAATACGATTGTGATGAATCGTTCCCTTTATCCTAAGGCAACTTTTGATCCATTAACTGATCTAGTCCCGATGACATTAGCAGCATATGGTGATTTGGTTTTGGTTGTGCCAAGTAGTTCGCCCTACAAGAATGTCGCTGAATTTTTAGCGGCTGCAAAATCAAATCCAGGAAAACTAACTTATGGCTCGCCTGGTATTGGCACTCCCCATCATTTAGGAATGGAAGCTCTTGAGCACATTACTGGAGTTAAGATATTGCATGTACCTTATAAAGGTACAGCCCCTGCAGTTACTGATTTATTAGGTAGTCAAATTGATTCGATGTTTCTTCCAGTTCACGTTGCTAATGGCCATATTAAATCTGGTAAATTGCGCGCACTTGCCATCGGGGCAAAAAAACGTAATCCAATCGCAAGCCAAATTCCGACATTTGCTGAGTTAAAAATTGGTGAGATTGATGTCTCTATGTGGTTCGGCATGATGGCACCTAAAGGAGTTCCTACCGACGATTTGAACCGTTTAAGTAATGCGTTGCGAGAAATATTAGTTGATCCTGAAATAAAGACAATTTTTGCAGCTCAAGGTCTAGATCCTGCAACTAGTAGTTCGCAGGCATTTAAAGAGATTGTAGAAAAAGATACGCAACGTTGGGCTAAGATCATTAAAGACCAAGGTATCACAGCTGAATAACAACAGAAACTCTAATGCTTTAGATAGGGTTCTGTTGTTTAAACCTTAGCACCGTAATTAGGATCGTCTTTTGTGATTTGATCTTTGTCTGATTTGTTATCGGATTTAATTAAATCTTCGCGCTGGACGCCTAACCACATGGCAATTGCAGCGGCAACGAACACAGAAGAATAAATACCAAACAAAATGCCGATGGTCAGGGCCACAGCAAAATAATGCAAGGTTGCACCGCCAAAAAATAACATAGCCAAAACCATCATTTGCGTACTTCCGTGGGTAATGATTGTTCGGCTCATCGTGCTGGTAATAGCACTATCAATAATGTCTGGAGTATTTAATTTACGGAATTTCCGGAAATTTTCTCGTATACGGTCAAATATCACAACAGATTCATTTACAGAGTAGCCTAGGACAGCTAGAACAGCAGCCAACACGGAGAGTGAAAACTCCCATTGAAAGAATGCAAAAAAACCTAAAATGATGACGACATCATGTAAGTTCGCTAGGATACCTGCAACCGCAAATTTCCACTCAAAACGAATGGACAAGTAAATAACAATACCAACGACTACAAATAATAGTGCTTTGATGCCGCCGTATAAAAGTTCTTCACCGACTTGAGGCCCAACGTATTCGACCCTTTGTAATTTAACTTGGGGATTAGTTTCTTTTAATTTACTCATAACAGAATTACTCTGATCCGTAGAGGACATCATGGTGCCATCGGCGTTTTTAATCAGAGGTAAACGAATCATGACATCTTTTGAACTGCCAAAGTTTTGAACATTCACCTCACCGTAACCAAGACTTGCAACACTATTACGAATTGTTTCTAAATCTGCGGACTGTTCATACTGAACTTCGATGACTGTACCACCAGTAAATTCGATAGAAAGATGAAGACCTTTTTGCCAAAGAAAAAATACTGCAGCAATAAAAGTGATCAAAGATATTGCGTTCAAAATGAGTGCATAACGCATAAAAGGAATATCTTTTTGGATGCGAAAAAATTCCATTTGTTTATCCTATAGAAACTGATTGAAGTTTTTTCTTTGCGCCGTACCAAAGATTAACTACGCCACGTGAGAAAAATACTGCCGAGAACATCGAAGTTAAAATACCTAAGCAATGAACGATGGCAAACCCTTTAATCGGACCAGATCCAAATGCTAGTAAAGCTAAGCCAGCAATCAAAGTTGTAACATTAGAGTCGAAAATAGTTGCCCAGGCTTTATCAAAGCCTGTAGCTATTGCTGATTGAGGACTAGTACCTTGACGTAATTCTTCCCGAATTCTTTCATTAATCAGAACATTTGAGTCAATCGCCATACCTAAAGCTAAGGCCATCGCAGCAATACCAGGCAAACTTAGCGTTGCTTGTAACATAGACAAGACAGCAATTAAAAGTAAGAGGTTGACCGCAAGTGCGATAACTGAAAATGCACCGAATAACATGTAGTAAGCAATCATAAAAATAGCGATAGCTAAAAAGCCATACATCAGTGATTTAAAGCCTTTTTCGATATTTTCAGCACCAAGACTTGGACCAATCGTTCTTTCCTCAATAATCTCCATGGGAGCCGCCAAAGAACCTGCTCGTAATAAGAGTGCTAAGTCATTTGCACTTTGAGTAGTTGGTTGCCCAGTAATCTGAAATTTGGAACCAAATTCACCTTGAATAGTGGCAATTGTAAGAACTTCGCCCTTACCTTTTTCAAACAGAATCATCCCCATTGGTTTTTGGAGATTCTCGCGAGTTACTTCCTGCATGGCGCGACCACCCGCAGCATCAAGAGTTAAGTTAACAGAAGGTCGCTGATTTTGATCAAAACCAGCACTAGCATCAATAATGCGATCCCCAGTAATGATGATTGATTTTTTAAAGACACCTTGACGATCACCAAACTTAAAAGCGTCCATGCCAAGAGGAGGGGATTCTTGCAAACCTATAGATGATTGAACCGGATCCGCCAATCTGGCTTCGAGAGTTGCGGTTCTACCGATAATATCTTTCGCTCTTGAAGTATCTTGAACGCCAGGAAGCTGAACGACAATGCGATCATTTCCTTGTTTTTGAATGACGGGTTCTTTTACAGCAAGCTCATTGACACGCTTATTTAACGTAATAATATTTTGGTTTAATGCATTTTCTTGAGTAGTTTGCAGCGCAGCAGGTTTAAAAGTACCTGTTAGTAAAAAGGAGTCAATTGATTTATCCAGCTTAAAACTCATATCTGGAATAGCATCTAATAAGACTGTATTTGCTTTATTCGCCTCATCGGCACTTGCAAATTTAATCACTAATTGACCACTTGATTTATCGATACTTTGATAGCGGATTGTTTTATCACGCAACCTACTGCGTGCATCACTTGCTAAGGCATTGAGTTTTTTTTCAATAGCGCCTTGCATATCTACTTTGAGTAAAAAGTAAACTCCACCACGAAGATCAAGACCTAGGGGCATTGGAAAGGCATTAACACTGGTTAAACTTTTTGGCGTATTGGACACTAAAGATAAAGCGACAATGTAATCAGGATTTTTTAGATCAGGATTAACTTCTTTTTCAATAATATCTTTTGCTTTTAATTGCGAGTCTGTATCGTTAAAACGAATTCTGATAACACCCTCAGCAGTCGATTCTTCAAAACCTGTTTGATTTTTAAGAAGATCTGCTTTTTGCAGAGCCGCATCTATTTTTTCATGTAATTTCGTATCTAATTTTAGACTTGAACGTGCAGGAGCAATTTGAATCGCTGGAACCTCACCAAAAAGATTAGGAACCGAATAAATAATTCCTATCAGTAAGGCAACTCCAATAACGATATATTTCCAGAGAGGGTAGCGATTCATGCGTAGACTTAGATAGATTTGAGAGTGTCTTTAGGAAGAACAGCTGCAATAGCTGATTTTTGCATTTTGACAGTTAAATTGGCAGCTAACTCAACACTAACGTATTGATCATTGAGTTCAGTAATTCTTCCCATCAGGCCACTAGCAGTAGAAACTTCATCACCCTTTGCCAAAGAATCGAGCATTGATTTTAATTCTTTTTGACGCTTCATTTGAGGTCTGATCATGATGAAATAAAGCACAGCAAACATGCCGACCATCATGATGATTGAAGAAAGACCACTATCAGCACCACCGGCACCACCGAATTGCGCATATGCATTGTTAATAAACATAAATAATCCTTAAAAGTGAGAAATTGGGTTGTCGTTAAATTTAGATAGATTTTAACGGACTTATGAATTTTTTCCGAAAGATTCTTAAGAGGGATTTTCTAGTATGCCAATTTGCCGGTCATTTTGAAATTGTTGAGTAAATTCTCGGAATTGATGATTTTCCAAAGATAAACGAATTTCAGACATCAAATTTAAATAATAATGAATGTTATGAATCGTATTGAGTTGTGCGCCGAGTATTTCATTTACTTTTTGCAGGTGGTGTAAGTAGGCACGACTGAAATTTTTACATGCGTAGCAGGAGCAAGTAGGATCTAAGGGGCGCTCATCGTTTTTATAGCCCGCATTTCGAAGCTTTAAGTCACCAAAACGTGTAAAAAGCCAACCATTTCTAGCGTTTCGCGTAGGCATTACACAATCAAACATATCGATACCTTGACCAACAGAAAAAACTAGATCTTCAGGCGTCCCAACTCCCATTAAGTATCTGGGCTTATTTGAGGGTAATTGATGACCAATAAATTTCAAAACCCTTTCAAAATCTGGCTTAGGTTCACCAACAGACAAGCCACCGATTGCCGTTCCATCAAATCCCTGTTCTGCTATCTTTTCTAAAGAATAACTTCTCAAGCTTTCAAACATACCCCCTTGAACAATTCCAAAAAGAGCATTGGTTTGATTTAGTTCTCGAAAACGATTGATGCTTCGTGCCCCCCAGCGTAAAGACAACTCCAAGGAAGTTCGAACTGTTTTTTCATCAGTAGGCACGCCATTCGTCTCATATGGGGTGCATTCATCAAATTGCATAGCAATGTCGCTATTTAAACCAGCTTGGATTTCCATAGAAACCTCAGGAGACATAAATAGCTTATCCCCGTTGACTGGCGAGGAAAAAGTTACACCTTCTTCTGAAATCTTTCGCAGAGCACCCAAGCTAAACACTTGAAAGCCACCTGAGTCCGTCAAAATGGGGAGATCCCATCCCATAAAACGGTGGAGCCCACCAAACGTTTTAATGACATCAAGACCAGGGCGAAGCCATAAATGAAAGGTATTGCCTAAAATAATTTGCGCCTTAGACTCATGTAAATCTCTAGGAGTAAGGGCTTTTACAGTTCCATAAGTTCCAACAGGCATGAACATGGGAGTTTGTAATTTGCCATGAGGCAATACAAAGCTAGCCCTTCTCGCGTGCGAATGAGCATCTTGGTGACTTACCTTAAATTGGAGACGATCCTCACTCAAGACGACGACCTTTTTAAAAACATTGCATCCCCATAACTAAAAAAACGATATTTATTTTCAATGGCATGCTGATATGCAATTTTCATAGTTTGATAACCACTAAAGGCACTAACGAGCATCAATAGAGTAGATTTAGGTAAATGAAAGTTTGTAATAAGAGCGTCCACGACTTTAAATTGATAACCTGGAGTGATAAATAAATTAGTATCGCCATTATCACCCATAGTCACTGAGGATTCTAGGGCTCGTAAAGAAGTGGTACCGACACAGATAATTCTTCTTTTCTCCATTTGTGCAGAATCAATTGCATTTCTTGTCTCTGCTGGGATGACATATCTTTCAAAATGCATTTTGTGGGAAGATAAATCCTCATGACGAACAGGGGAAAAGGTTCCGGAACCAACATGAAGCGTTAATTTTGCAATTTCTACGCCTTGTTCTTTTAATTGAAGAAGCGTTTTTTCATCAAAATGAAGTCCTGCAGTGGGCGCTGCTACTGCCCCAGGCTTGGAAGCATAAACAGTTTGGTAGCGATTTTCATCATCTGGATTTGCACTATGCTTAATGTAAGGTGGCAAAGGAAGTTCTCCTATTGCATGAAGCATCTCTAGTGCATTGTTGGGAAATTCGATGATGTAAAAAGGTGATATCTCTTCTTCATCGGTCATCGGGTGAATGATCGTTTGACGTTCAATCACAGTCACTTTGGTTGGAAAGCTCGGATTTCCCAATAATAAGGTAGCTCCCGACAAGATAGCCTTTGAAGACTTGATTTGACAGAGAACCTGATTTTCATTCAAAACCCGCTCGACTAAAATTTCTATTTTTCCACCAGTTGGTTTAAAGCCATGTATTCTTGCGGGAATCACTTTAGTATCATTGAAGACGAGTAAATCCCCTTTTTTTAAAAGGTGAATAATGTCCTTAAAATAGGCATCTTGGAGCTTTGGATTTGTCTGATTCTGGTCTTGATGAACAATAAGTAATCTACTCGCACTTCTACTAGGAAGTGGAAACTGAGCAATTAACTCTTGAGGAAGTTCATAGTCGAAATCAGAAAGTTGCATAAAAGGACAATAGTAAATGGAATATTCTAAACGCAATACGTAAACCAAATGGCAGAAAGTAAATCACCTTTATCTCGACTTGGGTTAAATACACCAGCTTCGCTTGCATTGCACCTGCCCATTCGATATGAAGATGAGACAGCACTTATATCGATTGCGCAAGCCACCTCAGGCATTAGTTTGGACCCAGTCCAAACACAGGGTAAAGTAATTCAATGTGAAGTGAAATTTCGTCCACGCCGACAATTAGTTGTGACGATTGCTGATGTCGAGGGTGAATTAATTCTTCGTTTTTTAAATTTCTACCCAAGTCAACAAAAGCAAATGGCGGTAGGGAATTTTCTGAGAGTTCGAGGTGAAGTCAAACCAGGATTTTTCGGCCCTGAAATGGTTCACCCTTCGGTGAAATCAGTACTACCAGAAACGCCCTTGCCAGACCAACTAACACCAATTTATTCAACGATAGCAGGGGTTAGTCAATTAACGGTACGACGGGCTATTGAAAAGGGTTTAAAAGATATTTCAGTCAAGAAATTTCTCAGGGAAATCATTCCCCTTCAGCAAATTGATCATGTTAAGTATGCCTTTTTAAAGGAACTCCCAAGCCTTGAGGAGTCAATTTTTACATTACATTATCCAACCCCACAAACGGATAAAAGCGCTTTATTAGATAGAACCCATCCTGCTTGGCGAAGAATTCAATTTGAAGAATTACTTGCCCAGCAAATATCTTTACAAAGAGCACACATTGAAAGAAAAAAGAGAAAGGCTGTACAAATGCCCTTGCAAGAGAGTGGCTTGGTAAAGGAACTTTTAAAGTTATTTCCATTTACTCTAACGAATGCACAGCAAAAAGTATGGTCAGAAATCGTACATGATTTAGCAAATCCTTATCCAATGAATCGCCTTTTACAAGGAGATGTTGGCAGTGGGAAAACCGCAGTTGCAGCTTTAGCTGCAGCGCATGCGATTGATCAAGGCTACCAAGTGGCTTTTATGGCTCCGACAGAAATTCTTGCAGAACAGCACTATCAAAAGTTGTTACCTTGGTTTTCGCAACTGAATGTAGAAATCACTTGGTTAACAGGAAGTTTGAAAGCCAAAGATAAGAAATTGGCTCAGGAAAAAATCAGTAGCGGAAAAGCGCAACTCGCGATTGGGACTCATGCCTTGATACAAGAAGGCGTTGAATTTTCTCATTTGGGACTTGCTATTATTGATGAACAGCACCGCTTTGGCGTACGTCAAAGATTGCAGTTTCATGGGCAGCAGGGGCAAGATGCAATTTATGCACATCAATTGATGATGTCAGCCACACCAATTCCCAGAACATTAGCAATGACTTATTATGCGGATTTGGAAGTATCTGTGATTGATGAATTACCACCTGGTAGAACACCCATTATTACAAAAACATTGAGAGACTCTAGACGTCCTGAGGTTGTACTCGGCATTCGTGAAGAGTTAAAAAAAGGGCGTCAGGCTTATTGGGTTTGCCCATTAATTGAGGAGTCAGAAGTGCTGCAGTTGCAGACAGTTGTGGATACCTATGAGGCATTAAGTCAAGAATTAGCAGAATTTAACGTTGGCATGATACATGGGAAGATGTCGAGCGAAGATAAGTCAACCATTATGCAAGAATTCAAACAAGGGACTCTTCAATTGTTGGTCAGTACAACCGTTATCGAGGTAGGAGTTGATGTTCCTAATGCAAGCTTAATGGTTATAGAACATGCGGAACGTTTTGGTTATTCGCAAATACATCAACTACGAGGCCGGGTTGGGCGGGGTAAAGTAGAGTCTGTATGTATATTGCTCTATGGCGAACAATTGTCGATGGCAGCGAAAGAACGGCTTAAGGTCTTACGAGAAAATACAGATGGTTTTGTGATTGCTGAGCATGACTTATTACTTCGAGGACCTGGGGAGTTATTGGGAGCTAAACAGTCTGGTGAGGCGATGTTGCGCTTTATAGATTTACAAAGGGATGCTTGGTTAGTATCTCTAGTGAAAGATTTTGCACATGATATATTGATCACATCCCCACAATTAGCAGAGCATCATTTGCAACGTTGGTTAGGGTCACGAGTAGACTATCTTAAAGCTTAATATGACGCTTACTGAACTTCGATATATTGTGGCTGTAGCAAAAGAAAAGCATTTTGGTCGTGCTTCACAAATATGTTTTGTTTCTCAACCCACGTTATCGGTAGCGGTTAAAAAACTAGAAGATGAACTTGGCGTACAAATTTTCCTAAGGCATTCAGGTGATGTTACATTAACCCCTCAAGGAAAATTATTAATTGAGCAAGCACATCGGGTTTTAGATGAAGCAAAGCATTTTTCAGAAATGGCAAAAATTGGCGTAGATCCCATGAAGGGCCCTATTCGTTTAGGAGCTATCTACACAATTGCACCTTATTTATTGCCAAGACTAGTGCGTCAGGCGAAGGATAGTTTGCCGGAAATTCCATTATTTTTATATGAGACATTTACAGCTTCAATTTTAGAAATGATCAAACAAGATGAATTAGACTGTGCAATCTTAGCGGAGCCCTTTAATTCATCTGGCTTGGAAGTCATTGAATTGTATGATGAGCCCTATTTAGTAACTGTCCCAGCTACACATGAATGGAAAAATCGCACATCAATTGAGCCTAATGAATTAGCATCACAAAATATGCTTTTATTGGGCGCAGGGCATTGTTTTCGGGATCATGTATTACAAGTATGTCCTGAACTCAATCGCGCAAAATTTTTATTTGAAGAAGGGCCTAAAAATTATGAAGGGTCTTCGTTAGAAACAATTCGACAAATGGTGATGGGTGGTATTGGAATTTCAGTATTACCACGTGCTGCTGTATCCCATCACGATCATAAAGAAACCCTTGTGAAATATATACCCTTTGTAGATCCACAGCCATCAAGACGGATTGTTTTAGTCCACAGAAAAGGACATGTCCGTACTCCAGCTGTTCAGGCACTTGCAAAAACCGTTAAGTATTGTGAATTAAACGATGTGAAGTGGTTATAAGATGAGCCTGAGTGATCGATTGATTCAATACGCATATTTGGTAAGACTTCATAAGCCAATTGGAACTGTTTTATTACTTTGGCCGACCTTATGGGCACTTTGGTTTGCCAGTCAGGGTCAACCGTCACTGGAGCATGTTATTATATTTTCACTAGGAACTTTGCTGATGCGAAGTGCAGGGTGTGCGGTAAATGACTTCGCAGATCGTGACTTTGATCGACATGTCAAACGAACTGAGCAAAGACCTCTTACCGCAGGCAAGATTAGTGGTAAAGAAACATTAATGGTGGCAGGAACATTAGCCTTGATAGCCTTTGCTTTAGTTCTTCGTCTCAATTGGTTAACGATTCAATTATCTTTTGTCGCATTATTAATTGCGGTGATTTATCCATTCACTAAACGATTTTTTTCGATGCCTCAAGCCATATTAGGTGTTGCCTTTGGATTTGGAATACCAATGACTTATGCTGCGGAATTAAATACCGTTCCATGGCAGGCCTGGCTGATGTTATTAGGTAATATCTTTTGGGCGATTGCCTATGACACTGCTTATGCAATGGTTGATCGAGATGATGATGTAAAAATTGGGATTAAAACCTCAGCGATTACTTTTGGTCAATATGAAGTAACTGCGATAGTGACTTGCTATATTTTATTTTTCTCAATTATGGCCTTTTTAGCTAGCCTAGAAAATTTAAATATATGGTTTTGGAGTGGCTGGGGAGGGGCGATACTTTGTGCAGTGTATCACTATACTTTGGTGAAAACGAGAGATCGTATGAAATGCTTTGCTGCGTTTAATCATAATAACTGGCTTGGCGCCATACTTTTTTTAGGTGTGGCTTTAGCTTATTATTTTAGATAGTCACTTCTTGCTAAACTCATCACCCATCTCCTTCGCTCGCTGAGAGGCTGCCTGAACCGCATCTTCTAGAGCCAAGCCCCAAGAGCGCTGATTGAGCACTTCCAGAGCCGCAAAAGTAGTACCCCCTTTTGAGGTAACTTTTTCTCTTAATTGACTGGCTGAGTCTGCAGAGCTAAGAGCTAATTGACCCGCCCCTATGACGGTCTGAGTTGCAAATAACTTAGCTTGATCCGCAGTTAGACCTAATTGAATACCACTGTTTATGAGATGTTCAATCATTGAAAAAACGTAAGCGGGACCACTTCCAGAAATCGCAGTAACGGCATCTAAAAGAACCTCTTGATTAACCCAGAGAGAAGATCCTATGGATTGACAAACTAAATCGATTAATTGAATGTCTTGTTGAGTGACATGTTGACCTGCGTATAAGCCGGTAATACCTTTTTGTATCAGTGCAGGGGTATTGGGCATTGCGCGCACAATTCGCGCATGACCTAATTGTTTGGCTATGTCAGCAATCCTAACCCCAGCAACAATGCTAAGAGTCAATATTTGCGGACCTGACAAATGGGCAAGACTGATATTCAATTGGGTAATTGCCTCTAAGAGCTGTTGAGGCTTGACACACAAAATAATTAGCTGGGATACTTCCAAAAAGTTTTCACATTGAGAGACATCCGTTGCAGTACGAATCTGAAATTGTTCACTTAAATAATTTCGTGCTGTTGGGAGTGGGTCTATAGCTAATAAATTATTAGGTAAAAATCCTTGCTGTAGGAGGCCACTAATCATGGCGCTAGCCATATTACCACCGCCTAAAAATGAAATTTTAATGTTTTCAGATGCTGTCATTGTTCGGTATTTAAGTCTTCCTGATCTTCTTCAATATTTCGGGCACCAAATATGGCAGTACCGATTCTAATCATCGTACTACCTGCTTGTATCGACTGTTCTAAGTCATCTGACATTCCAATTGATAAAGTATCAAATTGAGTCTTAAATTGATGTTTTTTTAAGTGCTGTTGTATTTCAATAAATAAATGATAAAACTCTTTCATTGATTGTAATGACGCACCAGGTTCAGGAATCGCCATCAATCCTCGAAGAGATAAGTTAGGCAGTTCAACCAAGTCCAAGCAAGTCAACAAAGCTTCCCTAGGAGAGACACCACTTTTTGACGCCTCACCAGAAATGTTGACCTGTAAGCAAATATTTAAATTCGTTAAGTCGCGCGGTCTTTGCTCAGATAGTCTTTGGGCAATCTTTAGGCGATCGATACTTTGAACCCAATCAAATGATTCGGCAATAAAGCGGGTTTTATTACTTTGGATTGGACCAATAAAGTGCCAAGTTATTCGTTGACGGATGTCCTGTAAAGCCTCAATTTTATCAACACCCTCTTGGACATAGTTTTCTCCAAAAGCCATTTGACCAGCTTCATATGCTGCCCTGACCATTTCTGCGGGGTGTGTTTTTGAGACAGCTACTAAGCTGACGTCTTTTTTGGTCCTTTTAGCTATTTCACACGCACGTTGAATGCGACTATTGACTTGTAAAAGATTTTCAGCGATAGCGTTCATGATTTTAGGCTGCTTTTGATATCAATTGATCAACAATTTCTATCCAATGAGTTACTGGAAGCTGATCATTTTGCAAGTGTGTAATACAGCCAATATTGCCTGAAACAATAAACTCAGATTGGTTAGTACGACATGCTTGCATAAGATGATCTAATTTTTGTTCACGTAATTGAGTTGATAAGGATTCTTGTAATATGGAATATGTCCCTGCAGAACCGCAACACAAGTGACTATCCTGACAGAGATTTATTTTGACACCTAATTGTGAAAGTATCCCTTCTACTTTTCCTTGGACTTTCTGACCGTGCTGAAGCGTGCAGGGTGGGTGATAAGTAACACCAGGCTTTGGGCTACTGCCAATTTTGGTTTGAAGTTGGCCGATGTAATGAGGCAAAATTTCACTAATATCCTTCGTTAAGGAGCTGATTTTTTGAGCTTTAACTGCATATTGAGGATCGTCACGTAACAGATATCCATAGTCTTTGACCATGACGCCACATCCAGAAGCATTCATGACGATTGCCGAGATATTTTCATTTTCAATGACTGGCCACCATGCATCAATATTTCTTCGCATCTCTTTTTGACCACCAGCATGATCATTTAAATGGTGCTTTAATGCGCCACAACATCCAGCAGTATTTGGAGTAATTAATTCAATCTGTAAAAATTGAAGAACTCGTTCAGTTGCTTCATTGATGTTTGGCAACATGCTTGGTTGTACACAACCTGCCAAAAATAACATTTTTTCTTTAAACTCTAAGGGCTGGTTATAGTGCGCTTGACCATTAAAAAAAGAGGTTGGTATTTTTTTCTGAAGTGATTTAGGTAATGCAGGTTTAATTGCTCGCCCAATTTTCATGGCAGGACCAAAAATTTCAGGCCTAGTTAATGTTTCTTTTAACAACCACCTGATCACACGCTCTTGAACTGGCCTTGCAGGCGTTTGCTCTTCCGCCCATTTTCTGCCAATATCTAAGAGGTGCCCATATTGAACTCCACTCGGACAAGTGCTCTCGCAATTTCTACAAGTTAAACAACGATCTAAATGAGTACGTGTTTTTTCAGTAGCGATTGCACCTTCCGCCATTTGTTTGATAAGATAAATTCGTCCGCGAGGACCATCAAGTTCATCGCCCAACAATTGATAAGTTGGGCAAGTAGCTGTACAAAAGCCACAATGAACACAATTGGATAAAAGCTTTTGTGCTTCTAATCCATCAGGATGATTTGTTAATAGTGGCGATAAATCAGTTTGCATAGATTAATAGGGCATTCTTCCTGTTTGAAAAATCCCATGGGGGTCAAAGGCATTTTGAACTCTTTTTTGCACAATAGCTAAGGGTGCCGTTAGAGGGTTAGCAGTAATAGGTGTAAATACACTACCAGAGTCATGATTATGATTTCGATATAAGGTTGCATATCCTTGGTTTTGAGCAGCAAGATTTTGAGCTTCTTCGCGACTTAGATTTCCTTTAATCCAACGTTGTCCACCAAACCATTCCATCATTGTTACATGGTCAGTTGCAAATGGCTCTGATAATGGATTAACAGCAAAACGCCATAAATTATCGTTTGAATTTGTAAAGAAAGAGTGCGTTTGTTCACGAATACTTTCCCAAAAGACATTAGCTTGTTGAGCGTCAATTATTTCAGACGGCAAAAGTTGTTGCATTTTTTGGATTGCCGAAACGACTGCGGCATTTGCTCCAGCGAGTCGTATCCATAGTTCACCGCTTTGCGAATTCCCTAACCAGGTACTTGCAGATAAGGGGAGTGGTTGACTAGCCCATGAATTCATTTGCACAATCGCTTGACTTGCCGGAATTTGAAACTTTAAAGTTTCAGTTCTTGCCGGAAGAGGTAAAACTTTAATAGACATTTCAAGGATCAGCCCTAAAGTACCTAAAGATCCTGGCATTAAACGTGAGACATCATAACCAGCAACATTTTTCATCACCTTACCCCCGAAGGATAAGATCTGGCCATTACCATCCATCATTTTGGTGCCTAGAACATAGTCTCTGAGCCCACCAAATTGGCCTCGACCTGGACCTGCTAAACCAGCTGCAACCATTCCACCAATCGTCGCATTTTCTCCATAATGCGGAGGCTCAAATGCAAAGTACTGATTTTTTGCAATTAATGCTGCTTCAACTTCCTTTAATGGAGTTCCAGCACATGCTGTAATAACAAGTTCTTCTGGTTGATAATCCAAAATACCGGAGTATTGAAGGGTGTTTAATACTTCCCCATTTGGAGGATCACCATACCAATTCTTTGTATTTCCACCGCAGATATTAATTTTTTTCTGCGTGGTAATAGCCGATTGTATTTGTTCTTTAAATTGATTCAGCACAACTTGCATAAGTGATAAGTATATTAAAAACGTTCTAATTCTGGATGAGGCATCACACCATTACTGATTCTGACCCGACCATATTCTGCACATCGATTGAGTGTTGGAATGGCTTTATCAGGATTTAATAATTTGAGGGGATCGAATGATTCTTTAATCGACCAAAATAAATTTCTCTCTAACTCAGAAAATTGAACGCACATTGAATTGATTTTTTCGATACCAACACCATGCTCCCCGGTAATTGTTCCACCTAGTTCAACGCAGGTTTCAAGAATTTCCGAACCAAAATCTTCCGCACGAAGCCATTCAGAATGATTAGCACCGTTAAACAAGATCAGAGGATGCATATTGCCATCGCCAGCATGAAAGACATTCATACATCTGAGCTGATATTTACTTTCCATATCTTTGATACGTTTTAACAATTCAGCAATTTGACGTCGCGGAATCGTTCCATCCATACAATAATAGTCTGGAGATACACGACCAGCGGCTGGGAAAGCATTTTTTCTGCCGCTCCAAAACCTTAAGCGTTCGGCTTCAGTTTCTGATACTTGAAGTCTAGATGCGCCACTAGCTTTAAGGACTAAACTCATTTTTTCAATTTCTTCAGCAACTTCTTCTGGAGTGCCATCTGATTCACACAACAAAATTGTTTTAGCATCAATGTCATAACCTGCATGCACAAATTCTTCAACAGCTTGAGTAGCTGGCTGATCCATCATTTCTAAACCGGCAGGTATGATACCAGCACCGATTACTGCTGCAACGGCATTACCGCCTTTTTCAATATCATCAAAGCTAGCCATAATCACTCTGGCCAGTTGCGGCTTTGGAACCAATTTCACAGTTACCTCAGTCACCAAAGCTAACATGCCTTCACTACCAATAAAAATAGAAAATAAATCTAAACCTGGACTATCAGGCGCCAGTCCACCAAACTCTACTACTTCGCCAGTAATCAATACAGCGCGTATTCGCAGAATATTATGAATCGTTAATCCATATTTAAGGCAATGAACACCCCCAGAGTTTTCACTTACATTGCCACCAATTGTGCAGGCGATTTGAGAGGAAGGGTCGGGAGCATAGTAGAGTTGGTGTTTCGCAACTGCCTCAGAGATTGCTAAATTTCTAACTCCGGGTTGGACCGTAGCGGTCCTAGCAAGAGGGTTAATATCGATGATTTTCTTCAATTTAGCTAAAGATAGGACAAGACCATCCGCAATCGGCATAGCCCCGCCCGATAAGCCTGTTCCGGCCCCCCTAGGGACAACAGGTATTTGATTGGCATGACAAATCTTCAAAATTTCAATCACTTGAGATTCTGTATGAGGAAGAGCGACAGCCAAAGGCATCTGCCTATAAGCCGCTAAGCCATCACATTCATAGGGAATAGTATCCTCTGGCTCCCATAGAAGAGAGTCTTCATCTAAGATTGGCTTTAATAGGCCAACGACAAAATCTTGACGACTTTTTAATAAAGGTGGAATTATGGCATTCATAGTGTAATTATCCCTCTATAATACATTTTATGGGAAATCGCCTTACACAAATTGCAACTCGAACCGGTGATGCTGGAATGACTGGCCTAGGTGATGGAACTCGTGTAGATAAAGCACATGATCGCATTTGTGCCATGGGTGATGTTGATGAATTAAATTCTCAAATTGGTCTTTTATTGACTGAAGAGTTCCCCAAATCAATTGATGATGCCATGAGGGGTTTATTTAATCAAATTCAGCATGACTTATTTGACTTAGGTGGCGAGCTTTGTATCCCCGGATATACCTTACTTAAGCAAGAGCAAATACTCTATCTTGATGAGCAGTTGGCTCTTTACAATTCGCAATTACCTAAACTATCAGAATTTATTCTTCCAGGCGGTACTCGTGCTGCAGCTCAAGCCCATATTTGCCGTACGGTATGTCGAAGAGCTGAGCGTTCGATTGTACAGTTAGGGTCTAAAGAAAAAATCAATGACACACCTAGGCAATACACCAATCGTTTATCCGATTTATTGTTTGTTTTGGCCAGGTATCTTAATGTAAGTGCTGGGGGTAAAGATGTTTTGTGGAATCATCATAAAACCCCCAAGCAATAATTAATTACGACGTTTTCTTACACCTTCGGCTAATATCTCAAGCGTTTTCACAGAGTCATCCCAGTTGATGCAGGCATCAGTAATACTTTGACCATACTGAAGTTTGTTTGGATCATCTTTGCCAGGAGTAAATTTCTGCGCCCCACCTTCAAAGTGACTTTCTATCATTACACCAAAGATTGACTTAGATTTTGCCTTCAACTGATCTGCAACATCTTGTGCCACAATCATTTGACGCTCATGTTGTTTACTAGAGTTTGCATGTGATAAATCAATCATTAAAGATGGATGTAGCTTAGAGGTCTGTAAGCTATCGCAAGCCTCTGCCACACTTTTTGCATCGTAATTAGGTGCTTTACCACCTCGTAAGATGACGTGACAATCCTTATTGCCACTAGTTTCAACGATAGCAACTTGACCATTTTTATGTACAGACAAAAAATGATGCCCTCGCGATGCTGCAAGTATTGCATCAGTAGCAATCTTAATGTTCCCATCAGTACCATTTTTGAAGCCAATTGGTGCTGATAAACCAGAAGCTAATTCACGATGAATTTGGCTTTCAGTAGTTCTGGCACCAATTGCACCCCACGAAATCAGATCACCAATATATTGAGGAGAAATAACGTCCAGGAATTCACTTCCTGCGGGCATTCCAAGTCGATTGATTTCAATGAGCAATTGCCTTGCGATACGAAGGCCCTCATCAATCTTAAAACTTTCATCTAAATAAGGGTCATTGATCAGACCCTTCCAACCAACAGTAGTTCTTGGTTTTTCAAAATAGACTCTCATGACGATTTCTAAATCTTTTTTAAAGTGCTCACGTTGCTCAAGAAGTCTTTTCGCATATGCAACTGCAGCAGAAGGATCATGAATTGAACAAGGCCCAATAATCACGAGCAAGCGGTCGTCGGTTCCATGAATAATATCGCGAATCTTTTTCCGTGATTGGGCGATGAGTTTTTCAATCGGAGTGTTGGAAATTGGAAAAAAACGAATCAAATGCTCTGGTGGCGGTAGAACAGTAATATTTTTAATCCGAGCATCATCCGTTAAGGATGTTTTGTCCATATTGGCATACCAGTTTTCGTGGGTACTTAGAGCTTTATCCGTCATATTAATCCTTACATGTTGCACAACTAGGTGAAAAAAAACCGCCTTTTTGGGGCGGTTGTTTTAGGAAATGTTTTTAAATCATTACCTCTCGACCGCCAAGTCTGAGATGAAAAAGTAAAAGAAGTAAAAAGAGTTCGTATACATAAATATTAATTTACCACAACTTCATGGAGATACTAATTTAGACACTTCCACCAACAACCATATTTTCAATTCTGAGGGTAGGTTGCCCAACTCCAACCGGCACGCTTTGGCCTTCTTTCCCACAAACTCCAACGCCATCGTCAAGACGCAAATCATTCCCTATCATACTAACTTGCTTCAAAGATTCAGGGCCATTACCGATAATTGTTGCCCCTTTTACAGGATATTGAATTTTGCCATTTTCAACCCAATAGGCTTCGGTTGCCGCAAAAACAAACTTGCCGCTAGTAATATCGACTTGACCGCCGCCAAAATTGACAGCATATAAGCCTTTTTTAATACTAGCGAGGATTTCTCCAGGATCCTTATCTCCCCCAAGCATATACGTATTTGTCATTCTAGGAAGAGGAAGGGCAGCATAGCTTTCTCGACGACCATTGCCCGTCAGTGGCATTTTCATGAGACGAGAGTTCATAGCATCTTGCATAAAACCTTTGAGTCGACCATTTTCAATCAGGGTTGTACACTGAGTTGGATTTCCTTCATCATCAACATTGAGAGAGCCACGACGCCCTGAAAGTGTGCCGTCATCCACTACTGTAACGCCTGGAGCAGCTACTTTTTGGCCCAATTTTCCAGCAAACGATGAGGATCCTTTACGATTAAAATCACCCTCCAAGCCGTGTCCAATAGCTTCATGTAATAAAACGCCTGGCCATCCAGGACCCATGACAACAGTCATTGGACCCGCAGGAGCAGGTTTAGACTCTAAATTAATTAATGCAGAAGTGACCGCCTTATCGACCCAACCATTAATTAAGTCATCGGTAAACATTTTGTAATTGAGGCGCCCACCACCGCCAGCATTAGCAGTTTCTCTCCGACCATTTTGTTCTACGATGATGCTAATTGAAACTCTAACGAGGGGGCGTATGTCGGCCACTAATTTACCGTTTCCTTTTGCCACTAAAATAACGTCGAATTCACCTGTCAGACTTGCCATAACTTGCACAACTCTAGGGTCTTTTGCCCTTGCCGTTTGTTCAATTTTTTCAAGAAGTTGGATTTTTTCTTCCGTTTTTAAGCTAAAGATGGGGTCCTCAGGGATGTAGAGTGCTTGCCCAGAAAATGTAGAAATCGGTTGCAGAATAATCTTCTTTTTACCACCCGATGGACCAATTACTCGGGTTGATTTTGCAGCTTGCATCAAAGTGTCAGCATTAACAACATCAGCATAAGCAAAGGCTGTTTTGTCTCCAGAGACAGCCCTTACACCAACACCTTGATCAATACTAAAGTTGCCAGATTTAACAATCCCCTCTTCAAGACTCCAGGATTCATAGCGAGTATGTTGAAAATATAAGTCAGCATCATCAAGGCGATGTAAATACATCTCACTGAGGGCCTTTTCAATCACGCGTTCATCAATCCCGCCAGGAGCAAGAAGCAGAGATTTAGCAGTTTGTATGGCATTATTTGAATGATTTTGCATGGTAGTATTTATTTAATTGTGCGATGCTGAAGGGCTGGTAATTTATTACGAACGTCGAGTATGTTGGATTTAAACATTTCTCCAGTAATGAGACCTTCTCCAACTTCTAATATAGAGTTGATTTCTCCCCAAGGGTGAACAATCATTGAGTGCCCCCAAGTTTGACGACCATTATCGTGAGTACCACCTTGAGCAGAGGCAACAAAGTAGCATTGATTTTCAATCGCTCGAGCGCGCAGAAGAATTTCCCAATGAACTTTACCTGTGGTGTAGGTAAATGCGGCTGGGAGAATATGGCAATCAACCTCACCCATGGCACGATACATTTCTGGAAAGCGAAGGTCATAACAAATACTTAAGCCAAAACGCCAATTTTCATCTTGATGAGTAATGACAAAGGAAGATAGGTTGGATCCTGCTTGAAGCACTCTAGATTCATCGTAACTCTCTCCACCAGATGAGAATGAAAACAAGTGAATCTTGTCGTATTGACAAATGATTTCCCCATCCGGATTAAAAACCAGGGTAGTGTTTAAAACATGATTAGGGTCATTGGTAGAGATAGGAATCGTACCTGCCACAATATGGATTCCAAATTTCTGGGCAGTGCTTGCTAATATATCTTGTATTGGGCCGTGACCAAGTGACTCTTGAATATCTAACTTATCTCGATCTTTTTTACCAAATAGACAAAAATATTCGGGTAAAACGGCTAATTGGCATTGTTGATCAGCCGCTTGTGCAATCAACTGTTGAGCGACGTGTAAATTGGTATCTAGGTCGGAAGAGGCGACCATTTGAAGGCTAGCAATTTTAATCATAGAAATAGGTTAGCATCTTTTAAGGATTGGTGTTTGGTGTTGGGTTGATTGGTGGAGCTTGTTTTTTTTCAGTTGGTTGTTTAACAGGTTCGTTTAAGAGGGATTTGCGACGGATACTTTTGAGGACCTCAGGGTCGACAGGTTTGCCATTTTGATCGAGAGGAATCACTTCCGGGTTTTTCCAGTCCCCTTGAATCAACAGATCGGTTTGGAAAGCTTTATTAATACCAGCACTAAATAGATATTGACCAATCATGGTGGTAATTCCAATAATAGGAGTTACAAAATAAAATGCCGCAAGTGAAGCGGAGCCAAAGTTAATTCGAGGGTAAATCGTCACTCTTAAATCTTGAGTTTCACGACTCAAATTAATAATACCTCTAGAAGTAATTCGAGCCAAAGTACTTGTCATTTCAAAATCATTCGAGCGGATATTACCTCTTCGAATCGTTGCGGTGGCTGTTACCTGATCAAACGGAGTTCCTGACTTAACCGTTTCGCCAAGGCTGCCATCAAAATTTAAGGTAGCAAATTTAAAAAGACTTTGAAGACTTAAGATGCCAAGCAGCTTTGCGGCTCCCGGATCAACTTGTAGGATCGTACCATTCTTAATTTCTAATTGAAGATCGCCATTAAGACTGAGTGTATTAAAGTCTATTGGGGAACCCTGCCAATTCAAATTGCCTTGAATGTTACCCTTACCACGATTAATCACGTTCTCTTTGACACCTAAAGAGGTTAAAAGATCACCGGCATCGGAAGTTTGAAGATTAATATTCATAGCAGTTTTGCCGATAAGATTTCCTGAGGGCAGTTCCCAATCTCCTTTCGCATTCATTTCGCCAAATTTTGTCTTTATTGAAAGTTGGCTTAGTTTCCATTCAACAGGTGTGGCATTAGCTTGAATTTGAACTGCACCAAGTTGCATATTTCCCAGTTGCAAATCTGCAATTGAAATATCCATACTCGGCAAAGATCTTAAGCTTGATTTTGATTGATTTTGGGAACTTGTCGTTGTTGTTGGAATGGGAGCATAAAGCTTACTAAATTTCGCAGAGATTAATCCAAATGGTAATTCAGAATTTTTGGGTAGCCAGTTAAATTTGCCATCGATATTATTTGCTTGAATAGTTCCACCCCAGGTATGGTTGTCCTCTTTGATGTCTACCAATAGGTTGTTAAATTCACGATCCAAAAACAATAGATGGCTTGATTTTCCTGCAACTGTAATAGGTAAGTTGGTAGTGGTTGGATTTGCATTTTTATTTACAAATCTTTCTGAATAGTTAGGATTTGCCTTGTCGAAATCATTGATTAGACTTAACCATTGATCTAGCTGTATCGTATGAACGTCAAAAGCGACATTAACTCCCTTAGCCATAATTGGTTGTGCAGCATTGCCAATGACAACTGTAGCCTTATCTAATTTTTGTTGGGATAATTGACCAGATGATTGAATCAATTCCCCGAGTTTGAGCTGCCAATCGGTCGTAGGGTTAGCGGTAGAAGAGTTGATATTTACCTTAAGAGTGCCTAATAAATTTTCTCCCACAGGCTTCATTAACGGTTTGGGTAAATTGATATTGGTTGACTTGAGATCTAAATTTAAATTTAACGTGGAGTCATTATTTTTTCTAAGAATATTGCCATGCAATCCAAGCTTGCCAGTCAAGATATTTGGATGAAAGTCGTGACTAAACTCTTGATCAGTTGCAAATAACTCAAGCAATAAAGCACCATCAACATCAGCATGAATATCGATTTGATCAGGATTTACAACATTGTTTTTTATGGACATCGGCCCTCCCATCCAGTCGCCATTGATATCCGCTTTTTGTAAGCCATGTTCATCGACCAAGAGGAAACCCTTACTGATTGTGCCTGGTAAATTTTTTCCCCAACGTATTTGATTTTTTTCAAGATTCACTTGAGCCAGAACTTTTGTGTTTTCTTTAGGACCAAATTGTTGTGTTAATTTGAGATCTAGTTGAGCATTCCCTGTCACGCTCATTTTCTTTAATTCTGGCTGCCATTTATAACCAATAGGGGTAGCCACTAAATACGTCAAAAAGTCAAAAAGTGACCCACTAGCCTTACCTTTCACTTCTAAAATATTAGGTACTTTAGTAACGTCCATTTCGGCAGTGATATCTTTGATCAGTACATTTTTAAATTTTCCTGATGAGGCGTCAACATAAAGAAGGTTGTTATCCATTTTGATGTTTGCATTGACTTTTTCAAGAGATGGCCATTCTCCTTTTATATTTTTATTGACAGCGACAGGTCTATAAATCCCATCTTTAATATTGGCATCTAATTGAAATTGATTTTTTGAACCTTTTGCAAATGGAATCTCATTAGTTGGACCATGAATTTTTAGAGACGAATTGGTGATCGTTCCACCTGAAATCGTTGACCTTAGATACTCCATCGTTGTGGGCGCTATGGTCTTTGGAATAGAGTTTAATAATTGAGTTGCCCCCATATTGACTAGTTCTAAATCAAGGTCTAATTGGTCAGAGCTTTTTTTGCTTTGTGTGAGATAAGAGCCCTGAGCTTGAATTTCAGTATTGTCATCTTTAATTAGCAATTGATCAAAATTAATTAACCACTGATCCTCTTTTTGGCGCCATTGAATTTTCCCTGAGGTATTTGGAAGAGCAATTCTTTTTTGGTGAAAATAATATGAAGACTCTAGAGCCAATTCAGAGGAATTGATCTGTAACGAGCCTTGATTGAGGGTGGATTCTATTTCTCCATTAATTCCTTTTATGCCCGGAATAGATTCTCCAACTGAGCCCCACCCAATGTTTTTTAATTGCCCTTTAATTTCGTATTCGCTGTGGGTTGGTGCTTGAGTTAAAAAACGTCTTTCTGGCTGACCGTTATGCCAAATAAAATGAAATTGCTCAAGATTTCCCTCAGGTTGAGCCTGTCTTAGAGGTTTATATATCTTCGCTGGCAAAGGAATGCTTTGGGCTAATAAAGCTAATTCTGTTAATGGAATATTTGGTGCGTTCAGTTCAATTTTTGATATTGATTCATTTGCTTGATTAGGTGTTACCCGCAGATTTAAATCATTGATGGCATGTATTTTTTGATTCTTCTCTTGAAATTGCCAATAAAAGTTTTTGAAGTCGACAATCTGAGTTGTATCTTTGGCGTATTGATTTATATCAATTTGTAGTTTGTTGAGATGTAAATCTGGTTGGTCATTAGCCCAAATTATATTGATTTCATTCGCATTTAAGTTAGCAGTACTCTCTTGAAATACACCATGATTGAGATTGACTTGCCCTTTAAACTCAATTTGACCAGAGCCAGATTTGATGGGCAATTTGGTTATTTTTAGTAAATTTGCCGCATTAATCTTTTGGATTTCACTCACAAAAGAACCTCGCCAATTTTTCCAATTGCTGACATCTGAAAAAGGTTTGTGATTAAAGTCGCCAGAAAAATTTAAAAGACCTTGGGTGGGTTTTACAAAGGAATTTAATTGAATCACATGATTTCTCATCTGATTTTTTAAGGAAAAATTTTCAATAGTAAATTCATTGATTGAACTTCCATCTAAATCATCTTTTACTATGACATGGAAATTTTTAGTATTGAGATTTCGCTCATTGAGAATCCAAGTTAATGTATTAGAATCACCACCGGTATTAGATACTGGGATACCCGCAAAATTCCATAAACCTTGTTGATCACGATAGGCAGTTAACCGAATATTTTCAGAATATAGATCATAAAATCGGGGAGATAATGACCAGAGTGAACTCCAAGCCAAGATACCTGTAATCTTTGGTACTTCAAGTACTTGATTGGTGAATGAGTCATCTCCCTTAGGATCTTTTTTAAAGCTGATATTGTTTATTTCAAAGCTAGGTCGAAAAGATTGCCAGCGGGCATGAATTTCTCCAATTTTGACATCCACCCCTAATTCTTTAGTAATAATTTGTTCAATTTGAGTTTTTCTTACCTCTAGTTGAGGCCAAATCAAGAATCGAGCAACTATTTGGGTAAGCAAAATAAATGTCAATAAAGTACCTATGACAGAATAAATAGCTATTCTTAGTGGCCTCGACTGGCCCATGCGACTATGAATTACTTTTAACATTCTGTTTTTTATGGATTTCTTGAATTTATGATTAGCAATTTACTCATTATCCGATATGGTGATGAAGTCTTTCAAATTTGTTACGATAAACAATGCAATCAACCATATCACTTGCCACGTCATTCTCCAAATTTATTGAGGAGAAATTGCTTGCAAAACCTAATTGGGCGGAGTGGGTACTTACCATTTGCGAACAACCTATTGATCGGATTAGCATTGAAAGAGTTTTTTACGAAAACTTAGACGCCAATTTTAAGCATCTCCCAGAGAGTGAATTTTTAGCCAGGTTGCGTATTGCTCGCCAAAAAATGATGTTAGCTTTAGGGGTGAGAGACTTGGCAATGCAAGCGCAAGTTGAAGAAATAATGAAGTCGATGACGCATATGGCTGAAATAGCGCTCCAGATGGTCGCCGATTATTATGCTGAGCAGCTCAGTTTGCTTTATGGAAAACCGTATTACCCAAATAAAGAAGAAATGAAATTATGGGTCATCGGCATGGGCAAATTAGGGGGCAAAGAGCTGAATGTCAGTTCGGACATTGATTTAATTTTTGTTTATGACTCCGATGGACAAACACAGGGTGCAAGTCGTTCTGTTTCTCATCATGAGTGGTTTACTTGGTTGGGTAAAAGAATCATTAAAGGGTTAACTGACTTAACTGCTGAGGGTTTGGTTTTTAGAGTCGATATGCGCCTAAGGCCGAATGGTGATTCGGGGCCTTTAGTTAGTTCAATCAAAATGTTAGAAGAGTACTTCCTCATTCAGGGGCGTGAATGGGAGCGTTATGCTTGGATTAAAGCCCGCTTGGTATACCCGCTGAGTGAGGATAATGGCTCTGGCCTCTCGCCCACTTTATTGGCTGTCGTAAAGCCATTTGTATATCGTAAATACTTGGATTATGGAATTATTGATGCTGTACGCAACTTACATCACCAAATACGTTATGAAGCCAATGTGAGGGCAAGTCAATTTCCTGATCGAGCTGC
The DNA here is from genome assembly GCF_027944005.1 of Polynucleobacter sp. SHI8. Taxonomy (NCBI): domain Bacteria; kingdom Pseudomonadati; phylum Pseudomonadota; class Betaproteobacteria; order Burkholderiales; family Burkholderiaceae; genus Polynucleobacter; species Polynucleobacter sp. SHI8. The sequence continues at coordinate 2,087,441 of NZ_AP027204.1, read as the reverse complement.
AGATATTAAATTAGGAGCAGGTGGTATTCGAGAAATTGAGTTTTTAGCGCAAATGTATCAATTAATTCGAGGGGGGCAGGAAAGTACTCTCAGGGTGCGTTCAACAGTAAGCACGTTAGAGACCATTCAAGCGCTATCGTTTATGCCGGCCTCTCAAGTAAGGGATTTATTGGCCGCTTACGACTTTTATAGAAAATTAGAGCATCGATTGCAATGGTGGCGTGATGCGCAAATTCATTATTTACCTATCGATCAAGAATCTTTAGATCGAGTAGCTAAGTCAATGGGCTTTGACAGTACGCAAGCCTTTATGAATACATTAAAGCAGCATCAAAATTTAGTGACAAAGTATTTTTCAGATGCGTTCACCGTTGATCAACAGGCCAACCAAGACTTTGTACAAACGCAAGATTTATTAGGAATATTTAACTTTTATCCTGATTTTAAAACGCGCTATGAGCACTTTCTACAAAGTCCAAAATATCAACTTTGTAATGATGTATCAAAAAAAAATCTAAATATTATTTTTTTACGCATCTCAGAAATACAACCGAATATATCTGAAAGTGTTTTGATTAAATTTTTAGATTTGATTGAAGTGATTATGCGCAGGGCGGTTTATCTCTCTTTACTAAGAGAGTATCCAATTGTTATTGAAAGTGTCATTACTTTATTAAAAGAATCTCAATGGGGGGGCAACTACCTCATTAGGCACCCACATCTTTTGGACGAGTTTATTCAAAATTATTCAAGCTCACAACCTGAAGATGATCCGCAGACGTATTGGGCTCATTGGAAGATACAGTTAAGAGCTAAGTTAAACCATATTGCATTGGAACAAGACGGTCAAGAGCTTGTATGGAACATCCTTAGAGATTCACACCATGCTGAGATATTTCAAACGCTGTTAGCTGATTTAGGGATTTCGCTAAAGCAAAAGCTGAGTGTCGAACAAGTGAGTGACCGCCTATCTGCCATGGCCGATATTGTTATTCAAGAAACGCTTGTAAGTACTTGGCTTAGTATTGCATTAAAGAATAATCAACTTCCAACTGATGTATTTGAAACTGGTTTTGGTGTTATTGCTTATGGCAAATTGGGTGGAAAAGAGCTTGGGTATGGATCAGATCTTGATCTGGTATTTGTCTATGATGACCAACACCCTCATTTTGATGAAGCCTTTATTGAGAGTTATCTGAAATTGGTTCGGCGTTTCATTATGTGTTGTACAACGGCAACTAGTTCAGGAGTCTTATTTGAAATTGATACAAGGCTAAGACCGAATGGCGTAGCTGGTCTAATGGTGACTAGCTTGAGTGCCTTCGAATCATATCAAATGCAACAAGGGTCGAATGTTGCTTGGATTTGGGAGCACCAAGCACTAACTCGTGCTAGGTTTTGTGCCGGCAGTGAGCCGGTGAGACTCAGATTTGAACAGATTCGAGCTAAAGTCATTGGCATGAAAAGAGAGCCTTCTTCCCTAAGAAAAAGCATCATAGATATGCGCTTAAAAATTCATGAGGGGCATCCAAATCGCTCTAATGATTTTGATCTCAAGCATGATGCAGGAGGAATGGTTGATATTGAATTTATGATTCAATGGATTGTATTAAGGTATGCCAATCTTTACCCTCAGTTACAACAAAATATTGGCAATATCGCATTGCTTAAAATGGCGGCTAACTTACAGATCATGAATCAAGAAGATGCCTTAGCCGTCTCAAATGCCTATCGCATATTTAGAAAAAAACAACATCAACTACGTCTAGATGGACTCTCAGTAGCAAGAGTTTCTTCAGCCGAGTTTGAAGAAGTTTTTGCCGAGCATCAAATCAAAGTGAAACAGGTATGGCAACAATTGATGTTGCTTGATCATTGATTCAGCAGTTCTCTTGCGTGACGCAAAGAGGTTTCAGTAATATCCGAGCCGCCCAACATTCTTGCGATTTCTTGAACTCTATCTTGCCGATTTAATACATGAATATGGCTAATCGTTTGCCCATGATCAACTAATTTTTGTACACGCCACTGATGATCTCCTTGTGAAGCTACTTGGGGCAGGTGTGTTACACAGAGTACTTGATGATCTTGTCCTAACTGTTTCAGGAGTTTGCCCACAGTTTGGGCAACGGCTCCACCAATACCAGCATCTACTTCATCAAAAATGAGCGTTGGAATTTGACTTGCACTACTTGCAATTACCGCAATGGCAAGACTTATTCTAGCGAGTTCGCCACCGGACGCAACTTTAGCAATAGGCCTTGGTTGAACCCCCGGGTGACCTGCCACTAAAAATTCAACATTCTCCAAGCCAAATTGATTTCCCTGCTCAAGAGGGCTTAATGCAACTACAAATTTTCCACCGGCCATGGCTAGACTTTGCATCGCTGAGGTGACTGATTGAGATAATTGTTCTGCTGCTTTTTGTCTAGAACTCGAAAGAAGTTTTGCTTGTTTGATATAAGCGTCCCATGCTTGTTTAAGTTCTTTTTCTAGTTGTTCAATATTTTGTGCGGCTTCAAGTGAGGCTAGTTCTTCTTTCAATTGTTCCCAAACTCCAGTGAGCTCATCTGGTTGACAATGATTTTTTTTGGCTTGCCGATGATATTCTTGAAGCCTAGTATCAACTAGACTAAGACGATCTGGATCTAAATCAAGTTTTTGTAAATAGCGGTTAATGGAATGAGCCGCCTCATCAATTTGAATAACTGCAGGCTCTAGCGCTTCTTTTGCGCCAGCAAGAGCTGCATCGATATCGACTAGATCATTTAATAAGTTTTGTGCTTTGGATAACTGGTCAACAAGAGCATTTTCTCCCTCACTTAAGAGGTTAATCAGTGTTTGTGATCCTTCAATCAGTTCCGCCGCATTAGATAAACGGCTATGTTCGTGTTCGATCTCTTGCCATTCACCAACTTTGGGAGCGAGTAAATCTAACTCGTCTAGTTGCCAGGTAAGGCGTTCTTTTTCTTTTGCCAAGTTTTGCCCAGCAGCTTTGGCCATCTTCATTTTTTTATCAATATTTAACCAATTCTTATAAGCTTGAGATACCTGTTCTTGAAGAGGTATTAAGTGTGCATGACGGTCAAGTAATTGTCTTTGCGCCCCGGGCTTTAATAACATTTGATGCTCATGTTGACCATGAATGTCTACTAATTGCTCTCCAATATCGCGTAATTGGCTTAGGGTAGCATTTTCTCCATTGATGAAAGATTTGCTTCTGCCGTTGGACTCGATGATGCGTTTGAGCTGAATCAAGTTACCTTCATCTTCAAGTGAGAAGCCATGTTCATCTAACCAAGGATTTAAGATTTCTTGGAGTGGCTTGGAGATGGTAAAGATTGCACAAATTTGTGCTCGTGTACAACCCTCTCGGATTTGTGAGCTGTCCGCTTTTTCACCCATGACAATCGCTAAGGCATCTAAAAGGATCGACTTACCAGCCCCAGTTTCTCCTGTAAGAACAGTAAAACCATGTGTCAGATCCAGTTCGAGCTCTCGAACGATCACAAAATCACGAATATCCAAACTTTGCAGCATCAGTTAAAAAGACGAAGGATATTCGTTCCAGTGTAATTTTTCCCGCAAGGTTTTGTAATCACTATGACCTTGAGGATGAAGGAGAGTGACTTGTTTTTGGGATTTTTTGACACTTACTTGATCCCCCACTTGAAGAATCGATAACGATTGCATATCAAAGTGAGCATTAACATCCTTGCCGCCCGCGACTTCTATAATAATTTCTACATCGTGGGGTAAAACAATTGGACGATTTGACAGAGCATGGGGTGAAATTGGTGTTAGAACAAACCCCTCAACTCTTGGATGCAGTATCGGCCCTCCCGAAGAGAGACTATAAGCGGTGGAGCCTGTCGGAGTTGCGATAATCAGCCCATCTGATCTCTGGTTATACATAAAACTACCATTTACTTTAACAGTTAACTCAACCATGCCTGTTAAGCTAGAGCGGTTAACAACGACATCATTTAAAGCTAAGCCTTGATGTGTCACATTGCCATTTCGGATGACAGAGGCACTTAATAAATGCCTAGAATCTGAATCATAATTTCCAGCTAACATTTTGGGCAGGATAAGAGCAACTTCTTGAATGGGAATATCTGTCATATATCCCAAACGACCCATGTTGATTCCGATTACTGGAATATCGGCACCGGCTAAATGTCGACCGACGCCCAAAAGGGTACCATCTCCTCCTATCACAATGACCACATCGATATTACCCATGATGTCCTTAATGCTAATCATCGGGCGATGTTGATTTTGGGTAAATTTAGCGGTTTCTTCCTCAATCCAAACAGAGCAGCCTTGTGACTTCACTAGATCAAAAATAAGATTTAAAACTTGACCTATGCCATCAGCCTGAAATTTACCAATTAAGGCAACTCGCTTAAAAATAGAAGGAGATATGTTTTTTGTCGTCATTCCCTGATTAAACCATAGCAAAAGAACAGTTTCAAACTAAACCTTCATCCAAAAGTCACAAGATTGGTTAGAATCACTACTTATATGGATAAAAGAGCGCGCGAACTTCTTAAAACTTTAATCGAAAGGTATATATCTGAGGGGCAACCTGTAGGGTCTAGAACCTTATCTCGCCATTCTGGCTTAGATTTATCTGCAGCCACTATTCGAAATGTGATGGCTGATTTGGAAGAGATGGGATTTGTGACTAGTCCGCACACCTCAGCTGGAAGAATACCAACCCCCCAAGGATATCGTTTATTTGTCGATACGATGCTAACCATGACGCCCATAGAGGATTTGGCATCTAGTGCAGCATTTGAGGAAATCCAGCCAGACTTGCCGCAAAGGGCCATTGCATCTGCCGCAAATGTTTTATCCAGCTTATCGCATTTTGCTGGCGTTGTGATGACGCCTAAGCGCTCGCATGTGTTTAAGCAAATCGAGTTTTTAAGACTCTCTGAAAAAAGAGTTTTATTGATTTTGGTATCCCCTCAGGGTGATGTGCAAAACAGAATTTTGATTACCCAAAAAGACTACTCTCCCACGGAGTTGATTGAAGCGACTAATTATATTAACGCTCATTATGCAGGGTTTGATTTTGAAGCTGTTCGTCAAAGGCTTAAACAAGAGTTAGTGGGTTTAAAACATGACATCACCTCATTAATGAGTCAAGCGGTTGAGGCTGGATCTGATTCATTAAAAGAGGATCAAGAGACGGTTATTATTTCTGGTGAGAAAAAATTATTAGAAGTAGGTGAGTTAGTCTCAGATATGGATAAAATAAAGCGCTTGTTTCAAGTATTTGAACAGCGAACAGGACTGATTCAGTTACTTGATGAATCTAGTAAGGCAAGTGGTGTCAAAATCTTTATTGGTGGGGAAAGTGACCTAGTGCCGATCGATGATATGGCAATTATTACAGCCCCTTATCAAGTTAACGGTATTATTGTGGGGACTCTTGGGGTCATTGGACCTACAAGAATGGCATATGAACGCGTTATTCCGATTGTGGATATCACGGCAAAATTACTCAGTAGTGCTTTGAGTCAAAAATCTTAATTTTGGAATTGTTTGGTGAATAAACAAATATTAGATCCCCGCGCGGCGCATGCTAAAAGCCCAAAGATCGGCGTATTGATTGTCAACTTGGGGACACCGGATGCTCCAACTGCAAAAGCAGTTAGAACATATTTGAAGCAATTTCTATCAGATCCAAGAGTTGTGGAAATTCCTCGCATTATTTGGTGGTGTATTCTCAATCTCATTATTTTGCCTATCAGGTCTGGTGCGTCTGCAAAAAAATACGCTTCGGTTTGGTTTTCTGGTGAAAAAAGTGGTTCCCCACTATTGGTTCATTCACAATCCCAAACACAATTATTGGCTCAGGCATTTAAACAAGAACCTAATCAAATGCTAATTGTTGATTTAGCCATGCGCTATGGCAACCCTTCGATTGAACATGTTTTGAAAAAAATGGATGATGAAGGAGTGGATCGTCTATTAGTAATGCCAATGTACCCTCAGTATTCCGCGACAACTACAGCTTCTACTTTTGATGAAATTTATCGAGTTTATAAAGAGTATAGAAATCCCCCTTCAGTAAGAACAATCAAACACTTTCATGATCACCCACTCTATATCAAAGCTTTAAAGGCACAAGTAGAAGACTTTTGGCGTGTTCAAGGGCGCCCCAATTTTTCTGCTGGCGAAAAGTTGATAATGTCTTTTCACGGAGTGCCTAAACGTACTTTAGATATGGGTGACCCATATCATTGTGAATGCCATAAAACTGGGCGTTTACTTCGTGAGTCTTTAGGGCTTTCGGAGCAAGAGGCAATGGTTAGTTTTCAGTCGAGATTCGGTAAAGCAGAATGGCTAAAGCCCTACACAGCCCCACTTTTAGAAAAATTAGGTCAAGCCGCCACATCAAGAGTTGATATTTTTTGTCCAGGATTTCCAGCAGATTGTTTGGAAACCCTTGAAGAAATTGCAATGGAAGGTAAAGAAATTTTTCAGCATGCAGGTGGAAAGGACTACTTTGCGATTGCGTGTCTGAATTCACATCCGGAATGGATCAATGCAATGCAACACATCGTTGAAGAAAATCTTCTCGGTTGGATTCGAACTCCGGAGTCACAGGAAGATCTATCTGAGCGCCTAGCCAGGGTCGAGTTGGTACAAGCATCCTTGCAATAAAGGTCTTTCAAAGAAATATTAATCATTTGCTCTTGAAATAACTGTTTATGCCTATAGGTAAAGTGTGTAAGACGCTTTTTATTTAACCTAAACCTTGTAAAGCATTGAAATGACACAAGAAAAAAATGATGCACCACATGTGGAGCAACACGTGGAATCAACTGATTCTGTTGCTCCTGATAACTCGCATGAGCAACAATTGATTCAATTAAATCAACTCTTAAGTGAAAGTAAAGATGCTTTTTTAAGGGCCAAGGCGGAAGTCGAGAATGTGCGCCGTAGGGCAGCAGACGACATTGCAAAGGCTCATAAATTTGCCATTGAGAGTTTCGCAGAGCATTTATTACCCGTTATGGACAGTATGCATGCTGCTCTTCAACATCACAACGAAGACCTCAACAAGTTAAAAGAGGGTGTTGAGCTAACTCTAAAGCAGTTATCGGGTGCTTTGGAAAAGGGGAAAATTGTTGAGATCAATCCCGAAGTTGGTGCCAAGTTTGATCCACACCTTCATCAGGCGATTTCGACGGTGGAATCTGAGCTAGAAGCAAATACAGTTGTTACTGTATTGCAAAAAGGCTATCTCATCGCGGATCGAGTTTTAAGACCAGCTTTAGTGATGGTAAGCCAAGCAAAATAAAACATGAATAAATATTGGCTCATCACTTGATAATTAACTGATGAGCCATATGTAAAGAATATACAGATCATTTAATAAGGAAATTAACATGGCAAAGATTATTGGAATCGATTTAGGAACAACCAATTCTTGTGTTGCAATTTTAGAAGGTAACACTCCAAAAGTGGTTGAAAATGCTGAAGGTGCGCGTACGACCCCTTCTATTATTGCTTACATGGAAGATGGGGAAATTCTTGTCGGAGCTCCGGCAAAAAGACAGTCTGTGACTAATCCAAGGAATACACTTTATGCTGTAAAGCGCTTAATTGGAAGAAAATTTGCTGAAAAAGAAGTGCAAAAGGATATTGATTTAATGCCCTACACAATTGCAAAGGCAGATAATGGCGATGCCTGGGTAGAAGTTAGAGGTAATAAATTAGCTCCGCCACAAATTTCAGCTGAAGTTTTAAGAAAAATGAAAAAAACAGCTGAAGATTACTTAGGTGAGGAAGTAACTGAGGCTGTAATTACTGTTCCTGCCTACTTTAACGATAGTCAAAGACAGGCAACCAAGGATGCTGGACGAATTGCAGGGCTGGATGTAAAACGTATCATCAATGAACCAACTGCTGCTGCCCTAGCTTTTGGTTTAGATAAGGTTTCTACAGGTGATCGAAAAATTGCTGTGTATGACTTAGGTGGTGGTACTTTTGACGTATCTATTATTGAAATTGCCGATGTTGATGGCGAAAAGCAGTTTGAAGTGTTATCAACCAATGGTGATACATTCCTTGGCGGTGAAGATTTTGACCAACGGATTATTGACTTCATCATTGCCGAATTCAAGAAAGAGCAAGGCGTTGACTTATCAAAAGACGTGCTCGCATTACAACGCTTAAAAGAATCTGCTGAAAAAGCCAAAATCGAGTTGTCCTCAACTGCTCAAACTGAAATTAATTTGCCTTACATCACTGCGGATGCCTCAGGTCCTAAACATTTAAATATTAAAATGACGCGCGCGAAACTAGAGTCATTGGTTGAAGACTTGATTGCTCGAACGATTGAGCCATGCCGCGTTGCGATTAAAGATGCAGGCGTATCTTTGACAGATATTCAAGACGTTATTTTGGTTGGTGGTATGACACGTATGCCAAAAGTTCAAGAAAAAGTAAAAGAGTTTTTTGGACAAGAGCCTCGTAAAGACGTTAATCCTGATGAAGCTGTTGCTGTTGGTGCAGCGATTCAAGGAGCTGTTCTCGCTGGTGATCGTACGGATGTTCTGTTATTAGATGTAACGCCTTTATCTCTTGGTATTGAGACCTTAGGTGGTGTAATGACGAAGATGATTAAAAAGAATACAACGATACCTACCAAATATGCACAAGTATTCTCAACCGCTGAAGATAATCAACCGGCAGTAACTATTAAAGTTTTCCAGGGTGAGAGGGAGATGGCATCCGCTAATAAAACCTTGGGAGAATTTAATTTAGAAGGCATTCCACCTTCAAGTCGTGGAACTCCGCAAATTGAAGTGAGCTTTGATATTGATGCTAACGGTATTTTGCATGTGGGCGCTAAAGATAAAGCAACTGGTAAGGAAAATAAAATTACGATTAAGGCCAATTCTGGATTATCAGAAGATGAAATCCAAAAAATGGTGAAAGATGCAGAAGAAAATGCGGAAGAAGATCGTAAGTTAAGGGAAGTTGTTGATGCACGAAATACAGCAGAGGCACTTGTCCATTCGACCAAAAAATCTCTTGAAGAGCATGGTGCTTCATTAGATGCTGCTGAAAAAGAGAAGATTGAAGCTGCGGTGAAAGCATTAGAAGAGGCTATTAAAGAATCAGATAAAGCTGATATTGAAGCTAAAACAGAGGAGTTGGGCAAAGTAAGCCAAACTCTTGGCGAAAAAGTATATGCAGCAATGGCTGAAAAAGCTAAAGCTGAAGGCGGCGCCACTTCACCGGGTCAGGCAGCAAAAGATGATAATGTTGTTGATGCTGAATTCAAAGAAGTTGATAAGAAATAATTTTTTGTAGTTTATTGAAGGAATAGCTTTGGCAACAAAAAGAGATTTTTATGAAGTTTTAGAGGTACCGAAAAACGCCACTGACGATGAGATAAAAAAAGCTTATCGGAAGATGGCGATGAAGTACCATCCTGATCGTAACCCAGATAATAAAGCTTCAGAAGAAAAATTTAAAGAAGCCAAAGAGGCTTATGAGGCTTTATCAGATCCTCAGAAAAAAGCCGCCTATGATCAATATGGACATGCTGGGATTGATCCCAGTATGGGTGGTTTTGGTGGCGCTGGCGCACAAGGCTTTGGTGGATTTGCCGATGCTTTTGGCGATATCTTTGGTGATATTTTTGGTGCAGGTGGTGCACGTGGTGGCCGAGCTGGCCCTCAAGTATTTAAAGGTGGTGATCTTCGATACAGTATGGAGATTTCTCTGGAAGAAGCCGCTAGAGGTCACGAAACACAAATACGTATTCCTGGTTGGACCAGTTGTGATCTTTGTACAGGAACAGGTGCAGAGCCTGGTAGTAAAGTTGAGACCTGTTCTACATGTGGTGGTCAAGGTCAAGTCAGAGTATCCCAAGGCTTTTTTTCTATGCAGCAGACGTGTCCAAAATGTCGTGGGAATGGCCAGTTCATAGCCAAGCCATGTAAAAAGTGTCATGGTGAAGGGCAGACTAAGCAGCAAAAGACTCTAGAAGTCAAAATCCCTGCTGGTATTGAAGATGGTATGCGGATCCGTTTAAGTGGTCATGGTGAACCCGGCATTAATCAAGGCCCCTCAGGAGATTTATACGTTGAGGTACATATCAAGCCTCATCCTGTCTTCGAAAGAGATGGGGATGATTTACATTTCCAAATGCCGATTTCATACGCAACGGCATGTTTAGGAGGCGAAGTCCAGGTCCCTACACTGGCAGGAAAAGCAAGTTTTGAAGTTGCAGAAGGAACTCAAACGGGCCGTACGTATCGACTAAGAGGAAAAGGTATTAAAGGTATTCGTTCTTCTGTGCCTGGAGATTTGTATGTTCATGTCCAGATTGAAACCCCTGTGAAACTTAACGACCAACAACGGAAATTAATTCAGGATTTAGAAAAAAGCTTGCAAGCCGATAGTCGTAAACATAATCCTCAGGAGCGAGGCTGGATTGATCGAGTGAAAGATTTTTTTAATTAATCTTTAAAACAATGTTCAGGTGCTGGAAATGCACCTGATTTCACCTCACTGATGTAAAGTTCAACGGCTTTTTCAATAGAGCCACTCTGGGCCAGAAAGTTCTTTACAAATTTAGGCTGTCTACCTGGAAATGCTCCTAGAGCGTCATGCATGACGAGCACTTGTCCTGAACAATCAGGACCAGCTCCAATGCCGATGGTGGGAATCTGAATAGATTCAGTAATTTTTTTCCCCAAAGAAGAAGGCACAGCCTCTAAAACCAACATTTGCGCGCCAGCTGCTTCGAGGTTTTTCGCGTCTTCAATCATCTGTTGCGCTTGTTGTGCTGATTTACCTTGCACTTTAAACCCGCCCAAAGTATTTACAGATTGAGGGGTTAAGCCTAAATGCGCACATACAGGAATACCTTGTGTCACTAGATGCTTAATCGTTGGGGCTAACCAAGTGCCACCTTCTAGCTTGACCATTTTGGCACCCGCTTGCATAAGAAGTGCTGCGTTTCGAAGAGCACTTTGTACATCCCCATATGAAGCAAACGGCATATCAGAAATTAAAAAGGTGCGCTGAAGATTTTTGCTCACACAAGCTGTGTGGTAAACCATGTCTTCAATACGGACTGGCAGGGTGGATGTATGACCTTGGATAACATTTCCAAGGGAGTCACCAACTAAAATAACATCAATTCCGATTTGATCAAAAAGAGTTCCAAAACTTGCATCATAAGCAGTTAAGGAGGTAATTTTCTCACCTTCAGCATGCATTTTAAGTAATGAGCTGGTGGTTAAAGCCTTAATTTCTTGATTAGATTGTAAATAAGACATATGAAGTGATTAAGCCAAAACTTGAATATACAGAAATTTTAGCTTAATGGGTATTATTTAAATCACCGCCGATGAAGCACTGTTGAGTGGGGAGCTTTTCAATCTTTTGCCAGGATAAATCAGAGATTTTATTTTTTAGTTTGCCGTGCAGAGGCAATTCAATTTCAGGTTCTAATTCTAATAAAGGCAAAAGAACGAACATACGTTCAGTCATCCGTGGATGCGGAACGATCAACTCAGGATCGTTACTGATGAGATCCTCATAGATTAAAACATCAATATCTAGCGTACGTGGAGCTTTTTCATAAGGGCGCTCTCTACCAAAATGTCTTTCAACAGCTTGGCAGGCATGTAGCAGAGATTTAGGCTCGAGAGTGGTTGAAATGGAAATCACATTATTAATGTAGTCATCTCCAGGAGCGTCTACGGGGCTACTAATATAAAAACAACTTCTCGCGTTAATTTGAATTGATGGTATTTGCGCAAGGCAAATGACAGCATCTGTCAAAATTTGCCTAGAATCACCCACATTACCACCTAAACCAATAAACGCCTTTGCCATTCGTCACCTTTTTTCTTGGCACTAATTAAGATACTTTAATCAATTTTTAGGAAGCTTGCTCAGGATCAAGGATTTTGATCTCATCACCTTGATTTTTAGGGGCTCTGCGCCTCCTTCGACGAGACTTTCCAGGAGTACTTGAAGAATTTAGTGGGGATTCTTCTTTGGCGCTTAATAACAATTTTTCACGTTCTGGTAAATCCGCTACTTGAAAATCCTCCCACCATTGAGAAAGAGATGAAGGGAGTTCACCAGCCAAGCATCGCAAACATAAAAAATCATAACCTGCTCTGAAGCGAGGTGACTCCAGCAGTCGATATGGCATTTTCCCACTTCTTTTTTCGAATCTAGGTTGTAGACTCCAAATTTCACGCATATCTGTTTCGAATCTTCTTTGGATGGCAAAAGTCTCGCGCTGATTTGCTAACACGGAGTCAATTGCTGCATGTAAAGCCGGGATAAGGGGTTTACCCGTATGCAGTTCATTTTGCCAGCCAAGGTCAACTTGATGCCAAAGCAATGTGGCAAATAAAAAGCCTGGGGAGATTGGTTTGCCCAGTTGTACTCTTTCATCAGTTCTGGCAAGCGCTATTTTGGCAAAATGACTGAGCTTGTCCTGCTCAAAAATAGCATCAATCATGGGCAATAGCCCTTGTCCCAAGCCAACATCTCGCAATGCTTCAAGAGATGCCCAAGCATGTCCTGACATTAAAAGCTTTAATATTTCATCAAAGAGTCGTGCACTAGGGACATCATGAATCAATGGAGCTAACTCTTGAATTGGAGCTAAAGTCTTGGCCTCAATAGCAAAACCTGTCTTTGCAGCAAAACGTACCGCCCTGAGCATCCGGATCGGATCTTCGCGATAACGCTTTTCTGAATCCCCAATCATACGTATGAGGCGTTCTTTCATGTCATACATGCCGCCATGATAATCAAGAACTACGCTATTACTAGGGTTGTAATATAGAGCATTGATCGTAAAGTCACGTCTCGCAGCATCTTCTGAGTGTGAGCCCCAGATGTTATCGCGTAAAATTCGACCACTTTCAGTAATATGTTCACCTTCGTCATTGACCATTGCCCGAAATGTAGACACTTCAATAATTTCCGGTTTATGGCCGCCATAAAAAGTGACATGAACAATTTGAAATCGTCGCCCAATTAAGCGTGATTTTCTGAATACAGCTTGGACTTGATCGGGTGTGGCATTTGTAGCAACATCAAAATCTTTCGGAACAATTCCGAGTATTAAGTCGCGAACTGCACCACCTACGATAAAAGCTTCATATCCAGCATGTTGGAGTGCTTGAGTTACTTTGATTGCATTTTTAGAAATATGATCTTGATTGATCTGATGATCTTGGAAGCCAATCTCTTTAGCAGCCTTGTTTTTAGGGGTACGTGAAGTCGATGAAGGTTTTTTACCTAAAATACGACGTATGATCTTTTGAATCATGCAAATAAATGAAGTATTTTCCAAGCTCTTTCTTGCGCAAGATGAGCAAGCCTTGGATCTGGATTGGTCGCAACAGGCACTTTGACTTTTTCCAGTAGTGGTAGATCATTCATTGAATCAGAATAAAAAATGCTATTTTCAGCATGATCTAAACTCAATCCTAAACTTTTGAGCCAGTTTTCAACATGGACAACCTTACCCGCCTGAAAATTGGGCAATCCTCGCACTTTCCCAGTAAATTCACCATCTGAGCGAATCTCTGGTTCAGTAGCGATGAGGTGTTGAATCCCAAAACGCGTTGCAATCGGCTTCGTTACAAAGCTATTGGTTGCCGTAACGATTGAACAAATATGCCCTAGATCAAGGTGTTGATTGACGAGTTCAATGGCTTTTGGATGTATTTGAGGCTCGATTTTTTTTTGCATGAACTCGTTATGCCATGTCTCAAGTTGCTTTCTTGGGTGGCTTGCGAGAGGCTTTAATGCGAAGTTCAGAAATTCATCAATATTGAGAGTACCAGCTTTATATGCCGCATAAAAACGATTATTGGCTTGCTCATATTCTTCTTGATTGACTACGCCCAATTCAACCAAAAAATGTCCCCAAGCATGATCACTATCGATCGGTAAAAGGGTATTATCTAAATCAAAAAAAACGAGAGTAGGAGAGTTAGTAGACATAAATTAAGCTTTATTTTTTAACAAGTCTCTTACTAAGGGTAGGGTGATAGAGCGTTTAGTTTGTAGGGAGTATTGATCCAGTGCTTCTACTAGAGAAATTAAGCTTGGCATATCACGGTGAAAATTATCCAACAGCCAAGGGGCTATATCTTCAGAGAAATTTAAGCCTTTTGCTGAAGCGAAATCTTGGATTGCTTTAACTTTCTCGCCATCTTGCAGTGTGTGAAGTTCAAAGTTAAGTCCAGAGGAAAGTCGAGAAGAAATATCGCTACGTAGGGAAAGTCCAGAAATAGATTGCGATCCGGTAGAGATGATAAGGATATCTTCATCATCTTTTGCCTCAATCAGCAATCGAAAAAAAGCCTTTTGTTCATTTTCTTTGAGATGGTCAACGTTATCGACCAAATAAAGCTTATGGACTAGCATATTTCCATAGTCAAGATAACTCCAGAGGGAGCTTCCGGATTCTAAGAAACAAGTGCTTAATTCATTTTCTTGGGCAATTCCATTTAAAGCCTTAAGGATATGAGTTTTGCCACAACCTTGAGAGCCCCAAAAGTAAAGTATCTCTAATTCAGGATTTGGGTTCGATTGATTTTCCCAATAAAGCTCTAAAGACTTTAAAACCGCGAGAATATTCACACCATTTGTTTTATCCTTTTTAGATAAAACAAAATTATCTAAAGTTGGCGGTGGCGATAATAAAATATCCAGAGTAAATTGTTGAGGTTTTTTGCTTGTCATTTAAGTATTACTATTGAACCATTGACTTGTAAGCAATTTGTTTTTGAAGTGGCGAATAGTAACAAGACAGATTGCAGACATAGGGAATGCAAGAAGAATACCAAAGAATCCAAAAAGTTGCCCAAATACCATTAAAGCAAAGAGCACCGCAACAGGATGAAGACCAATTCTTTCACCTACAAGTCGTGGTGTTAAAACGAAGCCTTCAAGCAATTGACCAACTCCATATAGGGCTAACACAGCGATTAGAGCGTTTCCTGGACCAAATTGCAGCAATGTGGCCAGTGCAGATAATATAAAACTAATTAAAAATCCAACATAAGGAATAAATGCAACCAGACCTGTAAACATGCCTAATGGAATAGCACTTTGAACACCAATCAAGAGTAATCCTAGACTATAAAAACAAGCCAAAACAATCATCAACAAGACTTGACCACGTAAATAATGGGAAAGTAAACCGTCAACCTCTTTAGTTAGCTTGAAGAATGTTTCACGAAATCGAACAGGGACAAGCTCTGCAATCATGCCCAAGAACGCATCCCATTCCAATAACAGATAAAAAAGAACAAACAAAACAAGAACCGTATTTGCGAAAAATCCCAAGATAGAACTTGATGATTTAATAATGGTTCCTACAGATTGAGTTACTAATGTATTGGCATTATCTGTAATTTGAGAGGTTATTTGAGACTGAACCACTTCACGAATAGCGCCCCAATCTAACTTCACATTAAACTTTGCTAGCGTTGGCTCTAGCCACTCTTGAATACTTTTGAGCCAAATTGGAAATTGAGCTTTAAAAAGTGGAATTTCATGTTGCAATAAATTAAGCAAGAGTAAAAGAATGACAATACTTGCGAAAATTCCAACAATCAAAGAAATAAATGCCGCTAGACTGCGGGGTAATTTGAGCTGTACCAAGCGCTTTGTTAGAGGCTCTAACATGTAGGCAAAGATAAAAGCTGCCAAAAAAGGCATCAAAATTTCAATCAAGCTCGAAAAAAAATCAGACATTGCCATCACCTTGAATTAGAATCTCCTCATTCTACTGAGTTCATAGGAATGATATGTCAAATTCGACAAGTAATGATTTAAATGTGAAAAATAATCTCCAAACCAAAGGTTTGTCTTATAAAGACGCTGGTGTAGATATCGATGCTGGTGATGCTTTGGTTGAGAGAATTAAGCCTTTGGCCAAAAAAACGATGCGCGAAGGCGTCCTGGCGGGTATAGGGGGCTTTGGCGCCCTTTTTGAGGTACCTAAACGATATCAAGAGCCAGTCTTAGTCTCGGGTACAGATGGTGTTGGGACAAAATTGAAATTAGCCTTTGAGTGGCAGATTCATGACACGGTAGGTCAAGATTTGGTTGCGATGAGTGTCAACGATATTTTGGTTCAGGGTGCTGAGTCCTTGTTTTTCCTAGATTATTTTGCTTGTGGTCACTTGACAGTCGATGTGGCAGCTACCGTTGTTGGTGGTATTGCGCAGGGTTGTGAAATCGCCGGCTGTGCTCTTATTGGTGGTGAAACCGCAGAAATGCCAGGCATGTACCCTGATGGTGAGTATGATTTAGCTGGATTTGCAGTAGGAGTTGTAGAAAAATCAAAAATTATCACAGGTAAAACCATCACTCCAGGAGATGTAGTCATAGGTTTGGCTTCTAGTGGAGCCCATTCCAACGGCTATTCTTTAATTCGTAAAATTATTGAGGTAAGTGGCGCTACGAGGAGTTTTGATATGGGCGGCAGACCACTCGAAGAGGTGGTAATGACTCCTACAAAAATTTATGTAAAGCCTGTATTAGAGTTATTGAACCTAGTCAATATTAAGGGAATGGCACATATTACAGGTGGTGGTTTAGTAGAAAATATTCCACGTGTTTTGCCTGATCATGTTCAAGCAGTCCTGCACCGGGATGCATGGCAAATGCCCCAATTATTTCAATGGCTATCCAAAGCCGGAAATGTAGATGATCAAGAAATGTATCGTGTATTTAATTGTGGTATCGGGCTAGCAATCATTCTGCCAGATCAAGATGCGAGTACCGCTATCGAATTTTTGAAAAAACATGATATCGAGAGCTTTCAGTTAGGTGAAATTGTTGAGCGCCCATCAGGAGCGCATCAAACCATTGTTATTTAAATGTTTGGAGATGTTCAAGGCAGACATTCATCGCTTGAGGTAAAAAGTCTGTGACGCTAGGATCGACGATATGACGGCTGGGCATCGCTCTTAACCAAGTAAGTTGTCTTTTACCCAGTTGCCGACTAGCCGCCAGTCCGGCCTCAACAAACTCTTCATAAGTGATGTCCTGATTGAAATAACTGATTGCTTGACGATAACCTACTGCCCTCATGGAAGGTAATTCTGGTTTGATGTTGGGGTTACTTAAAAGTAATTGAACCTCATCCAAAAAACCCTGATTGAGCATGAGCATAAAGCGTTGCCGAATTCGCTCATGAAGCCACCCACGATCTTGGGGCTCTAATGACACCAAACAATGTGCAAAGGATGCATCATCCCTTGACTCTGCGTAAGGTTGTAAAGCCAAAAAATGGGACATAGGTTGGCCCGTCATCGCATAAATTTCTAATGCACGAGAAACTCTTTGGGTATCTCCTGGTGGAAGTCTTAAAGCGGTTTGCGGATCAATCGCATGTAATTGGTCATGCATGGCATCCCAGCCAATTTCAGATGCCTCTAGAGCTATTTTTTCGCGAATCTCAGGGGTTGTTGCTGGTAAGTCAGTAAGTCCTTGCACTAAGGCTCGCCAATACAGCATAGTGCCACCCACAATAATTGGCACATGACCTCGAGACTTAATTTCATTTGCCCACTGAAGAGCATCCTTGGCAAATTGAGCTGCAGAATAACTTTGCCAGGGCTCTCGAATATTCAAGCCATGATGCGGAATCAATGCTTGTTCTTCAGGGCTTGGTTTTGCGGTACCTATATCCATGCCTTTGTATACCAGGGCAGAGTCCATACTAATAATTTCAATAGTAATCCCGCAAAGTTTGGCAGATTTTGCAAGTTCAAATGATAGGGTACTTTTACCGCTTGCTGTCGGGCCAACAATAGCAAGAATATTTTCTAAAGGATGTTTAGAAAATGACATATTTAATTTAGCGACCTCTTAAAAAGAACTTATCTAAATCTTGCACACTTAACTGAATCCAGGTGGGGCGACCATGATTGCATTGATCGGCTCGGTCAGTTGTTTCCATTTGTCTTAGGAGGGCATTCATTTCTGGAATAGTTAAGATTCGATGTGCGCGAACTGCTGCATGGCAAGCTTTAGTAGCTAGGCGTTCATGCTTAGCCGAATCAATAACGCCAGAAGATCCTACTTCATCTAAATCATTAATGAGTGAGCGCACTAACGCCGTAGGTTCTGCCTTATTTAAAAGGGCTGGAATCGATCGGATACAAATTTGTTCAGGACCCAATATCGTGATGTCAAAGCCTAATTCACCGAGAGCAGATTGATTGTCGTTGATTAGAGAAATTTCGAGAGAGCTCACATGCATGACAGCAGGAACTAAGAGAGTTTGTATGGCCACTTGACCTTGTAAATCAGTTTTTAATTTTTCATATAAAACTCGTTCATGAGCGGCATGCATATCAACCAGAACTAAACCATTTTGGTTTTGCGCCAGAATATAAATTCCAGCAATTTGCGCAATTGCATACCCCAGTGGGTAATGGTGATTTTCTTGAGCAGGAGATGAAAAGTTTGAAGAGGCCGATTCATTTCGATTCCTTTCACCCAATAGCTGAATCATTGATTCCTTGATAGAGTTGTTCGGGAGAGTAAATTGCATCGGTTGCTGATAACGAGGAGTTTGAGAGCTAACAAACGAGTTCTGATTTGTTAAAGAAGTGGAATTTGGAATAGGGCTAGTAACATAATTCATATTCGCAGTTGATGATGCTTGTGCTTGTCCTGCACCATGAGATAAACGATCTTTAATTGAATGGTAGACAAATTGATGGACTGCACGACTATCCCGAAAACGCACTTCAATTTTTGCGGGATGAACATTGACATCAACAAGTTCAGGTTGAATAGATAAATTCAGTAATAAGATAGGTTGCCGATCACCATGAAGAACGTCCTGATAGGCGCTGCGGATAGCATGATTAATTAATTTATCTTTAATGAATCGATGATTAACAAATATATATTGTTGATCTGCTCTGGCTCTACTTGCTGTTGGTGCGCCAATGAAACCATGGAGTTGAATCAGATCAGTACCAACTTCTAATGCTAACTTTGCTTCATGAAACTCGACGCCCAATATATCATCGGCTCTTTTATCTAAAGTACCGGAAGACCAGCGATGTAGAGGTTTACCGTTGTGCCATACCGAAAAACCGACATGAGGATTGGCTAAAGCGCAGCGTCGGATCGCCTCTAGGCAATGACCAAATTCAGTTGCCGAGGACTTTAAAAACTTACGTCGCGCTGGAGTATTAAAAAATAAATCTTGGACATCAATGCGCGTCCCAAAATCACCTGCAGCAGGTTTAATCTCAAGTGTGGAGTTACTGATTAAATTTGCATGCTCATCATTCGCAGTTCTTGTTGTCAGGGTGACATTAGCAACAGATGCAATGGAGGCAAGGGCTTCACCTCTGAAGCCCATAGTCATGACAGACTCTAAGTCCTCTAAGCTATAAATTTTACTGGTAGCATGACGTGTTAATGCAAGCTTAAGCTCTGGAGCCGGGATGCCCTGACCATCATCTGAGATGACAATTCTTGTAGTGCCACCTTCTTCAAGACGAATATCCAAAGCTGTTGCATGTGCATCGATGGCATTTTCAAGAAGTTCTTTCACAACGGCACTTGGTCGCTCGATAACTTCTCCAGCAGCAATCTGACTGATTAATTGATCTGGAAGTGTGCGAATTGGATTTCTCATGAATTCATTTTCTCATGATAATGTCGATTGTCGATTGAAACTGTTAAGATGTCGAACGTGGATCAATTAATTTCTTTATTTCAGTTTGTCATGCATATTGGGGACCATCTCGGCGAGTATGGGACCTTGGCATACGCTATTCTTAGCCTCATAATTTTTACTGAAACTGGTTTTGTTGTTTTTCCATTTTTACCAGGAGATACGTTGCTATTTGCCGCAGGCGCCTTTTGCGCTAGTGGTCAATTAAGCTTAGTCATCTTAAATCTCGTCATTATTATTTCTGCAGTACTTGGTAATACGGTCAATTTTTGGGTTGGTCACTATTTAGTAGACCGAATAGATATCACCAAGGCCAAATGGATTGATCAAACAGCTTTAGAAAAAACACATTTATTTTTTGAGAAACATGGTGGCAAAACCATTATTTTGGCGAGGTTTGTACCTTTAGTGAGATCCTTTGCCCCTTTTGTTGCTGGTGTTTCCCACATGGATCATCAAAAATTTCAGACCTATAACATCATTGGTGCTATTTTATGGAGTGGGATATTAACGGTTTGCGGTTACTTTTTTGGAAACTTACCTATCATAAGAGACAACCTCAATGAAATCGTTTTAGTTGGAGCTCTTGCAGCTATTATCCCCACAATTATTGCTGGTTTGTGGCGTTTTATACAGCCCTTATTCAAGAAAAAAATTAACTAGCTTTTAGGGATTTTTCTAAATCTTCAAGGTGCATTTTAATTTCAACAACATCTTTTGCTTCAGGATTTTTTTCTAAATAAAAGTGCAAATCATTAATTGCAGGACGAACGTAGTCAAGTTGTGCAAAGGCTAATCCACGATCACGAACCTCTTCAGTTTCACTTGGTAAAAGCAGGACCAATCTTTCTTGAATGCTAAGTAATCGCTCCCACCGATCTTGGTGACTATATACAGCTTTTAAATTCCTTAAAAAGCGTGACAAAATTTCTCTAGGGCTTGAGCTTCTTAAAAATAAACTAAGCGGCAAGGAAAGTTCTCCTCGATATCCTTTTGCATCTAAGTATGGGTCTAGCATGGCTTGTAACTCATTTTTAGATAAAGAAGAACCCGTTGTTGGGTCCATCACCACCTCACCTTGAGGGAGTGAAATTCGTACTAAAAAATGATTTGGAAATGAAATTCCGCGAATTTGAATATCAATTTGATTTCCAAACTCCATCAACAAAAGGGCTAAAGAAATGGGTATTCCTCGCCGATGTTCAATCAAACTGTGAAGATAAGAGTTTTCAGGGTCATAGTAATCATTGGTATTAAGACCAAAATGCATTTCCTGAAAAAAGAAATACTTCAGATATTGTAGTTTTTGTAAGTCAGTCGTTTCAGCAGTAAAACGAGACTTTAATTTGAGTACCAGTTGATCAATATCATCTAAAGTTTGTTGCACATCTAATGATGGATAGGCATGTTGACCAACAGCAATTGCAGCCTCTGTAAGTGGGAAATGAGCATCATCTGCAACAAGTGATTTGAAGTAGTCTAATTGTTTCGTTGGCATAAATTAATGAGTGTGACGGATGAATTCTTTGAAGCGAAATCCACAGACTTTCAGAACAAGAATATATATCATTATTGCAAAAATTCCCCATCCTAACATCAAGCCTATTCTTTTCAACGGAGCATCTGCAAGACTAATCCAATCATGATTTTGAGAACCCCAAAAAAGAATCACACCAAAAGCCAAAAGGGCAACAACGAGGCGTAAGAAAAAGGAAATCCACGCTTGATTGCTTGCTAGCATATGACCTTTTTTAGCGAGACCTATCCAAAGGAGTGCCGCATTTAAACAAGCACCAATGCCAATCGACAGTGCAAGACCTGCATGGGCAAAGTAAGGTACAAAAATTAGATTCAAGCACTGAGTAAAAATTAAAACAATCAGACCAATTTTTACTGGAGTACGGATATCTTGTTTTGCATAAAACCCAGGCGCTAAAATTTTAATCAGAATCAGACCAATTAAACCTACGCCATAGGCCTGTAAAGCCATCCGCGTCATATCGACATCATGGGCTGTAAATTTACCATAATGGTACAGACTTGCTGCCATCGGTGTCCCAAAGATAAAAAGCGCTATAGCTGCGGGAGTTGCCATTACAAAGGTTAAACGAATACCCCAACTCATTAGGTTTTTTGATTGTTCAAGATCGCCATTGGCATTTGCACGACTCAAACTTGGTAACAGGACTGTTCCAACTGCAACTCCAAGCAATGCCGTTGGGAACTCCATTAAGCGATCGGCATACGATAACCAAGAAACACTTCCCGCCTGAAGATGCGAAGCAATATTGGTATTAATAATTAATGAGAGTTGGCTTACAGAGACAGCAAATATGGCAGGCCCCATTAATTTTAAGATTCTGATTGCTTCAGGGTTTTTTAAAGCAGCACGGATGGTTTGAATGCCCAAGCCAATTTTGGGCATCATCCCGACTCGGAGTAATGCAGGTATCTGAATTGCTAATTGCAAAATACCGCCTAGCATTACACCAACACCAAGGCCATAAATCGGCGTAGAAAAATAGGGGGCAATAACGAGAGATCCAGTAATCATGCCTAAATTCAGCAAAACAGGAGTAAAAGCGGGAATTAAAAACTTTTTATGGGTATTCAGAATTCCTGCAGCAAGCGAAACCATCGAAATAAAGCCAATATAGGGAAACATCAAGCGTGTTAAAACAACGCTCATGGAGTATGTGTCGGAGGACTTAAAGCCAGAGGCAATCATGAGTACTAAATAAGGTGCAAAGACGACGCCAATGATTACAGCAATTAGTAAGCTCCAAAAAAGTAGTGTCGCAACAACGTCAATAAGCTCTTTTGTGGCTTTTTCGCCATTTTTAGCACTAACTTCGCCTAAAATAGGAACAAATGCTTGAGAAAAGGCACCTTCTGCAAATAGTCGCCTGAGTAAATTTGGAATCCGAAAGGCTACATTAAAGGCATCCGTCATTTCAGAGGCTCCAAAAGCCCTAGCAATAAGAGTTTCCCTCACGAGTCCCAAAACTCGGGAAAGCATAGTCATACTACTGACCTTTGCGGCGGCAGATAAAAGATTCACGTCTCTAGTTTCGTTGATTTAAAGGGGCTAGTCAAAATTTCTTTGTTCAGTTATAATAATGGATTATGTTTTTCAAACACCTTCGATGGATGTTCATCGGAATGTTAGGATAATTAACCTTAATAATAGTAATGAATGCCTTTAAATGCATTTGTTTTTGAAAAGAAATAGAGTAAAAATATGGCAAATACCGCACAAGCTCGTAAACGCGCTCGTCAAGCAGTGAAGCAAAACGCTCACAATTCTAGCTTACGTTCACGCTTAAGAACTGCAATCAAATCAGTACGCAAAGCTGTAACCGCTGGCGATAAAGAGGCTGCAGCTAAAGTATTTTTAGCAGCACAATCAACGATTGATCAAATCGCTGACAAGAAAATTATTCACAAGAATACTGCCTCACGTCAAAAGTCACGCTTATCTGCCGCTATCAAGGGCATGACAAGCTAATATTACTGTTGGCTTAGTAAAGAATCCGCCCTAGGCGGATTTTTAATTTTTAAAGGTCGTATTACGTATTCGAGCTTGGAAGTTCACAAATTTCGCTGAGAACCAAATCATTATCTTTTGCAAAGCCTAAGACAAAATCTAATGCCCTGGGATCAATATCACGAAGTCTTTCATCAACCATGACACATTTAACACCATTAATCATTTCAGGACGAACGTAGGGTGAGTGAGTGAACCTTGGGTCACCAAGGTCAGATTTAGGTCTAAAGGGGGCCATTACACCGCATAATCGATCAATCCAATCACTTGGCCTAAAAACCTTACCCTTAGATGTAAGACCTTGAATGAGAAATTGTTTATGTGTCAATTTGTGTAAATGAGAAGATTAGATGCATCATTACAGACTATAGCCGATAAAGATTGCTAAAAATATTTTTTAACAGGATTGATTGAATACAATACCTATTTAAATCATTCATAATTTCTTATGACTCAATTAAAAGTACCGTTGCGCCATTACCTTCAATTTGCAGACTTTAGTGCAGATGATTACGCTTACATTTTAAATCGTTCTAAAGTTTTGAAAGAAAAATTTAAGGGGTATGAAACATGGCATCCCCTGCATGACCGAACCTTGGCCATGATTTTTGAAAAGCATTCCACAAGAACACGATTATCTTTTGAGGCGGGTATGTTTCAATTAGGTGGTCATGCAGTTTATTTAAATACCCGAGACACCCAATTGGGTCGTGGTGAGCCTGTTGAGGATGCTGCACAGGTGATTTCCAGAATGACTGACATCATTATGATTCGGACCTTTGGACAAGATATATTGGAGCGTTTTGCTGCAAATTCTAGGGTTCCTGTTATCAATGGTTTAACTAATGAGTTTCATCCATGCCAAGTATTGGCCGATATTTTTACTTTCCATGAGTTAAGAGGAGATATTTCCGGAAAAACAGTGACTTGGATTGGTGATGCAAATAATATGGCTTATACCTGGTTGCAAGCAGCGCGAATTTTAAATTTTAAACTCCACTTTTCTGGACCTAAAAACTACCCGCTAGATATGAGCCGTGTTAGTTCTGCAGAGGAAAAACATTTAGACATTTTTGAGGACCCTTTAGATGCTTGTAAAGGCGCGCATTTGGTAACGACCGATGTTTGGACAAGTATGGGATACGAAAAAGAGAACCAAGAGCGTTTAAGCGCTTTTGAACGTTGGATTGTGGATGAACAAAAGATGTCAGTTGCCCAGCATGATGCGGTTTTTATGCACTGTTTACCGGCCCATCGAGGGGAAGAGGTTTCTAGTGGAGTTATCGATGGTCCCCAAAGTGTCGTATGGCAAGAAGCAGAAAACCGTTTGCATGTTCAAAAAGCGCTGATGGAGTTTTTATTGTGTGGAAAATTTAATTAATTGGTAAATAAAGATGGCAGATATAAATAAAGTAGTTTTAGCGTACTCTGGCGGATTAGACACCAGCGTGATTTTGAAATGGTTGCAAGATACCTATCAATGTGAGATTGTGACCTTTACTGCAGACCTTGGTCAAGGTGAAGAATTAGAGCCGGCAAGAGCCAAGGCATTGCAATTCGGTATTAAACCAGAAAACATCTTTATTGATGACTTACGTGAAGAATTTGTTAGAGATTTTGTTTTTCCCATGTTTCGCGCAAATACGATATACGAAGGTGAGTATCTTTTAGGAACTTCGATTGCAAGGCCATTAATTGCCAAGCGTCAAATTGAAATTGCACGTATGACTGGAGCAGATTCAGTATCACATGGGGCAACTGGTAAGGGCAATGATCAAGTTCGCTTTGAGCTAGGATATTACGCTCTAGAGCCTGGAATTAAAGTGATTGCTCCTTGGCGTGAATGGGATTTACTTTCACGTGAAAAATTACTTGCCTATGCAGAAAAACATGGCATCCCCGTTGAAATGAAGCATAAACAAGGCGGTGCGCCATATTCTATGGATGCAAATCTGTTACATATTAGCTTTGAAGGAAGGCATTTAGAGGATCCAAATGCCAAGGCCGAAGAGTCCATGTGGCGTTGGACAGTTTCTCCCGAAAAAGCTCCAGATCAACCGGAAGAAATTGAACTTGAATTTGCCAACGGTGATTTAGTAGCCATTGATGGACAGCGTATGGCGCCACATACATTACTTGCCAAGCTAAATGAACTTGGTGGTAAGCATGGCATTGGACGCTTAGATTTGGTTGAAAACCGCTTTGTTGGGATGAAGAGTAGAGGGTGCTATGAAACCCCTGGCGGAACGATTTTGCTTAAAGCGCATCGTGGTATTGAGAGTATTACCTTAGACCGTGAAGTAGCTCATTTGAAAGATGATTTGATGCCGCGTTATGCCAGCTTAATCTATAACGGATACTGGTGGTCCCCAGAAAGAATTGCATTGCAAACATTGATTGACCACACGCAACAAATGGTGAATGGATTTGTGAAACTGAAGTTATATAAAGGTTCAGTTTCTGTGTTGTCTCGCAACTCATCCAATACCTTGTTTGATCAAAACATTGCTACTTTTGATGATGACGGAGGAGCTTATAACCAAGCAGATGCAGGCGGATTTATCAAGTTAAACGCCTTACGTATGCGGATTGCAGAAATTGCAAGACGTAAAAGAATGACGAAGTAATTTGAAACATAAAAGGATAGAGCAAATGCAATTTGATCAAGTATCTGTAGGAAAAAAAGCAAATGTGTTTTTTGACGGTAAATGCGTGTCACATACCGTTACATTAGCGGACGGAACCCGTAAGTCAGTGGGCGTTATTTTGCCTAGTACATTACGATTTGATTTAAGCACAAAAGAAATCATGGAAGTTGTTGATGGGCATGCATTTGTTGCCATCAATGGCGGCCCAGAACTTACATTTACTACTGGACAGAGTTGGGAAGTAGATGCTGGCGGGTACTTTGAGATTCGTGTAGAGTCACCATTTCACTACGTCTGTCACTTTGGATAATTAGGGTTTCGGTAATCCCCCCACGAATTTACCCGCCCCGATTTTTCTTTGCTCAAACCAATTGACATTCATTTCTAAAGCATATCGAATTGGCTTTAAGGGGCAGTGGTTTTCCTCAGATTGAGGCTTCATTATTTCAATATTCACAATTTTGCCATCGTCATCAATAAATGCGATCGATAAAGGTAAAAGCGTGTTTTTCATCCAAAAACAATGCCCTGCTTTTTGCTCGAATACGAATAGCATGCCACTTTGTTCGGGCATGGACTTTCGGTACATCAAACCTAATTGTTGGCTTGGCGCGGTACTGGCAACCTCTGCTTTGATGATGTTTTTGTCAATCTTTAAGTCAATCACAGGTAAAGCAGAGCTGTAGGCAAAATATGGCCAGATTGCCAACACTGAGGTGATAAAAATTTTCAACATATGTCCTTAGAAATTGAAGTATTTAAAACAAAATGAATGGACTTAGAAATTAAATTATCTTAAATATCGTCTATTTATAAAGATTTTAGAAGACCAGCCATTTAATTTGTAATAATAAGACATTAAATTAATGAATGAGTGTTCATGTTGAAGAGAAATGCTAGACACGACATGTATTTAATTTAAAGACCTACAACACAACGAATTTAATAAATAAATTGATATCAATTAGGAGAGTTTTTTAAATGTATAAGCATATTCAGGTTCCAGCCGGCGAACAAATTACCGTTAATGCAGATTTTTCTATTAATGTACCTGACAATCCAATTATTCCTTATATTGAGGGAGATGGAACTGGCTTTGACATTACTCCTGTGATGATTAAGGTTGTTGATGCTGCTGTTGAAAAAGCATACGGCGGCAAAAAGAAGATTTCATGGATGGAAGTTTTCGCAGGTGAAAAAGCTACCAAAATTTATGGTCCAGATGTATGGCTTCCAGAGGAAACATTAGACGCTGTTAAAAAATATGTTGTGTCGATTAAAGGCCCATTAACCACTCCAGTTGGTGGTGGTATTCGTTCATTGAACGTAGCACTTCGTCAAGAGTTGGATCTTTATGTTTGTTTACGTCCAGTACGTTATTTCAAAGGCACACCTTCACCAGTTAAAGAGCCAGAAAAAACCAACATGGTGATTTTCCGTGAAAACTCAGAAGATATCTATGCTGGTATTGAGTGGATGTCCGGCACTGATGGCGCAAAGAAAGTCATTGATTTTCTCGTCAAAGAAATGGGCGTTAAGAAGATTCGTTTCCCAGATACTTCGTCTATTGGTATTAAGCCTGTTTCAAAAGAAGGCACTTTCCGTTTAGTGCGTAAAGCCATTCAGTATGCAATTGACAATGACAAGCCTTCTATGACTTTAGTTCACAAAGGTAACATCATGAAATTTACCGAAGGTGGATTCCGTGACTGGGGTTATGAAATTGCCCAAAAAGAGTTTGGCGCTGAACTGATTGATGGTGGCCCATGGTGCAAGATGAAGAATCCGAAGACTGGTAAGGAAATTATCATCAAGGACGTTATTGCTGATGCATTCTTACAACAAATCCTTTTACGTCCAAATGAATATAGCGTCATTGCAACCCTCAACTTAAATGGCGACTATGTATCTGATGCTTTAGCTGCTCAAGTTGGCGGAATTGGTATTGCACCAGGTGCAAACTTATCAGATACGATTGCCATGTTTGAAGCTACCCATGGTACTGCACCGAAATATGCCGGTAAGGATTATGTAAATCCAGGATCTGAGATTCTTTCCGCAGAAATGATGTTGCGTCATATGGGTTGGTTTGAAGCTGCTGACGCAATTATTCACTCAATGGAAAAATCTATTCTTTCCAAGAAAGTTACTTATGACTTTGCTCGCTTAATGGAAGGCGCTACACAAGTGTCATGCTCAGGCTTTGGCCAAGTCATGATTGATAATATGTAATGTACCTTTTGACAGTCCCGAAATAGGGGCTGTCAAATTTTCACAATACTCCAAAACAAAAAAACCCCTTAAAGGGGTTTTTGTCCAACATCCTATAAAGGATTAACTCAATTAAGCACCTTGAATATTGGTAGCTTGTTTGCCTTTTGGGCCTTGAGTAATATCAAAGGTAACTTTTTGACCTTCTTTGAGGGTTTTAAAACCCGCCATTGTAATTGCGCTAAAGTGAGCAAATAACTCTTCTTCGCCATCATCAGGTTTGATAAAACCAAAACCTTTTGCATCATTAAACCATTTTACGACACCGGTTGCCATTCGAACTCCGTTACATTTTAAAGAATCAATCTTGAAGCGTGAAAAACATTAAAGCCAACACATCTACAAGCCTCGTGTATAAAACTACTAATACACATACTATGGATTGTTTTCCTTTATCGGCATTATGTCAAGGTGTAATATGTCAAAAAGCATTAGTATTTGCCCTAAAAGAACACATTTTTTGTTAAATTATGAATAATGTGGCAGTTTTAAAGAAAATTTAATCTCTAAACACGTAAAAAAAACAGTAAATTGATCAAATGATTAGAATCTAGGTATGAACACGAAATTAAGCAAAAATACGATTCTAGCCATTAATCCTTCTTTACCCTTGACAGGTGATGATAGGGCTACTGTTTTAGATCGTGAGGTCAAAAAAGTTGAGCCTCCACCACTTTATAAAGTGGTTTTGTTAAATGACGACTTCACGCCTATGGAGTTTGTGGTGATGGTGATTCAAGAATATTTTCATAAAGATCAGGAAACAGCGACCAGAATTATGTTACAAGTACATATAGAAGGAAAAGGTGTATGTGGTGTTTATACACATGATGTAGCAGCAACAAAAGTAGCCCACGTAACAGAAATTTCCCGTAAATCGGGCCACCCTTTGCAATGCATGATGGAGGAAGTATGATTGCCCAAGAACTAGAAGTCAGTTTACATATGGCTTTTGTGGATGCGCGTGCTGCGCGTCATGAGTTCATTACGGTAGAACATTTATTAAGTGCCCTATTGGATAATGCCACTGCTGTTGAAGTTTTAAAGGCCTGCGCAGTTAGTATTGCAGACCTTCGTGCACAATTGAAGAACTTCATCAACGACAATACCCCCATTGTTCCTGGCACTGAGGAAGTTGATACTCAACCCACACTTGGTTTTCAGCGAGTCATACAACGTGCCATTATGCATGTTCAATCCACATCAAGTGGTAAGAAAGAAGTGACTGGAGCTAACGTATTAGTTGCCATTTTTGGTGAAAAAGATTCTCATGCTGTGTATTACCTTCAACAGCAAGGAGTAACCCGCTTAGATGTTGTGAACTTCATCAGTCACGGCATTCGTAAAGATCAACCAGACTCTCCAAAACCAGAGTCAGCTGGCACAGAAACAGATGATCCTAATAATGGTGGAAAAGATAGTCCACTAGAGCAATATACACAAAATCTCAATGTATTGGCTCGCCAAGGAAAGATAGATCCGCTCATTGGACGTGAACACGAAGTTGAGAGAGTGATACAAATATTGTGCCGTCGCAGAAAAAATAACCCACTATTGGTGGGTGAAGCTGGTGTAGGTAAAACAGCGATTGCTGAGGGACTTGCTTGGAGAATCACACAAGGTGAAGTGCCAGACATTTTAAAAGAAGCAATTGTGTACTCTTTAGACATGGGTGCCTTACTTGCTGGTACAAAATATCGAGGTGATTTTGAGCAACGCTTAAAGGCCGTCTTGAAATCATTAAAAGACAATGTGCACGCAGTATTGTTTATTGATGAAATCCATACCTTGATTGGGGCTGGTGCAGCGTCAGGTGGTACTTTGGACGCAAGTAACTTGTTAAAACCTGCTTTATCTAGTGGTCAATTAAAGTGTATTGGCGCTACGACATTTACAGAATATCGAGGTATCTTTGAAAAAGATGCAGCTTTGTCCAGAAGATTCCAGAAAATTGATGTTCTTGAGCCTTCAGTAGATCAGACTGTACAGATCCTGCGCGGACTCAAGTCGCGTTTTGAGGAGCATCATGGGGTCAAGTACTCGCAAAGTGCGTTAAGTGCCGCTGCAGAGCTTTCCTCGCGTTATATCAATGATCGTCAGTTGCCAGATAAAGCGATTGATGTGATTGATGAAGCTGGTGCGGCGCAACGTATCTTGCCAAAATCTAAACAAAAGAAAACGATTGGACGCTTAGAGATTGAAGATATTGTTTCTAAAATCGCTCGAATTCCGGCACAGTCTGTCAGCGTGGATGATCGCAGCAAGTTACAAACTTTAGACCGTGATTTAAAAAGTGTTGTCTTTGGGCAAGATCCTGCAATTGAAGCCCTTGCATCAGCGATTAAAATGGCTAGAGCTGGTTTAGGTAAGGTCGACAAGCCAATTGGTTCATTCTTATTCTCAGGACCCACTGGCGTTGGTAAAACTGAGGTTGCAAAGCAGTTAGCTTTTATTATGGGCGTTGAGCTCTTGCGTTTTGACATGTCTGAGTATATGGAACGTCATGCAGTGAGTCGATTGATTGGTGCTCCCCCAGGATATGTTGGTTTTGATCAGGGTGGATTATTAACTGAAGGCGTTAATAAAAAACCACATTGTGTATTGCTGCTAGACGAAATTGAAAAAGCTCATCCGGATATCTTTAATATTTTGTTACAGGTGATGGATCATGGCACTTTGACAGATAACAATGGGCGTAAAGCTGATTTCAGAAATGTCATCATTATCATGACAACTAATGCTGGTGCTGAGACGATGAATAAAGCCACGATTGGCTTTACAAATCCTCGTGAATCTGGCGACGAAATGGCAGATATCAAGAAGTTGTTTACCCCAGAGTTTCGCAATCGTTTAGATGCGATTGTTTCATTTAAAGCCCTTGATGAGTCGATTATTCTGCGTGTCGTCGATAAGTTCCTCATGCAGTTAGAAGAACAACTACATGAGAAGAAAGTAGACGCCACTTTCTCTTCGGGATTGCGCGCATATCTAGCTAAAAAAGGCTTTGACCCGCTGATGGGCGCACGTCCAATGCAGCGTCTTATTCAGGATACGGTACGCAAAGCCTTGGCTGATGAGTTATTGTTTGGCAAGTTAGTGAATGGTGGAACTGTGATGGTGGATGTCGATGCAGAGGATCAAGTGATTTTGGAGATTCATGCGGCAGCGGTCAAAGGTAAGGCAGCATCTACCGAAACTACTGAAGAATTGTAAGACGAAGAAAGCCTCGTTAAACGAGGCTTTTTCATCAATTAAACGTTCTTAACTTCATGTAATTTTGCATCGCGCTCTTGATCCATTAGTGCTGCATTTGCCTCAGCTTCTTCTTCAGACAACAAGCCACCTTCCCATTTTGCAACGACTGCTGAGGCGATTGAGTTCCCAACGGCATTGGTTGCAGAGCGCCCCATATCGAGGAAGGTATCTACCCCAAGAATCATTAATAAGCCTGCTTCAGGAATGTTGAATTGATTTAAGGTGGCAGCAATAACAACTAATGATGCTCTAGGAACCCCAGCCATTCCTTTTGAAGTTAACATCAAAATTAGGAGCATCGTGATTTGGGTACCTAATGAAAGATGAATACCATATGCTTGAGCAATAAAGAGAGAGGCAAATGTACAGTACATCATTGAGCCGTCAAGGTTAAAGGAATATCCAAGTGGCATTACAAAGCTGGATATTTTCCTTTTGACACCGAAGCGATCCAAACCTTCAAGAATTTTTGGATATGCAGCTTCCGAACTTGCTGTAGCAAAGGAGATTAAAAATGCTTCTTTGATGTTGAGTAAAAGTTTTTTGATCCTTGGACCAAGGAATATAAATCCAGCAAAAATAAGAACTGCCCAAAGGGTAAATAAAGCGATATAAAAATCAATCATGAATATAGCAAACTTAGCTAAGATAGCTAGCCCATTGATAGCAACTGATGATGCCATAGCAGCAAACACGGCTACAGGGGCAAACTTCATGACATAACCAGTAATTTTTAACATGACATGAGAGAGTTCATCGATGCTATGCAATAAGTATTTCGATTTTTCACCAATCGATGCCATTGCAATACCAAAAAACATCGAGAAGACGACAATTTGTAGAATCTCATTTTTGGCCATTGCATCAACAAAGGATTTAGGTATTAAATGTTTAATGAATTCTTGAAGGGTAAATTCACTCGTTGCTAAATTCGCACTTAAATGCGCATCTGGAAGAGCGAGGTTGAGATTTGCCCCTGGCTGCATAATATTTGCAAAGATTAAACCTAACACCAACGAAATTAATGATGCAGATAAAAACCACGCTAAAGATTTAAAGAAGATTCTACCTACAGAAGACGCATCACCCATATGAGCAATACCCACAACCAGAGTTGAAAAAACAAGGGGCGCGATAATCATTTTAATCAGAGTCAAAAAGATATCTGACAACATAGAAAAATAAGATGAAATTTCTTTTATTTGATCCGGATCATCAATTGAATTGTGAATGATGGCACCTACAGCTATGCCAATCACCATACAAATTAAAATAATGAGGGTTTGTGGAATGTTTTTCATTTTCTTGTCTCAAAGTTTGTTTTTCTTTAATTTAATATATACCCACAATATGACTAATTTGTTTAAGTTTTCCCAGTACTTCCAAAGCCACCTTCACCACGGCCTGAGGTTGCGAATTCATCAACAATTGACCATTCAATTTGCATGACTGGAACGATGACAAGTTGCGCCAAACGCTCCATAGGTTCTAATCGAAAGCTAGCATTGCCCCGATTCCAAGTGCTGACCATTAATTGCCCTTGATAGTCTGAGTCAATAAGTCCCACGAGATTACCTAGGACAATGCCATGCTTATGCCCAAGGCCAGAGCGAGGCAGGATCATAGCGCAGTACCGAGGATCATTAATGTAAATAGAAATACCTGTAGGGACAAGTAGAGTTTGTCCAGGAGCAATATCAATCGCTTCTTCTAAGCAGGCTCTTAAATCTAATCCAGCACTGCCAGGAGTAGCATATTGAGGAAGTTGAGAGCGCATCCGCTCATCCATAATTTTTACTTGAAGTTTTTGCATATGATTTAGTGTGATAAACGTTGCGCTACTTGAAAAATAATATCCCGCGCCAGAGAAAGCTTGTCAGAAGGACCAAGACTTAACTCCCCTTGAGTATCAATTAAGGTTACTTGATTGATATCTTCCCCAAACGTACTTGGCCCATGATTGGCAATCAATAAGGGGATGTTTTTTGCAATCAGCTTTTTTTTGCCATATTCGACAATATTTTCTGATTCTGCGGCAAAGCCTACACAGAAAGCAGTCTTACCAACAGGACTTTTAGCAAACTCAAACAAAATATCTGGATTTTGCACAAGTTCTAAAGAAAGAGTTTCTGATGCAGATTGCTTCTTTATTTTCTGAGGTGCCACTTGACCTACTCGCCAATCAGCTACAGCTGCAACACTAAAAAAGATATCGCAATGTGATTGCGACATCACCGCAGCATGCATTTCTGCAGCGCTTTGAACATTGACTCTTTGAATGTTTCCAAGATACGCTAAAGGAGTTTCCAGATGAACTGGGCCACTGATTAACTGAACTTGTGCACCAGCCTCAACTGCCGCTCTAGCAATGGCAAACCCCATTTTTCCTGAGCTACGGTTTGTAATACCCCTGACAGGATCGATCTCCTCAAAAGTGGGACCTGCAGTAATCAGGACTTTTTTGCCTTGCAGTAGCTTTGGTTGAAAAAAAGCAATTAAAGCCTCACAGATTTCAATTGGCTCTAACATGCGCCCCATACCAACTTCGCCGCAGGCCTGATCGCCACTTGCAGGGCCTAATAGGGTAACTTGGTCTTGCAATAAACGTTGCACACTTCTTTGTGTAGCCACATGCTCCCACATTTGACGATTCATCGCTGGTGTGATGAGAAGAGGGCATGGCGTAATTTCACCCCGTGACTCATGGCCTTTGGCAAGACACAAGGTACTTAATAAGTCATTTGCAAGACCTAAAGAAAGCTTCGCCATAAAATCCGCACTAGCAGGCGCGATCAAAATGGCATCGACATCTCTTGTGAGTTCAATATGGGGCATACCATTTGGGATACGAGTATCCCATTGACTTAAAAATACTGGATTTCCGGATACTGCTTGCATCGTGGTTGGAGTCACAAATTGAGTCGCTGCTTCAGTCATCACCACCTGGACTTGAGCACCTTGCTTAATTAATTGACGAACAAGTTCGGGAGATTTATAAGCAGCTATGCCACCTGAAATACCTAGCAGAATTTTTTTATTGTTGAGAGACATCATTGTAGAACTCTCCATTTTTAATCAACGGCGTTTGATTACACGTATTAGCTCATCAATAATTAATAAGCCCGTCCCCAAAGTAATGGCGCTATCAGCAATATTAAATGCAGGCCAGTGATACTGTTGATAATATACATCAATAAAATCGACAACTGCGCCATGGGCAAAGCGGTCTATTAAATTACCTATTGCACCACCTAGTATGACAGAGATTGAAAAACAAAAGATACCCTGATTAGCATGGCGTTTTAAAAGCCATAGCATCACAATTACTGCGAAGGATCCAATGCCAATAAAGAACCATTTTTGCCAACCACCTTCATTTGCCAAAAATGAGAATGCTGCACCAGGGTTATAAACAAGTACCCAATTCAAAAAAGAAGTTATTTTACGAGTACCATGTTCAGCAATTTGACTGAGAGTGATCCATTTAGTCGCTTGATCAATCAAGATGACCAATATGGCAATACACAACCACATGAAGAAATCATTTGATTTTTGATTTGAAAATGTAGACCTACCTTTAGCCATTACTTTACTCCTTAGTTTCTATGCATAATGTCGTTTTTCACCAGCACCATGAAGATTAATATCACATCTTTCGCAAAGCTCTGGGTGCGATGGGAGACTGCCTACTGCTGGAGTATAGTGCCAGCAACGGGTGCACTTTAAAAACGAAGAGGCTCTTACTGCAACTTGTAAAGGAGTACCGGAGGTCGTTGTAATTACCTCAGCCTGAGAGGTAATCAGTACAAACTTCAATTCAGGGCCAATACTTTTTAATATTGCAGCCTCTTCAGGAGGCGCATCAATGGTAATTTCTGCTTGCAGGGAAGAACCAACTTTACCAGCTTCTCGTTCAATTTCTATTGCCTTAGTTACATCTTGACGGATTTCACGAATGATTTTCCATTTCTGAAGTAATTCATTGGCTTGAGTGGAAGTAGGAACAGGTTGATATTGCGACGTAAAAATAGTTGTTGAATGTTGTTGATTATGATTAAACGATTGCCAAGCTTCCTCTGCAGTAAAGGATAGGAATGGTGCCATCCAATGCAACATAGAGTCTATGATGATATGTAAAACCGTTTGAGCACTTTTACGTGAACTTGCACTGGGTGCATTGGTATATAAACGATCTTTTAAAATATCTAAATAAAAGCCCCCTAAGTCCTCAGTACAAAATGACATGATGCGAGAAACTGCTGTATGAAACTCATACCGATCATATAGTGCCAAAAGCTCATCTTGGACTTGAGATGTTAAGGCGAGCATATATTGATCGATTTCGAGCAGTTGATTAATCTCAACTGCTTCCAGTTTTTGATCAAAATCACTGACGTTGGCCAGTAAAAAGCGTAATGTGTTTCTGATGCGACGATATGATTCAACCACTCTCTTTAATATTTCATCAGAGATGGTCATCTCACCAGAATAGTCTGTAGAAGCTGTCCACAAACGGATGATCTCAGCTCCCATCTTATCGGCCACTTCTTGAGGAGCAATCACATTACCTAAAGATTTACTCATTTTTCTGCCGTTACCATCGACAGTAAAGCCATGGGTTAGCAGCGCTTTGTAAGGTGGATTACCATTTAACATGACGCCAGTTAATAGTGAGGAATGAAACCAACCACGGTGCTGGTCTGAACCCTCTAAATATAAATCTGCCAAGCGATCACTGTCTGAATGTAATTCTTGACGGTGTGAACCACGAATGACATGCCAATGCGTACTTCCTGAATCGAACCAAACATCTAACGTGTCTTTATTTTTTTCATAAAGATCAGCATCTGCACCCAAGAAAGTCTGGATATCTAAGGTCTGCCATGCCTCTATACCCTGAACCTCAATTAGTTTGGCAATTGCTTCCATGTGCTCCAAGGTGTTGGGATGAAGCTCCCCAGTTTGCCTATGCACAAAAAATGCCATGGGGACACCCCATTGTCTTTGCCTTGAAAGAGTCCAATCTGGGCGATTAGCAATCATGCCATGAAGGCGTTGTTTACCCCACGCGGGATAAAAGTTAGTCGTCTCAATCCCGGCAAGTGCCATCTCACGCACACTGTGTGAAGTACCCGCAGGTTTGAAGTCCATGCTGGCAAACCATTGCGAAGTTGCCCTATAAATGATTGGGGTTTTATGCCGCCAACAATGCATGTAGGAGTGCGTAAACTCAATAGACTTGATGAGTGATCCTGCTTGAGATAAGGCTTGAACAATATTCGGATTTGCTTTCCATACAAATTGACCACCAAACAAAGGCAGATTATTCGCATAGACACCATTACTCATGACAGGACTAATAATGTCAGTGTCTTTTAATCCATGAGCCTTACAGGACTTATAGTCCTCTTCGCCGTACGCTGGAGCACTATGCACGATGCCCGTACCGCTATCCAAAGTGACGTATTGCGCACAATAAACAGGAGATAGTCGTTGATATCCAGAATCAAGTGAGGCTAAGGGGTGTTCGAAAGAAAAATTCTCAAGAGCTTGTCCAAGACAAACTCCCAGGACCTTACCCTCTAGGCCATAAGACTCCAGGCAGGCTTGCACCCTTTCTTTTGCCAAAATTAATAACTGCGAGCCAGTATCCACTAAAGCATATTCAAATTCTGGATGCACATTCAGCGCTTGATTGGATGGAATGGTCCAAGGAGTTGTGGTCCAAATAACAATGCGTCCATCCTTTTGAGGAAATTCAGAGATTCCAAATACTTTTGCAAGAGCAGTTTTTTGGTTTTCTGGAACACGAAACCCAACATCAATGGCAGGGTCTTTTTTATCTTGATACTCCACTTCAGCTTCCGCCAATGCAGAACCACAGTCAAAACACCAATTGACTGGTTTTAGCCCCCGGAAAACGAAGCCCTTTTCCATGATTTTTGCAAGGGCTCTTAATTCATTTGCCTCATTGGTAAAGTTCATGGTGAGATAAGGATTTTTCCAATCACCAAGAACGCCTAATCTTTCAAAATCTTTCTTTTGCTGCTCAATTTGCTCATTTGCATATGCACGAGCTTTAGCTTGAACTTCAGCTGTACTTAAGTTTTTACCGTATTTTTTTTCAATTTGGATTTCGATGGGCATGCCATGACAATCCCAGCCTGGAACATAAACTGCGTCAAAACCCATTAAGGTTTTACTTTTGACGATCATGTCTTTTAGAATTTTATTGACCGCATGCCCAATATGTATATTGCCATTTGCATAAGGAGGCCCATCATGCAAAATAAATTTTTTCTGACCAGATCTCGCTGCGCGAATCAGTCCATAAATATTTTTTTCTTGCCATTCTTTGACCCAGCGTGGTTCACGCTTAGGCAAGTCCCCTCTCATCGGAAAAGGGGTATCCAGTAAATTGACAGGGTATTGGTTATCAGACATATTAATTTTTAAAATAATTTCTTGCAGCGTTCGCATCAGCCTCAATTGCATTTTGCAAAGAGGTTAAATCAGAGTATTTTGCCTCATCTCTGAGCTTTTTCAAAAATTCTACTTGGATAATTTTCCCATACACTTCTTCATGAAAATCAAATAGGTGTGTTTCCAGCAAAACACGACCCGCATCCTCAACAGTAGGTCGATATCCCAAGCTAGCCACTCCAGAAATAGGGTTTTTTCCTAAACCGTGTACTTGAACTACAAAAATACCTGTCATTGCAGGAGGTCTTTGTTGAAAGCGATTGGTCATCGCCACATTTAAGGTTGGAAACCCTAAAGTTCGCCCCAATTTTTTGCCATGGATGACATGCCCTGAAATCATATAGGGGCGACCCAATAATTGTTTAGCAAGTTCAAGATCACCTTGATGTAAAGCATTTCTAACCGCTGTACTGGAAATACGTTGACTTTGAGAATCGTTGATCGTACTCAAAGCATGCACAGAGAAACCATATTGCTCCCCGACTATTTTTAAAGATTCGATATTTCCAGCCCTTTTTGCACCATAGTGGAAATCATCGCCAATTACGATGTGACGAGTATTTAAACCTTTTACTAGAATGTCATGGACAAATTCATCGGGGGTTTTTTTTGCAAAGTGGGCATTAAAGTGTTCAACGATGACTAAATCTACGTTGGTTTTTTTTAATGCATCCAACTTATCTCTAAGCCCTAAGATTCTCGCGGGAGCATGTTGGGGGGCAAAAAACTCTTTTGGATGAGGCTCAAAAGTTAACAAACAAGTCTGCAATTGATGCTGTTGAGCATAAGTATGTAATTCTGCGAGCAACGCCTGATGCCCCAAGTGCACACCATCAAAATTACCAATGGTTAACGCGCACGGGGTCCGAATTAAAGAGGGGGGTATTCCGCGGATAACTTTCACAACAATTTATCAATTATATTAGGGGTGATGAAAAAAATTGTGATTCTTATTTCTGGGCGCGGATCAAATCTTGCCGCAATCCTTGAGACCCAGCACGCAAGGGCTTGGGAAGCTCAGGTGATACATGTCATTTGTAATCAACCTGACGCCCCAGGAATTGCAATTGCCGATAAATTTGGCGTGCCAGTCACGATTATTGATCACAAAAGCTTTCCTAACAGGCCTTTATATGACCATGCTTTATTAGAAAAAACACGTAATCTGGAGCCGGATTTAGTTGTTTTAGCAGGTTATATGAGGATTTTATCAAGTGAGTTTGTCCAGCAATTTAGTGAGAAATTGATAAATATTCACCCCTCCTTATTACCTAGTTTTCCTGGCTTAAATACCCACCGCGCAGCCTTAAATGCAGGGGTTAAATGGCATGGGGCTACGGTGCACTTTGTTACAGAAGCTTTAGATGTTGGTCCAATCATCGCTCAGGGTATTGTTCCGGTTTTACAAAACGACACTGAAGAGATATTGGCGAGTAGGGTTTTTGTCATCGAGCATCTAATTTATCCACAAGCAATTGAGTGGTTTATTCGAGAACAACTTGTCTTAGAGCGGGGAAATGTTAGAGTAGAACCTGCGCAGCAACAATTTTTTATGTTGCCAACTACCCCTTAAGGAATCATTCATTCCAATGATGAATAAAAAAACACCTCCTGCAAAGAAAGTTTCAAGTAGGACAAGCTTACCTAAAAAAACACCCTACAACCCTGCGATTGCTAAAGCAAAGGCTTTACCAGTTCACTTAGAGCATCTCATGCGATTACTACCTGAGGTCTTAAAGTTTGATAGTCCTTCTGACATGGTAGTGAGTAAATACTTTAAAGATAATAGCCAACTTGGTAATCGTGATCGAGCTTTAATTGCGGAGTCTACATTTTCTGTATTACGACATAAATTAGAGTTACTGCAATATGCACAAAGTGGTCAAGGAGCTTTGTATAGAAGAATTGCTCTTTTAGGTTTAATGATTTCCTTATCTGAAGGGGGTTTGGGGACTAGCCATAAATTAGAGAGTGCATTAGCCGACTTAGCATTTGTCGCCCACCCTGGGGAAATTGATTGGCTACAACGATTTGTGAACTATCCTAGAGATAGCCTCACACCACCTGTGAGATTTAATTTGCCAGATTGGTTGTGGGAAGAATTGGAACAGCAAATTGGCTCTCAGTCTCGGGAGGAGTTAGCACTTGCTTTGTTAAAGCCCGCCGCCCTAGATTGTCGTGTGAATACGATGAAAGAAAAAAGAGAAACCTTGCTTGAAGAGTTAAATTTACTCGGAGGGCGCTATCAGGCCGTAGCCACACCTTATTCTGAATTAGGGGTGAGGTTACTTGGCAAGCCTGCATTACAAAATTTGCAAAGTTTTAAAGACGGTAAGTTTGAGGTACAAGATGAAGGTAGTCAATTACTGAGTATGTTGCTAGCCCCTAAAAGAGGGGAGATGGTCGTTGATTTTTGCGCAGGAGCTGGAGGCAAGACACTTGCAATGGGCGCCATGATGAAATCTATGGGTCGTTTATATGCCTTTGATATATCCGCAAGAAGACTTGCAAGATTAAAACCAAGAGTTGCCAAAAGTGGTTTGTCTAATGTTCATCCCGTATGGATTGATAGTGAAAATGATGCCAAAGTAAAGCGTTTAGCGGGAAAAATTGATCGCGTTTTAGTTGATGCGCCTTGTAGTGGTTTAGGCACGCTTCGGAGAAATCCTGATTTGAAGTGGCGACAGAGTCCTCAGGCGATTGAAGAGCTTCAGGCAAAACAATATTCCATATTGAATGCAGCAGCAAAATTATTAAAGCCCGGTGGAAGATTAGTTTATGCAACTTGCAGTATTTTGGAGCAAGAAAATCAAGTGATTGTTCTTGAGTTTTTAAAACAACATCCAAATTTCGTATTACTTGATCCAAAAGAGGTTTTAAAGGGATCATTCCCTCAATTAAATGATATCCCGGTTGGAGCAAGCTTGGATTCTTCCTGGTGGCAACTTTGGCCAAACCGTCACGAAACCGATGGTTTTTTTGCGGCCATTCTAGAGAAAAAAACAACGATTACTCAAACCCCACAAGAGGAAGTGCAAGAAACCCCCGTGAAAGAGGAGTAAAATAGAGGTTTAGGTCTAATAGAGCGAGTTTAATTTTGCAAGAGCTAAGTCAAGTTTTACCAGAGTGGTTGTTGGAGTGGATGTCTGGTGGAGTATTACAGTGGTCAGGATGGGCAGTTTTTTGGTACATCATCATCATGACCCACATTACCATCGCCAGTGTGACTATTTTTTTACATCGACACCAAGCGCATCGGGCACTAGATTTACATCCTGCCGTGTCACATTTTTTCCGTCTTTGGCTGTGGTTAACGACTGGAATGGTCACTAAAGAGTGGGCAGCAATTCACCGTAAACATCACGCAAAATGTGAAACTATAGATGATCCTCATAGTCCTCAAGTGTTAGGGATTCATACCGTTTTGTGGCGTGGAGCGGATTTATATAAATTAGAAGTCAATAATCAAGAAACCATGGATAAATTTGGTCATGGCACACCAGATGATTGGGTTGAAAATCACATTTACTCTAAATATCGTTGGCAAGGTGTTGGTTTAATGATGGCAATTAACCTTCTGCTATTTGGAGCTATTGGTGGATTTATTTGGGCCATTCAAATGATTTGGATTCCCTTTACAGCTGCTGGAATTATTAATGGCATTGGACATTTTTGGGGTTATCGAAATTATGACTGCGAAGATGCTTCAAGAAATATCTTACCCTTAGGCTTGATTATTGGCGGTGAAGAGTTGCACAACAATCATCATACTTTTGCCACAAGTGCTAAGTTATCAAGTAAATGGTATGAAATAGATATTGGTTGGTTATATATTTGCGCCTTACAAAGCTTGAA
The DNA here is from genome assembly GCF_027944005.1 of Polynucleobacter sp. SHI8. Classification (NCBI taxonomy): domain Bacteria; kingdom Pseudomonadati; phylum Pseudomonadota; class Betaproteobacteria; order Burkholderiales; family Burkholderiaceae; genus Polynucleobacter; species Polynucleobacter sp. SHI8. The sequence continues at coordinate 2,045,644 of NZ_AP027204.1, read as the reverse complement.
GTTAGCTCATGTCAAAAAGACGATTCCTAAAATGCGCCAGACTCAAGCTCAAGTCATCAATGAAGAGCTCGTAAAAACAGTCATCAAACATCGTTACGAGCTGATGGCACAGTATAGTAAGACCTTGAAAGAGGCCTTTAAACAAGAGGTCAGAGGCATGAAGGATTTAGCAAAAGAGTTTGCAGACAATCATCATTGGTTATGTAAGGATGAGAATAAATTAAGCTCACTGCATAAAATCCGCCTAGAAAATTTGATGAGTGCAAATGATCGCATGAAGCATTTGATAGAAATGCGCAGAGAATTAACTCAAATTTGGTCAAGATCTTCTGCGACTGGTGATCAATTACTGGAGCAGTTACATCATTGGTGCGTTAAAGCTGAGAGAAGTAATAACCAGTTCTTACAACTATTTTCTCAAAAACTAAAAACCCTGGCATAAAAAAACCGCACATCGTGCGGTTTTTTTATATTTAAAGAAATTACTTAATCTTTGTTTCTTTGTAAGAAACGTGCTTGCGAGCCTTAGGATCAAACTTCATAATCTCCATTTTTTCAGGAGTAGTTCTTTTGTTTTTAGTAGTGGTATAGAAGTGACCAGTACCTGCAGTAGATTCTAATTTGATTTTTTCGCGTCCGCCTTTTGCCATGATGGGTTCCTTAAGTTTTTATAGTTCACCACGAGCACGGATATCAGCCAAAACTGAATCAATACCGTTTTTATCAATGAGACGTAAGCCCGCATTAGTAAGACGTAAGCTTACCCAACGGTTTTCTGACTCAACCCAAAAACGACGATTTTGCAAATTAGGCAAAAAGCGACGCTTAGTTTTATTGTTTGCATGGGAAACATTGTTACCGACCATCGGCTTTTTCCCGGTGACTTGGCATACCTTAGCCATGACACACTCCTTCATATTCTGTACTAAAGACAATGATTATAGCATTTACAATTGGTAATTGCCAAGCGAATATAGAAAAATTTATTCTATTCGTCCAGACTAAGGTTTCCACCGTCTAAAAGTGAATAATAGGCATTTTGAGTGACGATGAGATGATCTAGGACATTGATTTCTATGGAATTTAATAATTTTCTGAGAGTTTTTGTTAAAGCAATATCTGCTTCACTTGGAAAAGCTAGTCCATTTGGATGGTTATGCGCCAATATAACTGCAGAACTATTTCTCTTCAGAGCCTCTTTTATCAATTCTCGAGGATAAATAAAAGTTTGGTGGAAATCCCCTCGAAAAAGAACCTTAAATTCAATCAAGTAACCCATTTGATCAAGAAAAAAGCAAGCAAAGACCTCATGATCCAAGGAGCCTATGCTTGTTTGTAAAAACTGTCTCGTCATTGCTTGGGACTGTAAAAGTGGCCGATCTTTTAACTGCTCAAGGCTTGCTCTTTTCACTAATTCTTGCGCAGCTTGGATTTGCGTCCACTTGGCAATGCCTAGACCCGGTATATCTTTAAAATCATCTAAAGAACTTGTTAAAAGATTTTGAAATCCTCCAAAATGTTGCAAAATATCAGAAGAGAGTTCTATTGCATTTCGATTTTTATTCCCAGTTTGAATAAAAATTGCCAATAACTCGGCATTACTTAATGATTGGATACCGAATTGTAAAACCCTTTCTCTAGGGCGCATTTCAACAGGCCAATTTCGAATAGATGAGCGATTTGGTGGTGCCATCGCTACAATAGGTACATTATGGAAAATATTGTAAAAAACGAATCTTTTTTGACTTTGCACTATCGCTTGAGCTTTAAGGATGGTGCAGACATTGCAAATACATTTACTGATAAACCAGCAACCGTTTTGATGGGGGCCGGTCAATTCGCTCCTGGATTGGAAAACGTCATGATGGGATTGTCTAGTGGCGATCATCAAACGTTTACGCTGAGTCCCGAAAATGCCTATGGATTGCGTAATCCTGAGTTGGTACAAAAAATATCTATACAAACCTTGCAACAAAATAGTGATCCAGAAGCAGATTATTCTCCTGGAGATATTGTTGAGTTTGAAGCACCGCACGGCGGTAAGTATGCTGGTACTTTGCAGAGTATGGATGAGACTGGCGCTTGGTTTGACTTTAATCATCCGTTGGCCGGTAAAGAGATGATCTTTGAAGTCAAAATTATTTCTGTTCTTTAAAACATGTAACCCCGCAAAATGAGTCAAGACAATCATCCATCTGCTGAAATTTTGTTGGCACAGCCAAGGGGATTTTGTGCTGGTGTTGATCGAGCCATTACGATTGTGAATCAGGCGCTGGAGCAATTTGGTGCACCAATCTATGTTCGTCATGAAATTGTTCATAACAAATACGTGGTGGATGATTTGCGTTCCAGAGGAGCCATTTTTATTGACGATTTGGCTACGGTTCCTGCAGGGGCAACACTGGTTTTTAGTGCTCATGGAGTTCCCCCAAAAGTAAAAGAAGATGCTCAAGCAAGAGGCTTTCGTGTTTTTGATGCAACATGCCCATTGGTAACCAAAGTACATGTGGAAGTGGCGAAGATGTATCGCGATGGACACTACATTGTGATGATTGGACATAAGGGTCATCCTGAAGTTGAGGGAACGATGGGGCAGGTAAAAGATCGGATTAGTTTGGTGCAAACAGTAGGTGATGTGGCGACCTTGGATTTACCACTCAATATGCCAATTGCATATGTGACACAAACCACTTTGTCGATTGATGAAACGGCAGATATTGTTGTTGCATTGACCAAAAAATTCCCTCACATCACACAACCTAAAAAACAAGACATTTGTTATGCAACCCAGAACCGACAAGATGCTGTCAAACTCATGGCGCCTCAAGTTGAACTTGTTATTGTCGTGGGTAGCCCTAATAGTTCGAACTCGAATCGGTTGTGGGAGCTTTCTGAAAAATTAGGTGTAAAGGCTTACATGGTGGATCACCCCTCTCAATTAAAAGAGGAGTGGTTTAAAGATATTAAGAGGGTCGGTTTAACAGCTGGAGCATCAGCGCCAGAGATTCTTGCGCAATCTATCATCGAAAAAATTAGAGAATTTGGTCCAAGAGCAGTTCGATCCTTGGATGGTGTGATTGAACACACTATTTTTCAATTACCTAAGGGATTAAATCCAAATTCAACGAGTAGAATAAAACAATAATTGCAAAACATTTAGTGAGTTCAATTCAGCAAAGGAGAATGAATATGGGTTACAAAACAAACAAAAATATCTTAGATTTAACGAAGCTTGTTGGTGCGGTGAGTTTGTCGGCCTTGATGTTGGTTTCCTGTGGAAAAAAAGAAAGTGCTTCTAGTTCATCGGACTCCATTGTTGTGAAAATTGGAAATGTTGCTCCTGTTACCGGACCTAACGCTCATCTTGGAAAAGATAATGAAAATGGTGCAAGACTTGCGATTGAAGAAGTGAATAAGCAAGGCCTTGTAATTAATGGTAAAAAAGTTACTTTAGAGTTTTTAGCGGAAGATGATGCATCAGATCCAAAACAAGGCACACAAGTTGCGCAAAAATTAGTTGACCAAAAAGTTGTGGCCGTCGTCGGACATTTAAATTCTGGAGTATCGATTCCCGCTTCTAAAATATATAGCGAAGCTGGCATTGCCCAGATTTCACCATCGTCCACAAATCCTGAATATACAAAACAAGGCTTTAAAACGACATTTCGCTTAGTTGGCACTGATGCACAACAAGGACCCGTATTAGCAAAATACACCTTAGAAAAACTTAATGGAAAAAGTATTGCTATTGTGGATGATTCAACACAATACGGTAAAGGTTTAGCCGATGAGTTTGAAAAAACAATTCTTGCCGCAGGTGGAAAAATAGTGATTCATGAAGCAACGAATGATAAGGCTACAGACTTTAAAGCGATACTAACCAATATTAAATCGAAAAAGCCAGATGTGATTTTGTTTGGCGGTATGGACGCTACGGGTGGTCCGTTCGCTAAGCAAGCAATGGAACTTGGGATCACTGCCAAGATTATTGGTGGTGATGGTATCTGTAGCCCAACACTAGCGCAACTAGCCGGTGACGCTGCAGTTAATGTGATTTGTTCGACTGTTGGTGTTCCAAAGGAAAGCTTAAGTAATGGCGAAGCCTTCTTAAAGAATTATCAAGAGCGTTTTAAATCTCAGGTAGAAATATACTCACCCATGGCATATGACGCTGTCATGATTATTGTTGATGCCATGAAGCGCGCAAATGCTACAGATGCTGCCTCTATATTGAACGTTTTACCTGCAACTAATTATGCTGGCTTGTCAGGAGAGATTACCTTTGATGCAAAGGGAGATTTAAAAGAAAGCGTTATTACTTTGAATCAATACAAAGACGGTAAAGTGGTGACACTTGAAGTTGTAAAAATGAAATAAATATCTAACGGCAGATATTCATCTGCCGTTTCATTATGGATATATTCTTACAGCAAATTCTGAATGGCTTAGTTTTAGGTAGCATTTATGCCTTGATTGCTTTGGGCTACACCATGGTCTATGGAGTCCTTGGAATTATTAATTTTGCACATGGTGAAGTATTGATGTTAGGGGCCATGATTGCTTTAACTTGCATGCAAGTGTTACAGTATTTTTTCCCAGAGTTGCCAGTAATTATTACTATCTTGATTGTTTTAGTTGTTTCAATATCATCATGTGCAGTGATTAGTTTTTATATTGAAAAATTAGCCTATCGACCCTTAAGATTTGCACCACGACTTGCCCCATTGATTTCCGCAATAGGCATGTCAATCCTGTTACAAACTATTGCAATGATGATTTGGGGAAGAACACCTTTGCGATTTCCGCAATTATTACCAACTCAAGCCATTCAAATTCCTTATTCGACTGCAACAATTACGACAAAGGAAATCATCATCATTGTTGTTTCATTGATTGTGATGCTCACTTTGCTAGTGCTTGTAAAAAAAACCAAGTTTGGTCGAGCTATTCGCGCCACCTCTGAAAATCCCTCGGTTGCAGGTCTAATGGGAGTCAATACTGATCGTGTGATTTCATATACATTTATGTTGGGTGGGGGCCTTGCGGCTTTAGCTGGTTTTATGATTGCTAGTAATTATGGATCAGCCCATTTTTATATGGGTTTTACCCCTGGCTTAAAAGCATTTACAGCAGCTGTTTTGGGTGGTATTGGCAATATCCCTGGTGCAATGCTTGGAGGCTTGTTACTGGGCCTAATTGAATCTCTAGGATCGGGATATATCAGTGAATTATCAGGTGGAGTATTTGGTTCTAATTATCAAGATATTTTTGCATTTCTTGTTTTAATTATCGTACTGATTTTTAGACCATCAGGTTTGTTAGGAGAAAAACAAGGAGACCGGGCATGATCCAATTCTCCCAAGATAAAAAAATGGCACAGTGGCTTTTTTTAGCTATTTTGTTGTGCATGACCCCCTGGTTGTGTCTATTTGCAGGTGGAAACTATTGGGTCAGAGTTCTTGATTTTGCTTTGTTATATGTGTTTTTGGCATTAGGTCTAAATATTGTCGTTGGATTTGCGGGATTGCTTGACCTAGGTTACATCGCTTTTTACGCTGTTGGAGCGTATTGTGCAGGATTATTAGCTTCCCCTCATCTACTCAATGCATTTGTGCACCTCAAAGAGGTGTTTCCTTTGGGTATTCATACTTCGTATTGGTTAATTTTGCCGATAGCTGCATTGATAGCTGGAGTATTTGGCATATTGTTAGGCACGCCCACACTTAAACTTCGAGGGGACTATTTGGCGATTGTTACTTTGGGTTTCGGAGAAATTATTCGTATTTTTCTAAATAACTTAGATCGCCCAATTAATTTAACAAATGGACCTAAAGGGATTAATGGTATTGATGCCGTAAATATGTTCGGTTTATATTTTGGGAAGAAGTGGAATATTGCTGGATTTACCATCCCATCAGTGATCCTTAATTATTATTTATTCTTAATTTTGGTCGTTGGGGTTGTGATCATTTGTGCCCGCCTACAAAACTCAAGGATTGGTCGAGCATGGGTCGCGATTCGTGAAGATGAAATTGCAGCCAAAGCAATGGGACTCAATACGCGTAACTTGAAACTCTTAGCATTTGCAATTGGCGCCTCCTTTGGCGGGATTTCAGGGGCATTATTTGCATCATTTCAGGGCTTTATCTCACCGGAATCATTCTCTTTATCGGAGTCAATCGTTGTCTTAGCCATGGTGGTTCTTGGCGGAATGGGGCATATACCCGGAGTTATTTTAGGAAGCTTATTACTTGCGGTATTTCCGGAGTTCCTGAGAGCCGTCTTAGTGCCACTACAAACGATGCTATTTGGGCATGTTGTGGTTGATGCTGAAATCATTCGTCAATTTTTATATGGATGTGCGCTTATCTTAATCATTCGGTATCGTCCTAATGGCTTATGGCCACAGATGAGAGTCTCCTGATGGCCTTATTAGAAATTACAGGCGTTAATAAACGATTCGGGGGTTTACAAGCCCTAAATGATGCTTATTTAACAGTTCCTAAAGGCTTGATTGTTGGGCTGATTGGACCCAATGGAGCAGGTAAAACCAGTTTTTTTAATGTGATGACAGGTTTATATCCTGCAGATTCAGGAGTTTTTAAGTTAAATGGCCAAATTTATAATCCAAGTGCTGTGGATGAAGTTTTAAAAGCAGGTATTGCTAGAACTTTTCAGAATATTCGGCTATTTAAAGAAATGACAGTTCTTGAAAATGTGATGGTAGGCCGACATGTGAGAACCACAGCCGGATTTTTCAGTACAATTTTTAAAACATCATCCCAAACCAAAGAAGAGAAACAAATTGTTGACGATGCTATGCGACTTCTAGCATATGTGGGGATTGAAAAAGAAGCATATCAAGTTTCAAAAAATCTCTCCTATGGATCTCAACGGCGTTTAGAAATCGCGCGTGCATTAGCAACGGAGCCTCTTCTATTAGCTTTAGATGAGCCTGCTGCAGGCATGAATCAAACGGAAAAAAAAGAATTACAACAACTCCTACAAAAAATCTGTGAGGATGGCACAACGATTTTGATGATTGAGCATGATGTTCGATTAGTGATGGGTATTTGTAGTGAAATCACAGTTCTTGATGAAGGACGAGTCATTGCGCAAGGTATACCCGAAATCGTAAGAAGAGACCCTGCGGTCATTGAGGCTTATTTAGGGTTAGCACATCATGGTTAGTGAGCATATTTTAGAAATCACCAATCTTGAAATCTCTTATGGGGGAATTAGGGCCGTAAAAGGTATTCATTTATATATTCAAGAGGGTGAGTTGGTCAGCTTAATTGGTTCTAATGGAGCAGGTAAAACAAGCACATTAAAAGCTATTTCAGGCTTATTGAAACCCAGTATGGGTAGTATCTTATTTCAAGGAAAGCTCAGCAACTATCAATCACACCAATTGGTCCAAGAAGGTCTTGCATTAGTTCCTGAGGGGCGCGGTATATTCACACGAATGACCGTTATGGAGAACTTGATGATGGGTGCTTATTTGCGAGATGACGAACTTATTGAGCAGGATCTCCAACAGATGTTTGAATATTTCCCTAGAATTTTAGAGCGTGCCCATCAGTTAGCAGGAACTCTATCTGGCGGAGAGCAACAAATGTTAGCGATTGCGCGCGCGCTCATGTCTAGACCTAAGTTACTGTTACTGGATGAGCCAACGATGGGACTATCTCCGTTGATGGTCGATAATATTTTTGAGGTCATTCGTAAAATATCTCAGCAAGGTATGACCATTTTACTCGTGGAACAAAATGCAAATATTGCTTTAGCAATGTCTGACCGAGCTTACGTAATGGAAAGTGGCGAAATAACCATCACTGGAACTGGCGAGGATCTTAGCCAAGATCCTCGAATTCATACAGCTTATTTGGGCGCTTGAGATAAAAAATCATCTAGCATCGAAATCATTTGATCGATTTCATCGCGACTAACGTTCAGAGCTGGCATAAATCTTAGTAAATTCGGACGAGGAGAGTTAATCAATAGTCCAGTAGGGTTATTGTTTCTTGCAGCTTCAACTAATTCTGGCCCAATATCACGCCCTAACTTAAGGGCACGCAATAATCCCTCACCCCTCTCACCATCCATCTGATACTTTTCTGAAAGCTGTAATAATTTTTCTTTGAGATAGTCACCTTTGGCTTGAACCTCTTCTAGGAAGCCGGGGGCAGTTAATTGTTGAATAACGCTGACACCCACCGCACACATCAATGGATTACCGTTATAAGTCCCACCTTGATCACCAGGCTCAAAGCAAGCAACCGCGTCAGTACACAAAAGTGCAGATAAAGGTACACCACCACCGATACCCTTACCTAAAGTCATGATATCTGGCTCAACATCGAAGAGTTGATGGGCAAATAATTTACCAGTACGGCCACAACCAGCTTGAACTTCATCAACAATTAATAAGATGCCTTTGTCGTTAGTTAGCTTGCGTAGCGCCTTCATAAATTCCTGGGTGGCTGGAATGACGCCTCCCTCACCTTGGACGGGCTCCAACATCACAGCAACAGTTTTTTCATTGATTAATTTTTCAACTGATGCCAAATCATTTAAATCAGCTTTTGGAAAACCATCTACTTGAGGGGCAAAAATAGTATCCCAACCTGGTTTACCTGAGGCGCTCATGGTTGCAATTGTTCGCCCATGAAAACTATGATCAAAAGTAATAATTTCATATGCTGAATTTTTATGGATCTTACCCCATTTACGCGCAAGCTTGATTGCCCCTTCATTGGCTTCCGCACCACTGTTTGCAAAAAAGACCTTATCAAAACAGCTGTTTGCAGTTAGAAGATCAGCGAGCTCAATCATCGGTGAGTTATAAAACGCTGGGCTTGGATTGATTACTTTGCGTGCTTGGGTATCCAAGGCTGCAATCATCCCAGGATTGCTATGACCTAAACAGTTCACCGCCCAGCCCTGCATAAAATCTAGATAGCGTTTACCGTTGTTATCCACCAACCAAGAGCCATTACCTGAAATCATTTCAATTTCAGGTCTTTTGGTGATGAACATGACTGAATGTGGATCGTGCATAGCGTTCTCGATAAATAAGTGAATGTTAAATTATTTTAAGTTTTAAAGATGACAAGATATTTTCAATTGGCAAGATCAGCCGCTGAGGTAAATGAATCTGCATAAAACTCATCTTCAGGAAGTTGGCATTTACTTATAAAGTCTCTTTGAGCAGAAGTAATGACGATGGGGGCACCACAGGCATAAACTTGATATCCACTCATATCTGGAAAGTCATCAACCGCTGCTTGATGAACAAATCCAGTTCTACCTTGCCAAGCATCTTCCGGTAGCGCATCTGAAATCACCGGAATATATTGAATATGAGGGTGCTCGTTGGCCCAAGTTAAACATTTTTCATGTTCGTATAAATCACTTGGACGGCGTCCGCCCCAATAAAGATAGATTGGCCTTGTCATTTTCTCATGTATGGTGTGCTCAATAATGGCTTGGATTGGGGCAAAACCAGTCCCAGATGCGATAAAAATCATCGGCTTATCAGATGCCTCTCTTAAAAAGAAACTGCCTAACGGGCCTTCAAATCGAAGAATATCTTTCACTTTCATGACGGCATTAGGATTAGCACCAAACACATGATCAGTAAATAAGCCACCAGGCATATGACGAATATGAAGCTCTATTGGGCCTTCCTCATGAGGAGGGGTGGCAATGGAATATGCTCTACGTTTACCATCTTTGAGTAAAAATTCAACGTATTGACCAGCGCGATACTGAAAACGCTCCGTAGAAGGAAGTTGCAGTTTTAAGACCATGACGTCACTTGCAACCTGCACTAAATCCGCTACTCGGCAAGGGATTTTTTTGATTGGAATCTCACCAGCTTCAATTTCTCGAGCTGAAACCAAACAGTCGCTTAAAGGGAAAGAACAGCATAGTAAAGCTACTTTACGTTGCTCCTCTTCTTCAGTGAGTGTGGATGCATTATGAGGACCCATACGGACTTCACCACCTAAAATCTTTCCTTTACAAGAGCCACATGCACCATTTTTACAGCCATAGGCTAGAATGATTCCAGCTTTTAGAGAAGCATCTAAAATGGTTTCATCTGGTTGAACAGAAAAGCTTTTGCCACTTGCTTGAAGGGTTACTACAAAACTTGCGCTAGAATCCAAAACACGTCCTTTCATAAAACATTTACTATTTATCATGTCTGTTACTTCATCCTCCATTGCAAATCAACCGAGAGTTCTGATCATAGGTTGTGGAGATGTTGGTATGAGATTACTTCCTATTTTAGTCAAAACTCACAAAGTATATGTATTAACCACTCAAGAGTCGAAAAAAAGCCTTTTAAGAAGCATGGGAGCCGTTCCCATTATTGGTAATTTAGATCAACGGCAAACCCTAAAAAAAATAGCACATTTAGCCCCATATGTGATTCATCTTGCGCCGCCAAATCAAGAAGGCCCAAAAGACCTGAGAACAAGAAACTTATTGCACACACTCTCCCGTGGAGGAAAAACACAACGTTTGATTTATGTCAGCACATCGGGCGTTTACGGAGACTGCAAAGGAGACTATGTTTCAGAAACAAGGACTTTAGCACCTACCAGTCCTCGGGGACAAAGAAGAATGGATGCTGAACAACAGTTACGAGCATGGGCAATTCATCATCAGGTTCAAGTGAGTATTCTGCGCGTACCGGGTATTTATGCCGGCAATCGCTTACCAATCGAACGATTAAAGGCCGGGACTCCTGCTTTAAAACATGATGAAGATGTATTTACAAACCATATACATGCAGATGATTTAGCGAGAGTCATTTTGTACGCCTTTTATCGCGGCTTACCTCAACGAGTTCTCAATGCGAGCGATTCGAGTTGGCTCAAAATGGGTGAGTACTTTGACTTGGTGGCCAAGACCTTTGCACTTCCTAGTTCAAAACGATTAACGTTTGAAGAGTTAAGAACACAAGTTAGTTCGCAACTGTTAAGTTTTATGAAGGAGTCTAGACGACTACAAAATGAGCGTTTAAAAGAATTAGGATTCCATTTCTTGTACCCAACGGTTGAAGATTTTCTAAAGCAACAAAAAGAGAAACAAGGCACTCTTTTTTAGATTATTTTTTCCATTGGTCTTTTAATCCAACTGCAAAGTTAAATACAGGTTGGTTCGACGTGTAATCAACGCGATCAGCGACAAAATAGCCATGTCTTTCAAATTGAAAGCGCTGTTCTGCATTAGCAAGAGCGAGACTAGGCTCAACAAAAGCCTTTAAGATTTTTTTTGAGTCTTGGTTAAGTAGGGTTAAAAAATCTTTATCGCCACTTGCTGGGTTTGGATCTGTAAAGAGTCGGTCATACATACGGATTTCCGCTTGAATCGCATGACTCACACTAACCCAATGAATATTTCCTTTGACTTTATAGTCCGCTGAGCCTGGTGTGCCGCTTTTGCTATCGGGAAAATATTTAACGCGAACGGCGATTGGATTGCCTTGCTCATCAGTATCAAAGCCCGTACATTCAACCACAAAACCGTAACGTAATCTGACTCGATTACCCGGTTGTCCATCTTTAGGGGGATACAACCTGAAGAAACCTTTCACGGGCTCCATCATGAAGTCATCTGATTCAATCCAAAGTTCTTTCGTGAGCGCGAATTCACGACGTCCCCAATCCTCATGATGAGGGTGCTTGGGCGCAGAGCACCATTCCAAATCACCCTCAAAGTTTTCAATAATCAGTTTAAGGGGAGATAAAACAGCAGTACCTCTTTCAACTTTAGGATCTAAATCATCTCTGAGGGATTGTTCTAAAACACTCATATCGATCCAACTATCTGCCTTGGAGACACCAATTCGTTCACAAAACAGCTGTAAAGATTCAGGGGTATAGCCTCTTCTTCGAAGCCCAACAATCGTCGGCATACGAGGGTCATCCCAGCCATCAACATAATTTTCTTGAACAAGTTGCAGTAATTTACGCTTACTCGTTAACGTATAGGTTAAATTTAACCTAGCGAATTCATATTGATGTGGCAGAGGTGACTTGAGAGCCCCAGTAGATTCAAGTTCATGAAGGATCCACTCATATAAAGGACGATTATTCTCAAACTCCAAGGTACAAATAGAATGAGTAATATTTTCCAGCGCATCAGAAATACAGTGCGTAAAGTCATATAGCGGATAGATGCACCAGGTATTGCCCGTGCGATGGTGGTGTGCGTGTCGAATACGATAAATAACGGGATCACGCATCACCAGGTTTGGGTGAGTCATATCAATCTTTAAGCGCAGAACGTGTTCACCATCAGCAAATTTATCAGCGCGCATATCCCTAAAGAGGGTTAAGTTTTCCGCAATACTTCGATTTCTAAAGGGGCTATCTTTACCGGCTTGCTGAAAGTTACCTCGATTGATTTGGATATCTTCCGCACTTTGACTATCCACATACGCTTTTCCAGCAGAAATTAATGTTTCTGCGAATGAATACAGGGTTTCAAAGTAATCACTAGCATAAAACTGGTAGGATTTACCCGAGTGATGCCAATCAAATCCAAGCCACTGCACTGCGTCCAGAATACTATCGACGTATTCGGTTTCTTCTTTTGCAGGATTTGTGTCATCAAACCGCATGTGACATCTCGCACCATTTGCTAAATGGGAGTAATCCTTAGCGAGACCGAAGTTCAGGCAGATGCTTTTTGCGTGACCAATGTGCAAATAGCCATTTGGCTCAGGTGGAAACCTAGTAATGACAGAAGGTAGGCTATTGCCACTGCTATCTAGACGATGAGCATAAGTGCCATTGGCACAGTCGTGATCAATAATCTGCCGTAAAAAGTTAGAAACCTCGGTATTTGCCGAGGTTTCTGGGGAGTGTTTTATTTCTTTAGACATAGACACATATTGTAATGTGCCTTGAGGAACTTACATCATTCTTCTACGAAAGCTTCTTCACGCGTCTTCTTAAATGCAGGGAGTAACACGATTACCACTAAGAAAGCAGCAGCAGCTAAGAGCGATGCTGAAAGTGGGCGTGTAACGAATACAGAGTAATCTCCACGTGACAATAAGAGAGCACGGCGGAAGTTTTCTTCCATCATAGGTCCTAAAACGAAACCTAACAATAATGGAGGGGCTTCACACTTAAACTTCATGAAAATATATCCAAGAATACCGAAACCAGCAGTCAAGTAGATATCGAATACTGTGTTGTTCACAGAGTAAACACCAATACAGCAGAATACTAAGATCGCTGGATAGAGGTGTCTGTATGGGATTGTTAACAACTTAACCCAAACACCAATCATTGGCAAGTTCAAAATAATCAACATTAAGTTACCAATCCACATTGAGGCGATCAGTCCCCAGAAGAGAGCTGGATTGCTTGTCATCACCTGTGGACCAGGTTGAATATTATGAATCGTCATTGCACCAACCATCAACGCCATCACAGCGTTTGGCGGAATACCTAAAGTTAATAGTGGGATAAAGGATGTTTGAGCAGCAGCATTATTTGCACTTTCAGGAGCAGCAACGCCCTCAATAGCACCTTTACCAAACTCATGACCATACTTGGATACTTTTTTCTCTAAAGAGTAAGCTCCGAAAGCAGCAAGAGCGGCACCACCACCTGGCAGAATACCTAAAACAGAACCCAATGCTGTTCCACGTAAGATTGGCATGACCATCCGCTTAAAGTCTGCTTTGGTAGGCCATAAATTAGTAACTTTATCCAAGAACGTTTCACGGTTTTCTTTTTGCTCAAGGTTTGCCATAATCTCAGCAAATCCAAACACACCCATCGCCACAGCAACGAAGCCTAAACCGTCGGTCAATTGAGGAACATCAAAAGCATAACGTGACGTACCAGAGTTAACGTCAGTTCCAACGAGACCTAATAAAAGACCAAGAATGATCATGGCAATTGCCTTGATCAAAGATCCAGAAGCTAAAACTACAGCACCAATTAAGCCCAATACCATTAATGAGAAATATTCAGCAGGACCGAATTTGAAAGCTAACTCTGATAATGGTGCAGCAAAAGCGGCTAAAACTAAAGTGGCTACACAGCCTGCAAAGAATGATCCCATACCAGCAGTAAATAAAGCTACACCTGCTCGACCGTTTCTAGCCATCTTATAGCCGTCAATCGCTGTAACGACCGAAGAAGACTCGCCCGGGATATTAATCAAAATAGCCGTTGTTGAACCACCATATTGTGCGCCGTAGTAAATACCGGCAAGCATAATTAATGCGGCAATTGGGGGGAGGGCGTAAGTTGCTGGAAGCAACATCGCAATGGTAGCAATTGGCCCAAGTCCAGGTAAAACTCCAATAAGAGTTCCAAGAACGCAACCAATAAAGCAATAGGCTAAATTTTGCAGAGTAAAGGCTGTAGCAAAGCCTAGGGAGAGATTACTTAACAGATCCATTTGAGAGTTCTTTCTTTAATAGGTATATGTTTGAATGGATAGAGAAATTAGCCGACTAAGAATGGAGGCCATACAGGGAATTGAAGTTTGAGACCCCAAACAAAAGCTCCGTAGCAAATTGCAATCAAAATCAGTGAACTCAGTAAAGTTTGCTTCCAATTAAATTCATGACTAGCTAAAGCAGAGAAAAATACTAAGATGATGATGGACAAAATTAATCCGAGGTATTGAAGAATTACAGCGAATAAAACAACAGCACCAGTTATCCAAAGTAGGGTTTTCCAATCCCACTTTTCAAGTGCATGTTCTTCACTGTTAGTAGCTAAAGACTTCGCTAAAATAACTAAACCAAGCAAACCAAGAAGTACGCCCAACCAAAATGGAAAGTAGCCTGATCCCATTTTTGCCGCCGTTCCCATTTGGTAGCCACGAGCAAGTATTGCGAAAAATGCTCCAAATGCGATAAACATTAAGCCTGAGGCAAAATCTTTTTTATCTTTTATTCTCAATTCCAACTCCTAAATAATAGTTTTAATAATGATGTGTGATTGTAAGTTTAATCTCGCAGATACACCCTAAGGGTTTCCCCTTAGTACCCAGATTAAACCACATATATAGTATGAGTTTTTGGCAATTCGCACCAAAATGAGATAATACACTTTATGAAAGTAAATGAAATTAGACAAAGCTTTTTGGATTTCTTTGAATCCAAGGGTCATCAAATCGTTACCTCAAGTCCAGTTGTTCCTGGAGATGATCCGACATTGTTGTTTACCAATGCCGGAATGAATCAATTCAAGGACGTCTTCTTAGGGTTTGATAAAAGGCCTTATACAAGGGCCACCACCGCTCAAAAATGTATTCGTGCAGGTGGCAAACACAATGATTTGGATAATGTTGGCTACACAGCTAGACACCATACTTTTTTTGAAATGTTGGGCAACTTTTCTTTTGGTGACTATTTCAAAGAAGATGCTATTCAGTTTGCTTGGGAATTGCTAACCGAAGTTTTCAAACTCCCGAAAGATAAGTTATTAGTTACCGTTTATCAAGATGATGACGAAGCATACGATATCTGGACAAAAAAAATGGGTGTGCCACCAGAGCGTGTAGTTCGAATCGGCGATAACAAAGGATCTCGATACGCATCAGATAATTTTTGGATGATGGGTGATACGGGACCGTGTGGGCCGTGTACTGAGATTTTTTACGATCATGGCGAAAATATTCCTGGCGGGCCTCCAGGTAGTCCTGATGAAGATGGTGATCGCTTTATCGAGATTTGGAACAATGTATTCATGCAATTTAATCGCGATGAACATGGCGTGATGCACCCATTGCCGAAGAAAAGCGTTGATACAGGTATGGGCTTGGAGAGAATCTCTGCCGTTTTGCAGCACGTGCACTCCAATTATGAAATTGATTTATTTGTTAACTTGATTGCTGCAGCTAAGTTGAATGTTGAATCATCTGGTGGTCAAGATGTTGATATAGCGAGTCCTTCATTAAGGGTCATTGCAGATCATATTCGTGCATGTAGTTTTACCGTACTTGACGGAGTCATTCCTGGAAACGCTGGCAGGGGATATGTTCTTAGAAGAATCACGCGTCGTGCTATACGTCATGGCTATAAGCTTGGCGCACGAACTCCATTCTTCTATCGTCTTGTGTCTGCATTAGCAAAAGAGATGGGGCAGGCATATCCTGATTTGTTAGCTCAGCAAGACAAAATTACAGAAATCATCAAACAAGAAGAAGAGCGTTTTTTCCAAACCATTGCCAATGGTATGGAAATTTTGGAACAAGCTTTATCAGAGTTAGGCACAAACTCTTTGAGTAACTCATTAGACGGCGCGATTGCCTTCAAACTGCATGATACCTTTGGATTCCCTCTCGATTTAACAGCGGATGTGTGTAGAGAAAGAAATCTTCAAGTAGATGAAGCTGGCTTTGATGTGGCAATGAATCAACAACGAAGCCTAGCTAGAGCCGCTGGAAAATTTAAAATGGCACAGGGATTGGAATATAAGGGCATCCCTACCGAGTTTTTGGGTTATGACCAATTGTCCATCGAAAAGGCAACCGTTCAAGCCATCTATATTGACGGCTCACAAGTAACTGAATTAAAGAGTGGAGAAGACGCTGTCATTGTTCTCGATCAAACGCCATTTTACGCGGAGTCTGGTGGACAAATTGGTGATCAAGGGGAGTTAAGAAATCCTTCAGCACTGTTCCAGGTTGACGATACGATGAAAATTCAGGCGGATGTATTTGGTCATCAAGGCCGATTACTGGAGGGCACACTCAAGCTTGGCGATGCACTTCATCCCAAAGTAGATCAAACAGCGCGTGTTGCAACCACGCGCAATCATAGTGCTACGCATCTCATGCATAAAGCATTACGGGAAGTTTTAGGAGCGCATGTTCAGCAAAAAGGTTCTTTGGTCGATACTGAAAAAACACGTTTTGACTTTACTCATAATGTGCCCGTTACTCGTGATGAAATAGTCAGAATTGAGCAAATCGTCAATGCAGAGATTTTGTTAAATGCTGCTAGCTCTGCCAAATCAATGAGCATTGATGATGCGCAAAAAACAGGTGCCATGATGTTGTTCGGGGAAAAGTATGGCGATGTGGTCCGCGTTCTACAGATTGGTAGCTCAAAAGAATTATGTGGTGGTACGCACGTCGATCGTACAGGGGATATTGGTTTATTTAAGATTGTTTCTGAGAGTGGTGTGGCAGCAGGCATCAGGCGGATTGAAGCTATTACTGGTGAAAACGCACTCAACAGAATGCAAAAAATAGATCAACAAATTCTTCAAATTGCCGGGTCTTTAAAAACCCACCCTGAAGAAGTGCAACATCGTATTGAACAGTTGCAAGAGCACGTCAAGCTGTTAGAAAAAGATCTTGAGCGCTTTAAATCGAAGATGGCTGCGAGTCAGGGTGAAGAACTACTTTCACAAGTAGTTTCCATCAACAAGGTGAGTACCTTGGTCGCAAAACTAGACGGCTTAGATGTTAAGGCGTTGCGTGAAACTCTAGATCAAATTAAAAATAAGATTCATTCAGGAGTTGTAGTGCTAGCAACGGTTCAGGATGACAAGGTACAAATTGTTGCTGGTGTAACTCAAGACTTAATTCATAAAGTAAAAGCTGGCGATTTAGTGAATCATGTTGCTACGCAAGTTGGCGGTAAGGGCGGTGGTAAGCCGGATATGGCAATGGCAGGCGGTAATCAGCCCCAGCAATTACCAAAAGCATTAGCAAGTGTTGAGGAATGGTTAAAGGAGCGCTTATGATCCCTGGACAAATCGATAAAGAGTTAGACTGCATGGGCATGATTTGCCCTTTGCCTGTACTTCGTACTAAGAAGGCATTAGCCGATATGCAAACGGGTCAAGTATTAAAAGTAGTCGCGAATGATCGTGGCGCAGAACAGGATATTCCGATGTTTGCAAAACAAACAGGTAATGAGTTGCTTGCTTCAGAAAAGCAGGAAGAAATCTTTACTTTTTATTTAAAGCGTCGCTAAAGTGTTAACGATTTTTTAAAAAGTAGGCAAAATCAGCGCCAACTTCAGGATGATTTAAAGCAAACTCAACGGTTGCCTTTAAGTAACCTAACTTACTACCGCAGTCATAGCGAATACCTTCATATTCATAAGCTAATACTTGTTCTTTTTGGATTAAAGACTGTATCGCATCCGTTAACTGATATTCACCACCAGCGCCTGGAGATAAATTTCTAATATGACTAAAAATATTTGCGGTCAAGACATACCTTCCAACGACACCCATGTTTGAAGGAGCATTTTCTGGGGCAGGTTTTTCTACGATGCTACTGAGTTTATAGATATTTTCATCCCATTTTTTACCTTCAATCACCCCATAAGATCGACTTTGTTCTTTAGCAATTTCTTCGACGCCAATAATCGAGCAACGATAGTGATTAAATAATTGGATCATTTGATCCATGACCGGTTGTTTACCCGTTAATAAATCATCTGCCAAAATGACGGCAAAAGGATCATCACCAACTAACTTTTCAGCACATAAAATTGCATGACCTAAACCAAGGGCTTCTGCTTGTCTGACATAAACACAATCAACATGACTTGGTTTGATGTTTTGCACAATCTCTAGTAAATCTTTTTTATTTTTTTGCTCGAGTTCGTTTTCTAACTCATAAGCTTTATCGAAATGGTCTTCAATCGCTCTTTTGGATCGTCCAGTGACGAAAATAAGTTCAGTAATGCCAGCTGCGATTGCTTCTTCAACCGCATATTGAATCAACGGTTTATCAACAACCGTTAACATTTCTTTCGGCATCGCCTTAGTAGCTGGTAAAAAACGGGTACCTAAACCGGCGACAGGAAAGACTGCTTTAAAGACATTAGTTTTCATATTATTTTGATTTTAGGAGGATTGAAGACGTTCTAATTGAAGGCGTAGCTTTTCTATAAGGATATTAAAATCATGTAAGCGTTGCTGTTCTTGTGCGACAACTTCTGGAGGGGCCCGATCCACAAAGCTCTGATTACTTAGCTTGGCGTTGGCTTTTCCTATTTCTGATTCTAAACGAGAAATTTCTTTTCCAAGCCTAATTTTTTCTGCCGCAATATCAACTTCAACCTCTAGTAACAAACGGTGGTTGTTGATGATGACTACTGGAGCATGTGAAGCTTTTTCATCAATCAAAGCTCCCGTTGAGTCGAATACGACATTGGAGAGTTTTGCCAAACTTAAAAGATATGGAGTGTAGGCCTTCAGCTGCTCTTCATTGCCTTGAACAATCAAGGGTACTTTGGTGGCTGGTGAGATTTGCATTTCACCCCGCAGGTTTCTGCAAGCGTCGACGAGCTGTTTTAGTTCTTTCACCCACTGTTCACTGGTCTCGTCAATTTTCTCCAACTGAGCCTTGGGGTATGGTTGCAGTGCAATCGATTGTTGTGGACAAAGGGCTAAATCTTTACCCGATTTTGGCGCTACGGTTTGCCAAAGTTCTTCAGTAATAAATGGAATCAATGGATGAGCTAGGCGCAAAATTGTCTCTAAAACACGCAGTAATGTTCTACGAGTGCCACGTTGATTCGCTGCAGAGCCATGTTGGAGTTGTACTTTTGCTAGTTCTAAGTACCAATCGCAATATTCGTCCCAAACAAATTGATAGAGAGAGGCGGCTATTAAATCAAAACGATACTCTTCAAAGCCGCGCTGGATATCTGCTTCAACTCTTTGCAACTCAGACACAATCCAACGATCCGCAGGAGAGAAGTGAAGATATCCATCAGGACCACAATCACCGATGCATGGGGCGAAACCATTTTCTTCTAGACCATCAGGGCAATTCATCAGAACAAAGCGGGTAGCATTCCATAATTTGTTACAGAAATTCCGATAACCCTCACAGCGCTTTTGATCAAAATTGATGTTTCTGCCTAAGGTCGCCATGGAGGCAAAGGTAAATCGCAAAGCATCTGTACCAAATGGAGGAATCCCTTCCGGAAATTCTTTTTTTGTTTTTTTTGTAATGGATTCAGCTTGCTTGGGGTTCATGAGCCCTTGAGTCCGTTTTTTCAATAACTCCTCAAGGGTAATACCATCAATGAGATCTAATGGGTCCAAGGTATTGCCCTTAGACTTACTCATTTTTTGACCCTCTGAGTCACGGACTAAGCCATGAACATAGACTTTCTTGAAGGGCACCTTGCCCGTAAAGTGGCAAGTCATCATCACCATTCGGGCTACCCAAAAGAAGATGATGTCAAAACCAGTCACTAATACTGTGGAAGGTAAAAAATGATCCAATAATTCAGTTTTTTTAGGCCACCCTAATGAAGAAAAAGGAACCAGTGCAGAGCTAAACCAAGTGTCAAGAACGTCCGGGTCTCTTACTAATTTGCCCGTGTATGATTCTAGCTTCGCTTTTTCTTGAGCCTCTTCTAAAGATCTAGCCACAATAAAAGAGCCATCCTCTTTGTACCATGCTGGTATTTGATGGCCCCACCATAATTGCCTTGAAATACACCAATCTTGAATATTTTCCAACCAACCACTATAGGTACTATTCCAGTTTTCAGGAACTAAAGCAATGTCACCATTCTTCACAGCTGCAAGAGCAGCACTTGCAATGGATTCACCCGGCATATATTGATTATCAGGGGATGGTTTTGACATCGCTACAAACCATTGGTCAGTTAACATTGGTTCAATGACACTTTGTGTACGATCACCACGAGGCACCATTAAAGTATGGGGTACTACAGCCTTTAAAAGTCCTGCATCCTCTAAGTCAGAGACAATTTTTTTACGAGCATCAAAACGATCAAGACCCCTGTAGGCCTGAGGAGCTTCATTATTGATTTTTGCATCTAAGGTCAAAATATTGATCAGTGGTAATTGATGGCGATTACCAACAGCGTAGTCATTAAAGTCATGTGCGGGAGTTACTTTGACCACCCCCGTACCAAAACTCATGTCCACATAATCATCGGCAATGATGGGAATAGTTCTATTGCATAAGGGCAACATCACCTTTTTGCCAATCAAATGTTGATACCTCTCATCATCAGGATGAACCATAACAGCCACATCGCCTAGCATCGTTTCTGGCCTTGTTGTGGCAACAGTCAGACTGCCTGACCCATCTTCTAGCGGGTACTGTATTTGCCACATAAAACCTTGCTCTTCAACACTTTCAACTTCAAGGTCGGAGACTGCAGTGCCTAAGACTGGATCCCAATTAACTAATCTTTTGCCACGATAAATGAGCCCTTGCTCATGAAGAGTGACAAAAACCTCGATGACAGCTTCAGACATCGCCGGATTCATGGTGAAATATTCATGATTCCAGTCGATGGATGCACCCATGCGCCTAATTTGGCCTGTAATGGTTGAGCCTGACTCCTCTTTCCACTCCCAAACTTTCTCAAGGAACTTTTCACGTCCTAAATCATGGCGAGATATTTTTTGGGCATCTAATTGACGTTCAACTACGATTTGGGTCGCAATCCCAGCGTGATCCGTTCCTGGAACCCAAAGGGTATTTTTCCCCTGCATGCGGGCATGCCTAGTAAGGCCATCCATAATGGTTTGGTTAAAAGCGTGCCCCATATGCAAAGTACCTGTAACATTAGGGGGTGGCAGTTGGATACAAAAATTATCTCGGTCAGCTTGAATATCAACTGCACCGATATTTTTTTGTGCCCAGATTTTTAAAAGGCTTTCTTCAACCTGATGGGGTTCAAAAGCTTTTGCTAAATCAGCGGTTGGTTGCTGAGAACTATTAGGACTTGTATTTTCATTTATAGACATATGTCTCAAATTATAATTTGGTATTTAGATAAAGTTACGTGAACGATTTATTAGACAACTTAAACCCCGAGCAATTAGAGGCTGTAACACTAAGCGCTGACCCTTCTGAAGCATATTTACCTTCAGCCCTTATTTTAGCCGGAGCGGGAAGCGGAAAAACCAAAGTTTTGACGACTCGTATTGCTTGGTTGATTCAAACTGGACAAGTATCACCAATTGGTATTTTAGCAGTTACTTTTACCAATAAAGCTGCAAAAGAAATGTTGACCCGATTATCTTCCATGTTGCCGATTAACACTCGCGGCATGTGGGTTGGTACGTTTCATGGATTGTGTAATCGACTCTTAAGAGCGCACTTTCAAGATGCGGGCCTGCCATCAACATTTCAAATATTAGATACCCAAGACCAACTCTCAGCCATTAAACGGCTGTTAAAAGTACTGCAAGTGGATGATGAAAAATATCCGCCAAAACAATTGCAATACTTTATATCGCATGCGAAGGAGAAAGGACAACGCCCCAAGGATTTATCTCCTTCTGATGATTTTCAGGCAATGTTAATCAAGTTATATGCAGCTTATGAGGAACAATGTAATCGAGAAGGCGTAGTTGATTTTTCTGAGTTATTGCTTCGCTCCTATGAATTACTTAAGCATCATGAACCAATTCGTAGGCATTACCAACAAAGATTTCGACATATTTTGGTCGATGAGTTTCAAGATACCAACGCACTTCAGTACGCCTGGTTAAAGTTATTGTCCAATCATGGTGGACAGACGCCATCAGCTGTTTTTGCAGTTGGTGATGATGACCAAAGTATTTATGCTTTTCGTGGTGCAGATGTTGCTAATATGCGCCTGTTTGAGAGGCAGTTTAAGCCAGTGATGGTGAAGTTAGAGCAAAACTATCGCTCCCACGGACATATCTTAGATACTGCCAATCATCTCATAGCCAACAATACAGAGCGTTTGGGGAAAAATTTAAGAACAGATGCAGGTCATGGAGAATTAGTTCGCCTTTATGAGGCCGGAAGTGATGGTGCCGAAGCCGGTTGGTTGATAGATGAAATTCGCGGGTTGATTAATGACGGTTATGCCCGAAGTGAAATTGCAATTTTGTATCGGAGTAATGCGCAGTCACGAATAATTGAACATGGGCTGTTCTCCGCTAGTATTGCATATCGCGTGTATGGTGGATTACGCTTTTTTGAAAGAGCAGAGATTAAACATGCCTTAGCATATTTACGCCTTTTGGAAAACCCCAATGACGACACATCATTTTCTAGGGTGGTGAATTTTCCAACAAGAGGTATTGGGGCAAGATCAATTGAAGCATTACAGGATATTGCCAAAACTCAACGGTGTTCTTTATACACAGCAGGTAGTTTTTTAGAAGGTAAATCAGGTACAGCGATTAATGGGTTTATCCGATTGATAGATTACATGCGTGATTCAACTAAAAACAATACCTTGCCAGAGTTAATTGATTTTGTTTTACAACATTGTGGCTTGATACAGCATTACTTGACTGAAAAAGAAGGTCAGGACCGAATTGAAAACTTACAAGAATTAATCAACGCCGCAACTGCGTTTATTGCTGAAGAAGGGATTGGTCAAGATACAAAAGCACTAACTCCGATGGAGTTTAATACTAGTATTCCAGTTGAACCCTTATTTGAAAATCAAAGCATCAATCAAACCATTTCAGAAATGTCACCACTCGCAGCATTTTTATCGCATGCCTCACTAGAGGCGGGAGATAATCAAGCGCAAGCTGGACAAGAAGCAGTGCAACTAATGACAGTCCATGCCTCGAAAGGTTTGGAGTTTAAAGCGGTATTTATTACAGGCCTTGAAGAGGGTTTATTTCCGCATGAAAATAGCTTAAATGAGGATAAAGGACTAGAAGAGGAGAGGCGATTAATGTACGTCGCCATTACTCGAGCGAGAGATCGCCTATATATTTCTCATACGCAATCACGGATGTTGCATGGTCAAGTGAGATACAACTTACCCTCACGTTTTATAGAAGAGTTACCTAAAGAGAGTGTTAAATTACTGACACCCAAGCAAAAAGACTCTGTATGGTCATCACATTCTAGGCAGGTCAATCCTAGTTGGGGTCAGGCTAGTCTTGGGGATGATCGTCGAAGCACTTCACACAATGCATCTTCAATTTTAGTTAGTCATACCCGAGCGAAAGATGAGCATGGTTTTCATGTTGGTCAAAATGTATTCCATAGTAAATTTGGTGAAGGTCGCATTCTTAATTTTGAAGGAAATGGTACAGACACCAAAGTACAAGTTAGTTTTGCCAGGCATGGAACGAAGTGGTTGCAATTGAGTATTGCAAAACTATCGGCAATTTAGAGTTGAGAGGGGATGTTTTCGGCGTTATCGATAAAGCATCCCTTCCACGTAGCAAAAAAAGTGCAATATAAAACAGTAATAGCTGCCATGCTCAAGGGGGTAATAACAAAAGAGGCATATTCCCCGAGTTGAATCGCTTCGAAGAAGGCCCCCAAAAACAAGGGAATCGCAACGAGGATGATGCCCCAGGTACTGAAATAAACAAAAAAAGCACCTTTATTTAGCCAAAAAGCCATCCAACTACCAAATAGTGCTTTAGGAATCGTGAGATTTTTCCAAGCAACCAATTGTGGAGAAAACCACATTAGCATAGCGATGGGGAGGTAGAGTATGACTGCTACGCTCATCGCAAGGTACATTTCTTTCACTAACGCCGGCCCTGTTAATTTACCTTCGGTAAGGAGAGGAATAATTTTTTCAACATCTACAAATTGAGCAGCGACCACACTAAGCAATACGATGAATAATGTATAAATTGACCCTAATTGAATAAGTCGAGTTCGAATGGGTCCCGCATAATCTCGTAAAGGGCTTAAATAAATCGTTGGCTTAACCACTTCTTTACGGATCACTTTTTGGCAAGCAGTTAAAAATCCCACAGAAAGTACAGGGCTTAAAATAAGCACGATGACAAATCCCACAATGGGGATAAACATCGACATTTGTACAACAAAAATATATAAAAATACGAGCATCAAAAAAGTAAAAGGACTTTGTTTAAAAAGCCAAATCCCTTGCCTAATCCATGTATATCCTGTTGAAGATGGGACGCGATTAATTTGTATCATCTTTGATTCTTAAACGAAGAATGGTTTCAAAATGGGTTGGATTATGAGGCGTTAGTAATTGCGCATTTCTAGGAATATAAAAATCCCATAACCGTGAAATCCAAAATCGTAGCGCTGCGGCTCTTAGCATCAATTGCCAAGAGTTTTTTTCATCAATAGTCAAAGGGCGAACTTCTTCATAGGAATTAAGAAGTGCTTGTAACCTTGCCTGGTCAAATACACCTGTTTCAAGATTGATGCACCAATCATTTGCAGTAACGGCAAGATCAAAAAGCCATTTATCAGTACCCGCAAAATAAAAATCAAAAAAGCCACTAAGTTCCTCATTATCTTTAAAAAGTACATTATCTCGAAACAAGTCGCAATGACAAGCTCCCGCAGGGAGCTTAGAAAATACTGGGCTATTAAAGAATATATCTTGAATTTCAAGTTCTGATTTTAGTAAGACCTGTTTGGCATTATCGATGAACGGCAAGATTTCTTGGGTAGCTGACTTCCACCAGGGCAAACTTCTTAAATTTTCTTGGATGTTGGGATAAGACTTGCCAGCCAAATGCATTTTGGCGAGCATTTCTCCAACTTGAGAACAGTGGTTAGGTAAAGGATTAAGGCGGGCGGAGCCTGCTAGCTTACTAACGATGACAGCTGGCTTATTTGCGAGACTTTGAAGGATGACGCCATCCCGATTGGGGTATGGCGTTGGCACTTTAATATCATGAGCAGAAAGATGCGCCATTAAATTTAAATAAAAAGGAAGCTGCTCTCGCTCAAGTCGTTCAAATATTGTTAGTACATATTGTTTGCTGAGATTGTCACGAGTAACATCTAAAAAATAATTTGTATTTTCGATACCACCGCTAATACCTGTTAGATGCGTTAACTGACCAAGGTCAAACGTCTGACTTAGCCAATTTTGTGCATCTTCGAAAGCAATGGTTGTATATACAGCCATGAAAATTAAAATGGCAGATTGATAGATGGCACGCGATTAATCGTTTGCCTAGTGGAATCGAGATCTTTATCTAAAACAGGACTCATTTGATAGTGAGTTCCCATGCCAGAATCGACTTGGATTTCAGTGTTTTGCCCAACATCTCTGAATTCTTGAACCCTTGTGCCGCTATCTTCTTGATAAGAAAAACTGGTTTCTCTCTTTTGAACGCCTTGAACACCGTCTGAGGCATACACTTTTGGGGCAATCGGTTGACGGTTAATTGCATCTAACTCTTGTTGGTTCAATATTTGTGACTTAGATGGCCCCGTTGAGTTGGATGCTTGGGCATGACTGAAATTAGGCGTTAGTAAAATTAGGGTGATAATAGTCCCTAAGAAATATCGAAAAAATAAATTTAAAATGTTATTCATGGGTCAATTGTACGATTAAGGTATGACTAAAGAATTATTACTACTAGTTGACGGTTCTAGCTACCTATATAGGGCCTTTCATGCAATGCCTGATTTGCGCAATCCCAAAGGAGAGCCAACAGGTGCCATTTATGGCATGATTAATATGTTACGCCGATTACGTACTGAGTTACCAACTTCTCATATAGCTTGTGTTTTTGATGCCAAGGGCCCTACATTTAGAGATGAATGGTACCCTCAATATAAAGCTAATCGTTCGCCAATGCCAGAGGATTTGGTTAAGCAAATTGAGCCTATTCATGCAGTTGTAAAAGCTTTGGGTTGGCCTGTAATTATGGTGTCAGGTGTCGAAGCTGATGACGTCATTGGAACTTTGGCGAAAAAGGCCACAGCCGTGGGTTGGAAAACAGTGATTTCTACGGGAGACAAAGATCTCGCGCAATTAGTCGATGAGTCAGTCACGTTGATCAATACCATGACTAACGAAAAACTAGATATACAAGGCGTGATTGATAAATTTGGCATTGCGCCACACTTAATCGTCGATTATCTAACGATTATTGGGGACACTGTGGATAATGTTCCAGGCGTTCCCAAAGCGGGCCCTAAGACTGCCGTGAAATGGTTGACTGAGTTTGGTGATTTAGATAGCGTGATTGCACAGTCTGACCAAATTAAGGGCGTCGTTGGTGAAAATCTCAGGAGTTCTCTTGAATGGTTAGAGCAAGCCAAGCGCTTACTGACTGTGAAAGTAGATTGTGAACTGGATGAGCACTTAAATGATCTTTCAGAATTACAAGTTCAACCAGAAAACCATGAGGAATTAAAGCAATTATTTATTCGTTATGGATTTAAAACATGGTTAAAAGAATACGAACCAAATAATCAAGGTTTTGAGCAAGAAAGTGCGGGAAGTTCTCAGCAAAATCAATTATCTTTTCCTTCTCAACCAGTTATTACAAGTTATGAATCGGTTACCAGTAAAGAGCAACTGACTGTTTGGCTTGATAAAATAAAATCTGCTTCTTTAACTTGCGTCGATACGGAAACGACTGGATTAGATCCTATGCGTTCTCAATTAGTAGGGATATCTTTATCAGTTGAGGCGGGAAAGGCATGCTACATACCACTCAAGCATATGACGAATGAAGATCAGTTGGATCGCGAAGAGACACTTGAAACTTTACGTCCCTGGTTGGAGGATCCTCAAGCACCTAAACTAGGCCAAAACCTCAAATTTGATTGGCATATATTGGCCAATCATGGAATTACGCTTCGCGGAATTGTGCATGACACCTTATTACAATCGTATGTGTATGAATCACATCGCTCTCATGATATGGATAGTTTGGCGCAACGTCATTTAGGGGTGAAGACAATCACATTTGAAGAGGTTTGCGGCAAAGGAGCGTCACAGATTGGGTTTGATCAGGTCGATATCGCTACCGCAACGCAATATGCCGCAGAGGATGCCGATATTACGTTACGACTCCATCAACATTTATGGCCCATGATAGAGTCAGATCAACCATTATGTTATGTCTATCAAGCCATTGAAATACCAACGATGTTGGTCCTTGCACGTATGGAGCGTAATGGCATTTTGATTGATTCTGCAAAATTAGCCCAACAAGGACAGGTCATCGGCCTGCGACTATTGGAGTTAGAAAAAGAAATCCATACTTTGGCGGGACAACCTTTTAATATTCAATCGCCAAAACAAATTGGTGAAATTCTCTTTCAAGTTAAAAATTTACCCATTATTAAAAAAACTCCTGGCGGGGCACCCTCTACAGATGAAGAAGTATTGCAAAAATTATCAGAGAATTATCCTTTGCCCGCGCGGATTTTGGATTATCGATCGTTAGCAAAATTACAATCAACTTATGTTGAAAAATTACCAAGAATGGCTGACAGTAAAACGGGTAGAGTCCACACTAATTATGCTCAAGCAGTTGCAGCGACAGGTCGATTAGCCTCTAATGAACCTAACTTACAGAATATTCCAGTACGTACTGAAGAGGGTAGAAAAATTAGAGAAGCATTTATTGCTAGACCTGGATGGCAGTTGATTTCTGCAGATTACTCTCAAATTGAATTAAGGATCATGGCGCATATTGCCCAAGATGCTAATTTACTGGAAGCTTTTGCGCAGGGGCGAGATATCCACCAGGCAACCGCAGCTGAGATTTTTGGCGTTCCGCTTGAGGGGGTGACCCCTGAGCAGCGACGTTATGCCAAAGTTATTAATTTTGGCTTAATTTATGGCATGAGTGCTTTTGGTTTAGCTAGCAATTTGGGAATTGAGCGTTCCGCAGCTCAAACGTATATTGACACCTATTTTGGGCGTTATCCCGGAGTTGCTAAGTACATGGCTGATACCCGTGTTTTAGCGAAAGAAAAAGGCTATGTTGAAACCATTTTTGGAAGAAGATTATGGCTCCCTGAAATTAATAGCTCTAATGGTATGAGACGCCAAGGAGCTGAACGTGCTGCGATTAATGCTCCTATGCAGGGCACTGCTGCAGATTTAATAAAGCTCTCTATGATTGCAGTCCAATCCTGGCTAGAAGCCCAAAACTTACAAACGCAAATGCTCTTACAGGTTCACGATGAATTGGTTCTAGAGGTTCCGCCAGCCGAGCTAGAGCTCGTTAAAATGAATCTTAGAAACTTAATGACACAAGTAGCAACTTTAAGAGTTCCTCTTGAAGTTGGAATCGGTGTTGGCACCAACTGGGAAGAGGCGCACTAGCCGTGGATAGTCATAGCGTATTAATTTGGATCATATTAGCGACATTGTCGGCAGGGATAGTCAGCATTTCTGCAGCAGCCACTTTATCTTTTAAATTTTTAGGTTCTATCGTTGAGAATATGGTGAGTTTTTCCGTTGGGCTATTGTTAGCAACAGCTTTTTTACATTCTTTGCCAGAAGCCTTTCAAGATTCGGAAACATCTGCGACGTATTTATTTTCATTATTGTTAGCTGGTATCTTATTTTTCTTTATGCTCGAAAAAGTGGCACTTCTAAGACATAATCACCATCATGAAGGTGACGGTCATGACCACCATGTTGGCCATGATGCAGAGGAAGCTGGTAAAAGTGGGTGGATGATTTTAGTTGGTGATGGCGTACATAATTTTGTTGATGGCGTATTAATAGCGGCGGCATTTATTGCCAATCCAGAAGTGGGCGTGTTGACTGCAATTGCTATTATTGCCCATGAAATACCTCAAGAAATTGGGAATTTTATGGTGTTACTGAACGCTGGATTTAGCAAGAAAAGAGCATTGGTCTACAACATGGTGTGTGGATTATTGGCTGTTGTTGGAGGCATATTGGGATATGCATTTTTAGAGCAATCTATCTCTTGGATACCCTATTTACTTGTATTTGCTTCGAGTAGTTTTATTTATATTGCTGTGAGTGATTTAATGCCGCAAATGAATCGACGCATACAAATCAAAGAATCAATTAAACAAATTACGTTGATTTTGCTTGGAGTAGGCCTAGTTGTAGGCCTCTCCATTTTCCATCATTGACATCGTCCCAGTCCGAAAGGATGGAGATCTCTTTGTTAAAACTTCATTGCTGTGCGATACCACTCGTGGAAATGTTGCATGCCATCTTCCATGGGGCTTTGATAAGGCCCAACTTCATTTTGACCTCTAGCTAAAAGAGCGGCACGTCCGGCATCCATCCGTTGTGCGATTTCATCATCCTCGATACATGTCTCCATGTAGGCAGCTCGTTCAGCATCAATAAATTCTCGCTCGAACCAAACGATTTCCTCAGGGTAATAAAACTCGACAATATTTCTCGTTTTGTTAGGACCTAAAGGTTGAAGGGTTGAAATACAAAGCACTCCTGGGTACCATTCAATCATGACGTTCGGATAATACGTTAACCAAATAGCGCCACAGTCAGGTAATTTGCCACCATGGTGACGCAGCACAGCATCATGCCACTTAGCATATACATGTGAACCAGGTTTTTTGAGTTGATTATTTAAACCCACCTTTTGCACGCTATACCAATTACCGAATTCCCAAGATAAATCATCGCAGCTTACAAACTGTCCTAAGCCGGGATGAAATGGGCCAACATGATAGTCTTCAAGATAGACTTCAATAAAGGTTTTCCAGTTGTAATTACATTCGTGAACCTCGACATGATCAAGTAAATAACCCTGAAAATTCAGTTCATCTTTTAAGCCTAATTTTTCTAAATCAGCATGAACGTCTCTTGGTCCTTCAAAAAGCAAACCTTGCCAATTTTGAAGCGGACTTTTACCAAGGTGTAAACAAGGATTCTCACCGAAATGAGGAGCGCCTAAAAGTTCACCCTGTAGATCATATGTCCAGCGATGCAATGGACAAACGATATGATCAACTTGACCTTTGCCGTTGAGCATAATAGCTTGGCGATGCCTACATACATTTGAGAGTAGCTCGATGCCTCGCTCATTACGAACGAGAACACGGCCTTCATTTTCGGTTCGGAGAGTTTGATAGTCGCCAATCTCTGGAACCATCAGTTCATGACCGATGTATTTTGGACCATTTGCAAATAGCAAGGCCATTTCTTTATTAAACAACTCAGTGTCAAAATACGCACTGACAGGTAACTGCAAATTGGACGGCGCAAGCTGCTGCGCGGTAGCCAGATTAGTCATTCTCCCCACCCCCGAAAAAAAGTCAGCCGAAGCTAAGCGGAATAACCAATCCAACCATCGACATGTCGATATTGGAAAGGAATCTAGCATTATACTAAAAGTGAAATTTGAAGTCCATATAATTCAATCAATTGATTAAATGTTAATTTTTTATTAAAGGTCTTAATTGCATGCCATCTGCCAAAGGAAAAGAATCCAAAATGGATGAAGTAAAAGTCGGTATACAAGAACCCAACTATGAGCAAGCTGTTGCTGAGTTAGAAAAATTAATTCAAGAGATGGAGTCTGGGAAGATGTCTCTTGAAGAGAATTTGGCGTCGTACAAACGTGGCGTTGAATTGATCAAATTATGTCAAAAGCTATTAGATCAAGTTGAGCAGCAAGTAAAAGTTTTTGAGGCCGAATAATGTTTGATTGGAAAGCTTGGCGAACAGAATACGCACAGCGAATTGAATTAGCACTCGTACATGCCATTCCTTCTGTCGAGGATGGCTTAGATCAGTTGTATCCTGCCATGGCTTATGCCGTTCGAGCGGGCGGTAAAAGAATCCGTCCATTACTGATTTATGCGGCATGGCAATTAGGCCAAAAACCAGACATGCAAGATATTACTCAGGTCGATGAAGTTGCCGTAGCAATTGAATTAATACACACTTATTCTTTAGTGCATGATGATTTGCCATCGATGGATAACGATGACCTACGTCGCGGCAAGCCTACAACCCACAAAGTATTTAATGAAGCTACGGCTTTGTTGGTGGGTGATGCACTTCAAGCTCAGGCATATGTCATTCTTGCCAAGATGCAAATACCCGCAAAGTTAAAAATAGAACTCATTCAAGAGTTAGCAATGAGTTCAGGCATGCATGGCATGTGTAAGGGACAAGCAATTGATTTAGCAAATGTTGGAAAAATATTAAATCTAGAAACACTAGAAAAAATGCATCGACTTAAAACGGGCGCATTACTTAATTGCGCAATTCGTATGGGAGCCATCCTGGGTGGCGTTGATCTTGAAAAGAGAAAAATTTTGGATCAGCTTGCGCAAGATGTTGGTTTAGGATTCCAAGTAACAGACGATATTTTGGATGCAACAGAAAATTCTGAAACCTTAGGTAAAACAGCCGGCAAAGATGAGCAGGCAGATAAACCTACTTTTGTCAGCTTTATGGGTCTTGAGGCATCTCAAGCTTATGCAAAAGAGCTTTTGGATCGATCCTTTGATGCTTTAGATGCATGGGGTAGTGAAGCAGACCCACTACGCGCAATTGTGCAGTGGGCATTTGTCCGGAATTCCTAAACGAGGTAAGCGGTTTACATCTTTGATAGAAATGCAAACCTGATAGATAATAGAGGTTTTCTCTTTCTTCGCTCGAAGATATAAAGCGATTTGAACGATTTATTTATGAAGCAAGACAATTTACTGCAACACATTGAATCTCCAGATGATTTAAAAAAATTATCTCGTGATGATTTACCGCAGCTAGCCAATGATTTAAGAGCTTTTATTCTCCATTCAGTATCGAATACTGGAGGTCATTTATCGTCCAATCTTGGGACAGTTGAGTTGACCATTGCTTTGCATTATGTGCTCGATACTCCAGATGATCGTTTAATTTGGGATGTGGGTCATCAAAGTTATGCCCATAAAATTCTGACGGGTAGGCGGCAGCTCATGCATACCTTAAGAAAATTAGACGGTATTTCTGGCTTTCCTAGGCGTTCTGAAAGTATTTACGACACATTTGGAACGGCCCATTCTTCAACGAGTATTTCAGCAGCGATGGGCATGGCTCGTGGATTGCAAACTAAGCATGAAAAACAAGTTGCTGTTGCTGTCATTGGTGATGGTGCCATGAGCGCGGGTATGGCATTTGAAGCCTTAAATAATGCTGGGGTTTATGAAGATTTACCACTCATTGTGATTTTGAATGACAACGATATGTCGATTTCTCCTGCAGTGGGAGCCCTGAATCGTTATTTGGCAAGATTAATGAGTGGTAGTTTTTATGCAAATACCAAAAAAGGGATTGATTCCGTATTATCTTTAGCGCCACCTTTAAGAGAATTTGCGAAAAGGCTTGAAGAACACACTAAAGGCATGGTTGTTCCCGGAACTATTTTTGAAGAATTTGGCTTTAATTATATTGGACCCATTGATGGTCATGACCTAGATTCATTAGTCCCGACATTACAAAATGTGAAGAAACTAGCCCTGTCGGGCGAAGGACCTCAGTTTTTGCATATTGTGACGAAAAAGGGTCAAGGTTACAAGATGGCTGAAGTTGACCCCGTTCTTTACCATGGGCCTAGTAAGTTCGATCCTAGTAAAGGAATTCAAAGCTCAAAGGCACCTGCGAAACAAACCTTCACTCAAGTATTTGGTCAGTGGTTGTGTGATCAAGCAAAAGCTGATGAGCGTTTGATTGGCATTACACCCGCTATGAGAGAAGGCTCTGGACTTGTTGAATTTGAAAAACAATATCCAGACCGATACTATGATGTGGGCATTGCTGAGCAACATGCTGTTACTTTTGCGGCAGGTTTGGCTTGTGAAGGATTGAAGCCCGTAGTCGCAATTTATTCAACATTTTTACAGCGCGGATATGATCAGTTAATTCATGATGTGGCATTACAAGATTTGCCCGTTGTGTTCGCCTTAGATAGAGCTGGAATTGTCGGCGCAGATGGCGCAACGCATGCAGGTGCATTTGATATTCCCTATCTCAGATGTATCCCTAATATGGTCATTATGACTCCAGCAGACGAGAGAGAGTGCCGACAGTTATTATCAACTGCGTTTAGTTTGAATCATCCAAGTGCCGTGAGGTACCCTCGAGGTGCTGGTGTTGGAAATACACCTATGCAAGAGCTAGATACACTCCCCGTCGGGAAAGCGAAGATTGAGCGATTATCCCAACAATCCATAGGTAACAAAATTGCGATGCTTTGTTTTGGCACCTTGTTATTTCCCGCTTTGGAAGTTGCCAAGCGTATTGACGCAACCGTGGTCAACATGCGTTTTGTAAAACCGATTGATGAGGCTTTATTACTTCAACTGAGTCAAGAATATGATGGCTTTGTCACCCTAGAAGAAGGCGTCATTGCTGGTGGTGCCGGTAGTGCATGTATCGAGTTTTTAATGAAATCGGGTAGTTGTAAGCCTTTTTTACAGCTTGGATTACCCGATAAGTTCATTGACCATGGTGATCCACAAATACTGATGTCTCAATGCGGCTTAGATGAAACTGGTATAGAACAGTCTATTCGAAAATATTTCGAACGAATGGATTTTCCTAAGCCGTCTTAATTAAAGGTTCGACAAACCTCACCATACATCGCGAGTAAAGATAGAGTAGAGGGCACGCCCTAGACACTATGCTGATCATCAGGTGTAAAGCTTTGCTATGCTTAGATCTTACGATGTGAGGTGGTCTAGTGGCCAGCGAGGCTTGACATCAAAAGACAAAGTCGACTCAGCCAAACTTGGATTTTTGAGAAGTTTGATGGCCCCGGCAAAGGCAATCATTGCACCATTATCAGTACATAAATCAAGTGGTGGATATAAGACTTGAATGCTTAATTTTTGCGCAATCAGATTTAACCCAGCCCTTAATTGTTCATTTGCACCAACTCCCCCCGCAACAACGAGCGTTTTGCAGTTCGTTAATTGAATCGCATCTTTGACCTTTTTACAAAGTACCTCAACGACTGCCTCAACAAATGCCAAAGATAAATCTGCTTTAAATTGCTCATCAAAATCCTGATTTGTTGCCATTTTTAATTTTGTTTGAGTCAATACAGCAGTTTTTAGACCTGCAAAAGAAAAGTCCAGATTTTTTGAGTGCATGAGAGGTCGTGGAAGAATAAATTTTCCGGGAGTACCTTGTTTTGCAAGTAACGATACAGCTGGACCACCTGGGTAGCTTAACCCCAGCAATTTTGCTGTTTTGTCAAAGGCTTCGCCAGCAGCATCATCTAGAGTTTCACCAAGAAGCTCATAAACCCCAATATCCCTCACTAGCATGAGTTGAGTGTGCCCCCCTGACACTAAAAGTGCCAAAAATGGGAAAAGGTCTTGTGTGTTAGAACTTTCTATATTGGGTGATAGTAGTGGCGAGAGTAGATGACCTTCTAGGTGGTGAATGCCTATAATTTTTTTAGAAAGAGCAAATGCCATAGACTTCGCAATGGAAGTACCTACTAACAAAGCGCCCGCTAACCCTGGTCCTTTCGTGTAGGCAATGCCATCAATTTCTGAAATATTTAAACCAGACTTTTTTAAACAATCGTCAATTAAGGGTAATCCCAGTCGAATATGGTCACGAGAGGCTAATTCAGGTACTACACCCCCATAAATCTCATGCATTTTGACTTGAGAATATAAACTTTGCCCTAAAAGTCCGTGGTGAGCAGATTGATTCGATTCCCAAAATTGGGAATCGTAGACAGCGACCCCTGTCTCATCGCAAGAAGTTTCTATACCTAATATGTACATTTTTTGATTTTCTCATGATATACTTATAGTCTTTAGTTTATTTAGAAAATTTAACGCATGACCACTATTCGCCTTCGTGAAAATGAGCCATTTGAAGTAGCTCTCCGCCGTTTTAAACGCACTATTGAAAAAAATGGTTTGTTAACGGATTTACGTGCCCGTGAGTTTTATGAAAAACCAACGGCAGAACGTAAACGTAAAAAAGCTGCTGCTGCTAAACGCCACTACAAGCGTATTCGCAGCCAAATGTTGCCTAAAAAACTATACTAATCTAATACCATTAATCTTTACATGGGCATGTTTTATTACATGCTCTTGGATTAATTAAAATAGAACCCACCATCATGTGTATGGTGGGTTTTCTTTTTGTCTCACATGATCAAGAAAAATGAAAAAATCTTGTCATAATGGAGATAAATAATTTGCTGACTGAGGAAAATATGAGCTTAAAAGAACAAATTACGACAGATATGAAAAACGCGATGCGCAGCAAGGAAACTGAGCGTTTAAATACCATTCGTTTATTACTAGCCGCAATGAAACAAAAGGAAGTTGACGAACGTATTGAACTGACAGATGCCCACATTATCGCAATCATTGAAAAAATGATAAAGCAACGGAAAGATTCTATTACTCAATATGAAGCGGCAAAACGAGATGATTTGGTAGCAAGTGAAACTTTTGAGTTAAAGCTCTTACAAACCTATTTGCCAGAACAGTTATCCGAGGAAGCAGTATTAGAGGCGATTCATAAAGCCATTCAATCAAGTGGTGCCAGTGGACCACAGGATATGGGCAAAGTGATTGCATTACTAAAGACAGAATTAGCCGGTCAAGCTGATATGGGTAAAGTATCTGGATTAGTCAAATCAGCTTTACAAAAGTAATAAGGACTTCGTTTGATACCTCGTGCTTTTATTGATGAAGTTTTAAATCGAGTTGATATTGTTACGATCATCGGTCAATCGGTAACTTTAAAAAAAGGAGGGGCGAATTTACAAGGGCTGTGCCCCTTTCATCAAGAAAAATCACCATCATTTACAGTTTCAGAAACAAAGCAGTTTTATCACTGTTTTGGCTGTGGCGCTCATGGCACTGCAATTAGTTTTTTAATGGAATATGCGGGCTTAACTTTTGTAGATGCCATTGAAGAATTAGCTAAATCGGTTGGTTTAACCGTTCCTAAGCAGGCTCATGAGGCTGTAAAAATGGTGGATCAACAGCAAACCACCATGCTTACCCAAAGTATGGAAAAAATCATGGACTGGTATCAAGAGCAACTAAAAAAAACCCCACGTGCCATCCAGTACTTAAAAAACCGAGGCTTATCAGGAGAAGTAGCAAAACGTTTTGGTATGGGGTATGCGCCTGATGCTTGGCAAAATTTTGAACCAGTGTTTGGTAGCTATGAAATAGAAGCCACAGCAAAAGTATTAGCCGAGTCTGGAATGATGATTCAGTCCGAGGTTGAAGGATCAGTCCGCGTCAAAAGATATGATCGCTTCAGAGATCGGATCATGTTTCCGATTCGAAATTTGAAGGGGCAAGTCATTGGTTTTGGTGGGCGCATTATCGATAAAGGTGAGCCAAAATATCTTAATTCTCCAGAAACAACTTTGTTTAAAAAAGGTAGTACCTTGTATGGCCTATTTGAGGCCAGAAAATATATTCGCGAAAAAGGATTTGTATTAGTTTGCGAGGGTTATATGGATGTGGTTGCACTTGCTCAAATGGGCTTTGCTAATGCAGTTGCTACTTTAGGAACTGCTTGCACTGACCATCACATTCAACTGCTTTTGCGACACACAGACAAAGTGGTATTTTCTTTTGACGGTGATTCAGCTGGCAGAAAAGCTGCAAAAAGAGCGTTTGAAGCTTCCATTCCTCATTTAGCAGATGATAAAGAGATTCGATTCTTGTTTTTACCGAAGGAGCATGATCCAGACAGTTATGTCAGGGAATTTGGTGAGGAAGAATTTCAATCACAAATACAAAAAGCGCAACCCTTATCTCGGTTTTTTATTGATGTAGTTGGAGAAGATATCGACTGGTCAAGCGCAGAAGGTAAGGCTCAGGTGCAAAATATTGCAAAAGAATATTTTAAAAAAATGCCACCTATTGCACTGCGAGTTCAAATTCTTCGTGATTTAGCAAAACGCCTTGGATCAACGCAAATTGAGTTAGAAAAATTTTACGGTTTGCCAAGCACTCAGGAGATTGAAGTTGTTGTACCTCAGAAAAAGACAGAAACAAGTTTTAAAAAGGCTGTTGGAAAAGAAGACTGGAAGAAAAAAACAGAATTACGCGCTTTAGAAAACCTTGCAAAGCAACAGCCAGTTGCGCCAACCAAACTTGTTATACAGATGATGTGGATATTAATTCAACATCCACAGCTAGGAAAAGCTCTCAACCCAAGCCAAAGGACACTTTTAGAAAATATTGCTTTGCAGAGGTCAGAGAAAGCAAAATTAGTCATGCAGCATTTATTAGATTTGTGTCAAGAGGTACAAGAAGAGACCAATTTTGCTGTTTTTCAGCATACTTTAATGAGCTCTGATCTAGCTAGTGACTATGAGGCTTTAATCAAAAGGGTATTTGAATCTGAGTTTAGTCGTGAAGAGGCAAAAATGCACCTTGATGGGGCTCTCAAAAAACTTGAAATTGAGCTTGCAAAAAACGAAATGCAAGAAATTACCCAAAAGATTGAGCAAAACACGCATCAACCGGAAGATTTGATTCGATATCGTGAGTTAGGGCTCAAACTCAGATAGTCCTGAAGAAACTTTGGATATAAAAAGTACTACAACATTGAAAAATACATCAATTTGGCAGTATAATAGAGGGCTATCAAATATATATTGAATTCAAAGACTTGCCTGAGTTAGGGGTTTTAAAAACCCACCAGGGATTTCATTATTGCAAGAAAAGTTGTGATTTAAGTAAAACTCCTATAATTTTTAACATCTAGCGAATATGCCAAAGACCATCCCAGTTAAAAAAACCACTTCCAAAAATGTCGTCGCAAAAAAGTCGACACCTGCAAAAGCAGTGAAGAAACCAGTTATCGTCACTAAGAAGTCAGCTGCAACACAAAATGCAAAAAAACCTGCAGTGAAGGTTGTTAAAGCTATGCCTAAAAAACCAACTAAGCCAGTTAAAAAAGTGGTGGTTACTAAGGGCGCAGTAAAGGGTGTTGTTAAAAAAGTAGCTACAAAGACTCCTACAGGCAAGATTGTTGCTAAAAAAGTTATTGTTGCAAAAGCGCCAGCAAAAAAAGTCGTTAAACCTGTTGCTAAAGCCCCTGCCCAAAAGGTTGTGAGTAAGCCAACTATCAAAACTTCTCCTAAAGCAGTTGCTAAAGTTCCCGCCAAACCAGTTAAACCTGTGAAGGCAGATGTGACTCCAATTAAAAAATCAGTACCAAAAGCTAAAGAAGTAGAGAAGAAGGTTGAAGAAGTTGAAGAGGTGATGGCTCCAGTTGTCTCAGAAGTTGCTGCTGATGTTGAGCAACCTGTTAAAAAGACACGCGGAAGAAAACCAAAGCCAAAACCAGAAGTTGATCCGAATGCAGATATTAGAACGGATCGCCAAAAAGCTCGTGATCGTAAAGCAAAAGAAAAGGCCTTATTACTCGAATTTAATGCAACAAAATTAGGTAGTGAAGAGCAACTCGAATTACGTCGTGCAAGATTGAAGCATCTTATTAAGATGGGTAAATCACGTGGGTATTTAACTCATGGTGAGATTAATGACGTCATGTCCGATGAATTGTCTGACACAGATTCCTTAGAGACCTTAATTGCGTTATTGAGCGACATCGGTATTATGGTTTACGAGCAAGCGCCTGATGCTGAAACATTGATATTGAATGAGAATGCCATTACTGCATCTTCAGATGAAGAAGCCGAAGAAGAAGCAGAAGCCGCTCTTGGAGCTGTTGACTCTGAGTTTGGTAGAACAACGGATCCAGTACGTATGTATATGCGTGAAATGGGAACTGTAGATCTCTTAACTCGCGAAGATGAAATTGTTATTGCCAAGAAAATTGAAGCTAGTTTAAAAGATATGTTGATGGCTTTGTCCGCATGTCCAGTAACCATTGCGGAAATCATTGAATTAGCTGATCAGATTAATTCTGGGACTATCCAGGTAGATGATTTTGTCGATGGTTTAGTAGATCCAAATGCTGAAGATATTCCAATGGCATCAGCAGCCGTTGAAGAAATCGATTTAGATGAAGAATCTGATGAAGGGTCTGAAGAGGATGATGAAGATGGTGGCGGCGGTGGAGCAGCAGCTTCAGCCGCGTCAGCAAAACAACTGGAAGAACTTAAGCAACTTTCTTTAGAAAAGTTTGTGATTATCCGTTCACAGTTTGATAAGATGCGTCGTGCTTATGACCGCGAAGGTTATAACTCGGTGAACTATACAAAAGCGCAAACCCTGATTCGTAATGAATTGTTGGGCTTTAGATTTACAGCGAAGAGCGTTGAGCGTTTATGTGACACGATTCGTACTCAGGTAAATCAAGTATGGGGGACAGAGCGCGCAATTTTGAATATTTTAGTCGACAAAATTGGTATTCCACGCTCTGAAGTTTTAGCGCAGTTGCCGAAAAATACAATGAATTTGCAATGGACAGATGCTTTATTAAAAGAAACTAAGCCATATTCCGCACTTTTAGAGCGAAATGTTCCAGCCATTCAAGAGTTACAACAAAAATTAATTGATTTACAAAATAAAGTAGTTATTCCATTACCTGAGTTAAAAGAAGTCCATAAGCAAATGACGGCAGGCGAAAAGCGTGCACGTGAAGCGAAGCGTGAAATGACAGTTGCTAACTTACGTTTAGTAATTTCGATTGCGAAAAAATACACCAATCGTGGTTTACAGTTTCTTGATTTGATTCAAGAAGGAAACATTGGCCTCATGAAGGCGGTTGATAAGTTTGAGTATCGTCGTGGATATAAGTTTTCTACATATGCAACATGGTGGATTCGTCAAGCGATTACAAGATCCATTGCTGATCAAGCAAGAACTATTCGTATCCCAGTGCACATGATTGAAACGATTAATAAGATGAACCGTATTAGTCGTCAAATTTTGCAAGAGACCGGAATTGAGCCAGACGCGGCTACTCTTGCAGCGAAGATGGAAATCCCAGAAGATAAGATTCGCAAGATCATGAAGATTGCTAAAGAACCAATTTCGATGGAAACTCCGATTGGTGATGATGAAGATTCACACTTAGGTGATTTTATTGAGGACGGAAATACTCTAGCTCCAGCTGAGGCAGCTTTGCATGATTCAATGCGTGATGTTGTGAAAGATATTTTAGATTCCTTAACACCGCGTGAAGCTAAAGTTCTCAGAATGCGTTTCGGTATTGAGATGAGTACAGATCATACGTTAGAAGAAGTTGGCAAACAGTTTGATGTGACTCGTGAACGTATACGACAGATTGAAGCTAAGGCTCTACGTAAGATGCGTCATCCTAGTAGAAGTGACAAGTTAAAGAGCTTAAAAGAAGATTAATCGCCTACCAGGGCCGTTAGCTCGGTTGGTTAGAGCAGAGGACTCATAAGAAAGAAGCCCTAGGGGTCTTGTAACTAAGACCTCAATAGATTCAAGAGGTTAGTGGTGAATTAGGTGGTCAAAATTGCTTACACACCGCTTACACACCAAGGCAAAAACCGAGGTGTGTAGTAAATGCGGTTTTAGTGTGGTTTTGAAGTAGTTAAGTAGTGCAAAACAGCATGTAAAGATTAACGGGCCTATAGCTCAGTTGGTTAGAGCAGAGGACTCATAAGAAAGAAGCCCTAGGGGTCTTGTAACTAAGACCTCAATAGATTCAAGAGGTTAGTGGTGAATTAGGTGGTCAAAATTGCTTACACACCGCTTACACACCAAGGCAAAAACCGAGGTGTGTAGTAAATGCGGTTTTAGTGTGGTTTTGAAGTAGTTAAGTAGTGCAAAACAGCATGTAAAGATTAACGGGCCTATAGCTCAGTTGGTTAGAGCAGAGGACTCATAATCCTTTGGTCCCAGGTTCAAGTCCTGGTGGGCCCACCAGAAAAGCAAACCCTCATCAGGAATGGTGGGGGTTTTGTCTTTTGAGCGTTACTTTAAGTAAAGCTTGATGATTTTAAAAGTTGAAATTAATTGGGTATATATTAATGAAATACATCATTAATAATATATATGGCAAAAATATCAACACACCCTATCGCGCCAATATTGGAAACAGCTGATCGCTGGAAGAGAGATTGCTTAATAGGTGATGGATCTTTATTTTCCAAATCCCATCTTTGGACGCTCGATAACATAAATCAATTCAAAAACTATTATCAGTTCACAAGACCTGCAAGTGCTACCGTACTGGCGCTGCTCATTAATAAATGACGTCGAGTTTGATTATAAAATTTTGTCATAGTTATCTTTCTTTGAAAAAGGCTTTTAGTTGAAAAATGCAACCACTTTAAATTTTTAATGTAATCTCAATTACGATGTTTTTAAACCAACTCACACTCATATTATCAGTTTCTACAAAAAACTTAAATCTTTATAAATTAGATAACTAAAGCCATGTAATTCAATTTATTCTTACAGAATTCGTCAGTTCTATAAAGAATATGCCACTATTTGTGAAGTTAGCTTGCTTCACTTATAAGCCTAATTTACTCGCAAGACCAATACGTTGTAGTTTTCCAGTCGCCCCTTTTGGAATTTCATCCATAAAGATAATTTTTTTAGGAACTTTGAAATCAGCTAGTTTTCCAGCAGCAAAACTACGAATATCTTTTTCTTCAGCAGATTTACCTTCACGAAGAACAACTACAGCGCCAACTTCTTCACCAAGTTTTTCATGAGGAATAGCAAAAGTAACCACCTGCAAAACTGCTGGGTGTTCCATTAAAATTTCATCGACTTCTCTTGGTGAAATTTTCTCACCACCACGATTAATAATTTCTTTTAAACGGCCAGTAATCGTCACGTAACCATCAGCATCAATTGTTCCCTGGTCACCGGTCCTGAACCATCCTTTTGTAAAATTCTCGGCATTTGCCTTTGGATTATTTTCATAGCCCTTGGTCACGTTTGCCCCTTGAATCACGATTTCACCGGTTTCGCCCACTCCCAAAAGCTTACCATTCTCATCCATAATGGCCACACGAGGACCTGCTGCAACCCCAACAGTTCCAGGTTTACGCTGGGCAGGTGGCAGTAAGTTACTGCACATTTGATGTGAGGCTTCAGTCATGCCGTAAGACTCAATCAGTGGAGCCTTAAAGCAGGCTTCTAGTTCTTCAATTACCTTCATAGGCATTGAGGAGCTAGAGGATCTAATAAAACGCAGTGGGTTATTTTGAATAATCGCTTGATTATTGTTGGCTCTTGTCAAAATAGTTTGATGCATCGTTGGCACAGCGGTGTACCAAGTTGGTTTAATTTGATCCATCCATGAGAAAAACTTCAGTGCATTAAAGCCTGGGGTACATGACACATATGCACCTGCCGAAAGTGGCGCCAAAATGCCAGCTATTAGCCCATGAATATGGAATAAAGGCATAATATTTAGACCACGATCTTTAGCGGTAAAAGCAAGCGTGTTTCCTATATTACCTGCAGATGCACAAACATTACTTTGCGACAAGGGCACAATTTTTGGCCTCGAAGTTGTTCCTGAGGTATGCAAAATCAATGCTACATCATCAGCTCTAGCCCAACCACCTTCTTTAAGAGTCATCTTTTTCTTGCTACGTAAGCTAAGGGTAAAGGTTCCGGCTCCACACTCTGGAGTAGGGTGTAAATCAATAATCGCAACACCTAATTTTTGGGCTACAGCTATAGCAGGAGACTCAGAGCCAGCTTTAACAACAATGGCTTTCGCTTTGAGGTCTTCTAAATAAAACTCAAACTCGTCAGCACGATACCCTGCGTTCAGTGGAGCGGAGGTTGCACCACTTGCGATAGACATAAATGCCAAAGCCATCTCAGGACCATTATCTAAAACGATTGCTACACGATCATTTCTACCGATACCAAAGTTGTTCAGTTGAGCAACAGTATGAGTGATGAACAGTCGTAAACTTTTGAAAGTTAAATCCAACTGATCAGGAGCGCCAATTGCTGGTTGGTCGTCATTACCTAAAGATAACAATTCTGGCAGAGTCGTACAGTAGTTCATAAAAGTTTTCCTCTTGATTAATAGGGGGTAATTTTTAATTGACCTTTTTGATCGGCCAAGATTTTAGAAAGCAGACTGATGCACGCAAAGACTGCATCAATGTGTGGAGTGGGTAAATTAACGATCTGGCCAAGTTCAATCACTGAGCCAATCAAAGCATCTTTTTCAATGGTACGACCAGCTTCAATATCTTGTAACATGGATGTTTTGTGGGCACCAACAGCTTGTGCGCCGGCGATTCTTTTTTCTAAAGAGACCCGAAATTGAATGCCGAGTTTTTCTCCAACATCTTGCGCTTCCTTCATCATTTTTGCGACTAAATCTCGTGATATAGGAAGTTCACAAATATCGACGAGGGTTGCATGCGTTAGGGCACTGATGGGATTTAGACTCAGATTACCCCATAGTTTCGTCCATAGTTCAGAGCGAATATCAGAAATTACTGGCGCTTTAAAACCTGCTTCTTTGAGAGTTTTCGAGAGGAGCTCTATTCTAGGTGTAGATGTGTTATCGATTTCTGCAACAGAGAATCGATTTCCTTCAATATGTTTAAGAACGCCCGGTTGGATTATTTCGGCAGCTGGGTAGACAACTGTTCCAACGACTCGTTCGATCGGTAGATTGGAAGCAATGATACCGCCTGGATCAACGCTTTCTAGGGTGCGACCTTCATATTCACCACCATGTTTGAAGAAGTACCACCAAGGAATTCCGTTTTGGGCAGTTAGCACCATAGTTTCTTCATGATACATAGCAGGTAATTCATGGACAATTGCAGCCACTTGATGCGCCTTCATTCCTAAAATTACCAAGTCCTGTGGCCCAGCTTCACTGATGGAGTTTAGGGCGCGAAGGTTCGTGACGGATTCGTTACCATCTTCAGTGATCAACTTAAAACCATTTTCCTGAATCGCTTTAAGATTTGGACCTCTTGCAATTACGGTTACATCGTTTCCTGATTGGGCAAGTTTAATTGCCAATAGCCCCCCAATAGCCCCAGCACCTACAACACAAATTTTCATAATGTCACCAAGTAAAATAAGATTTAAC
Organism: Polynucleobacter sp. SHI8; assembly: GCF_027944005.1. Taxonomy (NCBI): domain Bacteria; kingdom Pseudomonadati; phylum Pseudomonadota; class Betaproteobacteria; order Burkholderiales; family Burkholderiaceae; genus Polynucleobacter; species Polynucleobacter sp. SHI8. The sequence goes on along the minus strand of NZ_AP027204.1, from coordinate 2,000,952 downwards.
TACAAATCCATTTTGTTTGTAGCTTCACCCAAAACAGCTTTTATTAAATATCTTGAACTGTATTAACCAATTTACCAATACCTTCAATCTCTACTTCGATAAGTTGACCACCCTTGATAGGAAGAACTCCTAAAGAAGTTCCACAAGCGATAACATCTCCTGGATACAAAGTCATATCAAATGACAAATAGCTTAATATTTGATAAGGATTAAAAATCATATCAGAACATGGATAGCTTTGGCGTTCTCGACCATTGATTAAAGTCTTAACCGTTAAGTTCTCATAAGACACGTCAGTCTCAATCCAAGGGCCAAAAGGTCCAAAGCTATCGTAGCTTTTAGCCCTTGTCCATTGTTTAAAAGATTCATCTTTTGTAAGAATCTCCAAAGCTGTGACATCATTAACGCAGGTATAACCAAAAATATAATCTTTCGCATCTGCAACTGAAATTTCTTTTGTGATCTTACCGATGACGATGCCCAACTCGCCCTCATAAATAACCCTTCCGACAGGACCAGTGGAAGTTTTTGGAAGCTTGATGGCACCTCCTGGCTCTAAAAAAGAATTGTTAGACTTAATAAAATATAGAGGCTCAAGTGGAATCGAATTATTTTGTTGAGCAGCTGCCGCGTGATAGTTATTCCATAATCCGATCATCTTCGTAGGCTGGCAAGGATAACTAAGTTCAACATCATCCAAAGACAAATAGTCACCAGTCATTTCGTAATCGGCAAACAAATTCCCAGAGATGGTTTCGATCTGTATACCATCTTGACTGAGTTTGCCATACGTCATTTCTGCAGTTTTTTTATTGATAAAGCGACACCATTTAGCCAAGATTATCTCCTTTGCCTAAGAACATTTTTTAGATATTAGCTTTTATACTTAATTTGCACAAAATGTAAAAACGATCATTTTTACATTTTCATGTAATTAACTTCATATTTACCCATACAGCGACATTGACCGATTGTAGAGCCCCATCATTTGGAGATCCATAAAGGCATAAGTCCTTAGAGCTAAAATATAGCTTACTTTACTTAGATAAATATATTGTTGCTTGAGAAGGGCTGAAGTTCTCTTGGACTTTTAGGAAAGTAAAACCCTCGTCAGAATTGGATAGAGTTTTTTTGAGCGAGAAAAGTTTTAATACTTTTTGTAGCCATTCATCCAGATGCCAGTTTTCTCGTATCTTGAAGCATTCCAAGGGTAATTGTTCTCACTTCAATCTAGCTTTGTTATATATGAGTGAGCTTTTGATAATTTTTGACCTACAGTAGTTTTTTTAGTCAAAATAGCTTTAACGATTTGAGTATGCTCATCGTAGGTAGTATTAACGCAATCAATTTTAGTTAAATTTAGCCGCCTAACAATTTTGATTGATGCAGTTTTGCCGGACATATGGTTTACACTTTGAACTGAGTACATACTTTAAATTTTATATTAGACACATTCCGATTACTTTGGAACATTCATGCTTCAAACAATGCAAATTATAGAAGTCAAATATGGGCTTGCCCCCCTATTTTTTTTCATCGCAATAATCATATTTATGTTGATTGGTTCTTGGTTTGGTAAATGGAGGTTAAAAAAAATCTCCAAGGATAAGGGCCCAGCCATACATGATGACTTTTTAACCGCAATTTTTGGCATATCTGCTTTATTAATTGCGTTTAGTTTTTCAATAGCGACCGAACATTTTAGTCAACGACAAAATGCAGCCTTAAAAGAGGTAAGGGCTATTTCGTCAGCATATCAAGTTACACAATTACTCAATGAGACTGACCAATTAAAACTCCAGAACTCAATTCTCGATTTTTTGGATCATGAAATTATGCTATACGACGATTGGCAAAATTTACAAACTTTAAATGCACGTATTAATGATCAACAAAAACGCCTTAACAAAATTAAAGCTCAAGCGATAGATGCAATCATCGATGCGCCATTAAGGACGCGTGATCTTGCGAAGAATAATGTCTTTGCAAGTATTGAAAAGATGAATGAATCTTTTGGGGATCAGGTGTTATTAATGAAGGTGCATCCCCCCATCTTAATTCTGCAATCACTTTTCATTTTAATAGCCATAGTATCTTTTTTAAGTGGCTATAGTATGGTGATTAAGAAAGAGAATGATTGGGTGCTAGCATTCTTATTTGCCTTCATCATGATGGGAGCAATGTTTGTAATTCTGAATTTAGAATACCCAAATGTTGGATCACTTCATCTGAATAACTATAAAAATGAACTGATGGAATTACGTAAGTTAATGCAATAATTAATTGCAATGATTTTAAAAGTTGTAAGGTAATAGATATATTCAAATGGAGATTGGGCTTAATATACTAATTATGTGGGGAAAAGAATTGTCTAATTTAGCGTTCACAAAATATGTTATGAGCCGTGTCGGTGCAGTTATTTTTGTAATGCTGACTTTCTCAATAGTTGTTCATGCACAGATAAATTCTAAAGACCTTCGGGCGTCAAAAAAGATGGCACTTATTGCAGAGGGACCTTTTACTATGGGATCCAATGTTGGTCCCGATGATGAAAAACCAGAACATACGATTTATGTGAAAGCCTTTTATCTAGACATTCTTCCTGTGAGTAATAGTGATTTTGCACAATTTCTTAATTCCCAAGGCCTCCAAAATCAGCGAGGTGAGAGTTTTTATGATGATGACGATAGTGATGCCAGAATCCATCGGCAGAATTCATTATGGCGAGCTGATCTTGGTTATGAATCACATCCAGTGAATGAAGTGAGTTGGGTTGGAGCACGCGACTATTGTGCTTGGTTAAATAAAAGATTGCCTACTGAATCAGAATGGGAAAAAGTAGCGCGTGGCACAGATGGTCGGAAATACCCATGGGGAAATGCAGCACCGAATAATAAGCTCGCTCATTTTGGAGCTCCCTTTAACTCATCTGCGCCAGCTGATGCATTCCCAGGCGGAGCAAGTCCATATGGAATTTTAGATATGGCGGGAAATCAATGGGAGTGGGTATCTAGTGCCTATCAACCCTATCCATACAAATCTGATGATGGAAGAGAAAACCAAAATACGGGACCGGTCCGATCTACACGAGGTGGGGGACATGATTCACCTCCTCAGGAAATTACGACTACACAACGTGGTAAATATTTATCCCGTAACCCAAAAGCAGGCCACCATAATATTGGCTTTCGCTGCGCAGCTTCCTGATGGTTCACCAATAAATAAAATATCCATACCAACAACCAGCCTTTTTAAATTTTGTAGTATTACAAATTGAAAAGGAAAAGCATGAGTAGAAGTATAAGAAAAACACCCATCTATGGGATGACAAACTGTAAGAGTGAAAAAAAAGATAAAAAGATTTGGCATTCTCGTTGGCGCTGTCATGAAAGAATGGCTATCAATCAAATAACTTTTTCTAATTTAGATAATTATCAGACAATTCCTAAAAATCAAATTAGTAGTACTTGGGATATGGGAAAAGATGGTCGACAATATTGGACACATGAAAGCCAAAATGTAATAGCTCATATGTTGGCAACAAAGTTAACTAAGTCCCCAAGAGAAATAAAAAAAATAAAAGAACGTCTACTTCATAAGTGGAATTCAAAGTAGACCGAAAGCCAAAAAATGTCCTCATCTCGTAAAAAATAACTAAGCTTACTTTAGATGATGAAGTATTTCATGATTGGTAAATTGATAGTGCTTTATTAGGTGCTTTACAAAGTGTTTTTAAACGGGCTATTATTGGCCTGTTTAAAACTATTTAATTTAGAGAATACTTATGACTAATATGATCCTCAGTAATATGTCAGCGAGTGTTACAGAACTAAAGAAAAATCCAATGCTAACAGTGGCGTCTGGGGAAGGATTTCCTGTTGCTATTTTAAATAGGAATGAGCCTGTCTTTTATTGTGTGCCTGCTAAAGCTTATGAAGCGTTGATGGATTATTTAGAGGATTTGGAACTGAACGCAATCGCCGATTCTAGAAAAGGACAAGCAACCATTCGAGTGTCCTTAGATGACCTATAAACTTGATTTTTATCATAAAAACGCGTCACAAAACCCCTTGCTTTAGCTGGGGGATAAGTGACGTAACATGATGTAAATGTTGATATTTAAGGTTAGTACTGTTAAAATATACAGTATATGGTGATGACAAAAACCCTTTCATTACGCGTTAAGGATAAGCACGCAAAATTCCTACTTTCTCAAAGTAAGGAAGTTAATTTCGTATGGAATTTCGTTAATGACTTGTCCTATACTCATACCAAAAAAACAGGCAAATTCTTTTCAGCTTACGATTTAAATCAATACACTACTGGTTCAACAAAAGAGGGCTTGAGTTTGCATAGCCAATCAGTCCAAGCGGTTAATGAGGAATTTGTAACGCGCCGAATTCAGTTCAGAAAAGTAAAATTGCGATGGAGAAAATCTCATGGTTCTCAACGCTCACTAGGATGGATACCATTCAAGAAGTCTGCTATCAAATATAAGAATGGACAGGTTCACTACCAAGGTAAAGCAATCAGTCTTTGGGACTCCTATGAATTGTTCAATTACGAACTTGGTACCGGATCATTCTGTGAAGATTCTAGAGGTCGTTGGTATTTCAATACAACAGTGAAAGTCAAACTAAAAACCAATGAGGCAACTAAATCAGTAGGAATTGACTTGGGACTCAAAGAGTGTGCTGTTACAAGCGATGGCGCACGCTTAGAGGGTCGTAACTATCGCAAGTTAGAGGGGTCATTAGGCAAAGCTCAACGAGCGAATAAGAAGTTAGAGGTAAAAAACATTCATGCGAAGATTAAAAATCGTCGCAAGGATGAGTTACATAAATTTAGTACCATGCTCACACAAGAATACGGTGCAATATTTGTGGGGAATGTATCAAGCAGTAAATTAATAAAAACAAAGATGGCTAAATCTACGCTAGACGCTGGCTGGTCATCACTCAAAACCATGTTGGAATATAAAAGCCGTCAGGCTGGCGTGATATTTGAGGAAGTGAATGAAGCGTATTCAAGCCAAATCTGTTCGAGTTGCGTGGAAATCTCCGACAATAGTCCGAAAGGTAGAGCTGATTTGAATAAGAGAAGTTGGAAGTGTCATTGTGGATCTGTTCACGACAGGGACATCAATGGAGCTCTCAATATTCTTGCGTTCGGACATGAACGTCTAGCAGTAGGAATCCCCGTCCTTTAGGGCGGGGAGGATGTCAAGATCAAGCTTTGAAAGAATGGAAGAGTCTTGATGAATCTGTTCGGCAGCAATTTAAACACAAACTTGTAGAACGTCTTGAAACACCACATATAGCTTCTGCAAAACTAAGGGATAGCAAAGATCGCTGTAAGATAAAGATTCGTTGAATTGGCTATCGCTTGGTCTATGAAGTTAACGACAAAATAGTTACAGTTGTAGTCGTTGCAGTTGGCAAGCGTGATAGGAGCGAAGTTTATGAGAAGGCTGCTCAACGTTTAATTAAAGATATCGTTAAGAAGTAAATCATCATTAGAGTGTTTTAAAAACATTCATAACATGTAACTCTTACCTCTTGTGAGGGTTCCGATCTCATTATCCTTTGCATTGTTGTTTAAGTCTCTGAAGGAGAGTTTGAATTAAGCACTTGCAATACATTAGATTAGAAAATAATAATCTTATGCGAAATTGTTCAAAAAGTCTTAAACTTGCATTGTGCCAAAATTTCATCCAAAAACACTCTCTGAGTCTGATAAATCTCGCCTGATTGAAATGGCTTGGGAAGATCGCACTCCATTTGATGCGATTGAGCAATCGTTTGGCCTATTAGAGTCGCAAGTGATTCAACTCATGCGTCATGAGCTTAAACGGAGTTCCTTTGAAATGTGGCGCAAGCGCGTCACTGGAAGAGCAACAAAGCATGTCGCACTTCGAAGTAAGTTAGTTGACCGCGCATATTGTCCAACACAATACAAAAATAAATGAAAAAACTCATCCTCATCTTGGGTGACCAGTTAGACATCAAGAGTGCAGCCCTTAGAAATTTTGATTTCAAGACGGATGAAGTAATCATGATTGAGTCAATGCATGAAGCCAAGTATGTTTGGACTCATAAGGCGAAAATAGCCTTGTTTTTATCGGCGATGCGGCACTTTGCTGACAATCTGAAAGAGCAAAATTATCCTCTTACATATGTTCAAAATTCACCTCTTACGATTGTTGCTGCTTTAAAAGAAAAGCTACTCCAGAAAAAGTTTACCCACTTAGTCTGTGTTGAACCTGGTGAATGGCGCTTAAAGCAGCAAATAGAAGAGTTAGCAAAAGATGTATCGATCAGTCTTGAGATGCGTGAAGACGAGCATTTTTATTGCTCCCATCAAGAGTTTATAGAGTGGGTCGGAGATAAAAAAGAGTTAAGACTAGAATACTTCTACCGCCTAATGCGCAAAACCCATCATATTTTGATCGACTCTGAAGGAAATCCTGAGGGAGGCCAGTGGAATTTTGATCAAGATAATCGGAAGCCATATCCAAAAAAAGGCCCTGGAATTATTGAGGATCCTGCTTTATTTGAACCTGATTCAATTTCCAAAGAAGTAATTGACTTTGTCAATACAACATACTCAGATCATCCTGGATCACTAGATCATTTTCGGTGGCCTGTCACTCGTACCCAAGCATTAGAGGCGCTTAATTATTTTGTGGAATACCGTTTAAGAAATTTTGGTGTGTTTCAAGATGCGATGTGGACAGATACCCCCTTTGGTTGGCATTCAATTCTGTCGAGTTCGCTCAATCTGAAGTTACTCAATCCAAGAGAAGTGATTCAGTCGGTCTTACTTGCTTGGAAAAAATATGAACTAGATCTATCAACAGTTGAAGGATTTATTCGGCAAATTGTAGGTTGGCGAGAATTTGTCCGTGGCATGTATTACCTAGATATGCCGCAGATGGCTCAAGACAACTATTATGATCATCAAAGAGCACTACCTAAGTGGTATTGGAATGGTCAAACCAACATGGCCTGTATGAAAGATGCCATAGGTCAGACGCTCAAGTATGGCTATGCACATCATATTCAGCGTTTGATGGTGACTGGCAACTTTGCGCTATTAGCTGAAATCTTGCCATCCGAGGTGTGTGCCTGGTATTTAGCTGTCTATGTAGATGCGATTGAATGGGTAGAATTACCTAATACAGCTGGCATGGCGCTCTTTGCCAATGGCGGAAGATTTACGAGTAAGCCCTATATTGCCAGTGGCGCCTATATCAAACGCATGAGTAATTACTGTAGTTCATGTAAATACAAGCCTGAAGTTCGTTTCGGTGAAACCGCATGTCCAGTGACCACACTCTATTGGAATTTTTTGATCAAGCATCGCACCCAATTTGAATCAAGCCCACGCACCAGGTTGATGACAGCTAACCTCAATAGAATTAGTCTTGAAGATCAGAAGTCGATTCAAGAACATGCGCAGTATGTATTGAACCACTTGAATGAGCTCTAGAGCTTCATATGAGTACTTCATTTAAAGGTAATAAAAGTTTTCTACCAAGTAAAACCTGTGTCGTTTGTAAAAAAGAAATGACGTGGAGAAAGTCTTGGGCGAAAAATTGGGAAGCGATTAAATACTGCTCTGATGCATGTAGGAAAAGTGCGCCCAAGACGCTGACCTAGATTAACCAATCACTTTTTACCAGGGTAATTTTTCACCTGAGTAAGAAACAAAACTTCCCGAATCTTCTTTCGTCAGGTTTTCAATGACAGCAAACATGTCTCTTACAGCATCAAGAGGAGGCCTGCCAATTTGCTCACCTTTAAAAGGTTTTGAGAGTCTTGAGTTCACAGTGCCTGGATGCATGGCGATTAATGCAACATTTGGTTTTGTCCGAGCTAATTCAATAGACGCAGTTTTGATTAACATATTGAGTGCAGCCTTTGATGCACGATAGCTATACCAACCACCAAGTCGATTATCTTCAATACTTCCCACCTTGGCAGAAAGTGTGACCATGATTCCATAGTTACGATCAAGAAGTTTAGAGAAGTGTTGAATGCTGAGAGCTGGACCAATAGCATTTATTTTCAAGAGTTCCATTAATTGCTCAGCATTAAGATCATCTAGTTTCTTTTCCGGCATCCAGTCGCTAGTATGTAATACCCCAATTGTATTAATAATCAGTTGAAATGATCCACCACCAGAAAGTGAGTTAGCACAACTCTCAATCGATGCAGGGTTTTTATAATCCAATGGATATTCTGCATGGCGATGAACACCAACAACTTCTGAGCAGGAAGGATTACTTTGGAGAAGTTCTACAAAAGCAGATCCGATGGTGCCGGAGGAGCCAATAATCAAAGCACGAAAGGGATTTGGAAGTATTTTCAAAAGAATCAAATTAATGAGAGGATTACAGCAAGTTTATTGAATAAGTCATAAACTTGCTTGATGACTAATCATTTACAAAAACTGACTCTATTTTACGATGGTGCTTGCCCCTTATGTCAGGCTGAAATTTTATTCCTTTCTGGCCGGAATCAAGAGGAACTCCTCGACTTCATTGATATCAATTCAGAACGTTATGACCCTATATCAGTTGGTGTGTCATGTGAGCAAGCTTTGGCTTCCATGTATGGTCAATATGCAGATGGTGGGTTAATTCATGGGGCGATTGTATTTCCAGAAGCCTATCGCCGCGCTAATCTGCCATTTTTAGCTTGGCTATTTTCTAGAGAAATCTTGCAACCCATTTTGCAATTCGGGTATCGATTTTTTGCAAAAAATCGACATCAGATCTCCAAACTTTTAGGACCTGGTGCTTTATGGTTAGTAAAAAAACAAAAAAGTCCCATGCATATAAACAAATAGAATTTAAGTGGATACCAATATTCTCAAAGCATTGTGACTCTGGACCGATAAGCTATTTGATTTAAAGTGTAGATTCACTATCAATAAATTGCAATTTAGCCAAGTTGGAATATAAGCCACCTTGCTGGATTAAGCTGGCATGGTTACCTGTTTCGATAATGTGTCCATGATCGAGAACAATGATACGATCTGCCTGTTTGACCGTTGATAGACGATGCGCTATCACCACGGTTGTGCGGTTTCTCATGGCCACGTCGAGAGCTTGTTGAACAAGGTGTTCAGATTCTGCATCGAGGGAACTCGTTGCTTCATCAAGCAATAAAAGAGGAGGATTTTTTAGTAAAGCCCTTGCAATGACGATACGTTGTTTTTGACCACCTGAAAGACGCATGCCCCTGTCACCTAAAAAAGTATCATAGCCCTTTGGTAAGCGTGTAATAAATTCATCCGCAGCGGCCAACTTAGCCGCTTGAAATACTTCTTCGTCACTTGCGTCTTCTTTGCCGTAACGAATATTTTCCATTGCGTTTGTTGAAAAGATGACTAAGTCTTGAGGAACAATACCGATTAATTTTCTTAAATCATGTAGTTGTAAATCTCGAATATCGACACCCTCTAACTTAATTGCTCCTTGTTGAGGCTCATAAAAACGTAAAAGCAATTGAAATAAAGAGGTTTTACCTGCCCCGGATGGTCCTACTATGGCCACTCTTTCTCCGGGCTTGATAATAAGATTCATATCGGATAGGACTTGATGTGAATTAGAAGGATAGTGAAATGAAAGATTTTCAATCTCTAATTGAATACCTTGCGCTGGAACCACTTTTACAGATTTTGGAGAGCTAGGATTTATGATATTCGAGTTGAGTTGAAGAAGCTCTAAAAGCCTCTCACTTGCCCCGATGGCACGTTGTGTATCACCAATGACCTCGGCAACAACGGCAATTGCCCCAGCTACGATCACCGTATACAAAATAAATTGAGTGAGTTCACCACTAGAGAGCTCATTGCGCGTAACCGCGTAGGCACCCAACCAAAGAATCAGAATGATGCTAGAAAATCCAAGTAAAATTGCGATAAATGTCAGATTTGATCGCGCTAGATTTCTGTGTTTCGCTGTTACAAATGAGGTTTCAATCAATTGATTAAAAAATTTCGATTCGTTAGCTTCTTGAGTAAAAGATTGTATGGTTGAAACGGTATTAAGTTTTTCACCAGCAAGTGCGGAGGCATCAGCGATTTTATCTTGAGAGTTTTTTGATAATTTACGAACCCTCCGTCCAAGAAGCACCGTTGGAATGACGGTTAATAACAATAGGGTAAAGATCAAAATCGATAATTTAACACTGGTGATAAACATCATGACAAGGCCACCAAGTAGTAAAAGCGTGTTTCTAATGGCCATAGAAACACTTGTTCCAACCAGTGTTTGAATCAGTGTGGTGTCCGTGTTGAGTCGAGAAAGAATTTCGCCACTTTTTGTTACTTCGAAAAATTCTGGGCTTTGATAAAGAACATGGTCATATACTGCTTTTTTGATATCAGATGTAATTCTTTCCCCAAGCCAAGAGACCATATAAAAACGTAGTGCCGTTGAAAACGCTACTACGGATGCGATCAAAAATAACTGAATAAACGTTGAATTAATCTGTGCACTACTAGAAGAGGTGAAGCCTAAATTTATAATTTCTCGAAAGCTAAACGGTACCGCTAGAGTAGCGCTTGCTGCTAAAACTAAACTAAAAATAGCAATTAGTAATTGCTTTTTATAAGGCTTTACAAACGGTAGTAAAACTTTTAGAGAGCCAATATGAGAAAGCTTATTTTTTGTCATTGGCGAAGTAAACGGGTACTATGCATTAGCGACTGATCATGGCTAAAGGTGATACACCAATAAGCCACTGATGTAACCCGAAGATAAATGCAAGCCAAAAAACCACTCCTAAAAAGATAGCGCTGATCGTTGCTTTTACGCTTACGACTTGAGTATTTTCTGAAAGATTTGGACGATTTCTCGCGGACCGAAAATCAAGTACTGCCCAAATTAAGAATGACCCGAATAAGATCACATCGACAAGGGATCCATTAGCTAGAAGATGCGCTATCGCCCATACTTTTACGCCCAAAATCATAGGGTGTTTTAGTTTTAACCGGATTGCATTGTTATTACGCGCACTACTAGCCAAGAGGATAAAAGTAAATAGATTGAGTAACACAGCTAGATGTGTCAAAAAAACTGGCGGTTGCCATATCATGATGGTGTTTTGTCTAGCTTGACCATAGCCAATGATGAGCACAATAAATCCAAATAACGAGATAAGGGTATAAAGCCCCTTCCATTTTTTTTCGCCTAATCGCTCAATCATGCTTGTGCGCCAAGGATCAGCAAAGATGCGAACGGAGTGGCTACCTAAAAATAAAATGACTCCAATGATAAAAATGGCCATGTTGTAATCCTTTAGTTATCGTTTGATTGTATAGACCTATGGATTTATACGCCATGAAAATGATCAGTAATGGATTTTTTGAATATGGCAGATATGAGGGCACCATTTTCTAATTTAAATCAGAAAAGGCCATTACAGAGGATATAATAGCCTTTACTTTTAAAGTGGCCCGACAGCGAAAATATTTCTTTTAGCCCTTATGCAAACATGCTTAGCAAGGATGGAATAATAAGCCTTATTTTTTATTAAGAGATTTCTGGGTCAACATGCCAGCAATAATGACGCCAAAAATAATAGCGGCAACCCACACACCAAAAGATCCTAGCGAACCAGCTGGCATTAATAAACGAAATATAACAATAGAAATAATACCGATAATGGCTAAGCCAATATATTGTGTAATTTTTGAGCGTTCAAATTGCATTTGTATCCCCTAAATGAATTCCAAGAAATGATATTAATCTTATTAATTAATACCTCTTTCGGGTGCTAATTTTTACTTCTTCGGTGTTTTATCTTTATTAAAATAATTAGCGAGCATAAAAAAGACGATAAGAAACCAAAACATAAGAAATAGTTGGTAAGTTTTCAATTCTGTTCTCCTCAGTGAGTAAATGTAATTAAATCATACGATAAAACTGATGCTGATTCTTAAATCTTCTAACTATTGTAAAACTAAACCTTTACGACTTGATTCGTATTGCGAGCTTTTATTAGAGGCAACATTGCAATTATTGTCATGGCTAATAAACAAATCTCAATGGCATAAACAGTTGTATATCCAATGAGTGAGGAGTTGGTTTGATGGGCAACCACATCTCTGATGATTCCTCCAAAGGTAATTGCTAAACCTGCTGCGGAGGCTTGAACTGCACCCCATGCTCCAAGTGCTAAGCCGCTTTGACCATTTGGCGTTAGATTCATCGTGGCGGTTAATGTGCCGTGACCAAAAAGTCCCGCACCAAAACCAATGAACATGGTCCCGAGGGCAAATAAAATAGGCTCACTGATTTGTCCTGACAGAATCACTGCCATGAAAGCCGGGATGCCAATCACAGCTCCAAGGCTTGCCATTTTAAAAGGATCGGCGCCTTTACTAAGAATATGAGAAGCCCAAGCAAAGCCAAGAAGCCCACCACCTGCTAGAGCTGCAGTTAGACTTGTTGTTTGTGAAACCGTTAGTTTCAGAATATCACCACCATAGGGTTCGAGTAAAATATCTTCCATCGAGAAGGCCATTGTGCCTAGGCCAATAGCAATCAAACGACGTTTCGCATCATTTCCTTCTAGGAAAGCATCCCAAGATTCCTTAAATGTTTTGGCTTTGGGCGGGGCGGGGTAGAGATGTGCTGGTCTTCTAGCTTCTTGTTTCCAAAGGGCAATGACATTTAGAACAAGCGTCATTACGGCAGCACCTTGAATCACTTGAATCAATCTACCAGGACTAAAGTCACTTAACAAAGTACCAAAAATAAAAGCACTAACAATCATACCGATTAACAGCATGACATACATCAGTCCAACTACTTTAGGTTGGGATTCTGGAGGGACTAAATCATTGGCGAGTGCTAAGCCAACGGTTTGGGTAGTGTGGAGTCCAGCGCCAACAAACAGGAAGGCAATACCTGCTCCGAGTTGACCAATCCATTGAGGAGCATTACTAGCTTGCCCGGCACCAGATAAAACGAGAAGACCAAAAGGCATCATGGCAAAACCACCAAACTGAACTAAGGTTCCCATCCAAATATAGGGAACTCTTTTCCAACCTAGGGCAGATCGATGATTATCGGATCTAAAACCAATCACCGCTCTAAATGGAGCAAAAACAAGGGGAATTGCAATCATGATGGAAACTAGTGATGCAGGTACCTTTAGTTCCACAATCAAAACTCTGTTTAAGGTGCCAATCAGCATGACTAAGGCCATGCCGACTGACACCTGAAAAAGCGACAATCGAAGTAAGCGCGTTAGAGGAACATCAGGAGTAGCGGCATCTGCAAAAGGCAAAAATCGCGTACCAAGCCTAGACCAATTGCTAATTAATTTTTGGCTAATCGACGTCATCTTTATTTAATTATTGTAGTAAAGAGTTTAGGAGAAAATCAGGATGAAATTCATCCTGATTTACTCTTTTTACCATCTACTGCGTCTTCGGCGCTTCTTTTGCAACTGCAGCAACAGGAGCATTTCCATTTAAAAAAGCTTTAACCCATGAGGTATTGTTTACTAATTGCAAGTGAACATTGAATGAAGCAAATGCCACGGCAGCAATAATAATTGGAATACCAACAGAAGGCTTAACTACACACCACAATTTTCCGTAAATCATTTTGTGTTCCTTCCGTTATTTGAGCCAAGGTGAATAAATGTAAGCCAGCAAGTGAGCTAACGCAGCAATTAAACCAAAGAACTGAGTTCCTTGAATTAAGTGTCTGTGGATCTCTTCTGACTCTGCCTCAGTTAGACCTGTCGGCCAAACTTTATTTGGATCTGACATTGTGATATCTCCTTTTGAAAGATCTTTTCGTGCAAAGCCCGCACGTGGGCTATTCGTGACCAAAAATATCTAAAGATAATTTTTAACCACTCCTAGTAGTAATTTAAATTAGACACTACAATATGTCAAATAATAGTTACACTTTAGATATATGCTGTTGTAATTATTTAAGCAATTGATTTATATGTATTTAATACTTTTTTTGGCCTATAAAGCCGATTTTTTGTAAAAAAATTTGTATTTTTAAATGTTTTACACAAGTTTTTTCTTCATTTTGGCGTGACGAATGAAAAAAATTGAAGGTGTAAGAGTAAAAAATTATTCATGAAGCGATTTTGAGAGTTTATTTTCTTTAAAAGGACAGATATGACAGACAATGAATCTAGAGTTCTAATGGGGTTTTTAAGACAACTCATTCAAACACGAGTTAGTTTTACAGACACATTGGCGCAGAACAAAATTAATGAGGCACTTTCAGTACAGCCCAATGCGAGTTATCTATTAGTACAACGCGCGATATTTTTAGAAAATGAGTTAGAAAAAACAAAAAACTCATTAGCCTCATTACAAGGACAAGCCCAAGTTGCGACTAATCAAAGCGCAGAGCAAGTATTTTTAAATGTATCTATAGACAGTTGGGGTAAGAATCAAGAAGTTCGTAGCAGTCAAGAAGGTACTCCTAAAAAGAAAAAGTATTTATCTTTAGAAGATCGTGGACTTATTTTTCTGATGAAAAATACCAATAAGCTTTTAGCATTAATTATTGTGTGTTGGGCTATTGCGTACTTTATGAAAAAGAATGCTTTATGAAAAAGAACGTATAGCCAAAAAAGTTATCAAGCTAATTTATTTTAGTTTGGGAAGATTTTGTATGATCGTGGCAGCGCCTTGGTTGAGAAGGTCCTTTGCAAGAAGGAGTCCTAAGGCCTCTGCTTCATGCACGTTCTTCACCGGTGCGTTACCATGCGCACGACAAATGGTTTGACCATCTAAGCTTGCAACAAACGAGTTTAAGTCGATATGGTCATTTGCCCATACAGCATGGGCTGCAAGAGGAACTTCACACGAGCCACCTAATTGACGGGAGATCATGCGTTCTGCAGACACAGCTAATAATGTGGGTAGATCGTTGAGTGGTTCAAGCCACTTTTTTATATGAGGATTATTCGTTAGGGTTTCAATACCAAGCGCCCCTTGACCAGCCGCAGGAGTATAAGTATCTAAGGCCAAACAGGATCGAATCCGATGTTCCAGTCCTAAACGTTTTAAACCTGCTGCTGCGAGAATAATTGCTTGGTATTGACCTTTATCAAGTTTGCTAAGGCGAGTATCTAAGTTGCCGCGAAGTGGTTCAATTACCAGATGCGGAAAGTGGGCTTTTAAAATTGATTCGCGCCGAAGGCTAGATGTACCAACAACAGCACCCGCAGGCAACTCCTCTAGACCAACAAAGTCATTCGAAACAAAAGCATCTCTAGCATCTTCTCTCGACATAACACAAGCTAGTTCAAAGCCCTCTGGCATTACCATGGGTACATCTTTCAGAGAGTGGACTGCCAAATCGGCGCGGCCTTCCAGCATGGCGGTTTCTAGTTCCTTAACAAAGAGTCCTTTACCACCAATCTTCGAAAGAGCTTTATCTAAAATTTGATCCCCGATAGTTGTCATTCCTAAAATCTGCACATCACACTGAGGATAAAGTTTTTTTAAGCAATCTCGGACATGCTCAGCTTGCCACATCGCTAAACGGCTTTCACGAGACGCAATGATTAGGCGGGTCGGTGAAGGGGTAGAAGTCATCATTGATTTAATCTTACTTGAGTGGAAGATTTTCTGACAGCCTCGATTAAGGTTTGTACATTTTCTGGAGGAGTAGCAAGATTGATGCCGTGCCCTAAATTAAATATATGGCCATGCAAAGGATTGGCGTTACCGATATTAGCCTGCGCAAGATTCGTCATACTTTCATGAACTCTTTTTTCTATTTCTTGAGGGTTGGATAATAGGATCAGCGGATCTAGATTTCCTTGAATCGCTATCTTTTTCCCACTGGCACTTAAAGTTTCTCTAGCAACCTTGAGATCAATCGTCCAGTCAAGACCCAAGACATCTGCATTGGATGAGGACATCGCATTCAGCCAGCCGCCCCCACCTTTAGTAAACAGAATAGTGGGTATTGACTCATATTTTTTGTTGGATTTAATGTTTTGTATGATTCGAGACATTGGATCTAAAGAATATTTTAAATAATCTGGGGTACTTAACATACCACCCCAGGTATCAAATATCATCACAGCTTCTACACCAGCATCAATTTGTAGTTGGAGGTATTTGGTGACTGACTGAACATTAATATCTAAAATTCTTTGCAATAAGTCAGGACGGTTATAAAGCATTTTTTTGGTATTAACAAAATCCTTTGAGCCACTGCCCTCAATCATGTAACAGGCTAGTGTCCATGGACTTCCAGAGAACCCAATGAGAGGAACGCGTTGTTTGCCATTTCGTTGCAATGATTTTTTAATTGTTTTGACTGCATTGAAAACATAGTCTAGTTGACCCATATCGGCTTCAGCAAGATTATTGACAGCACTTTCGGATTGCAAAGGATGAGCAAATTGTGGGCCTTCACCATTTACAAAAGTCAGTCCTAAGCCCATGGCGTCAGGTATGGTTAAGATGTCAGAAAATAAAATAGCAGCATCTAAGTCATAGCGATCTAGCGGTTGAAGAGTTACTTCAGCAGCATAATCAGGATTTGTGGCTAAACCCATAAAGCTTCCAGCTTTCGCTCGGGTTTTTTGATATTCAGGTAAATATCTACCAGCTTGCCTCATTAGCCAGACAGGGCTTCTGTCGGTTTCTTCGTATTTACAGGCTCGTAAAAAAAGATCGTTTTCTAAATTCATGATGTCTACACTATGCATTGTTATTTTTAAAATTATTTCATACTTTGAAAATGAAATAAAAACTGATAAGAAATATGGTTAGTCAAACAATTGTAGAGATATATTGTTGTATAGGTAAAAACCTTAATAAGATCAACCATCTTAAGGTCTCGGGACAAGAATGAAGAACCTAGATCACTACTTGAGAGCTCTCTATCTGTCTTGCTAAATGTTCTAATCCTTGATGAACAGAATATGCCGGCTGATAATCTAATTGTTGGATTGCTTTTTCGATAGATACAGTAAATGGCAGGCCAGTTAGCCTGACAATTTCTCTAGTAATCGGTGGGATACCTTTTAAGGGCAAATACTTCCAACCGTTTTCTGTAAATCTAGCTAAGGGCCAGGCAAGCTTGATAGGAATCGATAAGCTAGGTATTGGGAAGCAGCTGATACGTAGCCTTTCGCTCATAAATATCCTAAAACTGACAGCTTCACCATCAGAAACAAAATAAGCTTCACCAAATCGATTGGACGTGATTGCTTTTGAGACCGCTTCATAAAGATTCTCGATGTAGCAGGTTGAGTATAAATAGTTGCCTTGATTAAACCAGCCAAACTTGCCATCTTTTGCAGATTGGCCAATTTGACGATCGATAATATCTCCTTTACCCCAAATAAAAGCAGGACGAAGGGCAATAGTCTTAAAGTTTTCAGTAGCCGCTTTTAAAACTTCAGCTTCAGCTAGGGCCTTGGATGTTACATAGGGAAGTTCATCCCGATTCGTTAAGAGGAGAGATTCGGAAATACTTAAAAGAGCTTGTCGTTGCTGCATCACGACAGATGCACAACTTAAGAAAATAAATCGTTGCACGCCAGCTTGTTTGGCTGATTCTAATAATGATTTTGTTACTAATACATTATTTTCATAAAGGGTTTCTGGGGAACTCCAGGTACTCACAAGAGCAGCGCAGTGAATTACCGTATCGACATCACTAAGGACATCTAGTATTTCATGGTGATTGAGAAGATTCATGTGACAAAATTTTCGACCGAGAGGATCAATAGAGTCTTTAGGCGTATGCAAATGTCCGATCACGTCATGACCTTGATTCATAAGAAAAGCCATCAAGTTTTTGCCAACGAATCCCGATGCCCCAGTAAGAAATATTTTCATTTTGCAGTAAGCTAGTAATTAGATGAATATAAGCGAAAACTAAACACACAGCCTTTTACCAGATGAAAAAAATCCTACGAAATCTTTTATTGCTCATAAGCATAATTGCATGCTTAGCAATCATTATTATTTGGAGATCAGATCTTTCAGAGGATTATTTAGTAAAAAAATATAGTAACGCATCTTCACAGTTGATTGAAGTTAAAGGTAGTCGAATACATATTAGAGATACTGGCAACCCAAAGGGACCAGTCATTGTTTTTGTGCATGGTTTTGGTGCTAGCTTACATACTTGGGAAGATTGGTCAAAAGAATTAGAGAAAGATTTTCGTGTGATTCGTTTCGATTTACCAGGATCTGGTTTAAGTGGACCTGACCAACAACTGAATTATTCAGATGAAAGAAGTGTTCAAATCATTCTAGGTCTTTTGGAGGCCTTAAAGGTTCAGAAAATAAATGTGGTGGGAAATTCGATTGGTGGAAGGATTGCTTGGTATTTCACAGCCATGCATCCAGAGCGAGTTGACAAGCTGGTTCTGATATCTCCAGATGGGTTTAAAAGTCCTGGGATGAACTATAACAAGGCTCCAGAGATTCCTAGCTATTTAAGTATGATCAACTATATTTTCCCGAAATTCATCTTTAGAGAAAATTTAGAGTTCGCCTATTTCAATAAATCTGTTTTAACTGATCAATTATTTGATCGATATTATGAATTAGCCCTCTATCCAGGTAATCGACAAGCGATGATTGATCGAATGCGTCAGACAGTGTTAAAAGATCCAGCCCCATTCTTAAAAAAAATTCACTGCCCAGTTTTACTTTTATGGGGTGAGCGTGACGGGATGATCCCTGTGCAGAATGCTCAGGACTATTTAGCTTTAATATCACAAGCTGAATTACACGTTTTACCCAATATAGGGCATTTACCTCAAGAAGAAGACCCTCAAAAAAGTCTTCCGTATCTGCTTCAATTTTTGCAGACTACGCAGAATATGAAACTTGAATAGAGTTGCGGATAAAAAGATCTATCCACTAATGCCAAATAGTTTTCTTTAAAGATTCGTATATTTGTATAGGTTTGAGGATTTTAGGAGCAGGTGCAAAAGTCATATCTAGAATATCTTGCTTTAATTCACTAGAGATATTGCAAATTAAGTCAGCACCTACATGTTCGAAGTTTTTCGATAGCTTTGAAAAGCCACGACCTTTAATGATGACTTTTATCTTCGAGTTGAGAGAGTTCGTATGAATATTCTCAATGAGTATTTTTAATCGAGGTAATTGATCGTTCTTAAACTGTGTCGGACTTTGGGATAAATCTAAAATATCAATGTTGTTATTACGGATTAAATGAATGAGTTCCTCATCTGTTCTTGGGAAATGAAGAGATACATTCATACCCGCTTGCCACAAAATTTCATAGTCGATAACGCTTGAAATAATCTGGTTTTCCCCTGGCATATTGATGATGTTCACTATCGGGGAGATACCATCAAAAGTTTGTGAGTTGCGGTTCCGCAATTTTCGAAAAAAACACAGTACGCGATGAAGGGCAATAGTTACTTCAAATTCATTAAATACATCTTCAGCACTTAAATCACCTAAATGACTTGCTAAGGGACCAATGACAAAAGAATAGTATTTATCTAACGCATAGTGACAGTTTTTATAATACGAGTTTAAAAGTTGCTCTGGAAGATCAGATGGATCTTTCACTAAAAGGTGAGCTAATTTATCTATTTCATAAGCATCACTGTTGGTGCTGGAGAGATGAAATTCAAACTTTTTTGATATCTCAGGCCAGATGTCATTGTTGACGATATTCAATAACACATCAGAAATTTGATTGTTATTGGTGACAATTTTTTTGCCTTTAGATGGACCGTATTTATCCTTAAAAAGCCTCATATTCCAACCAGAGTACATTCTGATTGATGAAAAACTGAGAGGTTGAACCTCGGTAATGGAGTGCCTGTTATCCGCTAGAATTTTCGACCAAACTTTTTCTAGTGAGTCTGGAGGACCTTCTATTGATTGGAAAAAATCACCATTACTGTATATAAAAACCCCAGTAATACCAAGTTTCTTATTTGTGCTGGCGGCGGCGATTTCGAGTTCATGCAAGTCATGGTCATTAAACTCTTGCAGTGCGGCACTGCGATAGGAGAGATGAGCAAACCTTGCATGGTCTTGCGGATCTTTTACACCAATAAGAGATTTGGCTTTAGACAGAACTTGAATCACAGCATCTCCGAATGATTTAATCTTTTATATCACCCAAGATGATATTTTCACACCCTTATTTGGGCTAGCTTTCCTAGCAATTTATTAAAAACGAAATAAAATGTCAATAAAAATTTACGCTTAAAGTGTAAAACTAGGGAAATTACTGACATTTAAATTTTACAGTTTGTAATCTAATATCTCATGCTATCCCATGTTAATCATCATCTAAATCATTGGTTAGTATTGGTTAAATGAGATTTAACTTCAACAAGTCTATTTATTAATGTTTAATATAACAATGTTTACATCACAATAAAGAAAAGAAAAAATGGCTTTTAATTTCCCTTTTACAGCAATTGTTGGTCAGGAAGAGATGAAATTAGCAATGATTTTATCCACCATTGATCCCAGTATTGGAGGCGTCCTCGTTTTTGGTGATCGTGGTACAGGAAAGTCGACCATGGTGAGGGCCTTAGCGGCCCTGTTGCCACCGATGAAGGCCGTAGAAGCATGCCTGTATCACTGCGATCCCTCGAGTAGTAATCTCTGCAGTAATTGTCTCGCTTTAACCCAAGGTGGAAAAAAGCTAAAAGCACAAACGATGAGTGCGCCTGTAGTCGATTTGCCATTAGGGGCTACAGAGGATCGCATTGTTGGCTCACTAGATATTGAAAAAGCCTTATCTCAAGGTGTGAAGTCATTTGAACCTGGTCTTTTAGCAAAGGCTAATCGTGGTTACTTATATATTGATGAGGTCAATTTACTGGAAGACCATCTGGTCGATCTATTGATCGACGTTGCGGCTTCTGGTGAGAACGTTGTAGAGCGTGATGGCTTAAGTATTAGGCATCCTGCAAAATTTGTTTTGATTGGCAGTGGCAATCCAGAGGAAGGTGAATTACGTCCACAGTTATTAGACCGATTTGGTCTGTCGGTAGAGGTTAAAACGCCCAGAGAAGTCATGACTCGGATTGAAATTATTAAACGTCGTGAAATGTTTGAGCGTCAACCAGAAGCATTTATTGAGCAGTGGTCGGTAGCCCAAAAAGAATTACAAAATCAAATTATTTCTTCCCGAACACGTTTGTTAAAAGTCTCGGTTAGTGATGAATTATTGATTCAAATATCGGAATTATGTGCTCATCTTGGGGCGGATGGATTACGCGGTGAGTTGACGATGATGCGAGCGATTCGAGCGTTGTGTGCATTTGAAAATAAGAAAGTAGCGACGCTGGATCATCTGAAAAGAATTTCTCCCTATGCATTAAGACATCGCTTGCGAAGAGATCCTCTGGACGATACGGGATCCACGGTTCGCATTGAACGAGCTTTAGAAGAGATATTCGTAAAATAAATGGATTTAATCATGGAGCAATCGCAACTAGACCAAACACGTTGGTTAGATGCGTGTTTGATTGCTAGGATGATTGCTGTTGATCCCTCCGGGTTGGGAGGTGTTTGGGTTAAATCCCAAGCCGGCCCGGTTAGAGATATTTGGCTAAAAGGCTTGCAACAACTGATTCAAGGCCAAGTAGCTTTAATCAAAGTTCCAAGTAACGCAGATGAAGGGGCTTTGATTGGCGAGCTAGATTTATTAAAAACCTTGGCACTACAAAAAAAAGTGTATTCCCTGGGAATATTAGATCAGGTACAAACGGGGCTACTTTTACTCCCAATGGCTGAACGTATGCAATCCCACGCAGCGGCTTTATTAACCCAAGCATATGATTTGAAATCTCAATTTGGCATGGTTGCTTTTGATGAAAGTCTTGCTGATGAAGATCAGCATTTATTACCGCGTTTTGTTGAGCGCTTGGCTTTTCAGATCAATTTAGAATCACTATCTTATCGGGACTGTCACTTTGCCTGTGAGCAACTTGATTTTCTAGAAATTCGAAAACAACTACATCATATTGAGTTTCCGATGGAAGCCCTAGAGGCTGTCATGACTGCGGCGCAATCTTTGGGCGTCGACTCCTTAAGAGTTGGCTTATTTGTTGCTCGCGCATCACGAGTTTTGGCCGCATTACGAGGTAGTGACCAGCTTGAGCAAAGGGATATTCAGACGGCAACACGTTTAATTTTTGCTCACCGCATTACCAGACTGCCGCAATCTAAAGATTCTAGTCTAGAGGAAGATTCTTCTGAGGAAAATCAGATGCCGCCCCAGAATGAGAATCAACCACCACCTCCTTCAGAGGATACTTCATCGAACTCAGATGAAATGCAAACTCAGGATGCTCCACAGAATGCGCCAGCCCCTCTGCGTCAAGAAGATTTAGAAGAGATGATTATCGAAGCTAGCAAAGCAAATTTATCTCAAAACCTTTTAGATTCTTTCGATCAACACAAAAAAATCATCAAAACTAATAACAATTCACAAGGTAAGGTAGGACAGCTTCAAAAAGGATTGTTAAGTGGTCAAGCCCTTCCATCTCGAAAAGGCAGGCCTAGTTATAAGCACAAAATTGATATTTTAAAAACAATACAAGCGGCTAGTCCTTGGCAGAAAATTCGCCGACTTGAATCCCCAAACGAATTTACTTCTTCACAAAGAATTATTGTGAAGGCCGATGATATTCATTTAAAACAATTTGTGCAACGAACGACTACGATTACGGTATTTGTTGTGGATGCATCAGGCTCATCAGCGATGGAGCGCTTATCAGAGGCCAAAGGTGCCGTTGAACTATTGTTGGCGCAATGTTACATCCGGCGCGATCAAGTTGCCCTGATGACGTTTCGCGGGAAGCGAGTTGAATTGATATTACCTCCTACACGATCACTCGTGCGAGCAAAGCGCTTATTAGCGGGAATGCCAGGTGGCGGCGGAACGCCGCTAGCTAGCGCGATTCGAGATTCAGCACAGTTTGGTAAAAAACTAAAGTCCAAGGGTCAAACTCCGTTGATTATTTTATTAACGGATGGCAGAGCGAACGTAAGTATTGACGGCATCGGTGGACGAGAAGACGCCTTTAAGGATGCCTTATCTTGCGCGAATCAGGCGCGCTTAGAGCAATTACAAATACTGTTTATAGACACCTCACTGAAGCCTCAAGAAACCAATCAACAAATTGCTCATCATTTAGGAGCGCATTATTTGCCACTGCCCCAAGGTAAATCTGCTTCCGTGGTTCAGGCAGCCAAGATGTTAATGGATTAGTTGTTATCTGACTGATCTGTTTTGTGGATTTTATTGAGCGTTTCATTGCCAAGATGATAGGCTCTCATAAAGAGTCCCACGCCAAAAATACCAAGAACTACACAAATAATTGTTAGCGTCGTGTTCATTTCATTGACCTCCTATTTTGTATTTATATTTTCGAGTACAGATTGAATAAATTCGATCTCACTTTAAGTGTTTACCCTAATTAAACCCCATTATATTGACATTAATACCCCAAGTGTCTATATTTGTTTACATATTAAGTGAATAAATTATTTTACACAATTCGTCATTTCCTAGATGAAGGAGCCAATATGTCACCTAAGTTGCTGATTGAGAAAGCTTTAGAAAGTACCTTGAGTTCCTATGAAAATCAGGGGGGGCCTAGCTTATTAAACCAAGCGATTCGCCATGCGGTGATTCCTGGTGGAGCAAGAATTCGACCACAGTTATGCCTAGCTGTGGCTGCTGCATGTGGCAATGATGATCCTAGCTTAGCAATGGGCGCTGGAGTTGCTTTAGAGCTGTTGCACTGCGGCTCTTTGGTGCATGATGATTTACCGTGTTTTGATAATGCAGACTTACGTCGTGGCATACCTTCCGTGCATAAAGCCTATGGCGAACGCTTAGCTGTTCTGGCTGGAGATGCGTTAATTGTGATGGCCTTTGAAGCGCTCTTACATTCCGCCGAACAGTCCTTAAATCGTTTAGCGCCGGTCATGAAAATAGTGATGCAAGGTGTGGGTGTTCCTCACGGCATTATTGCTGGTCAGGCTTGGGAATGTGAGCCAAAGGTATCACTTCATACATATCAAAAGGCCAAAACGGGCGCCTTATTTTCTGCGGCTACAGCTGCCGGAGCTGCTGCTGCTGGAGGCAATCCTAAGGTATGGCTGACGTTGGGCGATAGTTTGGGTGAGGCTTATCAAGTTGCCGATGATATTCGGGATGTGCTTGGGGATATGCAGAGTTTAGGTAAGCCAGTGGGTAAGGATGAGGAGTTAGATCGTCCAAGTGCTACAAGGCAATTTGGTTTAGATGGCGCGGTGGAATATTTCGATGAGTTGGTTGCACGTGCAATCAGATCCATACCCGATTGCCCTGGGCAAGACATGCTCAAGAAATTAGTTTTATCTGAATCAGAGCGCTTAGTGCCAAATGCTCTTTATGACAGAGTTTTAAGAGAGCAACGTACTCAATCAGTCAAGCAACTGATTGCTTAGTTTTATGGCAAATTCTTTATCTGATATGTTGTCATCCCAAAAGGAAAAGTATTCCCTTTGGGATAAGTTCTTCATCTGGAAAGATCGCTTAATTTCGAGTCGTCAGTTCCAACGAGATGTGAGCCGGATTCCGCTTCTTAGTTCTATTTCTCAACATCGGGCTAAAGGCGTTTTTGACTTAATGGCAGGGTTTGTATATTCCCAAATTTTGTTGGGATGTGTGCGTATTAATTTGTTTGAGCATTTAGCAAATGGACCTTTGACCATAGATGAATTGGCCACAAAAGTCGACTTGCCATTTAAAGGGTTAGAGCGCTTATTGCTTGGTGCACAGGCTATCAACCTCATCGAGACACGCCAGGGACGATTTGCCTTAGGAACGCTGGGAGCGCCCCTGGTTGGTAATCAAGCTTTGCTGTCCATGATCGAGCATCATAGTGCTTTATATCAAGATTTGCGTGACCCAATTACCTTATTGCGAGGTGATTTAAAAGAAAAAGCCCTCGAAAGCTATTGGCCGTATATCACTGATCACAGCGAGGAATTAAAGAGTCTTTCTGATGTGGAAAAGGTGGCGCAATATTCTGAGTTGATGTCAGCCTCACTACCCTTAGTTGCTGATGAAATCATTGATGCATATAACTTCAATCAACATCAATGTTTGTTGGATATTGGCGGTGGTCAAGGGACCTTTATTAGTCTACTCAGTCCGCATGCTAAAAATCTACAATTTAAATTATTTGACTTGCCGGGTGTGGCCACTTTAGCTCAAGAAAAGCTGAATACTCGGTTAGGTCAAGGACGTGTCCAATGTATTGGAGGGGATTTTTTTAATGATCCAATCCCAACTGGAGCCGACATTGTGACTTTAATTCGAGTGATCTTTGATCACGACGACAGTCGCGTCAAGCAACTCTTGAAGTCCATTTATCAGTCTTTGCCCGTTGGCGGCAAGCTTTTAATTGCAGAGCCGATGGCAGATACCCCCGAATTACCAGCTATGGGTCAGGCTTATTTTGGATTTTATTTATTGGCAATGGGGCGTGGCAGGCCAAGAAGTATTCAGGAAATTACAAATTTTTTATCAGAGGCGGGTTTTAAAAAAACCAAACCGATAAAAAATATGATGAAAATCAATGCTCAAATTGTTATAGCGGAAAAGTAAGTAAAAATCCTTAAGGGTTTTTACTGATGCAGTGATAGATAAAAGTGTATAAATTAGTTTACAGTTATGGTGTAACTTTAATAAAACAGGGTGAAAATAGTGGAAGCGCATGCAGTAGTAATTAATCAACCCAAACACGTTGCTTTGACTAAGCTTCGCATTGACGAACTTGGCCCCGAAGATGTCGCTGTTGAAATGGAATACAGTGGTATTAGCACAGGTACGGAAAAATTAATTTGGAGTGGCGCCATGCCACATTTTCCAGGCATGGGTTACCCATTAGTTCCCGGTTATGAATCTGTCGGTCGTATTACTCACACTTCTGAAAAAGCTGGCCTACAAGTTGGCCAACGTGTGTTTGTTCCTGGCGCTAAATGTTACGGTGAAGTAAAAGGATTATTTGGTGGAGCTGCATCACATGTTGTGATTGCGCATCAACGTCTCACTGTTCTTGATGAGGATTTTGGTAAAGAAGCCATTCTCCTAGCCTTAGCAGCCACAGCCTATCATGTCACCGAAGGCAAGACTGAGGCACAACCTGATTTGATCATTGGTCATGGCGTCGTGGGGCGTTTGTTAGCGCGTATTGCTATGTCTAAAGGAAAAACTCCAACCGTTTGGGAAACAAATCCGATCAGAATGTCGGGTGCAACAGGTTATCAAGTGGTCAACCCAAAAGATGATGACTATCACCAATATGGCGTCATTTGCGATGCCAGTGGTGACGCCAGTTTAATCAATACATTAATTACTCGTTTACGTCCGCAAGGAGAAATTGTTCTTGCTGGCTTTTACGACCAAGCTATTTCCTATATGTTTGCCCCAGCCTTTATGCGCGAAATGAAAATGCGTATTGCGGCCCAGTGGCAACCTCAGGATATCCAAAATGTATATCAACTCATTCGGTCTAAGCAATTAGCGTTGGATGGATTGATTACACACAACAGCAATCCTCAGGATGCTGATTCAGCCTATCAAACAGCTTTTAATGATATGCAATGCCTAAAAATGACTCTAGATTGGAGACAGTGATATGAACAGTCCTATACCAGCTGAAGCAACAGTACAGTTTATGAATTTAAAAAAAGAAGCAGCGATTGAACCGGATCCGGTTTCAACAAAGCCTGTGACAAAAGAGACACAAATTATTGCGATTTATGGCAAGGGTGGTATTGGTAAAAGTTTTACCTTAGCCAATTTGTCCTACATGATGGCACAGCAGGGTAAAAAAGTTTTACTCATTGGTTGTGATCCAAAAAGTGATACGACATCTTTACTATTTGGTGGTAAGGCATGTCCGACCATTATTGAAACATCATCGAAGAAAAAACTAGCTGGCGAAGCTGTAGAAATTGGTGATGTATGTTTTAAACGTGATGGCGTTTTTGCGATGGAGTTAGGTGGACCAGAAGTCGGTCGTGGTTGTGGTGGTCGCGGAATTATTCACGGCTTTGAAACTTTAGAAAAATTAGGCTTCCATGATTGGGGATTTGATTATGTTCTCCTCGACTTCTTAGGTGATGTGGTTTGTGGTGGTTTTGGCTTGCCGATTGCACGTGACATGTGTCAAAAAGTGATTGTTGTAGCGAGTAATGATTTGCAATCTTTATATGTCGCCAATAACGTTTGCTCTGCAGTGGAATATTTCCGCAAATTAGGCGGAAATGTTGGTGTAGCTGGCATGGTCATTAACAAGGATGACGGTACTGGTGAAGCGGCTGCTTTTGCAGAGAGAGCCGGCATACCTGTCTTATCAGCGATTCCGGCAAATGAAGATATTCGTCGCAAGAGTGCGAATTACGAGATTATTGGTAAGCCAGATAGCGAGTGGGCCAGTTTGTTCGATCAATTAAGCGAGAACGTAGCGATAGCGCCACCAGTAAGACCAAAACCTCTGACACAGGATGAGTTACTCGGATTATTCTCCGGAGATCAAGTTGGACGCCATGTTGTTCTTGAGCCAGCGAGTTTGTTCGATATGGTAGGCAAGCATGAAGTCCATAAAGATTCTTTAGAAGTGATCTACGACAAAGCCTAAAAAAATGACTGAAAAAATCATTCCAATACTCGCCAATTCGCAGGCTGTCTCAGTCGATGGATTAGGCTGTCATTCAGGGGCAGAGCAAATGATTGAAGCTGCTAAAGCAGCCAATAAATCAGAAGTGCTACAACGTTACGCAAAAGATTATCCCAAAGGCCCTCATGATCAACCGCAAAGTATGTGTCCAGCATTTGGCTCTTTGCGCGTCGGGCTTAGAATGCGTCGCACTTCAACGATATTGTCAGGATCTGCATGTTGTGTCTACGGACTCACATTTACTTCACACTTCTACGGTGCAAAAAGAAGTGTTGGCTACGTACCATTTAATTCAGAATCATTAGTTACCGGTAAATTGTTTGAAGATATCCGTGAAGCTGTGTTTAAAGAAGCTGATCCTGAAAAATATGATGTTGTGGTGATTATTAATTTATGTGTACCCACAGCGAGTGGTGTACCTCTGCAGTTATTGCCCAAAGAAATTAATGGTGTACGAATTATTGGTATCGATGTACCAGGCTTTGGAGTACCAACGCATGCTGAGGCGAAAGATGTATTGGCCGGTGCCATGCTGAAGTATGCAAGAAATGAAGCTGAGGCTGGTCCAGTAACGGCACCTCGCCAAGGAGTCTCCGATAAACCGACGATTACACTTCTTGGTGAAATGTTTCCGGTCGACCCTGTAGGAATTGGCATGATGCTAGAGCCAATGGGTCTTGCTGCTGGTCCAGTAGTTCCTACTCGTGAATGGCGTGAGTTATATCAAGCTCTCGACTGTGCGGCAGTCGCGGCAATCCATCCTTTTTATACAGCAAGTATTCGGGAGTTCAAAGCAGCAGGTAGAAACATTATTGGTTCGGCACCGATTGGTTACGAAGGAACAGCCGCTTGGTTAGAAGCAATTGGTAAGTCCTGTAATGTTTCAGCCGACATGATTGCTGCGGCACAAAATAAGTTCTTACCAATGATCAAAGGTGCGCTTGCAAGTAAACCGATTCAGGGACGTATTACCTTAAGTGGATATGAGGGTTCTGAGTTATTGGTAGCTCGTCTTTTAGTTGAGAGTGGAGCTGATCTGCGTTATGTGGGTACCGCTTGTCCGAAGACAGAGTGGAGTGCTGACGACAAGGCTTGGCTAGAGTCCAAAGGAGTACGCGTGCAATACCGCGCTTCCTTAGAAGATGATTTAGCTGCAATCGATGAATATAAACCTGATCTTGCTATTGGAACAACACCAGTTGTCCAAAAAGCTAAACAATTAGCAATTCCATCCTTGTACTTTACCAACTTGATTTCTGCAAGACCATTGATGGGAGTTGCAGGTGCAGGTTCTTTGGCGCAAGTCATTAATGCTGCGATTGCAAATAAACATCGTTTTAATGAGATGGAAGAATTCTTTGAAGGTGTTGGCACAGGTCATGCAACTGGCGTTTGGGATGAGGTACCTGTTGATCGCCCAGATTTTAAAGCTGATGTTCGCCGTCGTTTAGACAAAGCAGCTAAAAAACGCAAAGCAGAGGAGATGGGCTAATGTTGATATTAGATCATGATCGCGCTGGTGGATATTGGGGAGCAGTTTATGTCTTCACCGCAATTAAAGGCTTACAAGTCGTCATTGATGGGCCTGTTGGTTGTGAAAATTTACCAGTAACTTCTGTATTACATTACACCGATGCTTTGCCGCCTCATGAGTTACCCATTGTTGTGACAGGTCTTGCTGAAGAACAGCTTGGACGTGAAGGGACGGAAGAGTCCATGAAACGTGCCCATAAAGTTTTAGATCCTGACTTGCCGTCTGTTGTTGTTACAGGCTCTATTGCTGAGATGATTGGTGGTGGTGTCACTCCAGAGGGAATGAATATTGCTCGCTTCTTACCAAGAACCATTGATGAAGATCAATGGCAAAGTGCGAATCGTGCCATGTATTGGTTATGGACTGAGTATGGTGTCAAACACATTCCAGAAAGACCACCCCGTCAAGAAGGTGAAAAGCCACGGGTCAATATTATTGGACCAGCCTACGGTACTTTTAATATGTACAGCGATGTTGCTGAGATCAAGCGTTTAGTCCAAGGTATTGGTGCAGAAATCAATATGGTGTTTCCACTAGGTTCTCATCTTGCAGATATTCCTAAATTAGTAGATGCAGATGTCAATATCTGTATGTACCGTGAATTTGGAAGACTATTGTGTGAGAACTTAGATCGTCCTTATTTGCAAGCACCCATCGGGATGCAAAGTACGACACAGTTCCTGCGTAAGTTGGGGGAATTATTAGGCATTGATCCAGAGCCATTTATTACTAAAGAAAAAAATACTACCTTAAAACCTATTTGGGATTTGTGGCGTTCTGTTACACAAGATTTCTTTGGTACAGCGAGTTTTGGTATTGTTGCCAATGAAACGTATACCCGAGGTATGAGGAGTTTCTTAGAAGATGAGATGGGTTTGCCATGTAATTTTGCGATTCCAAGAAAACCTGGTGATAAAACCAATAACCAAGAGATCCGGGAATTAGTACAAAAGAAAACTCCCCTGATCTTATACGGAAGCTATAACGAAAGGATGTACGCTGCAGAAGTAGGTGGAAGAGCTGCTTATATTCCCGCGTCATTCCCCGGAGCAATTATTAGACGCCATACTGGAACACCTTTTATGGGGTATGCAGGAGCGACCTACATCATTCAAGAATTCTGTAATTCCTTATTTGATGCATTGTTCCATATTTTGCCTTTAGGTACTGATCTCGATAAGGTAGAAGCGACATTAGCGAAAGCGGGTCAATTAGACAATCTTCCTTGGGATGAAAAAGCGCAAGCCATCTTAAATCAGATTGTTGCAGATCAACCTGTCCTCACACAAATCTCGGCAGCAAAACGTTTGCGAGATCGTGCTGAACGTGAAGCTCGTTTAGCAGGGGCAACACGTGTGACAGAAGAATTATTAAACCGAATCCAAGCTTCTGCTGGTGCAGGAGTGAGCTCATGAGTAAGCAGTTAAAGATTACTCTGAGTAAAAAGAATATGACGGCTTATCGTTATATCCCAAAGCTACACGGGGTGAGTGTAGTAACAGCAGTATGTAATTTTGAGGAGTAATCAACATGAGTGAAAACAGATCTCTATCTGGTTTGACAGATGATGAAGCAAAAGAGTTTCATACATTTTATGTTCAAGGACTAGTTGGCTTTACGTCAATTGCCGTCGTTGCACATATTCTTGTATGGGCTTGGCGTCCTTGGTTCAATTGATTTTTTATTAACAAAAAATAAAGGAATTACCATGCAAGAGAAAACAGAATCTATATCAAAACTGATGAAGAGTGACTCCGTGTCATTCAAAACTATTTTTATTTTATGTTTTGCAATTTTCTTTATGGTGGCCTTATTTGCGTTATTTCTCCCGATGCAATGGCGTGGATGGTTGCCGGGCTCTGAAGGGGATAAATCATTTTTTGAATCAGTAAATGTAGGTGTTTATAGCTTTATGTCTTACTTAACATAGGAGAAGCATTATGTGGAGAATTTGGAAACTGTACGACCCATTACGGGCGATGGTAGCTCAAGGCGTTTTTCTCTTTGCATTGGCAGCTATGATTCATTTGGTTTTATTGAGTACCAATCAATACAAATGGCTCGACGGTATGTCACAAGCGCAGTATATGCAGTCTCGCGCTGCAAAGTAAAAAGTTTTACCAAGCCTTGGAAGTGGTTGGCAACAATTTTCTTCCAAGCATAAATTCAGTAGTTGTTTAATTTTATGAAATAGGAGAGCACATCATGGCGATGCTCAATTTTGAAAGAAAGTATCGGGTTAGAGGTGGAACCTTAATTGGCGGAGATTTATTCGACTTTTGGGTTGGTCCGTTTTATGTCGGATTTTTTGGAGTAACCACCCTCTTTTTCAGTTTTTTAGGAACTGCCATGATTTTGTGGGGTGCTGCGCACCAGGGTACATTTAATGTGTGGACCATTAACATTGCACCACCAGATCTAAAGTATGGATTAGGGCCAGCACCGATGATGGAGGGCGGTTTATGGCAAATTATCACGATCTGTGCTCTTGGTGCTTTCGGTTCTTGGGCCTTACGTGAAATGGAAATCGCTCGTAAATTGGGTATGGGGCTCCATGTACCCTTTACCTATTTAGCCGCAGTATTTGCTTACTTTTCATTGGAAGTGATTCGTCCAGTAATGATGGGTGCTTGGGGTCACGCATTCCCATACGGCATTATGAGTCATTTAGACTGGGTCTCTAATACGGGTTATCAATACCTGCATTTTCATTACAACCCTGCACACATGATTGCTGTATCACTTTTCTTTGGAACAACATTAGCACTTTCATTACATGGCGCATTAGTGCTGTCTTCTACCAACCCAGGCGTTGGACAAACCGTCAAAACTCCAGAGCATGAAGATACTTTTTTCCGTGACTTAATTGGTTACTCCGTGGGTACTCTCGGGATTCATCGAGTTGGAGTCTTTCTCGCCGTTGCCGCCGTATTTTGGAGTGCAGTATGTATCATTTTAAGTGGACCTTTCTGGACTCGTGGATGGCCAGAGTGGTGGACATGGTGGTTAAACATGCCTATTTGGCACTAACAGAATAGGAGATTATAAAAATGGACTATCAAAACTTATTCACTCAAACCCAAGTCGTTGGCCCTGAAAATCACGGGGTGCCAATTAACTCCTATGACCAACGTGAACGTTCAAAAGGTATAAGGTTTAATTATTTACTAGGAAAAATAGGTAATGCCCAGTTAGGCCCCATCTATTTAGGTCGGCTTGGTGTAGCATCCATCATCTTTGGAGTATTGGCATTCAACATCATTGGTTTTCATATGCTAGCTCAAGTGAACTGGAGTCCAATTGAATTTGTACGTCAGTTATTTTGGTTATCGTTAGATGCTCCATCGCCAAAGTATGGATTACGTTTAGCACCTTTAAGTGAAGGTGGTTGGTGGAATATCTGCGGATTATTCCTAACAATTTCTATTTTATTGTGGTGGATGAGAACTTATAGAAGAGCGAAAGCTTTAGGTATGGGAACGCATATTGCCTGGGCCTTTGCTGCAGCCATTTGGTTATTTTTGGTTTTAGGTTTATTCCGCCCTGTCCTCATGGGTAGTTGGAGTGAGGCAGTTCCATTTGGCATATTCTCTCACTTAGACTGGACAGCTGCCTTATCGATTCGTTACGGTAATTTGTTTTATAACCCGTTTCACATGTTATCTATTTTCTTCTTATATGGTTCAGTGCTCTTGTTCGGGATGCATGGTGCAACCATTCTAGCTGTAGGTCGCTATGGTGGTGAGCGAGAGATTGAGCAAATTGTAGACCGTGGAACAGCATCAGAGCGTGCAGCATTATTCTGGCGTTGGACAATGGGTTTTAACGCAACGATGGAATCGATTCACCGTTGGGCTTGGTGGTTTGCAGTTTTATGCCCAATTTCTGGTGGTATTGGAATCTTGTTAACTGGAACCTATGTAGATAACTGGTATGTTTGGGCAATGAATCATGGTATGGTTCCTTCCTATCCACTCACCAATGTTATCGACCCTGCAATTGCTACTCCACCATTCAACCCTCCAATGGAAGGAGTTAAATAATGAAAAAAGCAAATTTTTCATTCATCGTATTACTAAGCGCGATGATGGTTCTATCCGGATGTGAGAGACCAGCTTTTCAGAAAGCCCAAAATGGCTTTCGTGGAACAGCGATGGTCGATATTCAAAATCCTCGGATTAATGCAGATAAAGCGAAGTTAAATGAATTACCACCTTCTACAGGTGCTGCACCTGCAGAAGGGGATAAAGCATCGAAGGTTTACCAGAATGTACAGGTATTAGGAAATTTAAGTCAAGCACAGTTCACGACATTTATGGTGAGTATGACAAATTGGATTGCGCCAAATCAAGGTTGCGTCTATTGCCATAACCCAGCGAATTTTGCAGAAGACTCTAAGTACACCAAAATCGTCTCACGTCGAATGATTCAGATGACACAAAACATTAATGTGAATTGGAAAGATCACGTACAGGGAACTGGCGTAACGTGTTATACCTGTCACCGTGGAAATAATATTCCGCAAAATGTTTGGTTTAAAGAGAATCCTCAAAATGCAACTGGAACAGCACTTGGTAATCGTAATGGACAGAACCAGGCTTCTGAGAGCGTTGGATATGCATCTCTAACGTATGAGCCATTCTCAAAATACCTCTTAGCAAGCAATCCAGCCCGTATTCAGGGGAAAGATGGTTTACCGAATGGTAATGTGCACTCCTTGCAAGAAACTGAAGATGTTTATGGTTTGATGATGCATTTCTCTAAATCATTGGGCGTTAATTGCACGTATTGTCATAACTCAAGAGCTTTTTCAGATTGGTCTCAAAGTACTCCGCAACGCTCTCAAGCTTGGTATGGCATACAGATGGTGAAGGATGTTAATAACACGTATATGAACTCTTTATCTGGAGTATTTCCGCCACATCGATTAGGCAAAGAAGGTGATGTTGCGAAGACTAACTGCTTGACTTGTCATCAAGGTATAAATAAACCCCTATATGGCAAAAGTATGCTTGCTGATTTTCCGTACTTAGCACAAACTTACCCAACAACTGTAGCAACTGAGAAAAAAGTTGCTGCTAAATAGGTGTATTGGTGTTGTAGCGCTGTTTTATGGCGCCTCCGGGCGCCACTTTTTTTATTAAAGGTCATTGTAATGGATACTCAAGTGGATCGTTTTAAAATTCCATTTCTTACGAGTGATGATAGGGCTCAACCAGAAAACAATCGAGTAATTGTGTTGGGCACTGGTTTTGGAGGTTTAGCTGCGGCCATTCGATTAGCAGTAAAAGGCTATGAAGTCACTGTGCTTGAAAAACTTGATTCTCCAGGTGGTAGAGCGTATGTTCATCGACGCAATGGCTATATCTTTGATGCAGGACCAACCATCATTACTGCGCCATTCTTATTGGAAGAATTATGGACGCTATGTGGTAAGAAAATGAGTGATGATATTGATTTGCGATTAATGGATCCCTTCTATCAAGTACGTTTTAATGATGGACGAATTTTTAATTACACTGGCGATCCTGAAAAAATGCGCGCGGAGGTTGCAAAATTTTCACCAAGTGATTTACCTGGCTATGAAAAATTTCTAAAAGAAGCGGAAAAGTGCTACAAGCTTGGTTTTGAAGATTTAAGCGCGGTTGCCTTCACCAAATTAACTGATTTATTAAAAGCCTTACCAAGCATGATCAAAATGAAGGCCTGGGAGAGTATTTACCAACTCGTGGCCCGATACTTTAAAGATCCCCAGTTACGTCAAGTGATGAGCTTTCATCCATTATTAATTGGTGGAAATCCATTTTCTGTAACCGCTGTTTATGCTTTGATCAATTCTTTAGAGCGTAAATGGGGTGTTCATTCTGTTATGGGTGGAACTGGGGAATTAATTCGTGGGATGGTAAAGCTCTTAGATGGATTGGGAGTCAAAATTCGTTATGAGAGTGAAGTAACAAAAATTAATATTCAAGAAAATAAAGTTAATGGTGTAACTTTGGCTAATGGTCAAAAGCTCTATGCTGATCATGTAGTTTCCAACGCAGATTCAGCATGGACATATCGTTATTTGGTAGAGGAGAAGTATCGTAAACACTGGACCAACCGTAAGGTTGAGAATGGTCGATACTCCATGAGTTTATTTGTTTGGTATTTTGGTTCGAAACGACAATATCCAGAAGTACCACATCATATGATGTTATTGGGTGATCGTTATGAAGCCCTCCTCACAGATATCTTTAAAAAACATCATTTAGCTAAAGACTTTAGTTTATATTTGCACAGACCCACAGCAACTGATCCATCTCTGGCTCCTGAGGGGCATGATACTTTTTATGTGTTATCTCCAGTACCGCACCTCGATGCAGGAGTGGACTGGTCAGAGCATATGGAGTCATATCGTCAGTCTATACAGACATATTTAGAGCAGACCGTATTGCCTGAGTTGGGTGAGCATCTCACCGAATCTTTCTGTATGACTCCACAAGACTTTAAAGATCGTTTGTTGTCGTACAAGGGAGCTGCTTTTGGATTAGAGCCCTTGTTACTTCAAAGTGCATGGTTTAGGCCACACAACATCAGCGAAGATGTTCAGGGTTTATATATGGTGGGTGCAAGTACTCACCCAGGAGCTGGGATTCCAGGAGTTTTATCATCAGCAAAGGCCTTAGAGAGTGTTATGCCTACAGTAAATACAAGGAGTAAGTATGTTTTCTAAATTACTTTTAAATCCAACTATTTTCTTGCAAAAAAGTTCTTTAATGGCACATAGCTCTGCTAGTAGCCCATCGGATACCATTCAGTGTGAAGAACTCATGCGTGGTGGGTCTAAATCATTTTTTGCGGCTTCTCGAGTACTTCCCAAGCGTGTCCGCAATCCAGCAATTGCATTGTATGCTTTTTGCCGTTTGATGGATGATATCGTCGATGAAGGCGGTGAGGATATTCGAATTATTCAAACCCTCAAGCAACGACTGGATTTGATTTATGAAGGTAAGCCATTAGACGTCCCCGCTGACCGAGCTTTATCCCTGGTGGTTGCTCAATATAAGATTCCAAAAACCTTACTTGAGGCATTATTAGAAGGTTTTGAATGGGATAAGATGGGCCGGCGCTATAACACCATTGAAGATTTATATGCCTATGCTGCACGTGTAGCTGGAACAGTTGGCGCAATGATGTCTTTAATCATGGGGACGCGTCAGCAGCTACCACTGACTAGAGCTTGTGAACTTGGCTTGGCGATGCAACTGACCAACATTGCTCGTGATGTAGGTGAAGATGCCAAAAATGGTAGATTATATTTACCACTGGATTGGATGCGTGAAGAGGGTATTGATCCAGAATCATGGTTAAAGGATCCTATATTTACTCCACAAATTGCACGTGTGGTTGATCGACTTTTGAAGACTGCGGATATGTTGTATCAAAGATCTCAAAATGGGATATCGCAACTTCCGAGGGACTGTCGTGCGGCAATTTATGGCGCAAGGTTAGTGTATGCTCAAATCGGTCGTCAAATCGAAAAACAAGATTTAGATTCTGTATCACAGAGAGCAATAGTTTCCAGCGCCAAGAAAAAACTCTTGATGTTAAAAGCCTTATCTGCAACGATTCACGTGGGTCAAGTCAAGATTGATTTAGAGCCGATTGAAGCGATTCAATATTTAGTGGAAGCAGTGCCTTATGAGGATCCATATGCGCACTATGCAGGAAGCTTTGAGCAACGCATGGTTTGGGTCATCAATACCTTAGAAAAAGCTGAGAGACATCGTTTAGCTCGGATGTAGCCGATCCACTCCTTAAGTGATCCGAGGCATTCTCCAAGGGAGCATCATTTGTACTGCTGTTGAGGAAAATCGTGGCACATTCAAAGTCTCGTGCATACAAACGAGATTATCTTCCCCTAACCAGTCTGCCTGCAAAATTGAACGACTATAAAAAGGCGTATCTTCTAGATCTTGGATAACCATAGGCTTCGTTCTATCGGAGCGTAAATGCCTTTTAATTTTCCACATAGTTGGTGGCAAAGAGAATCTATTGCCAATGTCAAAGTTATCCACCGTGCCATCACGGTTGAATTTGATTGCTAGTAAATTTTCAGTACCATTTTTTTCTCGAACATCATAAATAACTGCCGTACTTTGATCTTTTAATAAAGCACGAGCCCAGTCCCACTCATGGAAAGGGCGGTTAATTGGCTCATCACCTTCATTGGAGTCTAGGTAAGCATGACCAGACCAATGAAGATTGGGCTCGGAGAAATCTACTTCAACTCTAGACGTTGGCGCTAGAGGCCCCCAACGATGTTTACCCTGTTGATCTAAGGGGACTGAGTAATTAAATAATTGTTCTGGATGAACTGTTACTTTACCAATCACCTTTTGCCCGAATGGGACAGCACGTTCTTTGATGTTGATGACGAGTGACTTGCCATTCCAATGTAAGTCACTTGGTCCAATTTGAAAATGAGTTGCATCACGCTGCACAAAACGTTTACCACGCTCTGTCATCGTCCAGCGTTTTTTCCCAGGACTATAAATAGCGACATTCAGACAACAGTAATGATTAGGGTCTGCAAGTTGTTTACGATTTGCCCATAAATAATAGGGTGAAAACACACTTCCAACAAAAGCGATGATCGTAATACCATGCTTACCATCATCACTGATGCCATCTACATACCACCACAAGTACCCACCATTTGGAACTAGCTGGTCAAAGGCAGGCGATCCATCAGGGTTGCGGCCGCCAGTCTTCCTGACAGAGCTGCCATCGGCACTCCTGGTCCCGGATGAACGCTCCCACCCGCTAGGAATAGATTCTTGATGTTGGAGATTGAGCTGGGGCGTTGAAAAGAGCTCATCCAGCCGTGGGTTGCCATGCCGTAAAGGGCTCCACCCGTTGCTGGAAATAGTTGATGAAAGTCTTGAGGTGTCGTGCGCACCATTTGCCATGTGCTTGGATTGATTTGAAAACCACTCTTGCCAAGTAGTTGAAAGACGTGGTTTTGACATGACTCGATCTCCTTAGAAGATTGGGGTTGGTTGCCATTAGCAGGGGCATTGACGAGTAGTAAATATTTTTCGGTTGATTGATTAATCTGCTCCGTATGGATTCTACTTTGTGCGCAGAGATACACCGTTGGTTTTTTAGGAAGTTGATGCTGATCAAAGATGTCAGTAAACTCAGATACATAATTTTCATCAAAAAATACATTATGATGACTGAGATCAAATTGATTACTTGGTGCTTCAACCGACCAAGTAACTGCAGATAGTGATGGAACGGTTGGTATTGGTGGAGTTGCTGACTGAGTTGCGCTCCCTAATAAACCAGATCTCAAGGCGGCAATATCGCCATTAAAGATGACAGCATCTGCCTGAATAATTTCCCCGGTGAAGAGTTCAACTTGAGAGACCTTATTGCTAGATACGATGATTTGTTTGACCTCGGTATTACAAAGAATTGAAGCACCTCTTGATCTTGCTAACTTCGCTATTGTTTGGGGAAGTTGTGTCATACCCTCTTGAATTGACCAAACGCCAGCCATTTCCACGTGAGCAATTAACATCAATGTGGCAGGTGCTAAAAACGGGGAGGAACCGCAGTAGGTGGCATACCTTCCAAACAGTTGTTGAAGCCTTGGATCAGGAAAAAATTTCTCAAGCGATTTCCAAAGACTTTTAAAAGGGCCAATACCCATTAATGTTTTGGTGCCCGTTAGTCCCAATTGACTCATCATACTGGGCATCGTTGGGCGTCGCGCTCGGATGTATGGAGTTTCTAGCGACTCATATACTTTTTTACTCACACGACAAAATTCTAAAAATAAATCTGCTTGTTTTTTTCCAGAAAAATCTTCAATCGCTTTGGCGCTTAAGTGTTGATCAGCAAAAAGATCGAGTTGCTCTTTACCCCAAAAGTGTCGCGCTAAGACAGGCAAGGGCGTCGTGGAGATATATTGATTAAAGTTTTCATCACATTCACGAAACAGCTCCTCAAAAACCCAGCGCATCGTAAAAACAGTTGGACCTGAATCAATCGCAGAAGAGCCTGCGCATACGGTTCTGATTTTTCCTCCAACTTGATTCTCTTTCTCTAGGAGGGTAACGTCATATCCTTGGTGAGCAAGTTTTAAGCAAGCACATAGTCCAGCGATACCACCACCAACAATCACGATCTTTTTTTTAGCCATATGTTTTACCCCGCCATACACCATGGGGATTGATCGGAATAAATCGGGTGAACATCGACTCAGAAAAAAACTGCCCTTGATAGGCAGTTTGAATCGCTTCTAGATGGGCACCACTTCGGGCGTAAAGATCCATAGCACTCGTCGACTCCCACATCGTGAAAGTTGCTTGACGAAGGTAGGGTGCTTCACCTAAGCCTGCGGCTAACAGACAACCAGGAGCTTGTTCAAGAGATGCTTGTGCTGGAGGGGCTTTTCGCCAAAATGAAGGCGCTTTAGAAAACTTGATAGATGCTCTCGTAATACCTGCAATCGGTCCACTTAAAGGAGCTTCTTGCGTGACTTCAATTGTATTTTTTGACCAAGTCCCTTTTGAAGAATAGGCTTGGAGGATCACAGAAAAATATTCACTTGAGTGATCTTGGTAGGCTTGGAGTATAGGTGAATGCTCTAAAAAGTCTTGCGCTTGTTCTAAAGTATCAAAGACACAAAAAAGTCCTTGTTTATTAAAGCTTGGCTTGAGGTCAAACCCCCCATGCCTGCCAGAGCCAAGCACTTTAACAAATTGCAATCCAGGGATGTTTCTAAAAGGATATTGACCGATCACTAAACGCGATATCCCCCAAGGTAAAGAGCTTTTTTGGTAGTTCACCAGACTCAGTACCGCAGTTTGTTGCGTCATAAAATCGAATTAGATATCTTCTGATCCGTTAGGGTCGGTAATACCGAAACGGCGCATTTTAATGTAGAGACTTTGTCTAGATAGGCCTAACATTTCTGAGGCTGATACGCGATTATTCATCGTTAATTCTAGAGCAGACATAATGCACATTTTTTCGATCATATCTGTGGTTTCACTCACAATATCTTTGAGTGGCACACGGCCTACAAGTTCAGTGAGCTTAGTTGCAGTTTGTTTGAGATCGCTGGTTGCTTGACTTCGTTGTGAAAGGCGTTGACCAATATGACGAATACTAAAGCCGATGTAAGACTCGAGATCATTCACGACTTTGACGGCCGATACTTCAACTTCCATCCCGCTAGAATTACCATGTGGAACAATGCTAGTAATGTAATGTTTAATGGAATTTTTATCTTTTAAGTTATTGAGTATGACGCGTAAATCGATACTTGATCTTCCTAGCCAGTTATCAATTGGCTCATCTTGTAAATCAGAAGCTTTTTCTACTTGAGTCATTTCCAGGAAGGTCTGATTGCTTGTGATAATTTTGCCATCTAAATCCGTAATCACAAAAGCATCCGTAGAGAATTGAATCGCATTTAACATGCGCTCACTATTCGGGTCTACTTTAAAGTCCTCACGAATTTGTGAAAGCGGCATGATGTTAATAAGAAATACGGTTTGATTTTCTTCTCTTAAAAAATTGACAGTTATCTCGGCAAGCGTACCATTTTTTGCTAACTTTACCCCAGCCTTTTTAGGAGTATTAATGTTCCTAGAGGCATTGAGTAATTCTTGTAATTGTGTGAAATCATTCATATCGACAAACTCAGCCATCGAGCGACCAAGCATACGACGACCTTTTTCTGCCATCAAGGTTTGCGCAACAGAATTTGCTTCAATGATTTTAAAAGTGCTGCCATCAATAATGACGTGCGCATTAATACTTAAATCGAATAGTTGGCGGTAGCGTGCTTCTGCAAAGCGTAAGCGCAAGTAATCTGTTTCGATAGCCTGCTGAGCCTCAACTAAGCGTTGTTGAAGATTAGCTAAATTTCGAATATCGCGACCAATGCCGAGAATTTTGTTATCTTTTGTCAGGTGCAATACGGAGACCATCAAAGGTAGGTCAGGATTATTTGGAATTGAAAGATTAATTTGACGCCATTTTTGTTGATTTTCAGATTCCTCAGGTGACAGTAAGGCCTCAATCTTTTTCCGACTTTCAGGAGTTGAGCTTTCAATCCAAGATTTACCAATTAACTGTTTTAAATGGCTAAATCCAGGGGTATGGGTATTTAGAACATCTTCAATTATTCCGTTTTGATCCATGACAAGAACCGTATCAGCGACATGGCTCACTAAATCCGCTGCCATCGCAGAATCTATAGAGTCAATTGAATTGGACGTGTTATTGGGTTGGGTATTCATTTTGAATAACTAAGTGTAAATTTTCTTAAACTTAAATTGTAATATTCTTTTAACTGAGTCTTCAATTAATTTAATCCCATGTTCTTTTTTTGGCCAACGATGATTTCCGCTTGCCGAATAGCATCATTGGCATCATAAGACTTAATCTCTGCTTGAATATCATCGAATAATTCGGGATTAGATGAATACAGAGGGCCGCCAACCATAAAGGCAACATTAGGATTCATCGATCTGGCTTTTAAGGATGAGATGAGTTGGTTAACCCCCTCGAGTTGCCCA
Source organism: Polynucleobacter sp. SHI8 (assembly GCF_027944005.1). Lineage (NCBI taxonomy): Bacteria > Pseudomonadati > Pseudomonadota > Betaproteobacteria > Burkholderiales > Burkholderiaceae > Polynucleobacter > Polynucleobacter sp. SHI8. The sequence goes on along the minus strand of NZ_AP027204.1, from coordinate 1,959,112 downwards.
CTATACCCAATTGATATACCAATCACATCAAACCATTGAGAAAATATCAAATTATTAATTTGCTCCAGGGATAAATTCGGTTCACCCCAAACTCGCCAGCCTGCTTTTCTGAAAAATTCAGCAACAATAAATAGCCCAAGTGTATGTTGCGACTTTGGTGCTGGAATCAATAATGCATTTAGGTTATCAATCGGTAGACTATGCTTTTTCTGAAAATCCTTCGTTAAATCATAGAGGATATGCTGAAGGCGCCATAAGCCAATGGTGACATCAGTAAAAGTACATATATCTTGCTCCCAAAGTACTCCGAGTTTTCTGGCGGTCAGGGGGATTAGATCCAGGTATATTGATTCGATAGAGACTTGTTTACCCATGAGTTTTTTGATGAAGTCCATGCAAGTATCTTGAGTGCCATTGACGCTTAAGCTAACTAGAAGATCAATTTCTTGATGATGAATTTTTCTTTGACCAGGGGTAGCCAGTTCTTCTATAGGAGAATTTGCTTGATGACTCACTAAGAGCCTAGGGATAATATCCTTATCCAACATTTGAATCAGGATATCGACTGATCCTTGGGCGGAAGCATCACTATTGCTTTCGGTTTCGAGACAGTTTTCCTCTTGAGTAAAGCTTGAGCTGGTGTTATGTCTCATTAACATCTCCAAATGTTTAATTTTAATGGTTTCTAGAGACTTCACCATACTCCGCTCCGGGTTAATTGAAATTGGGGAAAATACCGTCAAGTTGAATTTACGCCCATTTAATCAATATGTCTAATTAATTTTACATATACTAGGGAAAGCCCTATATTGTGTAAATTGTTTTAAGCGTAAACTTTAGTTGACAGTTGCAGTAAATAATACCAACAGGCCCATAAGATGAGTGAGAAGAGCAAACTTCTTTATACACCAGAACAGCGTATCAAGCGAGACAATTCGGTTTGGACACTCGTTCAAGGTGTATTGGCTCCTTTACAGTTTTTAGTGTTTTTGGTCAGTATTACGCTTGTTATTCGATTTCTATTGAGTGGAAAAGATTATGAAATTGCCAATTACTCCATCTTGCTGAAGACCTTTTTTCTTCTAATCATCATGATTACGGGCTGTATTTGGGAAAAAGTGGTGTTTGATAAATACTTATTTGCGGAGGCATTCTTTTGGGAAGACGTATTTAGTATGCTCGTAATCTTCTTACATTTGTCGTATGTGTATTGTTTATTTACACAGATGCTCAGCCCACAATCGTTGATGATTTTAGCCTTGTGTGCTTATGTTGCTTATTTCATTAACGCTGCGCAGTTTATTTGGAAATTGCGTGTTGCGCGTAAAGAGTATGAAGTATTGCAAAAAACATCTACTTATCAATCACCAGAAGTCTTTCATCAAGGTTATGCATCATGAACGCAGTGATTCCTATCCAACAATTACAGTCAACTGGTTGTGGCACACCTCCAGAAGTTATTCGTGAGCGTGGCCAACGCGAGGTATTTTGTGGTTTGACGGGAATCATTTGGATGCACCGCAAGATACAAGATGCATTTTTCTTAGTGGTTGGTTCCAGAACATGTGCGCACTTAATCCAGTCCGCAGCTGGAGTGATGATATTTGCTGAACCGCGTTTTGCTACCGCTATTATTGATGATCGTGATTTAGCAGGGCTTGCAGATGCAAATGCTGAGCTAGATAAAGTAGTGCAAAAATTACTCACGAGAAGACCCGACATTAAGTTACTTTTTTTGGTTGGATCATGTCCTTCAGAAGTAATTAAATTAGATTTACACCGTGCCGCAGGCCGTCTAGATAAGCAGTTTGGACCTAATGTAAGGATTCTGAATTACTCTGGCAGTGGAATTGAGACTACCTTTACCCAAGGTGAAGATGCTTGCTTAAATGCACTCGTTCCGCAGTTGCCACAGACACAAGAAAAATCTTTGATGGTAGTAGGTTGTTTACCTGATATCGTGGAAGATCAGTTTTCACGCCTGTTTAAAGAGATGGGTATCCATCAGGTGAGTTTCTTCCCCCCAAGAAATTCAAGAGCATTACCTGCAATTGGTTCTAATACGCAATTTATTCTGGCGCAACCATTTTTAGGCGACACCGTCAGATCGTTAGAGTCTCGTGGCGCAAGCATGCTCAGCGCTCCATTCCCATTTGGTATTGAAGGAACTACCGCCTGGTTATTAACTATTGCTAACGCGATGGGAGTTGATCAAGAATTATTTGAGAAAGTTGTAGCCCCAAAGAAGGCTCGAGCTGAAATGGCCTTAGCGCCACTAAAAGAAACATTGCAAAATAAAAAGATATTCTTTTTCCCAGATTCACAACTAGAAATACCACTGGCTAGATTTTTAAATCGTGAGCTAGGTATGCAGCTTACAGAAGTGGGAACACCCTATTTACATAAGCAAATTTTAGAAAAAGAATTAGAGTGGATGCCAGTAGATGTGCAGTTATCTGAAGGACAGGATGTAGAAAAGCAATTAGATCGTTTGAAGTTGGCTGATCCAGATATGGTGGTTTGTGGATTAGGCCTTGCTAATCCACTAGAGTCAGAGGGTTTCACGACTAAATGGGCAATTGAATTAGTCTTCAGTCCGATTCATGGCTATGATCAGGCTGCCGATTTAGCAGAGCTATTTGCAAGACCACTTCGCAGAAAAGCGAAGCTACAGTTCAATACGGAGGTCCTATGCAACTAACTTTATGGACCTACGAGGGGCCACCACACGTTGGTGCAATGCGCATTGCAACCGCCATGAATGATTTGCATTACGTGCTTCATGCTCCACAGGGGGATACCTATGCGGATCTTCTGTTTACGATGATTGAGCGCCTCCCCAAAAGACCGCCAGTTACCTATACAACGTTTCAGGCACGTGATTTGGGTGGTGACACAGCGAATTTATTTAAAAATGCCGCTAAAGAATCTTTTGAGCGCTTTAAACCACAGGCGATGATTGTTGGAGCCTCTTGTACTGCTGAATTGATCCAGGATGATCCGGGAGGATTGTCAAAAGCCCTAAATTTACCAATACCTGTCATTCCCTTAGAGTTACCTTCTTATCAGAAGAAAGAAAACTGGGGAGCGTCTGAGACCTTTTATCAAATTGTGCGTCACTTGACAGTGCAAGATACAAAAATATCTGCCGCAACCCATATTAGTCAGCGTCAAGAAAAAATAGCTGCGGGTAAAAAGCCGAGTTGTAATATTTTAGGACCTACAGCACTAGGTTTTAGACACCGTGATGATATAAAAGAAGTTACTAAATTGCTCACGATGTCGGGAATTGAAATCAATGTGGTAGCTCCACAAAGTGCAAGCCCAGCAGATATTACTAGAATTCCGCAAGCGGACTTCAATGTAGTCTTGTACCCTGAAATTGCGCAATCAACAGCATCTTGGCTCTCAAGAATGTATGGCCAACCGTTTACTAAGGTAGTTCCAATTGGTGTCAATGCCACGATAGATTTCATGAAAGAAGTTGCTACTCTAGCGGGCATTTCTGAAGAGAAGGTTCTCAAAGAAATCAAGTCAAACTCATCTTGGTATGCACGTTCAGTTGATTCTACATATTTAACGGGTAAGCGAGTCTTTATTTTTGGGGATGCGACCCATGTGATTGCAGCAGCCAGAATCTCTCGAGATGAAATGGGATTCCAAGTCGTTGGTATGGGCACTTATTCGCGTGAGTTTGCCAAGGACGTAAGAGAAGCAGCTAAATCTTACGGCTTAGAGGCCCTCATTACGGATGATTATTTAGAAGTAGAAGAAAAAGTCGCCGAACTCTCTCCAGAGCTCGTGCTTGGCACACAAATGGAGCGTCATATCGCCAAACGTTTGGGTGTGCCATGTGCAGTCATCTCTGCTCCAGTACACGTGCAAGATTTCCCAGCACGATATGCGCCGCAAATGGGTTTTGAGGGTGCAAACGTCATGTTTGATACCTGGATTCATCCATTGATGATGGGCTTGGAAGAGCATCTCATCATGATGTTCAGAGAAGATTTCGAATTTAATAGTAATGTCCCAGCATCACATTTAGGGCATGTAGGTGGTGCGCAAACGAGCACAAATGCTGTGCCCGACTCGCCAGCCTATTTTGAAACAGAGGTGCCAGTGATTCATCAAGAGCAGCATGAACAAGAAGAAAAGCTCTCATCGCATGAACAGGTTACAACGCAACAAATCATCGTGGATGGACAGGCTCCATGGTCAGCAGAAGCCTTAAAAGAATTAGGGAAAATTCCATTTTTTGTCCGTGGTAAGGCTCGTCGTAATACAGAAAAATTTGCACAAGAGCATGGCATGCAACAAATCACTTTGGAGACGCTTTACGATGCAAAAGCCTATTACAGTCGTTAATAAAACGTCGCTCAAGTTTGTGCTGATTACGATGGATACCCATCTGATGAGTGCTAGCCAAAAAGCAAATTTCGCGTTAAAACGCGAAATGCCAAACTTGGAATTTAAAATCCATGCAGCAGCAGGGTGGGCAACTTCTCCAGAAGATTTAGAAGAATGTAAAAAAGATATTGCAACTGCCGATATTATTGTGACAACGATGTTGTTTTTAGAAGATCACTTTAAGCCAATTTTAGAGGATTTAAAGGCTCGCAGAAACCACTGTGATGCAATGGTTTGTGCTATGTCTGCCGCTGAGGTAGTGCCTCTAACGAAGATTGGTGATTTTGATATGAGTAAGCCAGCCAGTGGTCCACTTGCTTTGCTCAAAAAAATGCGTGGTTCGAAAGAAAAAAATACCACCGGCGGTGCCGCGCAAATGAAGATGTTGCGTCGCTTACCAAAGATTCTTAAATATATTCCAGGAACAGCTCAAGACGTGAGAGCTTATTTTTTAACCCTGCAATATTGGTTAGGTGGATCAGAAGAAAATATGTACCACATGGTTCGCTTCCTCATTCAAAAATATGCAGCGGGTCCAAGATCTTCTTTAAAAAATATGAAGAGCAAAATTGTTGAGCCGGTGATGTACCCTGATTTAGGGGTTTATCACCCACGCTTAAAAGGCCGGATTAGTGAGGATATTAGCCAAGTGCCAAAACTTGTGCCAGATAGTAAAGCAAAAGGAAAGATTGGTATCTTGTTGTTAAGGTCGTATGTCCTGGCAGGCAATACAGAGCATTATGATGCTGTTTTTGCAGCTCTTGAGGTCCGTGGCTATCAGGTAGTTCCAATCTTTGCGGCAAGTTTAGATGCAAGACCTGCGATTGATCAATATTTCTTCAAAAATGGTCAGTGCACTGTGGATGCAATGATTTCTCTCACAGGATTTTCATTAGTAGGTGGACCTGCGTATAACGATGCTAAGGCAGCTGAACAAGTGTTGGCTAAGCTTGATGTTCCTTATATTGCAGCTCACCCGGTCGAGTTCCAAAGCTTAGTTGAGTGGGGTAGTTCTGATCGTGGTTTATTGCCTGTCGAGAGCACTCTTATGGTTGCAATCCCAGAGTTAGATGGCGCCACAAATCCGATGGTCTATGGCGGGCGTTCAGGCGCTCCGGGGACAACTTGTACTGGTTGTCACCGAGCATGCACATTCACAGAAAAAAATAATATGAATGACATGTTCACCTGTGTAGAGCGAGTCGATATGCTTGCCGCCAGAATGGATAAGTTAATCCACTTGCGTAAGTCAGCTCTTCATGACCGTAAAGTTGCGCTGGTGATTTTTAATTTTCCACCGAATGCTGGTCGTGTAGGTACTGCCGCCTATCTGGGTGTGTTTGAGTCCATTTTTGAAACAATGTCAAGAATGAAGCGCGATGGTTATCAGGTCGAGTTGCCAGAAAGTCATGATGCTTTACGGGAATCAATCTTGCATGGTAATGCTCAGGATTACAACACTGATGCTAATGTACATGTGAAGATTCCAGTGAATGATTACATCCGTCGTGAACCTTGGTTAAAAGAGATTGAAAAACAATGGGGACCAGCTCCAGGTAAGCAATTGAGTGATGGCTCTGGGATTTATATTTTAGGTAAACAGTTTGGTAATGTTCTTCTGGTCGTTCAGCCGGGCTTTGGTCATGAAGGTGATCCAATGCGCCTTCTGTATGAGAAGGGGGTGACACCAACCCATGCCTTCTCAGCATTCTATCGCTATATCAGAGAAGATTTCGGTGCTGATGCAGCCCTTCATTTTGGAACCCATGGCGCTCTCGAATTTATGCCTGGAAAGCAAACGGGACTTTCTGGAAGTTGTTGGCCGGACCGACTGATTAAAGATATACCCAATATTTATTTATATGCATCCAATAACCCATCTGAGGGTGCAATTGCAAAAAGACGTGCTGGTGCGACGTTAATTAGTTATTTAACTCCGCCGATCGCGCAAGCAGGACTTTACAAAGGTCTAGCAGATTTAAAAGCATCGGTAGAACGTTATCGCGCTTTATCTAGTGATGAGCAAAATACAGCAATCGTTCATGAGAGACAACAACTGAGTGAATTAATCCTAAGCCAGGCAATTGCGATTGAAGTGATTCCGACTACAAGCTCATGGGCTGAAATGACCCAAGTTCAAATTGACAAAGAAGTATTGAAATTAAGTGAAGAGTTATTGGAGTATGAATACGCTTTAATTCCAGAAGGACTGCACATTATTGGCAAGAAAAAAGAGTTACATCATCGTTTAGATATGCTCAAGAGTATGGCGAAATTTAGTGTTGAGCTAGAACTTGACCATGAAGTATTTGTGGATATTGCAACAGGATCTTTGCCAAAGGAAATTATCTTACGTAATCAATTGGGTTCAGTAGACAATATAGAAAAAGTCATTACAGATTTGCAAACAGCAGATCAATTAATGCAAATGGATAGTGAGTTAGATGGAATTATGCGAGCCTTAGATGGACGTTATATTCATCCTGCTCCAGGAGGAGACGTTTTACACAATTTAGATGTATTGCCAACGGGTCGCAACTTGCATGGTTTTGATCCTTTCCGTATACCAAGTCAATATGCAGTGCAAGATGGAGCTCAACAAGCGCAGCGCATGTTAGATCGTCATTTTGCTGATACCAAAGAGTTACCAGAGTCCATTGCCTTAGTTTTGTGGGGTACTGATAACCTCAAAACTGAAGGAGCACCAATCGCGCAGGTTCTTGCGCTCTTGGGAGCACAGCCCCGGTTTGATAGTTATGGACGTTTAGTTGGAGCAACCCTCATAGCATTAGAGAAATTAGGAAGACCTCGTATTGATGTCGTGGTATCAATTTCTGGAATATTTAGAGATTTAATGCCATTACAAATTAAATTGCTTGCTGAAGCTGCATTGATGGCAGCAAGTGCAGATGAGCCAATTGAACACAACTTTGTACGTAAGCATGCATTAGATTATCAAGCCAAAATGGGCTGTAATATTGAGACTGCTGCATTAAGAGTCTTTGGTAATGCCGATGGCACCTATGGTGCAAATGTTAATTTACTCGTCGACAATAGTAAATGGGAAGATGAAAACGAGTTATCGAATACTTATCTGAAGCGTAAAGGATTTGCATACGGAGTGAGTGGTAAGCCTGTACTGCAAAAATCAGAGTTACTGAATAGTATTTTTGCTGATGTGTCTTTTACCTATCAAAATTTAGATTCAGTTGAGTTGGGTGTTACTACGATTGATACTTATTTTGATACTTTAGGCGGTATCAGTCAGGCAGTAAAAAATGCTAAAGGTGGAGTAACTACCCCTGTCTATATTGGCGATCAGACTTCAGGTAAAGGGACAGTAAGAACTTTACAAGAACAAGTAACTTTAGAGACCAGAACCAGGATGCTAAATCCTAAATGGTATGAAGGTATGTTGGAGCATGGTTTTGAGGGCGTCCGTCAAATTGAGACTCATCTGACGAATACCTTTGGTTGGTCTGCAACGACTGGTCAGGTACAGCCATGGGTTTATCAACAGATTACCGACACATTTATTTTAGATGATCAAATGCGGAACCGTTTGGCAGAGTTAAATCCAGCCGCATCATCAAAAGTAGCTAATCGCTTGCTTGAAGCAAGTGAGAGGCAGTACTGGAAACCATCCGCACAGGATCTTGCGAAGTTGCGTCATTTTGCTGAAGAGTTAGAGGATAGACTCGAAGGCGTTTACCAAGGAGTAGCTATTTCATGAACACAGTATCAGTCCCTATCTCAGTATTAAATACTGCAAAACCACCTGATGGAGATGGAAGCGTTCAAGTCCATCTTGATCCTAATATTAAAATTGGCAATGCTAAAGTATTTGCCATTTACGGTAAAGGTGGGATTGGAAAAAGTACAACCTCTTCCAATTTGTCCGCAGCATTTTCTAAATTAGGCAAACGTGTACTACAAATTGGATGTGATCCAAAGCATGATTCCACATTCACATTAACAGGTACCTTGGTTCCCACGGTGATTGATATTTTAGAGACAGTTGATTTTCATGCTGAAGAGCTAAAGATTGAGGACTTTGTTTATCCTGGTTATAACGGCGTGATGTGTGTAGAAGCTGGTGGCCCTCCAGCAGGAACTGGCTGCGGCGGATATGTAGTTGGACAGACTGTCAAATTGCTCAAAGAACATCATTTACTCGAAGATACTGATGTCGTTATTTTTGATGTGCTTGGTGATGTGGTTTGTGGTGGTTTTGCAGCACCATTGCAGCACGCTGATAGAGCCCTAATCGTGACAGCAAATGATTTTGACTCGATCTTTGCGATGAACCGTATTGTTCAGGCGATAGCAGCCAAAGCTAAAAATTACGATGTACGTTTAGGTGGTGTGATTGCCAATCGAAGTGCTGGGACTGATCAAATTGATAAATTTAATCAAAGAGTTGGTTTAAAGACCATGGCGCATTTTCCTGATTTAGACGCGATTCGTCGTAGTCGTCTAAAGAAGTGCACTATTTTTGAAATGGAAGAAACCCCTGAAATCCTAGCAGTGCAAAACGAATATTTACGTTTAGCAGCTTCTTTATTAGAGGATCTACCACCGATAGAAGCAGAAAGCTTGAAAGATCGTGAAATCTTTGACTTATTAGGATTTGATTGATGACAACGATAGGATACGAAAAAAAACGGAGTGAGTTAGAGGAGTACTTTGACCGGACTGCAGCTCAGGCTTGGGCAAAACTAACCTCTGATGCACCAGTTAGCGGTATTCGTGCCACAGTTCGTGCGGGTAGAGAGCAAACCCGTGATATTTTGCTGAGTCGTTTACCGCAAGATTTATCTGGTACTAGAATCTTGGATGCAGGTTGTGGCACTGGTGCTCTTGCTATTGAATTAGCAAAACGTGGGGCACATGTGATTGCCGTTGATTTATCCGCCACCTTAATTGATTTAGCAAAAGAAAGAATTGATCCGTCACTTGCTCATTTAGTCGAGTTCCATGCAGGTGATATGTTAGATCCAAAGTTTGGCTATTTTGATTATGTTGTTTGTATGGATTCAGTGATTCATTATCAGGGCGGAGATAAGGTTTCCGTCTTGAGTCAATTGGCAAATAATACCCAGAAAAAAATCATATTTACGTTTGCCCCTAGTACATTTGCTCTTGAAATGATGATTCGAACAGGAAAGCTTTTCCCTAAAAAAGATCGCTCACCATTTATTGTGCCGATTGCTGAGCAGCGAATCCGTAAAGATATTGCCAATGCCGATGATTTACATGATTGGGAAGTTACCTTTACGCAAAAAGTTTCAAGTATGTTTTATAAATCACAAACGATGGAAATTACTAAAAAATGAAATTGCCATTTACCGTGAACAAACAAACTTGGAAAGCGGTAAGCCCTAAGTTGCTCCCATTTGCGGATGTGGTGACTGGCGACTTACCTTTATCTAGGTTGCTGCGACTGTCATTATTTCAGGTAACTGTAGGTATGGCTGCCACACTGTTAATTGGTACATTAAATCGCGTGTTAATTTTGGAGATGGGGGTTGCCGCCTGGTTAGTTGCACTCATGGTGGCTTTACCATTAGTATTTGCCCCCCTTAGAGCATTAGTAGGTTTTAAATCTGATCAACATCGATCTGTTTTGGGTTGGAGACGAGTTCCTTACATATGGATAGGGACATTATTACAATTTGGTGGTTTATCCATCATGCCATTTGCATTGATTCTATTATCAGGTGATACGCATTGGCCTTTATGGTTTAGTCATGTAGCAAGTGCCTTGGCATTCTTACTCGTTGGTGCTGGAATGCAAACCACTCAAACTGCCGGGCTAGCTTTAGCAACAGATATAGCATCTGAACAATCACGTCCTCGTGTCGTGGCTTTAATGTATGTGATGTTACTTGTAGGGATGGTTATCAGTGGGATTATCTTTAGCTTCTTTTTAAATCCTTTTTCACAGTTTCAATTAATCCAAGTCGTGCAAGGTGCCGCTACCGTCACTATTGTGTTAAATATCATTGCGCTTTGGAAGCAAGAGGCAAGACAACCACATCTGACCCATCCTGCAAAGGAAAGACCCAACTTTAAAGAAAGTTGGAGTAGTTTTGCGAGTCAGAAAAAGATGAAGCGTTTCTTAATTACCTTGGGTTTAGGAACAGCGGCATTTAGTATGCAGGATATTATTCTTGAGCCTTACGGTGGAGAAATTCTGCACTTGAGTGTTTCACAAACGAGTTTATTAACAGCGTTGATGTCCGCTGGGGCACTATGTGCTTTTGCTCTTGCTGCGCGTTGGCTATCTAAAGGTATGGATGCATATCGTATTGCAGGACTTGCTTTAGTCATTGGCCTTATGGCATTTTCTGCCGTAATCTTTGCAGAACCGATGGACTCCCCTTTGCTGTTTAGATTTGGCGCCACATTCATTGGATTTGGCGCAGGCTTATTTTCTGTAAGTACTCTAATTATTGCGATGCAAATGGAGAATTTAGGAATGACTGGTATGGCAATAGGTGCATGGGGAGCGGTCAACACGATGGCTTCTGGTATAGCGATTTCAATCGGTGGTTTGATTCGTGATGTTGTTTCCGATCTTGCACAAAAAGGGTATTTAGGTGATGCCTTGGAAAATCCAGCGATTGGATATATGTTTGTTTTTCACCTAGAGATTTATTTAATTTTTGCAACCCTGATTGCCCTTGGACCTTTGGTGGTTTATCAAAGAAAAAGGGCAACAATTTCGAAGTTTGGATTAGCTGATTTGCCAGGCTAATTATCTATAAGGAGGAAGTGATGAGTGGATTTGGAGCAATTACAGCGGGCTGGGATGTAGCGTCACTGCTATTTACGATATTTATCCTATTTTTTATTGGTTTAGTCGTGCATTTGACATTAGAGAGTAAGCGAGAAGGCTTTCCTCTTGAGTCAGAGCGATTTGGACAGATTACCAATGAAAGTGGCTTAATCATGATGCCAAAAGCAAAAGTTTTTCATACAGAATCTGGACAAGACTATCTTGCACCTTTAGCAAAGGCACCTGCACCCGAAGTCTTGAATGCTGAACCTGCACATTATATGAATGGTGCTCCCCTAGTGCCGATTGGCAATCCTTTACTTGCAGGAGTTGGTCCTGGCTCATATGCGAATCGTGCTGACGTGCCTGATGTCGGCTTACATGGTGAACCACGAATCGTTCCATTATCTAAATTACCAAGCTTTAAGATACATGCTAAAGATAAAAGTCCGATTGGTATGACAGTTTTTGGCGCTGATCAACAAGCAGCTGGCACCGTAAGTGATGTCTGGGTTGATCATATGGAATCGATGATTCGTTATTTAGAGGTTCGTTTGCCGCAAGGTGACCATGTCTTAGTACCGCAGAATTTTGCTTTGAATAAATCGGATGGTGTGAAGGTTCATGCGATTTTAGCGGAGCAATTCACGCTTGTGCCAAAGACAAAAAGTAACGAACAAATTACCTTGTTGGAAGAAGAAAAAATCATGGCGTATTTTGGAGCAGGTCTTATGTATGCCACTCCTGAGCGTCAGGAGCCGTGCATATGAGAACCCAGCTCAATAATGGCCGTGAATATGAGTTAGAAGCTCAATATGGATTGCCAGAGAAGCTTCCAGAGGGAGAGCAAGTTCTTTGGCAGGGATCACCTGATATTTGGCGAACAGCAAAAGATGTATTTTTTATTCGTCCTATTATTGGGTACTTTGTTTTTTTGGTTTTATTTAGAATCTATGATGGCATAGCATTAGAGCATAGCTTTCGAGCAATTTTAATATCAACAGCCTGGATGTTGGCATTAAGTATTGTTTGTATTGGTTTGGTATATTGCTTGGCATATCTTACTGCGTCGGCTACTGTCTACACAGTGACTAATCGACGCATTGTAATGCGTATTGGCATAGCTCTAACCTTATCTTTTAATTTACCGTATAAAGAAATTATTAACGCTGACTTTAAGCAAAAGAAAGATGGCTATGGAAATATTCCACTACGGATAAGCCCACATACAAAAATTTCCTATTTTCATTTATGGCCACATGCTAGACCATTTCGTATTAACAATCCTGAACCTATGCTGAGAAATATTGCAGATGTTAAGGCGGTTGCAACATTAATCGCTAACGCCTGGGCAACTGAAAATCAAGTGTCGCTAGTTCAGGTTGCAGCGAAATCCCCAATGAGTTCACCGGATCGTGTTAGGTCAGGTTTAGGAGTTGGACTTTCTAATGATTTAAGTCTAACCTAAAGAGACTCTGATGAGCTACGCATCCATTCAACCTAAATTATCCGCATCATTTAAAGCTGCAATTATTTGCTGCATGATCAGTCTTTTTGGTTTCTTATTAAATAAGTTTTTTTTAAATGAGAAAAGTCAAAATTTTGATACACGTCCGGCGCAAATGAAAGTACTTAAATTTGAAGATCAAGAGGATGGTGGTGTGACGGTAATTGATGCAAATACGAATCAAGTCATTGATGTAGTCCAAGGTGAGGCAGGTTTTGTAAGAGGCGTTTTACGCACGATTGCACGTGAGAGACGAGTTCGAGGAGTTAGTAAGGATGAACCGCTCTATTTAATATCGTTTGCTGATGGCCGGTTAATTTTGCAAGATACAAAGACCAATACCAACATTGATTTAGAGTCTTTTGGATCGACCAATGTTCAAAGTTTTAGAGTTTTCTTAAAAAATAACGAGTCATAGGATACATGATGTCAAGACAAGTCAATTACTCATTAGAAATGGCCAACACCTGGGAAGATTTGTATGCTCATGTCGATGTTGAGGGCGTTGATATTGGACCAGGTGATGCTATCAAGTTGCATCAGGTCCCCGTTGAGTTGCCCTACGGTCAAAAAAGATTCGTAAAGGGTAAGGCATCCTATTTTAAAGCCAGTGCTATGAAAAGATGGTTTATTAAAACTTTCTCCCGCTTTGAGATTACGATGTTATATGAAGTAAGTTTTTCATCCACCAGATTTTCCAAACAGCGCCACGAGCAAATCAATCAACATATAGAAAATAAAAGGAGAATTTCATGAATACATTAGCTCCCGAGTTTCAAAATGCACACCCTATTAACCTTTCAACAGATAGAGCTTTAGAGAATACCGTATTAAGTCCGCGTTTTTATACCACTGATTTTGAAGAATTGGATGGTATGAAAATCGATAGCATGCGTCAAGAATGGGATAAATTAATGGCTGAATTTGCCGCTGATCCTAACCAAGCCCATTTTCAACGTCCCGATGATATGGTTAAAAATTATGCTCAGTTACCTGATGGTTTGTATCAGGAGTTTTTGGACTTTTTAATTAGTTCTATTACCTCCGAGTTCTCAGGTTGTGTGTTGTATGCAGAAATTAAAAAGAAAGTAAATAATCCAGATTTAAAAGACCTATTTGGTTATATGGCTCGCGATGAGAGCCGTCATGCTGGATTTATTAATCAATGGCTAAAAGATTTTGGTATCGGCGTTGATTTAGGATTTTTGGCAAGAACAAAAAAATACACATTCTTCAAACCAAAATTTATTTTTTATGCAACCTATTTGTCAGAGAAGATTGGTTATGCAAGATATATCAAGATCTTTAGAATCGTTGAAAAAAATCCAGAGATTCGTTTTCATCCGATCTTTTTATGGTTTGAGAGATGGTGTAACGACGAGTTTCGTCATGGCGAAGCCTTTGCTGTTTTAATGCGTTCGGATCCTAAATTGTTATCTGGTATCAATCGTTATTGGATTCGTTTCTTTTTGTTAGCGGTTTATGCCACGATGTATGTTAGAGATCATTCGAGAGTTGAGTTTCATAAGGCATTGGGTGTTTCTCCGACGCAATATGACAAAGAAGTACTGCAATTAACTTCTGAAATTAGTAAGCAAGTATTCCCATTCACGATTGATTTAGATAATCAAAAAGTTTGGGATAAATTTGCGCGCTTAAAAGAAATCTCTGATCGCATGGAAGAACTGAAAGAGCATCCTGGAATCATTTCTACAATGAAGCGTTTTGGATGTGGACTAAAAGCTGGCGCAACTTTTGTAAGTTTATATTTTATTCCGGTAGTTCCGAATGAATTAAAAGTAAATTTCCGACTCAAGCCTGTTTGGTAAATAGTAATGACGATAACAGGAGCCTTAATTCCATTTTTATTCACCATATTTATATGGTGGTTTAGTACGGGATTTATTTTATGGCTCGATCGCTTATCCCCAAAATATTTTAAATGGATTATGGCATTTAGTACGCTAGTACTTTTAGCTTCATTTTGGGGTCTTTATATTAGTGGACAAACGAGTAGTACAGCAAGTGCCTATTGTGCTTTTACGTGCGCATTACTTATTTGGGCTTGGCAAGAGATTGCATTTTTACTCGGTTATGTAACTGGCTCAAGAAGGACCCCTTGTCCGGAAGGTGCTAGAGGTTGGCAGCGGGCTCGCTATGCTTTTGAGGCACTCAATCATCATGAGTTAGCCTTGTTGCTTCTATTTGTGGGTGTGGTGATTTGTAGTTTTAATTCTCAGAATATGACCGGGCTTTGGACATTTATTATTTTGTGGATCATGCGTCAGAGTGCGAAGTTAAATATTTTCTTTGGCGTACTTAATTTAAATGAAAATTTTTTACCAAAGCACTTAAAGTATTTACAAACCTATTTTCGTCGCCGCTCCATGAATTATTTGATGCCGATTTCAATTTTTTCTTCTTGTTTAATCGTGATTCCATTATGGAGTGATGCATTGATAGATGGTCCTCAATCCTTTGACATGGTATCCAAAACCATCTTGGCTACTTTATTAACGCTTGCAATTATTGAGCATTTATTTTTAGTTTTACCATTCCAAATCGAGTTTCTTTGGAAGTGGGGCTTTCGTCAAGAAGGATAAAACATGGGACACCTAGAAGCGGATATTTTATTGGCTCAGCCTCGAGGATTTTGTGCTGGAGTTGATCGAGCAATACAAATTGTTCAGGAAGCACTAAATCGTTTTGGTGCTCCCATTTATGTTCGGCACCAAATTATTCACAATGCTAGAGTGATTGCAGAGCTGAGTGCACAGGGCGCTATTTTTATAGATCAATTATCAGAAGTTCCAGATGGTTCTACCCTCATTTTTAGCGCTCACGGTGTATCTGCAGAAATAAAGTATCAAGCGAGCTTACGTAATTTACAAATTTTTGATGCTACCTGCCCATTGGTGACTAAAGTACATGTTGAAGTACGTCAATTACATGCAGCAGGTATTCCGATTGTGATGATTGGTCATCAAGGTCATCCAGAAGTTGATGGAACGATGGGACAAGTAAAGAGCGATATTTATTTAGTTGAGAAAGTAGCAGACGTTTCACAATTACCTTTAGACGAAGATAAGCAAGTTGCTTACGTTACGCAAACAACCCTTTCTATTGATGAAACGAAAGAAATCATTGCTGCTTTAAAGATCAGGTTCCAGAATATTGTTGAGCCCAAAAAACAAGACATTTGTTATGCAACCCAAAATCGACAAGATGCCGTAAAGGAGCTAGTTCCCTTAATAGATATCATGATTGTAGTTGGCAGTGCAAACAGCTCTAACTCCAATCGTTTAAGAGAGTTAGCTGCGCGTATGGGGGTTGATGCCTATTTAGTAGACGATCCTGCTCTCGTTGAACAAGAGTGGTTCTTCAATAAAAAAAGAGTTGGGGTTACTGCTGGAGCTTCTGCGCCTGAGGTCTTAACTCAAGAAATCGTCACTAGGATTAAAAGCCTTGGTTTAAAAGTAGTTAAAACTTTGCCGGGCATTGAAGAAAAGATTGTTTTTTCGATGCCTAAAGGTTTACAAGTTTAAAGCTGAATGCAGAGCTTTTTTACTGCAAAATCAATAGAAAAATACTGCACTAGGGAAAATACCTAGAATTTTCAAGCATTTAATCCCATTAATAGTGTCTAATTTAGTTGACACTATTTTAAGTAAATGTAAAAATACATTTATGAAATTACCCGCATTTATCGAGCTTTTAAAACCAATTACGTGGTTTCCACCCATGTGGGCATTTTCGTGCGGAGCGATTAGTTCGGGTGAGCCATTAAGTGAAAATTGGCATATTGTTTTATTAGGAATTATTTTAACTGGACCATTAGTTTGCGCATCAAGTCAAGCAGTCAATGACTGGTTTGATCGCCATGTTGATGCGATTAATGAACCGAATCGTCCAATTCCATCTGGTCGGATACCTGGCAGGTGGGGGCTATATTTGGGCATTATTTGGTCATTGCTTTCATTAATCGTAAGTTCATTTCTTGGAACATGGGGATTTTTTGCGACCCTGATAGCTATTATTTTTTCATGGGCTTACAGCATGCCACCGATTCGATTAAAACAAAATGGTTGGTATGGAAATCTAGCTTGTGCAGTGAGTTACGAAGGGCTTGCGTGGATCACTGGAGCGGCTCTATTGTCAACAAGTAATACCCCAAGCAAATCATCATTATTATTTGCAGGTCTTTATAGCGTAGGTGCGCATGGCATCATGACTTTGAATGATTTTAAAGCGATTGAAGGCGATAAAAAGATGGGGATTAGATCACTCCCTGTGCAGTTAGGAGCAAGTTTGGCTGCTAAAGTGGCATCCCTCATTATGCTACTTCCTCAATTAGTAGTTTGTGTATATTTATATTCTGTCGAGCAAGTATGGAATAGCCTTGCTATTTTAATTTTGATTCTTATTCAAATTGGACTGATGAAGTATTTCATCGACAAACCAGTTGATCGAGCGCTTTTTTATAGTGGTTTTGGTGTTCCATTATTTGTCAGTGGCATGATGATTGCGGCATTTGGCATCCGTCATTTAGGAGCTTAAAGATGTTTATGACGAGTGTATCCTCTACATCAACCTCACCAGCGAAGATAAAAGATGCATCGTTAGGATGGTTCGGGATCATCCGTCTGGGACTTGTGCAAACGTGCATTGGTGCAATTGTCGTCATGACAACATCAACCCTGAATCGCATCATGGTCGTGGAATTAAGTTTGCCAGCATTGATTCCAGGTTTATTAGTTGCACTCCATTACTTTGTTCAAGTCATTCGTCCTAAGATGGGTTTTATATCGGATCAAGGAAAACATAAAACACCATGGATTATTGGCGGGATGAGCGTCTTAGCAGTTGGTGGGGCAGGGGCTTCATTTGGTACAGCATTAATGGGTATTAATCTGATACTAGGTTTAGTAGTTTCATTTATCGCATTTGTCATGATTGGTATCGGTGTCAGTATCAGCGGAACTTCTTTATTAGCACTTTTGGCAAAAAGTGTAAATGATCAACGTCGAGCAGCGGCAGCAACGATTGTATGGTTAATGATGATCTTTGGGTTTGCCATTACGAGTGTCATGATCGGTAAATTGATTGATCCATATACTCCTGAAAAAGTAGTCATGATTGCCTGTGGCGTGTCATTGATTGCCGTGTTACTAACAGTAATAGCCTTATATCGCTTAGAGGATAGCGTCAGTCAATATATCCAAAATCAACCAGAAATTAAAAAAGACAACATACCATTTAAAGAAGCCTTAACCCAGATGTGGAAGGATAGTGATATCCGTCATTTCACACAATTTATTTTTATTTCGATGTTGGCATTTAGTTCACAAGATTTGATCTTAGAGCCATTTGCAGGAATTGTATTTAATTACACAGTTGGTCAAACAACCAGCTTATCGGGGCTTCAGCATTCCGGAGTATTGCTCGGGATGTTGCTTGTGCCACTCAGTGGAATTAGTTTTTTACGCAAATATGTGGGATCTTTAAATTTGTGGGTAATCTATGGTTGTATTGCCTCGGCAATCGCAATGGCCGGTCTATGCATAGGCGCCATCATTGGCCCAGCATGGCCACTCAATCTAAATGTTTTTGTGTTAGGTATTGCAAATGGCGCATTTTCGATCGCAGCGATTAGTACCATGATGCGTCTCGCGGTAGCCGATGGACTTGGTAAAGAAGGTGTCAGGATTGGTTTATGGGGTGGTGCTCAAGCCATTGCATTTGGCTTGGGGGGATTGCTTGGCGCGATAGCAAGTGATGCAGCACGGTTACTCATCGCAGATACAGCGCATGCGTATTCTTCAGTTTTTGCAATAGAGGCGTTTTTATTTATAGTGTCGGCTAAATTTGCCACGCGTATTCAACGATAAAAGTGTAAGGGTATAAAAATGGAAAAAGAAATTTTTGATGTTGTGGTTGTAGGTGGTGGACCTGCTGGCGCAACTGCAGCGCAGACATTAGCCAAACAAGGTAAACATGTTCTATTATTAGATCGTCAAGGCAGAATTAAACCATGTGGAGGAGCAATTCCACCGCGCCTCATTAGAGATTACGCAATTCCGGATGAACTATTGGTTGCTAAAGCAACCTCAGCGCGCATGGTGTCACCAAAAAACAATAAGGTCGATATTCCTATTGATAATGGCTTTGTTGGTATGGTAGATCGTGGGGTATTTGATGAGTGGTTGCGTGAGAGAGCAAAGCAACATGGAGCAATTCGTCGTGTAGGTAACTTTACTGATTTGCAACAAGAAGGAGATTTAGTCAAAATTTCCTATCGCTTGAGAACAAAAGGTGAGATTGGCGAAGGCGTGCTTTCACATGTTTATGCAAAAGCAGTGGTTGGTGCAGATGGCGCAAAATCAGGGGTTGGAAGAGCTGCAGGTGTACCTGGATGTTCTGAGGCAAATTATGTTTTTGCTTATCACGAAATTATTCGTAAACCAGAAAATACAAATGCTGACTATGATGGTTCAAGGTGTGATGTTTTATATCAGAAAGATATCTCCCCAGATTTTTATGGCTGGGTATTTCCGCACGGCGATACATTAAGTATTGGCACAGGGAGTGCCGATAAAGGATTCTCTTTACGCAATGCCGTTGGAAAATTACGTGAAGACATTGGTTTGGCAGATGCCGAGTTAATTCGTCATGAAGGTGCTCCTTTACCAATGAAGCCACTCAAGCGTTGGGACAATGGTAAGAACGTCATTTTGGCCGGTGACGCTGCCGGAGTTGTTGCTCCAGCATCTGGCGAAGGTATTTACTACGCCATGTTAGGTGGACAACTTGCTGCTGAAGCGATTGGAGAATTCTTAGCAACCAGTCAGGCGAGTAAATTACGACTTGCTCGTAAACGTTTCATGAAAGAACATCGTTTGCCATTTATTGTTTTAGGTGTCATGCAATATTTTTGGTACACCACTAATAAACGGCGTGAAAGTTTTGTCAAAATGTGTGAGGATAAGGATGTTCAAAAATTGACCTTTGAAGCATATATGAATAAAAAGTTAGTCCGTAAAAAACCAATGGCTCACGTCAAAA
Source organism: Polynucleobacter sp. SHI8 (assembly GCF_027944005.1). Classification (NCBI taxonomy): domain Bacteria; kingdom Pseudomonadati; phylum Pseudomonadota; class Betaproteobacteria; order Burkholderiales; family Burkholderiaceae; genus Polynucleobacter; species Polynucleobacter sp. SHI8. Next base: position 1,939,355 of record NZ_AP027204.1, on the reverse strand, counting down.
TATTTATTAAAGACATGGGGCATTTGTTGGGAATGACGAAAGTTTCATGAAGACTTCTTTTTACAAACAGCCTCATATTATTGCTGCAGCAATTTGGCTGTTGATGGTCATCATGTCCGGTAGATTATTCACGGATATTGGCCCATGGTACTTTGCCTTAAAGCAACCCGATTGGAAGCCACCAGATTGGGCTTTTGGCTTGATTTGGACGACCATATTTTTACTCGCTTCATTCTCTTGGCATTTTGCATGGCATGGGTCTTCAACGAAAAAACAAAAAATCATCTTATCCGTTTTGTTTATTGCCAATGGGCTCCTCAATGTACTTTGGAGTGTGCTTTACTTTCAATGGCATCGACCAGACTGGTCATTGATAGAAGCTCTATTCTTATGGCTTTCTGTTTTTGCAATTATTACGTTTACATGGAGATTTAGTAAATTTGCCGCTCTATTTATATCGCCTTACATCATTTGGGTAAGTTTAGCAATTTTGCTTAATTTAGAGACTATTCGTTTAAATGGTCCATTTCAATAATATGAAACCATGTTAAATCTTTTAAGCATTGGCATCAATCACCAAATAGCTCCTGTTGATGTTAGGGAAAGAGTAGCATTTGGTGTGGATTTATTACCTGACGCTTTAATTGATTTGCGACAGTATTTAAATCATATGGATCAACAGACGAATTCAGAAGTGGCGATTTTATCTACCTGTAATCGTACCGAAATCTATTGTGCAGCAAATGATCAAATTTTATCCCCGGATACATTACAAGCTAAGGCAATCGATTGGCTATCGTCTCAACAGGGTATTCCACAAAGTGAAATCTCTGAATTTGTACAAACAACGATTGCTTCTGATGCTGTAAGACACGTATTTCGAGTGGGCTGTGGCCTTGACTCGATGGTTCTTGGGGAGACACAAATTCTCGGGCAAATGAAACAAGCCGTACAAACTGCACAGCAAGCTGGTTCAATGGGGACTTATTTAAATCAATTATTTAATCGTACCTTTGCAGTAGCAAAAGAAGTGAGAACCAACACAGAAATCAGTGCACATGCAGTATCGATGGCAAGTGCAGCGGTGCGGTTATCGAATCGTGTCTTAGGTGATATCAGTCAACAACGAATTCTATTTATTGGTGCTGGTGAGATGATTCATTTATGCGCCGTTTATTTTCTAGGAAAAAAACCTGCTTCAATTACGATTGCCAATCGCACTTTGGAAAGAGGTGAGGGTTTAGCGAAATATATTTCAGACCAAGGCTATGCTTGTGACTCTATACCTTTATCTGAGGTTCCAGAAAAACTAGCGCAGTTTGATATTGTGGTTTCATGTACGGCAAGTTCCTTACCAATTATTGGTTTGGGCATGGTCAATACAGCATTGAAAAAAAGACGCTTTTCGCCAATGGTCATGATTGATCTTGCAGTACCTAGGGATATCGAACCTGAAATAGGTAATTTAAGTGATGTGTATTTATATACGGTCGATGATATTGGTGATGTTGTACGCGAGGGGGTTGAGCTGCGTTCAAATGCTGTAAAGAGTGCAGAAGTGATTATTGATTTACAAGTCAATAATTTTATGCAGTGGTTGCAACAGCGATCTTCAGTACCGTTAATCACAAGTTTGAAGCAGCGTAGTGAAGAACTTCAACAATTAGAGTTAGAAAAAGCAAAGAGAAAAATACAGCGTGGCGATGATCCATTAGAAGTGATGGCAGAACTTGCAAGAGCTTTGTCAAATAAGTTTTTACATGGATCTTTGCACACCTTAAATCATTCGGAAGAATTTAGTATTGATGAGTGCCAAAAACTCGTATCAAAAATATTTATAACTACAGGACGCAAGGGCTGACTATGTTAAAAATGACTAACTTATTAAAAACGATCCAAGCACCTTCTGAGCTTCGCGAGTTGGCGCGTTATCAATTGCCACAACTCGCCGAAGAACTGCGAGAATTTATTATTGATTCAGTCTCAAAAACAGGCGGACATTTATCCTCCAATTTGGGTACTGTGGAACTTGCTATTGCGATTCATTATGTTTTTAATACCCCAGAAGATAAGTTGATCTGGGATGTAGGTCATCAAAGTTATCCACACAAAATATTGACAGGAAGACGTGATCAAATGTCAGGGCTGCGTCAATTAGGAGGTATTTCTGGATTTCCTAAGCGTAGTGAAAGTATCTATGATGATTTTGGTACCGCTCATTCTTCCACGAGTATTTCTGCAGCAACTGGCATGGCACATGCTTCCTTGTTACAAGGTAAGGAGAATATTTCGATTGCTGTGATTGGAGACAGTGCAATGACCGGTGGTATGGCTTTTGAAGCGATGAATCATGCCGGTGTTACACGAAACTTACCATTGATCGTGATTTTGAATGATAACGATATGTCGATTTCTCCTGCCGTAGGATCCCTAAATAAGTATTTAGCTAGACTGATTAGTAGTCCTTTTTATGAGGCAACTAAAAATGGGGTTGGCAATGTCTTATCCATTGTGCCGCCATTACGTGAGTTTGCAAAACGATTAGAAGCTCAAGCCAAAGGGATGGTGGTACCTGCAACTATTTTTGAAGAATTTGGCTTTAATTATATTGGTCCGATTGATGGGCATGATTTAGATTCGTTGATACCTACCTTTGAAAATATCAAAAAAATGGCATTGGAAGGTGATGGACCACAATTTATCCATGTTGTGACCAAAAAAGGTAAGGGCTATGAAAAGGCTGAGTCAGATCCTATTAAATATCATGGACCAGGAAAATTCGATCCAAAAGTTGGCATATTACCGACAGAGCCTAGCCCTAAAAAAACCTTCACACAAATCTTTGGACAGTGGATTTGCGACATGGCCAAAGCAGATGAAAAATTAGTTGGCATAACACCAGCGATGCGAGAGGGCTCTGGCCTAGTTGAGTTTGAAAAAAACTTCCCCAATCGTTATTATGATGTGGGTATTGCAGAACAACATGCGGTCACATTTGCCGCAGGTCTTGCTTGTGAAGGTTTAAAACCTGTCTTAGCAATTTATTCAACATTCCTCCAGCGAGGTTATGACCAATTGATTCATGATGTGGCATTACAAGATTTGCCAGTCATGTTTGCCTTAGACCGTGCTGGCATTGTTGGGGCTGATGGACCAACCCATGCGGGAGTCTATGATATTGCTTATTTACGCTGCATTCCGAATATGGTCATTACGACCCCGAGTGACGAAAACGAATGTCGTCAATTACTTTCTAGTGCTTATTATGCAGGTCATCCCAGTGCCGTGAGATATCCGCGAGGTAATGGAGTAGGTGCGATTGTTTCATCGAGTCTTGAAGGATTCCCACTTGGTAAGGCAAATATCAGAAGACATACCTCGCAAATTGGCGGCAAGCGTTTTGCAGTATTAGCTTTTGGAACTTTATTACACCCATGTTTAGAAGTAGCGGAAAAATTAGATTTAACCGTGGTGGATATGCGCTTTGTTAAACCGCTTGATGAAGCGATGTTACAACAGATTGCTGATACACACGATGGTCTGATTACCATCGAGGAAGGCGCAATTCAGGGTGGAGCAGGAAGTGCTTGTGTTGAGTATCTGCACTCCATCAATCTAACATTACCGACTTTACATCTTGGATTACCAGATGATTTTAGTGATCACGGTGATAGTGCTAAATTATTAGCAGGGTATGGCTTAGATTCAAGTGGCATTGAACAATCAATCGTGAAGAAATTTTTCAATGAAGCTCAGGCTTAATTGTTAGGATTACTTGATTGAGCAGGCGTTAACTTATTGATTTCTTCTTTGTTTGGGGAGAGTCCATAAGGTTCCACCAAATTCCAAATATGATTGGGTACCATGGAGCCCATTTTTGCCGGATGCTCTCTTCGTAAGTGAATAACTGATTCAATCGCTTTCATTTCAACACGCGTTCTAGCAAACTCAAGCCCACGAGGACCTACTTTAGGTATTAACCAGCCGACGATAGGTCGTAACCAATTAGGCATTTTTCGAAGTGGTAGACCACCGGCAGCAAGTTCCACATTTTTCATAAAGCCGACAACTGCGGAGTGACGTTTACCAGCAGTGCCCGGTGTGGAGAGCAGTACCTCATCACGCAGTAGATCGAGTAATTCCTCACCCCGTTGATTGCGAACAATCAGCCATTGTTCACCTTGACCACCCATGTATCCGACAGTGATATCGGATAACACGTTCGTGTAATCGACACAAGTTTTGCAAGTAATGGGAAAAAAATCATTAGGAAGAGTAGACAGGGGTAATTGTAAAAAAGGAATTTCTTTTTTCTTACCATTTTTAAAGCGTACTTCCACATGATAGTCAGCCCTAAATTCAAGATAATTAATTTCTTCTGGCTCTGTGCTGATGAGAGATAAAAAATGATGAAAGTTTTCCGTTGTTGTATTGTCTGAACAAGGAGTCCCAATGACATATAATTTTTCTAAACCTAATTCTTTTTCTAGAGCCCGAAGAGCATATACCTGACAGGGTATACCAATGACACCAATTTTCTTATAGCCTTTAGCGATTGCAGGTTCTAATAAAGAAAGTAATGGCGCATAACCCATGCGCATGCCACGGCATTTAGCCATATCACTAGCGCGATCAATAAGAACAGGTAAGGGTTTCCAAGAGTCGTTAGGATCTTGGGTCATGGTCAGGATAGCGTCGACAGCTTTTGTTTCTAAAAGCCGCTCACCGATACGCGTGGTAATTCCGGTCCATTGCGCGCCAGTACTTGGATTCTTTAAACTCGCACGATGCATTTGGATAAAAGGTCCAAAATGTAATTCATCAGGACGGTTGAGATCTCTAGGTCTGCCGTGAACTCTAGTTTCAAGATGAGGATAGTTAGGCTTTATAAATTGACACGCTGCACCACAGCGCTTGGGATCACTTGTTCGAGAAATGCCACAGTCAGTACATAGCGCACGATATGGCGCCTGATCTAAATTCACATCATCCTTTTGAATGGATTACTTCTACAACGATTAAAAATTAATTGCTGAAAGAAACCATAAACAAATAGAGATGGTGGTGAAAACGCCAACAAAAACAACAATGCCATTACGGTAGAAAATTTTTGCTTTATCACGTGCTTCAACTGCGCGTTCCTGATTCATATTGTCTCCTATGCAAAATTTAATTTTATATGAAAATTCGAGTGAAATGAAGAAAATTACTGTATGTACTCAGCCTGAAAACAACTGTTTAGAATCAAAATGTAGATGTTTATGAAGAGAACTAAAAATGAGATATATTTTCAGGTTAGATAAATCAGAATTCATATGCATTATTCCATTGTTAATTAAGCCTAGCCGGAATATTTTTTAAGAACGTCACGAAAAGTAGCCATTGTGAAGGTCAAATTAACATGTTAAAATGCATGATATTTTATAAAAAAATCATGCAAAATAACTCATCAAATACAACTTTAATTGGTAAATATAAGGCAGATGAGGGAGCCTTGGGAAGACTTCGTTCACATTTAAAAAAAGGGCAAGTTTACAGAAGGGAGGATTTTTTGAGAGACTCTAATGCTGTCGATCGTCACTTAAAGCAATTGGTTAATGCTGGTTATTTGGAGAAGATCGCACAAGGACTATATTACTCTCCCAAATATTCCACCTTTGGTAAGGTGCCTCCAAAAGATAAGGATTTGGTAAGAGCGTTTTTAAAAGATGATAATTTTTTATTATTTTCACCTAATATTTACAATTCTTTGGGTTTAGGAACAACCCAACTGTATAACAAGACAGTTGTTTACAACCATAAGCGGCATGGTGTCTTTCAATTAGGTAATAGAGATTTCGAGTTCCATATGAAACCACGGTTTCCAAAGAAACTAGATAAAGAGTATTTATTTGTGGATTTATTAAACAACCTTGATTTATTAGCAGAAAATAAGGTTGAAGTATTAACTAATGCAGAGCGACAGTTAAGAAAGTTCGAAGTTTCTAAATTAGAAAAAATGGTTAAATTTTATGGTGCAGGAAGAACCAAGAAAAGAGTTTTTTCTTGGCTACAAGAGTTTCAGAAAGCGAGTTCTTGATGCTTTTACATGAACATAATAATTTTAAAGATTTAATTTCCGCAGTGTCTGGAGAGATGGGGATTGATCCTACTTTGGTAGAAAAATATTATTGGATCATGCATTGTTTATGGGGATTACAACAACAGGGATTCACATTCGAATTAAAGGGCGGAACTTCCTTATCCAAAGGGTTTGGACTTATTCATCGATTTTCGGAAGATATTGATATCAGAATTGATCCACCGTTAGGAATGGATGTTAAGACTAGAAAAAATCAAAATAAAGAAGCACACATCAAATCTCGATCTGATTATTATGAATGGGTAGCGAATAATTTGAGAATTTCGGGAATTCAAAATGTCGAGAGAGACTATACATTTGATGATCAAGACAAAATGCGCAGTGGGGGAATTCGACTAAATTACACCTCCCATGTATTAACATTAAGTGGCTTGAAAGACGGTGTTCTATTAGAGTTGGGCTTTGACGAAACAGCGCCAAATCAAGCCGTAAATATTTCATCATGGGCGTTTGATTATGCTACTCAGTATGTAAAAGATATTGAAGATAATAGGGCAAATAATGTATTGTGTTATTTGCCTGAATATACGTTTGTCGAAAAGCTTCAAACTATTTCTACAAAATATCGTCAATACAAAAAAGGGAATGGATTTCCTAAGAATTTCTTAAGGCATTACTATGACGTGTATTGCCTCCTAGAGTATCGGCCTGTCCTAGACTTCATAAATACTGATCAGTATCAAAAGAGAAAACAAGAGAGATTTCCCAAGTCTGATATCTCAATTATTTCTCAGAATCCAGCTTTTATTTTCATCCGAATATCGAAAAGTATCAAGCCTTTACTTCAAAGGGCAACCGAGCATTGATGACGTATTAAATAAGCTTAGTAAGTATTTAAAAGTTTTATAGCTCTTAAATCCTATTCGCTTTGATATTTTAAGTAGAGTTGAAGCTTGCTTAAATAAATGAAAACCTCCAATTTAACAAGTTTGAAGGTTTTCAAGCCAACTGTATAGATATTAAAAGATATTTATGCGGCTAGTGCTTTTTCTGTTTCTGGAACAGAGGATCTAATTAAATAATCAAAGGCTCCGAGAGATGCTTTGGCACCTTCACCCATTGCAATGATGATTTGCTTAAAAGGAACTGTTGTACAGTCACCTGCTGCAAAAACGCCGGGTAAAGAAGTTTCACCTTTATGATCAATCACAACCTCACCATGCTTAGAAAGCTCCAAGGTTCCTTTGAGCCAATCCGTATTTGGAAGTAAGCCAATTTGTACAAAAATACCTTCAAGTTCAAGACGCTGCTCAGTTGCATTAACACGATCTTGATAAATCAATCCATTTACTTTTGTGCCATCACCTAAAACTTGTTTCGTTAAGGCACTCTTAATGACTGTGACATTTGACAGACTATTTAATTTAGTTTGTAAAACAGCATCAGCACGTAACTTACTATCAAACTCAATTAAAGTTACATGGCTTACGACACCAGCTAAATCAATTGCAGCTTCAACCCCAGAATTTCCACCACCAATGACAGCGACCATCTTCCCCTTAAACAAAGGACCATCACAATGGGGGCAGTAAGCTACACCTTTGTTGCGATATTCTTGCTCTCCTGGAACATTCATCTCTCTCCAGCGTGCTCCAGTACTAATGATGACGGACTTACTTTTTAGAATGGCGCCATTCATTAACTCTACTTCAAGGCCATGACCAGATTGACGTAAAGCTTTCGCACGTTGCAAATTCATGATGTCAACTTCATAGCTTTTTACGTGTTGTTCAAGAGCCTGCACTAATTTAGGACCCTCAGTTTCTTTCACAGAAATAAAGTTCTCAATCCCTAAAGTATCCATCACTTGACCACCAAAACGTTCTGAGATGACACCCGTTTTAATCCCTTTACGAGCAGCGTAAATCGCTGCAGAAGAACCTGCCGGGCCACCACCAATGATCAGCATATCAAACTCAGGCTTGGCATTAAGTTTGGCAGCATCTTTTTGTGGACTGTTTGTGTCGAGTTTGGTAATAATCTCTTCGACACTCATCCTGCCTTGACCAAAAACCTCGCCATTCAAAATAACAGTAGGGACAGCCATGATTTGATGTTGATCCACAATATCTTGGAACCAAGCGCCGTCTATCATTTCATGTTGAACATTAGGATTGAGAGCTGCCATTAAGTTTAAGGCCTGAACTACATCTGGGCAGTTATGGCAGGATAATGAAATAAAGGTTTGGAAATGGAAGTTTCCTTCCAAGCCACGAATCTGTTCAATGATTTCATTTTCCACCTTTGGTGGGTAGCCACTTGCTTGCAAGATCGCCAAAATAAATGAGGTCAATTCATGCCCCATGGGTAAGCCAGCAAATGTGATTTGGGCTACTTCACCAACTTTGCTAACCGTAAAGCTTGGCACCTTATGACTATTTCCATCTAGCTTTACAGTAATTTTGTCCGATTGCTCCGCTACCTCATTTAAGAGCTCGAGCATTTGCAAAGATTTTGCAGAGTTATCCACCGTTGCAGTTAAAACGATTGGCTGAACAATTTTTTCAAAATAAGCTTTTAACTGTGATTTGATGTTGGTATCTAACATGGTATTTCCTTTCAATTCATTAAGGGTGAGTCTATTGGGCAAGAGTTTGATTTCTTCTCCAATAGACTCTCCAAAGAGAGTCTGGTTGGTTTTTTCAAAGAATTAATTAAATCTTGCCTACGAGGTCTAAAGAAGGAGTTAATGTTGCAGCGCCTTCTTGCCATTTAGCTGGACATACTTCACCTGGATGAGCGGCAGTGTATTGAGCAGCCTTGAGTTTACGCAGAGTTTCTGAAACATCTCTTGCAATTTCGTTTGAATGAATCTCCGCAGTCTTGATCATACCTTCAGGATTGATAATGAAAGTGCCGCGAAGTGCTAAGCCAGCTTCTTCAATATGTACACCAAAACCACGCGTTAACGTATGTGTAGGGTCACCAACTAAGGGGAACTTTGCTTTACCTACTGCTGGTGAAGTTTCATGCCAAACTTTGTGTGAGAAGTGCGTATCGGTTGTTACGATATATACCTCAGCACCCATCTTTTGAAACTCAGCATAGTTATCAGCAGCATCTTCAATTTCGGTAGGGCAGTTAAAGGTAAATGCTGCAGGCATAAAAATGAGAACTGACCATTTGCCTTTTAAGCTCTCGTCAGAGACTGTAATAAATTTTCCGTTATGAAATGCTTCGGTTTTAAATGCTGGCACTGCCGTGTTGATAATGGACATAGTGTTTCCTTTTAAGATAAATGATTGACAACAGGATGTATTGTGAAGAGTTTTGTTTAATCAGTCTAATGAATTATAATGATAATAATTATCGATTAATTAGATTACCAAAATGAGGTAAATCATGGCATCTCTACCAACCATCAAGCAACTACGTTATTTGATTGCTATCAGTGAAACCCTCAACTTTACTAGGGCGGCAGAGGTGTGTTTTGTTGGGCAATCCACTTTAAGTGCAGGGCTTAAAGAGTTAGAGGATTCTCTTGGTGTTCAGTTAGTTGAGCGCGATAAGCACTCAGTATCATTAACCCCAATTGGACAGGGGGTGGTAGAGAGAGCACAGCGATTAATCGTGCAAGCAGATGATTTAGTGGATTTTGTTGAGGGATCAGCTGGTAACATGATGGGCGTCATTAAGTTAGGTGTAATACCCACAATCGCACCATTTTTATTGCCATTATTTTTACCTAAAATGAGAGCGCAATTTCCTAATTTAAAAATTGTTTTGCGAGAAGATTTGACTGCAAATCTCATCGACAAATTAAACCATCATGAACTAGACTTTGCTTTAATTGCGTTACCCTATGAGACCAAGGGCTTTCTGATGAAAGAGTTATTCAATGATGAGTTTTGGTTAATCGGCAAAAAGGATGACCCCAGTCTCAAAAATAAAGAAATACAACTTACCAACCGTCTGATAGATCGAATTTTGTTCTTAGAGGAAGGTAATTGTTTACGCGACCATACCTTGGCGGCTTGTAAGAAAACAGAAATTGCCAGTCAAAGTGGCATTGAGGCAACGAGCTTGTTAACCTTGGTACAGATGGTAGAGTATGGCCTAGGGATGGCTCTCATACCTGAAATGGCAATTAAATCAGGGTTATTAAAAAATACGAACTTAATTGCCAGACCCCTAACAGCCCCAGCTCCTAATCGAAAGATTGCTTTAATCGCTAGATCTTCCACAGCACGGATTGAAGAATTTAATGCTTTAGTCCAAGTCATTAAAAAATAAGTCAAAAAATGAATAAAAAAATACCAACCGAAGTTGGTATTTTAATGTGACTATCCTTTGAATTACTTCATCCAGTGGATAAATTTCTCACTAGGATTTCTGACCTTAGCAACTTTAGATAACCAGTCTTCATCCGCATTTCTATAACCTACGGACATGATGACGCAACTACGTAAGCCTTTTTCTTTCAGATTCAAGATTTCATCTACAGCAGCTGGGTTAAAGCCTTCCATTGGTGTAGCGTCTACTTCTTCTTCTGCAGCGGCAATTAATCCAGTTCCAAGACCAATGTAGGCTTGCTTTGCAGCATGATGGAAGTTAAATTCAGCATCTCTTGCAGGGAAGTTCTTTAAAAGCATTTGACGATAAGCAGCGCCAGCTTCAGTTCTTAAGTTACGAATACTTTCTGTCATATCAAAATTGGCATTGATACGATCAGCTGTATAGTTATCCCAAGCAGCAAAAACGATTACGTGAGAGCAATCAACGATTTGAGGTTGATTATTCGCTGCAACTCTGATTTTTTCACGAATTTCTTTATTCGTGATCACGAATAATTCATATGGTTGGAGACCACTTGAAGTTGCTGCCAATCTGATTGCTTCTACAATACGCTCAATCTTCTCCTGTGGAACTTCTTTTGTAGTGTCGTATTTTTTTGTTGCGTAGCGCCATTTCAATTTGTCAATTAAGCTCATTTGTTATTCCTTTTGGTTAGAGTTTTCAAAATTTATGAAATCAGTTTAAAACATTTATAAGTATGAAGAAGTAAGATCTAAATTTTTAGGACTAAAACAAGCAATATCAAGAATTTAATTTAGATTAAATATCTATTTTAATCAATTGGTTAAATCTAATTATTTATTTAAATAAAAATAATTTAGAGATTGTTTAAGCGGACTCAACAAAGCAAGCCACTTGTTATAAGTAGTAATAAACACGCATAAGCTAAAACTTGACTAAAATAGTAATAAAAGGTAACAAATGTAATTAAGGATTGATATGAATCAACAACGAAGAAATTTACTGAAGCATTCTGTAGTGTTTAGTTTGATGGCGTCTGCTGGGCTAATTAGTACCAGTCAAGCACAAGAATGGAGTAAAGCTGCCTTTGAAGGTAAGAGTTTAGATGAGGTGTTTAAGGCACTAGGTACACCGTCCCCTGAAAAAACTACTGCTATTACTCTAACAGCGCCAGATATTGCTGAAAATGGAGCTGTTGTCCCAGTTGGACTAACGACCTCATTAAAAGCAGAACAAGTTGCGATTTTGGTAGAAAAAAATCCTAATACCTTGGCTGGTCAATTATATTTTCCAGCAGGAACTGAAGCTTTTGTAACGACACGTATCAAAATGGCGCAAACCTCAAATGTTTATTTTTTAGTGAAAGCTGAGGGTAAGTGGCTCATGACGATGAAAGAAATTAAAGTGACTTTAGGTGGTTGTGGTGGCTAATCATATTGCCCTAACACCATCAACTTACTAACTATAGGAATTAATATGCCAGATCCAATGCGTATTCGAGCAACAGAAAAAGACGGAATCGTAGATGTAAAAATTTTAATGAGACACGATATGGAGACTGGTCAGCGTAAAGACGCTGCTGGTAAGACAATCCCTGCTTGGTTTATTAATCAAGTGAATGCGAAGGTTCAGGGTAAGGATGTTTTTAATGCTAATTTTGGTTCTGCTATCTCCAAAGATCCTTTTCTGAATTTTAAATATAAGGGATCTAAAGGTGATAAGTTGACGGTTATCTGGACAGATACCAAGGGCGAAAAAAGAACTGATGAAATATTGGTCTCCTAAAAGACAACTGACCTCCTCATGAACTTTATCTCAAAATCTTATGTTCTTTTTGCCCTAGTGGTGATTTCTTTTCACAGCTATGCCCAATCGACTGCAGATGAAATCGCAAAATATCGCGAGATGATTGCTGACGGAAATCCTTCAGAGTTGTATGAGATGGCTGGCGAAGAGTTATGGAAAAAATCTGCAGGACCCAAAAATACCAGTCTTGAGAAGTGTGATTTAGGCATGGGACCTGGTGTAGTTGATGGCGCTGCGGCAAGGTTGCCCAAGTATTTTAAAGATACCAACCGCGTGCAGGATCTTGAGTCGCGACTCATGACTTGTATGGAAACCTTGCAGGGGATTTCTGCGCAAAGTGTCATTGATGCGAAATTTGGAGTAGGACCTAAAAAAGACATGGATGCCATTGTTGCTTATGTAGTAACTAAATCCAAAGGCAAAAAAGTCAATGTCAGCATGGCTCACCCTAAAGAAAAATTGATGTATGAGATGGGTAAGAAAGCATTCAACTTCCAGGGTGGTCCTTATGATTTTTCTTGCGCATCTTGCCACAATGCACCTGGAAAAAGAATCCGCCTGCAAGATTTACCAAACTTAACCACCCAAGAGGGTGCTATTGCAGGATGGGGATATTGGCCAGCTTACCGAGTATCTAGTGGGCAATTTTGGACCATGCAACAACGGATTAACGATTGTTTACGACAACAACGCTTCCCATTCCCTATTTATGGTTCGGACTTTACGATTGCTGTCTCGATGTACATGGCAGTCACTGCCAATGGTGGCATCATTCAGACACCAGGGTTAAAGAGATAATGATGAAACGAACTATCAAGATGCCCCTGAAAAATTTATTCATCCTCATCGCCATGATGATTGGTCTGTGTTGTTCAGTCGTATCAAATGCACAGTCCACCGTATTTGATAAAACATTTACTGAAATGATGAAAAACAGTTTTCGGACTGAAGGAATCGCTGACATTAGCCGTATTAATCAAGATGCTAATCAAAAGCTCTGTTCTGATCAAAAATTTTATATGACAAAAGCCGGCGAAAAACAAGCTCGCACAATTGAAAAAAAGAACATGGCTTCGATTTTGCAACCAACAGATGGTAACTATATCGGTGATTGGAAAAATGGTGAGGCCATTGCACAAAGCGGTCGCGGGGCAACCTGGACTGATACCGCCGAATTACCGGTTGGTGGAGGGTGTTATAACTGCCACGAAATCAATAAAAAAGAGCTCTCTTATGGCAATATTGGACCAAGTTTATGGAACTACGGAAAAAATCGTGGGAATTCAAAAGAATTAATTACCTATACCTGGAATCGTATCAATAACTCAAAAGCCTATAATGCTTGCAGTAATATGCCGCGCTTTGGACATTTCAAGCTACTTACCGAAAAACAGATTCAAGATGTCATGGCTTTGTTATTAGACCCAAATTCGCCGGTTAATCAATAACGGGATCTGACTAATGAGTATCCATCGTCGAGAGTTTTTACAAACTCTTGCTATAGCATCAGTTGGTGGATTAGGACTGCATTCCCAATATGCACAAGCGCAAAAATCAGCGAATACTTTCTATGATCTTCCCAAATTTGGTAATGTGCATTTATTGCACTTTACCGATTGTCATGCCCAACTATTACCCATCTATTTTCGTGAACCGAGTGTTAACTTAGGCATTGGTTCCCTTGAAGGGAAAGCGCCCCATCTCGTTGGCGATTATTTCCTAAAAGCAAACCGAATTCAGGCAGGTTCTAGAATGGCTCATGCTTTTACAGCCCTCAACTTTACAGAAGCCGCTAAAACGTATGGACGTATGGGAGGCTTTGCACAAATAGCAACTTTAGTGAAGCAACTCAAAGCCTCAAGACCTGGGGCCTTGTTATTAGATGGTGGCGATACCTGGCAAGGATCTGCCACAGCTTTGTGGACTAAGGGCCAAGATATGGCAGACGCCGCCTTAGCGCTTGGCGTAGATGTGATGACCGCCCACTGGGAGATGACGCTGGGCGAAGAGCGCGTTCTAGAAATTGTGAATCAAGACTTCAAAGGCAAGATTGACTTCATTGCCCAAAATATTAAAACTACTGATTTTGGCGATGAAGTATTTCCAGGTTATACCTTACGTAATATGAATGGCATTTCAGTAGGGATTATTGGTCAAGCATTCCCTTACACACCGATTGCAAATCCTGGTTATTTAATTCCTAATTGGACCTTTGGTATACAAGAAGAAAATTTACAAAAAACTATTCAGGAAGTCAAAAGTAAAGGCGCAAAACTCATTGTTTTGTTATCTCACAATGGCATGGATGTCGATTTAAAACTAGCATCACGGGTGACCGGATTACACGCCATTTTAGGAGGTCATACCCATGATGGTGTTCCAACACCTGTATTGGTAAAAAATCCTGGCGGTCGAACTCTGGTTACTAATGCAGGTTCTAACGGCAAGTATTTAGGCGTTTTAGATTTTGAGGTAAAGAATGGTGAAGTAGTGGATTATCGTTATAAGTTACTGCCGGTATTTTCAAATCTCATCCATCCAGATCCAAGCATGTCTGCATTGATTCAATCCATTAGAAAACCATTTGAAGCGAAGCTGCAAGAGCCTTTAGCAAAAACGGACACCTTGTTATACCGACGTGGAAACTTTAATGGTAGTTTTGATCAATTAATTTTGGATGGCTTGATGGCACAAAAAAATGCTGAGATTGCATTTTCTCCAGGCTTTCGTTGGGGTACTACATTATTGCCTGGTCAAACCATTACGATGGAACACCTGATGGATCAGACCGCGATTACTTACCCTTACACAACGGTCAACATGATGACAGGTGAGATGATCAAAACCATCCTAGAAGATGTGGCAGATAACCTATTTAATCCAGATCCTTATTATCAGCAAGGTGGTGATATGGTTCGTGTTGGAGGTTTGCAGTATCGTATTGACCCAACAGCTTCCATGGGTAGTCGTATTTCAGAGATGCGCCTTCAGGGCAAATTATTAGAAGCCCATAAGACATATAAAGTCGCCGGTTGGGCACCTGTAAGTGCCGCAGCGAAAGAAGTTGGTGGAGAGCCAATTTGGGATGTGATTGCAAGGCATTTACGCGATATGAAAATCGTTAAGTCGACTCGAATTAATGAACCAAGTATGGTGGGTATTTCTAAAAACCCTGGATATCAAAAAATCTAAAATGAGTAAAAAATGAAAAAAATAAATCAAGTTATCAAGAACATATTCATAGTAATGTTAATGCTACTTGGAGGAATATTATCCCTTCAAGCGCAGACAAATCAAGCTACTTTGGTGGCGTATCACATTGATGACGCTCAAACTCAGGGGTTAAAAGGGTTAAGAAATATTCGTAATCATTTAGATGTATCTCCCACAACGAAAATCATTGTTGTTACCCATGCCGATGGAGTTGATCTCTTAATGGAAGGTAGTCGTGATAAGAAAAATAACACAGAATATGCCCCTTTAGTTAGCGCCCTAAAGTCGAGGGGGGTTATTTTTGAAGTATGCGAGATTACACTGAAGAATCGAGGTCTCAAGAAAGACCAATTCATTCTTGAGGCCGATTACACACCTTCAGGCGTGGTGCGTTTAGCAGATTTACAGTACAACAATCACTTTGCTTATATTAAACCGTAGATTTATTATTCAAGTAATAAAGCAATATCAAACACAAATACTTTTTTTAGAGCAAATCTATAAGTGCATGAAACGCATTCTAAGTAGTTTATTATTAAGTATAGTTACAAATTCATAAACAGGGGATCAGTATGGATAATCAAGATAATTTTTCACGTCGAAATGCCATTAAACTTGGGCTTGGAACAGCAGCAGCTAGCTTAGTTACAAATAGTGCGTCAGCGGCAAAGTCTGTCGACTCAAAAACGATGTTTACCGTTCCTCAGGTGTTCATTCCTATCGCGGATCAAAAAGAGCAATTTCCAGTTCGAAGAATTTACTGTATTGGCAGAAATTATGCGGCACATGCTATAGAAATGGGATCTGATCCAACGCGTGAGCCACCATTTTTCTTCCAAAAGCCAACAGATGCTATTCAGTATGTTGCACCCAATACAGTTGGCGATCACATGTATCCGACACTCACCAAAAATTATCACTATGAAGTTGAGTTAGTAGCAGCCCTTCATCGCGGTGGTAAAGATATTAAAATCGAAAATGCTCTTGATCATATTTGGGGTTATGCCCTTGGCTTAGATATGACAAGAAGAGATTTGCAGCGCGCCATGGGCGATCAAAAAAAGCCTTGGGAAATTGGTAAATCGTTTGATCATTCAGCACCGATTGGACCATTATTTCCGGTATCGAAAGTTGGACACTTTAAGGAAGGCAACATTCAGTTGTCTGTCAATGGTGTTGTGAAACAAAAAGCAGATTTAAAGCAAATGATTTGGTCTGTAGCAGAACAGATTGTTAAACTTTCAGAAGCTAACGAATTATTCCCTGGCGATATTATTTATTCAGGAACTCCAGAAAATGTAGGACCTGTTGTTCGAGGTGATGTGATTCGTTGCCAGATTCAGAAGTTGCCAGACCTTGTGATTAAGATTGTTTAATTAAAACTTGTCATCATGCATGACAGCATTTGAAGGTAAAGCTTTAACTTAATCTGTAAGGTACAGGTTAAGTATGAAAGTTAGCCTACTTGAGCGGGAGATTTATCCGATTTTTTTCTTTGGAAAGATTCAGGCTGTTAAAGCGGCGGACGGTATTGCCATATTGATCTAAGCCAGTGTTGAAGTAACAGGTCTGCAACAATCCCTAAAATTAGGGATAATATATATATTGTTAATAATTTCCAAGGATATGCCATGCGAATTGAAGATACCGATCCAGCAAGACATGCTGCCATTGAGTATCCCATGGAGGTCAGCGCTCCGGTATTTGCGCCGATTAAAGTCGTTGAAGAAAAAGATAAGGCAGTCAATATTGCTAGGCAAAATGCTCAACTAGAATACGATCGCATCATGGAGCAAGCCGCAGTTTTGGTCAAACAGGCCAAGGCATTGCAAGCAAGGCTTGATGCAACGGAAATGGTCCATGCGGCAAAATTTAGTTTCAATCCGATTCATGGCAAGATTTATCACTTATATGTGGATGAAAAAAACCAATCTAATATATTGATTCAGAATGGGCCGAATGATTGGAGTTGCGGCATTCCACAACACTGGACGTATTCTTACGCTGTCAAAAAATTAGGCGATAGTACCTGGGCCATTGTTGATGAATCTTAACTAGCTAATCACCATTTCGCCATAGCTAGCAAAATATCTACCCGTATTGATTATTTGTTATAGTTGAATCATTACAACGATAGATAGAGAGACAAAATATGACGCATCCTATATTGCAATGTGAAGAACAACGCCGTACGGCAATGAATCAAACCGATTTGAATGCATTTCGCCACTTCTGTGATCCAGCGATGACTTATCGCCACAGCACAGGTGCTGTAGATGATTTAACTCAATATATTCATAAACTTGAAAGTAATCAGGTCAAGTATTCCAATGTTGAATTTAAAGACATGACGGTCATACTTCCACAAAGTGGCGATCAAAAAGTTGCTTTGGTGATGGGGCATATGTTTGCTGATGTGACAAAACCAACTGAAAATATCAAAATCAGTAGTCACTTTCAGACCACTTGGACATTAGTAGGTAATGAGTGGAAACTTCTCGCTGTACATAGTGCTTCCATAGCTAAATAATCTAATCAGCGATCCTTCATCGGGTTCACTAGATGAGTAACTTTACAGATATTCTTTACTCTGAGCATCAGGGCGTTGCGACGATTACCATCAATCGCCCGGAAAAATATAACGCTTTTCGTGGTAAAACTTGCGATGAACTGATTCAGGCCTTGCACCTTGCAGGATGGAATCAGAGTATAGGCGTTATTGTCCTCACTGGTGCTGGCGAGAAAGCGTTTTGTTCTGGCGGAGATCAGTCAGCTCAAGAAGGCGGATATGATGGCCGAGGCATGATTGGGCTTCCTTTGGAAGAGCTGCATAGTCTCATACGTGAAGTTCCAAAACCAGTGATAGCGCGAGTCAATGGTTATGCAATTGGTGGTGGCAATGTATTAGTGACTTGCTGCGATTTGGCAATTGCATCTGACAATGCTATTTTTGGACAAGTAGGTCCAAGAGTTGGCTCAGTCGATCCAGGATTTGGTACTGCATACCTCAGTCGGGTCATTGGAGAAAAGCGAGCCCGTGAGATTTGGTATCTCTGCCGCAAATATAGCGCACAGCAAGCCTTGGAATGGGGACTTGTGAATGCCGTCGTTCCACTCGTCGAACTAGATCGTGAAGTGGATCAGTGGTGTCAAGAAATTATTGCTCTGAGCCCTACAGCAATCAGTATCGCCAAGCGTTCTTTTAATGCTGATTCAGATGCCATTAAAGGCATTGGTTCTTTAGGGATGCAAGCCCTTAAATTATTTTATGAAACTGATGAATCTAAAGAGGGTGTAAAAGCTTTTTTAGAAAAACGTAAGCCTCGATTCAGAAAATAAATCCTTAACACTTTAGTTTGAATATGTTTTCAAAATCGCCAATGTATCAGGACTTAGCTTGATACCCAAATGACGTTGCTCTTCCATTTTGGTAAGTTCGATCATTCCGGGTACTATCACAGGTTTAGATGCATCTGCAGGAGGACTCTCAAGCAGGATGCTCGCAAAATCTTGCATGCGTTCTGATAACCACTGTGAAGAGCCAAGTTTTTTCGTATCTAAAAGGATAAAGAAATGACCTAAGTTCTGTGGTTGATCAGGAGCATCTTGCCAAGATTGAATATGAGTTAAATAAGCAGCATTGGAAAGTAGTCCTGCAAATAAATCGACCATTAACGCTAATCCATAACCTTTATGACCTCCAACCGGCAGTAAAAAGCCATCTAAAGCCGCTTTTGGATCGGTGGTTGGAAATCCTTTTGCATCAGTACCCCAAGTATTTGGAATCTCTTTACCTTGTTTAAATGCATCTCTGATTTTTGCGCGCGCGACTACGCTCATTGCCATATCAAGTAAAAAAGGCTGACCGCCAGGGTTTGGAACACCAAAGCCAAGAGGGCTATTACCTAAGCGGGCATCAGACCCACCCCATGGCGCAATCGTAGTTGTAGCATTACTACCAATCATGCTCGCAAAACCTTGTTCAGCAGCAATCAGGGCATAAGGCGAGATTGGGCCAAAGTGATTACTGCCACGTGTAAGGGCAACCCCAATCCCACATTCTGAAGCAACCTGCATGGCAGCTTCAAGAGAACGCATGCCAACAACAGGGCCAACACCATTGTCTCCATCCACTTTGATCATTGCAGAAGCAACTCGTTCGACAGTAATCTGTGGGCGCGGGTTAATACCACCAATTTTTAAACGATCACCATACGACTCTAAGCGACTCATACCATGCGTTGAAAGACCAAAAAGATCTGCCATGACGAGTACTTTAACAACATCGGTAGCATCTTGAGTAGGCAGGCCTAATTGACAAAATGCAGCAATCCCTAAGCGGGTTAATTCTGACTCACTAATACGTGGAGATTCCATCGAGATACCTATGTAAATTGAATGATTTATTCTGACAAGGCATTATTATGCCCCAGCCCATAAATATTGAACTTTAGATAAAATTGAAGTGTTTTGATTTGCTGTTAAATAATTGAATATTTACATTTTTGATTTATTATGAATGTATATAAAAGAGAGACATCATGAATACATTTCAATACCATAGTGCCAATCGTGCGACCAATGCCAAAGAAATTTTTTCACAGCATGAAAATGCCAAATTTCTTTCTGGCGGAATGACTTTATTGCCTTCCATGAAACATGGCCTTATTCAGCCGGATCACTTAATTGACCTCAGCCGGATTCCTGATTTGCAAGGAATAAAAGATAACCATGAATTCTTAAGTATTGGTCCTACAACAAAGCACAAGGACGTTGCTGCAAGTGATATTGTGCAAAGATCAATTCCAGGCTTGGCCTATTTAGCCAGTCAAATTGGTGATCCACAAGTAAGAGCTAGAGGAACGATTGGCGGATCCCTAGCAAATAATGATCCTGCCGCTGATTATCCAGCAGGTGCTTTAGCGCTCAAGGCGAAAATGATTACAGACCGACGCGAAATTGCGGCGGATGACTTTTTTACAGGCTTTTATTCCACAGCATTAGAGGAAGGCGAAGTGATAACGGAGATTCAGTTGGCAAAGCCGCTCAAGAGTGCTTATGCCAAATGCAAACAATCAGCATCAGGTTATGCACTAGCCGGTGTATTTATTGCTGTATTTCCAAACCAAGAAATTCGGGTTGCAGTCACTGGTGTGGGTGCTGGAGTATTTCGTTGGACTGAGGCAGAACAAGCATTCTTAAGCGGCCAATTCAAACCTGACTTACAACGCGATGATTTAATTAGCGATTTACATGCCCCAAGTGAATACCGTGTCAATATGGCTCAGGTTTTATTTAAAAAAGCTGCTCAACACATTCAAAATAATTAAAGGTTTTATATGCAAATCACCGTTAATGGTCAAACCCAAGATTTGTCAATCAAGGACAATACGCTTCTAATTGATGTCATTCGTGATCAATTACAACTGACAGGCACGCATAGTGGTTGTGATACCACCCAATGTGGTTGCTGTACAGTTTTGATGGATCAAGTTGCTGTGAAGTCTTGTACTATTTTGGCCAGACAAGCTGAAGGAGCCTCTATCCAAACGATTGAAGGTTTAGCAAAGGATCATTTGCATCCTGTGCAAGAGGCTTTCTCAGAAGAGCATGGCTTGCAATGTGGATACTGTACTCCGGGCATGATTATGAGTACAGTTTATTTACTACAAAGTCATCCCAATCCTACCGATGAACAAATTAAAGAAGGTTTAGCTGGTAATATTTGCCGTTGTACCGGTTACGTCAATATCGTTAAAGCTGTCAAATCAGCTGCGAAAAAGATGCAGGAGACACATGTATGAATGCGCCACAGGACTTACTCCGTAAAGAAGATTTAAGACTCATTACCGGCCATGGCAAATTTACTGCCGATTGGTCTTATGATGGAATGTGCTATGGGTATGTGATTCGTTCACCGTATGCGCATGGACTGATTAAGTCGATCAACTATCAAGAAGTATTATCTGCACCAGGCGTCATTCGGGTGATTACTGCAGAAGATATTGCAGCTGCTGGCATGAAAACCTTGCCTACAGGCGCAACAATGCAAAACCTTGATGGGCAGAATCAAATACTTGCACCAATGCCAGTACTTGCGATTGATCGAGTCCGCTTTGTTGGTCAGCCTATAGCCATGGTCATTGCAGATACGTATGAGAATGCCAAACACGCAGCTGAACTTGTCCAAATGGATATCGAGGCTCTTGAGGCAGTTACAGATTATGACTCTGCTCGAGCCGTCGGTGCTCCGCAATTACATGCGCAAGCAAATGGTAATTTATCGATTCACTATATTCGTGGTGATCAAGCGGCTACAGAAAAAGCCTTTGAGCAGGCTACATTTGTGAGTTCTATGGGTGTGAAAAGTCAGCGTTTAATTGGCTCCCCCATGGAGTTGCGTGCAGTTCTTGCTAAATACGATGCAAGTAGTGACACATACATTATGCATTCGCCCAATCAGGGGATGTTGGGAATGCTAGGGGCATTAGAGCACGTCACTGGAATACCTAAAGCACAAATTGATTTACAAACTCAGGATGTCGGTGGATCTTTTGGAGTTCGAAGCGGAGCATTTAGTGAGAGTGCTTTAGTGATGCTTGGATCTAAGTTGATCGGTAAGCCTGTGAAATGGATGGGTACACGTTCAGAAATATTTTTATCCGATTGGCATGGTCGTGGACTAGAGCTCAATGGTTTTATAGCGCTAGACTCTCATGGAAAAATCTTGGGATTACGATTTGAGAATACAGCTGACCTTGGCGCGTATACCTGTTATTTTGGATCATTCATTGGGGCGCGTAATGTATCCATTACGATGAATGGGGTATATGACATACCTGCATTGTCCATGTCTTCCGAATTGTATTTCACGAACACAGTTCCTGTATCAGCATACCGTGGAGCAGGACGTCCAGATATTGCTTATGCGATAGAAAGACTGATTGATCATGCTGCGTATGAACATGGGTTTGATCCTATTGAACTGCGCCGTAAGAACTTTATTCAACCGAACCAATTTCCGTATGACAATCACATTGGCTCGGTGTACGACTGTGGAGAGTTTGATCGCTTACTCAATCGCGCATTAGAGATGAGTGACTACAAAAACTTTGAGCAGCGCCGCCAAAAGTCCTTAAAAAATAATAAATTAAGAGGTATTGGATTAGCTTATTTCTTAGAAGCATCTGGTGCTGGAACTGCCCCTAAAGACCAAGTGATTGGTCAATTTACCGAAGACGGTAAATTACGTATTTTTGCTGTAACTGGAGCTTCAGGTCAAGGACATGAAACATCTTTCTCGCAAATTGTCCATGAAAAAATTGGCCTAGCCAATGATCATGTTGAATTTGTTGCCGGGCAGTCTGACAAAATGATGATTGGTAGTGGTACAGGTGGTTCAAGAACTTTATATGGTGCAGGAAGTGCGGTGATGAATTTATGTGAGCAAATTCTTGAAAAGAGTAAGCCACTTGCGGCACAAGTACTCAATACAGAGGAAAGTCAATTGGAGTTTAGTCATGGTGTTTGGAAACATACTGGAAGTAATCAATCCTGTACTATTTCGCAACTCGTACAAAAAACCTTTACTCAAGGCCAACCCCATCCTTTGAACCTGACTGGCGAGGCTTCATCAGGTGCGACCTATCCGAATGGATGTCACATTGCAGAAGTAGAAATTGACCCTGATACTGGCGTTACCGAAATTATTCAATATACCGCCGTAGATGATGTTGGAGTGGCGATTTCTCCTGTCTTAGTTCAGGGACAGATCCATGGAGGAATTGTGCAAGGAATCGGCCAGGCATTTTACGAACAAGCCATTTATGATGCATCTGGGCAGTTATTGACAGGTTCATTTATGGACTATGCCATGCCTAAGGTGGGTTGCTTGATGAATATTCAAACAGAAAAAATTGAAGTACCTACTAAAAACAATATTCTTGGTTCAAAGGGTGTGGGTGAGTCAGGATGTTCCGGATCTTTACCAACTTTATCGAATGCAGTCATTAATGCACTGCGTCCAAGAGGTATCACTGAAATGGACATGCCTTATACGCCTGCAAAAATTTGGCAGGCGTTACAGAATCAATAATTATTCGTAGTTGATATTGGCAGACTTAATGACTTTGCCCCAGCTATCTAAATCTTGAGCAATTTGCTTTTGCATTTGAGCTGGGGTCATCGAAATTAAGTCATACCCTTCTTTACGAATGGCATCTTGTACAGACTGTTCTTGAAGTGCTGTATTGAATGCGGGCACTAACTTATCTAGTACAGATTGGGGAAGTTTGGCTGGTCCAACTACTCCAAACCAAATACTGGCATCAAAATTCGGGTAACCTGACTCAGCTAAAGTTGGGACATCTGGGAACATGGAACTGCGCTTAGGCGAAGTCACCGCTAAAGCTTTGATTCGCCCAGCTTGAATATGTGCAGATGCTGCGCCAAGTGAGGAAAACAAGAGTGGCACATGACCGCCGATGAGTTCAACAATCGCAGGGGCACCTCCTTTATAAGGAACATGAGTCAACTTCGTATTTGTAACAATTTGAAATTGCTCAGCGGCAAGATGACCAACACCGCCGATACCTGATGTGCCATAACTCCAAGTACCTGGTTTGTCTTTCATCAGTTCAATTAGTTTTTTAACATTAGTTGCTGGTGAATTTGCTGGAGTAACCAATATCACCCCACCTGAACCAACCATCGCCAAAGGACTAAAGTCTGTTAAGGGGTTATAAGCGGTTTTTTTCATCTTGGGTACGATAGTCATCGGACCTGAATCAGTAATGTGAAGCGTATATCCATCAGCAGGAGCCTTCGCTAAAATATCCGCAGCAATGGCACCACCTGCACCTGGGTGATACTCCATCACGATGGATTGTCCTAGTATTCTGGTTAAACGATCTGCTAGTGGTCGAATCAAATTATCTGCAGCCCCACCTGGAGAATAGCCAACAATCATTCGAATTGGTTTTTCTGGATATTGGGCAAATGACAGTAGGGGTAGTCCAGATAAGGCAAGATACAGAACCATTTTGAACAAAGATCTTTTAGAACTAATTATTGGTTGAAGCATAGATTCCCCCTCACTCTTTTGCAAATACAGATTGTTGTTGATGAATACCTTTAATTTCGATGGCATTGCCAGAAGGATCAAAAACAAGAAAAACATCTTGCTCTCTGGCAGTTCCTTGAAAAATCGTTTGTGGAGGCATTGCGAATTCAATCTGATGTTCTTGAATTCGCTGCAAGATCGTTTGATATTTTTCCAAGTTCACCACAATCCCAAAATGTCTCAGAGGGTAGCGATTTGGTAGAGTGCCGATATAGACACTTTGATGTGCCGCTTCTTCAGGCGATAATTGGGCGACTAAATGATGTTCGAAAAAATCAAAATCAATCCGATCCTTGGCAATACGAGAGGCGGGACAACCTAATATTTCGCCATAAAAGAATAGCGTTTCTGAGATTGAGCTAATAGGTATTGATAGGTGGATCATGATTTATGGAATCAAAACAATTGCGCCTTTGGTACTTCGACTCTCAATCATCGTGTGGGCTTTTACCGCTTCTTTTAAAGGAAGTACATCTTCAATATCAAGCCTAAAAGAAGGGTCCTCTAAAATTTCGAAGGCTTCTTTTGCCATGGATTGCAGATCATTTTTGTCTGCGATATAAGTTCGCAGAGTTGGCCGACAGATCCAAAGCGACTTGGCATGAAGGGTTTGCAATGCAAAATTTTCCACTTGTCCAGAAGCAGTTCCAAAGTTAATCGCAAGGCCCTTTGGCTCAAGACATTCCAAAGACCCCATAAACGTATCTTTGCCTACTGACTCAAAAACCACCTTAACACCTTTGCCACTCGTCATTCGATTCACTTCAGCCACAAAATCTTGCGTCTTATAATTGATGGCGTAATCAGCACCTAATGATTTTACAAAGGCAATCTTTTCATCTGTACCTGCAGTAGCAAAAACTTCAAGACCGAGTCTTTTAGCCCATTGCACTAAAACTTGCCCCGTTCCTCCAGCTGCTGCATGGATTAAGACTTTATCTCCAGAGAGAAGAGGGCGCATTTGTTTTAATAAGTATTGCGCTGTCATTACGCGCACAAATCCTGCGGCGCAACGCTCATCAGAAACTTTTGGGGGTACCATAACTAATCGATCTGATGCAACTGCGACATGCGAGCAGTAGGTTCCAACACCGGCATTGGTGAACGTTACACGATCACCTACTTTTACTTCAGTCACATCTTTTCCAATTGCTAGGACAATCCCAACACCATGCACTCCAGTGATAAAGGGTGGTTCAGGATTGTGGGCATGAGACTGACCTGCTCGTAAATAAATATCAACAAAATTAACACCAATAGCGGTTTGCTCAATCAGTGCTTCATAATCTTTAGGAACTGGCATATCCATAGTGGCATAAGCCATCACATCAGGACCGCCAAGTTTCGTCACAATCATGGCATAGCAAGATTGATTCATATTGTCTCCAACTCATTATTTTGATTTAATCTATCATAATTTAAAAATCAAATACACTAAGGGCAGTAGATACCCTAATGAATTACCTCTATTTTTATGAAGAGTTCGCTCTTATTTCAAATGCCTTCCAATTATTGATTGAAGCTAGAAAGGCTGAATGACAACTTCGTACCCACATATCCATTGGGAACACCATGGTGTTCACTTACAAAGTCTTTGGTATTCTGAGGCAGACTTAGCGCCCCCCAAAGAAATCATAGTGATTGATGACACTTTGCCAGCAAATAAAGCGATCGAACTTGCAAAGCAAGGTAAGGGCCTTCTTTGGAGTGGTGATTATCAAAATGGTAGAGAGTTACTTCGTGCCATAGCACGCCGATTAGATAAACCACCACGAGTGGGATCTCAAAAAAAGTTAGAGGATCCCGCCGAAATTTTTGCCGCTCATCGTCAACAGCAAGGCTTGAAGGCTCAAGTAATGGGAAGTGTTTTGATTGCATTATCAAAAGAATTTGTGATTGAGCTGCGTCGGGGACAAGATGTGGCGCAAGCTTGTTTAGAAGTTATAGGAACGATTAATGAGGGTATCGTGATGCCCTTGAAACAATTATTAGCAATCGTTAGCGCACATGAATGGCGTAAGAAAAAAGTTTTTATTCCGGCGTTAGAGCAGCACATTACTCCTCATTTCGGAGTGTATTCTCCCCTTCGTGGTGAGTATCTTGATTCAGTTAAAAAAGCACCTTTAGCAAAAGAGTGTCAAGTGGCATTTGATATTGGGATAGGAACTGGTATCTTGTCGATTTTGTTGGCTCAGCGAGGCATCCCAAAAATCATTGGCACAGACCTAGATCCAAGAGCAATTGCTTGCGCACAAGAAAACATCCATACTCTAGGGCTCCAAGAAAAAATTGAGATACATGAAACTAATTTGTTTCCTGTGGGACGAGCCGATTTGATTGTTTGTAACCCGCCATGGCTTCCTGCGACTCCCACATCGCATATTGAACATGCTATTTACGACCCGAACTCTCAATTTTTAAAAGAGTTTTTAAGTGGATTAACATCCCATTTAAATGCCCAAGGACAGGCATGGCTAATTATTTCTGATCTGGCAGAGCATTTGGGATTACGAACACGACAAGAATTACTTGATTGGATTGCCAAGGCAGGATTAAAAATAGTACATCAAATGCAGATCAAGGCAAATCATCCAAAAACTCGAGATGATAGTGACCCTCTTTATTTTGCTCGCGCAAAAGAAGTCACCACCTTATGGGTTTTAGAAGTCGAGTAAACCAAGCTATTTACGAAAATGCATTAATCCAGTTTGATATTGGCCGATTTAATGGCTTTTGACCACGAGCTAATCTCTTGATTGAGGAGCTTAGTCATCTCTGCTGGAGGAAGATAGCGTAATTCCACACCTGCAGCATCCGCTCTTTGCTTGACCTCTGGGACCTCTAGACCAGCTTTTACGCTACTGCTTAACTTATCAATAATTGCTGGAGGAGTACCCGCAGCAACATATAAGGCCACCCAAGACTCAAGAGAAAATCCAGGAAGTCCAGCTTCGGCAACTGTTGGAACAGTTGGCATGAGAGGGTGACGAGATTTACCAGTGACCGCAAGCGCTTTGAGTTTGCCGGTTTGAATATGGCCAATAACGGAAGGTGGAGTTGTGATGAAGACTTGAACTTGACCCGCTAAAACATCTTGGATCGCAGCGCCAGAACCCTTGTAAGGGACATGGACCATATCTACCCCAGTTTGTTGTTTAAAGATTTCGGTACCGATATGAGAGACGGAGCCATTGCCCTGTGAAGCATAATTGAGTTTACCGGGGTTGGCTTTGGCATATGCGATGAGTTCTTTGAGATTATTGACTGGGATAGAAGGGTGAACAGTAATGACATTTGTCGCAACTGTAATTAATCCAATCGGGGTTAAGTCATTTAAAGTCCAAGGAAGTTTGTCTTGCAAAATTGGATTGGCGATATGGTAACCAGAATAGGACACTAAAATCGAGTACCCATCTTTTGCGCCCTTTGCTACTTGTTGATAGGCGATATTGCCACTTGCACCACCTTTATTTTCAACAATAACAGTTTGCTTCAAGATATTGCTTAAAGGATCACTAACTAATCTGGCCGAGGTGTCGACAACTCCACCAGGAGGATTAGGAACCACTAAAGTAATAGGGCGATCAGGGTATGCAAAGGCTTGATTTAGATTGCATAAAAATAGAACAAAAGTTACTAATGTGGATCTTAATAATTGTTTCATGATCATTTTTATGCCCATCCATTGAACTGAAGAAAAAGTAAATTATTATTACATAATCAGTACGGGTATATTAATTATTGAAGGAGTTCTTGTGAGTTGTTTGAAAGGGATCAAAGTCTTAGAGATGGGACAACTGATTGCCGGTCCATTTGCTGGTAAAACATTAGGTGATTTTGGTGCAGAGGTCATCAAAGTGGAAACTCCTGTAACTGGCGATGCTTTACGAAAATGGCGCCTACTAAAAAACGGCACCTCAGTCTGGTGGCAAGTTCAGTCGCGGAATAAAAAATCTATTTCATTAGATTTAAAGAGTGAACAGGCTCAGGAAATTATTCGATCTTTGGTGGCTGAGTGTGATGTCATGATTGAAAATTTTCGACCAGGCACACTTGAAGAGTGGGGGCTTGATCCCCAGGATTTATTAAAAATCAATCCAAGATTAATCATTCTTCGAATTAGTGGATATGGACAAACGGGGCCTTATCGTGATCGACCAGGATTTGGGGTTGTTGCAGAGGCGATGGGTGGACTGCGTCATTTGACTGCAGAGCCTGGACGCGTACCTGTTCGGGTTGGCGTCAGTATTGGCGATACTTTAGCCGCATTACATGGTGTGATTGGTATTTTGATGGCATTGCATGAACGCCATCAAAGCGGGCTCGGACAAATTATTGATGTTGGTTTATATGAGGCAGTATTTAATTGCATGGAAAGCCTCTTACCCGAATACAGTGCATTTGGTGAAGTTCGTCAAGCAGCTGGAAGTGCATTACCCGGAATAGCACCGTCCAATGCCTATATTTGTAAAGACGGGGGATATGTTCTCATTGCAGGTAATGGCGACAGTATTTTCAAGCGGCTCATGAATGCCATTGATCATCCAGAAATGGCAAATAATCCTGAATATGCTGACAATACTGGTCGCGTGAAGCATATCAAGTTGATTGATGAAATCATTGGTCAGTGGACTCAGTTACATCAAGTGGCTGAAGTTTTAGAAGTATTAGATAAAGCCAAGGTACCTGCTGGAAAAATTTACACTGCCGCGGATATTGCTCAAGATCCTCATTTTTTGGCAAGGGAGATGATTGTCACGCAAACTGTTGATGATGGTAGTGAGTTATTAGTGCCTGGAATCGTGCCAAAATTATCAAGAGCACCGGGGAAAATTCAACGATCAGCACCACACATTGGGCAAGATAATGAGCAGGTGTTGCGAGATATTGGTCTTTCAGCAGAGCAGATTGCGCAGCTTTATGAGCGCGGTATTATTTGGTCAGAAAAGCAGGATAATTAAACTTAAGAAGATTGAATGATTGAGATTATTTGAAATTTCAAACTTCCAATTTAAACCTAATCAATTAATAACAAATACAAGAGACAAAAAATGCCAAAAAAAACAAATGGAAGTTGGGTTCTGAGTGCAAATGTAGAGGGCTGTGATTTTCCCATTGAAAACTTACCCTATGGATGTTTTCGTATTCTAGAAGACTCTTCTAATAAGTCCCTGATTGGAGTTGCGATTGGTGATCAAATTTTGCCACTGACTGGCCTTACAGAGAAAATTTCAATACCACCTCATTTAAAGGAAGCCTTCATAGCATTTGATGCAGCTCACTTGAATGCCATGATGGCATTACCTGATTTCATACAAGAGGGATGCCGAAGTTTTTTTATTGAATTGCTCCAAAAAAATAGTGGGCTTCAATCGCAACTAGAGTCGTGCTTAATTGCGCAAAGTGCTGTTGAAATGATGATACCTTGCCAGGTGCCTGACTTTACTGACTTTTATTCAGGCATCAATCATGCAAGAAACGTAGGTTTGATGTTGCGCCCTGATCAACCTTTAGCGCCAAATTACCAATGGATACCCGTTGGTTATCATGGCCGTTCATCATCGATTATTCCATCTGGCAAAGGAGTCGTTAGACCGATAGGGCAAACTCGTGCAAGTGAGGGCAAGCCACCTTATTTTCAGGCATCTAGGAAGTTGGATTACGAATTAGAGTTAGGTGTATTTATTGGCCAACCAAACCCACAAGGTCGTCCGATCTCCATGGATGATGCTGAGGAACACTTTTTTGGTATGTGCCTGTTAAATGACTGGTCTGCTCGAGATATTCAAGCATGGGAGGCAGCACCCCTAGGACCATTTCTTGCAAAAAACTTTGCCACAAGTATTTCTCCATGGCTTGTGACGCGTCAGGCTTTAGCGCCTTTTAGAAAATCTTGGACAAGGAGCGAAACAGATCCTCAACCATTACCCTACTTAGAGTCACAGGGTAATCGTCAGCAGGGCGCCATTCAAATATTTTTAGAAGTTGAATTATTGACTCAACAGATGGTAAAGGAAAACATCCCGCCCCAGAAAATTGCCAATTCAGAGTTTTCCGAAGCTGCTTATTGGACCATCGCACAATTAATTACGCACCACACCAGTAATGGCTGTAATTTAAGTGCTGGGGATTTGCTGGGGACTGGTACTTTATCTGGTGAAAAGCCTGAGCAAGCCGGATCCTTATTAGAGTTATCTCAAGGTGGAAAAAAGCCAATTGAATTCAATCACGGTGAAAAAAGAACCTTTTTGGAAGATGGCGATACAGTTATTTTGAGAGCGTATTGTCAAACCGAGGACGCCGTTCGTATAGGTTTTGGCGAGTGCCGCAATACTATTTTTCCGGCATTTACTTCTTGATATATTCTTCAACTTCTTGCTGAGAGGCAATCCAAGCGTTTTCGAAATGATTGGCGAGTTGAATTAAATCGGGAGATTCTTTACTTTGTAAAGTTTCATTGATATGTTGACAAGCATCATAGATGCTTTGCATACCTAAGAAAGAGGAAGATCCTTTAATAAAATGGGCATTTTTTTGAATGCCCTCAATATCTCGATTTGTAAATGCAACCAAAAGTGCATTTTTCCCTGAGGTGATGGGATCGAAAAATTTTTGGAGTAAGTCTGATAATTGATCTTTATTCATAAAACCACATAATTTGTCAAATTGTCCTAAATTTATGTGATTCATGTAAGAATAATGGAGTAATATAATTAGTTAAATGATTACATAATTAATATACTACATTTTCAAAGTCCACACTGCATATGCCCTCGGAAAGTGATTCTTATAATAAATCTTTTCGCCGAGCGATATATTCCGTTCTTTTTTCCGGCATTTTAATTTCAGGTTTGATCGCGTTTACTGTATTTAAAACACTATCAAACCGCATTAGTGTCACGGCTCAATATGTTGTCGATATAAAGGCGAATATAGTTCAAGAAAGGTTAATTCTTCAGAATAGCCAATTAATTTACTTATCTAGAATAAAAATCATTTCTGGGATACAAGAAGTAAAAAATATAATGAAATATCATCTGCTCGATCAGGTAAAAAAAGAGCAACTTGGTTTGTATTGGGTACCATCCTTTGCACTCAAAAAAAATACGGATGTAGTCGTCATCGACAAAATATTTGAAGCAACACAATATTCATCTCATCAGCATTTACAAATTGAATCTTCGATTAAAAAAATAATGAAGGAGAAGATTAAACACATTGACAACAAACAAGGCATTACCTACTTAGATTCAATAAACATTTCAAATGAAGCTGCAGAATCAAAGCCAATGCTTATCATGTTCTTAGCCGCATACAAAGATGATAAGACTTCAAGTTTGGATGGAGTTTTAGTCAATATTGTAGATTTCAACCAATTATTTTTGACTGATGAGCGTCACAACAAATCAACTGATGTATTTGGCTTTAAGGAAATGTCAGATAAAGAAAGTTATTTTATTAATCAAATTACATTTGAAGATAAGACCCCTATTTCGCAAAGCAATCAGTCCGATCCTTCTTTTTTTCAGGGGGAGCTTGGTAAAAAATTAATAAGACATATTCATTCAGCGTTTCGCTTTAATAATGCAAATGTTGCTATTCGGAACAGCAGTATTTTTATCATCCACCAATTAAAAATTTCATTTTTTGTATTCTTTCTTGGAATAACATTTTTCAGTTTACTAGCTTTTTTGATTGTTAGAGGAATCAAAATTCAACATCAAGCAAGTCAGGAAATCAACTATCGGAAAAATCAAATTGAAAAGAGTCATTTCTTTGATACATTAGCACATGAACTAAGGACTCCATTGAATGGAGTTTTAGGTATGGCAAATCTACTTTTAAAGTCCAAACTAGATCCCTCGCAATACCATTATTTGAGTGCGATTAAGCAATCTGGATATTTAATGAATTTAATGGTTGACCAAACTCTTACAGCCTCAAGAATGGAAACGTATGACATCAAAATTGTGGATGATGCGTTCATTTTTAACGAATTATTAGAGCAAATTATGGATGGATTAGGCCCATTAGCGGATATTAAAAAAATAGACTTTAGCTATGATTTGCCGAGAAGTGTGAATGGCGTTACTTTCTATGGTGATGAGCTTCGATTACGGCAGGTATTAATTAATCTCCTAGGAAATGCCATTAAATTTACAGATGAGGGATATGTCAGGTTAACCATATCTCATGAACAAAATTCAGAAGATCCGCTCAAGCCATTCATCCGATTTGAAGTAAGCGATAGTGGCGTTGGACTTAACAGCGATGATCGTAATACATTATTCAAAAAATTTGGTCGAGTTAATAAAAATAAATTAATCAGTGCCTCTGAGGGTGGTTTGGGCTTGTATATTTCTCAGAAAATTATCAGATTAATGGGAGGTAATCTTGAATTTGAAAGCACTCCTGGATTGGGTAGTAATTTTTATTTTAAAATTCAGATGAAGATTCAGGATAATCCCGTTGACCAACATGCTCAATTGAGCGCCTTAACAGGTAAGCACATTCTTATTGTAGGAAATCAAAATCACGAAAGCACCTTGCAACTTAAAGAACTATTGGAAAAACGTGGAGCAATTACCTATGGGTTTGATAACTATTTGGCAACTAAAAAACATATCCTTGCGCAAAAGCGTCAATCTCTTATTCCTGATTTAATTTATATACATCCAAAGGTGGGTGATGTTGCAGGCACTATGTTCTTTAATGATATTCAGCAATGGCTTAATTTAGACCTGTCCTCTAGAATCATCTATTTATATACTTCCACAAAAAGTATTGATCGATTCCACATTATTTCTGCAGGGGTTCAACATACTCACCTCATTCCAGTAGACCCAAAATATTTACTTATTCAAGCAGAAAAAGTGTTAGAAAGGAACCAAAATAGATTGCCTAAAAAGCTGATTACCCAATTTTCATCAGGTCAAAAATCGATTTTTGATAATAATTTCAATATCTTAATCGCTGATGATAATTTGGTGAATGTAGAAATTATTACCATCATGCTGCAAACTTTAGGTCATCAAGTAAGTGCTGTGAAAAATGGCATTGAGGTACTTGATGCCTTAGAGAAAGAAACCTTTGATGTTATTTTGATGGATATTAATATGCCTGAATTAAATGGTATTGAAGCAACCATGCAAATTCGTAATTCGGATAGACCCTATAAAAATATACCTATTATTGCGATGTCGGCGAATATTGGAGAAAAATTTGCAGGCTTGTGTATTGAAAAAGGGATGAATACTTATATAGCAAAGCCAATTGAAATCGAAGCTCTTGACAGAAAAATTATGGAGATTCTTTTATCCCAGCAAGGATCTTGATAGCGACCCTTCGATTGCGATAGCGTCCTTCTTCACTATTGTTTGATTCGATGGGTTGATTTGCAGCATAACCTATTGCAGTCAGCTGGCTTTCTTGTACTCCATATGAAATAAATGCACGTACGACACTACTTGCCCTGGCTGACGATAGTTCCCAATTGGATGGGTACATACCAGTATTGATCCGATTATTATCGGTATGACCTTCTACCTGAATTTGATTCGGGTATTTTTTTAAGATATCGGAAATTTGTAGAAGATCTTTCTCAAAGCTTGGATCAATTTGCGCCTGACCTGATTTAAACAAAAAGCTGTCATTGATCACGATACTAATACCGTCTCTTACCTTAATAATCTTAATTTTGTTTTGAGCAATTAATGGCGCTAAATCATTTTGTAAGGTAGTATTAATTTCGGAGATTTGAGATTCTCTTGTATGAATCTGCTCAATCATGGAATTAGTTTTATCAGAGATAAAATTATTATTTTTTGATTCAGTATTTTTAACATTTAAAGCAATACTTAAAGACTCAGACAATGATTTAAATTTAGACTCTTCCACATTGGATACAGAGTACATCACAACAAATACGGCAAGTAAGAGTGTGATGAAGTCAGCATAAGGGAGAAGCCAACGGTTGGCATCATCATCCTCATCATCAATGGGATTTGATCTTCTTCGTAGATTATTCTTCATCGGAATACCAATGGCTCTTAATATGCTCTTTAATGATAGAAGGGTGTTCCCCTTGGGTGATCTGATAGAGGGCTTCTGCAATCATTTCGCGCTTTAAGATTTCATGTTGTAATGAATACTTTAATTTATTGGCTATCGGTAAAAATACCAAATTAGATAAGCCCACACCGTAGAGAGTTGAAACGAACGCAATTGCAATACCACTGCCCAATAATTCAGGCTCATTTAAATGACTCATCACACGAATAAGCCCCATCACAGCACCTAAAACGCCAATCGTAGGCGCATAACCGCCCGCTGCTTCCCAAACTTTAATGGCTAGCTTGCTCGCTCGCTCATAACTCATAATATCCATTTTTAGAATTTCTAAAATTTGCGATCTGGATTTAAAGTCGGCAAGTAGCAAAAGTCCACGTGACATAAAAGGCTCGGCAGTTTCATCTAAGTGCTTGTCTAGTTTATGAAGTCCTTCTGTTTTGGCGGTACTGGCCCAAAGATCAATTGAGGCTAACAAATCATCGCAAAAATCTTGATCAGGTGTAAAAGCCCTTTTGATGAGACGCATCGAACGAATCACCCTTGGCATACCAAATTGAAGAATCACGGCTCCCGCTGTACCACCGATCGTTACCAAAAATGCAGTTGGCTGGATGAGTGACTGGATTAAACCACCCTCTAGAAGATGACTGGCGATGATTGCAATAATTGCAATCATCAAACCAATTAAGCTACCCCAGTCCACTTTTGGGCCCTCAAAATACCACGCATCCGTGCGATGGCTTGGCTATGTAATTGTGAAACTCGTGATTCCGTAATGCCCATTACAGCCCCAATTTCTTTTAAATTGAGCTCTTGTTCATAATAAAGACCCATGAGTAATTTTTCACGTTCTGGTAAGTTGTCAATGGATTTAATCACCGCGGCCCTAAAGCCCACATTGATTAAAGCTTGGAGTGGGTCTTGGGAGGTATCAGAATAAAAACGATCTAAGAAGTGGTCTGCACTATCCCCATCACTATCATGAAAATCATCAAAATAAATGAGTTGGTGACCCGCGCCATCAGTTAAGATTTGTTGATATTCGGTTAACGAGAGTTGCATCTTTTTTGCAGCTTCTGTTTCTGTTGGAGGCCTAGCTAATTCTTGTTGAAGTTCATTAAGAACCATTTCCACTTTCCGCATGTTTTTGCGAATACCGCGTGGCATCCAATCACTTTCACGGAGTTGATCAAGCATTGCGCCACGTATACGCTGTACCGCATAAGTTTCAAACTGAGCTAAAGCAGTTTCTTCATATTTGGATAAAGCATCTAATAGACCAATCATTCCGGCTTGAATCAAGTCATCAACTTCCACATTAGAAGGAAGCTTTGCTTTGAGTTGATGGGCTAATTTTTTCACGAGATGCATGTGTTCTTTAAAAACAAGATCACGATCTGCACGTCCTTTAGCATCGTACATTTTAGTGCTCCAATACAATCGGTTGGGAGTTAATCGATTTAGCTACAAAATGCTGGTGTAATTTTTGATCAATCAGAATTTCAGTAATCGATCGAAAAGCTTGGGACGACTTGGATAGTGGGAATGCATCGATAATCGATTTACCTAGCATGGAAGATTTAACGAGATAGTCATCTTCAGGAATATGACCCAAGTAACTTAGTGGAATTG
Organism: Polynucleobacter sp. SHI8; assembly: GCF_027944005.1. Taxonomy (NCBI): domain Bacteria; kingdom Pseudomonadati; phylum Pseudomonadota; class Betaproteobacteria; order Burkholderiales; family Burkholderiaceae; genus Polynucleobacter; species Polynucleobacter sp. SHI8. The sequence continues at coordinate 1,903,113 of NZ_AP027204.1, read as the reverse complement.
ATAAATAGTTTTTAGCTGCAGTTGCGATGTTTTTATATACTAATTGCGCTTGAGACTCTTCAGCATGATTGACCAATAAAGCCACTCTTCGACGTCCAACGGTATTTGCGATATTTTTCAATTGGCCATAGCCGTTTTTTATGGACGCTGCAGTACTTGAAACAATGAGTATGACTTCACTTTCAGAAAACTCCGGAATTAAGAACGGATTATCCATTTTTAATTCAGTATCAATGAACCAAATATTAGAATCATTTGATAAGTTTTGAAGCGTTTTTGATAAAAGTTCTAATTTGGAAGTGTGATGAATGATTTGAGAGGTAGGAATGCTTGCTAATTGACTAATACGACCGCCTTGCATAAATTCATAAAACCCTAAATGCATTGGTTGATTCGTGATAGAAAGATCCCATAAATTAGATTTTAGTTGTGTTTTGAGACGAGAACTAATGCCTGATTGATCCATCCTCGCATCTATCAAGTGTGAGCTATTGCCCGCATGAATAACTGTAGAGGCCAAATTGAATAGCAAGGTGTTCTTGTGTGTGCTAGGGATAGCTGAGAGAACGATAAAGTTCTTCGTCGAAGGCTTGCCAAGCATCCTTCGCAGTCCTGCAGCTTGATCTTCCATCATACTATGCAACATAAATACCCCTCACACTCGCATCCTCACGAGCTGATTTCGTTGACATCAATGTTGAGAGCTCTGAATCTTCGAATTGATTGGAGTCAGAGTTCTCTAACTTTTTAAATGAACTTTCTACTAAAGACTTGGCATTTGCCACTTCAAGATCTTCTGGCACGCGTTGTCCTGTACCTACATAGAATAAACGCAATTTTTGACGAAGCACTACATCAATGGCATTGCTTAATACAGCAGCTTCATCCAGCTTAGTTAGGATACAGCCTTCAACACCAGAACCACGATAAGAGGAGACTACTTCATTGAGAGTTTCAATATTGCTCGTCGTATTTAGACATAGCAAGCGTTTAACAGGAAATTTAGTGCCATTGAGCATCGAAATTTGTTCAGTAACCATTTGATCACGCTGACTCATACCAACAGTGTCAATCAAAACCATATGTTTTGACTTCAATTCCTCTAGGGCAATACGCAGATCAACTTCATCTTTGACCGAGTGCACCATGACACCTAAAATCTTGCCATAAATACGTAATTGTTCATGAGCACCAATTCTGTAACCATCCGTTGTAATCAGAGCAAGATTTTTAGCACCATGACGCATCACATAGCGTGCTGCTAATTTTGCTGTTGTGGTTGTTTTACCAACACCAGTAGGACCTACTAAGGCATACACACCGCCATCATCTAAAAACTGGTTATCGCTATTAATCGCCGTTAAATTACGAATCAAGACATTTTTGGACCACTGCAAGCCTTCTTCAAGATTCATTTGAGCGGGAGCATTTTCTGATAAATAACGAGACAAACTAGCGCTAAACCCTAAATTAAGAAGTTCTCTTAATATGCCATTTTTAGCAGGTGTTTTATCTCGATTACCCACCCATGATATCTCCGCAATCTGGGACTCTAGAGAGTTTCTCATTGCTCTTAATTCACCCATTAACTCAGAAATATCGGGCATCACTTTAGCTGGAGGAGGAGTATAGGCTTGAGTTAATCTAGGTTCAGCACGAACGACAGGCGATGAGGAAACTCCTTGATCAGAACTTTCAATAATGCCGTTAAAGTCTTGAGAGCTGCAAGCGAGGATTTCAATACCCTGAGCCACGGTTCGATTGGACAGTATCATGGCTTCAGGTCCTAGCGCCATTCTGACTAGTCCAAGCGCTTCGCGCCCATTGACACCTATAAAACGTTGAACTTTCATCCAAGTGCTCCTACAAGGTTAGTTACTTTAATTGATCGGTTATCAGGAAGTTCTGCTTGTGATAGAACACGTAATTGTGGAAGTGTTCTACGTAAAAACTTTGCTAAAGTGTTGCGCAATTGATGAGGCACTAAAAGGACAGGGGTATGCCCCAGCTGTTCTTGGATCTGAGCAGCCTCAATGGTTTGACGTACTAAGGTATCAGCTAGGCCAGGCTCTAAACCCGTATCTCCAGCATTATTCGTTTGCAGATTTTGCAGTAAAAGTTTTTCTAATCTGGTGTCTAGAGTCATTACTGGCAATTCTGAATTGCCAGGCGCTAATTGTTGGACGATTGATCTGCCTAAAGCAACACGCACTTGTGAAGTTAGGGCATTGGTGTCTTGACTTTGAGGAGCGTATTCAATCAAAGTTTCAACAATGGTGAACATATCGCGAATATTGACACCCTCAGCCAATAAGTTTTGCAATACTTTATGAACAACGGTTAATGGTAGAGCTTTTGGTGTAAGGTCATCTCCGAGCTTAGGTACTTCTTTATTGAGATGATCAAGTAAAGCTTGTAATTCTTGTCTTCCTAATAATTCAGAGGCGTGTATCGAAATTAAGTGATTCAGGTGTGTTGCAATCACAGATCCTGCATCAACGACCGTATAGCCTAAAGCTTGGGCTTGATCACGAATATTTGCATCAATCCATATCGCCGGTAAACCAAAGGCTGGATCAGTTGTTACAGTACCATCGAGTTCGCCAGAAACCATACCAGGATTAATCGCCATAAACTGACCCACGTGTGCTTCACCAGTCCCGATTTCAACACCCTTTAAAGTAATTCGATAAGCAGTCGGACGAAGTTCTAAATTGTCACGAATATGAACGGAAGGAGGAAGAAAGCCAATTTCTTGAGCAAATTTTTTCCGAATCCCTTTAATACGACTTAATAATTCACCATTTTGATTTTTATCAACGAGAGAAATTAAGCGATAACCCACTTCAAGTCCAAGAGTTTGGATGGGCGTGACATCTTTCCAAGTAGCTTCTTCTAACTCGGGGGATGCTACAGGAGCTTTAACGGGTGTTTCAGTTAACTTTTCAGCCGCCATTTTTTTCGCAAAGTAATAGGCAGATCCAGCCAAGATCAATGCTAACGAGAGGAAAGAAAAGTGGGGCATTTTAGGGATGAGACCCATGATGCCAATAATACCGGCAGTAATATAGAGAACTTGCGTGCGTTTAAAAATCTGGTTGACCAATTGGCTGCTGATATCTTGATCACTCGCTACTCTTGAAACTACCGCACCTGCCGCAAGAGAAATCACTAGAGAAGGAATTTGCGCCACTAAGCCATCACCAATTGCCAAAAGAGTATAGGTTTCAAGAGCACGAGAAAACTCTAAATTATGTTGCATCATACCGACTAACAGACCACCAATCATGTTCACGACAGTAATCACGATACCCGCAACTGCGTCACCACGAACGTATTTACTAGCACCGTCCATCGCGCCATAAAATTCAGCCTCTTGAGCAACTTCCGTTCTTCTTTTACGCGCATCAGCTTCACCGATTAAGCCCGCATTTAAGTCAGCATCAATCGCCATTTGTTTACCAGGCATCGCATCGAGTGCAAAACGAGCGCCTACTTCAGCAATACGACCAGCACCCTTAGTCACCACCACAAAGTTAATGATGGTCAGAATAATAAATACAATAAGACCAACCAAATAATTGCCGCCGATTAAGAAGTGACCAAAAGCCTCAATCACTTTACCTGCAGCATCAGGGCCGGTATGACCTTCAGTTAATACAATACGAGTAGATGCTACGTTTAGAGATAAACGTAGCATGGTTGTGACCAACAAGACAGATGGGAATGCCATAAAGTCTAGTGGTCGAACAGTATACAAAGCTGTTAAAAGAACAATGATGGATAAGCCTAAATTAAAGGTAAAGAAAATATCGAGTAAGAATGCTGGTATTGGTAAAACCATGAGCATCAAAATGATGATCACAATCAAAGGCGCTGTGAGCGCCTTTGCATTTAAATTCCTCATGACTTTATTAAAATCCATTATGCAGTCTCCGTCATGGTGGCTTCAGGCTTGATTGCATCGTATGGATCCAAACCGGTTGGTAGATCTAATAATTTCGGGAAATCAGGTACAGCCTCACCAGCGTCTTTCGACATACGCAGTTGAAACACATATGCCAATATTTGTGCGACGGCATTGTATAAAGTTGGGGGGATTTCTTCATCTAGATCAGTAATCGTATAAAGCGCACGAGCAAGTGGCGGTGCTTCCACAATCATTACTTGATGTTCTGTAGCAAGTTCACGAATGATCATCGCAATATCATCAACACCTTTTGCAACAACAATCGGTGCGCGATTCGAATTCTCAGGATATTGAAGCGCAACTGCATAGTGGGTTGGGTTGGTGATTACCACATCTGCCGTAGGAACTTTGGTCATCATACGACGACGCGCCATTTCACGTTGTTGTTGACGAATTTTTGCTTTAATTTCAGGATTACCTTCAGACTCTTTTGCCTCATCTTTAACCTCTTGCTTAGTCATCTTGAGTTTTTTGTTATAACTCCACAACTGATAGGGCACATCAATCATCGTAATCACAGCCAAGGTACCGACTAAGACAGAAAGACTCAGGAGGATTAATTCCATTTGATGTGCACCACCGATTTCAATTGGCATGGACATGAGAGACATGACTTCAATCAAGTGTGACTCAATTAAGTACCAAGCTGCGAAGCAAATAAAAATCACTTTTGCAATTGCCTTAATTAATTCCACTAAAGAATTGATTGAAATAATTTTTGCTAGACCGCTCATGGGATTTAATTTGCTAAATTTGGGAGCTAAATTACCTGCAGTAAATGACCATCCGCCAATCAGCATGGGGGTAACTAAGGCAGTGATCATCACGATGCCAATAAATGGGGCGAAAGTAACGACTAAGTCAAACATCATTTTTGCGTAATTGATGATGAGTTGTTCTGGGTCAAGCTGAGGGGCGCTTTTAAAGCTTAAACTTTCTCGCATGTGTTGACGTAAATGAATGAAGAGTGATTGCCCAACCATCCAAAATCCGGCAGTTGCCGCTGCAAGAATGGAGAAAGTAGCTAATTCTCGAGAGCGAGGGATATCTCCAGCTTCTCGAGCTTTTTCTATTTTTCGGGGCGAGGCCGATTCGGTTTTTTCCAAATCGCTTTCTTCAGCCAATTCTCTTTCCTCAAACTTTCTAATCGATTAAAACAATTACTAACAATTAGATTATTCAGGAAATTAGAACGATTTAAGCCTTGAAAAACTAGGTAAATTGACTGCAATTCAAGCCTTCAAGTTTGAAGGTGAAATATTCAGTCTAAGAGATTGTTTTTAATTGCAAAACTGATCAGCTCAGAATTATTTTTGAGCTTTAATTTTTGCAAAATACGACTACGATACATGCTGATAGTTTTGACAGAAAGAAACAATTTTTCAGCAATATCTGAAACAGTTAGACCTGATGCAAGCATTTTGAGCGTTTGAAACTCTCTAAATGACAATTTATCTTGCGGGCTTTCATCATCGCCGGAGTGGATACGATCAGCAATGAGCTGAACCATGGTTGGACTGAGGTATTTTTTACCTCCAAGAACTGTTTGAATCGCTTCAATATATTTCTCAAATGATTGATTTTTATGCAAATATCCGGCTGCTCCTGCTTTGATTGCGTGCATGGCATATAAATTTTCATCATGCATAGAAAAAATCAATACAGGCAGCTTGGGGATTTCTTTTTTAATTTGTTTGATGAGCTCAATACCATTGGTATTCGCCAAAGTTATATCCAACATCAGTAAGTCGGGTTTTGATTTAACACATAAATCAACAATATTATCGGAGCCGTCGCTTTCTGCAACGAGTTCTAGATGATCATGTGAGTTGATCAGTAATTTAAGACCTTGACGGACGATGGCATGATCATCAACTACAGCAATATTGTATGAATTATTTTGCATTTACAGCTAAATCCTTAAAGTTACTAATATCTGACAAAAGTATTAAATTTTGTATTAATTTAAATTATTAACCAAGAATATTAAATTTTGAAATATTTGAAGATTCACTTCCAGGACCATAAATACTTTGTGTTGGATCTTTACCAACTAAAATTTGCAAGGCCGCACGGTTCGATGAACTCAACATTTGAATCATCTTACCATTTTGGTTGTTGATTTGTTGGCAACTTTGGAGAATTTGGATTAATTTATCCCAAATTTGGTGCAATTCTGGTGAATTTTGTTCTTGAATCCAATGTGGAATTAGAGATTCATCCTTTGGAATAGAAAAGGAAGTCAGCCCTTGATTACGCTGGGTTTTTAATTGTAAGAAAGCTTGAACCAGAGTATTTTTCTTTACAGTAATATCAGGTAGCTCTTGTAAAAGCTGTTGTGTCAAAGCCCCTTCTTCCTCACTTAAGAGGGTAAGAAGTTCGTTTGACATTTCCAGTTCCTTCTTAAAATGCTCAAGAAGGGTATTACGATTTTCACCCAAGGGACACTAAATCCTTATGCTTTATTCGAGCGGGATTGAATTAAGTCCTTTACAGATGCGATTAAACCATCAGCGACCATTTCAGAGTTAACCTGAAAACGGCCTTCAGATATCGCTGCCTTGATATCAGCAACTTTTTTCGCATCAAATACAGCGCTAGATGAAGAAGCTGAAGCAATGCTTTTCGCATCTTCAGAAATCTGCACTGAGTCTGAACTCTGTGCGACATCATTTGCTCCATCAACAGATTTTGCCGATTTGGCATTACCCGATCCAACCTTTGCGCTAGGGATATTAGCAACTAATTGATCGATTTTCATCATATTCTCCAAAAAAACATTACGTCTTAATCACTTTAACGACCACCTTTAGAAAACCTTTAGCATTTATTTCATAAAAATTTAAAAAAACTACTTCAGGACCTCTACAAGGCCTCCAGAACGGGCAATTCCATTAATAATTTGTCCTGAGGCCATCTTCACCTGAACATTTTGCCCTAATGCGGCACTGTTCATGGCTTTTCCCTCAGCGTTAATTCGAAATCCAGATCCACCGATTGCTACTTTGACGGTTTGACCGAAATTGATGATGTATTCATTTTTTAGGCCGGTTCCTATCATCGGAGTTCCAGCTTCTATAGTACTGATCACGGCTTTACCGATGATTTGTTGAGGGTCACTGACCGTATTAAATGGAATATTTTCAGGAAAATCTTTTTTAGCCATCAAATCAGCCTCACCAATAATATGACCTGACTCTAATCTGACTTTATTGACGTAATAGATCTTTTTTTGCGAAACGCTAGCATTTAGATAAATTGTCCATGGTTGTGGTGAAAAACATTTTGCAGAGACACGCACATTACCATTTGCCCCAGGATTGCTAGAAGGGGTAAAAAATTCTAGCTTTTTACATTCAGGAAGGTTCAGATTTTCTTCTGGTACTTGAACCTGTACTTTGGAATCATTGTTATTACCAAACTTCATTTTTAAATATTGCTCTGCTTTCGAGACGAGGTCTCCCATATCTTGAGTGTCAGTGTTTACTCCGTAACCCACCTGTGAAGATAAGATTAGTACCGTAAAAAATACTAATTCTAAAAAATATTTATAAGTTCTATACATGCTTCCATTCTAAGGGAAAGAGTAGAAAATAGGGGAACATTAAAGCATTAAAGAAAGAACAAATTAGGGGTCTTATTACGCATTTAGTTCACAAAATTCAACATATGATTCAAGTTATGGAAATTCTTGTCGTTAACAAAAATTTTTTATTTTGGTAAATTGAAAATGCAAACTAGATTAGATCGAGAAATTGGATTCATGGAGCAGGGACTGAAGTTGCGTTCACAACGCCAACAAGTCTTAGCTACGAATATTGCCAATGCTGATACGCCTAATTATAAAGCACAAGATATCGACTTTAATCAAGCCTTGAAATCTGCCCTCAGTGGATCAAGCACAAGTTCTGGTTTAGTTGCTACTAACCCACGTCACGTTACAGATGCATCAAGCGGCAATGCTCAGGTTCAAGCAAGAAAGCAACTCCAAAGCAGTGCAGATGCTAATACAGTAGATATGGATGTCGAACAATCGCAGTTTGCTGAAAACGCATTGCAATATGAAACTTTAGTCACATTGATTAATAGTAATTTTAAAAACATTAACAGCGTCATGCAAGGATAAAAGTTATGTCATTACTTAATGTCTTTCAAATATCAGCTTCCGGAATGTCGGCACAGTCATTGCGTTTAAATACGACAGCTAGTAATTTAGCCAATGCGGATAGTGCAAGTGCGCCAGGTGGAGTACCTTACAAAGCTAAGCAAGTACAGTTTATGGCTGCGCAATTACCCAATAGCAATGCTCTCGGTGTAAAAGTAGATAGAGTGATTGAAGATACAGCACCACCTAAATTAGTTTATATGCCAGGTCATCCACAAGCTGATGAAAAAGGGTATGTTGCAATGCCTAACGTCAATCCTGTAGAAGAAATGGTCAATATGTTGTCCGCATCACGTTCATATCAAACCAACGTCGATACGATGAATGCAGCTAAGTCGATGTTGTTAAAAACATTAACGATCGGTCAATAAGGATAAATCATGCCTACATCTGTTATCACGAGTAATAATTACAACGTAACTCCTGCTTCAAAAGCACATAGTACAGTTTCTTCATCAAGTACCAATGATCCAAATAGTGTTGCAGCACAACAGGACACTTTTTTGAAGTTGCTAGTTACACAGATGCAAAATCAAGATCCATTAAATCCAATGGATAACTCTCAAATGACGAGTCAGATTGCGCAGTTAAATACAGTGCAGGGTATTAATAAACTTAATACGACAGTTGCAGCATTGCAAACACAATTGCAGGCATCTCAAAACTTACAATCTACAAGCTTTATTGGTAGAATAGTTTTGGCACCTGGATCAAGTTTAAGCCTAACAAATGGTAGTGCTCAAATGGGGGTAGATTTAGCCTCAGCCTCTGACTCAACCATGATTCAAATTAAAGACATTAATGGCAGTGTAGTGAGAACATTTGGAATTGGTGCTGGCGTTGCGGGCACTAATCAAATCACTTGGGATGGAAAAAATGATGCAGGTCAAACCATGCCCGATGGCCAATATAAATTTGCAGTATCTGCTTCGGCAAATAATCAACAAGTTCAAGCAGCGACTCTTGCTTACAGCTTAGTGAATAGCGTTTCGATGAGCAGTACAGGAGTTAAATTAAACACAAATCATTCTGGCGACGTTGATGTTAATAGCGTTCGTCTAGTTAAGTAATTTTTGAATATAAGGGAGCATTCAAATGGCATTTAAAATTGATCCATCAGTATTAAATTCAGCATCTTTAAGACTTGCTGTGATTGGTAATAATATTTCAAACTCAGGAGTTACGGGATTTAAAGGCTCTGACTTCTCGGATGTTTTAGCCAGCAGTTCACCATCAGGCGGGTCAAATGGAGTTCGTGTAGCGGGTTCACGTCAACTCTTTACTCAAGGAACGGTTCAAACATCTAGTAATAGTTTAGATATGGCAGTCAACGGTAAAGGTTTTTATCGTTTATTTAGACCCAGTGACAATAGTTATGGATACACAAGAGATGGCTCATTTAATTTAGATAAAAATGGATATATTACGAATCCATCTGGAGATATTCTGACTGGATATGGAGTTGATGCAAGTAGTAATGTGAGTGTTGGTACTCTGAAGCAATTGCAAGTAGACACGCGCAATTCTGCTCCTAAAGCCACTGAAAATGCAACTATGAATCTACTTTTGGATTCGCGTTACCCATCTATTTCAAATGCACAACACCCATTTAACCCAGCAAATGCTGATACTTATACTAGTACCACTATTAGTACAATTTACGATCAACAAGGTTCATCGCATACTTTGCAGTCTTATTATGTGAAGAGAAGTCCAGGTTCGTGGGATTTATACACAAGCATTCAAAGCACTGATGGTAGCGTCACTCAGTCAACTAACTCAATCTTTACGCCTGGCACTCCAGCTTCTGGAACGCTAGGACAACCAGGATATGTTCCTGCAGTTCCAGCGAGTACGGCGTATTCACCTACAGCGACGTTACAGTTTGGTCAATCAGGCACATTGAGCGGATACCAACTGTATCAACCAGGTGGAACTGGTTATGTTCCAGGAACGCTAGTACCGGTAAGCATAAATAATGAAAATCCCACGCGGATTCGCCTTGGACTTGAATATACGGATAGCTCAGTAGTAGTATCGCAAACATCACAACCTAATGCACAATTCAATCTTGATATCACAAGAACTCAACAATATGCTTCAGATTTCTTGGCATCGACGCAACAAGATGGCTTCCCAACTGGTCAATTTCAGAGTGTTTCTGTTGATAAAGACGGAACTTTATATGCAAATTACTCGAGTGGTCAATCGCGTATTGTTGGAGAGGTAGTATTAGCCACTTTTCCAAGTGAAACGAATTTAGCGCAAGATCGCAACAATCAGTTTGTTGAAACTGCCGCTTCAGGATCGCCAATTATTAATCAGCCGGGTAAAGGTGGTGCAGGTCAGGTATTAGGTTCATCGATTGAAACTGCTGGTGTTGATCTTACCTCAGAGATGATTAAGTTGATTTCTGCACAAAGAACTTATCAAGCAAACTCTGAAGTGGTCAAGCGTCAAGACCAAGTGATGCAGACCATTATTGGTATCGGTCAGTAATTTAAGAGCGCATAAGAAGCTATGGATAAGTTAATCTACACTGCAATGACTGGAGCCTCCCAGGCCATGGAACAGCAGGCTACGACATCACAAAATTTAGCGAATGCTAATACAAATGGATTTCGTGCGCAGATTGATTCATTTCAGGCGATACCTGTAATGGGACCGGGATCTTTAAAAACAAGAACTCAAGTATCTAATGCTACGGTTGGTACAAGCTTCTCTATGGGGCCGATATCGCAAACTGGTCGTGATCTAGATGTTGCCCTACAGGGGCCAGGCTGGATTGCCGTTCGATCAGAAGATGGCTCTGAAGCCTATACCAGAAATGGTTCATTTGAGGTGTCGCCAGCTGGCATTTTAATCACGCAGGCAGGATTGCAAGTGGTTGGGGATGGTGGTCCGATTACGATTCCACCTGACTCTAAGTTGATTGTTGGTAAAGATGGAACTTTATCCACATTAATACCTGGGATTGTGCCAGCGGCTGTAAATGCCTTAGGCCGTATCAAACTGGTTAATCCTCCCGAAGAAAATATGGTTCGTGGTGATGATGGATTGTTCCGTTTAAAACAAGGTGGTGTAGCTCCGTTAGATCCTAATTTGACATTAGTCGGTGGAGCATTAGAGGGTAGCAATGTCAATTTAGTAGATTCGATGGTAAGAATGGTGAATTTGGCAAGGTCATACGATACACAAATCACCATGATTAAAACTGCTCAAGATAACGCTGCAAAATCTTCGCAGATTATGAATTTGAACTCTTAATTTAGGAAAACGCAATGATACGATCATTATGGGTAGCTAGAACGGGAATGGAATCCCAGCAAGCACAAATGGATACAATTACCAATAATTTGGCGAACGTAAGTACCAATTCATTTAAAAAATCCAGAGCCGTTTTCCAGGATTTGCTTTATCAAAACGTACGTCAACCCGGTGGACTTTCTTCTCAGCAAACCATATTGCCTTCAGGTTTGCAAATGGGAACAGGATCAAGAGTAGTAGCCTCTGAGAGAATTTTTACGCAGGGTAATCTACAGCAAACTTCGAATGATTACGATATGGCTATTCAAGGTAATGGATTTTTCCAGGTACTGATGCCTGATGGTACATTGAACTATACGCGTGATGGAGCCTTTCAAAAAGACAACCAAGGGCAATTAACTACAGCTAGTGGATATATTGTTCAACCAGCAATCACTATTCCAATTGATGCCTTGTCATTAACTGTCTCTAGAGACGGAATTGTATCGGTTACACAACCCGGAACAACAACCCCAAATCAAATTGGGCAGTTGCAGTTAGTTTCTTTTTTAAATCCAGCTGGACTGCAAGCGAATGGTGAAAATTTATTCTCAGAAACTAATGCATCTGGAACACCGGTTGCTAATATTGCTGGCACGAATGGTTTAGGAACGATTTCTCAAGGTTATGTAGAAACATCGAATGTAAACGTGGTAGAAGAGATGGTCAATATGATTACTGCCCAACGCGCCTATGAACTGAATAGTAAAGCAGTAACCACCTCTGACCAAATGTTACAAAAATTAAACGACCTTTAATTGAATAAAAGGAGAAGCTAATGAAAATTTCAATACCAAATCAAAAAACAATTCAATGGATGAGTTTAGGACTTGTGATTGCTTCATTAGTTTCCTGTGCAGGTGTTACGCCGACCACTATTACAAATGGCCCATCTACTTCAAAACCAGTTCCTGAGATTGTGTATAAAAATAATACTGGTGGGATTTATCAAGAGAGAACTTTTAGACCTTTATTTGAAGATAAACGTGCGCGTTATGTTGGTGACACGATTACGATTATCATGACTGAAACCACATCTGCTAATAAAAAGAATAATGCAACCTTGAACAGTACGGGTAGTGTTGCTATTAAGACAACAAATTATCCTGGGGAAGGCAGTACGAATGATCTTGCCAATTTAAGCCCACAGGGTGGCGGTACTCGTAAGTTAACTGCGGAAGATTCGGGTATTGCGCAAAATGCCTTTAATACCACTTTAGCTGTAACAGTCAATGAAGTTTTACCTAATGGAAATCTAATTGTGAGTGGTGAAAAGCAAATTGGCTTTGATAAGAGTACTGAGTTCATCCGCTTCTCTGGCGTGATTTCTCCCGCTTTTATTTCAGTTGGCAATACCGTGGCTTCAACTCAAGTTGCGGATGTGCGTGTTGAATATCGTACCAATACGAATGTAGACAAGTCTGTCATTGCTAACATGATTAATCGTTTCTTCTTCAGTATGTTCCCACTCTAATATGAAGATAAATAAACCCTTTTTTCAATCCCGACAACTCACGACGAATGGTTTCGTTGGGATTCTTTTCTTTCTGATGTTATGTGTGCTTCCCGTCGGTTCACATGCTGAACGTATCAAGGATATTTCGAATATTCAGGGTATACGTGATAACCAATTAATGGGTTATGGTGTAGTAGTTGGTTTAGACGGTACAGGCGATGTTAGTCCATTAACTACACAGGGAATTATCAGTGCGATGATTCAGTTGGGTGTTAAGTTACCACAAGGCGTGAACTTAAATGCCAAGAATATTGCTGGTGTTGCAGTCACTGCAACATTACCCCCATTCGCCCAGACTGGACAAACCATGGACGTAACAGTTTCTTCATTGGGTAGTGCAAAAAGTCTGCGCGGTGGAACATTATTATTGACAGCATTAAAAGGTGCTGATGGTCAAATTTATGCAGTTGCTCAAGGTAACTTATTAGTGGGGGGCGCTGGCGCTTCTGCTGGTGGCAGTTCAGTTACTGTGAATCATTTGAATGCTGGACGTATTGCTGGTGGTGCAACTGTTGAAAAAACGGTTGAAGTTGCTGTTGGTCAGGGTGATACCGTTACTCTAGAGCTTAAGGATGCTGACTTTACAACTGCCAGTCGAGTGGTAGCAGCCATCAATAATCGATTTGGACAAAGTACAGCTGCTGCAATTAATAGTCGTGTGGTTGCCGTAAGAGCCCCGATGGATTATGACAGTCGAGTCAGTTTTATGAGTGATTTGCAATCACTCAATGTGAAATCTGCGGATGTTTTAGCAAAGGTTATTTTGAATGGCCGAACTGGTTCAGTCGTCATGAATTCATCAGTAACAGTTAAAGAATGCGCAATTGCCCATGGTAATTTATCCATCGTCATTAGTGCAACGAATGAAGTTAGCCAGCCAGGAGCATTTTCTGGTGGACAAACTGCCGGTGTGAGTAATGCACAGATTGATATTACTAGTCAGCCTGGTTTGGTTGTGCGCTTACCAAATTCAGTCATGTTGGCAGATGTCGTTAAAGCTTTAAATTCAATTGGTGCAACACCACAAGATTTGTTAGCAATCTTGCAGGCTATGAAAGCTTCGGGTTCTTTAAATGCTGAATTAGAGATTATTTAAGGATTTAGACCATGTCAAGTTATCCAATGAGTCCTGACCAAAGTAATTCTTTAGCTATTGACGTCAAGAATTTAAGAGGCATTAAGACTGCTGCAAAGCAAAATTCTCCTGAAGCCCTAAAAGCAGCCGCAAAGCAGTTTGAGGGTTTGTTTATCAATATGATGCTGAAGTCGATGCGTGATGCAGTGCCAAAAAGTGGTATGAATGAAGGCCCAGCACAAAAAACATACACTTCCATGTTGGATCAGCAATTAAGTCAAAACATTGCCCAACGAGGTATTGGCATTGCAGACATGATGATTAAGCAGTTAAAAGCGCGTGAAAATACGATTGCACCCCCTGATGCGTCTAATTTAGGAAAAACCCCACAAGCCCAAGTGAGTGCAATTACGAATGAACAAAGTCCCATTGCGCAGATGGCTAAATACCAGGAGCAATTGGCGATTCAAGCAGCAAAAGAAGCTTCTGAGCGACCATCTTTGGGACAGCGTTTCTTTAATGGAGTTCAAGATTTTGTGAATGGTGTTGCCGATGGGGCGCGGGTTGCCAGTCAATTGACAGGCATTCCAGCATCATTTATTACAGCCCAAGCAGCATTGGAAAGTGGTTGGGGAAAGCGTCAAATTTTGAACCAAGATGGATCTACTAGTCATAATTTGTTTGGTATCAAAGCTGGTGGTTCATGGACAGGAAAAGTTGCTAAAGTATGGACAACCGAGTTTATTAATGGATCATATCAAAAAGTTTTAGCGGATTTTCGTAGTTATGACTCTTATGAAGAGTCTTTTAAAGATTATGCTTCATTATTGACGAATAGCCCAAGGTACAGGGGCGTCATCGCTAATGGCGCAAATCCAGCAGGATTTGCTGAGGGCTTGCAAAGTGCCGGATATGCAACTGATCCGAATTACGCTTCCAAATTAAAGAGCATTATTCAGAATATTAGGGTATCTTAAATGCTAATTAGCCCTTATGTTTTCATTCAGTTTGCCGTAAATAGTATTACTGAGGAGTAAAAAATGCCAGATCTTTTATCGATTGCTAGTACTGGGATTGCTGTTTCACAAACAGCGATTAATGTAACTGGTCAAAATATTGCTAATGTTTCGAGCACGGGATACACTCGTGAAAAATTAGATCAGACTTCTGCAACAGTTGGTCAAGGTGCTCAAATCCTTGGAATTTCTAGAGTTTATAACCAATTTTTAGCTGCTCAAGCTAATGCCGCAACAACCGCCAATAGCTCATCTAGCATTCAGTACAATCAAATACAGTCACTGAACGGTATTTTGACTGATCCAAATGCAGGTATATCACCTGCAATGTCGAATTTTTTTAATTCTTTACAAGATGTTTCCAATAGTCCTTCAGATATAGCTCCTCGTCAAAGCGCCATTGGCTCAGCGCAAAATTTAGTTAGTTCAATGAACTATCTTCAAAGCACAATTGATAATATCAATATAGATATCAATACCCAACTAGCACAAAGTGTTTCAAGAATCAATCAATATGCTGATCAAATTGTGACATTAAATAAAGAGATTGTTGGTATAAAAGATCAGTCCACCCTAAATTCTTTAAAAGATCAACGTGATACAGTAGTTAATTTGTTAAGTAAAGAAGTCAGCGTATCAGTTTCGAATCAAAATTCAGAGTATTTTGTTTCTATTGGAAGCGGTGTGCCTTTATTGGATTCTACGAAAAGCTTTCCTGTTAAATTAAGCAGTAATCCCTTAAATTCTTCCCAGTCAGAGGTTGTTATTAGTGGTACTAGTAACTCTATTTTTACATCTAAAAATTCTCCAGGTGGGATTATTGGTGGCTTGATTAATTTTCGCTCGAATATCCTGAACCCAGCTACAAATAATATTGGTCTTGTTGCGTTGGGTTTAACTACCGAAATTAATAACGCACAAACACAGGGTAGTTCCTTAAAATCAGTTACGCCCCCAACGGGAACCGCATTATTCGATGTAGGTGATATTCTTGTTAAAGGCAATTTGAATAACACATCTACCAACTCTATTACTGTTGTGTTTAATTCTTCATTAGCGGCAAATCCTGGGAATCCTTTAGCATATTTGAAGAATGTCACTACTAGCGACTATACATTTGCGTTTGATGGCACAAGTTATTCACTTACAAGAAATTCCGATGGTAATGTGATTACCCAATCTACAACTGCAGATATGGTGGCAGATGGTATGAAAATTTCGATTCCAAATGGAATCGCAGCTGGCGACTCATTCAGGATTAGTCCAACTGCCAACGCAGCAAGGAATTTTAGTTTACTTACAAATGACCCTTTATCTTTTGCAGCCGCTGCAAGTGGTGCGGCAACCCCTAGTGATGTGAAGAGTGGCGATAACACGAATATGATTAATTTATTACGTGCGCAAACCAACACCAATTTAAATAGTGGTTCAAACACAATAACTACTTTGTTTAATCAGTTTGTAAGTAATATTGGAAGTCAATCTCATGCACTTAAGGTACAAAATGCCTTTGATGAGAGCGTTGCACAAAAATCTTCACAAGCGCTAGAGAATGATTCAGGCGTTAACTTGGATGAGGAGGCTGCCAATTTGATTCGCTTTCAACAGGCTTATCAAGCCTCAGGAAAAGTCATCCAAATTGCTAAGCAAATGTTTGATTCCATCTTAAATATCGCTCAATAAATTAGGATAAATCATGAGAATCAGTACCTCTAATTTTTACAACAATACAACCACACAGTTGAACGAATTACAAAGTTCGATTTCAGATTTGTCTACGCAAGTATCTACTGGAAAAAAAGGTATTACACCTCAAGATGATCCAGCAGCCTCTGTGCAAATATTAAGTCTTTCTCAAGTGTCGTCTGCTGATGCTCAGTTTACAAAAAACCGTATTGCCTTGAAAAGTACGATAGGAAGTGCTTCTTCTGCCTTAAATGGGATGGTTGAAACCTTGCAAGGAGTAAATGAGCAGGTGGTTTATGGTAGTACAGGATCTTTATCCAATCAAGATCGAGCAACAATTGCCACTTCATTAAAAGGTCAGTTGAATCAGTTAGTGTCATTAGCAAACTCGAATGATGGAGCTGGCCATTACTTATTTGCAGGTTTTAATGTGGCAAGCAATCCATCAGCCGTAAGTCTTTCTACTGGCTCAGTGAGTATTAATGGAACACCGGTTACCTATGACGAATACACCTATCAAGGAACTACTAGCACAGCACAAATTCAGGTTGATGTGGGGAGAACAGCAGGGCTTGATGTGACTATCCAAGATTTATTTGGCTCTGATGCGAATAATTTCATGAATAAATTAAACAAGGCTATCACTGTTTTAAGTAACCCAAATCAAACGGCTACTGATGTAACAAGCGCATTAAATGATTTAGCAGGTTCTTTCAAAACAACATTTGATAATGTCTTAAAAGCTCAGTCTAAGGTTGGTATCACCCAGAATCAGTTGGAAAGTATTGATACTTTGAGTGTTAATAAAGGCAATAGTACTGCGAAGGTTTTATCTGCACTTCAAGATACAGACTATAACAAGACTTTATCTGACTTAGCGCGTCAGCAAGTTCAATTACAAGCTGCCCAAAAATCATTTCAGCAGATCAGTAGCTTATCTTTATTTAACTATATTAATTAACCATTGCCGAAGTGATCATTCTGATAGTTTCAATACCATCAGCTAAGGTTTTAATAAATGGTTTAATCATATAAGGTAGGCTAACGAACATCATCCCGAGTCCTACAGCCATTGTTATTGGAAAACCAATCCCGAAAATATTCAGTTGTGGAGCAGCTTTGGTTAAAACCCCAAGAGCGATATTGGTAATGAGTAGAGCAGTGACGATAGGAAGAGAGATTTGTAGACCAATGCTAAATATTTTGCCACCTAAAAAAGCGATGTCTTTAAAACTCTTGATGTTGAGACTCACTTGATCCATGGGGACGATATAAAAACTTTGGATTAGACTATCAATCATCAGTAAGTGTAAATCGGTAGTAACAAATAAAAGAATTAACACAGCAGAGAAAAATTGACTAATGACCTGAGTTTGAGACTGTGTAAGGGGGTCAAAAAAACTAGCAAAACTCATACCCATCGACATACCAATTAAATCACCTGTCATTTCAATAGCCGTAAAAAATATCCGCATGACAAAGCCAATCGAAATACCTATGATGAATTGGTTCACCAAACTGGCAAGTCCCGCGAATGAAAAAGGATCAGTAATTGATTGAGGAGGCAAAATGGGCGCAACTAAGATCGTAATTGCAAGTGCCAGACCAACTCTGGCCATCATTGGAAAGTTAGTTGTGCTGAATAAAGGAGAACTGCTAAAAAGTCCTAATATGCGGGAAAGTGGCCACATAAAGGCAATGACCCAGCCCATCAATTGATCCGTCGTAAATTGCACCATCAGATAAGCTCTTTAACCGCCAAAGTTGGCAATGCTACTGATGGTGGCTCGAAAGTAATCAGAAAATATCGAAAGCATCCAGGGGCCGACTACAACTAAAGTGACCATGATGCCGAGTAATTTAGGAATGAAAGAAAGGGTGGCCTCATTAATTTGCGTTGCGGCTTGAAAAATACTCACAATCAAACCAATGACTAGAGCAACTAACAAAAGAGGTCCTGCCATGTAGATAGCAATCTCCAAAGCATGACTAGAAAGGGCGAGTGTTTGTTCAGGCGTCATTTGGTTATGTAAAGCTTTGTGCTAAAGATCCAAGTAAAAGCTGCCAGCCATCGACTAAAACAAAAAGCATCAGTTTAAAGGGTAAGGAAACAATTGAAGGAGGAACCATCATCATCCCCATCGCCATTAAGACACTGGCAACCACCATATCAATAATTAAAAAAGGAATAAAGATCGTAAAGCCAATTTGAAAGGCGGTTTTAAGCTCACTCGTGACAAATGCTGGTACCAAGATGGTAAAGGGCACATCATTTGCATCCTTGATATCTGCCGAATTTGACATTTTGATATAAAGCGCCAAATCTGTTTGGCGAGTTTGTTTGAGCATAAAATCTTTTAAAGGAACAGCCGCTCTTTCCATTGCTTCCGTTGTAGAGATTTGATTCGCAGAGAGAGGTTGATACGATTTTGAATAGATTTCATTTAAGACTGGGCTCATAATGAAAAAAGTCAT
The DNA here is from genome assembly GCF_027944005.1 of Polynucleobacter sp. SHI8. Lineage (NCBI taxonomy): Bacteria > Pseudomonadati > Pseudomonadota > Betaproteobacteria > Burkholderiales > Burkholderiaceae > Polynucleobacter > Polynucleobacter sp. SHI8. The sequence goes on along the minus strand of NZ_AP027204.1, from coordinate 1,883,904 downwards.
AAATAAGGCAAGACCAATTAATACTTGATTAGGTGGAGAGCCTTGGGTTCCAAGAGCAGAGCGCAGTAAAGAAAGAACAATGATGATGCGAGTAAAACTGGTCATCATTAAAATAATGGATGGTAAAAACGTTAAAGACGTCAGAAGAATCAGTAGTTCAATCGATAAACTATATGTTTGACCACCGCCTGGACCTTTGCCTACATTCAGACCTGGAATACCTTGAGCAAAACTTTCAGGCATGAAAAATATCAGACAGACAAAGAGTAACGCGATATATTTGAGACGACTTAATCTTTGCATCGTATTAACCATTGGTATTCTTTTTTGTCGTTAAGTACGTCTGTAGCCATGATGGATTTACAGTATTTATCTCTTCGTTGATGTTAGGCGGATTTTGTAAAGTCAAAATATGATTGATGGATGAGCCAGTAATGCCGATGAGAATCCACTCACCATTGACTTCGATAAGAGCTAGGCGTTCTTTAGAGCCCAGTGCAATCGAGGATTTGATATGAATCAAACTTTGATTGCCTGGTAGCTTTAATTGCACACGGCGAATCACATAGGCAAAGCCAACAATGACGCCTAAAACCACTAAAAGCGAGAGACTCGTTTGAATGAGGGGATTCATTAACGATTGAGCTTCCTAATACGTTCAGCAGGCGTAATAATATCTGTTAAACGAATACCAAATTTATCGTTAATTACAACAACTTCCCCTTTAGCAATTAAGGTGCCATTTACTAAAACGTCTAATGCTTCTCCAGCTAAGCCATTGAGACCCACAACAGATCCTTGAGAGAGTTGCAGGAGATTTTTAATTAGAATTTTAGTCCGACCTAATTCAACAGTTAATTGAACCGGAATATCTAAAATAAAATTGATATCTTGAGCACTTTGATTTTGGCTTGCATCAGCAGAAAAATCCTGAAACACATTTGCTCCAGCTGCTTCAGGCGCTTGACCATTTTCCGTTTCGTTTGCAGTTTCTTCAGCCATCATTTTTCCTTTTCAAACCTATCAGATTACTTATTCATTAATTTTGATTAAATTTTCAACACGTATTGCGTACTGATCTTCAAATTGACCATAACTTCCATTGAGAATTGGAACACCATCTATCTTGAGCTCTATGAGCGAATTTAAATTCACAGGAATGATATCTCCCACCTTCATGTTCATCACTTTTCGTAAACTAGTATTCACTGTACAAAGATCAACAATTGCTTCAACTTCAGCAGATTTTAATTGTTGTTGCATGAGCATTGTCCAACTATCATCGACATTTTCAGGTTGACCTTGAAGATCATTTGAGAGTAATTCTCTGATCGGTTCAATCATGGAGTAGGGAAAGCAAAAATTCACCAAGCCACCAATGGCACCAATGTCGATACGGAATGTCGTAATAGCTACTAATTCTGTGGGACCGGCAATGTTCGCGAATTGCGTATTAATTTCTGAGCGCAGGAACGACATACTGATCTTATAAACTGGATCCCAGGCCTTGGAGTAGCTATCAAAGATAATATTGAGAACTCGCTGAATAGTCCGTTGTTCAGTTGGAGTAAATTCTCGACCAGTACCCTTAACTTGGAAACGGCCATCACCACCGAAAAAGTTATCCACAAAGAGGAAAATGAGATCAGGGTCAATTACAATTAAAGCCGTACCGCGTAAAGGCTTAATTTGAATCAAATTAATATTGGTTGGTTGAGCCAAGGTTTTTAAAAATTCACCATACTCCGTCACCTTAATCGCACCAGAAGAAACCTCTGATGAACGTCTTAAAAAGTTAAATAGTCCAATACGGAGAAGACGTGTAAAACGTTCATTAATGAGCTCTAGAGTCGGTAATCGACCACGACCAATATATTGCTGTTCCGCAAGATTAAACTCGCGAACTTCACCATCGTATAGTTTGTCATCGCCTGAAGTAGAGATACCCTCTAAGAGGGCATCTACTTCATTTTGGGACAATATACTTTCAGCCATGGCAATTATTGAATGACGAAAGCCGTAATGAGAACTTCAGCTAATTCTGGAGGAGTAGCTCCCTCAGCTAACGGCTTTTCGATTGCTTCTTTAACTTGTAGTTTTAGAGCTTCTTTACCTTCTTCCGTGCCAAGCTCTTCAGCGGTTTTGCTACTGAGTATTGAAAGTACCCGACTTCTGACGGAGGGTAAATAAGTTTTCAGGCGTGCGCCATCTTTGTCGCCTTTCATTTGTAAGGTAATGGCCGTTTGTAAATACTGACCACCACCACTGAGATTCACGGTGAAAGGGTCTAGAACGACATAAATCGGATCTTTTGGCTCCGCAGCTTTTTTTACTTCTTCCCCTTGCGGAGCCTCTTTTTTCATTCCAAGGAAGTAGTAACCTGCACCACCGCCAATGAGTAAAACAAGAACACCAATAATGATAAATAACATCTTTTTTGATTTTTTTGGAGCTTCATCTCCATCAGCAGCTTTTGGATCTTCTTTTGGTTTTGCGTTTGCCATTTGTATAAATTCTCTAATAAAAGGTTAATAAAATTCTGTTAAGCGTAGGTATTTATTAAACCAATTCCTTGTGACGATTCTGTGGAAGTGATCTCGGGAAGTGAGAAATCTTGGCTATTTCCTTTTTTATTGGCTGTAGAGCCATATTGCTCTGAACTAGATTGGTTTCTAGCGCCAACATCGGCTTGACCTAATTGCAAACCGCTTTGCGACATCATTTCACGTAAAGTGCCTAGATGGTCCGTAATGGCTTGTCTAACTTCCGGATTATTTGACATAAATTGTACGGAAGTTTGTTGTGCTTGATCCGTTTGTAATTTGACCTCAATTTGACCCAGATGAGGAGGATTAATTGTGATCGTGGCATTTTGCATCTGATCTTTAATCATCCAAGTGACACGTTGATTGAGGGCTGGGCCCCAATCAGGACTTTGAAACGGTGTTTGAATGTGATTCTCTGAAGCAGTAGAAGCCTGATTCGCTGAAACCTCATGATTTTTCTGGGTAAGATGCTCAGCAAATTGCATCCCAGTACTTGAATTATTGACTAATGAGGCATTCTCGAGCCCATTAGTAATCGTGGATGATTGATCTTTCGCTAAAAATGAAAAGTTATTTTCTGAGATTGTTGAGTTGGATACTTGATTCACGACATTCGGGGTAATTGGTGATATGAATGGACTAGAAGTATCGCGATTTGCTCCTGAATTACCCAAATCATATTTAGACTGTAATTGTGAGAGTTGTTTAGTAATTTCTTGATTTTTAGTTTCAGATAAACGCGCTTGTATCTGGGCGGGATCGAGAGTCAAATCTGCATTCTTTACAGATACATCTTGTGAATTTTGATTTTCAATCTTATTTAAAGCATCTTTCTGAAAAGAGTTCATTTGGTCAGACGATTGCTTATTTAATGAAGAATTGAATGACTTAGCAGGTAAAAGCGTTTCGTCTTCAGAAAGTTGTTGGGGAGTATTGTTTATTGTTTGAGCATTGGATTGTGACATTAATGAAGCGAGCATCATTTGCGCACTTGTAACATTACTTGGATCTGCTGCCTGAAGATCTTTTTCTGTCCTGATTTCTATTGGGTTGAAAACATTGGACAGAGTTGGATCAATCGTATTTTTTGAGCTTACATCATTCAAAAGAATGGGTTGTGACTTACTTGCAATGAGTAAATCTTTGTTAAGAGGTTCCTTAGTAGTTAGTTCTTTCGTTTGATTATTTTGATTCGAAAGATCCTTAGTAATTAATTGTTTTAATGATTCAACTTCGTTTTGTGCCGCAGGTGCTTTATTACTTGATTGGGTTAAAGCATTTAATAAATCGTTCATATTCAATGTATTACTTGCAGGCGCTTGGGCACTGATTGAATTATTTTTTACCAATAATGACGGAATAGTTTCATTTGCCACAACTAGAGAAGGCATATCAGATTTAGTACCAACTACAGGGGCAACTGCAGGAGTAACTACAGGAGAAGCTATAGGTGTGACTGCAGTAGAAGCTGAAGGCGTCTTATCCATACTTTGCATGGCATTACTTAAAATATTCCCAAATGAACTCGCACCATCTGAAGCAATTTCAGTAGTCGCCTTAGGAGAGATCATTTGTGTAGCAGCAGAAACAGCGGTTGAGATTATTGGGGTCATAGCATCCTTGCTGAAGCAAATTTTCTTGCGGCAAATTCATCAGTATTTTTTTGGTCAAGACGCGCTTCGATAAGAGCCGTTTTTGCTTGCGATCTTTTAATTAGGGCCTCAAATGTGACAGACTTTCTTTCACATTCTTGCCAATGTTTTTTGGCCAGTTCAACTTGATTTTCAGAATGAATAATACTGTTTTCTTGTTGCTTGATAGCAAGTTCAATCTGTTGCATGAAGTTTTGACTATTAATTAATTGTGCAACCTTCAAGCCCATTAACATTTGTTGTTGAAGCTTAGCTCGATAGTCATCGAGGTAATTTGTTAAAAGATCCGCCTTCCCGCGTGCCTCATTTAGAGCGGCGATTTCCTTGGCTAAAGCAGTTGCTGCAGCAGTCGATTGCTGGCGCGCTAAATTTTCGAGGGTTTGAAGGACATTGAGATTCATCGTGAATCTATTATGGTGGAACTTTAGGGTATTTAAAGCTTAGAAAAGAGAGGAAAGTTCCCCTAAACTCTGAGGAATGGTTACCTTTTCTAAAATACCTTGCTGTAAAAATGCCTCAATTTGGCTATTTTTGGCAATTGCTTCATCTAAAACGGGGTCGCTACCAGCGCTGTAGGCCCCAACATTGATTAAATCCCTATTTCTTTGATAACGTGAGACCAGTTGTTTTAACTTGCGCATGAGTTTTTGTTGATCTTCACCCGTAATCGTGTGCATGCTACGACTAATTGATTTCTCAATATCGATAGCGGGGTAGTGCCCAGCATCCGCCAATTCTCTACTTAAAACGATGTGACCATCCAAAATCGCCCTTGCAGAGTCTGCAATCGGATCTTGCAGGTCATCACCTTCAGTCAGAACCGTATAAAAAGCAGTAATCGAACCCCCACCTTCTGAGCCATTGCCCGCACGCTCGATCAGAACCGGGATTTTTGCAAAAACGGATGGCGGGTAACCTTTTGTAGCTGGAGGTTCACCAATCGCTAGAGCAATTTCACGTTGAGCCATACCATAACGGGTTAGTGAGTCCATAATTAATAAAACGTTTTTACCTTGATCCCGAAAATATTCAGCAATCGCCGTTGCATAAAAAGCGCCTTGTAAACGCAATAGGGGAGGATTATCTGCTGGGGCGGCGACCACTACAGACCTTGCTAAACCATCCTCTCCTAAAATATCCTCGATAAACTCCTTCACCTCTCGACCCCGCTCACCGATTAAGCCGACGACTACGATATCTGCTGTGGTGTATCTGGCCATCATGCCAAGTAGCACGCTTTTGCCAACACCCGATCCTGCAAATAAACCCATGCGTTGCCCTTTACCCACCGTCAAACAAGAATTAATGGCACGGATTCCGACATCTAACACCTCTTTAATTGGCGCTCTTCGAAGTGGGTTGATGGGAGGAGAATACATCGGGGCGGTTACAGACCCATCAATTGGAGGGCCTAAATCAAGGGGTTTGCCAGTAGCATCTAGAACACGCCCGAGAAGGTGATCGCCAACGGGTAATCCCCTTCCTTTAACACTCGCACTTTGGATCTCTTGAGTGATTTGATCAAAATGAATGGGTGTTGGTGGGGGTTCAGAGGGAACAACTACTGCCCCTGGTTTGACACCTTCTACATCACCAAGAGGCATTAAAAATAATCGACCACCTTCAAATCCTACAACTTCAGCTTCAACACGCTTTCCATTGGGTAAAGGGATATGGCAAGGACTGCCGATTGGTAACTGCAGTCCAACCGTCTCCATCACCAAACCCGCTACCCGAACGATCCTACCATTGACCTGAAATAAGTTCGTTTGAGCAACTTTGCGTTGACAATAATTGAGGAAAGATTTGAGTTCAAACTCATCTTCAGCGATCATTGCTCTGAACCCGAGAGTAGGGAGGGGTCTTTACCCAGTGCTGCCATCATTTTTTCGAAACGTTTTTCAATCGTGGCATCCACATCATGACTACCTGTTTCCAGACGACAACCACCACGAGAAATACCATGATCGTGCACAATGCGCCATCCAGCATCACTTAAAGATCGCCCCTGATTTGCTTCAATGAGAAGAGCATCTTGAGGATTTAAGAGAAGTTTTGCTGGCAATTGAAGGATAGGGACTTGCTCGAGCGCTTTTTCTACCACATCGAAAATGATATCGGGCTGTTTTTCAATGGATCGTAGTGTTACTGCCCGCGCTAAATCAATCGAAAGGTCAATGATTTCTTGAGAGATATGCTCTCTTGAATACGCATATAGCTTTTGTAAGTTAAACGTGATTTCAGATAAATAATTAACCGCTTCTTGAATGTGTTGTTGACCCTCCAACATGGCAGTATTCAAACCCTCAGAATGACCTGCTTGTTTGCCATCTTCATAGCCTTTAGAAAAACCTTCTTGGACAGCTTTTTCTTTACTATCAATCAGCTCTTGAGCCAATTTAGCAATCAGAGGATTTTTGGATAAATCCTGCTTATTTTCTTTTAAAGTGTTGAGTTCCCAGCGTGTTGCTATGAATGGTGGATTTTTTTCTAATGGCGTATTAGACATAATCATCATCTGTTACTTTGAGGTTGATTTTACCTTCCTCAATCATGCGATTAATGACTTGTAAAATCTCCCGTTGTTGCGCTTCTACCTCAGCCACACGTACAGGACCTTTTGTTTCTAAATCTTCCCTTAAAGTTTCTGCAGCGCGTTGCGACATATTATTTAGAATTTTCTCTTGTAACTCATCTTTAACGCCTTTGAGAGCGATCACCAATACATCAGAAGAAACCTCTGCCAAAATCGATTGAACATTTTTATCATCTAAAGTCATAATGTCTTCAAAGACGAACATATTATCTTTGACCAACTGGGCAAGTTCTGGATTAAATTCTTTGAGACCATTCATCACTGATGATTCTGTGTCGCCATTTAAAAAGTTCATGATTTCAGCAGTTACACGAACGCCACCAAGGTCACGTTTTTGCGAGTTATCGCTAATGGTAAGTAATTTAGTTAATACGTCATTGAGCTCGTTCAGAGCAGCAGGTTGTACACCATCTAGGGTAGCAATTCGTAGAACTACATCATTACGCACATGCAAGGGTAACTCTGCCAAAATAGCACTCGCTTGGAAGCGAGGTAAGTGAACTAAGATAGTAGCGATAATTTGCGGATGTTCATTTTCAATCAAATCGGCAACTGCTTTACTTTCCATTGATTTCAAACTGTCAATACCAGTAGATCCCCGACGATCTAAAATTCGGCCAATCAAAAATCCAGCATCTTCTTCACCTAATGCTGAAGTCAAAACCCCACGAATATATTCCTCTGAGTTGATCCCCAAGGCTGTGGTTTTTGACATTTCATCACTAAATGAGTCTAGGACATCATTCAGAGTGTCTTCACTGATATTGGACATCACCGCCATTGCAGAACCGACCTTCTGTACTTCACGGCTATCTAAGTATTTCATGACCTCGGCAGCACGATCCTGACCAAGAGCGAGCATCAAAACAGCAGCTTTATTGATTCCGTTTTCACTCATTTTCGTTTACCCAATTTTTGATGATTCCAGCAACAATCTTCGGATCTTGAGAGGCCATTTCTTGAGCAAGTTCTAAACTATCTTTACTTTGTTTGACAAAATTACGTCTTGAACGTTGAGGAGTTACCTCATTGCCACTCGCATCAAATTGAGGGTTTTGAGAAGGCTCATTTGGTTCATTGTTACCCATTGACTCAGTATTCGTAACACCAGGAGCACCACCTGCAGTAGCTAGTTGAGTCGAACCTGCCGACGTACCAATCCCGTCTTCATTAATTCTCTTTAGTAATGGTTTTAGTACCTTACTGTACAGAATGAATAACACAATTGCCGTAATTAAATACTGAAAAATTGATTTTGCATTAGACATCGTTGCATATGGCTTCCAGATTGGATCAGGTTTTACTTCTTCTTTTTCTGGTTCGGTAAATAAACTGTTGACGACATTTAAAGAGTCACCACGATCCTGATTAAAGCCCATAGCATCTTTAACAAGAAGGGTGATTTGATTCTTTTCATCATCATTGAGAGCGCGATATGTGGCTTTGCCTTGGTCATCCACCTCTTTTTTATGGTTTACTAAAACTGCAACACTTAAACGGTTGATACCACCCATCGATTTAGAAACATAGTTGACGGTTTTATCAAGCTCGTAATTAACCGTATTATCTTTTTGTGTGTTCGTTGGAGTTGGTTGGGCGGTGGTTACCGGTGCAGTACTTGCTTTATTTGCAGGGGCTTTACCCGCTTGATTTGATGCCGCACCTGGAATGCCAGCTGCAGTAACAGGCTCCATACTTGCAGCTTCTTTCGTTTGCAGACTTCTAACCGAACTCGTTTCAGGAGTAGCATTTGGTTTATAAGATTCAGTAGCTTGTTCACTTCTCGTGAAATCAATTTCCGCAGTTGCTTGAGCATGGACATTACCATCCCCCACCATTGGAATTAAGATGGATTCAACTCGTTTTCTAATACTATCCTGAATCTCTTTGACGTATTTCATTTGTTCGGGGTCAAGTTGGGCGGTATCGTTCGCTGATTTATCATTTCCCGATAGAAGTTTGCCGGTTTGATCCACAACGGTCACTGCATTGGAAGTGAGTTCAGGTACGCTACTAGAAACCAGGTGAATGACCGCATTGACTTGTTGTTTATCGAGCGTTCTGCCGGAGTTGAGGTTCACTAATACAGAAGCCGTAGGGGTTTGTTTCTCCCGCACAAAAACTGACTGTTTTGGGATAGCAAGATGAACACGAGCCCCTTGCACGACCCCAATTGAAGAAATCGTTCTTGCTAACTCACCTTCTAAAGCACGTTGATAATTCACCTGCTCAATGAACTGAGAAGTACCCATTTTTTGGTTCTCCATCAGTTCAAACCCAACATTACCTCCACGCGGTAAACCCTGTGCAGCTAATTTAAGACGAGCATCATAGACCATCTCTGCAGGCACTAAGATTGCATTACCACCTTCAGAGAACTGATAAGGAACGTTCATGGTCTGAAGGGAGGCGATGATGGCACCACCATCTTTATCTGAGAAGTTGGTAAGCAAAATACCATAGGTAGGTTTTTGACCCCACAGAAACACCCCCGCCATGATCGACAAGACCAATGCAAGGCCTGCCCCTAAGGCAAGATTTCTACCTAACGCCGATTGAAAAAATCCCATAAAGCTATTGGGTGATGGAGGATTTGTAGCCATTTATAATGTTCTAGTTCAAAATATAAGTTAGTTCAAAAAGCGTAAATCATTCAAGAAAATAGAAAGATTTAATTTTCAGACCCTATTTTGCCTAATTTGCATGAACTTGTTGAGATGAATAAGGGGCAGAAAAGGCCTTTAATCGTTGACTTAAATCTAGAATGCTTGGCTATGATGATATCCATTGGAGAGTAATGACTTATTTGATATGAGGAAATCAAGATGGTGACAGCAATTGGAAGTGCGGCGATTCAAGAAATGCTTGCGCAGATTCGCTCTACTGTTGATCAAACTAAAAATGCAAGACCCATTAACCCTATGGGTAATGGTGATTTAGGTGGAGTTTCCAATGCTCCCCGCGCAGATTTTGCACAAGCACTCAAAGCACATCTTAGTGAAGTCTCCAGCATGGAGAAGAACTCCAATGATTTAGGAAAGCGTTTTGCCCTAGGCGACAACAATGTCAATTTATCAGATGTCATGATCTCAAGTCAAAAGGCCAATATCGCTTTGCAATCAACGGTTCAAGTCAGAAATAAGTTGGCTTCTGCATATCAAACCATCATGAATATGCAAATTTAAGCAGGCTTTATTTTGAACCTGCTTTGAGAGCTGGGGGAATCGCAGCTTCAATTTGATAGAGCCAAGCAAGAAGTTCTGCAACTACTAGATATAGATTTGCTGGAATTTCTTGGTCAAGATCAATATCCATCAAGAGTGCAACTAGTTCTTTTGATTCATGGACATAAACCCCATTCTCTTTGGCGAGTTGAATAATTTGTTCAGCAATGACGCCTTTACCTGAGGCAACCACAACCGGAGCTTTAGAGCCTGCGCCATAAGCCAGTGCCACCGCATTTTTTAAGTTTTTAGGACTTTGATCCATCTTTTTCAACTAAGAATTGGGTCATTTGAGTTCCTGTGGCTTCTAATGAGAGATGTAATTGATCTTTTGCTTGGATGAGAAGATTGGCTGAATCTGGTTGTTGAGCTGAAATCCTAAAACCAGCAGAGTTACCCGCTAAGTTAATCACCGCATGTATTTGTCCGAGTTGTGGCAGATGAAACTTCACCGAAGTTTGCCAAGATTTTTCCTCTGGAGCAACTGTATTGGAGGATTGCTTGGGAGTGTCATCCTTAATTTGCCATTCAAAAGCTTGCCCTGGAATTAATTCCCCACGCCAAATAAATTGCCGATTTTCTTGGGCATTGAGTTGTGCTGGAATGAGTTGCGTTTGGGGTGATTCAATGGGTTGATCAGGCGAGTTTTTGAGGAGCGCTTTAGTTTGGTTTTGTGGTTCTTGTTTGACGAGTTCGAGTGAGCGTTCACCGTTTGCCCATTCTTTTAGGTGAGACTCATAAAAAGCCCCGCTGAGTTGGACTGCTTGATGTAAATGGCCTGGTAAATCACTCGCCATTTGTTTGATATCAGTAGGCGTCATAGGCAGTAGTGATTGATTGCCCTTGATGTGATTCGTTTGAGGATTATTTGGATCCGCAGTTTGGAGTAATTGGTTTAACAGTTTTGCACCTGAGCTTAAATCAACACTTTCAGGATTGGAGGATAAGCTTGGATTGTTCAGTTGAAATGCAACATCGGGAGCGGGCTTGACTAATTTTAATTGGATCGTATCTCCAACACCAAGTCCAGGAGGAAGCTGCATTTGTAACTGTGTACCCTGAGTTTGGGGAGGTATAGGGCTAAATTGCACAGTTGCCTTACCATCTTGCATCATGGAAGTAATGACTGCTTGGAAAGATTTGCCAACTTCGAGTTGGTCAAAACGCATTTGCCCTTCAATCCTTGCGTCGCCAATAACAGCGGTACTCCGCAGGATTGCAGTAGAAGAAACGCTTGGAGCACTTACCAGATTCAAATTTGGCAAGTCAGCCATATGAACTCCTTAAATTAGTATGCTCCTGAATTGTAAGCGATGTCTAATTTCATGGATGATGAGTTATTTTTAAGAAGCGATTCAATTTGTTGCATCCATGGCTCCGTTATTTTCCGAATCGCACGGTCAGTTCCTAGAATACTTTGTACCAACTCAAATTTACGATCGAGTAACTGACCAGAGAGCTTTGCAACTGCGTCGAAGCTTTTAAGAGTATTGACCTCTTGATCGCATTGTTTACCTAAGAGATAAAACTCTTCCCAGTTTTTCATCTGAGCAGCTAAGAGCATTTCATGGGTAATCGTTTGGACGTTTTCGTACAAATGAATCACAGTTTCTTCGTTCATTACGTTCATTACGCGCTCGCAGGAGTAAAGGTACTTGTTTGAGGAGCGCTGCCAGCAGCAAATGCATTTGCTGAGAGAGATTTACTTTCTGCCCGAGGAGCAATGGCATCCCAAGTATTTTTCAACTCTAGTAAAAGAGCGTAGATTTCTTTTAACTTGTTCACATCATTATGTAAATTACACATGATCAGTTGTTGACACATATAGGAGTAAAGGGCGTGTAAATTTTGACCAATTTCACCACCTTCTTCCATATTTAAACTAGCATCCAGACCCATCAAAATAATATCGCTAGCTTTGGAGATGGCAGCACTTTTTTCCATCACATTATTTTTTTTCATATGATGTTCAGCTTGAAGGATCGCGATTAAGGCGCCTTCATACAACATGGCAATTAATTTATGCGGGTTTCCTGCAATCGCATTCGACTCGATATTGGTCGAGGCATACGCTTTAGCGGGATTTTTATAAGTGTTAAACATGTCTAATTTCCTTAGTTAGTCATATGAATTAATTTATTTTCTAGATGCTATCGAATTCGATGTTGCAGCAATTGAACTTAACTGACCAGTTAAATAAGTCGACGTTGAGTTCAAGGTTGCCATCGTAGTGTCAAGAGCTGAATAAATGGATTGATACTGTTTTTGTAATATGTTTAGATGCGCTTGCATTTGAGTCTTTTGAGACTCAATTTGTTTAATGGTTGTATTTAAACCAGTTGTACGAGTAGTAATTAAGCCATTCGTACCTGAGAGAGAGTTTATTAATTGGTTTAATTGATACGCTACACCCTTGGTATAGGTAACGCTTCCTCGGGCACCAGTTGTCCCACCGATGACTTGTAATTTAAGACCGGATTGCGGCGTATTCAGAGGACCTAATAAGAATTGACCAGAGGTAAGTGCAGAAGCACCGTTGAGAGTTGCCACCATATCTAAACCAGTAGTCGAAGTGCCAGAAGTTCCACCTAATAAGTTAGATGAAGCATCACCACTGAGGGCTACTGAAGAAGCTCCACCATAACGATTGGATACAAAATTTAACTTACCAGTTCCATCAGCAGTCACACTAATTGACGCGCCTAGATTAGTAAATGCTGATGTACCGTTAATTTGCGCTTGAACGGAGGCAGCCAAATCAGAGATATTGGCATATGTAGCATTCGTTAACTGAATCGTTGAAGCAGTACCATTTAATGTTATGGCTAAAGAATTATTCCCTGCCCCAATCGTGAGACTAGACGGAGCTGCGCCAGCAATTAGTTTTCCTTGGGTGGGCATCGTGCTGACATTTACAGGGTAAGAGCCTGGAGCAGTATCTGATGTCGAGCTAGTAAATTGTATGAGAGAGTCTGAAGCCGTTGCATTTGCCGCAAATAAATTAGCAACTGCGCTGTAATTTGAGCTAATTGCATTGTTGAGCTTCATGTTATCGACCGCTAAAGAACCGTCTTTTTGAAAAGTAATACCGATGTTATTAAGTACCGTATAGCTATTGGAGCCAGCGGGTAAGGCTGATAAAACGACATTTTTAATTTGACGTTGTATCGCGGTAATCGTTGTCTCACCATAAAGATCTGCACCTTTTCGGGTAGTGAGATCATAGCTTGTTAAGCTCTTTAATGATGTATTAAGAGAGTTATACGAGGAAACTAAGTTGGTGATGGAAGTTCCAAGCCCACTTGAATTATTGGTGAGATTGAGATTGACAGTGCTACCAACATTGGTTTTATTCAAAGTCATCGTCACACCTGAGATTGCGTCGGTAATGACATTCGACGCTTTGGTAACAGCAACCCCAGAAATTGTTAAATTTGCATTTTGTGCTGCAGTTGTTTCTTGGAAATTTTGACCAGTAGGATTTGCAGGGTCTTCAGACAGAAGACTTGATACAGAGGCATTCCCACTAACCGAGATGCGCATACTGTTGGCAACGCCAGTTTGGTTATTCGTTAACAGTAAGCGATAGGGGGAGGTGCTACCATCATTAATAATAGAAGCTGTTACACCCATACCTGCGGCATTAATTGCATCGCGGATACCACTGAGCGTATTGTTGCTCGAGTCAATGGTGATTGACTTACTGGCAATACCATTGGAAGTAAACGTTGTCCCAGTGTCATACTTAGAGTTGGTTTTAGTGCCGGAGATGGTGCCAAAATCGAAAGTTACTGTTGAAGACCCAGAACCAATCGCGGCTGTGGAGCTAGACTGACCGTTGCTGACCAATTGCTGTGACTGGGCTAATTGATTTACCGTAATCGCATAATTGCCAGCTACAGCACCAACGCTCGTGGTGGCACTCAGAATCGAGGTATCGGAAGATGTGGCGTTAACCGTCTTTAGAGTATTAATATTACTAAGACTTAGAACACTAGACTGAAATTGAGATAAGCTACTTTGAACTTGGCCATAGGCAGTGATTTTGGTTTGATAACTATCTTGGGATTTAGTCAGTTGGTTGAGGGGAGTCGCCTCAACCGCCATTAGCTTGCTGACAATACCTGCAGTATCTAAACCAGAACCAATACCTGGAGATGAAATAGTGGCCATGTATCCCTAAGACTTAAGCTGTCGTATTAATTGATTGAGCAGCAGCAGGTTGGGCGTCCAATTGTTTGACCTGTGTTACTGAAATCGGCGAACGAATTTGACGAATAACCGTATTATCATCTTTTGAAATGACGCTTACAACTGCTTTTCCTGACTCAGGATCTGCGTCAAATTGAACACTCGTCAAACCAGTAGCCTGGATAGACTGAGCCTTTGGAGAGAGATTCACTTGTGAAGAAGGAGCCTCATCTTTTGGTTTTGCTTCTAAAGGCGTGGAGAGACTATTCTTGACCTTATTTTCGATATTCGACACTACGGGCTGCACAGTTGCTGTAGTTGCCCCCATTGTTTTAACAATCGCATCCATATCATCCTCCCAGTAAAAAAACATTTATATATATTCTTTTACGGTATTTAATTACGTTTCTTTAATCTTATGAAGATTTGATGACAATTCAATCTATCAGGGGATATTGCTTCAATTCTCATCTGTACTTCAGATAAGAATCATTCTGACAGATATAACGACTATTAATAGCCTAATTAAAGGGTAAAAATGACTTAATTTGATCAGTTCAATTGCATGCCATTTGACATCAGGTTACCCGAGCCTCCTAAATTACCAGAGGGGAACAATTCCGGCAAAAGTGAGTTGGCTGCGATCGAGTCACTTGGTACCCCACTTTGTAAGAGTGAAATCACTGCTTGAGGAGTAGAGTTAGCCTGAGCTAACATCGCAGACCCGGTATCGGACAATATCAAATTTTTCGCTAAATCAGTTGTTTCTTTTGCAAAATCAACATCTTGAATCCGACTTTGGGCTGCCGATTGTGAAAGGCTGAAAGTTCTGAGATCATTAATCACTGCCGTTAATCGATTTTGGAAAGCGCCTTGTTGCGCACTCGCAATATTGATTTCATTTAAAGCGCTATCAATAGTGTTGACTGCTGTCGTGCCATTTTGTGTGGAAGTGACACCTGTTGGAACTACGCGAAGTTGAGAGTTCGTGCCACCAGTAACTTGGTAAGAAGTGGTGGTACTAAATGGTCCAACTGATCCTGTAGCTCCTATACCAAAAAGTTTCTGCATGTCTGAATTAAATTGTGGGACAGTGGTATTTGCTCCCGAAGGGTAATTCGATTGATTATATAAATTGGTAATTTCGGTATTTAAATTCGATTGCACACTGCTTGAAATAATTCCTGAACTAGCTAAATTAGTAATTTGCATCATTGCTGCGGTATATATTGCTGAATAGGTAGGCGTTGCACTGTTAATGGCATTACCAATCAAAGTATTTGGCGTTGAGCCAGCCGTACCCGCGATAGCGCTGATTCCTGCGGCACTTAAAGTTACCGATGTGCCAGATGGAGAAACTGTTCCATTGGTAATCAAATTTTGTAGATTTGTTTTGTAATTCCCAAAACTCATTCCCACATTCGTAGCAAAAGTAGACAAATTACCAACGGCTGTAACTAAAGATGTTTTTGTGGCGCTATCTAGGGTTGAGGAGTTAATTGAACTCACAAAAGCAGTTTGCAATAAGCTAACCGTATTTTTACTTGCATCGTTCATGACTGATTGCATCGTATTTGGTGTTGCATCCGTGTACCATGCATTTGCTTGTTCAATCGCGCGATTACCAGAGGTCAGGCCGTCTATCATCGTTACAGAGCTTGGAGTAACAGTATTGGAACCAAGTAAAACGTTTTGTACATTACTGACAAATCCTGAAACATTAGTCGAGTTCTGATATTGTGTATAGAGCGAAGTGACCGCATTCGCAATAGAAGTTTTGCCAGTCGTGGAAATATAAGGATTGTTCTGGATGCCATCGATGATAGTCTTTGCAGCACCTACCGATCCAGCTGATTGTGCTGAGGTCAAGACATTCGAAATACTTCCACTAATAGATGGAATGGAATTTATAGTACTTAGAGAAGCTCCTGAAATCGATGCATTAACCGGACTTGCCGGAACAAAAGCTGCGCCAGAGATGCTAGCGCCCATTAATCGATTTAAATCATTTGCATATGTTGAAACACCGGCGTTAATCGATAGTTCAGTTGTGTATAAATTATTAACAATATTTGTTAATTCAGCTTTTTGCGAAGTGTTAATCTTGTCCGCAGAATTAAGTGCCTGAAGAGTTGCGTCGCGCACAGATTCATAGGTGGCGGTAGATTGACCAGATCCATCGACTGTAGTTTTGGCAGCATTAATTACTAGCCCTAAATCATAGGCCTCTGTCGTTGTTGGGGTTTCCGTAAGACGCGTTGTACTTACAGCAGTTGTATTTGTTAAAGCTAAGCTATTTAGAGAGATACGATCTTGGAGGTTATTTCTGTACCCTACTTGAATGGTTGTGCAAGTAGTATTAAAAACAGCTTTATTGTTAAAAGAGGTCGTTGCTTGAATCCGCACATTTTCAGCGAGCAGTTGGTTGTATTCTTGTTCGAGCAAACCCTTGTCAGCATTGGAGTAATCGCCATTTAGTGATTGAATCGCAAGTTCGCGCATTCTTTGTAAGTTATCACTCAATGAACCCAGGGCGCCAGTCACAGTTTGTGAGTAGGATATCCCGTCATTTGCATTGCGAACAGAAGTCGAAAGGCCACTAATAATGGACGACATCCGATTAGAGATTGCATAGCCCGACGCATCATCAGCCGCCGAATTAATCCTTAGGCCCGATGATAATCTTTGAATCGAAGCTTGTAGTGAGTTATCCGTTTTGTTCAGTTGATACTGAGCAAGTAACGAAGTCACATTGGTATTTACAGATAAGGTCATCAATAACCTCTTATAGTTAATTCTTCAAACATGCAATACAACTTGCATATCTGGATATTAAAAAATGGGGGGAGGTTATCCCCCCTAAACTCTTAGGTAAAACTTTTCAAACCAATTACTTCAGTAGTGTCAAAACAAAACTTGGTGATTGGTTTGCTTGCGCCAACATCGCTGTACCAGCTTGCTGCAAAATTTGATTCTTTGCAAGTTTGGAGGTTTCAGCGGCAAAGTCAGCATCAACAATACGACTTCTTGCAGCTGACTGGCTCAAGCTAAATGCAGACAAATTACTAATAACAGCAGAGAAGCGATTTTGAATCGCACCCTGAATTGCACTCGCATTATTCGCTTCTGTAAGAGCATTATCAATCGCAGAAATGGCAGCTAATGCATTCGTTTGACCGTTAGCAGCTGTATTACTTGTGTAATTTAAAGTACCTGCAGTCGCAGCCACTGAAGCAGCATTGACATTAATGGATAAAGCTGCAGAGCTTACAGCTTGCGTAACAGGGTTAGTTCCAAGAGAATCTGTGGCAAATGTTGTGCTTGGAATGCTTGTGCCGTTAGCAACTGCTAATGTGATATTCAATGTCTTTGCACCTGCAGTAGCAACTGTACCAACACCAGCAGCTACAGAACCAACGACTTTGCCTGTATCAGCATAAAAATTTGCCGTAGTAACTGTTGCAGCAGTGAGGCCAGAAGAGTTATAAGCACTGTTGATTGCAGACAATGTATTGAGGATATCGTTTTTTGCTGTAAATGAAAGCTTCTGATTGGAGTTCACTGCGTCAACTGTAGCGTTATAAACATATGCAATTTGGTTAGCAGTTCCTGTAACCGATGCTGCGGCATAAGTATTTGCAATGGAAACAGCAGATCCAATATCCAAATAAGATGCGGTTGCAGAACTGTCTGTAATGGTAGTAGTGCCTAATGCTTGAGAACTAACTAATGCATTACTAACCATATTAACGCGATCATTTGATGATGTACCAAAACCGATTTGAAATACTGTATCTCTGTTTTGGAAAACGTTTACACCATTAAATGTTGTGCTTTGTTGAATACGATTTACTTCCGTCTGCAATTGGTTAAATTCTTGATTGAGTAACGATGTATCTGATGAAGAATTTGATCCGTTTGCAGCTTGTACAGCCAGTTCACGCATACGTTGTAAATTATTCGTAATTTGTGAAAGAGCCCCAGTAGTAGTTTGTGAGTATGAAATACCATCATTGGCATTTCTGGAGGCAACTGCCATACCGCGAATGAGTGCGTCCATGCGGTTTGAAATTGCATATCCAGATGCATCATCGGCTGCAGTGTTAACCCTGAGTCCTGATGATAAGCGTTGAATGGTAAGTTGTAATGCATCTTGCGTCTTTGATAAATTATTCTGCGCAATTAATGATGTGATGTTAGTACTGATGACAGCTGGCATAGTAAATCTCCTTCATTACTGGTACTTCGACGAATGGATGAGGCTTACTAACATTAACGACAGGATGCATGGGAACTTTAGTAAAAATATAAACTTTTTTAAAAGTATTAAGTTTTTTTCTTTAGGGCTAAACCCTTTATTTATATAGATATTTTGGAGAAAAATTGTCAAAGAATTAGACAAGTAGTAAGGCTTACTTACTATTACGGCAAAGCATAAGAAAACTTTAGGTTAAATAAACTAAATAAATAAAAATATAGTTAAGTCGCATTAAAAGATTATTCGAGATGAACATATAAAGAAGTCTAAAAATAAAAAAAGAGACCCGTAGGTCTCTTTCAAATCATATTGATGGATAGGGCTTATAGTCCTTTGAGTAATGCAAGTACGTTAGAAGATGATTGATTAGCTTTAGTGAGCATGGCAGACCCAGATTGCTGCAAGATTGAATTTGAGGAAAGCTTGGCAATTTCTGTAGCAAAGTCGGCATCAACAATTCTGCTCTTGGCGGCTATCTGACTTTGTGAGAAAGCTGTTAGGTTACTAATAACGGCTGATAATCTATTTTGTACTGCGCCGTGTTGGGCATTTGCTGTATTAACTTCTGTTAGAGCTAAATCAATCGCCGCTATGGTAGATAGCGCATTAGATTGTCCAGTGGTGATGGAGCTTGCGGCCGCTTGATTCAGGCATCCGATACCAATGCCCGCTTCAACACCATTTAATATCTCAGAACTGCCATCAGTAGCCCAAATACGTACATTGGGCGCCTCAGGTACATTGCCTGTCGTTAAATAAGATTTAACTGCAAGACTAGTCCAAGTCCCTGGATTACGTTGTACAACAAAAATATTTCGAGCATCATTTACAAAAAGTGCCAGACTTACTGTGGATTGTCGGACAGATGCACTAAAGTATGCATTTTTCAAGTTTTCAAGTTTGTAGAGTGCGGCATCCTTTGAACTTAATGATAGTTTTTGACTGGAGTTAATGGCATCTGTAATTGTGTTGTACATAAAGTTAATCTTATTGGATTCACTTCCTGCGGCAATGGAATTAGCGGCATTGATTGCATCATTGATATCACTGGCGGTGTTTGTGGTTGTGCCATCCGTTATTGTTTTGCTAACTAATGCCTTGGTGCTATTTAGTGCAGTACCCTGAATATTGACACGGTCATTAGCAGTTGTGTTCGCACCAATCTGGAATACTGTATCTGAAGCAGTAAAGACGCTCACGTTGTTGAACGTTGTGCTGCCTTGAATACGAGAAACTTCAGTTTGCAACTGGCTAAATTCTTGGTTCAGTAAAGAGGTATCTGAAGCAGAGTTAGAGCCGTTAGCAGCTTGAACAGCAAGTTCACGCATACGCTGCAAGTTATTGGAGATCTGTGAAAGAGCGCCAGAAGCTGTTTGTGAAAAAGAGATCGCATCGTTTGCATTACGTGTGGCTACAGCCATACCGCGGATTTGCGCATCCATACGGTTTGCAATTGCAAAACCAGAAGCATCATCAGCAGCATTGTTCACACGTAAGCCAGAAGACAAGCGTTCAATGTTCACTTGAAGTGCATCGCTCGTTTTTGTTAAATTACTTTGAGCAATAATTGAGGAGATATTTGTGTTAATCACTGATGGTATGATCAATTTCTCTAGATATTCATTAGTACATTCATTAGTTATGTCAAATTTAAATTTAAATTAAAAAAATAAAAAATAGGCTTTTAAAAAAAGGGGTCCGAAGACCCCTATCAACTAACTACTAAGGATTCTGATATTACTTAAGTAAAGAAAGTACGCTAGAAGGCAACTGGTTCGCTTGAGCAAGCATTGCAGTACCAGCCTGTTGCAAGATTTGATTCTTTGATAACTTCGCAGTTTCTGCAGCAAAGTCAGCATCCACGATACGGCTTTTCGCAGCTGTTTGGCTTTGTGAGAAAGCTGTTAAGTTACTAATGACTGCTGAGAATCTATTTTGCAAAGCACCTTGGGTTGCACTGGCTGTATTGACTTCAGTTAAAGCATTGTCAATTGCGCTGATTGCTGACAAAGCTAAAGACTGACCAGAAGTAGCAGTTTGTGTGGCTAATAAAGTACCTGCTGTACCAGTCGCTCCAACGGATATCGCATTGACGTTAATTTTTAATGATTGAGAAGCATTCGTGTAAGTTACAGGGTTGGTTCCTAATGAATCCGCCTGATAGGTTGCTCCAGTCGCACCACCCCAAGCACTTGGTAACAATACTGATAAAGTTATTGGACCCGCCGCGGCAGTTGCACCAACTACCTTTGAAATATCTGTAAAGTAGTTTGCTGATGTGGCACTTACAGTTGTAACTCCAGAACTGTTATAAGCGCTCGTAATTGCATTCAGTGTATTGATGGCATCATTTTCAGCAGCAAAAGATAGTTTTTGGCTACCTAAAATAGCACCAATAGCAGCATTACTGATGTAATTAATTCTGGCGGAATCTGTTGAAAATCCATTACCTGCTGTAGCGTATGCACTAGCGGCTGCAAGAGCAGTACTAATATCATTTTGAGCTGTGGTTGCCGCACGATCAGTAATGGTTTGAGTACCTAAGGACATTGTTGTTGTCAAAGCAGTACCCTGCATATTGACACGGTCATTAGCAGTTGTGTTCGCACCAATCTGGAATACTGTATCTGAAGCAGTAAAGACGCTCACGTTGTTGAACGTTGTGCTGCCTTGAATACGAGAAACTTCAGTTTGCAACTGGCTAAATTCTTGGTTCAGTAAAGAGGTATCTGAAGCAGAGTTAGAGCCGTTAGCAGCTTGAACAGCAAGTTCACGCATACGCTGCAAGTTATTGGAGATCTGTGAAAGAGCGCCAGAAGCTGTTTGTGAAAAAGAGATCGCATCGTTTGCATTACGTGTGGCTACAGCCATACCGCGGATTTGCGCATCCATACGGTTTGCAATTGCAAAACCAGAAGCATCATCAGCAGCATTGTTCACACGTAAGCCAGAAGATAAACGTTGAATCGTTGTTTGTAAAGCATCGCCAGTTTTGGTCAGATTGTTCTGTGCAATCAGCGATGTGATGTTGGTATTAATAATCGACGGCATGGTAAACCTCCTAAGAGAAAATTAAATTATTTGAGTAAAGAAAGTACGCCTGAAGGTAACTGGTTAGCTTGAGCAAGCATTGCAGTACCAGCTTGTTGCAAGATCTGGTTCTTCGATAACATCGCAGTTTCTGCAGCAAAGTCAGCATCGACGATACGGCTCCTCGCAGCTGTTTGGCTTTGTGAGAAAGCAGTTAAGTTACTGATCACTGCTGAGAATCTATTTTGCAAAGCACCTTGAACTGCACTTGCTGTATTAACTTCAGTTAAGGCATTATCAAGTGCGGTAATTGCGGATAAGGCTAAAGACTGACCAGAAGCAGTAGTTTGAGCAGCAGTTAACGAAGTATTATCCGTTGCAGTAACTGGGCCACCGGTACCTGTACCAATAATGCCATAAGCAGTGGCAGTGTTTAAATTAGTAAATAGAGCGGTCAGTGTTGCAGAGTTATTAACGCCGTTTGTGACAGCAGTTAACATATTGCCTTTTGTCGCAAATGAAATCTTCTGGCTGCCGTTAATTGCATCAATTGCAGCATTTTGTAAGAAGCTAATCTGATTGGCTGTGCCAGAGAGTGCGTTTGCTGTTGAACTTGCTGCTAATAATGCCGCAGCAATATCAGCCCCGCCAGTAATGTTAGTACGATCAGTAATGGTTTGAGTACCTAGGGACATCGTCGATGTCAAAGAAGTACCCTGCATATTTACACGATCGTTTGCAGTTGTGTTCGCACCAATCTGGAATACTGTATCTGAAGCAGTAAAGACGCTCACGTTGTTGAACGTTGTGCTGCCTTGAATACGAGAAACTTCAGTTTGCAACTGGCTAAATTCTTGGTTCAGTAAAGAAGTATCTGAAGCAGAGTTAGAGCCGTTGGCTGCCTGGACAGCGAGTTCACGCATACGCTGCAAGTTATTGGAGATCTGTGAAAGAGCGCCAGAAGCTGTTTGTGAGAATGAGATTGCATCGTTAGCGTTACGAGTGGCTACAGCCATACCGCGGATTTGCGCATCCATACGGTTTGCAATCGCAAAACCAGAAGCATCATCAGCAGCATTGTTAACGCGTAAGCCAGAAGATAAACGTTGAATCGTTGTTTGTAAAGCATCGCCAGTTTTGGTCAGATTGTTCTGTGCAATCAGCGATGTGATGTTGGTATTAATTATTGACGGCATGGTAAACATCCTAAGAGAAAAATTGTTTTTTTAAACCTAGTCTGCTTAACTTCTTAATCATTTAAATAGAAGGCAAACATGACTGCAGTTATTACTTATAACGAACAAATTAAAAATAACTTAAGTAAAAAAATGATTAAATAATTAATTTAAATACTTAAATGACCTTAGTTCATTGTTTTAAAAAAGGGGCCCGAAGGCCCCTGTCAACTAACTACTAAGGATTCTGTTATTACTTGAGTAAAGAAAGTACGCCTGAAGGTAACTGGTTCGCTTGAGCAAGCATTGCAGTACCAGCTTGTTGCAAGATCTGGTTCTTCGATAACTTTGCAGTTTCTGCAGCAAAGTCAGCATCAACGATACGGCTCTTCGCAGCTGTTTGGCTTTGTGAGAAAGCAGTTAAGTTACTAATCACCGCTGAGAATCTATTTTGCAAAGCACCTTGAACTGCACTTGCTGTATTAACTTCAGTTAAGGCACTATCAAGAGCTGTAATTGCTGAAAGAGCGTTTGATTGTCCACCAGAAGCTGTTTGAGTTGCACTTAATTGTCCTGCACCAGTTCCGTTTGCAACAGCACCAGCACCAAGTGTTAATTGAATTGCTGTAGCAGATGAGAACTTGATAAATTTAGTGCTACTCCCATTTGCATCAGGGGTATAAACGTTACCGACCGTACCACCAGTACTTGTGATGGTGAGTGTAATCGGTGTGGCTGGCGTTGTTGAGGCAAAAGCTGCACCTGAATCAGTTACAAATGCTGCAAGTGTAGCCCCAACTGTACCTGTTTGACTGTAGGCATTTGATAAGGTTGACAATGTACCGAGCGCATCGGACTTAGCAGTAAAAGATAATTTTTGGCTACCATTAATTGCATCGATAATTGCGTTTTGCATATAACTAATTTGATTCGAAGCACCACTAATGGAGCTATTTGCATAAGCACTAGCAGTGGCAATTGCAGCAGCAATATCGGCCTGTGCTGTAGTTGCTGTACGATCAGTAATGGATTGAGTACCTAAAGACATTGTGGTTGTCAAAGCAGTACCCTGCATGTTTACACGATCGTTTGCAGTTGTGTTCGCACCAATCTGGAATACTGTATCGGATGCAGTAAAGACGCTAACGTTGTTGAACGTTGTGCTGCCTTGAATACGAGAAACTTCAGTTTGCAACTGGCTAAATTCTTGGTTCAGTAAAGAAGTATCTGAAGCAGAGTTAGATCCGTTGGCTGCCTGGACAGCGAGTTCACGCATACGCTGCAAGTTATTGGAGATCTGTGAAAGAGCGCCAGAAGCTGTTTGTGAGAATGAGATTGCATCGTTAGCGTTACGAGTGGCTACAGCCATACCGCGGATTTGAGCATCCATACGGTTTGCAATCGCAAAACCAGAAGCATCATCAGCAGCATTGTTAACGCGTAAGCCAGAAGATAAACGTTGAATCGTTGTTTGTAAAGCATCGCCAGTTTTGGTCAGATTGTTCTGTGCAATCAGCGATGTGATGTTGGTATTAATAATCGACGGCATGGTAAACCTCCTAAGAGAAAAATTGTTTTTTTAAACCTGGTCTGCTTAACTTCTTAATCATTTAAATAGAAGGCAAACATGACTGCAGTTATTACTTATAACGAACAAATTAAAAATAACTTAAGTAAAAAAATGATTAAATAATTAATTTAAATACTTAAATGACCTTAGTTCATTGTTTTAAAAAAGGGGCCCGAAGGCCCCTGTCAACTAACTACTAAGGATTCTGTTATTACTTGAGTAAAGAAAGTACGCCTGAAGGTAACTGGTTCGCTTGAGCAAGCATTGCAGTACCAGCTTGTTGCAAGATCTGGTTCTTCGATAACTTTGCAGTTTCTGCAGCAAAGTCAGCATCGACGATACGGCTCTTCGCAGCTGTTTGGCTTTGTGAGAAAGCAGTTAAGTTACTGATCACTGCTGAGAATCTATTTTGTAAAGCACCTTGAACTGCACTTGCTGTATTAACTTCAGTTAAGGCACTATCAAGAGCTGTAATTGCTGAAAGAGC
This sequence comes from Polynucleobacter sp. SHI8, assembly GCF_027944005.1. Classification (NCBI taxonomy): domain Bacteria; kingdom Pseudomonadati; phylum Pseudomonadota; class Betaproteobacteria; order Burkholderiales; family Burkholderiaceae; genus Polynucleobacter; species Polynucleobacter sp. SHI8. Next base: position 1,859,175 of record NZ_AP027204.1, on the reverse strand, counting down.
GTTTGATTGTCCACCAGAAGCTGTTTGTGCTGCAACTAATGCAGTATTTTCAGTAGCTGTCACAGCTCCGCCAGTACCAGTACCAGTAATACCGTATGCCGTTGCAGTTGTTAATGCAGTAAAGAGTGCTCCGAGAGCTGCTGGGTTAGCGGTAACGCCAGCATTTAAGGCGTTTAGCATATCATTTTTAGTCGAGAATGAAATCTTCTGGCTGCCGTTAATTGCATCAATTGCAGCATTTTGTAAGTAACTAACCTGAGCGCTACCTGCTGCAACTGAGCTATTTGCATAAGTACTTGCTACTAATAGTGCTGCAGAGATATCAGCACCTGCAGTTCCTGCTACACGATCAGTAATCGTTTGTGTGCCTAAAGACATCGTCGATGTCAAAGCAGTACCCTGCATATTTACACGATCGTTTGCAGTTGTGTTAGCACCAATCTGGAATACTGTATCTGAAGCAGTAAAGACGCTCACGTTGTTGAACGTTGTGCTGCCTTGAATACGAGAAACTTCAGTTTGCAACTGGCTAAATTCTTGGTTCAGTAAAGAGGTATCTGAAGCAGAGTTAGAGCCGTTAGCAGCTTGAACAGCAAGTTCACGCATACGCTGCAAGTTATTTGAGATCTGAGTTAAAGCGCCAGAAGTTGTTTGTGAGAATGAAATCGCATCGTTAGCATTACGAGTGGCTACAGCCATACCGCGGATTTGCGAATCCATACGGTTTGCAATCGCAAAACCAGAAGCATCATCAGCAGCATTGTTCACACGTAAGCCAGAAGATAAACGTTGAATGGTTGTTTGTAACATATCGCCTGTTTTGGTCAGATTATTCTGAGCAATCAGAGATGTGATGTTGGTATTAATTATTGATGGCATTTTAAACCTCCTAAGAGTTAGTAAATTTAGTTAAATTTCACTTGATCGATTTACCTTTAATTGGTTTATTTAAAGGCTAAATTGACTTCTGTTAATATCTTTAACGAACGTTTATAAAAAACCTTGATACAGTTAATATTTAAAACATAAAAATACATACAAATTTGACTCTTGTTTGATCGATTGATAATTGGGGTGAATTCCTCCAGCACCTTAAAGAAATACTTTTTCAATCAGGCGTTCTTTTATCAATTTAAAAATCTAATGAATCAGCATTTCATACTTAGAAAAGCGATTCATCATGATTCGATCATTGCAACGTACATCTACTTATTGGCTACATGTTGAGGGTGAGTTTTTCCTGTAACTTGATGATTCATTGATCCAAGAAAGTTTTTTCTCAATTGACCTACTGCCCAATAAATAGGTATTTCATCTTAAAAATAAAATACCTATTTACTCGTTTGCTTTTTTAGATAGAGGGGGTATCCCTCCCCCTCTTATCCACGTACTGCAGTTATAAATTAGCCGTTCTTGAGTAAAGAAAGGATTCCGGAAGGTAGCTGATTTGCTTGAGCAAGCATTGCAGTACCAGCTTGAGATAGGATCTGGTTCTTCGATAACTTCGCAGTTTCTGCAGCAAAGTCAGCATCCACGATACGGCTTTTCGCAGCTGTTTGGCTTTGTGAGAAAGCTGTTAAGTTACTAATGACTGCTGAGAATCTATTTTGCAAAGCACCTTGTGTAGCACTTGCTGTATTGACTTCAGTCAAAGCATTGTCGATAGAAGCAATTGCACTTAATGCGAGTGATTGTCCAGAAGCAGCAGTTTGTGTGGCGAGGAGTGTACCTGGCGAACCGGCAAGTCCTACTGAAGCTATTTGAACGTTCACTTTTAGAATTTTCGCACCAGTCGTCTGGGTCACTGGGTTTGTTGGACTATTCGGTGTGCTGTCTGGAGCGAAGGTGCTAGTTGTAGCTGCATTTGCTGTTAGTTGCACTGTTAGAGTTAAAGGTGTTGCAACTGCAGCTCCTGAGCCAACAACTTTTTGTATATCTGTAACAAAGTTTGCAAGGTTTGCACCGGTAAGAGCAGTTGCAGCAGGATCAACACCGGCACTACCATATGCATTATTAATTGCAGTCAGTGTGTTTAAAGCATCGGCCTTTGCTTCAAAAGATAATTTCTGACTTGAATTAATTGCATCGATAATAGAGTTATTCATAAATGCAATTTTTGCAGCATCATTTCCTGTGAGTGAAGCTGCTGTTGCACTTGCTGTAGTAATCGCAGCTGCAATATCAGCACCAGCTGTAGTTGCTGTGCGATCAGTAATGGTTTGAGTACCCATAGCTTGTGTGCTTGTGAGTGGTGAACCTTGCATGTTGACGCGGTCACCTGAAGTCGTATTAGCGCCTACTTGGAACACAATATCATTCGCCTGGAACACATTCACATTATTGAAGTTAGTACTTGACTGAATACGCGCAACTTCAGTTTGCAGTTGGTTAAATTCTTGGTTCAGTAAAGCGGTATCTGAGCCAGAGTTTGAGCCGTTAGCTGCTTGAACAGCGAGTTCACGCATGCGTTGTAAGTTATTAGAGATCTGTGAAAGAGCACCAGTAACAGTTTGTGAAAATGAGATACCGTCATTAGCATTGCGTGTTGCAACAGCCATACCGCGGATTTGAGCATCCATACGGTTTGCAATTGCGTAACCAGAAGCATCATCTGCTGCTGAGTTCACACGTAAGCCTGAAGATAAGCGCTCAATCGTTGTTTGTAATTTTGCCTGTGTCATGCTCAAGTTATTTTGAGCAACAAGTGAGGTAATGTTTGTGTTGATAATAGATGCCATTTTTACTACTCCTTAGATATTTAGTTAATTAGTTAGTTAAAACATTTCTGCAGTCTATTGAAGTTACTTAATCGCCGCAGTTATATATCTATTAACGTGTAGTTCAAAAAATTCTTTATCACTATATTTTTTTTATTTGCTATCAAGTTTTTCTAAAATCAATTACAGAATGGTTTAGAGCAAACAGAACGATCAAAAATAAAAAAGGGGAGACAAGTCTCCCCTAAATGACCTAAGAGTTTAGTTTTTTAATTAGCCATTCTTGAGTAAAGAAAGGATTCCGGAAGGTAGCTGATTAGCTTGAGCAAGCATTGCAGTACCAGCTTGTTGTAGGATCTGGTTCTTCGATAACTTCGCAGTTTCTGCAGCAAAGTCAGCATCGACGATACGGCTCTTCGCAGCTGTTTGGCTTTGTGAGAAAGCAGTTAAGTTACTGATCACTGCCGAGAATCTATTTTGTAAAGCACCTTGAGTTGCACTTGCTGTATTAACCTCAGTTAAAGCATTGTCAATTGCAGAGATTGCAGAAAGCGCTAATGTTTGGCCTGAAGCTGCTGTTGCAGCCGTTCCAACTGGTGTTGCATCAATACCTCCGGCTGTTCCAATAATATTAGTTGCAGTTGTTGTCACAAGAGCAGTATATAAACCAGCTAATGTTTGGCCACCAACTGCTGCAGATGTATTAACTTGATTTAAAAGATCATTTTTAACTGCGAATGAAATTTTTTGACTTGAGTTAATCGCGTCAATTGCAGCATTTTGAAGACTTGTAACCGAAGCTCCAGAGATTGCACTAGCAGCAGCGAGAGCGGCACTGATATCTGCACCTGCAGATAATATTCCACGATCAGTAATCGTTTGTGTGCCTAATGTTTGAGTATTGTTCAAAGGTGAACCTTGCATGTTGACACGGTCACCAGAAGTAGTATTTGCACCTACTTGGAACACAATATCATTTGCCTGGAATACGTTCACATTATTAAAACTTGTGCTTGACTGAATACGCGCAACTTCAGTTTGGAGCTGGTTAAATTCTTGGTTCAGTAAAGCTGTATCTGAAGCAGAGTTTGAGCCGTTAGCTGCTTGCACAGCAAGTTCACGCATACGCTGTAAGTTATTAGAGATCTGTGAAAGAGCACCAGTCACTGTTTGTGAAAATGAGATACCGTCATTGGCATTGCGTGTTGCTACAGCCATACCGCGGATTTGAGCATCCATACGGTTTGCAATTGCGTAACCAGAAGCATCATCTGCCGCTGAGTTAACACGTAAGCCTGAAGACAAGCGCTCAATCGTTGTTTGTAAAGTAGCTTGTGTCATGCTCAAGTTATTTTGAGCAACAAGGGAGGTAATGTTTGTGTTGATAATAGATGCCATTTTTACTACTCCTTAAATATTTAGTTAATTAGTTAGTTAAAACATTCCTGTGGTCTGTTGTGTTGCATTCGCCGCAGTGATATTCCTGTTAACGATGCGAAATAAAAATCCTTAAGAAGAATAAATTTACGCAAGGGGGCTAAAGTTTCCTAAAAACGGTTTAATTTCCGATTTGCTAAAAAAGCAGTTAAAAACGTAATTTTAAATATTTAATAAATTCAATAACTTATGGATTCATTCAATAATTGTAATTACGAGTAGACGCCAAATAGGGTATCCAGAGGGGTCCAAAGCGATGAATTGAGGGTATTTTTGGCCTCTTTTATTTTTTTTAATTTTTTTCCTAAAGTTTGCAAAGGTGTAGTCGTTAACCATGTACAGGCTAATGAAATGTAACTCCCTTTATCTTTCATGAGTTTGATTTGTATAGATTTTTTTTATTCCTTGTTGGTTTGGTTGAATTCGTGTAAGACGAATTCTGTAACTTTATGCATGGAATAACTGTTATTAAAAACATCATTTGTCTAATTGTTGAAACTTTTTATAAGCTTCACAATGGCTTCAAGTTAAGTTCATATTGAATTTATTTAAAGGGAGCCAAAATGAATACAGATGAAATATTATCCGAGATCCGCGACGCTAATTTGCAATACTTGTTATTAGCTCAGCAAATGATTCGTCAAGACTTACCAACTGCCATCTATCGTTTAGGTATTAGCGATAAAGTTGCCCAGTTGATTTCAAGCTTGACAACATCTCAAACCATGAAATTAGCTGCGAACGTGACGATGCTCACACGTTTTCGTTTTGATGATAGCGCAATTCTTGGCATGTTGACACATGACAATAAAGAGAGCTTTCAGTCAAAAGCGCACGCTGCGATTTTGTTGGCTAGCCAACCAGTGGAAGAGTTTGCTTAATTAGCAATTCTAAAACTGTCGTAAACCAACAGTATCCTTTGAGAAACAACTCAAAGAAATAGGCGCATGAATAAGAAAAATAAAAGTATCTTAGATGAGTCTAAAGATATACAACTCGCAATCGAGCTGATTCAATTAGGCGCGCGGTTGCAACTTTTAGAATCGGAAACGGCGCTCTCCCGTGACCGACTCGTCAAACTCTACAAAGAATTACGTGGCGTTTCCCCTCCTAAGGGGATGTTGCCGTTTTCAACTGATTGGTTTTTAACCTGGCAGCCAAATATTCATTCTTCATTATTTCTGGGCATTTTCAAGCAGTTAGAACAAAATACCCCACTTGAGGGTATCCAACTGATTTTAAAATCTTACAAATTGTATTTAGAGCAGTTACCCCCTGAAGAGGGTGAAGAACCAGTACTATCTCTTACAAGAGCGTGGACTCTTATGCGCTTTATGAGTAGCAATATGTTAGTAACGGCTAAATGTAAAACCTGTAAAGGTGATTATGTTGCGCAACCACTCATGACACGTCAATATATCTGCGGTCTATGTGATGTTCCTTCTAGAGCCGGTAAAACGCAAAAAGTGATTGATGCGAATTTAGCTGAAAAGCAATCCAAAACATCTACCTAACATAACGCCGATGAACACAACTTCAACTCTGTTCATCAAGAAAGATGTTGTCCAGAAATATCCACAGTGGGTATCTTTGAGTTTATTAGTCCTCGCAACCATGTTCAGTTTGATGATTTCTCCATTTTGGGAAAATGCGAATCAAGACAAGCACTTCATTTATATGGCTTTATCGATTGGGCTCATGGCTGGTGTGATGAGTTATGTGATCCATTTACCCATTTGGTGGCAAAGAATCAATTCTTGCTTTGCGCTCACGATCTTGATCTTTTATAGTTTGCATCTTCCAGGATGGTTGTATTTCTTGGCATTGATAGCCATGTTGGGCTTATATTGGAATACTCTCGTTACGCGCGTACCGTATTATCCATCAAATCAACTCGTTTGGGAGGCTGTTGCCAAGCTACTACCAGATCAGCAACTGTGTCGTGTGCTTGAAATCGGCAGTGGTTTAGGTGGGTTTTCACGCTACATATCTAAGCATCATGCGCATGTTCAATGTCTGGGACTTGAAACTGCCCCCATTCCTTGGTTGGCTAGCATGGTGCTGTCGAAACTAGAACGTGCCAACTGTTCTTTTTACAGAAAAAATTACGAGAATGAAGACTTTTCGCAATATGATCTGATTTTTGCATTTTTATCTCCAGCAGCTATGCCATCTTTATATGCAAAAGCAGAGCAAGAATTACAGCCAAAAGCGCAAATCATCAGTTATATGTTTGCCTGGCCTGAAGAGGCACTGCCAAATTTGCAAACGATTCCACTGGCTAATGGTGAGTCTCTTTATGTCTACTCAACATTACATTCCAACAAAAATATTACTGGAGCATTATGAATATCTCAGAAATTATGTCATCCCCCATTAAAAGTGTCACATTGGATGATTTTTTAAAAGATGTAAAAGATATTTTTGACTCAAATGATATTCGGCATCTGATTGTGATTGAAGAGGGTGAACTCATAGGGATTGTCAGTGAGAGGGACCTTCTCAAGAATATTAGCCCTTATCTCAATTCAAATGTGTACACCACGCGTGATTTAGCAACACTTAATCAACGTGTCATTCACATCGTGACGCGAAATCCAAAGTTTTTAAATCTGCAAGCATCAGTAGCTGAGGCAATTGAGTTATTTAATACTGTCAGAATTGGTTGTATACCGATCGTTGATGAGAATCACGCTCCTGTAGGTATTGTTACCAGAGGTGACATTATTAGAAATTTTTATCGGATTAAAGAATCGTTACCAAGTCATTCTTTAGAATAACTGAAATGAGTCGTAGATAGATTTAATGTGGATTATAAAAGCAATGGTTCATCGTCAATTTCAAAATACTTATTGAATAAAGGGATTTCCAAATGTTTGTCATCATTGGATACATAGTAGTTTTTGGATGTGTTTTTGGAGGATTTGCTATTGCTGGAGGGCACTTAGGTTCTTTATTCCAACCAGTTGAGTTGTTGATGATTGGCGGAGCTGGACTAGGTGCTTTTCTCGTTAGTAATACTGGGAACACAGTCAAAGCAACTTTGAAGGGATTTGGCACTTGTTTTAAAGGCTCTAAGTTTAATAAAGCGCTCTATTTAGAATTGATTCTCTTGTTGTATGGTATTTTGTCGAAAATCCGAGCTGAAGGAATGATTGCGATCGAAAAGGATGTGGATAATCCAGAAGAAAGTGAAGTTTTTAAAAAGTATCCATTGATTTTAGGTGATCATCATATTATTGAATTTATCACTGACTATATGCGTTTAATGGTTTCTGGAAATATGGACCCATTTCAAATTGAAAATTTGATGGATAACGAAATTGAAACGCATCATCATGAAGCATTAATTCCAGCGCATACCATCGCCAAAATTGCCGATGGACTTCCAGCTTTTGGAATTGTTGCGGCAGTCATGGGGGTAGTACATACAATGGAATCTGTAGGTTTACCTCCTGCCGAGTTGGGTATATTAATTGCTAATGCTTTGGTCGGTACTTTTTTAGGTATTTTATTAGCCTACGGGGTGGTTGGACCATTATCCACACTGCTGGAAAATAAAACCGAGGAAGAGGCTAAGGTCTATCAATGTATCAAGGTTACTTTATTAGCATCACTCAATGGCTATCCTCCAAGCATTGCAGTGGAATTTGGACGTAAGGTTCTATATTCCACAGAAAGACCAAGTTTCACCGATTTAGAAGCTGAAATCAAAGCATCAAAGAGCAGGGCTAAAGCAGAATAATTATGAGTGCAGACGATTTACAACGTCCGATCATTGTTAAGCGCATTAAAAAGGTGGCTAGTGGCCATCACGGAGGTGCTTGGAAAATTGCGTATGCAGACTTTGTAACAGCGATGATGGCGTTCTTTCTGCTCATGTGGTTATTGGGGAGTGTCGATGGAGGTACTTTGAATGGTATTTCTGAATATTTCAAGACGCCGTTGAAAGTTGCCTTGCAAGGCGGTTCCAAAAGTGGTGACTCCAAGGTGGTCATTCAGGGGGGGGGCTTGGACATTACTTCTAAAGATGGACAAACCTCTCGTTCTGATGCTCCTCCTGGTGAAAATGAAGCACAAAATGAAGAGAAGAAATTTGAGTCATTGACTGAGTCGCAAAAAAAAGCCGCCATCAAACTTCAGCAGGCACAAGAAAATGCCAAGATGAAAGCGATACGTGAAAAGTTAATCAATCAAATTGATAATAGTCCTCGTTTAAAAAAGTATCAAAGCCAATTAAAAATTGATGTAACTGATGAAGGTTTACGTGTATTGATTACTGACGAAGCCAATCGTCCTATGTTTGCTAATGCTAGTGCGGAAATGCAAGCTTTTGCTCAAGACATTATTAAGGCGATGGCTCCAACATTTAATGATTTACCGAATACGATTAGCATATCTGGTCATACGGATAGCATGCCATACACTAATAATAATGGTTCTTATACCAATTGGGAACTTTCTGCTGATCGCGCAAATGCTGCAAGAAGGGTGTTGTTGGCTGGGGGATTGGATGCCAAGCACATGTTAAGGGTCACAGGTTTAGCAGATGCGGTTCTTCTAGACCCCCAAAATCCAATGAACCCAATCAATCGCCGCATCAGTATTATTTTGTTGAACAAAGCTGCTGAGCAAGCTGTTCGTAATGAAGGAAAACTAAAGACAACTGTGCTTGATCCTGCTATTAAAGAAATTGATAAACCTAGTAATTTACCAAGCTTTATCCCCGAGCCAAAAGCGCCTCCCATAACTGAACAACCAAAGGTCGAACCTGAGGTCAAAGTAAAAGAGCAATCTCCGACTCCTCCAAAACCAGCTGCCGCAGTTGTTCCATCACAGGTAGATAAGCCGATTCCTTCTGCAACAACACCCGCAAGAACAGAAAGTAAACCACCGGCATTTCAGCCGATTCAAAAAAAACAAATTATTCAGCTAGAAAAACCAGTTCCAAGCAAAAACTAAGTTGATACTCTACCTTGATTAGGTAAGTACTTACACTAGTTGGTCTTAACCCTCCATCTTTGTGATAATGTGGTAATACATTATTTTAAAAACAACCAAGGAGAGCCATTTTGTTTAAGCCATTGTGTGGATGTACTGTTTCAAGAAGAGGTTTTTTAGGCGGTATTGCTGGATTAGGAGCAAGTACTTTATTACCAGCGCAAACGAATGAGCCCACTGTTCTTGGCAATAAAAATAGAATTGATACGCATCATCATTTTTTCTCACCAGGCCTTAATGCAGTCATGGCTGAGAAAAAAGTTATCCAGCCACCGATGATTAATTGGTCTGTTCAAAAAACATTAGATGACATGGATGCCGCTGGTACGGCAACCTCCATTCTTTCTGCTACCACACCACAGGTTAGCTTTTTAGATGAAGAGTTGGGCAAAAAAATGGCCCGTGAGAATAATGAGTACGCAGCAAAATTACGCAGTGATCACAAAGGACGGTTTGGCTCTTTTGCGATGCTCCCCATGAAAAATATGGATGATGCATTAAAAGAAATGGAATACGCTTTAGATGTGTTAAAAGCACAAGGTATTGGATTGTTAACCAGTTACGGTGACAAATGGTTGGGGCATCCCATGTTTGCTCCAGTGATGCAAGAGTTAAATCGTCGTGGGGCGATTTTGTATACGCATCCAACATCCGCCAACTGTTGTAATAATTTAATTCCAAATACGCCACCGACTGTCGTTGAGTATGGAACTGATACAACACGAACCATTGTTGACATTGTTTTCTCTGGTACAGCTGCTAAAAATCCTAATATTAAATTTATCTTTTCACATGCAGGAGGATCATTACCATTCCTGACCGAGCGTTTAGAAAAAATGCCAGTCATCGATCCGAAGCTAAAAGAAAAAGTTCCTAATGGTGTTTTGCATGAGTTAAAGCGTTTTTATTACGATACGGCATGGGCAGCAAATCAATATACGATTCCATCGCTATTGCAGTTAGTGAGTAAAGACCAAGTCTTATTTGGCTCTGATTATCCTTACAGAACAAGTGAAGATAATATCAAGGGATTGATTAAGTATGGATTTAATACCGCAGATTTGAATCAAATCACACGTGGCAATGCCCTTAAATTGATGCCAGGACTTGCTGGCTAGTATATTTGTTAAGAACTCTCTTGCGAACTTCGCAAGAGAGGTTTCTCATCTGTGTGGCAAAATAAATGTTTATTAATTGATGCAGAGAGAAAATATGAGTTCTTTACCGAATATAGTTTCTATTGGATTTGTTGGCGTTGGGATTATGGGCCAAAATATGGCTGGTCATTTATTGGCCGCTGGTTATCAAGTTAATTTGTATAACCGTACAAAGTCTAAAACGGATGCGCTGGTTGCAAAAGGTGCTAAGTGGTTCGATACCCCAGGAGAAGTTGCCGCACACTCCAACATGATCATCACGATGGTTGGTTATCCATCCGATGTTGAAGAAGTATATTTTGGCGAAAAAGGTATTATTGCTTCAGCTAATAACGCTATTTTGGTGGACATGACAACCTCGAGTCCATCATTAGCCAGAAAAATCGCAACAGAAGCTGCCAAAAAAGGCTTAGCTTCTTTAGATGCACCTGTTTCCGGTGGGGATATTGGGGCAAGAGATGCCAAATTAACCATTATGGTCGGTGGTGACAAGGCGGTATTTGATCATGTTCTGCCTATTCTGCAAAAGCTAGGCACGAGTATTATTTTGCAAGGTGCTGCTGGTATGGGTCAACATACCAAAATGTGTAATCAGATTGTGATTGCTTCAACCATTATGGGAGTTGCTGAAGGCTTATCGTATGCCAAAAAAGTTGGCCTTGATCCCGCAGTTGTATTGCAGTCCATTGGCGGGGGTGCAGCCTCTGGATTTCAGCTTAATGTATTAGGTGCCAAAATGATTGTGGGTGATTACGCCCCTGGTTTTTACGTGGAGCATTTGATTAAAGATCTTAAGATTGCTTTAGCAGAGGCTGAGCAAATGCATCTGAACTTGCCAGGTCTTGCACTTGCTAAATCTTTGTTTGAGAAAATGGCAGATCGTGGATTACAGCGCAATGGGACTCAAGGAATCTTCCAAATCTATTTGGATTGATCCATCATGCGCTGAATTTGGCTGGCGATGTTTTGAATACCAGCCTTTGATAGATCATCTGATTGAATCGAAGGGGCTTTTTCGTAATTATCAAAATTACGTAATTGCGAACGATCGTATAAGCGGTCATAGTGCAGTTCAAGTAGAGAACGAATTAACCCTGGCCAATCCCGCTTTGCAATCAGTTCATACCAAACATTTAACTGTTCTTGACCTACAAGCGCTTTGAGATGTTGTAGTTTTTGTAATAAAAAAGTCGGTTGCTCAATGAGATAACGATAGTCCTCTTCAAGGAAGGCTACACGGGCTTTTACACTGGCGTCAATGCGAATACAAGGACTTGAGCGGATGCATTCCATTAGAGTATCGGGAACCTGTAAACTACCCACCTTTTTGCTTTCAGCTTCGATGAAGACAACTTGATTGGGATTAAATTTTTTTAGACTTGAGTTAATGAGAGTTTCGAAATATTTTTGACTAGGTTGTTCTGAATCGAGACTAGCTCCCAAAACTGAACCTTTATGGTTGGCTAGTTCTTCAAGGTGTAAGACTTGGCATCCTAAAAGGACGAGATTTTCTAGTACTCGACTTTTAGCACTGCCAGTCCGCCCTGAAATGACCCGAAACTGAAACTGCTTGGGGAGTTCCTGAAGACTTTGAAGCACATGTGACCGATAGGTTTTATAGCCGCCCTCTAATACGTGAGCATCCCAGCCAATCTGGCGAAGAATATGTCCCATGGCGCCACTGCGCTTACCACCCCGCCAACAATAAATGAGGGGACGCCAGTTTTTAGGGCGCTTAGAAAATTCGGTTTCAATATGGTTGGCAATGTTTCGTGCGATGAGCGTTGCACCTAATTTTTTTGCTTCAAAGGACGATTCTTGTTTATATTTGGTGCCTACAATGACGCGATCTTCATTGGACAGAACAGGAAAATTGACAGCCCCAGGAATATGATCAAGCGCATATTCGGCAGGTGTTCGCACATCAATGATCTCATCATATTTAGAGTCATCGTCTAGAGTGGATATAGTGGAGGACTTCATTGAGCAAAGTGCATAGTCATGAACTCTATTTTCTCATGAATCGCAACCAGTTCGTCTTGACACTCTAGACTCTAGTGGTATCCTTGCATGGATTCCTTTGGAGAAAATAGTATGTCTTATAACGGTAGGTTAACCTCTTTGTCGCATGGTGGTGGCTGTGGATGCAAAATTGCCCCTGCAGTGCTTTCAAAAATATTGCAGTTTTCGCCGTTTGTAACCTTTGCCCCACAGCTATTAGCGGGCAATCAGAATAATGAAGATGCGGCTGTTTATCAAATCAATGAGCATCAGGCTATCGTTGCAACTACTGATTTTTTTATGCCGATTGTGGATGACCCCTTTGACTTTGGTCGAATCGCCGCTAGCAATGCAATTTCGGATATCTATGCGATGGGTGCTAAACCACTTTTTGCGCTTGCGATACTTGGTATGCCCATTAATGTATTACCGATTGAGATAATTCAGCGGATAACCGCAGGAGGCCAAGCGGTTTGTGCTGCCGCAGGAATCCCTATAGCAGGTGGTCATTCAATTGATTCAGTAGAGCCTATTTATGGACTGATTGTGATTGGTATCGTAGATCCGAAGAAATTCAAAAGAAACAAAACATCTCAAATTGGCGATAGCATTATTCTGAGTAAGCCCATTGGCGTTGGTATTTTGAGTGCGGCTTTTAAACAAGAAAAGATATCAGAAAAAGCGTATGCCAAATTGATTGATTACACCACTCAACTCAATACCCCAGGGATGACTTTAGTTGAAAACCAGCACGTTCACGCGATGACTGACGTCACTGGATTTGGCCTAGCCGGACATCTCCTAGAGATGGCGCAAGGTGCAAAGTTACAGGCTAATCTGCAATTTAATCTCATCCCCTTCATTGAAGAGGCACTGGAGTATGCACAAGATAATATTGTGACAGGTGCTTCTGGTAGAAATTGGCAAGGTTATGTAGAACACATTCACGCTGATGCGGAGTTGCCAATGTGGCAAAAAAATCTATTGAGTGATCCTCAAACGAGTGGAGGATTATTAATTTCTTGTGCACCAGAAGTTGAAGATGAGGTGTTGCAATTCTTGCATCAAGCTGGTTTTATCTCAGCGAAGAAGATTGGATATTTTGAAGCAGGTGCTGGGATTAAGATAGTTTGATGATCAATCGTTTTTGATACATCACCAGCCAAATAATAGCCCCACTGACGATTACGGTTGGTACTAGTGTGCCGATATTTAAGAACTGCCATCCTTGGGTTGTGACTAAAGCACCTGAGCTAAATGAGCTGATCGCCATGGTGCCAAAAACGCAAAAATTGATAGTAGCTTCAGCCTTATTTTTCTCTTCGGGTTTAAAGGAAGAGATTGCCAAAATCGTTGAGCCATTAAACAGAAAATTCCAAGCCACACCCAATAAAAATAGAGCAGCAATAAAGTGTGGCAGATCACTACCAGACAGCATAATAAAAATACTAATGAAGTTGAGTGCGGCACCAATCGTCATAATCGGTATAGGACCATAGCGCTTGACGAGGTGGCCTGTAAAAAAACCTGGAGCAAACATACCAATGACGTGATATTGAAGCACTTGAGCTGTATTGGGAAAATCAAAGCCACAAACCTGCATTGCAAGAGGCGTACCCGCCATCATTAAATTCATGACTCCATAACCCAAGGATGCACAGATTAAGGCAACTAAAAAAGTGGGTTGCAAGATAATCTCTTTCAGAGGCCGTCCAGTATGGCTGGGCTGATTGGTTCGATAGTCATCCGGAAAGTCAATAAGTTGCATGATCAAAATACCCATCACGCCAGCAATTGCTAAGATCAAATAAGCACCCAAAAATTGGGTATCAAAGATGTTTTTACTCCAAGAAGATAAATTAGGTCCCAAAACAGCCCCAATAAGACCACCAGCCAAAACGATAGAAACCGCCTTTTCTTTTAAACTAGGTTGAGTCAGTTCAGGAGCAACAAAACGGTAGAGAAGGCCATTGGCGCTATAGTAGCCAGCAATGGCAGTTCCTATAATCAAGAGGATGAAACTTTTACTATAGGCAGCGCATGCGCATACTAAAGATGCAAATATCACAACTAGCAAGGCGAATTGGAACGATTTTTTTCGACCATATTTTTCTTGAACTTTGGCAACAATGATCGTTGAGATAGCGGCCCCTAAAACATAGGCCATCAAGGGAAGGGTAGCCATCCAAGGAATTGGTGTTAAGTTAAAGCCAACTAGACCATTGATGGCTAAAAAGGTCACATTATTGGTGAGATAAAGTCCCTGGCAAATCGCTAAAAGAAGAATATTTTTATTGAGTAAACGAACTTTGGAAGTCATACACACCGATCAAGAATGGTATGACTTTAGCATATTAAGCAAGTTGATTATTATTTTAGGAGTCCAGCAGCTCTTAACGTATCTTTAGCTTTTTCACTAAAGTCGACCTCTGGTGCATCACCACCAATCACAAACATTAACCAATGGGTTTTGTCGGGTTCATCAAAAGTAACATTTTCAAAACGGCGTTGAACACCGGCAGGAAAAGAACAGATATCCCACTGACCCACATCAAAAAACTCTACTTGACCATCAACTTCCCATGAGCAACGCCATGTACCAGTCATTGGGATAAAAGTTTCATTCGTATCGTGATTGTGCATCATGGGGCCAAAGCCAGGCTTGCACTCACAAAAACCAATATTAAAACCCTCACTGATTTTGATGGCAGAGTTTTCTGATGCATTCGTACCCACTGGCGACTCAACTTCAGGGCCACCTTTACCTCTTGGTGGTTGAAAGCCAACAGCATTGAATAACTTGCGATAGGCCGACGGGAACTCACTATCAATCAGACCCGTATCAAACCCTTTTAAATCTTTGAAATACGCTACACGCGCCCGCATTTCTTCTTTTGTTACACGAATTTCCGGTAAGCCCATGATGTTCTCCAAGTTATGAATATTGTAGGGATAGTTTATAACTCTTTTACAAACAGTTCAATTCTTGGGGGCAGACTAAGGTTGGACCTTGTTAATCACCAATGATATATTTTTTGTTCCCAATGGCACGTGTTCGATTTCACCAATCAGATCACCGGGTTGCGCTATAGCATTGCCACTTTTCGAAATTCTGCCAACAATCGTGAATTCATTAAATTTTGACAAAGCCATTTGCGGCGACATGGCAAGGCTATCATTGAGTTCAAAACTCTTTGGCAGTTCTTTTGCTGAGAAACGCAAAATAGCCAGTGGCATACGAGGACCACTTGAAGCGCGGGCATAAATAAACACCGTATCAGTAGGTTCTATTTTAGCGAGGAACTGCGGACTGAAAGAGACTTTTCCAGAAACTTGAGCAAGTACCGCTTTGTTAGTTGAAGTTTTTGCAGGGGCTTTCATTAAAGATTGCGCTTCTTGAATACTATTTTGCAGACCATTAATAAATTCTTGATCTTTTGGTTCTAAGGCTGTAATAGCTAGCTTCCAGTCTTTTATCGCAGCGGCAAAATTCTTTTGATCAAATGCAGCAGACCCACGCAGGGCAAGTGCTTTTGCATTTTTAGGATTGATGGTTAGAGCCTGATCTAAATAGCCAAGAGCTTCAGCATTGATACTTTTATTTTGGAATGCGGTGAGATCTGCAAGATCCGCTAACAGGTAGTCATTTTTTGGATCAAGCGCAATGGCTTTTTGGTAAGCCATTTTAGCTTCAGGTAAACGATTCATCGCCGCATAGGACCGGCCCAGAAACATCCAACCATCCACGTTAGTAGGCTCGGCTTTTAACTTACGCTCCAACTGACTGACCATTTCCTCAATTTGTTTTGCTTGAGGATCTTTTTCAACAAAAATAGCGGCAGGATTACCCAATATAAAATAAAGACCCACAACCGCAAGAGGGATACCAGCAATCAATCCGTAAGATAACCATCTAGCATGTTTTTGTGCTGGGCTTTTTGTATCTTTGACATTGACTACCTCCTCAACCGTGCGCATTTCAATCTCAGATTTTTGAAAAGCATATTGCTCTGCAGTTAGAAGATCTTCCTGAAACTCTTTTTCTAGGTTGGCTAAACTTTCTTGCAGAATGACAAGATTACTTTGGGATTGATCCACCGTGGATATGGAAGGTGTGCGTAAAAAAGGCAGAAGGAGAATCAGGATAGCAATACCCATGATCAGAACTGCTAAGACAATAAACAAAGTCATTTCGTATCCTTTTCTACAGACGACAATAAAGCTCTTGCCTTTAAAACATCATCAGGATTTCCTGAATCTAATTTGACTACAACTCGATCTTGACGAATATGACGAAGTAAAGCCCAAAGACCAATTAAGAGAATCACAAATGGCCCAAACCATAAAACGAGGGTATTACTTTTTACTGGAGGTTTATATAAAACAAAGTCACCATAGCGATCAACCATATATGCAATAATTTCATCTTTCGATTTACCACTTTGTAATTGATCACGAATTTGGTTTCGTAGATCCACAGCAAGATCTGCATGTGAACCCGCAATTGTTTCATTTTGACAAACCAAGCAGCGCAGTTCAATTGCAATCGTTTGAACTTTAGCCTCTAATTCTGGGTTATCAGCCAAAGGCTTTGCTTCATTAGCTATGGAGATGGAAGTACATAGGAACAAGCTGAAAAGTATTCCTAAAGTCATGCGTTGGAAAGTGTTCAGAAATCGATTCATAATGAGGATTGGTTTAACTTTGCCAACATGGGCAAAAGTTCTTTTTGGATCAAGGACGGTGTCAGGGGCCCTGTAAATTTATGAACGATGATGCCTTGGCTATTAATTAAAAAAGTTTCTGGCACACCATATACACCATAATTAATCCCTATATTTCCTGACCGATCAACGACTGAAAGTTGATAAGGGTCACCCATTTTGGAAAGCCATTCTTTCGCAGCATCATCTTGGTCTTTATAGTTCAGGCCAATAATTGGAATCGTTTGTTGTTTGGCTAATTCGTTGAGCAAGGGATGCTCTTCTCGACAAGAGACACACCAAGAGGCCCAGACATTGAGGAGCCATACTTTTCCTCGCATCTGTTCGGGAGAAAAATTTTGGCTGGTTTGATTTAGTATGGGTTGGCTAAATTGAGGCGCTACTTTGCCAATCAAAGGGGAAGGGACATCTTTCGGGTTGAGCTGCAAGCCGATGACCAAGAATACGCACAGGCAAGCAAAAATAATCAGCGGCAGAAAGCGTTTCAAGATGTCACCTTAACCAAGCCTGCAGGCTTAGTGCGATATTTTTTATCCAGAATTGCGAAGAAACCACCTAAAGCAATTAAAAATGCCCCTGCCCAAATCCATGAGATGAAAGGTTTATATTGCACCTTCACACCCCATTCGGTCTTACTCACAGGTTCTGCCATCGAGATGTACATATCACCACTTACTTTGGAGTAAATAGCAGCTTCAGTCATTAGCATTTCACTTGAAAAATACTTTCTTTTTTCTGGTTGCATGACCGTTAATACTTGACCATCTTTACTAATCGTAATTTGGCCCTGAGCAGCTGTATAGTTACTTCCCAAAACTTCTTTGACACCATCAAAACGAATTTGATAGCCAGCGAGTTCGCTCGTACTTCCGGCTTGCATTCTTAAATCTTTTTCTTCTTCAAAGCCAGTGACCATCGTGACACCAAAGACAAAGACAGCAACACCAAGATGCGCGATGACCATACCGTAGTAGCTCAGCGGTTGAATCTTAAAACCCGTCAAGAAACCTTGGGGATGAAGTCGCAGACGTGCAATTAAGTTATTGATCGTTGCAGTCACAATCCATATAGCGATGAACAAGCCAAAACCAATCAAGGCAGTCCAAGAACGCATCGTCAATGCAGCAACCGCAGAAGTGATGACAGTGATTGCCAAAGCCCAACGTAATTGCGTAGCGAGCTCAATCGGCTTGGCACTGCGCCATTTAGTGATTGGGCCAACACCCATTAAAAAGAGGGCAGGTGCCATGAGGGGAATAAATACCGCGTTAAAGTAAGGTTGACCTACGGAGATCTTTCCTAAGCCTAGAGCATCTAATATGAGCGGATAGAGGGTGCCGAGAAGCACAGTAAAAGCAGACACGAGTAATAGAATGTTATTGGCTAACAGCATCGAGTCTCTAGAAACCGTATCAAAGGATTCACCGATAGATGCCCGAGGGGCACGCAGGGCAAACAAGGTCAGTGAACCACCGATTAAGACTGCTAAAAAGATGAGAATAAAAATACCACGTGTTGGATCAGTTGCAAAGGCATGCACGGAAGTAATGACACCTGATCTGACTAAAAAAGTTCCAAGTAATGACATGGAAAAAGTCAGGATCGCAAGCAAAGCAGTCCACATCTTAAAGCCGCCCCGTTTTTCAGTCACAGCTAGCGAATGAATCAGGGCCGTACCTAAAAGCCAAGGCATAAAAGAAGCGTTTTCAACCGGGTCCCAAAACCACCATCCACCCCATCCAAGTTCGTAATAAGCCCAGGCACTCCCTAAAGCAATACCAAGGGTTAGAAAACACCAAGCTGTTGTAATCCATGGGCGAGACCAGCGTGCCCATGAAGAGTCAAGTTTCCCGGAAAGTAGCGCGGCAATCGCTAAAGAAAATACAACGGAAGTTCCAACATATCCCATATACAACATCGGCGGATGAATAATCATTCCAGGATCTTGTAGAAGTGGGTTGAGATCACGACCATTCAGAGCCGGAGGCAATATACGTAAAAAAGGATTGGAAGTCGCTATCGTAAATAGGATTGTTCCTGAACTAATAAAACCCATCACACCGAGTGTGCGCGCAAGAACAAAACTCGGTAAGTTTTTCGAAAAACAAGCAACAGCAAGACCCCAACCACTCAGCATCAATGCCCACAACAAAATTGACCCTTCATGGCTACCCCAGGAGGCACAAATACGATAGATCATAGGTAAGGAGGCATTCGAATTTTCAGCGACATTGAGTACTGAAAAATCATTATTCATGAAGGCATAAATTAAACAAGCAAAGGCCACTAAAATCATGACAAAATGAGCAAAGGCGGCAGGTTTAGCAATGGCCATGAGCCGCACTTGATGAGTATGAGCTCCCCACAAGGGGAGAACGCACTGGAGCAAGGCAACTACAAAAGCAGTAATTAAAGCAATATGACCTATTTCAGGAATCATTATTTACCATCCGTGAGAATAGATTTTGAGAGTTTTTCTTGGTTTGTTTTTGCAGCATCTAAAGCACTTTTGGCTTCCGGCGGCATGTAGTTTTCATCATGCTTTGCTAACACTTGTGAAGCGATGAAGGTTCCATGCTCATTTAGTTTTCCTTGCGCAACTACCCCTTTACCTTCTTTAAATAAATCCGGCAAGATACCGCTATATTGAACGGGAACTGAATTCACCATATCTGTCACAACAAAAGACACTTGTAGTCCTCCTGGTTCGCGTTTGACACTATCGCTTAGAACCATACCACCAATCCGAAAATTTTTATTCACGGGGGCTTCTTTGGCAATAATTTGGGTAGGGGTATAAAAGAAAACCAAGTTCTCATTAAAAGCTCTGAGAACAAAAAATGTGGCAATGCCGATGGCAATCAAGCCACCTAAAATGAAATAAGTACGTCGCTTGCGTGGTGTCATGATTGCTCGGAGGAAATGATTTTTTTACGAAAGAGCGTTAAGGATCTTTGTTCGACATAAAAAAGGACGAAGGTAACCACAAAAGATCCCCAGACATAAGGGCCATAGCCATTCATATTGATAAAGTCAGAAAAAGAAGACCAAATCATTTGAGTCCCCCAATGTCAGATAATTCTTTTTGCACCCAGTCAGTGTGAGATTCTTCATCAAGTGTTTTATAGTTCACTCGCGTCAGAATCGTGGCAAAAGTATAGGACCAAAATGCAAAGGTCATGATTAACATCGCGAGAAGCATAGAGCTATCCATACTAGTTTTCGTGACAGTAATGGAAGCTCCCTGATGTAAAGTATTCCACCACTTGACCGAGAAATAAATGATGGGGACATTGACAACGCCAATGATGGCGAGAAGGGAAGCCGCTTTAGCAGCCTTACGCGCATCATCAATAGCACTATATAAACTGAGATAGCCAATATATAAAAACAATAAAATTAATTCAGAAGTCAGTCGGGCGTCCCATACCCACCAAGCTCCCCACGTTGGCTTTCCCCAAAGGGCGCCGGTCCACAAAGCAATAAAAGTCATGATGGCGCCAGTTATAGCGATACTATTTGAAATACGATAGGCTAAACGGGCATTAAAAATCATCCCCATGGCTCCCCAAAACGCCATGGCTAGATAAAGAATCATCGACATCCATGCGGCTGGGACATGAATAAAAATAATCCGGTATGAATCACCTTGAACTGCATCTGTCGGCGCAAACAATAAGCCGAGGATAAGACCAACCAATCCGAGCACGATAGAAAATAGCCAAAATAAAGGAATCAATTTTTTGGCTAAAAAGTAAAACTTACTAGGCGCTGCAAATGTAAACCAATGAATCGATTTGGACGGTTGAGAGGTCATGGCAGTTTTGGTTTGCATAAAAGATTTTATTTAATCAAGCACGATTCTTAAGGCTGAGGCACATGCTACTGGAGCAAAAAAACTTGATAAAACACCGTAAGCGACTAAAAGATGTAAGTATACCGAATAAGGCATTTCCATGGCGGCAGCATCTACAGCTAAGGTGCCTAGAATCAGAGCGGGTATTAATAAAGGCAGGATTAACAATGAGATGAGTGCCCCAGAGCTTTTTAATCCTACCGTCAGAGCTGCGCCAATAGAGCCAATAAAACTCAGGGTAGGAGTGCCAAGTAGTAAAGCAATAAAAAGAACTTGAATAGAATGAGTCGGTAGATTAAATTGCAACGCCAGAATTGGTGACAACAAGAGCAAGACAAAACCCGTATAGCACCAATGGGCAATAACTTTTGCAAAGACTACTAATTCGAGGGGACACGCGCTTAAAGCCAGCTGTTCAAGAACGCCATCCACAAAATCATCATTAAACAAACGACTTAAAGATAGCATGACCGCCAATAGAGCGCTAACCCAAATAATTCCTGGAGCAATTTGTTGTAAAAGCTTTGTTTCAGAGCCAAGTGCCAGGGGAAAAAGACTCACCACTAAAGCAAAAAAGAAAATTGCACCACATGTGTCTGAACCACGACGAATCGCAAGTGTGATATCACGTTTAAAGATACACAAAAGGATGTTGATGGTTGAGATGGGCGTCATGCTTAAAACTCGATTCTGATCTCGCGTTGTTGCAAAGAAGGGGCGATGTGAGCAGCCGTTTCATGCAGATGACTGGTGATCACTGCGATGTAATTCTGCGCCAAGTGGAATTCTAATTGTTTGCTTAGTATGTTGGAACCATTGGAATCTAAACTGTTAAAAGGCTCATCTAAAATCCAAAGTACTTTTTCTAGTAAAGAAAGCTGCGTCAAGGCAACCCGTTGCTTTTGTCCTTGCGATAGATGCTTGGATGGTAGGTAAATAGTTTTACCTTGAAGTTCCCAGGATTGAAGAGCTGAAATCATCTGATCCTGGGACACACTTTGTCCATGAAGCTGCGTTAAAAAAGTCAAATTTTCAACAGCATTTAACTCTGGTTTTAACGGTGGTTGATGACCGATATAGAGAAGTTGTGAGCGATACATTTGAGTTTCTACGTTAATTTTTTCACCACACCATAAAACATCACCAGAGTTAGCCGACGATAATCCTGCCAGTATGCGTAACAAGGAAGATTTACCGCTGCCGTTGGCGCCACTGACAAATAAGAGTTGACCCAGATCCACAGTGAGATTGACATCACTCCAGAGGAGTTGACGACCGCGCTCGCAGGAAATTTCTAGAGTGCTAAGCATTGACTGGGGAAGGATTCGGGTTGAACGCTTGCAGGGCCTCCTGAATTACTTTTAGTGCGCGAGAGGGGTTTTCTTCGTGAAACAAGTGCCCCCCTTCCTCAATGCTGATAACGGCATTTGGATAGCATTGATGGATGACGGGCAGTAGGGAGCTTTCTGGAACCCAGGGATCTTGTGCAGCCACTAAAAAAGTACATTTTGTCTGAAGTTTTGCGCTTTTTTGGAGTAATTCGGGAATATTTGAGGCAGCCATGAAGTTCATGGAGCCATAGATGTGGCTTTGCTGTTTAAATAAAAGATGATAGGGTTCGCGTTGCTTAGTCGTAAGAATCGAATTCGTGGAATCCAACAGTTTATCGATCATTCCAGTCATCGGAATGGTGTTCGCTAAAAAGCTGGCAACAAAGCCGGAAGTAACGAGTGGATTAATTAATGGACCAACAAAGAAGTTGTAAATACTAGGAGGTGCAACAAATGAGGGGTTAAGGCCAATAATGACTGCGGGTGGCTCTTTATATATAAGGCTTAAGGCTAAAGCACAGTTTGCTCCTGCAGAATGACCAATCATTGCATCAATCTGTGGCAAATTGATTGATTTGAAGAGTGAATACAAACTTATGGCAATTTGATCAATATGCAAACCTGATTTTTTTGCCCCGACAGTAAATCCATGACCAGGTAAATCCGGGGCGATTACCGTGTAATCTCTTGCTAAAACAGGCAGGATTTTTTCCCAAGAATGAGCAGATGAACCAGTACCATGAATGAGAACAATGACTTTTGCTGATGGGTTTTCATGCCGACTGATTTGAAAATGCCAGTCTAGTCCAGAGTCATAATGGGTCTGGCTAAATTTGCGATTAGGCCATTTGAGGGGGACGCGCGATAGGTCATTGATTGGCATAAGCAATTATTACATGAAGCTATGTAAAAGACATTTGTCAGTATATCCCCATAAGATGATTCTATTTATTTAAAAGTTTTTTAAAATAGTGGATAGGAATGCTGTCTAAAAGCGCATATCTAAGATTAGGAGTTGTTGTAAAAAAGCCTTTATTCAAAAAAGCAATTCTAAGATGTGTATAATGATTAGTAACACACCCGCCATGCCTCTCTGCGATGCACACTTTGGCGGGTTTTTTTTAAATATGACTCAATTCGACAAACCCGCACTCAGCATTGCTGATCATATCCAAAAATTAAAAGATCGCAGTTTAATTATTACTGATGATGCTAGAGCTTCATTTTGTTTAAATAATATCAGTTACTTTCGTCTTTCTGCATATACTAGACCTTTTTATGTACCAGATCTCGAAGACCATTTATTTAAAAGTGGTACTAGGTTTGAGGATGTTTTAAGTCTTTATATATTTGATCGAGAGCTAAGACTTTTACTACTTGATGCGATTGAAAGAATAGAAGTTTCCCTAAGAGCTCAAATAACTAATACTTTAGGTATGCGCTATGGCCCTCACGGCTATCTGGATTCAACCCTATTTGATACCCGTTACGACCACTCATGGTTGTTAGAAAAATTAGCAGATGATTCAAAAAGGCGGGAGGTTGAAACCTTTTTAAACCATTATCGTAATAAATATAAACAAGCCCCTGAGCAACCACCAATTTGGATGGTTGTAGAGTTATTAACTTTCAAGGAAGTTTCTACTCTTTTTTCAAATTTGAAAAATCCTATAGATTCACAACAAATTGAATCTCATTTTCAATTTAAATACACCCTTTTAAAATCCTGGTTCCGAAGCTTGTCTGATCTTCGAAATTTATGTGCTCATCATGCTAGGGTCTGGAATCGTGAGTTTGGGAGTTGTCCTGAACTTCCCAAGCGACCTCCAAAAAAATGGCCATCCTTTCCATCGTCTATTCCTGTTAAAAGTAGAACTTATACCCAATTTATCAATCCTCAAAGAAGACTTTATTTACAAATAGTAGTTATTGAATCGATGCTTAGAATCATAACTCCTGATAATTGTTGGGCATCAAGATTGATCAATCTTCTTGATCGCTACCCATCAGTTTCAAGAGCACACATGGGTTTCCCGGAAAATTGGGATTTAGACCCATTTTGGGAAAATGCTATGGCCAATTCAGGACGAATGAGTGGAAAAAAATAGAAATAAAGAAGATTATTCAGAATAATAGTTATTCTTTAATCAAGATAACTGAGAATGACTCAGCAACCTTGGGAGTGATTTTTTTTGCTGTATTAATTTATGGTGCAGCAATTAAGTATTGTGGATACCCAAATAATGCTAATATCAATATGACACGTTTAAAGGTACTTTATGAGTGATTTTGTTCTTTACAATGCCCCACAATCAACATGCAGTCAGCGCGTACGCTTTGTTCTCAATGCCAAAAAAATTCCATTTGAGCAACATTTGTTGGATTTATTTTCTGGTGATCAATTAAAGCCTGAATATAAAGCAATTAATCCAAATGCAGTTGTGCCCGCATTGATTCATCAAGGAAGAACAGTTTTAGATTCTGCCGTCATCATGGAGTATTTGGATGAAGTAAGGCCTGATCCTATTTGCTTTACTCCTACAGATCCAGTAGAAAGAGCAAAGATGCGTTGGATGATGCGCTACATCGATGAAATACCAACCCCAGCGATCCGAGTGCCTTCCTATAACTTGGCATTTTTACCGCATTTCCAAAAGATGTCGGAAGAAGAGTTTCTTACGTTGTGCGAATCCAAACCCCTAAGAAAAGAATTTCTGATGGCAATGGGACGAACCGGTTTCCCGCAAAAGGATATGGATACTGCAACAGATAAATTACAACGTGCTGTTGTGCGTATGAATGAGTGGATTACAGAATCAGGCGGTCCTTGGTTAATGGGCAAAGAGATAAGCCTTGCGGATATCGCCGTGATGCCAGTGATTGTTCGTATGGCAGATATCAATATGGATGATGCATGGCAAGATATGCCACAGATAGCAACTTGGTTAAAAAATATTCAGACACATGAAGCTTTTCAGCCTACGTACTATAGCGGTTCATTGCTGACTGAAAAATATCCCCATTTAGCAACTTTAAAGAAAAAGTAATTAATCAAAAAACTTTTTTTCCCACTCTTCAAAATCAGCAAGACCTAGCGCAGCATTGTATTGTGCGCCAGTTAGCATGCTTTCACGAAGTCCAGCAATGTTGCCAGAAGACTTTAATTTAGTTAACGCTTGTTGCATGGCATAACCAAAAACTCCTCGGCCCAGACTTGGATGAATCGCAATATCGATTCCCAAAGATTTCATTTGTGAGGCCTGTAATTCAGAAACAGCACCGCCTACATCCACATTAAACATACAGGTCGACTTCACTTCATCTTTAATCCGTCGAATCATCTCAATCGCATTCGGACTCGGTTTTAATTCAACAAAGACGGCATCAGCACCTTCATCAATAAAAGCTCTTGCTCGTTCAATGGCATGATCTAAGCCTAAACTTGCTGCACAATCTGTTCTTGCAATAATCATCAAGCTATCATCCACACGACTTAAGGTAGCAGCTTTAATTTGATTAATGGCTTCTTTGAAATCCAATACTGTTCGCGCACCTTCAAATTGTGCACACCGCTTAGGGAAGCGTTGATCTTCAATATGAATCGCGCTAACTCCAGCCGCCTCAAATTCCTGAACAGTTCGTTGAATATTAAAAAGCCCGCCATAGCCGGTATCCGCATCGCAGATTAACGGTAAATGGGTGCAGGCAGCGATACGTCTTGCATGATCAGCAATTAACGTGAGATCGACTTGTCCAATATCTGGATGACCTAAGAGAGATGCCGAAACGCCATTACCGGTGAGGTATACCGCCGAAAATCCAGCATTCGTAACAAGCTTTGCGCCAAAGGCATCATAAATTCCTGGGGCAACGACTACATCCTTACCATTGATTAACTGGCGTAGTTTTTCTCGTTTATGTGCAGGGCTTAGATTCATGCGGCAAAATTCCAATCAGGATGTTTCGTAATGAAATTCAGTAAACCGCCCATTTGAATAATTTTTAAAATTTCTTGAGGCAGGGGAGTAAAGTTGATTTCATAGGAATTCGAAATGACCTTACCGAGTTGTAAGTCAACTTGTAAGTTTTCCCCTGCTTGAATTTGTGCAGTATCACATTCAATAATTGGCAGACCATTATTGATGGCATTACGAAAAAATTGTCGACCAAAAGATGGTGCCAAAATACATTTGACCTTCATCAAATGTAGAACATGAATCGCTTGCTCTCTAGAAGAGTTGATACCAAAGTTTTTACCAGCGACTAAAATTCCGCCGCCATTTGCAATCACGCCTTGAGCAAAGCCAGGCTCTAATTTCTCAAAAGCAACAGTACTTACATATTCACTATCTTTGCCGGGAAGATATTTACTTGAGCAATTGATGTCTGTATTGACCTCTTCGCCTAGCAAGAAGGTTTTTCCTTCGATTAACATATTACTCATGCATTTCTCCACGAGCCACCGGCGACAGTTCTTGGGTCAGTAATAAAGCCAGTGAGGGCAGAAGCCGCAACCGTTGCTGCAGACCCTAACCAAATGTCTGCTTCATCATTGGAGAGTCGGCCCTTAAAATTACGATTTGCACTTGAAATAACTGTTTCTTGATTACCTGGAACTAGATGATTGGTAATGCCAACACAAGTTCCACAACCAGCTGCTTCAAAAGATGCACCCGCAGAGGTTAGGATTTCAATCAGACCTTCACGTAACGCAGCTAAATAGATTTGACGAGAAGCCGGAGTAACAATCATACGCACCCCCTTCGCCAATTTCTTACCTTTTAAGATGTGCGCTGCTTGCCGAATATCATCGAGTCGACCATTGGTGCAGGTACCTATTAGAGCAAATTGAATCGCTTGACGATCAATTTGGTCTGTTCCTACCACATCATCGACATTGTGCTTTCTAGCTACTTGAGGCGCAAGAGTAGACACATTGAGTTGATCCTTAAACGCATAGATCGCATCGTGATCGGCGTAGACTGGGGCAGGAGTTTTAGCGCCGTGAGCAGATAACCAGTCAATGGTTTTTTGATCAGCTTCTAAAATCGCTGCTTTAGCACCAAGTTCAGCCGCATGATTACACAAGGTCATACGGTCATCAATATCCATTTTGCTAACTGCTGAACCAATGTATTCAATTGCCTTGTAGTTCAAACCTTCAGCTTTATATTTTCCTAAAAGATATAAGGTAATATCTTTTGCCCATACCCCAGGTTGAAGTTCGCCATTGAGATGAATCTGAACAGATTCAGGAACCCGAAACCATAGTTTGCCACTTGCCATTACCGTGGCAACATCACTACCTTCGATACCAGTTCCAAAAGCGTTAAATGCGCCATAAGTCACTGAGTGGGTATCCGTACCTACAATTAAATCACCACTCGTGAGATGTCCCCCCTCTGGCAATACTTGGTGGCAAATACCATCACCGATGTCATATAAGTGCGTATTTGCCTGCTCAGAAAAGTTGCGCATTTTTTGATGAATCTCAGCAGCCTCCAGGTTTGGAGGAGGAGAGTAATGATCTAAAACTAAAGCCGTATTTTGCGTAAACTTAAGAGCATCTTTATCTAATTTACTCATCATTTTGATGGTGTTTGATGCTCGTGTATCGGTAACCATCGCAAAGTCAACATCACAGACAACGACTTCGCCGGCTTTTACAGAATCTTTCTTTGCTCGTTTAGCCAGAATTTTTTCACTGATGGTGTATCCCATTATTTTTCCCATGGTATTTTTTTAATGATTTTTCCCCAAACTTCATATTCAGATTTGACGTAAGTGTACAGTTCTGTTGGTGAGTTGGGTGAGCCTTCTAGTCCAACACGATGTAAGCGATCAAGCGTATCTGGATCACGCATCGCCTTTGTAAGAGCAATATTGAGTTTATTGACTACCTCTGCCGGCATTTTGGCGGGACCAACAAATGCGTACCAGTTATCAGCTTGGTATCCAGGATAGCCTTGTTCTGCAATGGTGGGCACATTTGGCAAAGCTAGTGCACGTTTGGAGCCGGTTACACCGAGCGCTCTTAATTTTCCGGCTTCAATAAACGGAATTGCGGTTGGCGTACTTGCAAAAATCGCTGTAATATTGCCCCCCAGTAAATCATTCATAGCAGGCCCACCACCTTTGTAATTAATGTGTTGAGCATTCATGCCAGAGCGAATTTTAAGAAGTTCACCTGCAAGGTGACCCGTACTCCCATTACCAGAAGAGCCAAAAGTCACAAATCCTTTTTTATCTTTGCCGGCATTTACAAAATCTTTCAGATTTTTAATTGGCGAATCAGCTTTGACAACCAAAATATTAGAAAAAGTAACACCCTGAGTAATCATGCTGAAGTCTTTTAAAGGATCAAAGCTTGTTCCTTCAGGCATGTGAGGATTAATGGCTAAAGAGCCAATGGTTGTTAATAAAATGTTGTAGCCATCAGCAGGGGCTTTGACGATGTAATCACTCGCCAGATTACCGCCTGCACCTGGTTTATTTTCAATAATGACGGACTGTCCAATATATTCGCTGAACTTCGGGGCAATTAACCTTGCAGCGGTATCTGAGCCACCACCTGCTGCAAATCCAATAATTAAACGGATGGGCTTATTGGGGTAATCTGCATTTGACTGAGCAAAGACAGGAGAGGTGAAGAAGATACTCAATCCAGCAAAAAGTAATTTGGTGGGTAGTTGCTTTAATGAAAACTTCTTCACGTTCATTCTCCTTAATTCATTTGAATAGGTTCGATACCTGCAAGTTCTGCACAAGTATGCAGGTTTTTGAGTAACCCTGCCGGAATCGGAATCCCCTCTACCTTTCTTTTTTGCTTAGCCTGCGCCGCTCCATCACCAGGAACTCGAATCTTTGAAACATTGGGTAATGGTTTGGATGATTTAATTTCACCAATCAGTTGATCCGCAGATTGTGTCATATTTTGGAAACCCGCTAAAAATTCTGGATTGACCGCAATAATAGTTTGACCTGTATTGGTTACCGCAGTTTCATCATCATTGAAGTCGACAAGTTGTGAGCCAACGGCCGCACCATTCATTGAGCCAGCTAAAAGAGCAATCATTAGAGACAAGCCATAGCCTTTGTAATCACCAATTGGTAAAAGCGTCCCTTCAGACGATCGGTTTGGATCAGTTAAGGGATTGCCTTGTTTATCAATCATCCAGCCAACAGGCATTGGTTCACCTGCTTGTGCCTTCATTTTTACTTTACCGTATGCGGCAACAGTTGTGGCCATGTCTAAAACAACAGGACCTTGTTGATTGCTCGTTGGAACAGAGATGGCAATGGGATTAGTCGACAGTAGAGGATCAACACCACCCCATGGGGCCATATGATTGGCACTTCCTACTGCCATATAAATACCAACGAGACCTGCCTCTGATACGAGATTGGCATAGGTTGATCCCGCACCGGCATGATTGCCATAACAACAACCCATCCAGCCTATACCAGTTACTTTGGCTTTAGCAATTGCCATTTCAGCACAGCGATGCATCACCAAATGGCCCATGGCATTATCACCATGAAGTAGCCCGATAGAAGGAGCGTCCTGCAAAAGTCTCATTTCCGGATTTAGGTTAATGCCCCCAGACTTTATGCGGCGAGCGTATTGCAACAAGCGAAATACGCCATGCCCATCAGCACCAGATAAATCTGTACGAACCATTAAGTCTGCACATAAGGTCGCATCTTGAGTTGGCATACCAAGGCCAATAAAGACCTTGGAGATAAAATTTTGTACTTCTTCAGCACTTAAATAATTTGTGTCCATACTTGGCTTCCAGTCGCATATTTTTTCACTGCCGCTTCATCAAAATTAAAGCCAAGACCCGGTGTTTGATGCAACATCAAGTCACCTTTTTCAAAGCTTAATTGTTTATCAATCAAGCGACGGAAATTGAGAACTTGATCATCGGTGAAGAACTCAACAAAACGGGCATTTGGCGTTGCCGCAACAAGAGGTGCATGTAAATCATGGAACCAATGTGGGCTGACGGTAACGCCTTTAGAGTCAGCAAATGCTGCAATACGGCGCCACTCACTAATGCCACCACAAACGGCCGCATCCGTTTGCAAAATTTCACAGCCGCCAGCTTCTACAAGCTCACGATGACGCCAGCGACCCACCTCAATCTCACCAGTGGCAACTGTAATCGTCGTTCTACTGGCAAGGCGTGCATGTAAGTCAATCGCATCTGGCGAAAACGGCTCCTCAATCCAATACGGGTTGTACTGTTCAAATCGTTGAATATATTCCATAGCAGTTGGCAGATCGCGCCAAGCATTATTAGCGTCCATTGTCACAATAATGTCATCACCAACCGCATCTCTTACTGCAGCCAAACGTTCTTCTTCTTCGCGAGGAGAAAGACGGCCAGTTTTCATTTTGACTGCTTTAAAACCCATAGCAACATAAGATTCCATCTCTTTTGCCAAAAGGGCAGGTGTCTTGCCATCTACATAATATCCACCACTTGCGTATGCAGGCACGCGGTCGAGAACTACGGCACCTAAGTATTGGTGCAAAGGTAAGCCAACAGAGCGAGCATTTAAATCCCAAATAGCCGTATCTAAGATCGAGATACCACGCATGACTGAGCCAGAGCGCCCTTGTAAAATTGACTCAGAGTACATTTCTTGCCAAAGACCTTCACTACGATGACTTTCTTGGCCAATAATTTTTGGTGCTAATAATTGTTCTACAGCAATCTTTGCAATTTCACCTGCTTTGCTACCAACGTAGCAAAAGCCAATACCCTCAATACCATCCGTGTTCGTTACTTTAACTAAACAGTAGTGACGTTCGGAGACAGTGCGAGTTGAAAAAGAAGTGACTTTATCTAAAGGTATGCTGACATTGGCAACATGGACTGATTTAATAATAGACATATTGGTTTCTTTCGGTTGATTAGTTGATTTGATGGGAACTACGCAGATTCATTTTGAAGGTATAACGATTTTCAGGATGATGAGTCATAGAGATTTCAAATGGATTGCCTTCTTGATCAAAGTACCTTCTTAAAACCACTAAAGAAGGTGATCCCGTTTGAACGCCCAATAACTCAGCATGTTTTTTGGCTAGTTTTGAGGAAGAAATCTCCACATCGGCATGGGCAATACTTACGCCAAAATGTTTTTCGATTTGGGAGTAAACCATTTCGCGTGAATGATCTTTCATTTGAGTTAACTTAGCAAATTTTTGCAATATATAAATATCCGTCCAAGCCAATTTAATATGAGTCTCTTCTTCTAGTCTAATTGCTCCAATATGATACCAAGCGGAACCAATAGGAGCTTGTAAGATTTTTTGTAAATCTTGATCACATTCCACATACTCTTCGATATGGCTTTCTCGGTAGGTGTTGCGTGGGTAATTCAAAATCTCTCCTAGAGAGTTAAAACTTTGACTAAATTTTCTGGGTTGTGAGGTTGAAATTACTTTTGTTGCAGCCCCTTGATGGCGATAGATATAACCATTTTCGTGTAAAAACTGTAACGCTTGTCTAACCGTTTGGCGACTGACTTTAAAATTAGCAGCTAATTGGTTTTCAGAGGGGAGGTTATCCCCAACAGACCAAACGCCAGATTGGATTTGATCGACAAGTTGCTCTGCAACCTGCCGATACAAAACCACTCTTTTAGTTACTGCTTGTAGCATGTCAGCTAAGACCAAACATCTTTTTACCAGCAACTGGTAAACGTGCTTTAAGAATATCACCGGACATTGATTCAGTGATGTAAAGATCTCTGCCATCACCGCCAGTACAAATATTGGCAAGATGGTGGTGGTGTTTATTTTCAGAGTAAATCAAATGAGTTGGCAACATATTGCTATCAAAGCGCCAAACACCAACACCAAGGTGGCAAACGAGTAGACCATTTTCTGAATCCATTTCTATGCCGTCAGGACCAGCAGCACCACCAGATAACTGAATCGCAACACCTGTTTTGGAAACTGAACCATCAGCCATGATGGGTAAGCGCCAAATTTGTTGTGAGCGAGTTACTGCCACATAACAATGCTTATCGGTAGTTGATAATGTAATACCGTTAGGACTTGGAACATTGAGAGCTAAACGGTCTAATTGACCATTTGCGCGTAAACGAAACACACGACCTGTAGGATCAGCAATTCCAGTTTGGCCCTGGTCAGTGAAGTATAGGTCGCCATTCGCTGCAAAGTGGAGGTCATTTAAGCCCTTAAATGATTCGCTGTACATAGAGCCTAAAATCGTTTCGATTTTGCCAGTTTTTGTATCTAGGCTCAGGAGTCCCATTTTGTAATCGCAAATAAATGCTCTACCGTCTTTATGAAACTTTAAGCCGTTTGGCCATCCGTCATATTGCGTGATGAGTTCCCACTCACCTTTAGTTGAGATTCTAAAAATACGGCCATAGGGAATATCTACAAACCATAAATTACCTTCACGGTCAAAGGACGGACCTTCTAAAAAACACTCAATTTCAGCGCCTTGGCGGTTTGGATCTGCCCAAGAAGTTCGTTTTGGATTACGAAACTTTGCTGGCATGGACATGAATGGTTCAGCTTTAATTAATTCTACTTGTTGAAAGGGATTAAACACGAGTATGGCTCCTAACTTGTACGAACAGGTTTAATAAAAAATAATCACTTTATAATAATATTGAAATTATCAAGTAATTTATTGGTTACAATTAAATAAATTCAATTAATTAAAAGTATACATAAACTACTTGTACGAACAAGTTGGTTTTGGAGTTGGAGGAGACCGATGAAAAAAGTTGTCATATTGGGCACAGGAATTATGGCTGTCGGAATTGCCGCCGGTTTTTTGGCCAGTGCTCATGCCGTCATTTTGTTAGGTCGAAATGTAGATCGCGCCAAGAGCCAAGAAGATGAGATAGTCCAACTAACGAAGGATATGAATCCTTCTTGGAATCCTCAAGAAACTCCCTTAATTTTCGGATCAATTGATGATTGGAGTGATTGGACCGACGTGATTTGGGTATTAGAAACTATTAAAGAAGATATGGCTCTCAAGCAAGCCTTATTTGCCCAGTTAGATCAACGAGTACCTGCACATATTCCAATTGGCAGCAATAGTTCAGGATTTCCGATATCAAAAATTGCCGAAAACTTACCTACCGCTAATCGCATGTTCAATGCACATTACTTTATGCCAGCACACATTGTGCCGTTAGTCGAAGTTGTGCTTGGTGAAAAATCAGACCCAAGGATGGGGGAAGAGGTTTGTGAGTTGTATCGTGCCGCTGGTAAAAAACCGGTGTTGGTCAGAAAAGATATCCCAGGTTTTTTAGCTAATCGTATTCAACATGCGCTCATGCGTGAGGCTTTATCACTGGTTGATGCTGGTATTGCTACGCCTGATGACGTTGATACGGCGGTGCGTTATAGCTTTGGTTTTCGCTATGCTGCGGTTGGGCCGATGACACAAAAAGAGATCAGTGGTTGGGAAGGTATGGCTGGAGCTTCCGTTGAAATTTGGCCATCTTTATATAATGTAACTGGTTTGCAACCGGTCATTGCGAATTTGATTGCCAACGGTAAATATGGCATGAAATCGAAAGAGGGTTTTAGAACCTGGAGCGATGAAGAAATGAAAGAAATGCGTCGTAAATACAATGCCCGGCTTAAAGGAGCATTTGACGTCTTGCAAATTGAACCAGATTAATTTGTGTATGATTGAAGTTTGTTGTGTGTCACTTTGAAGTTGTAGTTTCGGTAGTATTTAAAATCATTTAATTGGAGTTGTTATGGAAAATCAAAAAAATTATAAAGACATCATTTTTGAAGTAAAAGATCAAGTTGCTTGGATTACGATTAATCGTCCGCGCGTCCTAAATGCATTCAGAGAGCAAACACTCGACGAAATGATTGATGCCGTTAAATTGACTCGTGAAGACCCATCGATTGCCTGTATCGTGTTTAAAGGCGCTGGAGATAAAGCCTTCTCAGCTGGTGGTGACTTCTACGCTATGAAGAGATTAACATTCACAAACGGTTCTATGTGGAATGATCGTATGTTAGGTCTTGCAATGGCCATTCGTGGTGTTGCGATTCCTGTGATTGCGATGGTAAATGGTTGGTGCGTCGGTGGTGGTCATGAACTCGCCTTATGGTGTGATTTAGTGATTGCTTCTGAAAAATCTATGTTAGGTCAAACAGGTGCAAAAGTAGGAGCATGTCCAACTGTTGGAGCAACTCAATACTTACCAAGAATTGTTGGCGAACGTATTGCTCGTGAAATGATTTTCTTGGCTAAGCGCTTTGATGCTAAAGAAGCTGAGAAAATTGGTTTGATCAATAAATGTGTGCCTGAAGCAAAACTCATGGAAGAGACGCTTGCATGGTGTGAAAGTATTAAGAGTCATAGTTCACAAACGATTCGTATGACAAAGAAGAGTTTGAATTTCGAATCAGATCAAATGTATGCATCATGGCAGCATGGTATGGAATTGTTAGCTTATGTTTGGGGATCAGAAGAGTGCTTAGAAGGTATGAATGCGTTCCTCGAAGATCGTAAGCCAGACTTCCAAAAATTCCGCCTGCAAAATAAAGCAGCTCTGGCGGATTATATGGATGGCTTTCATAAGAATTTGAATGCCCCACCTGACATGCGTGATCTCTAAGATGTCTGAAGTAAGTCAATCTTCGGAAGGTGCTCTAACCGGCTTTAAGGTCCTTGATCTCAGTCGCGTTCTCGCTGGTCCATGGTGTGGAATGCTTCTGGGTGATATGGGCGCCGAGGTTGTTAAAGTGGAATCCCCTAAGTCCGGTGACGATACTCGGGCATGGGGTCCTCCATTTTTGGAAGGGGAATCTTCTTATTATTTGGGATGTAATCGCAATAAAAGAGGAATTACCATCGACTTTTCCCAACCAGAAGGAAAAGACTTACTTGCAACTTTAATTCCTCATTTTGATGTTGTACTAGAAAATTTTAAAAATGGTACTTTAGAAAAATGGGGATTTAATCAAGCATGGTTTGAGAAAAACGCCCCAAGAGTGGTGCGTTGTTCAATTACCGGTTACGGTACGCAAGGACCACTTTCTCAATTACCAGGATATGATTTTATATTGCAGGCTGAATCTGGTTTGATGAGTATTTGTGGTGAAGAGCAGGGTGTTCCCAGTAAATATGGCGTTGCGATCGTTGATATTGCGACTGGCATGATGGCTGCGAACGTCATTCAAGGTGCTCTGTTAGCAAGGTATCGGACCGGACTCGGTCAGCATGTGGAAGTCGCTTTATATGACACTTCGATTGCCTTATTAGCTAATGTGGGTTCAAGCCATTTAGCAACCGGTAAAGATGCACGCCGTTTTGGTAATGGTCATCCGACAATTGTTCCTTATACAACTTTTAATGCGGCGGATAAGTTAATTGCACTGGCAATTGGCAATGATGGCCAATTTGCTAAATTAGCGGAAATTTTAGGTCATCCAGAGTGGGCAAGTAATGAAAAATATCAAACTAATACTGCGCGCATAGGTAATCGTGAAGAAGTGGATACGATGGTCGGGTTGGAACTGAAAAAAATACACTCTTCAGAATTAATCCCATTACTGCGCAAAAATGGAATACCAGTCGGACCTGTTAATACGGTTGCAGAGGCCCTTGCTACGGAACATACTTTAGCTAGACAAATGATTCTCAAGCATCAGCATCCTAGTATTGGTGAATTAAAAACCCTCGGTACTCCTCTAAAAATGCATCAAACACCAACCGCAGTTCGTTATCCACCCCCACGTTTGGGAGAGCATACGCAAGAAGTGCTTTCTGAATATTTGGATGAAAAACGTATTGAAGAATTGCGCTTACGAAAAGTGATCGCTTAAGCTTTTCGATTTTTATTCTTTTAGATGTTATAACTTTGCTTCGACTAAGGGTAATCACTAGATAACAAATTGTTGACGTAAACTATTGAAGACGTAAACTACTAAATGTACAAAAAAAATTGTGCATAAATAAAATAATAATTAAATAGTTTGATATTTATAAATTGGAGACAACATGAATTTGAGTAAGAAGCTTATAGCTAGTATTGTAATCGGGTCAATGATGGGTGTAGCCCAAGCGCAAGCACCTGCGGCTCCTGCCGCACCTGCCGAAGTGAAAATTGGTATCGTCTCCTTCTTGTCTGGTCCTGGCGCTGCACCATTTGGTGTGCCTGCTAGAAACACTGCTGAGATGTTGGCTGATGCATTTAATAATGCTAAAGCACCTGCGCCATACAACGTCAAAGGTTTTGGTGGTATGCCTGTCAAGCTTGTCGTGATTGATGAAGCTGGCTCTCCAACGAACGTAGTGACTGAATATCGCAACTTAGTACAACGCGATAAAGTGGATATTGTGATTGGTTATGTATCGAGTGGTAATTGCTTAGCAGTAGCGCCGATTGCTGAAGAATTAAAAACTCTCACATTAATGTATGACTGTGGTTCACCACGTCTTTTTGAGGAAAGCCCGAAAAAATATGTTTTCCGTGCGGTCAATCATGCTACCGCTGATAGCGTTGGAGCAGCTTTATATATTAAAGCAATCAAACCTACCGCAAAAACATACTCAGGCTTAAATCAAAATTACGCCTTTGGACAAGACTCTTGGTCAGATTTTCAAGGTGCTGTGAAGATGGTATTGCCGCAGTTACAAGAAAAAACTTCACAAATGCCTAAGTTGTTTGCAGGACAGTACAGTGCTGAAATTTCTTCCTTGTTAGAAAGTAAATCCGATGTGATTCACTCAAGTATTTGGGGTGGCGATATGGAGGCATTTATTCTCCAAGCTGGTCCACGTGGCTTATTTAAACAATCTTCTGTGATTCTCACTGGTGGTGAAGTATCCATGTTCAGATTGGGCACAAAGATTCCTGAGGGAACAATTATTGGAGCGCGAGGACCTTACGGTGTTTATGCTCCGAAATCTGCTTTAAATGATTGGTATCGTTCAAACGTTATCGATCGTTATAACGCACCGCCAAATTTAGCGGCTTATCAAATGGCTCACACGATTATGGCCACTAAATTGGCTTTTGAAAAAGCTTTGGCTGCAAATGGTGGTAATAAGCCAAGTTCAGATCAGATTGCAGATGCAATGCGTGGTATGACATATGAAGGCCCAGGTGGTGTGCATAAATTCAACTTGAGCAATGGTCATCAAGCAACTGCGGAAATGGTCTATGGACGCGTAAAGCACGTCAATGGCCAAATTCAACTAGTCGACCAAAAACGTTTTACTCCTGATCAGGTAATGCCACCCGATGGTGTGAAAGCTGCTGATTGGATGGCTTCTAAGAAGCAATAAAAGACTTTCCCAACTTAGAAGAAATCAAACGAGGTCTATGACCTCGTTTTTCAAAGGCACATCATGTCAAATTTACTAATCGTTTTAATTGATGGGATTAATTACGCAGCTTGGTTATTCATATCAGCTGTAGGATTAACTCTCATCTATGGAGTGATGCGCGTTTTAAATGTGGCGCATGCAAGTTTTTATTCCTTTGGGTGTTATGTTGCTGTGACCCTTGCTGGTTATTGGTTTAGTCATAACTATCCACCACATTTATCTTTCTTTGCTTTATTTGGAGCATCATTTATAGCTGGTTTTGCAATTGGCTGGATATTGGAGAGATTCTTGTTGCGCTATCAATACGCAAAAGATGAAGTAGTCATTCTTTTAATTACTTATGCAGTATTTTTGATTTTGGATGATGTGCTTAAATTAATTTGGGGTGTTGATCCTTACTATGCATCTGATCCATATGAACTATTAGGTACTTTTAATATTGGTGACATGACCTATCCTAATTATTATTTATTGATGATTGGTTCTGCAATTGTATTAAGTTTAGGACTCACCTACATGCTCAAGAAGACGCGCTTTGGCAAATTGTTGGTGAGTGTGATTCATGATCGTGAAATTAGTTCAGCCATGGGAATCAATGTCGGTCGATTCTTCAGCCTTACCTTCTCTTTTGGTTGTGCCCTTGCAGCAATTGCTGGGGGTATCACTACCCCAACTATTTCTGTAGTGCCTGGCTTAGGCGTGGATGTGATCGTTCTTTCATTTGCTGTAGTTGTCACTGGTGGCTTAGGAAGTTTGCCAGGTACTGCCTTGGCTGCAATCATTATGGGTGTAGTTCGATCATTCTGCGTACATTACGTACCGCAATTAGAACTATTCGTTATTTTTTCAGTGATGGCATTGGTTCTCGTGTTTCGTCCAAGAGGTTTATTTAGTTTGGCGGAGGCAAGAAAGATATGAAGCTTGATAAGTCATTAATTTATATGATTGGTTTTTTAGTTGGAGTTCTTCTTGTATCTCCGTGGTTACCACAATGGATTCTATTCATTATCACGCTAGCAGGTGCCAACGGCTTGGTGGTTTTAGGTTTAATGCTTTTTATGCGTCTTGGCTTAGTATCTTTTGGACAAGCATTATTCTTTTGTGCGGGAGCCTATACAACCGGTATGCTGTGTCTCTTGCTGAAGGTGACTGACTTGTTTGTATTGTTGATTGCCAGTGGATTCGTTGCCGGCTTTCTTGCTTACCTGTTAGGGTTCTTATTAGCCAAATATCGAGCTATCTTTTTTGGGCTATTGTCTTTAGCCTTTTCAATGATTCTTTATGGTGTTTTAGTAAAGAGTGAAAAATTAGGCTCAACAGATGGCTTTACTGTTTCGGGCCTAACAATACTAGGTTGGACTCCAGAAACTACTCAGATGAAAATCGTTCTCTACGGAATGACTGTAATTGCTGTCATTGTTGCCTTGTTATTTGTGAATATGATTTTAAAAAGTCCACGCGGGCTTTTATTGACTGCGATTCGAGATAATGAGATACGTGCGGAGTATATGGGAGCGTCTGCAAAAAGCACGATCCATTTGATTTATATCATTGCTGGAGTTTTATCCGGTGTTGGGGGTGCCATTGCAGCAATGGTGTCAGGTCATATTGATCCTAACATGACCTTTTGGACTTCTTCTGGAGAGTTTGTATTTATTGCAATCTTAGGTGGCATTGGGAGCGTGAGCGCACCATTTGTGGGAGCTCTTATTTTTGGTGCTATACAGACAATTGCATACGGTTATTCACCAAACACATGGCAAATGACCATTGGTATCTGTTTAATTGTGGTGATTTTGCTATTGCCTGAGGGTTTATGGTCCTTAGTTGAAAAAATGAGGAAAAAATCTCGTGTCTAATATTATTCTCACTGCGAATAACTTAAATAAAACCTTTGGTGCAGTTACTGCTGCAGCAAACATTAATGTCGAGGTCGAAGAAGGCGCTTGCATTGGCTTGATTGGTACGAATGGTGCAGGTAAAACCACTTTTGTAAATATGATTACTGGTTACCTAAAACCCGATACAGGATCGATTAGCTTTAATGGTATGGATATTACTCCCTTACCCCCAAGGAAAATCACTCAGCTTGGTATTTGTCGATCATTTCAGATTCCTCAGCTCTATAACACGATGACGACACTGGAAAATCTTGAAGTCAGTTACGGCATAATCGCTCTTCAAGAAAGTAAAGGCGCATTAACTACAAATACAAATGCAATTATTCCTTCCTTTGGTAAAACCATCCGAGAACTTGCCGTGGAAAGTATCGCAAAATATGGCTTAACTGACTATCAAGATCAAATTACGAAAGTTCTCCCAGGAGGCGTTCGCAAAGTACTTGATATAGCGATGGCAATGTCTACTCGCCCTAAAATACTTTTCTTAGATGAACCGACTAGTGGTGTTTCTGCAGAAGAAAAATTTGACATGATGGATATGATCATGCAAGCGATCCGAAATTCTGGAACAACGGTTTTGTTTGTCGAGCATGATATGGAAGTTGTCATGCGATACGCACAGCGAGTGCTTGCATTTTATGAAGGGACAATTATTGCGGATAGCCATCCTGATATTGCTCTCAAAGATGAGCGTGTTCTTAAATTTATCGTCGGGCACTCACAAGCCCAGCATGTATTATCGGAAAAATCAGATGCTTAAAATATCAGATCTCAACGTATCGATTCAATCAGTAGATATTCTGAGGAATGTTTCTGCTGAGCTACCTAACGCTTCAATGGCTGGTTTAGTTGGAAGAAATGGTGCTGGTAAGACTACGCT
Organism: Polynucleobacter sp. SHI8; assembly: GCF_027944005.1. Classification (NCBI taxonomy): domain Bacteria; kingdom Pseudomonadati; phylum Pseudomonadota; class Betaproteobacteria; order Burkholderiales; family Burkholderiaceae; genus Polynucleobacter; species Polynucleobacter sp. SHI8. Next base: position 1,818,808 of record NZ_AP027204.1, on the reverse strand, counting down.
AATGAAGAGCATTATGGGTATCTTGCCTGCAAAGTCAGGTTCAATTGAGTTTCAAGGTCAGGATTTATTGAAAGTCCCCACTAATTTACGCAACCAATTAGGTATTGGCTATATGCCAGAAGATCGTCGTTTGATTCCCGACTTAACGGTTGAGGAAAATATTCTTCTTCCTATGTGGGCCAACAAATCTAAAGAGCCAAAGCAGCGTTTAGACTATGTTTACAACATCATCCCTGAATTAATTCAATTTGCGCCCCGTCGTGGCTTGCAACTCTCGGGTGGTCAACAAAAGTTAGTCGCTTTAGGGCGGGCGCTCATGATTGGCTCAAAGTTGTTATTGTTGGATGAGCCATTTGAGGGGATTGCTCCTGCATTAGCGCAACGCTTAGCAGAGGTGATTAGTCAATTAAGAAGTGAAGGAATGGCAGTTATATTTTCTGAGTCAGACTTACAATACTCTCGCCATTTGGTGCAAAATGTCTTTGAAATTGACCGTGGTATTTTGACAAGTCAGTCCATTCAACTTAGTTAATAAACTGTTTTATTAGACTGAGTTAAATTGACTGAATTAATTCAGTTAGGCACCTTAATCATCTGACCCGTCTCAACTGATTTCACGATGGATTCAAACATAGCGATGGTTTGACCCATTTGCAAAGGCGAAATCGGGTAGTCAGTTTGCACGAATTGACTGACATCCCCCTCATGGAATTCTTTTGGAATTGCTTTTGCAAAAGCCTCAAGTTCTGCCCTGATTGAGTCCAGTGGCGGAAGTACATGTCGATCGATACGACCACCTTTATAACGCACGACCACTTCATTTTCACCAATTGCTTCAATAGAAGCTTGGTCACCAAATAGATGCACACGATAAAAAATAGGTGTGGCTCTAACCATGGCAAAGTAACCACTTAGGCCATTGACAAACTGCACACTAACGGAAGTGGAATCACGAGGGTCTGGGCCAGATCGCAGTGAACTAACAATGGCATTTACCTGAGAGGCAGGCCCCATCAAATTTACAAATGCTTCAATCAAATGAATCCCTGTACCTGTCAAACCACCTGCGGGTGATTCAGCAGGTGACTCACGCCAGTCAGAAAAAAACTTCGTTGAATGATCGTTACTGTAGTGGCCTTCAATATGTAAGAGTTGACCTAAAATGTTACTTTTAACGAGTTCTCGTAATTTTTGCATTGAAGGCCAAAAATGCTTGTTTTGACCTACAGCTAAAACCACATTGTGGCTTGAGCATGCATCAATTGCTTGCAAAGCTTGCGCATAATGCAGCGTTAAGGGTTTTTCACAAAATACGTGCTTGCCAGCTTTTGCTGCCGCAATAATTTGCTCAGCATGAAGCGAATGTGGTGTGGCTAAGACAATGGCTTTAATATCGGGTTGTTGCAAAACAAATTCAAAGCTGTCAGACAATTCCATTGACATACTATTTGCAAAGTCACGAGTTTCATTGACTTCTTTGGTAACGCCAAGGGTAAACTGAATTTCTTTACTTTTATGTTGGATGGATTGAGCAATATTTTTACCCCACCATCCCATACCAATGAGTGCTGCATTAATCATCTTTTGCTTCCTTATTACACAATATGTTGATCGATAACTGCTTGATTGACTTCAATACCTAAACCAGGTAATGATGAAATCGTAAAAAATCCATTGATTGGTTGTTCTTGATGACTGACCACATCATTAGTGAGATACAAGTGAGTTGGACTTACTCCCCAGTTAACATTCGGTAAAGCAGCACTTAAATGAAGTAGTGCCGCAGCACCAATACCAGTTTCAGCCATTTTGCTAGCAAGATTAATTTGAAGTTTGAACGCATTGCAGAGATGTCCAGCGCTCATTACCCCAGATAAACCGCCTAATTTAAGAGTTTTTAATGAGACTCCTTGAACCCCGTCTCTGGCAGCGGCAAGAATATCGTCAGTAGAAGTCACAGACTCATCAAGACCAATCGGAATCGGACTTATTTTCGCTAGTGTTTGTATACCTGTAATATCTTTTTTATGTAACGGCTGCTCTAAATAAGCGAGTTGGGTATTTTTCACAGCTTGCACATAGCGAGTTGCTTGATCTAAATTCATACCCATATTAGCATCTGCGCAAATTTGTAATGCATCACCAAATTTTTCACGAATAGCTATTGTTAGGGCAATATCATCATCTAAAGATTTGACACCTAGTTTTAGTTTAAAAAAGCGATAACCTTGATCCCATTTTTTTTGTGCTTCTGATAAATCCTGCTCGATACTACTATTGCCAATCAACCATAGCGGAGGGACTTGATGCCGCTGTTGCCCCCCTAGAAGGACGTGGACAGGTACTTTTAAATATTTTCCAAGCAAGTCGTATAAAGCAACATCAACCGCAGCGACTGTACTTGTAGCATCTTTCGTGATGCGGTTAAGTTGTTGGGTAATGCCAGACAATTCCAAAACATTTTTACCTATTAAAAAATCATGGATTTCTTGATGAAAGCTAGTCAACATATCTTTTAAGGAAGCACCTCCATGACTTGGCGCAGAAGAAGCCTCCCCCCAGCCCACAAGACCATTCTCAGTTTCAATTCGAATCAAAAGACTTTCTACCGTAGTCAATTCCACACCGGCCATGAGTACTATTTTATTGAGAGGTAGGTTTAAACCAAACGCATCAACACGTGAAATGATTAGAGGCTCTACGGCTTGATTGTTCACTTTCATATTCAGTCCTTAATGAGAGATATTTTTTAAACGATTTTGATAGATAGCCTCATAAATCATGGCGTTATCATTATCGCCGTGACCATCTTGCAGTTGCGATTGCAGTAACTTGATGTATACCTCGGCAAGAGGAAGCATCAGTCCTGCATGATCTGCCAAATCAGCAATGAGTCCAAAGTCTTTTAAGCTTTGACCAATCTTGCTTTGGGGCTTGTCATACGTTCTTGCAACCATCAGTGGCCCCTTGATTTTCATGACACTAGAAGCCGCTGCTGAACTTTGCAAAGTTTGTAATAGTTTTTCTGGATCCAAGCCCAGTTTGACACCAAAATTTAAGCCCTCTGCTAGCGCTGCTCGGTGCAGTCCTAAAACCAAGTTAATCGCAAGTTTGGCCTTACTGGCATCTCCTGCGGGACCGATATACTGACGATGAGGTGTAATTACATCTAGTAAGTCAGATAAATGTTCACATAACAAAGGGGATCCCCCCATGAGACCTAAGCAATCTCCTCTGGCGAGTTGCATACTCGTTCCAGAAATAGGTAATTCAAAAAAATGATGACCAGCCTTTTCAACATCCTCAGCAATTTGTTTGATTTCACCTGGATCGCAAGTACTCGTACAAATAACGACCATCGGTTCTTTTGTATGAGCAAACAAACCATTAGCGGAAAAGAGAGTCTCTTGAACTTGAGCAGTATTAAAAACTGCTAATAACACCTTGTCACAACTGACAGCAATCTTGGCAAGAGAGGCTGCTCGATGATGACCTAATTTTTCTATTTGTTCCGGATTAATATCAAAGCCAAGAACGCGAAGAGCAGCTTCATCGAGACGTTTGATTAAGCTTTGTCCCATGAGACCAAGGCCAACAACTCCGATAGGCTTTGTAAGATTTTTTGGAAATAAACTCATTTTTAAGCGCTTGGTGGAATAATATTGGTCAGAGGTTGGACGATTGTTGACTGCATTAAATCATTTGCGCTCCAGGTTTGAAGCTCTTTTGTTGTACTGATTAAGTCGGCCATCATATTTTTCGAGGGATAGCCCTTACTTTCTAAATGATGGAGTAATTGCTCTTCAACTGGTTTAACTTTGTTACGCCAAATTTGTTGTTCTGCGGTGCTCAGGCTAATAAATTCAATTCCCGCTTCTTGAAAAACTGAGCAGGCTTTTGCGCCGGCTAAACCATAAAATATTTGTGCACCAGCTTGGGCTAGAGATCGTAACCATTGATTAAAAGTAATTTGGAGATTTGGCGGTAATTGGTGCCAAAATGTCTTTGATAAGCCATATTCTAGATTGACACGAACTAGATTTGCGCTTGTGCGGTATTTGGCAAACTTATATAGACCGACCGTTTGCGCTGCACTATCAGAAATTGATACAGCAAATACCTGATTGGATTCAAACTGCTTTTTTGCCTCTGGGGTACTACACCCAACGGGAATAGCGCCTAGAGCGCGAAAAATATCTGATTCAACACCATTGCTACAAGCAATTTTTTGATTAGCCAAGTCACTCAGCGTCCTAATAGGGGAGCGACTAAATAAGTTATATTCGCTAGTAGCGACCATGCGCCCCATATAGATGTTATGTTTTTCTACATCCTGACTAAAGTACGTTCGATACAATTTTTCTGATACCGCGGTTGCGATTTCTGCACTTGTAAAAATAAAAGGTAGACTCAAAATTTGGGCTGCAGGAAAAAGATCCGCATCCCAAGCAGAATACACAGGGCAAAGATCAGTGATGCCGTTCCTTAAAGCTTCGATACCCTCACGTTCAGGATGTAGAGTTCCACCCCAGAAGGCCTCGACTCCAATAGCACCTTGACTCATTACTTGCAAACGCCTAAAAGCAGGTTCAAAAACATCTTTGACAGCAGGGGATTCACCCGGAATATGAGCGCTTACACGCAAAATAAAATCTGGTTTGATAGTTGGTATTTGTTCATCTGAAACCGTTAACCACTGCCTTGCTGTAATGGTTTTGTCTAATACTTCTTGGACACTATCAGTGCCGATAATTTGACGATGCATCATATTTGTAACCTAAATTATTTATTTTTTTATTGTCTCAGGCTCTATTGTAAGCACAAGTAGGATCAGAAGGGATTAAACTCTTTATATTCCATGCTTAGGATGATTCAATGTCATTACCTTCCTCTTTAAGTCACTTACGATTACCATTAATTGGTGCTCCTTTATTTATCATTGCTCAACCAGAGTTAGTTGTTGCACAGTGTAAGGCTGGGATTATTGGCGCCTTCCCAGCACTAAATGCAAGACCCCCAGAATTATTAGATACGTGGTTGACGCAAATTAAATTGGAGTTGAATCGAGAAAAAGAACAATTTCCTAACAAAATCATAGCGCCATTTGCTGTCAATCAAATTGTGCATGCTTCTAATGAACGATTACAGCATGACATGGAGCTTTGTGTGCGTCATCAAGTTCCCATTGTGATCACTAGTTTAAGACCTCCTGGCGAAGTTGTTACAGCAGTTCATTCCTATGGAGGACTCGTGTTTCATGACGTGATTAGTGTGAGACATGCGCAAAAAGCTTTAGAAATGGGAGTAGATGGTTTAATTTTAGTTTGCGCAGGAGCTGGTGGACATGCTGGGACGATGAGTCCATTTGCGTTGATAACCGAAGTACGCAAGTTCTGGGATGGACCACTCATTTTGTCAGGGGCAATGTCCAAGGGAGAACATATTCTTGCGGCACTAGCGATGGGTGTAGATATGGCTTATATGGGAACACGATTTATTGCATCTCTTGAGGCAAAAGCTTCACAAACTTATAAAGAAAGTTTAGTCAATAGCCAAGCTTCTGACATCATTTACAGTAATTTGTTTACCGGTGTGCATGGTAATTATTTACGTTCCAGTATCGTCGCTGCAGGGCTTGATCCAGATCATCTACCTATAGCAGATAAAAATACGATGGATTTTTCTGGCTCATCCACAAAAGCGTGGAGAGATATTTGGGGGGCAGGACAAAGTGTCTCCGGAATAGATTCTGTTGAGTCCGTAGAGGATATCGTTGCACAATTGGTGCTTGAATTTACTCAAGCAAAAAATAAGTTATGTTCACACTTTTGAAATGACAGATTGACATGATTCAAATTACTGAACTTCGTTTACCTATTGACCATACGCCTCAAGATTTAGAGCAAAGTATTTTGTCTCGATTGAAAATCGAGGCGATAGATTTAATCCGGTTTCAGATATTTAAACGTAGCCATGATGCGCGAAAAAATAGTACCTTATCTTTGATTTACAACCTTCATGTATCAGTCAAGAATGAAGAAGAAGTTCTTAAAAAATATGCAGGGGATATTCATATCTCAATTGCGCCGGATACCTCTTATCAATATGTAGCCAAAGCTCCTGAGCATATCAAATCAAGACCCATCGTGATTGGTTTTGGTCCTTGCGGTATTTTTGCAGCACTCATATTAGCCAAGATGGGATTTAAGCCCATTGTCTTAGAAAGAGGAAAAGCTGTTCGGCAAAGAACACAAGATACTTGGGGTTTGTGGCGAAAGCATGTTTTACAACCTGAATCTAACGTTCAATTTGGGGAAGGTGGCGCTGGACTGTTTTCTGATGGTAAGTTGTATAGTCAAATTAAAGACCCACAATTTTATGGCCGCAAAGTTATCGCAGAATTTATCAAGGCAGGAGCCCCACCAGAAATTGAATTTGTGGCTAAGCCGCACATAGGAACTTTTCGATTAGTTGGAGTTGTTGAGCGGATGCGTCAAGAAATTATTCAATTGGGAGGTGAGGTACATTTCTCAAGTCAGGTGACACAATTCTTGATTGAGAATCAAAAAATACGTGGTGTGCAATTGGCGGACGGCCAAGAGTTTTTATCTAATCATGTCATTTTAGCCTTGGGACATAGCTCAAGGGATACCTTTTATACCCTGCATGATGCTGGCGTATTCATGGAGCCGAAGCCTTTTTCAGTTGGATTTCGAATTGAGCATCCGCAATCCATTATTGATAAAGCAAGGCTAGGACCCCATGCAGGTAACCCTATCATTGGTGCGGCTGACTATAAATTGGTCCATCATGCCAAGAATGGCCGCGCAGTCTATAGTTTTTGTATGTGTCCTGGTGGAACTGTTGTTGCTGCAACGTCAGAATTAAATCATGTGGTGACCAATGGGATGAGTCAATACTCACGCAATGAAAGAAATGCCAATGCAGGTATTGTCGTTGGTATTACGCCAGCAGATTATCCTGGCGGACCTTTGGCTGGCATTGAATTTCAACGAGCGATTGAAGCAAAAGCCTATGTAATGGGTGGCTCTAATTATGAGGCTCCTGGACAATTAGTTGGTGACTTTATACATAATCGACCATCTGCGCAGTTTGGCTCAGTCATGCCATCGTATAAGCCTGGAGTACATCTGACTGACTTAACACAAGCCCTTCCTGGATATGCCATTGAAGCAATGCAAGAGGCCTTACCGGCTTTTGATAAAAAAATTAAAGGTTTTGCGATGCAAGATGCGGTTTTAACAGGTGTAGAAACAAGAACTTCCTCGCCACTTCGAATGACTAGAGGACGAAATTATCAAAGCCTGAATATTGAAGGTTTATACCCTGCTGGAGAAGGCGCTGGATACGCTGGCGGTATTTTATCTGCTGGTGTGGATGGTATCAAAGTTGCTCAAGCAGTTGCTTTAAGCATGACTGAAAACCTTGACTAATCATTTGACGTATTTGACTCGTACAATGGTTGGATACATTTAAAAGGAATTTTTATGAAATTGAATCATTTGGTGTTTTTATCCCTGTATGTTTTGGTATTTCCTTATTCACTTGCGCAGGCTCAAACAAGTGCATCTGGTGCAATTGTGACTGTCAATGGCACAAAGATTATGCAAAAAGAAGTGGATGGCATTGTTAAAAATGCCGTTGCTAGAGGTGCTAAAGATGGTCCAGAGTTAAGGCAGGCTATTGTGAACGACCTCATTCTAAAAGAGGCTATTTTGCAAGATGTTAAAAAATCTGGTGTTGATAAGAAGGGTGATAATCCAGAAAAAATTAAATTAGCCCAACAACAATTTTTACAAGAATTATGGTTTGAGGACTATCTCAAAGCTCATCCTATTAATGAATCTGATATTAAGGCTGATTATGATCGTCAAGCCAATTTGACTAAAGAGGGACGTAATTCAAACGAATATAAGGTTTCACAAATTGTTGTTGCGACTGAAGCTGAAGCAAGCAGCTTGATTACGCAAATCAATGGCGGGGATTCCTTTGAAAAGCTTGCTAAAGAAAAATCTCTAGAAAAAGTCAGCGGTGCGCAAGGCGGAGCCATTCCTAATTGGGTATTACCAGATATGGTTGTAGCACCACTTGGAGATGCTTTAGTTAATTTAACTAAAGGTAAGGTTGATCCAAAGCCAGTTAAAACTAATATTGGTTGGCATGTTGTAAGGGTTGACGAAGTGCGTAAGTTTAAGATGCCAAGCTTTGATGAAGCCAAAGGTAATATTTATCAGGGGCTTTTAGCAAGAAAAAAACAAGAAGCAATTGATGCGCTGATCAAAAAGACCACGATTGCTAAAGCAAATTAATTTTTCAGAAGCTTAGCTCCGGTTTCATACTGATCAAGCATCTCTATCCAATCATTCGGCAGAGGGGTACTTTTCCCCTCACCCTGATGGACGTAGACATAAATCATTTCACCGCTTACCAGAAGTATCTCGTTGCGATAGATTTCCAGTAGGATCGTTAACGAAGTTTTACCGACTCTACTTGCTCTGACTCCAATCTGAAGATCATCATCGAACTTAGCTGACGCATGATATTCAAGGGTTGCCTTTTTAACAAATAATTCAATACCTTCTTTGGCTTGTATAAGGGGCGATGGTAGTTTTACCGCACGCCAATACTCGGTGAGCGCCACATCAAAATAAGTCAGGTAGTGCCCGTTAAAGACAACGCCTTGCATATCTACTTCAGCCCAGCGGACACGAAGTGGATGAAAAAAAATAAAGTCGGTATATGCCATGAAAAGTAATATAAATGATAAGGATTATTTTTACCAATAAAAAAGGAGCCAAATAGGCTCCTTTTGGGAACACAACCGAAGCTTTAATGCACTGTCGGTGTTGAGAAAGCAAATGATGCAAATCCAGTAATTTTCATCAATAGCTCATTAAACTCTTCTTGAGTAACTGGTAAGAGACCTCTGGCAGCTCTACGACGATTAAACGTGTCGAGCTCTTGAATATCTGAACCACCTAAGGTAGTATTTGCCGATTGTCTAGTTACATCATTCGTTTTCATTTCATTTCTCCGTTTTTGATCAACTAGGCCATTCAAGTTATAAGAAATTCATATAAATTGTTTAACCTGTGTATTCAACGCAGTCATTTCTTTAAAGTTGACAAAAATTGGAAAAAAGATAAAAAACTTTATTTTTGTTAAGTTTATGATTTTATTGAGTTATTTTAATATTGAGCCTTTAAAGGAATTTTGCTTTTGAGAATTTTTAAATATTTAGCCTTTACTTTCATTGGCTTATCTACTTTATTCGCTGGGGGAGTTTGGTACGCCCAATCTCACGCCTCTGAGTGGGCAAAAAAATACGCTCATGAATTTGGTCAATCGATAGGCTATGTAATTGATTTTAATGAGTTAAAAGTAGGTATCCGGAAGCCAAGCATAGCACTTTCTGAGCTGAAAATCACTGAAATTGCCAATCAGCACCAACTGATTCAGGTAAAAGATCTTCAGATAGCAGCCTCTTGGGGGGGGCTGTTGCAGAAGAAAATTACCATTGATTCAATACAAATTGATCAGGCGCATATCCTGGCTGAAAAATACCCTGAGAATTGGAATTGGTTGAAATTTATTGCTGCTGTGCAGACGAAATTTCCACCCGATCCAAATAAAAAACCTAGTCCTCAAAAGGAGTTCTTGATCAAAGATCTCCAATTTAAGGATGGCAGTATCAAAATTGATGAGCCATCAATCAAATTTAAAACTGAATTGAAGCCACTTCATTTTGATTTAAAAAACACCACAAACTTAACTTCTAAGGGTGGAGTTGGCGGTTTAGAAACCAAATACGGGTTAGATTTAGGCCAAGTAAGTATTTCCATCCCGAAAAAGAATCAACAACTGATCCTAGGGCATGTTCTTCTCGGCGGAGATCTGCTCCTCGATACCAATCAAGATATGTTGTTGGTTGCGCAGGCGAAGATTGATGAAGGAGTCATCGATACAACGACGCATATCTTCAAAACCAAAAATAAAATTGAAAGCGATATCAAATTAAAGGACTTGAGTTTAGTTCCTTATATTGACTTATTGACTCCCAAAGTGAGCCGCGCAGAAAAAACTGGAATTGCATCAGGACAATTTACATTAGTGCAACAAGATAAAAAGATCATTCTTGATGGTGATGTTGAAATTGATCGTTTAAATATCAGCCCATTGATTAGTTTAGCGCCGACTGTGAATACGATTAATGCCAAATCGGGTGATGCGAAGGGTACCTTTAAGATTCACTATGATTCAGAAAACACCAAAGTAGAGGGTGATATTAAGCTGAATCAATTAGCTATTTATGAACCCGATAAAACCAGTGAGTTATTGGGGTGGAAATCAGCGAATGTGGATAAATTTTATTTTGAAGAAAATCCAAGATCAAGTAAATTGCGCGTTGAAGATGTGAAGATTGATGGTCTAAAAGGTAGATTTGTTATTTATGGCGATAAGAGTTCTAATTTTCGAAGAATGTTTCAGCCATCAAAAGATGAGTCGAAGCGCTTAGAAGAAGAAAGAAAAAATGCACCACTGAATCCCGCGATTCCTAGCAATACTAATTCGTCTCCATCGACCACCGGAGAATCTGTACAAAGGTCATCATTGGCAAATCAAATCCAATTAGTGACGAGTTCAGTTGGAAAAAATACCAATACGATCAAGAAGGACGATGAAGAAGATCTTGATGGGACGAATGTATCTAAAAATTCTTCTAATAAGAAGCCCATGAATTTCAATATGAAATCGATTCAAATTCAAAATGGAAGAATTGAGTTTTCTGACTTTTCAATTAAACCTAATTTCAAAACGACTATTGAAAATTTTCATGGGACTTTGATTGGTATCAGTACGTATCCCAAGCGCTATGCAACAGGAGCGTTTGAGGGTATTATTCCGCCGACTGGAGATATGAAGTTAAAAGCAAAAATTGCTTTTGAAGATTCACGCAGAAATAATGACATGAATATTTCTTTTCGTCGCATACCTTTAACGTCGATTAATCCGTACTACACAACATTTGCCGGATATGAAGTCAAGGGCGGAACTTTATCATATGATTCAAGGTTTTTGACACAAGATGGCATGCTGAATGGCGACAATCGTTTCATCATCAATCAAATGCAATTGGGCGATAAAGTTCCAGACTACAAAGGAAAAAACATTCCATTAGATCTCATCGTTGCTTTGCTTGAAGATGAAAATGGCGTGATTGATTTAAATTTGAAGGTGGCAGGCAATGTGGATAAACCGGATTTTAAAGTTGGAGATTTAATTTGGGATGCGTTATGGACAATACTAGGTAACGTTGTAACTGCTCCCTTTAAGATGATTGGTCGATTGATGGGTGTCGAAGGTCATACAGGCATTTATTTTGAGCCAGGTAAATCTACTCTTCGCCCCTCAGAGACCTTGAAGTTAGAAAGCTTAGTTGCGGGTATGCAAAAAAAACCAAAAATTAATCTGAATATTAACGGTGTTTATGATCCTGAAGTTGATAAACTTAATCTAAATACAGAAAAAGTGGACCGTGAAATATTTAAAAATGCAGGATTTCAATTACCTGCAAATGAGCCCTTGCCTCAACTGCCATTGGAAGATGAGCGAGTTCAACGAGCAATTCGCCGAATTTACACTACCAGTATTGGTGCAATCCCATCGGATATCAATTTGAAGGATGGACCATCAGGTAGAGAAGGGTGGCAGCATTTGCATGAGCAATTAGTCGCTAAAGGTAAGGTATCAGAAGAGGATTTACAAAAACTTTCCGACGCTAGAGCGTTGGCGATTAAAAATGAGATTACGAAGGTCAATCAATCCATGGACAGTCGAGCCAAGATTGTTCAGTCGAAGCAAGAGTCAGCCGAAAAAGATGGGATTCCTGTTGGTATAGAAATCGTTTCTAATTAATAGGGTAAGCCAACGTAATTTTCAGCTAAAGATTGTTGCGCCAGCTCTGATTGGCAAAGATAGTCAAATTCCGCTTGTTGGATACGTTGATCAAAGCGTGATTTTTCTGGAAAATGATGCAACATATTGGTTAACCACCAAGAAAACCGTTCAGCTTTCCAGATTCTTTGTAATGCGGTCACTGAGTACTGATCAATGCCTCTTTTTTGATGATCGACATAATATTCAATGAATGCATTGGATAGGTAGTAAATGTCAGAAGCAGCTAAATTAAGACCTTTCGCGCCTGTAGGTGGAACAATATGTCCGGCGTCCCCAGCTAAAAACATCTGACCGTAGCGCAAAGGTTCGGCAACAAAACTGCGAAGGGGAGCAATGTTTTTTTCGATGGAAGGGCCACGCACAAGATTGCCTGCAATGCTTGAAGGCAAACGAGATTGGAGAGTATTCCAAAAACGCTCATCGGACCATGTGGCGATATCTTCGTCGACTGCGCATTGCAAATAATATCGACTTCGTGTTGGAGAGCGCATACTACATAAATAAAAACCATCTGGATGGTTGCCGTAGATCAATTCTTCTTGAACTGGCGGAGTATCAGAAAGAATCCCTAACCAACCAAATGGATACACGCGTTCAAACTCTTGGATCGATTCCTTTGGTATGGAAGCACGACAGACGCCATGATACCCATCGCATCCAGCAATAAAATCAGCTTTGATTGAGTAAGTTTGTTGCTCATGAATAAACTGAACACAGGGTTGTTCGCTAAGTAAGTCATGGACTACAACTTCTGAGGCATCATAAAAAGTTGGCAGTCCCAGAACTTGCCTAGCCTCACTTAAATCTTTGGTTACTTCTGTTTGACCATACACAGTAACATGCCTACCTGCTGTTAACTTCTCAAGATCTAAGCGTAAGTGTTGATGATCAAAAGCAATATCGAACCCGTGATGGACAAGTCCTTCGCGGTGAAGTCGATCGCCTACTCCAGCTTGATCAAGTAAATTAACAGTTCCCTGCTCAAGAACACCCGCACGGATGCGTGACAGAACATAGTCTTTTGATTGACGTTCAATGACGATATTATCGATTCCCGCTTTCGCGAGTAATTGCCCAAGGAGTAATCCTGATGGACCAGCTCCAATAATCGCAACTTGTGTTTGCAGATTTTTTATCATAGTCAGTTCACGTTGCTCATATTAGATATTGCTCTGTATCTACTTCGGATTGACTCACAGCGTTGTAGCGATTGCCAATCACAGGAATCGATTGAAGAATCTCATCAATTTCCTTTAAGCTTTGTGCAGATAGTTGAATTTGATCTGCTGCAACATTCTCGCGCAGATGGGATAAATTTGCCGTACCTGGGATAACTAAAATATCACTACCCTGATGTAACACCCATGCTAGCGCTAGTTGTGGCAATGAGCATTGGTGCTTTTGGGCAACTTCTTTTAAGGCGTTATAAAAAGGGATATTTTTCTCGAAATTTTCCGCCTGAAAGCGTGGCATACCACGACGAATATCTTTCTCTAAAAACTGATCGATTGCTAGAAGAGATTGGCTAAAAAATCCTCTCGCTAAAGGACTAAATGCCACAAAAGAAATCCCTAGCTCACGACAGGTTTGCAAAAGAGCAATTTCTGGATTTCTCGACCACATCGAATATTCTGTTTGAAGAGCCGCGATAGGGAAGGTTGCATGCCCTTTTCGTAAAGTCTGCGCAGAAATTTCGGACATACCGATGGCCCTTACTTTGCCCTCTTTGACAAAATCTCCTAAAGTTCCAATCGCATCCTCAATCGGTACTTTTTTATCCCAACGATGCAGATAATATAAATCGATCACATCCGTTTGTAGACGCTTAAGACTACCTTCAATATCACGACGTAAAGATTCTGGACGACTATCAATGACGCGCTTACCCTCTGCAGGGCCAACACCACCCTTGCTAATTAAGGTAATTTGTTGACGATATTTTTTTAAAAAGTTTTTACCCAAAAGAGTTTCATTATGACCAAGACCGTAAAGAGCCGCAGAGTCAAAATGGGTAATACCAAGGTCAAAGGCTTCTTGCAAGAGACGATTAGCATCTTCTTCACTAGGAGGGGTGCCATAAGCATGACTTAGATTCATGCAACCAAGACCAATAGCACTTACTTGGTAGGGCCCTAATCGACGCGAGGAGAGTTGTGTAGACATTTTTACTCCTAGGAGGCGCTCTGTAATTGCATTTCTAACTGATGCAAAATTTCATAACAAGGAAGCACTTTTGCAACACTCGAGTTTGGTTCGCGCCCCTCACGAATCGCAGCAAAAAATTCACGATCTTGCAGTTCGATACCATTCATAGAAACATCTACTTTGCTCACATCAATTTGATTATTTTTACCATCAAATAAATCATCATAACTAGCAATATACGTATTCTCATCACATATATATCTAAAAATAGTTCCTAATGGGCCATTATTATTAAAGGATAAGCTGAGGGTACATAAGGCACCAGTACTTGCTTTTAACTGGATCGACATATCCATTGCAATGCCAAGTGTGGGATGAATCGGTCCTTGCATGGCACTAGCCGCGATAATAGTCCCTTGCGTTTGATAGGCGAAAAGGTCAATCGTGTGTGCCGCATGGTGCCAGAGCAAATGATCAGTCCAACTTCTTGGTTGCCCTAAGGCATTCATATTGGTGCGACGAAAAAAGTAGGTTTGCACATCCATTTGCTGAATATGGGTTTGTCCAGCAACAATTTTTTGATGAAGATATTGATGGCTAGGGTTAAACCTTCTTGTATGACCGGCCATTGCAACTTTGCCAGTTTCTTTTTGAAGTCGCACGATTTCTTGCGCGTCTGCTAGAGAGTCAGCCATCGGTATTTCTACCTGAACGTGCTTGCCAGCTTTGAGGCAGGCAATTGCTTGAGCAGCATGCATTTGTGTTGGCGTACATAAAATAACTGCATCAACCTCAGCAATTGCTAGGCTGTCTGCAAGATTAGTCGTAACATGCGGAATCTGATATTTATCAGCAATTTCTTGTGTTTTCGATAATTCTCGACCAACTAAAGAAACTACTTCAATGCCCCCAATTTGAGCCATGGAATCAAGATGTTTATTACCAAAGGCGCCAGCGCCAGCTAAAGCAACTTTCATAGATTCTCCAAAATAATATGCCCGACCGCAGTGTTTGATGCTGGGACGTGATAATGACGATAAATTTCTTTTACTGAGGCATCAAGAGCCCCACGCATAATTAACCACATGACGAGTTCGATACCCTCAGAGCCCGCTTCTTCCACATAGGTGAGATGGGATATTTTTGCTAGACCTTCAGGATCCTTCGTTAAACCATCTAAAAAATCTTTGTCAAAGGCTTTGTTGATAAATCCTGCACGAGGCCCTTGTAATTGATGAGACATTCCACCAGTCCCCATAATCACAATCCGTTCATCGCTACTAAAGGATTCAACCGCCTTACGAATGGCTTTGCCTAATTGGTAGCATCGATTGCCAGTTGGTGGTGGGTATTGAACTACGTTAACTGCAAGAGGAACCACTCGGCAAGGCCACTGACTCGGTTGCCCAAACATTAACGATAGCGGAACCGTCAGACCATGATCTACATCCATTTTGTTGATGATGGTCATATCAAACTCATCCAAAATGGTACTTTGTGCAATATGCCAACCGAGTTCTGGATAGCCTTCTACCGTTGGCACTGGTCTTGGACCCCAACCTTCATCTGCCGGAGCATATGAAGCAGCACAGCCGATGGCAAATGTTGGAATCATTTCCAAAGAAAATGCTGAAGCATGATCGTTATAGATCAGAATAATGGCATCGGGCTTTACTTCTTTGAACCATTCTTTGGCCCGATCATAGCCTGCAAATACAGGACTCCAATAGGGTTCATTGGTTTTTCCCAAATCAAGAGCTGCGCCAACCGCAGGAATATGAGAAGTTGCTACACCAGCAATTATTTTAGCCATTTATTTCTCCACAGGTCCAACAGGCATGGAGGGATTACGCCCGCCAGCGATCATCATTTGTCGATAACTTTCCTCGGGCATGCCAGTCATGAGTGAAGCAAGTTTCTGAAAGGAGTGGCCATCGGTTGCACCAATTTTAGCTAAAAAATAAATATTGCCACCCAGTTGAATCATTTGGTTATAGTCGCGGACTCGAACCGCGTGGTGTTGTTCTTCTGTCATCGGAAATTGCTTGAGATAAGCGTCCTCATCAGCTTTAAAAGAGCTACGATTTGCCTCTTTCATGAGTGACATGGCAAACATATTGAGGTGATAACCGATTCTGGATTGAGTTGCATCAAATATGACAGTCCCAGGTATTTTTTTAAAAGCATCGTAATAATCAACCATTTATTTACTCCAGTACAGTCGGTTAGGGTTGTCAACAAGTAAGGCTTGTTGGAGTTTTGCCGTATTGGCAATTCTTGGAATCCAATCGACTAATAAGCCATCATCAGGCATATGATCTTTTAGATTGGGGTGGGGCCAGTCTGTTCCAGTTAAAACTCTATCCGTAAAATTTTCGACTAAATATTTGGCAAATGGTACAACATCCGTGTAGGCCAGTTGTTCACCGTTCAAAGCTTTCGGACCTATTACAGAAAGTCTTTCAGGACAAGTAACTTTGCTCCAAATGTTTTCATGCTCACGCATGAGCTTGACGAATAACTGGAATTGTGGCCCATCTAAAGGCAGGCTAACATCCGGGCGTCCCATATGATCTACGACAACATTTGTTGGCAGGGCGGTAAAAAAATCCCATAACTCAGGTAAGTCGACTGCTTCAAAATAAATAACAATATGCCAACCAAGTGATTTAATACGATGTGCAATTTCGAGTAACTCTTCTTTGGGTGTGAAATCAACCAATCGTTTAACAAAATTAAATCGCACACCTCTAACTCCGGCGGCATTCAGTCTTTCAAGCTCTTGATCAGAAATATCTCTTCTGACTGTTGCAACACCTCTTGCGCGACCTGCGCTTCGAGAAAGGGCATCCACCATAGCACTATTGTCAGCACCATGACAAGTTGCTTGGACAATAACATTTTTGTCAAAACCTAGACGATCTCGCAGAGCAAATAGTTGCTCATAACTTGCATCACAGGGAGTATATTTTCTTTCGGGAGCAAATGGAAAAAGATGGCCAGGTCCAAAAACATGGCAATGAGAATCTACAGCACCCTTGGGTAATTGAAAATGAGGTTGGCTAGGGTTGGAGTACCAATCTAACCAGCCCGGAGTTTTTTCAAATGTAGTCATAGGTTTAATCAATCTTCAATGTACTCTAAGCCAGCTTGCTTTAATTTATCGCGCATTTTATACATATCGAGTCCTAAAACACCTGAGGCTAATAGAGCACGTTTTTCTGTCTCATTACTCTCACGCGCTTGGGAAGCTTGAGCAACCTCCTGAGCTAAGTGAGCTGGCACGACAACAACGCCATCATCATCAGCAATAATGACATCTCCCGGATTCACATGGGCGCCAGCGCACACTACAGGAACATTGACTGAACCAAGCGTTTCTTTAACGGTTCCTTTAGCACTAATAGCCTTACTGAAAACCGGAAAATCCATTTGTGTTAACTCTTTGACATCACGCACTCCAGCATCGATGATTAAACCCTTTGCGCCACGCGCTTGAAAAGAAGTAGCTAGTAAATCGCCAAAAAAACCATCTGTATTATCTGTTGTACAAGCCGCTACGACCACATCACCTGGTTGGATTTGTTCCGCGACCACGTGCATCATCCAATTATCCCCGGGCTGAAGGAGTACAGTCACTGCCGGCCCACACATGTGTGCGCCGGTATAGATTGGGCGCATATACGTTTTCATGAGACCGATACGCCCCATTGCTTCATGAATCGTGGCAACACCAAAATGAGAAAGAGCCTCAACTGCAGCAGAGTCTGCACGAACAATCTTAGTTTTTACAATACCAAAAGCTTTCATGGGTATTCCTTTTATTTTCCTTGTTGTTGCAATATGTGATCTAAGCGTGAAAAAACTCGACGAGCATTACCTGAATAAATTTGCTCGCGATCTTGGGGACTGAGTTGGGTATTAGATTCAATATAACGTTTTGTATCATCAAAGTAATGGCCCGTTTGAGGGTCGATACCACGCACAGCACCAATCATCTCTGAGGCAAATAAGATGTTTTTGACAGGTATGACTTCGGTTAACAAATTAATACCAGGTTGATGATAAACGCAAGTATCAAAATAAATGTTATTCAGGAGATGTTCTTCCAATAATGGTTTTTTCAGTTCTTGAGCTAATCCCCTAAATCTTCCCCAGTGGTAAGGAACGGCACCACCACCATGCGGAATTAAAAATTTCAGAGTTGGGAAATCCTTAAACAAATCTGAAGTCAAGCACTGCATAAAAGCGGTTGTATCTGCATTGAGATAATGTGCACCGGTTGTATGAAAACACAGATTACAACTTGTACTCACATGGATCATCGCTGGGACGTCGTATTCCACCATTTTTTCATAGATGGGATACCAATGTTTATCTGAAAGGGGCGGTTCACGCCAATGACCACCTGATGGATCTGGATTGAGGTTGATGCCCACAAAGCCATACTCTCGAACACATTTTTCTAATTCTTGTACGGAAGTTTTGGGATCAACGCCTGGAGATTGAGGCAACATGGCAGCCCCGATAAAATGGTTTGGAAATAGTTGATTGACACGATAAATCAATTCATTGCAAATAGCAGCCCAAGTGGATGATGTATTGAAATCTCCGATATGGTGTGCCATGAAACTGGCTCGTGGGGAAAAAATAGTTAGATCACTGCCACGTTCTAGCATCTTTGCGAGCTGATTTTTTTCTATAGATTCGCGTAAATCGTCATCAGAAATTTTTAAATCACTGACTTTTGGACCTAGTTCAGGCGTATTTAAATTAGCAATTTGCAGATTACGCCAATCCTCTAAGGCCTTAGGCGCTGTGGTGTAGTGACCATGACAATCAATAATCATTTTTTTCCTTATGTGGCTAAATAATACATATGAGTGAATTACTGTTTCGGAATACGGGCTTTATCAATGATATTTCCCCAACGTTTCATATCATTTTCTAAGAGTGATTTTGCATCCTTGGTTGAGGAAGCATGAGCTTCTACGAAAATATCTTGTAATTTGGCTTTTACTTCAGGATCATTGACTGCGTCATTGATAGTTTTATTTAAAAGATTAACAACTGCGGTTGGTGTTTTGGCAGGAGCTGCTAAACCATTCCATGAAGATGCCGTAAAGTTTTTTAAACCTACTTCGCTAACCGTTGGAACTTCTGGGAAAAATGCTGATCGTTTATTACCGGTTACAGCAAGCAGACGAATTGCCTTGGATTTGATTTGGGGTACGAGTGGCCCTAAAATTTCCACACCTGCATCCACTTGCCCACCGCGAAGAGCAGTAATGACAGCCGGCGTACCGTTAAACGGAACGACTTGAACATCTAAGTTCGCTGAACTTTTAAAAAGTTCAGCAGCTAAATTCTGAGTACTGCCGATATTAATGCTACCGACATTGAGCTTTCCTGGATTGGCTTGTGCTGCCTGAATCAAGTCCTTTAGTTGCATATATTTTGAAGATTCAGTCACCACGATGGCAATATCAAAAAAACCAAGAGTTGAAAGTGGCTCAAAATCCTTCAAAGTATCATAAGGAAGTTTTTGAAATAAATTAGCACTAATGGCTGTGCCATTTGACATCAGCAATAGGGTATAGCCATCTGGCTCAGACTTTGCAACCAGATCTGCTGCTACTACACCACCTGCACTTGGCTTGTTTTCAATGACAACACCTTGCCCAAGGTTGCTACTCATTTTCTGAGCAACAATACGCGCAGTTAGATCAGCAATACCGCCTGGACCGAATGGCACAATAATTTTGATGGGTTTAGTAGGGAAGTTTTGAGCTAGGCAAGACAGGCTACAAAAAAAAGTGAACAGAAAAACACCAATTTGGCGAATCATACGTTGAGTAAGTAGAGGAGTCATAAAGTCTTTTTTAAAAGTCAGGGGTCTTAAATAATGGTTTCGCAAGAAAAAGGTGTTATAAAGTCTGCAGGAAAATCAAATTTATAAAATTTATTCATATGATCAAATTCTTGAATCCGATTAAAACACAGACTAAGCAATATATTCATCTTATCGCACTTACATTTTTGGCGATTAGTTTTCATATAAACGTCATCGGATCTGCTCAAGCGCAGAGTTCCCTTCCCGAAAAATCTGAACAACTCAAAACCTTATTGGCAATCTCATGCCCTAACTTTAATGATATGGTGAGTAATTATCAGCAAAAGTTTGTATCCAAAATGTCTAGTTGGAGTGCTTCACATTTATCTCAAGCTGATTATCAGACGGCTTTTTACCCTTTTTCAGGCCCAGACGTTGTCACCGTAATGTCTTTGTATCCTAAGGCTAACTACTATGTTTTGGTGGCAGATCAAGTCCCAGAATATGCTTATATCAATTCACCAGAAAAGTTAAGTAATGCTTCACAGTCTTTTGAATGCCATATGTTGAGTAATTTTTCAAGAAGAGGCTACTACTTAACCAATGATTTAGTTGGAAAAAATGGTCCAAAACCAAGATTTATCAAGTTGTTGATTTATAACTTAGCCTTTGCTGGGGCTAAGATCAATGAGGTAAAAACCTTAACGATTAGCTCTGAGGGGATGATTGTGCCTCAGACGAAAGATAGCCAAGCAAACGGAGTTCGTTTTTCGATTGAAACCCAAGATGGACGAGCTGTGACGGTTGATTACATTAGTGCCAATATTTCCGATAGTGGTTTAGAAAATCAAGCGCATTTTGTCAAAGCCTTTCAACGTAAATCAAGTCAAGTCGTTTTGATTAAATCAGCCTCTCATTTGCTGCAAAATACATACTTTTCAACCATGAAAAATGTATTAATCGAAAATGCAAAATGGATCACTCAAGATGAAACCGGCCTTGATATAGTGCCTTTTTCAGAGAATTTTAATTTACAACTCTTCGGTAAATTTACAACACCGAATAACTTATGGGCAAAAAGTCCATCGGCTCAACGCTTAGCAAAATATTATCAAGAGCATCCTAGCAAACAAGAGCTACCTTTTTTATTAGGGTATGAGAAAGCTGGTGGGTCAATGCTGATGATTGGACAACATAAATAAGCACTACTTCAGAAAAGAAGAGAACAGTACGATATTGTCTGTTAATTGATTTTGATTAAATGGGCTTAGAGTCCACAGATCAAGTTCGAGACCATTTGATAAAGGGTTGAGATAGACATTATTTTTTCGCAACTCAAAATGTAGGTGCGGACCAGTAGAGTGTCCCGTTGAACCAACATAACCAATCTCAAGACCACGCCTGACTTCGCTGCCAACGGATAACTCTGGGTTATAGGCGCTTAAATGCGCATAGTAGGTTTTATAGTTACCTGGGTGCTCAATAACGACAAAGTTTCCATAACCCGCGTAAGGGCTATATTGAACAATTTTGCCATTTGCCACAGCATAAATAGGGGTTCCTGGAGGTGCTGCAAAATCGATACCTTGATGCCCTGAGTAACTGGTATAGGATTGCAGAACGACGACATTTTTATTGCCTTTTTTGACGATTGCTTGACGACGACTTGTCGAAGCAAAGTTACCCACACCCCTTGAAATTCTGGTGTAATTCAAAGGATTAATCCAAAAATTTTGTTCTAATTCTTGGCCATAAGAAGTAAAAAATCCGCCAGGTAAATCATCTCGCTGAACCCAAAAGGCATCAGCAACAACGCTTTTTTGAGTTTGATCCAGAATTTCTAAGCTAATGACTTGAGCCCATTTGTCTTTACCGCCAGCATCGTAGACAACGCGTGCAAAGCTCTTTTCACTTTGCCTTATTTTGGGGTAAAGTTCTTTGACTAAAGACGCTAACTCCCAAATGAGTTCAGGGGGAATAGAGGTGTTTGCCTGATTTGCTTTGTAAATCACTAAATCATTTAAATCAAGAGTGACTTCAAGATAGTTTTCAAAGCCTCGCCCAAGCGGTTGTGAGTTAACTAAATAGCCGTCTGTATTGGGCGAGCGATTGAGAGTGACTAAAGTAGTTGTCGGCTCTCTTTTTTCGTTATTGAGAATAGAAAATGCCTGTATTTTATTCGTATTGTTATCAATCGAATAAGCGTAAGGAAGGCAATTGGCTTTGAGGTTACTGAAAAAAGCTGGCGCTTGACGATCAAACGCAGAGAGAAATTCACTGTCTTGAATATAGAGACTTTTTAATAAATTTGCCATCGAAGTCGTGACCGCCACGCAACCATGCCTAAAAGTAAATCGTTGGAAACTTGAAGAGGGTTTAACGACCTCAGGACTTGGTGTTTTGAGGATGTTCTCAATAATGTTGGGCGTGGGTAAAGGCTCGCCCGATGCATTTTGAGTATTTCCTATCGGATAAGTATTGAGATAGTTTTGCTTGTAAGTAGGTTGAGCACCTAATCTTGGAGATGGCACTGAACTGATTTGCTTTTGTGGGACTATCTTTTTAGCACCGCTGTTTTTATTGTTAGCACTGATTGCAGCATTAGAGAATAAGCATAAAGAAACCAAACAGATGATTTGACGATAAAAAGAAAGGGTCAATTCGATTTCCTTAGAAAATTTTCTAAATCCAAATTAAATTCAGTAGCTCTATCAACAAAAAGCCCATGTCCGGCGTTATCCTCATAAATTTTAAATTCCCCCATAGGGTGTTTCTCACTGAATAACAGAGCTTGTTCAGTATATCTAGGTGTAATAGCATACCAAATAGGTACCTGAGTTTTATAAACGGTGTCCCTATAGTATTCACGTGAATAAGGTTTTCTGAGAATGGCGAAGGCATTTTCAGGGCTTGAAGAGAGTCGCAATGCTGAGTTTTCAACCGTTTGAATAAACTCTGGTGGGGGATTGGATTTAAAAATAGCACCAACAAATCCTTTGACATATTTTTTAAAAGACTCAGTCGTCATTTTTGTATTACTTCGAGAGCCGCTTGCTTTAGGAGGGGTACCTTCGCCAATTGAATTGTCAATTAGTACCAAGCTTTGTAAGCCTTGATCGCCATAGCGATTGATATAGTCCAAGGCTTCCATCACCCCTAAAGACCAGCCAATGAGGGTGAATTCAGTGGTTTGAGTACTCGCAAGCAATTCTTTGATATCTCTTGCCCGAAGTTCAGCTAAATTGGCTCCCAAATAGATATCTGATTTACCTTGCGAGCGGGGGCTAAAAGAGATCACACGGTAATTTTTAGCAAAATAATTAAGCTGAGCATTGAATACTTCAGCTGGCATCATCCAGCCTGGAATAAAAAATAAAGTTTTTGTTCCTTGCCCACCAATCAGATAATGCAGTTTCACACGATCAGAGGTGATGAAGCTTTTTTGTTGAATATCGGGAGTCAAGTTAAACGATTGCGCTTGTGAAGGGGCTGAGTTGATTCCAAGCAACAGAAACAACATAAAAGAACTAAAAAGTATATGTTTTTTATAAACAAGCATCATAATGCTATTTTGCACGATTGCCACGATTCGTTCTACCATTTCTTATAAGCCTTTAATCTATAATGACAAATCCAAACAACATGAACCACACTACGAGCCCGAAAAGGTCTTTAACGACTTTTGATATTGGCGCACTCATTATTGGCACCATTTTGGGAGCTGGTATTTTTAGAGTTCCATCAATGGTTGCTGGACAGCTTAATAATGAATATTTCATTATTGGAGCTTGGTTATTAGGTGGTTTGATTTCGATTATTGGCGCGTTGTGCTATGCCGAATTAGCCACCACTTATCCGAATGTCGGTGGCGAATACCATTTTTTACAAAAAGCTTATGGGCGCCGCTTAGCTTTCCTGTATGGATGGGCTAGATCGATTGTGATTGTGACTGGCTCATTAGGCATTTTGGGCATTACGCTAGGTGACTATATGACGAAAATTGTTCCTTTAGGAGCATATTCATCCACCATTTGGGCCATGCTAGTCATTATTGTCTTGAGTGTTTTAAATGCCATCGGAATTAAAGAGGGTAAAACAGCGCAAAATTTTTTGACCGTACTAGAAGTCTTGGGGGTGATTGGTATCATTGTGACTGGATTCTTGGTTCAAGGTGCAACTCCCCAAGAGATACAGGCAAGCACCAGTCAGCCTAGCTTTGGTGCAGCAAGTTTAGCTCTTGTTTTCGTCTTATTAACCTATGGCGGATGGAATGAAGCCGCTTATGTATCCGCGGAAGCAGTCGATCAGCGCCGAGGTATTCTCAAAGCCCTTGTCTTGGGTATTGGGATTGTGACTTTGCTGTATATCTTAGTCAATTTATCCTTAATTCAAGCATTTGGGGCATCTAAAATGGGCCAATCCAACGCCCTTGCTAGCGACTTATTTGATTTGGCCTATGGACATCAATCGGCAATTATATTTAGTGCTATCGTTGTTTTTTCCTGTTTAAACTCCATCAATGCCACCATCATTTTTGGTTCGAGAAGTAGTTTTGCTTTAGGTCAAGATTGGAAGTTGTTTTCTTGGATTGGGCAATGGGATGAGTCAGGATCACCTAGAAAAGCAATTTTCCTGCAATGTCTCATTGCTTTAGTCCTTGTTTTTGGGGCATCCTTTGCGAGAGAGAGTTTTGAGTCGGTCGTAGAGTTCACTGCGCCAGTATTTTGGTTTTTCATTCTCCTGATTGGAATTTCTTTATTTATTCTCCGAAAAAAGAACCCTGACCAGGAGATTCCATGCCCCGTGCCGTTTTATCCAGTGTTGCCGATCATTTTTATTCTGACCGTGGCTTGGTTACTTTGGTCCAGTTTGGCGTATTCGGGATGGGGGGCATTAGTTGGCGTTGCTTGCTTAGGTGTTGGGGCTGTAATATTATTATTCGAATCGAAGCATTAAATCGATCAAATGTAACAAATGTTCATAAACCTTTGTTATGGTTAATAATAAATTGAATGGAGATTAATATGAAAACCACCTTATTTGCAATAGTAGCTCTTTTTGCAGTGAATGTCGCATACGCTCAAAATGCTTGTGAAATGAAAGCAGCAGACAAAAAATTAAATGGGGCAGCAAAAAATAGTTTCGTCAAGAAATGCGAGAAAGACGCTCGTGCAGTTTGTGAGAATGATGACATTAGTAAAAAAACAAGCGGTGCAGCAAAAGAAGCGCATATTAAAAAATGTATTAAGGATAGCGTAGGCAATTAATCCTTCGTACCTTTTATGTTTAAAACACTGCGTAGTTTTTCAAGGTACATTCCATGGGGATTATGTATTTTTTTCGCCATCCTCATGGCTTTACAAATTCAAGGTGGTCACAACGGTCTTGTAACTTTTCTTTGGTTTGGGGCTTTCACTTTTTTAAGTGTGATTGGTTTTCAGGACGTAACCCAAAAGAAGCATGCCATCTTGAGAAACTACCCAGTTTCTGGTCATTTACGTTTTTTATTCGAGACCTTTCGTCCAGAGTTGCGACAATACCTCATTGAATCCGATACTGAAAAACTACCATTTTCAAGAAATCAACGTGCTTTAGTCTATCAACGTGCTAAAGGCGCATCGGATAAGCGACCCTTGGGGACGATTGAAGATACCTATAAAAATGGTATGGAATGGTTAATGCATACCATTAACCCGGTCGGTCATATCAAGCCTGAGTCATTGCGAGTCACTGTGGGTGGATCAAGTTGTAAGAAGCCATATTCGATTTCCATCTTTAATGTTTCTGCGATGAGCTTTGGTTCTTTATCGGCCAATGCCATCATGGCATTAAATAAAGGCGCCAAAATGGGTGGCTTCGCACATGACACTGGCGAAGGTTCTGTGTCTGATTATCATCGTCGCTATGATGGTGATTTGATTTGGGAACTTGGTTCAGGTTACTTTGGTTGCCGAACAGCCGATGGTAATTTTGATCCTGAGAAGTTTGCCAAGGTTGCCTTAGAACCTCAAATTAAAATGATTGAGATAAAGATTTCTCAAGGCGCAAAGCCTGGCCATGGGGGCGTTTTGCCTGCTGCCAAAATTACCCCAGAGATTGCCAGAACGCGCGGCATTCCAATGGGCGTGGATTGTAATTCGCCAGCAGGGCATTCTGCATTTTCGACGCCACTTGAGTTAATGCAGTTTATTACGCAATTGCGAGAACTTTCAGGTGGCAAGCCCGTTGGTTTTAAATTATGCGTTGGCAAGATTGACGAGTGGTTTGCCATGATTAAAGCCATGCTTGAAACCAAAGTGGTACCTGATTTTATTGTGATAGATGGTAGTGAAGGTGGTACGGGTGCCGCACCAGTTGAATTTGTTGATCACGTGGGAACACCGATGCGTGATGCACTGCGCCTGGTACATATGACCTTAATCGGCGCTGGTCTGCGTGATCAAGTAAAAATTGGTGTTGCCGGCAAAATTATTTCAGCATTTGATATTGCAAGAGCATGCGCTATCGGCGCTGATTGGTGTAATTCTGCTAGAGGTTTTATGTTTGCTGTTGGATGTATACAGGCAAGAAGTTGCCATACCGACTTATGCCCAACTGGAGTTGCTACACAAGATGCCATGCGTCAACAGGCGTTAGATCCTGAAGATAAAGCGCATAGAGTTTTCCATTTTCATCAAAACACTCTTATCGCTTTGGGGGAGTTGCTTACAGCAGCAGGTTTTTCACATACATCAGAACTCGATGCCAATGCTATTGTTCGAAGAAATGAGCGCGGGATTGCTGTTCCATTAGGTAAGAATTTGTTATCGCTGGAACACGGAGAGCTTTTAACGCGTGATGCAGAGATTCATTTAAATACGCACTTTGATGGTTTGGGTAGTTATTGGTCAAAAGCAACCCCTAACCATTGGTAAACTTTCTAATATATGTTCAGTCCTAAATCGATTGCTGCTATTGTTCTTTCATTTTTAGTTATTACGGCTTTGGCGTTGCATTATTTTGTCCCTGCGCCACCGAAAAAAATCGTGATTGCTACCGGAGGTAAAACAGGCCAGTATTTTCGCTTAGGGAACGAATACAAAGAAGTACTTGAGAAGAATGGCATTCAAGTAGAAGTTATAGTCACTAAAGGATCCATAGAGAATCTTGAATTACTCAATGACCCAAAGAGTAACGTGGATCTTGCCTTTGTACAATCAGGAACATCTACTTCCAAAGAGTATCCAGAAATACAATCTTTAGCGGGAGTGTTTTATGAGCCACTTTGGATTGTTTATCGAGAAAAATCATTTAAAGCTACACCTGATACCTTAGAGGATTTAGTTAACAAGAAAGTATCCATAGGGGTCGCCGGAAGTGGTACCCGAAAGTTAGTAGAGCGGATATTTGAGCTAGATCAGATCAAAACCAATGCGCCTAATTTTTCGGAATTGAATACTGATCAGTCTTTAGAGAAATTACAAGCAGGTGAAATTGATGCCATGTTTATTTCTGTCAATAATCGTGCACAGATTATGCAAAAGATTTTTGCTGATTCACGACTAAAAATCATGTCATTTTCAAAAGCCTATGGCTATCCTCCAAGAATAAAAGGTTTAAGTGTTCTACAGGTAAAAAGAGCGACTTTAGATGTTTACAACGACTCTCCAAGTAAAGACATTATTATGCTGTCTTCTACAGCAGAACTTGTTTCTAGAAAAGATTTACACCCAGCGATAACCTCTCTAGTGATGGATCTTTCTATCGATATGCTTTCTCAGGCAGATATTCTGAATGCTGAAAAAGATTTCCCCAACCCGAATCACTTAAGTTTTGATACGAATGAGGATGCACAAAAAGTATTACGCGAGGGACCTGGATTTTTACATCGTTATTTGCCATTTTGGGTTGCTGTTTGGATTGATCGATTATTTCGGGTTGCTATTCCGTTAGCGGCTATTTTGATTCCACTGTTTAATTTCCTGCCGGCCATTTTGCAATATAGAATCAAATATAAATTCGCTATGATTTATAAAGAATTACGCACCATTGAAAATCAAGTAAACGTGGGTGGTTATGACAAGACGAAGGTAAATAACGCTTTACAAGACTTACTTGAGCGTTCCATGGCTTTAAAAGTTTCTCAATTCAACACCAAAGATGTCTATGATCTCTTGGCACACATCGGCGATGTACAGCGCAGAGTTGAAGAAGTGAAAAAGAATTTAATTGAATAATTAGAAAGAAATTCCCGTCCTTTAGGGATGGGAGGATATCAATTGAATAGAAATAGATTTAAAAACTGTAAAGATAGATTGATGAGTGGCTCAAGCCATAATCCACCCAAAATGCCAGCAATCGTCAAACCAATCACAATAAAAAATCCATAGGGTTCTAGCTTGGCTACCAAGCGAGCTTGTTGATAGGGAAGCAAGCCAACTAAAATTCGGCCACCATCCAGTGGTGGAATTGGAAACAAGTTAAAAACAGCTAGTACCACATTCCAATAAATACCAGCTTTAGCCATCGCCATTAAAAATGGTGAGTCAAACGATATTCTTAAAACAGAAAAAATAAGTGTCCAAATAAAAGCTTGAATAAAGTTGGATGCAGGGCCAGCTAAAGCCACCCAAATCATGTCTCTTTTGGGATGATTTAGTGCGGAAAAATTGACGGGAACTGGTTTTGCATATCCAAATAAAAAAGGTGATCCAGAAAGTTTTAATACTAAAGGTATTAAAAAAGTCCCAATAGGGTCGACATGTTTCAGAGGATTTAGAGTCACGCGCCCTAAAGAATAAGCTGTGTAATCACCAAAATATTTAGCAGCATAACCATGAGCAGCCTCATGCAGTGTAATGGCGAGAATCAATGGCGGTGCAACTGTCAAAATAGTAAAAATTAAATCAGATTCCATAGCTTCTTTCTTCTACTGAGTTGAGGGTAATCCAAAGCCAAAGCTTAACATGCTAATCGCCGACATTTCTATACCCTCAGTGATCACCCTAGCTGATTCATCCTCATGTTTTAAACCAAGAGTATAAATTGCCGGTAAATAATGTTCTGGAGTAGGTACTGCATGAGAGGCATAAGGACTTGAATTTTTCCAATGAATCAATGGCTCAAGATCATTGGTTAATAGGTGACGTTTAAAGAACTCTTCATAATGAGTTGCCCATAGGTGTGGTGACGCATTGCTTCTCGATAGTAAGCGTAAATTATGAACCACGTTACCACTACTAATAATCAATACATTTTCTTCACGAAGCGGCCGTAACAGTTGTCCCAACTTCCAATGATCTTCATTCTTTAGGGTGGCGTCGATACTCATTTGAATGACTGGAATGTTTGCTTTGGGATACACATATTTTAAGATGGACCATGTGCCATGATCTAAGCCCCATTCAGCATCTTCCAGTGTGATATTTGCAAAATGAGGCAGAATCAAACCCCTAACTCGTTCTGCAAGTTCTGGAGAGCCTGGCGCACGATATTGGATCGCTGATAACTCTTCTGGGAAGCCACTAAAGTCATGAATCGTTTTTGGGTTTTGCATGGCGGTTAACCAAATACCTCTTGTATACCAATGAGCTGATAACATCAAAATAGCACTGGGTTGAGGAATACTTTGCCCAAGTTTCGACCAAGATTGAGTATATTGATTTGGCTCAATCGCATACATTGGACTACCATGCCCAATAAATAATGCTGGCGTTAGCATAGGAGAGCTATCAGATTAATGAGAACCAACCATGCGTGGTTTTGCTGCAGGGGGAAGGTCGAACAGTAAAACTTCGGCATCCTTACCTTGCTCAATTTGAACACTACTTTCTTGCGCAAGCATGATGGCATCGCCAGCTTCTAGTTGTTCACCATTCACATGGACACTACCTTTAGCAACATGCAGATAAGCCAAACGGTCACTTGCTAAAGCATATTGAATCGTTTCATCCCCATCGATTAACGCCGCATATAAGCGTGTATCTGAATGAATTTTTACAGAGTTTTCAGCACCATTTTCAGAAGCTACTAAACGTAATTTACCTCTTTTTTCTGCGGGCGAAAACAAGGTTTGTTCGTAACTGGGGTCAACACCTAGAGAGTCTGGTTGAATCCAAATCTGGAGTAGATGAGTAGTTTGACCTTCCGCATGATTGTATTCACTATGCATCACCCCACGACCGGCACTCATGCGTTGCACTTCATGAGGAAAAATAGCTTTACCATTACCCATATTATCTTTATGAGCCAGTTCACCCTCGAGAACATAGGTAATGATTTCCATATCTTTGTGACCATGGGTACCAAAACCTTTGCCTGAGGCAATCCAGTCTTCGTTGATCACACGCAAAGGACCAAAGCCCATGAAGTTGGGATCATAATAATCGGCAAAAGAAAAACTGTGAAAGGATTTAAGCCAGCCGTGATCGGCATAGCCTCTTGATAGAGCAGGGCGTTTAATTTTCATGTCTGTGCAATCACTAAAAATAAGAATACTTTAAGAATAGCCTATTTTAGTGAACTACACAGACAAGTCAGAAATTATTCCTCGCTTGAAATCAATACGTCTTATAAGATAAAAACTTACCAGATAGAACAACATTGACACGATCGCCCTTAGGATCTGCTTCCCGTTGAATATCCATTGAAAAATCGATTGCACTCATAATGCCGTCACCAAACTCCTCGTGTATTAGTTCTTTGATGGTTGTGCCATAGACATTCACAATCTCATACCAACGATAAATCAAGGGATCAGTTGGTACAGATGAAGGAAGAGATCCTTTATAGGGAACAATTTGCAACCAGGCCATTTCTTCATCTGTTAAATCAAACAGCTTTCCAGCAGCCTCAGCTTGAGTCTTTGTAAAAGTCATCTGACCTAAACAAGCTGCAGTCACCCACTCTTTAGATTCACCAATAGTTACTGCAATATCGGCCCACTTAAGGCCTTTTTTGACTTTGGTACTTACAATTTTTTCAGTTACTAATTCTCGATTCATAATTTTCCTTTTAATTAAATGTAGTGGATTCTTCCAATCCGGGATATACAACAAGAGGTACAAAATCATTTAGAACCTTGCCTGAAGCGACCTCAACTTGTAGTTGTTTGGAGCGATTGACTAAAAAGTCAACTAGGTGATTTCTGACAGGGTAATACTTAGATTCGTGATGTAAAGTCGCTCTTTGCCTATTTTTGGGCAAGGTGTTAACAACTATTTCAGCAATTTTGGCATTTGGCCCATTACTCATCAACATAATACGATCGGATAAAAGGATAGCTTCATCAACATCATGCGTAATCATAAACACCGTTTGTTGGGTTTCTTTACAGATCTTTAGTAACTCATCTTGAATGACACCTCGAGTCAAAGCATCTAAGGCACCAAAAGGCTCATCTAGTAACAACATTTGTGGTTCGATGGCAAAGGCCCTTGCGATACCGACGCGTTGTTTCATACCGCCAGATAATTCAGATGGTTTTTTCTTATTGGCGCCATGAAGGCCAACCAAGGCTAGATACTTGTTTGCTTGATCTTCAATTTGTGACTTACTCCAATCAGGGAATCTTGATTTAACGGCAAAACAAACATTCTCAAGAACGGACATCCAGGGCATGAGAGCATGACCTTGGAACACAACACCACGCTCAAGTCCAGGACCTTTAATTTCACGCTCAAGCATAAAGGCATAACCAGAGCTTGCTTTTTCAAGTCCAGCTAAAACATTCAGGATGGTGGTCTTGCCACAACCCGAGTGACCAATGATGCAAATGAATTCACCTTTTTGAATGTCAAAGTTAATCCCTTCGAAAACTGGAGGGCCATTTAGGCTATAAGATTTTGAAAGATTCTGAACTTTTAAAAAAGATTTATTAGTCTGCATAGGACACCATTTTTTGAAGTTGACCGAAAAGAGTATCGAGAAGCATGCCTACAGTACCTATTAAGGTAATGGCAAAAATAACACTAGAAAGAGAAAGGTTGTTCCATTCATTCCATAAAAAATAACCAATACCAGTGCCACCAACTAGCATTTCAGCGGCAACGATAACTAACCATGCGATCCCCATGGAGATGCGCATACCCGTTAGAATCGTTGGAGCAGCAGCAGGCAAAATTACAAAGAAAGCTTTTCTGAAAGGATTCACCTCTAGAGTTTTTGCCACATTGAGCCATTCACGCCTTACATTGGCAACACCAAAGGCCGTATTAATTAGCATGGGCCAGATGGAGCAAATGAAAATCACAAAGACTGCGGAAATAGAAGAATCCTTGATGGTGTAAAGTGCGATGGGCATCCAAGCTAGTGGGGATATCGGCTTTAACACTTGAATAAAAGGATTTAATGCTTGATAAATGAGAGGGGACATACCAATTACAAACCCCAATGGTAAAGCGATAAGCAGGGCTAATAAAAATCCTAAACCAACACGACCCAGTGAGTAGTAAAGTTGGATACCAATACCCTTATCATTTGGGCCATTATCATAAAAAGGGTGTGATAACTTCTCATAAAATGTAGTGCCCATTTGACTCAGTGTTGGGAAGCCTGATTTTTGTGCGCTATCTAAACTACCTTTACCCATCAAATCATTGTATTCAGATGTGTTACCTGCTGAAGCAGTTGCTGCCGCTGATGTTTTAGACGCCTTAGGTACCGTGGCGACATGCCACAGAAAAAGACAAAAGATAAAAATCAATATCGACAAAAATGTGCCTTTTGTTTTCGTTGAGAGTGACTTCATAAATTACTTTCTTTCATTAAGATTTTTTTGGAAATGAATTCAGATATGCGCTTGCTTGATTTGCGTCAAACTCTTTACCCATAATGTTAAATTTTTTGTACCCGGTTTTTGCAAGACTAGGGATTTCCATTTGGACTTCTGCCATATATTTTTTAGCATCCGTTAATAAAAATATCTTTTCAGATAATGCTTTGTAGTTCACATCACCCTTGACATAACCCCAGCGCTGCATTTGGGTAAGCATCCAAGTGGCCATTGAGTACCAAGGAATTGGATTGAAATCGATACGATCAGGCACATTTTGCACATTACCCAGTCCATCAGCAAATTTACCAGTCAATACTTGCATCACTACAGTTTCTGGTTGATTCAAGTAATTTTGTGGAGAAATGACTTTCGCGATTAAAGGACGATTCTTCGGATCGCTCGCCATTGCTGCCGCATTTAAAACGGCGCGATAGAGTGCTGCAAACGTATTTGGATTTTGTTTAATGAACTCTTCAGAAGTTCCAAATGCACAGCATGGGTGACCATTCCAGATTTCTTTTGTCAGAATGTGAATAAATCCTATTTCATCATAAACAGCTCTTTGATTAAATGGATCAGGCCCTAAGAAACCATCGATATTGCCCGCACGTAAATTAGCAACCATTTCTGGCGGGGGTGTTACACGAATTTGAATATCTTTGTCAGGATCAAGACCAAATTGAGATACGTAGTAACGTAGTAAGAAGTTATGCATCGAGTATTCAAATGGAACAGCAAATTTCATACCTTTCCAAGTTGAAGGATCACGTTTATCCTTATGTTTATTCGCAAGAGTAATAGCCTGTCCATTGGTGTTTTGGATCGTTGCCACACGCATTTGTGTAGGGTCAGAACCTATACCCATTGACATCGAAACAGGCATCGGTGATAAAAAGTGTGAAGCATCATGTTCTTTAGAAAGCATTTTGTCGCGAATCAACGCCCAACCAGCCGTTTTATTCAAACTAACATTGAGACCTTGTTTTTTGTAAAAACCCAAAGGATCGGCCATGATTAATGGTGTGGCACAGGTAATCGCGATAAAGCCAATTTTTAAATCTTTTTTCTCTAAAGTACCTTTTTCTTGAGCCATCGCTTGTAAGGAATCAACAGGTAAAAATCCAGATAAAGCTGACATGGCACCACCGACTCCTACTGCTTTAATAAATGCACGGCGTCTCACCTCATCTGGGAATAATGCCTTGACAAGACTTGCCTCAATAAAATCTTGGCTCATTTTTTCAGCATCTTGAAAATGCTCTTCATGAGAGCGATGTTTTCCACAACTACATCCTGCAAAAAGAGGCTGGTTAGGATCAAAAGGATTTAATTTGTTCATCATAAACTCCAATAGAAAAAGAAAAATTTAACAAGCAATGCGCTCATGGTTATATGCATCAAATTCATGAATAGGTAAGTTTTGAATCCGACTCAATGTATCTCGATATACTTCACCGATTAATGCAATCACAGGCTTTTTATCTGTAAATAAGGTTTCACCATCAAATTGAGCAAGCTCTTGAAGAGTGGTGCCAAAGGAACGCTGGTCCTTTAAGCTGACGGACTCCATAATGCACACGGGGGTATTTTTATCATGCCCTCTTTGAAGAAGGTCTTGGGCAATTGTTTTTAATTCTCCACGCCCCATGTAGTAAATAAGAGTTTCTCGATCTTTGTAATTCAGTTTGGTTGGCAGTGTGGTGATGGTAACTGTTCGACTAATATTTCTTGAAGTTGGCGACTGTTGTAGCTCAGCCGATGCAGCTAATGCAGTAGTAATCCCAGGAATGATTTCAATATTAATTCCAGCTTTTCTTAAGGCTTCGATTTCTTCTGATGCGCGACCAAAAATAAGTGGATCACCGCCCTTTAGTCTGACGACAATAGAGTGTTTTTGTGCAGCATTTACTAGCTGACGATTAATAAATAATTGCGAATTAGAAAACTGGCCACACCTTTTTCCAACGGGGACTAGTTTTGCTTGTGGACACCAAGACAACATGTTCTCGTCAATCAAGGCATCATAAAAAACGATATCAGCTTGCGCCAGAATTTGAGCGCCTTTAACGGTAATTAAATCGTGTGCGCCAGGCCCGGCACCGATTAAATACACTCCGTTCGCTAGAACTTGTGTTTGAGAAAGTAGGGATTTGTTTAGTAACATGAGTTCATTTTTCATCAATCACAATACCCTTCAAATTTATATGCACCAAATTTGAGCGTCAAAATTTTGGTAAAAAAATATTGCACCAAATGAGGGAAATTTAAAAATGAAAGGTATTTGGAATTACTTAATGTAGACATAAGTTCATTAAGGAGAGAATCTATGAAAAAGCTACCATCCATCAAAAGTCCCACATCAATCACGAAGCGAAGCTTAATTAAATCTGTCGGTGCAGTTGGTATTTACAGCATGATAGATCCTGTGGTTAAGTCTGGAGCATGGGCGGCAGGTTCAGATGCTCCTGAAAAAACAGATGTTAAAGTCAGTTTTATTGCCCTGACTGATTGCTCATCTGTTGTTATGGCAAACCAACTAGGTTTGGATAAAAAATACGGAGTTAAGATTATTCCAACAAAAGAAGCTTCGTGGGCAGCGATTCGAGATAAGTTGATCAATGGTGAAAATGATCTATCCCACATTTTGTATGGTCTCGTATACGGATTACAAATGGGTATTGGTGGTCAACAAAAAGATATGTCTGTCTTAATGTCCTTAAATAACAATGGACAAGCCATTACCTTATCGAAAGCGCTTTATCAAAAAGGTCTTACGGATGGAAGTAAATTAAGAGAGGTGATGGATAAAGAAAAACGAGAGTTTACTTTTGCGCAAACTTTTCCGACTGGCACACATGCGATGTGGCTCTACTATTGGTTGGGTAACTATGGAATTAATCCCTTTAAAGAAGTTAAAGTCATTACTGTGCCACCTCCGCAAATGGTCGCAAACATGCGTAGCGGCAATATGGATGGATATTGTGTCGGTGAGCCTTGGAACGCTAGAGCGATTGCTGATGGTATTGGATTTACTGCAATCACTACTCAAGAAATTTGGCCTGACCATCCCGAAAAAGTTTTAGGTACAACTGCCGATTTTGTAAAGAAGTACCCTAATACCGCAAGGGCTGTTACAAGTGCCATTTTAGAAGCATCAAAGTTCATTGATTCCTCAGCAAAATCACGTCATGATACTGCCACTGTGGTATCTGCACCATCATTTGTTAATACGGATATGAATATCATTCAGGACCGTATGATGGGCCGTTATACCAATGGGATTGGCAAAACCTGGGATGATCCAAATGCTATGAAGTTTTACAACGAAGGTAAAGCTAACTTCCCGTATTTATCTGATGGAATGTGGTTTTTGACGCAACATAAGCGTTGGGGCTTACTCAAAGATCACCCGAACTATCTTGAAGTTGCCAAGAAAGTGAACAATATTGAGTTGTACAAACAAGCTGCTACTGCAGCAAACGTACCAATTCCTAAATCTGATATGAGGTCGAGCAAATTGTTTGACGGCAAAGTATGGAATGGACAAGACCCTAAGGCATATGCCGATAGTTTCAAAGTAAAAGTATGAAAAAACTAAAGTTAGTGATGATTGGCAATGGTATGGCTGGTGTGCGTACCATTGAAGAATTACTCAAAATAGCCCCAGACTTATATGATATTTGTATATTTGGGGCGGAGCCACACCCTAATTACAACCGAATATTATTGTCTCCGGTGTTGTCTGGAGAGCAAACATTAGATCAAATTATCCTGAATGATTTAGATTGGTACGAGCAAAATCATATTCGCTTACATTTAGGAAAAACAGTCACTCAGATTAATCGTAAAGAGCGTTTTGTAGTAGCGGCAGATGGCACTCGAGAAGATTATGATCGCTTACTATTTGCTACAGGATCTTTACCATTTATATTGCCAGTTCCAGGAAATGATTTACCAGGGGTAATTTCGTATCGCGATATAAAAGATACCAATGAAATGATTGCTACTGCAACTCAGTATAAACATGCCGTGGTGATTGGTGGTGGCTTACTAGGGTTGGAAGCAGCAAATGGTTTAGCTGTTCGAGGAATGAGTGTCACGGTGGTGCATTTGGCGCCTTGGTTGATGGAGCGGCAATTAGATGAAACCGCAGCGACATTACTTCAACAGTCTTTAGAAGAAAAAGGGCTAAAGTTTTTATTAGGTGCACATACCGAAGCATTAATTGCAAATCAACAACAAGATCGTGTTGCTAAAGTACGTTTAAAAACTGGTTTGGAGATTTCTGCCGATTTAGTAGTGATGGCAGCTGGCATTAAGCCTAATACGGCTTTAGCGCAGTCAGCAGGACTGCACTGCAATCGAGGCATTGTTGTGAGTGATACGATGCAGACATTTGATCCTCGAGTATACGCTGTAGGGGAGTGTGCCAATCATCGAGGTATCGCCTATGGATTGGTAGCACCATTATTTGAACAAGCCAAAGTATGTGCGAGTCATTTAGCACAAATTGGTATTGGGACCTATCAAGGCTCTGTTACATCAACAAAATTAAAGGTAACAGGTATCGATTTATTCTCAGCCGGAAATTTTATGGGAGGTGATGATGTTGAAGAAATCACCTTAAATGATCCGTTTGGTGGGGTATATAAAAAGTTAGTGATTCAAGATGAGCGACTCGTTGGTGTATGCATGTATGGGGATACTGCTGATAGCACCTGGTACTTTAAGCTCATGCGTGATGAAAAAAATATTACCCAAATTCGTGACACATTAATGTTTGGTGAAACAAATATCGGTGATGTTGGGCACCAAGGTCATGATAAAGCTGCCGGCATGAAGGATACCGATGAAGTTTGTGGCTGTAATGGCATCACGAAAGGTACCATTGTTAAAGCCGTCAGAGATCAGGGTTTGTTTACTCTAGATGAAGTAAAAAAATGTACCAAGGCAAGCAGTTCATGCGGATCATGTACTGGTCTTGTAGAGCAAATATTAATGAATGTTTTGGGATCTGATTATTCCGCAACCCCGAGAAAGAAAGCAGTTTGTTCATGTACTGATATGTCGCATGATGAGGTTCGCATTGCGATACGGAAAGAGCATTTAATTTCTCAAGAGCAGGTTCGAGAATTCTTGCAGTGGAAAACACCTACAGGGTGTGCAACCTGCAGACCTGCAGTCAATTATTACTTGATTTCCACATGGCCACATGAAGCCAAAGATGATCCTCAATCACGGTTTATTAATGAGCGTGCGCATGCCAATATTCAAAAAGATGGAACCTATTCCGTAGTGCCAAGGATGTTTGGTGGATTAACCACACCAGCAGAACTAAGAAGAATCGCTAACGTTGCGGAAAAATACCAAGTACCAACAGTCAAAATGACCGGAGGTCAAAGAATTGATTTGCTTGGTATTAAAAAAGAAGATTTACCAGCTGTATGGAAAGAACTAGATATGCCCTCAGGGCACGCCTATGGAAAATCAATCCGCACCGTTAAAACCTGCGTCGGTGATGAGCATTGTCGGTTTGGTACACAATCTTCTATGCGGATGGGGGTTGATCTTGAGCGTATGTTGTTCGGTATGTATGCGCCTCATAAAGTCAAACTTGCTGTTTCTGGATGTCCACGTAATTGTGCCGAGGCCGGCATCAAGGATGTAGGTGTGATTGGCGTTGAGTCAGGATGGGAAATTTACATTGCTGGGAATGGTGGAATCAAAACAGAAGTGGCACAATTTTTATGTAAGGTGACAACAGATGCAGATGTCATGGAATATGCCGGGGCGTTTCTACAGCTATACCGTGAGGAGGCTTGGTATTTAGACAGGACAGTACATTATGTGTCTAGAGTCGGTTTAGAGTACATCACACAGCAGATTGTGAATGATACAGAAAATCGTAAAGCTTTATATGATCGCTTGTTATTTGATCTCAAGGATGCGCCGGACCCTTGGAAAGACTTTACAAAAGCAGGCGTTGATTTGCGCCAATTTATTCCCTTGCAGCCAAAGGAGGTTTCAGATGTCTAAAAGTGCCTCTAATTCTGAGTTCATTGAGATTGTGCCTGTGGCTGATGTCCCTTATTTGGGTGCGAGAGTAGTACAAACTCAAGCAGGCTCAATTGCTATTTTTAAAGTTCAGGATGAGCAAATTTTTGCGGTGCTAGATGAGTGTCCTCACAAAAAAGGGCCATTATCACAAGGTATTGTGCATGGCAAAGTAGTCACTTGCCCCCTACATGCTTGGAACATCGATTTAGAAAATGGGCAGGCTTGTGCACCTGATCAAGGGTGCGTAAAAACGTTCACCACCCATATTGAAAACGATAAGGTGTACTTTGTTCGTGCCGAAATTATGAGTTATGCGTGAAACTAAAAGTACTTGCCCCTATTGTGGAGTTGGTTGTGGCGTAGTGATTCAAACTCAAAAGAATCATGAGGGAGTTGAGGAAGTTATTGGTGTGCGAGGAGATCCTACACATCCAGCTAATTTTGGTCAATTATGCAGTAAAGGGTCAACCTTACATTTAACAGCAGCACCACACCTGCAAAAGCAAGTAAGGCTTTTGCAGCCCACCATGCGACTCAATCGTCAGCTTGGCGAAAAGAGCTCCTTATCTGAAATTACTTGGGAAGAAGCTTATCGAACGATTGCTAACCGATTCGCAAAAGTAATTACTGAGCATGGTCCAGATGCGGTTGGAATTTATGTGTCTGGGCAAATTTTGACTGAAGATTATTATATTTTCAATAAATTAGCAAAAGGCTTAATTGGCACTAACAATATAGACACTAATTCTAGGCTATGCATGTCGAGTGCTGTGGCTGGTTATAAACAAACATTGGGTATGGATGCGCCACCTTGTTGTTATGAAGATCTTGATCATGCCAAAGTAATTTTTATCACAGGTTCTAATACCGCATATGCTCACCCGATTTTATATCGGCGGATTGAGCAAGCAAGGGCCAATGATCCTGAAATCAAGATCATCGTTGTTGATCCTCGTAAAACAGTGACTGGGAGGGAGGCGGATTTACACCTTCAGATTACTCCAGGAACTGATGTAGCCTTACATCACGGCATGATGCATGTGATGTTGTGGGAGAAGTGGTTAGATGAAGCCTATATTGCAAAGTCTACCGAAGGATTTGAAGAGTTAAAAAATTTGGTTCGAGATTACACCCCAAAATTAGTTTCACAAATTTGCGGGATTACAGAACAAGATTTGTATTTGGCAAGTGAATGGTTTGCAAGGTCACCAGCGACTGTATCGCTATATTGTCAGGGTTTAAATCAATCATCTTCTGGAACTGCTAAAAATGCCACGTTAATTAATTTACATTTAGCCACAGGTCAAATTGGTAAAGTAGGCGCTGGACCATTTTCATTAACAGGTCAGCCGAATGCGATGGGTGGGAGAGAAGTAGGTGGCTTAGCCAACTTACTTTCTGCACATCGGAATTTAAAGAGCCCTCAAGACCGTGCAGAGGTAGCCAAATTTTGGGGAATACAGACAGTTCCAGAAAAGCCGGGATTGACTGCAGTACCCATGTTTGAAGCATTAAATACGAAGAAGTTAAAAGCCATTTGGATTGTTTGTACCAATCCAGCACAGTCGATGCCTGATCAAAATCAAGTCCATGAAGCATTACAACATGCTGAATTTGTCGTGGTTCAGGAAGCATTTAAAAATACAGCGACATGTCAATATGCAGACATTTTATTACCCGCTACCACCTGGGCGGAAAAGATCGGAACAGTAACTAATTCAGAGCGAAGAATTTCCCTAGTCCGACCTGCTATTCCTCCAATGGGCAATGCTAAGCATGATTGGGAGATTGCCTTAGGAGTTGCGAAATTCTTAGAGAAGCAATTACCCTCTCAACGATTAGAGGGTGTTGAGACACTTTTCCCTTATCAAACCGTAGAAGATATTTGGAATGAACATCGAGACTCCACGAAAGGTAGAGATTTAGATATTACGGGTTTGACTTATGACATACTCGACCGCCAAGGACCCCAACAATGGCCAATGCCATCAGGTGCACCTATTGGATTATCGAGACTGTACATGGATGGTCAATTTCCGACTGCATCAGGCAAAGCGCAGCTCATGGCGACGCCATTTATTGAAACCGCTAAGCCCACTTCTGCGAGATACCCATTCACACTGAATACTGGTAGGTTAAGAGATCAGTGGCATGGTATGAGCAGAACGGGCTTGGTAGGAACCTTATTTGCGCATGTTCCGCAGCCATCTATGGATATTTCTGCAAAAGATGCCTATCGCCTACAACTTGAAGATGGCGATTTAGCTCATGTCACGAGTCATCAAGGAAGTGAAACTTTCCCCATCAAAATCTCTGATGACGTAGCGCCTTCACAAGTATTTATCCCCATGCATTGGGGATCTGAGTTTATTTCAGGAAATTTTTCCAAAAGATTCGGTAAAGGTGTCAATGGTCTGACATCACCATTGTTTGATCCTGTATCAGAGCAACCAGAGTTGAAATATGCCGCAGTGAAGATCATTAAAGCTGAATTACCTTGGCAAATAGTTGCCTTTGGCTTATTTCCTCAAGAAAAAATTTGGCTTGCTTTTGATCAACTGAAGATGCTCTATAAAGAATTTGGCAGCGCTTATGCTTGTTTATTTGGCAGAGAGCAGGATCAAAAAGACGTTGGAATCTTATTTAAAGCCGCTCATTTTGAAAACCCCTATGTGACTAAAGATGCACATGTTCTTTCTGTCATCGAGAAAATTTCTAATATTTTTGAGTTAAGTCAGCCAAGGATTGATGTCATGGGTTACCAAGATAAACGTCTTGGAGTTTTAAGAATGATCAGAACCTCACCACAATTACAAGCAGTTCTTTTAGCTGGCACAAAAGAGCAAATGGTGAGTTTAGACTGGCTTCGTGCAATGATGGATCAGCATATCGATACCAGTAGTTTAGGTAGAATGATACTTGCACCAACAAAAAAACCACCGATGCCGATTCAAGCTTCAACCCCACCTATTTGTAATTGCTATAACGTGTCAGCCCGAACCATACTCGAGGTGGTGAAAAAGTCGGTATATCAGCAATTAGACCCTTGTTTTGAAGAGTTACAACAAAAAACGCAATGTGGCAGTAATTGTGGATCATGTAAGCCTGAGATAAAAAGAATGATTCACGCTTATTTAGAAGAGTCTAAAGAAGCGAGTGGTCTTGTTTCATGAGCATTAGTTCAGTGATCAAGCAAATTGGCCGAGGCGCAAAAGGATCGTCTGATCTTTCTAGGGAAGAAGCAAAAGTAGTTTTTCAAAAAATATTAGATCAAGAGGTTCTACCGATTGAGTTAGGTGCATTTTGTATCGCCATGCGGATCAAAGGAGAAACCACCCAAGAGTTAGCTGGATTTATGGACGCTATTAAAACGGATCTTTACTATCTGCCAACGCCGAATAGAACCATCGTTTTACCCTCGTATAACGGGTCGCGTAAGCACATGAATTTAACCCCGCTATTGGCATACATGCTTCATCAATTAGGTTTTTTTGTTATTGTTCAGGGTGTTGAGGAGTTTGTGGGAAGGCTAACTACCCATGAAGTTTTTCAAGCCATGGACTGGCCAATTTTGCAGGATCGACAAGCATGGCCAGATTATGAGAAAAGTCAATTGCCGATATTTGTACCGCTTAAAATAATCCATCCGGGCCTACATCAACTTCTCGAGATTAGACATCAGCTTGGCTTGCGGAATTCGGGGCATATTCTCGCTAAGTTATTGAATCCATGTTTTGAAGATGCGTGGCAGATTGTCAACTATACGCACCCCGAATATCCCAGAATTTTAGAAGATTTTTTTCAGCTTCAACGCGCAAATGTAGCCTTGATGAGGGGGAGTGAAGGTGAGCCGACCAGTTCTTTATTGAGATTGCCGGAAATGAATTTTTTTAAAGGTGGTCATCTGACTTATACCTCCCAGGAGTACCGCTTGGAAAGTGAATCAGATCCTTCTCTTGAATTGATTGACTTACATACACATTGTCAATATTTACATGAAGTAATTTCTAAGAAGCGTGAACCTTTTATGGGCATTCAATTGCAAGCTTATCTATTACATCAGCACTGTACTGATTAGAGGATAATAAGATATCCTTTAATATTCAGGTGAATTTCTTATGTTTAGCCTTGCAGCAGTTATGTTCGCGACTTTTATGGGTTTTTTCATGTCAATGACACTGACTTTTTGTATCAGTATTTATTTGATAGGTTTTTCGTCAGGCGCCATGAATAAATGGCTAGAACTTTGGCCAGTGGCTTACCCAATAGCCGTCATCTCAATTATTATTTATAGACCTTTAGCCTTATTTTTATCAGGCAAAGTAGTTCGGTGGTGGCAGTCACGTCACCATCCTTAACGTTTAGCCCAACACAAACCCAATATGCGCAGCTGAAAGTGCGAAGAGGATTGCCAAGCAAGTAGCTACTGCTAACATAACGATTAATGTAATAACTTTTTTGTTGATAGCTTCTTTTGATTCGGTATGCCATTCATTCATTTTTAATATTCCTTTTAAACATCTTTAACCAATTTTTACTATTATCCACCAAAAAGATGAAGGTATTTACTTTTCCAGTAAAGTGTTAGCCTCTTCCAACCAGAGGCATATTAGTTGCCATGATGGTCATAAATAAGATATTGCTATCTAGAGGAAGATTACTCATATGTAAAACGGCATTGGCAACCTCCTGAACGGGCATTCTGTCTTCTGGGAGGATTTGACCATTCGCCTGCAAAATCCCTTTTGCCATAGGCTCGCTCATTTCAGTAGCAGCGTTGCCAATATCGATTTGACTACATGCAATATGAAACGGCCTACCATCGAGGGCAATCGACTTAGTAAGTCCTGTAATGGCGTGCTTGGTACTGGTATAAGGTGCGGAAAAGGGACGTGGCGCATGCGCAGAAATAGAGCCATTATTGATAATTCGGCCCCCTTGAGGGCTTTGTTCACGCATCATTTTAAAAGCACGTTGTGCGCACAAAAAAGTTCCTGTGAGATTGACCCCCACGGTTTTTTGCCACATCTCAAATGGAATCTCATCAAATGGCATCATTGGGGTGCCACGACCAGCATTGTTAAAAAGTACATCTAATCGACCGAATCTTTTTTTCACCTCTTCAAACAATTGATCCACTTGGCCAACATCGCTGATATCCGCTTGGAAACCTAAGCCTTGACTACTAGGCGCTGAACTTTCAGAAATAACTGCCTCGAGCAATTCCAGACGACGACCTACTAAGACAACGTTATAGCCATTTTCTAGAAGAGTAAGAGAGCATGCTTTGCCGATACCGGTTCCTGCACCAGTGACAAGGGCAACTTTATTGAGAGGCTTCATGTTTATCCCTTCCGTTTTCCTTAAATAATAAATATAAACCACAAGCTACGACAATGACCGCGCCAAAAAGTACATTTAATTGAGGAATCTGCCCAAAAATCAACCATCCTAGAAAAATCATATACAAAATTTGTTGATAAAAGAAGGGTGAGATGGTGGTTGGTTTAGCATAGCGATAGGCAATGGCTAATAGATAATGACCTAAGAAGCCAAATAATCCTGTAATGAAAAACACCAGATAATCTAGCCACCCCGTTGGTGCTTGCCATTGCGGAATGACTAAGGGAAGAAGAATGATCGTTGGTAAAACGGTGGAGTAAACAATCGTGACATCGGGACTAGAACTAGCCGCCATTTTACGAGTCAAAAGATTAAAAAGAGCATAAATAGT
Source organism: Polynucleobacter sp. SHI8 (assembly GCF_027944005.1). Classification (NCBI taxonomy): domain Bacteria; kingdom Pseudomonadati; phylum Pseudomonadota; class Betaproteobacteria; order Burkholderiales; family Burkholderiaceae; genus Polynucleobacter; species Polynucleobacter sp. SHI8. The sequence goes on along the minus strand of NZ_AP027204.1, from coordinate 1,774,306 downwards.
CGCGTGTGCAAGAATAAAAAACATGGCCGGATGAAAACTAGTTCCAAAGGGGTCAATAATCACTAATACCCCAAAAAACCCTCCTAAAATAGCTATCCAAATATTAATACTCAGGTTTTCCTTCAAAAAAATAGAACTAATAAGGGCGATGATGATGGGTGAAGAAAACAATATGGCGTTCGCTTGTGCCAATTGAAGGTATTTCAGACCAGCAAAATTGAGCATCGTCATCGAAATCATCATGATGGCTCGAAGACACTGTATTTTAAGATTTTCATTCTTAAATTCTTGAATTGGTGTTTTGGGAAGTACGACGATGAGGGCGATGACAGCAGCTATTGCAAATCTTAGCCAAACAATTTCAATTAATGGAATATGTGTTGCAAGCCACTTACCTGCTGTATCTAAAACAGAAAAAGCAATGGTCACTAGGGATCCAAGCAATATTCCTGTGCGGCGTTTGGAGGGGGTATCGGCGTGTAACATATTTATTTGTATTGTATTGTCTCACTATAGAGGGTTAATATAGGGGGAACTAGTTTTTGCCATTGTATTAGTCGTTCCCATTTGAATATGTTCATAGGAGAAATAAGATGAGTCAAAGTGATTTCAATACTTGGAGCACGGATAAAGCCAAAGAGTTATTTGCTATATCACATAAATTAATGGATGCAGCAAAGCAATTGAGCGAGCATCATGCGGAAGAGTTAAAAGCAAACATGGAGCATGCATTGCACTTGGCCAAGGTAACCGCTCAGAGTGATCTAGCTAAATTAAAAGAAATTCAAACGCAAGCAGCCGATGAGTCCTTAGCTCGAATGGTTGCCTATCAAAGTAAAGTCAAAGGTATTTTGAAGCAAGTTAATAAAGAGACTGCAGAAGAAGCTGATAAATATTTAGATAAAGCTCGTACGGCACTCCATGATTACTTGGATCAAGCGTCTCAAAAAATCCCAGTAGGTGGCGCTGAGTTGTCAAAGTTAATTAAAGACGTTTCTGATGCTGGTGCTAAGGTATATAAAGAGGGTCGTAAGATGGTCGATCATGCTCTTGAAAGCGCTGAAGAGCAAGTAGATGAGTTTGCAAAGAAAACTGCTGCAACTACGAAGAAAGCGTCTACAGCTAGAACCGCAGCATCAAAGACTACTGCATCAAAAACTACAGCCAGAAAAAATACCTAATGAAACTGTTTTAAGAAAACTGGGGTGTTACGCACCCAAGTTTTCAAATCGCATCGTTGTTAGTTTCGCCAGTCCTAATACGTATCGTTTGCTCGATGGGCGTTACAAATATCTTACCGTCACCAATTTTGCCTGTTTTGGCACTCTTGATAATGGCATCTATGACACGTTCAAGGTCATCGCTAGAAACGACGAGTTCAATTTTAATTTTAGGTAAAAAATCAACGACATATTCAGCGCCACGATACATTTCAGTATGGCCTTTTTGACGTCCAAATCCTTTGACCTCAGTAACAGTTAAGCCTGTCACCCCGATTTCGGAGAGAGTTTCTCTGACTTCATCGAGTTTAAACGGTTTAATAATTGCGGTAATGAGTTTCATAATTGTCCCTTTTTATTTAAAACATAATAACTGAGAATGTCAAAAATATGCAATTTCTTAAGCGCGAAACTTAGAGGTAATTGGATAGCGCCAGTCTCTACCAAAAGCTCTGCGAGTAATACGAACCCCAATAGGTGATTGACGGCGTTTGTATTCATTAATTTTGATTAAGCGGGTTACTTTATCCACATCAGCCATCGAAAATCCAGAAGTAAGTAAGGTTTCAATTGGGACATCATTTTCCATGTAGTTTTCCAAAATAGCGTCAAGTACTTCATAGGATGGCAGACTATCTTGATCTTTCTGGTCCGGGCGAAGTTCCGCTGAGGGGGCGCGAGTGATGATCCGTTCTGGAATGACGGGGGAAATAGAGTTACGATAATCGCACAGGCGATAAACCAATGTTTTAACCACATCTTTAATCACGGCAAAGCCACCTGCCATATCACCGTATAGCGTGCAGTAACCTACTGCCATCTCGCTTTTATTACCAGTTGTTAGGACGATTCTGCCAGACTTGTTCGACAATGCCATGAGTAATGTCCCACGAATACGGGCTTGAATATTTTCCTCCGTAGCATTGGGAGTAAGACCAGCAAAGTCTTTCGCGAGTGATGATTCAAAGGCATCAAACATTGGAGCAATAGGGATTTCATCATATTGCACCCCTAATCGATCTGCCATATCCTTTGCATCGATCCAAGAAATATCTGCCGTATAACGGGAGGGCATCATGACAGCACGCACCCGATCTGCACCGAGAGCATCTACAGCGATGGCAAGCACCAGAGCAGAGTCAACGCCGCCAGAAAGTCCAATAATTGCTCCAGGAAAACCATTTTTACCCAAATAATCTTTAACCCCAAGGACTAATGCATCATAGACTTGTTGTTCCGTACTTTTTGCAGCGGTGATGTTGCCAGAAAGAATATCCCCGTCGATGAACTCTAAGAACCTCAGTTGCTCCACAAATTGAGGTGCTTCATCAACAAGTTTACCCTCGGAATTCATGGCAAATGAGGCGCCATCGAAGACCAATTCGTCTTGACCGCCAACCAAATTTACGTAAATAGCAGGTATCTTGATGTCAAGAATCTGTTTTTTTAAGATATCTTTACGTAAGTAAGTCTTTTCCATATGAAATGGAGAGGCATTGGGGATGATCAGTAGTTCTGCACCCGCACTTTTGGCTGCTTGGGCAGGACCTTGATGCCAGATGTCTTCGCAGATAATTAAGCCAATTTGAGTGCCATGAGCTTCAAATACACACGTTTGATTACCCGGAGAAAAATAACGAACCTCATCAAATACTTCTGAGTTGGGTAAAAATTGTTTGGCATAGTTAGCGATAACTACCCCATTAGAGATTACCGAGGCGCAGTTATGTAAGCAAACTTGGGATTGATTTACGGCTCTAGATGGGTGTCCGACGATGACGAACATGTCTTTAAATTGCGCGAGCTCTTTACATAAAAGCTCGACATGTTCATTGACCGCTTGAATAAAAGCATCCCGAAAGAGTAAATCCTCAGGGGGGTAGCCCGTCATTGATAATTCAGGGGTGACTAAAAGTCGTGCACCATTTTCAAAGGCAGCCCTTGCATCATCGATAATTTTATTGCAGTTTCCTGTAAGGTCACCGAGTATAAAATTACTTTGTGCAAGAGCAACAATGAGAGGATTAGATTTCAAAGCGATTGAAGATTACTGAGAAGAAGATTCAGTTTGATAGCGCTTAATACCTTGCAGGAGTTCTTGTTGAGCAGCTTCAGGACCTTCCCAGCCTTTTACTTTGACCCATTTGCCTGGTTCCAAATCTTTATAGTGTTCAAAGAAATGTTTGATTTGATTGAGAATCATTGGGCTTAAATCTTCGGGCTTTTTCCAATTGGAATAGAGCGGCAAAATTTTATCTTCAGGCACCGCTAATATTTTTGCGTCACCACCAGCTTCATCGTCCATCAGGAAGATGCCGATTGCGCGACAAGAAACTACAACACCAGGAATGAGAGGGAAAGGAGTAATAACTAAAACGTCTACCGGGTCACCATCATCAGAAATGGTTTGAGGAACATACCCGTAGTTGCAGGGGTAGTGCATCGCAGTGCCCAAAAAGCGATCAACAAAAATAGCACCAGACTCTTTATCAACTTCGTATTTTATTGGGTCAGCATTCATCGGAATTTCGATGATGACATTGAAAAGGTCGGGGATTTTTTTGCCAGGAGTAACGTTGTTTAAACTCATAATTTCGATTCAATCTAGTTAAGTATTAAAGCCAAATTCTAACAAAATCAAGTGAAACCCTCCCAGAAAATGAAAAAGCCAAGCGATTCTTGGCTTTTAAAGACTAGAACATCTCACTCTAAAGCTTCTAAGTATCGTTGCGCATCCAGTGCAGCCATACATCCTGTACCAGCGCTTGTAATAGCTTGACGATAAATATGATCCTGAACGTCACCTGCAGCGAAAACACCAGGTATGTTGGTTGCCGTCGCATTTCCGGTTAAGCCACTATGCGTTTTTATATAACCGCCTTCCATATCGAGTTGGCCGGCAAAGATATCGGTATTTGGTTTATGCCCAATTGCGACAAACATGCCTTGAACGGTTAAATCCTCAGTAGAGCCATCTGTTTTTTTGATTCTTACGCCCGTTAAACCAGATTGGTCGCCTAATACCTCATCCACTTGGCTATGCCATTTAACTTCAGCTTTACCTTCGGCAACTTTACTCATCAATCGATCAATGAGAATGGGTTCTGCGCGGAACTTGTCACGACGGTGAACCACGATCACTTTTTTAGCAATACCAGTTAAATATAAAGCTTCTTCAACCGCGGTATTCCCACCACCGATGACACAGACGTCTTGGTTTTTATAGAAAAAGCCATCACAAGTTGCGCAAGCGGAGACACCACGCCCCATAAATTGCTCTTCTGAGGGGAGACCAAGATATTGGGCTGATGCACCTGTTGAGATAATCAGAGCGTCACAAGTGTAAGTTCCAGAGTCACCCACTAAACGAATGGGTTTTTCAGTTAATGCGGCAGTATGAATATGATCAAAAAGAATTTCTGTATGAAAACGTTCAGCATGTTCTAAAAACCGCTGCATGAGTTCTGGGCCTTGGACACCTAGTGGGTCAGCAGGCCAATTCTCAACATCAGTTGTTGTCATCAATTGACCACCTTGAGCCAGACCTGTAATGAGAACCGGTTTTAAATTGGCTCTCGCGGCATAAACAGCGGCAGTATAGCCAGCAGGCCCTGAGCCAAGAATTAGTAATTTGGAGTGTTTAACAATATTTTCATTCATTCCCCTATTATAAGGACAAATAGTTTTTAAGTGATATGACCCAAAGTACTAAAAAATGTTAATAAAACGCCAGAGGGGTTTACAATAAGTATCTATGGGACGAAACATAGTTCAACCAAAATCAGTGCGCGCAAAAGCCTCCATTCCGTTGGATGGGGAAGATTCAACCCCATCAGAAAATACCTTACGTTTTCAAAAATTATTATCTGAAATTAGGTGGTTTATTTCTTTATCAGCCTGTTTAGGATTGATTTTGATTCTTGTGACTTATCATCCAAGTGATCCAGCGTGGTCGAATAATTCAGGTGGGGCAGTAAAAAATCTCGGTGGTAGAGCTGGAGCATACTTATCTGACCTGTTCCTTTTTGTATTTGGCATATCTGCTTATTGGTGGGTTGTTCTATTTGCAAGACGGGTCCTTTCCGGATGGCAGAAAATTTCGTTTCAAGGGGTGATCGAGGCTGAAGTCTCAGCTGAGGAATATATTAAAGACTCTTGGTTGGTTCGTTGGTTGGGTTTTTTAATGACTTTATGCTCAAGTGTGGCATTAGAGTCCATACGTTTACATTCTTTGAGTTGGCCATTACCCAATCATCCAGGAGGTGTCTTGGGCGAGGCGATTGGAGATCCTCTGCAAAATCTTCTTGGATTTACAGGAGCGACGCTTGTTTTACTTCTTTTCTTATTTGCCGGTTTATCCTTATTTCTGCATTTTTCATGGATTGGATTTTCGGAGCGTGTAGGTCGCGGATTAGAACTTGGATTTATGAAGTTACGAAATAAGCAAGCTTCAGTTGAGGATCGAAAAATTGGTGAAGTAGCTGCCGAAGTACGAGAAGAGTTAGTGGAAGAAGAATTAGAAAAGATTGACGATGTTGAGCCGATACAAATAGTTCGCCAAGAGCCAGCCATACAGAAGAGTGATCGGGTTGAGCGAGAAAAGCAACAAATACTTTTTGAGGAGATTCCTGACTCTGAATTACCTCCCTTATCACTTTTGGATGAATCCCCAGTTCAAGTTGATAATGTTTCAGAAGATACATTGGAATTTACCTCTCGACTGATTGAGCGTAAGTTAAAAGACTTTGGGGTAGAGGTTAAAGTAGTAGCGGCTTACCCTGGACCAGTGATTACTCGTTATGAAATCGAACCTGCCTTAGGTGTTAAAGGTAGTCAAATTGTCAATTTAAGTAAAGATTTGAATCGTGCTCTGGGAACCCAAGCATTACGGGTTGTAGAGACCATTCCTGGCAAAACTTGTATGGGTCTTGAAGTGCCTAACCCAAAACGTCAAATGATCAGTTTGTCTGAAATTTTGACATCCCAGATATATAACTCAAGCCATTCTTTATTGACATTGGCATTAGGTAAAGACATCTCCGGTCAGCCCATGGTGGCTGATTTGGCAAAGATGCCACATATGTTAGTAGCTGGTACCACAGGATCAGGTAAATCAGTGGGTATTAACGCCATGATTTTATCGCTACTTTTCAAAGCAAAGCCGGATGAGGTTAGGTTGATTTTGATTGATCCCAAAATGCTAGAAATGGCGATGTATGAAGATATCCCCCATTTATTAACGCCTGTGGTTACTGACATGAAGCAAGCCTCTAATGCGCTGCAATGGGCAGTGAAGGAGATGGATCGCCGTTATAAATTAATGAGTAAATTTGGCGTGCGTAATCTTGCTGGCTTTAATAAAAAAATCATGGAAGCAGAGGAAGCTGGTACCCATTTATTTAATCCATTTAGTTTGACTCCTGAAGATCCTGAGCCATTACATAAAGCGCCAACGATTGTGATTGTAATTGATGAGTTGGCAGATTTAATGATGGTAGTTGGTAAAAAACTAGAAGAGTTAATTGCACGTATCGCACAAAAAGCGCGCGCTGCAGGAATCCATTTGATTTTAGCTACACAGCGTCCAAGTGTGGATGTGATTACAGGATTGATTAAAGCCAATGTGCCTACCCGCTTATCATTTCAAGTGAGTAGCCGAATTGATAGTCGTACCATTCTTGATCAGCAGGGGGCTGAAAGCTTATTAGGTATGGGAGATATGTTGTATATGCCACCAGGTACGGGCCAACCCATTCGTGCACATGGAGCATTTGTCTCTGACAATGAAGTGCAACGAGTAGTTGATTGGCTTAAAGAGCGCAGTACTCCTAATTACATCGATGAAATCATTGATGGACCTGCTGAAAGTTCTGAAGGTGGATTTGGTGAAGATGCTGGTGGCGAAGCTGACCCACTCTATGATCAGGCTGTTGCGATTATTTTAGAAAACAAACGTGCCTCGATTTCCCTTGTACAGCGTCATTTGCGTATTGGGTACAACCGAGCAGCAAGATTATTAGAAGACATGGAAAAAGCGGGATTAGTTTCTAAAATGTCAGGATCAGGAACAAGAGAAATTTTGACATCTTCTTCAGCAACCAAATAGGATGTTATGTTAAAGAAAATTGGAATTTTTATTGCTGGTTTATTGATTTGCCATTTGGCCTGGCCCATGGATGCTATCGAGCAGTTAAAAAATTTCTCTAGGAACACAAAAAGTTCGTCTGGAGATTTTGTTCAACAACAGGTCAGTCAAGGGAGTGATGGCAAGCTCAAAATCAATAAAGAACTATCTGGAAATTTTGTTTTTTCAAGACCAGGTAAATTCGTATGGACAGTTTTAAAGCCTTATGAACAAAAAATGCTTGCAGATGGTAAGCAGTTAGCGATGTGGGATAAAGATTTAAATCAAGTTACATATCGTTCCGCTAACCAAGCGTTGGCAACAACACCTGCCGCCATTTTGTTCGGCGATACACCTCTTGACCAGTATTTTGAGCTTCAATTGGTTGGGGAAAAAGGTAATTTAACTTGGGTTGAGTTATCACCCAAAGTGAGTAAGCAGGGATCGAATGATATTCCTTATAGCAAAATTGGTATTGGAATGTCTAACAACCTACCTCAAGCGATGGAGCTTCGAGATAACTTTGGTAACGTAGTTTTGTTAACATTTACCAATATTAAAACCAATATTTCAGTATCACCTGGAGAGTTTGTTTTTAAAGCTCCTAATGGGGCAGATATTGTCAAACTTCCTTAATTCTATTTTTGTTAGATTGAATAACCATGATTGATCCACAATTACTTCGCAAAGACGTTAATAGTGTTGCTGCCCAGTTGGCAAAGCGGAAGTTTATTTTAGATGTTACGAAATATAGTGAGCTTGAAGTGGAAAGAAAAACACTTCAAGCTCATGCAGAGGAATTGCAAGCTAAGCGTAATCAGTTGGCAAAAAGTATTGGCATGAAGAAATCGAAGGGGGAAGATGCTGCTGTAGAAATGGCTGATTCCATAAACTGTAATGAGTTGCTTAGTAAAGCTAGTCAGAGCCTAGATGTATTACAAAAAGAAATAGCTGATTTCATGATGGGTATCCCTAATTTGCCGCATGAGACAGTACCTGAAGGTAAAGATGAGAATGATAATGTCGAAATTAAACGCTGGGGAGATACCCCAAGCTTTGCGTTTGAGATTAAAGACCATGTTGATTTAGGGGCATTACATGGGCTTGATTTTACTTCGGCAACCAAAATTACCGGCTCTAGGTTTGTTGTTCTGAAAGGAGCAATTGCCAAACTTCACCGAGCTCTTGCTCAATATATGTTGGATTTACATACAACACAGCATGGCTATGAAGAGATCAATGTACCCTTAATTGTGAATGCCCAATCCATGCGCGGCACAGGTCAACTGCCAAAATTTGAAGAAGATTTATTTAAAGTTCCAAGAAAAATTTCTGAAACTGTGACAGATCAAGAAGAAGATGAATCAGTTGAAAATTTTTACCTTATACCAACTGCTGAAGTCCCGGTGACCAATTTGGCTCGAGACCATATTTTTCAGGCTCAGGAATTACCCAAGCAATATGTCGCTCACACACCTTGTTTTAGATCTGAAGCAGGAAGCTATGGCCGAGACGTCCGAGGCATGATACGTCAACATCAATTTGAAAAAGTGGAATTGGTGCATTTTGTAAAACCACAAGATTCTTTAGAAGCTCTTGAGAAATTAACCGAGCATGCTCAAGCAGTTTTAGAGGGTTTAGAAATTCCATATCGAAAAATACTATTGTGCACAGGCGATATGGGTTTTGGAAGTATGAAGACCTATGATTTAGAGGCCTGGGTTCCATCGCAAAATACCTATCGCGAAATTAGTTCTTGTTCCACTATGGGGGATTTTCAGGCGCGAAGAATGCAAGCGAGATTTAAAGACGGGCAAGGCAAGCCGGAGTTAATTCATACACTCAATGGTTCTGGTTTAGCGATTGGTCGTTGCTTAGTGGCACTTATTGAAAACAATCAACAAGAAGATGGAAGTATTCGTATTCCGTCTAATTTACAAGCTTACATGGGTGGCCTTACTGTATTAATGCCACCCACGGGTTAGTTAGAGTTTGGTTTTTTAGTTCTTCAAGAAGTTCATTGTCCAAGGAATAATGACTTGATTGAAAATGACAGTATCAGTCCATCCTCGGGGTTTACAGTATTTTTGTTTTGAGCCATTCATTAAATTATAAAAATAATAATAGTATTGAATTGAGTAATTAATTGGAGGGGTATTGCGACTGTAATTGATTCTAAATTAGAACTAATATGAAAGTTGTTGAAAAGAAACGCTTTTTACTTGCAAATGTTTACTAAAGTTGCTTTTATTTTCTTTATGAATTATTATCAAAAATACTAAGTTTAAATCTTAGGTTATCTTAATGTAACAAAAGAAATATTACTTAACTTCTAGCGAAAAGAACTATTATATGCAGGCAAAAGTTTGTAAGAATTGTTTACAACCGTTATCTTCCGAAAGGAAAGAGCGAGGACTTTCCACCTGTGCTAACTGCTCCAAGTTAATTCAAGCAAGGGAGAAAGAGGCACGTGACCGTGAAAACCCACCGCCTAATTCCCCATTGCAAGCTGCGCTTAAAAATGAGTTACAACAGCAACTTGAGGCTGAAGCTGAGAAAAAAGAGTTAGAAAAAAAGCAAAAAAATGTCGAACACTTTTTCGATGATCTACAAAAAGTAAAACGTAGTTTTTGGTAGTTGTTGTATCCAATAGCCGTTTACTGATCCGGCAAGAAATAATCTAAATTTCGAATCAATGATGAACTTTTCTAAAGCGGTATTAGTCATTCTTTCCTTTTATGTAATGGTATCTTCGGCGTTGGCGCAGAATATTCCTGACTGGCAAGAGAACGGTAGTAACGGTTCATGCGGTTGGGCCAAGTCCGATAAAAGTGGTAAAAGTTTACCCATCAGCATTTATGCTAATCCCAGCGATACATCTCCAATCAAAACAATCAACAACGATCCTAATTATTATTGGGTAGTTGAAAAGAAGGGAAATTGGGTCAAGCTTCGTGCGACGGGCGGTCCCCAGTTTTTAAATGGTCCTCTGGTTGGATGGGTCAAGATTAGTCAGTTACAACTTGGGGCTTTTAGAAACTGTAATTAATCAAGTTGTGCCCCAGAGTCTTTTACGATTTTTTTCCATTTGGTGATTTCATCTCTTAGCTTTGTATTCAGTTGACTTGCGGGAACGGGAGTGATGTCTAAGCCCTGTGCAATTAATTTTTCACGCAGATCAGGTTGAGTTAGAGCTTTTTCCATTGCAACTTGAATCGTCTTGCCAACCTCTGCAGATACTCCATGGGGAGCAAATAGACCAACCCATACCTCACCAACACAATCAGGGTAGGTTTCAGCAATTGCAGGAATTTCTGGAGCTAAAGAAGATCTTCTAGGGGAACTAATTGCTAAACCATGAAGCTTTCCCGAGCGGATATAAGTAAGCGCTGAAGGTAGACTAGCAAAAGCTAATGGAATTTGGCCCCCAAGTACATCATTAATTGCTGGGGATACACCCTTATAGGGTATGTGCTGCATATCAACATTTGCACTGTTATTGAGCATGGCTCCGAGAAGGTGACTAATCGTGCCATTCCCTGCAGAGGCATAAGAGAGTTCACCTGGTTTTTTTCTTGCTGTTGAGATCACATCTGCAAATGATTTTAAAGGCGAGTTTGGAGGCGAGACTAATACATACGGCGTTGATCCAATATAAGACAAAAATACAAAATCATTGATTGGATCAAAGCCAGGATTTTTATACAAGGCTGGATTAATCGCTTGAGCACTATTGATGGTTAGTAAAAGTGTATAACCATCCTTCGAACCTTTAGCTACACTTTGCGTGCCGATATTGCCACCCGCACCCGGGCGATTTTCTACTACGATTGAAGTCTTTAGGGCCTCTCCCAAGGCAGGAGCAATGGTACGAGCAACAATATCATTCGTGCCTGCTGCCGCTTGAGGAACTACCAAAGTAATAGGCCTATTAGGGTAGTTCTGACCAAAGCAAAAACTTGTAAAGAAAGTCAGTAAAAGAAACGATTGTTGTAGCATTTTGATCATATTTTTCCTAAAGAAATTTATTCAGGTTTGATGTTTTTGGACTGAATAATCGTAGCCATTTTAGATACTTCACTATTTAAAAATATATTTGCTTCTTCTGGAGTATTGCCATAAGGATCGATACCTAATTGCTCAAACCGTGCCTTCAACTCGGGAGAGTTAACAGCGCGTTTTGTTTCCAAAGCAACACGGTCAATGATATCTTTTGGCGTGCCTGAGCGTGATAAAAACATCGACCATGTACTTGACTCAAGATCTAATCCAGCTGCTTCAAGCATCGTTGGCACTTCAGGAGCGCTCGAGATGCGATGATGTGACATGATAGCAATTGATTTAATTTTCCCTGCCCTGACTTGTGGCATGAGAGTGGGTGGTGTATCTATAAAAACTTGAATATTATTGCCCATTAAATCTTGAAGAGCTAAAGCAGATCCTTTGTATGGCACATGCGTCATCTCGATATTGGTTTTCATCTTAAAAAGTTCGGTTGCCATATGAGCGGCAGCTCCAATACCAGAGGATCCATAGGAAAGTTTTCCAGGATTTGCTTTTGCATAAGCGATGAATTCTTTTAAGTCTTTAACTGGAAGGGCATTACTGACCGTCAATAATAGGGGGGTAATCCCAACCAATGAGATGGGTGTGAGACTTTTTAGAGGATCGAATGATAGTGTCCCTGCATAGAGTGTTGGGTTAACCGAGTGGGCTGCCAAAACCGTTAAAAAGGTATAGCCGTCTGGATTCGCTCGCGCAACATATTCAGAGCCAATTAAAGCATTGGCTCCAGGCTTGTTTTCAATCACTATTTGCCAACCGGTATTTTCTATTATTTTTTGAACCACAATTCGTGTGGTGACATCACTCAGGCCGCCAGGAGCATAGGGCACTATCCACCTAATGGGTTTATTGGGCCAAGAAGCCGCTTGAGTTGACCAAGGAAAAGTTAAGCCTAAAAGAGCAGAAATGCCACCTTGATGAAATAGTCTTCGATTCATGCAGTGAAATCCTTTAATTAAGACCTCATTTTAATCACAGAGGTGAGGAGGAAAATTAGGCTTCGCATAGTATTTACCCCAATAGTAAACAATCTTTCAGGATTTAGTATCGTGTAATAACTAAATAATAAGGAGATAACAATGACTGCCATTCAGGTTAATGGTAAAACCTTTGAGGTCAATGCCGACCCAGATACCCCTCTTTTGTGGGTTATTCGCGAACATCTTGGCTTAACAGGAACAAAATTTGGTTGTGGGATAGCCCAGTGTGGTGCTTGCTCTATCCATATTAATGGTGAAGTCATGCGAAGTTGCGTATATAAATTATCGATGCTGACAAATAAAGATAAGATTACAACTATTGAAGGCCTATCGGATAACTTGGCGCATCCCGTTCAACAGGCGTGGGCTGAGGTGGACGTTCCACAATGTGGATATTGCCAGTCCGGACAATTGATGGCAGCAAGTGCTTTACTTCAACGCAAAAGTAATCCAACAGATCAAGATATCGATAACTCGATGACGAATATTTGTCGTTGTGGAACCTATCAGCGTATCCGTGAAGCAGTTCATCTGGCGGTACAGATAGCTAAAAATCCTAATAAAAGAAAAGCATAAAGGGGCCTTTGATGACAACACAATCGCTTAATAGTTCAATGGCTACTCCCACTTCAAGAAGACAATTTTTAGTCACGAGTATGTCTGCTGGTGCGGGTTTGGTTCTTGGCTTTGCATTACCCAGTAAAGTTTTCTCCGCCCCTACACTTCAAATTACTCCGGAAATCAATGCTTGGGTCGTTGTAAAACCAGACGATACGGTGGTTATTCGAATCGCTAGAACTGAAATGGGTCAAGGGACTTTGACCGGATTAGCCCAATTGGTCGCAGAAGAATTAGATTGCGATTGGAGTAAGGTAAGAACAGAGCTTGTTGCACCTCAAGATAATCTTGCCAGGCAAAATGTATGGGGACAAATGCTCACCGTGGGAAGTTTTGGAATTAGGTTTTCTCAAGACTTAGTTCGGCGGGGTGGAGCTTCAGCAAAGATGATGTTAATGCAAGCTGCGGCGAATCAATGGCAAGTCCCACTGGGTGAGCTTACTGCAAAAAATAGCGTCATCCTCCACGGACCCTCAGGCCGCACTATGACATATGGCGCGGTTGCAGATGCAGCGGCAAAGCTTACTCCCCCTGACCCCAAAAACATGATTTTAAAAGATCCAAAACAATGGATATTAATTGGTAAACCTGTAAAACGCTTAGATACCTTAGATAAATTAGATGGAAGCAAGAAATATGCAGTCGATGTGCAATTGCCAGGAATGTTAAATGCGATCTACTTTGGAAGCCCTGTTTTTGGTACGAAATTAAAAAGCATTGATCATCGCCAAGCCATCAATATGCCTGGCGTAAAGAGAGTTCTAAAAGTTGCTGACGACGGTTATGCCGTTGTTGCGGATACTTGGTGGCAAGCAAAAGTGGCTGCTGAGAAAGTTAGTGTTGTTTGGGATGATACTGAGCTTAGTCTTAAATCAAGTAGCACGATTGAGGCATATCTGAAAACTGGTTTAACAGCAACATCAGAACTTTTTACGTTTAGAGATGAAGGTGCTGCGCTGAGTCAGCTTGCAAAGGATACTAAAAAAATAGAAGCAACATATAGTGCCCCATTTTTAGCCCATGCTACGATGGAGCCATTAAATTGTACTGCTCTAGTCACCACAGACCGAGCAGAAATCTGGGTAGGTACGCAAGATCCTGAGGGTGGGCAACTTGCAATGTCAAAAACTCTAGGTTTGCCGATGAATCAATGCTTTGTCAATCGATTTGATCCAGGCGGTGGCTTTGGACGGCGCGGAAGAGTTTCTGATTATGTGGTGCATGCATTGAATATAGCGAAACAGATTCCGGGAGTTCCTATTAAGATGTTATGGACGCGCGAAGAGGATATGACGCATGGTCAATATCGTCCAATTTCGATGTGTAAGTTAACCGCAAGCTTAGATGAAAATAATCGATTGCATGCATTGCATATTCGGTTGTCAGGTCAGTCCATTTATGCATGGCGAAATCCAACGCAAGATCTGAAAGGATTTAAAGATAATTCGCAAGTTCAAGGATGGTCTGGTGATCCAAAAAGCGATCAGCAATTATGCTACGGCGCACCCCATTTAAAAATCGAATATGCCATGCGCAATACACATGTTCCTGTAGGAACTTGGCGTGGCGTGAATGTCCCTCAAAATTCTTTTTATGTTGAAGCTTTTATAGATGAATTAGCGAGATATGCCAAAAAAGACCCATTGGAATTTAGAAGAGAAAATACAAAATTACCCAAGCAGCTAGCAATCCTTAATTTGGCAGCAGAAAAAGGAAATTGGGGTAAATCATTACCAAAGGGAGTGCATCGAGGAATCGCGCAGTTCATGAGTTATGACACCTATAGTGCGGCAACCGTTGAATTGTCTGTAAAACCCTCAGGAGAGGTCAAAGTCCATCGGGTTGTGTTGGCTTTGGATTGTGGCTATGCCGTTAACCCAAGTCAGATTGAAGCTCAAGTTCAAGGCTCGATTGTGTATGGCTTGAGTGCTGCCATGTGGGGTGAGTGTACAGTGCAGAATGGACGGATCCAGCAGCGTAACTTTGACGATTACAGAGTATTGCGCTTAGCTGAGATGCCTAAGGTAGAGACATATATTCAAAATACGGGGGGTAATTGGGGAGGGGTAGGAGAGCCGCTAATTGCCGCTATTACACCTGCTGTTATTAATGCACTTGCAGCTGCAACCGGAAAAAGAATTCGGGATTTACCAATCAAAAATCATACTTTAAAAACGTAAAGGGATATTTCATGTTTCTAAAAAAACTAACTTGTTTTTTAACAATGTTGTTTATGCATACTCAACTCTTTGCCGCAGATATTACCTTACTAGCCTCTACTGGTGTAAGCTCCATGATGAAAGTAGTCTTGGCAGATTTTGAGAAAAAGACTGGTCACAACATCAAAGTTTCATATGACACTTCTAATCTTTTGATGAAACGGATTCAGGCAGGAGAGTTGGTTGATTTAGTTATTTTGACTGCCCCATTAATTGACGAATTGACGCAGTCTGGAAAATTGACCTCAGGAAGTCGTGTTGATCTTGCTAAATCTGGAATAGGAGTAGCGATACAAAGTGGCAAGGTAAAACCGGATATTAGTACACCTGAGGGTTTAAAGAAAGCCTTGTTGGAAAGCAATTCTGTGGCTTACACCGCAACGGGAGCGAGTGGCATTTATTTCTCAAAAGTCATTGATCAATTAGGCATTGGAGAGCAGGTAAGAGCAAAAGCAAAAACACCTGCTGGCGGCATTATTGCTGAAATCGTTGCAAAGGGTGATGCTGAAATGGGTGTACAAATGATTAGTGAATTGACCGGTGTGCGGGGCACACAGTTGGTGGGGCCACTGCCGGGTAATTTACAAATGTTTACCGTATTTTCTGCAGGGGTCACGAAAGAAGCTAAAGATCCGAAAGTCGTGCAATCGCTAATCAAGTTTTTAACTACACCTGAATCTATAGCGGTTTATAAGCAGCAAGGAATGGAACCAATTTAAATAATTTAAGCATTTGATTTTATTAACTTATTGGCGGAGAAGGAGGGATTCGAACCCTCGGTACCTTGCGGTACGCCTGATTTCGAGTCAGGTACATTCGACCACTCTGCCACTTCTCCACTTCCCCAAATCTTACACTGATTGAGATGAAGTCATCACGAATGTGATATCTTCATTCTGAAGAACCAACCTAAGATAAAGAGACATTATGAACTATACGAAATTTCATCTACCAGCTGTTTTTTCTCCTGTATTAACTCCCGTTAATAGTGATTTTGCTCCAGACCATGCCAAGCTACTCAAGCAATGTCAATGGTTAGATGCCAATGGTGTGGGTCAAGCAATATTTGGAACTAATTCTGAGGCAAACTCATTTTCAGCATCTCAAAAAATTCACGCTTTAGAGCAACTCATCATTGGCGGATTAAATCCAAAGCATATGATGCCTGGAACGGGAGCTTGCTCCATTGATGAAACCGTCACAATGACAAAAGCAGCTACCAGTGCAGGTTGTGCAGGGGTGCTCATGCTTTGCCCTTTTTACTATAAAGATGTCAGTGACGATGGTTTATACAGTTTTTATGCGAATGTTATTGAAAAAGTTGCAGATTCTAAATTAAAAATTTATGTCTACAACATTCCACCGGTGACCAAAATCACGTTAAGCGTCCCACTCTTAGAAAGATTGGTAAAAGATTTCCCAGATACAGTTGTTGGAATCAAGGATAGTTCTGGAGATTGGGCTTATACAGAATCAGTAATTAAGGCATTAGCAACTTCTGGTTTTCAGGTATATGCAGGAAGTGAAACTTTCTTGATGAGAACATTACGAGCTGGAGGCATGGGCTGTATTTCTGCAACCGCAAATGTCAATCCCAAAGCTATATCAGAATTAGCTGGCCATTGGCAAGATGCTGATGCGGACGAAAAACAAGCCAAACTGGATGTTGTGCGTTCTGCATTTGCAAAATATCCTATGATTCCTGCCATGAAAACAGCCGTCGCACATTTTTCAAAAGACGCTTCATGGGCTCCAGTTATGCCGCCACTAATTGATTTAAAGCCAGAGCAACAAACAGCACTATTGGCGGATTTAGAAAAGATTCAATTTACGATGAACGGATTGTAAAAAACATCAAGCAGTCATTGCATAAGGAATTTTATGGATAACAAACAAAAACCAAGTGAATTAGAAGCGAGACTTATCAAGTTTTTAATCCCCTCAGGCAACCTGATGGTTTCAGTTTTCCATCATATTGCCTTGTTTGTCATTGGGATTGCAACTGTTTGGTCTGCAGGTTATGCAGTGATGGAGATGTTTCAAAAAACGCATGCCTCAGTTGAAGATTTATTGCTCTTATTTATTTACCTAGAAATTGGTGCCATGGTGGGGATTTACTTTAAAACCAACCATATGCCAGTGCGCTTTTTGATTTACCTAGCGATTACAGCAGTCACAAGATTGATTATTGATGTTGTTAATGTCAAACACGAGGCGAGTATTGAAGTCATGTTTTTAGGCGGCGCTATCTTAATTCTTGCTTTTGCCAATCTTGTTGTACGTTACGCATCTTATAAATATCCTTCTAAGATTAATATTGAGGAAGATTGAAATGGCTAAATTTAGTAAAGCCTTAGAGAGATGGAATGAACGGTTTTCAACCGAAGGCTATCTCTTTGGACGAGAAGTGAATCATTATTTGGCAGCACAAAAAGATCGCTTACACGCTGGCAAGGCATTAGCGATTGCTGATGGAGAAGGACGCAATAGTATTTGGCTAGCGCAGCAGGGGATTGAGGTTGAGGCCTTTGATTTTTCCCCGGTGGCACTAGAAAAAGCGAAACAGTTGGCTCAAGCAAACAATGTGTCAGTACATTTTCAGTGTAGTGATTGGCAATCATTTGCATGGCCCCCAAACGCTTATGACTATGTAGTCGGAATATTTTTCCAATTTGCTGATCCACAGGAACGTGCTGAAATTTTTGCCAAAATGGACCAAAGCCTGAGGCCTGGTGGACTTCTCATTATTCAGGGATATGGAGAAAAACAACTGGATTACAACACAGGTGGTCCAGGGGTTTTAGAGAATCTTTATACCGAAGATTTACTGAAGTCAGCATTTGCCGGATATAAGATTCTAGATTCTCGAACTTATGAGCAAGCAATAGAAGAGGGAGACGGACACGCAGGCATGTCCGCTCTAGTTGGGTTAGTAGCTCAAAAGTCTTAGACTAAGCCGGTCATGTAGTACACCGCGATGACAAAAAATACGGCGAGAGTCTTAATGATCGTAATAGTAAAAATATCCTTATAAGCAATTTTGTGAGTTAAGCCAGTCACGGCTAATAGCGTAATTACAGCACCATTGTGTGGCAAGGTATCCATGCCACCACTGGCCATGGATGCAACACGATGGAAAACTTCGAGAGGGATATTGTGCGCATGGGCTGATTCGATAAAGAAATCAGACATCGCTGCTAGAGCGATACCCATACCTCCAGAAGCAGAGCCTGTAATACCAGCGAGAGTAGAAACTGTGATGGCTTCATTAATGAGGGGATTTGGAATTGACTTTAGGGCATCAGCAACGACTAAAAATCCTGGTAAAGCGGCAATCACACCACCAAAACCATATTCAGAAGCCGTGTTCATTGAAGCGAGAAGTGCTCCCCCAACAGCGGCTTTGGTACCTTCAGCAAATTTTGAAGAAACTTGTTTCCAGCCAAAAATAATCACAGTTAAGATACCAATCAGGAGGGCACCTTCTACAGCCCAGATGGCAGCAGCTTTATGGATATCAATGACGACTGGTTTGACATCACCAATCACAGCAGGAATAAATTCAGTTGAATCACCATAAATGGCTGGAATTAAATCCGTAAATACTTTGTTCATTACGCCGACTAATACCAGTGGCAGGATAGCAATCCATGGGTTGGGTAATTTTTCAGATGGGTCAAAAGGTACTGGTTCATTCGTATGCCCCTCACCATAACCCTCGCCCTTGGATGCTGCTTTACGGCGATTGGATTCGAGATACATCATACCGAGAGTCAAAATAAAGATTGCACCAAGAATACCCAAAATAGGAGCGGCGTAGATATTGGTGTTGAAGAATGAAGTTGGAATCACATTTTGTATTTGTGGCGTACCGGGCAAAGAATCCATGGTGAAAGAAAACGCACCAAGAGCAATCGTTCCAGGAATCAGTCGTTTTGGGATATTACTTTGACGGAACATTTCAGCTGCGAAAGGATATACAGCAAACACGACAACGAAAAGAGAGACACCGCCGTAGGTCAGAATAGCGCAGACGAGGACAATCGCTAGAATGGCGCGTTGACTTCCTAATAATTTGATGACAGTAGATACGATGGACTTTGAAAACCCCGATAGTTCAATCACTTTTCCGAAGACAGCGCCAAGTAAAAATACAGGAAAATAATTTTTGATGAAGCCCACCATTTTGTCCATAAATAAGCCAGAAAACATTGGAGCAACGAGATGTGGATCCGTCAATAAAACAGCGCCGAGTGCAGCAACTGGAGCAAATAAGATAACGCTATAGCCTTTATATGCAATAAACATCAGAAAAATAAGTGCCGCAAGCACAATCAAAAAATCCATGAAGCCCCCTAGTTATTGTGAATGGATGGAAGTAGTTGCTTCTACTCTCATCATAGATAATTTGAATGACACTTTGATAACGTCAACAATAGGGTTAAATAAAATATCAAAATCAAACTTATAATGAATGTAATATTTTTATAACTTTTATAAGCAAAACATTATGCCCTCCAACAATCACACAGAGAATCTAAACTCCACAGTGAATCAGTCAGAACATGTGCCGAGTATTCATACCGATCTTTTAGTTGTTGGAGCTGGGCTAGCAGGTTTAACAGTTGCCTTGAAGGTCGCCGAAAAGCGTAAAGTGATTGTGCTGGCCAAGCGTGACCTCACTGAAGCTGCAACAGCATGGGCGCAAGGTGGAATTGTTGGTGTGTTAGACGAAAAAGATAGTTTTGAGTCACACGTTGGGGACACACTAGAAGCAGGGGCTGGCATTGTTTCTGAAGCGACCGCCCGATATATTACGGAAAATTCTCAACAAGCGATTCAGTGGTTAGTGGATCAAGAAGTTGCGTTTACCCAAGACCCTGAGGGACCCTTAGGGCTACATTTAACTCGAGAGGGTGGCCATACCCACCGACGTATTGCGCATGCTGCTGATGCCACTGGTAAAGCAATCCACATTGCCTTACTCGAAAAAGCTAAGGCGCACCCCAATATTCAGTTATTAGAAAACTGGGTAGCAATTGATCTGATTACAACGCGCAACTTAAAAGAAAAACCTAATAAAGACTACAAAAAAAGTGTCATGAAAGATCGCTGTTTCGGTGTTTATGCCTTAGATATTGGGCGTAATGAAGTTGTTGCCGTGACGGGTAATGACGTAGTGGTGGCAACAGGTGGCGTTGGTAAAGTGTATAAGTACACATCCAATCCTGATACCTCTACAGGCGATGGTATTGCCATGGCATATCGTGCAGGATGTCGTGTCGGTAATATGGAATTTATTCAGTTTCATCCGACGTGTTTGTATCACCCGCAAGAAAGAAGTTTTCTAATTACCGAAGCTTTGCGCGGTGAGGGAGCTTACTTAAAACTGCCCAATGGCTATCGCTTTATGGCGGATCATGATGAACGATTAGAGCTTGCGCCCCGAGATATCGTTGCAAGAGCCATCGACTTTGAGATTAAGAAGCATGGTATTGATTATGTTCTGTTGGACGGTACTCACTTAGGTGCTGAGTTTTTGAAAGAACATTTTCCGACCATTTATGCAAGGTGTTTAGCCGTTGGAATTGATATCACGAAACAGGGCATTCCGGTAGTTCCTGCCGCGCACTATACCTGTGGTGGCGTAGTGACTGATTTGCACGGACAAACTGATTTACCACATTTGTATTCTGCGGGTGAAGCAACTTATACGGGGTTACATGGCGCCAACCGTTTGGCGAGTAATTCCTTATTGGAATGCGTTGTGATTGGTAAAGCGACCGCAGATAAAATTCTAGAGCAAGACATTCTTACTATGCCAGAAGTTCGTCCTTGGGATGATAGTCAAGTTGAAGATGCTGATGAGCAAGTTGTGATTGCTCATAATTGGGATGAGTTACGTTCCTTGATGTGGAACTATGTCGGGATTGTGCGAACAACCAAAAGACTCGAAAGAGCCTTGCACCGCATTGAGCTGTTAAAGCAAGAGGTGCAGGATTACTATTCTAATTTCCACGTGAATCGTGATTTAATTGAGTTGCGTAATTTGATTGTTTGCGCAGAACTTATTGTACTTTCCGCGCTTGAACGTAAAGAAAGTCGTGGATTACATTACAGCCGCGATTATCCACAAACCTTTGCAATGTCTTATCCGACCATCATTACACCAAAAAGATAAAGACTACATTCTTTCTGAAACACGCATTGAGTAATCAATTGCGATGACGTCTTTTGTGAGAGCCCCGATTGAAATGCGATCGACACCGGTCATAGCTATCTCGCGTAATTTGGTCATTTCGACACCGCCAGACACTTCGAGTTCTGCACGATTGTTGGTAATCTCAACGGCACGTTGCATATCCTCAATTGAAAAATCATCAATCAAAATATGTTCAGCTCCTGCCGCAAGAGCCTCCTCTAATTCAGCAATCGACTCTACTTCAATTTGGATCATCACACCCGAATTCAGTGCTTTGGCATTTTTTAAAGCGGCTTGGATACTACCTGCCGCAATGATGTGATTTTCTTTAATTAAAATGCCATCCCAAAGAGCCAAGCGATGATTCTTTCCACCACCAACTCGAACTGCATATTTTTGTGCTTGACGTAGTCCCGGAATTGTTTTGCGAGTTTCTAAGATTTTGCATCCTTTTGGGTTTACTTTTATATCTGCAATTGCTTCAACATAGACTTTAGTAGATGAAGCGGTCCACGATAAAGTTTGTAAAAAATTAAGGGCAGAGCGTTCTGCTGACAAAAGAGCTCGGGCATTACATATAATTTCGCAAACAGGAGTCATCGTTCGCATTGCTTCACCTTCTTCGTACATCCAAGTTACTTGTGCATCTGGGTCTAGAGATGTAATACAAAGTTCAAACCAAGCTTGGCCACACAGAATAGCGCCAACTTGTTTAATCAATACATGTGCTCGAACACGTTCATCCGCCTTCACTAATTGTGCAGTCCAATCCACTGTGCCGATATCTTCCATCAAAGCATCTTGTACATTACGGGCGAGAGCCTGCTTTAAAGATTCATTAAATTCAAACATATATTTCCTTTTTATAAATTATGCGGCACCAATATTCTTCACAAAGCCATGTTGTGCTTTAGCAAGAAGTTCGGGATTATTTTTCGTAAAATCAAGCATACGCTCAATACAACTTTGCGCTTTGGTGCGGATACCTTCTTCTACTTGAATTTCTCCAGTTTGATTTTCAAGGCATGAAAGAATATTACCCAGGCTATTCATTGCCATCCAAGGGCAATTCGCGCAGCTCTTGCAAGTAGCACTTTGACCAGCCGTTGGGGCTTCAATTAAGACTTTATTCGGTGCGAGTTGACGCATGCGGTGCAAAATACCTTGATCTGTGGCAACGATATATTCCTGTGCAGTTCCTTCAACCACCGCTTTAATCATGGCAGAGGTTGAGCCAACGACATCAGCCATTGCAACGACAGCCGCAGGCGACTCTGGATGAACCAAAATTTGAGCTTTTGGGTGGGACTTGCGGAGTGCTTCAAGCTCAACTGCTTTAAATTCATCATGGACGATACAAGCCCCGTCCCAAAGCACCATGTCAGCACCCGTTTGATCTTGAATGTAATGTCCTAGATGACGATCTGGAGCCCATAAAATCTTTTTACCTTGTTCATTTAATTGGTGCACGATGGCAAGAGCACAAGAGCTCGTTACCATCCAATCGGCACGAGCTTTAACAGCAGCACTAGTATTGGCATAAACCACTACGGTGCGATCAGGATGAGCATCACAAAATTGATTAAATGCCTCTGTTGGACAACCCAAATCAAGAGAGCATGTTGCATCTAAGTCAGGCATAAACACACGCTTTTGTGGAGAGAGAATCTTTGACGTCTCCCCCATAAAGCGCACGCCAGCAACAATGAGTTCTTGGGCAGAGTGGTCACGACCAAAGCGGGCCATTTCTAGAGAGTCAGCAACAAAGCCTCCAGTTTCCATGGCTAAGTCTTGAATATCACCATCCACGTAATAATGGGCAACGATGACAGCATTCCGTGCTTTTAATAAAGCGCGAATTTTAGCCTTGGTTTCTTCTTTTTCAGAAGCTGAGAGAATAACCGGAGTTTTAGCCCAAGCGCTGGCAATGCAGGTTGGACCATCAACCATAGGAAGTGAGAATTCGTAACTTTTCATTGGAGTGTTCATGATTTTGCTATTTAACGACATACAAAGATACATTATCGGAGAATTTATCATCATCGTGAAAAAATATGACAAATCAGAGCTTCTACCCTGTTAGAATGACGTGCGGAGGATGTGACATGCAACGAATGATGCTTTTAGCGAAGTTACACCGAGTGACGGTGACTGAAGCTGATTTAAATTATGAAGGTTCTTGTGGAATTGATGAGGACTTATTAGACGCAGCTGATATGCGGGAATTTGAGCAGATTGAGCTCTATAACATTAATAATGGGGAACGTTTTTCGACTTACATTATTAAAGCAAAAAGAGGTTCAGGCGCGATATCGTTGAATGGTGCTGCAGCCAGAAAAGCCCACGTAGGTGATCCATTAATCATCTGCACCTATGGCTTGATTGAAGAAAATGAACTCCATCATCACCAACCGAAGATTGTATTGGTGAATGAATGTAATCAAATTAAATCAATTAAAAAGGTAGTTTAGCCTCAGGCTTCACTTCTAAAATAGCGCTTTTGAATGCCATCTGAATCCGTTCGATGGCTTCTTGAGTATCTGCCTCAAAGCGCATCACAACTACCGGGGTGGTATTTGAGGGTCTTGCAAGGCCAAAACCATCTGCGTATTCCACCCTGATACCATCGATGGTATTGACAGACTCAGCACCGATAAAGTTCGCATTGGCTTTCATTTTCTCAAGAATCGTAAATGGTTCACCTTCTGCGCAAGCCATTTGGAGTTCCGGAGTACAAATGGCATTGGGTAAATTAAGTAAGGTTTGATTTGGGTCAAGCTCTTTGGATAAGATTTCGAGAAGTCGAGCAGCGGTATACAGACCATCATCAAAGCCATACCAACGGTCTTTAAAGAAGATATGCCCGCTCATCTCCCCAGCAAGAGGAGCGCCAGTCTCTTTGAGTTTAGCTTTGACTAAAGAATGTCCGGTTTTCCACATCAATGGTTCACCACCATGATCCTTAATCCAGGAACCAAGATTGCGCGTGCATTTCACATCGAAAATAATTTGCGAGCCAGGATTACGCGATAAAACATCTTTGGCATAGAGCATCATCTGACGATCAGGGAAAATGACAGACCCATCTTTAGTCACAACTCCAAGCCGATCGGCATCCCCATCAAAAGCAAGCCCAAGTTCATTGTTTGTACTTGCAAGATTTTTCATTAGATCTTGGAGATTTTCAAGGTGAGCGGGATCTGGATGATGATTCGGGAAATTACCATCAACTTCACAAAACATTTCTTCGACCTCACAGCCTAGAGCTCTAAATAATTTACCGGCAAATGCTCCACCGACTCCGTTACCACAATCAACAGTAATTTTCATTGGGCGAGCAAGATGAATATCGCTCGTGATGCGATCTAAATAAGTCGGAAATATATCGTATTCAGAGCGAGAGGCAGTTGCAAGAGGGGCAAAGTTTTTTGCTACGATACGTTCATATAAAGCTTTGATTTGATCACCATAAATAGCTTTACCGCCTAGGACCATTTTAAAACCGTTGTAATTGGGAGGGTTATGACTACCAGTAATCATGATGCCAGAATGCGCCTGTTGATCATGAATCGGTACATTAGTTGCAAAATACACCATCGGAGTCGCAACAACACCAAGATCAATTACATTGATACCGACGCTAAGAAGACCTTCGGTTAAGCCTTGCATAAGAGAAGGCCCTGATAGGCGACCATCACGACCAACAACAATTGTGTGCTCACCGATTTCTTTCATACAGGTACCAAAGGACTTGCCAATGAGAGTCGCGACTGAAGGATCTAAAGTTTGGTCAATAATTCCGCGAATATCGTACGCTTTAAAAATAGAAGTAGAAAGAGCAATTGTCATAAGTGGTTACTTAAAGTTGGGTTTTTTAAACCATTGAATGCGCTGCGCGGTAACAGGATGAAGGTTCGATACATCTGAATCTGAACGAAGTGCTTCTTCAATGGGTATAGCTAATTTTTTTCCAAGTTCTACGCCAGGCTGGTCAAAAGAATTGAGACCATAGAGAACACCTAAACAGAAAGTACGATGCTCATATAGAGCCATTAAGGCACCTAAGTGGAAGGCGTCGAGGCGAGGTAAAACAATCAAATTATTAGGGCGTTTGCCGGGGTAGTAGTGGTTTAAGTTTGATGGATCGCCTTGTCCCATTGCAAACGCTTGAGATTGTGCAAGACAATTCGCCCAAAGTTGTTGATGGTGAGCTTGGTTTTGAAAAATATCGCTCATGGATTCATGAACAGCAATCAAGTCAACTGGAATAACTTCGGGACCTTGATGCAGCATTTGGAAAAAAGAATGTTGTGCATTCGTGCCAGGAATGCCGAAAATGACCGGCGCACTAAAAGGTACTGCCTGACCATCGACACCAGCGGTCTTGCCATTACTTTCCATTTCTAATTGTTGTAGCCAATGAGGAAATAAATTGAGAGATTGGGCGTAGGGAATAATGGCTTGAGACTTCACGTTGAGAGTTTTTTGCTGATGGTATAACGCAAGTGCTAAACGTAACGGTTGATTGGTGGCTTCAGGGCTTTGAAGGAAGTGTTGGTCCATGGCTTGAGCGCCAGCTAAAAAATCCTGAAAAGTATCAAAGCCAAATTTCAGTGCAATGGGTAAACCCACTGCTGACCATACAGAAAAGCGGCCGCCGACCCAATCCCAAAATGGAAAAATATGATCGTCTAAAACCCCGAATTGTTTTGCTAATTGAGGATTTGCTGTAATGGCATAAATCATCTTTGAGGCTTGAGCAGGTTTAATCCCTTGAGCGCTGAGCCATGCCATAACTGCTTTAGCATTGAGAAGAGTTTCAGCCGTTGTAAAGGCTTTAGAGACAATAATAATGCGCGTACTTTTAGCTTTTGTTTTTTCTAGAATAGAAGCCAAATCGGAGCTATCCACATTCGATAAAAAATGAACCCTAATATGATTTTTTTCTGATGAGCGTGGGTTTTTGAGTGCATCGCAAACTAAGCGCGGCCCAAAATCAGAGCCACCAATACCAATATGAATAATATCTGTAACACCAACAAACTTATTGCAACTGCGATCGATCTGACGCCAAACTTCTTCAATCATTGGCATGACATCAGCATCATCTACAAGCACTGGTTTTTTAGAAAGATTACGAAGGGCAGTGTGGAGTGCGGGGCGATTTTCACTCAGGTTAATTTTTTTACCCGTGAAAAGATCGTCTCTTCTTTGAACGATAGATTTGTCTTTAGCTAATTGAAATAAGTTTTCCCATTGAGTATCGGTGATTTGGGAAAAGTTGGTATCTAGAAAGAGGGGTGAATCCATATAGTTAGAAGGAAGCAAATCAGATCTTAATCGTTTCATTTTAACCATCAATTACTTCACTTCATGAAAATGTCGAAAAATTGTCATTTTCGCTTACATCGCAATACAAACTTCCCCACAAAAACCTCAAACATATCGCTTAATTGACCGTGGCCCCCGTCATTTTGACAGCATCAGACCATTTGATGAGATCTTGCTTGAGCACTTGATTAAATTCTTCGGGGGTGTTGCAGATGACTTCAACGCCAATATTTTGCATACGAGAGTTGAAGTCACTAGTTTGTCCAATGACCTTGAGGGCTTTGACCATTTTCTCAATGATATCAGGGGGTGTGCCTGCAGGAGCAGCTAAGCCATTCCAAGTCGATGTATGAAACCCTGGATATCCAGATTCTGCGATCGTTGGTACTTGCGGGAAGAGAGCACTTCTTTTTAAGCCTGAGGTGGCCAATACCTTGACTTTTCCAGACTTGAAAGGTTGGCTGGCTTCTGCTAAATTTGCAAAATACATGGGCACCTGTTCACCCATCACATCAGCAATTGCAGGAGCCCCTCCTTTGTATGGAACATGAACCATTTTTAATTTTGCACGGTAGTTAAACAGCTCAGTTGTTAAGTGACTTAAGGTTCCGCTACCAGCAGAAGCATAGGGAACATCATTTGGTTTATAGCCCACATACGTAACAAATTCTTTCAGATTTTTGGCAGGAAAATTATTTGCTACGGTCAGTGCAAACTCGTTACTCGCGATAATAGAGATTAGGCTAAAGTCCTTTACCGGATCATAAGCTGTTTTAGTCATGGCTGGAAGAACAGCCATTTGAGGCAAAACTGCCAACAACAAGGTGTAACCATCTGCAGGAGCTTTAGCGACAAAGTTGGCTGCAATCGCGCCATTGGCCCCTGGTTTATTTTCCACAACAAATGGTTGTCCAAAAGCTTTTGTCAGTTCATCTGCGGTAATTCTGGCGATGGAGTCAGTGTTACCACCTGCAGAAAATGGCACGATAATTTTAACTGGATGATTAGGCCAGGACTGTCCAAAACTAAGACCCTGAAAACACAACAAAAAAAGAAAAAAGAGGGCGCGCATAGAGGTTCCTTAAGGCTTTGAAAATTGACGTGGACGATGATTTTTAAATACTAAGTAGTGGCCTTTGAACCATGGCTTTACTGTGAGCTGATCACGCCAAGGTGTTGTTCTCGCTTTAGCACGAGCAGGGGATTCAAGAGCTAGAGGTGTTTTTAAATAATGAATAGCAAGGCGATTGAAAGGCTGAGGATCACCATCAACGATTTCGAAGCGACGCGTACCAAGCCAATCAGAGCACTCTAAAAGAATAGGTACATGATCCTTTGAATACCAAGCATCAAATTCAGCGAGATCTTCTTGTGGAACTGTAAAAAATACAGCATACAGATACTCTGCCTGAGATAGAGGATTGCCTACACCTTCTTGCCACTGTTCACCAAGCGTATTGCCAATATAGCGGGTAAAACCACTGACAGAGCTGAGCATCATTTTAGTTAAGTCACTGGGTTGATTCTTAACAACCAAGTATTCTGGTGATTGTAAGTTTTCACGAGCAGTCATCTCATAGACAGCTAAATAATTACGCTGATCATCCTCAGCTAAATAGCGTTGCGCAGATATAAATCCAGGAACTGCCATCCGTAATGGAATATGTTCATTCTCATACCAGGTATTGAACTGATTCTCTAATGATAAAGGTGGGGACATTTCTGAAAAAAGTATTGTGTGACCAAAACTCATAACTACCTTCCAAATAAATTTATATTTTTGACTTACAATGATTTATCAATTTTATACGTAAAAATTTGAAAAAAACAAGAAAGAGACCCAAAATGGAATTAACAATTCGTAAATGGTTGACCCATATTGAAGAAAATATTGATGCGAAAAATCCCTCAGAGCCTTTAATTAAATGTGCAGTGATTGCGATTCTGAAAAATCCTTATGCTGGTAAATACCAAGAAGACCTCTCTGAATTGATACATGCGAGCACTGCTTTGGGGCAAGAAATCGGTGCGAGAATTTGTAAAGCGATGGGCGACCACCCGATTCAGAGTTACGGTAAAGCAGGCATCGTAGGTGTAGAAGGCGAACAAGAAATAGTCAATGCATTACTTACTACCACCTTTGCAAATCCGATTCGCGATGCGATTGGTGGCGGCAAGGCTTGGATCTCCTCATTTACTAAAGTTGGTGGTCCATGCACCATGATTGATGTACCACTCGCGCATAAAGATGCTCTGTATGTCAGGTCTCATTACGACGGTATGTCGATCACCTTACATGATGGTCCGATGCCTGATGAAGTTGCGATTATATTTTGTGTCGCAAGTCGCGGCCGAATCAACGCTCGAGTAGGTGGGTTAGCGGTTGATAAAATTCAAGGACAAGACGGTTTAGTTTAGATAAGAGAAAGACTCTCATGAAAACAGCAATCATTAATTTAAAAAAAATCATCTCAGGTGATTGGCGCGATCCCATAGTTGAAGGTGACGCCATTTTTATGGCCGATGGCAAGATTATTTCTGTAGGTCAAGTATCAGATAAAGACATCCAAAATGCAGACGTGGTGATTGATGCAGATGGCGCAACAGCGATACCGGGACTCATTGACTCACAAGTACACAACACCTTTGGAGATTACACACCAAGACAAAAAACCGTTGGATTTTTAGAAAGCTATGTACACGGTGGAACTACTACCTGTATCAGTGCCTCGGAAGTGCATGTGCCAGGTCGACCAAAAGATCCTGAAGGTGTTAAAGCTCTTGCCTTAGCCGCAAAGCGTTGTTTTGATGATTACCGACCTGGTGGGATGAAAGTGTTTGCAGGATCCATCATTCTTGAGCCTGGGCTTTCGGAAGCAGATTTTCAGGAGATGGCAAAGAAAGGGATTTGGTTAGCCAAAGCAGGATTTGGCGCAGTTAAATCACCTTACGATTATGCCCCGATGGTGGGATGGGCCAAAGCAGCAGGTATGATCACGACAGTACATACTGGTGGTTCTTCCATACCTGGTTCTTCAGGTATTTGGGTAGATCACTTATTGAAAATGCAACCCCATGTTTCATTTCATGTGAATGGTGGGCCTGTAGCGATGCCTGATGCGGATTTTCCTAGGATTGTGAATGAAAGCAAGATTGCTTTACAAATTTGCACAGCAGGTAACTTAAGAACCGCGTTACTCATTGCAAAATTAGCGATGGAAGCAGATCAATTTGATCGCTTTTTAATTGCGACTGACACACCAACAGGTAGTGGAATTATGCCTTTAGGTATGCTCTACACCATTACCCATTTATGTAGCCTCATGAATATGTCTGTTGAGTCAGCGATTGCTGCCGCTACCGGAAATAATGCCACTGTATATGGTATTGATAGTGGTTTTTTAAAGCCGGGTAAAGAAGCTGATGTTGTCATACTTGATGCTTGCGTAGGTGGTTCAAAAGATAATGCGACGGATGCGATTCGTAATGGTGATATTCCAGCTGTGGCAGCGGTCATTACTGCAGGTATCCCTCGATTTGTCGGCAAAAGCAGAAATACTCCAGCCCCGATGAAGAGTGTGAGAGTTGTGCAAAATAAAGTACCACAAGATTTCACAGGAAGTGCGCACTGATGAAGCAATTTCATGTCGTGGTTGTTGGTGCAGGTCCAGTAGGCGTTGTTGCAGCTATAGCTGCTGCGCAAAAAGGATTTAAAGTTACGCTATTAGAGTCTGCGAAAGAGGTTGATCATAATCCTCGAGCGGCAACAACTCATCCATCAACTTTGGAGTTCATTAATCAAGTTGGTTTGATTGATGAATTTATAGAGCAAGGCTTGGTTGCAAGATATTTTCAGTTTTGGGATCGTGATACCAAATCTAGAGTTGCACAATTTGACCATGATTTACTCAAGGATGAGACCAAGTTTCCGTTTGTTGTACAAACTGAGCAGCATAAACTTGTACTAATGGGTCTCAAACGTTTAGCAACATTCCCAGATGTAAGCTATCAATTTGGTATTACAGTGACTAATCTTCAGCAAGGTCCTGATCAGGTCACCCTCACGACCGAGCAAGATGGCGTGATGGGGCAAATTACAGCGGATTATGTAATTGGATCAGATGGTGGGAAAAGTACCATTCGAAAATTACTTAATATTGAATTTGAAGGATATACCTGGCCAGAGAGATTTATCGTCTTAACCTCGATTCATGACTTTGAAAAATCCATGGGTTGTTGCTATCGTAATTATTTTGCGGGCTCGAGTGAGTGGGCGAATTTATTTAAAGTCACTGGCGATGATTACAAAGGTAGATGGCGCGCTGTTTTTCCGGCGAGGACCGATGAGTCTGACGAAGAGGCATTGAGTGATGCCTCAGCGCAAAAAAGAATTGTTGAGCTTGAAGAGGCATGTTCATTAGAGTCGATTGTTCATCGCAATATTTATAACGTCCACCAACGAGTTGCACAAAAATTTAGAGTAGGCCGTGTCATGCTTGCTGGAGATTCATCGCACTTGAATAATCCTATTGGCGGACTTGGACTTAATTGCGGCATTCATGATGCGATGGAGTTAGTCTCAAGCTTAGAAGACATACGAAACGGTGCTGATGATACGCGACTTGATCTCTATGAAAAGCGTAGAAAGACTTTAAACGTCCAATTTATTCAAGAACAAACCATTGCTAATAAGAAACGCTTAGAAGAGAAAGATCCTTTGGCTCGTCAACAACGCCTAGATGAATTAAGAAAAATAGAAGCAGATAATCAACTACAAAAGCAGTTTTTAATGAAGTCATCCCTGTTATTAAGCGTGATTAATGAAAAAAACATCACTCTTTAACTCTAAAATTGGCTAAAAGTTGAATTCAAAGCTATAATCTACCTCTTGAGTAAAAATCTTGAAGTTTGGTTTTTACCTTCAATATAGGAAGCTTGGCAGAGCGGTTGAATGCAACAGTCTTGAAAACTGTCGAGGGTTAACGCCCTCCGTGAGTTCGAATCTCACAGCTTCCGCCAAGTCAATGGGTTTTAAAGGCTCTTTACCTTAGTCGGGGAATGGGCATTTATCAAATACGATTCATTACTCCACACCAACTTCCCAAAGCCAAGACTCTATGGTGAAGAGCCACAATTCAGGATTAGCCCTGAAGTTGTTTTGACGCAGATTGAATTGTTTCTAGGATTTCGTCAAACGTAGGGGTTGCGCCAAAAATCATCGTCGACATTTGTTCGTAATCTCTACGAAGAGCTGGAATCATTGCATCGCTAGGGTAGATTAAGAAATTACCTTCTACTGCAGAATTTTGTTGTGAGTCTTTATCAAAAAAGAAGATGGATGCATGCAGGGCGCATTCCTTACCAAGACTTGTATTTTTGATTGCATTTTGACCAGCCGCATTATTCAAAAGCATGTGAAGGTCATAGTAATGGCGAGAAATACGATTGCCATTATTTCTTAAGCTGCCTCGTGCATCAAACCAGGCTCGCAAACCATGAGCGATGACTGCCTTATCCCAAAAGGTTCTCTCTGGCGCTATGCAATTTACATTAGGTACATTCAAGTCACCACCGATAAATTCTTGGGCAACGTAGGGATTGATTGTGATGAGTCTGCTAGGATCTAGCGCTGATTTGGCACCAGCCTCAATCTTGACCTTGGATTCGATATAGCCATCCTTGCCTGAAGCTTCAAGTGAGGGATATTCAACCAGTAAAGTCTGTTGATCTTTATCGGTGGTATCAATGACAACCTTAAGTGCAGGGATCGAGATGCCTGCATTGTTTAATTCATTCTGAATTTGTAAAATAAGACGATCTTTAAGATCGCCCAGGATATAAGCTGAACAAGCCGCCTTAACGGCATCCAAGTACTCCTTGCGCTTATTTCTACCCCAGCTTTGTATTGTTGCAATATCCGTTGAATGACCGATATCTTCTCGATATACAGTGATATCAATATCTTCAGAAAAGCGCGAGACTAGATCATAGGCTTTGGACAGTGAAGTACCACCCTTAAATAAGAGGCGCGGCTCAACTTCTAGTTTGTCATTAAATAGTAAATCCAAAACAAAACAAACCCAAAAGTCTTTTTCAACATTGCGTAATGGTGTGCCTAAACGAACGGAAGTTTCTAAAAAGAGGTTGCGCCTATCGTTTTCGCTAGCTTTAAGAACCTTGAGAAAATTGTTATTCATTTGACCTCAGTTTAATGATAGAGTGAAATTTGGGGCAAATCACTAGAAAGACCCTTAAGTAAAGAGTGCATCCAGGTTGGCAAGTGCGATAGATCCTTTTTGAGGTCTTGCGCAATACTTGCCCCAGCCTTGGGGTCGTTAAGGATTCTTGTTAAAGCGGCTTTAATGTCAGCTTGGGCGGAAGGATCTTTTTGCTTGAGCCCATCTTTGAGCCAGTGAAGTGCTTGAACGACACGCATAGCAGGGCGATCTGCCCAGATTAATTTACTAGGTGACGCCAACTTAAATTGAATGGTGAGGTTTCCAATTTGAACGGGCTTGATGCGTGCATCGGTATGTACGATAACCTTGCCCGGAACCGCATTGGTTAGTCCTAAGTCATTAGCGGCAGTCATGCCATCAATGAGCATGCGCGCGCTATCGCGTCTAGCAATAGCCCAGATCACATTCTGATAGTTGGGCTGAGATATTTTGCCGGTTAATGGATTCACTCGTGGACGATCGTATAGGCCGTGATTGATGCGACGTAAGTCGCCCTTATTAGTTAGGCGCTGGAGGGTTTTATCTACTGCGCTACGGTTGCCTAGGTCGAGAAAATCTTTCGCCGTCCAAACCTTATTGGCTGGGCTACGGCTAATGCGCCGAGCAATTAGCATATTGAGAGGCATTTTTGTCTTGATTAGTGCTTTCATAGTCCTTAAATTATATACAAATATCGGACAAATGCAACACTATTTTATAGTTTAAAGCCTATATAAAACAATGATTTAATAGATCATTTGAATACCAATACTATTAATAAAATCAAGGTTGCCTCGTAGGGGTGGCGAAGCTTGCCGTGATGCGCGATGACAAAACGTTACTTTTTCGATGGTTAAGAAGATAGAAGGGAGGTTCAAAAAACTAGAGGTGTAGCGAATCTGGGGGCTTACTATAAACTTGATAAAACACAACGTGTCAGCTTAAGGCAATCTATTCTCAAGAGGTATTTCAGTCGATAAATACCCTGACTTGTTTAGTGATCTATTCAGTGGGCTTATAAGTTCATAAAGTTGATTTTTTATCATGAATTTATCATGTGCCCTGTGAGAGCTATTTAAAATAAACTGATTTGGTTCTCACAGCTTCCGCCAGTCTATTAAATTTAATAATTATTGCAAGCAAATTTATATCCGAAACTATCCAAAGAACTACCCAAAATAAAAGTGCTTATTTTCTTATGCTTGATCTCAAGGTTGAATAGCTAGATCGAATATCCACCCCCCTTGTTGTTTTGGAATACCTCGACCCCGCCGTACCCCCACCCCCAAAATTTGGTTTGATGGTACCTAGATTCACCATACTCACTAATCTGCTCAAACGATTATAGAGTTTTTAACGGCCTTCTAAGCCATAGGTCGCACGTTCGAATCGTGCTGGGAAGGCCAAAACTGTAAAGTATGTGTCCGGTATAAAGTGTAAAGTATGTCTCAGGTCATACATAAAGTATGTGTCCGGTACGAAGCGTAAAGTATGTCTTAGGTCATACACCTAGCACGATGACTGCCTAGTTTAAAAGTGCCTTTTGAAAATCTTCTGCTGATACTTCAGCTTGGCGCAGTAAGCCGTTGACTGTGCCAACTTTGACTTCTTTGTGGTTAGGAACAACACAACCTTTTCCACCACGTTTCATCATAATATGGCTTCCAGATTATCTTGCTACTTGAAAGCCTAATTTTTCTAAGGCGCGAACGATGTCTTTACCAGAGAGACCTGGAAATTTAGGCATGAGCTACGTCAAAAGTTGTTACTAATGGATGAACATTGAACGTCATTGGAAACTCCTCTAAATAAAGAGAGGTCGCCTCTTTTAAATTTGCAATTGCCTCATCAATAGTTTCACCTTGAGTAGTTGTACCAGTTTCAGGATTTAAGGCAACATATCCCCCTTCTTCAGCTGGACTTAATATAGCGGTTAATAACATGAGATACTCCTTGTCTTAATGCAATTATTATGCGCTCAAAGATTAAATTGAGCAAATGATAGCCTTTTTGTTAATGGGTAATTAAATATCCTACGGCCTAAGAAGCCCAAGTTCGCACGTTCAAATCGTGCTGGGCAGGCCAAAACTGTAAAGTATGTATCCGGCACGAGGTGTAAAGTATGTCTCAGGTCATACAACTAAAATTACTGAAGTAAAGATAAAACCGTAGAAGGAATTTGGTTTGCTTGGGCAAGCATCGCAGTGCCAGCTTGTTGCAAAATTTGATTCTTGGATAATTTTGCAGTTTCTGCAGCAAAGTCAGCGTCAACAATACGACTTTTTGCGGCTGTTTGACTTTGTGAAAAAGCTGACAAGTTACTGATCACCGCTGAGAACCTATTTTGTAAAGCACCGTGAACTGCACTTGCTGTATTAACTTCTGTTAAAGCGTTGTCTATTGCGGTGATTGCATTTTGTGCATTTGTTTGGCCCGTAGACGAAGTTTGTGCGGAAGCTAGAGCTGTAACTGTTGTAGCTTTGGTGGCGGCTTGAAATCCAAATTCTTGGGAAGTGGTAGAGGACTGTGTAAGCAATGAAATAGCAGTTTGTAAGCGATTTGCAAAATTACTGACCTTCATGTTTCCAGCTTTTGCAGTGTTATAGGCTGTTGTAATTGCGTTATTAATTGCAGTTGCATCCGTTCCGTTATATGCATAAGTGGAGACATAATTTTTACTGTTAGTTAGAACACTGTCTAAAGTTGCACCAGTTGCAGTACCAAAAGCCCCGACTTGGGCGATGTTCGTGCTGGTCATAGCAGTTGAGGACCCAAATAATTGAGGAAAAGTAACTTGAGGCCCATAAGTTATTGTTGTTGTCACGCTAAAAGCTAATTGAAGTTTGCTAACAAAATTTGCGAGGGTAATACCTGTTGCTTGAGCGGAAGATGTCGCAGAGGCAAAGTTGGAAACCAATTCATTTTCAGCAGCAAATGAAATTTTTTGACTACTATTAATTGCGTCAATCATCGTATTAGCAACATAACTAATTTGATCATTTAATCCCGTTGTAATAGAGGCACTTGCAAATGAACTTGCGTTAGTTAGAGCATTCGTAAGGTCGGTTAAAGCTGAACTGTTATTTCTATCAGTAAGGGTCAACGTTCCCAAAGACATAGTGTTGGATAAAGTAGTTCCTTGTAAATTGACCGTATCATTTGAAGTATTGTTTGCCCCAATCTGAAATACGGTGTCCGTTGAATTAAAGACACTTAAACCATTAAAAGTCGTACTACTCTGTATCCTTGCAACTTCCGTCTGTAACTGAGAAAACTCTTGGTTTAGTAAAGAAGTATCTGAAGAGGAATTAGAGCCGTTGGCGGCTTGAACAGCAAGCTCTCTCATACGTTGTAAGTTATTTGAAATCTGTGATAATGCTCCACTTGAAGTTTGTGAAAAAGAAATTGCATCGTTAGCATTGCGTGTTGCAACAGCCATCCCTCGGACTTGTGCGTCCATCCGGTTTGCAATCGCGAACCCAGAAGCATCATCAGCTGCAGTATTGACACGCAGGCCTGAAGACAAACGCTGAATTGTCGTTTGTAAAGCATCACCCACCTTAGACAGATTGCTCTGTGCCAAGGATGATGTTATGTTGGTATTGATAACCAAAGTCATGCAACTACTTTCCAGAAGTGAACTTAAATATTAAGATTTTTTCCTTAGTAGTTCGTTTCTAGAATAACAAATAAAGGGCATAAAATAATGCCAATAATTTCATAACGACCAAAATAAATATAACTTGAGTAAAAATTATTAAAACAACTAAATATTTGTTATCAAGTCCATATCCTCCGTTACATTAAACTATAAGAGGCCAGTTTGTAGAGTCTCATGCTTGTTGAACCACCTGCAGACACCACGAGCCAACCATTTATAGCCTATAGGTATCAATTTAAATAATTATTTGATACCTATAGATATCAAAATTATGTAAGAAAGTGGGATTTAGCTTTAATAGCAACGTTTTTACGTCAAGAGCACCCCAATGGGGCGGACATTACTTTTTCAGACGATATCCAGTTTTAAAAATCCAAACAACCACTGCAACAGATATTGCCAAGAAAGCCATCGTCATTCCTAGACTTACCCAAATTTCAACATCCTGGATGCCATAAAAACTCCAACGAAAGCCACTAACGAGA
Source organism: Polynucleobacter sp. SHI8 (assembly GCF_027944005.1). Taxonomy (NCBI): domain Bacteria; kingdom Pseudomonadati; phylum Pseudomonadota; class Betaproteobacteria; order Burkholderiales; family Burkholderiaceae; genus Polynucleobacter; species Polynucleobacter sp. SHI8. The sequence goes on along the minus strand of NZ_AP027204.1, from coordinate 1,737,183 downwards.
TAAACCACTGGATTGAGTAGAGCAATCTTTTGCCAGAAGGGGGGCAATACAGAGATTGAATAAAAACTACCACCTAAGAAAGTTAGGGGTGTGATGATGAGTAAGGGCACTACTTGAAGTTTTTCAAACCCGTCAGCCCATATACCGATAATAAAACCGATCATGCTAAACGTTATGGAAGTGACCACTAAATAAAATAACATCCAAAACGGATGATCGATTTGTAGCGGTACAAAAAAAGTAGCAGTCAATAGAATGATGAGTCCCAGAACAATCGATTTACTTGCTGCAGCACCAACATAGCCAAGCACAATCTCTAATGGAGATATCGGAGCGGAAAGCAGTTCATAAATAGTCCCACTAAATTTAGGAAAGTAAATGCCAAAAGAGGCATTTGAAATGCTTTGTGTCAGAAGCGAAAGCATAATGAGGCCCGGTACGATGAATGCGCCGTAAGAAATGCCTTCCATTTCAGTAATGCGAGAGCCGATCGCTGAACCAAAAACAATAAAATACAAAGATGTAGAGATAACAGGCGCAATCACACTTTGCATTAAAGTGCGACGCGTTCTAGCCATTTCAAATTGATAAATGGCGCGGATACCATAGTAATTAAGCTTCATTGGTGCTTACCTCTGCATTTACTAGGTTGACAAATATGTCTTCTAAAGAACTTTGCTTGGTATATAAGTCTTTAAAGATAATGCCCTGGTTAGATATTTTTTGTAATAGTTGTGCAATATCAATATCCCCATCTTTTGCATCGAAGTGATAGGTGAGCTCGCATTTGTCGTCTGAAAGAACTAAGCCAGGCACATCCAATTCTTGAGGGAGACTCTCCAGTGGATGTTGCAGCTGCAGCGTTAATTCTTTTTTACCTAATTTTTTCATTAAGGCTAATTTGTCGTCGACCATAATGAGCTCACCGCTACGAATGATGCCAATACGATCTGCCATCTCCTCAGCCTCTTCAATGTAGTGGGTTGTGAGAATCACCGTAGTACCATTGTTTTTGAGAATTTTGACTAGGTTCCACATATCTTTTCTGAGACTGACATCAACCCCTGCTGTGGGTTCATCAAGAAATAGAATCTTGGGTTCATGCGAGAGGGCTTTAGCAATCATGACTCTGCGTTTCATGCCACCTGAGAGCGTCATGATTTTGTTATTACGCTTATCCCACAACGAGAGGTCTTTCAGGATTTTTTCAATTAAATCAGGATCTGGAGCTTTTCCATAAAGACCCCGACTAAAAGTCACCGTGTTCCATACCGTTTCAAAAGAGTCGGTAGATAGTTCTTGTGGAACTAGACCAATGAGTTCCCTGGCTTCTCGGTAGTCCTTGATGATGTCATTACCATCCACCAAAATCTGACCGCTACTAGGATTTACAATGCCGCAAATAATGCTAATGAGAGTTGTTTTTCCTGCACCATTTTGTCCAAGCAGAGCAAATATCTCTCCTTTGGTTATCTCTAAATTAATACCTTTGAGGGCTTGAAAACCAGATTGATAGGTCTTATGAAGATTGGAAATAGAGAGGATAGTGTTCATCGTGTCAATGATATAGAAAATTCTATTATTTGCTAGAAACCCCCCATCAATTGATTTTCTAACCTACAATCAACTCATGAACCTGCGATCCCTTTTTGGGAAAATTAAGAATCATCCACTGGCAAAAGTTGGCCCTGGATGGGTCACAGGTGTTGCGGATGACGACCCGAGTGGGATTGTTACCTACTCTCAGGCTGGTGCTCAATTTGGTTTGAATATGTTATGGACCATGCCCATTTCTTATCCGTTAATGGCATCAATTCAACTGCTTTGTGCACAAATTGGGCGTGTCACTGGTCAAGGTTTAGCAGCAAACTTAAAAAATAGTTTTTCACCGATGGTGGTATTCCCACTCGTATTTCTACTACTAATGGCTAATGTCTTAAATATCGCAGCTGATATTGCTGCGATGGGTGAAGTTGCACAATTAGTCACAGGAATTAACTGGCATATCATGACCATTGTTTTTGCATTGGTGACACTTATTCTGCAAATATTCGTGCCTTATCATCGTTATGTTTTTTTTCTTAAATGGCTAACCCTGTCATTACTCGCTTATGCTGCAGTTCTTTTTACGGTTCATGTGCCATGGGGGGAAGTATTAAAAACCACGTTGATGCCGACATTGCAATTTAATGCTCAAACTGCCGCAATGGTAGTTGGTATTTTTGGGACAACGATTAGCCCGTATTTATTTTTTTGGCAGGCATCACAGGAAGTTGAGGACATGAACCTCAAATCAGGTAAACCCCTCATGCATGAGACTCAAGAAAATGGAAAACTAGAGTTACGAAGAATCCAGTGGGACACATGGAGTGGCATGTTCTATTCCAACTTAGCTGCATTTTTCATTATTTTAGCCACTAGTGTCACCCTACATACAAGTGGTCTGACAGATATTTCAACTGCTGCCCAGGCAGCAGAGGCGTTAAGGCCATTAGCCGGTGAGTTTGCCTATATATTATTTGCTATCGGGATATTAGCTGTTGGTTTGATTGCCATTCCTGTTCTAGCAGGATCTGCCGCTTATGCATTATCTGAACTATTTGGTTGGCGATCGAGTTTGGAGGACTCTATCATGGAAGATAAAAAGTTCTATTTAATTATTGCGGTTAGTGTTTTACTTGCTTTACTCATTCAGTATTTACCGATTAATCCCATGAAAGCTTTATTTTGGAGTGCTGTGATTAATGGAGTTGTGGCAGTTCCATTGATGGTTGCCATACTTGTATTAGTAACCAAAAAAACCGTTATGGGTTCTTTTACGGCTTCTAAAACTCAACTAACATTGGGATGGTTTGCGACTATTTTTATGGCAATAGCAGCTATATTTATGATGATTGCTTACTTGATGAATTTACTATAGTTCGCATTTCCTTCGCTAATTCTGAAGGCGTCATACCAATCGGCCCGATACCTTTTTCCACGAGTAAGTCACCGGCACGAGCATGAACTTCAACCGCTAAACAAGCCGCCTGCCAAGTACTGAGATTATGATGCAGACCCTGTGCAATGAACGATCCTAAAGCACCACTTAAGACATCACCCATTCCAGCACAGGCCATACCTGAGTTGCCAGAGATACAAGTCAGGACATCCTGCGCTGGCATACCAACTAGCGAATGGTGACCTTTTAAAATAACAATGGCTTGATATTGAGCAATCAATTGTTTCATTGCTAGCATTCTGTCACTTTGCATCACTTGCGAACTTGAGTGAAGAAGACGACCGGCTTCACCTGGATGAGGAGTCATCACGATACGATGTGACCTATTGCAGATTGGTTCATGTAATTCTGGGTGTTGTGAAAGTAAATTGAGTCCATCCGCATCAATGACTAGTGGAGATTGATATTCCAAAGTCGCTTCAAGCCAAGCCAAGGACGATGCACTTTGTCCAAGACCAGGACCAATCACAATGACATCAGGTTTTATTTCTTGAAGAATTTCTGCAGGTGATCGTTGCCCGGGATGATAGATCATCAGTTCAGGGGAGGGATCAATCAAGTTTGGGAAGTCTGGATCTAAAGGAATTAATTTGACCCAACCTGAGCCTGTATATAAAGCGCCAAGACCTGCTAGAGCAATTGATCCAGACATGGTACTGGCCCCGCCGATGATCACTAATTTACCCGAGGTGCCTTTATGATCAGTAACATCACGTCGAAGATTGTTGATGAGATGCAGTGAATGAAGTATTTGCATATAGCAATTATTATTCTTGTGTTGCTTCAATGACAATTTGAATTGTTACATCATCACCAACCATCGGCGTATATTTTCCAAGATTGAATTCTGATCGACTGATATGAGCAACAGCATTGGCGCCGCAGGTATATTTAAACGTTAAAAAATTACGGCCACAAGAAAATTGATTAACTTTAACTTCGACCGGTTTAGAAATACCTTTGATCGTTAATTCACCCAATACTGATGTGATTACAGCCTGATTGAAAACGATACGATTTGATTTAAAAGATGCGGTTGGAAACTTGCTTGAGGCAAATAAATCATCTTCTTGAATCACCTGATTAAATACCGCAGAGCCTGTACTTATCGATGGGATGTCAATGACTATATCCAATTTTCCTGATTGAGTTTTAGGATCGAGAGTAATTGTTCCAAAGACCTTATCAAACCGAATCGTTTGATTTGAAAAACCCAAATGGTTATAGCTTAAGCTGACAAAGGTATGTTCACTATCTGCGACAAAGATTTCAGAGGCCGTGGCATTGGCTACATAAAAATAAAGCAAGATCAGTACCAAAATGGATTTAGATTTCATGGACTTTATTTACCCTAAATATTGATTCTATACCTATTACTCATAAAAATACCGAAATGACTTGGTTGTCTGTTTAGCCATTAAAATATAAGAATTAAAAAACTAAAAACTTAAAAGACAGCTTATGTTCAATTACATTATTGTTGGTGCGGGTGTTGCAGGATGTGTCATGGCATCCAGATTAACCGAGCGCGAAGATATTCAGGTTCTCCTAATTGAGGCTGGTAAAGACATACCAACTGGCTCTGAGCCTACCGATATTTTAGATAATTACCCAACCTCTTATTACAACAAATCCTATATGTGGGGTGGTTTAAGGGCGGCATGGAAAAAATCAAGAGAAGGTTATACCAATTTCCCACAGGGTAAAGTGATGGGTGGTGGCGGATCTTTAATGGGGATGGTTTCTTTGCGCGGTACCCCCGCTGATTATGCTGATTGGGTAAAGGCTGGAGCAACTGGATGGTCCTGGGAAGATGTCTTACCTTATTACCGAAAATTAGAAAATGATTGGGACTTTGATACGGAGTTGCATGGCCAGGATGGCCTGATTCCGATTCGAAGACTATCCAAAGCCAAGTGGCAGCCATTGACAAAAGCCGTTAGCAACTATGCGCAAAAAAATGGTTTTGATTTTATAGCAGATTTGAATGGTGATTTTCGTGATGGCATGGGCGCAGTACCCATGTGTAATACAGAAACTAGAAGAGCATCCACCGCTTTATGTTACTTGACAGCAGAAGTTCGTACTAGAAAAAATTTAACGATTATTACTGATTCACCAGTTAAAAGAATCTTGTTTCAGGATAAAAAAGCGATAGGTGTAGAGTTATTTCGATCAGAGCCAAGCGCTCAATATTTTGCCAATGAAGTCATTATTTCTTCGGGCGGTATTTTTAGTCCGACATTATTAATGCGATCTGGGATTGGTAATCAACAGCGTTTAGAAGAATTAGGTATCCAAGTTGTTGCAGATCGACCAGGTGTTGGTAAAAATTTACAAAATCACTCCACTTTATTTATTGGCTTTCATCTCAAGAAAAATTCACGACAGTCTAAAGAGTTAAGAACCCATCCTAGTGTTTGTTTTCGCTATTCTTCGAAACTACCCGATTGCCCACCGGCAGATTTATATATCAATGTCCTCAGTAAAACATCTTGGAATGCGATGGGGGAGCAAATTGGAAACTTAGCCCCAACCCTTCTTAGACCTAAATCATATGGTACGGTTGACTTAAAGAAAGAGGATATCAATGGTTATCCTGAGATTGAGTTTAATTTTTTAGATCATCCACAAGACCTTGAAAGAATGAAGATTGCTTTCAAGCAAGCGGTACAAATTTTATTAGATTCTGAGATCAAAGCTTGTATGGGGACACCCTTTCCGGTGCGCTTTACAGATCGCTTAAGACTTCTGAATGAGTTCACTCCGAAAAATAAATTTCGTGCCGATCTTTTAGCAACTATATTGAATATATTCCCGTGGATCAGTGACTATGTATTAAGTTCTTTGACTGGAGAGCGAACTAATCTTGCATTGCTGATTCAAGACGAAAAAGCCCTCGAAAACCATATACGAGCCAATATCGCTGGCTTGTTCCATCCGGTAGGTACTTGTAGAATGGGTTTGGCGGATGATACTCAGGCAGTCGTTGATTCCTTTGGTAAAGTTTACGGCGTCGAGCAATTACGTGTTGTCGATGCGTCCATCATGCCAACCCTCATGGCAGGAAATACTAACATTCCAACCATCATGGTGGCAGAGAAAATTGCTGCCACCATGACGACTTGATTTAGTTTGCTTCCTTTAGTAAGCCTGCTTTTGCCATAATTTCTTTGACAGTCACTTGGCGAGCACTTAGTTTTGGAATGACTTTATCTGGAGCGATATATTCCCAAGCGGCGTCACGTTCTTGAACAAATTTAATAAATTCAGGATCGCGAGCTGCTTGTTCGATCGCTTTGCTTATCTTCTCTATCACTTCTTTAGGTAAGCCAGGAGGACCAATGACGATATTGGTAGATTCCCAACTAACTGGATAGCCTAATTCTTTAACTGTTGGAAATTTATCATAAGGAGGAGGTGCTCTATTTTCAGAAAGAGCTGCTAAGAATTTAACCTGCCCACCATCTAATAAAGCTTTTGCGGATCCTAAACCAGCAACTCCAAGTTCAGCGTGACCACCACCCACCATTAAAGTAACTGCTCCACCTGCGCCTGTTACAGGAATACTTGCCATATTTAAATTGGTGCCTGTTAGGAAAGTTTGTGCAGCAACCCACCAACTTTGACCAACACCTGCTGTAGAAAGATTGAGTTTGCCAGGATTTGCTTTTGCATACGCAATAGCTTCTTGAATTGTGTTGAATTTGATATCACTCTTAGAGGAGGCAATAACGATGGGAAAGAATGTTGCATACCCACCCAAGTGGGTGAAGTTGTTGTAATCCAGAGGTGACACACCTTGTAGCTTATTCGTGATGATTGTGGCGGAGGCCCACCCAAGGGTATATCCATCTGGTTTAGCTTGATGAATCTCGCGATAACCGATGGAGCTACCAGCGCCAGGTCGATTAATGATAGTGATGGGTTGACCAATGATGCGAGATACTCTTTCCATTAAAGGGCGAGCTAAGACATCACCATCCGAACCAGCTTCCACCGCCATAATAAAATTAATGGGGCGAGCGGGATATTTTTCTTGAGCAAAAGCGAAGCTTGAGAGGAAAAAAATAAAAAAAAGTACTTTTTTTAGAACAGGTTTAGCCCGTTGTTGCATGGTGTCTCCTTGCATATTGTCTCCATTGATTTAATTATTTAATTCATTTTCTATTTTATCTTTGCCTATTTTTAACATTTTTCTACATAATTCGTCTAGTGTTTTATTAAATCTGACTTCCGGTATCACCACACTAAGTGCACCTAAAGGATAGCCATTTTTACAAATGGGGATTGCTAAGGCAATGACGCCAACCGAATTTTCTCCATAAGAAATCGTTACACCATCAACGGTATCTGCGATTAATTTTTTGCGAAGTATCTTTTCATCGGTTACCGTTTTATCTGTCATCGATTGAAGTTTCGTTTTTTTGAAGTAAAGATCTTTTTCTTCTAATGGCAGAATATGGAGGATAGCTTTCCCTGCAGCAGCCGAGTAGAGCGGAAATTTGACATTGGGCAGCATGCGATAACTCAGGGGGTAATTCGCGTCAAGACCGAGCACACGCTCAATATGATCGCCCTTAAATAAATAAAATGCCGCAGCTTCTTTTGTTTTTTCAGTCAGCATTGCTAATTGAATATTGGCAATTTTTAAAATCGATTTGACATTTTTGCCTTGTTGAATTAATTCAAAAAAAGCTGGGCCTAGATAATAGGTGTTTTCAACAGGATTTTTTTCTAAATAATTGCGATGGGCTAGATTCTTGAGAAGACTAGTTAAGCTACTTTTAGGGATATCTAAAGCGCTGGCAATCTCAGAATGAGATGCGGCATTACCTCTCCTGCAAAGAAGTTCCAAAACATCTAAAACGCGATCTGCAGATTTAATCGAAGAATTTGTCATGTAAAAAAATTGACCAAAAAAATATCAAGTGCTAGAATATAAACAAGTTCATATATATGAACACTATATATTAAACAAAAAAAACAATCAACTAACACTGTGATGACGCAAACATCCGGAGGAGACATTAGTATGTTGAATAAAGTAATGCTATCAATTGCACTAGCAGGTGTGACTATAAGTCAGGCATTTGGTGCTTTTCCAGAGTCGCCTGTTTCCATTGTGGTTGCATTTGCCCCAGGCGGTGCGACTGATATCACAGCAAGAATTATGTCTGCAGCAATGAATAAAGGATTTGGTCAGCAAATACTGATTGACAATCGACCGGGTGCTGGAGGTGCGGTTGCAGCAAGTTTTGTCAAAGCGGCGAAGCCTAATGGGTATACCTTGATGTTAACTTCTAGCGTATATGTGGTGACACCGAGTTTAAAAAAGCCATCTCCCTACGATCCGTTGAAAGATTTTATTCCGGTATGCGAAATTGGTGATGCTCCAAACGTCATTGTTGTAAAGGCGGACTCGCCGATTAAAACGGTTGCTGATTTGGTTGCAATGGCGAGAAAAGATTCACAATTAATTAGTTATGGAAGCCCAGGGGCTGGCACGACACCTCATTTAGCTGCAGAGGTATTAAAGATTCGTGAAAATATCAACATGACCCACATCCCCTATAAGGGAGCGGGTCCTGCTATGACAGATTTATTGGGTGGTCAAACACAAGTTTTATTTGGCGCTCTAGCATCTGTAATTGCGCAAATTCAGGGAGGTCAAGTTCGTGCCCTTGCTCAAACTGGAGAAAAGAAATGGCCAGAATTGCAACAAGTGCCAACACTCGCAGAACTTGGTATTAAGGATGCTGTGTCAAATACCTTCCAAGCGATATTTGCGCCAGCGGGCACACCCCCAGATATCATTTCATTCCTATCCAATCAATGTGTACAAGCACTAAAAGAGCCGGATGTCATTGAAAAATTAAAACAAGCTGGACTTGCTACAACCGCACTAGATTCTGCAGGGCTTCGTGCAAGAGTTGCAAAAGAGGTACCTTATTGGAAAGAGGTGATAGATAAGGGCGGCATAAAGGGCGATTAAATTTCAAAAAATAAGAGGAGATATCATGAAAATATGGTGGCAGAGTAGTACAGCAATTCATCGATTAGATGATTACAGAAATACCTTAACGAAAAATTTAAATGAACTAAAGCGTCCAGATGTTGAGGTACACGTCAATGGTGTGGATGATGGTTCGATGGATTTGCACTACAACTCGATTGTAGCTATGAATAGTTATGGCGTTGGCGGTGTTCTCAATAAATTAATGCAAGCGGATGAACAAGGTTACGATGCTATTGCGATTGGTTGCTTTTTAGATCCCGCCATGCAAGAGGCTCGTGAAATCGTCAAAATTCCGGTACTTGGTTTAGGTGAATGCACCATGTTGATGGCATGCATGTATGGATATAAGTTTTCAGGAATTGCTTTTCATAAAAAGCAATCGCAATATTATGATCGTAAAGCCTTTGAATATGGACTTTCTTCAAGACATATCCCATTTGGCGACTTAGGAATTGACTTTACAGAAGTACAAAAAGCATTTACTAATCCTGGTCAAATGACAGAAAATTTCTTAAAAGAATCAAGGCGCTTGGCTGCAGAGGGGGCCGAAGTCATCTTAGCAGCATGTGCCACCGTGAATGCGATTATTCGTCGGGAAAACATTACAGAGGTAGATGGTGCATTGATTATGGATTGCAATGCCGTTTTATTGAAAACAACAGAAGCAATGGCTGATTTAAGTAAAACTGTTGGCCTGAATTCAAGTCGTCGTTTAATGTATCAATCACCTGATCAATCCGCTCTTGAAAAGTGGAAGCAGATTTATGGCTTCCGTTCCGCTCCTCAATTAAAGAAATAAATATGCGACTGATTCGAACTGCATTATTTGCACCAGGTATTAATGCCAAAGTCATGGCAAAAGCCCTTGCATCAAAAGTTGATGCGGTGATTCTTGATTTAGAAGATTCAGTACCACTTGCTTCGAAGGGTGAAGCGCGCAAGATGGTGCGAGAAACGATTGAGCAAGCGTATCAATCCAAGAATGACGATCAACCTTATATTATGGTGCGGGTTAATGCAGCAGATACAGGGTTACTGGCAGATGATATTGCGCAAATTTGTGTCAATGGCTTAGGTATGGTCTTTATTCCTAAAGCTGAATATGTAAAAGATATTCAGCAAGCGGCAGCGCAGATTGAGGCAATTGAAAAAGCCAATGGTATTGATCCGATTGCGATTGGTTTGCAAATTGAATCTGCTTTGGGTGTTTACCATTGTTATGACTTAATTAAAGCATCTCCAAAAGTACAGTTAAGTAGTTTAGGGACAGCGCAAGATGGTGACTTACAAAATAGTTTAGGATGTGGTTGGTCAGTTGACGGCCCAGAAATGCTCTATGCAAGATCTAAAGTATTACTAGATTCTAAAGCTGCTGGCAATGTCACTCCCATAGATGGGGTATTTGCGGACTTAAATGATGAGGCAGGATTACTTGCCGAGTCGAGCCTTTCAGCCAAGTTGGGATATGTTGGAAGAACCATCATTCATCCTAAGCAAATTGATATTGTTGAGCAAGCATATGGTTTATCTCCCGCATTAAAAGCGTATTACCAAAAACTTGTTCATGAATTTGAGCAGGCTGAAAAAAGTGGAGTTGCTGCGATAACTATTGAAGGTAAGTTAGTCGATTATGCGATGTACCGCCAAGCGAAACGAATTTTAGATAACGTAAAACAGTAAAGACTTTTCTTATGAACTTTGAACTCTCCCAAGATCAAATTAATATTCGTGATCATTTAAATGAATTATTAAAAGACGTATGTACCCCAAAATATGCTGCAGAGTGTGATGAGCAACAAAGACCACCGAGAGAAGCATTTGATGCCTTGGCGAAAAATGGTTGGTTAGGTCTCATTGGTCCAGAGGAATATGGTGGTGCTGGCGGAAGTCCACTGGATTTGGCAGTGATGTTAGATGTGCTTGGGTATCATTTTGAAGAATTAGGTTTATGGGTTTTTAGAAACCTGACCTATGGTTGTCATGCCATCATGAAGCATGGCACACAAGCCCAGAAAGATTTGATCGTGCCAAAAGTCATTAAAGGTGAGCTGTCAGTTTGCTTTGGACTTACAGAGCCTGACTCCGGGTCAGATGCAAGTGCGCTTACTACAAAGGCAATTCAAGATGGGGATGACTACATCATTAATGGTCGAAAGGTTTATACCTCTGGGATGGATATCAGTGATTACTGTATCTTAGTGACGAGAACGAAAAACCTAGAAAAAAAACAGCAAGGGATTACTAATTTTTTCATTGATACAAAATTACCTGGCATTAAAGTGAAGAAACTCGCCACTTTAGGGCAACGGGCGATTGGTACAACAGAAGTGTTTTATAACGAAGTAAGAACGCCCGCAAGCTCCATTCTTGGAGAGCTTGATCAAGGTTGGAGGGGGGCAGATAATTATCTTTGCTACGAGCGTCTATGTTTGTCAGCTGCAAGAACTGGAGCAGCCAGGGCCGCTTATGAATTTGCACTAGAGCATGCTAAAACTCGCATTCAGTTTGGCAAACCCATTGGTAAGTTTCAGGCAGTTTCTCATAAATTAGCGGAGATGCGCATGATGTTAGATATTGCGCAAACTATGGTTTATCGGTACGCATGGTTAGTTGAAAACGGTAAAGATACGCGACAAGATGCAGCAGTACTTAAGTTATATACCAGTGAGTCGTATAAATCGATAGCGGATATGAGTCTACAAATTTTAGGTGGATATGGATATTGTATGGAGTATCCACTGCAACGTTTCTTCAGAGATTCAAGGTTAGCAACAATTGGCGGTGGAACTTCTGAAATTCAAAAAAACATCATTGCGTCCAGTCTAGGTTTATAGGATTTATGGTCAGAAATTCCCTCAGTGACATACGTATTATTGAATTAGGTCAAATTATTGCTGGGACCTACGGTGGTCAGATTTTGTCGGATATGGGGGCGCAGGTGATTAAAGTTGAGTCCCCAAAAGGTGATTTAGGCCGTAACCCATCCGTTGCACCCTATAAAGGAGAAAGTGGCTTATTTCTGACCTTTAATCGTAACAAAAAAAGTATGGTGATTGATCTTAAAAACCCTGAAGGTCGACAACTTTTTTTAGATCTTGTCAAAGAGTCTGACGTCGTGGTAGATAATTTTCGGTCAGGGGTGATGAAGCGCTTAGGGATTGATTATCCTGAGTTACAAAAAGTCAATCCTAAGATTATTCACTGCTCTATCACAGGCTTTGGTTCTGAAGGTGAATACAAAGACTACCCAGCATTAGATATTATTATTCAAGCGATTAGTGGACATATGGCCATTACTGGGGAAAAGGGGCGTCCACCCGCGAGATTGGGTATTCCACTGGCTGATTTAAGTGGTGGACTATTTTCCAGTCAGGGGATTTTGGCCGCCTTATATGAACGAGAAAAAACCGGTAAAGGTCAGCATATAGAACTTGCGATGTTTGATGCTATGTTGAGCCTGTTGACCTATTTAGGGACGATGTGGTTAAACAATGCAGAACTTCCAAGTCCACCAGGATCATCCCATGAGTACACCGTACCATGGCAAGCATTTCAGACAAAAGATTCCTATGTGGTAGTTGCTGCGAGAGAAGAGGTACATTGGAAAAGTTTTTGTCGGGCCATAGGTTTAGAAGAAATCTCAGCTGATCCGCGTTTTGCGAATAATTTTTTACGCGTAGAAAATCGTCAGATCTTAGTACCGATACTTGAGAGCCGTATGCTCGAAAATGAAACTCATCATTGGATGGAAATCTTTCGCAGAGAAGACGTTCCAGCAAGTCCTGTGAATCATTTTGATACTGCATTTGCTGAGCCGCCTGTATTGCAAAATCAAGCTATTGTTGAATACGATCATCCTAAAGTTGGGACAGTTCGTTTTCCAGCTTATCCAGTGAAGATGGGGAATGGCGCAGAAATAATTTCAACACCTGCGCCTGACTTAGGGGAACATACCCAAGAGGTTTTGAAAGATATTTTGTTATGTAGTAAAGAGCGTATCGATCACTTGGTTCAATCCGGTGTCGTGGTTTGTAAATAAGGAGATAAAAAATGGTTGGATTGTATTGGGAAGAGTGGGAAGTTGGTAAGAGTTATGAGACTGCGGCGCGCACAGTCACTGAAACCGACGTGGTGAACTTTGCAGGGATTTCAGGGGATTACAACCCACTTCATATCAATGAAGAGTATTGTAAGAAAACACAGTTTGGTACACGCATTGCCCATGGTCCGCTTGTGTATGCCATTGCTGCAGGTTTGTTGTTTCAATTACATTTGTATGACGATACCTTGATTGCATTTTTAGGCTTTGAGAGTCTTAAATTTACTAAGCCCGTCAAAATTGGTGACACCATTTATGCCAAAGTGACTGTTACTGAGGTGACTGAAACGTCTAAGCCTGATCGAGGCGTGATGAAGCGTCAACTACAAGTGATTAATCAGCATGGTGAAATCGTTCAAGACGCTATTCAAGCATTCCTAATGAAGCGCAAGCCTGTTTAAATCAATGAAACATACGATTGGGTTTGTTGGTTTAGGTTTAATGGGTGGGTGGCTAGTAAAGCATCTACTCAAAGATGGCTATAGTGTTCATGTATATGATGTAGAACCAAAAAAAATAGAAGGGCTTGTGCCACATGGAGCGATTGCGGTCTCAGAATTAAAGCAGTTACCACAATTAGTTGATGTCATTATTTTGTCTTTACCGAATTCGAATATCGTCGCGCAGGTCATTCAGGACATGAACTTATATGATGCCCCAGTTCCTGGACTTGTGATACTGGATACATCCACCGCTGATCCAAGTATGTCGACAGAGTTAGCGGCATCCCTTGATACATTAGGTATGTATTTCATGGATGCTACAGTCAGTGGGACAAGTGAGATGTGTGCGGCAAAAGATACCATTTTCATGGTTGGTGGACCTGAAGAGGTTTATCAGCGCTGTGCCCCCATTTTTTTAGGGATGGGACGTGAGTCAGTTTATATGGGTAAGAGTGGCACAGGCGCAGCCATTAAACTCGTTGTAAACCTAGTACTTGCGGTCAATCGGGTAGGGCTTGCAGAAGGGTTAACGCTTGCCAAAAAAGCAGGGATTGATCAGTTGTTAGCTCTAGAAGTATTGAAAAAATCAGCGGCATTTTCTAAGGCTATGGACCAAAAAGGTTATCGCATGGTGCATCGTGATTTTTATCCACCGATTGGTCATATGACAACTCACTATAAAGATGTTCAACTCATGGTGTCCTATGCAAGCAAGTTGCAATGTCCCGTGCCTGTGATCAGTTTTACAGCGCAGGCATTAGCCTCAGAGATGGCCAAGCGCCCTGGGGATCGAGATAGTTCCGCCATCATTTGTTTTTATGACGATCTCATTAAAAAAGAGTAATGATGTCTTTAGAAAAAAGCCTCTTAGGAAAACTTGCTATTGTCGTAGGAGGTAGTCAAGGCATCGGTTCAAATGTTGCAATGCAATTAGCCGAACAAGGAGCTCATGTTTGTGTCTTAGCCAGAAATAAAGACGCATTAGACCATCTTGTACAAGCCATCCAACAAATAGGAAGTCAAGCAACTGCTTACGCTGTAGATGCGACATCAAGTGCAGCTCTAGAAAGCACATTTACAAATATCCATGAGAAATTTGGCAAGGTAGATATTTTTGTACATTTAGTTGGAGGGTTTACGGAGTTTATTCCTTTTGAAAAAATCACTGAAGAAGAATGGAATCAAGTCTTACAACTTAATTTAACCTCAGCCATGCTCGCCACTCAAAAAATAGAGCCATTTCTCAATGATGGCGCCAGAATCGTCTATACCGGATCGATCGCAGGCCTGGGACCAAGTCCTTCGGCAAAATCATATATGCCTTATGGGGTAGCAAAAGCAGGCCTCATGACCATGGTGAAGTATGTGGCAAAAGAGTTTGGTCCTCGAAAAATTACGGTTAACAGTGTGTCTCCGGGTTCAACTGCCACTGAGCGAGTTAGAAAAATTAGAGGAGATGCTGGCTTGCTAGAGGTGGCAAAAGGTAATCCTTTAAATCATGTACTGCAACCAGAAGATTCAGCAGCAGTAATTTTGTTTTTGGTATCACCCCAAGCAAAAGGTATCACGGGCACTAATTTAAATGTTAACGCCGGCAGTGTGATGTAATTTCCACTAAAAAGAAAGGATGTATATGGAACTGAAAGCGACACTACAAGTCCTCAATCAAGCAGATTATCCAGGTAAAAGAGGGGTCACAGATGGACAGACATATCAACGACTCATTGGTTGGCCTGAGGTCAATACAACTGACCGAGTCCGCTTAGGGCGTGCTACTTATGCACCTGGAACGTATGAACAACTGCATTGGCATCCTATCGAGGCTTGTTACTATGTTATTGCAGGAAGTGCGACCGTCCGCAATGTTGAGGGTAAAGAATTTGAAGTGGGGCCTGGATCAATGATCTACGCTCCTCCAGGAATCGCCGGTGCGCATGAATGGGAAGTAAAAGAACATTTAGAGATTTTGGATATTCGTGCATGTAATGAAACGAATCGCAAAATGCAATATACCGTTGATAAAACGACGATGCGCTCTTATATTGATTTAGAGGACATTCATTATCGTGATGCGATTAGCTTTAAATCGCATTATTAATGGTTGGTAGGATGCACTGTGAGAGCTATAAACAATAGTGCTGTTTTGCTCTCACAGCTTGCGCCGCCATGCCGCTGTAAAAAATCATTCAGTACAGATTAATCTGCTTTGATTTTATTTTCAGTAACTAATTTGGAATACTTGGTATTTTCAGCGCTTATAAAAGATTTGAATTCCTCCATACTTGTTGCTTGCGCTTGAACGCCTAAACTCGCAAATCTTTCTTTGATTTCTGGATCACCCATGATCTTCACCAAAGCGGCATGATATTTATCTTGAATATCCTTTGGTGTACCCGTTGGTAGATAAATTCCCCACCAAGACAAAGCAGCAAATCCAGGTAAACCTGCCTCAGAAAAAGTCGGCACCCCAGGAACTAGAGGTGTTCTAGCGGTACTTGTTATGGCTAAAGGGCGAATTTTTCCTGATTTAATATGTTCTGCTGCAGGAAGTGCATCAGATACGATAAAGTCAATTTGTCCTGCCATTAAATCAATCAAGGCTAAACCACCGCCCTTATAAGGCACATGCGTCATCTTAATATTAGCTTCACGCATGATCATCTCTGTGGCGATATGCGACATACTGCCAGATCCACTAGTGCCAAAATTTAAAGTATTTGGTTTGGCTTTGGCCGCATTGAGTAAATCTTGAACTGTTTTATATGGTGAATTAGCAGGAACAACCAGAACATTTGGTCCCGAGGATACTAGCGCAATCGGAATAAAATCTTTTTCCATATTGTAGGTAACTTTACTAATTAATGGATTAATTAATGCAGGTCCAATATTGCCCAACACAAAAGCATAACCATCAGCAGGTTGACGAGCAGCGAATTCCATACCAATAGAGCCAGCTGCCCCGCCCTTATTTTCAACAATAATTGGTTGACCCCAAAGATCATTTAATTTCTTAGCCATTAGGCGTCCCATTAAATCGGAGCTGCCGCCAGCTGGGTAAGTAACAATGAAGCGGATTGGTTTAGTTGGAAAAGTTTGCGCAAAAACATTGAAAGAACAACACGCAAAAAGAACGCAAAAGAATTTAATAAAATTGAGTTGATACTTTTTCGTCATGCGAAATCTCCTAATATAATTTTTTTATTATTGAACTAACTTGAATAAATATCAAGTTTTTTCATATTTTGATTATATATCGCACTCAGAACTCATTTTCGCATGAAAAAAATCAGTTCTTGAGCCTAGTGATTTTATTCCCTTGGATTCCAAGTCCTGCCATTAGACCTTTTTGATTAAAGATAAAAGCATAAATATCTTCTTGTAGATTAATTGAACTATTTGTTTTAGCAAACCCTTCATCAACAACAACTACGCTAGGACCAACTCCTACCTCAAATCCATCGGTTGAGTCGAGAGCTGTAATCGCACTTTGCTTCATAAAAAACATGGCGTAGCCATACTCTTGAGCACCAATTTGCATGCCATAAGAAACACCCGTGGTGTTGTAATACGCAATTGCTTTACCTTTACTGAGTAGAACGCCATCCCCGTATTGACCACCAATCATGATGCCTGCTTTAGTAATCGATGGAAAGACAAGAACTGCAACCGCTTTATTATTTAATACTCGGGCATCAGCATTTGATTTGAGCAATTGATTTAAAGCATTTTGAGCTTGTTGTGTAATGGTGGTTCTATTTTGAGCATGAATTGGTGAGCTGTTTAGGATACCTAACGCTAAAAAAAATACACAGCTTACTTTTAACAAAGAAAAAATAATTTTATTCATACTTTTCAAAGCCTTTAAATATTTAAATTAAAAAACAGTTTAAAGCAGTTTTACTACATTCGAAAAACCCCTTCACCACAAATTTTCTTGAAGTGTTTACGTGAGTCAATTTTCTAGCGGTTTCATGAAACTAGGCGCTCGACTCGCATCATTGTTACCATTTACCAAAATATCTAGCATTTGGATCAATTCCCCATGTTGAGATTTTTTTAGTGGCGATAAAATGCGATCTTGGGCTTGCAAAACATGAGGATTAATTTTTTCTAGTAAGTTTTTTCCCTCAGATGTCAGAGTTAACACATGAACACGGCGATCTTTATTTGAGGGGTTTCTTAAAACGAAACCGCGTGATTCTAAGCGATCAATCACGCCACCTATCGTGGATGTGTCTAAACCAATCGTATTTGCTAGTGTTTTTTGATCAATTTGCGGAAATTCTTCTAAGGCAGATAGAGCAGCAAATTGCACAGGGGTAATACCAAATCCTTCGGTCTCTTGTAAAAATATGGCTACCGAAATTTGTTGAAGTCTTCTGATGTAGTGTCCAGGTAAAGCATCAAATGAAATAAGTTTAGATCGTTTATTTGGCATGTTGGGTTGTTGCTAATCAAAGATTTTTACTTTAGCATATAATTTAATAAGTATACTTACTATTAGTGAAATTAAGGAAATTCTCATGAATCAACCCAAGCACTCTTTCCCCATTATTGTTGCAGGTGGTGGTATCGGTGGTTTAGCTGCTGCTTTGGCTTTAACTCGTCAAGGATTTCGAGTCAAGGTATTAGAAAAATCTCCAGAGCTCGGAGAAATTGGAGCGGGAGTGCAATTTGGTCCCAACGCCTTTGCTGCTCTCGATGCTTTAGGTGTAGGAGAAAAGGGCCGCGCTCGAGCCGTATATACCGATGATATGGTGATGCATGACTGTATTGATGAAAGTATCGTGGGTAAGATCGAAACGGGCCAAGAATTTTTAGAGTACTTTGGCAATCCTTATGCAGTGTGTCATCGTGCTGATGTGCACATGTCATTGCTTGAGGGGGCAAGAGAAACTGATCGAATTGAAGTTCTGACAGCAACCGAAGTGGTGCGAGTAGAGCAGGATGATAAGGGTGTGACAGTTTTTGATCAGCATGGTCAGGGGCATATGGGTTTAGCTCTTATTGGCGCAGATGGAGTGAAGTCTTCTGTTCGAGAGCAATATGTGGGAGATGAGGCTCGTATTTCAGGGCATGTGGTCTACCGTGCTGTGGTCGATAAAGAAGACTTTCCACAAAATCTAGCATGGAATTCTGCAAGTATTTGGGTTGGTCCGAATCATCACTTAGTTCATTATCCTCTTCGAGGTGGGAAGCAATTTAACGTCGTTGTGACTTTTCATAGTCGTGAAAAAGAGGCGTGGAGTGTTACCGAAGGAAGCAAGTCTGAAGTGGAGACCTATTTCCAAGGTATATCGCCCAAAGCCCGACAACTCATAGATTTACCAAAAAGTTGGAAGCGTTGGGCTACAGTGGACCGTGAGCCTATTGGACAGTGGAGCTTTGGTCGTGTGACACTCTTGGGAGATGCAGCCCATGTGACCTTACAGTATTTGGCGCAAGGTGCTTGTATGGCGATTGAGGATGCGGTGACATTGGGTGAAGCAATTAAAAAATGTGGCACCATAGATAATCTAGATTTTGAAAAAGCATTTGATTTATATCAACGCTCTAGAATTACAAGAACCGCTAGAATTGTTTTGTCATCTAGAGAGATGGGCAGAATTTATCATGCACAAGGTGTTGAGCGTTTGGTGCGAAATGATTTATGGAAAAACAAAACCCAAGCAGAATTCTATCGCTCGATTGAGTGGTTATATGGTTGGAAAGTAGATAATTGCCTCGCAGAATAAAGGAATATAGGAGATCAATATGAGTGAACTCGGAAAATTAGAAGATTTGCCACAAGAATATCGAGATGCTTTAACCAAACTCAATCTGGTCCCCTTGTGGCCAAGTTTGCGCGGTGTGATGCCAGCCAATAAACCTCGTCCCCATACAGTCCCAACGCTTTGGAAATATCAAGATATCAAACCCCTGCTGTTGCAAGCTGGAGAATTAACACCGATTGAAAAAGCAGAGCGTCGTGTCTTGGTCTTAGCTAATCCAGGCCATACTTTAGAGAAAATGCAAGCAAGTCCTGCCATGTATTTGGGTATGCAATTGTTATTGCCAGGTGAATGGGCAGCCTCACATCGACACACCCCAAACGCTATTCGGATGATTGTAGAGGGTGAGGGTGCTTATACCACCGTTGAAGGTGAAAAGTGTTACATGAGTCGTGGTGATTTGATATTGACACCAACCGGATTATGGCATGAGCATGGTCACGACGGTAAAGATCCGGTTGTTTGGTTAGATGTACTGGATTTACCCCTTGCATATTACCTAGAAGTCTCTTATCACAACGATGGCGTGAAGCAAGACAATGTCAACGAATCCACAGAAACTTTTTATACAACGGGCGGTGTTGTACCTTCACCGATGTTTGAGCGTTCTAAAAAACAATATCCGATGTATCGTTATCCATGGACGCATGTGCGTAAAACATTAGAAAATATGGCTCAAGTTCAGCCCCAAGTTGAAATGGTTTCGGTCACGTATGTCAATCCAGAGACTGGTGATGATGCGGAAAATATTTTAGGCTTTTACGCCATGATGTTACGTCCTAACCAAACGATTCAATTACCAGTCAGATCACCCTCGATTGTGTTTCATGTGATTGAAGGAGCATGTGATATTCAAGTAGAAGCAACAAACTATCCTCTGCAACAAGCTGATACATGCTGTGCGCCGGGTTATACCCCTGTGACATTAAAAAACACTTTAAATCAGCCAACATTTTTATTTATGACTGACGAAACGCCACTGCATCGTAAATTAGGTGTTTTTGAGAATCGCTCTAAAAAATAACACAAGAGATTTTGAACATGATGAAACTTTATAGTTTTTTTCGCAGTGGTACATCTCATCGACTGCGTATTGCCCTTAATTTAAAAGGCGTTCAGGCAGAATATATTCCAGTTGATCTGCGTACGGAAGAGCATTTAGGTGAAGTCTTTAAGGCAATTAATCCACAGGGCTTTGTGCCCGCATTAGTTGATGATCAGCTTGTACTTACCCAATCACCAGCAATCATAGAGTGGTTAGAGGAAGCTTATCCTGAGCCAGCCTTACTGCCGGCAGATCTTAACCATCGAGCATATGTTCGTGCTTTAGCGGCTATCGTTGGTTGTGATATGCACCCTCTCAATAATCGCCGGGTTCTTGAACGACTACGTCTCGAGATGGGGCAGGATCAAGAGGCAATTCAAACATGGTGTACGACTTGGCTCAAAGATGGTTTTGATGCCTTTGAAGCGCTTTTAAAAGGTCGTCAACTGTCCGGAACTTTCTGTTACGGTGATCAGCCTTCAATTGCTGATGTTTATCTGGTTGCCCAAATAGAAGGTGCCAGACGATTTAAGGTTGATATTTCAGCTTGGCCAATCATTGCCAAGATTGAGCAGAGCTGTATGGCTCTCGAAGCCTTTAAAAAAGCAGCACCGATGCAACAAATCGATGCTGCTTAATTAATTACTGCGCTGTCCAACCACCATCGATAGGAATGATAGCTCCTGTAATGGATGCCGCATCTTCTGAGGCTAAGAAATGAGCTAAAGCTGCGACTTGTTCGATCGTCACAAATTTCTTAGTGGGTTGCGATTGCAGTAATACATCATTAATCACTTGTTCTTCAGTAATACCACGGGCTTTTGCAGTGTCAGGGATTTGTTTTTCGACGAGCGGAGTCCAAACATAGCCTGGGCAAATCGCATTCATCGTGATACCACATGTTGCCGTCTCTAAAGCAACCGTTTTTGTTAAACCGGCGATTCCATGCTTGGCAGCAACATAGGCTGACTTAAAAGGAGATGCTACTAAAGCGTGGGCAGAAGCTATATTAATGATGCGACCCCAGCCTTTTTCTTTCATCTTTGGCAAAGCAGCACGTATGGTGTGGAAACTGCCAGATAGGTTAATGGCAAGAATAGCATTCCATTTTTCAATCGGGAATTCTTCAATTGGAGTTACGTGCTGAATACCGGCGTTATTGACCAAGATATCAATCGCACCAAACTCGCTTTCAATACTTTGAATCATGGCAGATATTTCATCTGCTTTTGACATGTCAGCACCGTTATAGCGGACTTCAACACCATGTTCTTTCGCCATTGTTGCACGAATTTCTTCAATGGCTGCAGCGTCGCCGAAGCCATTCAAAACGATATTCATGCCTTTAGAGGCAAAATTCTTGGCAATTCCAAGACCAATTCCACTGGTAGAGCCAGTGACTAAAGCTACTTTGTTTGCTGACATAAGGACTCCCTTTTTAAAAAATATGTGTTTTTCTAATGTATCTAGTTATTAAGTAAAGTTCATGAAATTCCTAATTAAGAATTAATATGAATATTCATTTAAATGTAACAAATTACTGAGAAACT
This sequence comes from Polynucleobacter sp. SHI8, assembly GCF_027944005.1. Classification (NCBI taxonomy): domain Bacteria; kingdom Pseudomonadati; phylum Pseudomonadota; class Betaproteobacteria; order Burkholderiales; family Burkholderiaceae; genus Polynucleobacter; species Polynucleobacter sp. SHI8. Next base: position 1,715,255 of record NZ_AP027204.1, on the reverse strand, counting down.
ACAAATCCGATTCTTTTAAAGGTTATTTCCCATGGAAAATTCAGATTACAGTTACCGTATTCATCAAGAAATGCTTGATAGTTTTGATGAAGAACTCGAGTTAGAGATTGATGATGATCGTCTAGATGGATCTCCAGAAAGTGACGAGAAAAAAGCCGCGCGTCAGAAATACTTTAAAGAACTCTTAAGACTCCAGGGGGAACTTGTTAAATTACAAGACTGGGTTGTCGAGAAAAAGCTCAAAGTCCTCGTCATTTTCGAAGGTCGCGATTCAGCAGGTAAGGGTGGTGCTATTAAACGTATCATGCAACGTTTAAACCCACGTGTTTGCAGAACTGTTGCTTTGCCAGCACCTAATGAGCGTGAAAGAACACAATGGTATTTCCAACGTTATATTAATCACTTGCCAGCGGGTGGAGAGATTGTCTTATTTGACCGCAGTTGGTATAACCGTGCCGGCGTCGAAAAAGTCATGGGATTTTGTACAGATGATCAGTATGAACAGTTCTTTGAGGACGTTCCAGAATTTGAAAATATGATTATCCGTTCAGGCATTATTTTGGTGAAATACTGGTTCTCCATTACGGATGATGAGCAACATTTACGTTTTATGATGCGTATCAACGATCCTTTAAAGCAATGGAAGCTATCCCCTATGGACCTTCAGTCTCGTGCAAGATGGGAAATGTACACCAAAGCTAAAGAGTATATGCTTGAAAAAACCCATACAAAGACATCACCATGGTGGATTATTGATGGTAATGACAAGAAAAAAGCCCGTATTAACTGTATTTCTCACTTTTTATCTCAAATTCCTTATCAAGAAGTTGAGCATGCTCATATCGAATTACCTGAGCGTGTCCACAACCCTGACTACATTCGTGGCCCAATTCCGGCGGAAATGTACGTACCAAACGTCTTTGATAAGTCTTAAAAAAAACCGCTTCGGCGGTTTTTTTATTTCCTTAGCCTTATCTACTTTACTTTGTTCAATCAATTGAACAAAGTTCCGATATTAATGTACTAAAATATAAAAACAAAATTATTTATTAATTAATTTAAGAAGAAATATAAGGAGATTCAATGAATAAACCCTTAACCATGGCGCAAACAAAACGTCAGGGCACATTAGCCGTTCATTCGATTGATGAATTTGTCTTTACTGTTCCTGATTTAGCCGTTGCTGAAGAGTTCTATACTTTGTTTGGTTTAGAAGTGAAACATGCCGGTGATGAGCTAGAAATTTATGCCTTTGGAAATCCACACCGTTACTTTAGAGTTCAAAAAGGTCCTAAAAAGCGTTTGCAGTGGATGACTTACGGGATTTATGCTGAGGATTTTGATGCGTTTAAAGCTCATCTTGCGACTTTAGCCATTCCAACGATTGCCTCACCTGATCCAACAGCGAAAGATGGTGTTTGGATTATGAGCCCAGACGGCTTTCCGATTCAAGTTCGCGTTGCCGAAAAAACCTCACCTTCCGCACCACCTCCAAGAGTATTTACTCCTGAATCAAATGGAGCTGGGAGATCGCCAAATAAATCTAAAGTGCATAAAGTGCATCCTCAATATTTGTCACATGTTTTGATCTTTACCAAAAATGTAGATCGTTCATTAGAGTTTTATGAAAAAGTCCTAGGCCTTCGATTATCTGATTCTGCAGGTGAGGACTTAATTGCCTTTGTTCATAGCCCTCATGGTAGTGACCACCATTTACTCGCTATGCTGAAATCAGATGATTATGGTTATCACCATACAAGTTGGGCAGTCGAATCGATCGATGATGTCGGTTTTGGTTCAATGCAAATGCGTGATGCCGGTTATACAGAAGGATGGGGTGTTGGACGTCACGTTTTAGGATCGAATTATTTCCGGTATGTGCAAGACCCTTGGGGTGGTTTTGCTGAGTACTCTTATGACATTGATTTTGTGCCACACGATTTAGATTGGCCAGCCAAAAACCATCCACCAGATGATTCTTTATATGCATGGGGTCCTGATGTGAAACCTGACTTTGGCCATAACTATGAAGCGGCTGGTGAGGCATTTGTTTCACCTCGTAAAAAACCTTAATTAATTATTTTAAAGAGAGAAAAAAATGAGACAAACAAAACGCGTATGGTTAAAGAATTCGCTAATGATGGGGCTTATGACCATCGCAGCGATTGGAATCAATGTTCAAGCACAACAAACAAAAGCGCCTATCAAAATTGGTAGTACCTTAGCTTTGACTGGCCCTCTAGCCGCTACAGGTATTGTGCATAAGATTGTTGGCGAAATCGCGATTGAAGATATAAATAGTCGTGGTGGTTTGCTTGGTAGAAAGGTCGAATGGATTTTAAAAGACGATCAGTCCAAGCCTGATGTTGCTAGAACTTTGTATGAGCAGCTCATTACAAGCGATAAGGTCGATATGTTGATGGGGCCTTATGCAACTGGGGCTATTTTATCCGCGATGGGCGTTGCCCAGCGCAATGACAAAGTATTGATTCATCATACCTTTGGTATTCCGAATCAAGCGAAGTATGACAAACAGTTCCCAACCTGGGCTCTTGGACCTCGCCCAGAAAAAACTTCCCCATCGATTGTCTTTGATGCTGTTGCTACACTGCCTAATCCGCCTAAGACCATTGCGATTGTTACCTCAAAGTTTCCATCGATTTATTTTATGTCGGTTGGGGCGCGTGAAGTCGCAAAAACTAAAGGCTTGAAAGAGATTTTGTATTTGGAGTGGGATTTCGGCAACAAAGATTTTGGAACCATAGCAGCTCGTGTAAAAGATGCTAAGCCTGATATGGTTTGGATTGGGGATATTGGGGCTGAAGGCGTACAACTTTTAGAAGCGATGAAAAAGATTGATTACTCGCCACGAATTCATACCCATATTTACCCTTCACCAGGATTAATGGCTCAGTCTCCAGAGGCTGATGGGGCAATTGCGATTTCTTTGTTCCAAGAGCATCCACCATTTACTGCCAATAAGGGTGCTGCAGAGTTCGTTAGAAAGTTCCATGAAAAAGCACAAGCAGCTGGATTGCCATATCCGTTAGTTGAAGTTCAAGCAGCTACATCATATAGTGCTTGGCAGACTCTAGAGGCAGCTGTGATCGCCACGAAGAGCTTTGATGATGCTACGATTGCCAAGTGGTTAAAAGCCAATAAAGTAGATACTGTTTCAGGCAAGTTGCGCTGGGATGGTGAAAACAATTACGGCGATGACTTAATGCGGGTTGCTCAATTACAAAATCGTAAATGGGTCATGGTATATCCAAAAAATGTTGCAGCCCCTGGGGTAAAAATCGAAGTTAAGTGATTAGGACGAAGTTTTGCCAAGTTTAAATTTGCTGATCCAGTCAGCTGTTTCTGGAGTATTGCTCGGAGGTTTGTACGGATTGATTGGCCTAGGTTTAGGCCTTTCATGGGGCTTTTTGGGACAAATTAATTTGTCTCATTTTGCTTTTGTATTCTTATCTGCTTATCTAAGTTTTGACCTAGTCAATAAATTGGTAATAGACCCCCTAATTTGCTTAGTGATTTTCCCTCCGATATTTTTCGTCATTGGGGTTGCTTTACATTGGTTGATTCGTAGATTCCAAATCACTCCTTTTAATTCTTTACTATTGACGTTTGGCTTAACGGTCATTATTGAAGCATTTATTCAATGGGTTTGGACAGCTGATTTTGTTAAGTTACAAACCTCTTATGGCGATAAAAAAGCAGAAGTTTTTGGGATTTATCTGCCCTTCGCCGAAACGATGGGTTTTTTGATTGCCGTATTAGTTGCTGTGATGGTCCATATCGTCATGAAATATACCGATTTAGGTAAAGCTGTCAGAGCAATTGTTCAAGATCCAAAAATGGCTACTGCCTTTGGTATTCCCCAAAAAAGAATCAGTTTAGGCATTGCAGGGGTATGTACAGCACTCGCTGCATTAGCAGGTGTTTGCGTGGCGATGATTTATACCTTAAATCCATCACAAATGTATACGTGGATAGGTGTTATTTTTGCGGTAGTTATGTTGGGTGGTTTAGGCAGTTCTTTTGGCCCCTTAATTGCGGGCATCGTGATTGGAGTTTCTGAAGCACTTACCATGGTATTTGTGAACCCGTCATGGGCGCCGATCGTCTCTTTTTCCTTGTTAATTGCCTTATTGTTGTTTAGGCCAGGTAAGCTCTAATGAAACAATCAAGTTATGGTTTAGTTGTTCTTGCTGGTGCATTATTTGCCATGTTGCCTTGGCTCAATATGCCAGCTTTTTGGCAATCGTTTTTGTACATTGTTTTTTACTGGGGTGTATTGGCAGTTTCATGGAATTTATTTTCTGGAGTATCAGGATATTTTTCATTTGGCCATGGCGCTTTCTTTGGTATTGGAATGTATACCGTGGCTTATTTTTGTGGTCATTTGGAAATACCATTTTTACCGATACTCATTGTGGCGGGATTTCTTGCAGGATTATTTGGCTTAGGCATCGGTGCTTTAGTCTTTAGAGTTCACAATGTACGTGGCGAACTGTTTGCCCTTTTGACATTGGCAGTCACTTTTGTGATTGCTACGATTGTTCTCAATACTCCCATAGACGGTGGACCGGGAGTTTATCTAAATTCAGTAGCAATTCCTAAGTTTGGCCCAAATGCCGCTGGGACTTTTTATCTGATGATGCTGGCTTTGTTGATCATAACGTTGTTAGCCGCCATTTGGATTTATTCATCTAAGTTAGGCTTAGGACTCAGCGCGATTCATGATGATGAAGACGCAGCTGAAGTGATGGGTGTGCCGACCTATCGATCTAAATTAGTAGGATTATTTATTTCTACTTATTTAGCTGGAATGGCAGGGGCCATTCAAGCCTTATTTGTGTCTTATGTAACGGCGAATGAGACCTTTTCGATTACCGTGCCTTTATTTGTGGTTTTAATGAGTGTCTTAGGTGGTACACGCCATTGGGCCGGACCTCTATTAGGCGCTATTGTGATCACAGGAATTCAGTACTTTTTTACCGTTGGTGATAGTGCTTTAATGGGTAAGATGATTTTGGGATTGATTTTAATTGCAGTTATTTTATTTATACCGAATGGGTTGTTAGGCAACTTTGCACGATTGCGAGCAAAGAAAAACTCACAGAAAATTGTAGAAACCTTAAAAAATACCTATATACAGTCATCTACTAATGAGCATCATCGCCCCACATCTCAGGTGTTATTACAAACCCACGCCTTGAGTAAATCATTCAGTGGAGTGAAGGCATTACAAAATTTAGATCTGGAAATTTATCAGGGAGAGATTTTAGGTTTACTTGGCCCCAATGGTTCTGGAAAATCCACCTTTATTAATGTCATCAGTGGACATTTTGCGGCTACTGGTGGTCAAAAAATATTTCAAGGTGAGGATATTACTGGTCTTAGTGCACATGAGATCGCCGTCAAAGGAATTACAAGAACCTATCAAACACCTCGACCCTTTAATGAATTAACTGTCTTGGATAACACACGACTGGTTGCTTCATACGCTGGCAATACCTCATTAGAAGAGGCTGGTGAATTAGCCTATGCGGCCTTAACGCAAGTAGGACTTGAGCATAAAGCTGATGCATTACCTTCAGACTTAAATCTGCATCAAAGAAAGTTTTTAGAGTTTGCACGCGCATTAGCGGCAAAGCCAAAGTTATTGATGTTGGATGAGGTGCTTTCTGGGCTCACGCCTAGTGAAATTCAAAGTTCTGTGGAGCTTATTCAAAAGATTCGAAGTCAAGGCACGACTATTTTATTTGTAGAACATGTGATGTCAGCCGTCATGGCATTAGCTGACCGCATTGCCGTGCTCAATCATGGGCAACTCATTGCTAAGGGACTACCAACTGAAGTGATGCGAAACCCAGAAGTGATGGCCGCATATTTAGGGAAAAAGGCAGAATAATGTTGGAGCTAAAAAACATTCAAGTAGCTTATGGCCCTGCAACGGCTTTGTGGGATGTTTCTCTTAACGTTCAATCAGGTGAATTGGTTTGTGTTGTTGGACCCAACGCGGCAGGCAAAACGACCTTAATTAACGCGATTGCGGGACTCAACCCATTAGTGAGTGGCATGATGCAGTTTAATGGCCAAGATATGGCTAAATTACCAGCCCATCAATTTTGTGATGCCGGTATTGCACTTGTTCCTGAAAGCCGCCGACTATTTGTTGAAATGAGTGTCTTAGAAAATTTAGAATTAGGTAGTTATATTGCTCGAGCAAAAGCACAGCGTGCGCAAACTTTAGAAATGGTTCTTGAGTTATTTCCGATACTCAAAGAAAAAATTAATCAAGTCTCTGGCGCTTTATCTGGGGGCCAACAACAAATGGTAGCGATTGGACGGGCTCTCATGGCAAAGCCTAAACTTCTATTGTTAGATGAGCCATCATTAGGATTGGCACCTTCGATTGTGATTGATATGTTTGCTGCAATTAAAAAAGTCAATCAAGAAGGAATTTCGGTATTATTAGTTGAGCAAAATGTAAGTATGGCATTAGAAATTGCGAGTAGGGGGTATGTGTTGGAAGAGGGGCGAGTAGTTGCAGAAGGGGTTGCTAATGAATTACTCAATAGTCCACAAATTCAGAAAGCTTATTTAGGAATCCATAGTTAATTATTATTTTCAAGGAGATAAAAATGATTTTTATGTTTCAGATGTTAGACAAACCAGATGCGTATGCTTTACGTGATGAATTGAGACCAATTCACAAAGCCTATTTAGCTACCAAAGCTGATGATATGGCATTTGCAGGCCCTTTGAAGAATGACGATAATACAAAAATGGTTGGAACTTTATTAGCCATTGATTTTCCAAATCGCGAAGCTGCTGCCGCTTGGATTAAAGAGGAGCCATTCACAAAAAATGGAGTTTATGCCAGCATGCAAATTTACCCCTTTGAAAACCTTTGGGCCCAGAAAAAAGGATTTCCCGGCAATTAAGAGAAGTATGGTTCAATCAAAACAACATGAATAACTTGATCATCAAGGAGACCAAAAATGAAGCACCAATTTAAATGTAGCAATCAGCTTTGTAATTGTTCAACTTTGCAAATTGCGCAGGATGATCAAGTTGATCAATCCTCACGCCGTTCTTTTTTAAAGACGACAGGTGCTATGACGGCACTTGGACTTGCTGGCGGAATGTCAATGACGAATGCGAATGCGATTGGCTCTGGGATTATTGATACGCATCACCATTTTTATTCGCCTAGTTATATGAAGGCTTGGGTTGATTACGAAGTTTCCAAGGGATTACCTCATTTTCCAACGCAACTTGCTTGGACACCTGAAGGTGCAGTGGCGGCGATGGATCAGGCTGGTGTGCAAAAAGCTATTTTGTCCTTAGCTTCAACACCCGGGGTGTGGTTTGATTTTGATTTGCCAAAAATTCAAGGCATTGTGCGCGAAGTGAATGATTTTGGCGCACAAATGATGAAAAAGTTCCCTGGTCGATTTGGCTTATTTGCAGCAGTCAATATGATTGATGTAGAAAGTTCCTTGAAAGAAATTGCATATGCCTTTGATGTATTGGGAGCTGACGGCGTTGGAATACAAACAAATTATGGCGATAAATGGCCCGGACATCCTTCATTTGCACCGATTTTTGAGGAATTAAATCGCCGTAACGCTGTCGTGTATTTCCATCCATTGGTGGCGACTTGTTGTGCGAGGTTAAATACTGGTACTTATGGCTCAGTCATTGAAGTGCCGCACGATACAACTCGCGCTGTGACAAACTTATTGCTCACCGGATCATTTTTAAAGTTTAGAAATATTCGCTGGTTGTTCTCGCATGCGGGGGGAACAATCCCGATGCTTGCTGGACGCATTAATTATTTCCATGGAAATAAACCCAACACAGCAACATTTGCGCCGAACGGTATCGAAGCTGAATTACAGCGCTTGTATTACGACACGGCCAATGCAACGCATCCCTCAAGTATGGCAGCATTATTGAAATTAGTACCCCCTACACAAGTGACTTATGGTAGCGACTATCCTTATGTGCCCATGAATACTCAGGTGAAGTCCCTTGAAAATCAAGGTCTTAGCGTAGATGTGGTGGAGCGTATTGAATATCTTAATGCGCAAGCATTATTATCTAAAGTTCGTTAATTCAATTCAGTAGTTTATTTTTTTAAAGGAAATGCAATGAGATTGTTACGTTTTAAAACACCAGATGGACATCCTGCTCTTGGCGCTCGTATCGGCGACGAGGTGATTAACTTAACTGAACTAGGATGCCCTGGTACTTTAGATGAGTTATTACGTCACGGTGCTGCTGGTATGGCATCTGCAAAAGCTGCGATTGAAAAAGCAACTAAGCGTATTCCTTTATCTAGCGTGCAACTCATGCCGCCACTGCATCATCCGCATAAAGCATTTGCGATTGGTCTTAACTATGTTGATCACGCTCATGAAGGAAACTTCACACCACCAACACAACCTGTTTTGTTTCATCGTTTTCCAACCTCTTGGGTTGCTCATGGCGTAGCGATTGAGCGTCCAAAGGTCTCTCCTGAGTTCGACTATGAAGGTGAAATTGTCGCCATTATTGGTAAACCAGGTAAATACATCACTAAAGAAAAAGCATTGGATCACGTTGCTGGTTATAGTATTTTTAATGATGGCTCTATTCGTGACTATCAATTTAAGTCAAGTCAATGGATGTGGGGTAAGAACTTTGATCGCAGCGGCGGTTTCGGGCCTGAGTTTGTTACAGCAGATGAAGTTCCTGCTGGAATGGTTGGTATGAATATTGAAACCCGTTTAAATGGTCAAGTGATGCAAAAAGCCAATACGAAAGATATGATTTTTGATGTTGCAACTTTAGTTGTTGCTTGTTCAGAAGGCATGGAATTACACCCAGGCGATATGATTATCACTGGAACACCATCTGGTGTTGGATTTGCCCGTAAGCCTCCAGTATTTATGAAGGCTGGCGATGTTTGTGAGGTAGTTGTTGAAGGATTGGGTACTTTAAGTAACCCAATTATCGACGAGGCTTAATATATTAACCCTGGCCCCATTTTGGGGCTTTTTTTTGTAGAAGATTATGAGAATATTTACGTTTGAAAAAGCTGGAAAGCCTTGTATTGGACTTTTAAGAACACCTGAGGCGCAAGAGTTTATTGATTTAGAAATTGCTGGATACGAGCATAGCCATGATATGGTTGCTTTACTTGGACAATCTGACTGGAAAGATGTTTTAGATGCCATTTTGGAAGAAGAGCCATTAAATGCAATTAAGCCAATGGCAGGTGTGAAATTTTTACCACTGGTATCTAATCCAGGCAAAATTATTTGCGTAGGCCTGAACTATGCTGATCATGCCAAGGAAGGTGGTCATGCGATTCCTGAGCATCCAAGTTTCTTTTTAAGAGTGAATTCTTCTCAAGTGGCGCATCAGCAACCGATGCGTGTTCCAAAAGCATCGGCAAAATTAGATTATGAAGCAGAGCTTGCGGTTGTGATTGGACAAAAAGCGCGTCATTTAACTTTAGATAATGCCTTGGATTGTGTTGCTGGATATTCTTGTTACAACGATGGTTCTGTGCGAGATTATCAACGTAAAGGTACCCAGTGGACACTAGGTAAAAACTTTGACGATACAGGCAGTTTTGGTCCTTGGTTAGTCACAAAAGATGAACTTCCACCGGGCGGAGATGGCCTACGTATTCAGGCACGCTTAAACGGTACAGTGTTGCAAGATGGCAATACATCGAATTTTTTATTCGATGTGAAGACTGTTCTAAAAATCGTTTCTGAGTGTATGACTTTAGAGCCTGGCGATGTGATTATTACGGGTACTCCTGCAGGAGTAGGTTACGCAAGAACGCCACCAATCTTTATGAAAGCTGGCGATATTTGTGAAATTGAAATTGAAAAGATTGGTGTGTTGCTTAACACCATGGCAAATGAATAACTGTGTTGCTGATACAAGTAAAAGCCCCATCGTAAGATGTGGCTTTTTTTAACTCTGGAGTTTTAAGCTATGTATAAAGTTGTAGCATTTGACGCCTTTGGAACCATCTTTGATGTGTATTCCATGTCTCAATTAGCGGAAGAGATTTATCCAGGAAATGGTCAAGCAATTTCGATGATGTGGCGTGACCGACAAATTGAATATACAAGATTAGTGAGCATGGCGGATCCAGGTCAAGAGGGATCAAGCTACTACACATCCTTCTGGGACTTAACAATCAAGGCATTACACTATACTTGTGCTCGGCTTAATCTTCCGATGACTGAAGCGATTCAAGAGCGCCTCATGGACCAGTATGCGCAATTAGACATTTTTCCTGACGTGGTTCCTGTTTTAAAAGAATTACAAGGCAAAGGGATTCAAACCTCGATCCTCTCGAATGGCAGTCAAGAGATGTTAAGAACGGTGGTCGCTAATAATCAACTAGATACATATTTTGATAAGTTGATCTCAGTGGATGATGTTCGCCATTTTAAAGTCATGCCACAAACCTATCAATTAATTTTAGATAAATTTGCTTGTCAAAAAAAAGATGTATTGTTTATTTCATGTAATGCTTGGGATATTGTTGGGGCTGCTTGGTTTGGTTTACCAACCTATTGGGTAAACCGCTTCAGTTTACCCTTTGAAACTATTGGATTGCCACCTACTTATCAAGCATCTAGCCTGATTGATTTACCTACTTACTTATGAATTTAATTTTAGAAAGGTTCTTATGATTAAGTTTTTCTATCACCCATCGCCTAACCCATTAAAAGTGGCACTTTTTTTAGAAGAGTCGCAATTACCTTATGAGTTGGTTCCTGTAGATACCCGTAAAGGTGAACAGCACGATCCAGGATTTCTGACAGTGAATCCAAACGGTAAAACACCGGCTATTCTAGATGGTACGATTCCTGTATTTGATAGTAATGCAATCTTGCTATATTTGGCGGCCAAGCATCATTTGTTTTTGCCCGTTGAGAATGATTCCCATAAAGCACAAATTGCCTCTTGGCTCATGTTTGTTGCATCTGGTATTGGCCCATATTGTGGTCAAGCGGTACATTTTAAGAAATTTGCTCCAGAGCCTAAAGAGTATGCAGTCAACCGCTATGAATTTGAAGCATGGCGTCACTGGAATATCATTGAAGCGCATTTGACCGACAAACAATGGATGATTGCCGACGAGTATAGTATTGTTGATATGTCAGTTTGGGGTTGGGCGCGGATGATTCCGTTTATATTAGGTGATGATGCTTGGGAGAAGTTGCCCAACATCAAGCGTTGGCTTGATGTCATTAATGCACGTCCAGCAGCACAACGCGCTGAGGCTTTAAAAGCTCAGTTTGATTTTAAAATGACAGTAGATGCAGATGCGTTGAGACACCTGTTTCCGGCGAATGCTAAATTAGGCTTATAGTTTTTTGATTCAATTGAATATGAAATGGAAAAAATAAATGAACAATAAAAAAACCGAATCACCAGCAATACAAGTTTATTCTTGGGCTACGCCTAACGGCCATAAGGTTCACATCATGTTAGAAGAGTGTGGCTTCAAATTAGGTAGAGACTGGGAAGCACACCCTGTCGATATAGGTAACGGTGATCAGTTTAAACCCGAGTTTTTAAGTATTAGCCCGAATAACCGAATTCCAGCTTTGGTAGATATGAATGGACCAGATGGTAAGCCTATCAGTGTTTTTGAATCAGGCGCTATTCTTTTGTACTTGGCATCCAAGACGGGCAAGTTCTTACCAAAAAGTACTACCGATAAATTTAAGGTTATGGAATGGCTAATGTTCCAAATGGGTGGAGTGGGCCCGATGCTCGGACAGACCCATCATTTTCGTATTTATGCTCCTGAGAAAGTTGAATATGCCGTGAATCGCTATACCAAAGAAGCAAACCGCTTATATGGTGTGATGGATCGTCAGTTAGCGAAAAATAAATATATTGCGGGGAAGACTTATTCCATTGCTGATATAGCTATTTTCCCATGGTTACGGAGTTGGAAAAATCAAGGTGTTGAAATGTCTGAGTATCCTCATGTACAGGCTTGGTTCCAAGAGATAGAACAACGTCCAGCAGTCAAGCGTGGAGTAGAGGTTTTAACCCACCTGCGTAAACCCAAGCATGATGACAAAGCCAATGAGATTCTTTTTGGCTTTAAAGCAGAAGACAAGAAGTAACTCAATAAGTCCCCGACCTGAACTACCGGTTGGGGATTAAAATTTCTAGATGAAACATTTATTTGATCAAGTTATTGATCGAACACATTCAGACTCTATTCGTTGGGATAAATATGGTCCTGATGTAATCCCTTTATGGGTTGCTGATATGGATTTCCAGTCTCCCGAGTGTGTGGTGCAGGCATTGCGCAAACGTATTGATCAGGGAGTTTACGGTTATACCTACGCTAGTCAATCTTTAAAAGAAAGCATACAAGAGTACGTCAATAGAAGGTACGGGTGGCGTATTGAAACTACGTGGATTCATTTTTTACCCAGTGTCGTGACTGCTCTGCACTTATCTGTGCGGATGCTGACTCAGCCTGGAGATCATGTGTTGATTCCTGGACCTGTCTATCATCATTTTCTGGATGCAGTGATAGGGGCTGGGCGAGATTACTCGATCTATGACATACGATTACAAGAGGGGCGAGCTACTTTTTCTACGGCGCAATTAGAATCGCTAGTCAAGCCGAACACACGTTTATTGATGCTCTGTAACCCACATAATCCTGGGGGTACAGTATTTACCAAAGAAGAATTATCCACGCTTGCCCAATTTGCGAAAGAGCATCAACTCATTATTTGTTCAGATGAAATTCATGCAGATTTAATCTTGGATGAAGGGTTACAACATATCCCCATGGGAAGTATTGGTGAGGGGATTGAAGAGCAAAGTTTTTCCCTGATGTCTCTAAATAAAACATTTAATTTCCCAGGCCTTGGGTTGGCTTGGGTAATTTGCCCAAATCCACAATTGAGTCAACAACTGCTTAAAGATCTGCACACCCTGATTCCGAATCCTAATTTACTGTCTTATGTTGCTACCCAAGCGGCCATTGAGCACGGTCAAGAATGGCATCAAGCGTTGATTCAATATTTAAGGGCGAACCGAGATTACATCGAGCAGCGTATTCACTCGATTACTGGATTGTCGATGCATCACTTGCAAGCAACCTATTTGGCTTGGATTGATGCCTCTGAACTCAATTGGAATAGCCCATATGAGCAATTTTTAAAGGGTGGAGTAGCATTGTCCCCTGGCTCGCAGTTTGGCGATAATCAATTTTTTCGCCTCAATTTCGGGACACAACGTTCATTGCTTGAAAAAGCCCTTGATCGCATCGAACTTGCGTGTCATCCATAATTCGTTAAGATAGCTCTATGCCAAGTCACTTATCCTCTTATTATTATCAAATTACCAAGGACCAGCTCGTTCTTTGGAATGCCATGACTTTAGAGGAGCGCAGACGTTCTTACGAAGAGATTTCGGTTAAAAGAGCTAACTTCTCACCTGAAGTAGAAGTAGAAATAACTAAAATCGGCAGAGTGACAGGAGAGTGGTTAATCCCTCACGAGCTAAGAAGTGATGGCATCATTATTCATTTACATGGTGGTGCTTTTGCAGTTGGTAATGCCCTAACTCACCGTGCCATTGGAACTCATCTGGCGATGCATGCTGGCTGTAAAGTATTAATGCTCAATTATCGATTATGTCCAGAGCATCCTTATCCAGCTGCGTTAACGGACGTAGTTGAAACTTTTCGGATACTCAAAGACCGTAATCCAAATCAAGCTATTGCATTGAGTGGGGATTCTGCTGGAGGTAATCTAGCGATTACGGCGACCTTGCAACTACAACAACAGCAGCAAGTATTGCCAAATGCATTAGGTTTAATGTGTCCTTGGACTGATTTAAAAATGTCGAATGCATCTCATCAAACGAAGGCTACAGTTGATCCATACTTTCCGAATAGTGAACGTTTAATTGCCTCTGCTAAAACCTATGGAGGGCAGGAGAATTTAACTGAGCCTTTGATATCACCTCAGTATGCCAAAATAAATGCTTTTCCACCGGCGATGACGCATGTAGGTGAATTTGAAGCATTGCATGATGATGGCGCTCTATTTCATCAAAAATTAATTGATGCTCAACTAGAGTCACATTTTGAGGTTTTCCCTTCGATGTGGCATGTATGGCAGCATTTTGCGGGTTTATTGCCAGAGGCTACAGATTCCGTTGAGAAAATCGCTTTATTTTTAAAATCCAAGCTACCTTAAAAATTCTTATATTTCACATACGATTTTCATAATTAACTACTATTGTTACCTCAGGTTCAGTTTCATTTACCGAGGAGAAATGGGATGTTACGAGGAAAAAAAGGTATCATTCTTGGATTGGCTAATGATCATAGTATTGCTTATGCATGTGCCAAACATTTTTCAGATGAGGGTGCACAGATTGTCGCTAGTTGTCTCAATGATAAAGCGAGATCCTATGTTGAGCCAGTCATCAAAGATATCCCCCATATTGACTTACAGACCTGTAATGTAGAAAACGCAGGGGAGCTTGAGACTTTTGTTCAGCATGCAGCAGATCAGTTGGGTAGCATTGATTTTGTGATTCACTCGATTGCTTGGGCACCTTTAGAAGACCTTCATGGGCGGGTAGTTGACTCATCTGGTGAAGGATTTAAGCGTTCGGTTGATATATCTTGTCATTCATTTGCAAGGGTGGCCCGTCTAGTTGAGCCCTTAATGAATAATGGTGGTGCCATGTTAACCATGACCTATGGGGGCTCTGATGCTGTGATAGGCCACTACGGAATGATGGGGCCCGTTAAAGCTGCTTTAGAGTCCTTAGTGCGCTATTTAGCTGCTGAGTTAGGCCCCAAAAAGATACGCGTGCATGCTGTTTCTCCAGGACCAATTAGAACAAGAGCAGCTTCTGGAATCGACAGTTTTGATGAACTCATTAATGATGCGATTGAGACTTCCCCATTAAGAAGAATTGTCACGATTGAAGAAAGTTGCTCATCTAGCAGCATTTTTATGTGCAGACATCTCTTCTGGAATGACTGGGCAGACTATTTATGTGGATGCAGGACACCATATCGTGAAATAACTTCATGACATGTCACCATAATTTCATCAAAAAAGACTTTATCTGTAACTCAGGGTAATTACTATGCTTTAAAAGCATTAATTTTTTCATTTTTTATTGGGAAACATCATGAGTGATTCATCAAAAAAAGCTAGCCTTATGGATGCCATCAAGGGAACTTTAGAAAAAACATTAAAAAATACAGAAAAGGTAGTTAGGGAGACAAAAGCAGCAAATGAGAAAATCGCTGGATTATCAAAAGTACATTCTCAAAAATTACAAAAATCTATTTCTCAAGAAAGAGAAAAGATTCAAAAAATGTTAGAGGATATTCAAAAGAATATTCAAGGTACAGAACTAAAGAGCCCAACAGATTTTTTCACATTGTATGCAGAGTATTTACGTGATGCAGGTGAAAGACAGGCACTATTTTTTGACGCGTTGCGCCAAAGAGGCAATATTTATGTTGAGCATTCCAAAGCTGGTATGCCCCCCGTATTGGATTTTGACTATGAAGTCGTTGTTGATGGAATGGATTTAGTACCTCAGGTGAATTACATGTTGCTCAAAATCACACCGCCAGCAGGCAAAGTGATTGATGAGAATCGTGCTCCGATCATTATTGTTGATCCACGTGCAGGACACGGTGCTGGTATTGGTGGGTTTAAACCAGAGAGTCAAGTTGGCGATGGTTTTGATGATGGACATCAAGTTTACTTTGTGGCTTTTCGACAAATGCCTGTTCCAGAGCAAACATTAGCCGATGTAAGAGATGCTGAAATCGAGTTTGTTCAAGAGGTTATCCGACGTCATCCAAATGCACCAAAACCGATCATGATTGGTAATTGTCAGGGGGGGTGGGCGACGATGTTAGTTGCTGCTAAAGCACCTCAGTTATTAGGGCCGATCGTTCTTAACGGCTCGCCTATGTCGTATTGGGCGGGTAAGCGTGGTGAAAATCCAATGCGTTATACCGGTGGCGTTAAGGGTGGTGCAATGCCCGCCATTCTTGCGGCGGATTTAGGAAACGGTATTTTTGACGGCGCTGCTTTAGTACAAAACTTTGAATCACTTAATCCAGCAAACTCTATGTTTGCTAAGTATTACAACCTTTATGCCAATGTGGATACCGAAACGCCAAGATTTTTGGAGTTCGAGCGTTGGTGGGGAGGTTATGCGTTGATGACAGAAGCCGAAATTCGCTGGATTGTAGAAAATTTATTTATTGGTAATAAATTAACTGCTGGTGAAGCAGTTCTTGGATACGACCGTGTTGATTTGAAGAAAATTGAATCACCGATTATTGTTTTCGCCTCCCATGGCGACAACATTACACCGCCTCAGCAAGCACTTCATTGGATTCCAGATTTATACGCAAGCGTGGATGAATTAAAGGCTAAAGGTCAGCGCATTGTTTATATGGTGCATGGCTCTATTGGTCACTTAGGTATATTCGTATCCGCTAAAATTGCTGGTCGTGAGCATGAAGCAATTACTGACACTTTTAGAGCGATTGAAGCGTTGTCACCTGGTTTATATGAGATGGTTCTTGAAGATGGAAAAGATCGCATGCATATACGTTTTGAGCCAAGAACGATGGAAGATGTTATTTCGATTGCGAATGATCCAGATGATGATGAGGAATTATTTGCAGAAGTCTCAAAGATGTCCCAGATGGTCACTGAGATTTACGAAAGAATGTTCCGTCCAGTTGTGAAAAACTTAGTGACAGAGCATTCAGCAGAGATGCTCAGAAACATGAACTCACTCCGCACACAACGCTTGTCATTCTCGGACGCTAATCCACTTATGCCGATGTTTGATGCAATGACTGCAAAGACAAAAGAAAAGCGCAAAGCCATAGCAAAGAATAATCCGTTTTTGCAGTTAGAGAAAATGTTTGCTGAGTCGATTGAGTCACAGTTAAATCTGTATCGTGATACACGTGATGCAATGACTGAACTGATGTTCTTTCAGATGTATTCTTCACCGATTGTGAAATCTATTACAAAGCCATTAGATAAACATCATGGAAAATCAAAAGATGTTGATGCCCGTCAATATCCAGAGATTCAATTGGCCTTGTCACTGATGGAAGTTGGTAGTGTTCCAGAAGCGACTGTACGTATGTTGCACTTAATTACAAAGGCTCGTGGGTATGTTAGAAGAACAAGACTTGAGCGCGAATTACAAACATTGCAAAGAGCGCATTTTCCAAACTTGCATGATGAAAGTGCGTTATCTCACTTGATTCATCAACAATCTTTGATTGTTGATTTTGAGCCAAAGTTAGCGAAAGACAGTCTAGTAGTTTTGTTAAATACCGAAGAAAAAATACAAGAAGCGTTAGATCTCGTTATGGAAATTGCTGGACCGCGTGACACGATGCATCCAAATGCGCTTAAGCAATATGAAGAGTTTGAAAAAATGTTTGCTAAAAAAGCAGTGAAGACAGCAAAGAAAAGAACAGCTAAATCTGAATAAATGTGATTGGAAATAATATGAATGCACCTATTGATGGATTAAGAAATCGAATTTGGGAAGAGTTAAAAGTTGGAGATGAAGCCTCTATTGAAAAAACAGTAGGCTCTAGAGATTTATATCTATTTGCGCATGCATCGGGTAATTTAAACCCCCTGCATATGCCAACATTTGATGTGGACCATGACGGTGTGAGTGATGCGGTAGCGCCATCGATGTGGGTTGGATCATTAATCTCTAGTGTTTTAGGTAATGTTTTGCCTGGTCCTGGCACACTCTACCGTCAACAGTCTTTTGATTTTGTTGGCCGAGCTCATGTTGGCGATGTGATCAATATTCATGTGCGTTTACTCGAAAAATTAGAATCTCCCAATGTTGTTTTTGAAACGATTGTTTCCAAAGTGGGTGGCCCGATAATTGCGGCAGGTAAAGCAATCGTTAGTGCCCCAACGGAGCATGTGACCTTATCGCATCATGATTTACCTCCTTTACTTCTCGAGGAGCACGATCATTTTGCACGATTGATTGAAGCTGCGAAGAAATTAGAGCCAATGCCTACTGCGGTTGTTTGCCCTGATGACGCCAACTCATTAAAAGGTACATTGCTTGCAATGCGTGCAGGTTTGATTATTCCAATATTGATTGGCTCTAAAGTCAAGATTGAAGAAGCTGCAAAATCTGCGCACGAGGATTTAACATTAATCCAAATCATCGATATTCCTGATCATGTTGCTGCGGCGGCAAAAGCCGTTGAGTTGGTCCATAGCAATCAAGTCCGCGCGATTATGAAAGGTAACTTACACTCAGATGAGCTATTAGCACAAGTTGTTAAAAAAGAAGGTGGCTTACGAGCCTCACGCAGGATTTCACACGTCTTTGCGATGAATGTTCCTACGCTCGATCATCCTTTATTTATTAGTGATGCAGCAATTAATATTGCCCCAGATTTAATGACTAAGGTAGATATCACACAAAATGCTATTGATTTGGCACAGGCTTGTGGAATTTCTAATCCACTCGTTGCGATTATGTCGGCAGTTGAAACGATTAACGTCAATATTCCTTCCTCGATGGAAGCAGCGATTCTAGCCAAAATGGCAGATCGTGGACAAATTACGGGTGGAATTGTTGACGGCCCACTAGCCATGGACAATGCGATCGATATGGGCGCTGCAAAAACGAAAAAATTAGAGTCTCCAGTCGCAGGTCGAGCTCAAGTACTCATTGTGCCAAATCTTGAGTCTGGAAATATGTTGGCAAAGCAGTTAACATTCGTTTCTCATGCTCAGCCTGCCGGCTTAGTATTAGGCGCAAAGATTCCAGTCATGTTAACTAGCAGAGCTGATAATGAAATGGCTCGTTTAGCTTCATGTGCTTTAGCCCAGCTCTATGACTATTTTAGAAGAAATAAAAAATCAGCGATTACAGAAGAGTAATCACTAGTTCAAAATGGAGAATGCTATGTCCAATCAACGACAGGGATTATTGACACTCAATGCGGGGTCTTCATCCATTAAATTTGCTTTATATACCGTTCCAGCACTTGAGCAATTAATTATTGGTCAAATTGATGGGATTGGTTCTACTGCCGCATTTAAAGCGAAAAGTAGTGATCAATCGATTCATGAGAAATATGAATGGCCGGAGAATCAAGCGCCACAAAATCATAGTGCTGCTTTACATTGGTTAATTCAGTGGTTAGGTAAGCATATGGCCGATATGCAGATTAAGGCAGTTGGACATCGTGTTGTACATGGTGGTCAATACTATAGTGAACCTGTCTTGATTAATGACAACGTTCTCCAAAAGTTTGAGACTTTACTCTCATTGGCGCCATTACATGAGCCGCACAATATCGCAGGTATTAAAGCTGCTCGTGAGTCCTTTGGCGATATTCCACAAGTTGCTTGTTTTGATACTGCATTCCATCGCAATCAGCCATTTATTAATGATACCTTTGCTATTCCTCGCCATTTTTATGATGAGGGAATTCGTCGTTATGGATTTCATGGCTTATCTTACGAATTTATTGCTAAGAAATTGCCTGAACTCTATCCTGAGCATGCAAGTGGCCGAGTGATTGTATTGCACTTAGGTAATGGGGCTTCCATGGCAGCTCTCAAAGAAGGTAAATCAATTGCCTCCACTATGGCATTTTCTGCATTAGATGGTTTGCCGATGGGAACAAGATGTGGCGACATTGATCCAGGTGTATTGCTCTATTTGATGGATCATAAAAAGATGTCTGCTAAAGAAATTTCTGACTTACTTTATAAAGAGTCTGGACTAAAAGGTCTATCAGGAATTTCTAACGATATGCGAACTCTTGAAAGCTCTGATGCAACATCTGCTAAAGAGGCTATTGAATACTTTATTAGTCGAGTCAAGAGAGAAATTGGAAGTTTAGCAATGGCATTAGGTGGTCTTGATGCCATGGTATTTACGGGTGGTATTGGTGAGAATTCTGTGCACATTCGTCAAGAAGTATTAAAAGGTTGTGAGTGGCTTGGTGTGGAATTAGATGAAGCCAAGAATGCTACTGGACAGACTGTTATTTCAACTGAGTATTCGAGTGTTTTATGTTTACGCATTCCGACGGATGAAGAAGGAATGATTGCAGCACATACCTTAGCCTTATCCAATTTAACCATTCCAACGATGAGTTCATAATGAGAAAAGCACAACAACCAGAAGAGTTAGTCAAGTTAATCCCGGATGGCGCCGTCTTGATGATAGGTGGCTTTATGGGAGTAGGGTCACCACACCGAGTGATTGATGCCCTTGTTGAGAGTGGTCAGAAAAATTTAACAATCATTGCCAATGATACTGCCTTACCAGGTGTTGCGATTGGTAAATTGATACGAAGTGGTCAAGTATCCCATGTGATTACGAGCCACATTGGCCTCAATCCTGAAACACAACAAAAGATGATTAGCGGTGAGATTAAAGTTGATTTATGCCCACAAGGTTCTTTAGTTGAAAGAATCCGTTGTGCAGGATATGGTTTAGGTGGCGTATTAGTAAAGACTGGTTTTGGTACCTTAGCTGAGGAAGGTAAGCAGATTGTTGAAGTCAACGGTGATGCATGGTTACTAGAGACCCCACTACACGCAGATTTTGCTTTAATCCATGCGCATCAAGCAGATTATTTAGGTAATTTAGCGTATCAATTAACTTCAACCAACTTTAATCCAGCGATGGCGATGGCAGGTCAGTGTGTGATTGCAGAGTCTAATGAAATATTGCCGGTTGGGATGATATCCCCAGATCATGTTGATACACCGGGTGTGGTTGTAGACCATTTAGTTGCTATTAAACTTTCACATTAAAAGTCGGATACAGATATGATGAAACCACAAGAAGTTATTGCGCGCCGAGTTGCTCAAGAATTAAGAGATGGCATGTTGGTCAACTTAGGTATTGGTATGCCAACGATGGTGGCTAATTTTTTACCAGAAAACTTAACCGTCTTTTTGCAATCTGAGAATGGCTTAATTGGGCTTGATCAGCGTCCTCCAGAGGGGATGGAAGATGAGGACTTGACGGATGCTGGTGGCGGATATGTAACAGCGATTCCAGGAGCGGCCAGAATTGACAGTAATATGTCTTTTGGGCTGATTCGTGGCGGTCATTTAGATATGACTGTGTTAGGCGGTTTACAGGTTGACTCGAAAGGTTTATTGGCCAACTGGATGATTCCTGGCAAGATGGTACCTGGTATGGGCGGTGCAATGGATTTGGTGACAGGTGCGAAAAAAGTTGTGGTGGCGATGGTTCATACGGCAAAGGGCGCACATAAAATTATTCCAAAATGTGAGTGGCCTTTAACCTCGACTCGACCGGTTGATATGATAGTGACGGAAATGGCTGTGATTATTAACACTCCTGAAGGATTAGTATTAACAGAGACGGGCCCTGGGGTAACTGTTGAGGATGTTGTTGCTGCGACGGGAACACCGCTTATCATTGCAAATGATGTTAAAAAGATGAATATTGAAGCGACTTCTTAAGGAAAAATGATGGAAATTCAATCTGTAGGAATTATTGGTGCGGGCATTATGGGGAATGGTATTGCTCAAGTTTGTGCTGCATCAGGATTAGATGTAGTGATGGTAGATATTAATCAACCAGCAATTGATAAAGGGATGGAAAGTATTAGCTCAAGTCTTGAGCGTTTAGTTAAAAAAGAAAAACTGACCGCTGAGCAAAAAGCTGCGACATTAGCAAAAATTAAGCCTTCACTTGATTATGCTGATTTAAAAGATTTACATTTAGTGATTGAAGCTGCTACAGAAAATCAACCGATTAAAGAAAAGATTTTGAAGCAATTAGATGAGACATGTTCACCAACAACGATTATTGCTACAAATACTTCTTCTTTATCAGTCACTCAGATTGCATCAAAAATTTCCAATCCGGCGCGTGTGATTGGAATGCACTTTTTTAACCCCGTACCAATGATGGCTTTAGTTGAAATCATTCGTGGCTTACAAACAAGTGATGAAACACATCAAGCCATTTATGAGATGTCGAAAAGACTTGGTAAAGAGCCCATAACAGTTAAAAACGCACCAGGATTTGTTGTTAACCGTATTTTGGTACCGATGATTAATGAAGCATTTTTCGTATTAGCTGAAGGTATTGCAACGGCAGAAGATATCGATGCTGGAATGAAACTCGGTTGTAATCAACCGATTGGCCCTTTAGCTCTTGCCGACCTTATTGGTTTAGATACGATCCTAGCGATTATGGAAGTTTATTTCAATAACTTCAGTGATTCCAAGTATCGCCCATGTCCATTACTCCGCGAAATGGTAGCTGCTGGTCACTTAGGTCGTAAGACTGGTAAAGGCGTTTATCAATATTGATATCCTTATTCTTTTATTTTTAGGTCGACTATGTCGGCCTTTTTTTTACTTCAAATTACTGAATTAGATCAGTTCGATATAAAAGGCATAAAATGATTTCTCTATGAAGAAATCATTTATGTCTCCCACACAATTGGGATATTGGAGCGTGATTACCAGCTACATATGTTGGGGCTTTATGCCTTTATATACACGGGAATTTACAGACGTTTCGATGCTGGAATTTTTTGTACATCGGATTGTTTGGTCTGTAGTTATTCTGGTTTTCATTATGTTAATTCAAGGTAAATTTTTTGATTTACTTAAAGATGTAACTCTTAAAACTATCGGTTACTACTTCATTAGTGCTATTTTGTTAGCGGCCAACTTTTATATCTTTGTTTGGGGAATTTTGCGCGGAGATATTACTGAGGCAAGTTTGGGCTATTTTATTAACCCATTAGTGAGTGTGGTTTTAGGTTTAGTTATCTTAGGTGAGAGGCTTCGTAAATTACAAGTTTTGGCAATTGTATTTGTGGTAACAGGAGTCGCAATTTTAGGTTTTGCATATGGCAAATTTCCTTGGTTAGCATTGGCTCTTGGGGGCTGTTTTGGCTTATATGGACTGGTTCGTAAGTTAGGGACTTTAAGAGCCCTAGAGGGATTAACTTTGGAGATGATTCTGTTACTGCCTTTTGTACTCATCTTGTTTTATTACCTTCACGCGCAGGATCAATTAATTTTTGGAACCCAGGGTTGGTTGATTGACATCAAGTTAATGACAATCGGTATTGTTACGGCTGTACCAATGTTGATTTTTATTTTTGGCGTACAACGAATATCGATGACCAGTTTAGGGTTTATTCAATATTTAGGACCCACTTTACAGTTTTTAAGTGGCGTATTTATTTTTCATGAAATCATCGATCAACATCGGTTTTTAGGCTACGCAACCGTATGGATTGGCCTCATTATTTTTGCGGTAGAGGGACTATATTCAGCGAAAAAAAATCAATCTAAACCAGCTGAACCGGTGATGATGGATTGAAAGTACCCTGTTGGTATTCACGCATTTTGATGAGTGAATAAATCATTTCGTTGATGGGGACGCTTGTGGCATGTCTCTTCGCTTTAGCGACGATTGCACCATTTAAGTAATCGATTTCTGTTGCTTTTGATTTACTTAAGTCTTGAGCTGTTGAGGAAAGCTGCAAAGGCCACAGATTTGGTACTTTATTTACTAGATCTTTGATATGCTCTCGATCTAAATGAACACCTTCTAATAATGCAATCTGACAACATTCCTCTTGGATGAGATCAATGACTTCTTTGATTCCTGGACTTTTCAAGAGTTCGGAGTAATTGATTTGTGCAATGGCTGATAAACCGTTTAAGACACAATTGATGATGAGTTTATGCCACATTTCAACGATGATAGTTTTGGAAACTTTAGTTGGAATTTCAGCTAATTGAAGTAATTGCGATAAAAATTCAAGACGTTGTTCACTTTGCTCAGGAATGGTATTGCCAATAATTAAATTTCCACCACCTAAGTGTTTCACCAGATTGAGATCCGTCATGGCAATGGCTGCATAAATGAGTGCGGAGTAGCAAGGTTGCTGTATATGTTTTTTGAGTAACTCCGCATTATCCAGCCCATTTTGTAGACTAAGGACAACAGCGTTTGATTTGAGGTGAGGAGCTATTTGAGAGGCCGTTAGGAGAGTTGCTTGCGTCTTCACGGCAATCAACACATAAGAGGAATCTGCAAGTGTTTCATAGTTAATTGAGGCAGTTACTGGATAATATTCGATACGATCTCCCCATTGGATCCCTACACCGTGATTGGTTAACGATTCAATTTGATTATCTCTGGCAATCAAAGTTACAGGAAAACCTGCTTTGGCTAATAGTCCGCCAAAATAACAACCAACAGCACCAGCACCTACAATCGCAATTTTAGGTAAAGTGGGATTCATTTATAGTTCAGTCAACACCGGTAAAAATAATTCTTGAAGATCATTTAAAAACTCAAAACCATGGGGTGTAGCTATTAACTGAGTAAAGTCAGTTTCAAGTAAGCCTTTTTCGATCGCAAGTTGCAGCTCAGATTGGATATCGATTTGTAAAAGCCCAGTACGTTGTTCAAACATACTCATTGATACACCATTTTTTAATCGCAATGCACCAAGCATAAATTCAAAAGCAAGTTCATCTTTAGCGATGGTTCTTTGCTCAATGACTGCTTTACTAGACGAATGAATCGACTCCATATAGGTTTGAGGATGGCGCTCTTTGACTGTACGAATGATTTTGTCCGGGAAGGAAATTTTGCCGTGAGCACCTGCACCAATACCGAGATAATCGCCAAAAGTCCAATAATTTAGATTGTGAAAACATTCCGATTTATTTTTTGCATAAGCAGAAATTTCATAGCGGTAAAGCCCTGCTGATGCCAATTGAGCAATCAATGAAGATTGCATATCAGCGATCAGATCATCATTTGGCAATGGTGGTGGAAATTTTGCAAACAAGGTATTCGGTTCAAGCGTGAGTTGATATAAAGATACATGGTCTGTTTGAAAGCTTAATGCCGTTTGAAGGTCAGAACTTGCCTCTTCTAGAGATTGCATCGGTAGGCCATACATTAGATCTAGATTGACTCTTTTGAAAAATTGTTTGGCAATCGCAATTGCTTGATGAGCTTCACTCGCAGAATGAACTCGTCCTAAGTCTTTCAAATGACGTTCATTAAAGCTTTGGATGCCTAAAGAAATTCGATTGACACCACTCTTGGCATACGCCGAAAATTTCTCTGCCTCAACGGATCCGGGGTTGGCTTCAAGGGTAATTTCAATATCACTATCCATGCCAATACGTGCACGCACATCTGCCAAGAGTCGATCTAAGCCCTTAGGGGACAATAAGCTTGGTGTGCCACCACCGATAAAAATCGAATGAATTCTTCTACCCCATATGAGAGGTAAAGATTCTTCTAGATCTTTACAAAGAGCATCTAAATAAAGGTTTTCATCAAACCCAAGCCCTTGATCACTGATTGCATGTGAATTGAAATCACAGTAAGGACATTTTTTTACACACCAAGGAAAGTGAATGTATAGAGATAGTGGAGGTAAGGATTCCAAGACGATGTGATTCGTTGGGCGAGGAGTATTTGCTGCTTGAATCGGAATAATTGGGTGATTACTCATGGCGTAATTTTTGTAGAAGTTCATGCATCGCAAGGGCGCGATGGCTGATAGTATTTTTTAGTTGAGGGTCTAATTCAGCAGCCGTTTGTTGATATTTTGCTAAATAAAAATAGGGATCATATCCAAACCCATGAATACCTTTTGGCGTGTCAATCACCTCCCCATGCCATGTTCCTGTCGCAATCAAAGGTTCTGGGTCAGTTGGATGTTGAATAAAAACCAGAGCGCAGACGTATTTTGCCCGACGGTTTGATTCATTTTTTAATAAATTTATTAAATGATGATTATTTTGATCGTCATCGGCATGAGGTCCAGCAAATCTCGCTGAATGAATGCCTGGAGCGCCTTGCAGAGCATCAACACAAATTCCGGAGTCATCAGCAAGACTAGGAAGACCGCTCAGAGCACTTGCTTGTCTTGCCTTAGAGAGGGCATTTTCGATAAAGGTCGGATGTGGTTCAGGAGCTGCTGGAATTTGTAAATCTTGTTGGCTGATGACCTCAATACCAAGTGGAGCAAAAATGGCATTGAATTCCCGAAGTTTTCCAGGATTCAGAGATGCTAAAACAATTTGTCTTGCCATAGACGTCATTGAGCAAGAGCTTCTTTTTGCAAATGAACCAGTTGCTGGATGGAAGCTTGTCCTAGATTAAGAAGTTGGTTGAGTTCATCCTTAGAAAAACTGGCACCTTCAGCGGTTCCCTGAATCTCAACGATCCCACCTTTACCTGTCATGACAATATTCATATCCGTATCGCAAGAAGAGTCCTCGTCGTAATCTAGGTCAGCCACTACTTGGCCTCGATAAATACCTACGGAAATTGCTGCCACATGATCCAAAATAGGGTCTTGTTTGATGGTGCCATTTTTTAGCAATAGATTAATTGCATCACGAGCTGCAACAAAAGCCCCAGTAATTGCTGCCGTGCGCGTTCCACCATCGGCTTGAATAACATCACAATCGAGATGAATCGTGCGCTCACCTAAAAGATGGAGATCGAACACGTTGCGTAACGAACGTCCAATGAGACGCTGGATTTCTTGAGTGCGTCCTGATTGTTTGCCCTTGGCAGCTTCTCGGTCACTGCGCGTATGGGTTGATCTTGGAAGCATGCCGTATTCAGCGGTGACCCAGCCTTGACCGCTGCCCTTTTGATGAGGGGGGACACGCTCCAAAATACTGGCATTGCAGAGCACTTTAGTACCCCCAAAGGCAATCAAAACAGAACCTTCCGCATGTTTTGTGTAGCCGCGAGTAATAATTACCTCACGGATTTGAGAAAAAGCACGCTGACTGGGGCGAACGACTGTATTCATGGATCAAGACCTTTCAATTAATTTCTAGTATTTTGCCTTTTATTTGGCACAAGCACATCAACACTTTACAATGTAAGCATGATATATAGCATGACGGGGTTTGGGGCACATCGTCAGCCCTTGAAAATTGACCAGCAAACCATTGCATTAGTTTATGTAGAGCTAAGGTCAATTAATTCGCGTTTTTTGGATTTGGTCTTTAGGACCCCTGATGAAGCTCGTATGGCGGAATCACAAATCAGAGAACATATCGCCAAACGCATTGCACGTGGGAAAATCGAGTGCCGGATTCATATTCAACGAGGTGGTGAGGCGGATCAACCTCAAGAAACGCATATTGACCACGACATCACCAAGCACTTTCATTTACCTGTATTGCAACAATTACAGCATTTGCAGGGCTATGTTAAACAAGATTTTCCCTTGGCAAGTCCTCTAACTGTCAAAGATATATTAACTTGGCCTGGAGTTATTCGGCAGGATGAAATTGGTTCCGAAGAGTTACAAGAAGTGATCTTAATGGCCACAAACCAGGCATTAGATTCTTTAATTACTAGTCGCATGACCGAAGGTGAGGCCTTAAAGCAGGTGATATTTGGTTGCCTAGAAAAAATGACGGCGATTGTTGCCGCCATTGAAATCAAGTTACCAGAGATTATTCAAGCTTATCAAGGTAAGCTGGAAGAGAAATTACTCGCGGTATTAGATGGCGTTGATCAACAAGGTCGATTAGTCTCAAAAGAAGAGTTGATTGAACGCATCAAACAAGAAGTCGTGATGTATGGAGTAAGAATTGATGTTGCAGAGGAGATTAATCGCTTAAAGACACATTTTGATGCCGTAAGGTCCGCTTTGGTAAAGGGTGGTCCTGTAGGAAAGCGCCTTGATTTTTTAATGCAAGAACTTCAACGCGAAAGTAATACATTAGGTGCAAAATCAGTTTCACAAGAAACAAGTGATGCTTCGATGGAGTTGAAGTTACTCGTAGAGCAGATTCGCGAACAGGTTCAAAATTTAGAGTAGTGGAAGGGGATTTAGATGATTTATAGTGGCAGTATGATTCTCGTAGTGGCACCATCCGGTGCTGGTAAATCATCTTTGGTATCTGCTTTGTTGACGACCGACCCAACCCTTTCCTTATCAGTATCCTTTACAACGCGTAGTCCACGACCTGGTGAAGTTGAGGGTGTTAATTATCACTTTATCTCAGAAAACGATTTTCTATCCCGAAAAGAACAGGGTGATTTTTTGGAGTGGGCTTATGTTCATGGTAATTATTACGGAACCTCACGCTCATGGATTATGGAAAAGATGGAACAAGGTCAAGATGTTATTCTTGAAATTGATTGGCAAGGAGCCCAGCAGATTCAAAAAATTGTGCCACAAGCGATTTGGGTTTTTATTTTGCCCCCATCGCTTAATACGCTTCAAGAGCGTCTTCGTAATCGTGGGCAAGATGATGAAGCAACCATTCAAAGACGCATCCAAGCAGCGCATGACGAGCTCAGTCATTTATCAGAAGCGAACTATTTAGTTGTGAATGATTTATTCCAGGCTGCTTTATTTGAGTTACGTCAAATTATTTCCGCTAGTCGTTTAAGAACGATTCCACAACTTCTCAGACACTCAAGTTTGATTGAAAATTTAACTAGTTCAGGGAAATAAGCACATTTTTGGGTTAGAATGGGGCATATGCGATTACATCCTTTGTAATCGAAACTAGAATTGAAAGTTCAAACTATGGCACGTATTACAGTAGAAGATTGTTTAAAGACTATTCCGAACCGTTTTGAAATGGTTCTCGCCGCCACTTATCGTGCGCGTCAATTGGTTCAAGGTCATACACCTCGTGTTGAGTCAAAAGATAAACCGACAGTTACCGCTTTGCGTGAAATTGCTGAAGGTATGACTGACAGAGATATGTTATCTAAAGTACCCTTATAAGGTAAGCTATGGTGGCCCGATCACCATCAACGTCTAGTAGCGACCTCATTCCTAGCAAATCTGATGCTAAGGTTATTATTGCTGCGATGCTAGAAAAGACCAGTAGGCATTTATTTGGTCCAACCTCAGCACCGGCTTCACCACCAAAACTGCAAGTAGTGAGTTTGTCTGTTCTAACAGACAAACTCAGTTATTTAAAATCTTCAGAACTTAAGTTAGTTAAAAAAGCGTTTCATTTTGCTGATGAGGCACACCTTGGTCAGTACCGTCAAAGTGGTGAGCCATACATTACGCACCCCTTAGCGGTCGCCGAACTTTGTGCTGAATGGCGTTTGGATGTGAATTCCATTATGTCGGCCTTACTGCATGATGTGATTGAAGATGCTGGGCATACCCATGCTGAACTCATTGAAGCTTTTGGCCCTAAGGTAGGAGAGCTTGTCGATGGCTTAACGAAGTTAGATAAGCTCGAGTTTCAGAGTCACGCACAAGCCCAAGCGGAGAGTTTTCGGAAGATGTTTATGGCAATGGCACGAGATATTCGGGTCATACTCGTGAAGTTAGCTGACCGAACGCACAACATGCGAACTTTAGATGGTGTGCGGCAAGATAAGCGTAAAAGGATTGCTATTGAGACCAATGAGATATATGCGCCGATTGCGCATCGTCTTGGTTTAAATATGATTTATCGTGAATTAGAGGACCTGAGTTTTAAAAATACTTGGCCTATGCGTTATCGTGCTTTAGATAAATCGGTCAAAAAAGTACGAGGTAACCGAAAAGAAATCGTTGGCAAAATTTTGGAAGATGTGCGGCGTCATTTTGCCAAAGTTGGGCTAGAAATTGATATTCGAGGTCGAGAAAAAAGTTTGGCTAGTATTTATCACAAAATGCGTACCAAGCATTTAAGCTTTAATGAGGTCCTTGATGTATATGGCTTTCGTGTTTTGGTAAAGACGAATGATGAATGTTATCGTGCCTTAGGTGTGTTGCACTCGATGTACAAACCCATGCCAGGAAAAGTAAAAGACTACATTGCGATTCCTAAATTAAATGGTTACCAGTCACTTCACTCAACCATGGTTGGACCTGTTGGGATGCCGATTGAGTTTCAAATCAGAACTATTTTGATGGATCAAGTTGCTGATGCAGGAGTGGCTGCACACTGGGTATATAAAGACGGCAAAGAAGAAATGAGTGATGTGCAAAAACGTGCTCATCAATGGTTGCAGTCATTAATTGATTTAGAAGACGCCAGTCATGATCCACAGGAATTTTTAGAGCACGTCAAAATTGATTTATTCCCTGACTCGGTGTATATCTTTACGCCCAAAGGACATATTCGTGCATTACCACGGGGTGCAACAGCACTAGATTTTGCTTATTCGGTGCATAGTGACTTAGGCAATAGTTGTGTAGCGGTTCGAGTGAATGGCAATCAGTTGCCGCTGCGTACAGAAATTAAAAATGGCGATATTGTCGAGGTGATTACCTCTCCCAACTCCAACCCCAATCCTACTTGGTTGACATTTATTAAAACAGGTCGGGCACGAGCAGCTATTCGTCACGCATTAAAGACTAAAGGTTTAGATGAGTCCTTACAGCTTGGAGAGCGCCTCTTATTGCAGGCAATCCGTCAAGAAGATGTTGATGTTGGTTTAGTAAGTGATTTAGTTTGGGATAAGATTTTGCATTGGACAGGAGCAAAATCCCGTCAAGAAATCATGACAGATATTGCCCTTGGGCGAAGATCAGCAGCTGTACTAGCCAAGCGGATAGAAATCTTTGTCAGTGAAACACATGGCCATGAGCAGTTGCGGTTAGATGATCAGGTATGGCAGGATAAATCGGAAAAAGTGTTACCAGTAAAACATTCTAGGCAGACTTTAGTGGTGGACGGATCAGAGGGAATGTCGGTGATTTATTCAACATGTTGCCATCCTATTCCTGGCGACACTATCATTGGTTATTTAGGTAAAAGTGAAGGTTTGCAAATCCATATTCATGATTGTGCCCATGTCGTTCGGATTCACAGAAAAGATCCAGAAAACTGGGTCGAAGTCAATTGGGCTGCAGAAATTCATAAAGAATTCGAGATCCCACTCAAAGTTGATATTAAAAATTCGAAGGGTGTATTAGCCAAGGTTGCCAGTAGCATTACTGCCGCGGATGCCAATATCACTCACGTAGGTATGGAAAATACCAATTCAGAATTAGCGGCGACGATTCGCTTTGGAGTTCAAGTCAAAGATCGTGATCACTTAGCTCGCGTGATGCGAAGTTTACGCGCTAATATTGATGTTGTTCGTGCCGTAAGAACAAAAACACACCATTAATTCACAAAGCCTTATACGCCACATTTAGTATTTCAATGACCTCTATGCCATTGGGCGTGAGCAATTCTATTTCGTCACCAATACGCTTTTTTATCATGGCAGTAGCGATTGGCGAGATCCAGCTCACAAAGCCATCGCCATCACCAATTTCATCGACCCCAACAATACTTAATTGTTGTTCAATACCAGCACCATCGAGATAGGTGACCGTAGCACCAAAAAAGATTTGATCCGTACTTTCTCGCGTCGCAGGATCGACTACTTCGGCAAATTCTAGACGTTTATTTAAAAAACGGATTCGACGATCGATTTCACGGAGTCTTTTTTTACCGTAAATATAGTCTCCGTTCTCAGAGCGATCGCCATTACTAGCCGCCCAATGGACTATTTTTACAATTTCTGGACGTTCAATATCTAGTAGA
The DNA here is from genome assembly GCF_027944005.1 of Polynucleobacter sp. SHI8. Classification (NCBI taxonomy): domain Bacteria; kingdom Pseudomonadati; phylum Pseudomonadota; class Betaproteobacteria; order Burkholderiales; family Burkholderiaceae; genus Polynucleobacter; species Polynucleobacter sp. SHI8. Next base: position 1,683,603 of record NZ_AP027204.1, on the reverse strand, counting down.
TGGAGTAATTCATCTTTTAATCTTTGGTGTCCAGTTGGAGTAATGTAGTTTTTTGTATTCATTTATGGCATAATACTATGCTGCGCGGCTGTAGCTCAGCTGGATAGAGTACTTGGCTACGAACCAAGGGGTCGTGGGTTCAATTCCTGCCAGCCGCACCATTATTTGATTGAAAGCCAAGGGGTTACAAATATCTTTGTAACCCCTTTTCTTCACATATTTTAATTACCTATGGCGCAATAAATCTGCGATTACTCGTGGTTATAATCAATTAATTAAAAATTAAAAATGATTATTCCGTAAAGGAGACATGGTGAATGCCTTTAAGCGTCTTTCTTTGACACTTCTCATGATGTGTTTGATAGGGCCTACAAATGCTGCAGATATTTACCCCAGTAAGCTCATTAAATTGGTCGTTCCTTACCCAGCTGGTGGTGGTGCAGACGCTTTTTCTAGACCTCTTGCACAACAACTTTCAACCCGCCTCGGCCAATCAGTGGTTGTCGAAAATCGAGGGGGCGCAGGCGGTAACATTAGCATGGAGTCTGTGGCGAGGGCGCCAAGCGATGGATATACCTTGATGTTGGCGTTAACGCCTCAGCTAGCCATTAACGGCGCTTTATATGAAAAAATTCCATTTGATCCGATTAAAAGTTTTACCCCAATTTCTTTGATTGCAGAAGGACCTTATTTATTATTAGTTAATCCGAGTTTACCGGTTAATAATTTAAAAGAGTTTTTAGCATTAGCAAAATCTGAGAATGGTAATTTAACGTACGCAACCTCGGGCAGTGGCAGTGGCGGTCATATGGCTGCAGAGTTACTCATTAACATGACAAATATCCCCATGACACATGTCCCATACAAAGGAGGCGGTCCAGCGATATCGGATGTTTTAGGCGGACATGTGAAAGTTATCTTTGCGCCAGCGGCAAGTACGATTCAGTATATACAAGCAGGGCGACTGCGCGCTATTGCCATAACCGGTGAAAAGCGTTTATCCAGCATACCCAATGTGCCAACCATGGCTGAGGCCGGAGTACCCGGTTATGAATCAACTGTTTGGTATGCTCTACTGGCACCAGTCAATACACCCAAAGATATCGTGAACCGACTCAATGCTGAGTTATTACAAATTTTAAAAGACCCATCTTTTAAAACGATGATGACTAACAATGGAATGGAGCCTATTGGAAGCACACCTGAAGCATTAACTATTTATATTCAAAAGGAGATTGTCAAATGGACCAAAGTCGTCAAGAGCGCAGGACTCAAAGCGGAATGAATCCAATTGCTCCGTGGTATCAATTAGGTTACATCATTCCTCACCGCTACACAGATTTAGACTCTTATCAATTTTATCGAGTAGCACCAGAAGGTATGATGTTGGTAACAACGGGCCTTAATTTAGGTGAGTATACCTTGGAGTCTGTAGAGTCTCAAATGCCTGCTTTTTATTCTGCTTTAGATTTATTGGCGCATAAACCCGTCGACAGAATTTCTTTAAGTGGCGTACCTGTTGCTGCTGCATTAGGGCGTAAACGTATGTTGGCCTTATTAGAAGAAGCTCGGACTAGAACAGGGATGGAATGTGATACTGATGCCGAGGCCCATATTGCCACGTTAAAACATCTCGGGGCTAGTAAGATTGCAATTGCGTCTCGATGGTCTGAATCTGTAAATGCTGGATTAACGACCTATTTAGCAGATGCAGGTATTGAAGTCTTGACTTGTAAATCACGCGGTAGAAACTTATCACAGAATAAATCAGCCAATCCATTGGCGGATCATGAACTTGCACTCGAGCTCGGGAGAGAAGCTTTAAGAGCAGCACCGCAAGCACAAGCACTTTTAATGCCAGGTGGATTATGGTTTGCAATCCATGCAGTGCCAATTTTGGAAGCTGAGTTTGGCATACCTGTTCTTTTAAATATTTTAAGCACGACTTGTAGCGCATTACGTGCTTATGCCCAAAATACTCATGTAATACCTCCCAAAGCTGATACTCATTGGGGAATGGTTTTAGCTAGCGCCAAAGACTAAAGAAAACGATTTGGAGTACAGCATTTTCTGAAATATCTGACAGTGTGTGAACTTGTCTTCGAGGGCCCCCCAATTGAAAATACATGATTATTTTCAATTGGCCTTTTATGAAAACTAGTTCTGCACTTAGATCAACTAAACCTCTGATTGAGTTGGACGATTTAGCTTGGCAGGTCCATTCCTTTGAGAAAAAAAAGCGGCGCTTATATCGTAAGATGATGCAGGTTCAGCATCAAACGCAACTTGAGCAAATTAAACTTAAAAGTCGACAATCCACCAGACGCGATTGGATGATTTTTTGTATTTCTTGTATCTTCACTACGGCAAGTATTGCTTGGATTGTGTTTCAGAGTTGGTTGGAGCTTTGCATTTTGCAGAGTTGAAGATTTTAGGCTGCCACAGGAACTTTAGCAGTAACTGATGTGGCTGGTGGTTTTGCATTTCGCACGCGCAATAAGAGGAATACCACGATGGCGATATTCATCAGATTCCAGGCAATCCCATTGATAAATGCAGCGTGATAAGAGCCAGTTAAGTCAAATACTTTTCCGGATAGCCAACCACCTAGAGCCATACCAATCATCGTGGACATAATGCAAAGGCCAACGCGCTTACTTAAATCTTGAATCGGAAAATACTCCCGCACAATAATGGCATAGGCAGGAATGATACCCCCTTGAAATAAGCCAAACAAAGCAGCGATGATGTAAAGAGAGATGAGACTTTCAAATGGCAAAAATAATAAGAGGGCAATACCTTGTAAAACAGATCCGAGTAATAGGGTTTTAAGACCCCCAATGCGGTCACAAATCAACCCAGAAATTAATCGACTCGCCACACCACAGGCGAGCATTAACGAGAGCATTTCAGCGCCCCTAGCGGCATTAAAGCCAAGGTCAGTGCAGTAAGCAACGATATGGACTTGAGGCATTGACATCGCTACGCAGCAACCAACACCAGCGACACATAAAAGCGCTTGTGCGAAAGGAATCGGCAAGTTAAATGGTTTGTCGCGATTAGGGGCTGTCATATTGATTACGGTTGAAGCTTGGCCCACTGGTGGGCGTTGGCGTAATAGAAGAGCTAATAAGAACATACCAATTCCGCAAATCAGACCCATCGCAATATAGGTATTTCTCCAACCATAATGTTCAATGCCATATTGGACAATGGGTGGCCAAATCGTGCCAGCTAAGTAATTACCACTGGAACATACACCAACAGCAATTCCGCGGTATTTACTCCACCACATGGACGTGTCAGCCATTAGAGGGGCAAAGGTTGCCGATGCGCCAAAAAAACCCAATAAAAAGCCATGACACATACCAAAAATGATGATGTTTGGCGCGAGTCCAGAGAGCACATAGCCTAACCCGACAGAAACGGCACCAACAAGAAGGGCGCTCGACACCCCAAAACGGTCAGTTACCTTACCCATGAGGATACTGCCTAGCCCGAGGCCCATCATCATGGCCGTATATGGCAATGAAACGGCTGACCGACTGACGCCGAATTCAGCTTGCACAGCAGGCAAAAAAACAGCGACCGCGTACATGGAGCTTGTACCAAGAGTCATGAGTAAAACGGCAATACAAAGTCGTTTTGCCGCAGTTCTGGAATCTATGAGGTCATGATGGGCAGCAGCTGAAGTCATAAGAGTATTTTTAAAAGATGTTAGAAGATTAGCACAACTCGAGGTAAGCTTTATATTGTTTAAGACTGACCTAGAAAACAGATACAATTTTGACACTTAGTAACAAAGCCAAACATGTTCAAAAAATATCAAATATATTTATGTCTCCTTGCCGTGATTCTGCTGCCACAAGTAGGGTGGTGTGCAAGTTTTGACTGCAATTCCAAGTCTTTAACTGCAATTGATCAATTCATTTGTCGCAATGCCAATATATCGACGTTAGATGAGCGTATGGCGAAGGTGTATGCAGAAAACTATAAAAAACTTTCGCCTGCCAATCGTGTGAGTTATTTAAATAGTCAGCGTGATTGGCTCAAATATTGGCCTCAGGCATGTTTGAAGAGAAAAGAAGACAAAATGGATTCTGAGCAATTTCTGGAATGTGCAGAAATGATGTATGACAAACGGTTGGATATTCTTGCAATCAATCAGATGAAAAATCAATGGCCAGTATTTAATGTGGCTAAATACAGCGTTGTCAAAGCAGATAAGAATCAGGTTCCAGATTGGGTCAAAATGGTCGATCATTCATTGATTTACCCGCAAATTGAGATCTCTGAACTGCAAGCAGCCGATGCGGTGCTCGCCAATAAAATCAACACTTGGATTGTGTCAACTAGCAAAAAATTAGGCTTAAAAAACCGTATGAGCTTAAATGAAAACTTTATGGATAGCTTTTTGGATATGGCGTTGGAGGAAGTTAGTCCAGATATCCTTCGACTAAGAACCTTATATTACTTCAATGGTTTTGGAGCGCACGGCAATAGTGTGATGAACCATGAACACTTCATCTTATCTCAGTCAAGAGAGTTGCTTGCGGGGGATTTACTCAAAGGGGAATGGCAAAGTATGGTTGCCGAGGATGTGTATCAAAAAATTCTAATCCAAGAAGCTGGAATGGTTTTAGTGGAGTCACCGAAGCAAGTCGTGGGAAGTGTTTCAAGAGTTCAGACCTGGGATATGAATAAAGAGGGATTTGGTTTTCAGTTTAGCCCTTATGAGCTCACCGCTTATGCTGCCGGAGCGCCACAAGTAATTGTCGAGTGGGAAAAAATGCGACCCTATTTAACGGACTACGCGAAATCCCAGCTACCTCTCCTGTACTAAGATGCTATTTGAGAGTTACCGACTTGAACCAGTTTTTCTTGAATCGGCAAATGAATCAAGGCTGCAAAAACTGCCAGCATGATATCCATATACCAAACGAGGTTATAGTTTCCAAAGTTTTGGAAGACTTGACCACCTAAATAGGCTCCCAAGAAACCACCAATTTGGTGAGTAAATAAAACAATCCCAAACAACGTACCCATAAAGCTGCGACCAAACATCTTAGCGACCAAGCCTGCCGTCGGGGGAACGGTAGATAAATAGGTTAAACCCAAAGTGGCGGCAAAGAGTAAGACCGTAAGTTCAGTCTTAGGTCCCAAAATAAAAAGAATGACAATGATTCCACGCGCCGCATAAATATAACTAAGAAGATGTTTCATCGGCATTTTGGTAGTCAGCCATCCAGCCGCTAAGCTGCCCACAATATTAAATAGCCCAATGGTTGCCAATGCCCATCCTGTGAATGTGGGTGGCAGCCCACATAAATCAATCACACCAGGCATATGCGTAGCAATAAAAGCAACGTGAAAGCCACATACAAAAAAGCCAGCATTGAGCATCAAATAGCTCGGCGTTCTAAAAGCCAGAGCGATACTTTGTTGAAGATTGAGCGGTGGGGGACTGTTTACGTCAACGATAGGAGTGGATTTTTTACCCCGCAAGAGCAGTGATAATGGGACTGTCACTAAACAAAAAAGTGCCAGATAGGTTAGGCCATTTTCCCATCCAGTATGAACAATGAGCCAGCCTGCTAGCGGTGCCATGATGAATTGACCGATGGAGCCACCTGCATTGACTAAACCAGCATATAGACCCCCAGTCCCCGGTGGGACGAAGCGATTAACTGCTGACATGAGAACAGAATTACCAGCAAAGCCAGCACCACCTGCAGATAAAATACCAATTGTTACAATGAGCTCAAATTGAGTTGAAGCATATGGTATGAGAAGAGTGCCTGTGACACACATCGCGATACCAATCAGTAGTGCTTTTTCTATACCATATTTATCGGAAATTGCACCAGCAAATGGCTGAAAAGCTCCCCAGGCTAATTGACCGCAGGCAAACGCCAGACTGACTGCGACAATACCAAGACCCGAATGATTATTGATGGAACTAAAAAACATTGGGACTGATTGACGTATCCCAAAAATAAGAGCAAAGATTGCCACCGCAGCGGCAACCTGAATCAGGTAAGGCTTTCTTGTTAATAGCAAAAGACTTACTCTTCTTTAATTTTATTTTGTACTATAAACTGACCCCAAGTATTCATTTGCTTACGCAAAAATGGATTAAATACATCAGGTCCACCAGCGACGATATTAATCCCTTGATCATCTAATTTTTTAGCAATCTCAGGTTGGTTAAGAACCGCAATAACTGCTTGGTTCATTTTGGCAATAATTTCTGGAGGTGTTTTTACTGGGGCAATCACACCCCACCAAGCTGGCGCATCAAACCCTGGAAAACCACTCTCAGCAATAGTTGGCACATTTGGTAAATCTTTACTGCGCTTAGGACTAGTGACAACCAAAGGAACTACACGACCAGAGTCGATATGCTGCTTCATTAAATAGATTGAGCCAACCGCTAATTGGACATGACCTGCAAGTGCGTCAGCCATCAGAGGACCACCACCACGATAAGGGATGTGGGTCCATTCAAGCTTAGATTTTTTAGCCAATGAAGCCATTGCTAAATGTCCTAAACTCCCTGTGCCAATTGTGCCGTAGTTATAAGGAGTTGCTTTTTTGGAGTCATCTGTTAGTTGTTTAAAGCTAGTGATACCTGATTTATTACTTGCGGCCAAAACCATAGGAGACGTGTCGATCAATGTCACATTAGCGATATCTTTTAAGGTGTCATAAGGCATTTTATCTTTCAGCGATTGATTGACACCGTGGGTATCAAAGACAACTGCGAAGGTATAGCCGTCTGCATCTGAACGAACGAGGGCACTTGTACCAATCACACCAGAAGCACCACCCACATTTTCGACAACTACGGATTGTTTTAGTTGGTTTTGTAAGGCTGGAGCGAGAACTCTAGCAACAGCATCGACTGAACCACCAGGCGGAAAAACAGAGATGAGGCGAATCGGCTTACGATTAGGCCAATCATCTGCAGCGAAGGTTACATTTAAGCTCAAAGCTAAAAGGAATACAAAGAAATTTTTTTTCATGATTTTTAATCCTTAACGAATAAGTGGAGTAAATTTATATCTATTGTAGGGGAGTCTATTGTTTTTGGAGAGTTTTCATCATCAGATACATGATGATTGCGAACCCGATGCTCAAAAGAACATAGCCTGCTATATCAACTGAAATAAAAGCCCCCATTTTTTGCCCAGAAAAATAAGCGATCGGACCTGAAATAGCTCCGAGCAAAGCCGCCACGAGAAGACGTTTTTCTAGCCAAAAAAATGACGCTTTTGCTGAGGCTGCAAAAGATAGCCATAACAAAGACATCCACCAAGGTTGTAACCACTGCAGCGGAGTTGGATAGGCAGATTCATAAACAATGAAACCCAGTAAGCCAAGGGCGCTGTCTAGCAAAAAACCATAGAGTAAGATTCGTAGTAAAAATAAGTAAGCTGGTTTTTGGGGAGATTGTTTAGAGATGTATGAATTTAAATAGACCAGACTAACAATGAGTGGCAACAAGGGATAGTGATGACTAATACCCCAAGCACAGGAGAACCATACTGCTTGAAAACCCAGGATCATCCACCAAAAATACATTAGTCTTCTTTCGAAAATGAAAGAGTAACTTCACCTAGATAAATTCCAAATTTTGACATTTCAGCGCGATTTAGCATCACTTTGCCTGTTACTAAATACATCCAATCATTAAACTGTACTTCAATATTTTTACCATCTACTGTGAGCAGTAGCGTGTAGCGCCAGTTGAGAGCATTACCTGAAGCCTTACCAATTGCTTTTCCGACCACATCATCAGCGGTACCTTCATAGTTATTGGGTGAGATTTCTTTGATGGTCCAAATCCTTTTTTGAGTGGTTCCATCTGAATACGTGAATGATTCATCTAGAGTGCCCGTATGGATGCCATCCACCATTTTCCAAGTCGAAACCATATTGACTGTAAACCGCTTCACTACTTTGCCACCACGATCAGTGAAGATCCCATAAGCTTGTGTTTTGCCATTGAAGTATTCCGATAGCTTTAAGACAGGCGTTTCTTTTGCATAATCTTCAACTTTTGTACTTGAGCAAGAACTAAGAAAAAAAACAACTACAAACAAACAGATACTCTTGAGATAATTCGTGTGAAAAAGTGACATAAGATTCCCCTTTATGAATAACTCCATTATGGCAAATGATTCAAGTCTGTGCGGAAAGATCTTTTGATTTGAATTCAAAAAACAATGATACGAATGTGGATTTGATTCTTGGGGGCAATCAAACTATTAATAAAATACCTCTTATGAAAACATCAAAATCTCTATTCTCTGCAGAATTTCACCCAGGAGAATTTATACGTGAGGAATTCCTCCAAGCGGGTGGCCAAAGTATCTTTCAATTTGCCATGGCAATGGAAATTTCAGAAAAAATGGCCTGTGAAATCATCGTTGGACAACAAACTATTACCCCATTGATTGCTGAAAGACTTGCAAGAGTGTATGGTATCAACTGTCAGTATTGGCTTGATATGCAAGCCACCTACGATACAAGAAAGAAGTTAGAGGGCTTGCACTGCAATTAGATCAAGGGCTGAGGTCTTATTGGCTTGAATGTATCTTGCCAAGAAGGCTGCGCTAGAGGCACATGGAATTTTGGCATAGACGATATGACCAGAACCAGGAGCTACTTGAATAGGCTTGCCATCTTCACTCCAAAGTTCTTCAATCACCACATCTGTGTTGCCGTGAGGTTCAATGATTTCTATTCTATCGCCCACAGCAAAACGATTCTTCACATCAATTTTGACACCTTTGACGGAATCTATTTCAATGACACTGCCAACGTACATACTTCTTCCAGAAATCGAGAAGCCCTTAAGATAATTTTGATAATCTGCATCATGGTGGCGTTGATAAAAGCCATCGGTGTAACCACGATTGGCAAGACCCTCTAAATGACCTAATAGTTTAGGTTGGAATGCTTTACCGGCAAACGCATCATCAATTGCGGTTCGGTAGGATTGGCAAGTGCGCGCAACATAGTAGGGTGATTTAGTCCGACCTTCAATTTTGAAAGAGTCGATACCCATTTCAGTTAAGCGTTCGATATGCTCAATCGCTCGTAAATCTTTAGAGTTCAGAATATAAGTACCATGCATATCCTCCTCAATGGGCATTAAGGCATCGGTTTTGCCACCTTCTTCAAGAAGATAAATATCGCCAGTCGCATCTTCTGATCCGGGATAGATTTTATAATCCCAACGGCATGAGTTCGTACAAGCACCCTGGTTCGGGTCGCGATGACTGAAGTAACCAGATAAAAGACAACGTCCAGAATACGCGATGCACAAAGCACCGTGAACAAAAACTTCGAGCTCCATTTCCGGACAGTCTTGACGAACAGCGGCGATTTCATCAAGCGATAATTCGCGTGACAGAATGATTCGACTAATACCTACTTTTTGCCAAAAACGAGCAGCAGCACCATTCACCGTATTTGCTTGAACAGATAAGTGGATCGGCATATCCGGCCATTGCTCACGAACCATCATGATTAAACCAGGATCAGACATGATAAGTGCGTCTGGTTGAAGGGCGATGACTGGAGTCATATCCTGTACAAAAGTTCTTGTCTTACTGCCATGCGGCAATATATTGGAGACTAGGTAAAACTTCTTACCAAGCGAGTGGGCGTGGTTAATTCCACCTGCTAACACATCTAAATCGCCAAAATCATTGTTTCTGACGCGTAAAGAATATCGAGGTTGGCCTGCATAGATCGCATCAGCGCCAAAATTAAAAGCGGTATCAAGCATTGCTCGACTACCAGCTGGGGCAAGAAGTTCAGGTTTTTTCATGGGCTTATTTTATAAGGGATTGCCCAGAAAAGCGAGCAAAGGATTTTAAACAGTCAAATCAACAAAAACTCTTCCATCAGCTACTTTGATGGGGTAGGTTTTTATGGCTTTATCTGCAGGTTCACAAGTCACGCGTCCGTCCCTTACATCAAACCGTCCTTGATGAAAAGGGCATTCGATTTCATGACCTTCCAGAAATCCATCCGATAAAAGGGCATTGCCATGGGTGCAGACATTGTCCGTGCAATAGACAGTGCCGTTTACGTTGTATACGGCTAAATTTTTATTGCCAGTATCTAAGCGTGTAACTTCGCCTTCGAAGGTGTCATCAATTGACATGACATCAGTCCAAACGTTATTCATGTGGAGCCTTTACTAAAAGACGCTATTTTAACAAAAAAAATCGTATTTTCAGGCCTTTGAACATCAATCTTAAGTATCAGAATTCTAACTAGGAGGCTACATTTCAGTGCATAATGCATTCTTTTTAGGTATTTCATGGCACTTAAGTCCACCATTTATAAGGCAAATTTATCGATTGCGAATATCGATCAGGGATACTACGCCGAGCATTCTTTGACACTGGCGCGACATCCTAGTGAAACGGATGAGCGGATGATGGTGCGTTTGGTGGCATTGGCAATGCAAGCTCACCAATTACAGTTGTTATGCAATGGTGATGGAGTTTTAGCATTTGGAGCAGGCTTATCAGATGCCAATGAGCCAGACGTTTGGTTGAAGGACTTTACCGATCAAATTCAAATGTGGATTGAAATTGGGCAGCCTGAAGAGCGCCCAATTTTGAAAGCGAGCGGAAAGGCGACCAAAGTATTTATTTATGCCTATCATCATTCATCTGGAATTTGGTTTAAAGGAATAGAAAATAAAATCTCACGACTGAAAAATCTTGAAATTTATCAAATTCCGTCTGAGCAATCCTTGGAGCTAGCATTGATGGCACAGCGATCGATGCAACTGCAAGCAACCATTCAAGAAAATACCTGTTTGATGAGTGATGGTCAGAAAAGCGTTGAAATTATATTTGAGCGTCTTTTTTGAGTGATTGTATTTTCAGAAAGAGAATCGAACTCGAAGTTCCTAAAGTAATCACATTGGCAATGAGCACAGGCCAACTGTGAATCAGAACGGCATAAATAATCCAAAGAGCAACTCCTAAGGTAAATAAGGAATACATCGTGAGTGAAATTCCGGACAAATCACGAGATCTCCATGACTGAATTGTTTGAGGTATAAAAGCTGCAGTCGTTAGGGCAGCTGCAATAAAGCCAAGTAAATTGCTATCCATGATGCTCTTTTCAGGGTTAATCGTTGTAAGATTTTCTAGCGTAAATCTTTACGTAAGATCTTACCAACATTAGATTTTGGTAAAGTTTCTACAAATTGAATCGTTTTAGGTCTTTTGTAATTGGTGAGGTTACTTTCACAAAAATCGATCACCTGTTTTTCAGATAATGTCGGATCTCTTTTAACAATAAATGCTTTGACACTGCTTCCAGAGTGTTCATCATTGATGCCGATAACGGCACTTTCAAGAACCCCAGGAATTTGTGATAAGACTTCCTCGACTTCATTGGGGTAAACATTAAATCCAGACACTAAAATCATATCCTTTTTCCGGTCAATGATTTTTACATAACCTGCATCGTTGATGAAGCCGATGTCACCACTTTTGAAGAAGCCATCGGCAGTCATGACTAATTGTGTTTCGTCATCTCGATGCCAATACTGCCGCATTACTTGTGGGCCTTTGATACAAATTTCCCCGGGCTGGTTAACGTCAACTTCCTCACCTAAGTTGTTACGTATAGAGACTTCTGTATTGGGTAAAGGTAATCCTACATGACCAGTAAACTCCGTAATCGTTGTAAGGTTGCAGGTTGCCACTGGCGAGGTTTCGGATAAGCCATATCCCTCTGTGATCGGGCAACCAGTATGTGCTTGCCAACGATCAGCGACAGTTTTCTGGATAGCCATACCACCTCCGATCGTAACGGCTAGACTAGAAAAATCAATCGTTGAAAAATGGGGGTGATTCATTAACGCATTAAACAAGGTATTAACCGCTGGAAAAATATGAAATTCTGACAACTTTGATAAGGTTTTAATTAATCCTAGAATATCTTTTGGGTTGGCAATTAGGATGCTTTTGCCGCCTGACCTGATAATAAAAAGCCCACAGGCAGTAAGAGCGAAGATGTGATACAGGGGAAGAGCACAGATGAAGGTAATTTGTTCAATTTGTTTTCTTTGAATAGTGGGCTTTAACCACGCTTCAAGTTGTAAGATATTTGCAACCAAATTGCGATGCTCTAGAACTGCGCCTTTTGAAACCCCCGTTGTGCCACCTGTGTATTGCAGAAAAGCAATATCATCATGACGAATCACTGGTTGGGTGAAACCCATTTGTTTGCCAACTTCTAAAGCAGCATTAAAAGTTGTGTAATGAGGGAGATTCCAAGTTGGCACAAGTTTTTTGACGTATTTCACAATAAAATCGATGATCATTCCCTTAATACCTAGTAATTCACCCATGGTAGTAACAACAATATTTTGCATTGGGACTTGAGAAAGAACTGCACTTAAGACATGTACAAAATTTTCTAAAATAACGATTGTTTGGGCGCCACTATCTTTTAATTGGTGTTCGAGCTCTCTCGGAGTGTAAAGAGGGTTAACGTTGACGACAATAGCACCACAGCGAAGGGTACCTGCAATAGCAATGGGATATTGCATCACATTTGGCATCATGAGGGCCACTCGATCGCCTTTCTTTACCCCTTGAAATTGTAAAAAGCTAGCAAATTGTTCTGATGCCTCATCGAGCTCTTTAAAGCGGAGAGATTTTCCAAAAGATTCAAAGGCAGTTCGAGAGGCATTTTTTTTAAACGATTCCTCGAAAACATCGATCAGAGTCAGATTCTCAGAAAGATCGATTTCATGAGGTATGTCCTTGGGATAGGTATTTAACCAACTTTTATCTGCTCGCATGCAAATCTTTCTGAAAATGATGTTTTGTTAAATTTTATTTTTTATTCTATTTTTAGAATCATAATCAAATAAAACTCATAAAGATATTCATATAAATACTAAGGTCTTATACACACTTTTTTAAAAGGGTTATAGATAAAATAGTCATAAAAACTATATGTTTGATGAAAAGATTAAAAATATGTCCTATAAACAATTTAATTGTTAATTAAATATAAGATTAATACTTTATTTATTATTTATTATTTATAATTAAATAAAAGAATTCGCAAATTGGAGAAATATATGTCAAATTATGATGAGTTGATTGAACAGCGTAAATTATTGGATCAGCAGATATTAGCGATTCAACAAAAAGAGAAACAAGAGGCAATCGAGTTAATCAAAATAATGATTGAAAAGCACTCTTTATCGGCGAGTGATTTATTTTCAAAAAAAGTCAATCAAGCCAATAAAAAAGTCCCCGCTAAATACCGAAATCCAGCCACCGGTGAAACATGGACGGGTAGAGGAAAAGCACCCTTGTGGATTGTTGGTAAAGAGCGAGAGACCTTCATCATTAGAGGTTAGAGCATTTTTTCAACAAGTGCTTTTTGAATGATATTTTCCAAAACCTCTAGCGAGTTTGAATATCCATACATTTTAGATTTTGCAAATGGACTCAATACCGCAGGGTTTTGACTCAACTCAGGTGATGCTTGGATAATATCCTGATGAATTAATATGGGTATTTGCCCGGTTATCGTGTTTTTATTAAACTGATGGAGTAAATGATATTGGTCAATCGTATTTACTTTCTGATCAATGTAAATAATCTCGGGTTTTAATTCTACGCCCGCCATTAATGCCTCACTAATATCTAAAAATGAATGGCAGAGGATTTGTGATTCAAAGGTTTTACAATGATTTTCGAATGATTCAATTTCCTCAGTGCTTGAGAATATCCCTAAAACCGAGTATTTTTTACTGCAAAAGTGACGTAAAAGCTCATGACGTTTAGCCAATTGCCGCTCGATCGATAAGTCTAAGATCCTGCGATGACCTCCTCTCGTCTTCCAGGCAATCAGCTCGCCTGTTTCGACCATTTTTTGAATAATAGTACCGAGAGAAACTTGCAAAATTTTTGCCGTTTCACGGGTACTTTTGTAGCTTAATTCATTTGATTGAGTAGTTTCCAGCATTGATTTATCTCCTTTAACAATGTGAAAATCCATCTTAAAAGTGTTAAATCGTTTTAAATATCAGAATTATCTGAATTACTTGTAGGAAAAATCCTTAAATTAAACTTTTACTGAAATAACAACAAGATTTATGTCAAAAACATACAAGACAATCTTAAATGTCATAAAATTGACTGATAAATCTACTTATTATGTATAGAGAATTAATAAGACAATAAGTTGGTTTGTAAAACGAGTAATTTAGAGTTTCGCAATCTACTAGTCGGTTGAGCCGTGTCGTAGATGGTTTACTAACCCACTTACATATCGGGATACCCGAAGAAAAGGTGAGCATTATGATGCAGTCTTATCAAGGTACTTCGTACCTTTTTGGTGGCAATGCGCCCTACGTCGAAGAGCTTTATGAAGCTTATTTAAATGACCCCACATCCGTGCCTGAGAACTGGCGTCAATATTTTGATGGTGTGCAGAATTTACCTGCAGTGGATGGCTCAACTTCCAAAGATATTGCGCACGCACCGATCGTCGCATCATTTGCTCAACGCGCTCGAGTAGCTCCGATCCGTCATGTCGAAGATTCGGCAGATTCTTCCATGGGGCGCAAACGTGTTGCGGTCCAACAATTAATTGCGACCTATCGTAATGTAGGAACTAGATGGGCGGATTTAGATCCCTTAAAAAGAACAGAGCGCCCAAATATTCCTGAGTTAGATCCTGCTTATTACGGATTTACAGATGCTGATATGGATATTGTCTTTAATACCAGCAATACTTTCTTTGGCAAAGACAAGATGAAATTACGTGAGTTGTTGCAAAACTTACGTCAAACGTATTGTGGCACGATTGGTGTGGAGTACATGTACATCACTGATCAAAACATAAAAAAATGGTGGCAAGAGAAATTAGAGTCCATTCGTTCTACCCCCAATTTTACCGCCGTTAAAAAAACCAATATCTTAAATCGTTTAACAGCTGCTGAAGGACTTGAGCGCTTTTTGCACACTAAATATGTTGGTCAAAAAAGATTCTCGCTCGAAGGTGGAGAGAGCTTTATTGCGTCCATGGATGAAATTCTAGATGCTGCTGGCTTAGCTGGCGTCCAAGAAATTGTCATTGGTATGGCGCATCGTGGTCGTTTAAACGTTTTGGTGAATACTTTAGGTAAAGTACCGAAAGACTTATTTGCAGAATTCGATCACACAGCTCCAGAAGAACTACCATCTGGCGATGTTAAGTATCACCAGGGATTTTCAAGTGATATTTCTACAGCGGGTGGCCCAGTTCACTTGTCGCTTGCATTTAATCCTTCTCATTTAGAAATCGTGAATCCTGTGGTTGAAGGTTCAGTTCGCGCCCGTATGGATCGTCGTGGGGATAAGAATGGTGCACAAGTCATGCCGATTTTGGTTCACGGTGATGCAGCGATTGCAGGACAAGGCGTTGTGCAAGAGACCTTAGCGTTAGCTGAAGTCCGTGGGTATCACACTGGTGGTACGGTACATATTGTGATCAATAATCAAATTGGCTTTACGACATCTGATCCGCGCGATATGCGTTCTACGTTGTATTGCACCGATATTATGAAAACGATTGAAGCACCCATTCTGCACGTCAATGGTGATGATCCTGAAGCAGTTGTTTTGGCTACGCAATTAGCGGTTGAATATCGGATGAAGTTTAAGAAGGATGTTGGTATCGACATTATTTGTTTCCGCAAACTTGGACACAATGAGCAAGATACGCCGTCAATGACTCAACCCTTAATGTATAAAACGATTTCACAACACCCTGGAACTCGTAAGTTATACGCTGATAAGTTAGAAACGCAGGGCGTAATCCCCCCTGGCGGCGGTGATGAGATGGTTAAAGTGTATCGGGCAGAGCTAGATGCTGGCGATAAAAGAACCTCTGATCCGGTGATTACTAATTTCAAAGGTAAGTATGCGGTTGATTGGACACCATTCCTGAATAAGAAATGGACAGATAATGCTGACACAGCTATTCCACTAACAGAGTGGAAGCGTTTAGCAGAAAAAATCACGAAAGCACCTGAAGGCTTTAAAGTACACCCACTCGTAGAGACTGTCTTAAAGAATCGTGCAGCGATGGGGCGTGGTGAAGTGAACGTTGATTGGGGTATGGGGGAGCACATGGCATTTGCTTCTTTAGTTGCCAGCGGTTACCCAATTCGCCTTTCCGGAGAAGATAGTGGTCGCGGAACATTTACTCACCGACACTCCGTATTGCATGATCAAGACCGTGAAAAGTGGGATATTGGTACTTATATTCCTTTGCAGCACGTTGCTGATGGTCAGGCTCCATTCGAAGTCATTGACTCTATTCTGTCTGAAGAGGCTGTATTAGGATTTGAATATGGTTATGCCTCAGCGGAGCCTAATACTTTAACCATTTGGGAAGCGCAATTTGGTGATTTTGCCAATGGCGCACAAGTGGTCATTGATCAGTTTATTGCATCTGGTGAAGTGAAGTGGGGGCGTGTAAATGGTTTAGTGATGATGTTGCCTCATGGATATGAAGGACAAGGTCCAGAGCATTCTTCAGCAAGACTAGAGCGTTTTATGCAGTTATGCGCGGACATCAATATGCAAGTTGTTCAGCCCACTACAGCGTCACAAATTTTCCATTTATTACGCCGTCAAATGATTCGTTCTTTCCGTAAGCCACTTATCATCATGACACCGAAGTCTTTATTGCGGAATAAAGATGCCACATCTCCTATTTCTGAGTTTACTAAAGGTGAATTCCATACGGTGCTTGGTGAGCAAGATACGAATGTTGATCCACAAAAAGTGACCAGATTAATTATGTGTTCTGGTAAGGTTTACTATGATTTGGTTAAAGCCAGAGAGGCTAAAAAGTCTAAAGATACTGCCATCATTCGTATCGAACAACTATATCCTTTCCCACATAAAGCATTTGCTGCAGAGTTAAAGAAATATCCCAATGTTGTTGAGCTAGTATGGACCCAGGATGAGCCACAGAATCAAGGCGCATGGTTCTTTATTCAGCACAATATTCATGAGAACATGTTTGAGGGGCAGAAGTTAGGTTACTCAGGTAGGCCGGCATCTGCATCTCCGGCTTGTGGATATTCTCATCTGCACCAAGATCAGCAAAAATCTTTAGTCGATGGCGCTTTTGCCAAGTTAAAAGGTTTTGCCCTCATTAAATAAATATAAATACACAGCGACAAACAACCAATTAAAGGATTTACCATGTCTATTTTTGAAGTTAAAGTACCCCAGTTGTCTGAATCAGTTGCAGAAGCAACCCTTTTGCAATGGAAGAAAAAAGCTGGTGACAGCGTTGCTCAAGATGAGATTCTCATTGAGATTGAGACTGATAAAGTGGTACTCGAAGTGCCTGCACCTTCAGCTGGGGTTTTATCGGAAATCGTCATTGCTGATGGTGGAACAGTTGTTTCAGATCAAGTGATTGCGAAGATTGATAGTGAAAGTAAAGGGGTAGCATCACCTGCAGCTTCAACCCCAACGCCTGTTGCGGCACCCGTAGCGGCTGTTGCGGCGTCTTCTGCACCAAGCTCCAATAGCGCGGCAGGTATAGCTATGCCAGCAGCGGCGAAGATACTTGCAGAAAAAAATATGTTAGCAACAGATGTTACTGGTTCAGGTAAAGATGGCCGTGTAACTAAAGCCGATGCATTGTCCGCAACACCAGCTAAAGCAAGTGCACCTGCACCGCAAAAATTAGCCTCATTACCTATCAATATGCCATTGGGTGATCGCCCAGAAGAGCGTGTTCCAATGAGCCGTTTGCGTGCCAGAATTGCAGAACGACTCTTAGAGTCACAAGCAAGTAATGCAATCTTGACGACATTTAATGAAGTCAACATGGCGCCAGTCATGAATATGCGTAATAAATATAAAGAAGTGTTTGAAAAAGAGCATGGTGTGAAATTAGGGTTTATGTCTTTCTTTGTAAAAGCAGCAGTTCATGCCTTAAAGAAATATCCTGTATTAAATGCTTCTGTAGATGGTACAGATATTGTTTACCACGGTTATTTTGATATTGGTATCGCAGTTGGATCGCCACGTGGTTTGGTTGTGCCAATTTTGCGTGATGTGGATCAAATGAATCTTGCAGAAATCGAGAAAAAGATTGCTGAATTTGGAGTGAAAGCTCGTGATGGCAAGCTCACCTTAGATGATTTAACAGGTGGAACATTCTCCATCTCTAACGGTGGTGTATTTGGTTCCATGTTGTCGACACCAATTATTAATCCTCCCCAATCAGCTATTTTGGGTATTCATGCAACGAAAGATCGTGCCGTGGTTGAAGATGGTCAGATTGTGATTCGTCCAATGAACTATTTAGCGATGTCCTATGACCACCGCATCATTGATGGTCGTGAGGCTGTCCTTGGGTTAGTCGCCATGAAGGAGATCCTTGAAGACCCTGCCAGACTATTACTCGATATTTAATCAGCCTAATTTGCATTTAAAGGAATCTCAATGAGTCAAGAATTTGATGTAGTAGTAATTGGTGCAGGTCCAGGCGGATATATCGCAGCGATTCGTGCAGCACAACTAGGATTTAAAGTAGCATGTGCAGAAGGTAATGCTTATGACGATCCTAAAGCAGAACCACGATTAGGTGGGACTTGTTTAAATGTGGGATGTATTCCATCGAAAGCATTGCTTGCATCTTCAGAAGAGTTTGAGAATGTACAAAAGCATATCTCTAGTCATGGTATTGAAGTACAAGGTGCAAGTATCAATGTGCCTAAAATGGTTACCCGCAAAGATGACATCGTGACAAAAATGACCAGCGGTATTCAGTACCTGTTTAAAAAGAACAAAGTAACCCATCTTAAGGGCTATGCTTCTTTTATTGGGCGTGAAAACAATCTTTATCAAATAGCCATTCAAGGCAAAGAAAACAAAACAGTTAACGCCAAGCAAGTAATCATCGCAACTGGTTCTAAAGCCAGGCACTTGCCCGGTATGGAAGTGGATAATATCTGGATTTGTGACAACGAGGGTGGTTTAAAGTTTGACCAAACACCTAAAAAACTGGGCGTGATTGGTGCTGGGGTGATTGGACTCGAACTCGGTTCGGTTTGGCGTCGTTTAGGTTCTGACGTAACAATATTAGAAGCCATGCCAACTTTTTTAGGCGCCTGTGATCAAGGAATTGCTGCAGAGGCACAGAAACTATTTATCAAGCAAGGACTGCAATTTAATTTAGGCGTCAAAATTGGTGAAGTTAAAAAAGGTAAAAATAACGTTACCGTTAACTACACCGATGCTGCAGGTGCTGATCATTCTTTAGTAGTTGATCGATTAATTGTTTCTGTAGGTCGTGTGCCAAATACGGACAATCTCAATTTAGAAGCGATTGGTCTAAAAGCGGATGAGCGTGGATTTATTCCAGTTGATGACCATACACTAGCAACGAGCGCTCCTGGTGTTTATGCCATTGGTGACGTTGTTCGTGGCCCAATGTTAGCGCATAAAGCGGAAGATGAAGGCGTTCTCGTTGCTGAAGTCATGGCAGGGCAAAAACCGCATATTGATTACAACTGTATTCCTTGGGTCATCTATACATCTCCAGAAATTGCCTGGGTTGGTAAAAACGAGCAACAGTTAAAAGCCGAAGGTCGTGCTTACAAACCTGGACAGTTTCCATTTGCAGCCAATGGGCGAGCATTAGGAATGGGATCCGCTGATGGTTTTGTAAAAATCTTGGCGGATGAAAAGACGGATGAGATATTAGGCGTGCATATTATTGCCTCAGCGGCTTCTGACTTAATTGCTGAAGCGGTGGTTGCGATGGAGTTCAAAGCATCTGCTGAAGATATTGCGCGTATCTGTCACCCACATCCAAGTTTATCTGAACCTATTCGTGAAGCGGCTCTTGCAACAGATCGTCGTGCATTGAATTTCTAAAATAGGAATGCATGCGCGTTACTGAGTTATATCAAGCATCATTAGAGAAAAAAGGGTATCAAAGTGATGCAGCCCAACAAGCTGCTATCCAACGCCTGCAACTTTGTCAAGATGAATGGGAGCAACGCCCAGCCAAATCTGGAGGATTTTTTACAAAGCTTCTGGGCAGTTCCTCAAGCACCGTTCCTAAGGGAGTCTATTTTTGGGGCGGAGTTGGAAGAGGTAAGTCTTTCATCATGGACTGCTTTTATGAAGCCATCAATATAGAAAAAAAGACACGCCTGCATTTTCATGAGTTCATGCGTGAAGTCCATCGCGAGCTTCAGGATTTACGTGGACAAGCTGACCCCTTAGATGAACTCGGGAAGAAAATAGGTCAGCGTTATGAGTTGATCTGTTTTGATGAGTTTCATGTCAGTGATGTTGCGGATGCAATGATTTTGTATCGTCTTTTAGATGCTTTATTCAAGAATAAAGTGCAATTTATCATGACATCTAATTATCGACCCGATCTACTGTATCCGGATGGATTACATCGCGATCGAGTTTTACCCGCCATTCGTTTATTAGAAGAAAAACTCGATGTGATGAATATCGATGCTGGGGTTGATTATCGGCAAGTGGTGATGGATCAAGTAAGGGCATATATTGCCCCGCTAGGTCCGACAGTTGAGCAAGAAGTGGAATCTGTCTATGTAAAACTTGCTGGTGCACATGAAGATGAGCCGATTGAGTTGATGATTGAAAACCGAACGATCAGGTGTTTGCGTCGAGCTGGAGGAATTGCTTGGTTTAATTTTCAAGAATTATGTGTTGGACCACGTTCGCAAAATGATTATTTAGAAATTGCGTCGACCTTTCATACAGTCATTTTGACTGGAGTGCCTAAAATGTCACCAAGAATGTCCAGTGAAGCAAGGCGCTTTACCTGGTTAATTGACGTCTTTTATGACCACAAAATTAAGTTAATTATCACGGCAGAAGTTGCACCGGATTTACTTTACACAGAAGGTCAAATGTCAGGCGAGTTTCACCGAACAGTTTCACGTATTATCGAAATGCAATCCAAAGAGTATTTACATGCGCCAAGAAGAGTAGTGGATACGTCCTTAACCTAAATGGCATGTTTTCCCCATTGATACATTGAAATGCTATTTTTATCGAAATTCCTGTGTGAAAACGGTAGAATAGGGTAATGAATTCTATTAACGCCGATTTGCATTGTCATTCAGTGGTATCTGATGGCACCCTCACACCTGAGGATTTAGCGATGCGTGCTCATCAAAATGGTGTACAACTTTGGTCACTCACCGATCATGATGTCATCGGCGGTCAGCATCGTGCTAGAGAAGCAGCGAATAAATTGGGGATGAAATATACCTCTGGAGTCGAAATCTCTGTGAGTTGGATGGGGCAAACGATTCATATTGTTGGCATTGGGCTTGATCCAGATCATTCTGTATTGGTTGAAGGATTGCGTAAAACACGAGATGGACGAACCGCTAGAGGTAAAGAAATTGCTCGGCAATTAGCAGCTGTTGGAATTGAAGGCGCTTATGAAGGTGCATTGACCTATGCAGGTAATCCAGAATTATTATCGCGTACACATTTTGCAAGGTATTTAGTTGAAAAAAATGTTTGTCGCTCAACCGATGATGTATTCAAAAATTACCTGATTGAAGGTAAGCCTGGCTATATTGGTCATGTCTGGGCAAGTCTCAAAGAGTCGGTTGATTGGATTAAAGCTTCTGGTGGAGTAGCAATTATTGCCCATCCAGGTAGGTATCGATTAACAGACCTCCAAAAACATGAGTTATATATCGCCTTCAAAGAAGCCGGTGGACTTGGAATTGAAGTGATTACTGGAAGTCATACGCCACGTCAATACGAGGAATATGCCAAAATTGCACTTCAATATGGATTTTATGCATCTCGAGGGTCTGATTTTCATGATCCGGCCGAGAGTCATATCGATTTAGGCAAACTACCGCATTTACCACTTTCACTTCAACCAGTTTGGTCATTACTTTAAGCTCATCACATTATGTATTCTGAACGCGTATTATCTGGCATGCGCCCCACTGGGTCATTGCATTTAGGCCATTATCATGGCGTATTAAAAAATTGGATTCGGTTGCAATCTGAATACCCTTGTTTTTTCTTTGTTGCTGATTGGCATGCCTTGACGACGCATTATGAATCACCAGAGGTCATACAAAACTCGGTTTGGGAAATGGTAATTGATTGGTTAGCCGCAGGCGTTGATCCAACACAGGCGACATTATTTATTCAAAGTAAAGTGCCGGAGCATGCTGAATTATTTTTACTGCTATCCATGGGAACACCTTTGGGTTGGTTAGAGCGGGTTCCTACCTATAAAGATCAAATTGAAAAGTTACGGGAAAAAGATCTTCAGACCTATGGATTTTTAGGTTATCCCTTGTTACAGGCAGCGGATATTCTCATTTATCGTGCTCAGCACGTACCGGTGGGTGAGGACCAAATACCTCACGTAGAAATGACCCGAGAAGTCGCAAGACGCTTTAATTATTTGTATGGTCGTGAAGCTGGTTTTGAAGAAAAAGCCATAGAAGCCGCCAAGAAACTAGGGGGCAAAAGAACCAAATTATATTTAGAGGCTCGAACAGCTTTCCAAGAGCAGGGTGATGAAGAAGCCCTCGAGCAAGCCCAAGCGATTTTGCATGAAGCGCAAAATTTATCGATGAGTGATCGGGAGCGACTGTTTGGTTATCTTGAAGGGGCAAGAAAAATCATTCTTGTTGAACCCCAAGCCTTATTGACACAAGCATCCAAAATGCCAGGATTAGATGGACAAAAGATGTCTAAATCTTATGGAAATACGATTTCATTGCGGGAAGATGCCCAGTCTATTTCTAAAAAAATAAAAACCATGCCAACAGACCCTGCACGCGTTCGAAGAACTGATGTTGGGGATCCTAAAAATTGCCCAGTTTGGGAATTACATGTGGTGTATTCAGATCAGACTACCCAAGATTGGGTTCAGCAAGGATGTAAGACAGCGGGTATTGGCTGTCTTGAGTGTAAAGAACCACTGATACAAAATGTATTGAAAGAGCAGCAACCCATGTTGGAAAGAGCTCAAAAATACTTGGATGACCCAAGCTTATTAAGAGCTCTTATTGCTGACGGTTGCGACAAAGCGCGCAAAACTGCTCAGGAAACTATGCGAGATGTTCGTGAGGCAATGGGGCTTGATTACTCATAATTTTTCTACTGTTTCTCCCTGGGTAGCACATTTTGCTGGGCGGATTCCTTCAAATAGTGGATCTAAAAGAGTTTTGGATTATGCGTGTGGCACTGGCAGGCATTCTGTTTATTTAGCAGAGTTAGGGTATCAAGTTTTGGCAGTTGATATTCACTTGCCGAGTTTACAAAGATTGCATCAATGTCAACCCAATGCCATTGAGTTACGTTGTATTGACTTAGAGAAAGAGGAGTTTGCCTTTGATCTTCAGTTGGAAAAGTTTTCAGGATTAATCGTTACGAATTATTTGTATCGTCCTCACTTAGAAAATATGTTGGAATTGATTGATGAGGGAGGAGTGTTGATTTATGAGACTTTTGCGATAGGAAATGAAGCATTTGGTAAACCCTCAAATCCAAATTTTTTATTAAGAGAAAATGAGCTTTTAGAGGTGGTTTTGGCCAAACAATCATTTCACATTAACGCTTTTGAAAGTGGTTATGTGGAAGATCCGAAGCCAGCCATGATTCAACGAATTTGTGCAGTAAGGACCTGAGATTGGGCTACAATTCTATGATGAACATGAAAACTTTATATCCACAGTTACCTATTCTAGGGAGCATTGTTGCAATTGTTTCTCCAATGCAAGAAGATGGGGAGCTAGATTTTGACGCATTGCGTCATTTGTTGGATTGGCATGTAGAGCAAGGAACTCACGGTATTGTCATTGTTGGGACATCTGGAGAGTCGCCTACGGTTAATGTAGAAGAACATTGTGAATTAATTCGTGTTGCAGTTGAGCATATTAATGGCAGGATACCTGTCATTGCTGGAACAGGCGGAAATTCAACTCGAGAAGCTGTAGAGTTGACACAATACGCTAAACAGGTTGGAGCAGATGCTAGCCTTCAAGTAGTACCTTATTACAATAAGCCGACTCAAGATGGCATTTATGCGCACTTTAAAACGATTGCTGAAAAAATTGACTTACCAGTCATTTTATATAACGTGCCAGGCAGAACGGTTGCTGATATGAGTAATGCAACTATTTTGCGCCTTGCTCAGGTTCCAGGAATTAATGGTTTAAAAGATGCTACTGGTAATTTAGAGCGTGTAAGCGCCTTGATTGCGGGCTTGAAAGAACAAAAGAGTCATCATTTTGCAGTGTATTCAGGAGATGATTTAACGGCTATTTTCTTAATGTTGATGGGTGGACACGGTAATATTTCCGTTACTGCAAACGTTGCTCCACAGATGATGTCATCTTTATGTGAGGCGGCAGTTATTGGCGATTTAGTTCAGGCTCGAGAATTACAATTTAAGTTATTAAAACTTCATCAAATGATGTTTGTTGAGCCTAATCCAATACCTGTGAAATGGGCTTTACATGAAATGGGTGTTATTGACAAAGGCATTCGTTTACCATTGACACCTTTGACTGAGAGTCTTCGCGAACCTTTAAAAGAGGTATTACGTAAGACAGGTGTAATTGTTTAAAACCTATAGGAAACTATGCTGAACGAATTAAGAGTGGCAAAATTAAGTATCACATTCATGGCTGTTTTTGGAGCTTTTTTCTTATCTTCTTG
The DNA here is from genome assembly GCF_027944005.1 of Polynucleobacter sp. SHI8. Classification (NCBI taxonomy): domain Bacteria; kingdom Pseudomonadati; phylum Pseudomonadota; class Betaproteobacteria; order Burkholderiales; family Burkholderiaceae; genus Polynucleobacter; species Polynucleobacter sp. SHI8. The sequence continues at coordinate 1,658,827 of NZ_AP027204.1, read as the reverse complement.
CACATCTACCTTGAATGGTGAATCTATTGATTACAAATCTCAGGGTGAAAAAAAGATTCCTAGTTTAGCGATTCCACCAGATTTATCTACTTCCAATCCTGAAAAGCGATATGCAGTTGCAGATGGTACAGCGACACTTTCGCAATATAACTCAGCAACATCGAAAGCAAAAAAAGAAGATACAAAGAATACGGTTACCCCTGCTCAAGCTGGCATTCGAATTGAAAGAGATGGGCAGCGTCGTTGGATTGTTGTCAATAAGTCAGCGAATGATGTTTATCCAAAAATCAAATCATTTTGGGAAGATACAGGTTTTTTACTAATTACAGATTCCCCTGCAACAGGAATTATGGAAACTGATTGGGCAGAAAATCGTGCCAAGATTCCGCAGGATATGATTCGACGGTTTTTGGGTAGTACATTAGATAGTATTTATTCAACCGGGGAGAGAGACAAGTTCCGGACCCGCTTAGAAAAGAATACGAACAATGAAACTGAAGTATATGTGACTCATCGTGGTGCTGAAGAGAAATTAGTTGGAAGTAATCCGACTCAGCCTGATTCAACTATGTGGACAGCAAGAGCTTCAGATCCTGAACTTGAAGCAGAAATGTTAGCAAGAATGATGGTCTATCTGGGTACAAATTATGATGCCGCAAAATCAGAACTAGCAAAAAATAGTGGCTCAGGGCTTGCACGTACATCACGCGTGACAGAAGTTGCGGATGCTGCTCAATTAACTATTAATCAAAGTTTTGATAAAACTTGGCGTGAAGTAGGTTTAGCCTTAGATCGATCTAACTTTACCGTTGAAGATCGAGATCGTTCACAGGGTATTTACTTTGTTCGTTTTGTTAATACGAAAGAAGTTGATCCTAAATCATCTGGTTCATGGTTCTCTAATATGTTTAAATCATCTAAAGAAGAGGAACTCAGAAAAGCAAAACGTTATCGTGTTGTTGTAAAGGGTGATAGTGCCAAAACAATCGTGACCGCGCTTGAAGACAATGGAACTATTGTCAAAGGCGACGTTGATCAGCAAATTTTAAAAATAATAGATGCACAAGTAAGTTATTAACGACAACTTGTTGCGGAGGCAGTATCTTTAAAATCCAATAAGGGGTGATACCTTTATTGGATTTTGGATTAATGTCAAGATGGAGATATGATCACATGAATGCAATAAAGAAAGTTATTAATCTTTTTTTAAACATTTCTTTGAGCCTTTTTTTATCTGATTTAGCACTTGCCCAGTCCCAAACCTCTGCGACCACTCAACCGATACGTTTATTAGTAGGTTCAGTTCCAGGCGCGTCTAGCGATACTTATGCCAGAATTATCTCTGAACCCCTTGGGAAAATATTAGGACAAACTGTTCTGATTGAAAATAAATCAGGGGCCAGTGGCATTATTGCAACTGGAAGCATGATGAGTTCGCCAGCGGATGGTCAAACATTACAGTTGATCTATACGCCGCATACACTCAGCCCCTATTTATTTAAAAAATTAAGTTATGACCCTATTAAAGATGTCACGGGTATAACGATGATTGTGACTTCACCATTGGTGCTCGTGGTGGGAGGTAATTCTCCCATTAAATCCTATAAAGAATTAATTGAACTCGGTAAAACAAGACCCTTGAACTATGGTTCTGCGGGTATTGGTAGTGGTGGTCATTTATCTGGAGAAATGTTACGCATCGATACCGGTTTGAAATTAACTCACGTGCCTTATCGAGGGGCTGCACCCGCGGCTACAGCGGTAGCAGCGGGGGATGTTGATTTTGCCTTTGTGGCGCAAATCACAGCAAAAGAACTAACCAGCGCAAACAAATTACGTTTATTAGGTGTTACAAGTAAAGTTCGCTCTCCAGCTTTACCTCAAGTGCCAACCATGCAAGAGTTAGGTTTAAAGGATTTTGAATTTGTGAATTGGTTTGGTTTAATTGCTGCGGCGAAAACCCCTCCAGAGATGATTAAAAAGATTCATCAAGCGATGCAAGAAGTCCTGAAGCAACCCGATATTAAAGCTCGCCTGACAGCTGATGGATCAGATATACTCGGTAATCAACCCGAGCAATTTACACAATTTTTGGTCTCAGATGCTAAGCGTTGGGGACCTTTAGTTGGCCAAATGGGGCTTAAGGGAGAATAAAATGCAAAGCAGTTCATCAACACAAGCAACTCCAAAAGGACCATTAGATGGCGTTGTTGTAGTTGATTTATCCTCCGTCGTGGTTGGCCCAGTATGCTCACTTACCCTAGCGGATCATGGCGCCGAAGTCATTAAAATTGAATCTCCTGAAGGTGATTTAATGCGCCAACTTGGAGGCGGTGGTAGAAACCCAGGTATGACTGGAAAGTTCATGAACTTTAACCGTAATAAAAAATCAATATGTATTGATTTGAAAAACGCCAAAGGTCAAGAGATACTGATTCGATTATTAAAAAAAGCAGATGTCTTTGTGACCAACATGCGTCCAGGAGCATTACAAAAACTGGGATTGGATTGGTTGAGTTTACAAGCGCACAACCCACAATTAATTTATTGTCAGATGTTGGCATTTGGACGAGGTGGAGCTTACTTTAATCGACCAGCTTATGACACCGTGATTCAATCATCGGCGGGCTTTGCCGCAACTTTTGAAAAATCTGCAGGAGAACCAAGATTTGTGCCGATGGTTGTGACAGATCACATCACTGGCCTAGTGAGTGCCCAAGCGATTGGCTTTGCACTATATCGACGAACTCAAGTAGGGCAGGGAGAACTCCTTGAGATTCCGATGTTTGAAACTGCAGCCGCATTTGTCTTAAGAGAGCATATGGGGAATATGACATTTGAGCCACCCATAGGCCCGATTGGTGATGCGCGGGTGCTAGATAAGAATAACCGACCAGCCAAAACAGCTGACGGATATATATCGATTTCACCAAACACGGATGCACAGGCATTTGCTTTTTTTGATGCGATTGGACGACCAGAGTTAAAAGATGATCCACGTTTTTGTAACGTTGCGATTCGAACTAAAAATAGTGAAGCTTATTACCAACTTCGATCGACTTCACTTGGCAGTAAAACATCAGAAGAGTGGATAGAAATTTTTGAGAAGTCAGATATTCCATGTATGCGATATAACTCTTTAGAAGATTTATTGAAAGACCCCCATTTACAGGACGTAGGTTTTTTGCAGGAAATCGAACATCCTACTGAAGGGAAGATTCAGCAAATCGGTTTAACCAATCAGTTTTCAGGTGGCATGCGTGAGGATTTTTTACCTGCGCCAAAACTTGGTGAAAACACGACCGAAGTGATGCAACAATTTGGTTTTAGTATGACTGAAATTGAGGCTGCGATTGCAGCACAAGCGGTGAAACAAGACGTTCGGAAAGGTAATGCAATATGAGTGAACCCCAAGAAGAGTTAGATGATTTAATCATTGAACATGAGGAGTTTATTAGAATCCTCAGGATCAATCGTCCGCATCGTCGCAATGCATTATCTGAGGCTCTCAAAATGAAGATGATGAATGCCATATTAGACGCCGAAGAAGATCCTGAAGTTCGGGTTTTAGTCATTACTGGAACTGGTGAAGACGCCTTTTGCGCAGGTGCAGATCTCAAAAACATCCACCACAATGATCAAGTGGGTATCAAGTTTCGTACACCCATGAATCGTGTGGAACGTAATATTTTTGAGCTGGTATATGAAACAAAAAAACCGGTGATTGCTGCTATTAATGGGAGTGCAGTAGCTGGTGGTTTTGAGCTAGCATTAGCATGTAATCTAAGAGTGACCCATGATGCTGCAATGTTTGGATTGCCGGAAACAAAGATTGGCATGGGTGCTAATTTTGGGTCCGTATTATTGCCCCGACTGATTGGTATTACTCACGCTTTAGACATGTTACTTACTGGAGAGTACATTACTGCGGCCAGAGCAAATGATTTGGGCTTAATCAATCGATTGGTATCTAAAGAAAAGGTTTTATCCACGGCTCTTGAGCTCGCACGAGTCATTGCAAGTAATGCCCCTATCTCAGTGCGACGTGTCAAAGCAGTGGCGCTAAAAGGGTTAGATATGCCCGTTGCAGCAGCGCTTCGTCAGGACCCTGGATTAAATCCCTACTTAAGTGAAGATCGTCAAGAGGGGATTACTGCCAGATTAGAAAAACGTCAACCTGTTTGGAAAAATTGTTAAGGAAGAGTACAAATGAAGAACTATCCTAAGGTACTCATCACGGATGAAACGTTGCGCGATGGTTTACAAATCGAACGTGAAGGTGTGACCGTTGATGAAAAATTAGAACTGTTACAAATGATGGTAGATGCCGGTGTAAACCGGATGGTGGTTGGCGCATTTGTAAATCCTAAATGGAGTCCACAAATGGCGGATTCTTTAGAAGTAGTCAAGCGTTTAAAACCGACACCGGGAGTTTCCTTTTTTGTCCTGGCACTCAATGAGCGGGGACGATTAGAGCGTTTGGAATACGCGCCGCCACTTGCAATTGATCAGATCCATGCCACTCATTTACATGCCTGTCCAATATTTATTCAAAGAAACACCAATCGAACACTCGAAGAACAAGAAGAGCAGTGGCAAGCACCGATTACAAGAAGTAAAGCGGAAGGACTACAAGAAGGTGCGATTGGCCTCAGTGCTGGATGGGGATCCAATTTCTCAGGTGAGTTTACTCATGAGATGCGCATGCAGATGTTGCAAAAGCAATATGATGCATGGCAAAAGCAAGGCATCAAAGTGACGCGCGTTGACATGGCTGACCCAATGGCATGGAATACTCCAACTGCAGTGGCAAAGGATCTGACAGCTATTACTGAGTTATTCCCGAGCATTACAGATTTTCGTTTGCATTTGCACAACGCTAGAGGTTTAGCGATGATCTCTATGTATGAGGCGATCAAGTGTTTAGATCATCGCCACACCATCATTGCGGACACCTCGATTGGGGGTATTGGAGGCTGTCCATATTGTGGCAACGGGCAGGCTACAGGCATGATTCCAACGGAGGATTTTGTCCATTTATTAGATACGATGGGGATTCCTACGGGGATTTCTGTGGATGGCTTAATTGAAGTTTCCGCAAGACTATCTCAGATTTTAGGACGTCCATTGCACTCCCAAGTAGCGCTGAATGGAGGACTACCCAAGGGCGATAAGGTTTATAGTGAAGATGTACCTGCCGTATTTACCTTTCAGGAGGCGCAGCATTTTCGATTAGGGCCCTCAGTTTATGAAGGTAATGCACGACCGTGGTTAAAGAAGTTACAAAAAACGACAACAGAATAAAGTCAGGAAGTTTGATGAAAAAGTATTTAGTTCATTTATCGTGGGTATTGATTGCTTTGATTCCAGTATGGAGTGTTGCGCAAACCAACTATCCGCAAAAGCCAATCCGACTGATCGTGCCGTTTCCTCCGGGTGGATCGACTGATATTTTTTCTAGAATGTTGGGTGAAAAATTAACACTGATTTGGAAACAACCCGTGATTATTGAAAACAAAGCTGGAGCGAGCGGGCAAATCGCGGTCAATGAAGTGCTCAAAGCCCCCGCCGATGGTTACACTGTTTTTATGGGGCATATCGGTACATTGGCAGTCAATCCATCTTTATTTAAAAATCTCTCCTATGATCCCGTCAAAGATTTTGCGCCTATCAGTAGGATAGCTTTGGTACCCAATATTTTTGTTGTTAACCCCAATCAGCCATTTAAAACCATTCAAGAGTTAATTACATACGCAAAAGCCAATCCAGGCAAACTCACCTATAGCTCAGGTGGTAGTGGTGGTGCTGCGCATATTGCCATGGAATATTTTAAATTGGTTACTAAAACGGATATTTTGCATATTCCGTACAAAGGCACTGCGCCAGCAGTGATGGATTTATTAGGCGGACAAGTTAGTATGACGATGACGGGAGCCCCCCCACTCATGCAACACATAGTGGCAAAGAAAGTTGTGCCTTTAGGAGTATCTAGCTTAAAACGGATTGACGTACTGCCACAGGTAGCAACCTTATCCGAATCAGGAGTTCCCGAGCTCAAAGGCTTTGATGCTACGCAGTGGTATGGAGTGGTTGTAAAAGCAGGTACACCCCGCGAGATTGTCGATAAACTAAATCAGGGGACAAGAATGGCTTTTGACACGATCGAAGCCAAAGAGAAACTGCGCAATGAAGGAGCCATAGTTCAAGTGGATACCCCAGAGGAATTCCGTGGCTTTATTAAATCTGAAACCCTACGTTGGGGGAAGGTGGTTCGTGAAGCAAATATTACTCCGAATTAATCGCTTACCAAACTTCACAAAAACAACCTTAAAAAACAAAAAAGCCGCTCAAAAGAGCGGCTTTTTCTAACAGAAAGAATTACTTCTTCATTGCGTCTTTAGCAGCATCAGCGGCAGCAGTACCAGCGTCTTTAGCAGCATCAACAGCGGCAGCAGCGCCATCTTTAACAGCAGCACCAGCTTGGCTAGCAGCATCTTTAGCGGAATCAACTGCAGCAGCAGCTTCTTGTTTTGCAGCTTCAGCAGCAGGAGCAGCAGGAGCAGCAGTTTCAGTTTTGCTACAAGCGGCTACAGCCATAGCTAATAAAGCAGCTAGTAATAGTGACTTCTTCATGTTTAATATCCTTTTAATTAATTGAATCAATATAACAACAATCTTTTGTAATTGGAGTTGGACCCATATTTAAATCCAAACTTATTATATCTAAAATTGATGAAATGTCCCAGAGTTTTCCCTAATTAGTCATATTCCCCTAATTCGAACCAGCCATTGGTGTAACCCTCATAAATATGTTCAAACATCGAAGGGTAGGCCAAGAAACGGCGACATTGCTTTGGAAGGAAGCCTCGTTGATGAGCAAACAGCAGCCAGTATTCGTAAGCCTCTGATTTCTTATCAATATAAGTTAGGATCGCACCATTACAAAACAGGTAATCTCCACTTATATTTAAGCGTGTTTGTGGGTGGACATGTAAACCTTGAAGAACACATGCTGCCCTGAATTCACCTTCGGAAAGGAGGTCAATTGGTGGTGAAAAAACAACTTGAGGTTTAGGTTCTGAGAGGATTTCACCGAGAGCAAATTCCAGTAATTCATCTAAATTTTTGCCATGCCAAGGAAGTTCATTAAAGCGATTTTTTAGAGACTGGGTTAAATGCGAAGGTATTTTGGAAGGTCGATCTGTGGCAGATTGATGTGGGTCTGTCAGAATCTGGCCTAGACTTAAATCGTCCTCGAGTTGATCTGCCAAGCGCCATAATGTCTCTTGAAGAAGCTCGCGCCAGCTGAGTGAGCGAAAGCCAACCGACCACGTTTGTGTGCCAGGATCTAGAGCAATGCCATCATGCGCAATTTGCGGCGGTAGGTACAATAAATCGCCAGGATTTAGAGTCCATTCATCGCTTGGATTAAATTGTTCCAAAATTTTCAGAGGGAGTTCTTCGATAAATCCTTTTTTTGGATTTGACTGAATTTTCCAAGTACGACGACCCTCCATTTGAATGAGGAAGACATCATAGGAGTCAAGGTGCGGTCCAACACCACCGCCAGGACCGGCAATACTAATCATCAAATCATCTAAACGATAATCAGGAATAAAACGAAACCAAGATAAGACTTGGGCTGCAGCTGGATGCCAACCTTCCATCCCTTGAATCAGCAAAGTCCAGTCTTTTTGATTGATTTTAGGGATTTTACGGACAGTGTGAGGACCATGTTCCAAAGTCCAGGGATTTCTTTTGACTAGTCGTGACTCAACAAGGTCGTAGCCTGCAAGTTCATATAGTTCCTTACTAGAAATTGGACTGGTCAGCTCAGGATTTTGGGCAAAGGCTGGAATTGCGCCACGAACCAGAAGCGGTTTCTTTTGCCAATAATCACGCATAAATTCAGTAGGACTCATTTGTCCTAACAAGGCCCAAGGATCTTTGAGTGGAAGAGGGAATGGAGGAGTTGGGGGGGTGTAATGAGGTTTCAAGTAGAATATCTTTAATGAAGATTGAAAAAAATACAGTTGTTTCTCTAATATACCGTTTATCAGACGCTCAAGGTAATTTAATTGAAGAGTCTGCAGATCCCATGATATATTTACATGGTGGATATGCAGGCACTTTTCCTAAAATAGAAGAGCTGCTTGAGGATCAAGAAGTTGGTTTTGAGACCAATATTCAACTTGAACCGCATGATGCTTTTGGTGATTATGACGCAGAATTGTTAAGAATTGAACAGCGTAATCGTTTTCCTGAACCATTAGAAATCGGGATGCAGTTTGAAGGAGTTCCGAGTTTAGATGATGAGGAGGATGGGGCGGAGTTCATTGCTGCCGATGATGAAGATGAGCAGACTCTCATTTACACTGTTACCGATTTAGCTGAAGATCGCGTTATTTTAGATGCCAATCATCCCTTAGCAGGTATGGCACTACGTTTTTGGATTCAGGTAACTGAGGTCAGGTTGGCAACCAGTGAAGAGGTTGAAAACGGACGTGCACAAGATGCAATGGGACTCATGATTGGTGATCAAGATGATGATACCGATTACGATAATTTGGATGATTTGATCAGTAATGGGCCTGACAATCACCCAACCTTGCACTAACGACAAAAACTTCAACTAATTAAGAAGTTTTTTTAGCTCGTAGAGGGCTTCTAAAGCTTGTTTAGGACTTAAAGAATCTGGATCAAGTTCACGGATCGCAAATTCCACCGGATGAGGCTCAGTTGCAACAGATTCTGCACCTTGGTCAAACTCCTCTATGGGTTGAGCAAATAGATCATTTTGGATCTGATGACTATCATTTTGCGCTTCAAGTTGTAGTAGTTTTTTGCGTGCCTGCGTAATGATGGGTTTTGGTACACCTGCAAGTTGAGCTACTTGCAAGCCGTAGCTTTGGCTCGCATGACCAGGTTTGACTTGATGTAAAAAGATCAGTTCACGACCTTGTTCAATCGCAGATAAATGGACATTGACACATTGTGGATAGTTACTCGGCAAATGCGCCAGTTCTAAATAATGTGTGGCAAATAAAGTAAAGCTGCGATTAACCTCTAACAAGTATTTGGCAATCGCCCAGGCCAGGGATAAGCCATCAAAAGTCGAAGTACCACGACCGATTTCATCCATCAAGACCAGGCTATGTTCCGTCGCTCGGTGCAAAATACCTGCCGCCTCAGTCATTTCAACCATAAAGGTAGATTTACCACTTGCTAGGTCATCTGCCGCACCAATTCTGGTGAAGATTTGATCAATTGGACCTAGCTTTGCATGGGATGCCGGTACAAAGCTGCCGATATAAGCCATCACCGTTATCAAAGCTACTTGCCGCATATAGGTCGATTTACCACCCATATTAGGACCCGTAATCATTAACATTTTCCGATTGCTTTGCAAATGGGCATCATTACTAGAGAACGATAAGGACTTTTTGGCTAATTGTGCTTCCACCACTGGATGACGACCTTGTTGGATTTCGATAACTGCTTGCTCAACGAGCTCAGGACAATGCCATTCATAGGTTTTAGCACAACTGGCAAAGCTTGCAAGAACATCGATTTTGGCAAGAGCTTTAGCGATGACCTGTATCGTTTGAATATCTTTTTGCAGCATTTGGACTAATTCTTCAAACAATTGTTTTTCTAGAGCAAAACTCCGTTCTTTTGCGGAAAGAGCTTTGTCTTCAAAAGCTTTTAATTCTGGGGTGATATAGCGTTCCGCGTTTTTGAGGGTTTGGCGACGTTGATAATCTAGAGGCACTTTATCCGTCTGACCATGAGTCACTTCAATAAAAAAACCATGGATTTTATTAAATTCAACGCGTAAAGTATTTATTCCTGTGCGGACGCGTTCACGGGTTTCTAGGTCAATTAAAAATTGACCCGTATCCGCTGATAAAGCGCGAAGCTCATCTAAATCTGGATGGTAACCATCCGCAATCACACCACCTTCTCGAATCACACTTGCAGGATCTTCCATGACTGCTCGACGCAACAGATCAAGCATATCCTCTTCGACCATTAAATCATTTTTTAACGCACTGATTAAAATACAATCACGCTCCAGTTCCGTTAAGGTCTCACGAATCTCCGGCAGAGAACTCAGAGTATCACGTAGGCTAGAGAGATCTTTCGGACGAACGCTTTTGAGGGCAATGCGAGAAGCAATTCGCTCAATATCAGAAATTCTTTTTAATTCAGCGCGTAATTCTTGAAAAGTAAAAGGGTTGCTCAGGAACTGTGTCACCACTTCATGGCGCTGTTTGATCTCGGCTTGAGATCGAATCGGGTGGTGAACCCAGTGACGTAACAGGCGACTCCCCATGGGACTTGAGCAATCGTCGAGTAATGAATACAAAGTAGGTTCAGGTTCGCCCCTTAATGTTTGGGTTAACTCGAGGTTTCTCCGCGTGGCAGCATCCATACCAATATACAGATCACCCTGTTCAATTTGACAGGACTGAAGATGTGGAATTTTTCCCGACCATCCCAAACCTTGTGTATAAGCAGCGAACGACAAGAGAACGCCGACTGCTTGTAAGGCGAGTTCCATTGGATGATTTTCATCAATCCCGATCACTGATAAATCAGGTATTCCCAGTGTGTCCTTTAAGCGTGCAGCACCATCTTTGGTTTGCCACACCCAGGAGGGCACTTGCTCCGTATTTGGAGCTTCCAGATAAGCAATATCTTGCAACATTTCTTGTAAGGCTAGACTTTGTTCAGGTTGGCATAGCCACTCTTGCGGCAAAATACGCGCAAGATATTGCGGTAGATCACCCCTTGGAAATTGCGCCATTTTTAATTCACCACTCGCCATGACTAACCAAGCAATACCAATTTGCTGGTGATGCATTGTTAAGGTGAGCAGGGTATTATTTTGACGTTCCGATAAAAGTGCTTTATCTGTTACAGTGCCGGGCGTTAGAATTCGCATGACCTTTCGTTCAACCGGACCTTTACTTGTTGCTGGGTCGCCGATTTGTTCGCAAATCGCCACACTCTGACCCGCTTGAATCAATTTGGCAAGATATTGTTCAGCAGAGTGATAGGGGACTCCCGCCATTTTAATGGGAGAGCCATTGGATTGACCACGTTGGGTGAGGGTAATATCAAGGATCTTCGCAGCAATTTGGGCATCTTCAAAGAAGAGCTCATAAAAATCACCCATTCGAAAGAATAAAAGAGCGTGCGGGTTTTCTGCTTTAATCCTCAAAAACTGTTGCATCGCAGGTGAATGACCAGCAAATGAATCTTGCATCGTTTCAGTCTTTCAACCAGTTTTTTAATTGGGTAATTTCTTTGGCATGATTCTCCGACTCAGCGCAGTCATCAGTATTCGTTCGTATTTGTTGCTCAAGAGATTTCACTTTATTCTCCAACTCTAAAGTAATATCAATCAAACTTTTAAGAGCTAAAGAGACAGGATCATCTGCTTCTGGCGTAATGCCATAAGCAGAAAAGTGTTCTTTTGCGGCGTCAGTTGCATTTGCTGGTAATTCGGCGCGAACAATACGTGCTGGAATACCTACTGCAGTGGCATTCGCTGGCACTTCTTTTAAAACAACTGCATTGGAACCAACTCTGGCATAGTCGCCAATCGTAAAACCACCCAGTACTTTTGCCCCAGCGCTGACGACAACACCTTTACCAAGAGTTGGGTGACGTTTAACCCCTTTGTACAAAGAGGTCCCCCCCAGCGTTACACCTTGATAAATCGTACAGTCGTCACCAATCTCGCTCGTTTCACCAATCACAACACCTAGACCATGATCAATAAAAACACGTTTACCAATTTTTGCACCTGGATGTATTTCAATTCCATTGAGGATGCGAGAGAGATGCGATAAAAAACGAGCGGGCCATTTTAGATTGGCATTCCATAACCTGTGGGAAATACGGTGGATCCAAATAGCATGAAGGCCTGGGTAGCAAGTAATGACCTCAAGACGACTTCTTGCCGCAGGATCGCGTGCAATAATCGAGTCGACTGTTTCAAAAAAATATAATGACATAACTATAGTTTAATTCTTTTATCTTTAGTCAGTAACATTTGCTTTGCCACCCCTCTTAGAAGAAGTACTTCCTCCGTTTGCAGTTCTGCCCGATCAAAGAGTGCGCGGAGTCGATCGATCAATTTTTTGGGGTGCTTTGGATCTAAAAACTCGATGGCCTCCAATCCCTCAGCTAGGTGGTCCATGAGAGCATTGATCGACTCAATACTTGCACGGCTAGGGATTGCATCATTTTGCAGGGTAGTTGGTTTAAGCTGCGAAGCTTGGCGCATTTCATAAGCGCAGATCATTACCGCTTGAGCCAGATTTAAAGATGGATAGTTGGGATTAGCATCAATCCAGACACGATGAGAACAATAATGAAAGTCTTCATTACGAAGACCCGTGCGTTCCGAACCAAATAAAAAAGCACAAGGAGTGTTCTGGGATAGAGCTTGCTGAGCTAGTGTGCAGGCTTCTTGAATCGAAATCGCCGGAGGACCAAATTCACGATCACGCGAAGTTAGGCCAAAAACATAGGAAAACGGAGCACATGCTGAAGCTAAATCCGCAGTGACTTGCGTATTGTCTAAAACATCCACCGCGCCACTGGCCAAGGCAATTGCTTCAGGAGCTTGCGCCATATCTGCAGATTTAGGGTTGACCAGACATAACTGCTCAAAACCCATGGTTTTGATAGCTCTGGCCGCAGAGCCAACATTTCCCGCATGACTCGTTTCATGCAAAATCCAAGTAACACCCATCTTGATTCGCTTTCTTTGCTTAAATTAGTTAAAATAGAGAACTTCGTTAAGTATGACTTAACTTGCTCTTTATCAACTTGTGTTCTTCTTTGTTTTGTATTCTACTTTTAAGAGAAATTCTTATGCATCCGATGATGAATGTCGCAGTAAAAGCGGCGCGTAGTGCAGGTAATATTATTAATCGTGCCTCCCTTAATTTGGAGCGTTTGCAGGTCGCTAGAAAGCAACAAAACGATTTTGTAACAGAAGTTGATCAAGCAGCAGAGTACGCAATCATAGAGGTTTTAAAAGAAGCCTATCCCACCCATCACTTTTATGCCGAAGAAAGTGGTTATTTAACTGCATCTGGAGAAAGTCTTGGAGCAATCTCTTGGGATGAAGTCGTGGCTTTGCAGCAGACTGAAGAAGAGCACTTCATGTGGGTTATTGACCCCATTGATGGCACCACAAACTTTATTCATGGATTTCCGCAATTTGCCGTATCGATTGCCTTATTTGTTAATGGTGTTGTTCAGCAAGGATTAATTTATGACCCAACACGTGACGAATTATTTACCGCCACCAAAGGTGCTGGCGCCTATTTAAATCATCGTCGTTTGCGAGTGGCACAGCAATTGCGCTTAGCAGATTGCTTAATTGGCACAGGCTTTCCGTACCGTAATGATCAAAACTTAGATCACTACGTCCATCTCTTTAAGAGGATGACCAGAAGTTGTGCAGGCTTGCGTCGACCAGGAGCAGCTTCCTTAGACTTAGCGTATGTAGCAGCCGGGCGCCTAGATGGATTTTTTGAAGGTGATTTAAAGCCTTGGGATATGGCCGCAGGGATTTTGTTAATTCAAGAATCCGGCGGATTAGTTGGTCAATATGATGGGGAAGAGGGTTATTTTTCTTCTGGACAAATTATGGCCGCCAATCCAAAAATATTTGCCCAAATGGCGCCTTTATTATCCAAGGCTTGAAGTATTGATTAAATCAATGGCAGTAATGCCTGAGGGATTAATGAGTAAAGCATTGGCGCGAGGCTTCATTTCCGGGTGATCTAAATCCCAGTCTGAGAGGACCCATCGGGTCCAAGAGTGATTGCCGAGTTGTTCTTCTTGCATACCTGGACGGTGTGTATGACCATGTATTAAACGTGGACAGTGATACTTCTCAGTTACTTTGGCGCAGGCCTCTAAGGTAACATTCCCTTTGATATTCGCGGTCATCGGGTCAAAATATTCGCGACGTTGATATTTCATGGCCGCGCGCGAGCGAAGCCGATCACCCATCTTTTGCCGGAACTTGGGAGGAATCAGCATAAACAGATATTGAAAAAATGGTACGCGAGTAAAATTTCGAAATAATTGATAAGCAGGATCAGCAGTGCACAGCATATCTCCATGGGAGAGCAGCCAAGATTGCCCCCCAATCGTGACAACACTAGGATCAGGAAGAGCTGTCCATGAGGTAATTTTTTGGAAATCTTTGCCCAACATAAAATCTCGATTACCCGCAATAAAGAATACTTGCACACCTGAAGCGCTAAGTGCCTGAATTTCATTCGCGATGCTTCGGTTAAAGGGGGTGTGCATGTGAGCATCATCCCCAACCCAAAATTCAAATAAGTCACCAATAATAAAAACCGCCTGAACTTGCCTTGCTTCGTTTTTACAAAAATCGATAAAACGATTCGCTGTAAAAGGGTATGCAGCCGTAAGATGCAGATCAGAAATAATCAGTGCACGATCAAATTCAGGCATGGTGGGTATTAAAGAGCAACAGCCTCAAGAACGACAACGTCTTCTTTCGGCACATCTTGATGAAATCCAGCGCTACCTGTTGGCAATTTACGGATTGTATCAACTACGTCCATTCCTTCAGTCACCATACCAAACACCGCATAGCCCCATCCTTGTGGAGTTGGTGAGCTATGATTTAAAAAATCATTATCTACGACATTAATAAAGAACTGTGAAGAAGCTGAGTGAGGATCACTGGTACGAGCCATAGCAACGCTACCACGAACATTTTTTAAACCATTCGCGGCTTCATTTTCGATATTTGCACGAGTTTCTTTTTGCTTCATACCCACTTCCATCCCACCACCTTGAACCATGAAATTACTAATCACACGATGAAAGATCGTACCGTTGTAATGACCAGAGTTTACATACTCTAAAAAGTTAGCACTTGAAAGTGGAGCGAGTTCCTCATTGAGTTCAATGATGAAATCACCATGGTTGGTTTTGAATTGCACACGTGACATATTTTTCCTTTGAGGTTTAAAAAAATGGTTATTGAGAAGTAATTGCTTCAGCCAATTTTCTTTTTTTATCAGCTTCGGTCATTCTCCGATTTTGCTTAAAAGCTTTATCGTAATAGCTAGCAGCTATAAGAGTATAAATGTCTCCTAAGTTTTGCAGGCCAATTGCATAATTCGGTGAGAGTTTGAGGCACATCTCAAGATTATCGCGCGCTAAATCGAGCTTACCAGCGCGAGCATAAAGAACCGCTAGATTATTATATGGTTCCGGAATTTCAGGATACTTCTCGATAAAAGCTACGAGGGCTTGGCGAGCACTTTCCAACTGGCCTTGTTCAGTCAAAATACGTGTCCGAATAAATAGGATTTGAATATTTCGCGGACTTTTTTTCGACTCAACATCAATTGCTTTGAGCGCCTCATCCCATTTTTTTTCTTTCATGAGCTTTGCAATATTGGCTGGAACGCCATTTTTAGAGCTTGTATCTGTTGACGCATTTTGTAAAGCGATAAAAGGCGTTGCTAGAGTAGGTGTATTTTGGGTAGTTTGAAGACCCGTATTATTAGAAGTCATCGAGGTAGAGGTCCCAAGAGGCGAGTACACGCCTAAATTACCAGGATTTTTGGTGGCTTCTTCTAGAGTAGTTGGCACATGATGATCAAGATTAGATTCTTTTGCGATTGAGATTTGATCCTTTTGATCTTTCGGTGTTTCTGGATTCATTGTGCTGCATGCGAAGAGTAAGGATACACTCAGGAGAATTACGCATTTTTTCCAAGCGAATGAAAAGTGATGATGATTGGTGTTGAACTTAAAACTCAAAGGAACTTGTTGTGGCATTTTTAATTTCTCAATGTTGAAATGATATTTTATGGCACTATTGACTATACTTGCGAGTTAGAACAATTGAACAAGATTATGTTGCGCTTTTATCACTTTAAATCCTATGCTTCAAATATATAACACCCTACATCGTCAAAAAGAAGTTTTTCAGCCAATCCAAGCAAACAAAGTATCTATTTATGTTTGCGGTATGACTGTATATGATCAATGTCACATTGGTCATGCCCGAGTCATGATTGTATTTGATATGGTCGTGAGATGGTTAAGAGCGAGTGGTTATGAGGTTACATATGTCCGAAATATTACGGATATTGATGACAAGATCATTAAGCGTGCAGTTGAAAATCAAGAGTCGATTGCAACCCTCACCCAACGCTTTATTGATGCCATGCATGCAGATGGCGATGCATTAGGCGTCCTGCGTCCCGATCATGAGCCTCGGGCCACGCATTATATTCAGCAAATGCAAGAAATGATCTCAGGCCTCATTGAGAAAGAATTGGCATATCAGGCCGATTCAGGGGATGTGATGTATTCGGTGAGAGATTTTCCACCCTACGGTCAATTATCCGGTAAAACTTTAGATGATTTAGAAGAGGGTAATCGCGTTATTATTGCCGGAGATAAAAAAGATCCACTAGATTTTGTTTTGTGGAAAAGCGCAAAAGAAGATGAACCCGCAGACACACGCTGGGCATCTAAGTGGGGTGAGGGCCGTCCTGGTTGGCATATTGAATGTTCAGCCATGGCATGTGATATGTTGGGTTATCACTTCGACATTCATGGCGGAGGTGCGGATCTTCAGTTCCCTCATCATGAAAACGAAATTGCTCAGAGTGAAGGCGTCTATCGAACCTTTACCGAGGATGGTCAAAGTACCGATCCGCGTTTTGTGAACTATTGGATGCATAACGGCCATGTGCGCGTTAATAATGAAAAAATGTCTAAATCACTTGGTAATTTTTTTGTGATTCGAGATGTCTTAGCGCAGTATGACCCAGAAGTGATTCGTTTTTTTATTCTCCGAGCGCACTATCGTAGCCCAGTGAACTATAGTGATGCGACCCTCGATGAAGCGGCACAAGGGCTTGAGCGTTTGTATACCGCTCTAAAAGATCATGATTTAAATCAAACAACGCCTTTAATCGATATTTGGGTAGAGCAGTTTCATGCGGCGATGAATGACGATTTCAATACCCCAGAAGCGATTGCTGTTTTATTTGGATTATCTACCGAGGCAAATAAAGCTCGGCAACAAAATGAGATGGACTTATATCAATCGCTGGCGCATACGTTAAAGCATTTAGCTGGATATATGGGACTTTTACAAAGAACGACACAAGCATATTTACAGAGTGGCCAATTGCAATTGAATGAGTCAGAAATTGAAGCACTCATTGAGCAGCGCGCAATCGCCAAGAAGAACAAAGACTTTGCAAAGTCAGATGCCATTCGTCAGGACTTACTGACCAAGGGTATTGTGCTAGAAGATCAGCCCCAAGGTAAAACCACTTGGCGTAAAAATTAAAGAGAGTCATTGATGACGAAGGACATGGATTCAATGGAAGACTATTGGGAGGATGCCTGCCATCAACTCATTACACAGGATCGCATCTTAAAAAAGATCATTCCAAAGTATCGTGATACTGGAGTTGTTTCACGAGGTGATCCATTCTTGACTTTAGCAAGGTCGATTATTGGACAGCAGATCTCCGTAGCGGCAGCCCAAGCCGTGTGGAATCGTTTTGAATTAACCATGCCAAAAGTAACGCCCAAGCATGTTTTAGTCTCTGAGCCAGAGGCACTTCGTGCGGCAGGCTTATCTTATCGAAAAATAGAGTATGTAAAAGATTTAGCTGATCATTTTCATAACCATGGTTTAGCCAAGACCAAATGGCATACCTTAGACGATGAGCAAATTATTAAAGAATTAACTTCGATTAGGGGGATTGGTCGTTGGACAGCAGAGATGTTCCTCATCTTTAATTTAAAACGACCAGATATTTTGCCACTGGATGACATTGGTTTGTTGAGAGCCATTTCAATCAATTATTTCAGCGGAGAGAAAGTCACACGCGCAGAGGCCAGAGAGGTTGCTGCCAATTGGGCGCCGTATCGAACCGTCGCGACTTGGTATTTATGGCGCAGTATTGACCCTATTCCTGTCGATTATTAGTTCAAAAAATCATATAAAGTAAGATTTGGGATGTAAAATAGCCTTATGAAAACTACGTTCCTAGATTTTGAGCAACCGATTGCAGAATTAGAAAACAAAATCGAAGAGTTACGATTTGTTCAAGACGAATCTGCAGTGGATATTTCTGATGAAATTAGTCGTCTTGCTGAAAAAAGCCAGCAACTGACGAAAGATATCTACACCCGAGTTACGCCTTGGCAGGTGTCACAGATTGCGCGTCATCCACAGCGTCCCTATACATTAGATTACCTCAATCAGATTTTTACTGATTTCCACGAGTTACATGGTGATCGCTCTTTTGGTGATGATCTCTCGATCATTGGTGGTTTAGCAAGATTCAATGGCACCTCTTGTATGGTGATTGGACATCAAAAGGGCCGAGACACAAAAGAGCGTGCTTTGCGTAACTTTGGGATGAGTCGACCGGAAGGGTATCGCAAAGCAATGCGCCTGATGCGACTTGCAGAAAAGTTTGAAATCCCTGTATTTACTTTTGTGGATACGCCAGGGGCATTCCCCGGAATCGATGCCGAAGAGCGGAATCAATCTGAAGCGATTGGCCATAATTTATATACCCAAGCAGAACTCAAAGTGCCGATTATTTCTACCATCATTGGTGAAGGCGGTTCAGGTGGTGCGCTGGCGATTGCGATGGGTGATATGGTACTGATGTTGCAATTTGCGACCTACTCAGTGATTTCACCAGAAGGGTGCGCTTCCATTTTATGGAAAACTGCAGAGATGGCACCAGAAGCTGCCGAGCAATTAGGCCTTACCGCACATCGTCTCAAAGGACTTGGTTTGATTGATAAGATCGTGAATGAACCAGTTGGAGGGGCTCACCGTGATTACGAAGGAATGTGCACGAATCTCAAACGAGCACTGGCAGATTCCTTACGTCAATTTTCTGGAATGAGTGTTAAAGATTTACTTGAACGCCGTCATGAAAGGCTCATGAGTTATGGTAAGTTCAAAGACACATCCAGCAAATAAAATCCCAACCGTTGATTCTGCCACGCGCATTGCCGTGGCTTTTAGTGGGGGCCTAGACTCCACCGTTTTATTGCACTCGACGGTCGCGGCCTATGGCCCTGAACATGTCATCGCATTGCACGTTAATCATGGCTTACAAGAAATTGCGGATGAGTGGGTGTTGCACTGCGCGCATGTGGCAGATTCATTCGAAGTTACTTTTGATTTTCGGTTGATCAACTGGCCTGACGGAGTGGGCGAGATGAGTAATGTAGAGGCTCAGGCGCGTGAGGCGCGTTATGAAGCACTTGCGCAAATGTGTCAGCAACACAGGGTTACTGATCTTTTACTCGGTCATCACCAAGATGATCAGGCTGAGACCGTACTTTTGCAACTATTACGAGGATCAGGTTTGCCGGGCTTATCAGGTATGGCAGCACAGCGCGGTTTAGAAAGAACTGATATTCGAGTATGGCGACCTTTTATTGATCTATCCCGTAAAGATTTAGAGTCTTATGCCAAAGAGTATCATTTACAGTGGATAGAAGACCCCAGTAACCAAGACGATCACTTTACAAGAAACTTTATCCGCTTACGGATCATGCCTATTCTAGAAAAAATACAGCCCCAACTTAGAAAAAACTTAAGTCGTACTGCATCACATATGGCGGATGCGCAGCACTTGTTAGATCAATTAGCGGATATTGATTTGAATGTGATGACCACCGAAGATGGTTTAGATATTGTTTACTTAATGGCTCTTCGTTTTGAAGATATGGCACGCGCCAATAATGCGCTGCGTCGTTGGATCTTTCTACAAGGCTTAAATATGCCTAGTGAAGAGCGGCTCACTGCTTGGTGGGCTGATCTTGAGCAACTAAAAAATATGGCAGATCACCAATTACAGTGGGTGCATGACGGAAAACACTTAAGAGTGTGGCGTCAAAAATTATCCGTTTGCGATCCTAGTATTACCCCTGGGCGCTGGGAATTTATGAAGATTGATGAAGACTCAGATGAATTTGGTTTGGCGCTAGAGGTTTATCAAATGGCGATGAACAATCAAGCAATACAAGAAAAAGTTCGGTCAGGTGGTGAAAAGATTCGTATACACCCCAAGCAGTCACGAAAAACCCTCAAAAAAATCTTTCAAGAGTTGGATGTTCCTCCTTGGCAACGCACAGCAAGGATTTTATGTTTGGATAATGAAGTATTAGCTGTTGTTGGTGTTGGGTTACATGTAGACCTACTTACTCAATATGGGCCACGCGTCAAACCGATTTTTATAAAAGAGAGCGCCCACTGAAGTTGAAGAAGAGCACGCACAAAGGTGTAAAATAACCCTTTATTCATCAAGCGTATAAAAATTACGCAAAAGTATTCATATGGCATTAATCGTACATAAATATGGTGGGACCTCCATGGGGTCACCTGAACGTATTAAAAATGTGGCAAAGCGCGTTGCGAAGTGGCAAAAAGCTGGTCATCAGGTCGTGGTTGTGCCATCCGCCATGTCAGGCGAAACTAATCGCCTGTTAGGGTTGGCGAAAGAGATTAACCCAGATCCAGACCCACGAGAACTTGATCAAATTGCCAGTACTGGAGAGCAAGTCAGTTCAGGATTGTTAGCGTTAGCACTCCAAGCTGAAGGGATAGCAGCATTAAGTTATGCTGGATGGCAGGTGGTGATACGAACCGATTCGGCGCACACTAAAGCGCGTATTCAAGGAATTGAAAAAGAAAAAGTTCTTGCTGATTTAGCACAAGGTAAGGTGGTGGTAATTACTGGTTTTCAGGGTGTTGATGAAAAAGGCAATATCACTACACTCGGACGCGGTGGATCCGATACCTCTGCGGTAGCAATTGCTGCTGCACTAGGTGCGGAAGAGTGTTTGATTTATACCGATGTGGATGGTGTGTACACCACAGATCCTAGAGTCTGTGATGAAGCGCGTCGGCTCGACCGAATTACGTTTGAAGAAATGTTGGAGATGGCAAGTCTTGGCTCCAAAGTCTTGCAAATCCGCTCAGTAGAATTTGCGGGAAAATATCGCGTTAAAACACGTGTTTTATCATCGCTGACCGACCCGATGATCCCTCTTGAGCAAGAGATGGCATCTGGCACATTAATTACCTTTGAGGAAGACAATAAAATGGAAGCTGCAGTTATTTCTGGTATTGCATTTGCCCGGGATGAGGCAAAGATTACGGTTCTTGGAGTTCCGGATAAGCCAGGCATTGCCTATCAAATTTTAGGCCCTATAGCAGATGCCAACATTGATGTGGACATGATTATTCAGAATCAATCGGTTGATGGTAAGACGGACTTTACTTTCACGGTTCCAAGGGCTGAGTATCAAAAAGCAACAGAGATTTTGAAGACCAAAGTGCAATCGCACATGGAAGCTAAAGAAATCTCTGGGGACCCCAAAGTATCTAAAGTCTCTGTAGTGGGTGTTGGCATGCGCTCGCATGTTGGTATTGCGAGCAAAATGTTTAGAACGCTTTCGGAAGAGGGGATTAACATTCAGATGATTTCGACCAGTGAAATCAAGATTTCTGTATTAATAGATGAAAAGTATATGGAACTTGCAGTCAGAGCATTACATAAAGCTTTTGAACTTGAGCAGAAGTAATAAGTAGTTGATTTATTAAATAAGTTGTTGATATTCCTTGGGGGTTTTTAATAAATCCGTTAGAATAGCAAACTTGTAGTTTTAGCGTATTACGGAGACGTGGCCGAGTGGTCGAAGGCACTCCCCTGCTAAGGGAGCATCTGGCTAAACCCTGGATCGGAAGTTCGAATCTTCTCGTCTCCGCCAATAGGCTATGCAAATCAAATACTTACATAAATTTTAATTTTTATGTACCATCTAATGTACCTAAAAAATCCTACTTACTGATTCTGCTCAGGAGTATCTTGCTAACGGCAATAATGAATGGCATGTTGTATCCACCGTAAAAGTTGATAATCCCGCATTTAAGAGTATGGGGAATTTCTAGGTTGAAAAGGTACCTGTTGCTGCGATTGGCAAAAACCAAATAGCGGCTCAGAAGTTACTCGATCAAGTAGGATATAAATAAATATCCAAGAAAAGTCTTCAAATCAAATAGCAAAAGGGGAATCTCAAAACCCCTTTGATCATCGCAAAAGAGAACTTTATTTATAAAAATTAGCATTATTTTTCTCTTCAGTTCCAAGAAAATCTATGCGGGACTTTCTCTTTCCACTGTTATTATGAAGTATTAGATTCATATAAACAGGGGTACTCATGCAAGTTAGTCAAATTCGTTGGGATCATCAATCTGGATGGGAATCCTTGCCTAGTTTTTCTACAAGTGCACAACTTGTTTTGGTATTTTCAGATAATCCGTATTTTCAAGAAGAGTCTTGTTTTAACGAGTTACGAGAAAAATTTCCTCAAGCGCAGATTATCGGTTGTTCTTCCGCTGGGAGTATTGCTGGGGTAAGTATTAGTGACGGTGACATGATTGCAACAGTAGTTCAGCTTGAGGATGCAAATATTCGAATGGTATCGACTGATATTGGTCCTGGAAAAAATGCTCAGGAAGTTGGTGAACAACTCATGTCTGAGTTAGCTTCTCCAGAACTACGTCATGTTTTTGTGCTTTCAGATGGACTACATGTAAATGGTAGTGATCTCGCACTAGGGCTAAACCAAGCAGGACTCCCCGTTACCGGTGGATTGGCTGGTGATGGTACGCGGTTTGGTAATACCTTGGTAATGGCTAATGCACCAGCTAAAACTGACAGGATTGTAGCTTTAGGATTTTATGGTGATCTCACCATAAAAAGTGGTTGTTTTTCTGGTTGTGAAGAGTTTGGAGCTGATCGAATGGTGACAAAATCCATTGGCAATATTGTTTATGAAATCGACAATCAACCAGCTCTAGCCTTATATAAAAAATATCTTGGTGAACAGGCTTCGGAATTGCCGGCTAGTGGCTTACGTTTCCCATTAGGCATTCAAGTAAATAAAAAAGAAAAACTGCTGATTCGAACTCTACTCGGGGTGGATGAGGGGAGTAATAGTCTGACTTTTGCAGGGGATGTACCACAGGGTTATCTGTGTAAATTGATGCGTACGAATTCTGATCTTTTAATTGAAAATGCTGGAATGGCAGCGGATGCTACTCATTCTCAAGAACAGTATGAAGCAGGATTATGCTTAGTCGTTAGTTGTGTCGGTAGGCGCTTAGTGATGGGACAATTGACAGAGGAAGAGCTGGAGGAAGTACAAGAAAAATTAGGGGAAAAGACAACGATTGCTGGATTTTATTCTTATGGGGAACTGGCACCATTTCGGGATATTCTGCAGTGTCAGTTACATAATCAAACCATGACATTAACCACCATTTACGAGTAGGGCTTTCATGCATCGTTTGTTGCAAAGGCAACTTCGTCGTTATTTAGGGAATGATTATCCGGCTGATGAAAAGCTGAAATCATTTTTAGACATCATCGATCAATATTATCAAGATGTAGAAAAAGAGCATCGCTTGATGCAACACGTCCACCTCATCAATAATGCGGAATTAAATGAAGTCAATGAGCGTTTTCGAGTACAAAACGCTGCGATGACTCTTACCCTTTTGAACACACTCAGTGATGGCGTATATGCGACGGATTTACAAGGTAGTCTAACCTTTATGAACGCGGCCGCAGAAAAAATACTGGCATGTCGTGAAGCAAATATGATGGGTCAACTCATCCATGAAAAAATACAATATAAGAAACCTGATGACCAACTATTTCCGCCGGAGGAGAGTCCACAGTTTAAAGTGATTCAGGCAGGAGTGCCGATGGATGGTACGACTCACTTTATCACTCAGGACGGTCAATTCGTTCCGATTAATTTTAGAGCAAGACCCATTGTGATGGAAAATATTACGGTAGGGGCAGTGGTCAGTTTTCAGGATATAACTGAGCGCCAAAAAAATGAGTTATTCATTCGACTCACTCAAGAGCGACTCAATTTAGCGCTCAATGGATCTAATTTAGCATTATGGGATTGGGATATTGCGAAACATCGACTATATCTCAGTGATCGTTGGGCACTCATGATGGGCGGCGAAGAAAAAGAGCAATTTACTCGAGATGATTTTCTTTTAAATAGGATTGATCAACAGGATCTTGTTTTAGTAAGAAATCATTTAATTGAAGTTCTAAAAGGTCAAAGTGAGTATTATTCAGTTGAATTTCGGGTACAGAAAAATAATGGTGATATAGCTTGGGTACAAGCACACGGTAAAGTGGTCGATCGAGATTTGGCAGGTCGAGCATTACGTATGACTGGCACGACTTCAGATATTACTGAGCGCAAACAGGCTGAAGAGATGTTACGTCAGGCGAAAGATTCAGCGGAGCAGTCGACCAAGATTAAAAGTGATTTCTTAGCCAATATGAGTCATGAAATACGAACTCCCATGAATGGCATTATGGGTATGACGGAATTGGTATTAGATACTGATTTATCGCATGAGCAGCGAGAATTTCTCGATCTGATTCAATCATCTGCAGATGCACTTTTGAATGTGGTGAACGACATACTTGATTTTTCCAAAATTGAGTCTGGGAAAATGGAAATTGAAATAATTGAGTTTTCATTAGAGGACATGTTACGCAGCACCTTGCGAACGATGGCGATTAAAGCGCACAAGAAAAATCTTGAGCTCTTACTGAATATCGATGCCAATATCCCCGATCAACTATTAGGTGATCCAGGAAGGTTGCGTCAGATCATTGTCAATTTAGTTGGCAATGCAATTAAATTTACGCAAACCGGTGAAATAGAAGTATCCGTCATGCAAGTGGAAAACCCAGTAGATGGTTCAATCGATGTACGTTTTTGCGTGAGGGATACAGGAATTGGGATACCAAGTAATAAATTGAAGTTAATCTTTGATTCTTTTTCTCAAGCTGATACCTCAACTACGCGAAAATTTGGTGGGACTGGACTTGGCTTAACTATTTCTTCGCAACTCCTTCAGCTCATGGGTGGGAGTGAGATTCATGTCGAAAGTGAGGAAGGTCAGGGGAGTTCTTTTTCTTTCACCCTAAAGATGGATGTGGTTAATCCAGATGTTGTCGAGCAATTTCAACAAACAGGGCAAATCTCTGGAATGCCTATTTTGGTAGTCGACGACAATAAGACCCACCTGCAACAGATCAATCAGACCTTACAGCGTTGGAAGATGTTGCCTACCCTTGTAACTAGTGTTGAACAAGGATTTATAGAAATTGAAGCAGCTTATCGGCGGGGTAAGCCTTACTGCATTGCTTTGGTTGATGCACAAATGCCGGGAATGGATGGCTTTGATTTAGCCCAAAAATTAAAAAATAACTCCAAGTATGCATGTCGTATGATCATGATGATGACCTCAGATAATCAAGCTGTTCACACAGCAAGGTGTCAAGAGCTAGGTATCGCTTCGTATGTGATGAAACCCATCGTCAAGTCTGAGCTACTCAATGCCATTTTAATTGCGCTTGGTGGTATCCAGCAAACTCTGCCAACTGTCATGCGAAAGTTAGTAGATCGATCAGAAAATGCTCTACATATCTTGTTGGTTGAGGACAACCATGTCAACCAAATTTTAGCCATCCGCTTGCTCGAGAAATTAGGACATCAAGTGACATTAGCCCAGCATGGTGAGGAGGCTTTAAAACATTGGCAGATGGGTCAGTTTGATGTCATCTTGATGGATGTAGATATGCCGATAATGAATGGCTATGAGGCGACCAAAAAAATTCGTGAAGAAGAACAAGTAAGTGGCGGACACATTCCGATCATTGCCATGACAGCACATGCTATGGCTGGAGATCAAGAGGAATGTTTAAGACATCAAATGGACGCCTATATATCTAAGCCCATTGATACGAAAGCTTTATCGCACCGCTTAGATGTTCTGGCACAAGAGAAGTTTCCTGAGGGAAAAAAAATTAAGAGCTCGAGTAATCAGTCGGTCATTATGGATCTTGATCAGGCGATGGAATTACTGGGCCATAGCCCTGCATTGTTTCATGAAATTGCAACTCAATTTATCAAAGATGTTCCTCAATTTATGCAACAAATGAAAGATGGCTTAGCTAAGAATGATGGTCCAAAAATCATGGAGAGCACTCACGCGATAAAAGGGATGGTGGTGATATTTTCAGCGCAGCGAACCTTACAAGCCATCGCCTCTGTTGAAGAATCGGTTGGACGGCAAGATTGTGTGGCACATGTCCAAGATCTTGAAAATGAGATTGCTGATTTAGTAAAGGCAATCCAAGCGGCTCAATCGAATCAAATGAATTAGGGTATATATTGAGCTTAATAGCCCCTATTTGCCTATGATGAGTTTTAAAGAAAAATTGCCGAATCTTCACAAAAATACATCATAATAGTTTGTATGAATCAAAACTTACCATCGTCAGAATTTACCAAAGAAAACATTGCTCATTTGGAAGCTCCTGTTCGCCAAGAAAAAAATAACAGTATCTTGTTTTTGGTTCTGTTATCAATTTTGCTATTGATCATTCTATGGACGTTTATTTTTACGCGCATACATTATGACAAGCAAAATATTGATAAAACTACATTTCAAGAAATTACCAATATCGAACGTGCTTTTAAAGAGCATTCGGAAACTATCCTTAATAGTGGTGATGAACTAATTCGGATTGTGAAGTTTTATTTCGAGAAATATGGCAAAGACTCTTATCCGATTATTAAAGAGTTATTGCGTGATCAGGTGATTGAACTGCGGCAGTTTAATCAGATTGGCATGATAGACCGAGAGGGTATTTATGCCTTTACGAGTCTACCAGTATTAAAGCCAATCGATTTATCAGATCGAGAGCATTTTAAGGTTCATAAAGAGATCTATTCCCCAGGTGCCTTTGTAAGTGTACCCGTGATTGGTCGCGCCACAGGTAAACCTTCAATTCAGTTAACTCGCAGAATTAATCAATCTGATGGCTCTTTTAATGGTGTTGCGGTTCTTTCTTTTGACCCGACTATATTTTTAAGTTTTTATAAGGAAATTGCCTTAGGTAAAAATGGCTTAGTTTCTGTTGTTGGTGAAGATGGAAAGTTTAGAGTCCTATATTTAGAAGGAGTAGAAGACTCAAGTTACACAACTAAAACTATTGAAATCCCCCCTATGATGAAGGGTCAAGATTCCGGCACATTTATTGGAAATGATTTTTATGATGGTGTGACACGTTATTACGCATTTGAAAAGATTAGAAATCAGCCTTTATACATTGTTGTAGGGGTGACTCAGGAAACAGTTCTTGAAAACTTTACGCGGTATCGCAATATCTACTTTTATTTCGGATTTTTAGTTTCTGCTTTGGTCTTGATTTATGCGGGTATTTCAGTAGGTTCAATTTTAAGAGCAACGAAGTTTAACAATCAGTTAAAGAAAAGTAATTCGGTCATTGAAGAGTCGATGGCACAACTTCAACAATTAAAAACCCAAGCGGAACATGCGAACGCTACGAAATCAAAATTTTTAGCGACCATGAGTCATGAGATTAGGACTCCATTAAATGGTATTTTGGGAATGGCGCAGTTATTACTGAATAAAAAAGTATCTGAAGTCGAGCAAAAAAAACGGATTGAAGTTATTTTAAAGTCTGGTTATAACTTACAAACTCTCTTGAATGATATTTTGGATTTTTCCAAGATTGAATCTGGCAAATTGGAATTACTCGAATCACCGATTCACCTTACTTCGATTGTCAAAGAAGTTGTCCAGTTATATGAAGACATTGCGAAGGCTAAAGGGCTTGAGTTGCTGTTAAATTGTGAGTTTCCTGAGAATCAAACCTATCAAGCGGATGCCTTACGTTTGCAACAGATTTTATCGAATCTGATCAATAATGCGATTAAGTTTACAAGTAGTGGATCCGTTGTAATAACAGTTAAAGAAGTGAGTCGTCATGACAAAATGGCGCAATTAGAAATCTCAGTACGAGATACTGGAAAAGGCATTTCAAAAGAAAACCAAGCTTTATTATTTCAGTCCTTCTCTCAGGTCAATACGTCGAAGGAAACGCTCACGAGTGGTTCCGGACTGGGCTTATCCATCGTGAGTAATTTAGTTAATCTGATGAAGGGTGAGTATGGTATTCATTCAACAGAGGGTAGTGGTTCAGAGTTTTGGGTCAAAATTCCCCTTGAGTGTTTGGATATTGAGGCAGTCAATATTCAGAGTGCATCAAGTAACTTACCTCAATCGTCCACTACATTAAAGCAATATCGTGGGCGCATCTTGATTGTTGAGGATAACCCAATTAATCAAATGGTGTTATCCAATATGTTGACGGATATTTGTCCACATGCCGTTCTAGAAATCAAAGATGATGGGAAGAAAGCATATGATCGTTATATGCAAGAGCAAAATATGGATTTAATCCTCATGGATATTGGGATGCCAGTTCTTACAGGGGATGAAGCCGCGAATCTTATTCGTGCTTTTGAAAGTGATATTCACCTACCTGCTATCCCCATTATTGCTGTTACAGCTTATTTGTATGAAGAAGATAAAACACGTTTTATTGAAAAGGGTATGAATGATGTTTTAGCTAAACCTATCGAGTCGCTTGCTTTAGAGCAGATGTTAGGAAAGTGGTTAACCACGCAAACAAGTGATAGCCAAACAGTTGCTCCAACGACTGAGGTGCCAAAGGTCTTTGAAATATTTAATGCTACTGCAATGCTCGGACGTTTAAGAAACAATGAAGTATTAGCGAAAAAGCTGATTCAGTCATCCCTTAAAGAGCCACCCAAATTTTTCGAGCAGTTATTGATTGCTGTGGATGAAAATCACCTCGTTCAACAAAAATCGATTATTCATACTTTAAAAGGGGTCATTGGGCAAATAGGTGGTGATCGATTAGCTCATGAATTGATGAGGCTTGAGCATCTGTTACGAAATGATGGCAGAATAACGAAACAAGATGTACATGAATTGCAGACTCATTATCATGACTTAGTTCAAGAGTTGACGAAGACAGGATACATCGAGGATGATTCTGATTCAGTTGGATGATAGATGAAGTTTTAACGAGTAGAAAATACAATGAGTGAAAATTCAAAAGTACCAACAATCGGAAAAGTATTAATTGCGGAAGATATTGAAGCTAACCGCTTAGTCCTTCATTTTTTACTAGAAAGCCTCAATTTAGAAGTGATTGAGGCAAAAGACGGTAATGAGGCGCATCAGTTATTCAAAAAAAATACAGATGTTAAATTAGTTTTAATGGATGTACAAATGCCTGTGATGAATGGTGTGGACTCTACCATTTTGATTCGTCGTTGGGAAACTTTTCTGAAAATAGAACCCACGCCAATTGTGGCAATTACAGCCTTTGATTATGTTGCTGACATCAAGCGATGTATGGACGCTGGCATGAATGATGTGATTTATAAACCAGTTGAATTAGACGCCTTATCAGCTATTGTAGAGAAGTATATTTATCGCCGGGAAGAAAGTTCCACTGGCCCAGATCTGACCCCTCAGGGTTTAGCACTTGAAATGATCAACAGTCACTCTGAAATGATATTCAACCCCGATTGGTTAAAGAGAGTGGTCAAAGACTACACTAAATTAGCTGGTGTATTAGCTAAAGAAGTTGTGTCAGCGATGCCTGGTTATTTTGAATTACTCAAGGAAGCCATTGAAAGTAAAAATTGGGATGAAGTTCAAGCTATTTTCCATATTTTAAAAACCCAGCTCCGTCAAATTGGCTCCGTTCGATTATCCAAAATCATTGAGAGTTTGAGTGAGGTTTTGAGTAATGGTGGCATGATTGATTTAGCTGCACTAGACAAGATCATGGAAAGTTATGCAGTATTTGAAAATGAGTTACGTGCATGGTTAAGAACCCACCTTGAGTATGTGTAACATTCTACTGAATTCACTTGATTCAATGATGTCTGGCTTGTTCCCTTGATGTTGTTATTCCGTGTATTAGTGCTTGTTTTACTTCATCAGAGCATATGGATTGCCCATGCGCAATCAAGCCCTACTCCAACTCGGACTTCTCAATTAAGGTCGCTAGATTTACAACTAACGGTTGAAAAAAGTAAATTTGTTGAAACCGGGTTTTATGCCGAGATTCCGAGCTTTTGTAAAAAGATGGCGCAAAAGTATCCCAGTCAAGTCTCGTGCAATGTCATGGGAAAAACCGCTGAGAATCGACCGATTGTGTATATGGTCACTTCAAAGAAAAACATCTTAACTCCAAAGCAGGCTCAAAAGAAAAAAGTACCGGTTGTATTTGTGATCGCTGGCACGCATTCAGGGGAGATCGATGGCAAAGATGCTAGCCTCATTTATTTAAAAGAATTATTGGATAACTCTGACCCCAGAAATCCTTTGAATGACATGACTGTCGTTTGGATACCTGTATTTAATGTGGATGGTCATGAACACCGTGGGCGGTTTCAAAGACCCAATCAAGATGGTCCATTTGAGCAAGGTGAGCGAACTACCGCTAGAAGAATTAATCTTAATCGCGACTGGATGCTTGCGCAAACACCAGAGATGCAATCGATGCTCCGTTTAGTCAATGCTTGGGATCCCGCAGTGACGATTGATTTACACGTGACCGATGGCTTACGGTTTCGGCATGATGTATCTCTCACCGTCACCCCCGAGTTTGGCGGTCATCCAGGACTTACACAAGTTGCCAAAAATTATTTAGACGATGTACTGCAGCAGCTAACAAAAGGCGGACATCGACCCTTAGGTTTTTATCCACGCTTGATTGATAAAGAAGACCCTAAACAAGGATTTGTTTTAGATACCGATTCGCCACGCCAATCCCATACTTATAGCGCGATTCGAAATCGTATTGGGGTCTTGGTAGAGGACTATGCCTGGGAAAGTTATTCCTCGCGGGTCAAAACATGCCACGACACATTAGACGTTTTACTCACCAATATTTCAAGGCACTCAAGCCAGATTCAAGATGCTCAAGCGAGAGCAGATAAAGCCTCGCAAGTCAGTGGAGGTAGCAACTATGCATTGGAGTTTGATGTGGATATACAGGCCACTGATAAAACCACCATTAAAACCATTGATTTATTAGGTTATAGCTATAAGGTTCTCAATCCCGCACCCATTGTTGGCGGAAGATTAGTTAGTTATGACTTGACTAAGCCTGAGGTATGGCATGTACCATTTTTTGATAACGTGCAGCCCGTTGATCAGGCGATTGTTCGACTGCCACAGGGTGGCTATGTCGTTCCACTAGCCTGGGCATCCATTGTCAAGCCATACCTAGATATACATGGTCTGCGTTATCAGGTTTTAAAAGCCAATCTAGCAGCATTACCCGTCCAAGCTTTTCAGGTTCTTCCCCAATATATTAACTTTGATCACGCCAGTTTTCAGGGAAGGCAAAAAGCTACGATTGACGGCCATTGGCGCTCGCAGACAATCACTTTACAAAAAGGTGCCATCTTTGTGCCGATTCAACAACCCAAGTCAGCTGTTGTAGCGCATTTATTTGAACCCAAAGGGCCTGATTCATTATCCGCCTGGGGGCAATTTAATACCGCATATGAAATCAGTGATTACATTGCTAATCACCGGGCACTTGAGTTGGTGCAATGGATGTATGACGGCAATGAAAAAATTCGTGAGATGTTTGGCGATATTATTGCTGAGCAATTGCCTGCAATCCGCAAAGAGTATGACCAAAAACTAGCAAGAGATGAGGATTTTAGGTTAGATTCAGATGCACGACTACAATTTTGGATGTCTTATTTACCTGATCAAGATGCTACCTTAAATGTGTATCCCATCTTTAAAGCAGATCGCACCCCCAATTTTTAGTCAGTGAAGCGTTAGCTGATTTATAAACAATTGATTTTATATCGACTAGGGTATTTCCCCTTCTATAAAGATATTCGAAGAGCTTTACCGTCATATTTGTAGTGGGTTGTGTGCTATGATTTAAAAAGATATATAAAAAATAAAATCTGGAGATCACATGAAACTTTACGAAGTGTCGAAGTTTTTTTTTGGTGCATGCATTGCCCTCATCGGGTTCAGTTCTTTTGCACAAAATGCATCTCTCCTGAATTACCAAGGCCCTGATAGAAATCAAAAACTTCTAGAAGCGGCACAAAAAGAACAAACAGTAACCGTTTATTCTGCTCTGAGACCATCTTTACTCAGAGTCATCATTGAGCCATTTGAGAAAAAATACAATATTAAAGTGAAATCTTGGCGCTCTGGCAGCGACACCGTCATGCAGCGCGTGATTACTGAAGCTACTGGTAAAAGATATGATGCAGATGTGGTCATGGCAACCTCCCCACATATTGAAGCTATTTATCGAGAAAAGTTATTTCAGCCTGTATATTCCCCATACCAAGCAGATCTAATGCCTGGCGGTGTTCCTGCTCATCGACACTGGGCGATGGGCATGCTCAACGTTTGGGGAGTTGCTTACAATACTGAGCAGATTAAAAAAGCGGATTTACCTAAAACTTATCAAGACTTACTTGACACTAAGTGGAAAGGTAAGCTTGGGGTAGAAGGTAAAGTTCGAGAGTGGTATATCACGACGATTAAAAATATGGGCGAGGATAAAGGTCAGCAATTATTTAAAGAAATTATTAGCAAAAATGGTGTTTCTGTCAGAAATGGAATGTCATTGTTAAATAATCTAGTTGTGGCAGGTGAAGTGCCCATGGCAATTTCTATGTATGTCGATTTACCCGAAACGGGTAAAAAAGCAGGTAAGCCCATTGATTGGATTCCTTTAGAACCAGTGGTTGGTATGGCATTTAATGTCGCCATTACTAAAAATTCCCCACATCCCAATGCAGCGCTTTTGTTCTATGACTATATGTTATCCCCAGAGACACAAAAAACGATTGCGGATTTGAGTATTTATCCAGCAAGTACCAAGGTCACAAATCCGTATCCAAAATTAAACGTCAAGATAGTTGATCCAGTCGATGCGATCAATCATTACGATCAATGGACCAAAATGTACGAAAACGACATAACCAAACAAGCTAAATAAAGACCCACAAGGAGACGGTAATGAGTAATAAAAAAAATACAGCAGAAGATCGAGGTTATAAGGATCTACATGAACATATTGAGGCGTTAGATCAAGCAGGTCTTTTAGTGCGTGTGGATCGTGAAATTAATAAAGATACTGAATTACATCCTTTGGTACGTTGGCAATTTCGTGGTGGGATTACAGAGCCGAACCGCAAAGCCTTTTTATTTACCAATGTTGTTGACGGTAAAGGTCATAAATACGATATTCCAGTTCTAGTTGGTGGTTTAGCTGCTAACAAGAAAATCTACAGTACTGGCATGGGTTGTGCGATTGAAGACATTGGTAAAGTATGGGGCCATGCCATTGCCAATCCAAAGGCGCCTATAGAAGTCACTGACGCTCCCTGTCAAGAAATTGTGATCATGGGTGAAGAGCTTAAAGAACCTGGAAAAGGGATTGATGGTTTACCAATTCCAATCTCCACCCCGGGTTGGGATAATGGCCCATATACAACCTTGTCGCAATACATTAGTAAAGATCCAGATAGTGGTATTCATAACATGGGGATTTATCGCGGTCAGGTTAAATCACCCACCCGGATTGGTATGAATCCTTCGATTGAGAATCAACCTGGTATTTATACACATTGGGAAAAACATAAAGCACGAGGAACTAAATTACCTGCTGCCATTATTTTAGGTTGTCCTCCGCAAGTTGCCTTTACTTCCGCCCAAAAGCTGCCTGAAGATGTGGATGAAATGACCATTGCTGGCGGTTTAGCTGGTGCGCCGATACATGTCGTCAAGTGCAAAACGATTGACCTGATGGTGCCAGCAGATGCTGAAATCGTCATTGAAGGATTAATTGATACAGAATGGTTAGAGCCAGAGGCACCGTTTGGCGAATCTCATGGTCACGTTAATCTTCAAGAATTTAATGCCTTTATGGAAGTTACAGCGATTACCCGTCGTAAAAAGGCAGTATTAACTTCGATTATTTCGCAAGTAACTCCTTCAGAATCAAGTTTGATTAAACGTGTAGCTTTAGAGCCCGTTTTCTTAAACCATTTGAAAAAGAATATGGGTATTAAAGGCGTCATTAAAGTTTCTTTACATGAACCACTCACGAATTTACGAAAAGTGATTGTGGTGGTTGT
This sequence comes from Polynucleobacter sp. SHI8, assembly GCF_027944005.1. NCBI lineage: Bacteria > Pseudomonadati > Pseudomonadota > Betaproteobacteria > Burkholderiales > Burkholderiaceae > Polynucleobacter > Polynucleobacter sp. SHI8. Next base: position 1,624,597 of record NZ_AP027204.1, on the reverse strand, counting down.
GGATCGTAAGATGCCGACCTCTGAAATTTGGCGTTCACTGTATGGGGCAGCATCGATGCTCCGTGCAGGTGGAAAACTGGTGATTGCAGTCAATGATGATATTGATCCAGATAATGCTGACGCGTTATTTTGGGCCATGTCTTACCGCGCAAACTACGCCCTTGATTTACAAACCCTAAAAAATCGTGACAGCGGTCATGGTCCAAGAAGCCCAAGAAATGATGGCATGGACTCATCATTGCTAATTGATGCGACCTTAAAAGATGATTTCCCACCGCTTGCATTACCCAAAAAAGAAATCATGGAACATGCGAAAACGATTTGGGAAGAGTTGGGATTGCCTGAACTCAAGCCAGAAGCACCATGGCATGGTTACTCGATGGGTAACTGGAGTGAGCGAAATGAAGAAATGGCGCAAAGAGCGATTCGTAGTGAATATTTTAAGACAGGTGAAGAACTCGTTGCACAGCGTCGCAATGATGTCCAAATGAATACTGAAATATATCCACAAAAACTCAAATCCAATAAAGAACATTAAACACAAAATTGGATAATTGATCAGAGTCATAGAGATGGAGAAAAAATCGTATTGAAAAATTCAGCTCAAAACATTCTGAAAAAATTAGAGTTGAAATGGTTTTTGATAGGCGGCTGTTTACTCACCGTCGCCTATCTCACCTTGATGCCCTTAATTTTTCTATTGTGGGAGAGTTTTCATACTCCTGGTACGAGCGATACGCCATCACAATTCACTTTAAAAAATTATATTGATGCTTATTCCAGTTCACAAACGTGGGCTTTATTTCGTAACTCGATTGCATTTGCAACTGGATCATCCATCTTTGCTTTTATAACGGGTACAGCCCTTGCCTGGATGAATGAAAGGACCAATACCCCATTTAAAAAGTTATTTTTTACACTCTCCGTCGTACCCTTAATAATTCCTGGAATTCTTTTTACGGTGACATGGATTTTTTTAGCGAGTCCTAAAATTGGCATCATTAATCTTTTCTTACAAAGTGTCTTTAATACCAAGTATGTATTTTTTGATATTTACTCTATATGGGGAATGATTTGGGTGGATGGACTTCATTACTCATCGATGGCATTTCTGATGATGACCTCAGCATTTCGGTCGATGGATCCTTCATTAGAAGAGTCAGCTATGATGAGTGGCGCGAGTATTTCCCAGACCGTTTGGCGGATCACGATTAAACTCTCTTGGCCAGCGATTTTTGCAACACTGCTCATTTTATTTGTAAGATCCATTGAATCCTTTGAAGTACCCGCATTGTTAGGACTTCCTGTTGGAATAGATGTATTTACCTCATCGATTTATCGTGCCATCCATGAATACCCGAGCAATATTGGCCTTGCAAGCTCTTACGGAGTGAGTCTTTTAATCATCACCACCATTGGCGTGTATTTACAAAGCCGTATTACAGGACAAGGTAATAAATACTCCACAGTCACAGGTAAAGGCTTTCGTCCGCGAGTGATGGATTTAGGTAAATGGCGTTATGTGACAGCTGGCTTATTTGCCATGTACTTTCTCATGATTGTGATTCTGCCATTTTCAATTTTATTGTGGTGTTCATTACAAAAATTCTATGGTGTACCTGGAGTTGATGCATTTAAAAACTTGTCATTAGATGCGTATAAATTTATATTGTCATATCCAAACCTAGGCAATGCCGTCTGGCATAGTTTTGTTTTGGCAATTGGGTGTGCAACCATTGTGATGCTTTTGACCGCAATCATTTGTTGGGTTGTTTTGAAAACAAAAATTCCAGGGCGCTGGATGATTGATAATCTTGCATCCTTACCGATTGTGTTTCCTGGTATGGTGCTGGGTTTATCCATTATGGTTTTCTACTTGAGCGTAGATATTGGGATTTATGGAACCCTGTGGATTATGCTGCTTGCATTTATTACCAGATTCTTGCCCTATGGCATGCGCTATAACACCACCGCCATGCTGCAAATCCATCAAGAATTAGAAGAGTCAGCAGGCATGAGCGGGGCATCATGGATGACGACTTTCCGTAAAATCATTTTCCCTTTATTAAAGCCAGGCTTGATGGCGGGTTGGATTTATATTTTGATTGTTTCAGTGCGTGAATTATCCACCTCCATTTTATTATCAAGCCCTGATAATGAAGTTGTGTCCGTCTTAATTTGGGAACTATGGGAAAACGGACAATATGTAGAATTGTCAGCACTGGGAGTTATATTAATTTTGAGCCTGTTTGTCCTCGTCATGCTCGCGCAACAAGTCAGTAAACGCTTTGGCGTAAAAGAAACCTAATCCTTTGGAGAAGTTATGTTAGAAGTTGAGCATTTATATACCGAGTATCCGAACGCTAGTGGGCAAATTGTCAAAGCAGTGCAGGATATTTCCTTTAAAGTTCCACAAGGTGTTTTATTTACTCTATTAGGACCCAGTGGATGCGGAAAAACGACGACACTACGATCGATCGCAGGATTAGAAAGACCCACCTCAGGTGAAATACGTGTTGGAGATACTGTCCTTTATTCATCACTGAAAAATATTTTTGTACCGCCCAATCATAGAAACTTTGGCATGGTGTTTCAGTCGTATGCCATTTGGCCGCATATGAGCGTTTTCAAAAATGCTGCATTTCCACTAGAAGTGGGGAAGAAAAAATGGAGTAAGCAAGAGATTGATACCAAAGTTATGCGCGTGTTAGATGCCGTTGGACTTGGTCAAGAAGCTGGCAGAGATGCTACCAAATTATCTGGTGGGCAACAACAGCGACTTGCATTAGCCCGCGCATTGGTGATGGAACCCAAACTGCTGTTACTCGACGAGCCACTTTCTAATCTTGACGCAAAACTCCGTGAACGCATGCGCTTTGAATTGAAGTCCATGCAAAAAGAATTTGGGTTAACCACCATTTATGTTACTCATGACCAGGGAGAAGCCCTTGCCATGTCCCACGAAATTGCCGTGATTCAAGCCGGTAAAATTGCACAAATTGGTTCCCCCAGAAATATTTATGAATCGCCACAAAATCAATTTGTAGCCAATTTTGTCGGTTTAAGTAACTTCATCAAAGCACATGTATTAGGCCCTGTTGAACAAGGTTTTTACCAAGTCAGATCAGCTATCGGTGATTTTGAAGTGAGTGCGATAGATACTTTAAATCCTGGTGAAGAAGTATTACTCTCGATTCGACCAGAAGATTTGCAATGGTTGCCTGAGACTGCGTCACAAAAAAACATGATTCAGGGAAGTATTAACTTTCAACTATTTTTGGGTGATTTCTTGGATTACCAAATTCAAGTAGGGGATCAAGAGTTTCTGGCTCGAGTGCATCCCTCCACACAATTGCCCGTAGGTAGTCAAGTCAAATTTGGGTTTGCCCCCAACAAATGTATTGCCTTGCGTTAAGTAGTTCTCACTTTAATCATCAAAAAATAGAACAGGGTTCTTCTTGTTCAAGTAATATCTTTACTATCATTAAAGAACTCACAAGATCCACATCATGCTTACATTACCTGGAGTCATTATGAAACTTGTTCAATCTGTCGTTTTATCCCTAGTTTTTAGCGCATCGTCTATCGTTTGTGCTGATACCTACCCGAGTAAACCGATCCGAATGATTGTGCCGGCCGCCGCTGGAGGAACAACCGATATCGCCGCCCGCACCATTGCCGATCCGCTTGGACGTGAGTTAGGACAAAACGTCGTGGTCGATATCAAGGCAGGAGCAGCTGCCATCATTGGAACCCAAGCACTCATAGCCAGCCCGCCAGATGGTTACACCATGATTATGGGCAATATTGGGCCTAATGCCATCAACTACAGCTTATATAAGAGTTTGCCTTATAAGATGGAAGATCTTGAGCCAGTAACTATGGCATTAGCAACCCCTAATGTTTTGGTCGTGAATGCCAATTTACCCGTAAAAAATGTTGCCGAGTTAGTTGCTCTTGCCAAAGCCAATCCAGGTAAATATTCATTTGCATCGTCAGGACGAGGCCAGTCGATTCATATGTCAGGCGAGATGTTTAAATACCAAGCCGGTATTGATATTACCCACGTACCATACAAAGGGGCAGGACCAGCACTCGTCGATTTATTAGGTGGCCAAGTGACCATGATGGTCGATAACTTACCCAGTTCTATGCCTTATATCAAATCTGGCAAATTAAAAGCATTAGCCGTCACCGGCAAAACCCGCAGTCCAGAATTGCCAGAAGTGCCGACCATGATTGAGTCAGGCTTTAAAGATTTTGAAGTCACCGCTTGGTTTGGTATTTTTGTGCCAGCAAAAACCCCGCCAGAAGTGATCAACAAGTTGTATGCCGCACTTAAAAAAGTACTGAATTCCCCAGAAGTAAAAGCGCGAATGACCGAACTTGGTGGTTATGCACCAGCGGATACGCCCGCCAATACCAAAGCGTTTGTGATCGCGGAAAAGAAAAAATGGGAGCAGTTAGTGATCAACGCCAAAGTACAACCGGAATAATCAACATGACTAGCACAATCGAAGTGGCGCGCAATGTTCTTGGAGAGCCCTTGGTGGCATGTTCATTTGAGCCACTCACGGGGTTTTATCGCGACGGCTGCTGTAAGACAGGCCCTGAAGATGTGGGGAGTCATTTGGTCTGCGCCATCATGACCGACGATTTTTTGGTGTTTTCCAAGCAAGCCGGCAACGATTTATCGACACCGATGCCCCAGTGGCGTTTTTCGGGATTAGTTGCTGGCGATCAGTGGTGTTTATGTATTTTGCGGTGGAAAGAGGCTTTTTATGCCGGTTGCGCTCCCAAAATTAAGCTGGAAAGTACCCATATCAATGCCCTACAGGTAGTGGAATTGGATATTTTGAAGTTATACGCCATATAAATATGACATTTGTTGGAAAATTCCTGACAAAAATTGTTTCTAAAGTCTATTAAAGAGATGAATTAAAGACAAATTATGCTCTTTATGTATCTTTTAATAAGACTAATTTCCGTAACAATATAGTTGTGTTGCAGGAGTAATAAAACCTGCCATTTAGAAGTTCAACTATTCAGGAATATGAGCAAAACTATGTCAGAAAACGCAAATCTATCTGAGATTTATTTTCAATACATTGAAAGCCTTTCATCACTTAAGCATTCGAATCAATTTCAGGCGCTAGATAGTATGGAGCTGGAATTGTTGAATGAAATTGCGATTACATGGAAACATGGCAAGCCCTTACTCGTCAATGAAGCGATTTCACTTAATGAAATCGGTTCACGTGCGACCTTACATGCCAGAATCAAAAACTTGCGTAAAAAAGGTTACGTCGATTTTCATACCGACATTGATGGCAGAAAAAAGATCATCAAACCAACCATTCTTGCGATGAGTTATTTTTCCAGTATTGCCAATTTGTTATCTACGGCTGTTGATAAAAATCGTAACAGCGCAGTTGCGATGGCCTAAGGCTGTTGCTTGAGTTGTTCAGACTCTTTCTTGGCCTTTGCTGCTTTTTTCAGCGGGCCAAGATGCATTAAAACACCATAGAAGATCAGACTGGAAAGTACTACCTCTACACTCGCCAAGATCCAGTTCAAACCAGGCTCAAAAAGCCTTGCAAAGCCTTCCAAAAAATACAGCAAAATGATCATTGAAGTTGCTTGCGACTGGTAATTTTTACCACGATAAAGACCTGGCAACATTAAGCCAAGAGGAATACATTTCAGAACCATCCAAGAGCCATTTGGGCGCAGGGGAGAGATGAACCATTCCCAAGCGATACAAAGCAAACATAAAAGAATCGCACACACAAAGGCTAATTTTTGATTAAAACTTAAAGGGTATTTAAATAGGGTCATACCGGATTTTTGAGTTGCTGTGCAATCTTTGCTAAACGAATTCCTTGCGCGATCGCTAAATGTTGTTCCTCACGCGAGATCGGGTGTTGTCCCCGATCACCTGCCAAGTGGGAAACACCATAGGGCGTGCCACCTGTCGTGGTGGAACTTAATTCAGGATGACTGTAGGGCAGACCCATGACCAGCATGCCATGATGCAAGAGCGGCAACATCATTGATAGAAGCGTCGTTTCTTGACCGCCGTGCAGACTCCCGGTACTTGTAAACACACAGGCTGGTTTACCAGCAAGTGCACCTGAGAGCCACTGCGAAGTACTGCCATCCCAAAAGTATTTCATGGCACTCGTCATATTTCCAAAACGCGTGGGTGAACCCAAAGCAAGACCATCACACTCAGCCAGATCAGTATATTCTGCGTAGGGCGAGCCATGAGTCGGAATTGCGTTTTCTGTTGCCTCAGATACCGCAGAAACATTCGGTACCGTGCGTAACGTCGCTTGACAATGCGCTACAGATTCTACCCCTTCAGCGATTAGTTCAGCCAAACGGCGCGTTGCACCATGACGGGAGTAATATAGGACAAGTATATTGGTATCTAACATAATGGTTATGATAGTGGTATTTTAAAAATCTAGTAAGTAAAGTAGATGGTTCGTACACGCACACAACAATTTAGAACAGGACGACAACTTTTTCTCTTTTGGCGCCAGCGCTTTTCGCAGGCCCAACTCAATCAAGTATCTGGTTCACTAGCGTACACCACCGTTTTAGCAGTTATACCGATGTTGTCGATTGCCACGATTTTGATTGGTCAATTATCGACCTTCATTAATTTACGTGAAGAGATTCAACTTTGGATTACCAATACTCTGATTCCCGGTGGCTTGAGTGACACGATTAGCCGCTACTTGACCAGTTTTTCAAGTCACTCCAAGGGCTTAACCTTGTTCGGTATTGCGGGCCTATTATTTAGTGCCATTTTGACATTAATGACTATTGAAAAAGCGTTTAACCAAGTGTGGCAAGTCAAGCAACAACGACCATTTTTCAAAAGAATCATGATGTATATATTGGTCACAGCCCTCGGGCCAGTATTACTTGGCCTGAGTATTTACATCACATCATATTTTGTGGCAGCGTCGCATGATTTAGATGTTGGGTTTCGTTACCATCTGGAGCTAATTGATTGGTTAGTGCCATTCTTACTTACCATGATGCCATTTATTGTGTTGTATAAATTTGGCCCAAGCGCCGACGTATGGTGGCGCGATGCTCTGATTGGCGCAATTGTGGCCGCTATTGTTTTTGAAACCGCCAAATATGGTTTTACATTCTTTGTTTCCAAGGCACAGGTTTATAAGACCTTGTATGGCGCATTTGCTATTGTGCCACTATTTTTAGTCTGGATTTACTTGACTTGGTGGGTCACGATGGCTGGTGCTGTCCTCACCGCAAGTTTGCCGCATATTAGGGATAACAACTGGTTTACAGATGTTTAAATAAGGGATAGACTGCATTGACAATGATGACCTCAAGGAGGCGATATGAAAGTTAGCGACATTTTAAGATTAAAAGGCAATACCTTATACACGGTTAGTCCTGAAACCACGGTCAATCAAGCGGTTCGCGCAATGGCTGAGCATGATATTGGTTCACTAGTGGTGATTCAGTATTCTGATGTTGTCGGCATGTTAACTTTTCGTGAAGTCATTGGTGTGTTAGCACATAATCATGGTGCGCTTGATGAGGTGACCGTGGGTAAAGTGATGGATGAGCATCCGCTCATGTGTACGCCAGAAACTGATCTTGATGAAGTTCGCCGAATGATGCTCAATCGTCATGCACGTTATTTACCTGTAATGGAAAATAAGATATTGATGGGTGTGATTTCTTTTTACGATGTGGCAAAAGCCGTAGTGGAAGCACAAGGCTTTGAAAATACGATGTTAAAGGCGTATATCAGAGACTGGCCGGAAGCTGGGAATAGCTAACCCCCCGATTTTTCATCAAAGCTTAGTGTAAAAAATGCCATAATAGAGTTTATGGCAGGAAGCACACTCGGAACTTTATTTTGCACGACCACCTTTGGTGAGTCACATGGACCCGCGATTGGAGCAGTGGTCGATGGTTGCCCACCTGGTATGGAACTAAGTGCAAGTGACCTGCAACATGATCTTGATCGTCGCAAGCCAGGCACCTCTCGGCACGTCACCCAGCGCCAAGAAGCTGATCAAGTCGAAATCTTATCTGGTGTGTTTGAAGGTAAGACCACCGGTACACCCATTGCATTACTCATTAAGAACACCGATCAACGTAGTCAAGATTACAAAGAGATCTTAGATACCTTTCGTCCAGGTCATGCTGATTACACCTATCAGCAAAAGTACGGGATTCGAGATCCACGTGGTGGCGGCAGATCCTCCGCCAGGCTTACAGCCCCCGTTGTTGCTGCTGCTGGAATTGCTAAAAAATGGTTACGTGAACATTATGGGATTAGTTTTCAGGGGTACATGACACAGTTAGGAGAACTCTCGATTCCATTTGAAGGAGTTGAGCATATTCACAACAATCCTTTTTTTGCTGCCAACGCCTCCAAAATTGCTGAGTTAGAAGCCTACATGGATGAGTTACGTAAAAGTGGCGATTCCTGTGGCGCCAAAATCATGGTCCGAGCTACGCACATGCCCGTTGGTTTAGGCAATCCACTATTTGATAAATTAGACGCTGCAATTGCTTACGCCATGATGGGAATTAATGCCGTCAAAGGTGTGGAGATTGGTTCGGGATTTGAGTCAGTAATACAAAAAGGTAGCGTGCATGGCGATGAGATCACTCCAAGCGGTTTTAAGACCAATCATGCAGGTGGCGTTCTTGGCGGTATCAGTACTGGACAAGACCTTGAAGTATTTTTGGCGATCAAACCCACCTCCAGTATCTTAACCCCCAAAGAGTCGATTAATAGTCGTGGTGAGACCGTGATGGTGCAAACCAAAGGACGCCATGATCCGTGTGTGGGGATTCGCGCCACACCCATTGCAGAAGCTATGTTGGCACTCGTCGTGATGGACCATGTATTACAACATCGTGCCCAGTGCGCAGACGTTCGCTCCCTAACTCCTGTTATACCCGGACAACGAACGTAACACCTTATGTTGTTTTTCCAAAATAGCCAGATCCTCTTCGCTATTTTTTTCTTTTTTTACTATGGTTATCTCGGGATTGTTAGTCCCTTTTTGAGTTTGTATTTTGATCAGCTCGGATTTACCGCAATCCAAATTTCATTATTGATGTCCATGTTACAAATTACCCGGATCATTGGACCGATGTTTTGGGGATGGTTATCCGATCTCAAGCAAGATCGTATCGGCATTATGCGCATTACCGCCCTCATCAGCCTGTTTGTCTTTTTCGGCATCTTTTTCTTTCAAACCTTTTTTGCCCTGATGATTTGGATGTTTGTTCTCAATCTTATCAGTAGTAGTTTGACTCCATTAGGGGAGGCTGCCACAGTCCATGCCCTCCAAAAAACTAATTCCTTCGAGAGTCGTTATGGCAAATTACGGCTGTGGGGGTCGATTGGTTTTATGACTGCCGTCTTTGCTGGAGGCTATTGGTTTGAGTGGATGGGTATAGAAACCTTGCCAGCCCTTGCTTTGGTAATTCTATTATTTGTCACCATCACCACCTACAAACTGTGGGAGCCACCACTTGAAAAAAAGAAACTAGAACGTGGGCAATTACGTTCCATCATCAAAAAGCCAGAGGTCATGTGGTTCTTTGGCTCTACATTTTGGATGATTTTTGCACATTCAAGCTTATATGTTTTTTATTCACTTTATTTACAAAAGTTAGGTTACGGTAAACAAACGATTGGCTTATTTTGGATGATTGGCGTTGGTGCTGAAGTTATCTATTTTTATTTTCAAAAACAAGTCTATCAAGTGTTGAGTGCGCAAAAAATACTGCGCATAACTTTTATTTTAGGAGCGATTAGGTTTGTTGTGATTGCCTTTATTCCAGCGTTTTGGCCATTATTGATTGTGCAATTATTTCATGCAGCAACTTTTGCTGCGCACCATAGCGCCTCTATTCGATTGATGCAAAATTGGTTTCATGGCAGCACTCAGGCTCGAGGACAAGCCTTGTACTCAACTGTGGCTTATGGTTTTGGTGGCACTATTGGAGGAGTCGTTGCAGGCTGGGTTTGGGAAGACTTTGGGCCTAACTATGCCTTTATGCTCTCCGGAGCAGCTTGTCTAGTGGGTTATCTTTGTATTGCACAATCTGCAAAACGAGCCGTGCCCACACCCCCAGTATTTACATCCCCGAGTAATTAGGTCCACCGCCACCTTCAGGCGTTACCCATACAATATTTTGCGTAGGATCTTTGATGTCACAAGTTTTACAATGCACACAATTTTGCGCATTAATTTGGAGACGATCGATACCGTCTGTTCGAACATATTCATAAACACCAGCAGGGCAGTAACGAGCTTCTGGTCCGGCATATTGAGCTAAATTGGTATTGATTGGCACATCAGGATTTTTAAGAGTTAAGTGTGCGGGTTGATTTTCCGCATGATTTGTATTGGAAATAAACACCGACGACAAACGATCAAACGTAATTTTTCCATCAGGCTTGGGATACTCAATGGGTTGATGCATTGATGCTAGCTCTAAACAGGCATGATCCGGCTTGGGATGTTTGAGGTTCCATGGGGCACTACCTTTGAATATCTTTTGCTCAAGACCCACTAAAAGACTACCCGTGTATAGACCCTTGGTCATCGCAATTTTAAAATTACGCGCTTTGTAAAGTTCATCGAAAAGCCAACTCGATTTGAAGTATTTTGGATAATGATGCAACTCATCTTGCGATCTTCCATTCTCAAGAGCGCCCACGATATCGCGAGCCACCAACATCCCTGATTTAATGGCCGCATGCGAACCCTTAATACGAGAAGCATTGAGATAACCCGCATCACACCCAATGAGGGCGCCACCTGGAAAAATAGTCTTCGGCAAGCTGTTAAAGCCACCTGCTGTGATAGCCCGGGCACCATAGCTTAGGCGTTTACCATTCTCAAAAAACTTACGAATACTTGGATGAGTTTTATAGCGTTGGAATTCTTCAAAAGGGGAGAGGTACGGATTTTTATAACCGAGCCCCACCACAAAACCTACAGACACCTGGTTATTCGCCATGTGATACAGAAAAGATCCGCCATACGTATCACTAGATAAAGGCCAGCCAGCTGTGTGTATCACCAAACCTTCTTCATGAACTTTTGGGTCGATTTCCCAAAGCTCTTTGATGCCGATACCATAACTTTGAGGCGCCGAAGAAGAATCTAATTTGAACTTGGCAATCAGTTGTTTGCCTAGATGACCTCGCGCCCCTTCTGCAAAGATTGTGTATTTGGCATGGAGTTCCATCCCCAATTGAAACTGATCCGTGACTTGACCATCTTTGCCAATACCTAGATTGCCTGTAGCAACCCCTTTGACATGGCCTTGTTCATTAAATAGAACCTCAGCTGCCGCAAAGCCAGGAAAGATTTCAACACCGAGTGCTTCTGCTTGAGAACCTAACCATCTCGTGAAATCTGACAAACTAATAATGTAATTACCATGATTCTTAAATGAATCAGGCAGTAACCAATCCGGAGTTTTAACACCCATGGATTGCGTTAAGAACAGAAAACGATCTTCTTTAACGGGCGTATGTAGAGGAGCCCCGAGTTCTTTCCAGTTCGGGAACAGCTCATTTAAAGCAATTGGATCCATCACGGCACCAGAAACAATGTGAGCACCGATTTCTGAACCCTTTTCTAGAACTACAACTGATATTTCCTGATTGTTTTGTTGTGCAAGTTGTTTGATATGAATAGCGCAAGAAAGACCTGCTGGCCCACCACCAACGATGACAACGTCATATTCCATGGATTCGCGAGGACCGTATTGCGCGAGAATTGCTGCTGAAGTGAGAGGATTTTGCATAAATCTTTCAAAACAAGTTCGTCAATCTTCAATTATGACATTATCAGCAAAAGCCGTAAATTGAAGAAGTAATGATCACACGGTTCAATTGTTTTTCTGATGAGGACCATGTCAACCTTGACACGATATAATCCTTACTATAAAGTAAGGATTATATTAAAAGTAAGGATAAACATGAGTACAGCGACAGTAACCTCCAAAGGGCAGATCACCATACCAGCCACAGTTCGGACCGCGCTTGAAATTGAAGCCGGAAGTCGTATCGAATTTGTTGAGATGGAAAATGGTCAATTTATGATCGTTCCCATCGTAAGCCCCATTCAATCTCTCAAGGGCATGTTACGTAAACCACTAGTTCCCGTCAGCATCGAAGACATGAATAGAGCGATTGCAACGCAAGGAGCAAAATTGCGATGATCGGACTGGATACCAATGTTTTAGTGCGCTATATCGCCCAAGATGACATCAAGCAATCTGCCCTTGCGACAAACTTAATCAACTCTCTAACAAAAGAGTCGCCGGGTTTTATTACCCTTGTGTCGATTATTGAATTAGTGTGGGTCATGCAAAGTTGCTATCAATCGACAAAAATAGAAGTTGTCAAAATTCTTGAAACACTCATTGCTACACGAGAGTTGATGATTGAAAATACAGAAACCGTCATCAAAGCCATTCGGGTTTTTTCTGGCTCTAAAGCAGATTTTTCCGATTGTTTGATTGAGCGCTCTGCCAATAAGGCTGGTTGTGAATATAGCGTTACCTTTGATGTTGATGCTATTAAGCATGCAGGATTTAAGAGTCTTTAAATAGACTTAAATTTGAAATAGTGGGAATCATTTTTTGAGTTGCGTTCATTGCTGAAGTATTGAATACAATTCCAATACATCAAGATGAAGGAGATAGCATGGCGTATCAAATTGATTTAATAGGTAAAGTGGCATTCATCACGGGAGCTTCTAGTGGCTTAGGCGTGCAATTTGCAACATCTTTAGCCAATGCTGGTGCAACGGTTGTACTCGCAGCTCGCCGAATCGATCGTTTGCAAGCGCTTGCCAAAGAACTCGGGAACACAGGAGCCAAAGTTCATTGTGTGGCCCTTGATGTCACCTCAACTGCGTCCATTGAGCAAGCCACCGCTCAGGCAATACAACTCGCTGGCCCCATTGATATTTTGGTCAATAATTCTGGCGTCTCTACCACCCAGCGGATTGTGGACGTTACCGAAGCCGATTACGATTTTGTGCTGGACACCAATACCAAAGGTGCATTTTTTGTCGCTCAGGCCATTGGCAAGCAAATGATTGCCCGAGCCAAAAAAGCCCAAGGAGAGGGACAAGAACCACCGGCGCAACGCATCATCAATATTGCTTCTGTCGCAGGCATCCGGGTTCTTGCGCAAATCAGTACGTATTCCATGAGTAAAGCTGCCGTGATTCATATGACACACGCCATGGCGCTCGAATGGGGACGATATGGCATCAATGTCAACGCCATTTGTCCGGGATATATTAAAACCGAGATTAATGCCGATTATTGGGGAACTGAAGGTGGGCAAAAACTCATCCAAAAATTACCCCGTAAGCGCGTGGGACAAACACAAGACTTAGAAGGCCTTTTATTACTTCTAGCCAGTCCCGAATCCCGCTTTATCAATGGTTCCATTATGACTGCCGATGATGGCTTAGCCGTTCAATAAATCTCCATTAGAAAAAGGTATCATATAGAAAGTGAATTGATTTCAAAAATAGGGGAAAAGTGATGAATAAAGTATATGCCTCAACAAAAGAGGCACTACATGATGTTGTGAAAGACGGCGTCATGATGGCCGTGGGTGGATTTGGTATTTGCGGCATTCCGGAAGCGTTGATTGCTGGAATGAAAGAAAATGGCGCAAAAAATCTGACCGTGATTTCCAATAACTGCGGTATAGATGGTTACGGCCTTGGCATTTTGTTAGAAAATCGTCAAATCAAAAAAATGATTTGTTCATTTATTGGCGGTAATGCTGAATTTGAAAGACAGTTTTTAGCCAAAGAAGTCGAAGTAGAACTTACACCACAAGGAACCTTGGCAGAAAAATTACGTTCAGGTGGTTGCGGAATTCCGGCATTTTTTACCAAGACCGGTGTCGGTACACTTGTTGCTGAAGGTAAAGAGACTCGTGAGTTTGATGGTCAGACCTATTTGATGGAAAGAACCTTAACACCTGATGTTGGCTTGGTCAAAGCCTGGAAGGCAGATAAATCCGGTAATTTGGTTTATCACCTAACAGCTCGTAATTTCAATCCAGTTGCTGCCATGGCTGGAAAAATCACGATTGCTGAAGTGGAAGAGATTGTTGAGAATGGTGAATTAGATCCAGATCAGATTCATACACCGGGTATCTATGTCCACCGGATTGTGTGCAATCCAACCCCTGAAAAGCGTATCGAACAAAAAACGACACGTTCAGCATAACTTACAGATAAAGAATCATTAAGGAAAATTAACATGGCATGGACAAAAGATCAAATGGCAGCAAGAGCTGCCCAAGAATTAAAGGACGGGTTTTACGTCAATCTCGGGATTGGCTTACCGACCTTGGTGGCGAATCACATTCCTGAAGGAATGGAAGTGTGGCTTCAATCAGAAAACGGCTTAATGGGCATTGGCCCCTTTCCGACAGAAGCAGAAGTTGATGCTGACCTCATCAATGCAGGTAAACAAACCGTCACTACCTTACCAGGTTCCTCCATCTTTTCATCTGCGGACTCCTTTGGCATGATCCGTGCCGGTAAGATCAATGTGGCGATTTTAGGAGCCATGCAAGTCAGCTCCAAAGGTGATTTGGCCAACTGGATGATTCCTGGCAAGATGATCAAAGGCATGGGCGGTGCAATGGACTTAGTCGCTGGCGTTGGTCATGTCATCATTGTGATGGAGCATGTTGCCCGTAAAAAAGACGGTACTGAAGATTTTAAGATCTTGTCAGAATGTACCCTGCCATTAACTGGAGTGGGCGTTGTTGATCAGATCATTACTGATCTGTGTGTGATCAATGTCACACCAACAGGACTCAAGCTAACAGAACTCGCCCCTGGCGTTACTGTAGAGGATGTAATTGCCAAAACACCCGCGCCATTAGAAGTGGCGGTTTAACATGATGCATGGACACTCTCATCATACCCCTAAAGAGAGTGTCCACATTCATGAACTTCACGCTCACAAAGTAGGTGATACGCCGCATTCCCATGCCAAAGAAGTCACCAGTCAAAAAGTACTCTCGATTGCATTAGCCATCACCTTAGGTTTTGCCTTGGTCGAAGTGTTTGCAGGTTTTTATGCTAACTCCCTAGCACTAATATCTGATGCCGGACATATGGTAACCGACGCTGCTGGTCTTTTACTTGCCGTGATTGCGCAATATGTTTCTAAGTCACCACCATCGGCAAAATATTCATTTGGTTTAGGAAGAGCGGAAGCATTAGCTGCATTTGTCAACTCCGTTGCCATGATTGCCTTGATCGTTTGGATTACCGTGGAGGCGATTAGTCGTTTTCAAGATCCGCACGTCGTCGGTGGCTCTACCGTAACAATCGTCGCCGCTCTTGGGCTTGTTGTGAATCTGATTGTGGCGTGGATGTTGTCCCGAAATAATCAAAGCATGAACACCCGTGCTGCGTTGATACATGTAATGGGTGATTTACTTGGTTCAGTTGCAGCTTTAATTGCCGGTATTGTGATCCAGTACACCGGTTGGATGCAAATTGATCCGATTCTCTCTATGGTCGTATGCCTCATTTTGATTCGATCGACGGTTCATATTTTGCTCGAGTCGTATCATTTTTTAATGAAGGGCGTCCCCAGGCATATCGACTACATTCAAGTCGGAAAAGATTTACAAACCATTGATGGAGTTGTAGCCGTGCATGATTTGCACGTCTGGGAAATGACACCAGGATTTCCGGCACTCATTGGCCATATTGAAATCACCAATCTTAATCAATGGCCTATCACCATGGATTTGATTCGTGAGATGCTCATCAAAAAACACAGCATTGATCACGTCACTCTCCAACCCGAAATTAGTACCACTTAGAAAGCACGAACATGAAAAATACATCCTGGATCAGTCGATTGCGTGGGATGTTCAGTTCAACATTTGCGAGTGGACAAAGTGATTTTCCGGCCAAACCTAACCCGCAATCAGACTCACTTGTAAATGCCCCGAGCGTAATCCAACCCCCGAATCCTGCCGGCAGTGGTCAGGGTAGCGTGCAATGCATTAGCCCAGCCGGACTGCATCGCATGGCTTATTTAACTTGGGGCGATCCCCAAAACCCCAATGTACTACTTTGTGTCCACGGACTGACACGACGCGGTAGTGATTTTACCGAACTAGCAAGAGCCATGTCTGATCGATACTTTGTTGTCTGTCCAGATGTTGTCGGACGTGGCAACTCTGATTACTTAGCTAATCCGATGCTCTACGGTGTCCCACAATACGTCAGTGACATGGTCACCTTAATTGCGCATCTCAAGCCACAGACGCTCGACTGGTTTGGTACCTCGATGGGTGGTTTCATTGGTATGGTACTTGCAGGCCTAAAACATCAACCTATCCAACGACTCTTGCTCAATGATGTAGGACCGCGCATTGATCCCGCATTTTTTATGCGTTTAATGAAATATCTCAGTAAACCCGTTGTGTTTGCCACCCAAGATGAAGGCTTAGCCTATGTCAATGAACTCACCACCACGTTTGGGCGCCACACACCAGAACAGTGGCGAGAGCTTAACTTGCCACAACTCATCCAAAAGCAGGGGAAGTGGCATTTACATTATGACCCGCAAATCAATGCCCCCATTCTTGCCTCAAACCCCATGACTGCTCTTGCCGGAGAAAAAGCCCTTTGGAATAGTTTCGATGCCATTCAGATACCGACACTGATTGTGCGGGGTGCTGAGTCTGATCTTTTATCCCCTGCAACCGTCGCAGAAATGCTTAAGCGCAATCCCTATGCCAAGAGTATTGAGATCCCGCAAGCAGGTCATGCACCCGCCTTTATATTGCCCAATCACATACACATTGCACGGGAATTTTTTAGTAATTTGAACTAAAGAATTGATTTCGTATACATTGTTGATATGCGAGATACAAAGATCATCCAAGACGTCAAACAACCAGGAAATTCAGCGGAAAACCAAACCGAACGCACCTGGTTTGGTGAGACGCAAGCCGCGCATCTCCAGGGTATGCTAGCGATTGCCAAAACCCTCTATCTCGATGAATCTACCTTAACTGCCATCGCGCATCTAGACAGTACACTAAGTACACCTAAATTACAGGCGCAATTTGGGGAAGAGACGAGCAGTCTGATTAAAAGTTTTCAGGCATTAGAAGCCACCCGCAACAAAGCAGCGACAGGGCAAGTAGAAACCCTGCGTAAAATGCTGTTAGCTTTTTCACAAGACATTCGCGTTGTACTCATGTATTTATCCTCCAGATTGCAAACCCTACGTTGGGTGACACAACAAAAAATGGATGTACCAACAGAGTGGTCGGCGGAACTTTTAGAGATTGATGCTGCATTAGCCAACCGCTTAGGCGTTTGGCAAATTAAATGGGAGATGGAAGATTTAGCATTTCGGTGTATGGAGCCAAAAGCCTATTACGATATTGCAAAGCAGTTAGACGGCAAGCGTAACGCGCGACAAGCATTTATTAGTAACATCATGACGCAGTTTGAAACCTTATTACAAGAGCAGCGGATTCCTGCGCAGATCCAAGGACGACCCAAACATATTTATAGTATTTGGAAAAAAATGAAAGGGAAGTCATTAGACTTTACTGAACTCAGAGATATTAGCGCCATACGAATCTTAGTCGATACCGTGCCTCAGTGTTATGCCGTCCTCGGCATTGCCCATGACGTCTTTAAGCCCGTCTTACAAGAGTTTGATGATTACATTGCGAACCCAAAGCCCAATGGCTATCAATCCTTACACACCGTAGTAACCGATGACCATGGCACCATCTTTGAGATACAGATCCGTACCCAAGAGATGCATCATCAAGCTGAGTATGGCGTAGCAGCACACTGGCGATACAAAGAAGGTGTGCAGAACGGTACACTCAGTGATGCTGCACTATATGAGCAGCGGATTGCTTGGGCAAGACAATTGATTTCTTGGAAAGATGAAGCCTGGGAGCAGATGAAAGGTCAAAGCATCGATGATCACATTTATGCATTAACTCCCTTGGGACGAGTGATCCCCCTAGACCCAAATTCCACACCGCTTGATTTTGCTTATGCCGTGCATACCAATATTGGACACCGCTGCCGCGGAGCAAAGATTGACGGTCAAATGGTCACACTCGATACCATTGTCAAAAGTGGTCAAACCGTTGAGATCCTAACGGTCAAACAAGGTGGACCTTCCAGAGACTGGTTGCTGGCCGATAAAGCCTATGTAGCGTCCCACCGCGCTAAATCAAAAATTAGGGCATGGTTTCATGCGCAGGAGACCGAGCTCGAGCATAAAGATCATAAACCTGAAAAAGAGCTCAAAGAAAAACTAGAAGAAGAAACCAGTCCATCCCCAGAAATAATGCTTCGTCCCTCCAAGCGTAAAAGTGAAGGAGGAGATGTCTTGGTGGTTGGGGTGGATTCTCTCATGACTCAATTATCTAAATGTTGCCGACCCGTGCCCCCTGATGAGATATGTGGATTTGTGACCCGCGGGCGGGGCGTATCGATTCATCGCCAGCAGTGTGCAACACTCAAGCAACTTCTTCAAAGAGCACCAGAGCGCATCATTAAAACCGCTTGGGGAGCATCATCTCAAGCAGAAAAAGCCTTGTTTTCAGTAGAAATCTTTGTATTAGCTATCGATCGACAAGGTTTACTCAGAGATATCTCAGAGGTCTACTCCAAGCTCAAAATCAATGTGATTGGTGTCAACACCCTTTCTAGTAAAGGGATGGCTACGATGAGTTTTTCTGTGGAAGTTCACCAAGCTACGGACATCCAACTAGCCCTAAACGCATTATCTGAAGTCAAGGGGGTGACAGAGGTGGCAAGAAAGTGATAATATAGGCGTTTTAGGCTCGTAGCTCAGTTGGTTAGAGCACTACCTTGACATGGTAGGGGTCGCTGATTCGAATTCAGTCGAGCCTACCAATAATTTGTAAGTCATTGTTTTAAAAACTTAAATACTCGCTTGCTCGCGATCAGGACGCCCCATAAAAGGCAATGATCTTTTTAGTGTTTAAGGAGTTAACAATGACAGTACTTTTTGATGTTTTATGCGAAGGCTATCTAGCCAAAATGTCGATCAGAAAAGACGGGTCTCCCAACCCTCAAATCCGCAATCTGCAACATCGCCTGCAGTTCTGGAACCAGCACTTCGGTTCTATTCCCATTGATGAAATAAGCCCCGATATGGTCGATTCAGGCATTCTTGCGCTCGCCAGTAGGGGTAAGCTCAGACCCATCCGCAATCAAGCCACTGTATCGGCTCAGCAGCCTTTGTCTGGGGCCACAATTCAGCGCTATTTCAGTGAGCTTGCTGGTGCTTTTAAATACGACAGAAAGCAAAAACTCATGATAGTGACATCGCCGATGCAGATTTAGAAATGGAGACCAATCCAGATGATGTTTTAACTGAAATTGCTCGTTTAGAACTTCGTGAAAAAAATCAGGCTCATCATCGAAGAAAGCCTGAGTAATATAAAAAACTATGCTTGTAAGTGATGTTTGAATTCATTTGACGAGTAGTGTATTTGAATGTGTCGTAAAAATGGGGATTTTATAGAATAGAGGGGTTCATTGCAAACTAAGACAAGGTGAATGCTGTCCATGCTTTGACTTTAATAAGTTATTCTTGACCAATCATGAGGATGCTTTTTAAGCACTGCCTGAATTTAAAATGGATAACTTAGTGGGATTGTGAGCGGCAATTTTTCTTGATTAAATTGAGCCCAATCTACCAAAATAAAAAGCGAGAATTGTTAAACAATCCTCGCTTTTTTTATCCTCCTCAACGAAGCTGAGGTGGAATATTAAATCTATTACTGATGCAATTCAGCAGCTTCTTGAACAACGAGTGGATCTAATGTTTTTAGAGGAGCAGTTGTTTTAGATTTTGTACCAGGCATTAACTCAAAGTCAGGAGTGAAGCTAGTCAAACTACTACGTAAATCTTCAAAGACTTGACGATTACCATCAAACTTAGCCTTTTTCTCAGTAATTAGCTGATCAAAGGTTTTTGAGCCACCCATGACAGAATTTAAATCCGCACGATTGAGAGTGATGGTTAGATCAGGGTTTTTCGCTTGTTGACCTTTGATATTCGTCAGTGCTGAATTACTTAACTCGACCACAAACTTCTCGCCATTATCAGGAGTCACGAGATTAATCACGGATTTTTTTCCAGCCACTTTCTTCGAATCTAAAGAGATTGCTAAAGAGTTAAGCCAAAGTTCAGTAGGCATACCACGAATCAAGTCAGGGCCACTGGATTTAGGAGGAGTGCCAGGAGGCATACCGTTACGTAATTCATAGGCTGCGCCGAGGAAACTATTACGCACACTTGGACTTTCTTTTTGATAACCGATTTGCTCAAAAAGATCAGCTAACAAATCTTTCGCTTCCGAATTATTGGGTTCGGCATAGACCAGCTTATTGACAATCTCTACACCCTCAAGATATTTGCCATCATCAAAGAGTTTTTTACCTTTTGAGATGATTTTGCTATTTCCCCCCATCATCTCAACATATAAAGGTGCAGAATCTTTTGGTGATAGAGGAGTCAAGGTTGCAGGATTACCATCCCAGTAACCAATATAACGGTTAATCACTGCACGGCTATTATGTTCTTCTGAACCATGGTAGCTGTGCGCTGCCCATTTATTTTTTAAACTATCAGGTAATTTATAGACGTTCTGAATCTCATTAATTGTCACACCCTGATTGGCTTGGTGAAGCACTTCATTATTTAAGTAAGCGTACGTATCACGTTGAGTTCTCATGATGTCTTGGATGCGTGCATTACCAAAACGAGGCCAAGAGTGTGATGCAAACATCACTTCAGCTTGCGTGCCGTAGCGATAGAGAGCGTTATTAATATTCTTTGACCAAGCTAAAGCATCGCGGACGAGTGCGCCACGCAGCGTGTAAATATTGTGGATCGTGCCAGTAATATTTTCAGCAGCCCAAAATGCCTTCATGTCTGGGAAGTAGGTGTTCATTTCCGCAGGGGCTTCAGTACCTGGTGTATTTTGAAACTCCATCTTGACACCATCAATTACCATTTCTTCAAAAGGCTTAGAGATGTATTTTGTTGGTGCAATCAATCCTAAATTGCCGGCAGCTGTATTTTTACCAATCGATTGATCCACGTGACCAAAAGGACTTCTTGGGAGAAGCACGCCGTATTGAAAGAACATTCTACGAGTCATCGCATTTCCTGCGTAGACATTCTCAGCAACCGCAGCTTCCATAAAGCCTGCAGGAGCAATAATCTGAATTTTGCCAGCCTTTACAGCAGCCTCATCGGCGACACCACGAACACCACCAAAGTGATCACCATGAGAATGCGAGTAAATGACGGCAACAACTGGACGCTTACCAACCTTTTCATTAATAAAATCTAAAGCGGCTTTAGCCGTTTCTTTTGCTGTAAGAGGATCAAAGACAATCCAACCTGTATTGGTTTTAACAAAGGTGATATTGGCAAGGTCGAAGCCACGTACTTGATAGATTTTTCCAGGAAGTACTTCATATAAACCGTAAGCCATGTTCAGGATCGCTTGACGTTGTAATGAAGGATGAACGCTATCAAAGTTTTTACCTTGTAATAAAAATTCATAACTACCCATATCCCAGGCAACGTTGCCAGCTTCTGCCTTGATCGTCTTGTAAGGAGGTGCAGCAATAAAGCCTTTTTTAGCTTCTTCAAAATCAGTTTTATCTTCAAACGGTAAAGTCTTACGAGACATTTCTTGCATTTTTACCGTGTAGTTAGAAGGGTACTTTCCCTTTTTATCAAAGTGCTTGCCTTCCATAGCGCCTGGATCGGCAAGAACTGCACCACCTCCAGAAGCATATACCGTTGATGCTAATAGGCTGAGAGCGACTAGTAATGTTTTTTGAAGTTTTATCATAGTAATTTTCATAAAAATGAGGATTTAAAGAAGCAGACTTCCCAAAGATAGTGCATCTTTATGATATTTTTGTTACATCTCTTTGTTATTGAGAAATTAATATATATACACACGAATATTCCACAAAAATCCCTATTGAACGGAGGATGTAAACTAGAAAAATAAGTTGCTATGTAAAAAAGTCGCGACTTTTTTATATAGTTATATATGCTGGAGTCAATTGAAGACAATGTTGGAATACAAGTGCCATGAGGCAAGAGTTTTCTTTTTAGAGGTGAATGAGCGCCATACAACCCAAACCTGTTCTTCATGTGGCCAAAAACCACCGTCGCGGCCGAAAGGTATCGCAGGACTTGGACTAAGAGAATGGGCTTGCGACTGTTGTGCAGTGATCCACGATGAGACATTAATGCCAACAAGAAGATTCCCCGTATCGGACTAAATATGCTAGCAGTAGGAGCCTCGTAGTTAAATCAAGGGAGATTTGAACCCTCTTGCTTTAGCTATGGGAAGTAGTCGATTGTTCACTTCATCAATGATGTTGTTAAACCACGCGTTTACAAATGATCTCGCAAAAGTACTCCATAACCAGGTAATGTATTGACATGACCGAGTATTTTTAAAGCACCCCAAAGACTGACTTGATTGGTTGTCATAACGGGTTTACCTGTTTTTTGTTCGAGCTGGTCAATTACTTCCATCGTGAACCAGTTACCACAAGCGAGCATGATGGCTTCTACATCTGGACCATCGAGTTCTAAAGCCATATCATAGGCAGTAGAAGAATCAAGTCTGCCGATATCTAAATTCTTGGCAATACCGAGGGCTTTATGTCTAGGTACTTCAATCCCATTCGCTCTTAAGAACCCAACACTAAACTCATTGATTTCATCGGTCCAAGGTGCACAAAAGGCAAGACGTTTTACACCCAATACTTCAAGCGCTTGAATGGTAGCAGTCGCTGCAGTGGTCGCTGGTTTACCAGTCGAATCTTCCATCATCTTTTTGAGGGTTTGATCGTAACCTAAACCTTTTCGTGATGACGGTGCAGTTAAGCCAAGAAGAAGTACATCCACATCAGCATCAGCAAGAGTTGCAGATGCTTCACCTAATTTTTCGACGACCTTAATGGTAGAGTCAGCTTCTACGTGTGTCAGTTTCAGGCGTGAAATGTGTAAAGAAGTTCCCTTTGGTAAGGCGCTATAGTATTCTCGCTCTTGAACGGTATTCGATGATGGGATTAAAGAACCAATCCGTTTTAAAACCTGAGTGTTTGACTGAATAGTTGTCATTGACACGTCTCCTTAATTAATTTTTTTGATTTATTTACATCATAAAGTGTTTTTAATGAAGATTTTATTTTTATCATCATGTGCGTAACAGAACTAAAGGCATAAAAGGCTTGATATGCCTTAATTGTTTGATGAATCAATCGTTTATAATTATGTTTCTTACTCAATCTAGCGCGACAACTTAAATACTTATGCCCGTAGTTACCTTACCTGATGGCTCACAACGCCAATATGACGCTCCTTTAACTGTAGCTGAAGTTGCACAAAGTATTGGCTCTGGCCTTGCTAAAGCAGCTCTAGCAGGTAAAGTTAACCAAAACCTTGTTGACCTTAGTTACCTGATTGAGCAAGATATTGATCTTGCGATTGTGACGGATAAGGATCCTGAAGGATTAGAGGTGATTCGTCACTCGACAGCGCACTTACTTGCTTACGCCGTAAAAGAAATGTTTCCAGATGCACAGGTCACGATTGGTCCTGTGATCGACAATGGTTTTTATTATGACTTTGCTTATTCAAGACCCTTTACTCCAGAAGATCTTCTCGCTATTGAAAAGCGTATGGCTGAAATTGCCAAGAAAGATGAAAAAGTTACACGTACTGTTGTGCCTCGAGATGAAGCGATCAGTTATTTCAAAGGTTTGGGTGAGCATTACAAAGCGGAGTTGATTGAAAGTATTCCGCAGGGTGAAGATGTTTCGCTATACGCCGAAGGCAAATTTACGGACTTATGCCGTGGACCGCACGTGCCAAGTACTGGCAAACTCAAAGTGTTCAAACTCATGAAGGTCGCCGGTGCTTATTGGCGGGGAGATTCTAAGAATGAAATGCTTCAGCGAATCTATGGTACTGCCTGGACGAAGAAGGAAGATCTTGAGCAATATCTTCATATGCTCGAAGAAGCAGAAAAGCGTGATCATCGTAAGTTAGGTAAACAACTCGATTTATTCCATTTTCAGGAAGAGGCTCCAGGACTCATCTTTTGGCATCCCAAAGGTTGGAGTATTTGGCAGCAGGTTGAACAGTACATGCGCAAAATTTACGAAAACTATGGTTACCAAGAGGTTAAAGCGCCACAGATCTTAGATCGTGTTCTGTGGGAAAAGTCAGGGCACTGGGATAACTACAAAGACAATATGTTCACCACAGAGTCGGAGAACAGAACCTATGCTTTAAAGCCAATGAATTGTCCAGGACATGTCCTGATATTTAATTCAGGATTACATAGCTATCGTGACTTGCCACTTCGCTTTGGTGAATTTGGGCAATGCGTTAGAAATGAGCCATCAGGAGCTCTGCATGGACTCATGCGAGTCAGAGGTTTTACTCAAGATGACGGTCATATTTTCTGTACAGAGGACCAGATTCAGCAAGAAGTAGCCGATTTTGACAAATTGGTCAGAAGTGTTTACAAAGACTTTGGTTTTAAAGAAGTTGCTGTCAAATTAGCCCTCCGCCCAGAAAAGCGGGTTGGTGAAGATGTTATTTGGGATAAAGCTGAGGACGCATTGCGTGCGGCGATCAAGGCCTCTGGTCAAGAGTGGGAAGAGTTACCTGGCGAGGGAGCTTTTTACGGTCCAAAGCTCGAGTATCACCTCAAAGACTCGATTGGGCGTTCTTGGCAGTGTGGTACGGTTCAGGTGGATTTTTCCATGCCCGGACGTTTAGGTGCAGAGTATGTTGCTGACGACAATAGTCGAAAAGTGCCGGTTATGCTCCACCGAGCAATAGTTGGTTCATTAGAGCGATTTATTGGTATTTTGATTGAAAACCATGAGGGAGCTATGCCGACTTGGTTGTCACCTACCCAAGCGGTTGTGTTAAATATTTCAGATAATTCTGCTCAATATGCACAAAATGTCGCACAAATGCTAAAAAAACAAGGATTTAGAGCCTTTGCGGATTTGCGTAATGAGAAAATAACGTATAAAATACGAGACCATGCTTTACAAAAACATCCTTACTTAATTGTGGTGGGTGATAAAGAGCGTGATGGCAACTTAGTTGCTGTTCGTGCTAGAGGTGGAGATGATTTAGGCGTCATGTCGATTGAAGACTTCTCTAGCAGGCTCCAGAAAGATATTTCTCAAAAAGATGTCTGAAAAGAGCGTCTATAAAAAGACGAGCAGGAACAGTTATTGATAAATTGAGAGAAGAGGTAAAGATATCGCTACAGAAAAACTGCATCGTATTAACCGGGAAATAAATGTTCCTGAAGTGCGATTGATTGGTTCCCAAGGACAAGCATTAGGCGTTTTCAAGGTATTTGATGCATTGAAATTAGCTGAAGAGGAAGAAACGGATTTAGTGGAGATTGCTCCTACTGCGGTTCCTCCGGTTTGTAAGATCATGGACTACGGTAAGTTCAAGTATCAAGAGGCCAAGAAAGCGCATGAAGCTAAGTTAAAGCAGAAGGTAATTCAGGTAAAAGAAGTGAAGTTTAGACCTGGTACTGATGACGGTGATTACGGTGTGAAGTTGCGAAATCTGATCCGCTTTTTAGAAGAAGGCGATAAAACCAAGATTACGTTGCGTTTTAGAGGTCGTGAAATGGCCCACCAAGAAATTGGGATGCGAATGTTGGATCGTTTGAAAATTGATTTAGAGCCTTACGGAGTTGTTGAACAATTTCCGAAGATGGAAGGCAGACAGATGGTAATGGTTTTATCACCTGTTAAAAAGAAGTAGTGATAAAAGCGTAAGCTTTTAAATATGAGCGCAAGCTCAAAGCAGTGAGAGCGTCAAGCTCAATAGAAGTATGGCTGGGTTTTAAAAGTGTTATTGAATATGAATAACCACCTGAGCGATACAAATTAGTGAAAAGGGAGCAATCATGCCCAAAATGAAGAGCAAAAGCGGTGCAGCCAAGCGCTTTAAGGTTCGCGGAAGCGGATCGATTAAGCGTGGACAGGCGTTCAAGCGCCATATCCTAACCAAAAAGACAACGAAAAACAAACGTCACTTACGTGGTTCTGCAGAGGTTCATGAAACCAATGTGAAATCTGTTCGTGCGATGTTGCCGTACGCTTAATTGATAAAAGGAGAATCTCATGCCTAGAGTAAAACGCGGAGTCACAGCACGTGCCCGTCACAAAAAAGTAACCGACGCAGCCAAAGGCTATCGCGGTCGTCGTAGTAATGTATTCCGTATCGCTAAAGAAGCGGTGATGCGCGCTGGGCAATATGCCTATCGTGACCGTCGTAATAAGAAGCGTACTTTCCGTGCTTTATGGATTGCGCGGATTAATGCGGCAGTTCGTGAACATGACTTAAGCTACAGTGTATTTATCAATGGCCTGAAAAAAGCGGAAATTGATCTCGATCGCAAAGTCTTATCTGACATGGCGATTCATGACAAGCCTGCTTTTGCTGCCTTGGTCGAAAAGATCAAAACTGTTCAAGCTGCAGCTTAAGTAAGTAGTGTATGGTTGATTTAGATCAACTGGTCAAAGAAGCTACTGAAAGTTTCTCCTCCACCAGCGACGCGGTCGCTTTGGAGGAGGTCAAGGCAAAATATCTCGGTAAGTCAGGTCTCTTGACAGAAATGCTCAAGGGACTTGGTAAGCTCGACCCAGACATCAGAAAAACCGAAGGTGCGCGTATCAATCTTGCCAAAGCGTCTATTGAAGGTGCTTTGCAGGTAAGACGTGCCCAACTCGCGGATGATCTCTTACAAGCAAGACTTTCCCAAGAGGCGATTGACGTGTCCTTGCCCGGTCGTGGCAGAGGGATGGGCAGTCTACATCCTGTAATGCGCACCTGGGAGCGTGTAGAAGAAATCTTTCATTCGATTGGATTTGATGTAGCTCAGGGCCCTGAAATCGAAAACGATTGGTTTAATTTTACAGCCCTTAATAGTCCAGAGAATCATCCTGCAAGATCCATGCAAGATACCTTTTATGTGGAAGGTCATGATGTGCAGGGCAAGTCTTTACTACTAAGAACCCATACAAGCCCGATGCAAATTCGGTATGCCAGTGAGGCAGTCAAACAACACTTAGCTACTTTTGGTAATTTAGATGATATGCCTGAGATTCGTGTGATTGCACCCGGTAGAACGTATCGTGTGGATAGTGATGCAACGCACTCACCGATGTTTCATCAAGTCGAAGGATTATGGATTGGTAAAGATGTGACCTTCGCTGCATTGAAAGGTATTTACACACAATTCTTAAAAGCCTTTTTTGAAAACGACGCACTTAATTTACGTTTTCGTCCATCGTATTTTCCGTTTACAGAACCATCCGCTGAAATTGATATTGCGTTTCCCTCTGGAAAATTAGCAGGCCGATGGTTAGAGATTTCTGGTTCAGGACAAGTCCACCCAACCGTCATTCGGAATATGGGTTTAGATCCTGAAGAGTATATTGGCTTTGCCTTTGGTTCAGGATTAGAACGGCTCACGATGTTACGTTATGGCGTTGATGATTTACGTTTATTCTTTGAAAACGACTTACGTTTTTTAAATCAATTTCCAGCTTAGTTCATATTCCTTAGTACATATTCAATAGAGACTTTATATGCAATTTTCCGAATCATGGCTAAGACAGTTTGTTAATCCGCCCATCACGACCGATGCCCTTGAGCATTTAATGACAATGGCAGGATTAGAAGTAGAAGAAACAAAAAAATTAGCGCCACCATTTCATTCTGTTGTTGTTGCCGAAATACTTGAAGCAACCCAACATCCCGATGCAGATCGTTTACGCGTTTGTAAAGTATCAGTGGGTACTCTTTCGCCAGAGCCCCTGCAAATTGTGTGCGGCGCACCCAATGCGCGCGTAGGTATTAAGATTCCGTGTGCCATGGTTGGTGCAGAGTTGCCACCTGGTGAAGATGGTAAAAGCTTCAAAATTAAGATTGGTAAATTACGTGGCGTAGAGAGTTACGGCATGCTGTGTTCTGGTCGAGAAATTGGTCTTGGTGAAGATCATGCTGGCATCTATGAGTTGCCACTTGACGCACCGGTTGGTACTAATATTCGTGAATACTTGGGCCTGGATGACACCATCTTTACCATCAAGCTCACTCCAAATAAAGCAGATTGTTTATCTGTTTTTGGGATTGCTAGAGAAGTTAGCGCATTAACTGGATCACCTCTGCTTGAGCGTCCTAACTTTAAAGTTAAAGAAACCATCAAAGATCGTTTACAAGTTCATGTGCTTGATAAAGCCCTTTGTGGCCGATTTGCAGGACGTATCATCAAAGGGGTCAATGCCAAAGCAGTGAGCCCCGCATGGATGGTACGACGCTTAGCTAGTAGTGGACAAAGAAGTATCTCGGCACTAGTTGATATCTCCAACTATGTGATGTTAGAGATGGGACAACCTACGCATATTTTTGATTTGGAAAAAATCAAAGGAGAATTGCAAGTTCGCTTTGCCAAACCAGAAGAAAAAGTTCTGTTACTCAATGGTCAAGAAGTAAGCTTGGGTAATATCTCTTTGCCCGTCGGAGTGATTACCGATGACCAAGGGATTGAGAGTATCGCTGGCATTATGGGGGGCGATCACTCAGCGGTCACTTCAGATACTAAGAACATTTATATTGAATCTGCTTTTTGGTGGCCAAGCGCCATTCAGGGCAGAGCAAGGCAACTGAAGTTCTCGACCGATGCGGCGTTTCGGTTTGAGCGTGGTGTGGATCCTGACCGTACCGTGAAGTATTTAGATTATGTTGTCCAACTTGTTCAAGAAATTTGTGGTGGGGAGATAGGTCCCCTTGACGATCAGATTTTTGAATTGCCAAAAAGTCATCAAATCACCTTGCGGGTTCCACGAGTAGAAAAGATCTTAGGTATCCAGATGGACGGCAATCAAATCAGTGAGTATTTTGATGGCTTAGATTTTTCGTATGCAAGAATGCATCCAGGTACACCGCAAGAGGTATTCGTGGTGGAGACACCAAGATATCGCTTTGATTTACAGATTGAAGAAGACTTAATCGAAGAGATCGCGCGTTTATATGGTTTTGAAAATATTCCGGAACTCGCACCACAAGCCAGTATCCGCGTCAAAACCACGAACGAGACCAAGCGTAGTATGCACGCTTTGCGTCACACGATTGCCGCACAGGATTATCAAGAAGTGGTTAATTATGGCTTTATTGATCAAGAGTCAGAAACCATTATTAGTAACAATTCGCAACCCATCCCGGTACTGAATCCTCTTGCCGAACAATTTGCCGTAATGCGTAGCTCACTGCTGGGTGGATTAGTTCACAACCTCAAAACCAACCTCAACCGCAAGGCAACCCGCGTTCGGATCTTTGAGCTTGGAAGAGTATTTACGCGTAATCAAAACATCCAAGACGGTCCACTCAGTGTCGCCGGCATGGAGCAACCGATGCGTATCGGTGGTTTAGCTTATGGTGATGTGGAATCAGAACAATGGGGAAGTGCCTCGAGAAGAATTGATTTTTTTGATGTCAAAGCCGATCTAGAAGCGATTTTGCAGCCTCTCACCATTACGACGCAAGCAGCGCAGCATCCAGCGTTTCATCCAGGTAGAAGTGCTGTGGTTTTCAAACAAGATGCTTCAGGAAATCGTCTTGAAATCGGCTTTATCGGTGAATTTCATCCCAAATTACAACAGCACTTTGGATTTGCTTTAGCGCCAGTGCTATTTGAGATTGATTTGGAAAAGGTTTTAGCGATTGATTTACCTAAACTAGTCGAACCAAGTAAGTTCCCATCGGTGGAGCGTGACTTGGCGATTGTTCTTCAAGCCAATATCCCTGCACAAAAAGTGCTTGATGCTTTGCATCAAGCAGCATCTCGTTTGGTCACACATATTGCTCTTTTTGACGAATTTAGACCTACACCTGAGCGTTTAAGTGGGATGCAATTGGATGAAAAGAGTTTAGCTTTTCGGGTAACTTTGTCGGACGATGCTCAGACTTTGCAGGATACTGATGTGGAAAATGCAATTAAACAACTTTTAGATCAAGTTCTTATTCAATTTTCCGCGAGATTAAGGTAGCATACACTTCTAACTATAAGATTTAAAGAGATAATTATGGAAAATACCCCAGCAACAATAACAAAAATAGAATTATCAGAAGCAATATTTGATCACGTTGGACTCAATAAACGTGAAGCAAAAGAGATGATAGATGCTTTTTTTGAGAACATTGCACATCATTTAGAGCGTGGTATCGATGTAAAGATTTCTGGGTTTGGTAATTTTCAGCTCAGAAATAAAACAGCAAGACCAGGACGTAATCCTAAAACTGGACAAGAAATACCCATCAGTGCAAGAAGAGTAGTGACGTTTCATGCCAGTCAAAAGTTAAAAGATGCGATAGACAGTAAAGATATTAAGGTAGTTTAATTAAGTAGAACCGAAGTAAATACCAGTTTTAGCAAACACTTGTATCAAACCCAAACACACCGAATATGAATTTACCCACTGAACTCTCGTTAAGCGATATCAAAGAAACCCAAAAGGTTACTTTGCCGCCGATACCTGCCAAGAGATATTTCACTATTGGTGAAGTAGGGGACTTGTGCGCTGTCAAGCCACACGTACTGCGTTATTGGGAGCAGGAGTTTAATCAACTCAAACCTCAGAAGCGCAGAGGTAATAGAAGATACTATCAGCACCATGAAGTGGTGCTTATCAGAAGAATCAGAGACTTACTTTATAACGATGGCTTTACCATCCATGGTGCTAAAAATCGCTTAGAAGAGTTAGATAGTCAAGGTCAGATTAGAACTGAACTTGAAGCTGTATTCAACATTTTGGGTGATTTACGCAAACTTGTTGATCACTCCAAATCTGTCAACTGATATAATTTAAAGCTCGTCGGGGCGTAGCGCAGCCTGGTAGCGTACTTGCATGGGGTGCAAGGGGTCGTGTGTTCGAATCACACCGTCCCGACCAATTATATAAAAGTTTTGAGATACTCTTTTCTCTAAAGATCTATGAAAAAAACATTAATATTCTTAAGTTTATTGATCTCGAGCTTTTCTTTTGCTCAGAGTAATTTGCCGACTTGTAATAGGGATTATTTAGGGAGTTGTTATGGGGGGACTTATTCTGGGGGAGATAAATATATTGGCGAATTTAGGGATGGTTTAGCGCATGGGTATGGAACAGTTACTTACTCGAATGGCGATAAATATTCTGGGCAATTTAAAGATAACAAATTTAATGGTCAGGGCACCTATACTTATCCAGACGGTAGTAAATTTGTGGGGCAACATAAGGACAATAAACGAAGCGGTTATGGTATTTATTACTATTCAAATGGAACAATTTATCAACAAGGCATTTGGAAAGATAATGAGTTTATTCAACCTCAGACTCCTCCTAAGCCGCCTGTTAACCCGCCATCAGTTCAAAGTAATCCACATGATATCAAGCGTCAAAAATGTATTCGCTTAGGTCTAATTCCAGGTAGTGCTGATTTTCAGCAGTGTATGAATTGAGAGAAAAAAATCTGAGTAACAAGGGGACGTTTTTTTCGAATAACACCGCCTCGATCAATGAAGGCAATGATAAGATAAGATAAGAGTACCCTCTTTAATCGTGACGTTAGACTGACATCGGTTCATTCAAGAGTCCAGATCAACGATGATCGCCTAATAATTAAATACTAAAAGGAGCGCATATGATTAATTCAACATCTGTACCTGTTATTACCTCTCAAGGATGCAGTATTCCTCAAATTGGTTTTGGAACTTCTCAATTAGGAGACTGTGCCGAACTAGTTTGCCATGCCTTAAAATTAGGATATCGACATATTGACACCGCCTGGAAATACGGCTCAGAAAAAGGAGTGGGTGAAGGTATACGTGCATCTGGTGTGCCACGCAGCGAGATATTTTTAGTAACAAAAGTCTCCCACGAATACCTCTCGAAAGATGCTTTTGCGAAATCAGTTGATGAGAGTTTGAAAAATCTTCAAGTCGATTATGTTGATATGCTGCACGTACACTGGCCAACGATTGACAATATTCCAATGGCTGAAACAATGACTGCGTTAGCGCTAGCAAAGCAACAAGGATTAACTCGCCATATTGGTGTAGCGAACTTTAATATTGCCTTACTTGAGCAGGCTATGTCGCTCTGCCCTGAACCCATTGTTTCTTTACAAGCGGAGTATCATCCCTACCTAGATCAGAGTAAGATATTAGCGTTTTGTAAAAGCAAAGGCTTAATTTTTACGGCTTATTGTCCACTAGCGCGTGGTCGTTTATTTGATGATCCAGTCCTCTCCCAGATAGCAAGAAATAAGGATAAATCCATCGCACAAATTGTTTTACGATGGCTCACTCAACAAGGGCAGATTATTCCAATTCCAAGATCGTCTAATCCCGAGCGTATTGCGCAGAACTTAGATATACTTAATTTCACGCTATCCCCATCAGAAATGGAACAAATCCACTCACTAGCTAAACCGGATGGAAGAATAGCAAACCCAGCTGGCAGAGCACCAATTTGGGATTAACTATTCAGATTTAATCCCTGCCGCTTTAATGACTGTTGCGTTACTATTAAGTTCATCCTTAATTAATTGATCAAATTGCTCAGGGGTCATTGGCATTGCTTCTGCTCCTAGACTGACTAAGCGATCTTTGACTTCGTTGTCTTGCAGCGCTTTTAAAGTGGATTGATTTAATTTATTTACAATATCTCGGGGAGTTTTGGAAGACACCAACATGCCGATCCAAAATAAATATTCTGATTTAGCAATACCCGCCTCAGCTAATGTAGGGACGTCCGGTAATTGGGATGATCGCTTTGGTGTGCTCACTGCTAAAGGAATTAATTTGCCTGCTTTAATCATGGGTAAGGCTGAGACTAAGGGCGCAAAAAAGTAATCTATGCGCCCAGTCATCGTCTCAGTAATTGCCTCAGGAGAACCCTTGTAGGGCACATGAATCGCGTCAATGCCAGTTGCTAATTTAAATTTTTCTGCGCTCATATGCGTTGCACTGCCTAAACCAGCCGACGCATAATTGAGTTGTCCGGGCTTATCTTTAGCAGCTGCTACGACATCCTTGACCGATTTATAACCTTTATTTGGCGATACAACCATGACATTTGGGACTACTGCAAGAGGTGTCACAGCAGAAAAATCTTTCACTGGGTCATAATTTACCTTGTTGATCAGAGGCAAAACAGTGTGCGCTCCCGTATAAACAAATATAGAGTGTCCGTCTGCAGGAGAATTTAAAATGGTTTGAATCGCAAGAGTCCCAGAGGCTCCAGGCTTATTCTCTACGATGACAGAAACTCCAAATTCATTCTGCAATTTTTCTGCAATAGATCGAGCAATAATATCTGAGGCGCTACCTGCAGTTGCCCCAGAAATCAATTTGATTGGTTTACTTGGGAAGGTTTGGGCAAAACCATTTAAATGGGTTAGTCCAAGACCCATACTAAACAACAAAACATAAGTTAAATGTATTGCTTTACTTCTAGTCAATCGCCATTGAGTCATTTTTTTCCTATTCAAAATTACTATATACGTGGCAAATCTAATTGCTCAGCCATCCAATCTGCTGTTCGATGTCGATATCGGTAAGGGCGGTTATTCGCAATATGATTACCATCTTCGACAATTAATAGTTCTGTTGAGCCAGAAGCCTCATCTGCCATTCGCTTGGTATCCTGCCAAGGTATTAACCGATCTAACTTGCCAGTAACTAAAAACAAAGGGCAAGTAATTTGTTGAGCAATGCCATTTTTCATCGTCAGCGTTTGACTATATTCCTTCGCCTGCGCCTCAGTCGCCAAATGACTTCTGACCCGAAATGCCTCTCTAGTAAGTGGTGGCAACTGCTCCCAAGTATCAGAAAAATCATAAGGTCCCGCAAGACCAATACAAGCTTTCAAGCGTTTTTCAAAAGCAGCTGCTCGAGGAGCGTAGTAGCCACCTAAGCTCACACCCCATAAACCAATCCGGGAATGATCAATATCATTTCTCAGCATCAACCAGTCGACCATTGCCTTGACAGGCACCTCATAATCCCCACGAATTGGGAAATCATATTCAGCTTCACCTTGGCCTGGACCATCTACCAATAAAGTAGCCATGCCTCGTGCCAAAAAAGGGAGCTCATAAGCTTCAAGCTCTTCTTTAGCTGAGTCTAGGCCTGGCACCATAATGAGTACGGGTGGTTTTTGATGATTGCTTGATGCTCCATTGTTATTGGCAGCATGAGGCAATCTTAAGAAACCAGCCAAAGTCTTTCCTAAATAAGGAATTTCAACGCGTACCGCTGGTGGGCGCATATGTGGCAATGCTAATTGTTTACATTCAACCGCCTTCATGTGAGCTGCCCTCATCTCACCAATATCATGTACCGATACGAATTTGGCAAAATGATAATACACCGCAGCGCGGGATAAATGCTCACTAGCACTGAAGAAATATTGTTGCTCTAATGCCTCTTTTCCGAGATTTTCGTGGACAAGGGCTCTTTTACTCCAAGCACTAGTCCAATCCTCCCAGCGATCAATTCCTTGTGTCACTTCCTGAAAATCGGTCAGTAAAATACCATTGGACACAAAACGTGGTGCCCAATGGGCAATAGCTGATTCAACTCGTGGATCTTTACTCATTAAACTTCTGTCTCCTTAGGCATACACCTGCATGCAAGACTCACAAAGTACGTGTGAGAAATGATGTTAGTGGTTT
The DNA here is from genome assembly GCF_027944005.1 of Polynucleobacter sp. SHI8. NCBI lineage: Bacteria > Pseudomonadati > Pseudomonadota > Betaproteobacteria > Burkholderiales > Burkholderiaceae > Polynucleobacter > Polynucleobacter sp. SHI8. Next base: position 1,589,671 of record NZ_AP027204.1, on the reverse strand, counting down.
TATAAATATAATATCTATCATATCCAAAAATCACAACTAAGCAACTATTTTTTAAAGTGCCACAAATAACAGAAAATACAATTCCTAAATAGTTTACTTTTTAGGGGGTACTACACAGTCTCAGTTGATTTTCAGTGGTGCATGAATTAATTATGATGGGGTAAGCACTTTATTTTTAAGCTGGTATGAGTTTGATCTGAATTTTTTTACCTAAAACAACAGCTGCACTAGATAGTGTAGCTAAAGTTAAGCTTGTATCTGTTTCATCTAAAAGTCGATTCAGTGAAGCACGACTGGTGTGCATCATTTGTGCCATTAATGTTTTATTTATATTTTGTTTTTCCATTGCTTGTTCGATTTGCCATGCAATCACTCTTTTGACAGCAATTGCTGTAGCTTCTTGCAAAAGAGATTCTTCATTTAAGAAATCATCAAAATCAGAACCAATATATTTTGACTTCATTAAATTATTCCTTTCAGTTTTTTGATTCGACTGCGTGTAAGCTGCAAATCGGGCAGCGGTGTTTTTTGCTGTTTTTTTATAAAACCGTATATCAAAACCATAAAATCTTTTTCGCAAAGAAATAAAACTCTTGCAATGCGATGACTTTGCAACCTACTTCTTACTTCCCATAATCCAGATTCAATAAAACCTACAAGAGGCATACCAAGAGGCCAACCAAATTGAACTGTTTTAATATCTGCACCGATAACTTTTTTATCGATTAGATCTAGTTGCTTTAGCCACTCTCTAACAGGTTCTGAGCCAGAATCTGTTTTGTAAAACTTAACTTTTAATTTGATTGGAGACATGAAAATATTGTATCAAAAAAGATACGTTATGTAAAGAATATGATCAATCTAGCTCAAAAATTAAGTTCTGTATGTTGGAGGAGAAGAAAAGAGAGTTTGGATAGGGTTAAGAGATCAAGCGAAATCAATGTTTGAAAATTATTATTTTGATAGGTTTTGACAAATACCTTTGTATTCAGAAATTTGTGGGTTGGTGTATTCCGGTAGGAAATTGATTTCTTGCTTAGTCATTTCACCAGAAGCACGGTTGATTAAAACTTTGACCGTCTTATCGCGCCCTTTTGTTAAGTGACTGCCATTGACTCGGATGTTTTTCTCATCCACGACAACCGACATATGTTTCACATCATTTTCGCTACGATGGTTATAGGTGATAAATGAAAAATCAGGATCATCAGACTCAATGAGCCATACATCACTATATTTGCTAGGATCATTTGAAGTGGATACGGGAACATAGGTGACCGTCATCAAAGCATTAACCTCTTTGGGGGCAGACTCCACAAGAGTGCCGTCATTTTTCGTTAAAACTGACGTTAGGAGGCCTTTACACGAGAGAGAAATCTTTTCTTTTTCTATATTTTTACTACATCCAACGAGTGAAAGAAGGGCCATCCATAAAATAAGTATTTTCATAGGGCAACTGTACCACCGATCGATTATGCTAACTTACATATGAGTGTATATAAGAAAATATGATCTTAATCTTGTGTGAACGAATTCTCACTCTGAAGTATTGATATGTTAAAAATAGTTTTAGGCTGTTGATAGAATAAAGAGATGATAAAAATGAATAGACTATTTCTCACATTACTGTGTTTACTTCTTGTTTCTTGCAAAAGCATGGTTCAAGATGTCTCGAAGTCTGGACCAGAATTAGTCGTTCTGAATGCCAAGGTGCTTACAGTAGATACAAGGTATCCAAGAGCAGAGGCTTTTGCAGTTCAAGCAGGAAAATTTATTCAAGTCGGCAGTAATAACGACATACAGCAACTGATTCGAGACAACACAAAAGTTATCGACGCACGGAATAAAACGATTATTCCTGGATTAAATGATGGCCATATCCATATGGTTCGAGCTGGAATGTATTGGCAATATGAAGTTCGATTAGATGAAGCAACAAATCTAGCAGATATACTTCAGCTCATTCGAGTGCGTGCGCAAAACACCCCAAAGGGCACATGGATTTTAACTCTAGGAGGCTGGCATCCAAGTCAAATTAAAGAAGGTCGCATGCCAACCTTAGCAGAACTCAATCAGGTTGCACCAGATCACCCAGTCTATATTCAAGCCTTAAGGGAAGTAGGGCAAATGAATTCCCAAGCGATGCAGAAAAGCGGCATCACAGGAACTACTCCAATGCCAGTTGGAGTTAGTATTGGCAAAGATATAAATGGTGATTTTAATGGTTTGATAAAAGGCTTTAATGGCCAAGTGTTAGCGCTTAGACAATTTCCAAAATTAAGTTTAGATGAAAAAATTGAAGGATTAGTTTTAGCAATGAAGGACTTTAACCAAGCAGGTTTGACAAGTGTTGGAGAGACCTTTGGGATTGGGGTGGATGAGGGAGATTATGACATTTTGTTTGAAGCCTGGCGACGCAAGCAAATGAGCTTGCGAGTAGGGCTGCATTTCCCAACAGTCAACTACAAAGATGCACAAAAATGGATTGCCAATTCTGCCAAAGGTAAAAGTGATGACATGTTGCTTCTCAATGGACTAGGAGAAGGTGTTTTAAATTCGGTAGGTGATGGCTATTTTCCAAAACAGTTTCCGATCAGTAATGATGCAAAAGAAGAACTACGCCAAATCGTTGCTTTAGGGGTTCCCGATAAGATTAACTTTCAATTTCATGCAACTCTAGAAACCACGATGAATGACATGTTAGATTCATTAGAGGCGGTTGATCAAAAGACATCAATTAAAGATATGCGGATTACCTTTTTGCATGCTGAGCAGATTACACCTGCGATTATGGCAAGGATGAAGAAGCTTGGTATGGGATTGCAGATGCAAAATCGACAATCCTTAGGAAGTGATTTGATGAAGACCAATTGGGGTGATAGGGCAATTGATAGCCCACCAGTAAAATCCGTCTATCAGAGTGGCATTACATTAGCAGGTGGAACTGATGGCACCACATCCTCCTCTTACCGACCTTTTATCTCATTACACTGGTTAATCTCCGGAAAAAATTGGCGGGGTGATGTGGTCAGACCTACGCAAAAACTCACTCGAGAAGAAGCGCTTAAGATCTATACCCATGGAGGTGCATGGTTTACTTGGGAGGAGAATAAGAAAGGCACCATAGCAAAAGACATGCTAGCCGATTTTGTTGTTTTAGATAAAGACTACTTAACCATTCCAGAGGACGAGATTCGGTTTATCAAGCCCCTCATGACTGTTGTTGGGGGTCGAGTCGTGTATGAGTCAAAAACTCCCTAAAACTTTTTAAGTTTCGTAAGTTATCGACCCAGTTTTTATTCGTATAGTTCACTGCCTACATTTTGATAAATACCTTCGTATTTCCGTAAAGTCAATCAGCGTATCAAAATATGCAAACGACCAAGTCACTTTAATACATGAAATTACCAAAAGAAGCCTAAAGCGCCTTGCTTTAGATACGTAGAGTGGTCAATAATGCCCAACGATCTAAATATAATTTTAGAATTCTTCCTCGCGGTTGGTTAAATAAAATAATATCCTTGTTTTACGTTATCTTTAATGGTAAAATGTGTACACATAGATACACATTCTGAGGTGATAAATATGCAAACAACAAAAGTAGGTATTCGCGAATTCCGATCTGGACTAGCTGAGTTCATCGCTTCTAATTCAGCGGTTGCAATCACTCGACATGGTCAAACAGTTGGATATTTCATACCAACCAATGGACAGGCTGAATCTGATATGACCGCTTTGAAAAATGCCAGTAAAGCACTTGATAAAATTCTTGCCGCTAAAAAAATTGATATTGAATCTGTAGTTTCTGATTTCAAAATAGCACGTCGAAATGCTAATACAACTGTAAAAAAATGAAAGCTAAGGTTGCATGAGTGGAAAAGCAATTGTTTTAGACGCAAATATTTTGATTCGTGCTGTTTTAGGAAAAAAAGTTCGAGATCTCATTGTTTTAAATGCTGATTCAGTAAAGTTTTTTGCTCCTGATATTGCTTACCTAGATGCCAGAAAGTATTTACCTGATATTCTAAAAAAGCGTAACATTAATGAGAGTGCTGCGATGTCAGTACTGGATCAACTTGAAACCATTATTCATCCGATTGATATTATTTTGTATCAAAGTATGCAACAAAAGGCTCTGCAACAGATTGCTTTTCGAGATGCCGATGACTGGCCAGTTTTGGCCTGTGCAATGATGCTTGGTTGCCCTGTATGGACTGAAGATGCTGATTTTTTTGGCACTGGAGTTGCTACATGGACATCCAATCGAATTGAAATTTACTTTCGTTAATTTTAAAAAGTATTTAATATACTTTATGAAGCTTTACTTTCTTTATAAATTCGGCGGTATATTTTCAAAAGGGGCTAAGGCATAGATACTACTTCTCAGTAGTTAAATAACTTTTTAATTATTTAACTTTTGGTGCATTTTCCACCATTAATTAGGGCATTTAATATAGATTATTTTATCAAGCAGAGGAATGTCAAACTGCAGACAATTTTTTCATGACCCCTTGGATCGTAAGTAACATTTCCTGAGCATCAAGAAGACCATTCATACGAGAACCTCCGCCTAAATGCGGCGTCAGAATCACTTGATTCATGTTCAGTAAAGGTTCATTTTCTGCAGCCGGCTCTGTATAGTGCACATCGGATGCTGCTCCTGCAAGTTGCCCAGTCTGTAACGCCTCTACTAAAGCATCATGATTCACAATCGGCGCTCTTGAAGTATTAATTAAAAAAGACCCTTTTGACATGAGTGCTAAAGATGATGTATCGACTAAGTCTTTTGTTGCTTCTGAGAAAGGCACATGAACACTGACAAAGGTCGACTCAGAAAATAAGTCTGTAAATGAGCGGTACTCAACCCCTAAAAGGGACTCTTCCTCAGGACTGAGAGCTTGACGTTTGTGGTAAAGGACTTTCATACCAAAGGCTTTTGCCATCAATGCCACTTCTTGACCAATCTCTCCACAACCGAGCAAGCCCAAAGTACAACCCCTCAGAGTCAATAGCTGTGGTACACGAGCAAAATTAGCCCCAGCCGTATGACGCGTATCGTAAGGCCTAAAGCCAAAGTTAGCAGCGGCTAAACGATCTTTCGTGATTAAGCCATTAATCAACGGCAACCTTTTTGCCAGAGCTAAGATGCACATCATTGTATGTTCAGCCATTGCTGTATTGGTTCTTCTGCGCAGCGTAAATAAAGGCATCCCATGTTCTTTACAGGCTTGCTGATCGATATTATCCAGATTCGTGCCAAATTTATAGACGACAGATAATTGCTTAGCCATCTCTAGTTCGGCTTTACCAACCTGTAAACTTTCAACAATCAGAATATGTGCCTGCGGCAAATATTGATGCATCTCTTCTTGACTATTAATCAATTTCACATCAGATGGGTACAACTGATCTAACGATCCTCGAATGGCACTAAGCCAACCCGGAAAATCCGGTTGGTCCGTGGAGTTAAAGTCAGTAAAAGCATCTAAGCGCTCTTGGGTCGTTTCTTGACTCAGAATCACTTGAACCAAACGGAGAATACGATCTTCTTCTACTAAAATACACGGCATAAAAAATCCTTATTAAATAGTGGCGCAATAATTACACAGTAACCAATTGCATGAGTGTTCGAATCGAATGTTTGCCATCTTGCATATAGGCCAGAGTTTCATCGGCGCGATTCAAAGGCATATGCATCTTTGCACAGTCGATAAATTTTTGTTTTAAGTCGGCTTCAGAAGCGGGATTTTTTGGTGAACCTTTGTGGATTGGAACAGTTTCTGAGAAGATCTGTCCATCGAGCGTTTCAATGACGAGAGTTACAGGTTGTGCAAAGGGTGCTTTTCTGACTGCAGGAATATCTTCCGACAGATGAGGCGGAACATTCACTTCAATTAAATCAATGATTTTTGTAATTTCTGCACGATTGACCATGGCATCACTAAAAGAATGCAGAGTAGGTCTGCCGTCTAAGAGGCTTGTGGCGATACAGTACTGTAAAGAAGCTTTTGCTTGAAGACCATTTGTTGGATGCGTATGAATCAACGTTCTTGGAAATAAAAAGCTCACATCACAACGAATGGATTTGATATCTTTTGGCAAAATATGATGACGATCCTGAATCGCTAACGCACAGTCAACCGCAAAGAGCGGTGGACGACCACAGGGATAGAGTTTAAATGTAGCGCCTGGTGAGACAATCATAAAAGGCTTACCCCAATCATCTAAGCTTTGTTCTAGAGGATCGGATGTCCATTCCCTAGAAAAAACCTCACACAGATTCATTGGCCCATCAAAAATTTGAGGATCACCCGTAAAGCCTTTTTGCGCAAGTTGTGCAGCTCGAACACCATTACTGGCAGCCATACCACTATGCATCGACATCGTCATTGTGCCGAAGTTACGACGTACCCCACCCATCATCGAAGTCACGATACCCAGTGCATGAGCCATTTGTTCATCACTCAGTTGTAAGAGGATGCCACTTGCCACCACCGCCGCTAAAGTACCTTGTGTTGCAGTTGCATGCCAGCCCATTTCATAATGCGACGGATTGATCAGAGTACCAAGCCTACATTCCACTTCATACCCAATCACAAATGCTTTGAGTGCTTCATCAATCGTTTGATTATTGAGTTCAGCTAAAGCTAGTACCGCAGGCAAGAGGGGCCCAGAAGGATGGCCACGCATTTCTGCTTGATTGTCGTCAAATAACTGCAGACTAATCATCGTGCCATTGACCAGAGCAACATCCGCTGGACGGGATTTTTCCCCGTACCCAATCACCGTACTTTGACCCTGTGCCGATGCCTCAATGGTCAGTGAACGTAGAATATTAATCGGCTCCTCTTGATAGGCAGTTAGAGCGGTTGCTAAACTATCAACTAGACATTTACGCGCCGCATTGATTTCTGGTTCACCAACTTGCTTTGGTAAAAGATGTAGGCAAGTATGGATAAGTTTTTGGGTAATATTTGGCAACACAATCTCCTATTGATTCTTCATGGTTGTTTGGATTTAATCCGTTGTGATATTTGAATCTTTAATAATTTTTGACCACTTTGCTATATCTTTTTGGATAAAGTCTTTAAATTGTGAAGGAGTATACGTTGGCATTGGTTCAAAGCCCTCTTTAAAAAGCCGCTCTTTTACATCGGACAGTTTCATGATGGCGTAGATTTCAGCATTCATTTTGTTAACAATTTCTGCTGGAGTATTGGGTGGGGCAAAGACACCCAACCAGTTACTTGCCTCGAAACCATTCATACCGCTTGAGGCAATCGTCGGGATTTTAGGGGCCAGTGGCGAAGGTTTTAAACTAGAAACACCAATTGCCGTGAGCTTGCCAGATTCGAGGAAGGGCAAGACAGAAGTCAATCCCATGAGCATCACTTGCACATTGCCACCCAGAAGATCATTAATTGCTGGTGCCGCGCCCTTGTAGGGAATACGCGTTATTTGCACACCTGCTAAGCGATTAAATTGCTCCATTGATAAATGACTTGTACTTCCATTGCCAGAACTTGCATAGTTCAGTTTTCCAGGATTGTCTTTGGCATATTGAATCAGTTCATTAATGCTTTTGATATTCAGAGAAGGGTTAACGACCATCACACTCGAGAGAGTCGAAGTCAGAATGACCGAAGATAAATTTTTCAGAGGATCAAATGAGGAGTTACTAAAAATAGGATTCACACTGATCGGACCAGAAGTGGTATACAAAAACGTATAGCCATCGGCAGGGGCTCTGGCAACGAATTCAGCACCGATACTACCTCCTGCACCAGGACGATTATCAATCAGTACAGGTTGTTTCCAGCGAGTACTCAATTTTTGACCAACAATACGCGCTTGCACATCGGCAGGACCACCCGGGGGAAAAGGCACAATAAATTGAATCTGCTTATTGGGATAGTTGCCTAAATTTTGAGATTGGGCTGATACATGTTGACTAAAAACCAATGCAAAACATTGCATCGTCAAGAGAGTCAATAAGAACATTTTTTTATGAATGCGCAAAAATAGTTGATTCAGTATCAATGTCATGTCTCCGAGATGTAGTTAATTTTTTCCTATTATCGCAAATTAATATGCATCAAAAGTATTTGTCTTGATGTGTACTAAAATAGTGACAAATAAAAACAAAATCAATTAGAGACCTCAATGATTAATCCATCTTTCCGCAACGTATTCTTTAAATTAATATTACTTGTTTGGTTTTTTCCTCATTTGGCAAATGCTGATAATGCCTACCCCAATCGTGCAGTTCGATTAGTAATTCCTTTTGCCACCGGAGGAAGTAATGATATTGTGGGTCGCTTTATTGCAGATCAATTACAAAAACGCTTAGGCGAGCCCTTTGTCGTGGATAACCGTGGCGGGGCAGGAGGTACATTGGGAACCGACATGGTCGCCAAGTCCAAGCCTGATGGTTATACCCTGTTATTAATTTCTACACCCCATACAGCAAATGCTTCTTTATATAAAAAATTAGCCTATCACCCGATCAAAGATTTTTCCCCAATAGCAAGACTAGGTTCTGCTCCGCAAGTAATTAGTGTGTATCCTGGAATGCCTGTCAAAACTCTCCCCGAGTTGATCGCTTATGTCAAAGCTAGACCAGGACAAGTTAATTTTGTTTCTTCAGGCGTTGGGAGTTCCCAGCATTTAGTGAGCGAAATGTTTGCCAGTCAAGCCGGTTTGCAATTAGTCCACGTTCCATACAAGGGTGCAGGTGCAGCACTTGCAGATGTCGCTGCTGGTCATGCCCAAATTTCAATTGGTACCATTTTGCAAGGCTTGTCATTGATTAAAGCCGATCGTCTGCGACCCCTTGCTGTGAGTGGCAATAAACGTCAGCCCGTACTTCCCGATGTGCCTACGGCCGCTGAAGTAGGGCTTAAAGGCTATGATGCAGATAATTGGTGGGGCATATTGGCACCAGCAGGAACGCCCCCTGAAGTAATCCAAAAGTTATCGATGACCATTGCCGACATTTTGTCTAAACCAGAAACCATTAAAAAATTAGCGGATGAAAGTGCCACAGTTGCCTATTTAGGCCCTGATGAGTTTGGCAAGTTTATGGAAACAGAATCCCAAAAATGGGCACAACTGATTAAAAACCTAAAGATACAACCAGAGTAATTTGATCAAAGAACATGATGAATGCACAACAAAGCTTGATGAATGCAAAAATTACGAGGATTGAAGCCATTCCTTTAAAAGTCAAAATGGAAAAAGTGGCGACAGGCTCGACCTTAAAACTGTCCCATCGTTGTACGATATTGACCCGTATTCATACCGATGCAGGGGTGATTGGCGAATGTTTTAATGGCAATGATGATGCCTTGCAAGCATCTGTAATCCAAATGATTCAGCAAGAAATGGCACCCATGTTAATTGGTCATGAAGTGGCAGCCATTGAAGATGCTTGGTTATTAACGCGTAAAGCCACAGAGCCATTCTTACGCGATCGCCGCATTGCACTTCGAGCACAGTCATGTATTGATAGCGCTTTGCATGATGCCATCGGTAAGCTCGTTAATCTGCCCATTCATGTTTTATGGGGTGGTGCAAAAAAACAGATACGGGTATTTGCCATTGGTGGTTATTACCGCGAAAAAGATGATTTAGAAGGACTACAACAAGAAGTTGAAGAACTCAAAGCATTTGGGATACATGGACTTAAATTAAAGATGGGTGGTAAGAGTCCAAGAGAGGATGCATTGCGTGCTGAGGCGGTTCGCAGGGCAGGTGGTGATGATTTTATTTTGGGCTGTGATGCCAATCAAGCTTGGAGCCTTACTGAAGCACTTGAGTTTGCCAAAATCACCAAAGACCTCAATCTCAGTTGGTTGGAAGAGCCCTGTAAGTGGGATAATGACCGTGTAGAAATGGCCTTAGTACGTTCCATTGCAGGAGTTCCTATTGCTGCAGGTCAAAGTGAATTAACACGCTTTGGTTGCCGTGATTTAATGCAGGCCAATGCCATTGATATTTGTAATTTCGATAGCAGTTGGGGAGGTGGGCCAACAGAATGGCGCAGAGTAGCAAATATCGCTCATGCATTTGGCGTTAAAGTGATGCAGCATCTTGAGCCACAGTTTGGGTTGATGATGTCGGCAGGAATACCAAATGGTATCTATGGCGAAGTGATGATGCCTTGGCGTGACCCCTTCTTTTATCGCTTAATTGCTAATCAAGCTAAGCAACCCTTTAAAGACGGAATGTATACATTACCCACAGAACCAGGATGGGGAATGGTCATTGATGAAGATTATTTACAATCAGTCAGAATAGATTGATTTTGAGAGTTAATATCCACAACTAAGAGATTCGTTACTGAATCGGCTTTTTACACAAGGTAAGATATAAGTTCATTTCTCTACCTTGGCGCTTGCTTTGAGAAACAATACTCTTTAACTGAATAAAGTTTTTATTCACGTATTTTTTCCATTCCGCCTGTTCGGTATTAATCAACTTACCTTTTAGATCAGAAGCTGAAAAATATTTGATTTCTTTTGGCATAAATAGATTTCGACTACAAATCGGGTAGCCGTAAACTAGGACTGATTGATAAATTTGTCCTGATACTTGCGGAGTCTTACCTGGCGTCTTAGCGATATTAAAATATAGAAACATGTGCTGTTGATCATCGATTGTTGTAGCAGTATTTTTTGCTAAATAAAAATCCCGATCATAGTTATCAATGATGTCATCATCACGAAATAGATACTCATGCCCAACAAATTCCCATTTGGCTGATTCAATATTTCCGGTTGGGATTGGCGTAATTGCTTGTAATTGTTTGGTCGTTGGATGTTGTTCGCTACAAATACCTTCTAGTTTTAAGCTCGTATAGACATCGACATCGCCATCAGGCTGCTTTGCAGAATTGGATGTATAAATTAATTTCCCGCCCTCGCGACTAATCATGATGGCATCTTTAGCGCCAGATATTCTTGTTTGATTGATACCCCATTTGTAGTTTGAGTTCGTATTTTTTAACTCGGTTATATCATTATTTTTCTGAAAATACATCGTGGAAATTGGGCTAGCGCTATCGAGAGGAGTGATTCCTTGAGAATCTATTCTAAATAAGAAAGCATTCGGAAAATCTCCCTCATTTTTATTGATGGTCTCACGATCTCCACTTTTACCCCGTCTTTTTTGCGGATCAATTTGGTATTGTTTCCATTCATACTTTTGGATTTGGCAAGAAATAATCATTTCTTCTTGAGCAAATGCAAAGTTTGTTATGAGTGCGAAACACAGTATTACAAATGTTCTCATGATGTGATCAATTTACCAATGATTAGATTGTTTTAGTTAATCACAAGTATGCCTAAGGATTGTGATATTCATATATTGTTAATGGTTTATCGAATCATAGGAAAAGAACACTCATGAAACGGGTTTAAAATCTAAAAATAAAATAACCAGGTTTATAAAATGAAAAAAACTTTTCAAGCAGTCTTATTGATCATCGCGGTATTGACTCTCTTTGGATGTGGCAAATCTCAAGAAGATTCATCCCAAAATAAAAATACTAAAAACCAAGTATTAAATAAACCAGACCCTGCCTATCGCGTTCAAGAGTTTTTTAAATCTCGTTACAAAAAATTTAACGAGCAACATCAATGTTATGTCAGAGTATTTGGGGCTGGCACTTACTGTGTGACATTAAAAGTGATTGCGACGAATGAAATCAATAATAGTGAATTACTTTATGTTGTTGAGTCAGGATCGCCATTAGAAAAAGATGGCAGTTTGGCTAATTATCATGCTAGTACGGGATTAGTGACACTTTTCTTGATGGAAGATATGAACGATCAATTCAGAGTGATTGCTGAAAGTGATGAAATTAATAATGGCTTTTATGGCACACCTAATGCAGTTAAAACTTATCGTGCCGGTAGTGATGGACAATTAGGGTGGATCTTAGAAGATGCTTATGGCAATATGGGATATATTGCTGGCGGCATCAGTTTATATTTGCAAAAAGAGAATAAGATTATTGAAATTGCTGACTTGAGTACCTTTGCTGAAAATGGTGGCGCATGTGGTGACGCAAAAGAGCAAATCTGTGATTTATCAGAAATTAATTCGGTTGTTGAGGCTGTATATGCCAAGAATAAAAAATACTTTGATTTGAAAGTTTCAACCAAAATCTTTACAAAAGAGATGAGTAAAGCTGCAGTAAATAAAGATATAGTAAAAGTCATTCCGTTTGATGAGCAAAAATTTATGTATGATTTAGAAGAAGTAAATAAACCATATCGTCCTCAATAATAATTAACCATTGTTCAAGAGAATGTTGTCAGAACAAGAAACCGATTATGAGATTGGTTGGAATGAGGAAATTAATTTGGTTAGCCTATCTTATTCCAATTGAATTTTTGCTTTTTGAATGACCATTGCCCATTGTTCAGTTTCTTTTGCAATTTGTGCAGAGTATTCTTCCGGGGTGTTGACTTGTACAGTGGCACCTAGGTTTTGGATCCTTGCAGAAATTTCTGGCATAGCCACAATTTGATGGATATTCTTATTCAGTAAATTGACAATCTCACGAGGAGTTCCTACTGGGGCAAAAAAGCCATACCATGAGCCAGCATAAAAATTTCCAATACCTAATTCAGCAAAAGTTGGGACTTCAGGTAAGTTAACCAATCTCTTAGACGCGGCAACAGCGATTGGACGAATCTTTTTGGCTTGTATATTAGGGATTGAAGATAAGCCACTGTCAAAGGTCATCGTAATATTGCCAGCAAGCAAATCAGCCATACCAGGAGCACTACCTTTATAGGGAACGTGGATTAATTTTGTGCCCGTTAGAATCTGAAAGTATTCGCCAGCCATATGAGAAGAACTACCATTACCAAAAGAAGCAAATGAAAGTTTTCCTGGATTGGCTTTGGCATAACTAATCAGTTCAGCTAAATTATTGGCAGGAACACTGGGATGAACACTCAAGATGAATGGTGCATCGGCAACCATCGAAATCGGAATAAAATCACTTACTGCGTAAGAGAGTTTCTTATATACCAATGGATTGGTTACAAAGCTGCCCGTAGCGCCCATCAATAATGAGTAACCATCTGGTGTTGACTTTGCAGCTAGTTCTGTGGCGATTATATTTGCTGCGCCAGGACGATTATCCACAATAAATGTTTGGCCGAGATTTTTCGTTAATTCTTGTTGGATGAGTCTACCAATCACATCCGCGCCACCTCCTGGTGAAGAAGGGTTATACACCCGCACCGGTTTTGAGGGATAGGAGAGCGAAGATTGTGCTTGGCCCAAAAAACTAGCAAAAGAAAAAATGCAGCAGATGAAAGCGCAAATCATATTCTTCAATGTCGTATCTCCTTATATTAATAATGTGATTGAGAACTTGATACTAACCCCGTCATCAATAAATTTTCACAGCCCACTTGTTAGCTAATTTCCGTCATTTTGATATGTTTTTAAAGTACTAAATTTGTAGGAATACGATATTAGAAATTATCTACCTAGTGTATCAATATCAGGGAAAACGTTAACAGATGAAGGTGAGAATCAAAAAATCAAGACTCTAAAGAAATAGAGATATCATGTTTCAAAGAGAGATTTTTGTACATCAATACGATATTGGAGCAATGATGAGATCACGTATTTTATTTCAAATAAGCGTTATTTTTTCTTTTGGCGTGCTACTGCAGAATAGTTTTGCAGCAGATGTTGTCGGTAATTCCTATCCTGCTCGACCAGTGAAAATCATTGTGCCGTATGGTCCTGGTGGAGGGTCTGACATCATCATTCGGGCGATGCAAAATAAGCTTGCTGAGACCCTAGGTCAAGCCATCATTATTGAGAATAAGCCAGGCGCTAGTACGGTTGTAGGAACCGACTTTGTGGCCAAAAGCACTCCTGATGGATATACCGCATTGATAGTGGATATGGCATTCTTGGTCAACCCTAGTTTATTTGCCAAACTCCCCTATGATAGTCAAAAAGATTTGATTCCTGTGATCGAATTAGTTTCGACACCTTCTATCATGTTAGCCTCAAGTAAGATGCCCTTCAAAAATCTGAAAGAGTTTATTCAACTTGCTAAAACCTCTCCAAATAAGTTAAGTTATGCCTCAGCAGGATTTGGTACTGGCGGACATATGGCCAGTGAGATGCTCAAAGTTGTGGCAGGCGTTGATTTAGTTCATGTGCCTTATAAGGGAGCTGGGCCTGCGATGACAGATGCCTTAGGCGGACATGTCAGTATCTTGTTCACAACCGTAGGAGCCGCAAAACCCTATGTTGAGTCGGGACAAATCATTGGTTTAGGCATCACGAATGATAAGCGTGCAGATGCCTTACCTCAAGTGCCGACATTTGCTGAGCAGGGCTATCCTGAGGTCAATGCCAATATTGTCTGGGGGATCTTTTTGCCAGCAGGCGTACCAAAAGAAATAGTTCAAAAAATTAATGCCACATTTAATGCAAGTTTGCAATCACCAGAAATGAAGCAGCGCCTCACTGAATTAGGATTTACGCCAGCTGGGGGAAGTTCCGCGCAATGGACATCAGAAGTGACAAAACTGACCAATAACTGGTCGAAAATAGTCAAGCAAGCGAATATCAAACCAGAGCAATAAGACTTCAACATGAGACGAACAGGGGACTAGTTAAAGTTTCCCTTGTTAAATATTTCTGTTTAATTTTTATCGCTCGAGAAATAAATTCTATGAATTTATAACTTCTTCATTAAATCTATTTCTCGACTTTTGATTCACACTCATTTACTTACCGCGAATCAACTTATTTTCAAACCAGTTCCACATATCAGCAACTACGAGTGTGAGATAGTCACGTTGACAATGCTGTGATCCACCTTCTTCCGCCGTATAGACACGCAAAGTTTTGTCCTCTGAGCCGCAAGCATCATATTGTTTTTGCGCATCAGCTAATGGAATTTGTTCATCTTCCGCACCATGCACTAATAAAAACGGACATGTCATTTGTTGCATGACACCATCTAATTTGAAAGGTTTCAAGGTTTCTAATGCTTGCTTGAGCGTATCAACCCCAAGGATCCAATTAATATGATGACCTGGGACGGATAGAGATGTTTTAAATTGCGCTTCAATACGTTTTTTCCACGTATCGTAATAATCCCACTGTGCACCCCAAGCAATGCAGGCAGCCCAGCGATGATCCATCGCCGCACAGCGAGGAGCGTAGTAACCACCTAAGCTAATGGCTACAATCCCAATTTTTTTAGGATCCACATCGCTGCGTTTTTCTAAAAAGTCAAGACAAGCACTACCAGCGACCTCATAGTCATGACGCAAGTAATGATTGCGAAACCGAATCGCTTCACCAGTACCAGGACCGTCCATAATCAATACAGAAAACCCACGTTTGACTAAATCAGGTATACCACGCATAAATTGGATTTCTTTGGTCACATCAAGACCATCGAAGTAGACCACACAGGGAGATTTTTCAGCAATTTTCTTTTGTGGATGAACAAAATATCCAGGCAGACTACCATCGACGAAAGGGACTTCTACGATTTCTATGTTGTAATCGCTTAACTTAATAAATTGATGGAAAGAATCAACGCCACGTTGAAACACATCTAACGCTTTTTCATCTTTTGGCGTTCTAAAACGCTCTGCCATATGGTAATAATTAGCGGCACGTTGGTAAGCATGAGCAGCTGACGTGTTATTACCTTGCGTTGCCCAGCGATCAGCATATTGACGAACACCATCAGCAACTTCCGTACAGGCATCGAACCATGCGTCATCATCTTCAGGAGCTTTGCCTTTCAGTTTGGTACCGATTTTGTGTAGTTCACCAATCTCAGAACCTCCATAAGGGGCAGCACTTAACATATTAATAAACGCGGCTGACCAACGATAATTACCTGGGAAATACATAAAATAAGGTGGGTCTTTTTTTTCTGCCATGGTGTTTTCCTTTTCTAGAAATGACTACGATTGATGATTCATGATTTATTCTTTAATGTCTGCTAATTTAGCAACCTTAGTCCATTTTTCTATTTCTACTTGGATAAATTGACCGTATTCTTCAGGACTGAAATTGCTAGGTTCAAAGCCTTGAGAGATAAAAAGTTCTTGATTTTCTTTCGTGGCGAGTTGTTTACTCAGTGTTTGATGAATTTTGTTCGTAATGCTTTTGGGCAAACCCGCAGGTCCTAAAATGCCATTCCAGTTATAACTCTGAAACCCAGTTAGACCTTGCTCAGCGATGGTTGGAGTATCGGGTAGCAGATCACTACGCTTGTCTGCGGTAATACCAATCGTTTTTAATTTTCCTTGTTTTAAGAGAGGGATACAATTTGCCAGTTGAACTTGTGCCACTTGAATGTGTCCAGCGACTAAATCATTTTGATATTGAGACGCACCTTTATAGGGGATATGATTCAGTTTGATACCCGCTTGTGATGAAAATAATTCAATGGAAAGATGACCAACCGTACCGACACCTGGAGAGCCGTAATTTACTTTTCCGGAGTTGGACTTTACATAAGCTGCAAATTCCTTCACATTATTTGCTGGAATACTTGGGTGAATCGCAATACAGCTAGCCGTTCGTGCGATGAGCATAATGGGCGTGAGATCCTTCGTAGTTTGGTAAGGCATACTCGTTTTAACGGCAGGTGCCGCAGTGAGAGGCCCTGGATTACCAGCGAGTAGGGTATACCCATCGGCAGGACTTTTCACCACCTGATCGACACCAGGAACGCCACCACCCCCCACTTTATTTTCCACAATATACGGTTGACCAAAAGCCGTGTTGAGTTGTTGAGCGGCCCACCGAGCTTGAACATCAGTAGGACCACCAGCTGCAAAAGGTACGATGATTTTAGTAGGACGATTGGGGTAGTTTTGTGCATGGCTAGGTAAGCTCCAAGAGGCCATTACCACCACGAAAGCTATCTTGTTAAATTGCTTGAAGACAATCATAAACTCCCTTTACATGGTTATTGTTGAGCAATATTCGCTATTTTGAATAACTGTGTTTGTAACTCAATATCTTTCACAACAAATTGGGTAAATTCTGTAGGAGAAGACCCCATCGGCATTAAACCCAATTCTTCAAATTGTTTTTTTATTTCTGGATTTTTAAGAGCTTCAGCTAAAGCTTGTTGAACTTTTAGAACGAACTCTTTAGGAGTACCTGCTGGGTAAAATAATCCAGACCAACCATAGACTTGATCGATACCCTTAATGCCTGATTCTAAGAATGTTGGCACATTGGGTATGGCTGGGGAACGGGCAGTGCCACTAATAGCAAGACCTTTGACAATTTTTTCTTTGATACCATTCGCAGCCATTGCCGTCGAGATGTAGGTCATATCAACTTGCTTAGCCACCACTTCATTGTATGCAGGGCCTAAGCCTTTATAAGGCACATGCAGAATCGAAGTTCCATATTGAGTATTGAGAAGTTCGCCAACCAAATGTGAGGCATTACCATATCCACCAGAACCATAGCTGAGCTTATTGGGATTTGCTTGTGAATAAGCAATTAATTCTTTAACAGAATTTACAGGAAGATCATTGTTGACGACAAGGACCATACCGTAGCTACGGTAGACTTGGCTAATTGGTGCAAAGTCCTTGATGGGGTCATATGGTAATTTTTTATAAAGTGCTGCGTTAGCAGCAAATGATCCCGTCATGATTAACATCGTATAACCATCAGGAGTCGATTTAGCAACATAATCAGCACCGATTAAACCATTGGCACCAGCTTTATATTCAATAACTACCGGAGTTTTTAGACGGTCACTCAGATGTTGTCCAACCCGCCTCGATACGATATCAATGGGTCCGCCAGCAGAAAAAGGAACGATGATTCGGATGGGACGATCAGGCCAGACAGATTTGTTTTGTGCAACAGAAATATTAGACAGGCAAAAAAAGCCAGAGATAGAAAAAACAGATATCCAATAAAGAAATTTCCTTGCGAACAGATTCACAATGTCTCCCGACTGATGTTATTTGATTCCAATAACGATAGTTAATTTATTTATAGTTTTAGGTTAACATATTCGTGTGTATCGTGTCACTCGTGTAGTGCAATATGTTAAGTTAAGGGTAAACCTTTATCTAGAACAGGGGCGATTCAATACATAAAAAAATATAAAACCAAGGAGACCAAATGAGTTCACAATCGAATCTGATGTCATTGCCGAAAGAGCATGGCATGATCGTTGAAAAAGATGTCCAGATCCCGCTGCGCGATGGAGGATATGTGTATGCTGACATTTTTCGACCAGATGATATGTCAGAAAAATTCCCAGCGATCGCAAACATTACTGTTTATAACAAAGATAAATTATGGGTACCTCCGGAAGATTTAGAAGAAGAGGCTAATCCGTATATGAACTGGGAAGCAGCCAATCCATTGTGGTGGGTTCCAAGAGGTTACGTTTGTGTGCGGATTGATTCCCGCGGGACTGGAAAATCACCAGGTCGATGTGAGCCTAGCTCTTATCAAGAAAGCTTAGATTTTTACGATTGTATTGAGTGGTTGGCAAAACAAGAATGGTGTTCTGGCAATGTTGGTACTTTAGGAATTTCTTACCATGCCGCATGTCAATGGCGCCTTGCCAATTTAAATCCCCCCTCATTAAAAGCCATTATTCCTTGGGAAGGTCGAGCTGATCAGTATCGTGATCAAGCTTATCATGGTGGTATTTTTTCAATGGGATTTTTAGGTAATTGGATTAATCAGCACATGGCGCGTCATTTACTTGGTCGCACCCGTCATTACAATCCAGATTCTTTTACACCAGATATGCTGTGGCAATACCTTAGCCATGATTTAGATTCAGAGTGGTGGCGGATGTGTAGCGCAAAGTGGGATCAAATTAAGGTACCAGTTTATTCCGTTGGAAATTGGGGAGGTTGGGGTTTACATTTAAGAGGTAATACAGAAGCTTATTTATGTGCGCAATCACAGCATAAGAAATTACGGATTCATACAGGCGATCACTTTCGACCTTTTCACTCGAATGAAGGTAAGGTTGATCAATTAAGATTCTTTGATTATTGGTTAAAAGGCATCCAAAATGGGATCATGGATGAGCCACCCATTAAGTTAGAAATTCGAACTGGCGGAAGTAAAAAACCATATGTATTCCGCTTTGAGAACGAGTGGCCATTAGCAAGAACCCAGTGGACCAAAATGTATTTCAGTATTGAGCGCGAGCGTAAGCCGGAAGAAACTCATACAGAAGGGCGATTAGTTGTTGAGCAAGTGACGTCATCCCACCAGATTAGTTATCGCGGCAGTAATCCCAATAAGGCAGGTATTGGTTCAGGATCATCCGCCCCAGGTATAGGTCGCTCAGGAGTTTCATTTGTAACAGATCCAATGGAGCATGATACTGAAATCACCGGACCATTAATGGCTAATCTTTGGGTTTCCAGCACTGCTGAAGACATGGATGTCATGGTGACACTGCGTAATATAGATCCCCAGGGAAATGAAGTTTTCGAAATGGGGCA
This sequence comes from Polynucleobacter sp. SHI8, assembly GCF_027944005.1. Classification (NCBI taxonomy): domain Bacteria; kingdom Pseudomonadati; phylum Pseudomonadota; class Betaproteobacteria; order Burkholderiales; family Burkholderiaceae; genus Polynucleobacter; species Polynucleobacter sp. SHI8. The sequence goes on along the minus strand of NZ_AP027204.1, from coordinate 1,570,148 downwards.
GCAAGGTCAGCCGGTGGTGTTGACCAAGGGATGGTTACGCGCTTCACATCGTAAATTAGACCTTGAAAAAACATTACCCTATCGCCCCTATCATGCGCATAATGAGCGGCAATGGTTGACACCAGGTGAGCCAGTTGAGTGCCAAATTGAAATCATTCCAACATGTATTGTTTTGAAAAAAGGTCACCAACTACGTGTAGATATCCATGCACAAGATAGTGCAGGTAGTGGCAATTTCACGCACTTTCATGCGGATTACAATGAAAACGCAACACACACGTTTCACTCAGGTGGGGATATGCAATCCTATATCCTATTACCAATCATTCCTTCTTGAGGGAAAGTGATGTCCCGGCAGAAGATGGTCAATCCAATGAGGATTGACCGTTGACTGGGATATATTTACAGGTTTTGTTCACCTAAAAGTTTAAAATCAATCACGCCGCTCTCACCATACTCAGCGACTAAACCTTGTACGCGAGCCATGATATTTTCTTCCGAATCATTAAAATCAAGACCTTGTAAAAATCCTTGGCGAGCTTTTAGACCCGTTGGCCAATATACCTCACAGATATTTTCATCAGGATCTTTAAAATAGCAACTCACGGCATTACCGTGTGTCACGGTATAGATGACCGTGACATTGTTTGCAACAAAACGTTTCCAATATTCAATCACATCTCGAAGGCAATAGACTCTGAAGGAGATTTGTTGTAAGAGGCGCACGTCATTGGGTACATTTCTGCCGGCTGCTAGTAACACCTCGTGGTGTTCTTCTTCTGGGTGAGATGACATAAAAATGAGGCCAGCAGGACGATCTTCATCGCTAATTTGTAGACCTAACATATCGCGGTAAAACGCAATAGAAGTCTCTAAATCTTGAACATGGATACCGACATGCGCTAGGCGTTCGATGGCTGGAATATGCATCTGTGTCTCCTCTATAGTGAGTTGGAATTATGAATTAATTATCCTACATTTTCCAAGCGAGTAAAACAACAAATTAAGATAAATCCCAGCCCAGTGCACGGTTAAGTACTTCCACAGCTTGATCATCTTGATCGCCACGCCAAGCAACAATTTGATCAGGGCGGATCAGTACGAGCTTAGCCTGATAAAGACTGACGAGCTCAGGGTGAGGATGGTGTACCACTTTGAGATCAACCCCACGCTGATTCGCTGCTTGGATAAATGCATCATGTTCGCTTACGTGGTCACCAAGACATAACAGCGTCCAGTTCATCCCAAAGGTGTCAAATAAAGATAATTCATCACTGATCCAAAGATGAGGGGGACGACCACCAGGTTTAGCACAAGGCTCATAGATGTTTGCCTGATCTAAAGGCTCAGGAATATCTTCCGTTGCGATAATCGGAGAGTTACTATAGCGTGTCCCAAAAGTGATACCAGGAATATTAAATTCTTTTCGAGCATGATCATTAAAGTGCTGGCTACCCAGTTCACGATCCGCGATGCCTTTGGGAGTATCAAGTTCAAAATCCTCACTCACTTGGAATAATCCAACTGAATCCGCAAAGCCTCTTGCGTAGGTCGTATTACGTTTCGCAATGGGGGATCGTTCTAAGGTATAAGTATCTAATAATTGTTTTGGCGAATGACCATGAATCACACTTGCCAGTTTCCAACCCAGATTCACAGCATCTTCAACTGCCGTGTTGTAGCCCAAACCACCCGTTGGTGTAAATAAATGAGCCGCATCACCCATCAGAAAGATGGGGCCATCTGACATTTTTTCCGTGTAAAGTGCATGTCCAGCAGTCCAAGTTAAATAGGATAGGATATCCACTTCAAGGTCACAGCCTAAAGATTCGCTAATGACTTGATACGCATTCGTGTGATCCCAGTCACTTGCTGTTTCATCCTCATGCAATGAAGCATGAAACGCGAATTCATCAACACCATTGACCGACATGAGAAGTGAGCGACGTTCATTATTGACCGTGACATACATCCACGATCTTGGATGTGGTATTTTCTTAAACAAATCTGGTGAACGAAAATAAATAGCAAACATGAGACCGCCCATATAGCCACGTTTCATGCCAGTATCACCACTATAAGAAATCCCCAAGCTTTGACGAACATTGCTTCGAGGACCATCAGCACCAACCAGATATTGACAGCGGACATGTATTTCGGCAGATGACTCATCCACCGGTTGGATCCACGCATCGATGTGGTTTGAGTGACGCTCATACCGGGTCATTTTCCAGGCAAAACGGATTTCATTCGTAGACCATTTTTCTGCATGTTTACGCAGTACTGGCTCAACATACTTTTGCGAGATACGGTGTGGTAATTCTGCAGCGCTCCAAGAACCACCCATTTTGCGCACATTCAAACTTGCTTGTGCCGAAGTAGGTAACGATAAACGCGCCAGTTCATACGTGCTATAGCGGGTGAAATAAGCAATATCCGTTGGGTGATCAGGAGGCAATCCAGATTGACGGATTTCATTAGCAAAACCATGACGACGGTAATACTCCATCGTTCGCGCTTGAGTGGCATTGGCTTGAGGATTAAATGCCGTCGATGGTTTTGCATCCACGAGCAGAGTAGGGACCTTGCGTGCCCCTAATTCATTCGCCAGCATTAAACCGCTCGGGCCACCACCAACAATTAAAACTGGAATTTCGATCATGTATATATTTCAAGGTTAGTGCATCATCCAAGCACACCCGACTATTAAATATAACAGAAGTAATGTACTTAATCGCTTCTCAGTTTAACACTTCATAAATTGCGCGGTTGTGAGCGGTTTTCTTTATTCAAAGCAGTAATGCTCCCTTCAGTTGTTGCATCTAGGAAGCAAAAAATGCTCCATATATTCAGTTATTTTAAAACTTAAAATATTCATGCTAATGAGGTAGTTAGATGAGATTTTTGGAGAGAAAATGATTTTAATATCACGCAATTCATGGGGATATTTACCTGTGTATGATGACTCTTTTGGTCATGAATCAATTGCTAGGAGATTACATGGAGAGTGAGTTCCCGGTCATGAGTCGACGTCAAATCATTGACGCTCTGATGACTATCCGTTGTTCAAATCAAATTAATAAAAAGATTTTGAGGACAACATTTGCTTATCACGAGGCATTTACTGATACGGAAATGGCCACCCTATGGTTTCAGCATTTTGGCGATGTTGTCCGGGTTGGGAATAGTCGTTTGCATGACATGATGCAAGAAGAAATCCTCATTACAACGGTGATGGCACAAATTATCATTGATCAAGTAAGCAATAACTCTAGGAAAATGGTAAATAAAACACCACCAGAAAAGCCAAATGAGCCAGATGCTTTTTTTAATTAATCATTACTTCAAAATGATACAAATATATGCTAATTTAACCATATCAATGAACTGATTGAGGAATAAATAATGGACAAAGGTTTAGAACACTTTAATGAATTAAGAAGACTTGCAGACTCTGAAGAGCCTGAGGTAGTCAAGAATTATTACCTTGGAATAGGTGATGAGTTCGAATTTGAAGTGGAAGAAGAGTTGACCTTTGAAGAAGATGAAGGAGAGCCATTTACTGAGTTGATCCAAACTATTCATGTGTATTTGGATGATGAAGAAGTATATGAATTTGAAAGAACCTACCAAGGATTTAATAGTGATGATGGTGACGATTGGGAAGTAGAAGAAATTGATAACACCATTGACTCAGATGTGGCTGGGATTTTTGAGGCTTGTGGAATTGAGTTGGATATTCCAGATGTGCCCAAAGCGGATGATCAGGAATTCGAGGAAGAAGAGGAGTAATTAACCCCTAGCTTTAACCGCCCCATTTCTGCACGATTGACGCTTGTCCAGCTTTCAGATAAGCATATACGAATCCCAGGTACAACATTATTTAACCGTAGAACTCAATCAATATCATTTCAAAGGTGTATCTCCTATCATTTGGCACTCCTGAGGGCTTTATTCCTGGATATGGTAGCTATTCCTTTTATGCCAAAGTTGATGAAGAAGCCTTACAGGCAATTGCAAAAATTACGTAAGGAGATTTCTTTTACGCCAGTAATGGCGATGACCTCAAGCAAATCTATGAGCATTTATCGAGCAAATTTCGGATAGAAATCAAAGAAACCGAAATATCTGTTATTTTTGCTGCTATTTCACTCCTTTAAGTTCTGGGCGTTTTTTCCTTATCTCACTTGTGGTTCAAAAGAATTTAAGCAAAGACCTCGATGAGCGTCACAGATCACCAACATTTTAGAGATAGTTCAATTTTGATTAAAATAAGAGACTTACGAAATATATTTTCTTGATTGAGATAAAACTAGTTTGTTTGAACAATGTGAGATCCCATGGATTTGATTACCATCCGTCAACCACTGCAAAAAATACATCCTGTGGTTAAGCCTCAAGCTTTCAAACCTGTGTTAGCTAAATGGCAACAGAGTATCCGTTTAGCTTTAGCCTCAGGAATGAGTGATTTCGCCCAATGCATCAATTAATCCGCTTTCGTTTACTCGTGATTTTGACGGGAATAGTTTTTCTCAGTGGCTGTGCTAAACCATTAGAAATAAGATATTTTTCCGCGCCATCTGGCGCAAGCATTTCCTTTAAGAACACCAATGGCGATACGAGTACCCTGGCAACTCCAGCAACATTAAAGTATGTAGATGTTGCAGATCGAGGCGGTTGTAATAACATTACAGTGCCAACAGTCACATGGCCAGATGGTGTAACAATACCCCCGAAAATGACAACTTTGTGTTCTAAAGAACACATATTTTATAAGCCTACGCCATCATCTTCCGCGAGCAAAGTAAGTCCACCTCCCGTTAAGAATAATTCCACATCTAGTGACGAGGCTTATTATAAAAACTTAGATACCGAGCGTCTTTGTCGGGTGATTCAAATTGGTAAACCACAAGATGTTGAAGGGGCAAGAAAAGAGTTAAATGCTAGAAGTGCTGTATGCAATACTGCCAATCCCGTCAAAGAGGAAGTAAAACCAGCTCCAGTAGTGCCATACATCCCGCCAATTCCAGTGTATACCCCACCACCTGCCAGTAATTCCAACCCTACGCCGAAAATTCCTCCCAAGCCAGCTCCAGAAAGTCCCATGGAGATCAAACGGCAAAAATGTTTAAGATTAGGTATTGCGCCAGGAAGTTTGGATTTTCAACAATGTATGCAATAAGGTAACTTTTATAAAATCAGTGCAAAATGCATACATATTATTTTCTAAAAGTGGTTCTCATGCGAGTTGTGTTTTTACTCTTATTTATGTTTGGGATTTCATTAGCAAATGCCCAAAATAGCCTACCACCCTGTAATGGTAATTATGAAGGGCCGTGTCATTTTATCGGACCGACTAAGATTGATGGAGTCGATACGGGTCATCGCTATGACGGTGATGTAAGAAACAATAATTTTAATGGCAACGGTACTTTAACTTATAAAAATGGCGATCGCTATGTTGGACAGTGGAAAGACGGTTTACGTGATGGACAGGGAACTTTATACAAAAAAGACGGTACGATCGAACGAGGCGTATGGCGTAATGATGAGTTAGTGCAAGATCAAGGAAGTACTCCCCCAAGTAACTCACCCGTAACACCACCAGTCAATAGTAACTTTCCAGCAAATAAGAGGAACTTACCTGATTGTGTCGTGGGCTTTGTCGGCCCCTGTTATTTTGAGGGAAATATGACAAAAGCAGGGCAATCATCGGCAGATCGATATGAAGGTGAAATGCTCAATAATTTGCCCCATGGTCAAGGGACCTATTACTATCAAGACAATACCGCAGATAAAGGCAATCGATATCAAGGTAATTTTAATCAGGGTATACGAGAAGGCAAGGGCAGTTATTACTGGTCCAATGGTGATCGATATGTTGGCGATTTTAAAAACAATCAGTTTGAAGGGACAGGGACTAAAACATTTAATGGTGGCTCAAAATACGTTGGTGAATGGAAAAATAACATCATCGAAGGTCAAGGAACTATGATTTATGCTGCAGAAGGTGAACGCTATGAAGGGCAATGGAAAAATGGTAACCGTCACGGCAATGGCACCTATAGTTATGGCGATGGCACCAGATATGTTGGGGCGTATCAATTTGCTAAAAAGAATGGCTTCGGTACTTTATACAAAGCTGATGGCTCGATAGATAAACAAGGTATTTGGAAGGATGGCAATTTGGTACAGTCACAAAGTACGCCTCCTTCGAGTTCAGTTAATCCGCCAAAACCGCCTCCTACCTATGTGCCAATGGTTCCTGTTACGCCACCAGTTAAACCCAAACCACCCGCATCACCACCGCCAGTAGAGAGTCAGTTTCAGATTAACCGAAAGCGTTGTTTGGGAATGGGTTTACAGCCAGGATCAGAATCCTATAGAAAGTGTATGGAGTAAATGCAAAGAATCCTCATTTTTATCATCTTTACCCTTACACCCCTCGTGCAAGCGCAGAGTTCCTTACCGCCTTGTAACGGCGTTTTCACTTCACCGTGTTTTGCTGAGTATCGATTCCCAAATGGTGGTCGCTATGTCGGGGAATGGGCTGCTGAGATATTTCATGGGCAAGGTAGCTATCAAATGCCCACGGGTGATACCTATGTTGGGGGCTTTCAATATGGTAAAAATCATGGTCAAGGTACCTATACTTGGGCGAATGGTCAGCGTTATGTTGGGCAATTTGTCAACGGTATCAAAACTGGTCAAGGCACCTACACCTGGCCGAATGGCAATCGCTACGTTGGGCAATGGGCGAATGATAAGAATAATGGTCAAGGCACACTCTTTTATGCCGATGGCGGCAAATATGTCGGAGCTTGGCGTGACGGCAAGCAAAATGGTAAAGGGCTTTATTACAAGGCTGACGGATCGATTTCACAGGACGGTATTTGGCGAGATGATATTTTTGTGCAACCAGCGAATCCTCCCGCACCGCCACCGACGTATGCTTTAGAAGAAAACTCCCGAAATGAATACAAAGTACCTCGACCAGTCCCACCCAAGCAAAATGTTACACCCGTCAAGCCACAACAAGTAGCAGAAAGTCCCCAAGATATTAAACGAAGAAAATGTTTACGCTTGGGATTAACTCCAGGATCTGTGGACTTTAGCCAATGCATGCAATAGGGAAAAGACTTTTAATCATGCTAATGTTAGGGTTTGCACCATGGCTTTATGGCGCAAGTTTTGACTGCACAAAAGCAAAATCTGTGAGTGAAAATCTGATTTGTGAAGATCCGGAACTATCGCAAAAAGATGAAGAGCTCAATTTTTTATTCAACCAAGCTAGAGCGCTGATGGGTAATGAGTCAGAGTTTCGACAAAATAATATTGAAGCGTGGCGTTGGCGAGAGGCGAACTGTTTTGATCGAAGCTGTTTATTTCAATGGTATGCTTCTAGAAAAAGTTATTTTCAGAACGTGGTGAGACAAGCAGATAGTACCCAAAATGCCTTAGATGTAAAAAAATCCAAATGCATTAAATTAGGTCTTAGGCCTGGTTCAAAAGACTATTTAGAGTGCATAAGGTAAAACCAAACCTACACAATGTAAAAGTAAGTACATTGTCGCAAGAACATGAACGAAGGGAGTAGTAATTGAAAATGCTTCATCTAAAAGTGCGATATTTTATTTTGGTTTTATTGACTTTAGCAGGGCCAGTCCTTGCACAAGACGATGACCCAAGAAAAAGTCATTTAGCCTGCCAATTGGACTCAGCAACACAAAAAGTCACCTGTGATTATCGCTATCCATTTTCGCTTGAAGTCAAAGATGTTTCATTAAAAGTTGGTGGTCAAGCAGTTCAACTGGCACAAAGTGATATTGCTTTATATCCTACGGAAGGTCAAACCACTGCTATCTTATTTTTGGTTGACATTAGTGATCCTGCTCGTAAAAAGACCGTAGAAAAGAAAAATGTTCCTTTGATTAAAGAGATGGTGGCATTGCAAAAGCCCCATCAACTTATTGGTTTAGCTAGTTTTGATAGTGAGTTTCATTTATTAACGCCGCTGACAAATGATGCAGAAGCAATCCAGGCTGGTTTAAAAGAGATTAAAGCCGCTGGTGAGGCAACTGAATATTACAAAAATATTTTAACAGCGATTGAGTTGCTTAAGAAAACAGAAGCTACAAGAAAAGCTTTAGTACTGATGTCTGATGGTAAAGATGAAGACAAAGCCTATACGCGTGATGATGTTCTTAAAGCTGCTAAAGATGCAGGTGTTTCAATTTTAGGCATAGGATATCGTGAGCGTAAATCAGATTCACCTTATTTGCAAAATGTGCAAAAGATCGCTCTTGAAACTGCAGGTCAATATATTGATGGTTCAGATGGTTTATATCCACCGAGTTTGACAACAAATCCTTTTGGTTTTGTTGAGCGTGGTGGCAGAATTAGTTTTAATGGTTCAAGTTATAACGCGCCACAAGATGTTTTGATTGTGCTTGGAACACGTGCAGAAAAGCCCATTGAGTTGAGTACCCGCGTGGACTTTCCTGACAAAAGAACGAAGTCACAAAAATATAAAGAGTACATCAAGACGTATTTACTCTACTTTATTCTAGGTGGCGTGGCACTCTTGGCTGTTATTGTATATTTCATTTACCTTTTAACCAGACCTAAGAAGATAGACGAGCCTAGCATTGAATATGCTTATTTAGAAGAAATGAGTGGTGCAAAAGCCCGGCATTCTCTAACCAAAACAGCAGTTCGGATTGGACGAAGTGTAGATAACGACGTGCATTTACCCAATGATTCGATTTCCTCGCATCATGCAGAGATTCACCGTCGGCGCGAAGGTGACTTTTATATTGTTGATTTGTCTTCGACTAATGGCGTCTTCGTCAATGAGCAAGAAGTTACCCAGACCGAGCTAAAGGATGGGGACTTGATAGAATTAGGTGAAGTTAGATTACATTTTTATATTAATTAATTCAGGAGAGCACCATGTCAGATGAAGAAACCACGCGCTTTATCAATCGCAAATCACCCAAATTAAACGCCCCGGTGGATGACACAGTCGCTTATTCGACGATGCAGGCACCTACTGGTTCGCCAAAGGCAAGCCAGACTAATCGGGATGATGACTATACCAAGATTGTTCGTCCAGGTTCATCCTCCATATCAGGTGCGACAGTCTTGACAGAGACAGCAGCAGATACCTTCAGTGGCGAACCTGTTGTAGGGTGGTTGGTCATTGTTGATGGTCCAGGTAAAGGTCAATCAATGCAATTAGGTTCTGGTATGAATGGCATTGGTCGCGCTAAAGAAGCTCGCGTATCACTCGATTTTGGCGATGAAGAAATCTCACGTCAAAATCATGCCTCTGTTGTTTACGACCCAAAGGGCAATAAATTTTATTTACAGCATGGTGGTGGAATTAATCTCACCTATTTGGGTGATGCACCAGTCTTACAGCCTGTAGAAATCATCGGTCGTGAAACAATCTCGATTGGTAATACTAAATTAGTGTTTGTGCCATTTTGTGGGCCTAATTTCATCTGGTAAGAAAGATCATTTATGAGTTCATCTGCAAATGCAACTGTATTTCGTCGTCAGTTTGATTTTGATCAAAAAGAATTTATTGGAGAGCGTGAGTTACAAGAAGATTATTCGTCCATTAATTTCTTAAAACAGCAGACGGAATTACTTTTCGTACTAGCAGATGGTATGGGTGGCCATGCTGGTGGAGAAGTTGCCAGCAAAACATCCGTTGATGCATTTGTCAAAACCTTTGTGGACTCAACCTCTGAATCGATACAGGCCAAATTAGGCGCGGCACTCCAACAAGCGAATCATGAAATCAGCAATCTCATCAACAGTAATGCGAGTTTAGATGGGATGGGTTGTACATTAGTTGGTATGCATATAAGCGTTCATGGGATTAATTGGATTAGTGTTGGTGATTCACCCTTATTTTTGATTCGAAAAAATCAACTGATTCGATTAAATGAAGACCATTCGATGGCACCATTAATTGAAAAATCCTTACGTGACGGAAAAATTACCCAGGATGAAGCAAGAAATCATCCGCATCAACATGTATTGCGCTCTGCAGTCACAGGCGGTGATCTTGAGTTGATTGATGCCCCTGCTAATACATTTATATTGCATGCTGGAGATGTTGTGGTTTTAGCCAGCGATGGTATTTTGACTTTATCCGATGATGAGATACTCAACACCGTGAAAGGTGTTGAACAGCGTCAGGCAGATGGAATAACTTCCGCACTATTATCTGCAGTGCGTGCCAAACGTAAACCAAGACAAGACAATACGACCATACAGGTCTTTGCGGTTCCACAGCAATGGAAGGGTGGTTCAAAGGGTAATTTAGGTCTTTGGTTAGCCATTGGCGCAGCCATGTTGGCATTTGCTGCTGGAGCGGCATACGTATTTTCGCAGAAATTTGACCTAAAACAATTACAAGATGCCACATCATCAAAAGTAGAAGAAGAGAAAATACCTCAGCCAATCAAACCAACTGAGTTACCAACCCCCACAGTCAAAGAGAATGATTCAGAAAACTCAAAACCAAAACAAGAGGAAGTAGTTAACAATAATAGAGAGAAAGAGAAAAAGGAAACTAAGGAAAATAAAGACCCCAAAAATCCTAAACAGCCACCAACGCAAACTAACAATCCACCAATAGTGAAGAAGCAGAATCCGTCAGCGACTACTGAGGGAGTGAAGCCGCCTAGTGAACCAAAAAAACCTGGTGACTCTACAAAAGACCCGATTAATGAAAAAATCAATCAACAAGAAATAATTCTAGAAAAAAAAGATAATACTTCTAACGCCTCGAGTGGATCTGTGGTCAAGAGCAATCCAAAAGAGTCTAATAATGGCCAGCCTGGGGCTTCGGATAATACATCATCACTGCCAGCAAAAGATTAATATGAACTCTATTGTTATTTCTATTGTTTGCATATTATTGAGTATTCAGGCGAATGCTCAGGATGTGATGGCACAAGCTGATCAAAGTGTGGTTCGAGTAGTAGCAAAGGACCGTGCTGGCTATGAACTTGGTAGTGGTTTTGTGGTTGCAAAAGATATTGTCGCAACCAATTATCATGTCATAGAAAATAATTTGGGGGTTGTTGTTCTCAAAAAAAATCCGAGTGGATCTGATATTAAGCCCGTTAAAGCTTCTGTTTTATGGCGCTCCGTTGACCTTGACTTAGCCTTATTAGAAGTTCCTGGTCTTGAGTTGCCCGCGATTACAGTGCGACAATCGATGCCTGCAAAAGGGAGCTCTGTGACAACTATGGGTTATCCTGGCGCTGCGGATGAAGCATTAAATGATTTATCTAAAGTTTCTTTAGTTGAGTCTACTTTTACTCAGGGCATTATTGGGCGAATGATTGAAGCCTCATGGTCTGCTAATGCTGATAAACAAATGATTATTCAGCATAGTGCGTCGGTTAATAGTGGCAATAGTGGCGGACCATTGTTGGATAATTGTGGGCGCGTGATTGGCGTCAATACCGCTAAAGCTTTAGGAATTGTGCAAGGTGACAATCGTTCTGGGATGACAGTCAATCAGAGTGACGGTATTTTTTACGCATCGCATATTTCTTCTTTAATTGAGGCGATGAAACAACAAGGAGTTCCTTTTAAGGTGACAAGTGAGGAGTGTGCAACTCAAACCACAGCCATCAATCCCAAGTTAGAAGTCAATATAGGATCACCGAAAAAATCGGATAATACTAAATTAATTGGTTTAGCGGCTGCTGCGGTCTTATTAGCTGGAGGGGCATTATTTTTCTCATTACGAAAAGTGCCGGTCGTGCGGGAGAGTTATACCCAATTCCGACGTCGTTCAGGAGCACCTGTGGTTGATCAAACGAAACTATCTGCTGCGAAAAATTTTCGTTGTTCCTTTGTCGGACAAGATAGCAGTGGCAATCCCGTCAATCTGAATTTTTCCGAAAAAGCCCTTCGTCAAGGACTTGTTTTGGGACGTGATCCTAATGAAAGTGATACACAAATTAACGATAATTCCGTATCTAGAAGACATGCAAAATTGCAATATGATTCTGGGATTTTAAAAATTCGGGATTTAGGGTCTACCAATGGGACCTGGGTCAATGGCGTTCGATTAGGTCCGGAAAGTACCGTATTGAAAGTCGGTCAGAGCTTTAATTTAGGAAAAGTTAGTTTGCGTGTAGAAGGGGAGCTCTCATGAGATATGCGGGATTTTGGATACGATTTGTGGCGTACATTATTGATACCTTCATTTTATCAACAGTGTTGATTTTATTAGGTACGATTTGGTCCTTGAAAAATGATGATAGTTCCGTCGATCTTGCCACCACGATAGCCCAGTCTGGCATGGTCTTGTCGATTAGTTTTTTTCTGCATTGGTTTTATTTTGCCATCATGGAGTCGAGTGAGTCGCAAGCCACCTTAGGTAAAAAAATATTAGGTCTAAAAGTTACTGATGAGTTTGGTCAACGAATGAGTTTTGGACGTGCTACGGGACGTTATTTTTCTAAATTTATTTCTAGTTTGATTCTGGGTATTGGATATATCATGGCTGCTTTTACAGATCGTAAGCAAGCTTTGCATGACAAAATTGCCAGTACCCTTGTGATTTACTCTTCAGGAACTGTAAGTTCAGTTCCAGTACGTTCAGGTGTAGGTTATGGAACAGGCAATTCTGGGGGGGCTTCTGCGGCTTACACAACGCGCCGAGACAATTCTCCCAATGCATCCAAACAAATTGTTTTATCTGGATTTGACGTCAATAATAAGGGCTTCAAAATTCGTCTGACTTTTGATAAAAATGATGCTCGCTTAATACAGGAGGGCTTAAAGATTGGGCGGGATCAAGCTGTCGTTGATCTGCATATCAATAACAATTCCGTATCTCGTCAACATGCAAAAATCCTGATGCAAGGGGGCGAATTAATGATTGAAGATTTAAACTCTACGAATGGCACCATCGTTAATGGTAAAAAATTACCTAGTAACGTTTTGGTTTCATTTCCAGATCGAGGTAGATTATTAATTGGTGACGTCGAATTATCAATTGGAGAGTTTTAAGGTATGGCGAATTTAAATGCACTTCCTATTGGGACGATTCTTGAGGAAGACTATCGCATTGAGAAAATCTTAGGTCAAGGTGGTTTTGGGATTACCTATTTGGGTATTGAGATCATGCTTGGCCGTAAGGTAGCCATTAAAGAATTCTATCCTCGTGAAGTTGCTGCTCGCGACAGCGGTTGGACGGTTCGGCCCTCTGGTGCCAAAGAAGATATTAATTTTTTTCAATGGGGATTAAATGCTTTTGAAAAAGAAGCTAAATTATTGGCACGCTTTGATGATCCGCATATTGTCGGCGTTCAACGTTTTTTTAAAGCCAATGGAACAGCTTACTTTGTAATGGATTACTGTGACGGGCAACCGCTTGATGAAATCATTCGCCAAGATGGTTCTTTGAGCTTGCAGCAGCTCAATAAGATTATTTTCCCGCTCTTAGATAGTTTGGAACGTATTCATCAAGAGGATTTTTTACACCGAGACATCAAACCCGGTAATATTTTTATTCGATCTGACGGTAGTCCCGTGCTACTTGATTTTGGCTCTGCCAGGCCAGAGAATGTCAGTCAAACGCGTAATGTGACCAACATGACAACGGATGGATATGCTGCCATTGAGCAATATAATCCGGATGGAAGACAAGGCCCTAGTGCGGATATTTATGGGTTTGCTGCTACCTTATATCGCGTTGTTACTGATGTAAAGCCCATTCCATCAACCGTCAGAACGTATGAAGATACTTTGGTGCCTGCGTCAGAATTAGCTGCAGGAAAATACCCTCCCTATTTTTTAACTGCAATTGATGCAGGAATGGCGGTTCGACCTGGAGATCGTCCACAAAGTATTCAAGAGTGGCGAGTTATGTTTGAACAAAGGGATCCTACTGCGCAGCCACCTCGCCCAGATGTACCAGGTGGTGTTAAAGATCCTATAAAGCCGCAAGCGCCTAAAACAAGTAAATTGCCTTGGATTTTAGGAGCGGGTGCAATTCTTGCACTATTTGGTTTGATTAGTGTTTGGCAATCAGGGCCTAGCACAAATCCTGTAGAAACCACTTCAATTCCTCCTATATCACCCCTCCCAGTTGCTTCACCAGATTCCACTTATCTTAAAGAGATTGAAGGTAGTTGGGCCGAGAAATATAGTCAATGTGGCGTGACTACAAGAGACTTTATTGTGAATGTCAATAAAAGTAATGAGTTTGTGATTCGTGATGAAGGTAAATCCTATCGCCGCAAAATCACCTCTGTGCAAAAACCCAATGCCTATACCTATGTGATTATGTCTAGTCCAGTCTCGAATCCGAATGAATCCTACGAAGAGCATTATCAATTAGCTAGTGGCACCTTGCGCTTAATGAAGCGTGTGGTAATCCCAACAAATGATGCGGTTAAAGTATTTAACGGTATGAGCTTAGAGGATGGTAAGAATACGCCTGTGCTTGTGAAATGTAATTAAGAGCAAATGATGCCAATCAGCTTCAATCTCAAGCCATGTTTAGTTTTACTGATAATGACACTTGGTTTGCCTATATGCCATGTTCAAGCCAAGTTGCCCGATTGTGAAGCAGGTTTTGCTGGCGCTTGTTTTTACTCCGGAACTACCTATAAAAACGGCAAAGCGACGTCTGATGTTTATGAAGGTGAAGTAAAGAATGGATTACGCCACGGTAATGGTACTTATACCTTTGCTGATGGAAAAAAATACATCGGCCAATTTAAAGATGATGTGTATTTTGGTTCAGGAACGCTGATCATGCCAGATGGTTCAAGATATGTCGGTCAATTCAAAGACGATCAATTTAATGGGCAGGGAACATATACCTGGGGAGATAATGCAAAATATACAGGGCAGTTCTTGAGTGGAAGTTTTAACGGCAAAGGGACCTATATTTGGCCGGATGGTAAAAAATATGTTGGTGAGTGGAAAGATAATCGTAAAAACGGTTTTGGAATTTATTATTTTGCCAACGGCGCAATTGATAAACAAGGTATTTTCAAAGACGATGTTCTTGTACAAGCACAAGCGCCCGTCGTGCAGGCGCAGCCACTTCCTGTACCGAAAGTTGCGCCAACAGCAAGTCAACCGAGTGCGATTGATAATGCCGCTGAGATCAAGCGTCAGCGCTGTATTAAATTAGGATTAACACCAGGATCTGAGGACTATAAACAATGCGTGATGTAATCTCCAATAAAAGAAATTTTCGATATCTATGTGTTCTAGTTATGTTTTTAAGTAGCCAGATACAGGCGCAACCGATGCAAAATTTACCTACTCCAGTTGATAGCTCTTCGAAGGGCTCGTTGATGAAGCCAGAGACGGTCACAAAAGAAGAGGTTGAACAGAGTTTTAAGTTTGAAAAATTAGAGCCGCAAGTAAAAGTGATTCCACCAGTTGAAGAGGTGAAGCCACCTGCAGGAAGTTATGAAGAAGTTCTGTATTATGAAAAGCAATGTCGCGCTAAGAAAGATGGTAATTGTGTCACGGCAGGTAATCTCATTATGGCGGAAAAACCACCCAAACAAATATATGATTTAGACAGTGCGGCGCGGGCAAAACGTGCCTTACGATTATATGAAGTTGCGATCGCTACAGATCATTTAGAGGCGATGGAAAATGCGTACGATTTATATTACGACCCATACACGATTCTTCGGGTGGTTAATTCTTATGGAGATAAAGCTAGGGCGATGGAAATTCGTGACGTGATGGTCAGTAAAAACTATTCAGGTGGGATGCTTCGATTGGCACAAGATTATTTGGAAAATCCAGAA
Source organism: Polynucleobacter sp. SHI8 (assembly GCF_027944005.1). NCBI lineage: Bacteria > Pseudomonadati > Pseudomonadota > Betaproteobacteria > Burkholderiales > Burkholderiaceae > Polynucleobacter > Polynucleobacter sp. SHI8. Next base: position 1,554,327 of record NZ_AP027204.1, on the reverse strand, counting down.
TATCTTTTATCCCTAGGTAAGAAAAAAGAAGCTTGTCAAATCATCAAGCAGAACTTAATAAACAACGATTTAACGACTAAGTCGAAAGAGATTTTGAGCGCTTTAAAAGGCGATTTAACCTGTAAAGTTATGAATTAATCATTTACGAAACTCGATGATGTGGAAGTTTGATCCCGCACCACCTTCCCCCGATATGATTTGATATACAGAGTCTAAATCTAAGATCCAAATACTATTATCTATCAGAGTATTTTTAATCGTAATGACACGATAGGTGTCGTGGGATATTCTGCTAAGAATGGCTTGAGTTTTTTGCAGATCGGCTTGGACCCGTTGATAATCTGAGGCTGGAATCATGCCAGAACGCATCCAATTATTGACTTGGTTAATATCCTGATTGAGGTAGTTTATCAAGTCATTCTTCGTAATGTTGCCGTTGTAATAGGCAGAGCATGTTCTTGGAACAACCCTTGACTCATTTCCGACCCAAATACAATTATTGAACATCGTAGGTGTGACATTCAGTTGCCAGCGTTTATTGTTTATTGAGCTGTATGGTGTTGATGTCCAATTACCTAACCAGCGATCATTGATAGCTTGAGCAAAACCAAGTTTCGATATAAAAGAAATACAAACGATGAGTAAAATTTTATTCATGAAAAAGATGCTTTTTAAAAACTACATTTTCTTAAGATAGAGTCTTGAAAACTGGGAACTTGTTGCGGAAACCCAATACCGCCATTTTTTGCAAAAGTGACTTTAGTGCCACCATTAGCCCATCCCCAAGAACCGTAGCCAAACTGTGGAGAGTAGACATCACAACTCACGCCAAGGTAAATGGTCGCATTTGAAGAGTCTAAACGAGCACCATCTTTCGTGTAGCTCAAGTTAAATTGAGTTCGTGGAATTAAATCACTCGCATAAAAACCATTGGCATGGCGCGGGTTTGAGCAGCAACTAGTAATAGTTTCATTCGGTTGGGCTTGTGCCTTGAAAGCTATAAGCGCACAGCATATCAACAGGTATGGAAGTAGTTTCATATCTATCACTATTAGAAAAAAGAGTTGATGGAGCACAAATGCCTAAATTTACTGACTTTTATTATATATCCCTAATTTAAACATATTGGAGAAGATCTCAACTCGCGATTTACCTACGAAGTAATCCGTAATTCCTGATTATTTTTTTGCACCAAAGTCGTTAGATTATTGCTTGCTCAACTCTTCAAAGGTAAAACCATGATCAACCTGACATTACTTTATTTCATATTGATTTGTACCTATTATTTAGGACGTAAATATTTACCTAAAATATATGGATTCTTTAAAGCCTCCAGTCGGATGATGAAAGATAATCCCCTGTTCATAACAGTATCTTTTTTGATTTGTTTGATGTTGATTCATCCAGAAAAAGACCTGTTAACAAACAAAATTCTCCAATTAGGTTTTGCTCAAGAGGTCGATAGTTTTCTACCGGAAGATTTTCATGAACTACTTCAGGGATCCGAAACAGAGATTTTGTTGTACCGGATATTTACTTTGTTACTTGCCGCATAAAAAAGCACTCCTTAGGGAGTGCTTTTTAAAGAGAAATTATCTTAATTGGTTTTTAACACAAGCCTCATAAAGTGGTGAACCAACGTTGAGTCCCATTCCAACACATTTTTGTACTGCATTGGAAAAATTTTCTGCCATTTGCGCATTGGATTGCGGTGCTTGAGCAGGTTTGGCTTGATGAGCATGCATTTGATCAGCGCAAGCGCCTAAGAAAAGAGAACTAAGAATTGCTATGGCAGATAGTTTTTTCATGGTTGATTAATGGTTGTGGTTGTGGGGAAGAAGTTGTGCAAAACCAGCTTGTGGTCCGAGGTTAGCAATCATCTCTTGGCATTTGTCTGAGGCCATACAAGATGATGGATGATTGGCTTGCGTGCTTGGTTTGAGTTCGTAAATCGTTTTACCCTCTTTGATTGTTTTGAGAACTTTGACATCCGCAATTTTAAGACGATCCATTGTTGTGGGGTTATCAGACAAGACCACTAAGTCAGCGAGTTTACCAACCTCAATGGAACCCTTGGATTTACCCTCACCATATTGCATGGCAGCCCATAACGAAATTGATTTCAGGCCAACCACCGGCTCAACCCGTTGATCTGGACCTAAAGTTTGTCCAGAGCGAGTGGTGCGATTCACGGTGGCAGATAAAACGCGCATCATATCTGGATTAGCAACAGGCGCATCATGATGGGAAGAGAAGGGGATCTTTGCGTCTTGTAACCACTTTGTTGGCGAAATATTCGCCGCTCGTTCTGGACCTAATACTGAGTCGCGATGCCAGTCTCCCCAGTAAAAAGTATGCATCGGAAAGACCGATGGGAAAATGCCTAATTGTTTAAGTTTAGGGATTTGATCAGCTCGCATTACTTGACCGTGGATCATTACCGGCGTGATCATCGTATTTGGATATTTTTTCTTCGCAAGTCCAATACCCTCAATCAGTTGATCAATGGCAGCATCACCATTGGTATGAGTTAAGATTTGCCAACGATTTGCATAGGCCTGCGTAATGAACCGATTGGCATCCGCATCCGGCATCGAGCCATAGCCGTTATAGTCTTCCTTTTGCCCATCAGGAACTTTAAAGTAAGGTTTAGTTAGCCAAGCGGTTTTACCCTGGGGTGATCCATCTAATACGAGTTTAACCCCACCAATACGAAGGTGGTTTTGATACTTTTGACTGACATAGAGGCTTTGCATTGCTTTTTCAATACCAGGGAACATGATGGGCGGGTAGGCAACCACATCTATCTCGAGCTTTTTACGATTGGCCATTTCTGTTAAGCCCAAAAGAAATGGTGCAATCGCTAAACCTTCTTGGCCCGTCGTATGACCAAATCGTTTGTACAATTCTTGACCAGCCATCGCCAAGTTAAACATTTCTTCCGTACCTACCTTTGGCAGTATTTTGGTATCTACCAAAAGCATGGCGCTTTCTTCAAAAACTCCATTGGGCTCTTGGCTGCCAGCTTTACGCTGAATAATACCGCCTACAGGATCCTTTGTTTGACTGGTGATGCCAGCCATCTCTAGAGCTTTACTGTTGTAGGAGCGAATGTGACCACTTTGATGAAAGCACATGATGGGGATATCTTTGGAAACCATATCCAACTCTTCTTTGGTTGGATGACGTTTTTCTTTTAGTTGCGAATCATCATAACCAAAGCCAATAATCAGACCATATTTTTTGGATACAGGAGACTTTGCTATCCAGTCTTTGAGAACTTGTTGCAGTGCTGCAATCGAATCTACACCACCATCGGGAGGAGGGAGTAAGTTAGCAGAGATTGCTTGAAGACCCACATTAACCATGTGACCGTGACCATCAATAAAGCCTGGTACGAGCGTTTTACCATCCAAGAAGACTTGTTCAGTTTTTTGGCCTGTCCAAGATATCATGGAGTTTTCAGAACCAACAGCAACAATCTTGCCATTTTTCACAGCAACAGCTTGGGCAGTCGGTTGCTGATCATTTAGAGTCACGATCGGGCCACCATAATAAATCACATCAGCAGCTTTTGTATTGCTGACAAATTGGGTAGCATGTGCACAAGATAGGGAGAGAGAACTGCACAGGGCAAAGGTAATTAGCGAGAGAATTTTCATGGACAGTAGTCAAAGAAATTATTGTGAGATTTATTCTATTTATTATTTATGACAATCTGTCATGATAAAAACATCCAAATAATGAGGATTCTTAAAAATCGTTTTAGAATGTATAAAACGTTAAAAAATTAAATCAAGGAGACAAAGATGCAAGCTTGGAAATCAGAAGTACGTGATGGTATGCACATTGATTGGGATATGCCCATTGAAATGGATGATGGCTTAGTATTGCGGGCTGATATTTTTCGCCCAACGCATGCGGGTAAATTTCCTGTTATTTTGTCTTATGGCCCCTATGGTAAAGGCTTAGCTTTCCAAGAGGGGTATAAAACCGCTTGGGAAATCATGGAAAAAGAGAATCCAGACGTCATGCGCGGTACTACTAGTAAATACCAGAACTGGGAAGTTGTTGATCCAGAAAAATGGGTTCCTGACGAGTATGTTTGCATCCGTATTGACTCTCGCGGTGCAGGTCGTTCCCCAGGTTTTATGGATCATAATAATGCCCGTGAAACCAAAGATATTCACTTGTGTATTGAATGGTTAGCCAAGCAAGAATGGTGTAACGGTAAAGTCGGGATGAATGGTATTTCTTATTACGGAAGTAATCAATGGCGTGCTGCAGCTAGCAAGCCAAAGCATTTAGCCGCGATTTGTGTTTGGGAGGGTTGGAATGATAATTATCGCGAATCCAATCGTCATGGCGGGATTGCATGTTCTTTCCGCAAAAATTGGTTGGAAATGCAAATTAAAACCGTGCAACATGGTGTCGGTGATCGGGGTAAGAGAAACCCTAATACCGGCGAGACCGTTTGTGGACCAGAGACATTACCGCATGAAGAGCTCTTAAAAAATGTAGAAGATATTTGGAAACGCGTCATTGATAATGAAATGATCAATGATTGGTACATGGAGCGTACTGCCAATCTGGATTTAGTTGATATTCCAGTATTAAGTGCAGCGAACTGGGGCGGTCAAGGACTCCATACACGTGGAAATTTTGAAGGTTTTGTCAGATCTAAATCCAAGCAAAAATGGTTAGAAGTACATGGTGGGTCTCATTGGGCGCCGTTTTATACCGACTATGGCATAGGGATACAGAAACGTTTCTTTGACTACTTCCTCAAAGGGAAAAAGAATGGTTGGAATAAGACGCCACCCGTTTCTATGTTGGTCAGAAGTCCAGGTGAAAAATTTGAGCCACGCGCTGAACAAGAGTGGCCTCTCAAGCGGACTCAGTGGTTTAACCTCCATTTAGATCCAACGGCCAAAACGTTTAGTCAAAAGCCCCTTAAACAAAACGCTCAAGTTACCTATGACATGATGGGTGATGGCGTTACATTTGCCTTCCCACCACAGCAGCAAGAAGTGGAAATCACAGGACCGATGGCCTTGAAATTATTTATTTCATCATCGACTGTAGATGCAGATATTTTTGCTATTTTTAGAATTTTCGACCCACAAGGCAAAGAAGTTTTATTCCAAGGGGCACTTGATCCCAAGACGCCAGTTGCACAGGGGTGGTTACGTGCATCACACCGCAAATTGGATAAGAAAAAAAGTTTGCCGTATCGTCCGTGGCATTCTCATGATGAAAAGCAGCCGCTCACACCGGGTGAAGTGTATGAACTCGATGTAGAAATTTGGCCAACCTGTATTGTTGTGCCTGTTGGATATAGCATTGCCTTATCGATTCGTGGACGTGATTATGAGCATGACGATGCAGCGGCAGTGTTATCGAATATGAAAAATCCTATGAAAGGTTGTGGCCCATTTGTGCACGATGATGAACAAGACCGCCCACCTGCTATTTTTGGCGGAAAGGTGACATTGCATATGGGGCCTAAGCACCCAGCGAAATTACTCGTGCCAGTTATTCCGAAGAAGAAAAAATAAGATATAGAAAAATAGATAAGGAGATTAATATGAGCATTTCTGAGAAGAAGCGCAACAGTATTCGTTCAGGTATTGCCGTTGCCTTAGCGATTGCCTGCCCACTGACCTTTGGGCAGGCCAGTAACTATCCCAATCGACCGATTAAAATCATTATACCGTTCCCTCCCGGAAACACCACGGACATCATTACGCGACTCATTGCGCCAAAGCTCCAAGAGCGCCTTGGTCAACCGATTGTGGTGGAAAACAAAGCAGGAGCATCTGGTGTGATTGGTATGGACTTTGTTGCCAAGTCGAAGCCGGATGGCTATACCATTGTGGCCTCTCAGGGAGGCAATATGGTGGTTCTGCCGCATACCAGTAAAAATATTTCCTATAACCCGATCAATGATTTCACATCAATTGCCGTATCGACTTATAACTACCAAGTCATTACAGCAAATAATAATGCGCCATTTAAAACTTTCGCGCAAATGATTGATTGGGCTAAAGCCAATCCAGGTAAATTAACGGTTGCTTCTAATGGCGAAGGTGGATTTCCGCATTTGGTATTTGAGCATTTAGCCAAAACTGCTGGCATCACGTTCACCCACGTTCCTTACAAAGGGACTGCCGCAATCATCACTGACCAAATTGGTGGGCAAGTGATGGCCTCTGTTGATGGTGTGAGCGGTCCCGCACCACACGTTCGTTCTGGAGCGATTCGCTTATTGGCAATCTCGAATAAGAGTCGTGTCTCAGAATGGCCGGGAATTCCAACGGTTTCAGAAACGATTCCTGGTTGGACGTCTAATGGTTGGTTTGCTTATTCTGGACCTGCTGGTATGCCCAAAGACATTACCTTAAGACTGAATCAAGAGATTAACCGTGCCATGAATGCTCCGGAAGTGGTTGAGCAACTCAAGCAATACGGATTAGAGGTAATGAATGAATCACCCGAGTATTTTGAAAAGGTCTTGAAAGAAGACTACGCAAGATACGGTAAGCTCGTCAAAGATATTGGCTATCAGGCACATTAAGAGTAGATTCAAAGCAAAAAAAGATGCCACTCACGTGGCATCTTTTGTATGTGAAGCTTGAGAATTAATTACGATTAATATCTACACGACGCGCTTCTTTATCGTCTGCTGCTCCAGTAACAAACTCTGGTTTTTTCATTTCGATCGCATCCTCTTTTACACCAGCGGCAATCAAGGCATCTTTGACAGCCATAGCACGATTTTTGGCTAACTCTTCGTTCATTTTTTCGTCACCTGTTTTATCGGCATAACCTGTAATGGATAACTTATTTGCATCCTTCGCGATAGCCTCACCAACACTTGCGATGACTTTTTTAGCCTCATCATCAAGGTCTTTTGTACCAACAGGGAAATATACTTTACCTGGGTATTCATAAGTAATAGAAACTGCAGGAGGTGCCACTGCTGCTGCTGGAGTTTCGACTGGTTTTTTGCCAGAAAAAATATTCCACAATGCAAGAGCCACCAAACCAGCAGCAAGCCATGGTAACCATTTCATGAGCGAGCTACTTGTTGCTGTTGCAGTTGCGGTTGTCGTTGCGGCAGCTACACCAGCTACAGCGGCCTTACCAGCATCTATACTTGTAGGCAATTTATCGAGAAGGGCAGCAGAGCTTGGTACCCCAATAGAATTTAATAAACCACGATCTAAATCAGCCTTTTGTAAATATTCTTTTTGACCTAAAAGAAGACTTGATAAGCCGTTTGCATCTAATGATTTGTCATTGACAATGTGCTTGATTCCGCCAAATACGAGAGGCATGACCATACCGACTAGGCTATTTGATGAGGAAGGGCTAATGCCAGTTGTACTCGCAAGTGAGCTCATTAAGCCATTTGCTTTATCAGCACCAAATAAAATGGCAGCAAGCCCAAGACCCGATTTTACGAGGGGATTATTTTGCAAATCGCCAGATAAGATATTCGATAAATTACCAGCAACACCCGCATCAATATTCGGTGATGTCACCATCTTGAACAAGTCAGAAGCACCAGTTGAAGTGGATGCTTTTTGCGCCATTCCACCTAAAACCACCGGAATTAATTTATTAATGCTATTTGTAGTATTTTCAGCATTTTCAGCGAGTAGGCCACTCGCTAATGTTGCTAATTCTTTACCACTACTGCCCATGAACATTTCAATTAGATTTGAAACCATGTTGATTTCTCCTGAGTTGATGACATGACTAAGTTAGTGAGGATTTGTTACAAACAGAAGAATCTAATATGTACGTTTTATGGAGATTTCATTATATGAAAAAGGATTGGTTTCATTACAATTCATTAAAAATTCATTTTTTTGGACATAATATTAATAATTGCTTGTATGATTGAACAATCACTTTAGAAATATAAGCCTTAAATATCTACTTCATAAATACATGTTAACTTTGTAAATAGTTATAACACTTTAGGAATCAAGCTTATGGATTTCACCGTTGCTATTTTATTGGGAACTTACATAGTTTCTATTGTTGCTTTATTTCTGTTTGTTTATTCGATGTCAAAAGGGATGTTTGGTGACGGCACTTCAGCTGCCCAGATGATTTTTGATAAAGATGAAATTGGACATACAGAAGATCCAGCAGCGACCAGCAAACAAAAAACGCAATTACAGCTTGATGTGGGGGAAAAAGACTCCTTTCACCACAATTTAGACTCCGCAGAACTTGATGCTCGTGTTGAAGCTGATCAGTCCACATCTTTAGTGGTGGGTATTTGCTTTACATTAGCTGTTATATGGTTGGTATTAGCTTCCGTTGCAGGTTTGATTTCCTCCATCAAACTGCATTCTCCAGACTGGCTGGTTGGATATGATTGGATTACTTTTGGTCGGATTCGTCCAATCCACGTCAATATTGTTGCTTACGGCTGGTGTGCGTTATCAGGAATTGGTGTTTCCATTTGGTTGTTGCCAAGATTACTCAAAACTAAACTAGTGGGTGCAAAATGGGCGATTGCGGGTGGTGGCTTATGGACAATCGGCGTATTTCTAGGTGTAGTTGCCATTGCTATGGGCAAATCAGATGGTATGGAGTTTTTAGAGTTTCCTTGGAAAATCGATATTTTATTGATTGTTGGCGGAGCATTAGTAGGCGTGCCACTTTGGTTAACTCTCCTCAATCGTAAGGTAGATCATCTATATGTTTCGATCTGGTATATTGCCGCTGCGCTACTATGGTTTCCGACATTATTCTTTATTGCTAACTTACCTAATTTTCACATTGGCGTAGAGCAAGCAACTGTTAATTGGTGGTTTGGTCATAATGTATTAGGCTTGTTTTTTAGCCCCATTGGACTGGCTACGATTTATTACTTTGTGCCTAAGGTTTTAGGTAAGCCAATCCATAACTACAACATTTCCTTGCTTGGTTTTTGGGCTTTAGCATTCTTTTATAGTCAGGTTGGTGGCCATCACTTGATTGGTGGTCCAGTACCGTCTTGGTTTATTACCTTATCCGTGACCCAGTCGGTGATGATGGTGATACCAGTAGTTGCTCTATTTATTAATCAATATTACACATTGAAGGGTAATTGGAAGGCCCTAGTGCACTCACCAACCCTGCGATTTATTGTGTTTGGCTTAGCTATGTACATTTTGTCTTCTATTCAAGGGTCGATGGAAGCACTGCGTTCAGTCAATACAATTACGCACTTTACCCACTTTACCGTGGCACATGCTCACTTAGGTTTGTATGGATTTTTTACGATGGTGATGTTTGGCGCGATGTATTACATCATGCCTCGCATTATGCATTGGGAGTGGCCATATCCGAGTTTAATTGCATTGCATTTTTGGTTGGTTTTTGTTGGCTTTGCAATATATATCATTTGGTTATCCATTGGTGGCTGGTTACAAGGTTTGGCGATGCTCGATGTCGCTCGGCCATTTATGGATTCGGTCACTTTAACGATTCCATACTTGCAAGCACGATCACTCGGTGGTGGTTTGATGACTCTCGGACACTTTGTATTTGCTCTGCACTTTTTTATTATGGCTTGGAAGTTTGGGCCAAGGCGTTTAGGGGCAGCAGTTTTAGGACCTGAGATAATTCTTAAATATTTAAAAAAGGGAGCTGCATAATGAATCAAAAAAAGCAACCCTTTGAGATGGATGAAAAGCGCTTAGTACTTGGTGCGATGGTATGTTTGGGACTTGCTACAGGAGTGATGGTACTGATGCCTTACTTCTTTACAAAGCGGATTAACCCACCACCAGGACTGAAACCTTACACTACGATACAGGCGGAAGGCAGAAGTGTATATGTTGCCGAAGGTTGTGTTTATTGCCACTCGCAACAGCCTAGAGATGCAAAACAAGCACCGGATACTAAGCGAGGTTGGGGCCGAGTATCCGTAGCTGGAGATTATTATTATGACTCTCCGCACCTCTTAGGTACCATGCGTACGGGACCAGATTTGTTTAATATTGCTGCTCGTCAACCCAGTAAGGATTGGCAATTAGGGCATTTATATCAACCTCGGGCATACACCCCTGGTTCTATCATGCCGGCATATCCATACTTATTTAAAGTTAAAAATACGAGTGAAGTTACAGCAGAGGATGAAGTTGTTAACTTACCTCCCCAATTTGCCAAGGCCGGAGAAACTGTCGTGACTACTCCAAGAGCTCGTGCCTTAGTTGCTTATTTACTCGCGCTTGATCATACGTATTCTCCTTTACCTGCGATTGCTGTTCCTGGAGATGAAAAACAGTTATCAGGAGATAAATAATGTCTGACCAAAAACCTCCCTTATTTGAACAAGAATTAAGAGAAAAAAATGACCCAACAGAAAATGTCCGCGCCGTTCCCTATGTATTAATTTTATTAATGGGCGCCATTGTTTCTTGGGCCTTCATCAATATTTTCAGTACCCCATCTGGAGAACTTACTGAATATGGTGATCAAAGAACCGTTGCTGATCTGCGACCTCCAGTTGAATCTGGTGGTAATTCAAAAGTAGATGGTAAGCAAATTTATGCGGCCAAATGTGTTGCTTGCCATCAAGCGAATGGTAACGGCGTAGCTGGGGTATTTCCGCCGCTGGCGGCCTCTGAGTGGGTGACTGGTGATGAGAAGATTCTGACCCATATACTGCTTCACGGTGTGAATGGCGAACTTGAAGTCAAGGGAGTGACTTATAAAGGCGCTATGCCAGCTTGGAAAACTCTATCCGATGATGAATTAGCTGCAGTCATGACATATATCCGAACTGACTGGGGCAATGCCGCACCAGCAATCAAAGCAGCTACCGTGAAAGAGCAAAGAGAAGCCACCAAAGACCAAGCAGGGCCTTACGAAGGTGGGAAGGCGCTGAAAGAGGGTTCGTAATAGAATAGGTGTGTGCAAAACCCTGATTCTTCTCCCGCCTCGTTAATACGAACTCTTGTTGCAACTTTAGTCGTTTTGCTCTTTGGGATTTGGTTATTTCTTGCGTCAACCTTTCATGGTCAGGCCCTTACCACTGAGGCTCTCAGACAAGTCGAACTTAATGAGAGTCCAAAAAAAATACCTCCCTTAGTTGTAGTAGATTCCAGCAATCAAGAACGAGAGCTGTCCCAACTATCAAGAGATCATCGTGTCCTGATTGTTGATTTTGTCTATACCCGATGTCAAACAGTTTGCCTCTCATTAGGTTCAGTTTTTCAGGTATTACAAACCAAGATTATTGAGTTGGGTTTGGAAAATAAGATTGGCTTAGTGAGTATTAGTTTTGATCCAAAAAATGATGATGCACAGGCTTTACAGCGTTATGAAAATCGACTACAAATGCAATCAAATGTTTGGCGTTCATATAGTTTAAAAAACCCGAGTGATCGACAATCACTTCTAGACGCCTTTGGCATTATGGTGATTCCTGCGCCTCTTGATGAGTTTGAACATAATGCTGCGCTGCATATCGTTCGAGGGGAATATCTCTTGCGCATCTTTCCACTTGAAAGTTCTGAAGAAGTGCTACTGCAAGCAGTAGCACTTGGAAAATAAATTATCTCCATGATTAAATCTTCTTGGCAACGGTTAACTGTTTTAGGGATGCTGATCATTGCAATCGGATTATCCGTATCACCTTTTCGGGCAATTATTGAGCAGAGTATGTTCATGCAAATGGTGATTCAAATGCCACTCTTATTTATTAGCGGCGCATGCTTAAACACCTTCAGCATCTCCAAAAAAGTCACCCAATCTATCTCATCTTGGAATGTCTTTGGCTTGACCGGTTTTATGCTTGCACAGATGATTTTAATGTATTGGATGCTTCCCATTAGTGTTGATCGAGCGGTCGTGATGCCACTCGTCGATGTGGTTAAAGTTCTGACGATGATTGTTGCAGGATTTTTGGTGGGGGATGCACTCCATAAGTCTCCAGCAGCGCTACAACTCTTTTTTATTGGTTATTTTGCCGCCATGATGATTTGGTTAGGGATGTATTTTATTTATACGGATATGCGCTTGTGTAATGCTTATTCACTTAATTCACAATACTGGACTGGGTATGGGTTGTGCGCGATTAGTATTGCAACCGTTGCTTATTGGTCCTGGTGCGTCCTCAAAAAATGATGCCAAAATTATATTAATGACTAGTCTTAGTTTTAGTGTTGAAAGATTTAATTCGTAGGAGTTTTTTTAACCACTTCTTTTTTATTTTGACCTTATCATTCTTAGCCACAATTGGCGCCTTATGATGACCAAAGTAAAGCTCAATTAAAGCAAGTCCAATCTCATGATCAAGATACTGGTGATGCATAGGATCCCAAAATTCACCTTTTGCCGCATCAAAAAAAACCTCACGTTGATCAAAATTGTAGGGACCTTGCAGCAATTTAATTTGCGTTTTCATGGAATATTTAAAAAGATAATGAAAACCTAGCTTAGCTATTAAATATTAATTTTTAATGAATCTAGAGTGAAGAAAAAATATCAGATTACCAGAATCTAAAAAATTAATTAATGTATGTGTTAAATTAAAGTTTGGAATTTGAGGAGATAAATTGTGATAATAAAAAATATCATAGGATTAACCGAAAAAATTTTTCTAGTGATCATTGCTGTTTTTACTGTTGTAGCAATGGGTCAAGAAGTATATTTAACCATCATGAATCAAAAGGTCGAATTAAAAGACCTGTTGTTGATGTTTATTTACGCAGAGGTATTAGGTATGTTGGCCGCCTTTTATTCTAGTCATCGTATTCCGATTACGATACCCTTGTTTATTGCAATGACAGCATTGAGTCGATTAATTATTCTGCAGGGTAAAGACGGGGATCCATCAATTTTACTTTTTGAGAGTGGGGCGATTCTTTTAATCGCAGCTTCATGCTGGGTCATTAGTCGTATAAGAGTAAATGATGAGCTCTAATTAACCCTTTATTAATGTTTTATCATCAATAATTGTCGCTCTCTAGATTTCTCATTCGTTTCATATATAAAAATTATTTCATTAATCATGGAGCTATTAAAGAAGTTATTTGATAAATTACATTCACACAAAAACTCTCTAAGAATAAAGAATTAATGGGGTTTGTGGCGAAACACGAATCTATTGAAATTTTCTACCGCGGTGGGTGTACTTTAATATCTTTGGTACTCAATAATTTTTTAAAACTTCAAACGAATTTCAGCACCGCCGCCATACTCTTGTCCATAGCTATTGATAGATGAAACAATTCCGACTCGGGCAGAAACATCTTGCGTAATTTGACCCTGAAGTCCGATACCAAACACATTGGATACTGGACCCATATTGGCACCAATTTGATTAAACGAGCCATAAATCGGACTTGTGGCAGTGATGGTATGGGCATTCGTGCTATTTGCAAACCAGTCATAACCGAATTTATAAAAACCAACGAATGAGAGCGGGTTATTGGTACCTTTAATCAGAGGATAAATGAGATCAACCCCCGCAGAGGTAACAGCGGAATAGGACGTGGCAGATGAAATTGAGTAATTGAAATCATTACCACCTTGCTCTGTCGTACCACCCATCCATAATTGTGAGTAAGATGCCCCGACAAAAGGAGAGACTGTAAAGTCTTGCATCTGAAATGCTTTCGCCAACTTAACGGCACTAAAGATACCATTTGTTTTATAACTACTCGTGGCATTACCACCCGTAAATAAGCCAACGCTTGGGGTATTACGACTAGCGTCCGTCATGCCATAAATATATCCTGCAGCAGCGGATACTTTGATCTCATCCGCATAGTTTTGTGTACCATAAAGACCGAGATAAAAACTTGTTTTATTAAAATTTTGGGTGACCTGATCACTCTCGGTCATCGATGAATTACCAACACCTCCAAAGACTCCATAACCACCATCTTTAGTTCTTTTTAAATCACGTCCAATCGTGAGGTTATAGAGTCGGTATCCAAATCCAACGAGGTCATTATGTGCATTGACCGTGCCCTTCATTCCTGAGGCATCAGCCCAGGTATAACGACCTTCGTCATCTTGATAGACACCTGCAGTAGGTGAGGCGCTCATTGGCGCATGAATCCGGTCGAGAACCGTATTTGTGATAACAGCCATATGCTCAAGGCTAATGGTCATGTTCGAGGAGTACCCCTCCGCATGAACATTGGTCAGTTGGTTTACTTGTGTCGAAGTAAGTCCTTGAACTGCCGAGGTAAAAGTGCTGCCGTTGCTTAAGCTTGGATTCTTGCCGGAACTCAGTGCTGCACTATAGGCAAAAGTGATTGAACTTGCCAGAGCAGTTCCAGAGCTACTGCTTGGAACGGTAGGGGCAACAGGAGTACCAAGCGTGGTTGATAAGTTCCAATTGGTACCACCGCTATTGCTTAGACTCCAAAGACTTGTGACGATACCACCACCAAAAGTACCACTCGTTGCACTGAAGTTCCCTGAAGTAAGACCTGAAACAACATTGGTATAGATATTAGTTCCTGATGGAACGCTTGACAGGGGTGACACACCAAACGCCACAGGACCACCATTCACACTGGAGAAAGTGGTTTGCCCATAATTCGTTGCGCTACTGATAATAATGTTGTAATTACTTGGCAAGGTCCCAGAGTAGGTTAATCCACTTTGTAGATTATTAAGTGCTCCAAGAGAGCCATTATTGGCTACTTGGATCCCTTGGATCGTTCCCTGATTGGTAATACTTCCTAAACGAGTCGGTATGTTAAAAACAGAGTCACCATCAATCCGAATTGCATTGACACCAGCTCCAGCAGTAATCACTGCCCCAGCTTTGTTCTCAATCGAGCCCATATAACCGCCATTGCCTACAACAACTCCAGATGCACCATTATCCCCTTGAATAGTGCCAGTATTCGTTAAACTACCAACTGACCCTGAAACAAAAATCGCATTTGCAGGCTTTGAGGAGAATCCATAGGTATAAATTTTCCCGTTGTTGATGAGATTATTAATGCCGGAACCATTGGGTATATATATGCCGCTAACATTTTGATAGGGCATTGTGTTTGAAATCGTGCCATTGTTCGTAAATGTGCCTATAAACACATTACCAAATAAAGTCACTGGCCCATAAGAACTGCCATACTGATCATTGATAATTACCCCGTTATTGACGCTCACGGATGTTTTATCTGAAGTCACTATTAAGCTAGTACAGTCTGCTGAAAACACTAATGGATCACCAATGCTCGAACAAGTAGCTAGCGCTTGACTCGAATGGTTCAATAGCACGAATAATCCAACTCCGAGCCCTAGTTTTTTTAATACTAATTGATTAGTCATTATTCGTTCTTAAAGGTTTTTACAGTACCACCGCAGGCTGAGAAGCATTGACGGTAAGATTCATCACACTGATAGTAGTTAGGGTTTGTTGGGCAATATTGCGGATTTGGATTACATCTTTTGACATCGTCATGGCTTTGAGCACGCGCTACACAATTTTGATAACTCATACTATTTTGATGTTGGCACATATTGCTATTATTTTGAGCTTGTTGACCCATCGAGTTATAACAAACCTGTTTGGTAGTCATGCACTGCATTGCGCAAGTTTTTCCAGATTCAGTTGGTGGCGCGATATATTCATAGCGATAGGTTGTACAAGCAACTAATAAAGAAAGAAGTACAAAGCTTAGTAAAAAGTATTTTTTCAAAATATGCGTCCTTTTCAACAAATCTACTTAAATATGTTGCATAATTAAATCATTTATCTTAACCTTACATGATATATATGAAACTTTTAACGGCTCTTTTACTATCAACTTTGACGATTACTTCATTTGCCATAGAGAAGCCTGAGGGAGTGGTCTATTGCCAAGGTAAAACTACGATTGAGTTTCGTCTCATTAATCCAGAGCAAAATGGTACTGCGTCAGATGTAGATTTGACTGTCAATGGCAAAACTAATCGTTACATGACTTCATATTCTTGGTTTGGATCCAATCAACCCACACCGAAGAACTTTAAATTTGCGATTTTAGGTGAAAAACAATTTGATCCACTGCTCGTTTTTGATACCTATTTACAGGATGCCAAAAAACAAAAGTATAAAAAGTGTAATTAATTAAAGGTGAAGACTAAATAAAAAGGGCTTGGAAAAAATCTAAGCCTTTTTTTATTAGTATAGATGGCGACAACTGAATGATATGACGTTGTAGAGTTTAGGTATAAGTATTTATAAAAGTATGGATGTTAGACACTTTTATCATAAAAACGCGAGTCTCTTGAAAGCTGCAGAGCTTAAGATAACCAATTCCATGCGTTGCGATAAAACGTAAATAATATTCTAGGTATTATTCTAGGTTATATACCTCGAAGGAAGTTTATATACTAACCTTCGAGGTATATAAGTGTTGACTCTAAAGCCTGTCAACATTTATTGTGGTGGAACCGGCGGGAATCGAACCCGCGTCCGCAAATCCTCTACATAAAGTTCTACATACTTAGTCATATCATTTGATTTAACCCATGAAGCACGGACTGACACGTTATTCATGAGCGATTCACTAAGTTTTCGAACTATTTATCGTGACGCAAAATAGTCTTATCTCTTGTATATGACCCTGATGTAACTTGCGTTACCTGACCCAAGAGAGAATCAGTTCAGGGGCAACCGCAATTAAGCGGCTAGTGCGAAACGTTCGTCGTTTGCAGTTATTACATTCCCATTGATTTACGAGATAACGGGTCCTCGGTATGCCCTTCATGCTTCGCAATCCACGTCGAAACCAAGTCGGTCCCATGAAAGCTTTACATTAGATGGTCTACCATTTTAACTTTTATTGGATAAAAAGGATACTAGTAAGGTCTTTTGGCTCATAAACAATAAAATCAGCAGCCCAGGATTCAGGAGGTTGATGGTCCCCACAATAACCATACGCTGCCGCAATGGTCTTCATGCCCGCTGCCTTGCCTGCTTGAACATCCCTTAAATCATCACCAATATAGACCGCGCTGGTGGCATCAACTTGCTTTTGTGACACAGCCAAAAGAATAGGGGCAGGATGAGGCTTGGCAAAAGGGGTTGTATCACCACTCACAATGGCATTCGTTCTTTGATCAAGGCCCAAACTTTTTACTAGTGGAATCGTAAAACGTTGATGCTTATTGGTCACAATACCCCAAGGAACTTGATGTTCATCCAATAAGTTCAAAAGTTCATTCATACTTGGAAAAAGCTCAGTATGTACATGAATTGCTTGCTCATAATTACTGAGGAACTCTTCTTTGAGTGTTTCAAAACGAGGATCTTCCATACCAACACCAAAAGCCGCATGAATCATTCCTCTAGCACCAGAGGACGCCAAATGGCGCATGACTTGCATTGGCAAAGGTTCCATTTGACGATCGATGAGCATTTTATTTGCGGCAGCGGCTAGGTCAGGAGCAGTATCCGCTAAAGTGCCATCTAAATCAAAAAAAACACTTTTAAATTGAGGGCGCATGATTAAAGGGGCTTTTTAACAGCAAACATGTAGTTAACATCCACATTTGGGCCTAAGGAGTACTTATCAAGTATGGGGTTGAAATGTAAGCCCATTATGTCGACAACCTCTAAGCCTGCTTCCCG
Source organism: Polynucleobacter sp. SHI8 (assembly GCF_027944005.1). Taxonomy (NCBI): domain Bacteria; kingdom Pseudomonadati; phylum Pseudomonadota; class Betaproteobacteria; order Burkholderiales; family Burkholderiaceae; genus Polynucleobacter; species Polynucleobacter sp. SHI8. The sequence goes on along the minus strand of NZ_AP027204.1, from coordinate 1,536,731 downwards.
AATAAATCCGGAAAGCTCAGAAGGTTTAATAAATTTAGCGTACTCATGAGTGCCGCGAGGTAGTAATCTTAATATGTATTCTGCGCCAATAATAGCCATGAGATATGACTTGGGATTTCTGTTCAGTGTGCTAAAGAATAGGGTAGCCCCAGGTTTGGCTAGCTTGGCACATGACTCTACAATAGACCGTGGATCTGGCACATGCTCGAGCATCTCCATGCAGGTTATTACATCATATGTGGCAGGCTCTTTTAAGGCTAAATCTTCGGAGCTGATGAGCTCATAATCCACGGTAACATTAGTTTCAAGGGCATGTAATTTGGCTACTTGAAGGGCTTTTTTTGATAAATCAATGCCTTTAGCTATTGCACCTGATCTTGCTAAAGACTCAGTCAAAATACCACCACCACAACCTATGTCGAGGACTTGTTGATTTTCAATGGTGCAATGCTCTTTAATCCAATTGAGTCGAAGAGGATTAATGGCGTGTAATGGTTTAAATTCACTCGTCTCATCCCACCAACGGCTAGCTAATTCACTAAATTTATCAATTTCAGATTGGTCGATATTTTCTGTTGTCATATTTGGGAAAGAGGTTGATTGCAATACAAGTCATGATTATCCAATAAAAAAAGCCCGGTTGCCCGGGCTTTTTCATCAGCTTAGAAGCTTATTGCTTTTTTGTACCAACAACTTCGATAACTGAGCGGCGGTTTAATGCACGGCCAACTGCAGTTTTGTTGTCGCCAACTGGCTCAGCAAATGCTTTACCTTCAGTGTAAACACGGCTAGCTTCGATACCTTTTTTAGTCAAATAAGCTTTAACAGCTTCAGCACGACGTAAAGATAGTTTCTTGTTGTAATCTAAAGTACCGATGCTGTCTGTGAAACCAACAACAATAATTACTTCGACAGTTACATCTTTGAGCTTTTGTACTAAACCATCTAATTTTTGAATGCCTTCTGGCTTCAATGTTGACTTGTCAAAGTCAAACAAAGCGTCAGCTAATAAAGTTACTTTTGAGCTTGTTGCTACAGGAGCAACAGGAGCTGCTGCTTTGGGAGCTGCTGCTGCTGGCTTGATAGCACCGTCACATTCAGCTGCCGCAGTTGCAGGAGTCCAGTTATTGTCTCTCCAGCATAAAGTTGAATCCGCTCCAGAACGAACGTAGGTAGAACCTACACCAGACGCCCAGTTATCAACTGTAGTTTGTTGTGCTTGCGCAAAACCAAAAGAAGCCATGAATGCAAGAGCTGCTAATAGTGAACGGTTTGATTTAGTCATTTTTTTTCCTCATTAAATCAGTGAATTAAGCTTGTCTCTAGATAGAGTAATATTACTGTAAATAATTATATCAACTTATTTATGTAGTTCAAGTGAAGTTGTCAATAGTGTTGTTATTGGGGTAAAGGTGAAATTACGAAGCCTAGCTTCTCACATGGTAAAATTATTAAATGGAACAAGCCGCTAAAGAAACAATACCCGTATCACTAGAAGATGAAATGCGGCGGTCCTATTTGGACTACGCAATGAGCGTTATCGTAGGACGCGCCCTCCCAGATGCTAGAGATGGATTAAAACCCGTACATCGCAGGGTGCTTTTTGCCATGCATGAGCTCAACAATGACTGGAATAGGGCATATAAGAAGTCTGCCCGTATTGTGGGTGATGTGATTGGTAAGTACCATCCCCATGGTGACACAGCCGTATATGACACGATTGTTCGTATGGCCCAGGACTTCTCCTTGCGCTATATGCTCGTGGATGGTCAAGGAAACTTTGGCTCTGTAGATGGTGATAACGCTGCTGCGATGCGATATACCGAAATTCGTTTGGCAAAGATTGCCCACGAGTTATTGGCGGATATTGAGAAAGAAACTGTCGATTTTGGCCCAAACTACGACGGAAGTGAGCAAGAGCCGTTAATTCTGCCGGCAAAAATCCCAAATTTACTCATTAATGGCTCCTCAGGCATTGCCGTGGGTATGGCAACGAACATTCCTCCTCACAATATTGATGAAGTTATCAGTGCCTGTATCTTTTTGCTTGAAAACCCTGAGTGTGACATCGAGGAGTTGATTAATTTAGTTCCTGCCCCAGATTTTCCGACGGGCGGCACAATTTATGGAATTCAAGGCGTTCGTGAGGGATATAGAACGGGTCGTGGTCGAGTCATTATGCGTGCAAAAACGCATTTTGAAGATATGGAAAAAGGCCAACGTCAGTCGATTATCGTTGATGAGTTGCCATACCAAGTTAATAAAAAGAACCTTCTTGAGCGTATTGCAGAGTTGGTTATTGAGAAAAAAGTTGAGGGAATTTCCGATATTCGCGACGAATCCGATAAATCGGGTATGCGGGTTGTAATTGAGCTTAAGCGCGGTGAAGTGCCTGAGGTTGTTCTCAACAATCTCTATAAAAATACCCAATTACAAGATAACTTTGGTATGAATATGGTGGCTTTGGTTGATAACCAGCCCCGTTTACTCAATTTAAAACAATTATTGGAGTGTTTTTTACGCCACCGTCGTGAAGTCGTGACAAGAAGAACACTATTTGAATTAAAAAAAGCCCGTGATCGTGGTCATGTTTTGGAAGGTTTGGCAGTTGCATTAGCGAATATTGATGAATTTATCGCTTTAATCAAGGCTGCCCCAACCCCCCCAGAAGCAAAAAAAGAGTTGCTTTCAAGAACTTGGGATTCAAGTGTCGTGCGCGAAATGTTAACCCGTTCGGCGATGGAAACACAGGGTGGCACTGCTGCTTATCGTCCAGATCGCTTACCCGCCAATTTAGGTCTTCAACCTGACGGTTTATATCGATTGTCAGAAGATCAAGCTCAAGAAATTCTGCAAATGCGCTTACAGCGCTTAACGGGCCTTGAGCAAGACAAGATTGTGGATGAATATAAAGAAGTCATGGCCGAGATTTCTGACTTACTTGATTTATTAGCTAGACCTGACCGTGTTACGGAAGTAATTCGTTCTGAGCTATTAGATTCGAAAAAAGAATTCGGTCAAGAAGGTTCAGATAATGGTCGTCGCTCCATTATCGAAATGAATGCTACAGAACTCTTTACAGAAGATCTCATTACTCCGCAAGATCTTGTTGTGACCTTATCTAACACGGGTTACATGAAGAGCCAGCCTTTGACGGAATATAAAGCTCAAAAACGTGGTGGTCGAGGAAAGTCCGCAACAACCACAAAAGATGAAGATTGGATATCAACATTATTTGTAGCCAATACGCATGACACGATACTTTGTTTCTCTGATCGAGGGCGTCTGTATTGGTTAAAAGTATGGGAAGTACCTGCCGGAAGTAGAACTTCAAGAGGAAAACCGATTATCAACATGTTCCCTTTACAGCCGAATGAAAAAATCACAACGATTTTGCCAATTAAAGGTTATGTAGAGAATCAATATGTATTCATGGCAACACGCTTTGGTGTCGTTAAAAAATCACGTTTAAGTGATTTCTCAAATCCACGTAAAGGCGGAATTATTGCGGTTGATTTAGATGAAGGCGACATTTTGGTTGGAGCTGCCATTACGCATGGCAATGAAGATGTGATGTTATTTTCTGATGCAGGTAAAGCCGTACGCTTTGATGAAAACGATGTAAGACCAATGGGAAGAACTGCCAGGGGTGTGCGTGGTATGAACTTAGCCCAAGGTCAAGAGGTGATTGCTATGTTGGTTGCGCCGAATGAAGCTGAGGCTGAGATAATGGCTCAAGCTGGCAATTTACCGAGCGTATTAACTGCTACAGAAAATGGTTATGGTAAACGAACTTCTTTGTCTGAATACACACGACATGGTCGTGGTACGAAAGGTATGATTGCCATTCAGACGACCGAAAGAAATGGCAAGTTAGTTGCAGCTTCACTCGTGACTGAGGTTGATCAGATTATGTTGATCACAACAGGCGGTATTTTAGTCAGAACTAGAGTTTCTGAGATTCGAGAAATGGGGCGTTCGACACAAGGTGTCACCCTTATCAATGTAGATTCAGGTACAGTGTTATCTGGATTACAACGAATTGCAGAAAGTGAAGATGACGATATTGACGACGAAGATTCTGCTGGTGACGAAGTACCGACAGTTAGTGAATAATCGCTTGATTCGCTAACACTCGCTGGGTGATATTTATGCCATTTGAACATCGTATTTACAATTTCGCACCAGGTCCTGCAACACTTCCCGAGGAAGTTCTAGAAACTGCAGGTAAAGATATCTTGTTATGGCAGGGCTTGGGTGCTGGGGTGATGGAAGTGAGTCACCGCAGTCCAGCCTTCATGAATTGCTATCACGATGCCTTGCAAAATCTCATTGATTTAATGAAGATACCGGCCAATTACAAAGTTTTGTTTTTGCAGGGTGGGGCGATTGGACAAAATGCAGCGATTCCAATGAATCTCATGAGCCTTGCGAAGTCAGGTCCTCAGGCAGATTTTATTGTTTCCGGTGTTTGGACCCAAAAGTCGGTTGCAGAAGCTAGTAAATACGGCACAGCAAGAGTTGCTGCAACAAGCAAAGATCAGCATTTTCATTGTGTCCCTGCAAGATCTTCTTGGGACTTATCACCTGACTCAGCCTATGTACATATTTGTGATAACGAAACTGTTGGTGGCGTTGAGTTTTTACAAACACCTGATGTTGGCAACATTCCCTTAGTAGCTGATATTTCTAGCAACATACTTTCACGAGAGATTGACGTGAGTCGGTATGGTGTTTTGTTTGCCGGCGCGCAGAAAAATATTGGACCAGCTGGCGTCACGATTGTGATTGTGCGAGAAGACCTGATTGGTCATGCCATGCCAATTACCCCAACGATATGGGATTGGCAAATACAAGCCAATAATGATTCCATGATTAATACGCCGACAACATTTGCGATTTATATGGCTGGAGAAGTATTTAAATGGTTAAAAAAATCTGGTGGAGTAGCCCAGATGGAAAAACTCAATCAGCAAAAATCGCAGCTTTTATATGAAGTCCTAGATCAGAGTTCCTTATATGAGGGACGTGTTCATAAAGATTCAAGATCAAGGATGAATGTTACCTTTTATTTGCGTGATGAATCCTTATTTGATACTTTCTTAAAGCAGGCGAGTGATGCCGGAATGACTGGTTTAAAAGGTCATAAGAGTGTTGGAGGCATGCGCGCAAGTATCTATAATGCGATGCCACTCGAAGGAGTGCAGTGCTTAGCGCAGTTTATGCGTGAATTCGAGAGGAGGGCATAATGTCTGATGAGGCTAAACGTCTAGAGCCATTACGTCAGAAAATTGATGAAGTGGATCGCGCTCTATTGGATTTACTCACTCAGCGCGCCCAACTCGCCTTAGATGTAGGACATGTAAAACAGGAATTTGGGTCAGTTGTTTATCGACCAGAACGTGAGCAACAAGTTTTAGATAAAGTAGCCACGAATAACCCAGGACCTCTCAAGAACGTGGGTGTACAAGCCATTTGGCGAGAGATTATGTCAGCCTGTCGCGCCATTGAAGGCGATATGAAAATTGCTTATTTGGGACCTGCGGGAACTTTTTCTGAAGCGGCTACCTTACAATTTTTTGGGCACTCTGTTGAGTTGCAACCATTGGCAACCTTAGATCAAGTATTTCGCTCTGTAGAGACAGGTCAGAGTCAGTATGGTGTAGTACCCATTGAAAATTCCTCAGAGGGCGCCATCTCGAGAACTTTAGATTTATTACTAGAATCTTCACTCTTAATTACTGGCGAGATATCGATTCCGATTACGCACACCTTGATGAGTCATTCAGGAAATTTAGATGGTGTAACACATGTCCTTGCGCATCCACAGGCCTTGGCACAATGCCAACACTGGCTGACGCAAAACGCCCCCAGATTGCATCGTGAAGCAATCAGTAGTAATGCTCAGGCAGCTTTGGATGCATCGAAGAATCCCCAATTTGCAGCAATTGCTAGCGCTGCCGCAGCCAATACTTATGGTTTAAAAATCATACAAGAAGGCATTCAGGATGATGCGCATAATCGCACACGATTTGTGGTGATTGGACATCACATGGCGAGTAAAACAAATAGCGATCAAACATCCCTGATTCTGTCAGTAAAAAATGAGGCAGGTGCGGTATATAAACTACTTGAGCCATTTGCAAAGCATGGCGTATCCATGACACGCTTTGAGTCTAGACCTGCCAGAAAAGGTACGTGGGAATATCATTTTTATATTGATATAGAAGGTCATCAAGAAGATGCGAACGTGTCTGCCGCGTTACAGACATTGAAAAATATTACCGCTTTTTATAAATGTTTAGGATCCTATCCAAGAAGTCGTCATCAATGAATACAAAGAAAACAAGTCAATTTGGACTAGAACAAGTCAAGAATATTGCGCCCTACATTGGTGGAAGACCCATTAGTGAAGTAGCGCGTCAATTTGGTTTAGTAGAAGACCAAATTGTGAAATTGGCCTCGAATGAAAACCCCCTAGGTATTCCAGAATCCGCAAAGGCAGCCATGATGGCGGTCATGCATGACTTGGGACGATATCCTGACTCTAATGGTTTTGAGCTCAAACAAGTCCTAGCAAAAAAGAATCAAGTGCCTGACAATTGGATTACGCTTGGTAATGGCAGTAATGATATTTTGGAACTTGCAACACGTTCAGTTGCGCAAATGGGCAGTGAAATTATCTTCTCCAAGCATGCCTTTGCTGTATATCCACTAGCAACGCAAGCAGTGGGTGCAAAAGCGATTGTGATTGATCCGACGCCTGAAGATTTAGGTCATGATTTAACTGCCATGCTCGCGGCCATTTCAGAAAATACCAAACTTATTTTTGTTGCGAACCCGAATAATCCAACAGGTAGTTTTATCCCAGGTCAGAGAATTGAACAATTTCTCAGTCAAGTACCGGGTCATATTGTGGTCGTCTTAGATGAGGCTTATAACGAATACCTTAAACCAGAACAACAATATGATGCCATTGCTATGGCACGTAAGTATCCTAATTTAATTGTTTCTCGAAGTTTTTCTAAAGCCTATGGGTTAGCTGGTTTGCGTTTAGGGTACGCGGTTTCTCAAGAAGAGTTAACCGATTTAATGAACCGGATTCGTCAACCATTTAATGTTAATTCTTTAGCGCAAGCAGCAGCGATTGCTGCCTTTCAGGATACGGAGTTTTTAGAGAGAGGTGCTAAGTTAAATCAAGCGGGTTATCAGCAATTAACGCAAGCCTTTGATCAAATGCAGTTACATTATTTGCCATCCGCAGGTAATTTTATTCTTGTTCAAGTTGGCGATGATGATCGTGCTGGAACAAGGGTCAATCTAGAGTTACTCAAACAAGGCGTGATTGTTCGCCCGGTAGATAATTATGGATTACCAAAATTTTTACGCGTATCCATCGGGTTGCCTCAAGAGAATGCGGCATTCTTAGTAGCTCTTAAAAAAGCTCTTCAGCAATAAATTACTGAGAAACTAGCTCGTGAGTTCTCCATCAACTACTTCTATCTTTCCGACAGTCGGCATTATTGGAGTAGGGCTGATTGGTGGGTCATTAGGACTTGCTCTAAAAAAAGCAGGATTGACCAACAAAGTACTTGGCGTTGGTAGAACCCTAGCGAATCTTGAGGTTGCCAAACAGCTTGGTCAGATTGATGCAATCGTTGATTTGTCGACACTCGCAAAAGAGTGTGATTTGATAATCGTGTGTGTACCCGTTGCACAGACCAAAGAAGTCTTAACAGCGATTCATCCCCATCTAAATAAAGATAAACTCGTCATTGATGTGGGAAGTACGAAAATGGATGTCGTTGCTTGCGCTAAAGAAGTTTTAGGTGAGAGTGTTGCCCAGTTTATTCCTTGTCATCCGATTGCTGGAGGTGCACAGCATGGCGCGGTAGCAGCGAAAGTTGATTTATTTGTTAATAAACAAATCATGATATGTCCGCTTCTTGAGAATCAAGTTGCCGATGTGCAGCGTATCCAAGAATGTTGGCAGGCAATAGGTGCTCAGGTATACAAAATGTCAGCCCTTGAGCATGATCACATCTTTGCGGCTGTTTCGCATTTACCGCATGTGCTTTCTTATGCACTGATGTTGCAGATTGCCAATGCAGAGGATGCACAAAATAAATTTGTACATGCAGGTGCAGGATTTAGAGACTTCACACGCATTGCGGGGTCGAGTCCAGAGATGTGGACAGATATTTCATTAGCGAACAAAGATGCGATTCTCAAAGAGTTAGAGTCTTATCTCTTGATTCTCGAGAGAATGAAAACAGCCATGCAAAATAATGATGCGCAAGCATTGCAAAAAATGTTTCAAATTGCGAGTGACTCGCGCAATGAGTGGCAGGGCTAAGATGTCTTCCAAAGCATTACTGATTTCTCCCACAGCATTTGCTAAAGGTGAGATTCAATTACCGGGATCAAAGAGTATTTCCAATCGCGTTTTATTGCTGAGTGCTCTGGCAAAAGGAACGACCACATTGCAAGGTTTACTCGATGCAGATGACACGCGAGTCATGCGAGACGCACTATCCAAGTTAGGTGTGCCGATGAAGACCTATTTCAAAAATGATGAAGAGTTGATTGAAATCACAGGACAGGACGGTAAGTTTCCTGAGGTTAGCGCTGAATTATTCATGGGTAATGCTGGGACAGCTATACGGCCATTAACTGCTGCATTGGCAATATTGGGTGGAGAGTACCATTTGCATGGCGTGCCTCGCATGCATGAGAGGCCGATTGCCGATTTGATTGAAGGCTTGTTAGGTATTGGTGCCAAGATTGATTATCTCGGCACTAAAGGTTATCCCCCTATACAAATACATGCAGGACAAATACAAAGTGATCAAGTAGTTCAAGTTCGAGGTGATGTCTCAAGTCAGTATCTCACCGCATTACTCATGGCTCTACCATTGCTGCGATCACCTAAGCCCATCAGAATAGAAGTGATTGGTGAGTTGATTTCTAAACCTTATATTGAAATTACCACCAATTTGATGAGTAAATATGGCGTGCATGTTCATAACGATGCATGGCAAGTATTCACCATACCAGCCCATATAGATATTGCGCAAGGGCCGTACATTGCTCCAGGAGAATTTAAAGTAGAAGGCGACGCATCATCTGCATCATATTTTTTAGCCTTAGGGGCATTAGGTCAAGGACCAGTGACTGTGAAAGGTGCAGGTCGAGACAGTATTCAAGGTGACGTGGCATTTGCGCATGCTTTATCGATGATGGGGGCGAATGTGACCCAAGGATCTGATTGGATTGAAGTTCGAGGAATCGGAACAGAGGATGGGTGTTTACATGGTATTGATTTAGACTGTACCGCAATCCCGGATGCTGCGATGACATTAGCAGTATTAGGCATGTTTGCTAAAGGTAAGACCCGCTTAACCGGCATTGCTAGTTGGCGCGTTAAAGAAACCGATCGCATCGCTGCGATGGTCTGTGAATTAAGTAAATTTGGTGCAATAGTTGAATCCGGCCAGGATTTTATTGCAGTTCAAGCGCCACAAGTATGGTTAACACCAAAGGATGGTGTTGATACCTATGATGATCATCGCATGGCGATGTGTTTTTCATTAGCCTCGTTTGGCCCCAATGCTTTTTTTATTAATGATCCTGATTGCGTCTCTAAAACCTTCCCTAAATATTTTGAAGTTTGGAGCCAATTAGTGCAAACAATCAATCTAGCCACATGATTCCAGTGATTGCCATTGATGGGCCGACAGCATCAGGTAAAGGAACCGTGGCCCAACTCGTAGCCGAGCGCTTAAGTTTTCATTACTTAGATAGCGGTGCTTTATATCGACTCGTAGGACTTGCTAGCCAACAAGCTGGTATTGAGTTTAATGAGCCCCACCGATTATGGGAACTCTGCTTAAAAATGGACATTAAGTTTCGTGATGGGCGTATTTTCTTAGATCAAGAGGATGTTTCTGAGGAGATTCGAACAGAGGAGATGGGTAAAAGAGCATCCAGTGCCGGGGCAGTTCCTGAGGTAAGAGAAGCCTTGATTCAAGTGCAAAAAAGCTTTTTAAAGCCTCCAGGACTCGTTGCTGATGGTCGAGATATGGGTTCAGTGATCTTTCCACAGGCCCAATTAAAGGTATTTTTGACCGCAGATGCCCAAATTCGTGCACAAAGAAGATATAAACAATTGATTGCCAAAGGAATTTCTGCTAATATAGATATTCTCACCAAAGATTTGGAGGAGCGTGATCTTCGAGATACTCAACGAGAAACTGCTCCACTAATACAAAGTGAAGATGCTTTTTTATTAGACACAAGCGATCAGACCATCGAAGAAGCAGTTAATCGAATCCTTGCTTGGTATCAACAAGTTTAGTAAATCAGTTTGTAGTAAATCAGTTGTTGTTGTGGCCCCATCTTGAATCCTAGCGCGCCGATTCGGTTCTTAAAAGCGTTACAAGACGGGATAATTAACCTAACCCGTTGGCTTAGCCAACAGATAAAGTAAACATGTCTGAATCCTTTGCAGCTCTATTTGAAGAATCATTAGCCCGTTCCAATATGAAATCTGGGCAGGTCATTTCCGCAGAAGTGATGCGTATTGATCATAATTTTGTTGTTGTGAATGCTGGACTTAAGTCCGAAGCGTTTATTCCCGTTGAAGAATTCCATAATGACCAGGGTGAAATTGATGTTCAACCTGGTGATTTCGTATCAGTTGCAATTGATGCGTTAGAGAATGGTTATGGCGACACGATTTTATCTCGTGATAAAGCGAAACGCTTAGCATCATGGATGAATCTTGAGAAAGCCCTTGAACAGGGTGAAATCGTTACTGGTGCTGTTACTGGTAAGGTTAAAGGTGGTTTGACTGTGATGGTCAACGGTATCCGTGCATTCTTACCTGGTTCATTACTTGATACACGTCCAATTAAAGACACGTCACCATTTGAAGGTAAGACGATGGACTTTAAGGTTATCAAACTCGACCGTAAGAGAAACAACGTTGTTTTATCTCGCCGTGCTGTTGTAGAAGCAAGTCAAGGTGAAGAGCGTCAAAAACTCATGGACAACCTTAAAGAAGGAACGATTGTTCAAGGTACGATTAAAAATATTACTGACTACGGCGCATTCGTTGATCTAGGTGGTATTGATGGTTTGTTACACATTACCGACTTAGCATGGCGTCGTGTGCGTCATCCAAGCGAAGTATTGACAGTTGGTCAAGAAGTAACAGCAAAGATCTTGCGTTACGACCAAGATAAGAATCGCGTATCACTCGGTATTAAGCAGTTAGGTGACGATCCATGGGTTGGTATTGCAAGAAGATATCCGCCAAATACCCGTTTATTCGGTAAAGTGACGAACTTGACTGACTACGGTGCATTCGTTGAAATCGAGTCTGGCATTGAAGGTTTAGTTCACGTTTCTGAAATGGATTGGACAAACAAGAACATTGCTCCAGGCAAAGCCGTTCAATTAGGTTTAGATGTTGAAGTCATGGTTTTGGATATTGACGAAGACAAGCGTCGTATCAGTCTTGGTATGAAGCAATGTAAAACAAATCCATGGGATGAGTTTGCGCGTAATCATAACAAAGGCGATAAGATCTCTGGTGCTATTAAATCCATCACTGACTTTGGCGTATTTATCGGTTTAGACGGTGGTATCGATGGTTTAGTCCATTTATCTGATATTTCATGGAATGAAGCTGGTGAAGAAGCTGTGAAGAAATTCAAGAAAGGTGACGAGATTGACACAGTAGTACTCGCTATTGATGTTGAAAAAGAAAGAATTTCTTTAGGTATTAAGCAACTCTCAGGCGATCCATTTAATAACTACACTGCTGAATTTGATAAAGGTGCATTAGTTTCAGGTACTGTGAAAACGGTTGATGCTAAAGGTGCTGTTGTTGAATTAGTTCCTGAAGTTGAAGCTTATTTACGTGCTTCTGAAATCTCAACAGATCGTGTAGAAGATGCACGTTTAGCCCTCAAAGAAGGCGATACTGTATCTGCGATGATCATCAACGTTGATCGTAAATCAAGAAGCATTAATCTTTCGATTAAAGCGAAAGACAATGCTGATCAACAAGAAGTGATGTCTAAGATGCAAAATGAAGCAAGTTCTGGAACAACGAATCTTGGCGCTTTATTAAAGGCTAAGTTAGATAACCAGGGTTAATTAGTAATATACCGCTACGCTTGCGTAGCGGTTTTTTATTTAAGGATGTTGAATGATGATGACACAAGAAACTTTAACAGCTCCAGACAAAATCATAGATACTTCGATTACTCGCTCTGAGTTAGTTGAGTTATTGTCAGAACAATTTCCACAATTATTACCAAAAGATGTTGAATTAGCAGTAAAGACATTATTAGATACGATGACGCAAGCGTTAGCACAAGGTAAGCGAATTGAGTTACGTGGAGTTGGTAGTTTTGTATTACATCATCGTCCTGCACGAGTTGGCAGAAATCCTAAGTCTGGTGAGCAGGTCATGATCCCAGAGAAAAAAGTTCCTCACTTCAAGCCAGGAAAAGAACTTCGCGAGCGTGTTGACTACAAAGCTACAGCTGATGTAACGAACATTGGCTAAACAATGATTGCGCTTCTCCAAGTGGCATGGCGAATCTGTTTGCTTGTTAGCCGAATTGTATTATTTCTCCTTTTGTTTTTGATTGCCATCACAAATACAGCAGTGATAGATTTTCATTGGTTCTTAGATCAATCCATACAAGTGCCGCTGAATATCCTATTACTTGGTGCATTCTTATGTGGTTTGATATTAGCCGTAGTAGCTCTGCGACTCACGAAAACAAAGCGGAGTTATTGATATGCAAGTCCAAATGTATTGGTTGTTACTTATTCCGATTCTTTTTGGAATGGGCTGGTTAGCTGCACGTTGGGAGATGCGTCTTCAAGAGTATGAAGACGATGTCGAGCAAGCTAAAAAAGAGCGATCTACATTTAAAGGTATTAATTTACTTCTCAATGAGCAGCATGATAAAGCCATCGATGCTCTAGTCGAAGTGGCGCAATTAGATCCAGAAACAACCGAGCTTCATTTTGCTTTAGGTAGTTTATTTAGAAGGCGTGGAGAAACTGAGCGCGCCATCCGAGTGCATCAACATCTCACTAGTCGACAAGATATACGGCCGCGAGATCGGGCTCATGCATCTTATGAGTTAGGTCGAGACTTTTTGCGTGCTGGAATGCTAGACCGTGCAGAAGCTAGTTTGAATATGGTAACAGAAGGTAAATACATCTTACCCGCTAAAGTATCACTTTTAGAAATGTATCAAATTGAAAAGGACTGGCAAAAAGCCATTATTGCCGCCACTGAGTTAGAGCTTCTAGAAGAGAAAAGTTATAAAGAGCAGATCGCGCATTTTTATTGTGAAATTGCTCAAGAAGCGATGCGCTCTAAAGATTTACTCGCAACTAAAGAGGCGATTGATCATGCCTTGCAAGCAGTGCCTCATCATATCAGAGCAACTATTCTCAAAGGTGAGTTAGCGATTGTTGAGCAAAAACCCTTGGATGCAATTGCTACGTGGGGATATATTGAAAAACATGCGCCGATCTTTTTACATTTGATTGCAGATAAGTGGATTAAAGCCTATGCGCAAATGAATAAAGAAGAAGAGGGATTAACTGTTTTAACCCAGCATTTAAAAGAGCAGGGCACGGGTGAATTATTAGATTTAGTATTTAAAAATGTTTTACGTTTACATGGCCCAGAAAAAGCCTTGGAGTTGATCAATCAAGTGATGTTGGACTCAGCAAGTTTGACTGCGATGACCAAACGCTTTGAAACCGAGCATCTTTTAGCTCAAAGCAAAGACGATGCTCTGTTGATTGCGCAAACAAAAGCATCCTTAGATTTACTGAAGCATCGCACGAATAGTTTGGCTAGATATACCTGTAGTAATTGTGGTTTTCGGGCTAGGCGTTTTTATTGGCAGTGTCCAGGCTGTAATCACTGGGATGTATACTCACCTAAAAGAAGTGAAGGCTTGGCAACTTAAGTTAAACCAAGTTTCATGATAAAAAAACTGTTTTAGAGGAAAAGAAACTGTGAAAGTTACCATTATCGGCAGTGGATATGTGGGTTTGGTTACAGGCGCATGCCTTGCCGAGCTGGGTAATCAAGTATTTTGTTTAGATGTTGATCAAAAGAAAATTGATATTTTAAATAGTGGTGGCGTACCCATTTATGAGCCAGGTTTAAAAGAAATGATTACCCGCAATAAAGAAGCTGGGCGAATTATTTTTTCAACAGACATTGCTGCTTCCGTAGAGCATGGTGAGATTCAGTTTATAGCGGTGGGAACGCCTCCAGATGAGGATGGTTCTGCAGACTTAAAGTACGTGTTGGCAGCGGCTAAAAACATTGCCAAGCATATGACAAGTTTTAAAGTCATTATTGATAAATCGACCGTACCAGTTGGCACAGCAGAAAAAGTATCACACGTCATTCAGGCCGAGTTACAAACGCGTGGCGCCAGTGAAGTGCATTTTTCGGTTATTTCCAATCCGGAATTTTTAAAAGAAGGTGCCGCGGTTGAAGACTTCATGCGCCCAGATCGCATTGTGGTTGGTTCGGATGATAACGAGTATGGTCGTTATGCTAAAGATAAAATTCGTAAATTGTATTCACCCTTTAATCGACACCACGAACGCACGTTTTACATGGATGTAAAAAGTGCTGAATTAACTAAATATGCAGCCAATGCGATGTTAGCAACGCGCATTTCATTTATGAATGAGTTAGCGAATTTAGCTGATCAAGTAGGTGCTGATATTGAAGCCGTAAGGCAAGGCATTGGATCTGATTCCAGAATTGGTTATGGTTTTCTTTACGCAGGCACAGGTTATGGTGGCTCATGTTTTCCGAAAGATGTTCAGGCCTTAAGTAAAACAGCCCAAGAATATCAATTACATCTAAAAATATTAGAAGCCGTAGAAGAGGTGAATGACGCTCAAAAACGCGTGTTAGTTGATAAGATTTTGGGTTACTATGGTGAAGATCTTACAGGACTTACATTTGCTTTATGGGGCTTGGCATTTAAACCGAATACAGATGATATGCGCGAGGCTCCAAGTCGGGTAATTATTCAAGAGTTAGTCAAACGAGGGGCCAAAATTAGAGCCCATGATCCCGTGGCAACGCAAGAAGCTTGGCATGCCTTAGAGCTTGATTTAGTTAATCAACCTGAGCTCCTTCTTAATATTCAGACAGTGGAAAAGCCAAATGATGCCTTAGAGGGTGCAGATGCTTTAGTGATTGTGACAGAGTGGAAAGCATTTAGAAGTCCAGATTTTGATTTGTTAAAACAAAAACTAAAACAACCTATTATTTTTGATGGCCGTAATTTATTTGAACCTGAAAATTTAACTGAACTTGGCTTTACTTATTACGGCATTGGCCGACACAATTAAAGAGCATCGATGACGGATCGTATATTACAACCTATTCATGTACAAATCACCCTCGATGATGTGAGGAACTTTCAGAACACAGCACTATTAGTTGTTGGTGATGTGATGCTTGATCGTTATTGGTTTGGTGACACAGAGAGAATATCACCCGAGGCACCAGTGCCTATCGTGGCAATCAAAAAGGTCGAAGAGCGTCTCGGTGGAGCAGCAAACGTTGCTAGAAATGGTGCTTCCTTAGGGGCAAAAATTAAATTATTAGGCCTGATTGGGAATGATGAAGCAGGATTACAAGTGCAGCATAAGTTAGCACAGCAGGGTATTGAAAGCCTATTGCAGATAGATGAGACAGTCCCCACGATCGTGAAGCTTCGGGTTGTAGCTCGTCAACAGCAGTTAATTCGTTTGGACTTTGAAGAAGCTCCGGCTCAGGATTCATTAGCCTCCAAATTTGCCAGTTTTGAAGAAACCTTACCACTTGTTAAAGCAGTGATATTTTCTGATTATGGCAAAGGCGCTCTTAAACATGTCGCACGCATGATTGAATTATGTCGACAGGCAGGGAAGTTAACTTTAGTTGACCCTAAGGGCGATGATTACAGCAAATACTCGGGTGCAACAGTGATTACCCCCAATCGTAGTGAATTAAGGCAAGTCATTGGTAGATGGAGTAGCGAAGCTGATTTGACATTAAAAGCGCAAAATTTACGAGAAAGTTTAGGATTAGAGGCAATTTTGTTAACACGGTCAGAAGAAGGTATGACCCTGTTCCGTGCCGACCAAGTCAGTCACGTTGGGGCTCAAGCGCGTGAAGTTTTTGATGTGTCAGGAGCGGGCGATACTGTGATTAGTACCTTAGCAGTTGCCTTGGCAGCAGGTTGGGACTGGAATCTTGCAATGGCATTAGCGAATCGTGCAGGCGGCATTGTTGTGGGTAAACTTGGAACTGCAACAGTCTCCTGGGAGGAATTGCGATGAAATTGATAGTTACTGGAGCTGCAGGGTTTATTGGCGCAAATCTTGTGCACGCATTAAACCAGCGCGGTGAAAAAGATATTGTGGCAGTAGATGATTTAAAAGACTCGAAGAAGTACCGCAACTTAGCAGACTGTGAGATTTCTGATTACTTTGATAAATCAGAGTTTTTACAAGTACTGAAAAGTAAATCTTTAGGCCGTATTGCTGCCATCTTTCATGAAGGAGCTTGCTCAGACACTATGGAGTCTGACGGGCATTACATGATGGCGAATAATTATCGTTATACCCTCGACCTACTCGACATCTGTGCAGAGCAGGGTATACCGTTAATTTATGCCTCATCTGCAGCCACATATGGTGGCGCCGCAAGTTTTATTGAAAAAAGGGAGTGTGAAAAACCGCTCAATATCTACGGTTACTCCAAATTTTTACTCGATCAAATCGTTCGTCAGCGCTTAGCTGCTAGCGCCTTAAAAACGCAAGTAGTAGGTCTAAGGTACTTTAATGTATATGGTCCACGAGAGTCTCATAAAGGACGAATGGCTTCAGTTGCATTTCATCATTTTCATCAATATAAAGATAATGCAAGTGTTAAGTTGTTTGGTGGTTATGACGGCTATACTGCTGGTGAGCAAAAAAGAGACTTTGTGTATATAGAAGACGTTGTTAAAGTTAACCTATTCTTCTTTGAGAATCCCCAAATCAGCGGTATTTTTAATTTAGGTACAGGACGCGCACAGCCTTTTAATGATGTGGCGCTATCGGTTATTAATCGCCTAGATCAAATTCAGTTAGCCAATGATTTTCAAGAGCAGTCTTTGATTGAGTTGGTGCAGAAGAATAAGCTTTTGTATATTGATTTTCCAGAGGACTTAAAAGGTAAGTATCAATCGTTTACTCAAGCGAGTTTAGATCATTTGAGAAGTGTCGGATATTCAGAGACCTTCCATACGGTTGAAGAAGGTGTCAGAAAATATGTAACATGGTTATCAGATAACGCTGATTTCTTGGCTGAGAAGCTATAGACCAGTTTTTCCGTCAACGATTCCAACAGTCTCTCGTTATCCTTGAACGTGCAATATGGATTGCGCGTAATTTTCAAGGAGAAATGATGAAAAAATTGCATCAAACTTTAAATGTACGCTCATTACATCGTGGCCTATTGGCCTTGGCTTTAGGATCAATGATGGCATTTGGTGTGCCGAGTTATGCTGTCAATGTGAATTCTGCATCAGCGGAGATCTTACAAAATGTGAAGGGTATTGGGCCAACGCGTGCTAAAGCAATCGTTGAGGAGCGAGAAAAGAATGGACCATTTGTGAATTCTGAAGATTTAAATATTCGCGTGAAAGGTATCGGGCAAAAAACGGTTGAAAAAATGACGGAGTCTGGTTTAACTTTTGATGGGGTAGAGCCTTTAACTAAGTCGAAAAGTGCAAAAATAAAATAGTATCTTGAATTAATTCGTTCCTATTCAACTCTTCATTGAGTTTCTTACAAGGGCAGAAGCTTGAGGTTAAAATAAACTTCACTTCTGCCCAATTATTTAATATGAATACAGCCAACGTTTTTTATCCCACAATTGCAGATACAGTTGGTAATACACCACTGATTCGTTTGCAACGCATTCCTGGTGAAGGTAATCAGGTGCGTAATAACATTATTTTAGGTAAGTTAGAAGGGAATAATCCTGCCGGATCCGTTAAAGATCGTCCAGCCTTATCGATGTTTCGGCATGCTGAGCAACGTGGTGAAATTACGCCAGGGGACACCTTAATTGAAGCAACTAGTGGCAACACAGGTATTGCACTAGCGATGGTAGCAGCAATCTTAGGCTATAAGATGATTTTAATCATGCCTGAGAATCAAAGTATTGAACGTCGTCAAAGTATGACTGCATATGGCGCAGAATTAATTCTTACCCCAGCTACTGGCGGGATGGAGTACGCAAGGGACTATGCCAACCAACTTCAAAAAGAAGGTCGTGGAATCGTTTTAGACCAGTTTGCCAATAAAGATAATCCGTTGGCTCATTACGAGGGAACTGGTCCAGAAATTTGGCGTGATACCCATGGGCAGATTACCCATTTTGTTTCCTCGATGGGAACCACAGGCACTATAACTGGAACCTCCAAGTTTTTAAAAGAGCAAAATCCCCACATTCAGATCATTGGTGTGCAACCAATGGAAGGCTCACAAATCCCAGGAATCAGAAAATGGGCTCCAGAGTATTTACCGAAAATTTACGAAGCGAGCCGCGTAGACTCTTTAGAGTATGTGACTCAAGCAGAGGCAGAAGAGATGTGTCGCAAAATGGCTCGAGAAGAGGGTATATTTTGTGGCGCCTCAGCAGCTGGTGCATTAGTAGTTGCTCTGCGGATTGCGGAGCGTATTGAAAATGCGACGATTGTTTTTATCGTTTGTGATCGTGGCGACCGTTATTTGTCGACTGGAATTTTTCCGGCTTAGATATTTTGGTTGACGCGAAGCCATTGTTGATGACGGCTTGGCCAAATTCTGTGACGGACATGGCGTAGAAAAAACTACGGTTGTATTGCGTGATGACCTCAAAGTTGTTTAAACCAACCAGATAGTCGATCGAGTTCTCACCATTTTTTGAGATGCTTGGAAGATCGACGATGAGTGCGGGACTCATTTCATGCATCGGCGTAGGCCATTTCGTAATCACTTTTTTGTTTTTTAAATCACCTAAATTGTATTTAGGGTTTGGATCACCATCGGCAAGTTCTTTGACTATGGCACTGGTTTGCATCTCGGCAGAGATTGGCAGATAAATGGGTTCTCCCGTTTTCCAGCCATGGTCGTTCAAAAAATTCGCAATACTTTGCATTGCATCTTTTGGACTTTTTCTCAGATCGATGACACCATCACCATCGCCATCTTTTGCAAATTTACGAATACTGGTAGGCATGAACTGTGGCATTCCCATTGCACCTGCAAAAGAACCCTCTTGAGTTAGGCAAGCTTTTAGCTTGAGCATTTCAGGTGCTGATCGCTCGGTAGTAGAAAAGCAATTGAGAACATGGTCATAGAGTTGCTCTTTAAACATTGCCTTACGACTTGCTTGATTGGTGCTTGGGGGGTAATCAAAGGCAAAGGTGGCTAATACGTCACGGACAGGAAAAGAGCCCATGTTTCTGCCGTAGACAGTTTCAACACCTAAGATGCCTACAACGATTGAACCAGGGACCCCGGTTTCCTTTTCGAGTTGATCTAAAAATAGATGATGTTCTTGCAGGAATTTTTTACCGGCATCAAGACGAATTTGATTCATGACATTGGCTCGATACGCTGCCCAATTTTTTCGTGGAGGTGTAGTACCTGATGGCGCCATATACTGTCGAGCCGTGGTCTGCCATTTCATATCGCGAAATGCATCTCGTAAAGTTTCCACAGAGAGGTTTTCGCGCATTGCTATCTCAATGAGAAAGAAGTCTAGTGCTTGTTCTTTTGAAAGAGAAATAGGTGCAGAGTTAGAAGATACAGAATCTTGATTTTGTGCATTGCTCAAGGCGGATATCAAAAGGCTGAAGATGAATAGCAGTTTAAAAATGATGGTCATTTGTTATCTATTGAAAAAATGCATGATTTCGTGAGGATTAGGTAATAATAAGATTATTACTTATAAATACGAGAATTGTGTTTTATGACAACTGGCTATATTAGTCATCCGGATTTTTTCAAGCATGAAATGGGTAGTTATCATCCAGAGTGCCCGGCACGTTTAAGTGCCATTGAAGATCAGTTGATCTTAAGTCGGATTGATGACTTTTTGATCCGTATTGATGCCCCTCTTGCAACAGAGAGTCAAGTAGGACTCGTGCATGATCAAGGATTGATCGATTATTTAAAACAACACACCCCACAGTCAGGATATGTAGAAATCGATGGTGATACGTCGATCAACCCGCATTCATATCAAGCTGCACTAAGAGCTGCTGGCGCATGTATTGCTGGTGTGGATGCGGTGATGCAGGGAGAGGTCAATAATGTCTTTTGCGCCGTTCGACCTCCTGGTCATCATGCTGAGCCTAGTCACGCTCAAGGTTTTTGTTTCTTTAATAATATTGCTATTGCGGCCAAATATGTCTTAGAGCAATATCATTTAAATAAAGTGGCGATCATTGATTTTGATGTTCATCACGGCAATGGCACAGAGGCTGCATTTACAAATGAACCTCGCGTCTTGATGTGTAGTTTTTTTCAGCATCCACTTTATCCCTACAGTGGGGATAAACCAAGTTCTGCAAATATGGTCAATATCCCAGTACCAGCTTATTCAAAAGGTATGGATATACGAAATATTGTTTCAGATATTTGGTTACCTCGCCTTGAAGAATTTGCACCAGAGTTTATTTTTATCTCGGCAGGCTTTGATGCCCATCGAGAAGATGAGTTAGGGCAATTGAGTTTAGTTGAGTCAGACTATGCTTGGATTACAGAAAAAATTCAGCAAGTAGCGAAAAAGTATTCCAAGGGAAGAATATTAAGTACCCTTGAAGGTGGCTATCATTTATCTGCTCTAGGAAGAAGTGTCGTAGCGCATATTAAAGAGTTAGCAGAAATTTAAATACCTCGATTGGAGAGTGCGTCATGAGTCATATTTTTGTCGATGGACTAGAGCAAAATTCTGCAAATTATGCACCAATGACCCCACTCAGTTTGATTGAGCGGTCCGCGCAAGTTTATCCCCAAAAGCTAGCCATTGTGCATGACAACTTACGGCAGGATTGGCAAACGACTTACCGCCGCTGTATACAACTTGCTAGCGCGCTAAATCAACATGGCATTGAGCGTGGCGACACAGTTGCTGTCATGTTGCCAAATACGCCCCCCATGGTCGAAGCACACTTTGGTGTACCGATGTCTGGGGCAATATTAAATGCTTTAAATACGCGCCTTGATCCCGAGGCAATCGCATTTATGCTGCAACATGGTGAGGCAAAAGCCATCATCATTGACCCGGAGTTTAGTTCCACTATGAAAAAGGCATTGGAAATTGCCAAAATCAACGATATATTAATCATTGACATTAATGATCAGCTTTATCAAGGTGATGGAACCTCTATCGGTCAAATGGATTATGAATCCTTTTTAGAGTCAGGTGATTCAACATATGCATGGGAAGGTCCTCAAAATGAGTGGGATGCTATTTGTTTAAACTACACATCAGGAACCACTGGTAATCCGAAAGGGGTGGTCTACCATCATCGAGGTGCGATGACCAATGCCATATCCAATATTTTGGAATGGGATATGCCTAAGCATCCTGTGTATTTATGGACATTACCCATGTTCCATTGCAATGGCTGGTGTTTTCCGTGGACCGTAGCCGCTAGAGCTGGCGTCAATGTTTGTTTGCGTAAAGTAGATGCTGCAAATATATTTCAGGCGATTAAAACCCATGGTGTCACGCATTATTGCGCAGCACCCATTGTGCATGGCTTTTTAGTCAATGCCAGTCCTGAATTAAAAGATGGCGTTCCACCTGGAGTTAAAGCAATGGTTGCCGGAGCAGCGCCACCAGCAGCCATGATTGAAGGTATGGAAAAAATGGGCTTTGATTTAACTCATGTGTATGGCTTAACGGAAACCTATGGACCTGCAGCGGTTTGTGTGAAACATGATCATTGGGAAGAACAAGCTATCGGCGATCGCGCAGCTCTTAATGCTCGTCAAGGTGTTCGTTACCATTTGCAGGAGGGGATGACAGTCATGGATCCTGAAACAATGACACCAGTCCCTGCGGATGGAAACACCATTGGTGAAATTATGTTTCGTGGAAACATTACGATGAAGGGTTATCTAAAAAACCCATCGGCTACTCAAGAGGCGTTTGCCGGAGGTTGGTTCCATACGGGGGATTTAGCAGTAATGAATCCGGATGGGTACATCAAAATCAAAGATCGCAGTAAGGATATTATTATTTCCGGCGGTGAAAATATTTCATCCATTGAAGTAGAAGATGTTTTATATCGTCATCCCGCTGTTATGGCCGCAGCAATCGTTGCTAAGCCAGATGCAAAATGGGGTGAAACTCCTTGCGCATTTATAGAAATTAAACCTGGGGCTACCGTCACTGCAGAAGAGATTGTTGCACACTGCAAAGAGCATTTAGCAGGATTTAAAGTACCAAGAGCAGTCGTTTTTGGTGAATTACCTAAAACTTCCACAGGAAAAATCCAAAAATTTGAATTACGGAAAAGAGCAGGTTCTGCCCAAGCGATTGACGTTTAGCCTTAATAGTTTCATGGTCATTGAATACACAGAATCTTTAGGGGTTTGTTTGCAGTAAAATTATTATAAGAAACAAAATAAGAGGCAATTCCATGAAAATATTAGTAGCAGTAAAACGGGTTGTAGATTACAACGTTAAAGTGCGTGTCAAATCAGACAACTCTGGAGTTGAAACAGCCAATGTCAAAATGTCTATGAATCCATTTGATGAAATTGCTGTTGAAGAAGCCGTTCGACTCAAAGAGTCTGGTGTGGCTTCAGAAGTTATTGCAGTCTCTATTGGTGTGGCACAGTGTCAAGAAACCTTAAGAACTGCGATGGCCATTGGCGCTGATCGCGCCATTCTGGTTGAGACTGATGAAGAGATTCAGCCTTTAGCCGTGGCCAAAATCATGAAAGCGATTGCTGATAAAGAAGTTCCTCAACTGATCATTTTAGGTAAGCAAGCCATTGATGATGATAGTAATCAGACTGGGCAAATGTTAGCAGCTCTGATGAATATTCCGCAAGCGACATTTGCCTCGAAAGTAGTCATAGACAATCAATATGCACAGGTCACACGTGAGGTGGATGGTGGTTTAGAAACGATTCGAATTTCATTACCTGCAGTAGTTACCACGGATTTACGACTCAATGAGCCAAGGTATGTCACTTTGCCAAATATTATGAAGGCCAAGAAAAAAACATTAGATACGTTTAAACCCGCTGATCTCGGTGTGGATGTAAGTCCGCGCCTCAAGACAATCAAGGTAAATGAGCCGGCGAAGCGTCAGGCAGGGGTGATGGTAGCTGACGTTGCTGCCTTAGTGGATAAATTAAAAAATGAAGCAAAGGTAATCTAAATGACCGTACTCGTAATCGCTGAATATCAGCAAGATCAGATCCAAGCTAGTACATTGAATGTCGTCAGTGCGGCATCACAAATTGATCAAGATGTCCATGTGTTACTCATGGGACACAATATATCAGGGGTAGCCAATGTTGCCGCTGCTATTTCTGGAGTGAGTAAAGTCTTGGTGGCAGATGATGCTATTTTTGCGAATCAGTTAGCCGAAAGTTTGACGAGCCAAGCCCTCTCCATTGCAAAAAACTATACGCATCTTTTAGTTGCTGCTAGTGCTAATGGTAAAAACATCATGCCGCGCATTGCCGCTTTATTAGATGTGGCGCAGATTTCTGAAATCACCAAAGTGGTTAGTCCTGACACATTTGAGCGTCCTATTTATGCAGGTAATGCAATTGCGACGATTCAGTCGATGGATTCGATTAAAGCGATTACGGTTCGCTCTACAGGCTTTGAAGCTGCTTCGGCAACGGGTGGGCAAGCGAGTATTGAAGCAATTAGTTGCGTCCAAGATGCAGGTATAAGTCAATTTATATCGCGTGAGACAACGAAGTCCGATCGTCCAGAACTGACTGCTGCAAAAATTATTGTTTCCGGTGGGCGAGGATTAGGATCTGCAGAACAGTATCACACCGTTATGGAGCCCTTAGCGGATAGTTTAGGCGCCGCTCTAGGCGCTTCACGTGCTGCGGTTGATGCGGGATATGTTCCTAATGATTACCAAGTAGGTCAGACTGGAAAAATTGTTGCACCACAGTTATATGTAGCAGTCGGTATTTCGGGAGCGATTCAGCATTTAGCGGGTATGAAAGACTCTAAAGTAATCGTAGCGATCAATAAAGATCCGGAGGCACCTATTTTTGGTGTGGCGGATTATGGATTAGTAGCTGATTTATTTACTGCAGTTCCTGAGCTTACTGCAGCGATGAAAAATTAAACGTAGTTTAACTAGGAGAAGTTGATGACGTATCAAGCGCCTGTAAAAGAGATGATGTTTTTGATGAATCACTTAGCAGGTCTTGAGCAGATTAGTAAGTTACCTTATTTTTCTGAAGCGAGTGTGGATGCTGATACTGCAGAGGCGATTCTTACTGAGTCTGCAAAATTTTCTGAAGAAGTGCTTGCACCTCTCAATTGGATTGGTGATCAACAGCCTAGCCATTTTAAGGATGGACATGTAGTAACCACCCCTGGCTTTAAAGATGCTTTTGATAAATATGTTGAAGCAGGATGGCAAGGTATTACACATCCTTCTGAGTATGGTGGGCAGGGCTTACCCAAGATTATTTCTACTGCGTGTCAAGAAATGGCAAACTCCTCATGTTTGTCATTCTCTTTGTGTCCGATGCTCACTGATGGGGCGATTGAAGCACTGATTGTTGCAGCAAGTGATGAGTTAAAACAACGTTTTATTCCAAACATGATTTCTGGAAAGTGGACCGGGACTATGAATCTCACAGAGCCTCAAGCAGGTTCAGATTTAGCACTGGTTCGAACACGAGCTGAGCTGGTTGGTGATGGTACATACAAAATATTTGGTACAAAAATTTATATCACCTATGGAGAGCATGATTTTTCGGAGAACATTATTCATTTGGTATTGGCAAGAACCCCAACAGCACCAGAAGGAGTGAAGGGTATATCTTTATTTGTGGTGCCTAAATTTTTGGTGGATGATCAAGGAAACATTGGGCAGCGTAATGATGTGCACTGCATCTCCATTGAACATAAATTAGGTATTAAGGCTAGCCCAACTGCCGTATTGCAATATGGTGATCATGGAGGAGCCATTGGCTATTTAGTTGGTGAGGAGAACCGAGGTCTAGAGTATATGTTCATCATGATGAACGCCGCACGTTTTGGTGTGGGTATGCAAGGGGTATCTTTAGCAGAGAGAGCGTATCAAAAGGCAGTGAGTTACGCAAAAGAACGGATTCAGAGTAGAGATCTTGCTGGGTCGACAGGTTCAGTTGCCATCATTCATCATCCAGATGTGAAACGGATGCTCATGACCATGCGTTCTTATACCGAAGGGGCAAGAACACTCGCTTACGTTGCTGTTGCAGCATCAGATGCCGCAGAGCATGCATTAGATGAAAAAACGAGACAAGAGAACCAAGCCTTTTATGAATTTTTAGTACCGATCGTTAAAGGATTCTCCACAGAAATGGCTGTGCAAGTTGCAAGTCTTGGGGTGCAGATACATGGCGGGATGGGCTTCATTGAAGAAACAGGTGCCGCGCAGTATTATCGTGATGCACGTATTTTGCCCATTTATGAAGGTACTACGGCGATTCAAGCAAACGATTTAATTGGCAGAAAAACCTTAAGAGATGGCGGGGCTACAGCGCAGGCTATTGGTAAACAGATTGCCAGAACAGAAGAAGCATTGGCCGCATCAAATTCTGCAGCAGCAAAGATCATGTCGGAGCAGTTAAAGCTTGCTAGACAATCATTAGAACAAGTAGTGATGTATATCCTCATGAATGTCAAAACGGATATTAAAGCAGTCTTTGCAGGTAGTGTTCCTTACTTACAAATTTGTGGACTTACACTTGCTGGATGGCAAATGGCAAGAGCCTTACTTGAGGCTGAGAAGTTGCGTGATCAAGACCCAGACTTTTATCAAGCCAAAATTAGCACTGCACAGTTTTATGCACAACATTTACTCACCCAAGTTCCGGGGATTGCCAAGTCCATTATGGAAGGTGGCAGAGTGACAAATGAGCTAAAACCGGAACAGTTTTAATCTTTAGATGCGGCTGAAGCCCAAAAAAGCCATTAATCAACAGAGAAACTATTAGAAAAGATATTTCTAATAGAGTAGATTTTTTATTCAATAAAACCCTAAAGGCTCATAGGATATAGGGTCTCAGATGTGAACTCTTTTATATTTGCTTTAAAGTAGAACTCATTTCTCGTTAGGAATAATAGGATAAAATGCTATATACTAATGCCATATACATGGAGAATCCTATGAAAATAACTCTGTCTACTGTTTTTACTAATAATAGGACGCAAGCTGTTCGCCTCCCAGCTGAAGCTCGCCTTCCAGATGATGTAAAAAAAGTGGCTGTAAGGATTAGAGGTAAAGATCGCATTATTTCTCCTATTGAAAATACTTGGGATCATTTCTTTTTAATTGGTCCCACTGTTACCGAAGATTTTATGAATGATCGTGGGGTACAAAAAAATTCATTAAGAGAGAGTTTTTGATATTGAAATACATGCTTGACACGAATATAGTGATTTATGTTCTAAAGAGAAGGCCTATTCAAGTACTGGATATATTTAATCAAAATACTAATCGAATGGCGATTTCCAGCATCACACTTTCGGAATTAATTTATGGTGCAGAAAAAAGTCAAAATATTAGTAAAAATCTAGATGCTATTGAGGATTTTATAAGTCATATTGAAGTACTTTCATATGATCAAAAGACTTCTCAAACATATGGTCAAATTAAAGCAAAACTTGAAAAAAATGGAGAAATAATTGGTGAAAATGATATTCACATTGCGGCCCATGCTATCAGCCAAGGTTTAATACTAGTAACAAATAATTTATATGAGTTTCGGAGAGTTCCTCATTTATCTCTAGAAAATTGGGTGTGATTTATTAATCCAAGCCTTCAGATTTTTACTGAGAAATTTCTTTAGCCGCTTCTACTTGGCTAATAAAGTATTGTTCAAAGGCAATGGCAAGACCACTCATTAGCACAAATGCACCGACCATTAAAGCGATGATCATACAGATAATAATGAGCCAACCAGAGTGGTTTTTTTGAGAAGATCCTGAGTTAAATTGAGCATCAAAACGTTCGTCTAAACGAAGACCATAGACCAGTGTGCAAAGCCAACTTGTAAGTAATGAGATATGACCTAGAGCGACAGCAAACCAGCCCAGTAAAGATTCTTTTTCCGTATGAGCTAGTTCAAACCAACCCCAAACACCCAATAGCAAAGCAATCAGTTGTAGATAAAACCAAGGTGAACTTTTCCCCTTGAGATAAAGCCAATGAAGGCCAGTACCTGGTAAGAATAGACTGAGAAGGCAAGTTACTAATTTGGATTTAAAAGGAATAGTCATAGGGATATGATGATACCCCAAAATGAATCAAGATTTACAGCAGATGATGACTCAAAGAAAATTATGGAGGCCCACGTCTACCAAAGGCGAGAACATCTCCAGATCGACCAATGAGTAGTAATTGATCATTTTTCACTTGTATAGATCGATAATCTTGAAGTTGATTCAAGAAATCTTTCTCGAGATCCATTCGGTAGTTTTCAGCGCACATCATCTTCGTGCTACCCATTTTGCCGATTTCAATCGCATTTTTAGAGTCTGTTGTGATTGTTCCAAAAAAGCGATTACATCCTGAATAGCCTGTAATCATTTTTTTCTCATTACTAAATTCGATGATGATCGGTTCGCCATTATCACCATGAGGGATTTTGCGCAGCTGGACTTTGCCAGAAGCGTCAGGCGGGTAATTCCAGCGCAGGAGTTCCCAGCGACCATTGAGTTGAGAGAGTGGGGGGGATGAGCAGGAGTTGCAATCTGGGAGGATATTTGAGCAGGAGCTAATAAAAAATAGACCAAAAAAGACAAAATTTAAGCGAAAAAAAGAGAAAAAAGGGTTTAATGGGGAATAAAAGTTTGTTCTCATGGCAGATTTAAGATAAAATAGTGAGTTTTCTAGGGTAGTAATTCGTATTATTTTGCATGATTAATAATACTCTTTGGTGACAAGTTTCAACTAAAGTTTGAGTTTAAGCCTACATTTTTTTATTTTTGTTTAATTTGAGGAATACTTATGGTCGTCATTCGACTCGCACGCGGTGGTTCAAAAAAGCGTCCTTTTTATAGCGTTGTTGTTACGGATAAACGTAACCGTCGTGACTCTAACTTTGTAGAGCGTCTTGGTTATTACAATCCAAGAGCAGTAGCTACAGAGCAAGGTTTCCGCGTTGCTCAAGACCGTTTAACTTATTGGACTGGTGTTGGTGCAGAAATGTCTCCAACCGTAAAACGTTTAATTAAGCAACACAGCACAACTGCAGCGAACTAATTTTGATGGGGGATTCCCCATCCCTGAGGTGGCGTCACTATGACGACTGAGAACAGTGATTTAATCGAAGTCGGTACCGTGATTGAAGCATATGGTATTCGTGGCGCCCTCAAAATCCGACCTTTTTCGAATGACCCTGTAGCACTTTTAGCCACTAAAGAAATTTGGCTGTCGGGTATTCGTTTGCCGCAAATGCGTGATTTTTCTGTCTACAAAGCTAAAGAGCATAGCGGCTCAGTGATACTGGAGTTGGTTGGTTTGACTGACCGTGAGATTGCTTTGTCTTTTAAATCAGCAACCGTATTAATCCCAAGATCGAAGTTTCCACCCCTTGATGATAACGAGTATTACTGGACCGATCTGATGGGTGCTGAGGTTCATAATCAGCAAAATGAGTTGATTGGCATCGTTAATGAAATCGTGGATAACAGTGCCCAAACCGTTCTCATTGTCTTAGACGAAGAGAAGAAGCAACATTTAATTCCTTTTGTAAAATCCTTCATTATTGAAGTTGATTTAGAGAGTACTCCAAAGAAAATTGCCGTCGACTGGCAAAAGGACTGGTAAGCACATCATGCGCTTTGATGTCATTACAATTTTCCCAGAAATGTTCAAAATCATTCACGCTGGTGGGGTAGTTGGCCGAGCTTTAGACAAGCAACTATTTGAACTCAAGACCTGGAATCCGAGAGATTACACCACTGACAGCCGTAAAACGGTAGATGATCGTGCCTATGGTGGAGGACCTGGCATGGTGATGATGGCAGAACCACTGGAGAAGACTCTCAAAGCTATTCACCAAACGCAAACCAATGCAGGACCAGTAGTCCTTCTATCACCTCAAGGAAAGACCTTTAATCAGCAAATGGCTGCTGATTTGCTCAAACATGAGCAAATCACAATGGTCTGTGGGCGTTATGAAGCGATTGATCAGCGTTTTATTGATAGCAGTGTCGACATAGAGATGAGTTTGGGGGATTTTGTGCTTTCTGGTGGAGAAATCCCCGCGATGGCAATCATGGATGCCATGGTGAGGCTTATTCCCGGGGTGCTTGGAGATAAGGATTCTGCCTTGCAAGATAGCTTTATGGATGGACTTTTGGACTGTCCGCACTACACCAGACCAGAAATATATGAAAATTCTGCTGTTCCAGGGGTGCTTTTAGGTGGAAATCATGCCATAATAGAAGGCTGGCGTCGTGAGCAATCTTTGCTTGCTACCCATTTGAGGCGTCCTGATTTAATTGAGACGGCTCGCAAAAAAGGGTTGTTAAGTAGTAAAGATGAACTTTTTTTAAAGAACATCCAAACAAAAACTTAGCAGTTTTATTATTTAGTATCCTCTTTCAGGTCCAAACTGGTTTTGGGATCAACGCTGAAATGATACATAAGGAGTTGATAGATGAATCTCATCGAAAAAATTGAGCAAGAAGAAATTGCTCGCCTAACGGCAAACAAAGTAGTTCCTGATTTCGCACCTGGCGATACACTCATTGTTAACGTCAATGTAGTTGAAGGAACCCGTAAACGTTCACAGGCTTTTGAAGGTGTAGTGATTGCTAAGCGCAATCGTGGCCTCAACTCAAGCTTTATCGTACGTAAAATCTCATCTGGTGAAGGTGTTGAAAGAACATTCCAAACTTACTCACCACTCATTGCAAGTATTGAAGTGAAGCGTCGCGGTGATGTCCGCCGTGCGAAACTTTATTACCTCCGTGAGCGTTCAGGTAAGTCTGCACGTATTAAAGAGAAGTTAGTTTCTCGTAAAGTTAAAGAGACTCCTGCGCAGTAAGTCTTCTTTATGACAAGAAAACCAAGCTCTTGTAGCTTGGTTTTTTATTTTTAATTTTGCAAAGTCATCATGCCGTTTTTTCGAATCGGCTCAATTGCTTTTTCAGAACGAAGTAATTGAATCAGTTGTTTGGCTGATTCAGTATGTTCAGATCCCTTCACAATCGCAGCAGAAAAAGTTTGTAGCAATTGCGCTTGATCTGGAAGCGCACCAATCAAATGAACACCTGGAACATTGACTAGTTCACTACTCGGCTGAATCGCTATCTTCACTTTTCCTGATGCAACTAAACCAGCGGATTGATTACCGCGCTCCGTTACAGTAACCGTAATAAAAGGAGTTAATCCTAATCGAGGAAAAAGTTCTTGAGTTAAATAAATGCCACTGGTACTGCCAGGAACAGCGACTGTTTTTAGTTCGATTAAAGTTTTTTTCAAAGCATCGACCGTGGAAATATCTGGAACCAAAGAACCAGTAGCCACTCCAGCACCCAAAGGTGCGATGGCTAGATCAACATCAGAACCCTCAAGGATACGATGTTGTTCCATGAGTTCAGTGAGACCTTCACGCGACATAATCACCACGTCAACTCGCGTGCCTTTTTGCAATTGTGCTTTAATCGTTAAAGGACCATTGCCTTGAGAGGCGCCTGACAGTGTGGTTACTTTGATACCGGTGGACTTTTCAAATTGAGGTAAGAGAAGTTGATAAGGGCCATTAAATCCCCCAGAAATCATGACTTGAAGTTGTGCCATAGCAGAAGAGCTTATGAATAAAGTAAAAATAAAACCAACAATTCCGTATTTCAAGAAGAGTGCCATTTATTGATTGAGACCAGCATAAATGTAGGCATTCAATCTTTCGCGATACTCCTTACGAAGTTCACCAGGAGCTGCAGCCATCATCACAACCACTAATTTCTCTTTAGGGTCGACCCAAAAGATCGTACCGTTTGCGCCATTCCATGTGTAATCACCGATATTACCGTTCGTTGCAGATAAACCTTTTTCTTTACGAACAGCAACTCCTAAACCAAAGCCATAGCCTTCGCGACCGGGCTCCGTGCCGCCAACATTATTTTTAATTTGGTTGCCTAAATGATCTGAGGTCATTAGTGCCACCGTTTGTGGTCCCAGAATACGTTGCCCATCTAAAGAGCCGCCGTTGAGCAACATTTGACCAAAACGAATATAGTCGGCTGCCGTGCTATATGCACAAGAACCACCGCAATCGAATTTAGCGGGGTTTTCATAGATGCCAATCTTTTGTTTCTTTCCAGTAATTGGATCAATCTCATGAGGCTGAGCCAAACGTTTTTTCGCAGATTCACTTAAAGTAAAGCCCGTATCTTTCATACCAATACGCGACCAGATTCTCTCATTCAAAATATCATTGAGACGCTTTCCCGCAATTTTTTCTTGCAAGAGACCAAGAACATCGATACCAAAGCTATAGTCCCAAGCGGTGCCAGGCTCATACAGTAGAGGAGTAGTTGACAGACGTTTAATAAAGTCAGCACCACTAAATTCAGCAGCCGCTTCAGCGGAAGACCTAAGAGATGCTTGGTGCACCGGCGTATTTGCACGAGCACCATAGGTGAGACCGTTCGTATGACGCATCAGATCTTGAACCGTGATGGGTTTAGTCGCAGGCACTTGACTTAAAACACCATTTTCAAGCTTACCCACATTCATGGATTTAAATTCAGGAAACCAATGCGAGACAGGGGCGGACAACTGTAACTTACCTTCTTCATAAAAAGTCATGGCACCTGCTGCGGCCATCACCTTCGTCATGGATGCTAAATTAAAAACCGTATCAAAAGACATCGGAATATTGTTCTTTTTATCTTGATACCCATAGGTTTTATAAATAATTAATTTACCATTTTTAGCGACAGCCAATACACCCCCAGGCATTCTATTTTGTGCGATTTCATCACTAAAAAATTGATCGATTGCTTGTACATTTTTGGGGTTAAAACCCTGTGAAGCGGGAGTTGCTGTTGGCAGTGGTGCGCCCAGAACAGCGGAGCTGATGGATAAATAAGCAGCAATTCCAAATAAGTATTGATATTTCATTCACATCCTCTTCATTATTTTTTTATTATGTAGAGTTTATTCTAATATTGGATTAAAAGACTAGGCTTATAATCATTTGATGCAAAGACGTGTTCCGAAGTTTGATCCCCAGATGGTTCCTATCCAGGAAGCATCGCTTCATACTCCTCCAGTACCACTCGATTTGTTACAGCCGCATGCGTTAAGACAGCGTTTCGAACAAAGCAAACCATGGACACCGGAAATAACCGATGAGTCCAGAAAGTCACTCGAATATCAACCGGGTATGGGTAAACGGATTGCCGCAGTCCTCATTCCGATTGTGCAAAAAGAGAATCACCTCAGTGTCTTACTCACCAAGCGTGCTGAGCACCTGAATGATCATGCCGGACAAATCAGTTTTCCGGGTGGACGAAAAGAAGAAAGTGACATTGATCTCAAACATACCGCACTCCGCGAAGCACATGAAGAGATCGGACTTGGTCATCATCATGTGGAGCATTTGGGGCATTTACCAGACTACTTTACGATCACTGGTTATCAAGTGACACCGATTGTGGGACTTGTTTCTTCCGTTGAGGAATTAGTACCCGATACCAATGAAGTTGCAGAAATTTTCGAAGTCCCATTAGCTTTTTTGATGAATCCTGCGAACCACCAGATTCGTGAATGGGTAGGACCCGATGGATATCGTAAGTTTTATGCCATGCCCTATGAGTCGAAGTTCATTTGGGGGGCAACTGCTGGTATGCTCAGAAATCTGTACCATTTTTTAAGAGCTTAAATAATGACATTTATTTCTGTTTTGTTGAGTTTAATGCTGGAGCAGTATCGACCTGTAGGGCCTAATCATTGGGTTCAGCGCCTCATGAAACTGTGGATCGATCGTGTTCCCAATTATTGTGACACAGGGGAAGAAACTTCCGCTAAAGTAGCCATCTTTGTTTTGGTCGTCCCACCCGTTTTATTTGTCTTCATGGTGCATTTATGGCTCATATATCAATTGCCTCTATTAGCACTTGTTTGGAATATTTTTATTGTGTATTCCTTGATGGGATTTCGTCAATTCAGTTCCCACTATCGCTTGATTCAGGAAGCATTACAAGAAAGGCGTTTGGATGATGCACGAAGTGAGTTGGCTAACTGGGTAGGGTCTAATTTAAATACCGAGACCCTCACCGAATCTGAAGTGGTTAGACACACATTAGAGCGTGCAATTTTAGCCGTTCATTCGAATGTATTTGGCCTATTCTTTTTCTTTTTATTACCGATTGGACCTGCTGGGGTAGTCTTATATCGACTTGTATTGATGGCGGAAGATCTCTGGAAATTCGGTATGGTAAGTCCTAAGCTCATGGTCATGATTCAAAAATTTCGGTACCTGATTGATTGGGTACCCACGCGATTGACAGCTATTGGCTTCACCATTGTGGGTAATTTTGAGCAGGCAGCTTATGCTTGGCGTTATCATCAAAAGAAATGGGATACCCAGTCTAAAGCGATTCTTATTGGCACAGGTGGTGGTGCTTTGGGAGTGCAACTGGGTGAGCCCATTGCGCAGGTATCTACGGATGAAGCCTTACGGCTTGCTGAAACCGGAGAGGTACCTGTTCAGGAAATAGGATTATTACCAGTTCCCGCACATTTAGCATCTGGAGCTAGTCTTGTTTGGCGTGCCGTGGTGCTGTGGATGATTCTTTTGGCAATGCTCTCGATCGCTGTTTGGTTTGGCCAACTATAAAACTTTAGAGCCATTAAGACTGATGTCCCTGTGTTTGAATCGTGGCATTGCGACTCTCGTGCAATAGTTGATTAAATAATTTAACCCGTGTAGGTGAAATGAGACCCTGTGATACTCCTTCAAGAATAGCGCATCCAGGCTCATGCGAATGAGAGCAGTTATGGAAGCGGCACTGTCCTAGATAAGGAATAAATTCAGTAAAGGCATGTTGTAATTCACTTTCTGATAAATGCGCTAGACCGAATTCCTGAAAACCTGGTGAATCAATGAGTGCACCAACAACACCATGTTGAACTCCCCAAGCAGGTAAGTCGTAATAACGACAAGCAGTTGTTGTGTGTTTGCCGGTATCTAACTTCGTTGAGTGTTCTCTTGTTTGAGCGCTTGCAGTAGGAATCCATTGATTGAGGAGGGTTGATTTACCCATCCCCGATTGTCCAACGAGAACTGAGACCTTGCCTGCTAAAAAAGGTTCTAAGGATGACATGCTATCCGCATCAAACTTTGCTGAAATCTCATGAATCGGAATCCCGAGATGTTGATAGGGTGCTAAGAGTTCACGCGCTTTGAGAAGCTGCTCCTTTAAATCAGTTTTATTCAGTAAGATCCGCAGTTCAATACCCTCATGCGCAGCAGCGATAGCAGCTCTGCCAAGTAAGTCAGGTGAAAATCCTGGCTCAGTTGCAAGAACTAGCAGAATTTGATCCACATTGGCCGCAATGGATTTTGATCGAAAAGCATCAGAGCGAAATAATAAATTGTTACGAGGCAGAATGTTTTCTATTACTGCTTGATTGGGAGAGGTTGTTTGTAATTCTAAAAAATCACCCACAGCCGCTTCATGCTTTTTTCCCCGCGATTTAACTTCGTAAAACTCGGGTTCAGAAGAACTTGGGTGAAGAGGTCTTGCTAAATAATTTCTACCATAAGAAGCTACTAAGAGCGCCTTGAAGGAAGAGTTAAGCAAGACGGTATTCCATTAGGTTGCGACCTTGATCAATTGATTCAGATGAGCGATTCGAATCGGTGCTGGTGGATGTGAGTCATAAAATGCCGAATATAAACGGTCTGGAGTCAGAGTTGCAGCATTATCTTGATAAAGCTTAATCAGTGCTGAAATTAAGTCACTTGCATTCGATTTCTCGGCGGCAAAGGCGTCAGCCTCGAACTCATGTTTGCGTGACAGTAAACTACCCAGTGGAGTAATAAAAAACGTAAAGACTGGAATTGTCAAAGAGAATAGAGCAAGGGCAAGACCTGCATTATTACCATCGATTTCTGGAAGTACGCCTAAGCTTTCATAGAACCAGATTTGTTGAGACAGCCAACCCAATAGTGCTAAACCAGCAAGACTCATGAAGAAGGTTAGTAACATTCTTTTATGCACATGGTTTTTTTTAAAGTGACCAAGTTCATGAGCTAAGACAGCCTCGATTTCAACAGGAGAAAGTTTCTCAATCAGCGTATCAAAAAATACAATCCGTTTATTTTTACCAATCCCTGTAAAGTATGCATTGCCATGGG
This sequence comes from Polynucleobacter sp. SHI8, assembly GCF_027944005.1. Classification (NCBI taxonomy): domain Bacteria; kingdom Pseudomonadati; phylum Pseudomonadota; class Betaproteobacteria; order Burkholderiales; family Burkholderiaceae; genus Polynucleobacter; species Polynucleobacter sp. SHI8. The sequence goes on along the minus strand of NZ_AP027204.1, from coordinate 1,501,037 downwards.
CACTTCTTTTACTGCCATCCATCACAAATAGACCTTTACTCACAAAGCCACAACGATCTAAAAGAGATTGAATTGAGGTTTTGAGAGGACCATCATCAAGTGGTTTAAATTTATTAAAGAGAGGCATGATGACAACTGGGGCGATCCACGTAGCTAGCAAAATAAATCCTACCAAGAAGACCCAAGCAAATAGCCACCAATATTGACCCGCTTGTTGCATGAGACTCAGAATCACCCAAAGTAAAGGGACGCCAATTACGAGGCTCAGGGCAGTGCCTTTGATAAAGTCGAGCCAAAAGAGTTTTTGAGTCATGCGATTGAAGCCAAATTGTTCCTCTAAACGAAATTGTTTGTACCAAGAAAAAGGAAGATCGATCAAGCTAGATAAAAAACTGATGGAGAGTAGGAGAGCGATTTGTTGCCAAACACCAGCAGAGAATATATCTAGTAGCTCACGATGAATCGAATATAAAAAACCCAACATCGTGAGAGCAATTAATAGTGCTTGCGAGAAAAATGTTTCAACTGATGAAAGCTTTAATTTAGCGATCGTGTAGTGAGCAGCTTTTTGATGATCGGCTAGCGAGATGGATTCTTCAAAGCCGGCAGGTACTTGATTGCTATGAAGACGAGCAGATTGAATCTGACGCTGCGCAAGGAAAAATTGGGTAAAAAGGCCCAATAACAAAAAAGCGAGGAAAATATAAGTAAATATCATTTGTTAATTATAGAAGCGAGTTGCGATTTGAACACAGAACTGAAAAAAGACCGTTTAATTTGGTTGGATATGGAAATGAGTGGGCTAGACCCCGAGAAAGAGCGGATTTTAGAGTTAGCCATGGTGATCACCGATGGTAATCTCGAAATTATTGCGGAAAGTCCTGTTTTAGTGATTCGTCAGGACAAGACATTACTCGATGGCATGGACGCTTGGAATCAAGGTACTCATGGAAAATCCGGCTTAATTGATAAAGTCCTTGCCTCCACCACAACCGAAGAAGAAGCTGAGAAGATTTGTTTGGAGTTTTTAGCCACCCATCTCAAATCAGGAGTCTCTCCGATGTGTGGCAATACCATCCATCAAGATCGACGGTTTATGGCAAGATATATGCCTAAACTTGAAGGATTTTTCCATTACAGAAATATTGATGTCTCCACCGTAAAAGAACTCTGTAAACGTTGGCAGCCAGAAGTAGCCAAGAACTTTACAAAAAAACAAGCCCATACTGCCTATGCGGACATCATTGAGTCCATTGAAGAGTTGCGCTATTACCGCGAGAACTTCTTTAGAACCCCTCACAGCTGAAGGCATTTCCTAAAGTCACGCTTTGGGCTTTAGAAGTAATACTTAGTAAATAAATTGTGATTAAGCCCACTTTAATCATTTATTTTCCTAGCTAATGAATCAAGAGACCATCTTGGCATTGGAGGATTAGGTAGAGGCTAAAATTAAACTCTTCAAATCTTGAGGAAATTTTTTTGCCTGTTCCAATCAAAAGTATTGATATTACTGAAGAAAATTCTATAGAGAAGTTTACAGATAGCCTAAACATGCGTAAGATGTACATGTACATCCAATCGGAGGGTTTTATGGCTAATACCAAGCTTTTTAAAAATGGAAATTCTCAAGCAGTAAGAATCCCTGCTGAACTTGCCTACAGTAAATGGGATATAGATCTCATCATCGAACGGCATGGTGATGAGTTACGTATTCGACCTGCTCAGAGGAGAATTGGAAATGTAATGAAAAAATTTGCTCAGTTTTCACCTGATTTTATGGTGGAGGGAAGAGGAGAAAATATTGAAAAGGAGCGGGAATCTTTATGACTCCAAAATTGATGTTGGATACGAATATTTGTATTTATTTAATGAAGAATCAATTACCAGATGTTGAGGAGCGTTTTCAAGATTTTTTTGTTGGAGAGATTGTCATTTCAGCAATTACTCTTGCTGAACTTGAGTTTGGAATTAGCCTAAAGGGTAAAGAATTTGAAAAAACAAATCGATTGGCTCTATCAAGCTTATTGGAAGAATTTCTTGTAGTGCCTTTTGATCATTTGGCGGCAAGATCTTATGGGCCTCTAAGAGCAATTTATAAGGATCGAACAAGAGATGCATTGGATAAACTAATTGCCTCTCATGCTGTTTCTTTGGGAGTAATTTTGGTGACTAATAATGAAAAAGATTTCATAAATTTTCCAGGCTTAAAAGTAGAGAACTGGGTAAAACATTAAAAAAATTCAAAAACGCTATGACAAGTTTTTGGGCCTTAATGCAGACTTTGGTCGAAACGCTTTGACAACTGCTTCATTTGTTTCGATGTAGGGGCCACCAATCAAATCAATGCAGTAGGGTACGGCAGCAAAGATACCAGAGGCGATTATTTTCCCATCGGTATCTTTAAGGCCCTCTAGGGTTTCTGCAATCGCCTTTGGTTGACCCGGTAAATTGATGATGAGTGCAGCGTGACCATCGATTTCACGAAGAGCCCCAACTTGACGTGACAAAATCGCCGTAGGGACGAACTTTAAGCTAATTTGGCGCATTTGTTCCCCAAATCCAGGCATTTCCCTTGTACTGGCAGCCAGCGTTGCTTCCGGCGTTACATCACGGCGACTCGGACCAGTCCCACCAGTGGTTAATACCAAATCGCATTGCTCCACATCGACTAGTTCAATTAGAGTTGCAGTAATCACCGCTTGTTCATCCGCAATAAGTCTTGTAATGCACGTAAATGGCGTCGTTAAAGCGCTACTTAACCACTTTTCAAGTGCGGGGATTCCTTGATCTTCATATATCCCCGAAGATGCTCTGTCGGAGATAGAGACCAGGCCAATACGAATTTGTTCTAAATTTTCAGTATTTATCATAGTGATTTTCATTGTTGATACAAATAATCGCTATGATAAGGGAATGACAAATAAAACTTTTACTTATTCCGCATTTGAGTTTCAAGAAATCATTCAAGATGCCCTTTCTCGAGCTAAATCCCTTGGTGCGACCGATGCTGCTGTTGAAGTATCTGAGGGCAATGGCTTATCTGTGTCCGTGCGCCGTGGTGAGGTTGAGACGATTGAGCGTAGCGTTGATAAATCCTTAGGGATCAGCGTGTTCATAGGTCAACAGCGTGGCAATGCCAGTACCAGTGACTTTTCTCCTGAAGCAATCGAGCGTACGATTCAAGCGGCCTATGATATTGCCAGATATACCGCCCCTGACCCATTTTCCGGATTGGCAGAAGAAGAGTTATTAGAAAAAAATCCAAAAGATTTAGATTTGTTTCATCCATGGGATTTATCTGTTGAGGATGCGATCGAGATTGCAAAACGCGCAGAAGATGCGGCTTTTGCAGTAAATGCTTTAATTACCAATAGTGATGGTGCTTCGATTGCTGCCAATCAGACCCATTTTCAGATGGGAACGACACGTGGATTTTTAGCAGGCTACCCATTTTCAAGGCATTACATCTCCTGTGCTCCGATAGCTAGTGCAACACGTCGTAAAGGTGCACCGATGCAAAGAGATGACTGGTACTCTACCTCACGCTTGCCACAAGAGCTTGCAGACCCAGAAGCCATTGGACGATACGCTGCACAGCGCGCCTTATCACGACTTGGTGCAAGGCCTATACCCACCCAAAAATGCCCCGTGATATTTGAGGCTCCGGTTGCGATTGGCTTATTAGGTGCTTTTGTGCAGGCCATATCTGGTGGTTCTTTATATCGACGTTCAAGCTTTTTATTAGACAGCCTTGGCAAGCAAGTTTTTCCAGATCATATTCAGATTGATGAAGACCCCCATCGCTTAAGACTCAGTGGCAGTACACCATTTGATGATGAGGGAGTTAGGACACAAGCTCGTCAGGTTGTTTCGGCAGGCGTTGTACAAGGATATTTCTTATCCACTTATTCAGCCCGTAAATTAGGAATGCAAACCACAGGTAACTCAGGTGGTGCGCATCATCTAACAATGGCAAGTTCTAGAACTTCACCTAGTGATGATTTATCTGGTTTGGCACAAAAAATGGGACGTGGACTTCTCGTCACTGAACTCATGGGGCAGGGCGTTAATTACGTCACCGGCGATTACTCTCGAGGAGCTTTTGGTTATTGGGTTGAAAACGGCGTGATTCAATATCCCGTAGAGGAAATTACTATTGCAGGTAACCTCAAACAAATGTTTCTAGGTATAGAAACGATTGGTTCAGATGTCTTAACACGAGGAACCAAAGAGTGTGGATCCATACTCATTCGTGAAATGATGATTGGTGGATCGTAAAAGCAACGAGAAGAAGACTTTAGATCGTTATTTTCTAGAGTAGGTAACAAAAGCAAATGCTGGAAATTCTTTTCCAGCATTTTTTGGATCTGGTTCAGCAGGATGTTCTTCAAAGTGAGTTACACGCCAATCCTCTTCCTCGAACTCCGGGAAGTGGGCATCACCGACAACATCGATTTGCACCTCAGTTATGATCATTTCATCAGCAAATTCTAAAGCCTGCTCATAGACTTGAGCGCCACCAATAATAAATACCTGATCAGAAGTCTCGCAGGCCGATAGAGCATCTTCAAGACTTGAAAAGGTTTCCGCATCTTCCGCCGAGAATCCTGGAGTGCGACTAATGACGATATTCCTGCGATCAGGTAAGGGACGGCCCAAGGATTCCCAAGTATTACGCCCCATAATGATTGGGTGACCTAGAGTTGTATTTTTAAAGTGCTTCAGATCTGCCGGTAGACGCCATGGCAACTCATTATCACGACCAATCACACCTTGAGTAGAACGAGCAACGATGATCGTGATTTTCATGACAATTAAATCGCTACAGGGGCTTTGATTGCAGGATGACATTCATAGCCAAGCACTTCAAAATCTTCAAATTCATAATCAAAAATACTAGATGGAGTACGTTTGATGACCAGTTGTGGAAGAGGTAGCGGATCTCTAGTCAGTTGCAAATTAACTTGTTCAAGGTGGTTTGAATATAAGTGACAATCGCCACCCGTCCAGACAAAATCACCTACCTCAAGACCCGTTTGCTGAGCCACCATATGGGTGAGTAATGCGTAGCTTGCGATATTAAAAGGAACACCCAAGAAAATATCTGCACTACGTTGATAGAGTTGGCAAGAAAGTTTCCCATCTGCCACATAAAACTGGAAAAACGCATGGCATGGAGCTAGAGCCATTGACGGAATATCTGCCACATTCCAGGCGGAGACAATAATCCTTCGCGAATCTGGAGTCGATTTAATTTGTTCAATGATTTGGCTAATTTGATCGATATGTTCACCACTTGGCGTTGGCCAAGAGCGCCATTGATAGCCATAGATAGGCCCTAATTCACCATCAGGCTTTGCCCACTCATTCCAAATAGAAACACCACGCTCAGTTAGCCAGTTATTATTCGTACTACCTTTGAGGAACCAAAGCAGTTCATAAATGATAGATTTGAGATGGAGTTTTTTGGTGGTCACCATAGGAAAGCCTTTAGCCAAATCAAAGCGCATTTGGTGGCCAAAGACGGATAAAGTTCCAGTACCAGTTCGATCAGTTTTTTTGACGCCATGATCGAGAACGTGGCGCATCAGATGTAAATAAGAATCCATGACTTATTTTAGGCGAAAACCAAAGCCATGCGAATATTTAGTGCGATTTTATTTCTGATGTTTTGTTACGTGCCCGAATACCTAGACCTAAAATCACGATTAAAGACACGGCCATCAAGATAAATTCATTATATGGATGAAGGATTTCGTTGAACCAAGGGTCTAGCAGTTTTTCATGGCCAATCATTTTGACTCCAGTAATAATGAGCACAGTCCCACCGACGTAGATCAGCCAGGTATATTTTTCAAGCAGTTTTAGAACCAATTGACTGCCAAATACAACAATCGGAATACTAATGAGAAGACCGATAACAACTAAATAAATATTCCCTTCAGATGCTCCTGCGACAGCTAAAACATTATCAATCCCCATCACTGCATCGGCAATAATAATGGTGCGCATTGCACCCCAGAAGGTGACAGATCCAGCTTCTTTATGATCATCACCACTATCTGTGATGAGTTGATAAGCAATATAAAGTAGGGCTAGGCCACCGATGGCGCTTAAACCTGGAATCTTCAATAATTGCACCGCCAAAATAGTCATGAGGGTACGAATTACAATTGCACCAACACAGCCCCACATAATCGCTTTACGCTGAAGGTTGGCAGGGAGATTTTTAGTGGCAAGAGCAATCAAAATCGCATTATCCCCAGCAAGTACTAGGTCAATAATGATGATTGCGATTAAATTATCAATGAGGGCGGCGTATTCAGCAGGCATATTTCAAGAATATAGCAGTTTTAATGACATTCAAACCTAAAACCTTAAAACCTAGTCAAAAGTAGGGGTTTCTACGCCAAGTACTTTATGCAGTTTAGGAGATGTTGTGGTGTATTGCAGATGTACCTTTTTATCGGGGTACATATATTCTTTCGCAGCAAAAGCTGCCAAAGCTGCTTCGTGAAAGCCGGATAAGATCAGTTTCTTTTTACCTGGGTAGGTATTGATATCGCCAACAGCATAGATGCCTGGAATATTCGTTGCGAATTTTTCCGTATCGACCACGAGTTGTTTACGCTCGATGTCTAAGCCCCATTCAGCAATTGGACCTAGTTTTGGGGATAGACCAAAGAAGACCAAGAGCATATCGAGAGGAATACGGCGTGTGACGCCATCAGCGCCGGTTACTTTAATTTCGGTCAGAGTAGAGTCTTTTTCTTCAAAGCCAGTAATTTGACCGACTTCGAACTGCATTTCATACTCTGCACAAAGTTCTTTCATTTTGGCAACAGATGCGGGTGCTGCTTTAAAGCCATCACGACGGTGGATCAGAATGACACTTTCAGCTTTGCCAACAAAGTTAAGAGCCCAGTCTAAAGCGGAGTCACCACCACCACAAATCACGATATTTTTACCAAAGAAAACCTCAGGATTTTTCACACGGTAAAAGAGTTGTTTATTTTCAAACGTTTCTATACCATCGACCTTGATTGTTCTTGGCTGAAATGAGCCGACACCAGCTGCAATAAAGATAGTTTTGGTTAAAAAGCGGGTATCTTTTGACGTTACAACTAAGAACCTACCATCCTGTTGTTGCGCAACCTCAACCACTTCCTGGCCTAAATGGAATGTCGGGTGAAAAGGCTCAATTTGCTTTAACAGATTATCAGTGAGTTCCTGACCGGTACATACTGGAACGGCAGGGATGTCATAAATTGGTTTGTCAGGATAGAGTTCAACACACTGCCCTCCAACCACGGGAAGAGAATCAATGACATGCGCATTAATTTCTAATAGACCGAGCTCGAATACCTGAAATAGTCCAACAGGACCCGCACCAACAATTACTGCTTCAGTTTCAATGAGGGGTAAACCAGGTGAAGTGTTTAAATCTGACACTTGAAATTCCTAAAAAAATATTTGGAAATAATATTAGCGCACGAGTTGATCGAGCTTATTTTTAACATCTTTCCAATCTTCTGCCTCAGGCAAAGAACCTTTGGATTTGGTGATCGACTTCCAAGAACGCGCGAGTTCAGTATTGAGAGAGATAAATTGTTGTTGGTCACCTGGAACATCATCTTCTGCATAAATCGCATTCACTGGGCACTCAGGGACACAAACGGCGCAATCAATGCACTCATCCGGATCGATGACTAAAAAATTAGGGCCTTCACGAAAGCAGTCAACTGGGCAGACATCCACACAATCGGTGTATTTACATTTGATGCAAGATTCTGTGACAACGTAAGTCATAATGAAATAAAGTTAAGCATTAAAAACTCATTTTACCGTAAAAATTACTTGATTTTCATTCGCTTAGATTGTTTTATTATTTTTTGACTAAATAAGCATCTATTTCCTGATGGCGTAGTTGCTTCCACTACAATCAATTTTTAGTCGATTTCGGAGAAAAGTGTATGACAACAAGCCCAGCAAAACCGAAGATTTTTGTTGCACGGCAGATATTCCCAGAGGGTCTAGAGCGACTACGTGCGGTTGCTGATCTTGATTACAACGACCAAACTGCCCCACTAAGCCCAAGTGAATTAACCATCCGCTTAGCAAACGTTGACGGTGCTTTAGTGACTGGTAGCGAAAAAATCGATGCACAAACATTGAGTCAGGCAGATCGTTTAAAAATTGTCTCCAATATTGCCGTCGGGTTTAATAATTTTGATATGCAATGCCTCACTGATAAAAATATTTTCGCCACTAACACACCAGAAGTTTTGACCGATACCACCGCAGATATGGGATTTTTATTATTGATGGCAGCCGCAAGACGACTTTCTGAGAGCGAGCATTGGTTACGAGCAGGTCATTGGCAGAACTGGTCTTTAGGTGGCATGATGGGAGTGGATATTCATCATTCCACGATTGGGATTTTGGGGATGGGTCGAATTGGACAAGCGATTGCCAAACGAGCTTTAGCTTTTGGTATGACCGTGATTTACTATAACCGTCGACGACTCTCAGAAGAGATTGAGAAGGAGTGTCAAGCTAACTATGTGAGCAAAGAAGAGTTACTAACAAGCGCTGATCATGTGATGTTAGTTATGCCATATGTTCCAGAAAATCATCATTTTATTGGGGAAAAAGAACTTGCCTTGATGAAGCCTACGGCCACCTTGATCAATATTGCAAGAGGAGGTATTGTGGATGAGAATGCCTTAATTCAGGCTTTGAAGAATCACCAGATTTTCTCTGCTGGCCTTGATGTATTCGAAGGGGAGCCTAATATTCATCCAGGATTATTAGAAGTGCCAAATATTGTTTTAGCACCCCATATTGGGAGTGCAACCAAAAAAACACGTTTAGCGATGATGCATTTAGCGATTGATAATTTACTGGCGGGTCTTAATCAAGAGCGACCGCCTAATTTAATCAATACGGAGTTATTGAAGTGATGATTTAAAAAAAGACTTAGCGATCTTCAGGAATTTCTTTGAGATCAAGTTCGATGCCACCAAATTTTGCAGCCACCCAGTTATAGACTTTACAAGCAAGCCATAACACTGCAAAGCCTAAAACCACGTTCAAAAATACCCCGTACAAGACAACAAATAAGGGGATTTCGCCATAACGAAGGTAGGCGTCTATAAAGAACAAGCCAATGACTGGCAGTGAAAAACACATATAAACCAAGACAAGCGTTTTGGCTGTATGCATCGGATCAACCGATATGATTTCTCTTTTACTGCTGGTCATGAAAAATTGTTTCTTTAATGAATACGGTTTAAAAGACAACAATTATATTAGATTAAACAATTTATTACAGAGATATCTACAAGATCACCATGAAATATTTGTGTCTGAGATGATGGTAGATTAACTAGGCAGTCTGCCTCACTCATGGATCGCAAAATCCCAGAACCTTGATGACCATGTGGCTTGACCCAAAGATTACCAGATGCATCACGATGCAAGATCCCGCGAATAAATTCTGTACGACCAGGCCTTTTGGTAAAAGAACCATCAAATTTTGCTTGGAAGCTGGTTGGAATATGGTTCGCACCCCCCATATAGAGCAGGATATCTTGTACAAATTGATAAAAAGTCACCATCACAGCAACAGGATTGCCCGGCAAACCAAATAAGACCGCTGAAGAATCCGTCGCATTAATTTTACCGAAGGCCATCGGGCGTCCGGGTTTGATGGCAAGAGTCCAAAATGCAACATCACCTAAATCTTGCATCATTTTTTTGGTGAAGTCTGCCTCACCTACCGAGACACCACCTGATGTAATAATAGCATCTGCCTGATTTGCCGCGGTGGAGAATACTTCTCGCAGCGCAGCAGGATCATCGCGCACTATACCTAAATCGATTAATTGCACACCTAACTGAGTTAGCATTCCAAGAAGGGTGTAGCGATTACTATCATACAAAGCACCCCCACGAATCTCAGCACCTAAAGGAGTTACTTCATCTCCCGTTGAGAAATAGGCTACAGTGATGCGTTTTTTAACCTGAACAGTCGCAAAGCCCATTGAGGCAATTAAGCCAAGATCACTGGGGCGCAGAATACGTCCAGATGGCAAAACCTCATCTCCTAAACGAAGATCCTCACCTTGCAGTCGAAGATTATCACCCGCAGTAATTTTTAAAGGATCAAATGTAATTTCTTGAGAATTAACCGTTACCCATTCTTGCGGAATAACCGTATCGCAACACGATGGCATGACGGCACCAGTCATGATGCGAAGACAATGGAGATTCGGGTCAAATTGTTGCATTAATTCTTGTTGAGGCGCTTGACCAGCCATTTGTTTGCCAATGACCGTGAGTTCAATCGTGGATTGATTGCTTAACGCTGTGGAGGAAAACGCATAGCCATCCATCGCCGAATTATTGGCTGATGGTACATTCATGTTGGCAATGATAGGAACTGCAAGAACGCGCCCTAAAGAAGTTTCTAGTGGAATAATTTCGTTTCCAAGTTTGATACGAAATTCATGCGTATAGGAGCGCATAAACTCTTTTGCAATATCGATTTGCAGTGCATTAGGGTTGAACAAGTCACTCCCTTTTTGCTGTTGCCAATTCTTTTGTAGTTGCCCTGTATCTGGAAATAATGGATTCACGACAGTAGGCCTTCCATCTTCAAAAGTTCTTCAGGAGTATTGATATTTGCAAAAGCAGATTCATCTGGAAAAAGTACCTCAGCATAATTTAGTTGATGGAACCAACGATCGATTTTACGATCTCCGTGATCTAAAAATTGACTCAGATGATCCTTTAAACCATTGCGTATTAAACAAAATACCGATTGGTTTTGTTGTTGATCTTGACTATTTTTTGTCACTGCGTAACTGACATCGGCATGACTTGCTTGTAAGCCCATGAATAAGCGCTCGACCAAGTCTAGTGGGAAAACAGGGGAGTCACATGGAACAATCGCCAAATAAGGGGCTTTGCATTGACTTAGACCCACATAAAAACCTGCCAGTGGACCAGAAAAATCTAAATGAGTATCTGCGTAGACAGGTAATTTTGATAATGCATAACGATCTTGATTGCGATTGGCATTGAGCATCAAAGCACCCACTTGAGGGGCAAGCCTTTCTATACAGTGCTCAAAGAGTGGACGTTGTTTGAGCTGAATAAGACCTTTATCTTGACCACCCATTCTTTGGGCTTGACCACCACACAAAATTAAACCTTCAATCAATGATCTATCCATGATTTTTATCCCCCGATATACGACATTTCCACTTTGGGATGATGGATTTCACCTTTTTGAATTTGCGTTCGTAACTCCGAGTACCGATCATCACGTGATTGCCAAATATGCGCAATTGAATTGGCAATTGCAAGGTCATTCACGTCTGAACGAAGTAGCGTTTTTAGGTCGTAACCTTGATTTGCAAATAGACAGAGGAATAATTTACCTTCCATGGAAATTCTGGCACGTGTACAGGTATGACAAAAGGTTTCCGTCACACTTGAAATAACACCAATTTCACCACCACCATCGAGCATTTTCCAACGTTGAGCAACTTCGCCAGGATAGTCAGGATCAATCGCAACTAATGGAAATTGTTCATGGATTCTTTCAATCACTTGACGCGATGGCAAAACCTCATTCATTTGCCAACCATTCGTATTGCCAACATCCATGTATTCAATGAAACGGACAATTACACCCGTATTTCGAAAGTGTTTAATCATCGGCAAAATTTCGTGATCATTCACACCTTTTTTGACAACCATATTGACTTTGACCGATTCGAACCCCACCTCAATAGCCGCCTCGATACTATCAAGTACATCACGCACCGCAAAATCAACATCATTCATTTTCCGAAAGCTAGCATCATCGATACCATCCAAGCTTACTGTGATACGTTTTAAGCCAGCATCTTTGAGAGCATTTACCTTCTTTTTCAGTAAACTGCCATTCGTGGTTAATGTGAGATCAATCGGCATTTGATCCAGTGTTTGCAAAGGTGATAACATTGCAACAAGATGTTCAATCCCTTTACGAAGAAGGGGTTCACCACCAGTTAGCCGAATCTTTTTTACCCCATGGGTAATAAAAATCTGAGCAAGGCGAGTAATTTCTTCAAAGGTCAATAATTCTTTTTGGCCTAGGTAGTTGTAATCACTCGTAAAAATTTCTTTAGGCATGCAGTATGGACACCGAAAATTACAGCGATCCGTAACTGAGATTCTTAAGTCTTGAAGAAACCTGCCACGGAAGTCTTGTAAAACTCCCGTGGGTTGATTAAATTGCTTTGGCACCAGTGCATGCTTTGTTTTACTTTGGAGAGCATCCAAAGCAGAGATTGGGATGATTTTTTTCATTCCAATATCAAGTCGTCGTTAATGAACAACGCGCTCAGCACCGCCAGTTTCCACCAAAATCATTGGACCTTCAGTTAGTGGGGTAGCCGGTCTTGGTTCACGAGGAACATGAGTAGGTTTCGGTTGAGCAGCAATTTGACGAAGCACTTCTTGATGACGCTCTGGATTGGTATCGACCCAGACTAAACCAACATGAGATAAAACAGCCTCTAAAGGCTCACGATTTAAGGCTTGCATAGCTACTGTTGGTAATGCTACAGGAATTTTAGGTACAGGAACCGCCGCTACGATCGTTGGTGCTACAACATCAGGTGCGATTGGAGCAACATTGAGTGATGCATTTTGGGTGCTAGCCACAGAATTTGTTACACCTGTGTTGGAACTCATTTGTGAAGCAGAGTTTGCGCTCTGATCCGGCATTTGTTCAGTCAAAACCAGTTGTTCAGATGCATCCGTTGTTTTGTCATTACGATCGGCACGATCTTTATTGCGATTACGATTGCGACGATTACGTGAACGACGTTTTTCATCGCTACCTTCCTTTGACTCTGAAGCAATTTGAGGTATTTCCGAACCATTTACTAAAGCAGTTTCAGTCGATTTTTCTTGCTCAGGGCGTTGGTTACGACCACGCTTTGGTTTTGGAGCAGAGCCAGAAACGTTGGTGCCAGCATTTAAACCTGCATCTACCGTATTTTCAAGATTTTTAGCTGGAGCATCTGCTGTGCGTTGCTGATCTGGGCGACCACGGCGTTGGGGTTGTTTGCGAGCAGGGCGATGAGCGGGTTGCGCAGGAGCAACCACCACTGCTGCTGGCGCAGGAGCTGCGGGAGCGACACTAAAAAGGCGCTTAATAAAGCCCATAAAACCAATGGTTTGATTAGGGTTTGCTGGAGCTTGTACCTTCGCTTGTTCAGCACGTTGATTAATTGGTGCAGGCTGACTTGGCGTAATGCCGCGAACCGCAGCAACTTGGCGAGGTTTAACTTCCTCTGCGCGTTTACTGACAATCGTATCCTCTTCCATTTCTTTTGTCACTTCTTCAGCAATCGCATAACTTGCTTTATTTTGATCGAGTCTAGGATCATCATGACGCAATCTTTCGAGCTTGTAGTGAGGCGTTTCTAGATATTTATTTGGAATTAAGAGAACATTGACTTTGGAACGAGCTTCAATTTTGATCACTTCTGAACGTTTTTCATTCAATAAGAAAGCAGCCACATCCACTGGCACTTGGCAGTGAATTGCCGCCGTATTTTCTTTCATACTTTCTTCTTGAATAATACGTAAGACTTGCAGAGCTGAGGACTCAGTATCGCGGATATGGCCAGTACCCGTACAACGTGGGCAGGTAATATGACTACCCTCTGATAACGCAGGGCGTAGACGTTGACGAGAAAGTTCCATCAAACCAAATTTGGAAATTTTCCCCGTTTGAACGCGAGCGCGATCATGTCTTAGGGCATCTTTGATACGATTCTCAACATCCTTTTGACTCTTTGTGGACTCCATATCAATAAAGTCAATCACGATCAGGCCACCTAAGTCACGAAGACGCATTTGACGAGCGATTTCATCAGCAGCTTCTAAGTTCGTCCTTGTTGCTGTTTCTTCGATATCAGAGCCGCGCGTTGCACGAGCCGAGTTGACGTCGACAGAAACTAAAGCTTCAGTATGGTCAATTACAATCGCACCACCGGAGGGTAGGTTGACTGTTCTGGAGTAGGCCGTTTCAATTTGGTGCTCGATTTGAAAGCGAGAAAATAGTGGCACATCCTCAAGGTATCGCTTGACCTTTGGCATATTGTCAGGCATTACGACAGACATAAATGCTTGTGCTTGTTCGAAAATGTCGTCCGTATCGATGAGAATTTCACCGATGTCTGGCTGGAAATAATCCCGAATCGCACGGATTACCAGGCTAGATTCTAGGTATATAAGCAGAGGAGCTTGGTTCGACTTGGCGGCGGAGTCAATTGCAGACCACAATTGCATGAGATAACTTAAATCCCATTGCAATTCTTCCGTATCACGACCAATACCAGCCGTTCTTGCAATAATGCTCATACCATCAGGAATTTCAAGACCAGCCATTGCCTCACGGAGCTCTTGACGATCTTCACCCTCAATACGTCTTGAAACACCACCCCCACGAGGATTATTGGGCATCAATACTAAATAGCGACCAGCTAAAGAGATAAAACTAGTTAATGCAGCACCTTTATTGCCACGTTCTTCTTTCTCCACCTGCACGATGATTTCTTGACCCTCTTTGAGAGCGTCCTTAATCGTTGCCTTTTTAACATCGACACCCTCGGCAAAGTAAGCGCGTGAGATTTCTTTAAATGGTAAAAAACCATGGCGTTCTTCACCATAGTTCACAAAACAAGCCTCTAAAGAAGGCTCAATTCGGGTAATTACACCTTTGTAAATATTGCCTTTTTTTTGTTCACGACCAGCGGCTTCAATATCGAGATCGACTAGTTTTTGCCCATCGACAATCGCAACGCGCAATTCTTCTTGTTGGGTTGCGTTAAATAACATTCTTTTCATAACAGTTTCCTTTTCAGAAAGCGCTAAAGCAAAAGAAGTTTTAACAGGGCGAAGATAGGGTAACCAGGAGGTTCACCAAACTGGATATGGAAATCATATCCAAAAAACCTTTTATATTTAATAACTTATATCTTATTAAACTTACTGCTTCGCATGCTCGCTAGGACTTTACAGCCACTAAGCGTTCACAAAAATATCTGTCAAACTTCCATTTATGCTCTAAAAGAGCTTTCAATTTCTGCTCCTCATTACAACAAGGGGGGAGCTACCTTGGGGAAAATGCCTTCCCTAGCTATAATTAGTGCAGTTACAGTAAAACACAGTTGGAAATATTCTGATTTGGATTCGTCGCAACCGCAGTTTTTAATGCACTAGCCCCGATTATATTGCAAAGTCATTGTATTTAGTAAAACTCCTACATATATATACAAAATAATTTATAAAGTCCCTCCATGTCTGAATCTAGCGTTAGTCAAATCACCATTTCAGAGGAAGAAGAAGGGCAAAGATTAGACAATTTCCTCCTTAAATGGGCAAAAGGAGTACCCAAAAGCCATATTTATCGAATTATTCGATCTGGTGAAGTTCGGGTCAATAAGAAGAGGGCGACCGTCACCACGCGGATTGCGGCAGGAGATGTTTTACGCATACCTCCCATTAGAGTTTCGTATCGTGAAGATATTTCTCATGATGTAAAAATTGAGTATTCTGCCAAAAAGATCTCTGAGGAGATGCCGATCTTGTTTGAGGATGCTCACTTATTGATTGTCAATAAACCATCAGGTTTAGCTGTTCATGGAGGTTCGGGCGTTTCTTTAGGATTAATTGAAGCATTAAGAATGGCACGACCGGAATTAAAATTTTTAGAGCTGGTCCATCGCCTTGATCGGGATACCTCGGGGGTGCTCATTTTAGCTAAAAAAAGAAGTGCACTTACAGCCATGCATGAGGAGATTCGAGAAGGTCGGGTCGATAAAAGATATGTGTTGGTAGCGCATGGTCAATTTCAAGGTGGGCAAGGTCATGTTTCCTTAAAGTTTCCGCTGCACAAATACCTCTTGCCAAATGGTGAACGACGGGTGCGGGTCGACCAAGGTGGTCAGGAGAGTTACACCATCATCAAACAACTTGGATCCTCACATCAGGAACAGTGTTTTGTTGCGGAGGCGATACTTAAAACCGGTAGAACCCATCAAATTCGCGTTCATTTACAGTACATTGGACATCCCATTTTAGGTGATGATAAATATGGAGATTCGGACCTTGATAAAAAAATTGGTGTAAAACGATTAATGCTTCACGCTTTTCGTTTAGTCTTTACACATCCATCATCCAAAGAAAAAATCCAAATACAGGCGCCATTGCCTGCAGGTTTTTCGATTGATCCATTGGGTAATACTCAAGAGGTAATAAAAATATGAAGACGGCAGAGTTACGATATGAAATGATTGTTTGGGATTGGGACGGTACTATTATGAATTCCACGCCCACAATTGTGGATTGCATGCAAAAAGCCTGCGCGGATTTGGATTTAGAAATACCGACAAATGAATTAGCTAGTCACGTGATTGGACTTGGACTACACGAATCGATTAAGATCATTCTACCGAACTTAGATCTAGGAGATTACCCGATAGTTCTCGAGCGTTTTCGACATTATTATCTCAGTCAAGATCATGAATTAATTTTGTTTCACGGAATTCGTGAATTGCTAGAAGAATTAAAAAAGAAAGGTCATTTATTGGCGGTTGCAACGGGTAAGCCGCGCCATGGATTAGATCGAACCCTAAAGCTTCATGGCTTAGAGCAGTTTTTTCATGACACGAAGACCGCTGATCAAACACGTGCAAAGCCGCATCCCCAAATGCTGCTCGAGCTTCTCGACCAATGGGGAACACCGCCGCATAAAGTCGTGATGATTGGCGATACATCACATGATTTAAAAATGGCAAAAAACGCTGGGGTTGATGCGATTGCAGTGACGTATGGGGCTCATCCTAAAGAAGAGCTCTTAGTTCATACCCCACTTGCGTGCGTTGATCATGTAAAAGAATTAAGAGAAATACTCCTGCGTTAAAGTATTAAAAAATCAAAAGGAAACTGTATGAGTGAAGAGTCAAGTTGGGAAAAGCAGGCATTAGAAAGCTTGCTTAATGAAAATTTAAAAGATAAGCGCAGTGAAAGAAGATGGCGCACCATTTGGCGTGTGATTTGGCTGGGGTTGTTTTTATTTGCCCTTTATACATTTTTTAATCCCTTTAAAAATAAGTCCAGTTCCGTACTTGGTAAACATACAGCACTCATCAATATTCAAGGTGAAATTGCAAGTAATACACCTGCCAATGCAGGTGATATTAATGCCGCACTTCAAGCCGCATTTGAAAGTCCTGACAGTGTTGGTGTGATTGTCAAAATTAATAGTCCAGGTGGCTCTCCAGTGCAAGCAGGGATGATTCATGATGAAATGTTGCGTTTAAGAAAAGAGTATCCGAAAAAACATTTATATGTTGTAGTTGAAGATATCTGTGCCTCAGGTGGCTATTACATTGCGGTGGCCGCGGAAAAAATTTATGTGGATAAAGCAAGTTTAATTGGCTCGATTGGCGTCATTATGAGTGGCTTTGGATTTACAGGTCTTATGGATAAATTAGGGGTTGAACGTCGCGTAATTACTGCGGGTGAAAACAAAGACATGCTCGATCCATTTATAAAGCAAGACCCCAAAAATCGTGAAGTATTACAAACGATGATTAATGAGATTCATCAACAATTTATTGATGTTGTCAAAAATGGCCGTGGCGATCGTTTAAAACCCAATGACACATTGTTTACTGGAATGGTGTGGAATGGTGCGCGTAGTATTGAGCTTGGGATTGCCGATGAAATCGGGACAATGGATTTTGTCGCCAAAGAAGTGATTGGTCAAAAAGACATTATTGATTATTCACAAACAGAGAATGTTGCAGAGCGGATTGCCAAACGGTTTGGCGCCTCTTTTGGAACATCTTTTGCGCAGGCCATGCAATTGATGTCAGTCAAGTAATTACGCTTGCATGACAAATACAGCCGGGCGACGATCGAGGTCTTGCGGTAACTTAGGAGATTGGGATAGTAGTAATTTTTTCCACTCCTCGATACTCAAGCGAAGGACTAGTTCACTCTCGAGAGTTAAGTCCATTGCTACACAGAGTTGCGTTTGAGGCAGTAAAAAATCAGTGAGGCTTTGTAGCATTGAAGTATTTCGGTAGGGGGTTTCAATCCAAAGATGAGCTGATTGATGGAGTTTTGAATCTTGTTCGATAGATTTGATTTTCTTTTGGCGCTCTGGTCCCTTAATGGGAAGGTATCCATGAAAAGAAAAATGTTGACCACTCATCCCAGAGGCCATCAGAGCGAGCATTAAAGAGTTTGGTCCTGTTAACGGGCGTACTTGAATACCCATTTGATGCGCAAGAGCGACGATTTCTGTTCCTGGATCCGCGATGGCGGGAAGACCTGCCTCGGACATCAAGCCCATATCTTGACCTTGCAATAATGGTGCAATTAAATCTTTTGGCGATACCTCAGAGCGAGGGCCGCGCCACTGCGTCATTTTGATTTCTTGAATGGGTTTACGAAGAGGGGTGATTTGATGCACTGCCCCCAAAAATGAGCGGGCAGTTTTAGCATTCTCCACTATCCAGCAATCAAGTTCCGCGGCAATTTGTGCGACGAAAGGTGGGATTACATGAGTGATTTGCGACTCACGATTCTCTTCCCCAAGTGTATTGGGTACTAAAAATAGTCGACCTTTTTTCATGGTGTGGGCGTTAAAGCTATTTGAGGGGCTGGAATTGCGTAACCGACTGAACGTAAAAGGCCTGAGAGAGCAATTAGTGGTAAGCCGATGAGAGCCGTTGGATCTTCGCTTTTAATTTTAGACAATAAGCTGATTCCTAGACCCTCTGATTTAGCACTTCCAGCGCAGTCATATGGTTTTTCAGCGTGTAGATAATTTTCTAGAACAGCATCATCTAAATCATGAAAACTGACTGTCGTCGGAATACATATATAAATAGAGCGATGGGATTGGTGATGCATCAAACACAAGCCAGTTTTAAAAACCACTCTTTTGCCTTGCATTATTTTGAGTTGCGCTAAGGCTTTTTCGTGAGTACCGGGTTTACCAATAGCATGACCATTGAAATCCGCAACTTGATCCGAAGCAATCACCCAAGCATTTGGGTGAAGCTGCGCGACTGCTTGCGCTTTTTGTTGAGAAAGACGTTCAATGAGATCATCCGTTGATTCATCAGGAAGTTGAGATTCATCAATGTTGGGAGCAATACATTCAAATGGGATCCGCAAGCGCTCTAATAATTCTTTTCGATAGATAGAAGAAGAGGCTAGAATAAGAGGAGGTTGGTCTTTCATTGGATTCTTAAGAAAAAAGTAATGACTCGAAAAAATATGCCAGTTAAAGAATTAAACGCAAGTGTATCTTCGCTTGCTCAAGTTGATTTTAAGTCAGGTCAACTACTCCATGGTAAAGGTTTTTTGAAATTAATGGAATTGCCACGGATAGTTGAAGAAATCAACAAGCGTAGTTTAGTAGATGAATTTTCTGCTCAAGAACTTACCTGGGAATTACATTCATGGATCGATGAATTGCCCGGAGGTGGGCAAGAATATCGTATTCAATTGATTCTTGACTTATCGTATCCCCTTGAGTGTCAGCGTTGTCTCCAGCCGTTTTTAGATGAACTACATATTGTTTCGCAATTTGTTTTAAAAGACACCATAGAAGAGGTCGAGAATTTCCCGTTAGACAATGATGAAGAAGATGCCTTGTTGACCAGTCATCAATTTCAGTTATTGGAATTAATTGAAGATGAAATCTTGCTCAATCTTCCATTGATACCAAAGCACCCATCTGAAGTATGTGAATCTAAGATGATTTTTGTCCCAGGAATTGTTGGTAGTGGTGAAGAAAGTATCAGTAATGAAGCAGAAAATTCACCAAAAAACCCATTTGAAAGTCTCAAAAAGTTGAAATTTGATGCTTAAGGTTGAAAAGGATTAGATTTTTTGCCAAATAAGTGTTAAAATTTTGGATTGTTTAGGAGTTAATACTATGGCCGTCCAGCAGAATAAAAAATCCCCATCTAAGCGTGGCATGCACCGTGCTCATGACTTTTTAGTTGCACCCTCATTGGCGGTAGAGCCAACGACAGGTGAAGCGCATTTGCGCCATCATGTTAGCCCATCTGGCTACTATCGTGGTCGTAAAGTAGTTAAGACTAAAAACGATTAATTTGTTGTTAAACCTTCTAGGGTTTGATATAAAAGATGGATTCCGTTAAAGAATTCATATGCATAATAAGACGACAAAAGTCGTCTTATTTCCACCTCTCTTCGATATGACAATTTCCATTTCTGTTGATGTAATGGGTGGCGATTATGGCGTGTCTGTAACTGTTCCTGCTTGTTTGGATCTTTTGCATGATTACGAAGATACTGCAGTCATTTTAGTTGGTGATGAGGCCGCAATCCAAAAAGCCCTCAAAAAAGTTTCCGAAGAATATAAAAAACGCATCAAAATTGTTTCAGCGACTGAAGTCATTAGTAGTGATGATTCCATCGAAGTAGCACTTCGTCGTAAAAAAGATTCATCGATGCGTGTTGCCATTGAACAGGTAAAAGAACAGCATGCGGATGCAGCTGTTTCTGCAGGAAATACCGGTGCACTGATGGCTATTTCGAGATACTTGTTAAAAACCCTTCCTGGCATTGATCGTCCAGCAATTGCAACAAGAATGCCCAATCAAAAAGGTACCGGTACGACCGTCTTAGATTTAGGTGCCAATTCTGATTGTGAAGCGTTTCATCTTTTGCAATTTGCACAAATGGCTAATGTGATGGTGCGCGTGATTGATAACAAACCTAGTCCGACCATTGGCTTATTAAATATTGGTGAAGAAGTGATTAAGGGCAATGAAGTGGTCAAACAGGCGGGAGAGTTATTGCGCCAAAGCCAGCTCAACTTTTACGGCAACGTAGAAGGTAATGATATTTTTAAAGGAACCACCGATGTTGTGGTGTGTGATGGCTTTGTTGGTAATGTGGCTTTAAAAACCAGTGAAGGTTTAGCCAGCATGATTTCCCAAATGATTAAAGAAGAATTTAGTCGATCACTATTAACGAGATTTTTAGCTTTTTTAGCATTACCGATTTTATTAAGATTTCGGAAGCGTGTTGACCATCGAGCCTATAACGGCGCCATGCTCTTAGGATTAAAAGGTTTAGTTATTAAAAGTCATGGATCTGCTGATAAGTATGCCTTTTATGTCGCTTTGCTACGTGCCTACGAGGCGGCTAAAAATAAGATGGTTGAAAACATAGAAAAAGCATTTGAACATGAAAAAATTCATGAATCTGCACCAGTAGAAACTGAAATTTCAACGCCTGTTGAAAATGTCGAGATAAAATCTTAGTCTATGAGCACATATGCAAAGATTATTGGCACTGGAAGTTATTTACCTCCAAACAAGGTAAGTAATGATGAGTTAGCCAAGCGACTAGAGCTGCAGGGAATCGAGACAAGCGATGAGTGGATTTACTCTCGGAGTGGCATAAAAAGTCGTTTTTTTGCAAGTCCTGAGCAAATGACCAGTGATTTAGCTGTTGAGGCCGCTAAGGCTGCCATCGAGGTGGCACAGATTGATATTCAAACGATTGATTTAATCATTTTGGCAACCTCTACGGCCGATCATCTAGGTGGCTTTCCAAGTACTGCTTGCGTAGTGCAAGATAAATTAGGGATTACAAGTCATTGCGCCGCATTTGATGTTCAGGCAGTTTGTTCAGGATTTATCTATGGGCTCAACTTGGCCGATGCACTGATTCGGTCAGGCACGAATCAAAGAATACTTGTGATTGGTGCCGAAGTTTTCTCCAGGATATTAAATTTCCAAGATCGCACGACATGTGTTTTATTTGGTGATGGTGCTGGAGCTGTATTGCTAGAAGCAAGCAATGAGCAAGGAATATTGAGTACAGCCCTTCATGCAGATGGTTCCCATCGAGATATTTTGTGTGTGCCAGGTAATACGAGTGCAGGTGGTATTGTTGGTTCAGCATTTTTGAAAATGGATGGGCAGGCCGTATTTAAACTAGCCGTCAAAGTACTGGAGCAAGTGGCGATTGAGGTTTTAGACAAAGCGCAATTAACAACGGCTCAAATTGATTGGTTAATTCCCCACCAAGCGAATATTCGCATTATGGAGGGAACAGCTAAAAAGCTTGGGATTGCTTTAGATCATGTCATCGTGACCTTAGCTGAGCAGGGAAATACCTCAGCCGCATCAATTCCTTTAGCATTAGATGAAGGTGTGCGCAGTTGCAAAATTCAGCGTGGACAATATTTATTATTAGAAGGTGTTGGTGGTGGATTTACATGGGGTGCAGCTTGCATCCGTTATTAAAGTAAATTGACCGTAAAATTGAATATATGAATAAAAAAATAGCTTTTGTATTTCCTGGTCAAGGTTCTCAAACCGTTGGCATGTTAGATGCATTTAGTGGCGACGCAGTTGTGCAGAGTACGCTTCAAGAGGCGAGTGCTGCGATTGGGTTTGATCTCGGACAAATGATTCAAGCAGGACCTGCAGAAACTTTAGCTTTAACAGAGAACACCCAACCGGTGATGTTAGCAAGTGCGATTGCCATTTACCGCGCTTGGTTAGCGGCGGGCGGTGTTGTACCCTCGATGGCGGCAGGGCATAGTTTAGGTGAGTACACTGCTTACGTTGCAGCAGGTGCAATTGGATTTCATGATGCGATACCCCTTGTTCGTTTTCGTGCTCAAATGATGCAAAATGCAGTTCCCGTTGGTAGTGGAAGTATGGCGGCAATTGTTGGTATGGATGATGCGAGTGTGATTGAGCTATGTAAAAGTAGTCAATTAGCTACGGGTAAAATTGTTGAAGCGGTGAACTTTAATGCCCCGAATCAAGTGGTGATTGCAGGTGATAAAGAAGCGGTTGACGATGCTAGTGCAAAGGCTAAGCCTGCTGGGGCAAAGTTAGTTGCACCCCTTGCTGTTTCCGCACCATTTCATTCCAGTTTATTAAGGCCTGTAGCTGATCCATTACGTGATTATTTGAGTAAAATTGATATCCATTCACCCGGCTTTGCTGTGGTGAATAATGTTGATGTGACAGTCATTGATGATCCAATAGGGATTCGAGATACATTAGTTCGCCAGTCTTATTCACCAGTGAGATGGGTACAGACTATTCAATACATGTCGAATCAGGGGATTACCCACATAGTAGAGTGTGGTCCTGGTAAGGTTTTAGCTGGTATGGTTAAGCGGATAGATGCAGAATTAAAAGTTATGAATATTTATGATCCAATGAGTATTGCGCAAGTTCTTGAAGAGTTAAGTAAATAATATGAATGTTCAATTACAAGGTAAGGTAGCTCTCGTCACGGGAGCGTCACGTGGGATTGGTCAAGCGATTGCTTTGCAATTGGCAAAATCTGGTGCCATCGTGATCGGTACCTCAACTTCAGAGTCTGGAGCGCAGTCTGTCACTCAAGTGTTAGCTCAAAGCGCGGAAATTCCTCATGCTGGAAAAGGCATGGTGTTAAACGTTACGGATATTAAAGCTTGTGATGACATGATTGATGCCATTGTCAAAGAGTATGGTGGACTGCATATATTAGTTAATAATGCAGGTATTACAAAAGATCAATTGGCAATGAGAATGAAAGATGACGATTGGGATCAAGTTATTCAAACCAATTTATCTGCCGTCTTTCGTCTCAGCCGTGCTGTTTTAAGACCGATGATGCGGGCCAAAGGTGGCAGAATTATTCATGTGACATCGATTGTTGGGCATATGGGTAATCCTGGTCAGGCAAATTACGCCGCTGCAAAAGCAGGGGTGGCAGGTATGAGTCGATCACTTGCCCGTGAAATAGGTAGTCGAAATATTACCGTCAACTGTGTTGCGCCAGGCTTTATTGATACAGATATGACACGAGCTTTATCAGAAGATCAACAGAATGCTTTGAAGGGAAATATCCCTCTGGGTAGGCTGGGAACTGCTGATGATGTAGCAAATGCGGTGGTTTTTTTGGCCTCTGATCAAGCAGGATACGTCACAGGAACCACTTTGCATGTCAATGGCGGGTTATATCTCGCATAATGTTTTACGAAACTGATAAAATACTTTTTAATTTAACAACATCCCTGGAGGGAACGCATGGACAATATTGAACAACGAGTTAAGAAAATCGTCGCCGAGCAATTAGGCGTAACAGAAGCTGAGGTTAAAAACGAATCTTCATTCGTCAATGACTTAGGCGCTGATTCACTCGATACCGTTGAGCTTGTAATGGCTTTAGAAGATGAATTTGGTATTGAGATTCCTGATGAAGAAGCAGAGAAGATCACTACAGTTCAATTAGCAATTGATTTTGCTTCTTCAAAAGCACAAGGCTAATCATAGTGTCTTTCGCAAGAGACCAACGCCGGGTGGTTGTTACCGGCTTAGGTTTAGTTAGTCCTGTAGGTAATACCGTTGCAACAGCTTGGGATAATCTCCTAGCGGGTAAATCGGGTATTGCTACGATATCTAAATTTGATCATTCAGGTTTATCAGTGCATTTTGCTGGTGAAGTCAAAGATTTTCAAATTGAGGACTATATTTCCGCCAAAGAAGCTAGGCATATGGATACTTTTATTCATTATGGCATTGCGGCTGGAACGCAAGCATTTACAGACAGTGGTTTAGTCATCACAGAAGAAAACGCAGAACGTTGTGGCGTTCTTGTGGGTTCAGGCATTGGTGGTTTGCCAATGATTGAAGAAACCCATAAGGAATATGTGGAACGTGGTGCTAGAAGAATTTCACCATTCTTTGTACCGGGTTCAATCATTAACATGATTTCTGGTTACTTAAGTATTAATCTGGGTCTCAAAGGTCCTAATCTAGGTGCGGTAACTGCTTGTACTACCGGATTACATAGTTTAGGTCTTGCTGCAAGGTTAATTCAGTATGGTGATGCCGATGTCATGATTGCCGGCGGTGCTGAGTCAACAGTTTCTCCGTTAGGTATCGGCGGTTTTGCCGCTGCAAGAGCGCTCTCAACTAGAAATGATGATCCTTTGACTGCTTCACGTCCTTGGGATAAAGACCGCGATGGTTTTGTTCTCGGTGAGGGTGGTGGTGTGATGGTTCTAGAAGAATATGAACATGCCAAAGCTCGCGGGGCAAAGATTTATGCTGAACTTGCCGGATTTGGTATGAGTGGTGACGCATACCATATGACGGCTCCTAACATGGATGGTCCTAGACGTTGCATGATTAATGCACTTAAAGATGCAGGCGTCAATTCTGATCAAGTTGATTATATTAATGCCCATGGAACTTCGACTCCACTTGGCGATAAAAATGAAACAGAAGCAATTAAAGCCGCGTTAGGTGATCTTGCCAAGCGTGTCGTTGTCAACTCAACGAAATCCATGACCGGTCACCTATTGGGTGGCGCAGGTGGATTAGAGGCTGTATTTACGGTCTTGGCTTTGCATCATCAAAAGTCACCTCCGACAATCAACATTTTTAATCAAGACCCAGAATGTGATTTAGATTACTGCGCAAATACTGCAAGGGATTTAAAGATAGATATTGCGGTCAAAAACAATTTTGGTTTTGGTGGAACTAATGGCACATTAGTTTTCAAAAGACTTTAAAATACAAAATTATTAACAATTTAATTTTCTTTTGTCAATGATTGCTATCCATAGCGGTTTTATGTTTTTAAGAAAAATACTCACATTGAGTTTGTTTTTTATAGGTTTGACTATTGCCTATGGGCAAAGTCCTACAACTACTTCTTCAGACCCACTCAATATTCAGACGCCGCAACCGACACGGCGCGTGATAGGTGACTTTTCTGATTTAGTTGAAAAAGCAAGTCCTGCGGTGGTCAATATTCGCACTACAGAGCGCGTAACGGTTTATCAAGTCCCTTCCAACATTACCCCACAAGATCAAGCTGAATTTTTACGACGCTTTTTTGGTATTCCAATTCCAGGCTTACCTCAACAGCAGCAGCCAAGAACCCCGAATCAAGCCGGCCCTAAGTCACAAGAGCAAGAGCGGGGAACAGGTTCAGGCTTTGTGATTGATGGTAGTGGTTTCATTCTCACCAATGCACACGTAGTAGAGGGTGCTACAACGATTTATGTCACATTGACAGATAAACGTGAGTTCAAAGCAAAATTGATTGGTTCTGACCCTAAAACCGATGTAGCCTTAATTAAAATCGAAGCAAATAATTTAACCAAATTACCCATTGGCGAGTCATCGAAGGTTCGCGTTGGGGAATGGGTGCTTGCGATTGGATCACCTTTTGGGTTTGACAATACCGTGAGTGCGGGCATCATTTCTGCAAAAGGGCGTGAAGTCAACGATAGCATTACACCATTTATACAGACCGATGTAGCAATTAATCCAGGAAACTCTGGTGGTCCTTTGATTAACACCCGTGGTGAAGTGATTGGTATCAATTCACAAATTTATAGTAAATCTGGTGGTTTTATGGGGATTTCCTTTGCCATTCCGATTGATGAGGCGATTCGGATTTCCGATATATTGCGTACAAATGGCCGTGTTGTAAGAGGAAGAATTGGTATTACGATTACTGAGCTCAATAAAGAGTTGGCGGAAAGTATTGGTTTTAGTGGTAAGGCAAGAGGTGTTTTGATTCGAGGTTTAGATCCAAACGCTCCTGCAGCCCAATCTGGTATTGAGGTGGGTGATGTCATTTTAAAAATCAATGACAAAGATATTGAAAAAGGTGCTGATTTAACGAGAACAGTTAGTGAAGTAAAGCCAGGAACTAAAGTGAGGTTATTAGTCTGGCACAAGGGAGTAACGCGCGAGCTCAATGTCCCTGTTGTTGAGATAGATACGCCTCGCAAATCCTAAACCGTTACAATAGAACATAGACGTCTTATTGCAGCATGACATGGTGTCATGCTACGGCAAGGCGCCTTTAGGAATTCATGAAAAATATTAGAAACTTCTCCATTATTGCCCATATTGACCATGGAAAATCGACCTTAGCGGATCGCATTATTCAACTCTGTGGTGGCCTTTCAGATCGTGAAATGGAAGCGCAAGTCCTTGATTCTATGGACATTGAGAAAGAAAGAGGCATCACCATCAAAGCCCAAACGGCAGCTTTGAGCTATCCAGCTCGAGATGGACAGGTATATAACCTCAACCTGATTGATACCCCTGGACACGTTGACTTCTCTTATGAGGTCAGCAGGTCACTATCTGCTTGTGAAGGAGCTTTGCTCGTCGTGGATGCCTCTCAAGGGGTTGAGGCACAAACTGTAGCCAATTGTTACACGGCCATTGAGCTTGGAGTTGAGGTTGTCCCGGTACTGAATAAAATTGACCTACCTTCTGCTGATCCTGATAAGGCCAAGCAAGAGATTGAAGATATTATTGGTATAGATGCTACTGATGCTGTTACGTGCTCTGCTAAGACTGGTTTAGGTGTGCAAGACGTCATTGAACGTTTGATTGCCAGTGTTCCGCCACCGGAAGGGGATCCTACTGCACCATTACAAGCCTTGTTAGTTGATTCTTGGTTTGATAATTACGTGGGTGTAGTGATGTTAGTTCGCATCAAAAATGGCACCCTCAAACCTAAAGATCGTATTTTATTAATGGCCAATGGTTCGACCCATTTAGTCGATCATGTGGGTGTTTTTACCCCTAAATCGATTGATCGAACAGAATTAACTGCAGGGCAGGTAGGATTCATTATTGCTGGTATTAAAGAGTTAAAGGCTGCCAAAGTAGGGGATACGATTACGCATGCCCCAGGTCAACAAGGTAAAACTCCGGCCTCAGTTCCACTGCCAGGATTCAAAGAAGTCAAGCCACAGGTCTTTGCAGGTTTATATCCTGTGGAAGCCAATCAATATGAAGCCTTGAGAGAGTCTTTAGAAAAGCTCAAGCTCAATGATGCATCTTTGATGTATGAGCCAGAAGTATCACAGGCATTGGGTTTTGGGTTTCGTTGCGGGTTTTTAGGTTTGTTGCATATGGAAATTGTGCAAGAGCGCTTAGAGCGTGAGTTCGATATGGATTTGATTACGACAGCACCGACCGTTGTGTATGAAGTAGAGCTTTCTGACCGCTCCCGCGTTGTGGTGGATAACCCATCTAAAATGCCTGAACCTAGCAAAATAGATACTATTTTTGAGCCCATAGTTACAGTTAATTTGTATATGCCTCAAGAGTATGTTGGTGCGGTGATCACACTGTGTACCGGTAAGCGGGGTATTCAGACTAACATGCAATATTTAGGCCGACAAGTGCAGTTGACATACGAACTTCCAATGGCAGAAATCGTGATGGATTTCTTTGATCGTTTGAAGTCCATCTCGAGAGGTTACGCCTCGATGGATTATGAGTTTAAGGAAAATCGTCCCTCGGATGTCGTCAAAGTTGATATATTAATTAACGGAGATAAGGTGGATGCTTTATCCGTGATTGTGCACCGTACGAATAGTCAATATCGAGGACGTGAAGTTGTGGCGAAAATGCGCGAGATCATTCCACGTCAAATGTTTGATGTAGCGATCCAAGCGACTATTGGCAGCAATATTATTGCCCGTGAAAACGTCAAGGCATTACGTAAAAATGTTTTAGCTAAATGTTATGGTGGCGATATTTCACGTAAGCGTAAATTATTAGAAAAACAAAAAGCAGGAAAGAAGAGAATGAAGCAGGTAGGTAATGTCGAGATTCCTCAAGAAGCTTTTTTAGCAATATTACAGGTGGAGGATAAATGAGTTACTGGGCAATCATTGGACAGCAATTTGCAAAGATATTATTAGGTCTTTTTATTGTTTGCGGTATTTTTTGGGCATTAGATAAGCTGTTCTTTGCTAAACAACGTCAGGCTGCTGGAATTGATAAAAAGCCGATTTGGTTAGAATTTACTGCTGACTTATTTCCCATCATTGCGTTTATTTTTATATTACGTTCTTTTTTCTTTGAGCCATTTAAGATTCCTTCTGGCTCCATGATTCCGACCCTGCAAATTGGGGACTTCATTCTTGTCAATAAGTTTACCTACGGTGTTCGCTTTCCTGTTTGGAACAAAAAAATCATGGAAGTAGGCTCTCCCGCAAGAGGTGATGTAGTGGTCTTTCGTTACCCTGTAGATGAAACTGTAGATTACATCAAACGCGTGGTGGGTGTTCCAGGGGACGTGGTGGAATATAAAAATAAACACTTAACCGTCAATGGTAAGCCTTTTACTTACGAAAATATTATGTTTATTCCTCAAGTTGGTTATGACGAGCGAAGTGACTTCATTAAGAATATGACACCGCAAAATTTACGCCCAATCCATTTGCAAGAATCATTTGCGAATGAGCTGGGTGGGGGAAGTCACATGATTGAAAATGATCCGCAGCGTCCGAGTGGTTTTCCAAGCAATTTTGTTCCAGACCATGTTTTTCCGAATATGAATAACTGTCAATATAGTTTTGAGGGCTTTGTTTGTAAAGTTCCACCAGGAAATTATTTCATGATGGGTGATAACCGTGACAACAGTTTAGATTCAAGATATTGGGGATTTGTTCCTGAGGCGAATTTAGTTGGTAAGGCAGTTTTTATTTGGATGAACTTCAGTGATTTAAAGCGGATTGGGACCTTTCATTAAATGAATTCTCGGATCACCATTGACACTAAACTTCTGCAGGAGCGCCTGGGCTATCAGTTCCAGAAAAATGATTTATTAATGCAGGCGTTAACGCATCGCAGTCATGGTAAAAAAAATAATGAACGACTGGAGTTTTTAGGTGATTCTGTTCTGAACTGTATTGTTGCTGAAATTTTATTTGAAAAATTTACTGCGCTTGATGAAGGAGATTTATCACGTGTAAGAGCTAATTTAGTCAAGCAACAAGCCCTTTACGAAATCGCGCAAAGTTTATCTCTATCTGATTATTTGCGACTGGGAGAAGGTGAGTTAAAAAGTGGTGGTTTTAAACGGCCTTCGATTTTGGCAGACACTTTAGAGGCAATTATTGCGGCTATTTTTATTGAAGCTGGATTTGATAAAGTCCGAGAAGTATTGCGACGCTTGTATGCACAAATTTTAGAAAATGTTGATCCAAAAACATTAGGCAAAGATGATAAGACCTTGTTGCAAGAGTATTTACAAGGCCATCAATTACCACTCCCCGTGTATCAAGTGACTGCGACAACTGGAGTTGCCCATAATCAACAATTTGAAGTTGAGTGTTTAGTGGAGAGTTTAAATATTCAGGTATCTGGCGCTGGGGCGAGCCGCAGAGCTGCAGAACAGTCAGCAGCTAAATTGGCTTTAATTGCTGCACAAAAAGCCTTGCCACAAACTGGGCAAGCCGCCAAAAAACAATCATCACGGAAGAAAAAAAGCATCTTAGATCCAAGCTCAGGTGATGAGCAGTTAAACTTAACCTTGCGAGCATAGAGATGACCTTTCGTTGCGGATCCATTGCATTAGTTGGACGACCTAACGTCGGTAAATCCACCTTACTCAACGCCCTAGTCGGGCAAAAAATTAGTATTACTTCACGCAAGGCCCAAACCACACGTCATCGCATTGCTGGAATCAACACTACGCCTACTGCACAATTTATTTTTTTAGATACGCCAGGATTTCAGACGCATTTTGTTAGCACCTTAAATAAATCATTGAACCGAACCGTTACCAATACATTAGGTGATGTGGATGTGATCTGTTTTGTCATTGAAGCTGGAAATTTTTCCAAAGATGATGAACAGGTACTCGAGATGTTAAAAGGGGAAGTGCCAGTTATTTTGGTGGTCAATAAATTAGATGTGTTCGCTAGTCACTCAGCCACGCCATCCGATCGAGATTATTACCTTCTTGAGTTCATGAAGGACATGGCCGCCAAGTTTGAGTTTGCCGAGATCATACCGATGACAGCCAAGCACCCCAATGATGTTGCAAGGCTGATGGATACACTGGAAGGATATTTACCCGAACGTGAAGCCATTTATGATCCAGATACCCTGACCGATCGTAGCGAAAGGTTTTTAGCCGCAGAGATTTTGAGAGAAAAAGTATTTCGTCACACCGGCGCAGAATTACCCTATGCGAGTTCAGTCGTTATTGATCAATTTCAGATGGATGGAACCATGCGTCGCATTGCTGCCACGATCTTAGTCGATCGGGACAGCCATAAACCGATGGTGATTGGCGAAAAAGGTGAGCGTTTAAAACGGATCTCAACTGAGGCACGAGTGGACATGGAAAAACTGTTTGACGGTAAAGTGTTTTTAGAAACTTGGGTCAAAGTAAAGCGTGGCTGGGCAGACGATCGAGCTGCACTGCGAGAACAAGGCTTAGAGTAGTTTATGAGGGTTTTAAACGAGCCTGCCTTTGTATTGCATTCGATTCCGTACAAAGAAACTAGCCTTATTTTAGATGTGTTTACCCGCGATTATGGGCGTGTTGCTTTAATTGCTAAGGGGGCTAAACGTCCCCATTCTAGTTTACGTCCTGTGTTGCAACAGTTTCAGCCACTACAAGTACACTGGACAGGTAAAAACGAACTAAAAACATTAACGAAATCGGAATGGATGGGTGGAGTAGTCCCCTTAGTGGGTGATGCCTTGTTATGTGGTTTTTACATGAATGAACTGATTGTTAAATTTTTAGCGCGTGAAGATGCTCATGAGAATTTGTATGATCAGTACCATGCCACGATTGCAAAATTATCCGAGGCTACTGGATCCTATGAAAAAATCCTACGACCTTTTGAAATCTTCCTATTGCAAGAAACGGGATTTTGTGGACCACTCGATTATTGCCAAGACACAGGGGATGTATTAGACCCAGAGATACATTATGTGTATCAACCAGAGCGGGGTTTGCGACCATCGACTGGACTTGAGCCGGGACATTGGCCAGTGTTACAAGGAAAGCATTTATTACAGCTTGCACAAGCACATTTTGAAGATCAAGAGACGATTTCTTTAAGTAAAGCACTCATGCGATTTTTGTTAAGCTTACACTTACAAGATCAGGTTCTGACAACACGTCAAATACTCATTGACTTAAAAAAGCTATGACATCCAACATCATTGAACTCGGTATCAATATTGATCACGTTGCTACATTGCGCAATGCAAGGGGAACAGCGTATCCTGATCCGATTCGAGCGGCGATCGAAGCAGAAGCAGCTGGTGCAGACTTAATTACCTTACATTTACGTGAAGATCGACGCCATATTAAAGACGAAGATTTATTTCGGCTAAGACCCTTGATTCAGACGCGGATGAACTTAGAGTGTGCCATTACCAGTGAGATGATTGATATTGCTTGTCAAGTCAAGCCTCATGATGTTTGTTTGGTTCCAGAAAAACGTCAAGAAGTGACCACCGAGGGTGGGTTGGATGTACTTGGGCAACTTAAAACTGTTGAAGCTGCTGTCAAGCAGCTCCAAAAGAGTGGGATTCGGGTGTCATTATTCATTGATCCTGATGCACAAGTATTAGAAGCAGTAAAGAGCATTGGTGTTGGTGTGGTGGAATTGCATACCGGTCGTTATGCTGATGCAGGCCCTGAGCAAGGGGACATGGAGTTAGACAGAATTGTGCGGGCAGCGTATTACGGACATGAATTAGGTCTCAGAGTGAATGCCGGCCATGGCTTAAACGAAGCGAATGTGATTCCCATTGCAAAGATACAAACGCTTGCTGAGCTCAATATTGGCCATGCGATCGTGGCGCAGGCCATCTTTAAAGGTTGGAAGACTGCCATTGCTGATATGAAATCCTTAATGCTGACAGCCCGCTCACAGGAGTCAACATGGTCGTAGGCATAGGCAATGATTTGTTGCACATTGAGCGGATGGTCAAGACCTATGAGCGAACCGGCGGTCGGATAGCTCAGCGCATATTAGGTCCACAAGAATATCAAGTATTTTTAGCTAGAAAAGAACGTAATCTCAAGCGTGGAATGGCTTATTTATGCACGCGATTTGCAGCGAAGGAAGCATTTTCTAAAGGGATTGGGTTAGGGATGCGTTACCCGATGACATGGCAATCGGTGCAAACGCTCAATGATGCCACTGGTAAGCCTTACTTAACCTATAGTGGAGCTTTAGAGACTTTCATGCAAGAACGCCAGTGGTCAGCCCTTGTTACGATCACTGATGAAGTAGAGATGGTCAGTGCAGTGGTAATTGTGACAAAAAGTGAATAAAAATTCATAGTAAATCATGTGTTGCTTGATAGTATGTTGTGAATTTGAACGAAGATAAACAGAAAAATATCGATATGAAAAAGAAAAATTACTCACCAGGGCCTGTGGTTTTAGATGTTGAAGGTTTGGTTCTCAATGAACAAGACAAAGCCAGAATCCTTCACCCATTGACTGGCGGTGTCATTTTATTTGCGCGTAATTTTGCATCTAGAGCACAGTTAACAGAACTGACTAAATCAATCAAAGCGATTCGAGAAGATGTGCTTATTGCAATTGACCATGAAGGTGGTCGAGTACAGCGTTGTAAAACAGATGGCTTTACCCATTTACCCGCCATGCAGCGATTAGGTTATTTATGGAGTGGGAAACAGTTGCCAAAAGGCTTGCACACACCAGCAGAAACCGCTCTTTTAGCCATGAAAGCAGCCACGGCAGTAGGTTATATACTCGCTTCAGAATTACTCGCTTGTGGCGTTGATTTTAGTTTTACACCCGTTTTAGATTTAGGCTATGGCAATAGTGAAGTGATTGGTGATCGAGCGTTTCATGTTGAGCCGAGTATCGTTTCGATTTTGGCGAGAAGTTTAAATCATGGGTTGCTGATTGCTGGCATGAAAAACTGTGGAAAACATTTTCCAGGACATGGCTTTGCAGAAGCCGACTCACATGTAGATATTCCGGTAGATAATCGTTCTTTAGAAACCATTCTCAAAAACGATGCAAGGCCTTATTTAGATTTGGGGATTACCCTAGATGCTGTCATGCCTGCCCATGTGATTTATCCCCGCGTAGACGAGTTACCTGCTGGTTTTTCTAAGAAGTGGTTACAAGATATTTTGCGACGCCAAATGGAGTTTACCGGTGTTATTTTCAGTGATGATCTTTCCATGAAAGGTGCATCTGTCATGGGGAATGTCGTGCAAGGAGCCCAGTCGGCACTTGAAGCTGGTTGTGATGCCGTCTTGATTTGCAATCGTCCAGAGCTAGCTGATCAATTACTTGCGCATTTGCAGATCAATGAAAAATTATTTGCGATGTCCAAGAAGCGTTTAATTCGACTATTTCCGTCCAACCCAGGACATACCTGGAAAACACTGCAACTTGAGATTCAGTATTCCGAAGCGAAGATGTTGCTCCAGAGTTACGGCTTAATTGCGGTTTAAAAAAAGGAGCCTAGGCTCCTTTTGAATGACATTTATCAAGAACTTGAATTAATTGGCACGACTGCGATATTCGCCAGTACGTGTATCAATTTCAATCAAGTCATCAGTTCCGCAAAACAGAGGTACTTGTAATTCATAACCAGTTTCAATTTTTGCCATCTTCATGACTTTACCTGAAGAAGTATCGCCTTTGACTGCAGGCTCTGTATAAATGATTTTACGAACAATCATGGTTGGTAAATCGACAGAAAGAGCTTTACCTTCATAAAATACGACTTCTACAGTCATACCATCTTGCAGATAGTTCAAAGCATCACCCATGTTTT
Organism: Polynucleobacter sp. SHI8; assembly: GCF_027944005.1. NCBI lineage: Bacteria > Pseudomonadati > Pseudomonadota > Betaproteobacteria > Burkholderiales > Burkholderiaceae > Polynucleobacter > Polynucleobacter sp. SHI8. The sequence goes on along the minus strand of NZ_AP027204.1, from coordinate 1,466,329 downwards.
CAGCTTCAACTTCATATTGGTTATATTCAGTATCCATGAAGACATACATCGGGTCAGCAAAATAAGAATAGGTACATTCTTTCTTTTCGAGGATGACGATATCAAATTTATCGTCAGCCTTATAGATGCCTTCGTTTGGTGCTTCGGTCATCAAATTTTTAAATTTCATTTTAACAACGGCAGAGTTACGGCCTGAGCGGTTATATTCAGTACGTTGAACTACCATTGGTTCGTTGTTAATCATGACAACGTTTCCTACACGAACATCTTGAGCGATTTTCATCGTCTATTTCCTTTGAATATCAAACCTAGTATTTTAACCCTGTTTTAACAAAAGTCCGAAAGAAATCTCCTTCCTTCAGGTGGGGGATGAATTTCGTAAAGCTTATATATCTATTGCTTCAACGGTAAAGTACTGTTAAAATATACAGTATGGCATCCATCAAAACAATCCGAGTTCGCATCAAAGATAAGCACGCAAAAGTACTGCGTCTGCTGGCGAACGAGGTGAATTTTGTTTGGAATTACTGCAACGAATTATCATTAAAGCATACCCAAAGAACAGGCAAACTTATGTCTGGTTATGACTTGCAAAAATACACTGCTGGGGCTGGTAAAGAAGGATTGAATCTCAACTCTGCAAGTGTACAAATGGTTTGTCATGAATTTGCAACTAGACGTAAGCAGTTCAAGAAACTCAAACTACGCTGGAGAAAATCGAAAGGTTCACATCGCTCACTTGGTTGGATACCATTTCGCAGTGATTGCATTTCCTACAAAGGTGGACAATTACGATTTTCTGGATTCAAGTTCAATGTTTGGGATAGTTATGGTTTGGCAGACTACGAGCTTAGTTCTGGCTCATTTTCAGACGACTCGCGTGGTCGTTGGTATTTCAACGCTACGGTGAAAGTCGAAACAAAATCAAATACAGCAACAAAATCAGTCGGTATCGACCTTGGGCTCAAAGAGTGTGCTGTTACGAGCGATAACCAACGCTTAGTTGGCAGAGAATATCGTAAGCTGGAACAACGATTAGGTATTGCGCAACGAGCCAATAAGAAATTAGAAGTAAAAAACATTCATGCGAAGATTAAAAATCGACGTAAAGATGCGATGCACAAGTTTTCAACCATGCTCACACAAGAATATGGTGTGATCTTTGTTGGAAAGGTCAGTAGCAAGGGTCTCATTCAAACCAAGATGGCTAAATCTACGTTAGACGCTGGATGGTCATCACTCAAAACGATGTTGGAATACAAAAGCGCATACGCTGGCGTGGTATTTGAGGAAGTGAATGAAGCTTATACAACCCAGACTTGTTCGTGTTGCAAAAGTATCAACAGCAACAGTCCGAAAGGTAGAGCAGGTTTGCGAATAAGAGAGTGGGCATGTTCAGATTGTGGTTCGGTCAATGACCGCGACCTCAATGCGGCCAGAAATATTCTCGCGCTCGGACATGAGCGTCTAGCAGTAGGAATCCCCGTCCTTTAGGGCGGGGAGGATGTCAATTTCTCTTGAATGAAGTCTCTTAAACGGATGGCTAAATCACCATGAATTTGGGATTTTATTAATTCTTGACGCCACATCATGGCATGTTGCGACATGGCATGAAGAGAGGGCCACCAATGAGAAAATTCTTGCCAATGCATGGCTTCAAGAACAGCCCGTTGTGCATTTGGGGTGGCATCTTTCAGGTAAACCTCTAAAAATGCGTCTAATTTTTTTAGATGTGCATCAATATCTTGAGGGTAAATATCCCAAATAAAAGGTTTACCGGCAAATTGAGCCCGAACAAAAGAGTCTTCGCCACGGACCAAATTCAGATCACAGTGATGCAAAAGCCAGTCAAAATCATCTTGCGGGATAAATGGCATGGCAATGCACTGTAAATGATTGCGTGTTACGGGGTTGGTTAGAGGCCAACCTAACCATTGTTCAGCAGTTTGGATGGCGGGTTCATCGCAAAACAAAAGATCTAGTGGTAAGTGACTGGCATGTAATTGATCAAGTAAACGCAATAACTTATCGCCCCCATAAGTAAATACACAGACCCTTTTTGCCTCTGAAGAAGGCCTTAGTTGGCGCCAAACTTGCTCAAGAGATCTTGGAACATATTCTTGATGATCTTCAATTGCAGGCAGTTTGCCTTGTAACAGACCACCAGAACTTGAAGTAAAACCCGGATAATAAAAATATCTCAGCCAATCATCGGTATGACTTGGAGGGGATGGAAGACCATGTGCTTCAATCGTCCAGGACTCCGCGCTTAGATATTCCACATTGATGATCAGTGGGGTATGGATGTTTTTTAATTGAGTTAGATATTCCGTAGGGAGTTCACAAGAAAACGTTTCGATCACGACATCGGGAAATATTTCCGCACTTAGTGATTGATTAGCCGATTCCCACGGTAGAATCTCCACCCCATGAGTAATTAATTCACGAAGGACCTCTTCGCCAGCTAATTTTTTGATTAATTCCGGCTGGTCGCAAAAGAGTCGCAGGGAATCTTTATCAGAAGACGTAAAATGATCATCAGAAGTATAGTGAGTTAACGCCAGACGCCTTACCAAACGAAGACATACACCAGCATCACCCAAATGATCAACAACATGACAGAAAATATCAAAGCGCATGACTCAAAATACCTTTGAAATATTACAGGAAAAAGTCAAGGAACTGACCGAGCTTCCTGGAGTATATCGATTTTTTGATCAGCAAAAAAATATCCTTTATGTAGGTAAAGCCAAAAATCTCAAAAAACGCGTTTCAAGCTATTTTCAGAGAACGCAATTATCACCGCGGATTGAGCGTATGGTGAGCAAAATTGAAGATTTTGAGACCACGATTACCCGCACGGAGACAGAAGCTTTAATTTTAGAGAACAACTTAATTAAAGCATTAGCACCCCCATTCAATATTTTGTTCCGGGATGATAAGTCGTATCCGTATCTCATGATCACAGGACATGCATTTCCAAGAATTACCTCTTACCGGGGGAAAACAGACAAAAAGAACACCTACTTTGGACCATTTCCGAACACGTGGGCAGTGCGTAATAGCGTGCAAATTTTGCAAAAAGTATTTTTATTAAGAACCTGTGAAGACACTGTTTTTAAAAATCGTAGTAGACCCTGTTTATTGCATCAAATTCATCGCTGTAGTGCACCCTGTGTTGGTTTAATTCCGATATCAGAGTATGCTCAAGACGTTGCAAAAGCAGTATCCTTTTTAGAAGGTAATCACTCTAGTGTGATGCAAGATCTTGAAATACAAATGTTGGCACATAGTGAGGCTTTGGAGTTTGAGCAAGCAGCCACAGTGCGGGACCGCATTGCAGATTTATCAAATGTTTTACAACAACAATCGATGGATGTAGCAGCTGATGGTCAAACGAATATTGACATCTTAGCCGTTGTCGAAAAGATGGGACAAGTGTGCGTTAATTTGGCGATGGTACGAGGCGGACGACATTTGGGTGATCATGCCTATTTTCCCAGTGTCGTGAGGGTGCAAGGTGATATGCAATCTGAATTAAAAGATTACCTCATCTCCTTTATGGCGCAGCGCTATTTAGATGAAGCAGCACTTGAAGTAGAGGGCGCAATCAAAATGTTGCCCAGCAGTTATGTGATGAATATTGAGCTTGGAGAAGAGGGCGATTTACTGCAAGAATCCATGTCTTTACGCCTCAAAAGAAAAGTACATTTCATCACCCAACCCCAAGAGCAGAGAAGGCATTGGCTCAAATTAGCACAAGACAATGCAGAGTTATCATTACTTAAGCGGATCAATGAAAATAGTGGACAACACCGACGAACCCGTGAATTGATAGAAACATTACAACTAGAAATCGAAGATACAGAGCAACTCCGTATCGAATGTTTTGATATCAGTCACACATCCGGTGAGGCCACGCAAGCATCCTGTGTCGTTTATCAAAATCACGCTATGCAAAATAAAGAGTACCGGCGATTTAATATTGAAGGGATCACTCCAGGCGATGATTATGCAGCGATGAAACAAGTATTGGGAAGGCGGTATGCAGCCTTTCAAGAATTGCCCCCAGAAAAAGTGCCTCATATCATCTTAGTAGATGGCGGAAAAGGTCAGGTTGAAGTTGCCAGGCAAGTGCTCACCGAGTTAGGGATTGATATTCGCCTCATTGTTGGCGTTGCCAAAGGAGAAGGGCGTAAGGTTGGTTTAGAGACATTGATCTTTGCAGATGACAGACAGCCTTTGGGATTAGGTGTCGAGAATGCCTCTTTAATGTTAATTGCGCAAATCCGTGATGAAGCACATCGCTTCGCGATCACTGGGATGCGTGCCAAACGTCAAAAAACCCGTAATGTATCCCGCCTAGAAGAAATCGAAGGAATAGGTGCCAAGCGTCGACAGAAGTTATTGGCTCGCTTCGGAGGAATTAAAGGAGTAGCTGGAGCAACGATTGAAGAGCTCTCACAAGTTGAGGGTATTTCGACCAGCTTAGCCCAGCAAATCTATAAACAATTACACTAATGGTATTCTTTCGTATTATTCAAACAACATAATTTGCATGCCATTTAACTTTCCTATATTTCTCACTTGGTTACGCATTGCAGTCATACCCCTTTTAGTGTGGATGTATTACATACCAGACTCTGTCATTAGCTTAGCTGACAAGAACTTATTGGCAACGATTCTTTTTGTTGCGGCAGCTGCAACGGATTGGTTAGATGGTTACCTTGCTAGAAAGTGGGGGCAATCCTCTAATTTTGGCGCTTTTTTAGATCCTGTTGCTGATAAATTAATCGTTGCAGCGGCATTACTCGTTTTGCTCAACTTTGATCGTGTGCAGATTTGGGTAGCGATTATTATTATTGGTCGTGAGATTACAATTTCAGCACTGCGCGAGTGGATGGCCTTAATGGGGGCTTCAGCCAGTGTTGCCGTGCATTTTTTAGGCAAAATCAAAACAACGATGCAGCTGATTGCAATTAGTTTTTTACTCTATGATGGGCCGTTATTTGGGATCAATTGTGGTCAAGTAGGTAAGTGGTTGATTATGATTGCTGCTTTACTTACCTTATGGTCGATGTTCTATTATTTGCAAAAAGCCAAACAAGTGATTATTGAAAAAGGATAACACTAGATATTTAAATTAAAGTTTGGTAGAATATAAGACTTATTTGATTTCTGAATAAAATTAGAGATTAAATAAATATGCGGGAGTAGCTCAGTTGGTAGAGCGCAACCTTGCCAAGGTTGAGGTCGCGAGTTCGAGCCTCGTCTCCCGCTCCAGAATATGTGGGGAAGCCAAAAGCTTCCCTTTTTATTCCGCACAAATGGCGCGATGGCCGAGTGGTTAGGCAGAAGCCTGCAAAGCTTTGAACGGGGGTTCGATTCCCTCTCGCGCCTCCAAAAAGCCTTAATAACCACATAAAATCCCTGTAAAAAACTGATTTCTTTTCAGATGACGATAAATGCCATTATTGGGGTAAAGAATTTCGAATTTTGTTCGTATTAATCCTATAGTCCTTTTTTGAATGTTTGAATATGATCTCTTGCTTTAAGTACCTTTTTAATACATTCATCCGCATAAATTTACACATCAGATTTAGATCGTTTTTTCGTTTATTGGTTACTTACAATACAAGTATGAATTGCCTTCTATTGACGGTAATTCTTCTTTTATCCTCACCAAACTTTGTGTGGGCATCTTGTGCAACTCCAAGTTCTTATTTTGGAGTCCTTAGTTCAGAATGTACTTGGACTAATTCAATCCCACAAACTAGTGTAACTTTTAATTTAGATACCTTTACCCCTACTAACTTATTTTCAAGTGCAACGATTGTCAATAATTCTTCAATAACGAATGGTTCAGCTATTACAACGATCGATTATGGAGGTTTTTTAACGCTGAATAATTACGGTTCAATTACAGGACCCGCAAAAGTGATGATTAATGTTTGGGGTGGGTTAAATCTCTTTAATGATACTTTAGGTGAAATAAAGATCACTTCTCCTGATTCTGGCAACAAATTTGGAATTGTCTCTAATTCTCCATTTTATGGATATTCCCAGAGCAATTATTTGCCATCCACAACCCTTTTAAATAATGGATCAATAACCACGGACATTGTTGGTACAGTTACCCCAAACTATCCATCACTTTTATTCAGAAATCTTGCTGGCGGCATTTTAGATATAACTAATAATGGCACGATTTCAGCATTGGGTAACACTACCCCAACAGACAATACTGTCTTAATTGAAAATTCCAATAGTAGTGCAGGTTCAAAGATCGTAAACACAGGTACGATGTTAGTTGATGGACAAAATAGTGCCATTTTAAAGAATAGTTCTCCAGATATTATTGACGGTCTTCAAACACAGACTATTCTTTCGAGTGTTACTAATATTGGTACGATGTCGAGTGTTGGAGGATCAGTTAGTGCTCCGTCTGTTGGTATTCTTAATAACGGTACGATTCAGGCCTTAAACAATTTACAAGGCGTTGGTAATACTGCTGGTGCTTTAACCTATGCGGGTATCTTGCCAGTTAATTACAATGTCATTATTCGTTCACCAACGAGCTATGGTCAACTATCTGTCCTTGCACTTCCTAGTGGTGCAATGGCCTTTGGTATTTACGGTAGTGCAACCGGATTTTCACCGATTACCTACACCAATAGTTCAGGTTCAACATCAAGTATTGCGGCTTCTTCAATTGCCACTGGTACTTATAACAATGTCTTACAGGGCTTAACTGGTGTTTTATCCCAGGGAGTCATTACAGGTACAGGCTTTACGATTACCGGAACTTCTGGAGTCTATGGTGCATTCAGTTATAGCTTATATGCAGATAATTCTTGTACAGGTTGTTGGAGTATGAAAGTAGATCCATATATCAGTAACCCAGTTGTTTCAAATACGACAACGAATCTCAACGACCTCGTCAATGCGTCCTCCATTAGCCTTAACTCTGGAACACTTTTAGCAACAAATTCTGTTGCAATCACTGCCCCCATTTCTTTATCAGGAAGTAGTGTGACACTAAACTCCAATGGTTATAAGGCTACTTACAATGGAGCGATTACTTCAACTGATAATACAAAATTAGTTATTTCTGATCCAACCAAAACCGGTACAACCACCCTCAATGCCTCAAACAACATTATTAGTGGTGGAGTAGCTGTAACAGGAGGCACATTAGCTATTGGGGATGCCAATAATCCAAATGCCTCATTAGTAGCGAATGTCGTCGTCAACAATCAGGCAACTTTGATCGGTCATGGAACTATTGCCGGTGCAATATTTATTGATGGTGTTGTTAGGCCAGGGGGATCGATTGGTACATTGTCCCTCAGTGGCGCATACACACAATCGTCGAATGGCAAACTCTCAATTGAGGTTAATCCTACCCAAAATAGTCAGTTAGCTATATCCGGTAGTCCTGGAACAGCGAATGTAGCTGGGTCACTTGAGCTAATCGCAACAACAGGTACATACACACCCAAAAAATATACGATTCTTACAACAACAGGTGGCTTATCAGGAAAGTTTGATACCGTCTCAACTAATTTAAGTGGTTATAGTAATTTAGCTTCAGCGGTTAATTACGATAGCAATAATGTGTATTACACAATTTATCCCTTTACCTTGAGTAATGTTCAAGACTCCATAGCGGCAACAGCGAATGCACTTCAGAGCGTTTATGCGATTCAAAGTTCGGCATTAAATGCTGGACTTAACTACGATTGCAATATTTCAAATTCAAATCAAATGTGTGTATCTACCGGGGGTAGATACACAGTAGTGAACACCTCAGAAAATTCCACAAATGCTCTATTAATTGGGTCTTACCGTTTAAGCCCCAACTTTCGAGTTGGCGGATTTCTGGATCAAAATCTTTCTGCAAATCAATTTAGTTCGGGAATTAGTTATGGTAATAATAGACCAATGATTGGTTTGTTTGGCGTATGGAGTCCAGAAAAAGATAGAGTGATTTCAGTACGAGTGGCCGTTGAGTATGGTGATAAAGATATCAGTATTACGCGTCCTGTCATCAATGGCACAGAGCCAGGTACAGGCACTACACGCCTCAACAGCCAAGGGGCATCGATTACCTCTGAGTATCAAATACCAGTGATAAGAAATTTGAGCTTTAGTCCATACATAGGTTTACGATATACCAAGGTGGCAGGAAGTTCTTACACTGAGCAATCTAGTTCAAAAGTAACTGCGCCACTAACCGTAGATGCGTTAACACAAGAGACAAGCTCTGCTTTGTTAGGCCTGAAGTCTAATGCTCTTATTGGACAATATACCCATGTATATGGAAGTTTAGGTATCGAGCAGGACATCAATCAACATGGTGGAAATTATTCTGCATCTGGGATCATCGGTCTATCAGACATCAATCTCAGTAACTCTAAAAAAACACGACCAACAGCTAATCTAGGCCTAGCATATGATTTAGGTAAAAATCAGCGAGTTAACTTAAGCTATTTATATATGCAGGCACCATTTAGCAATATCGGAAGCTCATCTATCTTATTGATGTATCAAATGGGACTGTAGAACAACTCGATAAATCAGTTTTGAAGTGCTAAGCGAATTGATTTTTTAGTCATTTCTACAAAAGAGTCCACGGAGCCAGATCCAGTTCTGAATGATTCACCTTTAATCGTGATTAATCCTTCACTCAAAATATCTCTGCTTTGACTATCAAGTACCTTGCTTTCTAAGATCATGGCGGGAATCTTTGAGTTTAAGTCTGTGGCTCGACCAGCGACATTGCTCACAAGTCCAACAGGAGTAAAGTCGCGGGGTCTCAGACTACCATTATTCGCATAATCAGCACCGGTAATACCTACAGTAAGTCTAGCGACACCAGGGCCAGGTTCATTCACAACCTTAAAGCCGCGATTGCGAAGAGAATCCAAAATATCTTTTTGCAACTCAGCTTTGATTGAAGCCAAAACCTCAGGAGTTAATTTCTGATTCGGTTCATGATTAATCATGATGGGATCAACGATCACGGCTTGATAGGAGTTCGAAGTCATTCCACTTTTTCTATAACGCCATAAATGAACATCAGGATCCTTAATGGCTACAGGTGTCAAAATTTCATAGTTAGGCAAAAAACCTGAATTAGGGGCGGCTAATTGAGTTTTTTGTGGACCTGAGCTGCAACCTGCGAATAGATCAATGAGAAGAAAAGCTGTCAAAGAATAAATCATTTTGAAAGATTTGGAAGTGTTCATGAATGACCTATTCTTAGTTTAAATAATATGTTGTAAGTCTCTCATGGTAATTCATTAAAGTAACTCAATGAATACTTATTGCGATATATTTGAAAATTGATAAGAGAATGAGTGTTTTTATCAGATCAATATGTAGGGTTAATTGGAATCATTGAGATGTCTTATCCATTTTGCATAATATGATGGACAAATTTAAAAAGTTTATTTAGGAGTAAGTTCATGAAAGAACACTTAAAACTAAGACCGCTTGAACGTGAAGACCTACGTTTTGTTCATGAATTGGATAATAACGAAACCGTTATGCATTATTGGTTTGAAGAGCCCTATGAAGCATTTGAGGAGTTATCTGACCTCTATCAAAAACACATTCATGATCAAAGTGAGCGTCGCTTTGTAGTGGAGTTAGAAAAAAAATCAGTTGGATTGGTTGAGTTGGTTGAGATTAATCACATTCACCGACGTGCGGAGTTTCAGATCATCATTAGTCCTAATTACCAAGGTAAGGGCTTTGCTACCATTGCCTCACAAATGGCGATGGATTATGCGTTTCGAACACTTAATTTAAACAAGCTATATTTAGTCGTTGATTCTGAAAATGAGCGTGCGATTAATGTCTACGCAAAACTCGGCTTCAAAAAAGAGGGTGTTTTATTAAAAGAATTCTTTGTTGATGGAAACTATCGGGATGCTTTTCGGATGGCGATTTTTCAGAATGAATATTTAGAAATTAAAAATTATTCTTAAAGATGTCTTTGACTATTATTTTGATTGCGATTGATCGGGACTTAATTGAAGTTGATAGGACTTAAAGTCTTTAGGATCGATCATCAGAGGTAGATAATTTCCTTTGCTCCATGTGTTGGAATACTCCTTATAGCGAGGGCTTTGGACCCAGCCTGATTGACCGCCAAAACCGATAAAAGTTGATTGATTTAAATTCGATAAATCATAAACAGCGCGCATCCCTGCCGCAACACCAGAGCTGTAGGGCTCTTTTAGATTTTTATAGCTCATCGCGCCAACATTGATGGTGTGCCCATCACCGACTGATGGGATACTGATGTTAAAAAAATGACTCAAAACAGAAATTTGACCCAATGGTTTATGAGCCCCCACTGCAGGATGAGCCTCTCCCCATTGCCATTTTTTAGGATCTTTACCATAGCGTTGATTTAAGTAGTTAAGCGCACGATCCATTGCGAGGTTACTGAGTTCGGCACAGTTTTTAATATCTGGGAGATTACGAGGACGACACCACACCTCCGGATGATTTTTTATTACATTGAGTAGACCATCACGCAGACCTTTATTTGGGTATAAGCGATCAAACGCATCACCTAATTGGTCACTAAAAACAGCTCTCGTCAATTGATCCACCCAGGCATTAAAAATGAGAGCCCCTGAGCTATTCATGCTCATATCACCTTGAAAGTTTTGTATCTCCTGTCGAACTGGATCTGTTAAATCATTTGAGGTAGAACTTTCATGAAACAGTTTGAGAAGAGGTTGCGCGGCGAGCGAGACCGTGTCATTTTGAATTGTCTGCATCCCACTCAGATCATGAACTTTATTTTTTTCTAGTAATTCAACAATCCGATTGGCGCGGTAAGGCATGGTCCAATCTGCCGTTAAAGTAAATGGAGTCGCGGCATCTTCTACCTTTTGATTAGCGGTCACAACCCATGGTTTGTCTGGGGCGTAGTTGTGGGGCAGTTCTTGAGTCTTGAGATATTCTTTCCAGTCGTTGCTTGGATCCCAACCGAAAACGGGAGCAACACCCACCATCCCTTGTTCCTTCATGCGCTTGGGAGCAACACCAGCAGCTACAAAAGCAATTTTTCCATCGGTATCCGCCATCACCACATTTTGCATCGGGGCATAATAATTTTCTAGACTGCCTCTTAACTCCTCTAAGGAAGTAGCTTTATTGATATCGATTAAAGCGCGAATGGATTGATTTTGTGGATCTAGAGCTGTCCAGCGTAATGCTAAAACAAAACGATTCGTATCTATTACTTTCGCTACTTGGGGGTATGCATCAGAAATCACCGGACCATGACGTGTTTCACGAACTACAAAATTAATTGGTTCTTTATCTTTGACAAGAATACTTTCTCGTCTAACTTTAAAGGACTCAAATCCTGTAGGAGTTTTATATTGAACCGTATTGTTGGGATTAATTGCTTCGATATAAAGATCCTGAACATCGGGAGCCGTATTAGTAAAGCCCCACGCGATATTAGGTGTATATCCAAGAACAACACCAGGAAGACCAGGAATCGTGCCGCCGATGACATTGAGATCTTTCGCTTGAAGATGAGCAAAATACCACGTAGAAGGGCTTGACAGCCCAAGGTGAGGGTCATTCGCTAAGAGGGGTTTTTTACTTTCAGTACGCGAACCCTGGATGACCCAATTATTTGAGCCCTTACCTTCAGAGCCTTGAGGTAACCAAGCCTGTAACTGATCATTAGAGGAACGCTGCTGTGCTTGACCAGTCTCAGACTGAGTAAAGATATTCGCATCTTGATACATCTTGGCAAAGTCTAATTTAGTAGTAGCAGACTCATCAACATAGGGGGGTATGATCTCCCAGATTTGAGCAGTTGTCATATTTTTAGCCAGTTGAAGCCTGGAAAATTCACGTCCCCAGTTATCACCTAAATCCAAAGCCATCATGAGCGACCAGCTGACACTATCAATCGGCGTCCAAAGAGCAGGTTTTGATCCAGTGAGAAAGAATTCCACAGGTAAAGCCCAACCAAGATCTGCAAATCCAGCATTAATGCCGTTGCAATAGGCCTCTAGCGCTAATTTTGTAGCGCTCGGTAAGTTTTCATATTGAGTTCTTGCGGCGCGCCTAATACCAATGGTTTTCATGAAACGATCGATACCAACTGTTTTTCCCCCGAGAATTTCGGAGAGGGTTCCTGAAGCTAAACGACGGTTAAATTCCATTTGCCAAGTACGCTCGCGGGCATGTAAGTAGCCAAGAGCAAAATAGGCGTCATTTGGATATTTCGCTTGAATATGAGCCACGTCACTTTGGTCAAACACCACACTCGTTTTATCTCGCAAATAGACACTTTTAAATGAACCATTGGGAAGGCTTTTGACATCAAAAGAATAGAACGCAATCAACGAGCCGATCAGCAATCCAATGGAAAGGACTAGCCAAAAGAAATATTTACTCAGACGAATGAAGAAGTAGATAGGTGACGAAAAATTCATAGTGATTGCTTAGATGATGGATTGATTGTAGCCTTTTTGAACATATTTTGAATGACCAATACATGATCCAAGCCGACAGAAATAGGTTGCAAAACTCTAATCATTCTTATTGAAATGACTCTAAATCCGACTCGCAGAGTGATCGCCACCCGAGATAGTGAATTTTTTCTTTCATACAATCTCCTTGGCCCCCATAAATAATGAGTGGGGGTATTGTATTATTCGTATGTTTTTGCCATAACGAAATTGTCTTTGGCCAATCGCTAGTGATAGTGGCGCCTGATTTAACTTCAATCGCTTGAAGGCCATTTTCTCTTTCAATGAGCAAATCAATTTCTTGCCCACTTTGATCACGCCAAAAAAATAGAGGCGCTTGAGAGCCTTGGTTATAAATATCCTTTAAAAATTCTGTGACAACCCATGTTTCAAATAAATGGCTTCGCTGTGGATGTAGCTCGAGTTGAGAGCTGTGTTTAATGCCAAGCAACCAAGCCATTAAGCCAACGTCAAGAAAAAATAACTTAGGTGTTTTTACAAGCCGTTTGCCAAAATTTTGATAATAGGGATGAATGATTTTTACTAAATAACAGGCTTCAAGAACACTCAACCACTCTTTAGCTGTTACAGAAGTAATGCCACAATCGTTTGCAAGGGAGCTTAAGTTGAGAAGTTGTGCAGATCGAGCGGCACATAATCGAATAAATCTTTGGAAGCGGTTGAGGTCTTGAATCGCTAAAATTTGACGCACATCTCTTTCAACATAAGTTGCAACGTAGTTGGAGAACCAATCTTCTAAGCTAACATCACGATCAAAAATAGCCGGAAAGCCACCCTGCAGAAGTAGGGTATTTAAATCGTTGGATAAACCATATCCCACCAACTCCTTGCCTGAAAACGGTAAAAGTTCCACACGACCCACGCGTCCTGCAAGAGTTTGACTAATCCCTGACATTAAATCGAGTTGTGCGGAGCCTGTGAGGATAAAATCCCCCATTCGCTGACGCTCGTCCACAAAACCTTGAAGCCATGAAAGTATGCTGGGACAGCGTTGTACCTCATCTAAGATTGCACCGTCTGGAAAACGTGCTAAAAATCGCTTAGGGTCCTGATTTGCAAAGGATCGTTCATCTAAATTTTCAAGACTGATATAAGGTTTATTGTTAAACACTGATTTGGCAAGCGTTGTCTTTCCGGACTGTCGTGGTCCGGTAATAGCGATAATAGGAAAACCTTTAGCTAGACGAAGTAAGGTTTCTGCGGCATTTCGTGGAATCATGACTTATTATATGTAAAATTTAAGTTTGAAACTTAAATTTTACATATGGCTCAATAACCCTTATAAAATCAATAACTTATCTATAGGAAGAAAATCTAAATTTGCCCCTCAAATAACAAAAAAGGGGGCCAAAGCCCCCTTAGACTGATTCGTATTACCTTTAGTGACTACCACCTAAGTAAGCGGCAATCACTGCAGGATCATTCTTGAGTTTATCTGCTGGACCATGAACTTTGATATGACCATTCTCCATCACATAGCCATAATCAGCAACGTTTAACGCGGCAGCTGCGAACTGTTCAACCAGTAACATCGTGACACCTTCGGATTTGAGACGTTGGATAATCTTAAATACTTCATCCACCAAAATTGGAGCCAGCCCCATAGAAGGCTCATCAAGCAAAAACACATCGGGGTTTAGCATCACCGCACGAGCCATTGCAAGCATCTGCTGTTCACCACCAGATAATGTTCCCGCCAATTGCGTCCGTCTTTCTTTTAAACGCGGAAAAAGTTCCATCGCTTTTTCGAGGTCATGTTTGACATCACCCTTTGGACGACTGCCAGTCAAGCGCGGAAATGCCCCAAGAAGCAGATTATCGGTCACCGACATCGTTGAGAACACACGACGTCCCTCAGGGGAGTGAGCCAAGCCAAGGCGCGCCACCCGGTGAGATTCAACACCAGTGATATTTTCATTGCCAAGCGTGATTTCACCAGCAGTGGGTTTAATCATGCCCGTAATCGCCCGCATCGTCGTGGTTTTACCAGCGCCATTCGAACCGATTAAAGTAATAATTTGGCTTTTAGGAACTTCAATACTGATACCATGAAGCACTTCAACTTTACCGTAGCCAGCTTTTAGATTTTTAATGGATAACATAGTCTTCCTTTATTCTCAGGCTGTAGTTGACTGACCACCTAAATAGGCCTCAATCACTTTTTCATTCGTTTGGATTTCTTGAGCAACACCCTCAGCAATTTTCTGACCAAAGTCCAGAACAGAGATCTTGTCGCACACGCTCATGACCACGTCCATATGATGCTCAATCAAAATAATCGTAATACTATGATCACGAATCTTACGAATCACCGCTAAAAGCTCTTTAATGTCAGGAGCAGTTAAACCTGCTGCAGGCTCATCTAATAAAAGCAGGTTAGGATCAAGTGCAAGAGCACGAGCGATTTCTAGCATCCGCTGTTTACCATAAGGTAAATTACGAGCTTCCTCATTCGCGAGCTTATCCAGACCAACAAAGTGTAATAAGCCTAATGCACGATCACGAGCTGAGCTTTCCTCATTCGTAAAGCGAGGTAAGTGTAGAGCAACATCTAAGAGATTCGAGTTAAAGCTGTGATGCAGACCCACGAGAATATTTTCAAGGGCCGTCATTTCACCGAACAGTTGCACGTTTTGGAAAGTTCTAGCGATACCGGAAAGGGCGATTTCAGAAGAAGTCTTCCCTACAACCGTTTCATTTTCAAACTTCACATCACCAGCCGTTGGAATATAAATACCGGTTAAAACGTTCATCATCGTGCTCTTACCAGAGCCGTTCGGGCCAATTAAGCCATGAATCGTGCCACGTTTGATCGTGATATCGACATTATTCAGGGCTTTTAGACCACCGAATTGCATCAAGATCGATTCAATGGTGAGGATTGGTGCGGATGTATCTTTGACAGCAGCTTGATGAATCACATTGGCATCAGCTTCACCAGCACTTGCTGAAAGATCTTGCGCCTGAACAACTTTCGCTCTGAGAGCACTTGTAAAGTTCCTAAAGAACCCGACAATACCCTCTTGGAGATAGTAGACCACCAATAAAATCATGGCACCAAAAATACTCAAACGCCAATCTGTAATGTTTTCGAGCCAGAGAGAGAAGATAGCCAGTGCGATTGTCCCAATGACAGGAGCTAAGACTTTTTTACGCGTGGTAATACCTTTTGATAGGGCAACGGCGGAGCCTAGGGCAACCAAGACCGCAAGGGCAATCGAAACCATTCTGAAAAGATTAATATCATCTAAGAGTTTCGGTAACAGAACAATGACGACCGCCCCTAAAATCGCACCCAGGCGTGATTTACGACCGCCCATGATAATACCGAGAAGGAATAGAACGGTAAGTTCATTGTTATAGGTGTTTGGGGAAATATATTTTTCTGAGTAAGCGTACATCGCACCAGCAAAACCAGCAAAGCCAGCACTGATGACGAAGGCATAGACCTTATAGCGGTAGACAGAAACACCCATACAGTCACAGGCAACAGGACTATCACGCAGTGCTTCAAAGGCACGACCCAGTTGGGACTTTAAGATTCTGTGAACCACCACTAAAGAGACCAGCATAGCAACAGCACTTAACCAGTAGAACTCGCGTTCACCCATTTCAGGGCCAAATAAAGAAGGCTTTAACAGTTTGATCCCCATTGGACCTTCCGTTAAAAAGCTCATCTCATTAATCAAAATTTGCAAAATAGTCCCGAACGCGAGGGTTACCATCGCAAGATATGGACCAATCACCTTGAGTGCGGGTAGAGCTAACAAACCACCAAAAATTGCAGTGACAACAATACTCGCAGGAACCGTGACATAGAACGGCATACCCAAATGGAAGAAGAGTACGCCCGTTGTGTAGGCACCAACACCGAACAAGCCAGCATGACCTAAAGATACTTGCCCGGTATAACCAACCACGATATCAAGACCAAACAACAAAATGATGTAGATCAGGATTGTCGTACCTAAATGAATGTAGTAATCATTATTTAAGAAGATCGGAAACGCAAAAAGCGCAACGATAGCTAAAGCGATTGCAATAATTTTTGATGAATTCATAAACTTAAACTTTCTTGATCGCAGTTTTACCGAACAGGCCCGATGGCTTTAATGCCAAAACAAGCAGAAGGAGTAAAAGGCCAGGAACATCTTTATAGCCAGTCGAGATATAAAAACCAGTAGTGGTTTCAGCAATTCCTAAAATGAGACCACCGATAATAATTCCGAAGCCACTAGAAAGACCACCAATAATGGCTACCGCAAACGCTTTAAGACCCAGCGATGCACCCATCGTGGCACCGGTCAAGGTTAAAGGAGAGATTAAAACACCAGCAAACGCTGCTGTTATGGATGACAGCGCGTAGGAGAACATAATCACTACGCCCGTATTAATACCCATGAGGCTAGCAGCATCCCGGTCGTTAGAAGTCGCAACAACTGCTTTACCGTAAATAGTTTTACGGTTAAACCATTCAACCAATAACATCATCAGTAAAGCCCCTACTACCACAAGAACTTCCATTGGGAGGATATTCGCACCTAAAAACTGAAAGGGCTCCTCAGGAAGCGGGGAAGGGAAGCGTAAATCATCACGACCCCAGACGTTTTCTGCCACGTTTTTGAAAATGATACCGAGGGCAATCGTGGACATAATCCAACCGAATTCGGATTTAATCTTGATGGCAGGACGAACACCAACCACTTCAACCAAACTACCTTGAAGCGCGCCAAAGATACATACCAGTGGAATCATGAGCCAGTAGTTGATGCCTAAGGTATCCACGCAGGTCAGACCAACTAGGGCGCCGAGCATCAACGCTTCACCTTGACCAAAGTTTAAAGTGCCAGAAGTAGCAAAGGTCAGTTGATAGCCAAAAGCAACTACCGCATAAATCATGCCGAGTGCTATTCCGCTAAAGATTAATTGAATCAGAATTTCCATGGATTTTTCCGAGAATTTAAGATACTAAAAGAGTGACAAAAAAATTAATAACGTGCAATTATAATAAAAAAAGTAGCAAAAAAACAAAAAGCGCTACAAAAAGTAGCGCTTTTTTGAAGAGTTAAAGATTACTTCTTCTTTTTCAAACGAATATCTGAACCCTTATCCGCATCTTCTTGATAAGCATAGACCACCTTACCGTTTTTGACTTCACCCATGACTGGGATATTGTCGGTAATCGCTTCGTGGTCAGTTTTGCTAAATGGCTTGTCGTAGACAGTAACGATACCAGCTACTTTTTCATTCAGGTTTTCTAAAGCTTCACGAATCTTTTCACCATCCGTTGAACCAGCTTGCTTAATAGCTGAGGCTAATAAGTAGACAGAGTCGTAACCTTGAGCGGCGGATACTGGAGAATCGATACGATTATTCTTTGGCTTGAACTCTTTGAGGTAAGCTTCAATGAAAGCCTTACGCTTTTGCGTATTCGCTTCTTGAATAAAGGTTTGTGGCATACGAGCGCCTTCACCATTTTTACCGGCAGTATCAATAAAGTTAGCCATCGATAAAGTCCATGAACCAATTAATGGTTTTTTCCAACCGAGTTTTGCCATACCGTTAGCGATTTGAGCAAGTTCAGGTCCGATTGCGTAAGTCAAGATGACTTCAGCGCCAGCTTCTTTGGCTTTGAGAAGCTGAGAAGTCATGTCGGTATCTTTAATATTGAACTTTTCAATTGCAACAGGAGTAATCCCTTTTGCAGTTAAAGCCTTCATTAAGTCAGTTTTGCCGAGTTCGCCGTAGTTTGTTGAATCATGCAAAATCGCCACTTTTTTGAAGCCACGCTTATCAATTGCTTCTTGCACAATCATTGGCGCTTGGATTTCATCACGGGCTGCGTTACGGAAAACATAGTTCGCTGGCTCTTTGTCGAATTGACGTGTCACAACAGTACCAGTAGCCACGTTATTAAAGACAGGGATCTTCGCTTCTTGATAAATACGCTGAGCAGCTAAAGCAACACCTGTATTAATAAAGCCAACGTCAGCAACAATTTTCTCTTTGTTTACGAGTTCTTGAGCAATCGTAATACCGCGGGCGTTATCAGCTTGGTCATCACGCTCAATCAGTTCAATTTGACGGCCAAGAACACCACCAGTTGAGTTAATTTCTTTGGCAGCAAGACGTACGCCATCACGCATACTCACACCCATGGAGGAAGAACCTCCAGTAAATGGTCCGGTAACACCGATTTTGATTGTTTGGGCAAATGCTGGAGCGCTCAATAAAGAGGCAGCTACCGCGATTGCTGATAATTGGATTTTAAATTTCATATTTTCTCCACAATATTGATAAAACGTAATACAAGTAGAAAAACAACTTGATTACAAGATAATTACAAAATTACTGAATATTGATTGTAACCATAAGAATTTATTAAAACACTAAGGGTTTGCCCCCTAATGTATGGTAAGATGACGCCTTCGCGTGCCCGAGTGGTGAAATCGGTAGACACAGCAGACTTAAAATCTGCCGCATATAAAACATGCATGCCGGTTCGATTCCGGCCTCGGGCACCATAGTTGCATAAAACCCCCTTATTTATAAGGGGATTTTTTATTTGCAGCCACTTGTTAGTTGTCCATGAATTCTTGCGATTTAAAGACAACAAGTCATGTATTCTAAGGCTCGGTTCGCTTCGCTTATAGAAGATTAATTACTTAACTATGAAGAGGGTTGGTAAGGAACTTAATCATTTTAGATTTTTTTAAGCCCCATAACTTACAATGAATACCGACTTATTCAACTGTTCTATTAGGAATATTTAAAGCACTGGGTGCTGACTTATATATTCTCGTAAAACGCTATCTATTTTCGATTGCCAGCCTTTCCCAGACGCTTTAAAAGTAGATACGACATCAGCTGACAGGCGGATAGACGTTTGTATTTTAGTTGGAGCAATTTGTGCGCCTCGAGCAGCTCTTGATTTAAGCTTTTCTTGCAATGACATCGGTAATTGATTAAAGCGTTTTGCGCTTTTCATCATTTCAGCAGTCCACTCCATATTGTCTTCATCTAATTTAGGTTTTTTGTTCATATATTTTTTCCTCTCTAGAATTTGCTTTTCTAAAGCTAATCACACGAATTCCATCCACGGTCTCAGTAAATACTAAAACATGGAGTCTGTTCTCTAAGAGTCCGATTGCCCGCATTCTAACTTCTCCATAGTCTATGCGTTTATCTACTTCATAAAAGGCATTTTCAAAATCAAAGTCTACAACTTGATCAAAGGAAAGATTGCGACCCTGAATATTGCGATAGTTTTTGATGGGGTCATATGAAATATCCATACATCAAATTGTATCTACTATTAGATGGTAACTGAAATATAGATAAATAACAATAGGATAAATAAGGTCATTAAGAATGCTTCAAATAACTGTCAGAAACATTATTTTAAGTTACGAGCTCGTTCGATAATCTACAAAACTCACTAGTTTTGGCACGACTATTTAATAGGCTAAGGTCGGAAGTACCCCTATACGGTACAGTAAAGTTTACAACTCCGTCTTTATATTTGGATATTAAAGATTTGTCAGTAATGCTGAAATTGATATAATTAGCGGATAAATTTCAAATTACTTTCGTTTGCTATTCATGCTTATCAAAAAAATTACCCCTGCAGTATCCATTTTTCTTTTTGCTTGTTTTGCATCTTACGCTTGGGCTGATTGTGTTCAAGTTGGAAGTATTGCGACTTGTGACACAAATTCACCGAACCCTTATACAAGTACCTATGGCGCCGGTAATTCTGCAAGTGCTGATAGTCAAACCATTACAGTTAATTCAGGTTCTGGTATCAGTTCAGGGAATGCCTCTGCCATCTCATTGAGAGATGGCGCAAATATTACTGTTAATGGCATTGTTCAAAATAACTCAACGAATTCTTCTGGTAGGTATAACACGGGCGGTAATACCATTGAGTTTCGGAATGGTGGAACATTAACGATTAACTCGGGTGGTCAGGTTTTATCTTTAGGAACTCAGGGCAGTGCCGAAGCAGTTAATCCTCAAGGCGTAAATAATACTATTCTCAACTACGGAACGATTCATGCTCGTAATGCAGCAGCTATATGGCAGCAATCAGCTGGAAAATTAACCATAGATAACTACGGAATTATTTCAACAGGCGGGACTGTTTCCGCAACCGGTGTTCCGAATAGTCCTAGCTTAACCAGAAACGTCATTGGTGGAAACACGGGTGCTGGCATCGATTTTTATAACCGTGAATCAGCGATTGTGTACGGCAGTCTAATGTTTGGAAGCGGTAGTGATAATTTGTTCCTTTATACAGGTAGTAAGATCACTGGTACCTTTGATGGTGGTGGTGGTACCAATAGTATTTACTTTAGAGGATCAGGGGTTGGTCTCGAGAGTAGTGATATGACTAACTTCCAGTATTTATATAAAGATGACCCGGGAACTTGGACTATTTCAGGAAGCATTGAAGGTCTTCTTGCCGCACAAGTTCGTCAGGGAACTTTGATACTGACCAATGAAGCAAATAGTGCTTATCAAGGATCGGCAAGCGTTTATTCAGGAGCTACCTTGCAGGGCAATGCCAACAGTTTGCCTGGTGCTATCACCAATAATGGTACCGTTCGCTTCGATCAATCACATGATGGCGCTTATATTGGAGCAATCTCTGGATCGGGTAATTTAGAAAAAACGAATACTGGTTTACTCGAATTAACAGGCACTAATACGTATAGTGG
This sequence comes from Polynucleobacter sp. SHI8, assembly GCF_027944005.1. Lineage (NCBI taxonomy): Bacteria > Pseudomonadati > Pseudomonadota > Betaproteobacteria > Burkholderiales > Burkholderiaceae > Polynucleobacter > Polynucleobacter sp. SHI8. The sequence goes on along the minus strand of NZ_AP027204.1, from coordinate 1,445,070 downwards.
TGGCACAAATATTCTTGGTGGAACCTTAGCAATAAGTTCCGCCAGTAATATAGGTTCTGGAGCAATCGCTCTGTATGACGCAACAACCCTTCAAGCCAATAGTTCATTTAGTTTGTCAAATACCGTCTCATTAACCGGTCAAAGCACGATCAATACCCAAGCAAGTGATGTGATTGCTTCTGGGGTTTTTAGTGGCTCTGGTGGTTTTAATAAAACAGGTGAAGGCATGTTGTGGTTAAACGGCACGACAAACACCTACACTGGACCTACCAATGTCAATGAGGGTATTCTTAGAATGACAGGTTCCATTACCTCGAACACCACAGTTGGCAGTGGTGGAACTTTACAAGGCGGTGGAACCATCAATGGCAACTTAGTGAACTATGGTGTTGTTCAGCCGAGTTTTAACGATGTGATCACGAATCTAACGGTGAATGGTAATTATGTTGGACAGGGTGGAACTTTTAGAACCCACGTCTACGCTCCAGATACAACTCCAACAGCAGATATGTTAGTCATTTCTGGTTCTGGTAAATCAGCTTCTGGCATCACATTTATTGATGTGGTGGATAAAGGTGGTCTTGGAGAGATTACCAAAGGTGATGGTATTAAAGTAGTGAATACCCTCAACGGAGCAACGACAGCTGTTGGAGCTTTCAAGCTTCCTGGGGATGGCACTATTTCAGCTTCGATCTTTAACTATCAGTTGTATCGAGGACCAGTCACAGGTACAAACGAAAACTGGTACTTAAGAACGGTTGCGATTCCTGATACTTTAGTATCTCAATTCAGAGGTTTTTATTTACCGACTTCTGATCCATCGAACCCATTTGATTACACACCCGACACACCAGCGCCGATTAATCAGTTGACACCAAACGCCTATGAACGTATTGAGGTGGTGACCTACACCAGCTTGCCGACACTGGCACGTTTTTATAACTACGGAATAGTTGACACATTAGATCAACGTCGTGGAGATTTAGTCGCGCACAATTACTCTGGTATGGAAAATAAAGACCGCGATTGGATTCGTGTTTTAGGGCGTGGTGGTGCTGTGACACCAACTGAAATTGATCGTGGTGGACGTCTCAATTTTAAGCAATTTGCGGTTCAATTTGGTGTTGATGTCTATCAGAACGAGGATGATCACGGTGGTCGAACTTATATTGGACCATTTGTAACCATTGGAACGGCGAAAGCTGATGTAAGGAACTGGGGTGGTGTCTACAACATGGGTAACTCCTCTTTACAAGGCTTAACAGGTGGTTTAGCAGCAACTTATTTTGATCCATCAGGTTGGTATGTTGATGGCTTGGCGCAAGTGACACGATATGTTTCAGCAAAATCTGATTCTCCATCGGGTGACAGTGTTAAATCTACTGGTTGGGATATGACCGCATCTGTAGAAGTCGGGAAAAAGTTTGATATTGGTTATAACTGGAAGCTAACTCCCCAAGCGCAGTTGGTGACACAGTCAATTCGTCTGAATGATTATGTTGATACTCCATCAAGTGAAGTGCAATTCCAAAAAGACGAGTTCTCACGAGGAAGACTAGGTATTATGCTCAACAATCAAGATCCTAATAGTGAGTCTAAGATGAACTACTGGGGAAGGTTAAGTTTGTGGAAAGTATTCAAGGGTGGAACTTACACCACATTTGCGACTGAAGCCGGAGATGATCCCTACACATATTTATCTGAGACTGGATCCAAATGGTTAGCTTTAGATATTGGTGTTACCACGAAAATTTCGAAAACAAGTTCGATTTTTATGAGTATTGGTGGCGAAAATTCGATTAATGATGCCAACTATTACACCTATTACGGCAGATTGACATACCAAAGTTCATTTTAATCTAGTGGTTGGGTTTAGAGGACAGGGTGCTGAGGGATATATTCTCCTTAAACACCGTCGATTTTTGATGCCAACCTTTTCTAGATGCTTTAAATGAAGATATGACATCAACTGATAGGCGGTTAAAGGTTTGTATTTTAGTTGGAGCAATTTGAGTATCTCGAGGAGTTCTTGATTTGAGCTTTTCTTGTAAGGATATTGGCAATTGATTAAAGCGCTTTGAGCTTTTCGTCATTTCAGTTGTCCACTCAAACTCGTTTTCTTCTAATTTAGGTTTTTTGTTCATATATTTTTTCCTCACTTGGATTTGCTTTTCTAAAGCCAATTACAAAGAAATAGGACTCTCAATCACCTACATTAAATAGATTGTCATTTTATGTTCATAAAATAAATAATCTAATTTTCTAAAATAACTATCGTGTGCTTATTAGTTCAATTTTTTGTAGGACTTCTTTTATTCTTTATACAGATCATAAGTTCCTCAGTTTTTGCTCAAGCGCCTGATGCGGGAGCTCTTCAACAGCAACTAGAGCGCCAATTACCTAGCTTTGCCCCATTACCAACTCCAGGACCGGTTGATCTAACACCTGTTAAGAAAAAATCGGACAGTAAACAAAAGATTCTTGTAAAAGGATTTTCTTTCAAAGGTAATACACTTTTTAATGATGTTGAATTAAAAAAAATCGTAGAGCCTTGGATAAATAAAGAATTATCTTTATCCGAGCTTGAAGAGGCGACGAATGCCATCTCTGATTTTTATCGAGATGAAGATTATGTCGGCAGAGTAGTTGTTCCTGAGCAAGATGCCACGGATGGTCAAATCCTATTACAAATTATTGAAGTCAAAATTGATAAAATTTATGTATTGCGTAAGCCAACTAAAAATGAAGAACGATTCCCCCCAGACCGAGTTAAAAAATTTATTGAGTATTACCAGCCAGATGATGAATTTTTAAGAATTGATCACTTACAGCACGGTATTATGGTGGTCAATGAAATCGCTGGACTTAATTTTGAAGGTGTCCTAGAGCCTAGTGATGTTACGGATCATGTCAATTTTGTAGGGGGCTTATTAGATACCCCTATCTATACAGGTAAAGCAGAGATATCTAATTATGGGAGTCGCAGTACGGGCATACCTCAGCTAATTGGCAATCTCAATATTAATGACTATTGGGGGGGTGGGAGTTTAATTAGCCTTAATGGTATTGCTAGTGAGGGATCTACTTATGGTCGTATTGGTGCGACTCGCCCCATTGGGTATTCCGGCTTTGGCTTGGGCGTGAGTGCGAGTTATTTAGACTATCGTACCGTGGGTATTTTTGATAGTAACGGTGCCAGGGGTAATGCCGCCACCTATGGAATGAACGCCTACTATCCACTCGTTAGAGGAGTACAAGCCAATACAAGTCTTGTGATGGGTTATGACTTCAAGAACTACCTCAATCTCACGAGTATCCCTTATTCGGTGACCAGTAACTATGACCTACAAAATGTTTATATTGGCGCTAATGGTAATTTCTTTGACTCCCTCAATGCTCTTTCTTATTGGTCCCTTATATTAACGAACGGTCAGATGCATATTAATGATCTCAACCAAAGAAGCTCGGATCAAGCCACAACCCTAACGGAAGGTAACTTTAAAAAATTAACCTATGCGTATAGTCGCTATCAAAAAATTGATGGTGATCAAACAGTTTTGTTAATGAGTTTGATGGGGCAGTTTGCAAATAGTAATTTAAATTCAGCCGAGCAATTTTATTTAGGTGGACCCTACGGCGTCAGAGCCTATCCCGTATCTCAAGGAGGTGGAACACAAGGGTTTATTGCCACCTTAGAATTACAACAAAAAGTCCCCGAGATTGATTCAACCCTGATTGCATTTTTTGATATGGGTCAAGTGCAGCAATATAAATCAACCTGGGATGGTTGGCAGGGTTTGACTGGAGCAGATAATACCTATCGTTTATATGGTGCTGGATTTGGGATAAGGTATGCAAAACAAAATATACAGGTTAATGCAGTTCTTGCCTGGCCGATTGGTTCGAACCCACTTCTTACCAATACGGGCGCGCAGGTCAATACCGATGGAAGACAACTCAGTCCACAGGGTTGGCTACAAGCCATTTATTACTTCTAGTTGACAGCATTCTAAAAAATAGAAATATCTTTTCATTTTCTATATTAAATTTTGATGAATCGGAATAAATTCATCAAGAGGTATTGTAAGTTTTATAGGATAGACGTTCAATTCTCAATTGAGTCTATATGTTCAAAAGTAAAAATAATATTTTTACTATTAAGAGATTATGTATCTCCAACATATTGATGGTGTGGTTCATATCCCAGGCATCAGTTACACTCGCTGGGCCCGCACAAGGGGGGTTACCAATTCCTACAAATACTTTACCATCTGGAGGACAAGTTGCGCAGGGTCAGGCCAACATCACACAAAGTAATGCGGTGATGAACATCAATCAAAGTAGTCAAAATGCTGTAATTAATTGGAAAAGTTTTGATGTAGGATCAAAAGCGCAAGTGAACTTCAATCAGCCAACTGCAAGTTCAGCCACATTAAATCGCGTACAAAGTGCAACACCCTCCATGATTGATGGTGCAGTTCGAGCAAATGGACAAGTAGCTTTTGTTAATCCCAACGGTATTATTTTTGGACCCAATGCGCAGGTCGATGCTGGCGGTATTGTCGCAAGTACCCTAGATGTTGCCGATAAAGAATTTATGGCGCGCGGCAAGATGTCCTTTAAAGGCAATGGTACAGGCAAGATTATTAATCAAGGTTCACTTAAAGCCAGCGGTAATAATGCTTATGTCGCACTGATGGCTCCTGAAGTACAAAACCAAGGTGTGATTGCAGTACAGCATAGTAGTAGTGCAATGGTAGCAATAGCAGGTGGTAAACAAATTACCCTGGAAGTAAATGGCAGTCAATTGCTGGGTGTAAAAGTAGATGAATCAGCCTATAAGACATTAATCGATAATCAGAAAATGATTGATGTCGGAAATGGTACGCTGATTATCGCGGCCAATTCGGTGAATAATCTGATGGCATCCGTAGTTAAAAACTCAGGAACGATTATTGCTAATACGATTACTGAAAATGGTGGTCGGATATTGCTGACGGGTTCTAAAATCGAGCAGAGTGGCACGATTCAAGCAAATTCACAAAATGCCCAAGCAGGTAGTATTACATTTACCGCAGAAAATATTGATATTGCGCAAGGATCATTAACTCAAGCCTTAGGAAATTCAAATACAGGTGTGATTCGACTGAATGGCATTAATCAATCGAATATTCAAATTGCCGGACAAGTTCAATCAAGTGGTGCCATATTAATTAATCTCCCAGAAAATCTAGGGGTAAAAAATATCGGTAATGGTATTCAAAATTCCGTGAATATCATAGATATTAAAAACTATTTAAATCAAATTGATTTATCCCAAATATCTAATAATGGGTCACAATTAAATATCACCACAACAGCTGAGATTCAATCACCTAATATTGTTTCATTAGCGGCACTTACTATGATGGATGGGAATTTAAATACCCAGATAAAACCAGCGGTAATGAATCCAACCGAATCAACGCCAGCATATTTTCAGGCATTACCAGTTGGACAAAATACTTCTGACACTACATCACCGTGGATTGCATTATTTGGTGGAAGCATGATCGTAAATGGACGAATCAGTGCCCCTGGGGTTGCAGGAGTATCAGCAAGTAGAGGGCGGATTCAGTTAAACGTACAACAGCAATTATTGCTTTCAGCCACAGGTCAAATTATCGCTAGTGGTGAAGATGGAGGAGAAGTCATTCTGCGATCCGAGCAGGGTGATGTCAAGATACAAGGAATGATTCAAACCAATGGTGGGAGTGGCAGAGGCGGAACGATGCTAGGGTATGGGTATCAAACAACTTGGATTGATGGCGCCACCATTTCTGCGGACGGACTGTTGCAGGGTGGTGACATTCGCTTAGGAATTGACCAACCTAGCTTAGCTGATAGAGCTTACTTATTATCGGATGGCACTGGCGGAGGTTCAACGCAAGGGCCGCCTATCCTTTCCCAACTCACCATCATCGGCAATCAAAGTACATTGAGCGCCACCGCCACACATACCACAGGACTTGGTGGATTGATTGAAACATCTGGTCACCAGCTTTCTGTTCAAGATATTCAAATCACAGTTACAAAAAATAATATAGGTCAGTGGTTATTAGATCCGACGGATATCATTATTGCGAGTTTAACTGGGGCGGATTCCACAAAAACATATATCCTAGATTCAACGATTATTAACTCTATTAATAATGGAACCAATGTTAATATTCTCGCAAATAATTCCATTAGTCAAAATGTAGATTTATCGTTTAATAATACTACGATTAATCCTGCAACACTAACCTACGATATTCGGTCTGGTAATGCTAGTAGTTTAATTAATATTAATGGCAATATCTCTAATTCGGGAAGTGGTTTGGTGCACTTTAATGCACTTACTCAGGGTGGACGAGTTCGCCTTGCAGATAATAAAAGTATTAATCTAAATGGCGTAATTACTTTTAATGATCAAACTACACAATTACAGATTAATGCTTCTCAATTAACGATTACCAAAACATATAACGCTAATGTTGGATTTATCCTATCTAATTTTGTGATAGGTATTAATAGTTCTATTAATAGCAAATTACTAACCCTATCCGATTATCAAAATGCATCATCTCAAGTTAATACATATGTTGTAGGAAATATTTTCGGAACAAATACCACTACAAATTTAGTAATTAATCCTGCCGTATTAACCGTCACGGGTACAACCAGTCCAACTAAAACCTATGACGGCACCATAAGTGCAACAATCACCGGTGGCACTTTATCTGGTCTTGTAGCTGCAGATACTTCAGATGTGGTTTTAGTTCAAAGTGGGGCATTTTCCTCTGCGAATGCAGGAAGTAATATTTCTATCACAATGGCAAATTCCTTATCAGGGACTGCCGCAACTAACTACACTTTGACGCAGCCTACAGTCTCGGGAACAATCAACAAAGCCATTCTTAGTTTGAGTGGTGTGAAAACGTACGATGGCACTGCAATTTTCTCTACCGGACAAATGACTGTAGGGGCAGGAGTAAACTCTGAGTCAATTACATTAACAAATACCTATACAAATTCGTCGCCAAGTGCTGCAGTGTATGATAGTGTTGCTCCTACGGGAGTCACGTGGAGTGTCACAGGTGGTAATGCTCTAGCTACTAATTATGCATTACCTACGACCGCAAGCTTTACGATTAATAAAGCAAGTTTGACCATTACTGCAAAAGATGATGCCAAAGTTTATGGAACAACAAGTACCACTCAAAATAATGTTATTTATAACTCGACTGGCGATGCCTCACTAATTAGCTCTACAGCTTTTACTACTTCAGGAACTTTATTTGGTACTGATCAAGTATTGTCTATTTCATTAAGTTCAAGTGGTGCCTTAGCTACGGCGACATCTACCGCTAATGGTGGGGGACCTTATACAATCACTCCAAGTGCAGCATCGGGAACTGGTTTATCTAATTACACAATCAATTACCTCAATGGCGCAATGACCGTGAATCAAGCGCCACTGACCATTCAGGCGCTCAATGATGCAAAAGTGTATGGAGCAACGACAACCTCCTCAAATGGAATTACCTATACTGGATCAACAGCTGTAATATCTGGCGGAGTAGGGTATACCGTTCAGGGCCTTGTTAATAGTCATACTTTAACTAACGTAACATTGACCAGTAATGGTGCTCTAGCAAATGCTTCAGTTGCATCATCTCCTTATACGATTACACCCTCTGCAGCACAGGGACTTAATAACACGTTAGGTAATTACACCATTAATTATTTGCCTGCAGATTCCGGCATGGTGGTCAGCAAAGCTAACTTAACTATTACCGCAAGTTTGCAATCGACAACCTATGGGACTGAACTCGTATTACCAACTTCTTCAGGATTTACGACCTCCACATTAGTAGGTGGAGATTCAGTCACAGGTACCACGATTAAATTCAATAATATTTCAAGTACGGTACCAGCAACCACCCTTTATCAATCTGGAGGATATGTAAATTCTTTAGTAGTTGGAAATGCAACGGGAACGGGTTTAAATAATTACAACATTACTTATGTTCCTGGAACTTTAACGGTAAATAAAAAAGATTTATACATTACAGCCAATAACCAAACGATTACTTATGGACCTTCTTGGAAATTAGGCTATGCAGAATTTACAGCAACCGGCTTAGTGAATAGCGATAGTGTGAATAAAGTAGCATTGACTCAAAATGGGGTTTCAACTGTACCCGCAAATCAAGCTGCTGGAACATACTCTGGGAGCAACGGTATTGTTGTCACGAGTGGTTCAGCCGTCGGTACAGGCTTATCCAATTACAACATATTTTATAACCAAAGTACAAGTACTAACTCAGTTCAAGGGACATTAACGATTGATAAAGCGCCTTTAACGATTTCGGCTAATAATCGCTCGATTACCTATGGAGATGGACTTATTTTAGGTACATCAGCTTTTTCTACATCTGGGTTAATGGGTGTTGATTCGTTGACCAGTGTGGCACTTACACAAAATACTAATACTTCAGTACCATCTACCCAGAATGCGGGAACATATTCAGGAGGTAGTAATGGAATCATCATAACGCCATTAAGCTCAGGAACAATTTTTTCCAATTACGCGATTACCTATCAGCCGGGCACATTGACGATTAGTCCCAAACAACTGAGTGTGTCAGCGATTAAAGAATATGATGGAAATACTAACTTTAGCGTCAGTCAGGTGAGTATCACTGGTACCGTAGGTGGGCAGACCCTCAATTTATCTGGAAATGGTGTAGGTAATAGTGCCAATGTTGTCGGGATTAGCTCGATGATCACGGGTGGCTTAAGTCTTGCAAATGGAACCAGCGGCACCATTGGACTAGCCAGTAATTACGTATTACCTATTTCAACAACACAAGCTATTATCACGCCGAAAAATTTAACCGTTGATGTTGTGAATAATCCAACCAAAATCTACGATGGTGGACAAGTTGCGACTTTAGGATCATCCAACTATAGTATTACTGGTTTTGTTGGAACACAGTTAGCAACGATTAATCAAACTACAGGCTTGTACGCTACGCCAGATGTTCTTGGCTCTAATGCAAGTAGCGTGAGCGCAATATTAAATGCAGCAAATTATTCTGCAACCTCGGGAACAGGGTTTGTTTCGTCTAATTACTTGTTACCATTATCAGCAAATGGAACAGGAACAATTAACAAGGCGATACTGACAATCACCGCTTACTCAGGCTGGAAGTATGTTGGACAAAGCGACCCATCATTTACAAGTAATTATTATGTAACTGGAGGTGTTAACGGAAGTAATCCTGTGGCAAGTGCTACTGTTACACGAACAAATGCTGGAGTTACTACCTCGGGGAATAATCATGAATTACCAGGTATTTATAACAATGCTTTAGTTCCCTCTAGTGCAGTGGGTACGACAGCAACTATCTTGAATAATTACAACGTAAATTATGCAAATAACATATTTACGATTGTTGATAAGAATCAAATAGTGATTACTACTAATTCTAATCAAATCAATTACGGCATTGCTAACTCCTCTGCAACTTTACCTACTGCACCTGTCATTTCGGCACAATATTGCATTATTGATTGTACTGTCGCCGGAAATATTAAAACATTCAGTTTGAACTCTTCCTCAGTCAATCAGAGCATTGATGGATTAATCAATGTTACACGAGCGGTATTGAAAGATGATGCTAGCGGTGGTGGAACGATTACGGTTACTGCGGGACTCAGTGCTTCACAGATGAGTAGTTCAAAAAGCACATCCGAATATTACAAAGCAGGGACATATGGCTATCAAATGGCTTCAAGTGTGCCCACGATCAGTGGGACTATTGTTGCATTAAATACAACTCAAAACACAATTAATGAATCAACATCTACAACCCCAACTTCTTCGACTAATAGTTTTAGTGGTTTTTACAATTTCTTGGGAACATTAACGATATCACCTGCCACAATCACTCCATCTGCTAATGCGATTACCAAGGTATACGATGGTACGGTTATAGCAACACCATTATTATCAATTTCTGGAAACATCACCGGTGATGGTGTTCAATTAAATAGCCCTTATAGTACCTTTGCATCGAAAAATGTACTTGCAGCATCATCGTACACCTCAACGGGTTTATTTTTGAGTGGAACAGATGCTGGTAACTATATTCTTTCAGCGACGTCAGTAACTAATAATACGAGTACGATTACCAAAGCTCCGATATTAGTAGCAGGACTGCAGGCAAGTGATAAAACTTACAATGGGAGTACTGATGTAAGTGTTACTGGGGCAAGTAATTCCCGACTAATTACACCATTTAAGGGCGATACGGTTTCATTGTCGGCTTCTAGCGATACCCTTAATTGTTCATCAGCATGTACTTTTGATACAGCCAATGTCTATACAAATAAACCTGTTACGGTTACACAAGGAGTCTTGCAGAATAATTTTTCATTGGGTGGAACAGATGCAGGTAATTATGAGATATCGGGTGTAGCAGTTAATCTATCCGCTAACATATTTCCAGCTCCCTTATATGTAAGTGGTTTATCTGCTCAAAATAAAATCTATAACGCAAACACCACAGCGGTTATCACCCAAGGAACACCGACGGTTACGGGTACAGTTTATGGAGGTGATTTGATTAGTCAATTTTCTACGATTGGAACTTTTGGTGGTACAGGTACCTTTGCGACTCAGAATGTAGGTACTGGAATTACAGTGACTCCTAATTTAGGTGGTCTTGGTTTGAGTGGTACTAATTTTTCAAATTACTACCTTGCAGGAACGACTAGCCCATTAACTGCAAACATTACACAAGCACTACTTTATTTGAGTGGACTTTCAGTCACGTCTAAAACTTACGATGCAAATGTCTATGCCAATTTAACAGGTAGCATTTCTATTACTTCAGGAGTTCAAGGATCAGATGTATTAACACTTTCTGGCATTGTGAACTCCGGCACATATATTAATCAAAATGTCGGTATTGGAAAATCTGTGACTGCAGATTTAAGTGGTCTGAACGTGAAGGGCAGTGCCGCTTCTAATTACTATTTGTCTGACTATGTAATTAGTGGCAATATTTCCGCAGCTCCAGTAACTTTCTCTGGAACTAAGATTTATAACGGGTCATTGAGTTTTGATGCAAGTCAATTAACAGTCAAAGGCGTTAATGGTGAAGTTTTAAGTTTAGCCAATTCAGGCACATTAACCACCAATAGTGCCAATGTTGGCGGAGTCTCGTCCATTAGTGCAATTAATAATTTGACACTGCAAGATGGGAGTGGAAGTAAGGCGAGCAACTATACCTTAAGTAACTATGCAATGGGCTTATTAAGCATTACTGCGGCTCCGATTACTATTCAGCCTCATACAATAACTAAAATATATGATGGAAGTACATCGGCAACTACCTATTTTGATGTAACAAGTGGAACTCTGTACACCAATGCATCTAATAGTAATACAGCCGACTCCATGAGTGCAACATTTAACTATGCCAATAAAAATGTAGGCTCTGAAAACAAAGTGGTGATGGCTTCCAATCTTGTAGTGAATGATGGAAACTCTGGAAAAAATTATACGGTTACTTTAAGTTCAAATACTGTCAGCTCAATTACACCAAAAGACTTAATCATTACCCCAAATAATGTCTCCAAAACCTATGCTACATACGATCCCAGTCTCACTTATTCATATGGGGCATTAGCAAGTGGAGATACTTCCAGTATTTTTACCGGAAACCTTCTCCGATCAGGAACCTCTGCAACTCAATTGTCAACATCTTTAGCTAATGAGGCAGTTGGTACTTATCAAGTTGGTATAGGAAGTTTAACTGCGAGTAATTACAACTTAATATTGAGTAGTTCATCTAAATATTTAACGATTAATAAATACATCACACCGATTTATGTCACCGCAGTCGCCAAAACCAAAGTATATGGAACCAATGATCCAACTCTGACATATACATATACTGGATTTGTAACCAATGTAACAGTTGATGGCGTCACAATTAATGATAACCCTGTAGGTGGTAACAATCCTTTTACAGGAAGTTTGCTTCGTGTTGGAACTTCAAGCCCTGGAGTTTCATCGACTTTAAGTAATGAGGTAGTAGGGACATATCAAATTAATCAAGGATCATTGCTAGCTAATGCCTACGATATTCAATATACAGGAGCTTATTTGACGATTACTAAAGCACCTTTAGTCGTAACCGCGAATAATCAATCAAAAACCTATGGCGATTTTGATCCTAGCTTAACCTATACAACTTCTAGAGTCATCAACGGGTTGGTTAATGGGGTTCAGATCAGCGATACTATATCGAGTGTTTTATCGGGATCTTTAACTAGGGTTGCTGGTGAGACTGTTGCGTCATCACCATATAGAATTAATCAAGGCACTTTAGTCTCTAATGGTAATTATCAATTGAGCTATAACTACAATAATCTTACGATTAATAAGGCATCATTAACTGTATCAGCAAATAGTCAATCGAAGACATATGGTGATGTGGATCCGAGCTTAACGTATACATCTTCTGGTTTGATTTATGGTGTGGTGGTTAATGGCGTTCAAATCAACGATACTTTAGCGAATGTTTTAACAGGGTCTTTGACTAGAGTTTCTGGGGAGAATGTTGCGTCCTCACCTTATATGATTAATCAAGGTTCTTTATTAGTAAATAACAGTAATTATCAATTAACCTACAATGTCAATAATCTCGTGATTACACCCGCTAGTTATACCGCTATCAACGGCACGAAGGTCTATGATGGCACGAGTGGCATTATTAATAATGCAACATTAACTGGAGTCAATGGTGAAACATTTACCGTCAGTGCAACTGCTAATAGTCTGAATGTGGTGGGAGCAACAAAATTTACTGCTATAGGAACTAGTCTGATCGGTAATACCAACTACATACTAGCGAGTGCGAGCAGCCTTTTAAGTGGCAGTACCAACAACACAGCAACAATTACACCCGCTAGTTATACATCAATCACCGGCACGAAGGTTTATGATGGCACGAGTGGCATTATTAATAATGCAACATTAACTGGCGTCAACGGTGAGACATTTACCGTTAGTGCAACTGCAAATAGCCTGAATGTAGTAGATGCAAGCAAATTCACTGCTATAGGAACCAGTCTGAGTGCAAACACCAATTATGTACCAGCAAGTGTCAACAGTATTCTGAGTGGAACATCTAATAATCGAGCGAGTATTACTGTAGCAAGTCTCAATATTGTTGCAAATGACCAATCTACAATTTATGGTACTAGCCTTAGCTTGGGAACTACAGCCTTTAGTGCTTCTGGATTAAAAAATAATGAACAAATCTTAGGCGTGACTTTGACACAAGGTGGCAATACGACTGTGCCGGGCGATCAAAATGCGGCAACTTATAGTGGCAATGTCAACGGTATCCTTCCTTCAAACCCTAAAGGAAATTTACTTCTTTCCAATTATCAAATTAGATATACTCCAGGAGCATTAACCATTAACCCCAAAGTGTTAACGATTACTGGTAACGATACAGAAGTCACCTCAGGTAATAAACCGACATTTACATTTAATGTGACAGGATTTATCAATCCACAAGATTCAAATAATGTTCTCATTACTGGATCATTAGTTACTCCTGAAGGTACTTTACCAGGAACTTATGAGATTGGCATTGGCGATTCAAAAGTAGCAAATAATCCTAACTACATCATCAATACCAGTGGTTATAAACCCGCTAAATTTACTATTCGTCCTGCACCAACTTCACCGGTAACACCAAGTAATCAAGGGGCTGCAAAAGGACTGTTTGTAGATCAAAATTCTGTTTCGATTATTGCTGAGATCAAGCATTCGACTGCTGATGAACAAGATCAAGATTTAAATGATGTTCGATCCATTGGTAATTCTAAAATGACAGCATATGATGGTACAACTCGTCTCAATTTATCCATTGATGTAGGTAATGATTATTCTGGCCTGCACCCTGAAACGCTGCCTGCTGTCGATAATATCTATAGCTTCAATTAGATTTATTTACAGCTTTGAAGAAGCAAAAGTTACAAGTTCCGAGAAGAAGGAGATATATACTTCAATATCTTAGTATTAAAAGACTACTATTGTTTGGAGATTTAAGTGTATTTATTTCTTAAGAGCGCATTACTTTTGTTTTGTGCCATTTTTCAAATGGCGCATGCTGCGACCTATCCACAAAAACCAATTACTCTCATTGTGCCGTTTGCACCTGGCGGTGGAACGGATAGCATTGCGCGAGATCTTGCTAAGGCTTTATCTGAAAGTTTAAAGCAGCCTGTAGTTGTAGATAATCGAGGTGGTGGTGGCGGAGCAATTGGCGCACAAATGGTCGCCAAAGCGGATCCAGATGGCTATACTTTATTATTTATCACATCAACCTTTGTGACCCACGCTGCAACGGAAACTACACCATCGTATGATGTGGAAAAAGATTATGCCCCCATCGCTATGCTTGGTCGTGGACCTTTAATGGTAGTGGCAAATAAAGAGCTAGGTTTTAAAACCATTGCTGATGCGATTGCATATGCAAAAAAATCCTCTGATGGAATCAATTATTGTTCAGCAGGTCTTGGGAGTATCAACCATTTATCTGGTGAACTATTCAAACAAAAAGCCAATGTTCCAATGACGCATATTCCCTATAAAGGAAGTGGTCCAGCAACCTTAGATTTATTGGCGGGTAGGGTACAAATCTTTTTTGCAACCATGCCAACGATGCTGCAATATGTGGAAACGAACCGAGTGACTCTTTTGGCGATGACGAGTGACAAACGATCACCATTATTTCCGAATACACCTACAGTGATGGAATCAGGTATTCCTGGTTTTGATATATCCACCTGGTGGGGTGTTGTTGCGTCAGCAGGCACACCAGCTTCGATCGTACAAACACTCAATCAAGAGATTCAAAAGGCGTCTAGTAAAGATCCATTAAAGGGCAGGCTTCTCAAAGAAGGCGCGCAGCTGTATCAAACAACACCAGCACAAATGCAAAAGTTACTCACTAATGAATTACAGCAGTGGCGGAGTGTTGTTAAATCTGCCGATATGAAACTGCAATAATACTTAAGGCGTTTCCGTTACAAATCCTAGTTTAGTAAGACCATTTCTTTTGCTAGCGCTGAGTACTTGAGCTACCGAATCGTACTTCACACGTCGATCCGCTCGTAGATTAACTTCTGGTATTGGTTCTTGGGCAGCAGCTTGTTTTGCTTTAACGATATATTCGTCAAGCGTCACAGGCGTGGTATTCCAAAATATTTTGCCATTAGCATCAATAGAAACCTGAATCGTTTCAGGTTTGCTATTACTGGCAGAGCTTGCGGCTTTCGGTAATTCAATTTTGACCGAGTGCTGAATCACCGGCAGAGTAACAATAAAAATAATTAACAAAACTAACATGACATCCACAAATGGCGTCATATTAATTTCAGCCATCAGACCTGTGTCGTCATCACCTTGAGGAGAAGAAAATGCCATGTTTAGGGCCTTTCGTTCTGAATTAAATAGGTATGTAAATCATCGTTAAAACGACGCAAAGGAACGAGTAAATCTTTATTGGATTTAGATAAAGCGTTATAACCCAATACCGCTGGAATCGCAACAGCAAGACCAAGACCCGTCATGACCAAAGCTTCACCAATCGGACCAGCAACTTGATCAATAGAAGCGGATCCGGAAGAACCAATCGTCATGAGTGCATGATAAATCCCCCAGACCGTACCAAAAAGACCAATAAAAGGAGCCGTTGCACCAGTCGAGGCTAAAAAGGCTAGACCTTTTTGCAAAGAGGCAATAATGAGATCAAGTTCAGCCTTTAGATTGCTTGATAACCAATCATCCGTTTCGATTTGATTGGCCAGAGGTATTGATGTTGCTTGATTGGCGCCTAATTGCCGTTCTTGCATAATCGAGTGCGCTTTAGCTGCTAGTTGATGAAACGGATTATTACCTTGCTTGGTAAAGCTATTTAAGCCATCTTGCCAAGAAGTTTTTTTCCAGAAAAGAGCAATTTCTTTTACAAGTGGTTTAACCTGATAAAGGCTGATAATCCTTGTAATGATAATGAACCAAGAGCCAATGGACATCACTAGCAAAATGATGGCGACGATGTGCGTGACCGTGTCACCTTGGTACCACAGGTGAGCTATGCCAAAATTAGTTTCATTAGTTGTATTTTCCATAGGTATATTTTCTCAAATTATCGATTCAGTTGGAATTTTATTGAAATACCAGCATTGACTCTGCTAGGTACGCCATTGACGAGGTAAGGCCGAAAACGAATACGTGAAGCTAATTGCGTTGCTGCATTATCTAGCCTGGAAAAGCCACTTGATTTAACAATACTTACAGACCTAACTTCTCCAGCTTCATTAATAAATAACTGTACTGAAACGATACCTTGTTCACCGATATCTTTCGATAAGCGTGGATAGAAAAGTTCGGTTTCTGGTTTATAGACCATGATCAGTTGATTGAGTTCGACAGCACCAGCGTCAGTCCCAATAGCATTTGAAGATTTTGCAGAACTCGAGGATGCCACCGGATCAGGTGTTTTTGCGCTTTCATTAGACGAAGTTGCTTCCGTCTTGCTAGGCGTTGGAACCTCTGATTTTTCCTGAGGGCGTTCTTTCACTTGCTCTTGGGGTTTGCTACTGGCCTTTGCTTGCGCAGGTGCGACGCTCAGAAGTTTCGGTGGTGCCGCTTTAGGAGGGGGCGGAGGCGGTTTTGTTTCCGCTTTTGGTGGGGCAGGAGCAGCAGCAGGAGGAGGGGCGGGACTAATTAATTCTGCTTGCAAAACATCGACTTCTTTTTTATCTGGGTTCGGTGTATGTAGTAATCCTAAAATAAAGATTGACGCATGAATTGCAAGTACCGCACCAAGAATTAGAAGATCTTTGATTGAGATGAACATTTAGATCGACACAGTATGCGCTGTGGCATTTCTTAAATACGGGTGGATGAGGAGTTTTTGTGCAAGTTCCAAAAGAGCACTACCATCTTGTGTCGAGTACACACTCACACGACCGTTTTGAATAGAGTTTGGGTCTTCGATTAAGCGGCATAGTTGACGTACAACTGCCACACTTGTATCAATTAGTTGCAGTCTATTCCCATATAACTTCACGATAGCATCTCGTAAAAAAGGGTAATGCGTACACCCTAGGACAAGCGTATCTGCACCCTGAGCGAGCATTGGGTCGATATATTGATGGAGAAGTGCTTCAATCTCAGGGCCATCTAAGATACCTTGTTCAATAAGAGGTACGAGACCATGACCCGCTTGTTGAATAAATTCACAGTTGGCATTAAGACTCGCAAGAAGTAACTTAAATTTATCGCTGATTAAGGTGTTTTGAGTAGCTAATACCCCGACAATTTTTTGTTGACTAGTCATGGACGCTGGTTTAATACCGGGTTCAACACCAATAATCGGAATCTGTGGAAGTTGTTCCCGAATGAGGGCAATTGCCTGAGCAGTTGCGGTATTACAAGCGACTACTACTGCGTCACAACCTTGCTTAACTAACCATGAGCACATTAGTAGGCTTCGATCAGTTACCCACTGGGTCGATTTTTCACCGTAGGGAGTGTTGGCTGAATCAGCTAGGTACAAATAGTGATGATCTGGTGATTGGATTAGGGCCTCATTTAAAACAGAGAGGCCACCAATACCTGAGTCAAAAACACCGATCGTTGACAATGGAACAGAATCCCCAGTAAGTCGTTGCGGATTAAGCTACAGTGACTGGAATCTTACCAATCTTCATTTGCCATTCACGAGGACCTGTCTGGTGTGCAGAAATTCCATGAGAGTCAACAGCAACTGTCACAGGCATGTCCTTTACTTCAAACTCATAAATGGCCTCCATGCCAAGATCAGCAAAGCCGACCACTTTAGCTTTTTCAATTGCCTTTGCAACGAGGTAAGCGGCGCCACCGACAGCCATTAAATACGCAGACTTGTGTTTCTTAATCGCTTCGATTGCCACAGGACCTCTTTCTGCCTTACCAATCATCGAGATCAAGCCGGTTTCACCTAGCATCATTTCGGTAAATTTATCCATTCTTGTAGAGGTTGTGGGACCAGCAGGACCAACCACTTCCCCCTCGATTGGATCTACCGGACCGACGTAATAAATGACTTTATTCGTAAAGTCCACAGGTAATGTTTCACCTTTGGCGAGCATTTCTTGGATGCGTTTATGGGCAGCATCACGACCCGTAAACATTTTGCCATTCAGTAATAAAGTTTGACCTACTTTCCAAGTAGCTACTTCAGCTGGAGTCAGAGTATCGAGATTGACGCGTTGTGATTTTTCAGTATCAGGCTTCCATGCAACATCAGGCCAGTCTTCAAGTTTTGGAACCGGGAGAATCGCAGGGCCACTACCATCTAAGTGGAAATGGATATGACGCGTTGCCGCACAGTTCGGGATCATTGCCACAGGCAATGAAGCGGCGTGTGTTGGGTAGTCCTTGATTTTGACATCTACTACCGTGGTTAAGCCCCCTAAACCTTGAGCACCAATGCCCAGAGAGTTGACCTTTTCAAACAGCTCTAAGCGCATTTCTTCAAGTTTGTTTTCTGGACCTTTTGCGAGTAAATCATATATATCCACAGGATCCATTAAAGATTCTTTGGCCATGAGCATCGCTTTTTCAGGAGTACCACCAATACCAATTCCTAAAATGCCAGGTGGACACCAGCCAGCACCCATGGTCGGCACAGTTTTTAAGACCCAATCGACAATCGAATCAGAAGGATTGAGCATGACTAATTTACTTTTGTTTTCTGAACCACCACCCTTAGCCGCACAAATGATATCGACGCTATCACCAGGCACGATTTCATAATGAATCACGGCAGGTGTATTGTCTTTAGTGTTGCTACGTTTACCGCCTGGATCACGTAAGATGGAAGCGCGAAGTGGGTTGTGATGATCACCATAAGCACGACGTACGCCCTCATTGATCATATCTTCAAGACTCATTGAAGCTTCCCACTTCACATTCATACCAACTTTCACAAAAACCACAGCAATACCAGTGTCTTGACAGAGAGGGCGCTTGCCTTCAGCGCACATTCTGCTATTGGTTAAGATTTGTGCAATGGCATCTTTTGCTGCGGGACTCTGTTCGCGATCATATGCTTTTCCTAAAGCTTGAATAAAGTCGATAGGGTGATAGTAGGAGATATACTGAAAAGCATCTGCTACGCTTTGGATGAGGTCTTCTTGGCGAATGGTAGTCATTGAGGTCGTCTCTCGAATCATGTGGAATCAGGTTAATTTAAATCTATTTTATAGGGTAAACCTTACAATTCACGTAAAAATTGAATAAATGTCATTTTTATATAATAAAAATGAGAATAGATAAAATATAGTATCTAAAATCGCATAGATTATTTGGTAAGCTTGTACTTATTAAAAAGGAGAAAATGATGTCTGAAATTGAACAGTTACTGGTAGAAAATCGGGTGTTTCCACCATCGAAGTCGTTTGCCAAACAGGCAGCAATCAGTAGTATGGGTCAATATCAGGCGATGTGTCAGTCCTTTGAAAAAGATTTTGAAGGTACGTGGGGTCGTCTTGCAAAAGAAAACCTCTATTGGAAAAAACCATTTAAGAAGGTTCTTGACGAATCCAAAGCGCCTTTTTATGAGTGGTTTAATGATGGTACAACCAATGCCTCATACAATTGCCTTGATCGCAACATTCAAACCGGATTAGGCAATAAAATAGCCATCATTTTTGAGTCAGATGCTGGTGAAGTAACCAACATTACCTATTCCGAACTGCATGCCCGTGTATGTCAATTTGCCAATGGTTTAAAGAGTATTGGCGTGAAGAAGGGTGATCGTGTAGTTTTATACATGGCGATGTCGATTGAGGGCATTGTGGCGATGCAGGCATGTGCCAGATTGGGTGCAACGCATTCTGTCGTATTTGGTGGATTTTCAGCTAAATCTCTCGAAGAAAGAATCGTGGATGTTGGTGCAACAGTTGTGATCACCGCTGACGAACAAATGCGCGGCGGCAAAAAGTTGCCACTCAAATCAGTCGTTGATGAAGCATTAGCTTTAGGTGCTGATGCAGTTGTTCAGCATGTCATTATTTATAAACGTACCGGAAGTGATATTTCTTTTACAACTGGACGCGATCACTGGATGCATGATTTAGTTGCAGGACAACCAACCAGTTGTGAACCTGAGTGGGTGGAGTCTGAGCATCCACTTTTTGTTCTTTATACATCGGGATCTACCGGTAAGCCTAAAGGCGTGCAACATTCAACGGGTGGATATTTATTGTGGACCCATTTGACCATGCAATGGACATTTGATATTCGTATGAAAGATATCTTCTGGTGCACGGCTGATATTGGATGGATTACAGGTCATAGTTATATTGCGTATGGACCATTATCTGTAGGTGCGACCCAAATTGTGTTTGAAGGCGTGCCAACTTTCCCGAATGCAGGACGTTTTTGGCAGATGATAGAGCGTCACAAAGTCACTATCTTTTATACCGCACCAACAGCAATTCGCTCTCTGATTAAAGCATCAGGAGCTACGCCAGAGGCTCATCCACGCAACTTTAATTTAAAGAGCCTACGTATTTTAGGCTCCGTTGGAGAGCCGATTAATCCAGAAGCATGGATGTGGTATTACAAAGAAGTTGGTGGTGAGAACTGTCCGATTGTGGATACTTTCTGGCAAACAGAAACTGGCGGACACATGATTACGCCATTACCAGGAGCAACACCATTAGTTCCTGGATCATGTACCTTACCTTTACCTGGAATCATGGCAGCGATCGTTGATGAAACAGGACATGATATGCAAAATGGACATGGCGGAATATTAGTGGTGAAGCGCCCATGGCCATCGATGATTCGGACGATTTGGAATGATCCAGAACGTTTTGTGAAAAGTTATTTTCCACAAGATTTAGGTGGCAGGTTGTATCTTGCTGGCGATGGTGCGATTCGTGATGCGAAGACGGCTAACTTTACGATTACAGGCCGTATTGATGACGTTCTGAACGTATCAGGTCACCGTATGGGAACCATGGAAATCGAATCATGGTTAGTTGCTCATAATGACGTAGCCGAAGCAGCAGTGGTTGGACGACCTGATGATATAACTGGTGAGGCGATTGTTGCTTATGTCGTTCTTAAAGGGGCAAGACCGGAAGGTGACGCAGCAATAGCCAAAGCAAAAGAGTTGCGTGATTGGGTAAATAAAGGGATTGGTCCCATTGCTAAACCAAAAGAAATACGGTTTGGTGATAACTTACCTAAAACACGTTCAGGAAAAATTATGCGCCGCCTTTTAAGAGTCCTTGCTAAGGGCGAAGATATTACACAGGATACCTCTACCCTAGAAAATCCAGCCATTTTGGATCAACTCAAAGAAGCTTTATAAGAGAGTGTTATTTGCCCAATAAGAGGCGCTGATGCGCCTCTTTTTTGTTTGTATGAGTAAAAATACCCATTGCACTGTGCAATCATTAGGAATAGGATAAAAGAATAATATATTCGAAAGGGGTCCTATGAAATGTCCTCGTTGCCAAAGTGCCATCGTGATTGGTTTTACTGATTGTGTTGTATGCCATAGAAACACGATGAGTTCAGAGCCTTTACCCGCTAAATATTTTGTAGTGGCTTGTGCCATGATTTTAGGAGGAATGAGTTTATTTCAACCAACTAATTCTGCACTAGATTTTTTTAAAGTCCTTATGATTTCTTCAGTGGTAGGGGGTCTCTGTGGCTCAATTCTATGGCTTTTTTACGATATTTTTGACCTGACCATTCGAACTAAGCAAACAAAGTTTAACTAAATTGCAGAACACCGTATAATCTACTTTTCCAGTAACGGAAGGGTGGATGAGCGGTTTAAGTCACACGCCTGGAAAGCGTGCGTAGGTTAATCGCCTACCGCGGGTTCGAATCCCGCCCCTTCCGCCAAGTCTATTGGTTTTATAACGACTTGATGAAGTACAACACTTTAAATATCAATGTCGTACTCAAACTGAGCCTTAATCAGATCCCCCTAAGCAATAATTCGCTGGTTTGAATCGTCCTGCGCAGGCCTAACTCTAAAAAATACTTGAATATAGATAAAACCTTAGATGGCATGACTTATCTGAACGGAGTATCCTGTAGGAACTGTTCGCTACTGATATCGGTTAATTTGGTCAAAGTGTAGTTTGTTTTAGACTCTTAACAGATGCATTATGATCAAGAGTAGACCTAATTTCAAATTCATCGTAAAAGCGCCTTACTAAAGTATGGAAAATTCTTATCTACTGATTGCATTATGTTCGATGTTTTTTTATGGGTCGGGTGACGTTATTTTTAAAATAGCAGCTCGTAAAGGCTTACCATCCCATCAGTTTTTAATCATGCAAACGATCTTTTTTCTACCAAGTGCTTTGGTTCTAGGAATAGCATCATCATCCATTCATTTTGGTGTGCCATTTTTGTATGGGATGTCTGCTGGAGTAACGCTTTATTTTGCATTACTCTATTTTGCAATCAGTTTAAGTACTGGCGATGTGAGCGTGGTGGCTCCTGTTTTCAGGAGTAGCTTTATTTTATCAGCAACCCTTGCGATTATTTTTTTAGACGAACCTATTACTGTTTATAAAGTTTTGGCATTCTTTTTATTAGTGATTGCAGCATTTTTACTTCTGAGTAATCTCAACGCTCAGGTAAGTCATGTAAAGCAAAGTGCTCAAAAAAATAGAACGATTCGAACCCTTGCTATTGCTACAGTCCTCCTTGGTATTACAGGATTTATTTATAAATTGGGTGCAATTGCTGGTGGTAATTCAATATCCATCCTGACTGGTCAAGCAGTTGTTTTCTTTTCACTGGCTTTTATATCTTGCTACCATAAAGAAAAAAAGATTATTTTTGTATGGAAATATCTTTATTTAGGCTTTTTAGCAGCACTCTTTTTATTTTTAGGGCTCTACATTTTGCTTGAAGCTTTAAAGTATGGACCTGCAAGTACTATTGTGCCCATCTCACAAATGAGCTTTGTAGTAACTGCTATGGCAGGTATTTTTATTTTCAAAGAAAAAATCTTGTGGCAGAAAATTTTAGGATTAGCCTGCTCTGTAGGGGCCATTATTCTTTTAGCTCAGTAAGATTTACAAACAGTCCGGAAGCTCACTTAACGCCATTGAAAAGAGATTTTTTGATTATTGGCAGAATGAACAACAATACTACGAACCATCTTTTTATCTTGATAAATAGCTTGAATATTATATTGTCCAGGTTTTAAACCAACCAATAGCATTGGACCCTGATTCGATTGATTTAATATTTGATTTCCTGAAGCATCTGTAATGATGATAGATACTTCTGAAATCCAATTTGATTTCATGCCATCTTTTTGGGAAAGTTCAATCAATAATGGCCAATTCTTAGCCTCTGCTTTGATAGAACTTGATCTGACCTAATTTTTAGTACCACTCCCAAAGAGAGGAATTTTTGATAATCTATCTCTAAAAGGAGTAAAAAATGCCTAAAGGTCAACGTATTAAACCGGAACAAATAGTGATGTTGTTGCGTCAAGTCGAAGTTTTGACTGCCAACGGAAAAACACTAGCTCAGGCTTGTAAAGAGGTTGGTGTAGGTGAACAAAACTACTATCGCTGGCGCAAAATGTATGGCGGTATGGAAATCGATCAAGCCAAGAAATACAAAGAACTTGAGCAGGAAAATGCCCGTTTAAAGAAACTGGTAGCTGACCTATCCCTGCGGGAGGTGATGCTCAAGGAAGTCATCAAGGGAAACTATTAAGCCCTGCTAAACGGAAGAATGCAGCGCAGATGCTCATGGATAAGTATCATATCTCTGAGCGATCTGCCTGTGGTTTAGTGGGGCTGTCTAGAACAACTTGGCGTCATTTGCCAATCCCTAGAGATGATGAAACGCCCATGAGGGCAGAAGTGATTCGTCTCGCTAGTACCTACGGTCGCTATGGTTATCGAACGATTGCTGGCTTAATGAGGGACGCTGGTTGGCTTAGTGCGACATCGGCTAAAGTTGCTCGTATTTGGCGAGAGGAAGGGTTGAAGGTCCCACAAAAGCAGCCGCCAAGAGGTCGGCTATGGTTAAACGATGGAAGTTGCATGCGGCTCAGAGCTACACATCCTAACCATGTCTGGAGTTATGACTTTGTATTTATTAGAGATGCCTATGGCGGTAAGATAAGGATGCTCACGATGATTGATGAATTTAGTAGAAGATGTTTGACGATCCACTGTGCCCGAAGGATAGGCTCGATCCAAGTGATTGAGCAATTAGCCAATGCGATGGTAGTTCATGGCATCCCTGAATATATTCGATCGGATAAAGCTACTAAATGCAAGAACTTTTTCCAGCGATAGGCAAAGCCATCCCTTCACTGCAATTTGCAGTTAAAAAATTAAAAATTACTACTCACCTCTACCCAAACAGTCACTTCCAAAAATAAATCAGGGGTCCCGATTAACCATAATGAACACAAGATCCGCCACTTTACGTTTTGGTCTTTACCCTACTTAAAACAATCTGAGGTCCCAGTGGAAGGTCCAAACATTATCTACGAGGTCCTTACGGCCTCTACGGCCCTACAGAGAGGGATCGATCCACTGGGTAAAGCTTTTTCATAGTAACCTTGATACATCTGTTTTGACTTCACTAATCCATAAACGACACGTGCCATTTTCGCTGCGACGGCAGTCCGTGCTTTGCGTTGTAAATCCTTATCCTGCGGGGCATCTTTAATATAGCGCTTATATTTTTGCTGAAAACTATTTTCTGGCTGAGTAATGGCGGTGTTGACCGCCATCCACAATGCCAAACGTAAACGTGCATTACCTCGTTTGGAGATGTGTTCTTGACCACGATAATTGCCAGATTGGTTCTTGGCTAGATCAAACCCGCAATACTTTAAGAACTGACGATGATGGTTAAAGCGACGTAAATCGCCACCCTCAGCCAGAATTGTTAGGGCATTAATCGGACCAATCCCCGGTACACTTTGCAGAACCACAGAGTCTGGATTATTAGCCAATACTGCTTGAGCGGTCTTTTCTAACTCAGTGCGGCAATCATTGATCTCCTGATAACGTCGCAGTTGTATTTGAAAGGTTTTACAAGCCAAAGAATCCTCAGTAATTGGTAGTCCAATGCTATGCTGGGCGGTCTCATAAAGTTCAATAAGCTTGGCTGCTTTATTCACTTTACGACCAACAATAGGACTGGCGATCTCGCAAAACGTCTCTTGAGAGTGTTTCGTTACTGCACTAGGAATAGGGAAGTGCAAAAGATAATTAATCCACCAAGCAGAGCGAGTACTGTTCCACCATTTACCCATCTCAGGAAAGTACAAAGGCAGATAGTGCGTGAGTATAGAGTGCTGCAAGCGCGTGCGACTTAATGTCACTTGATAGTAGGTTTTAGACAGCTCCTGGAGATCGTGATGCCCTGCAATTAATGGGTCAACATAACGTTGAGTGATCTCCTGTTTGAGAAGCTCCAAAAGTACGGCAGCATCTTTGGGATCATTTTTATCCCATGAATTAAACATCACCTCGCGGTACCGGGCACTGGCTAATGATGAAATAAAACAGACCTCAAACCCCTCCGATGTCAAGCGATGCCCCAACGCTCGATGGTAATTACCGGTTGCCTCAAACCCAATGATGCAAGGCGAGGGCAAGCTCTTTAGAAAAACAATAAATCGATCATGATCCTCGGCAGAATTAGCCATCCGAAAATGTTGTCGTTTACCCTCGTTTGTCTCGCTCAGCACAGCATTAAAGTTCTTGGCAATATCAATTGCAATCCATGCCCCATAGGGTTTATCATTTAAGTGGTCAGCCATAGTAATACTCCTTGTTAATGATCTCGCAATCACAAGCATGGCTTAAATTGCTACGACTGACTACCATTCTGCATGTACTATGGCCCAGAATTTATTGCCAAAGACCTTCGTAAGTGGCTCAGCGGTATTGGTGTCAAGACCGCCTATATTGAACCAGGTAGTCCCTGGGAAAATGGCTTTTGTGAAAGCTTTAACGGGACCTTCAGAGATAACCTACTTGATGGCGAACTCTTTTATAGCCTGAAAGAAGCAAGAGTTATCGTTGGCGAGTGGGTCAAGCATTACAACCATGTTCGGCCTCACAGTGCCTTAGGTTATCGACCACCAGCACCACAAACCCAAGTGCCGAAAATCATCCACAATCAACCCATCATGATCCAATGATAAGATATGAATACTCTCTTTAATCGTGGTACTAAATTAACATCAGTTCAGTGATTTAAATTGGGTTTCCTACCCGCGTATATTTACCTAATTTAAACCTAACAAATTGGAGAGAATTCGCTTGAAGCTATTCCTTAAATACCAGGCTAGCGATAGAACTTATAGATTCAAACTGCATGATTCAATTTCAATCAAATGAAACGTGACGACTATGTAAAAATTTTATTTATAATTAAAAAATACCTAAAATCATTTCCAACTCAAGAGAAGGAAAAAAATGAAAGAGACATTGCTTTATCGATCACCTCATAACATGTTCCGAGCAGGGTTAGTTGCAATCATTGTGCTTTCCCAAATAAGTTATTCAGTGGTAGCTAACTCCGCCTCCATTCCGCCACAGGAAGACAACTTTATAAGTATCGTAAGTCTTGCTCAAGCTGATGCCAAGAGTGCTGATAATGACATGCAAAAAGGGGGTATCAAAGCGAAGCGTGACCGGGCCATTTGTAATGTATTGGCTAATAAGGCTGTAAAAAATTGGGTAGGTAAAGTGCAAAAAGTAAGTGCCAATAGTGACGGTAAGGGTGTTTTAGAAATTTCATTAGCTAAAAATATCACAGTCAAAACATGGAATAATGATTTTTCAGATGCCTCTGCTAAGACCTTAATTAATCCTGGTAGCAATCTTTTTCAAAGTGCTTCCATGTTAAAAAAGGGTCAATCAGTTACTTTTTCAGGTACATTTCTTCCTGGCAAAGATGGTGAATGCATCTACGAATCAAGTATGAGCTTAAGTGGAAAATTAAGAGATCCAGAATTCATCTTCCGCTTTAGCAATATTTCGGCTAACTAAGTTGCCTGGGAGATGGAGATGATTTGTTCGAAGATAAAACCATTTCATGGTTAATGATGACTAATCACAAATCTTTTTTTCGAGTTCGCTGATACTACTTTTTTCAGGGATTGGTGACATTTTTGGATAAGAAAAATTTTTTGCTCTTGAATTTCCTCGCAGATTTTGCTCATCGAAATCAATCATTTGTAATACAGAAAAAGTTTTATTTCGGCAATTGATTGAAACATGCGTCATGGTACTTTTACTTGCATATGAATCATCAGGACGAGCCTTTGTAAAATTCGAGTAAATTCTGACATGAAACAAATTTCCATTTTGGACGATACTAGAAGGATCATAAAACATCGTGTCGTTACGCGTATTTTCTAATAATGGGACCCATTGAGCACTTGTGTGAAAGCTTATTACTAAAAGAAGACTCAATAAAATTTGTGGTTTAAATTTCATAGACGGTTTTATGATCAATTAAATTTTTTCGATTAGTTTTTTAGTGCTTTGCCTTAAGAATCTTATATGTGTAGTAAAGTAAATATCGTTTGAATTCAATTAAGTTTCATTTATTTATGTTTCATTTTATATATGTTCTCTTAACATATAGAATTATTCTATCCTTCGCTTTATTGGGAAGTAATTTGACATTAGCACTAACTCCGCCGGATGCTATTGTTGAATCTTATTTTATGATTTCCTTATCGAAAGAAATTCATGCGCAGGAAAAGCTATTTAGACTAATTGAAATCTCTTTCTAAACCCAACACATTACCTTTAGTGTTTACTACGCACCATACCTTGACAGTATCTCTTCCCCTGATTTGACCATTTTCATATTTATCAACAACTGCCAAATAGAGTAGAGCATTATTATTTCCAAATTTATGCATACCAGGTCCTTGTGTAGCATAGTATTGAAGCATTGATATCTTCCGACTAGAGCCATTGCCATACTTATCCTGGTATTCACCGGAGTATTTATTCTTAATTGCATTTTCACACGGGATACTTTGCGCAAAAAGATCAGCACTTACCCCAAAAAATAAAGAACAGAACAACCATATAAATTTAGATAAACGCATGATGAGCCTCCATATTTGTTATTTTTTAACTTATATTTTCGAATCATTTCCAAGAAATCATTCAAAATAGTATACCTAATTAGGGATAATTTTTTGTAAAAATTCTTGAGTTCGCATTGCTCTAGCGCTGACATTATCAAAAAATTCCTCTTTGGAACAGTCTTCGACAATTCGTCCCTGATCCATAAAAATGACGCGGTTACTGACTTTTTTCGCAAACCCCATTTCATGGGTCACGCACATCATCGTCATTCCCTCATTTGCCAACTGCACCATTACATCAAGAACCTCTCCAACCATTTCAGGATCCAGAGCGGAAGTGGGCTCATCAAATAACATGACATGAGGGTCCATACATAGAGCCCTGGCAATGGCGACACGTTGTTGTTGACCGCCAGAGAGTTGCCCTGGGAATTTATCCTTTTGCGCAGTTAAACCAACGCGCTCAAGATACATCAGTCCATGATTTTTTGCATCAAGAGGAGAGCGTTTTAAGACTTTGATTTGTGCAATCGTTAAATTGTCAGTGACTGATAAATGGGGAAATAATTCAAAGCTCTGAAACACCATCCCCACTTTTGAGCGAAGGTTAGATAGGTTCGTTTGAGTGTCTTGTAGTGAAGCGCCATCCACAATAATAGTTCCTGATTGAATTGGCTCAAGACCATTAATTGTTTTGATGAGAGTTGATTTGCCGGAACCTGATGGACCACAAATCACAACGACTTCACCTTTTTCAACAGTGAGATTGCAATCACTCAACACCTGAAACTGCCCGTAAAATTTGTTGACATGATGAAGTTCAATAAAAGCCATAAATATAACCTTGGTTAATTAACGAATAATTGCTACTTTTTGTTGAATTTTCTTAACGATCGTCGATAGTGAAAAACAAATCACAAAATAAACAACCGCAGCAAGGAGGTAAGTTTCAATCGGACGACCATAGTTTTTCCCCGCAACCTCAAATCCTTTTAATAGGTCATAAGCACCAATGGCATAGACTAAGGAGGTATCTTGAAACAGAATGATGGTTTGGGTCATTAAGACAGGAATCATATTCCGGAACGCCTGCGGCAAAATAATGAGGCTCATTTTTTGTTGGTAATTCATGCCAAGAGCGTAGGCCGCATGATTTTGTCCTTGCGGAACCGAGTTAATACCAGCCCGGATAATCTCAGAGAAGAAGGCGGCTTCAAATGCAATAAAGGTGATGTAAGCGGAGAGTTCTGCACCGATAGAGCGACCGATAATTGAGGGCATCAATAAAAAGAACCACAGAATCACCATCACCAGTGGAATCGAGCGCATGATATTGACATACCAAGAGGCAACGCTAGATAAAATCCTCTGACTGGATAAGCGCATGAGCGCGAGCAAAGTACCAAATATGATTCCACCAAGAGTCGCAATGATGGTGAGTTGAATACTGAACAACAATCCCTTGAGAATAAACTTCTCAATCAAGTCCCAGGTATAAAACGAGAGATCCAGTTGCATTAGTGAGATCCCTGACTCGATGTAGCTATAAAACCTGGGATACACGTTTTACGTTCAATCAAGGCCATGACTCGATTGACAGTAAAAGCCGTCACGATATAAAGAGCAGTGACACCAAGATACATTTCAATCCCTTTGGAAGTTTCTTCTTGGGTTTGCATTGCAAAAAGTGTTAACTCCGAGACAGATACAGCAAATGCAACAGCAGAGTTTTTAACAATATTCATACACTCAGAAGTTAGAGGGGGAATCACGATTCTCATAGCCATCGGCAAGAGAACATAACGATATGTTTGCACTTTAGTCATGCCTAAGGACTGGGCAGCCATGCGCTGACCTTTCGGTAATGAAAAAATACCAGCTTTCATTTGTTCAGCGATTCTAGCCGAAGTAAAAAACCCAAGGGCAATACTGACGAGAAGAAATGATGGGAAATTTTTGAGAGCAGGAATCAGCATCGGAATGACGTGGTACCACAAAAATACCTGAACCAAAACCGGAATATTACGAAAGAGCTCTACCCAGGCATTCGAAAAAAAGATCAGTACTTTACTTAAAACCGTTTCATTCGATATTGTTCGAAGTGTGCCGATCGTAATACCGATCAAAAGAGCAATGAATAATGCTAGGGCAGATACAGCAATAGTCCAACCCCATGCAGTTAAGAGCCAATCAAGATATGTGGGATCACCAGTACCTTGCCCGAACTGAAAAAACTCCCCAAAGCAACGAGGGGAGTAGGTATCATCAAAGGTGCTTTTACAAAATATCTGAAAATCTAGTGACATGAACTAAAGAGTCACCGATTATTTTTTAACGTAATCTTCCGCAGGCTTATCGTTTGGATTAGCCCAAGCATTTTTTGTGTTGTCAGATAAATCAAGTCCGACACGATTTCCTTTGGGTGGAATTGGGTCTTGAAACCATTGCTTATACATTTTGGCAAGCGTGCCATCCTTCATCATTGCTTTGATGGAGTTATCCACTTCCGTTTTAAAAAGGGCTGGAGCATCTTTGCGCATCATGATGGCGATCGGTTCGACACTGAGTACTTCACCTACAATTTTGAAGTCTTTAGGATTTTTTGCGTTGGCAATATTACCCGCAAGAATAGAGCCGTCCATCACAAAAGCATCAGCGCGACCAGATTCAAGCAGCAAGAAACTATCGGCATGATCTTTACCAAAAATCTCTTCAAAATTGACGCCATTCGCACGCTCATGTTTGCGGAGTAACTGCACAGAAGTTGTACCAGTTGTTGTAGCTACTTTCTTATTCACTAATTGGGCAATTGAAGTGATATTAGAGTCTGCTTTGACTGCAATACGAACTTCCTCAACATAGGTAGTCACAGCAAACGAGACATCCTTTTGACGAGTAGCATTATTGGTGGTTGAGCCACATTCAAGATCAACCGTACCATTTTGAACGAGAGGGATACGATTTTGTGAGGTAACAGGTTGGTACTCAACTTTAAGAGAGGTTTTTAATTTCTTCTCTAAATCGGCAATCACCCGTTTACAAATCTCCACATGAAAGCCAGTATATTTACCATCACCTAATGTATAGGAAAGGGCTCCAGAGGAATCGCGTACGCCCATAGTGATAGTTTTTGTCTCAGCAATTTTTTCCATGGTTCCTGCCTGAGAGGCACAAACGATACCAACGAGGGTTGTTGAAAATAAAATAACTTGGACTAACTTGCTAGGTTTCATGGCCTTACCTTTAGATCAATTGTGGATGACACCAATTTATCATAGATTCATTAATACTTGCGGTATTAGATTTTGGGAAATTTTCTTGCGGCCCAGTAAATAGTACCTTCAGGGCCATATTTTTCAGAATGGGGCGTTTCAGGGTCCATAGTGAAGGTGTCCCCCACTTGCAGGTGTTGCGTTTGATCATTCCGCGTGAGCCACATTTCACCTTGAGCAATTACCGCATGAACGGCAAACTCATGAGTATGGAGTTCACTCACTGAATTTGCTGCCCATTCTCGAGGCGTTACATTGTCATATCCTTTTGCAATGGAGGCTTTTGTAAACTCTTCGAGATTGGGCAAGTTCATATCAGTTTCTTTCGTTTAGGCAAATAATTTTTTTACTTTGACTGGTGAGAGAGGAAGGTCATAAACCCTGCCATTGGTAGCCATTGCAAGTGCATTGGCGATTGCTCCTACAATAGGAGCATTGCCTTCACCTACGCCAATCGATTTTTCATTTGGACGATTAATGAGTTCAACCTGAATATTGGGTACATCTTCAAAGCGAAGAATTGGATAGTCAGCCCAAGATGCTGTTTGAATACCAGTCTTATTAAATTTGATTTCTTCAAAGATTGTCCAGCTAATCGCTTGAATCAAGCCACCTTCAATTTGATTTTTAAAACCATCAGGATTGATGATTAAGCCAGCCTCCGCAGCCGCCCAGACATCGGTTACACGAATCTTGCCATTTGCATCGATTTCAATATCAGTTACCACTGCACAATAGACTTGTAGGTTTTTGTATTGAGAAAATGCCATCCCACGACCATACAACTTACCATTCTTTTTGACACGTTTTGGATTAGGTTTCCAGTTGGACATTTCAGCGACCTTTAGAATCACATCCTTACCCCGTTGATTTTGGAGATGGCGCAACCGGAATTCAACTGGATCAGCATTCGCTTCTTTAGCTAGCTTATCCATCATCGATTCAATCGCAAAAATATTTGCAAAAGCACCAAGAGTTCTAAATGCAGAAACTCTCACTGGCATTTCTTGAACTAAATGATTATTGATTTGCTGATTTGGGAAACTGTATAAAGGAATGCCATTCCGATGGGACCCACCAGC
This sequence comes from Polynucleobacter sp. SHI8, assembly GCF_027944005.1. Lineage (NCBI taxonomy): Bacteria > Pseudomonadati > Pseudomonadota > Betaproteobacteria > Burkholderiales > Burkholderiaceae > Polynucleobacter > Polynucleobacter sp. SHI8. The sequence continues at coordinate 1,412,475 of NZ_AP027204.1, read as the reverse complement.
AGGAAGAGGGATATTCGTCACAGGTGATCTTTTTTGCGGATTCGCCATGTACCAACTACTAATGAGGTTATTACCTTCTTTTTCACCAGGCCTTGTACTGTGGGTATTACTATAAATATCCTGTGTCCAATTCGAGATATTGCCACTTTCATCCAGACTAGCCCGAATCTTCACGGTCATCGCGCTGTTATAGGGCTCCCATTTAAATTCATCATCGCGCATCCATTGCACACGAATATGTTGATTTGGAAACTCTCGAGCAATCAAAGCAGCGTCAAGAGCCACATCATCGGCTCCACTTTGGCCGTACATTCCAGAGCCTTCGCGATGAATACAGACAACTTTTTCAGGAGGTACTTGCAGAGCTTTCACAATATCTCGCTGTAAAGGGTACATCCCTTGGGCGTGGTTATAGATCGTTGTAACACCATCTTTCAGAATGCCAATCGCACAAGAAGGACCGATACTCGCATGGGCTAAGAAAGGTTTAGTAAATTCCCCTCCAATGGTTTTTTTGCCCTGTTTAGATGGATCTTTTTTGACGCCGTGTTCAGTATCCAAATTCGGTGATTCAATCATCGTTTTGAGCCATTCTGCCTGGTTATTAGGCAGGTCGTTCGCCATTTCCCATTTGGCTTGTTTTTTGGCTTCATTTAAAGCATTGATGGCCTGTTCCTCGCGCTTGGCTACAACGGCTAAGAAACTACCATTTTTGACAACCCCAACAACACCCGGCATCGATTTAATCACGGATTCATTGATACTGATTAATTGAGCCCTTGGTGCTGGAGGACGCACGACCCGGGCGTGCAGCATGCCAGGGAACTTCATATCTTGGACATAGGCTACGCCGCCAGATACTTTGGCAGGAATATCAATGCGTTGGATAGATTTACCAATATATTGAAAGTTATTGATACCTTTTGGCTTGTATTTACCATCGGCTTTTTGTTGCAATAGCTCAGTAGAAGTTAGCTTCCAATAATTAGCTGTCTCACCATTTTTAGCAGTAATGACACCATCTTTGATGCTTAAATCGCCAACGGGTACATTCAACGATTTGGAAGCTTTTTCTAAGAGAGTACCTCTTGCTTGGGCACATGCATAGCGTAGTGCTAGACCACCGTATTCAACAGACTGACTACCGGAAGTAACACCTTCATTCGGGGCGATGCCCGTCACACAAGGCAGAATATTGACACGTTCAATATTGACATCCATTTCATCAGCAACAATTTGTCTAAAAGCAGTTGCGATTCCTTGACCAAATTCGACTTTTCCGGAGTAGACATCAATTTTTCCAGTAGGGTCTACATAGAGCCAACTATTGATATTGAGATTATTTTTTAAATCAATGGGTAAATCAGGAGTAGTGTCAGCGATTAATTCACGACCAAAAGTAAAGCCGATAACTAAGCCAGTACTTTGAAATAAAAATTGGCGACGTGAGTTTTTAAATGGGGCGTTCATGCTAACTCCTTGACTGCTAATTTAACTGCTTTGAGGATTCGAGAATAAGTTCCGCAGCGGCAAAGGTTGCCATTCAGAGCACTTTTAATTTGAGTATCACTAGGATTTTTGTTTTTATCTAACAAAACTTTCGCGCTCATCATCATACCGGCAATACAAAAGCCACATTGGGCAGCTTGTTCTGTAATAAATGCTTTGTTGAGAGCATTTAAGACAGGATCATTTTGATAGTTTTCTAAGGTCGTTACATTTCCAGAAATAGCGCTTACCGGGGTAATGCAGGAACGAATTGGATTGCCGTTAACAACCACGGTACAAGCCCCGCATTGACCAGCTCCACAACCGTATTTTGCAGAGTTGATATCGCAGTCATTTCGGAGTGCGTATAAAAGTGGGGTTTGTGCTTCGGTATCCACACTATGTGATTTACCGTTGACCTGAAGTTGAATGGCCATTTTTGCTCCTATTGGTTGTATTTATATTTCTATAATATAACCGAATTTAGCAAGTTTGAACCTAAGGTGCATCCCTAATCAAGCGTAAATCGACTAAATCTTAACAACCTGATTACGCGCGACGATTTCACCCCAATTGATATATTCCTTCTGAAGATATTGATTGGCTTCTTCAGTGCTGGAGCTTGTTCTGGGAAGACAACCAAGAGACAATAGCTTCTGCTCTACTTCAGGGGTAGACATCACCTTCATGAGGGCTGCATAGGAGGTATTAATTTCGGATTTTGGAGTACCTTGAGGATAGATAAACATGATCCAAGTAGCTGCTGTAAAGTCTTTATAGCCCTGTTCAATAAATGTAGAGGTATCTTTGTATACACCACCTAATCTTTTTGAACTTCCTACGGCAATGACCCGTAACTTGCCAGATTCTATATGTGGCCGAACTGCGGAAGCAGTTTCTAGAGCCATCGTAAGATTGCCAGCAATCACATCGGTTAAGCCCGCAACACTGCCACTATACGGAACATGGAGGGACTGAATGCCCGCACGCCGTTTAAACTCCTCAAGAGCTAAATGAGAAACCGTGCCGATACCAGAAGATGAATTACTGAGTTGGGTTGGATTTGCTTTGGCGTAATCGACCAATTCTTTTAAGTTTTTAATCGGTAAATTAGGATTAACCGCCAAAACAAATGGTAAGTCACCAACAAGTCCAACCGCACTAAAGTCTTTTTGAGAATTGTAATTAACACTTTTGTAGATATGTGGGTTAGTAGCAATCGCCGACATATGAGCCAACATCATGACATTCCCATTATTTGGGGATTGGGCTAATTGTCCAAGGGCAATACTTCCCCCTTGACCAGGACGATTTTCGATGATGTAGTTATCGTTAGTAATATGTTGCAATTTTTCAGCCAAAAATCGCGCCACTTGATCTGTGGCTTGCCCTGCAGGAAAACCTACAATCACCTTTACAATTTTTCCGCTACTACTTTGCGCAAAAAGTTGGGGTACAACGGCTAAGGAACTTAAGCCGATGAGAAGTTTGCGGCGGACATCTTGAAAATTAGCAGATTTCATATGTAATTACTTTAAGATCAGTTCAGCAATTATGACGATACTAGCTCCAACTGCAGCAGCGATGATGAGCCAAGATGCAGGCACTTGTTGTCCTGAGTTAGAGGCTTGGACGTTAGGGGTTGATGATGTATTTGTGGAGCTAATAGCCGCAGGGACATGGGACGTTGGTTGTTGTGCGATTGGCGCAGAATTTTCGTTAGAAGATGTATTTTCTTGAGAAGGTGCTGATTGGGCCCCCAGCTCTTTATTAAATGCCTTAAAAAAGTCATCCGACATTTTTTTAGCAACGCTATCAATTAATCTAGAACCAATTTGAGCAAGTTTTCCACCAACGTGAGCTTGTGCTGAATAAGTTAATTCAGTGCCACCATCAACGGGTTTTAAAGTAACGGAAGAAGAACCTTTGCCAAAGCCAACAGCGCCGCCTTGACCCTCAAAAATAAGTATACAAGAATGAGGTGCATTAGCTTCTGTTACATTCAGCGTCCCATTAAATTTTGCTTTTAAAGGTCCTATCGCCGCAGTAATCACCACTTTGAATACATCTGGGCTGACTAATTCTACTGACTCACAACCAGGCAAACATTTTTTTAAAACGTCTGGACTATTTAATCCATCCCAAACGGCTTGTTGACTTGCAGGAATTATTTGCGATCCTAGGATTTCCATATGATTCTCTCTTATATATAAACACTAATTTTAGTGAGCTTTTTTCTTCATTGCGGCAGAGGTATTGACCATCGAATGAATACTTCTAGCATAATCAATTGCGCCAGCTTCGTCCATTCTAGCTGCATGATGAGTATATTCTTTCAGGCCCAAAATTGCAGGGCGAGGTCTTGATAAAAGAACTTGAATAAAGTCTTCTACTTTTTGCTTGAGTTCACTGGCTGGGTAAACCTTACTTGTAAAACCAAGTTGGTGAGCTTCATGAGCATTGATAAATTCGGCACTGTAAGCCATGTAAAGCACAGCATTGCGATTAATCCGGTCATATAAAGCTGACATGACCATGGTAGGCATGACATTGTGCTCAATCTCAGGAATGTTAAATGTTGCGGTATCACTTGCAAAAGATACATCTGCAAGAGCAGTAATGGCGGCGCCAAAGCCCATCACACGACCTTCGACAGCAACAATCACAGGAACTTTACAGTCACGGATAGATTTATAACATCCAAAAATTGAATCATACTCAGCACGACGCTCGTAAGCCTCAGGAGATGGCGGCGGGGCATCTGCATTACGTTTTCTGCCGGTACAAAAATCCGGACCAATACTAGTAATCAGAACGGCATCGGATTGCAGATGAGCGGTATCCATCGCTTGGCTAGCTGCGAGAGCCATTGCATCACTCACGGCATTATCTAAAGGCCTATTGAATGTAATTCTTAATAAGCGACCATCTTGTTGGATTTGAACTTCTGCACTCATGTTTGTTCCTTGTATTTAATTAGTTGTATCTTGTTGAATGGCATTCCAAATAGCATTTGGAGTCATTGGTAAATAATCAATCGATTTGTTGATTGTAGCTAAAGCATCGTTAATGGCATTCGCAATTGCTGCGGGGCTACCTAAATAACCAGCTTCACCAGAACCTTTTTGACCGAATTCTGTTAGGGGAGAAGGTGTGCAATGATCAATAATCGTGATGGCCGGCACTTCTGAAGAGCTAGGCAGTAAATAATCCATAAATGTTCCGGACAAAAATTGTCCTTCAGGGGAATAGGCAAATTTTTCCATGAGCGCAGCACCAATACCATGAGCAATCCCACCATAGGTCATGCCATGGACAACATCAGGGCTGATCATCACACCACAATCATGGCCACAAACGTAACGATGAATCTTTGCTTTACCAATTTCAGGATCAATGCTGACGAGCACCACATGTGATTCAAAAGAATGACATGGGTACATTTGTACACGACCTTGCTCATCAGGCAGGTCGCCACCTGTGGGAACTTCCCAAACAAATTTTTCTTGCAGACCTGGTTCCATATCTTTTGGCATTTGATGATATTTACGATGAGCAATAGCAACTAGATCTGCCCAAGTGATGTTTTTCTCTGGCGCGTTATTGACAAAAACTTCACTTCCAGTAAAAGTCATATCTTCACTAGCAACCCCAAACTGCTCCGCTGCGATAGTGATGAGTTTAGCTTTGAGTTTCTTGGCGGCACCAGCTGCTGCACCGCCTAACATAATTGCCATACGGCTACCAACAGGGCTATTAGATGGTAGAGCGTTTAATGAATCTGCATGTAAAACACGCACCGAGTCTGGATGTTGTAACAATACCTCGCCAACCACGGTTGATACTAAGGTTTCATGGGCTTGACCTGAAGATGAAGTAGCCATCAATGCGGTCACACGACCACCTAAGTCAATTTTTACTACGCAAGATTCCATCCAAGTGGTTGTCTCATTTTTTGGATTAAATAAAGGTTCAAATGACGAGTTACCACCTGAAGGCTCCAAGCAAGTGGAGATTCCGATACCTGCTAATTTACCCTCAGCTCTAAGAGCATCTCTTTGGGCAATCAGTTGGTTTAAATTAGCCTCTGCTAGAGCTTTATCAAGAACGGTTGAATAATCTCCAGAGTCATAAGTTGTGCCACTAGGGATGAGGTAGGGGAATTCGTCTTTATGAATCAGATTGCGTTTACGCAGTGCTATCGGATCCATCTTTAAAAACCGGGCAACCTTATCAATCCCCGATTCTAAAGCGTAGTTCGTCGGTGATTGACCAAAACCACGCACAGCCTCTTGCGGGGTTTTATTAGTTAAAACAGCTTGTGCGAGATAAGAAACGCTTTTGATGCGATAGGGCCCGCTGATGGCGCCAATCGGTTTGCCAAGCTGCAGAGGTGAACGACCAGCATATGCACCAATATCTTCTAGAGCGCGCATTTTCATGCAAGTAATTTCACCATCTTTTTGAAATCCTAAAGTCACCTCAAAAAGACGATCGGGACCTTGCATATCGCCACCACGCATATTTTCCAAACGATCTTCAATAAAGCGAATCGGTTTACCTAATTTTTTAGCAAGATAACCCACCAAAATGGCATGCTTTAGACCTCTTTTGACGCCGTAACTACCACCCACATCCACATCATAGTGAACCCGCACAGCATTAGTTGGGAGTTGTAATGCGCTAGCAATTTGTTCAGGGTATTTAGGCATTTGTACAGATGCCCATATATCTAAGATGCCTGTAGCATCAGACCATTCACATGTTAATGCAAAAGTTTCAATTGGAACGGTAGAGCTGCGCGCCCACTTCACGCGATAACTTAATTGATGGTCGGTCTTTGTAAAATCTTCTTCAACCGGACCCCAGACAAATTGACGATTAAAAATTAAGTTGGTTCCAGCATCTGCGTGGACGTGATGGGAATGATCATCAATGGCAATCTCTGGATCTAAGACATAAGGTAATTCCTCATAATCCACTTGAATCAGTTCCGCTGCATCCTCGGCAATCGCTCGAGACTTTGCGACAACTACGCAGACCCACTCTCCAGAGTATCTAGTGACTTCATGCGCAAGGGGAAACCGTTTGACTGCAGGAGCATCAACTCCTGGCAATACGGGTAAAACTGCCGAGTTGATTTCAGCGCCTGTCACGACTGCCTCAACCCCTGGAATTGCAAGTGCTGCTGAGGCATCAATCTTCAGAATTTTTGCGCTGGCATATGGGCTAGCAACAATGGCTACGTGCAATGTTCCTGATTTGAGAACATCCCCAGCATAATTGCCTTTACCAACAACAAAACGGCGATGCTCAACCGCGCGACGGTGTTTGCCGATGTACGTAAATTCATCATAATGTGGAGATTGGCTCATGAAGTTTCCTTAGTGGCAAAGACAACGGCATCCACAATTTGTTGATAGCCTGTGCAACGACATAAATTACCACTAATTGCGTCCCTAATTTCCGCTTCACTTGGGTGAGGGTTCTTATTGATCAGCGCTTGGCAAGTGATTAACATACCTGGGGTACAAAAGCCGCATTGCAAACCGTGTTTCTCACAAAAGGCATCCTGGATTTTTGAGAGTTGACCACGTTCTGGAGCTAAGCCCTCTACAGTGGTTACTTCCAGACCATTTGCTTGAACGGCAAACATACAGCAAGACCGAACCGGGTCGCCATTCAGTAGGACCGTGCATGCGCCACAAATGCCGTGTTCACAACCCACGTGAGTGCCTGTTAGACGAAGCTCGTCACGTAAAAAATCAACGAGGCTGGTACGAGGCTCTACATGAGAACTGACTTGTTTGCCATTGACTTGTAGATTAATAGAAATGTTTTTCATCAGTTTTCTTTCCGCCTAGCGAAGATGATGTTGAAAAGAATTTATTGCCATTGCAAGAGACTGTTCAATGGTTCTGCTCAATAAAGTTTTCGCAAGGTTGCGACGATAAGCCGCATTTGCGTGTAAATCACTTGCTGGCTCCGTTTGTTGGATAGCTTGCTCAGAAAATGCAAGGATCATATCTTTAGACAGAGTTTGTCCAATCAAAGGTGAGGCCATATCTTCAAAGCTATAGGGTGTTCCTCCCATACCACCAACACCGCAATGCAGACGAATAAGTTTGCCACTTGCGTCAACTTGTAATTGCGTCGCGGCTGAGGCCATCGCAAAATCACCTTGCCGAATCGATGTCTCTTCAAAAGCATGACCAATGCCATGACCTTGCCAAATTGGCCAATCAATGTGGGTGAGGCATTCCTGAGGATCTAAAGTGGTCCACATAGGACCTAAGAAAAAGTCTTTTGCAGAAATGATGCGATGAGTATCAAGGTGGTCACAATGGATTTGTGCTTGCAAAATCACAGCAATGAGTGGTAGCTCTGCTGAAGGATCAGCGTGGGCTAGACTACCGCCAACAGTACCACGATTACGTGTTTGATGATGCCCAATCCAAGGAACAACTGCTGACAATAGGGGGATTTTTGAAGTTAGAGAATGATTCTCTAAAACACATTGTTTTACCCCCGCGCCAATTCGAATCGATTCTTCAAAAGACGAAATCAGTTGCAATTCATCAATTCGGGCGATATCTATCAAGTGGCTGGGTTTTGCTAAGCGCATTGCCATCATGGGCACAAGGCTTTGACCACCAGCGATTAGTTTTACATCCTCACCATACTCTTTTAGTAAATTTTTCGTGTGAGATAAATTTTCTGCAAGGTGGTAATCAAAAGGAGCGGCTTTCATAGGGGAATATTTAAATCCTTGTAAGGTTCTTTGCAGATTAGATTAACATATGTATTATTAACTATTTAATGTTCCAAAAACTCACACTATTCAATTTTATTAGAAAAGATTAATATCTAAATATGAGGAAATTACCTCCTTTAAACGCGATTCGGGCTTTTGAAGCTGCTGCTAGGCATGTGAGTTTTACTAAAGCTGCTCAGGAATTGCAAGTTACCCATGGCGCTATTAGCAAACAAGTTGCCATTTTAGAGGGTTGGTTGGGCATTGATTTATTCATGCGCTCTAAATCTCAAGTAGTGTTAACACCATCGGGTAAAGATTTTTTATCTTCTCTAACGCCTGCATTAGATCGGATCGCTGTAAGTGCTTCTCAATTAATTGATCGGTCGGTTGAAAATATTTTTCAAATTAATGCACCACCGACATTTAATCTGCGCTGGTTGATACCCCGAATATCCACATTTCAAAAAAAAATTAATCATCTAGAAATCAAACTAACCTCGTCGATTGAACCCATTGATTTTGATTCAGGTGAATATGATGTTGCGATTCGTGGAGCTTCGGTCGCCTTATCAAATCATGTATCAGTACCCTTTATGACTGAAACGATTGTGCCAGTATGTCATCCTGATTTGATGGAGCATGGTCGATTACAACAGGTGCGGGATTTGAATCAGCACACCTTAATTAGTTATGCCACTGAACCATACGCATGGAAGCATTGGTTGGTCGAAGCGAATGCTTCACATATTAAACCCGCGAATTATTTGGAGTTTGAGCAGATGTATTTTGCCCTTCAAGCAGCAGCAGAGGGTTTAGGCATTGTTTTAGTGCCATTATTTTTGGTTGCGGATGAAGTAATTTCTGGCAAATTAACTTTACCCTTTGGACTTTTAGGAGCTAGAACTAGAAGATATTTCCTGAATGCGCCACTCTTGATCCCGCAAAATCCTGTGATAGAAAAATTCACAACATGGTTAGCACAAGAGGGACAGGACACTGAACTTGCAATTAATACTTTATGTAGAAATATGAACTTTTAACGTATGAGTTATTTTCTATTCTAAAGTGATATCATTTTTTTAAATTCTATTAAAAGAAAAGGCAAGACATTTCTCATGAAGCAAACTCCTTCCTACAATGATTTACAGCAACATATTGACGAATTAAGGTCTAAAGGACTCTTACAAGTCATTGATCAGCCCATAGATAAAGACTCTGAAATGCACCCACTCGTGCGTTGGCAATTTGTTGGAGGGATGGCAGAAGCGGACCGTAAAGCATTTTTATTTACCAATATTGTGAATGCTAAAGGTCGTACATATGATATTCCGGTTTTAGTCGGAGGATTAGCCGCGAATCGATCAGTCTACGGTGTTGGAATGGGCTGTGACGTTGAAGAGATTCAAGCCAAGTGGGATAAAGCTATACAACATCCAATTGCACCAGTGATGGTAGAAAACCCCATTTGCCAAGAAGTGATCCTGGAAGGGGCAGCTTTGCAAGGTGAGGGTAACGGCTTAGATATGCTTTCTATTCCGATTTCAACACCAGGATTTGATAGTGCACCTACCTTAACGGCAACCAATGTTATTACTAAGGACGTACAAACGGGTGGGCAGAACATGGGTACTTATCGCTGCCAGCTCAAGGCACCGGATCGTTTGGTTGTTCGTATGGCAACTCGAGTAGGTGGAGCAGGTGGCTATTTGCACTATTTGGGTTGGAAAAAAGCCGGTCATAAAACCATGCCTTGTGCCATTGTATTGGGCTGTCCTCCTTACGTTGCATTTATGGGGCCACAAAAATTACCATTAGGTGTAGATGAGTTTGATGTGGCTGGAGGTCTAGCAGGTGAACCCATTCAGATTAGCAAGGCTCATTCAGTCGATCTTAAAATTCCCGCTCAAGCAGAGATTGTGATTGAGGGATTGATCGATCTCGAGTGGTTAGAGCCAGAAGCACCATTTGGCGAGTCTCATGGTCACGTTGCCCTTGAGGAGTTTAATTTGCCGATGAAGATTACAGCTATTACACATCGCTTTAAGCCAGTCATACCCTCATATATCAGTCAAGTGGCACCAAGTGAATCAAGTGTGATTAAGCGCGTCGCTTATGAACCTTTATTCTTAAATTACCTATCTAAAACCCTAAATATTAAGGGAGTCAAGCGGGTTTCCTTGCATGAGCCTTTAACTGGTTTGCTAAGGGTCACAATTATTACCTTCGCTCAAGACGTATCAAAAACTGAGATTTGGCGAGCCTTGTATGGAGCAGCCTTTTTTAAAGGCGATTGTGGCAAGATTTGTATTGCTGTCAATGAGGATATTGATCCGGATAATGCGGACGCGTTATTTTGGGCAATGGCTTATCGAATGAATCCCGTACATGACCTGAAAACGCTCGAACATCGTGGTCAAGGACATGGTCCTAAAAGAGAAAATGATGGGGAAGAGGACTCTACCTTACTCATGGATGCAACGATGAAAAGTCCAATGCCACCATTGGCATTGCCTAAAGAAGAGTACATGGTTAAAGCTAAAAAACTGTGGGAGTCCTTCGGTTTGCCTCAACTAAAACCCCAAGCACCTTGGTTTGGATATTCTTTAGGTGATTGGTCAAGCGTTTGGGATGCAGCAGCAAAACGCGCAGTCGATGGTAATTACTTAGAAAATGGCAAAATTAGTCAAACTCAGATCAGGAATGATGTAACAGCGGAAACTAAATTTCGCCCCGATGAAACTAATTGATAGGAAAAAATAATGACGAATCCGCAACGATTGATTGTTGGTATTAGTGGTGCATCTGGCATTATCTACGGTATTCGTATTTTACAAACCTTAGCAGATTCCGACGTAGAAACACATCTAGTGATGTCTGAATCTGCGCGTTTGACTTTAAGTTCTGAATCAAACATGAACGTTAAAGAGGTGGAAGCGTTAGCAACTGAAGTGCATCATATTAAAAATATTGGTGCGACGATTGCTTCAGGCTCCTTTAAAACGATGGGTATGGTGATTGCACCATGTTCAATTCGATCTTTATCTGAAATTTCTTGGGGGATGACAACGAGTTTACTATCACGCGCAGCAGATGTTGTTTTAAAAGAGCGCCGTCGCTTAGTACTTTTGGTTCGTGAAACGCCATTACATGCAGGGCATTTAAAAACGATGTTACAAGCGACCGAAAATGGAGCCATTATTATGCCTCCAGTTCCTGCTTTTTATGCACAACCAGAGACGATTGATGAGATGGTTAATCACACGGTTGGTCGTTGTTTAGATTTATTTGATATTGATACAAAACTCACCAAACGCTGGGAAGGAATAGGTAAGAAAGAATGAAAAAGGTAAAAATGTTATTAAAAAAAATTGCTAGTATTTTTTGTGCAGCTTGGATTGCTTTGCAATTTTCCCCCATTGTCACTGCAGCTGATGTTTATCCGAGTAAGCCAATCCGCTTGGTCTTAGGTTATGCGCCAGGTGGAGTAGCTGATATTACGGCACGTTTAATAGCGCAGAAAATGTCTGACTCTATGGGTCAGCAAATTGTTGTTGATAATCGTCCAAGTGCTGGCGGGATTGTAGCGGCTCAAGCAGTAGCAGCAGCGGATCCAGATGGATATACGATTCTGCATCTTAATTATGGAAACGCAGTGAGTGAAGCTATTTTTAAAAAATTACCTTACGATATTCAAAAAGATTTTGAGCCTGTTTCGTTAATGGGTTCCTTTGACGTTTTAATGCTAGTAGATAAAAACTCTGACATTCAAAATGTGGCTGACTTCATTGCTAAAGCAAAAGCAAATCCAGAAAAATACAACATAGGGTCTGTTAGTGTTGGTAGTGGACAGCACATGTCCGCTGCACTATTTAAAAGTATGACGGGTTTGCAAGTGGAGTTAGTTCCCTATAAAGCAACGTCTAATTTATTTATGGCACTTAAATCGAAAGATATTTCTGTTGCATTTGAAATTATTTCTCCAGCCATGCCGATGATAAAAAGTGGTGATTTAAAGCCTTTGGCCGTATCAAGCGTGAAGCGCTATGAGGCCCTAGCAAATGTACCGACACTCAATGAAAGTGGTGTTAAGGGATATGATGTCGTTGCATGGAATGGTATGGCAGTGCCAGCAAAAACCCCTAAAGCAGTCATAGATCGTTTAAATAAAGAGGTAAACCTTGCCTTAAGAGATCCTGAAGTCAAAGCTAAATTTCAATCGGTAGGCATCGAACCAAAAGGTGGAAGTCCTGAAGACCTCAAAGCTCTTTTGGCAAATGAAATTGCAAAATGGAAAAAACTAGTAGCTCAACTCAATATGGAAAAACTGTAAAAAAACCAGTTTTTTAACCATCATGAACCAAGCCATATTATATGTTTACTATAAGCTCAAGCCGAGTGATCATACCGCTTTAAAAGAGGGTATCCTTCGCTTGCAGTCAGAAATAAAAAAATTTGATTCCTTACTAAAATTTCAGGTTTTACAACGTCCAGAAATTGGTAGTGATGGAAATGAAACTTGGATGGAGGTTTATCATCATCCTGAAGGGATTACTCCAACAATGATTCAGCAAATTCATCAAATTGCTTTATCCTGTGGATTGCCTGAGCAAAGAAAGAATGAACTCTTTATTCCTTTGCGTTAATCCAATTTAAATGACTGAGAGATTGAAATGCATATTGTTGTATTAGATGATTTTGAAAACGCACTTGCCGTTTTAAAGGATAACGACACCGTCAAAGCAAAAGCCACGATTGAACTCCATCAAGATCGTCTACTAGGAGATGCTTTGGTTGCCGCACTCAAGCCTGCTAATATCATTGTGATGAATCGTGACAGAACACCTCTTAGAAAAGCTTTGCTTGATCAATTGCCTAATTTGCAATATGTTGTGTTTACAGGAAGCCGTAATTTACTGATTGACTATGATGTATTAGAAGCCCGCAAGATACCGGTCAGTTATACAGAGTTTGGACCATCTAAAGAAACTACAGTTGAATTAACATGGGCGCTTATTTTGGCAGCCTATAAGAGGATCGGTGAGCAGAGTCAATTATTAAAAGATGGCAAGTGGCGTAACGAACATTCTGTATTACCTGCCCTAATTGGGGAGCGTTTAGGCGTTCTTGGTCTCGGAAATATTGGTGCTAAAGTTGCGAAAGTAGGGGTCGCATTTGGTATGGATGTAGTGACTTGGAGTCCTAATATGACTCCTGAGCGAGCTGCTGAGCATGGCGTCAAGGCAGTTAGTAAAGAAGAGTTGCTGAGTACCTCTAAGATTGTTACTTTACATTTAGTGCCTGGTGAGACCACACGTGGGATTATTAATGCGCAAACTCTTTCTATCATGAGAAGTGATGCTCTTTTAGTTAACACCTCACGATCAACCTTAATTAACACTGCTGACTTGGTTAAAGCTTTAAAAGTAGGTAAACCAGGGATGGCGGCACTTGATGTATATGATGACGAACCCTTGCCGAAGGACGATCCGTTTAGACAATTAAATAATATACTTATGACCCCACATTTGGGATTTGTTTCACAGCCTGTATATCAAAGGCTTTCCCAAGGTGCTGTGATGGCGATTGAGGCTTGGCTAAAAGGTGAACCCTTAGTTAATATCGTCAAAAAGTAATCATTTTGTTGCATAATTTAAGATCATTTTAAAAGGATATAAAACATGACAATTCGACTTGGCGATCAAGCCCCAAATTTTGAACAAGAATCATCCATCGGTAAAATCAATTTCTATGACTGGGCTGGCGATTCTTGGGTGATTTTATTTTCTCACCCCGCTGACTTTACACCTGTATGTACAACAGAACTCGGTTTAACGGCTAAGTTAAAGCCTGAGTTTGATAAGCGCAATGTCAAAGCTATTGCATTATCTGTTGACCCAGCTGATAAGCATGTGACTTGGATTAAAGATATTGAAGAAACTCAAAAGACTGTAGTTGGTTTTCCGATTATTGCGGACGAAGATAAAACGGTTTCTAATTTATACGACATGATTCATCCAAACCAATCTGCAACTGCAACCGTGCGTTCACTCTTTGTGATTGACCCGAAAAAAGTTGTGCGTTTAATGATTACTTATCCAATGAGTACTGGACGCAATTTTGATGAAGTCTTACGTGTTGTCGATGCCTTACAATTGACTGATGCCTACACAGTAGCTACCCCAGGAAACTGGAAAGATGGAGACGATGTCATTATTCCAATGACAGTTCAAGATCCAGAAGTGATTAAAGTAAAGTATCCAAAAGGTGTAACATCACCAAGACCTTATTTACGCATCACACCGCAACCAAATAAGTAATCTTATAAGCCTCATTGAAAAGCCCGCTCTAGCGGGCTTTTTACCTATAATAGGATTTTATATTTGAAACCATAACCTGAATGGTTGAACTCAGATTCAACTCAATGATGAGACGATTTTTTCTTGTAGCGGTTATCGCTAGTTTTTTTTACTTACCTTTGACGCCTTCTCTTGCCCAATCTAGAGAATCGATTTCTGTTGCTGCCGCCGCTAACTTAAATGGTGTTCTTGATGAGTTGCTATTGCAATATTCAAAACAAGGCGGATTGCAGGTCAAAATTGTTTATGGATCTTCGGGACATTTTTACCAACAAATGACACAAGGAGCAAAATACGACATCTTTTTATCGGCCAATCAAGATTATGTTGATCGTCTCGTTAGTCAAGGTTATGCAAATGAGGCAGGGATTATTTATGCTAGGGGAAGGTTAGTGGTGTTGGTATCCAACAAGTCAAAGATTCGTGTTACTCCAGATTGGAGTGATTTGAAGTTAGCTATACAAGATGGTCGACTTTCCAAGTTCGCAATTGCAAATCCAGCATTGGCTCCATATGGTGCGGCGTCAATACAGACTCTAGAGTTTTTAAAACTAAAGAATTTGTTTCAACCGGCCTTAGTGATGGGCGGAGATGTCGGACAAACCATGTTATTTATTCACTCTGAAGCAGCTCAAGCGGGAATGGTGCCATGGTCCATGGTCAAGCAATCTAAAACTATTCAGGATGACTCCTATTTCCTCATACCAGAACAACAGCACCAACCAATTTTGCAAAAAATGATGATTTTTAAACAAGCAAACCCTTCGGCAAAAGGTTTTTATGATTATTTGCAATCTGCACAAGCAAAAAAGATTTGGCGTCAATATGGTTATGAGTAATACTTGACTATGGATTGGCAAGCACTTTATCTCTCGATTCAATTGGGATTATTAACGAGTATTGTCTTAATACCGTTGGGTATTTTTGTATCTTTTTGGATGCAAAGACAATCAACATTGACTAATCAAATACTCGAAACGCTATTTACACTCCCACTTGTTTTACCACCAACAGTTCTTGGATACTACATGTTAGTAGGTTTTGGTAAGGGCAGTTGGATCGGTGAGTGGCTATATCAGTTAACACATGTTTCATTCGTATTCTCATTTGCAGGTATTTGGTTAGCCAGTTTAATTTTTAATATTCCATTTGCATGGCTACCCATTCGTAGAGCCTTTGAGGCTATCCCTCAAGATCTAAAAGATGCTTATCAAACCTGTGGTCTCAACCCATGGCAAGCATTCTGGAAAATAGAGTTGCCGCTTGCTTGGAAAGGAATTGTGACGGCACTCATTATGACGTTTACGCATACACTTGGGGAGTTTGGAGTGGTTCTGATGGTGGGTGGAAATATTCCTGGCAGTACGAGAACAGTTTCCATTTCAATTTATGATCAAATGCAAACCTTGCATATGGATGAAGCGGGCATGATGGCGTTAATCTTATTGATTATTTCATTCTTAGGCTTATTAATTAGTCAATGGATTTTGACTCGTCAGCAGAGTATGTCCCGTTATAAAGCGTAAATACATGTTACAAGTTCAACTTCGATCCCAAGATCCTGTTTATTTAGATATGGCATTTGAATGTCAAAATGGACAGCTACTCGCTCTTGTTGGACCCTCCGGAAGTGGTAAAACCAGTGCATTACGCGCAATTGCTGGACTTCTTCCCGTTGCAAGTGGAAAAATTTGTATTGGCAATAGCACTTGGTTGGATACTGAAAATAAGGTGCTTGTACCATCCACCAAAAGATCAGTAGGTATGGTATTTCAGAACTACGCACTATTTCCCCATCTCACGGCTTATCAAAATATACAACTCGCCTTACCGAGTCATCTTTCCCAAGAGTATGTGGAAGGTTTGTTGAAAGATATGGGGTTGATCGACTTACAAAAGCGCTATCCTCATGAGTTATCCGGTGGTCAGCGTCAACGCGTGGCATTAGCTAGGGCATTTGCCCGCCAACCACAAGTATTGTTGCTCGATGAAGCCTTTTCTGCAGTAGATCATCCAACCCGTAAAATTCTGTATGAAGAGTTAATTAAACTTCGGCAACGGATCGAAATTCCGATTGTGATGGTTACCCATGATCTCCGAGAGGCAAGGTTACTCAGCGACAACATGTGTATTCTGGATCAAGGAAAATCCTTACAACAAGCCACCCCGGCTCATATTTTTTCGAGCCCAAGGAATGAGCGAGTTGCCCAGTTGGTAGGACTGTCTGATATTTTTTCAGGTACTTTTTTCAAGAAAGAGCAAGTTGATTCTCAAACTGGAATGCCGATTGCGCATTTACAGTGGGGGCAGGGGATACACTCAGTTGTCTTAGAAATCAATGATAAAGGTCGGTTACCAAATCACACAGAGGTGAAATGGGTGATATCAGGAGCCTACGTTGACTTATCTTTGACTAAAAACTTCAAAGTGAATAGTTTTGCAGCCAGCGTCAGTAAGATTTTACAATTAGGTGATGTCTCAAGTTTGACTTTATCTTTAGAGTTACCTTTCTCACAATTGATGCATCTTGAGATTAGTACGCGAATGGTAAGAGATTTAGCTTTGGTTGAAGGAAAAACCATTTACCTATCACTTGACCCTGCTGGCATCCATATTATGCCGGTGTATTCTGATCCGAGCGTCAAAATGGCGCAAAAACAATTACGTGAAAAGCCAATTCAAATAGGGGCAATTTTATTAGTCGCTGGTCAAGGAAGTCGATTGGGGGGTATTCCTAAATCACTTATGAAAATTGATGGGGTGACTTTACTTGAGCGACATGTCGAAACCTTAAGTAGATTTGTGACCCAAGCACCGATTGTGGTGACTGGTTTTTATGCGGATTCTATACAAGAGAAGATCAAGTATCAGCAAGTTCAGTGGGTCCATAATTCTGCTCCAGAAGACGGTCAATCTGGTTCCGTCAGATTAGGTTTAGAAGCCTTGTATCGAAGTTCACAAAGCTTAGATGTGATATTGATGATGCTGGGAGATCAACCGTTTTTAAATGAGGCTGATATTCGGCAACTCATTGAAAACTTTAAAGTACGCAAATCGGGACAGTTTTTATTACCCATGGTTCAAGGTAAACGTGGAAATCCCGTCCTACTCTCTGGAAGTGCACTGAAGAAAGTGATTGAAAGCGGGCTAGAGATGACCGTTCGACAATATATGGATCAATATCCTGAGGAAGTGATACATTGGGAAAGTGCCAATCATCATTATATTTTTGACATTGACTCTTTTGAGGATGTGATTGATTTTGAGAATAAGACAGGCTTTAAAATAGAGCTACCTGCAAAACAATAACAAGTAAGGTTGATCAGATGGAAAATATTGACATCACAGTTCTGCGGCAGTTACATACTTGGCGAAGTGAGCATAAAAAAGCAATGCTCGTGACAGTGGTAAGGACTTGGGGATCTTCACCAAGACCTATTGGTTCGATCATGGCTCTGTGTGAGGACAGTCGGGTGGTTGGAAGTGTTTCTGGTGGTTGCATTGAGGATGATCTTATTCGTCAACACCTCGAACCAGGGGCCCTCAAAGATCAATTGCCGCGATTAATGCAATATGGCATTACTGCAGATGAAGCACATCGATTTGGCTTGCCATGTGGAGGAACTTTAGAATTAGTATTAGAGTACAACCCCCAAGCCCAACCATTAAAGGAATTAATTGATCATTTAGGTCATGGCCAATTAGTGGCACGTTGTTTAGATCTTACAAGTACAGAAGTGACTTTGAGGACTACTGATCAGCCTGCTGAACTTGAAATTACACCTACCTCTTTAATCAATACCTTTGGTCCAGAATATCGGATGTTAATTATTGGTGCAGGTCAAATGAGTGAATATTTAGCCACGATGGCTTTATTTAATGGTTTTTCTGTCACCATCTGTGATCCTAGAGATGAGTATCGATCTAGTTGGTCAGTTCCCAATGTGGCACTTGATTTTGGATCCCCAGATGATATGGTGACTCAATTTAAGCCTGATTCAAGAACCTGTGTCGTGGCACTTACACACGACCCGAAATTAGATGATTTAGCGTTGCTTGAGGCCTTAGAAACAGAGGCATTTTATGTTGGAGCGATTGGCTCAAGACGAAACAATGCTTCCCGAAAATCAAGACTGATTGAGCATTTTGGACACTCTGAAAAATCCTTAGAAAAATTACGAGGACCCATTGGTATTTATATTGGGAGTAAAACACCCTCTGAGATTGCTGTTAGTGTTATGGCAGAAATTTTGGCAGTGAAAAATGGCGTGACCTTACCCAGAGAAATGACAGTCGCTATTGCTAAGCAGGGTTTGGATTCAGAATAAGCTTGATTTAATGGACATTGAAGTAATGTGCCGCGATGCCTAAACAGCCACTCACCAGCAAGACTCGCAAAATACTTTGACCATATTTAATCATCGCAATACTAGCTACTACCATCACGGATAAGGCAAAAATGAGATGTTCGTATTTCACATTTGAATTGAGTTCATCTGGAAATAACGTGTGTATAGCAAAAAATATCGCTAAATTTGCAATGACACCGACTACGGCGCACGTGATGCCATTGAGAATGGGCATTAACCTGAGTTCAGTGCGGGTAGATTCAATAAACGGGCCGCCTAAAAAAATAAAACAAAATGACGGCATAAAGGTAAACCAACTAACAACTAGCCCACCAAAAAATCCTGCAAGGATTGGAGAGTCCATCAGTAAAGTATGGCCGTAAGAAGCAATAAATCCAATATATGTCACAACAATGATCAGAGGGCCTGGAGTCGTTTCACCCAAAGCCAAACCATCCATCATTTGTGCAGTAGTAAGCCATTGGAAGTTTTCAACCGCAGATTGAAAGACGTAGGGGAGAACCGCATAAGCCCCACCGAAAGTAAGAAGGGCAGCCTTCGTGAAAAACCATGCCAATTGAGTGAATACATGATCTGAACCGAACGAAACTAACAAAGCCCCAAACGGTATTGCAAAGGCCAAGAAAGAGACAAATAAAATAATCAAAAAATTCTTGAGTGCAAAATGCGTGTGTGGCAGTTGTTCTGAGTCATCATCGATCAGTGCTCGGGTAGTAAGCTTGGTTGGCCCTTTTGAAGAGTGGGCTGAATTATTGGAGTTCATCCACTCAGGTTTAATGTGGGAGACTAAAAACCCCAAGACTCCAGCGCCAATAATAATGATGGGGTAAGGAATATTGAACTGCATGCCCAAAAATGCCGTGAGTGCAATGGCAAAATGGATTGGCTTTTTGAGAATTTTTTTACTAATCCGATAGCCGGCGGCGATTACAATCGCCGTGACCGCGGGCTTAATACCTAAAAAAATGCCTTCAATGATTGGTGATTGACCGAAGGTAACATAAATAATAGATAAGAGGATTAGCAGTAACATTGCTGGGAAAATAAATAAAACGCCGGCGATGATGCCACCGATTGTTCGGTGCAATAACCAACCCATATAAATCACAAGTTGCAATGCCTCTGGACCCGGCAAAATCATGCAATAGTTCAGAGCGTGTAAAAAGCGTTTTTCAGAAATCCAGTGTTTTTTATCTACTAGTTCATTGTGAACCGTTGCAATCTGACCTGCAGGACCCCCAAAACTTATAAAACCAAGCTTTAGCCAAAATAGAAGCGCCTCTTTAAAAGAGGCGTTTACTGAACTTTGCATTTTATTTATTTACAACTCACTCATGCCGCCAACCACTTGACTATAGCCTGCATCAACATAAGTAATTTCTCCTGTAATACCACCGGCTAAGTCAGACATAAAGAAAGCTGCAGCATTACCAACATCATCAATTGTTACATTGCGACGCAGTGGCGCACTTTGCTCAACACTATTGAGGATTTTGCTGAAGTCTTTAATGCCACTTGCAGCAAGTGTTTTAATTGGACCAGCAGAAATTCCATTCACACGGATACCTTTAGAGCCGAGGGATTGTGCTAAATATCGCACGCTTGCTTCTAGAGAGGCTTTAGCTAAGCCCATCGTATTGTAGTTAGGTACCACGCGCACGGAGCCTAAATAAGTGAGCGTTAATAAGGCCGCACTTGGGTTGAGCATGTGCTGTGCAGCCTTTGCCATTGCTGGAAAACTATAGGCTGAGATATCATGAGCAATCCGAAATGATTCGCGGTTTAAACCCTCCAAAAAATCACCCGTGATGGCATCTTTAGGTGCAAAGCCGATGGAGTGGACAAATCCATCAAATGTGGGCCAAGTTTTACTCAAATCACTGAAGAGTTGGGAAATTTGCTCATCGCTACCCACATCACAGTCAAAAATCAACTCACTATTGAATTCTTTAGCAAAATCAGTAATTCTTTCTTTAAAACGTTCACTTACGTAGGTAAATGCAAGTTCTGCACCTTCCCGATGACATGCTTTAGCAATACCGTAAGCGATTGAACGATTTGATAAAACGCCCGTAATGAGAATTTTTTTACCTGCAAGAAAGCCCATATAAATATCCTTTTGATAGTGAGGTTTATAGGAATTATCCCAAAAATGAGAAGTCACTACTACAATTGTGCAAAATTGAACGGAATTGTAAGTTGTTAGAATATTCGTAACTCATGAAAATACTGATTTTTTTCCTAAGCCTTCTGTTGATACCCCAGTCTTCTTGGGCGGGTCACGCATTTGCGCAATATGGCAATCCTAAATATGCAAAAGATTTTCCTCACTTTGATTTTGTGAATCCTCAAGCCCCTCAGGGTGGCACACTCACTCTAGCCAATCCTGATCGACGCACCAGTTTTGATAAATTCAACCCCTATACATTAAGAGGTGTTGTTGCCCCTGGGATTGCTGGATTATTGTTTGAGTCATTAGCAATTGGTAGCGCAGACGAAACGTCGACGATTTACGGATTAATTGCTGATGATATGACCTTGTCGAATGATCATTTGTCGATGACATTTCATATTCGGTCAGAAGCTAAATTCAGCGATGGAAGTTCCATCTTGGCGAGTGATGTGAAGTACAGTTTTGATACTTTAATGAGTAAATTAGCTCATCCTAGTTACCGCAATGTCTTTGCAGATATCAAGCAAGTTGTAGTGATTTCAGATCGACTGGTACGATTTGACTTTAAGAGCAGGACTGGGGAAGCACCATTACTTGCTGGCACAATGCCAATTTTTTCTCCAAGGTGGGGAATAAAGCCTGATGGTACTAAAACACCATTTGATCAATTAGCCTTTGACAATCCGATTGGAAGTGGGCCTTATGTCATTGATTCCTACCAGGCTGGTAGAAATATTGTCTTTAAAAAGAATCCTAATTATTGGGGAAAAAATCTGAATGTACGCGTGGGTAACTTCAACTTTGACCGCATTGTGTATAAATTATTTAGTGATGATACGGTTCGATTAGAGGCATTTAAAGCAGGGGAGTTCGATGCCATCGTTGAATATCGAGCGAAACTTTGGGCGAAAAGTTATGTTGGTAGAAAATTTGATCAAGGGCTTTTAGTAAAAAAAGAGTTTGAACATCACAATGGTGCTGGAATGCAAGGCTTTGCGATGAACACACGTAAAGAAATATTTAAAGATCCAAGAGTGCGTCAAGCCTTAGGCTTAGCCCTTGACTTCGAATGGCTTAATCGGCAAATTTTTTATAGTCAATATAAACGCTTAGATAGTTATTTTTCTAATTCACTTTTAGGTGCCACCTATGACAAAAATAGTGTCCCAACTGGAGAAGAGCTCAAGTTATTAAAAAGTTTGCAACAAAAATATCCTGGTGAAATACCTGCTTCTGTTTTTGGGCCGATGCCATCTGCAGTAAGTACAGCTCCGCCTAATTCTTTGCGCTCCAACTTACTCAAGGCAAAAGAACTTTTAGCGCAGGCCGGATGGACATATCGTGATGGGGCATTACGGAATGCTGCAGGGCAAGCCTTTGAATTTGAGATGCTAGAAGACAGTCCATTTTTACTGCGTATATTAACGGCTTATGTCCGTAATTTAGAAAAATTAGGTATTAAAGCGAACGTTCGCACCACAGACAATGCTTTATATCAGCAACGACTCGATGAGCATGATTTTGAAATGACAACGATTAGGTATCAGGATACCCAAAGTCCTGGTAATGAATTATGGGATCGTTTTGGGAGTGAAGCTGCTACGCAAAAAGGTACTGATAATCAGATTGGAGTGCGACTGCGCAGTGTGGATGATTTGATTTCAATGATTACAAGAGCAGAAGAGCGCGAGAATTTATATATTGCCACGAGAGCGCTTGATCGTATTTTGATACATAATTATTTCGTTGTGCCACACTGGTATAACCCTACGCACCGCATTGCTTACAGTACACAATTAGGAACACCGCAGCCACCACTTTATTACACTGCAGAGGCTTGGATTATTGGCAATTGGTGGCGTGATACAAGTAACTCTACTCAGAAAGAGTCCAAATGAGACATGGTTTAGCACCTTATATTGTCAAACGGTTATTGTTGATGATTCCTACATTGATTGGGGTGTTAACAATTACCTTTGCCGTTGTCCAGTTTGTGCCTGGTGGTCCGGTTGAACAAATGGTTCTGGAACTAAAAGGACGTGGTGGAGCGGGAGTTGGTGCTGGTGAGTCTACAGGAGGTGGGAGCACCTATCGAGGACGGCAAGGAATAGATGAAAAAAATCTTGCAGAAATTAAAGCACTCTATGGTTTTGATAAACCACCTATTGAACGTTACTTCAGTATGTTGGGGCGGTTTGCCCGATTTGATTTAGGGGAAAGTTATTATCAGCATCAAAGTGTATGGCATTTAGTCATTTCTAAATTACCAGTATCTATTAGCATTGGTTTGTGGACTTTTTTTATTACGTATTTGATATCCATACCTTTGGGTATTTCAAAAGCGATTCGAGATGGTACTAGGTTTGACACGGCTACGAGCATGTTGGTCTTGGTGGGGTATGCTATTCCTGGTTTTGTGATGGGGATTTTGTTATTGGTTTTATTTGGGGGTGGTACTTTCCTGCAAATTTTTCCATTACGGGGTTTGGTATCTGATAACTGGGAAACACTTAGCTGGTCAGGAAAAATTCTGGATTATGCCTGGCATTTAGTATTACCAATTACGGCATCCGTTCTAGGTAGTTTTGCCGTCATTACGATGCTCACGAAAAATTCTTTCATAGAAGAAATTCGTAAACAATATGTGATTACTGCAAGAGCAAAAGGCTTACCGGAAAGACTCGTTATGTGGCGACATATCTTTCGTAATGCCATGATTCCACTTGTTACAGGATTTCCAGCAGCATTTATTGGCGCTTTTTTTGCGGGCTCACTTTTGATTGAAACCTTATTCTCCCTTGATGGTCTTGGTCTCATGTCGTTTGAAGCAGTGATGCGTAGAGACTATCCAGTTGTATTAGGGACCTTATATATATTTACTCTGATAGGTTTATTTACGAAATTAATATCGGATGTGGCGTATGTGTTAGTTGATCCACGAATTCAGTTTGAGAGTCAAGGGTCTTAAGATGGCTTCAATAAAGAAGAAAAATACCTCTTGGCAACGTTTCAAAAGTAATCGTTTGGGCTATTACAGCTTGTGGATATTTATGATTATTTTTGGGATTAGTTTATGTGCGGAATTAGTCGCTAATGATCGACCCTTAGTTGCATCGTATGATGGCCAGATATATTTTCCAATTATCAAAGATTATCCTGAGACCGTATTTGGCGGTGACTTTGAAACTCCGACTGATTTTCATGATCCTTTAATACGAGATAATCTTCGTCAAAAAGGTAATTGGGCAATTTATCCTTTGATTGAATACAGTTATTTGAGCCTTAACTATTTTTCTAAACAACCCAATCCAGCCGCCCCATCAGCTGATAATTGGATCGGTACTGATGACCGTGGACGGGATGTACTTGCAAGACTGATTTATGGATTTCGGATTTCTGTCTTATTCGGTTTGGCGCTTACGCTTGTTGGTGTAATTATTGGAGTTTTACTTGGTGGTCTGATGGGATATTTAGGTGGTAATTTTGATTTAATTTCACAGCGTGTTATAGATATTTGGCGCTCCTTGCCGGAGCTATACCTACTGATTATTCTAGCCTCCGTATTTAGTCCAAGTATTTGGTTGTTGGTCATTCTGCTTTCATTATTTAGTTGGATTAATTTATCAGATTATGTACGAGTAGAGTTTTTTAGAAACAGGGGCTTAGAGTATGTCAAGGCAGCACGCGCTCTTGGTCTTACGAATTGGAAGATTATGGTTAAACATATTCTGCCCAATAGTTTGATTCCTGTGATTACTTTTCTACCGTTTCAAATGAGTGCGGCTATTTTGTCATTAACCAGTTTAGATTTTTTAGGGCTGGGTGTTCCACCCGATACGCCAAGCCTAGGTGAATTACTCTCACAAGGAAAGTCTAACTTAGATGCTTGGTGGATTTCTTTATCAACATTTATTGTGCTCGTAGGTACTTTGTTGTTGTTAACCTTTATGGGTGAAGCACTGCGAAATGCATTTGATCCTAGAAAAAGGGGATCCATGTGAAAGAGCATTTAAAAATTACACAGTTAACTATTCAGTTTGGTGAAGGACGGAAACAGCGCAAGGTCGTTGATGGACTGAATTTAGAAGTTCTACCAGGTTCACGAGTTGCGATTGTTGGGGAGTCTGGGTCAGGTAAGTCATTAACAGCATTATCGGTTTTGGGTTTATTACCAGAAGGTGCGCAAGTGAGCGGACATATTCACTGGGGTGATAAAAATTTATTGCGTGTACCGATTGATGAATTACGAAGTATTCGTGGACGTGAGATTGCCATGATTTTTCAAGAGCCGATGACGGCTCTGAATCCACTCTTTACGATTGGCTATCAGATCATTGAAGCTGTCATGATTCATGAACCATTCTTAGGGAAAGAAGCTGCGCGACAACGTGCGCAGGAAATGCTTGAAAAAGTAGGTTTACCCGACGTAAAAAATAAAATGCAGGCCTTCCCCCATCAGTTATCTGGAGGGCAGAGGCAGCGAGCGATGATTGCTATGGCTTTATCTACCAAACCCAAATTATTGATTGCAGATGAGCCAACCACAGCACTTGATGTAAATTTAAGAAAGCAAATCTTAGATTTATTACAAGAGTTACAACAACAGTCTGAGCATCAATCCATGTCAGTTTTACTGATTACCCATGACCTTAATTTAGTGAAGAGGTTTGCACAGCAAGTAGTGGTGATGCATCAGGGGAAAGTGGTGGAGTCTGGGACAACTCAAGAAATATTTCACGCACCAAAGTTGTCATACACACAATCCTTGGTCAATAGTCATCCAGAATCACATTTGTTGCCCATTATCCCATTAGCAACACATTTGTTGGATGTTAAAAATATTGGGGTTTCATACCCAACACCAAAATCTGGCTGGAGTCAGATACTTGAATTTTATAAAAAACCATCATTTACTTCTGTATTGAGAAATATCAATCTAGATTTACGTCAAGGTGAAACATTGGGTGTCATCGGTGAGTCAGGTTCAGGTAAAACCACCTTAGGAATGGCCTTATTAGATTTACTTGGTGGTACTAGCGCTCAGGTTGAAGGAGATGTAGAAATATTGGGCTGCCATTGGAAGCAAATTGATGCAAAGCAGCAACGACAGATGCGTGCAAAGTTTCAAGTGATATTTCAGGATCCGTTTGGATCTCTTTCACCACGAATGTCGGTTGGGCAAATTGTCTCAGAAGGACTAGACGTTCACCAACCCAATTTGAGTAAAGAGCAAAAATTACAGAAAGTCTCAGAGGTACTAGCAGAAGTCGGACTCGAAAAAAGCGCGATTGAGCGTTATCCACATGAGTTTTCAGGAGGACAAAGACAGCGGATTGCCATTGCTAGAGCTTTGATTTTAAAACCTGAAATCTTGATTTTAGATGAACCAACATCCGCTTTAGATGTCACCATTCAAAAGCAGGTATTAACGCTACTCACTGATTTACAGCATAAATACAATTTAGCGTATATTTTTATTAGTCACGATATTGCAGTAGTTCGGGCAATGTCCCATCGCATTATGGTCTTGCAACATGGCGACATTGTGGAGTTTGGAGAGACAGAAGAGATCATTCGTTCGCCAAAGTCGAAATATACCCAACAGTTGATTCGCGAAGCTTTTTGAATAATTTATGACAATTTATATTGAAAATAGTTGTAAACTTGGTTAGACTAATATAAATTGATAATTAAAATTAATATTTACATGAAATTTCAACAACTTACAAAATACTCTTTAGTTAGTTCTTTAGTCTTGACTACTTTAATAAGTCATTTTTCTATAGCTCAGTCTACGGAAGAGGTAACCGCACCTGCTGCTACACCTAAACAAAGTTTTTATGGGAAGGTTGCAGGAACTGTTTCGGATAGTACTTCATCACTGATCAACAATGCAATGCAATTGATTGGTGTTCGTTATCGTTGGGGCGAAAAAGTCCAGACCGGTTTTGATGCCAGTGCTTTTGTGAAATATGTGTTTAAGGATAACTTAGGCTTTTTATTTCCTGCGAAGACGGACGAAATGAGCAAAGTTGGATTACAAATTTCAAGAGATAACCTAAAGCCAGGTGATTTGGTGTTCTTTAACACCTTACAACGTGAGAATTCACACGTTGGTATCTACGTTGGTGAAAATAAGTTTATTCATGCTCCAGCCCGTGGATCTGGAGTGAGAGTAGATGATATGACGACGGTTTACTGGGATAAGCGTTTTGATGGTGCTCGAAGAGTGAATCCTGCGACTAAAGATAGTATGCAGATGGATATCATCACTAAATAAAGCCTGTTTTATTTAATGGCAAAGGCAGCTCAGGCTGCCTTTATTGTTTCTTAAATTCGTCAATCTTATTTTTTAAGAGCGTGATTTGTTGTTGCATGGCAATTTCTCCAGCCAAGATTGCAGCATTTCGAGATCTGAAGTCAGTGCTCTTCATTTGGGGCAGTTGAGGAACCACAATGACATCAGCAAGAGGTAACTCCCAGTTGGTGATACTTCGCCCCATAATTGTTGTAGTTTGTAATAAAGTTCCTAAAATTCCGCTGACATTTTGATCTGATGGATCAGAGGAAATGTTGACGGCGATGACAATGTCCGCTCCTAAATTTTTAGTAAACTTAATTGGTACAGGCGAGGTGAGGCCGCCATCAACATATTCCTTACCTTGAATAACCGTTGGCATAAATACCCCAGGAACACTACTAGATGCTCTGACTGCTTGTCCAGTATCGCCTCGCTGAAATAAGATGGGATTACCAGTTTTTAAATCGGTAGCAACGATTCCGAGAGGAATCTTCATTTGCTCGATGGGGCGATTTTTGACCAATTGATTGATTTTGGATTGCAGAGCATCACCCTTAATCATCCCTCCCATCTTTGTTGAGAAGGGATTTGTCCAATCTGTAATCGTTGCCTCATCTAAGTCAATCGCAATTTGTTGAAGTTCATTAGCAGATTTGCCAGAAGCATAAATAGCGCTTATTACGCTACCTGCACTTGTCCCAACGATGATGCTAGGTTTAATGCCATTCGCTTCAAGGACTTTAATCACACCAATATGAGCAAATCCGCGAGCAGCGCCACTTCCCAAAGCTAGACCAATGACAGGATCCTTGATGATGTGAGAAGGTTTCGTAACTGATCCCTGAGAAGTTTCTTTACCGGAATGCATGATTGAACAGCCATTCAGGAATAGGAAACTCAGGAGGAGTAAGAGTCGTAAAACGTAGCCATTGAAAAACATAAATGTTTGCGCGATATGGGTGGTATATTGATTTATAAGTGAAATTCCACAAGAAGGATATTAACTATTTGGATTATCCTTAGGAATTCGATATAATAGCCTATTCGAATAAAAAGCATACCCTAATTTGTTTATTTACGTTCGTCTATAAAGTTTTATTTGTCACCTTTGACACTAATACATTCGACATTTCCAGTTAGAAAAAAGTCAAATCGTCGCAAATAAAAACCATTGTGGATCGTTGAATTCCATCACTCTTGATAGAGTTAGTAGAAAGTTATTATTGAAAGCAATTTCAAACCTCACTTATGATTGAAAACCATTACAAGCAAGTGCTTGAAACAGCACTTTTATGCAGTCCGGAACCCTTATCGATCAATGAACTCTCTCGCCTATATGGTGATGAGGTAACTCCAGAAAACATTATTACTTGGTTACATGAGTTACAAAGCGATTGGTCAGAAAAAGGCATGGAACTCGTTCATATCGCAACAGGATGGCGTTTTCAAAGTCGTATATCGATGCGGGAATACCTGGATCGAATGACAGTGGAAAAGCCACCTAAATATTCACGTGCAGTCATGGAGACATTGGCTATTATTGCTTATCGTCAACCAGTTACTCGTGGCGAGATAGAAGAAATACGAGGTGTAACAGTGAGTTCTCAGATTATTCGCCAACTAGAAGACCGGAATTGGATTGAAGTCATTGGTCATAAAGATAGCATTGGTAGACCTGCACTGTATGCGACAACTAAGCAATTTTTAGACGATATGAGCATACCTAATTTACAGTCTTTGCCCTCACTAGAGGACGGTGTTGTGGTAGATCAGATTGCTCAACAAGTCATTAACTTTGAGCAAACTTTATTGGATGAGTCTGCAATAGATAATGCCCTGGAAGAAGAGGCACAAAATTTAAGTACTGAGCATGAATCAAGTGAAGATGAAGAAGTTCCACACCCTGAATTAGAAGGGAAGAAGCCGAATAATGACTGAAAACGACATACCTGATGGTGCACCAAAGTTGCCTAAAATGGAGTCATCAGAGCAAACTGCAGTTTCAGATCAGACTTCTACTGGAGCTCAAGAGGGTGCAGCAAGCACAGAACCTAGGCGTCCAAGAAATCCTCGATTTGGTCGCAAGGGTGGTAAGTTTGGGCCTAAAAGACCGCGGCCTGAAGATGGTACCCAAGAGCCAATTCAAGCATCTGAAGACGGCCCATCAACCCCTAAATCGAATCGACATCGGCCTGCGAGCAGAGGGCCACATGCAAGAGCTTCTGCAAGTAATAAACCTAACCCGATCAAAGAACAAAGTGAGATGTTGTTTGCTCAGGTTGTCTCGGGGGAGTTTGATGCGATTTTAGAAACCCCAGAAAAGCCGGAAGCCTCATTGAATGGTGAAATGAGTGATGATCAATCCCAAGCAGTGATTGTTGATCCAAGTTTAAAAGCCCTAGAAGATGCTCAGTCGCGAGACTGGAAAGAGGATCACGATGGCGAGTCATCCGAATCAGATGAGCCAATTCAGCAATACCAATTTGCAAATGTCAATGAATTACCAATGTCGATGCGAGACGAAGTTTGGTCAGATCTCGATGGCTTAGATGATGATGTTGAAGACGAAGATACCGTTAAATTACATAAAGTACTAGCTGATGCTGGTATGGGATCGCGTCGAGAAATGGAAGATTTAATAATACAAGGGCGAGTTTCCGTCAATAGTATGCCGGCGCATATTGGACAACGTATTGGTGCAACTGATCAAGTTCGCATTAATGGCAAACTGGTACATCGTAAAATTCAGACTAAACCTCCTAGGGTATTGATGTATCACAAACCTACTGGCGAGATTGTTAGTCAGTCCGATCCAGAAGGGCGTCCTACAGTATTTGATCGTTTACCCAAGGCTAAAAATGGCCGATGGATTGCAGTAGGTCGTCTAGACTTCAATACCGAAGGACTGTTACTGTTTACCACCTCAGGTGAGTTAGCTAATCGACTCATGCACCCAAGATATGGCATTGAGAGGGAGTATGCAGTTCGTATTTTTGGTGAACTAGAGCATGAGCAAACGCAACTCTTAAAAAATGGTGTGACTCTAGAAGACGGTGTGGCTAAATTTTTACGACTTGCAGATGGTGGGGGTGATGGATCCAATCGTTGGTATCACGTTGCTTTGACAGAGGGTAAAAATCGCGAAGTTCGAAGAATGTTTGAAGCGGTTGGTCACATGGTGTCGCGGTTAATTCGAACAAGATACGGTATATTTGTGCTTCCTCCTCGCTTGAGAAGAGGGCAATTTGATGAAGTACCAGCGGATCAAGTTGTGCAACTGATGAAGATGGCTGGTTTAAAAACTGCTAATTTAGCCCTTTCCGGAACAGGTAAGCCTCACCAACGGGGTCAAGATCGTCAGCAAGATAGTCATGGTCAGCCTGACCCTATGCAGACGTCTGTGTCTTATTGGGGGTCTAGAGAAGCCCTCAAGATGGCAGACGGTCGTTTAGGCCTTACGCAGCACAAAAGCGGTCAAAATGGTCAAACCGGTAATGGTCACCATCCTTCTGGAGCAAAGAAAAATGGTCGAAGTAATCAAGGTCGACCTGGTGCGAGGGTTTCTCACGAGCATGGATTTGCAGGAGCAACTGGAAATGGCGGTCCCAATCCGCGTAATGCTAGGAATTCAAAAAATACAAAAAATCGACCTAAGTCTAACTTTAAAGGTCCTAGGCCAAAGAAATCTAGTGATTTAGGATAAATTCGTATATAATTCTATTTTGCTGAAATTTGTAAGAGTTTTGGTAAGAAATGGGCATTTGCCCATTTTTTTTTGCACAAAATGGTTTTGTTGAAGTTGAATAATGATGGTTAATCCAAACCAAGTGATTACTGAAGTAGTAGAAAACCTAGGGTACCAACTCGTTGATATTGAACGAGAAGGGAGAGGTTTACTTCGCGTGACGATTGAAAACATAGATTTCAATATCTTGATAAATGTGGGTGACTGTGAAAAAGTTAGTCATCAATTAACTTATACATTACCTGTAGAAAACGTTCCTTTTGAGAGATTAGAAGTTTCTTCTCCAGGGGTAGATCGCATTTTGAAAACTGCGCAAGACTTTGAACGATTCAAAGGCTTGGAGATTACGTTAAAGCTTCATATTGCGATGGGTAACCGTAAAAATTTTACTGGGATTTTGCAAGGTCTACTGAGTGGTGACCCGCAGTCTCGGGATGCAGTTTGGGGATTGTTGATTGAGCCGAAGCCTGGTGAACCAGCAATGCTTGAGTTTTCATTGGCCGACGTTGATAAAGCGCGGTTAGTTCCAGTACTTGATTTCAAAGGAAAAAAATCATGAGTCGTGAAGTTCTCCTCTTAGTAGATGCATTAGCACACGAAAAAAACGTAGATCGTGGAGTTGTTTTTGAAGCGTTAGAAATGGCGTTGTCTTCTGCGACTAAAAAGCGTTATGACACAGAAGTAGACATTCGCGTTGCGATTGATCGTCAGACTGGTGAGTATGAATCTTTCCGTCGTTGGTTAGTTGTTCCTAGTGAGTCTGGTTTACAGGAACCCGATAAAGAAATTTTGTTATTCGAAGCTCAAGAAGAAATTCCAGATATTGAGACTGGCGAATATATTGAAGAGCAGATTGAGTCTGAAGCATTTGGTCGTATTGGTGCACAAACTGCTAAGCAAGTGATTTTGCAGCGTATTCGTGATGCTGAGCGTGAGCAAATTCTGAATGATTTCTTGGAGCGTGGTGAAAAAATCATGAACGGTACCGTCAAGCGTGCCGACAAAAATGGCTTAATTATTGAGTCTGGACGAGTTGAAGCTCTGTTACGTCGTGATCAAATGATTCCGAAAGAAAATTTAAGAAGTGGCGATCGTGTTCGTGCTTATATTTTGAAAGTGGATCGTGAAGCTCGTGGTCCACAAATTGAATTATCGAGAACTTGCCCTGAGTTTTTATTAAAGCTATTTGAAAACGAAGTGCCAGAAATTGAGCAAGGACTTTTAGAGTTAAAGGGTGCAGCTCGAGATCCTGGCATTCGTGCGAAGATTGCCGTTGTAACTCACGACAAGCGGATTGATCCAATTGGAACGTGTGTGGGTGTTCGGGGCACACGTGTGACTGCCGTTAGAAATGAAGTTGCTGGTGAAGCGGTGGATATTGTATTGTGGTCTGAAGATCCAGCCCAGTTTGTCATTGGTGCATTAGCTCCCGCCCAAGTATCTTCCATCGTTGTTGACGAAGAAAAACATGTGATGGACGTGGTTGTGGATGAAGATAACTTAGCCATTGCGATTGGGCGAAGCGGTCAAAATGTTCGTTTAGCCAGTGAGTTAACTGGTTGGCAGATCAATATTATGACTCCTGAAGAGTCTGCGAAAAAACTAGAAGACGAAGTGCACAAAGTGCGTGAACTTTTCATGGCGAAATTGGACGTAGATGCTGAAGTTGCTGATATTTTGATTGAAGAGGGCTTTAATAGCTTAGAAGAGGTTGCTTATGTGCCTTTGAGTGAAATGCTTGAAATAGAAGCATTTGACGAGGATACTGTGAATGAGTTACGTACACGCGCAAGAGATTCGCTTGAAGCGGTTGATCTTTCTGCAAGTGGTGAAGTGTCTCAGGAGTTAAGTTCTGTCGTAGGCATTACAGCACAAATCATTGAGCAATTAAATGCGCATCAAATTTCTACACGCGATGATTTGGCTGAACTCGCTGTGGATGAGTTGGTTGAAATGACACAGATGGATGAAGAAAGTGCCAAGACTTTGATTATGACGGCACGAGCACATTGGTTTAATTAAAGAAGAGGGATCGCATGGCGACCACAACTGTAAAGATATTGGCTGAAGAGTTAAAGCGTTCGACCGACAATGTCCTTGAGCAATTGCGGTCGATTGGTATTGAAAAAAAAGAATTAACAGATACGCTTACGGATAAAGAGAAGAAGGCACTATTGGATCATATTGAAAAAACACCGGCACCAACAGACGCTAGTGGTAGAAAAAAAATCACGTTAACCAAGCGTGAAACAAGTGAAATTCGTCAATCAGACTCTGCTGGAAGAACTCGCACAGTTCAAGTAGAAGTTCGTAAAAAACGTGTTTTGGTCAAGCAGGATGAAACTCCAATAGAAGAAGTTTCGCAACCGCCAGCGATTGTTGAGGCTCCTAAACCAATTATCAATGAGCAGGAGTTAGCCAAGCGTGAAGCTGAAGCAAATCGTCAAGCGGAGTTATTGGCTAGACAAGAAGCTGAATTGCACGCGGCCAATGAAGAGAAAAAGATGAAGCAGCTAGCAGCCAAAGAGGCTGAAGAGCTTGCTAACAAGAAATTAGAGGAGTTACAAACGAAGGAGTCAGTTAAAGCGACTCCAGAAGTTGCTAAAGCCCCTGAAAAACCAACAACGCCAGTTGTTGAAGAAAAAGATGCAGCTGAAGAAGCCCTCAAATCGATTCGAGCCAGAAGAGCAATCGCGGAGGCTGAGGCATTAGCTATCCGTGAAATGATGAGTACCCCTTCAAAAGTATTGAAGGCACCTCCACCACCTACGCCTCCTGTTGTTGAGGATAAAAAAGGTACCTTACATAAGCCAGTTAAAGTTGAAAGTGCAGAAGATAAGAAAAAAGCGCTCCTTAAACCGACTGGTAAATTAATTAAGACAACTGAGACTTCTTCCACATGGCAAGAAGAAGGCGTAAAGAAAAAAACTACTCTTAAAACTCGAGGTGACTCTACGGGTGGTTTGGGCGGTGGTTGGAGAAGTGGTGGCGGTAAAAAGAAATCTCATGGATCTCAATCGGATGTAGCCACTAATTTCGTAGCACCGACGGAGCCAGTTATTCGAGATGTTCACATTCCTGAAACCATTACGGTTGCTGATTTATCGCACAAAATGGCAGTTAAAGCCGCTGAGGTTATTAAACTCTTGATGGGTATGGGACAAATGGTTACCATTAACCAAGTTCTTGATCAAGATACAGCAATGATTATTGTTCAAGAGATGGGCCACGTTGCACATGCTGCTAAATTAGATGACCCAGAGTTAGATCTTGGAGAACAAGCACAGGGTGACCAAGAGCAATTCACACGTCCTCCTGTAGTCACCGTGATGGGCCACGTGGACCACGGTAAAACTTCATTACTCGATAAAATTCGGTTCTCAAAAGTTGCCGCAGGTGAGGCTGGTGGTATTACGCAACACATTGGTGCGTATCACGTTGAAACCCCGCGTGGCATGATTACCTTTTTAGATACTCCAGGTCACGAGGCATTTACAGCAATGCGAGCTCGCGGTGCACAAGCAACTGATATTGTTATCTTAGTGGTTGCTGCCGATGATGGTGTGATGCCGCAGACAAAAGAGGCGATTGCGCACGCTAAAGCAGCAGGAGTACCAATTGTTGTTGCAGTGAATAAGATTGATAAGCCAGATGCAAATCCCGAACGCGTCAAGCAAGAGCTGGTTGCCGAACAAGTTGTACCGGAAGAATATGGTGGTGATTCCCCATTCATTGAAGTATCGGCGAAGACAGGTATTGGTATTGATGATCTGTTAGAAAACGTTCTTTTACAAGCTGAAGTGTTGGAATTAAAAGCGCCTGTTCAGGCACCAGCCAAAGGTCTCGTCATTGAAGCAAGATTAGATAAAGGTAAGGGACCTGTGGCAACCATTTTGGTTCAAAGTGGAACATTAAAACGAGGCGATATGTTGCTCGTTGGACAATCCTTTGGACGTGTCAGAGCGATGCTAGATGAAAATGGTAAACCGTGTAATGAGGCTGGTCCGTCAATTCCTGTTGAAATTCAGGGATTATCTGAAGTGCCGGCTGCGGGAGAAGAAGTATTAGTGGTTTCTGACGAACGTAAAGCACGAGAAATCGCGCTATTTCGCCAAGGTAAGTACAGAGATGTCAAACTAGCTAAGCAGCAAGCTGTCAAACTAGAGAACATGTTTGAAAATGTTGGTGAAGGTAGTGTTGAGACCAAATTTTTGCCGATCATTATTAAAGCAGATGTGCAAGGCTCTCAAGAAGCTTTGTCACAATCCTTGATGAAGCTCTCTACACCAGAAGTTCGAGTTCAAATTGTGCATGCTGCAGTTGGCGGTATTACAGAGACTGATATTAATTTAGCGGTTGCCTCAAAAGCTGTGGTAATTGGCTTTAATTCCCGCGCAGATGCATTGGCCCGTAAGTTAGCTGAATCTAATGGTGTTGATATTCGTTACTACAACATTATTTATGATGCAGTAGATGAAATCAAGGCAGCGATGAGCGGCATGTTGACACCTGATAAGAAAGAAGAAATCACCGGTATGGTTGAGATTCGTCAAGTCTTTACGGTATCCAAAATTGGCTCTATTGCGGGTTGTTTGGTTATCGATGGTGTGATTAAGCGTACGTCTAAAGCAAGATTGCTGCGTGACAATGTGGTTGTTTGGACGGGTGAGTTAGATTCCTTGAAGCGTTTTAAAGATGATGCTAAAGAAGTTCGTGCAGGTCTTGAATGTGGACTTTCTCTGAAAAACTATAACGATATTAAAGAAGGCGATCAATTAGAGATCTTCGAAGTGACGGAAGTTGCAAGAACTCTATAAAATTTCATGGCAAAAGCTCCTAAACACCGCAACCAGCGTGTTGCGGATCAGATCCAGAGGGATTTGGCACAGATTATTCCACAGGAGATTCGTGATTCCTCTATGGGGCTTGTTACTCTGCAATCGGTTGAGTTAACGCCAGATATGGCACATGCCAAAGTGTATTACTCTGTTTTAGGGGCAGATCCTGAAATTGCCGCTCGTATTTTTAAAGAAAAAGCTGGTTTATTACATTCAATTCTTTTTAAACGTTTGCATATTCACACAGTACCTACCCTGCATTTTTTTCATGATCAATCGATCGAGCGTGGTATTGAGATGTCACGTTTAATTGATCGTGCCTTACAAAGTTCAGTACCGGAAAACCCCAAAGAGGATCATTAATGCGCAATGAAACATTGCGCTGGACTGATGGGGTTGTATTACTAGACAAACCCCGCGGGATCAGCTCTCAAAAAGCAGTGACCATGGTCAAGCATGCTTGTCATGCTGATAAAGCTGGTCATACTGGAACTTTAGATCCTTTAGCAACCGGTTTACTAGCTGTTTGTTTGGGAGAGGCAACTAAATATTCCCAAGATTTATTTAATGCAGATAAGTCGTATATTGCCACCTTACTGTTCGGAGTTACAACAGATACTGGTGATGCCGAAGGAAAGATCATTGCTCGTGCAGATGAGCCTACGAGCCTGTGGGTTGAGAGTTTTGCTGAGCAATTACAGCAAATACTTCCCCGATTTATGGGGAATATTGCTCAAGTGCCCCCGATGTATTCTGCGATTAAGCGTGATGGTAGACCCCTTTACGCTTACGCTAGAGAAGGGGAAATATTTGACCTTGAAGCAAGACAGATTCAGATAACAGAATTAGAGGTTTTATCCTGTTCATGGCCAGTAGCTGTGATTAAAGTGAGTTGTAGTAAGGGAACCTATATCCGTAGCTTAATTTCTGATTTGGGTGATGCTTTAGGTTGTGGCGCACATATGACAGAACTGCGTCGAACTCGGATTGGTCATTTGCACCTGAGAGAGTCTCAATCGATGGAAGAAGTGATAGAGAGCGTCAAAATGATGGAAGTTGATTCATTAATTACCCATGTACCAGCCATTGTAGTAGAGCATCATCTTGCATTGCGTTTAAAAATGGGCCAAAGAATCAATGTGCGAGAACTGCTTTCCCAAGAATCAGAGGACCTATTGAGTCAACCCATACTCAGAATTTATCATTTGCAACAAAACTCCAAGCAATTTATGGGGCTTGTAGACCAAAAAAATGGAGTATTACATCCTAAAAGATTACTTGCAACAGATCGTTTGGAGAACGTATTAGAACAAGGACTTATTTCGCAACATTTCAGTACTGACATATCCATCAAGCATCATTTAGAGAATTCTCATTTTTAGTTTTTATTTTTGAAAGTATTACGATGACACAACGCGCTATTAGAAACATTGCAATTATTGCCCACGTCGACCACGGTAAAACAACCTTAGTTGACCAATTACTTCGCCAATCTGGAACATTTAGATCAAATCAAGCTGTTACAGAACGAGTGATGGATTCAAATGATTTGGAAAAAGAACGTGGTATTACTATTTTGGCTAAAAACTGTGCGGTTGAGTATGAAGGCACGCATATTAATATCGTTGACACCCCGGGTCACGCGGACTTTGGTGGCGAGGTTGAGCGAGTATTATCGATGGTTGACGGCGTATTGCTCCTAGTAGATGCAGTTGAAGGCCCAATGCCACAGACACGTTTCGTGACAAAGAAAGCTTTGGCTTTAGGACTTCGACCCATTGTCGTTGTTAACAAAGTAGACCGTCCAGGTGCACGTATTGAATACGTTGAGAATTCAACATTTGAACTATTTGATAAATTAGGTGCAACAGAAGAGCAATTGGATTTCCCGATTGTTTATGCATCTGGTTTAAATGGATTTTCTGGATTAAGTCCAGACGTGCGCGAAGGTGATATGCGCGCTCTATTTGAGACCATCATCGAACATGTTCCAGTGCGTGATGATGACACAACAGGCCCATTGCAATTACAGATTTCTTCGATTGATTACAACAGTTATGTCGGTAAGATTGGCGTCGGTCGTATTTCACGCGGCACGATTAAACCAGGTATGGATGTGATTTGTATGAACGGTAGTGAAGGTACACCCTTCAAAGGTCGTATTAATCAATGTCTAAAATTTAAAGGTCTTGAACGCGAGCAAGTTTCCGAAGCTATTGCTGGAGATATCGTTTTGATCAACGGAATTGAAGATATTGCGATTGGTACCACCATTTGTGCAGTTGACAATCCAGACCCATTACCAATGTTAAAAGTCGACGAACCGACATTAACAATGAACTTTATGGTCAACACAAGTCCATTAGCTGGTCGTGAAGGTAAGTTTGTTACAAGTCGACAATTAAGAGATCGTTTAGATCGTGAGTTGAAAGCCAATATGGCTTTACGCGTTAAAGATACCGACGACGATACTATTTTTGAAGTCTCTGGTCGTGGTGAACTTCATTTAACTATTTTGATTGAAAACATGCGTCGTGAAGGTTATGAGCTCGCTGTTTCAAGACCAAGAGTTGTTTTTCATGAAGACGAAAATGGTAACAAGTTAGAGCCTTATGAAAATCTCACAGTCGACGTGGAAGATACTACACAGGGTTCTGTGATGGAAGAGTTGGGTAAACGTAAAGGCGAACTGCTTGACATGGTTAGTGATGGTAAAGGACGTACACGTTTAGAGTACAGAATTCCAGCAAGGGGCTTAATTGGGTTTCAGGGTGATTTCTTAACCATGACTCGCGGTACAGGTTTGATGAGTCATACCTTTGATGCATATGATCAAGTCAGAGACGGGATGTTAGGTGAGCGTCATAACGGTGTTTTGATCAGTCAAGATAATGGTGAAGCAGTTGCTTATGCCTTATGGAAATTGCAAGATCGTGGCCGCATGTTTGTGGTACCTGGCGATCCTTTATATGAAGGAATGATTATTGGTATTCACAGTCGCGATAATGACTTGGTTGTCAACCCGATCAAGGGTAAGCAATTAACGAACGTGCGAGCATCGGGAACTGATGAAGCAGTGCGTTTAGTTCCGGCGATTCAGATGTCCTTGGAATATGCTGTTGAATTCATTGCCGATGACGAGCTAGTTGAAGTCACTCCAAAGAGTATTCGACTTCGGAAACGTTATCTCAAAGAGCACGAGCGTAAAAAAGCTTCTAGAGATTAATTCAGATGATTTAGGTTCTTCTATTGTGAATAAGAATCTACAAAATTTGAATGGCGTTGGGCCAAGTAAGGTTTTTCTTCCAGAAGGACCTTACTTAACCGTACTAGATTTTTTAGAAAGACGCTTTCCAAGAGGCACAAGAGCTGGTTGGGAAAAGCGCATGCAAGCTGGACGTGTTTTGAATCAAGATGGTCAGGCACTTCTGCCTGATGCGTGCTATTTGCCAAGATCCATTGTTTATTACTATCGTGAAGTAGTAGAGAACTTTGTCATTCCTTTTCAAGAAAACATTATTTACGAAGACGAATACTTATTGGTAGCTGATAAGCCGCATTATTTACCGGTAACACCAGTAGGACCGTATATACAAGAAACCTTATTGGTTCGACTTCGACAACGTACAGGAATAGATGAGCTGAGTGCCGTGCATCGCTTAGATCTTGAAACCGCAGGTTTAGTAATGTTCACGAAACAAAGCTCCACGCGAAATGTTTATGCTCAGTTATTTCGAAACCGCTTGGTAGATAAAACATATTTAGCTGTAGCGTCCTTTACGAACCAGCATACATGGCCACTCGAATACACAAGCCGAATAGAAAACTCTCATCAGTTCATGAAAATGCAAGATCGGGAGGGTGATGAAAACGCAATTACTCAAATTGATCTTATCGAAAGAAGTGGTGATCAAGCTTTATATCAATTAAAGCCATTGACTGGAAAAAAACATCAACTCAGAGTCCATATGAATGCGCTTGGGATCCCGATTTTGCATGATCAGATTTATCCTCAAATGCAGGCCTATTTGGCGCCAGAAGATAGAAATTACGATAAGCCAATGCAGTTATTAGCTAAAAGCTTGGCATTTACAGACCCTATTACTGGTCAAGAGAATTATTTTGAATCACAATTAAAACTACAGTGGCCTCATATTGATCTAATTGATCAAAGTTAGATATAAATAAATTTGCAATACTTGGCAAAAGAGTAAAGAAATCGTTGGCATTAATAGTATTTAATTTATATAATTTAACTTATACTAATCAATAGCTTATTAATTTAAAAAGACTAAATTACCGCCTCATTACAGATGCTTAATCATGAACACACTCATCTCTAAGGGTTTTCCATAGATAGCATTTTTTTGAAAATAGATTAGCATTTGATCATTAGTTTAATAAGGAGATTTATATGTTTGTATCAAATATGCGTCGTCGTCTTTTAGTGGCAGCAGTTACTATGATGGCTTCTTTCGGTATAGCTACAGTATCTGTTGCTCAGAACAAGCCGCCACTGAAAATTGGTTTTGGTATGGGTTTGACCGGTGGTATGGCTGCTAACGGTAAAGCCGCCTTAGTTTCTATGGAAATTTGGCGTGAAGAAATTAATAAAAAAGGTGGTTTATTAGGACGTCAAGTTGAGTTTGTTTACTATGACGATCAAAGTAATCCTTCTTTAGTTCCCGGTATTTACACAAAACTATTAGACGTTGATAAAGTTGATTTGATCATCTCTGGTTATGGAACAAACTTAATTGCTCCAGCGATGCCGATTGCGATGCAACGTAACTTATTGTTCATGACCTTGTTTGGTACAAACGTTAATGCCAAGTTTAATTACCCTGGTTATTTCCAAATGATGCCGAACGGTAAAGAGCCTGCAGTTGGTTTAGCTGGCGGCTTTTTTGATGCGGCAATGACTGCAAAGAAAAAACCTACCACTGTGGCGATTGTTGGTGGTGATAATGAGTTCGCAGCAATGACGATCGAAGGTGCACGTGTTGTGGCGAAAAAATACAATCTCAAAGTTGTATATGACAAAACGTATCCGCCAAATACAACTGACTACACACCAATTCTTCGTGCAGTTCAAGCAACTAATCCGGACATTGTTTTCTTTGCTTCATATCCAAATGAGACCCCTGGTGTCATTCGCGCTGCTCGTGAGATTGGTCTGAAAACTGAAGTATTTGGTGGAACCATGATTGGTCTAGGATTTGCCGCAGTTAAAAAACAATTGGGACCTTTACTCAATGGTGTTGTAGGTTATGAGTTGTATGCTGCTGAGAAAACAGTAAACTTCCCTGGTATTGATGCATTCTTGAAAATTTATCAATCACGTGCCGAAAAAGAGGGTGTTGATCCTTTAGGATACTACTTACCTCCTTATGCATATGCCGAAATGGAAATCTTGGGTAATGCCATTACTACGGTTGGTAGTCTTGATCAGAAGAAACTCATCGACTATATTCGTGCAACTACACACAAAACTGTTGTTGGTGATGTGAAGTTCGCTTCAAATGGTGAGTGGGAAGTAGGTCGTCCGATGTATGTTCAATACCGTGGTGTGAAAGGTAATGAAATTGACCAATTCCGTAAAGCAGGTCCATCAGCCATTATTTCTCCTAAAGAACTTAAGTCTGGCGAGTTGATTACTCCATATCAAGAAGCAAGTAAGTAATACTTCCTTTTAATCAGTCCCCAATCGTTCAGATTGGGGATCTATTTATAGAATTGAGTTATGGATATTTCTTTAGATTTGCTCTTTAATGCAATCATCTCTGGAGTGTTGCTCGGAGGTTTTTATGCTGCGATGAGCTTAGGTATTTCAATTTCATTTGGTATGTTAGATATTGTGAATATCTCTCATCCAGTCATGATTATTCTTGGAGCATATTTAACCTGGTGGTTAAATGAGAAGTTTGGGGTTGACCCAATACTCGCTGCTGTTATTATGGCGCCATTCTTTTTGCTACTCGGTATTTTTATTTACCGAATTTACTATGACCGTTTTGAAAGAGAGGCAGGCGGGGGAGACTCATTACGAGGCTTGGCCTTTTTCTTTGGACTGCTTTTCATTATCGAAATGATTTTGATTTTATTATTTGGTGTTGATTATCGTAACGTGAACACTTCTTACACTGATGTATCTCTCAATTTAGGTTTTGTGAATTTACCATACCGATTATTGATTCCATGTGTATTATCCGTTGGTCTGTTATTACTCATCCGTGAATTCTTTAGAAGAACCTACTTTGGTCGTGCGGTGAGTGCGGTTGCGCAAGATCCATTAGCTTTGCAACTGATGGGAGTTAATCCAGTCAAGATTAAAGGTTATGCTTTTGGCTTATCACTCATGGTTGCGGGATTTAGTGGCGCAATGCTCATGATTATTCAAAGTGTTCAGCCCGCCGCCGGTCGAGAATATATTGGATTAGTCTTTGCTGTTTGCGTTTTAGGTGGCATGGGTAATTTGATGGGGACTTTATTTGCTGCCATGATTTTAGGGATTGCTGAGAGTATGACTTCAACCTTTGCTGGCCCGTCTTGGGCCCCTGCAGTTTCATTTGGACTGTTATTGTTAACCTTAGCATTTAGACCACAAGGAATTTTTGGAAAATGAAAAATAATTCAAAATTTCTTTTTGGCATGCTCGTCTTTGCGGCTGTCTTAGGTTCTCTTCCCTTTTTAATTAAGTCTGAGTATTTCTTCTTTGCGGCTTATTCAGTATTACAGTTTGTGATTTTGGCTACGGCTTGGAATATTTTAGGCGGGTATGCGGGATATGTGAACTTTGGATCAGCAGCATTTTTTGCCATTGGCGCTTATGCTACGGTTGCAGGTTTTAAGTTGCAATTACCGCAGGGAGTCAATATCTTATTAGGGACTTTCATTGCTGGTTTGGTTGGTTTAGGCATGGGCTATTTAACTCTAAGACTCAAGGGAGTATTCTTCTCCATTGCAACCTTAGCCTTATCCGTTGTGCTCTTGACCATCGTCATCAATACACCGTTCCTAGGTGGTGCGCGTGGCGTTTACGTTATTGTTCCTCGTGAATCCCCAATTGGTGTAGGTCAATATATTCATTGGTTGTA
The DNA here is from genome assembly GCF_027944005.1 of Polynucleobacter sp. SHI8. Taxonomy (NCBI): domain Bacteria; kingdom Pseudomonadati; phylum Pseudomonadota; class Betaproteobacteria; order Burkholderiales; family Burkholderiaceae; genus Polynucleobacter; species Polynucleobacter sp. SHI8. The sequence goes on along the minus strand of NZ_AP027204.1, from coordinate 1,369,350 downwards.
TTTTCTGATCTTAGGAATGGCTATTCTTTCTGTGATAGTTGCACGCTATATTCAGCATTCATCATTAGGTCAGGGCTTAATGGCAATTCGTGATGATGAGCTTGCTGCGGAAGGTTTGGGTGTGCCGACATTACGCTTAAAACTCTATGCAACAACCATTAGTGGAGCGATGATGGGTCTGGCGGGTACAACTTTCCCATATCTGATTACTTATATGGAACCAACTGCTGCATTTAATTTATCCTTTGCTGTCAATAGTATTGCCATGCCAATTGTTGGTGGTTTGGGATCTTGGTTAGGCCCGTTGATTGGTGCATTACTATTGGGATCAATTCAGCAAGTTGCCTCTGTGACTTTGTCATCGACATGGAATTTGTTAATTGTTGGTGGCATGTTGGTTTTCTTTGTGACCTTGGCTCCAAATGGAATCATGGGTATTTTTAAGAAAAAAAATTAAATATGACAAATCATTCACAAGAACCCCTCGTAAAAGCCACAGGAATTATTAAAAAATTTGGTGGTTTTACAGCTTTAAATAATGTGGAATTAGTGATACATCCAGGTGAGCGTTTAGGTCTTATTGGTCCTAATGGTTCAGGAAAAAGTACCTTGGTGAACTGTATTTCTGGTATGTTAAAAATTGATGGTGGCAGCGTTAGTTTGCGTGGGGAAGATATTAGTGCTCTAAGCCCGCATGAGCGTGTCCATGCTGGTATCGCTAGAAGTTTTCAGATTCCAAAGCCTTTTAAATCGATGACAGTTTTAGAAAATATAAAAGTGGTCATTAATTTCTCTGGTAACCGAAGAGCAGATTCCGATGATCAACGCAGCATTGATGAAAAAGCGATTGCAATTGTTCAAAGCGTTGGATTGCAGAATAAAGCTGATGCGATATCAGCAGGATTAACACAGGTTGAATTACGTAAACTCGAATTGGCACGAGCAATGTCAGCAAATCCACAATTGTTAATTGCTGATGAAGCTCTAGCAGGCTTATCTGGGGCAGAGGTCGATGAAATTCTCGAGCTGATTATGAGTATGAAGCAAAAAGGTATCTCTGTATTAATGATTGAGCACATCATGAGTGCCGTCATGCAGTTCTCAGAGCGTTTAATGGTCTTAGTGGCAGGAACTAAAGTAGCTGATGGTAACCCACAAGATGTAATCAATAATCCCGAAGTGATAAAGGCATATCTTGGCGAATAAAATTATTCTGAAAGACATTGATGCCGCATATGGAGCGGTACAGGTCTTGCATGGTATATCCATGGAAGTTTCTAATGGTGAGACGGTTGCATTACTTGGTACGAATGGTAATGGTAAATCGACGTTAATTAAATGTGTAGCTGGATTAGTAAAGCCTACTGCGGGTCGTGCTGAGGTAGTAATCGATGATGTCACGCATGACTTAAGAAAGCTAGCCCCTGAAGAGATTGTTAATTTAGGTGTAGCAATGGTTCCAGAGGGAAGAAGATTATTTCCGCTACTTAGCGTGAAAGAAAATCTTTTACTAGGAGCCTCAAGAGCGCATGCTAGAGCCCATGTGAATGAAACGATGGAATATTGTTTTGAGGTATTCCCAAAGTTACGTGAGCGTGCAAGTCAACGAGCAGGAAGTATGAGTGGTGGAGAACAACAAATGGTTGCTCTAGCTCGTGCGCTCATGAGTATGCCGAAGATTTTGTTGATTGATGAACCATCCGTTGGTTTAGCTCCCATCATCGTGAAGCAAATGATTGATAAGATTGGTGAATTAAAAGTACAAAAAGGTTTGACTGTACTGATGGCGGAACAAAACTTTACACAAGCGATGCGGATTGCAGATCGAGGCTATGTGATTGTGCATGGTGAGATCAAGATTGAAGGTAGTGCGGCTGAGCTTGCAAGTAATGATATTGTTCGTAAGTTATATATGGGTGTTTAAGACAAAGGTTATATAGTGAAATATTCTTTACCAAGTGAACGCGTTCCTTTTGTTCCTATCGTTGATCGTCCACAATGGAATTTACCAAACGGCAATAACTTATTAGTTTGGATTATTGTGAATGTAGAACATTGGACGATGGCAAATGCCATGCCAAGAATGGTTTTAAGCCCGCCGATGGGGCAGCCCTTATTGCCGGATGTACCGAACTGGTCATGGCATGAGTACGGAATGCGTGTGGGTTTTTGGCGTATTTTTGATGCACTGGTACAAAGAAGTATCGTCCCGACATTAGCAACTAACGGTATTGTTTGTGAGTCTTATCCGAGAGTTGTGGAATCCACTCTAAAACATGGTTGGGAAATGATGGGTCATTCTTATGTACAAGGCCCAATGCATAAATTACCTAATCAATTAGAGTCTATTGAAAAGACCATTGATACGATTAAAAATTTCACGGGTCAGGCACCGATTGGTTGGGAAAGTCCGGGACTTACGGAAAATGAAGAAACGATCGATCATTTATCGAAAGCTGGTATTCAGTATGTTGCTGACTGGCCCCTAGATGATCAGCCGACATGGATTGAGGCTTCACCCAAGCCAGTTTTATCTGTGCCATATACAGTTGAAACAAATGACATACCCATGATGTTGCTCCAACAACATCGTGGTGAAGAAATGTTATTGCGTGGCCGTGAACAATTTGATCGTTTACTCGCTGATAGTCATACGATACCTCGTGTGATGGCAATCAGTGTGCATCCTTACATTACAGGTGCTGCTCATCGAATTGGTTATTTTGAGCAACTTTTGGATTACATACAATCCAAAAAAGGTGTTTCAATTAGAACGGGTGAGCAGATCAATGATTTATATCGTGCGCAGTTCCCTGCGCCGGTGAGCAAGAAATAACAACAATAAATAACTACAACGCCTCAAATGAACTTGAACCGCATCGATGATGCGGTTTTTTTATAGTTCTTCAGGGATGAGGTCATCGCTCATGATGATGTCAGAAATATCAACGGCGGTTTCTTCCATGACGCGGTGGGCAATACCGATATGATTATTTTTGAGTTCTTCTTGACCTTGTGCCGTCATAAATTTACCGAGGTATTGGGCACGAGCAATCACCCGTTGGCAAGGAATCAGACGCTCACTTTGATATTGTTCAATGGCTTTGGGAGTTGCACCATGCAATTCAATATTAGTCACAATCGATAGAGCATCTTCCGCTGCTTTAGAGACACCCATGCCGACGTGCGGTCTTGCAACAAAACTCGCATCACCCATGAGAGCAACTCGACCAAATGCTATTTTTTCGGAATACACATCATAAATTGGTTGAAAAAACACCATTCCAGTTTTTTCAAGAACTTCTGCAAATTGAGGGGCTAGATTATTTTTAGCCGCTTGCCTTACTGCGGCAATATGTTTCCAATTGACTTGTATAGGTGAAATACCCTGAGGGTGGAAAACACCATCAGCATCTGTCAGAAGTTCTTTAAGAACAGTATCCTCCGGTGCTTGACGATACCAAACAAAGTTATATTTACGGTGCCCAATACTTAAATCATTATTGTTCCCTGCAACAGGGTAGCCTAACATTTGCTCCCCTTCAGGTAGGCCAAAGCTAAAATAAGGAAAGAGTGTATCTTTCATGTATTTACTTAAGGCAGCTTCTTCACAAACACCACGCCAAGCAACATAGCCTGTATAGACAGGTTTAATTTGTGGAGCCACGATGGCACGTATCACTGAGCGAAGTCCATCAGAGGCGATTAATAGTTCACCATTGTAGGAAGACCCATCATCACAATGGACCATAACTTCCTGGCTATTTTCACCAAAAGAAACGACATTTTTACCAGAGTGATAGTTTTTTTCCGGAAAATTTTCTTTCAGAAGATGGTAAAGACGACCCCAAGAGGTGAAGATTTGGTGTAGTTCCATATCCGCAATCGTATTTCCTTGTTGATCCAAGGTTACTCGGCGTTCTACAGGAACTCCAAGATTATGATCAATGGCAATACCGCACATTTCTAGAGCTTTAATCAGAATAGGGTGGGGCACAATACCAGCGCCGCGACCGTCAAGTGATCCAGGGACTTTTTCTAAAATATCAACCTCATGACCTTTGCTACCAAGTAAATTTCCTACAAGCAGACCACCAAGTGATCCGCCAACAATAATAATTTTTGCCATAATTTGATTTGAAACTTTAAGCTTTTGCCGTTTGTTGAATTTTTAGATCTAAGTCAGTTCTCTCATGCGCTGGATAGTTAAGTTCGATAACAATACCATTAGGGTCATCTAAGAAAAGCTGATGGAGTCCAATTGTTGGCACTAGTCGTTCACGACAAGGAATTCCTAGACTTGATAAATGGTCTAACATCTTTTCCAAGCCAGTTGCGAAGAAGGCTATGTGATCAATCGCACCAGTACCATAAAGATCTGGAAGCTCACGATCACCCAAATATTGGACTAAGCCTTCTTTATCATTAGGGTCTATACCTACGATATGAACTACGGCATTGAGATAACTTGAGTGGTCAGAGTCTGATTTATAGAGCCAATAACCAGGAAACGGAAAGTTGGGCCTAGGTCCTGGAACTAAATCCAAGGTTTTCATGAAAAATTCGCGCGTCATTTCAGCATCTGGACTACGAATCGCTACATGATTGATGGCTAATTCACCCATAATTTTCTCCTTGAATTCGAATTATTTTTGTAAGATATTTTTCATCTGCAATGGTTAAATAATAGCAGTATTATTGAGTAAAATAAAAATTCAAATATTAATAAAAGTACATTTACTTATACAATAGGAGGCAGGCGTGAAAGCAGCTGCATTTAATTATCAAAGAGTTCACTCGATTCAAGAGGCCTTAGCACTTCTTGCTAATCACGGTGACAATGCCAAATTAATTGCTGGAGGTCAAAGTTTACTTCCCAGCTTAAATATGCGTTTGTCCAATCCCGAGATTTTGATTGATTTGCAAGGAATTGCAGAATTAAAAGGAATCACATTCGAGGGTAGTCTAGTTCGCATTGGTGCGATGACTACTCATACGGAAATACAACATTCAAAGATCATTCAAGAGCAACTGCCACTACTGACAGAGGCAGTGCCACATATTGCGCATCGTGCGATTCGTAATTTAGGGACATGGGGTGGTTCGTGTGTTTTGGGCGATCCTGCAGCTGAGTGGCCGGCGTGTGCTGTAGCACTGGATGCAATGATGGTCATTGCTGGTCCAAAAGGGCAACGTAAAGTTGCAGCGAAGGATTTTTTCCTTGATTTATATACAACTGCTTTGCAGGCAGATGAGATATTGGTTGCTTCAGAATTCACTATAACCTCAGCAAAGAGAGTTCATTATTTTGAGGAATTATCTCGTCGCCATGGCGATTATGCTGTTACGGGTTTGGTATGTAGTTTGTATTTAGAGCAAAACAAAATTACTCAAAGTCGTTTCGTGTATTTTTCAGTCGCTTCAATTCCATTGTTGGCCCAAGGTCTTCAAAGTGTCTTACACAATCAATCAATCAGTGACTTATCAAATCCGTCCTTGATTGCACAAGCGCAACATAGTGTTCAAGCAGAAATTCAAACATTATCTGATTTAACTAATTCTGCGGAGATGAAAAAACATTTGCTTGGAGTTTTATTAGAGCGAGCAATGAAAAAATTGGTAAGTTAAAAGACAATACATACGAGATAAAAATATGCAAACCACATCCATCACGATGACATTAAATGGTCAAAAAATTCATGCTGAAGTAGAACCACGTCAACATTTAGTTGATTTCTTACGCGAAGATCAAGCCCTTACCGGTTCACATTTAGGCTGTGAACAAGGAGCTTGTGGCGCCTGTACTGTGAAGTTGGACGGAAAAATTGTCAGAGGTTGTTTAGTCTTGACTGTTCAAGCAAATGGTTCCACGGTAGAAACCATCGAGGGTATGAGTGCTTCAGGTGCTTATAAAGATCTACAACAAGCTTTCTTAAAAATGAATGCCTTGCAATGTGGCTTTTGTACCTCTGGCATGTTAATGGCCGCAGCAGAATTAATTGAAACTCAACCCACAGCAACACGTACCGAAATTAGAGAATGGATCTCAGGTAATTATTGTCGTTGCACCGGGTATCAGGCAATCGTTGATGCGATTGCCTATGTTCTTGAAGAACGTCAATTAGCTAAAAAATAAGGAGACATCATGAATAAACCTAAAGAACTCCCAGCACTCGCACCGGTAACCAATGAGCAACGCTACATTGGTATGAGCGAACCAAGACATGGCGCAAAACGTCTCACTGAAGGTCTTGGAAAATACATTGATGATGTGCAATTACCCAAAATGGTTCATGTAGTTTATTGGCGCTCTCCAGTAGCTCACATGAAAATTAAAAAAATTAATAAAGCTCCCGTCCTCGATATGCCAGGCGTAGTCGCGGTGATTGATGGACATGATTTAGCTACAGTTTGTAAACCGTGGGTAGCCACATTAAGCCATTTGGCTGGTATGAAATCCGCCCCACAAAATGCATTAGCAATTGATCGTGCATGTTGGCAAGGAGAACCTGTAGTTGCCGTTGTGGCGCAATCGCGCGCCCAAGCCGAGGACGCACTTGCTTATTTGGAAGTGGAGTGGGAAGAACTTCCAGCCTTATTAGATATGCATCAAGCCCTTGATCCGAAGGCCATGATGATCCATCCTGAATTAGGTGACAACATCTGCTTTAAACGCTCCTTAGATACAGGAGATGTTGATGCACAATTTGCCAAGGCTGCAGTGGTAGAAGAAGCGACCTTTAAGTTTGGTCGACATACTGGGGTAACGCTTGAACCAAGATCACAAATTGCGCATTACACACCAGACGGTCGTTTGACGGTATACCACTGTCAACAAGCGCCGCACATGATGCAAGATTTATATTGTCGTCAGTTTGATTTGAGTGAGTCAGACGTCAGGGTTGTTTGTTATGACGTTGGTGGGTCTTTCGGTATCAAAGTGCATGCCTATCCTGATGATTTTGCAACTGTTGGTATTTCTATATTACTCAAACGGCCGGTTAAATTTGTCGCTGACCGTTTAGAGTCTTATCTTAGCGACATACATGCTAGAGAGCACGTGATTAAAGGTCGTATTGCAGCCTCAAAAGAGGGCGATATTTTGGCTTTTGAGATTGACGATTTAACGGGTATTGGACCTTACTCGATGTTCCCTAGAACGAGTGCCATTGAAGGCAATCAAGTGGTGAACTTAGTAGGGGGACCATACAAACATCAACAATACCGTGCCAATTTAAACGTTGTGTTTCAGAACAAAACTCCGACTTGTCAATATCGTGGTGTTGGACACCCGATTGCATGTGCGGTGACGGAAGGTTTGGTTGATTTGGCTGCCAGAAAATTAGGCATGGATCCATTAGAGTTTAGAAAACGCAATGTGATACCAGATGATGCTTATCCCTATACGGGAGTTTCAGGTATTAAGTTAGAAGTACTTTCGCATGAACAATGTTTAGCAAAGATTGAAGACCTCATGGATTATCCAAGTCTCCTTGCTGAACAAAAAGCTTTACGGGAAAAGGGAATTTATCGTGGGATTGGTTTTGCCACTCTCATTGAGCTCACCAATCCAAGTCCGGCATTTTATGGAGTTGGAGGTGCGCGTATTGCCTCTCAAGATGGCGCAACCATTCGTATGGATCCAACCGGTGTTATTACCGTATCTGTTAGTGTTGGAGAGCAGGGTCAGGGAGCAGAAGGTATTTTTGCTCAAATAGCAGCTGATGCAGTCGGAGTTCCTATCGAACATGTGCGCTTAAAGACGGGTGATACTGAAACAATTCCTTATGGTGGCGGAACTTGGGCTTCACGTGGCGCTGGCATTGGCGGCGAGGCGGTCCTATTGGCTGGTATGGCTTTGCGTGAAAACATCCTCAAGATTGCAGCTAATATATTGAAGTTGGAAGAGAGCCAATTAACTGTTAAAAATGGCAAAATCTTTGACCGTTTAAGCAATGAAGAAAAGATTCCACTCAGTGAAGTGGGTCGCGTCGGATACTATAGAACCGACCTATTACCAGCCGGATTTCATCCTGAATTAACGGTGACCAGACATTATTCACAAAAAGACTTTCCATTTATCTTTACCAATGGAGTTCAGGCGTCTTATGTGGAAGTTGATGTCAATACAGGCTTTATTAAACTTCTCAAACATTGGGCGGTTGAAGATTGTGGGAGAGTGATTAATCCGATGTTGGTCGATGAGCAAATGCGCGGAGCGATTGTTCAGGGTATTGGCGGAGCTCTTTTTGAAGAGTGTTTGTATGATTCACAAGGGCAGATGATTAACGGTAATATGGCTGATTATTTGGTGCCAATGGCTTCAGAAATGCCTGATATCGAAGTGGCTCACGTGCAAACACCTACAAAATCATCCCTCCTAGGAGCAAAAGGGGCAGGAGAGGCAGGAACTGCCGGAGCACCTGGTGCAGTTGTGAATGCGATTAATGATGCAATAGCACCATTTGGAGTGCATAACTTTGATCAGCCGATTACTCCTGAGAAAATTCTGCGGACTTTAAAGAAGATTTAATTTTCGTAGTAAAGGACTGGATCGATACCGCTCACCCTTGTAGTTCAAATCTAGTTGATTGATGATTTGAACGACTTGGGTTGAGTTCCATTTTTCCAGCCAATCAAAAGGCCCAGCTGGGTAATTGACTCCAAGCTTCATCGCTTGATTAGTTGCATCCATTGAGCAAACCCCTTGAGTAACTGCATCGCAAGCTTCATTAATGAGCATAGCTAGAGTTCTTGCAACGATGAGTGCAGGACTATCTTGAATACGAATCGGTTTAAATCCAAGATGATGTAACCAGGAGGGGGCTTCTTGAAGCCACTCAGGAGCAGCATTTTCTGCAATTGCCCAGGCGACAATCATTTTTTTTTCTTGTGGTTGCAAACACAGATCAAAGACAGCAACATGAGAACCAAGTGATGATGCAGTTTGCCCATCTGTTTGTCTTAAATGATTGCCGTTGACATCCAAACCCACCCAAGAACTTTGTATATTCTGAGTAAAAGTAATTCCTAATTGCTTGAGTTGATTAGCAAAGTATGCGGTTAAATGACTGTCGCCATGCAGAGTTACGGTTGGTGAATGGTTGAGGGGACTTGGATGAAACTCAGGAAGCTTTGGTGCGACTGCATCTTCTGAGTAATCATAAAAGCCGCGCCCCGATTTGCGACCAAATAAACCACCATCAACCAACTCTTTTTGCACTATTGAAGGAGTAAAACGACGGTCATAGAAGAAGGCTTCAAACACACTAGAAGTGACAGCAAAATTAGTGTCATGACCAATGAGGTCCATGAGTTCAAATGGACCCATCCGAAAACCAACTGATTTGATGCAGGCGTCAATCACTTGAATGGAGCTTACTTGCTCTTGAATGAGGGCTAAGGCTTCTGCATAAAATGGGCGGGCAATCCGATTGACGATAAAACCAGGCGTTGATTTAGCATGCACGGGTGTTTTACCCCAGTGGATGGATAAATCATAAATGGCAGAAGCAACTGCACTAGTAGTTTGTAATCCAGAAACTACTTCTACGAGTTTCATAAGAGGTACTGGGTTAAAGAAATGCATGCCCACTAAGCGATTTGGATGTTGTAAACCATTCGCAATTGCGGTGACTGAGATCGAGGATGTATTGGTTGCCAAAATACAATCTGGAGTAACGATTGATTCTAGTTCTTTAAAGAGAGTCCTCTTAATATCGAGTCTTTCGATAATAGCTTCAATTACTAGTTTGACGTGAGAAGCTTGGTCTAGAGATGAAATCGTTTGTATTCTTGAAAGGGTGGAATGTGCCGCCTCTGCCGTTATTTTTTCTTTTTTGATGAGACTTGAAAATATATTTTTAATATTTTCAATCGCCTGTTCAGTTGCACCTGCTTTTTGATCAAATAAGATTACCGTATGGCCAGACTGAGCAGCTACTTGAGCAATCCCGGCACCCATGATGCCAGCTCCGATGACGAGTATGGGTTGATTTTTTAGTTCCAAATGTCTATATCCAAAATGTAATTAGTTTTTAAAATTTTAGGTGTGCGCAAGAAAAATATGCCAATTTTTACTAGAGTTCTGATGATAATCTCAATTGTAGTCATTCCTCTAATCGCGATAGTCCTATAATACATATGGTACTTTAAACGAATTTTGCTAACTATATTTTCAAATTCAAATAAGTAATTTTTATATAAGGAGATTTCCAATGAAAGGTATTAAATACAGTTTAGTTGCATTAGCGATGGTCATTCCATCAGCTTTTGCTCAAAGCCAACCACCCCTTAAAGTTGGCATGATGTTGCCCTATAGTGGGACTTTTGCAGCCTTAGGTAATGCAATTGATAACGGTTTTCAGTTATATGTGAAAGAGCAGGGTGGCAAAATTGGTGGTCGTGAGATTACTTATGTCAGAGTAGATGATGAATCTGAGCCATCAAAGGCTACTGATAATATTAATAAACTCATTAAACGAGATAACGTTGATGTAGTGATTGGGACAGTTCATTCTGGAGTTGCGATGGCAATGGCTAAAGTAGCTAAAGAAACTGGTACTACATTAATTATTCCAAATGCTGGAGCAGATATTATTACTGGCCCGATGTGTGCAAAGAATATTTTTAGAAGCTCTTTTTCCAATAGCCAGCCAGGTGTTGCGATGGGCGAAGTCGCCGCGAAAAAGGGTTATAAAAATGCGATGACTATTACTTGGAAATATGCTGCTGGAGAAGAGTCTGTTAAAGGATTTAAAGAAAGCTTTGAAAAAGGTGGCGGTAAGGTAACTAAAGAATTAACTCTACCTTTCCCAGGTGTTGAGTTCCAAGCATTGTTGACTGAAGTTGCTGCGGCTAAACCCGATGTTGTATATTCATTTTTCGCAGGTGGTGGTGCAGTGAAGTTTGTTAAAGATTATGCTGCTGCAGGCTTAAATAAAACGATTCCTCTGGTGGGCCCTGGATTTTTAACGGATGGCACTCTTGAGGCTCAAGGAGAATCTGCGCAAGGCATGTTAACAGCGTTGCATTATGGTGATAACTTGAATATCAAGCGTGATAATGAATTTAGACTTGCTTACGCAAAGCAATATAAGTTACAGCCTGATGTTTATGCAGTTCAAGGTTATGATGCTGCGCAAATGTTAGCCGTTGGTTTGAAGGCAACTAAAGGTGATATCTCGAAAAAAGATGATTTTGCTAAAGCTATTCGCTCCACTAAATTTGATAGTCCACGTGGATCATTTACGATGTCTAATGCAAATAATCCAATTCAAGACTTTTATTTAAGACAAGTTGTTGGTAAAGAAAACAAAGTGATTGGTATTGCTAGTAAGTCACTTGCTGATCCGGCACGTGGTTGTAATATTCAATAAATTTTCATCAGCCCATTTATGGATTTTTCGACTTTTTTAATACAATCACTGAACTCTGTTCAATATGGGCTGTTGTTATTTTTAGTTGCCGCTGGACTCACTCTCATTTTTGGCATTATGGGAGTGATTAATCTTGCCCATGGTAGTTTTTATATGATGGGTTCTTATTTAGCTTTTGCCTTATCACCAATGGTTGCCGAAGCCTTTGGCGGTGGATTAATTTCAACCTTTATTATTGGAATTGTGATCGCCATCATTCTTGGTTATATATTGGAGTGGATGTTTTATAGCTACTTATACGAACGAGATCATTTACAACAAGTACTGATGACCTATGGCCTCATATTAGTTATTGAAGAAATTCGAAGTATATTAGTTGGCGATGATGTTCATGGCGTAGCTATTCCAGAATGGTTATCCGCCAGTATTCAGTTAAGTGAAGTCATGACTTATCCCGTCTATCGACTATTTATTTCTGGGGTTTGTATTTTGTTGGCTTTAGCTATGTTTTTTGTATTAAGTAAAACCAAATTAGGGATGATGATTCGAGCGGGCAGTGTAAATCGCGAGATGATTCAATCGTTGGGCGTGAATATTAAATTTCTATATCGCATTGTTTTTGCTGCAGGTATAGCGATTGCTGCTTTTGCAGGGATGGTAGCAGCTCCTGTGTCTTCTGTATACCCTGGTATGGGACAGGGTGTTTTGATTATTTGTTTTGTCATTGTTGTGATTGGCGGTATTGGTTCCATCAAAGGAGCTCTGATTGCTTCTCTTTTAATTGGCTTCATTGATACGTTTGGAAAAGTTCTTTTACCAGAAGTTGCAGGAGTCTTGGTGTATGTTTTTATGGCAATGATTCTTTTATGGAAGCCTAGCGGATTATTTAAGGCTGGATCATGAAAAAATCCCAAACAGTATTTATTGCTATTTTGTTCATAGGACTCATGGGGCTGCCATTTCTTGGTTCTGAGTACGCAGTAGACTGGATGACCAAGACCTTGATTTACGGAATTTTTGCGCTTAGTCTGGAGTTGTTGGTTGGAACAACGGGCTTAGTTTGTTTTGGTCAAGCAGCATTTTTTGGCATTGGAGCTTATGCGGTGGTCAAGATTTCAGCAGATCTTGGCGCACCAGATGCCATTTACCTCTTGCCGATATCGATGTTACTGGCTGGTCTATATGCTTTATTTGTAGGGGCATTGTCTCTAAGGACCAAGGGTGTATATTTCATTATGGTCACTTTGGCTTTTGCGCAAATGGCCTACTATGTGATTCACGATACCCCAATTGGCGGTGGTACCGATGGTATTTATTTATACAATAAACCTTTATTATTTGGTTGGTCAATTAGCTCATCTTTAGAGTTTTATCTGTTTACATTGGGTTGCCTATTTTTTGTTTTTGCTTTATTGGGACTCATTACACACTCGCGATTTGGCAGAGCTCTTTCTGGAATTCGTATCAACGAATTGAGAATGCGAGCGATCGGATATGAAACCTACAATTACAAGCTAATGGCATTTGTAATCTCTGGAATGATTGCAGGTCTAGCTGGTTATTTATTTGCCGTAAAAGATGGTTTTGTTAATCCTGAATTATTAAGCTGGCATTTGTCAGGTGCAGTATTAATTATGATTATTTTAGGTGGATTAGGTCACTTGCGAGGTGCTTTTATTGGAGCATTTGCATTTGCACTTCTTGAAGAGTTCTTCCGTTCAGAAGCCATTTTTGGCTCATTTGCTAAATATTGGCATTTAGGTTTAGGGCTCTCCATTATTTTCTGTGTAGCATTTTTACCGCGTGGATTATTTGGTATTCCATCGATTTGGCAGTCTAAATTAATGGGAACTAAAAATTCAACACTTGAGGATCAAGAATGACTCAAGAACAAACAATGTATCTAATGCGAGGTGTTAAGCTAACTAAGCGCTGGGGTGGTTTGGTTGCTGTGAATGAGGTCGATATTGATCTTGCGCTAGGTCAAATACATGCAGTGATTGGTACAAATGGTGCAGGCAAATCCACATTGATTAATTTATTATCTGGTGAGTTGCCATTAAGCTCTGGAACGGTTGAATTGCTAGGGAATGATGTCACAGAAAAATCGCAGCCTGCAAGAGCCCACCTTGGACTCGGAAAAAGTTATCAACGAAATACGATTTTTCCTGAATTAACGGTTTTAGAAAATTGTCGATTGTCAGCCCAATCTCTCTTACAAAAGCCTTGGCATTTTTGGCAGGATGGGCAACTTTGTCCTAGCAGTAATCAAGTTGCTCTTCAGACCCTTGATAAAACAGGTTTATCCACCGTCATTCATCGGCAGGCTGGACTTCTTTCACATGGACAAAAGCGTCAATTAGAGGTCGCAATGTGTTTGGCTACCAAGCCGAAAGTGCTTTTATTAGATGAGCCACTAGCAGGTATGGGAGCAGATGAAACTGATCGTATGTTGAACTTTTTAATCGGTTTACGTACTGATCATGCAATTATGTTGGTCGAGCACGATATGGACGCAGTCTTTAAAGTTGCCGATGTCATTACTGTCATGGTGAATGGTTCTGTCATTACTAAAGGTTCTCCTGACGAGGTTAAAAATAATACACAGGTTCGAACTGCATATTTGGGTGAGTCTGAATGAATCATTTCTTAGACGCGAAAGATATTCATGCTTGGTATGGATCAAGCCATGTTTTACATGGTGTAGATATACAAATTAATCCTCATGAGACCGTTGGTTTATTGGGGCGAAATGGTATGGGTAAAAGTACTTTGATTCGCACCTTGCTTGGGCATGTTGAGCAGCGTACAGGCAGTATTATGATCAATGGCCATGATTCTCTTGAGATGAAACCATATCAAGTGGCAAGACTGGGTGTGGCATACGTTCCTGAGGGGAGAGGAGTTTTTCCTAATCTAACAGTTAAAGAAAACCTGATCATGGCGGCTCGTCCGGGTCGTAAGGGGCAATTAGATTGGACTCTTGATCGAGTGTTAAGTACTTTTCCACGTTTAGCTGAGCGCATTCACAATCTAGGAGAGCAACTCTCGGGTGGAGAGCAACAAATGTTATCGATTAGTAGGGCGTTAATGACGCATCCTGATTTACTTATTTTAGATGAGGCTACAGAAGGATTAGCGCCTCTCATTGTTGCTGAAATTTGGCGCGTGATTCAAGAAATTAGAGAAGCTGGAATTGCCACATTGATTGTGGATCGAGACTGGCGTAAAGTGTTGCACAACACGGATCGAGCAATTGTTTTACAAAAAGGTCAAGTTGTACTATCTGGACCATCTTCAGAAATCGCTCATGATCCAGAATTAATGAATTACTTAGGTGTTTAGATTGGGTAAATGATCGAGTTTGGAATCATTTCTGAATCATAGACACATAGCCTAGAACGTATTTTTAAACCATTCTTTGTGATTTGTAGTTCATCGATATAACGACCCACATTAAATACCGTTGTTTCTTGGCTGAGTTTGGTTCGAAATACAGAATAATTTGATTCACAAAAAATAACTTCATTCTCAACTTTGTGGATGAGTGGTATGCCAATGATATGACGTTGGTAATACGGGTCATGAAATAAGGTCTCTGAAATGCCGTAAGCACGATCTTTTAGCATTCCCTTGGAGAGCATTGCTAAAGTACAAAGTGGAAATCCTCGATCAAAGTTTTCTCTTGGCTGTATTTTGTATGTACAGTTTTCTACAAATAGATCAATCCACTGATCCCATTGTTTTTCATCGACAACATGAGCATATAAAGCATTCAGATGAGTCACTTGTTGGATATAGTCAATCATCTTAAATTTCCATCACTTTACGCCAATAGTTATACATACCTCGAATGAGTGTTTCAGTAACCATATGTTCCGTATTTTCACATTCAACACCACCGAGTTGTGCAATCACTTGGTGTGACGGTTTTTGTTCAAAGCCCATTTGAGAAAGCTCAATTACTTCTCCATCATCAGCAGAAACAAATCCTGCTGGCCCGAATAAATTTGCCTGAATCAGTCGGCGCTCAGTCATTTCGGGAGTATCTTCCGCAAAACCAAAATGGGTCCATACAAAATCGAAAGAACCATTACCATTGGGTTGGATGTGCCTGGTTGACACACTATTGACCTGTTGTTGAATAATGACTGAAGGGAAAATCGTTAGCATCACTGCGGTTGGACCGTTCCACCAATCTTCTGGGACGATATCAATCAATCTTTTATCATTGATTTCCATTGCATCTTTAAAGCTTGTTACCCCAGCGGTGACTTCTTGTGATTTGACGCCAGCATTCCCTCGGGTTGAGATCATTGCGGCGTGACGAAAATGACGATCCATCCGCAGTTTAGATTCATTATCCGCACGCCAGAGACCGTAGGTAATGAACCAAGTATGAAGTAATCCAGGATGGTAGGGGTCTTTGATATTCTCTTGCATCAACTTCCAGTTGCCTGGAATACGTTGTCTGTTGTAACCCAAAATAGTTAACTCTCGACCATCAAATAAGCGATCGAAATAATGCACAATATCAGGACCTAAATAGTCTTCCAGCGATTCGACAGAATGATCAAATGAGGCAAATATTACCCCGCCTCTAGTGGCAACTTTTAAGCGATTGAGACTGTGGTCAGTTGGGTTGAAATCTTTTGGCATTCCCCCTTGTATTTGTCCATCTTTTTTCACGCCGCGGCGAAAAGGAACGCCTTGTAAATCACCCTTTAAGTTATAGTTCCATTGATGGTAGGGGCAAACAAACTCTTTTTTATTACCATGTCTTTCGCGGCAAAATTGCATACCACGATGGGCGCAGACATTTTCAAGAACGTGGATAACTCCTTCAAGATCTCTAGAGACAATGACAGATCTTTCACCAATGACAGTGCGTTTAAAGTCTCCTAAATTGGGGATTTCTGCTTCTAGTCCAACGTAACACCAATGTTGATTATAAAAAAGACGATCTAACTCTTTTTGGTAAATATCTTTGTCAGTATATGCCCAAAATGGGATTCTGCTTGAGCCAGATTCTGACCAATTGTTGTTGGTTGGAAAGGTCGTATTTGTCATGACGGAATTGCTCTTGAAAGACTTATTGTACTGAAACTCAATCGTACATTGAAAATTAGATTATTCTATGTATGTTAGTGTATAAATTAGAGAATGTAGATGAAAAATATCCGTATTGACTTTGTTTCAGATGTGGCATGTCCATGGTGTGCGATTGGCTTAGGCTCTTTGGAGCAAGCCCTTGATCAGGTTAAGAATGAAATACAAGTCGAATTGCAATTTCATCCGTTTGAGCTCAATCCAAATATGCCAAAAGGTGGTCAAGATACAATGGAGCACCTTACTCAAAAGTATGGATCTTCTGAAGAAGAGATTCGAAAAAATCAACATCAGATTCAATCACGAGCAAATGCCGTCGGTTTTCCATTTAATGAACAAATTCGACCACGTGTGTATAACACTTTCAATTGTCATCGTCTCCTGCATTGGGCGCAAACTGAGATTAGCTTAGCCGCTCAGTATTTATTAAAGCGAGAGTTACTCACTGCATATTTCACTCTGAATCAAAATTTAGATGATCCTGAAGTTCTTTTTGATGCAGTTCGCAGAGCAGGTTTAAATGTTTCTCAAGCGAAACTAGTTCTTGAGTCAGATCAGTACACGAGTGATGTTCGAGAGGCCTTAGAGTATTACAAGACGATTGGCATTACTGCAGTGCCATCGGTCATTGTGGAGGGAAAGTACCTAATTCAAGGTGGTCAACCAGCAGAAGTTTTTGCTAATGCATTGCGTCAAATAGCAGCTGAACAGTCCACTAATGTTACTGAATAAAGAATTACCTTGATAGAAATCACACCAGAGTATGAAGCTGTTTTAGAGGCGGTTGCAAGAAAAGATCCATTTATCTTTATTAGCGGTCGAGCTGGTACCGGTAAAACTACCCTTGTCAATTATTTACGTAATAACCTCACTGAGCAGGTTGCTGTAGTTGCACCAACCGGTGTAGCGGCTCTTCAAGTTCGAGGCGTTACTATCCATTCTTTTTTTCGTTTTCCACCACGTTTGATTTTTCCTGAAAACGATATTAAAAAATTAAAAGATCGACGCCTCTACAACAAGCTAGGTGTTTTAATTATTGATGAAATTTCAATGGTTCGAGCAGATATGGTTGATGCCATTGATATGTTTTTACGTGCTAATGGTCCTAGGGAGGGACACCCCTTTGGTGGCATACAAGTCATTTTTGTTGGTGATTTGTTTCAATTACCACCCGTAGTTCGTCAAGAAGAAATGGAAGTTTTACGGGAAAGAGGGTACGAGGCGGCTTATTTCTTTAATGCTAATATTTTGCATCGCTCTGAACTAACCTATATTGAACTCATTAAAATCTTTCGTCAAAAAGACCAGTCCTTCACACAATTACTCAATAAAGTACGGATGAATCATGATGTCAGTATGGCATTACAAATTATTAATGAAACGTGTTATCGGCCTAATATGGGGACTGATAATCAAGCGATTACGCTTACTACCACGAACCATCGTGCAGATAGCATTAATGCTAAAGAAATGCGTCTGCTTGATACAGAAACACGTATTTATAAAGGTCGCATTGATGGTAAATTCAATGTAGATGAAAGAAACCTTCCGTCTCCGCTCGATTTGACATTAAAACTCGGCGCTCGAGTGATGTTTACAGCGAATGACCGAAATATTCCAAGGCGTTGGATGAATGGCACCTTGGGCAAGGTTGTGCAATTTGAGACAGACTCCATCACGGTTGAGTTGGATGTGAGTGTGCATGCATCATCGAAGTTAAGGCACCTTGTAGAAGTGCCTATTTTTGCCTGGGAGTCTTATCAATACGAATTTGACGAAAAAGAACAGCAAATTAAACCAGTAGTTAATGGAAAGTTTGAGCAGTTTCCTTTGATGCTTGCATGGGCAGTGACTATTCATAAAAGCCAAGGAAAGACACTCGAGAAGGTGAGAGTCGATTTAACCGGTGGCAGCTTTGCGCCTGGTCAGGTTTATGTGGCATTGAGTAGATGCACCACGCTCGAAGGAATTGAATTACTCCAACCCATAAAAAATAATGACGTGCGCACGGATGCACACGTCAAAGAGTTTTATCGAAAATTAAATTAATTATTTCTTTGATTTTTTCTTTTTCTTGCTAGATTCTTTTTTTGCCAAAGGTGCAGACCAGTTTTCAAGCACTTTATAAACTACAGCAGTGTCATCTTTTGCATGTCCAAGGGCATTTGCAGCGTTATAGACAGGAATACAAGAAGCAAACACCGGAGCTGGCACAGCATACGACTCAATGGCGTCTCCAATAAGATGCATATCTTTATTCCAAACATCAATTTTCATGGTGGCATCACCCCATGTTCGATTCGCCATTGCAGGACCACGCACTTGGAACATTCTTGAGCTACCCGCGCTATTACCAATCACTTCGACGATTTGATGCGCATCCAGCCCCATTTGAACACCTAATAAAATCGCCTCAGCAGAAGCCACATTGTGAATCGCCACTAAATGGTTAGCGACTAACTTCATTTTCATACCTTGACCAAATTCACCGATGTTGTACATAGCACGAGCAAAGCCTTCGAAAACGGGAGACATTTTCTGAATAGCTTTTTTATCACCACTCGCATACACAACTAGATCTCTTGTTTTGGCTTGAGCGCCGGTGCCAGATAATGGGCAATCTAAAAGAATAATGCCAGCTTTTGCAAGAGTATCACGAGCAAGCTCTTTAGCTTCGATAGGAAGAGTCCCTAATTCAGCAACAACCGTGCCTTTTTTCGCCTTAGTGATGATTTCATTCACAACACTCATCAGAGCACCAACAGAGGGAAGGGATAGTAAGATTAAATTAGCATTCGCTGCAACATCTGCTGCAGTAGTTTGAATATCAATCCCTTCTTTTTTCATCACCTTTTGTTGCTTTGGGCTGGGGTCAAAACCAAACACGTGGAATCCTGCTTGGTTTAGATTGGAAGCCATTGCAGAACCCATGATACCAAGACCGATAAATCCAACGATTGGTTTAACATGAGATTCTTCAATTTTTTTAGTTGAAACTCTAGTGACTGGAACTCGAACTGGAGCTAATTTTTTTGTCGTTGCCATAAATGTCCTTTTAGGTTATCGATACTTAGATAAAAGAATGAATTGCTTCTAAAAATGCATGAGGATCTTGCAGTTGTGGAACGTGAGCAAGTCCAGGTAATATTTTTAACTGCGCATTGGGGAGTAATTTTGCTAGCTCCTCAGACATTGGGACTGGAGTTGCCTCATCGAATTCGCCAACCACGACTAAAGACGGAATAGCTAAATTGGTGACCAGTGGTCTTAAATCCATCGTTGATAAAGCTGCGCAAGCTCCTTGAAAAGTATCCATATGGATATTTAAAAAGCGTTCTTTACGATCAGCAATTAATTGTGGATGTTGTGTTTGATATTCAGGAGCGAATAAACGACGCATCGCTACATCAGCAATCGCAATCAAGCCTTTGTTTTTAGCATTTTCTGACATACCCCTAAATGCGGCACGACCAGGTTCTGAAAAACATGCTCCACAGTCCGCTAAGACTAATTTAGCAGGCAATTGAGGATGTCTAAGAGCAGTATTTAAAGCAACAAAACCACCATAACCATTACCCATAAAAATAGGGGCTTGAGTAAGTTTTAAAGAATGAATGACTTCGGCAATTTGATCAGAAATAGCATCTAACGAGCCGCCTACAAAATCAGACTCATCAAAACCAGGAAGACTTAATTGAATCACTTGATGTGTTTTGATCAAGCTTGGAGTAATTAAATCCCAGCTAGATTGATCAGCTAGTAAAGAATGAAATAAGACAATTGCTTGTCCAGAACCAGCAGATTTAAAACTTAAATTTTTTCCTTGATTACTAATTTGATGTGTTTCAAAAGAATGCATCTGCATGAGAAAGTGTCTTTATATTTAGATTGTTATAAATGTACGAGTGATAAAAAAGTTATCATCACTAACTCGTTGTAATATAACATATTCAGTTCAATAAACAATATTACAAATGGAGACTTCAATGACAATACAGAGTGCTTTTTTGCATCGATTCATTTCAGTATTTCTTTTTCTTTTCGCTACGAATATGTCATATGCAGGCCCAAATGATCCGATTCGAGTTGGCTTTTTGACCATTAAATCGGGAGCTTTAGCTGCTGGTGGAATACAAATGGAGGATGGCTTAAAGCTCTATTTAAAAGAGCATAACAATATGATTGCAGGACGTAAAGTAGAGCTTTTTGTCGCTGATACTGGGGGGCAACCAGCAATTACTAAAACTAAAATTCAAGAACTAGTTGAGAAAGATAAAGTCAATGTAGTGATTGGACCTTTGGCGGCCTTTGAAGCACTGGCGGTTGATGACTATATTCGTAAAGCAGAGATTCCAACGATATCGCCATCTGCAGGTGCTGAAGATTTAACCCAGCGTAAACCTAATCCATGGTTTGTTAGAGCCGTAGGTAGTTCAGCACAACCGAATCATCCCTTTGGTGAGTATGTGGCCAAAGAGCTTAAATACAAACGCATTGCTATTTTAGGGGACGATTTTGCCTTTGGACATGAGAACGTTGGAGGCTTTCAAAGAACCTTTGAAGAGAACGGTGGAAAAGTTGTACAAAAGCTTTGGTCACCACTTAATACCGCAGACTATGGAGCTTATATTAGCCAAATTAAATCGAACGTCGATGCTATTTACATTGCGTATGCTGGTAGCAATGGCGTTAAATTCTTACGTCAATATAAAGAGTACGGTATGCAAGGTAAGATTCCTGTTCTCGGAAATATGACCGCGGTTGATGAAGGTATTTTAGGTTCAATGGGCGATGAAGCTATTGGCGTGATTTCACCAGGGTGGTATGCGCAAACGATTAATAATCCAAACAATACTAAGTTCAATCAAGGGATGCTCACCAATTACAAACAAGCTCCAGGATATTATTCAGTTGGGGCTTACGGTGCAATGCTGATGCTTGAACAAGCTTTGAAAGATAATAAATCGAATATTGAAGATAAAAAATCGTTCATGACTGCACTACGTAATGTGCAAGTTTCGAATGATCCAAGAGGCAAAATTACACTTGACGCTTTAGGCAATCCTGTAATGGATATTTATATTCGTAAAGTAGAACGTGTTAACGGCAAACTCACGAATACGATTCTGAAAACTTATCCTGGGGTGACGCAATTTTGGAAATATAAGAGTTCTGAGTTCTTGGCTAATCCCGTTTATTCTAGAGATTACCCACCATCCAATAATATTGAGAGATAAAATGTAAAAAAAGGGCTCATCAAAAATGAGCCCTTTTTCTTGATGATAAAAATTACAGTTTAATTTTCATCATTTTGACTGCATTACCACCTTCAATTAACTGACGATCAGCAACTGATAGTTTTTTAACTCCACGGATGGTTTGTAATGGGTGATCATCAGCCATATCATAAGGGTAATCTGTACCGAGCATCACGTGATCTGCACCGAAACGACGGATCAAGTTACCGAGCATTTCTGAATCATGCGTAATCGTATCAAAATAGAACTTCTCTAAATAAGAAGAAGGTTTTTTCTTGATCACTGTACGAGTATCTTTACGAGCTCCCCAAGCATGATCCATACGTGCCCAGTAGTGTGCTAAGAAACCGCCACCATGTGCGCAAATGAATTTGATTTTAGGATATCGCGCTACCACACCATCGAAAATCAAATGGCTAACGGCAACAGTCGTTTCTAAAGGATTACCAATCACATTGTTGAAGTAGTGATTGGTTAAACGTTCACCTTGAGTAAAACCTAATGGATGCATAAAAATCACGCAACCCAGTTCGTTTGCTTTCGCGAAAAACTTTTCTAGACCTAAGCTTGGATCAGTCAGGTTTTTACCATTCACATTCGTGCAAATTTCAACTCCCTTAAGACCTAAAGTTTTGACACAGTACTCTAATTCTTTTACTGCCATATCGACATTTTGTAAAGGTACGGAGCCCATACCAACAAAACGGTCAGGATTGCCAGCAACGACATTGGCAATACCATCATTGACTTCACGTGCAAGACTTGCACCGAGTTCAGCTTCAGTGAAATAAAAATAATGATAAGGTGCAGGAGCAACCGCTTGAATATCTACGCCCATTTTGTCCATATCTTTTAAACGCTCTTCAACACCCATGAGCTTGGGAGCACGGGTCTTCATTTGTAAAACGTTAGTTTCATTTGTTAACTCAGTAGCGTAAATCACCGTTGGATCATAAGAGGCTGCATTTAGATGTGTTGTTTTTGCATTCACTTCAGGGTTTAAATAATGACAGTGAATATCGACAACCACATGTTGACCTTTACGGTTTTTAACCACACGCTGTGTTGGGCTTGTTAATTTTTTTGCTGTGGATTTCTTATCAACAGTAGCAGCACTCTTTTTGCTTGCGGCTTTAGCAACTGCTTTTCCAGCAAGCATCTGAGGAGATTCATAAGAGCCATGTTGATGACTTGGGTCTGAGCAAAGTGCGGAACAGGTATAGAACATAAGAGCCTCGTAAAGTAGGAATGATTAAATAATTGTAAGTAGATAAGATGACAGGGTTTTTAAAACACACCAAGATGTTTTGTTGCGAGTTCTGGGTTGGATTGAACTTCGGCCGCGCTTCCATAATAAGCTAGACGACCTGTATTCAGAACAGCAACATCATCTGCCACAGACATCGCTAACTGGAAATTCTGTTCGACCAAAATAATGGAGAGGCCTTCGTTTTTGATTTCCTTAATACCTCGTGCGACTTCAGCAACGATTAATGGCGCTAGTCCCTCGGATGGTTCATCTAAAAGAAGTACATCCGGATTACCCATTAATGCACGACCAATCGCAAGCATTTGTTGCTCACCACCAGAGAGAGTGCCGGCACGTTGTTTAAAACGATCTCTCAATTGCGGGAAGAGGTCATAGACACGATTCATATTCCAAGGATTCTGAATCTCTCTATTTTGGGCTGCTACTTTGAGATTTTCTTCTACGGATAGGCTTGGGAAAATTCTTCTTCCTTGAGGGACTAACCGAATACCTGCGCGTGCGATTGTTTCAGGTTTTTGCCGAGCAACTGGCTTGCCAAACAAAGAAATTTGCCCAGTTTTAGCTGTTACCAAGCCGGCAACGGTCATCATCGTGGTTGTTTTTCCAGCGCCGTTTCTGCCAAGAAGAGCAAGAAGGGAGGATTTTCTCAGAGTAAGAGAGACATCATGTAGCACATGACTATCGCCATAGTATGAATTGATTTTATCGATTACTAATGCATCAGTGGCCAAGATAGACCTCCTGTGTTTTTGGATCATTGACTACCGCATCACGGTCGCCATCAACAATGACCTTACCGTATTGCAAGACGAGAATTTTTTCAGCAAAAGCTAAAGCCATTTCCATATCGTGTTCAATCATGACAATCGTCACATCTTTAGAGATGTTATTGATGAGGTCTGCTACCACCACACGCTCATCTTGGGATAAGCCCGCTAGGGGCTCATCTAAAAGTAATAATTTAGGCTTTTGTGCAAGTGCGAGAGCAATTTCTACCCGACGTTGTTCTCCGTAGGAAATCTCCGATACATTCCTAAATGCTTGATGTTTCAAGCCAACGTTATCTAAGAACTCGATAGCTTCATCATATAAAGTATCTTCGGTAGTAAGAGGATTGAAAATATTTTTCTTTCGTTGATGAATACCTAATAAGGACAACACCACATTGTGAGCCAAAGTATCTTGTTTAAATAAAGTAATAATTTGGTAAGTTCTGCTCATTCCCATATGCGCGCGAGCATGAACAGGAAGGGAAATCACCTCATTACCAAAAATACTTACAGAGCCTGAATCAGGCTTTAAGTCTCCAGTAATTTGAGCGAAAAGTGTGGTTTTTCCAGCACCATTAGGTCCAATAATTAAACGCCGTTCACCAGGACTTACTTGTAAAGAAACGTTTTGGGTAACAGCAATACCACCAAAACTCTTTTTAAGGTCTTTGACTTCAAGAGCGAGGGTCATAGTTTCTTACCTCCGAACAAACGATTCTTAAGTTGTGTAAAACCAGGAGCCATACCAGCAGGCATGAAGATCACAATAAAGACAAAGATAATACCCAGTAACATATTCCAGCGCTCAACAAAACCAGATACATAGTTTTTCAGAAGAACGATCAGAATAGATCCAAGAATAGGGCCTGCCAAAGTGCCAGCACCGCCAGCAATCACACAAAGAAGAGCTTCTGCGGATGATGTTATGGAAATTACGCTTGGGTGAATGTATTTGTTGAGATAGATATACATCAGACCAGAAACTGCCCCAAAGAAACTCGCTATCACAAAAGTAATCCAGCGGATCATCCACACGTTATAGCCTAGGGCGCTCATCCGTTTTTCTTGATCGCGCGTTCCTTTTAAACTAGAACCGAATGGTGAGTTCACAAAACGTGCAATAAAAAATAAGCAGATGATGGTGATGACTAAGCAGAACCAATAAAAATTATTTGAATTTTCTAGGTTGATACCAAAAGGCATTGGGCGAGTTAACCCGGAAATACCATTATCACCGTTGGTAAGACCAACCCAACGATAGCCGATACCCCAAATAATTTGCGATAAAGCCAAAGTCAGCATTAAAAAACTTAAGCCGGAAGCGCGTAATGAAATCCAACCAAAAATGGCACCAACGAGCGTTGTAAATAGAAGAGCGATGAGAGCCGTATATTCATGCGACATACCGTAGTTTTGAAAAAGCCAAGCGGACGTATAGGCGGCAACACCTAAGTAGGTTGCATGACCTAAAGATGTTAAACCCCCATAACCAACGAGAAGATTTAAGCTCGCAGCAAATACTGCCGCCACCATGATTTGACTGCCAAGATTGACGTAATACTCGCCAAAAAATAGCGGCAAAATCACAAGAATCGCAATGAGTACAATGTAAAGAAGAGAATTTTTTATCATGCGCGAATTGTCCCAAAAAGACCTGATGGACGGAAGGCAATGACAAGCACCATAGGTAAAAACAAAATAACGTAAGCTAAATCAGGGACGAGAGCAATACCAAAGGTATAGATAAAGCCGATAATAAAACTAGCGACAAAGGTACCGATTAAACTACCAACACCCCCCAATATCACAACAATCAGAGCAAGAGGGAGCATGTCGGCATCAAGACCAGGATATGCATTGAGCATAGGGCCGCCAACCGTTCCACCGAGACCTGCAAGTAATGCACCTAGGGCAAATACAATCGTGAATAATTGAGATGCAGGAATCCCAACAGCTCGAGCCATTTGCATATCATCAACACCAGCACGAATCATTGCACCCAGACGAGTTTTTTCCATTAGGAGATAGAGTAAAACGGCGCTAATCATAGAAATAACAAGCACTACTAAGCGATAGGTTGGGAACATAAAACCAAACATTTGCATCGGGGCGCGCAACATTTCTGGAGCATTAATTGGAATAGGATCACCACCCCAAATCATGAGACATGCATCCGCCGCAATAAAAGAGAGTCCAAGAGTAGCTAATACTTGACCTTGAGAATTTCCAGAAAGACTTCTAAGGATAAAGCGCTCGATAATTGCACCAATTAAACCAACTAAAGCCATAGCAACTAAAGCAGCCACGATCAGGCTGTAACCACCTTTCAAGACTGAAGCAGCAATATATGCCCCAATCATAAAAAGAGAGCCGTGCGTTAAATTGGCGATGCGCATGAGACCGAATATCAAAGCAAAACCGGAGGACAACATAAACAGAAGCCCCCCGAGAGCAAGACTATTCAGGGTTTGAATGACCCAAAATTGCATATATTAATTTCTGTAAAAAATGATTACTCTAAGTTTCTAGCTGGTGGCCAGTCTTTGGAGTAAACAGGGTTTGCTAAGAATGCCTTAGGATCATATTTCCAGAATTGGCTAACGTTTGTATAAGTTTTTGTAACGACGTTCACTAAACGACCATCTTTACGTTCAACTTTACGGATATAGACATCGCCAACTACGTTACCATAGCTATCAAATGTTACTGGACCTCTGGCCGTTGGAACATTGGTCTTTTTCAGAGCGGCCATTAAGCCTTCTTTATTGCTCGCATTACCATTGATCGACTTGAGAGCAGCATCAAGAACAGCAGCATTGGTGTAAGTTGCAGCAGCATAGAAGCCTGGATCATAGCCTTGAGCTTTGCGGAATGCTGGAGCAAATTTATTATTGATTGGATTATTTAACTCAGCTGAATACCAGCAAGCTGTCTCAATACCCAAGGCTTCATCGCCCATATTCTTCAGAACGGCTTCATCGAGAGCAGTCATACCACCCACAATAGCGATTTTGCCTTTGAGGCCATACTCATTCATTTGACGGATGAAACGGAAACCATTTGATCCTGCAAAACCTAAGAAGACTGCATCAGCATTAGTTTTTAATTGAGCAAGGTAGCTACCGTAATCAGGAACAGTGAGAGGTGCGAACAAACGTTGGACAATTTTGCCACCATTTTCTTCAAAAACTCTTTGAAAGCCTGCGCACATTTCATGACCGTATGCAATATCATCCGCAACAACAACCATCCGCTTATATTTTTTGATATTGGCACAATAATCGGCCATAGGGTGAGCACTTTGGGATGAAGTTGAAGTTGCACGAACAAACCATGGATTGGCTTTACGTTGCGTCATATCTTCCGCAGCTGCAACTGATAGAGTCGGAATTTTGTTATCACGAATATAGTCATCGACCGCTAGAGCTTCAAAAGCTGCGAGGGGGCCCATAATGACGTGAACTTTATTTCTTTCGTTGAGTTCAGAAATTTTTGTTTTTGTATTTGCTGGAACGCCACCAGTATCAGCGACCGTGAGTTCAACTTTACGACCAGCTAACATATTGCCATTTTCTGCTAACCACTGTTTTAATCCGAGTTCCATATCGATACCACCGGATGCAAGAGGTCCCGTTTTAACGGTGAGCAAACCAACACGAACAGGTTCGTTATTTTGCGCAAATAGGCTAGGAACTGCGAGTCCAAGACCAGCTGCGGCGGAACCCTGAATAAACGAGCGACGATCTAAAGTCATATTGTCTCCAAATGGTTAATTTAATTTTTCATTCATTCTAATTGATTATTTGATCATTTAGAATTTTGAGTGATTTACTTAGGTATTTCAATTACAAGGGTTTGACAAGTTATAAGATTAATGGAATACGCCCTGATAAAACATAAGGGTTATTACTTAGTTATTGTCATGTGACAGAATGAATGAATCTGAATTAACATAATATTTATTGAGTGAATACAAATTTAATAAGATTTAAAAGGATTTTTAATGATTATTTGATCATTACTATAATAATATTTGTTTAGCATATTGAAAATGAAGTAAACATTGAATAATCTTAGGGGGCAAGTATGAAAATCGGACTTCTTGGCACAGGCAAAATGGGTAGTGCCATGGTGGAGCGTTTAATCAATTGTGGTCATGAGTTGGTTATTTGGAATCGTTCCGTTGAAAAAACTACCCCCCTAGTAGCGAAAGGAGCTACTGTCGCTAGTTCCCCAGCGCAGCTGGTGGATCAAGTAGAGATCATTATTTCTATATTGACCGATGCCCAGGCGATCGATGCATGTTACCGTGCTCCCGGAGGTGTTCTGACTACTTCTGTTGCTGGTAAATTATTTATTGAGATGAGTACAGTACGACCTGTAACTGCCATCGCAATTGCTGCAGACGTTACAGCCAAAGGTGGGGCAATGGTTGATTGTCCAGTTGGTGGCACTGTTGGTCCTGCTAGAGAAGGAAAATTATTAGGTTTAGTTGGTGGTGAAGAAAAAGATGTTGAACTTGCAAGACCCATTTTGGAACAATTATGCCGCCGGGTAGAACATGTTGGACCTAGCGGTTCAGGTGTGCGTTTGAAATTAACGGTGAACTTACCTTTATTAGTGTTTTGGCAATCATTTAGTGAAGCTTTGTCCTTGTCATCACAATTAAATATCTCACCAGAGCGATTGATTGATATTTTGTCTGACACCTCAGGCGCACCAAGCATGATGAAAGCTCGAACGCCAGTATTGGTCTCCACACTTAAAGGTGAGCCGCAAGCACCTGCGGCATTTACCCTCGATAATATTCGTAAAGATTTAAGAACCATGATTGAGGAAGCTCAGTCGAATGGTTGGAGTATTCCAGTTACCCAAGCAGCTCTTGCCGAGCTAGATAAAACCTCTGCTGCAGGCTTAGGCGATAAAGATGGTACTGCTGTGCCAGCTTGGTTCATTCAAACTTATTGTAAATAAACCCTCAAACAACAATGACAACATCTATTCAAATCATTCTTAATGGCCAAAGCGTTACTGTTGACGCTCCAGAAAATACCCCGTTACTTTATGTTTTACGTAATGACCTTGAACATAAAGGAACCCGTTTTGGTTGTGGATCAGGTAATTGTGGAGCATGTACCGTGATTGTTGATGGACAGGCGATGCAGTCTTGCGATATGCAACTTTGGGCTGCTACTGGCAAAGAAGTTATTACTGCAGAGGGTTTAGCGAGCGATCCAATAGGTCAGTTAGTACAAAAAGCGTTTATTGATGAACAAGCAGCTCAATGTGGTTATTGCATTAATGGAATTTTGCTGAGTGTTACGGCCTTATTGAAGAAAAATCCTCAACCCACTCAAGAAGTATTAATGGAGTCATTAAATCGACATCTCTGTCGTTGTGGGACTCATGTACGTATTTTGCGGGCAATCGATAGTGTGATTCAACAGTTAAATGAAAAGAAGGCAGCATGAGCAATCTTACTCTTCCAGCAAATATTGTTTCGAACCCCAAGTTATCCCAATGGTTTCGTTTAGATCATCTGCCATTGATTACTGTATGCACTGGTAAAGTTGAGCTAGGGCAGGGTATCCAAACGGCCCTACAACAAATCGCCGCAGACGAAATAGGAGTTGATTTAAAGCAAATTAACTGGATTGCTGGTGATACGCATTTATCCCCTGATGAATGGTATACCGCCGGTAGTTTATCGATTGAAAATGGTGGCTCCGCACTCAAGGTAGCTTTGGGTTATGCACGGTACTTATCGCTAGAAGCTGCTGCAAAACAATTAGGCGTCAATGCAAATTCGATCTCCATTGAGCAAGGTGTTTTTAGTAGCAAGGAATCAAATGAGCAGATCACTTATGCTCAGCTAGCCAAGCATTTGGATCTTGATGTTGAGATCATTTCGAACGAGCAGATTGTTTCCAGTAAGCAACAGGTGATGACCAAGTGGGTTGGAAGAAGTATTGCGCGTGATGATTTGCATAGTAAGTTATCCGGAGCGGCATTCATACACGACTTTACATTGCCAAACATGCGTCATGCACGCATGCTTAGAGCCAAGCATGTTCAATCCACTATTACTCACGTAGACATTGAGAAAATTCAACAATTACCGGGTGTTGAGCAGGTCGTTCATAGTGGTAGCTTCCTTGCTATTGTTGGTAGTAACGAAGCTTTACTTGTGATGGCACAAGAAAAAGCGCAAGCTTTTGTTACATGGCAGGCACCAGCATATGTGCAAGCACAAACACCTACTGAAGAAATGATTATTGGACTTCCAGCCAGCGATGATATTGCATATCAACAAGGTTCTAGTGATACAGCGCAACAAACAGTCAAGGCCAGATACTCCCGGCCATTTATTGCCCATGCATCGATTGGCCCTGCATGTGCAATTGCTCAAGAAATTGATGGAATCTTAACCGTTTGGTCGCATACGCAAGGATCTCATTTGGTTAAAAATCAGATTGCAGTTGGATTACGTCAAGATCCAAACACTGTCAAAGTGATACATTTACATGGCGCTGGATGTTATGGTCATAACAGTGCTGATGATGTAGCCTTTGATGCGGCATTTATTGCCAAAATGACAGGGCTACCCATCCGTGTGCAATGGAGTCGTGAAGAGGAGTTAACTGCCTCACCATTTGGATCGCCGGGTGTCGTGGAGTTTGAAGTTGGAGTTGATGCATCAGGCAGAATTATTAATTGGCAATCGGAAATTTGGTCACCAACCCATATTCATCGGCCAGGATGGTCAGGTAAGCTCAATTTATTGGGAGCTTGGATGATTGATCCACCGCATCCCATCGATGAAACTAAAGACAATCCCTTGCCGCAAGGCGGTGGATTACGCAATGCGATCACCATGTATAACGTTGACTATCAACAAGTAAGACATCACATGATTCCACAAGCACCTTTAAGAACCTCTGCACTAAGAGGCCTGGGAGCTTATTTAAATGTTTTTGCTATGGAATCTTTTATGGATGAAATTGCACAAGAGTTAGGACAAGATAGTCTTGAGTTCAGAAAAAAGCATCTATCTGATCCAAGATCGATTACCTTGCTCGAGACTCTTGCGCAAATGGCTAATTGGTCAAATCGAGCAAATTTACCTGAAGGCACAGGCTTAGGCATGGGGTTTGCTAGGTATAAGAACAGTGGTGCTTATTGCGGAGTAATGGTGCAATTACGTGCCGAAGAAAAAATCTACATTGACCAAGTCTGGTCGGTCTGTGACGCTGGAGAAGTCATTAACCCGGATGGGTTGATCAATCAGATTGAAGGAGGCATTATTCAGTCGATCAGTTGGACCTTAAAAGAAATGGTCACATGGGATACAGAGGGAGTTACTTCTGCAACTTGGGATACATATCCTATTTTGAATTTTGATGAAGTTCCACAGGTTGAAGTCAAGTTACTCAATCAACCTGGAGTTCAAAGTTTAGGTGGCGGTGAAGCTTCTGCGGGACCTACAGCTGCGGCGATTGCCAATGCACTGGTTCAAGCATTAGGAGTTAGGGCAAGACATTTGCCCTTAACTCCTGATCGATTAGCTGAATTGATGAGCTAATATTTGAACGATAAAGAGATTACTTATCCCCGGTATCGGGGGTAAGTCCAGCCGCTTGAATACCAGCGACTGCACAGAGTTCATCATTGTCTGAAGTATCACCTGTAACACCAACTGATCCAATAATGTGATTATTGGCGTCACGAATTAAAACACCACCTGCAACAGGCACCATTTTGCCTTCGGACATGACGTTTAATGCGGAGATAAATGCTGGCATTTTTTCTGCGCGACGAGCGATTTCACGACCTCCAAAGCCCATACCTAAGACACCCCATGCTTTACCGCGAGCGATATCTTCACGCAAAATACTGCAATGATCTTCACGAAGAAGGGCTTTCATATGACCACCCGCATCTAGAACAACAACGGTGAGGGGATGAAAGTTCATTTCACGACCTTTTTTTAAGGTAGTTTGAGCAATGGTAAGAGCTTGTTCTAAATTGACGTTTGACATATGAATCCTTGATTAAAGTTATGAAGTGTGGTCAGCTGCGCAGTGATATTTACCCTTCCAAAAAAACAGTGGGGAAGTATCCTGCGCTTTATTGTAAGAATAACTCATGACACGACCAATAAAAATCAGATGGTCGCCACCCTCAACATCACGTTCTTTTTCGCAAATAAAGTGCCCTAGAGTATTTTCTAAAATAGGGATACCTTCTGGACTTAAATGGTGGGCAATGTCTTTAAACTTATCTTCGCTAGGTTTAGCAAAGTGATTGGAAATATCTTTTTGTGACTCCGACAAGATATTCACGATGAAGTAAGGTGATTCTAGGAAAGCCTGATGACTTGGTGCACCTCGTACTTGTGACCATAGCACTAAGGGAGGGGAGAGTGAGACAGAGTTGAAAGAACTGACAGTAACACCGTACAACTGACCGGAAGCATCTTTGGTGGTAATCACAGTCACGCCTGTACCAAAATGTCCGAGGGCATTTCTAAAATCTCGTTGGTCAAACTCAGGAGATTGTTCTGGAGTGTCTATTGCGTTGCTTGGATTTGTCATGGGGTCATCTCGCATTAATTTTTTAAATAGTAATCGCTTGATCATTAGATGTCAATGAATGATATTTTAATAAAAAGCATTAGGTGTGTAAGATAATTAATTGAAAGTAAATATAAATTATTAAAAAAATTAATTGCTTAGGGTAAACCCCATTGAAATATTGATTCACTAAATCAGCATTCATATGACTTGTCAAAATAAAAAACATGTAATAAAGTGATCGGACGATCTCTTTAATTGAGTCTTTTTCATACATAAATACAAGGTGAGACTAACATGACAAATACGGCATACGTTCTTGAAGGTAAATTAGGTGCTCCAGTCCTACTGGTTGCAAATTCATTAGGTGCTAATTACTCAATGTGGGATCCACAGATTGAGGAGTGGAAAAAGAACTTTCAAGTTTTGAGATACAACTATCGAGGTCATGGCGGCACACCATCCGTTGGTAACTTTGCAACTTCACAAGATTTGGCTGATGATGTTAATGAGCTTTTAGATGCTCTTAATATCAAAGAGGTCTACTGGGTAGGATTGTCACTAGGTGCCATGTTAGGACTTTACTTTGCGGCTCATTACCCTCAAAAAGTCAAAGCATTAGCTTCCGCTTGTTTTCGCCCTTATCAAACGCCAGAATCGTTTGCGATGTGGGAAGCCAGAATTAAGACCGTTACAGAGCAGGGTGTAGGCGCAATTGTTGCAGGTACAGCCGATCGTTGGTTAACCGAAGGCTTTCGTCAAGCCAATCCAAGCATTGATACAGCGTTGCGTGTCATGATTGGCGCCAACGAACCAGACGGTTATATGGCTTGTGGGCATGCAGTCAAAGACTATGACCTAAGACCATATGTTGGTAAAGTGAGTTGCCCGGTTCTTTTGATTGGTGGTCAATTTGATGGTGGTGCACCTGCTTCTGAGGTTAGCAATTTGCGTACGGTGATACAGAACAGTGAATATGCGGAACTTCCTGGGGCGCATATTGCTAATTTAGAGTGTGCTCCTGAGTTCACGCGTATCGTTAATACATTTATGCTTGCCCATTAAGAAGGGAGATTGTTGTGTCTGTAAAACCTTTAAACGTTGCCGTGATTGGTTATGGTTGGTGGGGTAAGATTATTACCGCAACCTTGGAAGCCAGTCCATTATTAAATGTTGTTTTAGTCATTGAGAGCGACCCTAAGGTCAATGAAATCGCTCAAGAGTCTGGTAAAACTATGCACTTTGCAGTTGGTAAAGACTTTTCGGAAGCTTTGGTGCATCCTGAAGTTGAGGCAATTGTTCTTTGCACCCCCCATCAGTTCCATGCTCAGCAAATCCAGTTAGCGGCAAAAGCTGGTAAGCATGTCTTTTGTGAAAAACCTCTTTGTTTAACTTATGAGGATGCGCAAGCATCCATTGCCGCCTGTAATGCTGCCGGTGTGAAGTTAGGCATTGGTCATGAAAGACGTTTTGAGCCTGCCATTGTTGCGATGCGTGAGGAGATTGCCAAAGGAACTTTGGGCGTTGTTTTACAAATTGAGGCTAATTTTTCACAAGACAAATTTTTTGCTCTGCCACCTGATAACTGGCGCTTATCCAATAAATTTGCACCTGTAGGGCCCTTAACTGCAACAGGAATTCATTTAGTTGATTTAGCGATCGCTATTTTAGGCCCTGCACAATCCGTATGGGCGCGACTTTCAACCCGAGGAAGTCAGTTTGAAAATGGTGACACCTTAGGTATTATGTTGGCATTTCCAGGCGGTGCAAATGCACTGATTAGCGCTATTTTGGCAACGCCGTTTGATGGTCGCTTTTGTGTGTACGGATCCAAAGGGTGGATGGAGATCAGAGATAATACCCATCCTGAGCATCCAACCGGTTGGAATATCACTACCCAGTTACGTGGTGAAGAAAAGAAAACACACTTTATGCCACCAGCACCTACGGTACGTTTTAACTTAGAGGCTTTTGCGAATGGTGTAAGGGGAGTTACCCCATATCCCGTATCGCACCAAGAAATGTTAGCAAATGTTGGAGCATTAGAAGCGATCATGCGATCTGCTGCGTCTGAGAAAATTGAATTAATTCAAGGGTAATTCCCTATAAAACAAGTATTTATAGCTGACCATATGATCAGTTAAAATAATGACATGGAGTTAAAAAAATAACATGTCTGAAGAAAATAGTTTTTCTGAAGTAACTGCTGTCGAAGTTCAGCCTCGTAAGCGCATGAAGCGTGAAGATCGTGATCGTGAGATTGCGTCTGCTGCTGTAGCTTTTTTTGCGGAGGTTGGCTTTGATGGTGATACGCGTGAGCTAGCCAGACGACTCGGTGTAACTCAGTCTTTAATTTTTCGCTACTTTCCGAATAAAGCGGCTTTAATTGAGCGCGTCTATCAAGAAGTCTATGTCGGACGATGGAATCCTTATTGGGAGACCATTATTGCTGATCGCAGCGTTCCCTTGCAAGACCGTTTGATTCGTTTGTATAAAGATTATTCAAGGATTTCGTTAACCTATGATTGGGTCAGAATCTTCATGTTTTCTGGACTGAAGGGCGAGGATATCAACACCCGATATTTGAAGTTTCTGCGTAGTCGTATTTTAGAGCCCATTGCAATTGAGGTTCGAGCTGAACTCGGTTTACCTTCGCCAGATGAAATACCACTCAAAATGAGTGAAGTAGAACTGGCTTGGGGTATTAATTCGCGGATTTTTTATCTCGGGCAAAGGCAATGGATCTTCAATGTGCCCCTTGATATCGATATTGACTCAATTATTGAACATACGATCATTACTTATTTGTCCGGTGCAAGAACCGTTGTTCCCATGTTAATAAAACAAGATTAACTCTTTGTTTTATCAAAGTTAAATTATCCTTACGAAGTACTCTAATCTATTAAATTGAAGTTAATACTTCCAATTATTTAGGGTTTTTACCTATTGATTTGACCTGTTTTCACTCTTATAAATGATCAATTGATTACTTTTTGTTTATAATAAACAATTACCTTCTATTGACCGAATCCTAACTGGGACATGCTATGAAATTAAGTACATTTATGATGCCGATTCATCCACCAGGCAGAAATCTCACTGAAACTTTTAATGAAGACCGTGAGGCAGTTATTTTTGCCGATCATTTGGGTTACAGTGAAGCATATGTTGGTGAGCATGTTACTGATGCGGCTGAGACAATCACAAATTCGATGATATTTCTTTCAAGTTTGATTTATCACACCAAGCGCATCAAATTAGGTACTGGCACAATCAATCTTCCCAACTCACATCCAGCCGCGATTGCAGCCCAAGCCGCCATGATGGATCATATGTTAGAGGGGCGTTTTATTATGGGTATTAGTCCTGGTGGATTAATGTCCGATGCGGAGGTATTTGGTAATTTTAAGGCTGATCGTAATGCGATGTTTGTCGAAAGTATCAATACGATTCTGAAAATTTGGGAGGGGGAAGCGCCTTACAATATCGATGGAGAGTATTGGAAGATCTCTACTCAAAATACAATGATTCCCGAGATTGGCCAGGGTTACATCATGAAGCCATTTCAACAGCCACACCCATTGATTGTTGGGACAGCAGTAGCACCGTTTTCTAAAGGTGTTACAGAAATGGCAAAACGAGGCTGGCAACCGATCTCAGCTAACTTCTTAATGCCAGAATGGGTCAAAACCCACTGGCCTAAATATGTCGAAGGTCGTGAGGCGATAGGCGCAGTTCCGCACGCTAGTGAATGGCGTGTTGCAAAGAGTATCTTTGTTGCTGATGATGCGGCGACTGCAGAAAGTTATGGTCGTGGTCCAGAAGGTCCTTATTATGCTTACTTCAAGTCATTAAGTCGTAAGTTAGTTAATGGTGGTCGCAGTAATCTATTTAAAGTCGATCCCAACATGCCTGACTCTGACGTCACACCTGAATTTGTCACAAATCGTTTAGTACTTGCAGGAACTGTAAATTCTGTTGTGGATCAACTCCTCAAGTTCAGAGAAGAAGTAGGAGATTTTGGTAACTTGCTGTATGCATGTCATGACTGGAAAAATATTCCATTAGCCAAGCGCTCAATGGAGTTAATGGCGAAAGAAGTAATGCCAAGAGTCAATGAAGCTATTGGTCAGACTGAAGATAATCCAGTTATTGCTTAAAAAGATCCTCAGCGATTTGCAACAATTGTAAATCGCTGTTTTTGGCTCCTAAGATAGAAATTCCGAGAGGTGCACCTGCATGGGTGCAAATCGGCAGGTTGATTTGTGGAGTACCTGATAAGCCAGAAATACAGAGTAGCTGAAAGCATTGTTTTCGATAGATCTCTAGCTCATCATTTGGGGCGTTCAATAGAGGTGCTATGCCAGCGACCGTTGGTAAAACCAGGATGGCATTGTTCTCCAAGATTTGATTCATTTTTGATTGGATTGCGAGCCATTTGATTTGGGCTTGCGATTGTTGCTGAGAGCTTAATTGTTGCGCCATTTCAAAGCGAGCCCGAATAGCTGGACTAATATCCGCCCAATGCTGACTCACCCAAGGCCCTAGGTTTTTCCAAACTTCTGCCCCTTGTAAAATACGAAATTGATCAGCCCATTCGATAAGAGACTCATTACCTAAGGAGACTTCACTGAAGACGCCAAATTTAGCAAATTCTTGATGAATTACATCTGCAATTTCAGGATGAATGACATCAAAAGCTTCTTTGAGATAGTAAAGCTTTGAATTTGATGGTGATGTAGGTGAAGTATTCGTATCATTTTGAAGTAAAAGAGCTCCAATTTGACGAAGTAAAGAAACATCTTTTGTCATCCAACCCAAGGTGTCAAAACTAGGAGCCAATCCACAGGAATGATCTAAGGAAATACTTCCATGAGTTGGTCGAATACCAAATAAGCCACAAAAAGAAGCCGGGGCACGAACGGACCCACCTGTATCTGAACCAATAGAGAAATCGACAAGGTCAGCACAAACAGCAGCTGCAGAACCACTAGAAGATCCGCCAGTCATGCGCTGTGGGCTAGCATGATTGATGGGAGTGCCGTAATGAAAATTATTGCCGAAGAGATTATAGGTCAACTCATCACAATGAGATTTACCCTGTAATGAAGCTCCAGCATGAAGGAGTCGCTCGACCGAAGAGTTGGTATGGGTTGCGAGTGGGTGAGTATTCATCCAGGCAGGGTTACCAAACCCAGTCTTAAAACCTTTGACATCAAAAATATCCTTCAAAACGAAGGATTTTTCCAGCAAAGAACCAGAAGGTTCACCTGCAATAGAACAAGTTGCATCGATTAAAGCGCCGACATTATCAACAATATTTTTCATGGACTAACTTTATAGAAAAATTTAATTATCCAACATTTGTATCTAGACCATCTAGATAAAAAAGATGAAGCGAGCAGGTTTTGAGACAATATAACAATGGAATCACCACAAAAAATACTAGCAGTTGCGCCCATGATGGATTTGGCACAATGTTCCAATAAATAAAGGTATTTAGAGTTTATCTGTGTAAATTTGTGCAATAAGTTAAGGAATATGCCCTTTGTTATACTTTTCAGAATAATTATCTGCAATAGATCCCTCTTTAAAAATAAGGAATAACCTTAGGAAATGATATGAATAAATTAATAGGTTTTTACAAAAATTCTTTCAATGGCGAAGAATCAGCACGTAAAGTTTTTATTTATGGATTTATTGCGGCACAGATACTTTTTTTTGCAGTTAATTTAGCTTTAAATATTTCTATGTCGTCCTATTTAAATCTTTACCAATCATACGAAGAGTATAAAAATACTATTCAATCTAAAACTATTTTCATTTTTTATCAACTTATTAATTATTCAAATTATGCATGGTTATCAGTGTCTCTATGGAAATGTGCAAAAAACACGAATAGTGCATTTGGTAGAAAATTATCTAAATTTGGTAGTGTGTTAGTTGGATTTATTGTTTTGGGTTTTCCGATGTTCCTAATAAACTTTTTTTCGGGTATTTACAGGTAAATACTTATTAGGTTTTGGATTTAAATTTTAGAGATTGTCTGTTTAATATTCATCACAATTGATGCAATTACAAACTATATAAAAATATATTACTGTGAATCAAGATAATAGTGGCAAGATTTTAGCCGTTGCGCCCATGATGGATTGGACTGATCGACACTGTCGATCATTTCACCGGATACTTACTAAAAAAACTCACCTGTATACAGAGATGATTAATACAGGTGCGATTATTTATGGAGATGTTCATCGGCATTTAGACTTTGATACTCGTGAGCATTATGTTGTTCTGCAGTTAGGTGGAAGCGATCCATCTGATTTAGCGATTGCAGCCAAAAAAGCACAAGATTGGGGCTATGATCAAATCGATCTTAATTGTGGCTGCCCATCAGAGCGTGTTCAGAAAGGATCTTTTGGCGCCTGCTTAATGTCTGAGCCATCACTCGTTGCTGACTGTGTTAAAGCCATGAAAGATGCTGTATCCATTCCCGTATCCGTCAAACATCGCTTAGGTTTAGACGATATGGATCCTAGAACTGATAAGGATTATCAATTTGTATTAGATTTTATGGCGGGAGTTGCTCAGGCCGGCGCTAGTCAATTGACGATTCATGCACGAAATGCTGTACTTAAAGGATTATCACCAAAGGAAAATCGAACCATACCGCCACTTCGATACGATGTTGCTGAGCGGCTCAGGCAGGATCTACAACAGCATTTTCCTAGTACGAAGGTGTTGCTTAATGGCGGCTTAGAGCAGAATCAATTGATTGCTAATCATTGGCATGATTTTGACGGTTGCATGGTTGGACGCGCCGCTTACCATACACCTGCAATGATGCTTGGGTGGGATCGGATGTTAGAAAGTGAAGGTCATGAATTTGGATATTTTTTAAATGATCAAACCTGGCTAGAGATTCAGAGTGCAATTATTGAGTATGCACAAGCATGGTTAACGCAGTGTCAAAACAGTGGTGAATCTTTTTATATTGCAGCTATTACACGCCATATACTTGGTTTAGCTCATGGCTTGGGTGGCGCAAGATTGTGGCGTCAACACATGTCTGATCATCGCATTCTCTCAACAATTAAAACGCACCAAGATATTGAAAACTTTTTTACAAGGGCTAGTCGTGAATTACGCATATTTTCTGATGAACAAGAGGAAGATCGATTATCACCGCTGGATGAATCATAATTTGTCATTGGTAATTAATAGAATAATAGTATTAAAAATTAGCTGAAAAGGAAATCAAACATCATGTTTAAAGCACTGGTATTGCGCAAAGAACCCCAATTTACAGCACAAATAGAAGACGTTGATGAGGCACATCTACCTGTCACGGATATTGCCGTTGATGTGCAATACTCCACTTTAAACTTTAAAGATGGCTTGGCCATTACGAATAAAGGTCCAGTTGTAAGACTATGGCCCATGATTGCAGGAATCGATGGTGCAGGCACCATCTCTAATCCAAGTCATCCTGATTGGAAGCAGGGTGACTTATTTATTCACAACGGTTGGGGTGTTGGTGAAAATCATTGGGGATGCTTAGGGCAAAAAGCCCATTTAAAAAGTGAATGGTTAGTGAGATTGCCTTCTGCATTTACACCTAGACAGGCGATGGCTATAGGTACCGCAGGTTACACTGCAATGTTGTGTGTGATGGCAATCGAAAACGCAGGGGCCAAGCCAGGTCAAGGTGAAGTAGTGGTTACTGGTGCGACAGGGGGTGTCGGAAGCGTGGCCATTGCTCTCTTAAGTCGTTTAGGTTACGAAGTAGTCGCTATTACTGGAAAATTGACAGAAGAAAGTTATTTAAAAGCATTAGGAGCAACCCGAGTCATAGATCGCCAGGAGTTTACTGCAGCTGGCAAGCCTTTGCAAAAAGAACGCTGGGCTGCTGCAATTGATACTGCCGGATCAAACACCTTAGCGAACCTTTGTGCCCAAATGCAATATGGAGCGCCAGTTGCTGCTTGTGGATTGGCACAAGGTGCAGATTTGCCGTTGACGGTGATGCCATTTATTTTACGTGGAGTTCAGCTTTTAGGAATTGATTCTGTGATGGCGCCACTGGTAAAAAGGCAACAAGCTTGGGAAAGATTAGGTCGTGATTTAGACATCGCGAAATTAGAAACCATGATTAGAGATATTACCTTAGATCAAGTTCCTGAATATGCAACTGCCTTGATGGCTGGTCAAGTAGCTGGCCGAATTGTAGTAAAAATTCAATAGTTTTTATCTAGGATTAACAAGGTAATCCCGGGATTGCCTTGCATATCTTTCGTGATTGAGTTTTTCAAAGCTGGATAAGTCTTAATTAAATCTTGATATTGGGGCAAGTGTGGAGAGAGCATTTCACCGAAATAAACTTCAATAATCGCCTCACCCCAGAGACCATATTCCATAGCTTGACGAAATTCTCGACGAATATTTCCTCCGCGACCAGAAGAACCATGACCATGAATCACTTTGATGGCGCGAAGACCTTTACCGCGTAATTTTTCTAAATGATGATGTAAACGCTCAAAAGCTTCTTCAACTAAAGGCATGTTCGATTCTAGATTAATGACTTGGCAACGCCATTTTGACTCAGCATCGATGAAAGACTCCTTAGATCCACAGAAAGGACAGTCAATTGCCATGAGGTTTCTGGGATTACCGCATTCGGAGCATATAGCAATTGGATTAGACATTTTGAAAGATTGGTTTTTTTACAAATGTTAGATTTAATAGGTATATTAATAGGTATTATTTACTCCAAGGAGAATCTTAGATGTCATATCAAAATAAATTCATGAGTTTGCTCGTACTTGTAGCCCTAGCAGGTTGCTCTAATACAGGGTCAAATTTTTCCCCTATCGTTGATAAACAGGGGATAGATGAAGCGAAGTATCAGCAAGACTTGATGGAATGTCAGAACCTATCAACTCAAGCTCAAGGAGCAGCCAAGGACGGCGCTAAAAAAGCTGCAGGTGGTGCTGCGATTGGAGCATTGATTGGCCTTGTTGGAGGAGGTAACGGGACTAATATCGCGCAAGCTGCTGGAGTTGGTGGAGTTATCGGTGGTGCATCAGGATTGTATTCTGGGAATGCTGAAAAAGAAACGATCATCAAGCGTTGTCTTGCAGGACGTGGCTATAAAGTATTGAATTAATCTTTATAGAAAGTCAATCTTTTAGTTATTTGTGGCAAGATAATGCCATGCGTATCTATGTTTGCTTCTTGATTGTTTATGGTAGTTTATCTGGCTGTGCTTTAGCGCCATTGGCTAGTACAGCCTTTAGTACTGCCACATCTGCAACGTTCATAGAATCGACCGCAATTAATGGCGCAAGTTATGTAACGACAGGTAAGGGCGTATCAGAGCATCTGTTGTCTGGAGCCGCCGATCAAGACTGCAAACTTTATAACATCATCGATGGCAAACGTGTTTGTCAAGAATATCAGCTGGACAAAATTCCACAAAGGGACTTAACTACAAGGTATACAACGATCAAACCGGTAACTGTGGAAGACGTTATTCAAATACATACCAATCAACGATAAAAACTTAACCACTTCAAACCTTCAGAAGTGCCGTTGAGGGGTTTATATTCACAACCGACAATACCTTCGTACCCTAAAGTATCTAAGAGATGCAATAGATACTCATAATTGACCTCACCCAGATTGGGTTCATGACGATGAGGAACCCCAGCAATTTGAATATGACCAATATGCGGTAAGTTTTTGATAAGAAGATTTTCTAAATTACCTTGCATCAACTGGGCGTGGAAAAAATCCATCATCAGTTTGACGTTTGGTAAAAGAAGTTCTTGAATAATTTCTACTGCTTGATCTTGATAATTTAGAAAATATCCTGGCATGGTGATGGTGTTGATTGGCTCAATAACCACATCAATATTGTGCGGTTCACAGGCAATGGCTGCTTGTTCAATTCGCTTTAAATAACATGCTCTGAGTTCTTGATGAGATATGCCTTCTGGAATAATGCCTGCCATTAGATGCAAATTTGGGCAATCCATGGCTTGCGCATACTCGATGGCAAGAGCTAAGCCATCATCAAATTCTTTTTGACGATCAGGAAGAATTGCTAAACCTCTTTCACCCGCTTGATAATCGCCGGGTGGTAAGTTAAATAACTGTAACTTAAGACCGTGGATTGTCAATTGATCAACAATTGCTTGTGCTGGATAGGTGTATGGAAATAAAAATTCTACGAACTCAAAACCATCTGCTGCGGCTAAACCAAAACGGTCAATAAAATCAACTTCTTGGTACATCATTGAAAGATTTGCTGAGAATGTTGGCATAAATGACTTGTTTAAATTGGAAGAAAACTACTTTTTTGGAGCTTTTTTAGCTTGATCACGAAATTCCCAAGGTGGCATTGGGTTATCTTGAATCCACAAACCACGTTTATTTTGACTAGCAAGTTCTTGTGCTTTTGCGTAACGATTAGCTTCTTCTTCCGGTTGGCTTTTCGCGTATTTTTTATAATGCCAAGCCACCCCTTGAGAGATCATATATTCGTTGATATCTTCATCACCGACTTTAACAATACCTAGGGTCCTGCCATATTTATCTTTATCGCGAGTTTCTACTTTGACATTTTGGGAAAAAACTTTATTGCTCAGAGTTATTTTTGCGCGGTTGCCGAAGGCTTGAGACTTTTCAGGGCAATCGATACCAGCTAGACGAACTTTAATTTGCTCTTGTTTATCGTTAAGAATGGTGATGGTGTCACCATCTGAAATACCAATGACTTTGCCGGTAATTGTGCCAGTTGATTTAGTCAGATTCTCGGCAAATGATAGATGAACAAAGCTAAGAAGACTTAACAAGAAAAAAATTAAGAGTTTTTTTATAAAATTCATTATTTCCTAATCATTTGAAAAAAAACTAATCATTAATCCAAAATTAGTTAATAAGGTTAAACAGCTTTTTCATTCTAACTGATATATCTTACATAGACTCCAGAAGCATCATTTCATAATCTTCAGAAGTGGCAATTTTCGGATTCATTAAATGACAGTGGTCCTTGATTGCCCCTCGGATGATATTCGGAAATTGTTCCTGATTGACGCCAAGTTCTTTTAATCCCTTTGGAAGTCCTAAGCGTTGATTTAAATCGATAATTGCAGGAATAACATCCTGAGCAGAAGATAAACCCATGGCTTGTGCCATGCGTAAGATTCTGGATTCATCAATTACCGAAGGTGCATCTTGATTAAAGCGAATCACACTGGGGAGGAAAATAGCATTGAGGGTACCATGATGTAATTTTGGATTGACTCCGCCTAAGCTGTGACTAAGACTATGGACACAGCCTAAGCCCTTTTGAAAAGCCATTGCCCCTTGCATGGAAGCAGACATCATTTGCAAACGGGCATTTCGATCTTGACCCTGATTGGTAGCTTTTTCTATATGAGACCAAGCCCTTCTTAATCCATCTAATGCAATACCATCTGCTGGAGGATTAAAAGGCGCAGCCATAAAAGTTTCCATGCAGTGTGCGATCGCATCCATGCCAGTTGCAGCGGTTAATCGAGGGGGTAAGCCGATGGTCAGAAGGGGGTCGCAGATCGCTGCCTTCGGCATTAAAAACCATGAGTGCAACCCTACTTTTCTTCCATCATTCAATATAACAATCGCGCCCCTTGCTACTTCACTGCCAGTTCCACTCGTTGTGGGAACTGCGATTAGTGGTGCGGTATTCGCAGTAATTTTTGGAGATCCACCTTCAATCGTGGCATACGTTTTTAAGGGGTCTGGATGGGTTGCTAGGATGGCAACAGCTTTCGCACAATCGATGGATGATCCGCCGCCTAATGCGATTAAACCATCACATTGATATTGGTTATAAGTCTTAGCAGCTTCTTGAGCGGCGGCTTCAGTTGGATTAGAAGGTGTGTCTTCAAAGATGGTGACTGGCAAGTCTTTTAATTGAATGAGAGCTTGAGCAAGAATTCCAGCTTGTTTAATTCCTTGATCAGTAACGATCAAAGGGTGTTTAATACCAATTCGTTCACACTCAGTGAGTAATTTTTCTAAAGCACCGAATTCGATATGAATTTGGGTCAAATAATTGATTGTTGACATAGGTTATTTTTATGACAAAAAGATTGGGTTTGTCATATATTTTTAATAGAGTTATTGGATTAATAAATTCTACCAATATTTGTGTAGATATTTGTTAAAAAAATCACGAGATTATTTGAATTCAATTTATGCATCCGATCGACATAGAGTCCTACATTATTGGTGAAAATTTTCAACAAGCAAGAGAGTTGCAGGGTAAATCTCGATCTTCTATCAGTCAAAAATTATGTTGTTCTGTATTACAAATTCAACAAATTGAAGAGGGTGGAAAATCTTCTTTTTATACAGAAGGGCAAAAATTAAAAACAGCCCAAAAAATGGCTGCGCTTTTAGGAATGACTTCAGAACAAGCATTTTTAGGCG
This sequence comes from Polynucleobacter sp. SHI8, assembly GCF_027944005.1. Classification (NCBI taxonomy): domain Bacteria; kingdom Pseudomonadati; phylum Pseudomonadota; class Betaproteobacteria; order Burkholderiales; family Burkholderiaceae; genus Polynucleobacter; species Polynucleobacter sp. SHI8. The sequence continues at coordinate 1,324,512 of NZ_AP027204.1, read as the reverse complement.
TTGCACCCCAACTTAAATCTGAAATCAATTTTTCAGGTTTTCATCGTAGTAATCAATCAGCACCATTACCGAAGTTTTCCTTCAGCGGTGCAATGGGTTTAGGTCTTATTTGTTTGATCATTACGGCATATAGTGCTTATGAATTTTTAAGTCCAGATGCAAATCTTTACAGTGTTGCAATTTCTTCGCCAAAAAACTCAGAAATACAAACAGCTCAATCCTTGAATGCAGAAGATGGGTTCAAAGAAGAAGTGATCGTCCTGGACCAAAAATTAACGCAAGATAATACAAATCCTTGTGCAATTCAAGCTCAATACACGAGTACTTTTGTGCCATCAAAGGCTAACTTCGCCGGTAATTTTGTTGTCTTAACAAGTAAAACACCGCAAAGTGTATGTGTGATTGATGGTAATGGAAGTCAACAAAAAATTGATGTCGTGCCAGGACAAAATAAAGTTGTGAGTGGCGTCGGGCCATTTCGACTTCTTAGCCATCATTTTCAGGAAATTGATGCATATTTTCAAGGAATGAAAGTGGTCAGTTTGACTCAAAATATCCAAAGTATTGAACTTAAAGAAGCACCAGTTCAATTACGTACGGAGCCAGTCAAAACGATTGTTGTAAGTCAATTGAAAGAGAATAATGAGTCTGAGACTTTTTCTAACGCAGCTCTTCCTGCAACTAAATTGAATGCTTCTTCGGATAGCGGTTCTGGAATGACCATATTGGACAATAAAGCGAATTCTTTGAGTGAAGAGTAATAAAAAGCTTTCTTAGTAGAGATACTTTTTTCTTTTGGTTTATCATCCTAACAAGATCAATTAAATCAACTTGAAAGGTGACGAATCGTGGATTACGTGTATACCCCAGAACCCATTCCAAGTGTGCCAGTTCGTGGCTCACAATTACAATATGCTGTCTCTAGAATCTTTTGTGTAGGCAGAAATTATGCGGCTCATGCAAGAGAAATGGGCTTTGATCCTGATCGTGAGCCACCGTTTTATTTTACTAAAGCAGCCAACTCTTTAGTTTTGAGTGGTGCAACGATTCCATATTCACTCGGAACCAAGAACCTTCACTACGAAATGGAATTAGTGATTGCAATTAGTAAGCCTGCTTTTAGAGTTTCTGTAGAAAATGCACAGGATTATATTTATGGTTATGCCTGTGGATTAGATATGACAAGAAGAGATTTACAAATTAAAAGTCGCGAAATTGGACGTCCATGGGACTTTGGTAAAGCATTTGAAAATTCTGCTGTGATTACTCCATTAGTACCTAAATCAGAGATTGGTGAGTTAAATCAGGGAAATATTGATTTACTGGTCAATGGTGTAACGAAACAAAAAGCAGATTTAAAAGACATGATTTGGAATGTTGCAGAAATTATTGCTAACTTGTCTGAGTACTACCATTTAAATACAGGCGATTTGATTTATACCGGAACTCCAGAGGGTGTTGGTCCTGTTGTAACGGGTGACCATTTGGTCGGTAATATTGATCAGCTTGGGAGTTTAGAGTTACATATTGGTCCTGCCGAATAAATAGTGTAGAAATTGAATGATTAATAAAATTTTAGGTCGGATGGAAGATGCCTTTAAGGGTTTAAAGGATGGTGCAACGATTATGGTTGGTGGTTTTGGGGGATCTGGTATCCCTCATGATTTAATCGACTGTCTGGTTGAGCAAGATGCAAAAGACCTGGTCATTATTACCAATAATGCTGGTAGCGGTGAGACTGGTATTGCTGCCTTGCTAAAGGCGCGTCGAGTCAGAAAAATCATATGTTCATATCCTAGAATGGCTGATTCTCACCACTTTGAAACACTCTATCGATCCAAGCAAATAGAACTAGAGTTAGTTCCACAAGGTAATCTTGCCGAGCGTATTCGCGCTCAGGGAGCAGGTTTGGGAGGGTTCTTTACTCAAACTGCTTATGGAACTTTATTGGCACAAGGTAAAGAGACACGCCTAATCAATGGGAAACATTATGTATTTGAGACGCCTTTAGCTGCCGACTTTGCCCTTATCAGAGCTTTGCGTGCTGATCGTTATGGGAACTTGGTTTACCGAAAAGCCGCTCGTAATTTTGGTCCCGTTATGGCAACAGCTGCCAAAACAACTATTGCGCAGGTAAGTGAGCTTGTTGAGATCGGTGAGATTGATCCTGAGACTGTTGTTACTCCGGGAATTTTTGTGCAACACGTCGCACTAGTAAGAGGTGAGTCATGAGTCAAAATAATCTAAAACCTATTACAAGAAACGAAATTGCACAGAAAATAGCTCTCCATATCGATGAGGGTTCTTATGTGAACCTTGGTATTGGAATGCCAACCTTGGTGGCGAATTATTTGCCTGAAGATAAAGACATCTTCTTGCATTCTGAAAATGGTATTTTGGGGATGGGTCCTGCGCCAGAAAAAGGCCAGGAGGATTGGGATTTAATCAATGCGGGTAAGCAACCAGTAACTCTTGAACCAGGAGGAGCATTCTTTCATCAAGCGGACTCCTTTGCCATGATGCGTGGTGGTCATTTAGATATTTGTGTTTTAGGGGCATTTCAAGTATCACAAACAGGGGACTTAGCAAGTTGGCATACTGGTGAAGCAGATGCAATCCCTGCTGTTGGTGGGGCTATGGATTTGGCTGTTGGAGCGAAAAAAACCTTTGTAATGATGGAACATCAGACAAAAGATGGTGTAAGTAAGTTAGTTGACAAATGTACCTATCCTTTAACTGGCGTTGCTTGTGTTGCTATGGTATTTACAGATTTGGGTATTTTTGAGATTACTCCACAAGGTTTTTTAGTCAAAGAATTATTTAATGGCATGAGCATCGAAACTGTCCAAGCAGTAACTCAAGCCCAATTAATAAAAGGAAATTAATATGTCGAATGGAATACCTGTCGCGTATTTATGTGATGCTGTGAGAACACCGATTGGTCGTTATGGCGGTATTTTATCCAGTATTCGAACGGATGATTTAGGTGCATTACCGATTAAAGCATTGATGGCAAGAAACCCCTCTGTAGATTGGACTAAGTTAGATGAGGTAGTGTATGGAAACGCCAATCAAGCTGGTGAAGATAATCGTAATGTAGCCCATATGAGTTCATTATTGGCAGGCTTACCGGTGGATGTTCCTGGTTCTACAGTCAATCGTTTATGCGGCTCTGGTATGGATGCAATTGGTGTTGTAGCGCGTGCGATTGCTTCAGGTCAAATCCAAATGGGTATAGCTGGCGGTGTTGAAAGTATGAGTCGTGCCCCATTTGTAATGCCAAAAGCTGAAACTGCTTTTTCTAGAAACAATGCTGTTTATGACACAACAATCGGCTGGCGTTTTGTTAATCCATTAATGAAACAAATGTATGGTGTTGATTCGATGCCTGAGACTGCACAGAACGTCGCAGATGATTATGTAGTATCTCGCGCAGATCAGGATGCATTTGCTTTGAGAAGTCAGGAAAAAGCTTTACTTGCCCAGAACAATGGGCGTTTAGGTAAAGAAATTGTGCCAGTAAATATTACTTCCAAAAAAGGTGAAGTTTTTACCATTCTTTTGGATGAGCATCCACGTTCAACTACCATTGAAGCTTTACAAAAATTAAAGCCGATTGTTCGTCCTGATGGAAGTGTAACTGCTGGAAATTCATCTGGAGTAAATGACGGAGCTTGCGCACTGTTGATTGCTTCCGAACAAGCCATGAATCAATATCAATTAAAACCACGAGCAAAAATTTTAGGAATGGCAACTGCTGGAGTGCCACCTAGAGTGATGGGGATTGGTCCTGCACCTGCGAGCAAAAAACTCTTAGCGCAATTAGGGATGAGCATTGATCAAGTAGACGTTATTGAACTCAATGAAGCATTTGCTGCACAGGGGATTGCCACTCTTCGTGAACTTGGTGTAGCAGATGATGATGCAAGGGTAAATCCAAATGGTGGTGCCATTGCACTTGGACATCCTTTGGGCATGAGCGGAGCTAGACTAATTACCACAGCACTCTATGAATTAGAACATCGTCAAGGCCGTTATGCTCTCTGTACCATGTGTATAGGTGTCGGGCAGGGAATTGCCATGATGATTGAACGCGTGTGAGTAAATAAAAGTAATGACAAAACAGCCAGTTAGTGAGATTGTTGATGATGTGATTCGAACCAGAAAATCTGTACGATCATTTTTATCAACACCCATTCCCAATCAAACTGTTTTAGATATTATTGAAGTCGCTGCTAGAGCGCCCTCAGGATCCAACATTCAGCCATGGAAAGTTTATGTATTGGAGGGTGCAGCTAAAAAGCGGCTTTCGGAATCTGTAAAAGCGGTATTTAATGATCCTGCCTTACGTGCTTTATATCGCCCAGAATATATTTATTATCCAAAAAACTGGGTTGAACCATTTTTATCGAGACGTCGTAAAGTTGGCTTTGATTTATATAAGTTAGTAGGGATTGCGCGTGGAGAAAATCAAAAGATGCATGAACAACATGCGAAAAATTTTGATTTTTTTGGCGCTCCTACCGTTTTATTTTTCTCCATCCCAAGAATGATGGAGCAGGGGAGTTGGTTGGATTATGGTATGTTTTTACAAAGCATAATGATTTCTGCCAATGCTAGGGGCATTGGATCTTGCCCTCAAGCTGCTTTTATTTCTTATCACAAGATTGTCGCAGAGCACCTTAACTTTGCTGAAGATGAACAATTGGTCTGTTGCATATCACTAGGCTATGAAAATATGCAAGCCCCAGAAAATCAACTCGTCACTGAACGATCTCCTGTGCAGGAATTTGTTCGATTTGTGCAAAATTAAGTTATTTCTTTTTCATGGCCTGTTCATCAAGACTTTTTAATAAAGCCATTTTTTCTCTAATTTGAATCTCTAATCCACGGTCTGTAGGTAAGTACCATAGTGGATTTTTCATACCCTCAGGTAAGTATGACTCACCAGCAGCGTAAGCATGTGGTTCATCATGGGCATATCGATATCTTTGCCCATAAGCTAAAGTTTTCATCAATTGAGTGGGAGCATTTCGCAGATGTAGAGGAACTTCCTGACTTGAGTCCTTCGCTACAAAGGCTTTTGCTGCGTTATAAGCGTTATAAGCCGAATTACTTTTAGCAGCTAGTGCCAAATAAATAACTGCTTCACCTAAGGCTAATTCGCCTTCTGGTGAGCCTAGACGTTCATAAGTTTGAAGCGCATCTAAACATAATTGAATTGCTCTTGGATCAGCCAGGCCAATATCTTCCCAGGCCATACGAATGATTCTTCGACCTAAATACAATGGGTCAGCACCACCATCTAACATTCGACAAAGCCAATATAGAGCAGCATCTGGATGAGAACCACGAACAGATTTATGCAGAGCTGAGATTTGATCATAAAAATGTTCACCGCCTTTATCAAAACGTCTTCCTTGAGATTGAAGCACTTGCTCTAACAGGGGTTGATCAATCAAATAATGATCATTAGAGATTTGATTAGCAAGAGCTTGATCAATAGCGTTTAAAAATCTTCGACCATCACCATCGGCAAAATGAATTAAAGTTTGAATGGCTTCCTCGGAAATTTCGAAAGGTCGCTTGGTTACTTCAGGAATACGAACTAGTAAAGCTCTAAGATGCTTTTCTTCAAGAGGTTTTAATACGTAGGTGTGCGCTCGAGATAAAAGTGCTGAGTTGACTTCGAAAGAGGGATTTTCGGTCGTTGCGCCAATGAAAGTGAGAAGTCCAGATTCTACAAAAGGCAAAAGAGCATCTTGCTGACTTTTATTAAAACGATGGATTTCGTCGACAAAGAGGATAGTTTTTTTATTCGATTGTTGTTCGACTTGCAGTGCTTCTTCGACAGCTTGTCGAATATCTTTCACACCAGCAAGAACCGCGGATAAAGCTATAAAATGGTATTCAAATGCTGTCGCCATGAGTCGTGCTAGGCTGGTTTTACCAACACCAGGTGGCCCCCATAAAATCATAGAATGCATTTTTTTTGCATTGAATGCCATTTGTAATGACTTGTTGAAGCCTAAAATATGCTCTTGGCCTACAACATCCTCAATTCGAATTGGTCGCATGACTTCAGCCAAAGGTTTATGGGGCCAAAGTTCTTTTGCGTTATTCAGCATGATGAATTATTTAATGATATTTAAAATTGAAAGATAATACTGTTATGAATACATTATCCACAAACCCTCCAAATTCGCCACATCCAGGTTATATTTTGACAATCATCTGCCCAGACTGTCCCGGGATTGTCTATGCAGTAAGTCAATTTTTATTTGAGCAGCAATGTAATATCGCCGATTCTGCGCAATATACGGACCCTTTCTCAGGTCGTTTTTTTATGCGTATTCATTTCGAGCAAATAGAAAAACCTTTACAGTTAGCTCAAGTCAAAGAGAATTTTTCTATTATTCAAAACCGTTTTCAGATGGATGCAAAATTTTATAATTTGCAGCAACATCCTCGTGTACTAATAATGGTTTCTAAATTTGGACATTGTTTGAATGATCTTTTATTTCGAACTAAATCAGGTAGTTTACCGATTGAGATTGCTGGAATTGGATCGAACCATCATGATTTCAATGATTTGGCAAAGTCATATCAAATTCCGTATCATTTTTTTCAAATTACTTCTGCTACAGATGAGCGCAAAAATGATGTAGAACAGCAGTTACTTGATTTAATTGAAAAAGAAAATATTGATTTAGTCGTTCTTGCACGTTATATGCAAATCTTATCACCTAAATTATGTGAAGCTTTAACAGGAAAAGTCATCAATATTCATCATTCTTTCCTACCTAGTTTTAAAGGGGCGAAACCTTACTTGCAGGCCCATCAACGTGGGGTTAAATTAATTGGTGCGACTGCGCATTACGTTACGACAGATTTAGATGAAGGACCTATCATTGAGCAGGAGATTTCGCGCGTTAATCACTCCATGACACCAGACCAGCTTACGGCGATTGGTAGGGATGTCGAGTCAATGGTTCTGGCAAGAGCTATTCAGTGGCATGCCGAGCACCGTATTTTATTAAATGGCAAAAGTACGGTGATATTTCAATAGCATTGCCAGTTATAAGGATTTACCAAGCTCAATTTTTGCGATAGCGGCCCGATGCACTTCATCGGGTCCATCCGCTAATCGCAAAATACGTTGCCAAGCATAATGGTAGGCGAGCTCAAAATCCTGACTGACGCCGGCACCGCCATGGGCTTGGATAGCCCAGTCAATAATTTTTGCAGCCATATTGGGGGCAACCACTTTAATCATTGCGATTTCTGCTTTTGCTACTTTATTTCCGGCAACATCCATTGTATGAGCTGCTTTAAGAGTTAAAAGACGCGCCTGATCGATCATGCATCTTGATTCAGCGATACGCTCATGCCAGACACCTTGCTCTGAAATAGGTTTGCCAAAGGCAACACGTTCTTTTAAGCGCTTGCACATAGACTCTAGAGCGCGCTCTGCGGCGCCAATGGAGCGCATGCAGTGGTGGATTCGTCCGGGACCTAAACGACCTTGAGCAATTTCAAAACCACGACCTTCACCGAGCATGATATTGCTTGCAGGAACACGTACTTGGTCGAGAATTACTTCCATATGTCCATGAGGAGCATCATCATAACCAAAAATAGATAATGGACGAACTACTCGAATACCAGGAGTATTTGACGGTACGAGGATCATGGATTGCTGAGTATGGCGTGGCGCATCAGGATCAGTTTTACCCATAACGATATAGATTGCGCAACGAGGATCACCAGCGCCAGAAGACCACCATTTACGACCATTAATGATGTATTCGTCACCATCTTTTTGAATACTGCATTGAATATTGGTAGCATCACTTGAAGCAACATCAGGTTCTGTCATTAAAAAAGCTGACCTTATCGTACCTTTTAGGAGCGGCTCTAGCCACATATCCTTTTGGGCTTCCGTACCATAACGTTCAATAGTTTCCATATTGCCCGTGTCTGGCGCATTGCAATTAAAAACTTCTGGAGCAATATGTGAGCGACCCATGATTTCGCATAAAGGAGCATATTCAAGATTATTAAGCCCCTCAGGAGCACGGTTAGAGCGCGGTAGAAATAAATTCCACAGACCCGCTGCTTGTGCTTTAGGTTTTAATTCCTCAATCAATTGGGTTGGTATCCAAGCGTTACCTGCTTGACGGTTGGCAGACACCTCTTCATAAAAACGATGCTCATTAGGATAGATATGCTCATCCATAAAACTTAACAAACGTTGTCTTAATTCTTCTACTTTGCTTGAATATGTAAAATCCACAAAATTCCCCTCATGTCAATTGATTAATTGTAAACTGATAGAGCATTCATTAAAGGAATCATTTTCTCTATGAGTGATAAAGAAGTCTTGATATAAATATAATTAACTTAATTACATTATTATTCATCATATGTTGATCATCTTATCTCCAGCAAAAACTTTAGATTTTGATGAGTTTGAGTTGTCTTTGCCAAACACCTTACCTGAGTTTATTCCTGAGGCGGGTCAGTTAATTACTGTGTTAAAAAAACTCTCAACTCAAGAAATTGCCTCCTTGATGACTTTATCTGACAAATTGGCTGCATTAAATGCGGCAAGATATTCTAGTTGGAGCAAGACCTTTACTAGTAATAATAGTAAGGCTGCCTTGTTTGCGTTTAACGGAGATGTTTATGAAGGTTTAGACGCGACATCTTTGAATAAAAAGCAATTAGATTTTGCTCAAAAGCATGTTCGTATCCTTTCGGGTTTATACGGCGTATTAAAACCACTCGATTTAATGCAAGCTTACCGTTTAGAAATGGGCACTCGCCTCCGAAATAAACACGGCGGTGATTTGTATAGTTTTTGGGGATCAAAAATAACTACATTTATTCAAGCAGAATTGGCTAAACAAAAAAAACCGATGTTACTAAATTTAGCATCTGAAGAGTACTTTAAAGTCATCCAAGCTAAAGAATTAGGGTATCCGATTATCTCACCCGTATTCCAAGATGAAAAAGATGGTAAGTTCAAGATTATTTCATTTTACGCAAAACGTGCCCGAGGATTAATGGCGCGTTATGTGATTCAAAATGCAATTCAAGATCCAATCAAATTACAAGATTTTGATTTTGAAGGATATCAGTATGTTGAAGGACTATCGAAGGCTTATCAACCTGTTTTTCAGAGAAAGCAACAAAAATAATGGCTATCTCAAAATCTTCTATTAAACCTGTCTTATCGACAAGGATACCTACTAAATCAAGAAATACTCCTGAGGTTGAAAAATTAGTTTCTGAGGCATTAGCTCTTGCTGCTTCTGGGAGCAAGGTGGAAGATAATTTTTGGGAAAAAAAATTATTTGAACGCCTGAATCGATTACTCAGTAATCAAAACCAAGCTGTATTGGATGCCGCATTAGATCAAACCTTTAAATCCCAAACGGCAGCATTTGAAATACTCGCTGATGCCATTGAAACAGCCTCTGAGTCCTTAGTATATGAATTAGATGGCAAGCACTATGAAGTTTTGCTTTTGGCAATACCAATGATTGCTCAAACTCGATATGCAATTCCATCGGGACCGATTCGGACTGGTTTAATTGCTGAAACGGTTGAGTATTTAAAAGAATTTATTTTCACTAAAGAAATTCATTTATCCATTGTTCCTTGGTTATATAGCATTGATCAAATTCCACAGTCTCATAGTCAGACTAGAATGTTATTGGAGAAAATGGCTAAATCAGCAGTTGAGCAAGCAGATGTTGTGTATCAATTAAAAGAGATGCCAGAAACGATTCCTGTCTTAGCTGACCCACGTTTCATTCTTTGCGCAGTTGCCGTAGAAATTGGTCAACCCATGTTTATTTGGCAGGCGGAAGAGCCCCTTCGCTTAGAGCGGAGCTTGGCCCTTAAACAGTGGCAAGAGTCGATGCATTCGGTTTTGTCCGAATTACTACCTGGATGCGAGTTTGAAATTTTATTACCCGATGCTTTTTTCACTAATTGTCGAGAGGCTGATAAGCGGGTAAGACCGCTGAGTCTCACAGCTGCAGTCAATTATTTAGAGTCATCACTTGGTGTAACTCCACCTGAGCTTTCTTGTGTTGTAGCTCCATTTGGTCATGAGATTACTGATGAGTTTCGTGTTTCTTTTGCAATTAAGGGGCATCCCGAAATTATTTATGGAGTAGTGTGGCCACTTTATGACCGTGAAACAGTTTCGATGGATGATATAGAAAGTAGTGGGGATGGAAACACCACTATCGAACTAATTTCGGACACACTTCATTTGGCGGGGGTGGGTGATGTATTTAAACATGCGATGTTATTTACGCCAGAGATGTGTGAAGATTGTGGAGTGCCCTTATTTCCAAATCGATCAGCTGAAGTAGTTCATGCTGAAATGCCCGAAGACACTCCAGCACAACAATTGCTATTTCATTAAATCGACTTGTTTTGATTGATCAACTACTGCTAAATCAGGGTGTTTACAGTAGTCGAGTAAGCGTTGTCCAGCTTTGCTATCAAATAGCATCGCTTTGCCAGGAATAATAATCCAATCAAGACGATGCACAATGTCTGAAAACCGAGAAACGCCATTCAGGGCTTCTATACCATTCATTGTGTAGAGTTTTTTATTGTGCAGAAACAGGTATTGACTCCCAGCCTGGGCCGTTTTCACTTTGACATTATTCTCACAAGTCCAAACGGTCTCATTCCCAGATTTAAGCATATCAAACTTTTTTTCATCCTCAGATGAACTTACTTTAGGAGGAGTTTGATTAGTATTTTTCTTTTGGGCATAGGCATCTGATTGATATGCCAATAAGGTGGCACATACAAATACGCCCACAATCAATAAACGAGTGAAGTGATATGCGGATTTTATTTGGTACTTTTGTGTATTCAAAAAATATTTAAACATTGTTAATTAAACCAATCTAAAGAGTTTAGCTGCGAGAAGTTTTTCCCTGAGCTTTTTGCGCGTTGTAAAACCATCCAATAAAAACGATAACTTGCTCTATCGTGAAGCTTTCCATCATATTGTATAGGACCCCAATGGGCATTTTGTGCTGCCAGAAGAATCTGAACTGCCTCATCCACTTGTTGATTTTGTGGACTGAATGCTTCTACAATAACAGGTATTTGGTTTGGATGGATGCTCCATTTGCGAGTGTATCCAAAAAAGTCCTTAGCCTTAAGGCAATCATCTCGAATTCGAGCCACATCATGAATTTCGGTACACACATTATGCGAAGGCGTGATTGCAAAACGATGACATGCAGCAGATATATCCAACATTGCACGCTGAATCAAGGGGTGGTTAAATTGATCGACATTCATAGCACTTGCTGGAATAGCACCATAGTGCGCAGACACAAAATCCATTAAACCGAAGCTTAGACATTCTATTTGAGCCAACGAAGCGATATGCATTGCATCTGCTAGCGAAGTATGTGTTTCGATTAATACATGAATCGGAATCAGAGTAGTGACTTCATGTTGAGCTGCTTTGGAATTAATTTGTTCAATTAAATGACTTACTTGAACAGCTGATTCGACTTTTGGAATAGTGATGTAGGCCAGTCGGTTACCACATTCCTTAATCAGTATTTCGATATCTTGTGTGAAGAAGGGGCTTTGTGGATCATGCACTCGAACCCCGACCCTAGCAAATTGGTTTTCTGGACTATTGATAAGACGAGCCACCAAAAAAGCGTGCTGCTCTTCTTCGCCCATTGGAGCACCATCTTCACAATCGAAAGTAATATCAAAGCAAGGCCCAAGCTCTTGTTGCAAAGCGAGGGCCTTTTTCATACGAACTTCAGTACCACAATAGTGGTCGCAGACTGGTAAGGATTTGGGAACCCTACCTTCGAAGAGTACTTCAGATGGCTTCATCAATTTGCCTTAAATTACAAAAGATGCTTAACTCCATCTTGCTCTTCAAGCAATTCCTTTAACGTAAAGTCCATACGTTCGCGAGAAAACTCATCAACTGGAAGATCTTTAATTACCGTGTACTCACCATTCTCACAAATAACTGGGAAGCCATACATTACCTCCGCAGGGATACCATAAGAACCATCAGATGGAACACCCATCGTGACCCATTTACCATTGGTTCCAAGGTGCCAATCGTGTATATGATCAATCGCAGCATTTGCTGCAGAGGCTGCAGAGGACAAGCCACGAGCTTCAATAATCGCTGCACCACGCTTACCAACTGTTGGCAAGAAAGTGTTTTTATTCCAATCTTCATCATTAATTAATTCTTTAATGGATTTTCCAGCGACTGAAGCGAAGCGATAGTCAGGATACATCGTAGGGCTGTGATTGCCCCAAACAACTAATTTTTCAATATCCGCTACAGCTGAGTTAGATTTAGTTGCTAGTTGAGATAAAGCACGGTTGTGATCTAAGCGCAACATGGCAGTAAAGTTTTTCGCTGGTAGGTCAGGAGCAGACTTCATTGCAATGTAGGCATTGGTGTTTGCAGGATTACCTACGACTAAAGTTTTAACCGTTCTTTTTGCCACCGCATTTAAAGCTTTACCTTGTGCAGTGAAAATCTGGGCATTGGCGGAAAGTAAATCTTTTCTTTCCATACCAGGACCACGGGGACGAGCACCAACGAGAACAGCATAATCAATATCTTTAAATGCCGTCATTGGATCGCCATGCGCAGTCATACCTTGCAACAATGGAAAAGCACAATCATCGAGTTCCATCATGACGCCTTTTAAAGCATTTTGGGCTTTTTCGTCAGGAATTTCTAATAATTGCAAAATAACTGGTTGATCTTTTCCTAACATATCGCCATTTGCAATACGGAATAAAAGAGAGTATCCAATTTGACCGGCCGCTCCGGTGACTGCTACGCGCAGGGGTGCTTTTGACATAACTAGCTCCAAAATGATTAAAAATAAAGGCTATTTGACAAAAAATGTTTCATTTTTTTATCTCACAGTGCATATATGATATCTATTATGGAAACTAAACATGACAATTCATCAGAAAAACATCTTGATTTGCCACTTTATGCACAAATAAAACTCAAAATATTGATTGCTCTTGAGCAGGGAGTATGGAAAGCAGGGGAGTTGATACCTAGTGAGTTTGAGTTAGCATCCTTGTATCAAGTTAGTCAAGGAACCATTCGCAAGGCTCTTGATGAACTCGTACAGCAACAATTGTTGATTCGAAGGCAAGGAAGCGGTACTTTCGTTGCCACCCATCAAGAAGAGCAAAGTAAGTATCGTTTTTTGCATTTAGCAAATTCCTCGGGGGTGATTGAAGACTCTCAAAACAAAATCTTGCTTTGTAGCCATCAAAAAGCCCCAGAAGTCGTCTATTCACCTTTCAAAATGCAGGCTGATGATGTTTTTGTGCATATTCGTCGGTTAATGAGTTTTAATGACAAACCAATTGTTTTCGAAGACATTTGGTTACCTTGCCCACTATTTGGCGATTTAACACTTGAACTCTTGGAGAGCTGGACGGGTTCGATGTATGGCTTATTTGAAAGTCATTTTGGTGTTCATATGACCCATGCTAATGAGCGTATTCGAGCAGTATTGCCCAGTAATTTGGCCTCGGAATATTTAAAAATTGAACCGTTTGTTCCTGTATTAGATATTTTTCGGGTTGCCTACACATACGGTGATAAGCCAGTTGAAGTTCGTCAGGCTCAATATATCACTACGGAACATCACTATTTCAACCAAATTAGTTGATTGGTAATTGATAAAAAAACTCAAGTTTTTAAAAAATAATTCAAGAAATCTCAGGATATGACAAAATTACGTTATACAACTTTATATGTAAATTAAATTTACATATAAAGTTGTAAAAATTAAAATAGTAATTAGAAGTTTTATACAGCGCATACAATTAAAAGGAACATCATGTCTGAAACTGTCGATACGAGCCCCAAGCGAGCTCGCCGCGAATTCAAAAATATTGGATACGGGCAAATCTTAACTTCCTATAAATTACCTTGGTCAGGAAAAGTATCAATTATGCATCGCGCTAGCGGTGCTTTACTTTTTTTATCCCTGCCATTTATTCTTTATCTTTTTGATAAGAGCCTGACTTCTGAGCTCAGTTTCATTACCTTCTCCGAAGTCGTTGGTCATCCCCTCGTTAAATTATTTTTACTCGCCTTAATTTGGGCTTTTTTACATCACTTTTGTGCTGGTATCCGCTTTTTGATGTTGGATCTCCATAAAGGAATTGAGAAAACACAAATTCAAAAATCTGCTGTAACAGTACTGGCTGTGAGTTTATCTCTCACGGCGGTACTTGGGGCAAAACTTTTTAATTTATTCTGAGGTCAACATGTCAAAAAATAATATTGGTGCAAATCGACTTGTTGTCGGCGCGCATTACGGTTTAACTGAATGGTTATTACAGCGCGTTACAGCTGTAATTATGGTTATTTTTACGATTCTTTTTTTAGGGGTTTATTTGGTTTATGGCAATGCTAGTTATGAAGGTTGGGCCAGTCTATTTGCCAATCAACTCATCAAGATTGTTACTTTCCTGACATTATTAAGTCTTTTTTATCATGCGTGGGTTGGTATCCGTGATATTTGGATGGATTACATTGGTTCTGCTGGATTGCGTCTAGCATTACAAACTTTTACTGTGTTGTGGCTAGTCGGTTGTGCTGGTTACACTGCTCAAATTCTTTGGAGGGTTTAAATGGCAGCTATAAAATCAGCTATTCCACGCAGACGTTTTGACGTGGTGATTGTTGGAGCAGGTGGAGCAGGAATGCGTGCTTCTTTACAGTTGGCAGAAGCGGGACTTAATGTCGCCGTGTTGTCTAAAGTCTTCCCAACGCGTTCACATACAGTTGCTGCGCAAGGTGGTATTGGAGCATCTCTTGGCAACATGAGTGAAGATAATTGGCACTACCATTTTTACGACACGATTAAAGGTGCGGACTGGTTAGGTGATCAAGATGCTATTGAGTTCATGTGCCGTGAAGCTCCCAAGGTCGTATATGAGTTAGAGCATTTTGGTATGCCATTTGACCGCAATCCAGATGGTACTATTTATCAGCGTCCATTCGGTGGTCACACTGCAAATTACGGCGAGAAAGCTGTTCAAAGAGCATGTGCGGCGGCAGATCGAACTGGCCATGCCATGTTGCATACCCTATATCAAAGAAACGTCCGTGCGCGTACACAGTTTTTTGTAGAGTGGATGGCTTTGGATTTAATTCGTGATGCAGACGGAGACGTTCTTGGTGTTACCGCCATGGAAATGGAAACAGGTGACATCCACATCCTCGAAGCTAAATGTACGATGTTTGCAACCGGTGGTGCTGGCCGTATTTGGCAAGCTTCTACTAATGCTTTCATCAATACCGGTGACGGTATGGGTATGACTGCTCGTGCAGGAATTCCATTAGAAGATATGGAGTTTTGGCAATTTCACCCAACAGGGGTCGCCGGAGCTGGTGTCTTGTTAACTGAAGGTTGTCGTGGTGAGGGTGGTATTTTGCGCAACAAAGATGGGGAGCGTTTTATGGAACGTTACGCACCTACACTGAAGGATTTAGCGCCTCGTGACTTTGTTTCTCGCTCAATGGATCAAGAAATTAAAGAAGGTCGTGGCTGTGGACCGAATGGTGATTACGTTGTATTAGATTTAACGCATATTGGTGCTGAGACGATTCATAAACGCTTACCATCTGTTTATGAGATTGGTATTAACTTTGCCAACGTGGACGTGACAAAAGAGCCAATTCCTGTCGTTCCAACTATTCACTATCAAATGGGCGGTATTCCGACGAATATTCATGGTCAAGTGGTGGCACCGAAGAATGGTAATCCCAATGATATTGTCAATGGATTTTATGCAGTAGGTGAATGTTCTTGTGTTTCTGTTCATGGAGCAAATCGCCTTGGAACAAACTCATTACTTGACTTATTAGTCTTTGGTCGTGCTGCTGGTAATCATGTTGTTTCAACCGCTCTAAAGCAAAAAGAACATAAGCCGTTGCCTGCTGATGCAGCTGATTATGCGTTATCTCGAGTTGCTGCCTTGGATAGTTCTACCTCAGGTGAATATACCCAAGATGTAGCCAATGAAATACGTAATGCCATGCAAAAACATTGCGGCGTATTTAGAACGCAAAAAATCATGGATGACGGTGTCGTCAAAATGGCAGAGTTAACTGAAAAAGCCAAGCATATTCACTTAAAAGATAAATCTAAGACCTTTAACACGGCTCGTGTTGAAGCTTTAGAGTTAGCGAATATTGTGGAAGCTGCGAATTCAACAATGTACTCAGCAGCAGCTAGACAAGAAAGTCGTGGAGCCCATGCGCACGACGACTGTCCAGATCGCGATGATGAAAACTGGATGAAGCATACTCTTTGGTATAAAGAAAACAATCGTTTAGATTACAAACCAGTCAATCTACAGCCTTTAACTGCTGAATCTATTCCACCTAAAGTTCGTACTTTCTAAGAGGTTAATCATGAGTCAAAAGAGAATTTTTGAAGTTTATCGCTACGATCCTGATCAGGATGCGGCGCCACGTATGCAGACCTATGAGCTAGAGCTAGATGGTAGCGAAAGAATGTTATTGGATGCATTAATGAAGTTAAAGAAATTGGACGAGACATTGTCATTCCGTCGTTCATGCCGTGAGGGTGTTTGTGGTTCAGATGCGATGAATATCAACGGTAAAAATGGCTTAGCTTGTTTAACCAATATGTTAACTTTGCCCAATAAGATTACTCTGCGTCCATTGCCAGGTCTTCCAGTTGTTCGAGATATGATTGTTGATATGACGAACTTTTTCAAGCAATATCATTCAATTCGTCCCTATTTGGTCAATGACACTCCACCACCTGAAAAAGAGCGTTTACAGTCTCCTGAAGAGCGTGATGAGTTAAACGGCTTGTATGAGTGTATTTTGTGTGCATCTTGCTCAACATCTTGCCCATCTTTCTGGTGGAATCCTGATAAATTTGTTGGTCCAGCAGGTTTATTACAGGCTTATCGATTTATTGCTGATAGTCGTGATCAAGTTACAAGTGAGCGTTTAGATAATCTGGAAGATCCTTATCGGTTATTCCGCTGTCATACCATTATGAATTGTGTTGATGTCTGTCCAAAAGGCTTAAACCCAACTAAAGCAATTGGTAAGATTAAGGAATTGATGGTACGTCGCTCAGTATGATCGCTGATGCACAAACCCTTTCTAGACTTCGCTGGAGTGCTAGAAGGGGTTTACTTGAAAATGATTTAATTATTGAGCGTTTTTTTAATCGATATATCGATACATTGTCGATGGATGATGTCTTTGCCATGGATCAGTTGTTAGACCTAAGTGATAATGATTTGTTGGATTTGCTTCTCAAGAGGAAAGAGCCTGCAGGAGTTTTAGACAATCCTGATGTGATTAAAATATTACAGATGATGCGTCAATTGTAAAATTTGGTGGTTAAGATGAAAAGTAACTAGTTGTGATCTATTAATATAATGTTTTGAATGGAAGGAAATCCTGCAATGACCCCCTCTGAAATTAAAGCCACACTATCTTTCTCTGACGGCACACCTGCTATCGAAATGCCCATTTATAAAGGCACAGTTGGTCCAGATGTAATTGATATACGTAAATTGTATGGACAAACGGGTAAATTTACCTATGATCCAGGCTTTATGTCTACAGCTTCATGTAACTCAAAGATTACCTTTATTGATGGTGATAAGGGTGAGTTGCTTTATCGTGGTTACCCCATTCAAGAATTAGCTGAAAATTGTGATTTTTTAGAAAGCTGTTATTTGTTGATTAATGGCGAACTACCGAATGCTGAACAGAAAAAGTCATTTGATACCCTCGTTATGCATCATACAATGGTTCATGAGCAGATGCAGTTTTTCCTGAGAGGATTCCGTCGTGATGCGCATCCGATGGCTGTATTAACTGGTTTAGTTGGCGGAATGGCGGCTTTCTATCATGATGGCCTTGACTATAGTGACAAGAAGGTTAGAGAAATCGCGCAAATTCGCTTAATTGCAAAAATGCCTACCTTGGTAGCTATGTCTTATAAGTATTCTATTGGTCAACCTTTTATTTATCCAAAAAATGATTTGTCTTACACAGCAAACTTCATGCGTATGATGTTTGCTAACCCTTGTGAAGAGTATGTAATCAATGAAGTTTTGGTACGTGCTTTAGACAGAATTTTCATTTTGCATGCCGATCATGAACAAAATGCCTCTACGTCAACTGTCCGCTTGGCTGGTTCTTCTGGCACCAATCCATTTGCGGCAATTGCTTCTGGAGTTGCTTGTTTATGGGGTCCTGCACACGGTGGTGCTAATGAAGCTTGTTTACAAATGCTTGAAAATATTCAAGCCATGGGTGGCGTAGATAAGATTGGTGAATTTATTGCACAAGTTAAAGATAAAGATTCTGGTGTACGCTTAATGGGCTTTGGTCATCGTGTTTATAAAAACTTTGACCCACGTGCGAAGTTAATGCGTGAAACCTGTTATGAAGTTCTCAATGAGCTTGGTTTGCAAGATGATCCATTGTTTAAATTAGCGATGACATTAGAGAAAATAGCATTGGAAGATGAATACTTTGTTAGCCGTAAACTCTATCCTAACGTCGATTTTTACTCTGGAATTGTGCAGCGTGCATTAGGAATCCCAACAGAAATGTTCACTTGCATTTTCTCCTTAGCAAGAACAGTAGGCTGGATTGCACAATGGGAAGAGATGATTACCGATCCTGAGTATAAAATAGGACGTCCGCGTCAGTTATTTAACGGCTATCAAACTCGGTCAGTTTCACCTATTAACAAACGATAAACAAGGAGATTGCATGGCACGTACCTTATATGACAAACTTTGGGACGACCATGTGGTCTATGCAGAAGAAGACGGTACCTCAGTCTTGTACATTGACCGTCATCTTTTGCATGAAGTAACCAGTCCTCAGGCTTTTGAAGGTTTATCGCTGGCTAAACGTCCTTTATGGCGTAATTCTGCGAACTTAGCTGTTTCAGACCATAACGTTCCGACTACCGATCGCTCTGAAGGAATTACTGATCCTATCTCAAAATTACAAGTAGATACCTTAGATACCAATTGCGATCGATTGGGTATTACTCAATATAAGATGCATGACTTGCGTCAAGGAATTGTGCATGTCATTGGTCCTGAGCAAGGGGCTACATTACCCGGCATGACGATTGTTTGCGGTGATTCTCACACAAGTACTCACGGCGCCTTTGGGGCCCTGGCTTTTGGAATTGGGACTTCAGAAGTAGAGCATGTTTTAGCTACCCAGACCTTGCTCATGAAAAAAAGTAAAAACATGTTAGTTCGTGTTGACGGTAAGCTCCCATCGGGTTGCACGGCGAAAGACATCGTACTTGCAATTATTGGAAAGATTGGAACTGCTGGTGGAACTGGTCATACCATCGAGTTTGCTGGTGAAGCAATTCAACAGTTATCGATCGAAGGGCGTATGACGGTTTGTAATATGGCTATTGAAGCAGGGGCAAGGTCAGGTTTGATTGCTGTTGATGAAAAAACCATTGAGTATGTACAAAATCGTCCCTATGCACCAACAGGCCAAGCTTGGAGTTTAGCAATACAGTATTGGCGTGGACTACATTCAGATCCAGATGCTGTATTTGATCAAGTTGTTCAGTTACGTGCCGAAGACGTCAAACCACAGGTTACTTGGGGAACTTCCCCAGAGATGGTTTTATCGATTGAAGATCGTATTCCAGACCCTGAAAAAGAGAAAGATTCTAACAAGCGGTCTGCGATTGAGCATGCCCTGATTTATATGGGTTTATCACCTAATACGCCTATCGATTCCATCATGATTGATAAAGTATTTATCGGCTCTTGTACGAATAGTCGTATTGAAGATATGCGTGCTGCGGCGAAAGTTGTGGAGCGCTTAGGTAAAAAAGTTGCACCAAATGTGAAGTTGGCACTGGTTGTGCCTGGTTCTGGTTTGGTTAAAGCGCAGGCTGAAAAAGAAGGTTTAGATAAGCTCTTTATTGCGGCAGGATTTGAGTGGCGTGAACCTGGATGTTCTATGTGCCTCGCCATGAATGCTGATCGTCTAGAACCTCAAGAACGTTGTGCGTCAACATCTAATCGTAATTTTGAAGGACGCCAAGGCGCTGGAGGCCGAACCCATTTAGTCAGTCCTGCAATGGCAGCTGCTGCCGCGATTGAAGGTCATTTTGTAGATGTGCGTAAAATTGCATAATTACTCATAAAAAGGTTGATTGATGAAATTTCTTCAAGTTGCTTTAATTTTAGCTATTCCCCATTTTTTAATAGCTTGTTCCACAGTAGAAGGAATGGGCCGTGATTTA
This sequence comes from Polynucleobacter sp. SHI8, assembly GCF_027944005.1. NCBI lineage: Bacteria > Pseudomonadati > Pseudomonadota > Betaproteobacteria > Burkholderiales > Burkholderiaceae > Polynucleobacter > Polynucleobacter sp. SHI8. The sequence continues at coordinate 1,304,137 of NZ_AP027204.1, read as the reverse complement.
CAAAGTTTAGGTAAGTCGATTGAAAAAACGGCAGGGCCATCTGTAAAGCCTGAAGAATCTAAGCCTATTGAACAGCCATCTGGTGCTGTTGTAACCCCTATTAAATAGACAACTATTATGCAAGCTTTTAATCTACATCAAGGTTTAGTTGTGCCCTTGGATCGTGAAAATGTCGATACCGATGCGATCATTCCTAAGCAGTTTTTAAAGTCAATTGCCAGAACTGGTTTTGGGCAAAATCTCTTTGATGCTTGGCGTTATTTAGATGCAGGCGAGCCAGGAGTTGATTGCTCCAAGCGTCCTCTTAATCCGGATTTTGTTTTAAACCAACCGCAGTACAAAGGCGGAAGTATCTTACTTGCGAGAAAGAATTTTGGTTGTGGAAGTTCTCGCGAGCATGCCCCATGGGCTCTTGTGCAGTATGGTTTTAGAGCGGTTATCGCGCCAAGTTTTGCAGATATTTTTATGAATAACTGCTACAAAAATGGTTTATTACCAATTATTCTGACGAATACACAAGTGGATCATTTATTCAATGAGACATTTTCTTTTAATGGTTATCAAGTAACCATTGACCTAGAAAAGCAGATTGTGATTGCTGCAGATGGTAGTTCTTATGATTTTGATATCACACCATTTCGCAAGTACTGCCTAATCAATGGATTAGATGATATTGGTTTGACCTTACGTCATTCCGATAAAATTAAGAATTTCGAATCACAGCGTTTATTAAAAATGCCTTGGTTGGATACGAAGCTACCTTAAGTTTGGAATAATTATGAAAATTGCAGTTTTACCTGGGGACGGTATTGGTCCAGAAATCATTGCACAAGCAAGATTGGTGTTAGATGCATTAGGCGAGTCCTTTGAAATTGAAGAGGCTCCTGTAGGTGGAGCTGGTTATGAGGCTGAAGGTCATCCTTTACCAGATAAAACATTAGCCTTAGCCAAAGAAGCTGACGCCATCTTATTTGGTTCAGTTGGTGACTTTAAATACGACAATTTACCTAGAGAGTTACGTCCGGAGCAGGCTATCTTGGGGTTACGTAAACATTTAGCTTTATTTGCGAATTTAAGACCGGCTATTTGCTATCCGGAGTTAACGGCAGCTTCATCGTTAAAGCCAGAAATCGTTTCAGGTTTAGATATTTTGATTGTGCGTGAACTCAATGGTGATGTCTATTTTGGTTCACCTAAAGGTATTCGCACGGCAACAGATGGCCTTTTTCCTGGTGCACGCGAGGGCTTTGATACGATGCGCTATAGTGAGCCTGAGGTTCGTAGGATTGGGCAAGTAGCGTTTGCTGCTGCTAGAAAAAGAAATAAAAAAATCTGTAGTGTTGATAAATCAAACGTCTTAGAAACATCACAACTTTGGCGTGATGTCATGATTGACCTAGGTAAATCATATCCAGATGTTGAACTTACGCATATGTATGTTGATAATGCGGCAATGCAGTTAGTTAAAGCGCCAAAAGCTTTTGATGTGGTAGTTACAGGAAATTTATTTGGCGACATTTTGTCGGATGAGGCAGCGATGCTCACAGGTTCGATTGGTATGTTGCCATCAGCATCACTTGATGTTAACAATAAAGGCTTATACGAACCTAGTCATGGTTCAGCTCCCGATATTGCTGGTAAAGGAATTGCAAACCCACTTGCAACGATTTTATCTGCCGCAATGATGTTGAGATATTCACTTGGTAAAGAGGATCAGGCTATCCGAATTGAAAAAGCCGTGCAACAAGTTCTTGCCAAAGGATATCGAACTGCTGATATTTACACCACTGGTACACAGAAGGTCGGTACCGTTGAAATGGGTCAAGCGGTATTATCAGCACTCGTTTAAATTGAGGTAAATTTCCCAACAGGGCTCAGAAGTAATAAAATGGAGCCCAGTTCATTTTATTTTTAGATAAGGTTGAGTAATGGCACTTCCTGTAGTGGGTTTGGTAGGTTGGCGAGGTATGGTTGGCAGTGTCCTCATGGAAAGGATGTTGGCAGAGAACGACTTTCAGTTGATTGAACCTATATTTTTTAGTACTAGTAATCCTGGAGCAAAGGTACCTTTATTTGCGGGTCAGGCCTTAACTAAAAATGAAGCATTCTTGCAGGATGCAAATGACATCCACGCATTAAGAAAATGTGATTACATCATCTCTACACAAGGCGGAGATTACACCAAAGCTATTTTTGAGCCCTTAAGAGCTAGTGGTTGGAAAGGGCATTGGATTGACGCGGCAAGTAGTTTGAGAATGAATCCGGAAGCTGTTATTGTGCTTGATCCTGTGAACCGTCATGTGATTGATCAAGCATTCTCAAATGGAAATCTAAACTGGATCGGTGGTAACTGCACGGTTAGTCTGATGTTATTAGGTTTACATGGACTATTCAAGGCGGGACTCGTTGAATGGATGAGTGCAATGACATATCAAGCCGCTTCTGGCGCTGGTGCCCAGAATATGCGTGAGTTATTGCAACAAATGGGCTATTTATACAATAGCGTGCAAGCTGACCTTGCTAACCCCAGTTCTGCCATATTGGATATTGATCGCCAAGTGACGAAATCACTTCAAAGTGGTGATTATCCCAAAAGCAATTTCAGAAATACGCCTTTAGCCGGAAGTTTAATTCCGTGGATTGATGTCCCTGTTGAAAATGGACAGACAAAGGAAGAGTGGAAGGGTGGCGCTGAATGCAATAAAATACTTGGCTTGCCACCATTTAGAGAAGCGGGAAGTATTCCGATTGATGGCATATGTGTCAGGGTTGGTGCAATGAGATGTCATTCTCAGGGATTGACTATTAAATTAAAAAAACATGTCCCCATGAGCGATTTAGAACAATTGATTACCAATGCAAATGAGTGGGTCAAGTTTGTACCGAATGATCGTGAAATGACCGAGAAATATCTAACGCCTGCTGCGATTACTGGAACATTGCAGATACCTGTTGGCCGTATGCATCAGTTAGCGATGGGGCAAGATTATATTGGGGCCTTTACCGTTGGTGATCAATTATTATGGGGGGCAGCAGAACCTCTCAGAAGAATCTTACGTATCTTATTGGAATCGAAGTAATGAAAATAAGACTTCATACAAAATATCTTTTTTTGCTTTGGAGTCTCTTTTTCTGTCAAGTTTCATTTGCTTTGTCTTTAGGGGCATTAAGTACACAATCTTCTCAAGATGAACCATTAGAATCTAAAATTTTTATTCTGATGAGTACCAAGGAGTCTAAGACTCTTGGTGCATTTGAAGCTCGCTTAGCAGACCAAAGTCTCTATGAAAAATTTGGAATACAAAAACCAAATGATGAATTTACGCCAAGTGTATCTATTCAAAAAGATAAAGCGGGTAAGCCTATCGCCATCGTTCTCAAATTTTCTAAAAAAAGTGTTGAACTAGAAAAAGCCTTTAATGATGCAGTGATTGAACTCATTTGGTCTTCTGGAAAAATTACCCGTGTCTATACCATTCTTAACACTCAGTCTAAAGAGATTCAAGTTCAAGCGGGTGATAGCCTCGTGAATATAGCGAGTCAGATAGCCCCCCAATTAAGTGGTGTTGAGTTCAATCAAGTGCTGGTTGCACTCTATCGATTGAATCCTAAAGCATTTTATGCAGGTAACATCAATCGCTTAAAGCAGGGTGAGAAATTAATCGTACCTTCAGAAACTATGGCAGCTTCAATTCCGGAACAAGAGGCTCGAGAGTTTGCTACCTCAGCAGCTAAAAATTACCGTGAACGTCAATTGAACAAACCTTCCGAGGATAGTTTAAAAAATAATAACCGCACCTATCAACAAGCTCAACTTAAAGAGGGTTTTAAAGATCGTTTAAAGATTGGATCCTCTCAAACTGACTCAGAACAGGCGATTACTCAAGCCAAATTAAATGAAGACATGATTGCCCAACAAAAAATGTTGGAAGAGGCGCAAGTCCGCATTGCCGAGTTAGAGCGAAATATTGCCGATTTAAAAGAAATCAATGCGAAAAAAACGACAACCTCAGTTCTGAGCAAGCCCATTGATTTTGAACAATACGGAACCATTGTGGGTATTCTTGCTTTAACAGGAATATTTTTATTTGGTATATTACGTAAATCTTCTCCCTATCAAGTTGTACCAGTAAGTGCTTCAAAGTCAACATTTGAGGAACCGGTAGTCCCAACTTTTACCATTCCACAAATGACTCCAGTGATGAAGGCAAATCCTGATGATGAAGATCAAGAGGATGACTCTGAGGTGGTGATTAGTCAGGCCGCTATAAATGCCGTGAATCATGAAGTTCCCAAGCATGTTAAAGAGTTGTTTTCAAGTATTGATTTGAGCTTACCTTCTGACCCAGTCAAACAAGAAGTAACCATTAGCCCTGTAGTTGAAAACCAATCAGTTCCCAATGCTTCGGCAGCTATTACAACAACGCCAAGTGGATATTCACTAGACCTCGGTGTGAATGCTAATCCTGGTTCTAGCTCATCTGCGGTTTCCAAGTTATTGCTTAATTCAGATGAGCAGAAAGTAAGATTAAACCTTGCACGTTCGTATATCAAAATTAAAGATTTTGAGACAGCTAGAATTTTATTGACTGATCTTGTTGAGCTTGGTGACAATGCTGATCAAGAGGTTTATGCCCAGGCCTCAGAGATACTTGTGGAAATTTCGTGATTTTTCAAGCACCATCAGGGAACAGTAACGAATTAAGACGAATTGCCATTGGGATCCAATATGATGGTTCTCCATATTGTGGTTGGCAAAGTCAAGTTCAACAAGCGACCATACAAGACCATATTGAATCTGCAATTAGTCACTTCATTGGTGGATTTAAAGAGCCAATTATTCGCTTAACCGCTGCCGGAAGAACAGACACTGGAGTTCATGCACTGGGTCAAGTAGCACATTTTGATACAGTAGTTGAACGACCAGATTGGTCATGGGTTAGGGGTTTAAATAGTTTTTTACCGCCATCGATTTCTATCCAATGGGCAAAAGAAGTACCATTCGAATTTGATGCTAGATTTAGTGCTTATGAGCGATCCTACGCCTATTATTTAATTACTTCACCAGTTAAAACACCCCTGTTACACCGAAAGGCTGGTTTTCATATGTTGCCGTCGAATAAGTCCTTGCGCGTTGATGACATGCGTCAAGCGGTGACTTATTTACTTGGTGAGCATGACTTTTCTTGTTTTAGATCATCTGAGTGTCAAAGTAAAACCCCCGTGAAAAATTTATATCAAATCGATATTATTGAAGAAGGGGTGAAAGTGTTCTTTTTTTTCAGAGCGAATGCTTTTTTACATCATATGATTCGTAATATTATGGGAAGTTTGTTGCACGTTGGTCTTGGCAAAGAATCAGCGGACTGGTTTGGTGAACTTCTATTAAAAAAAGATCGATCGAACGCTGCGCCCACGTTTTCCGCGGATGGGTTATATTTAGCTCAGGTAGGCTATCCTAATCAATTTGAAATACCATTACCTCATTTTGATTTAAGTGTTATTCCCTCAGCATATTTACACACAGCGTTTCGTACTTAGGCATAAGAAGGTATAAAGAATGAGTTTATTGAATTATGACCCGCTCCATACACGAATAAAAATTTGTGGTTTGAGTACCGAAATAGATATTCAAACAGCGATGAACTTAGGTGTAGATGCGCTCGGACTAGTTTTTTACCCCCCGAGTCCAAGATGTTTAAACATGAGCCAAGGAGCTAACTTATCACGTTTGCACGGTGGCACTATGCAAAACGTAGTTCTAGTAGTCGATGCAGATGATTTTCTAGTTCAAAGTATCAAAGATCATTGCAAAATCGATATATGGCAGTTTCATGGGAATGAAACTCCACAGCGTTGTTCTGAAATTTCAGGTGGTTTGCCTTGGTTAAAAGCAGCTAGGGTTGACGAAAAATTCCAACTTGACGAATTTTGCCTACAATATAGGGATGCGTCTGCATGGATATTAGATGCGGTTGTTGAAGGTTACGGTGGTGGTGGTAAAACATTTAATTGGGATTTAATACCGCAGGCATGGATAAAAGAAAACGCGCATCGGGTCGTTTTGAGTGGTGGATTGAAAATAAGCAATGTTGCTGAGGCAATTGCACATTTTCGGCCATTAGGAGTGGATGTATCGAGTGGGGTTGAGATTTCTAAAGGAATAAAGGACCCCGAATTAATGAAACAATTTGTAATGCAAGTCAGAAAGATGGATTCATCTTCTCACTAGCAAAAAAAGGATAGCTTATGTACGATTTTCCAGATACACGTGGACATTTTGGCCCTTACGGAGGAGTTTTTGTTTCGGAGACTCTCATGTTTGCCCTTGAGGAACTCAAGCAAATATATGCCAAATACCAACATGACCCTGAGTTTCTAGCAGAATTTCACAGTGAGTTAAAGCACTTTGTCGGTCGACCAAGTCCGATTTACCATGCAAAACGATGGAGTGAGCAGGTTGGTGGAGCACAGGTTTACTTTAAAAGGGAAGATTTAAACCATACTGGTGCGCATAAAATTAATAATGTGATTGGTCAGGCATTACTTGCTAAAAGAATGGGTAAGCCTCGAGTCATCGCTGAGACTGGCGCGGGTCAGCACGGTGTTGCTACAGCAACGATTTGTGCAAGATTTGGCTTAGAGTGTGTCATTTACATGGGAAGTGTTGATGTCGCGAGACAGGCGCAAAATATTTATCGCATGAAGTTGCTTGGTGCCACGGTAGTGCCTGTGGAGTCTGGCTCTAAAACACTGAAAGATGCTTTGAATGAAGCAATGCGTGATTGGGTTACGAATGTAGAAAATACCTTTTATATCATTGGTACCGTTGCAGGTCCGCATCCTTATCCTATGATGGTAAGAGATTTTCAAAGTGTGATTGGACTTGAATGTATTGAGCAAATGCCCGAGATGACAGGAGCACAACCAGACTATGTATTAGCATGCGTTGGTGGTGGATCCAATGCGATGGGTATTTTTTATCCTTATATTAACTATCCAGATGTGAAATTAATTGGTGTTGAAGCCGCTGGTTCTGGAATTGAGACTGGTATGCATGCTGCTGCGTTATGTGCAGGTACACCAGGGGTTTTACATGGCAATAGAACCTATTTGATTCAAAATGCGGATGGACAAATTATGGATACCCATTCAATCTCCGCAGGTCTGGATTATCCTGGAGTCGGTCCGGAGCATGCTTGGTTAAAAGATATCAATCGAGCAACCTACACAGCAGTTACAGATGCTGATGCACTTGCTGCGTTTCATACCTGTTGTGAGATTGAAGGGATTATTCCAGCTTTAGAAACCAGTCATGCAATTGCATATGCTTTTCAGTTAGCGAAAACACTGCCTAAAGATAAGACGATTCTTGTTAATCTGTCAGGCCGGGGTGATAAAGACATGCATACAGTCGCGCAAGCCGACAAAATTAAACTTTCACCAGCATAAGGTTGATTTATTTATGGGACGTATTGAAGTCGTATTTCAAGAACTTAAAACTGTTGGTAAAAAAGGTCTAATTCCCTTCGTCACTGCTGGAGATCCTGATTTATCAAGTACCTTACCAATTTTGCATGCTTTGGTAGAGTCTGGAGCTGACATTATTGAACTGGGTATCCCTTTCTCGGATCCAATGGCAGATGGTCCTGTAATTCAAAGAGCATCAGAAAGAGCGCTTGCTAGTGGCACGACTCTTCTCAAGTGCTTAAAAATCGTTCAAGAGTTTCGGTCGACCAATCAACAAACACCCATTGTATTAATGGGATATGCCAATCCAATTGAACATATGGGTATTGAAGTCTTTACCCAAAAAGCAAAAGAAGCGGGCGTTGATGGTGTGTTGGTGGTTGATTATCCACCTGAAGAATGTACTGAATTTGCAAGTATCTTAAAAAATGCAGGTTTAAGTCCTATATTTTTATTAGCACCGACATCATCACAAGAGCGTATTAATCATGTTTCACAAGCCTCAAGTGGCTATATTTATTATGTATCCTTAAAAGGTGTTACTGGAGCAAGTAACGTTAATATTGCCGAAGTTGCCACCATCACAGATCAGATACGAGCGCAAACCACGACCCCACTTGCTATTGGTTTTGGGATTCGAGATGCAGAGTCGGCGAAAAAACTCAGTCAAAGTGCAGATGCAGTCATTATTGGTAGTAAATTAGTACAGTTATTAGAGGAGTCATCGGCTGATACAAGGTTACAATCTCTAAAAAGCTTTATTCGTGACATTCGTGCAGCCTTAGATAGTCAATAAAGTAGAGCATTTTGATAAGATAACTAGAGGAATGATATGAGTTGGATTGATAAATTATTACCTCCGCAAATACAGCAAACTGACCCTAGTTTACGTAAATCTGTACCTGAAGGCTTATGGGTTAAATGCGTATCTTGTGAAGCAGTTTTATATCGGACTGATGTTGAAGCCAACCAGTACGTATGTTCAAAATGTGATCATCATATGCGTATTCGCGCAAGACAGCGCTTGGATTATTTATTGGACAAAGAAGGGCGTTATGAAATTGGCCAAGAAATTGTCCCGATAGATCCTCTCAAGTTTAAGGATACAAAAAAATACACAGATCGCTTACAAGAAGCCATGGATAGTACCGGTGAAACCGATGCGATGGTAGTCTTCGGTGGATCGATTCATACACTTCCCGTAGTGATTGCTTGTTTTGAATTTGAGTTTATGGGTGGTTCGATGGGATCAGTTGTTGGCGAGCGTTTTACAAGAGGTGCGCAAACCGCCTTAGATCAAAAAGTTCCCTTCATCTGTATTAGTGCTACAGGTGGTGCGCGCATGCAAGAAAGCCTATTATCCTTGATGCAAATGGCTAAAACAAACTCCATGTTGACCAAACTAGCAAAAGCGAAGTTACCTTACATTAGTGTTTTAACAGACCCGACTATGGGTGGAATTTCTGCAAGTTTTGCTTTTATGGGCGATATTGTTATTGCAGAACCAAAGGCTTTAATTGGTTTTGCTGGTCCAAGAGTGATTGAACAAACTGTCAGGGAGAAGTTGCCAGAAGGATTTCAGAGATCTGAGTTTTTAATGCAAAAAGGGGGCATCGATATGATTGTGGATCGTCGTCAAATGAGAACTGAAATTGCTAAATTATTAGCCTTGTTACAAAAGCAGCCGACTGACTCAATCGCTTAATATTCTTGTGTTTTCTAAAGATCCTCATTATTTTTCAGATTTACCAAGCTGGTTAGCTTTTTTAGAGACTGCTCACCCCGTTGGTATTGATATGGGCCTGACCCGTATCAAAAAAGTACAAGACGCCCTGGATGTAAAGTTTCAGTGCCCTGTCATCACAGTTGCTGGCACGAATGGCAAGGGTTCGATTTGTGCTTTTTTAGAGTCTATCTATTCAGAGGCTGGATACCGAGTTGCATGCCATACATCACCTCATTTTTTGGACTTTACAGAACGAGCGCGGATTGATCGTCAGAGTGTTTCTGAAGAGCGATTATTAGAGCATTTTTATGCGGTAGAGAAAGCGCGGTCCTCACTTGATGAATTAGTAAGCCTGACTTATTTTGAATTTACTACCTTAGCTATCCTGCATTTATTCGCTTCTATGGATGTAGATGTTGTGATTTTAGAAGTTGGGCTCGGAGGTAGGCTGGATGCCGTGAACATCATCGATGCTGATTGCGCAATTATCGCTAGTATTGATCTTGATCATACGGCATTGTTGGGTAATACACGTGAGTTAATCGCCGTTGAAAAAGCGGGCATCATGAGGCCTGGAAAAATTGCCATCTGTGCAGATCCATTGCCACCTTCCACCTTAGTTGAATATGCAGATCAATTAGGCGTTGATTTATGGCTACATGGAAAGGATTTTAATGTTTCAGGAGATCAACAGCAGTGGGGGTGGTCAGGAAGAACCCGGCGAGTGAATGGCTTGGCATATCCTGCCCTAAGGGGTGCTAATCAATTAATTAATGCAGCCGCGGTAATTGCTGCATTAATGAGTTTAAGAGAGGTATTACCAGTTGGCGTTCAGGCAATCCGAAATGGCTTTGCCATGGTCGATTTGCCGGGAAGGTTTCAAGTACTGGCAGGACAACCCACTGTTGTCCTTGACGTGGCTCATAATCCACATGCAAGTAGTGCATTAGCAGCTAGTTTAGATAAGATGGGGTATTTTCCATTTACGCATGCAATTTTTGGTGTCATGTCAGATAAAGACATAGAGGGCGTTATTCGACCCATGTTGGGAGTTGTGGACTATTGGCATTGCGTCAATCTACCCACTCCAAGAGCGGCAAGTGCTTCAAAAATTGAAGAGACTTTAGAAAGTCTAGGAGTAAAAAACACAAATGAATCTGGCATTACAACTTATGTAACTGTAGCAGAAGCATATCAAAAAACCTCCGAACTGATTGGTCAAAATGATAGAATGGTGGTATTCGGGTCTTTCTTAACAGTAAGTGCAGTGATGGCTTTACAGAAATTGCAAAAACATTGAAATTCCTCTACAAGTGCAGATAAAGATTAATGATTTCATTTTTTAAATTCAAAAATAACAAAAATTCAGAAGATAGTTCTGTTCGTACTGAACCAAGTATTAAATCTCGTCGCCAGATTCTTGATGATGATGATCAAGAATCGATGTCAGAAAATCCAGAAGTTCAAAGAGCTAGACATCGACTTTTGGGTGCAGTTTTTTTACTGTTAGTTGCAATTATTGGATTGCCAAGAATATTTGATGCTGAACCCAAAAAAATTAAAAATGATGTTGTAATTAAAGTTGTTGGTTCTGTTGGCGATTCTGTCAGTAACAATGAAGAAAAAAAACCAACTGATAACACAATAGCTTCCTCTTCAGAGGAGAAAGTTGCTGTTGCTAATAACGTGCAAATACAAGAAACAAAACCTGCCCCAAATAATGCGTCTGAAAATAATGAAGTTGTTATTTCTGAGTCTGCACCAAAAGACGCAGATAAACCCAAGGCGAAATTTTATATTCAAGTTGCCACGTTCTCCTCAAATGAACGCGTTAAGAAAATGTCAGCTAAGTTAAAAGAATTAAAACTATCTTCCTATGTTATTGAGAGAAAAAAAGAGGCCGAGGGTACGACTTTATATCTTCTGCGGTCAGGCCCATATACCAGCAGAGAAGATGCTCAAGCCGCAGTTAAAAAGATGGCTGAGCTTGAAGTAACACCCAAAATCATTGAAATGAAAACTCCTCAATGATGAATACCTTTGCCTTCACAACCATTGATTTTATTGTTATAGGGATTATTGCTTTTTCAGCAATATTAGGTTTGGTACGTGGGTTTATTCGTGAAGCTTTTTCATTTGCTGGTTTTGCTGTAGCAATGTACGTTGCTTATCACTTTTCAGGCGTGATAGCGACAAAGTGGTTAACTTCAGTTCCCGGTGGAATCACAGGTCAACACGCTTTAGCATTTATTGGAGTTTTTGTAGCAATATTAATTTTGTCTAAAATTATTTCAAGTCTATTTAGCAGTTTAGTAAATAAGATTGGTTTATCTTTTTTTGACCGTTTACTGGGAGCCTTTTTTGGGGCGATTCGAGGTGGGCTTATTGTTGTCGTATTGTCCACTTTATTTGCTTTAACTGATATCCCTAAGAGTTCTGAATGGAAAGATGCTTTAACAAAACCCGGAATTGAAATGGCTGTTGGATTGATACGTAATTGGTTGCCAGAAGATTGGGCGAATCAATTAAAAAATGCCACTGATATTCGTCAAGTACCTTAATCTTCGAAAGTTATCATATGTGCGGAATTGTTGGGGTTATTGCTAATGAACCAGTCAATCAACTGATTTATGATGCCTTGCTACTGTTGCAACATCGTGGTCAAGATGCGGCAGGTATTGCAACGCATAACGGTTTTTCCTTTCATATGCACAAAGCGAATGGCTTAGTCAGGGACGTGTTCCGAACGCGTAATATGCGAGGTTTAGTAGGTAATTCAGGGATCGGTCAGGTTAGGTATCCTACTGCAGGTTCTGCGAGTAGTGAGGAAGAAGCCCAGCCTTTTTATGTGAATGCTCCTTTTGGTCTTGTTCTCGCTCATAATGGCAATTTAACGAATGCAGCTAAGTTGCGTGATGAAATGTTTCACCGTGATCGACGTCATATCAATACAAGTTCAGATACCGAGGTTTTATTAAATGTACTTGCCGATGAGATTCAACGATCGACGAATGGCATCATCATGGATGCTTCATCAGCTTTTCATGCCTTAGAAAGCGTCTATGAGCGTTTAGAGGGTTCTTTTGCTGTTGTGTCAATGATTGCAGGGCATGGATTACTGGCATTTCGTGATGCTCATGGAATACGTCCTTTATGTATTGGAAGGATGGATGTTGGGCAAGGTAAATCACAGTGGATGGTCAGTTCTGAGTCTGTTGCCATTGAGGGTATTGGCTATGAATTTGTAAGAGATGTGGCACCAGGAGAGGCCATCTTTGTGGATCTTGATGGTAATTTTGCTAGTCGACAAATTGTGGCAGATGCCTGTCTTAATCCCTGTGTATTTGAGTATGTATATTTAGCTCGACCTGACTCCTTCATGGACGGCATCTCTATTTTTGATGTGCGCATGAAAATGGGTGATTATTTAGCAAATAAAATCAGACAAGAAACCGATATCACAGATATTGATGTTGTAATGCCCATTCCAGACTCTAGCCGACCTGCAGCGATGCAGGTTGCTAAGTTATTAGGTATTGAATATCGAGAAGGTTTTTTTAAAAACCGCTATATCGGACGTACATTTATCATGCCAGGACAGGCTGTACGAAAAAAATCAGTCCGTCAAAAGTTAAATGCGATGCATGTTGAGTTTTTGAATAAATCCGTGCTAATCGTCGATGACTCGATTGTGAGGGGAACAACTTCATATGAAATTGTTCAAATGGCAAGAAGTGCTGGTGCAAGAAAAGTCATATTTGCTTCTGCCGCGCCACCCGTTTGTTTCCCAAATGTCTATGGGATTGATATGCCAACTCGTGGTGAGTTAGTGGCTTATGGAAGAACGGTAGAAGAAATCAATGAGTTAATTGGTTCTGATCAGCTCATTTATCAGAGCCTAGAAGATCTGAAACAGGCAATCCGTGATATCAATCCAATTATTAACGGTTTCGAGGCCTCATGCTTTGATGGCAATTACATTACTGGTAATATTACGAATTCCTATTTAGATGCTTTAGAAGCTTCACGCATGTCCCCAAATGATATGGAAGATCGTGGTTCTGAAGTAGGTGATTTTTCTCGTTCACAATTAAATTTACAGCTTACTGGGCTGGAATAGGAAGTCAAGATCATGTCAGATCAAAATAAATTGGAAGGTTTGCATCCTGATACCTTAGCGGTCCGTTCAGGGACAATGCGCTCCCAATTTAACGAGCATTCAGAGGCGATGTTCTTGACCTCTAGTTTTGTTTATGAGAATTCGCAAGTGGCAGCAGATCGATTTGCCAATGCGGAGACCGGATTCATTTATTCACGATTTACCAATCCCTCTGTTTCCATGTTTCAAGATCGTTTAGCCGCTCTTGAAGGTGCGCAGGCTTGTATTGCAACCGCATCTGGAATGGCGGCAATATTTGCCTTATCCCTAACAGTTCTGAAAGCAGGTGATCATATTATTTGTTCACGTGCAGTCTTTGGTTCAACCATACAAATGTTTAGCAATATTTTGTCTAAATTTGAAATAACGACAACTTACGTTGACCCTACCTCAGTTGAAGAATTTTCTGCAGCGATGCGTCCAAATACACGGATGGTTTATATTGAAAGCCCTTCAAACCCCTTAACTGAAATCGCTGATATAAGAGCTATTAGTGCCATTTGTAAAGCGGCAAATGCTCTATTTGTAGTCGATAATTGCTTTTGTACCCCGGTTTTACAAAAGCCATTAGAGTTAGGTGCTGATGTCATTATTCATTCTGCAACCAAATTTTTAGATGGTCAGGGTAGGGTTTTAGGAGGAGCTGTGCTTGGTTCTAAAGAGCTCATCTCAAAAATATTTGGATTTAATCGTATTACAGGTCCAACTTTATCTGCCTTTAATGCCTGGGTTCTATTGAAGGGACTTGAAACACTTTCATTAAGAGTTGAAAAGCAAAGTGATAATGCTCTTGAGATTGCTTCATGGTTAGAGTCATGTGAGATGGTTGAACGTGTTTATCATCCACAATTACCGTCGCATCCACAGCATGAATTAGCCATGCGTCAACAATCAAAGGGTGGTGCCATTGTTTCATTTGTGGTGAAGGGTGGTCGTGAAAATGCTTGGAAAGTCATCGACTCCACAAAACTGTGTTCAATTACCGCAAATTTAGGTGATACCAGAACGACCATTACACATCCAGCGACTACGACACATGGACGTATGCCTGTTGCAGATCGAGAAAAAGCGGGATTAGTAGAAGGTTTAATTAGACTGTCCATTGGCTTAGAGCATGTTAGTGACTTAAAAAATGACCTCTCACGAGGTTTAACTCTTATTACCTCATCGAAAGGATAAATCATGACCGTTGATATTACTACCCACAATCCAGAATTTTCTACGACTGGACAGATTAGTCCTGAACAGGTGAATGAAGTTGCTGCTATGGGCTTCAAAAGTGTGATCGATAATCGTCCAGATTTGGAGGGTGGCCATGAACAACCATTGCATACTGATATTGAAAAACAAGTGATTGCAAGTGGTATGCAGTTTGCATACTTGCCAGTCATTAGTGGCGCAATCACAGCAGATCAAGTTCATCAAATGGCTGAATTAATTGATTCTTTACCTAAGCCGATCCTTGCATTTTGTCGAAGTGGTGCTCGATCAACTAACTTGTATCATCTGGCAATGAGTCGTAGTTAATGCCAAATCATTCTTTATTTTTTGCGAGTTTTTTGCTGTTGCTTACTTTGCATTCGCAGGTACACGCAGGTGTTTCTCAAGATAAAGAATTGCAGCAAATTGATCTCATCCAAAATAATTTAAACACCCAGTTTGAATGGATTCAGTATCGCTATGATCAAGCTGTGTCTGAATGTTATGGTAAATTTTGGATGCAGCGGTGTATGGATAAAGCAAGAATAGTTTTTTTAAAAGAAAAAAAGATTGTTCGTGATCAAGAAATTGCTCTACACGATCGTCAACGCGTTGTGAATGAAATCATCAAAGACGAAAAAGATCAGCAGCGTATGGCAGAGTATCAAGACCCTCAGAAAGTAAAAGAGCGAGCTGAAAATAGGGCAAATTATGAAGAAAAACAGCGATTACGTGCTGAGCGCGAAGCTGAACTAGAGGAGCGACGCAAAGATGCTGATAAGCGTGCAAAAGAAAATCGTAAAACATCACCCCTTGATTAAACGTGTCTAAAGTTAAATCTCAGTACGTTTGTCAAAGTTGTGGGGCAAGCTTTCCTAAATGGAGTGGGCAGTGTGCAGCTTGTCAGGAGTGGAACACACTTGAAGAGTTTTTAGAGAAGTCATCGAATCAGCGCTTTATTGGATTAACTAAAACCGCACCCTCCCAAAAGTTATCTCAAATCACTCTTGAAGATTACGGTCGAATATCAACCTTAATCCCCGAATTTGATCGCGTATTGGGTGGCGGACTAGTCGATGCTGGGGTTGTTCTCATTGGTGGCGACCCTGGTATTGGTAAATCAACATTGCTGCTTCAGACACTGGCCAGTTTAAGCCAAGCTGGCGAGTCAGTGATGTATATCAGTGGCGAGGAATCCTCTGCTCAAATTGCTCTGCGCGCTCAAAGAATTGGGTCATTTGCCCCAGACTTAGATATTTACCCAGAAATTCTTTTAGAGAAAATCATACCCACATTAGAGGCTGTAAAGCCTCGAGTTGCAGTCATCGACTCCATCCAAACTATATATTCAGAAGCTTTAAGTTCAGCACCAGGATCAGTCGCACAAGTACGAGAGTGCGCATCGCAGTTAACTCGCCTTGCAAAATCTTCTGGTATATCGATACTTCTTGTTGGGCATGTCACCAAAGAAGGTAATATTGCAGGCCCTCGTGTTCTTGAGCATATTGTGGATACGGTACTTTATTTTGAAGGTGACCCTCAATCTTCATTCCGTTTAGTACGGGCTATAAAAAATCGTTTCGGCGCTGTTAATGAGCTTGGTGTATTTGCGATGACGGATAAAGGCCTCAAAGGCGTGAGTAATCCATCTGCTTTATTTTTGTCGCAAAGTAATGCTAGTGTTCCTGGAACCTGTGTGTTGGTAACCCAAGAGGGAACGCGACCTTTATTAGTTGAAATCCAAGCATTAGTAGATCAATCGCATGTACCTAATCCCAGAAGATTAGCCGTAGGATTAGAGCAAAATCGATTAGCGATGTTACTTGCAGTCATGCACCGTCATGCAGGAATCGCATGTTTTGATCAGGATGTGTTTTTAAATGCGGTAGGTGGGGTAAAAATTACTGAACCTGCAGCCGATCTTGCAGTGCTTCTAGCCATACAATCCTCCTTAAAGAATAAACCTTTACCGCGAGATTTAGTGGTATTTGGTGAGGTTGGTTTAGCCGGTGAAATTAGAGCTTGCCCCCGTGGTCAAGAGCGTTTAAAAGAAGCGGCAAAACTAGGATTTAAGAGAGCAATTATTCCTAAAGCTAACCTTCCTAAGCAATCTCAATTTGATAATATGGAGTTGATTAGTGTTGAAAGAATTGAGACCGCGCTTCAAATAGTGAGAGATTTGTAATATGCCTAGTATTCCTGAATATAAAAGGGATGATTTTCCGAAGTTGGTAACTATTTCTACTAGGTGGTCTGATAATGACATTTATTTACATGTCAATAATGTTATTTACTTCTCTTATTTTGATACTGCGGTTAATCAAAACCTTGTTGAAAATGGCGTATTAGAAATCGAAAACAGTGATGTCATTGGCCTAGTTGTGAATAATCAATGTCAATTTTTTGCATCAATTGCTTTTCCAGATGTGGTTTATGTTGGTGTTGCTGTCGAAAAAATTGGCAATTCGAGTGTTACTTATCGTTTGGGAATATATAAAAACCAAGAAAATACCTTATCAGCTTTGGGGTCTTTTACACATGTATATGTTGACCGACAATCGCATCGACCAGTTCCAATACCAGAAAAAACTAGAACTCTATTTAAGAGCATGGTAGTCGAATAAAAAAGGAAGCCTTAGCTTCCTTTCTCTTTAGAGTTCTATCAAATTAATCGATGTAAGAACCGGATGCTTTGATAATTGGAGCCCATTTTTTAATCTCAGATTCAACCTGACGTTTAAGACTTGCAGGAGTCACATCTTCTGGCGGAGCAATTTCAACGTTTAATTCTGCTAGGCGCGCTTTGACATCAGCGTCAGCCAAGGCAAACTTGAGTGCGGCATTCAGTTTTTCTGTCACTGCTGTTGGAGTGCCTTTCGAGGTATACATGCCGTGCCATGCAACGACTTGGAAGCCTTTTAATCCTTGTTCATTGAGAGTCGGAACATTCGGTAAGCTAGACAAACGTTTTAAAGTAGTTGTGCCAAAAAGTTTGACTTTATCTGCTTTGATATGTGAAAGGGTATTTGTGGTTTGGTCACAAAGTAAATCAACCTGACCACCCAAAATATCTGTAATCGCTGGACCGGTACCTTTGTATGGAACCTGAGTCAATGGAATACCTAGTTGGCTTGTAAATAACATACCACAAAGTTGCGAAACCGCACCGGGACCTGCGTTTGCAAGGGTCACTTTATCTCGATTTTTTTGGATGTAAGCCAAAAGCTCTTTATAGTTATTGGCTGGTAAGTTTTTACGGCCAATCAATGTCATTGGAGCGTTAACTACCTGACCAATATATTCAAAGTCGTTTAAGGTGTCATATGGTAATTTTGAATACAAAGCTGGAGCTGTTGATATGCCGATATGGTGCAGCAGAACTAAGTAACCATCTTTTGGAGACTTTGCAACTCGATTAGCTGCAATCGTACCACCAGCACCAACCGTATTTTCAACAATTACTGTTTGTCCTAAAAACTTGGTCATTGGAACAGAAAGTAAGCGCGCAACTGCATCTGTTGGGCCACCAGCTGAAAAGGGCACAACGATTGTTACAGGTTTGGCGGGATATTCTTCCGCTTGTGCGGATAATGAAATTGATAGTATGACTAATCCAACTACTGAAACTATATTTTTAAGTGATTTCATCATGGTCATAGGGAGTAAGTTTAAGAAAATTATAGAAAACTTATTATATTCTTAATCATAGAAACATACACCTATGGTAAGTCCTTATAAGTAATTAATAATACTTGTTGAGTTCCAGAAGAAACGGATAACCATGTCACATTCATTTCAGGGAATGCTTTCTTAAAATGTTCGTATTCATTGCCAATTTCTAAAACCAAAGCACCAGAGTGATTTAAATAATCTTTAGCTTGTTTAATAATTTTTCGAATAATAACCATTCCATCTGTACCCCCTGCCAATGCTATTGATGGTTCTTGAAGGTATTCATCTGGCAATTGCGCCATCGAACTCGAGTTAACATAGGGTGGATTGCACAAAATAATGTCAAACCTATCATTCGCTGAAAGGGGGGGTAATCCCTCAAATAGGTCTCCACAAAATAGCTCAATGGATTCATCGAGTTGATATTTTTCAATATTCAATGCTGCGAGTTCAAGAGCATCTGGACTGATGTCAGTGGCACAAACGATCATATCTGGGCAAGCAATCGATAAAAGAATGGCTAAAGAGCCATTACCAGTACATAAATCAAGAGCACGCCCCCCTGGAGGTAACCACGGCTCAAGAATTTCATCAGAAATCAGTTCTGCAATAAAAGATCGGGGAACGATACTACGTTCATCACAAATAAAATCGTAACCCATCAACCAAGCTTCACCTAATAAATAGGCAAGTGGTTTGCGAGTTGAAATTCGCTCATGAACGATGGCATTTGCTCTGTCAAAAGCCAAGGTAGGATAAGGTTCATCAACACGATCTAAAGCATCAATCGGCGCAATATGAACACAATGTGACAATATCCAGAAAGCTTCACTATCTGCATCCGGAGCGCCGTGACCAAAGGATAAGTTAGCAGTTGCGAGGAGCTCGCTTAAGACATCACAGGCATCGTTAAAAGTTAAATCAGAGTTCTGCACTATGAGCGTACTAATTCTTCAAGGGTACGGCGATAAATATTTTTTAAGGATTCAATATCCGCCAGGTTCACGTTCTCATTCACTTTGTGTATAGAGGCATTAATGGGACCAAACTCGACCACTTGAGGACAAATTTTAGCGATAAATCGTCCATCACTTGTCCCACCAGTTGTGGATAGTTGTGGCTCAATACCAACTTCCTCAACAATGGCATGACTTAATGCTTGGCATAACGTACCTTGAGGTGTCAAGAAAGGCTCGCCGGCTTGATTCCAGGAGATGTCGTAATTCAGTTGATGCTTTTTTAAGATATCCTCTACCTGAGTCATTAATCCTTTGGCAGTACTTGATGTAGCAAAGCGGAAATTGAAATCAATAATAGCGTCCCCGGGGATCACATTTAATGCCCCTGTTCCGGAGTGGAAGTTTGAGGTTTGCCAAGTGGTTGGAGGAAAGTATTCATTCCCCTGATCCCATTCGATGGCTGCTAATTCTGATAAAAGCGGTGCTGCGAGATGGATTGGATTTTGAGCAAGATGTGGATAGGCCACATGACCTTGAATTCCCTTAATCGTTAATTTAGCAGACAATGAGCCTCGGCGACCATTTTTAATCATATCGCCGAACTTATTCGAGCTTGTCGGTTCACCAACAATACAATAATCAAGTCGAACCTGACGTTCTTGTAATTTATTGACAACGACCACTGTCCCGTCAGTATTTTTGGGACCTTCTTCATCACTCGTTAATAAAAAAGCGATAGAGCCAAAGTGTTGAGGATACTGTGCAATAAATTCTTCTGTTGCAACAACAAAAGCAGCTAAAGAGCTTTTCATATCAGCCGCACCACGGCCAAACAAATGACCATCCCGAATTTGAGGAATAAAAGGATCCGAGGTCCATTTTTCAAGAGGCCCAGGTGGCACTACATCAGTATGGCCAGCAAAAACTAAGCAGGGAGCGTCATTAGCGCCACTTCCACGACGAATCGCCCATAAATTTGTTACCCGAAAATCATCAGGCCCACTCAAAATTGTTTCGCAACTGAAGTCTAAAGTTCGCAGCCGGCTTGCGATTAGATCTTGAATTCCACCATCTTGGGGGGTAATGGAAGGATGGGCAATAAGTCCTTGAGCTAGTAACTGGGTATTCGTTAAAGAGGAATTCATAAAGCTCCAAATATCGATTGATAGTCCGCTTCTTTAAAACCAAGATAAATGGATTTAGAATCTTCTAAGATAGGGCGTTTGATCATCGAAGGATTTTGTATCATCAAAGAAATTGCCCCAGATTGAGTTTGAGATTGTTCTTTTTGTTGATCCGTTAAATTTCGATAAGTCATGCCAGAGCGATTAATTAATTGAGTCCATTCAACATGTTTTAACCATAGTTGGATGAGCTCCTCATTCACGACCTGTTTTTTAAAATCGTAAAATTGGTAATAAATCTGATGACTTTCAAGCCAAACTCGTGCTTTTTTCACAGTTTGACAATTAGGTATACCGTAAAGGGTAATAGGCATTCGAGTCATCAATCTCTTAAAAGTTCATTAATAGCTGTTTTGGCTCTCGTTTGAGCATCGACTTTTTTAACAATGATGGCAGCATAAAGACTATATTTACCATCACTAGAGGGCAAAGATCCAGGAACTACCACAGAGCCTGCAGGAACGCGACCATAATGAACCTCACCCGTTTCACGGTCATATATTTTTGTACTTTGACCAATATAAACACCCATTGATAAAACACTATTTTCTTCGATTACTACACCCTCAACGACCTCAGAACGTGCGCCAATAAAGCAGTTATCTTCGATAATGACTGGACCAGCTTGAACTGGCTCCAAAACCCCACCAATACCAACACCGCCTGATAAATGAACATTTTTGCCTATTTGAGCACAAGAACCAACCGTTGCCCAAGTATCGACCATACTTCCTTCATCGACATAAGCGCCAATATTGACGTAGGAGGGCATCAAAACAACATTTTTTCCGATAAATGAACCACGTCTTGCAACAGCAGGTGGTACTACGCGAAAACCACCTTTAACAAAATCTTCTTGCGTATATTTTTCAAACTTGGAGGGTACTTTATCAAAGAATTGCGTGTAACCTCCAGCGCTCATTAATGCATTATCTTGGAGTTTGAATGAGAGTAAAACAGCCTTTTTAACCCATTGATGAACAGTCCAAACACCAACGGACTCCCTTGAAGCTACACGAATTTCCCCATGATTAAGCCCTTCAATTACTTCGGCAACACTTGCGCGTAATTCGGGTGAGGCGTTTTGATTCGAAATTTGAGCACGGTTATCCCAAGCTTGGTCAATAATTGATTGAAGTTGATCTTTGTTTGTGTTTGTCATATAGGAGTTTTCAGAGGTTAGGGCAATTTAATGTGTTTATTTTATATCTTTGTTGGCAAATGTTGTAAAAACACAGATTCAATTACAAAAATTGATATCATCATGTTTTAACGGTGAAAAATGTAAAACGTTGTGAGACTGAAATCAATCAAACTAGCAGGTTTTAAATCCTTCGTTGACCCGACCAACTTTGAATTACCAGGCCAACTTATTGGTGTTGTGGGACCAAATGGGTGCGGAAAATCTAATATTATCGACGCTGTAAGATGGGTGCTTGGTGAATCACGTGCAAGTGAATTGCGCGGAGAGTCGATGCAAGACGTCATTTTTAATGGTTCAGGATTACGAAAGCCAGCAGGTAGGGCGAGTGTTGAATTAGTCTTTGATAATACCGACGGCCGTGCACAAGGTCAGTGGGCTCAATTTGGTGAAATTTCTGTCAAACGTGTCTTAACGAGAGACGGCGCCTCAAATTATTTAATTAATCAGCAAGTTGTTCGTCGTAAAGATATACAAGATATGTTCTTGGGAACTGGTCTTGGTCCTAGGGCCTATGCCATTATTGGTCAAGGAACGATTTCAAGAATTATTGAATCAAAGCCTGAAGAATTGCGTGTCTTTTTAGAAGAAGCTGCGGGCGTTTCAAAATACAAAGAACGACGTAAGGAGACTGAAGCTCGTCTAGAAGATACCCAAGAAAATCTGACACGTGTACAAGATATTTTGCGGGAATTAGATGCTCAATTAATTAAATTAGAGTCTCAAGCAGAAGTTGCCCAAAAATATACAGAATTTCAACAAACCATGCATGAGCAGCAGCAAATGTTGTGGGTTATGAGATATATTGAAGGCGAGCAGATTCAGCAGCAACAACAACAAATCATTCGTCAAGCCCAAGTTGATTTAGAGGAAAAGATTGCATCGGTCAGGTCTATCGAATCTGATCTAGAGATAAAACGTAATCAGCAATATGAACTACAGAATAATGTTTCTCAAGCACAAGGCGATTTATACGAGGTGAACGCCCAGATATCCAGAATTGAGTCTGAAATTAAATTTGCCAATGACTCAAAACAGCGCTTAGAGAATCAATTACAAAGTTTACAAACTCAACTATTACGCTGGCAAGCCCAATATGACCTGGCCTCTGAACAGCAAAGTAAAATTCAGGTTGAAATTGAGCAGGCTCAAGACCTAGACGAGATGTGTCAGGCTGATGTTAAACAACATGAGGCAGGATTACCTGACCTAGATGATTGTTGGTTGTCATCCGAGCAACTTGTGAACCAATTGAGAAATACCTTTAACGAATTAGATAAGCAAGTTGTTAGTAAAAAAGCATCTATTCAGGGGATTAGTTCTCAGGTTGAACAAGCAGAGCAACGCTTGGTGCGTTTACAAATTGATTTTGAAAAACTGATCAAACCGAATGAAGAAGCTTTAAACACTGCAATTGATCGTAGTCAAAGTGCTTTAAAGAAAAGAGATGAAGCACAGATTAAATTACAAGCTTCTGAGCAGGCGGTTCCATTAGCTGATAAAGCAAGACAGGAGTCCCAACAAGCACTTCAGCAGGCAAATCAATTGGTTAGCCAAACTCAAGCAAAACTGTCAGCTTTAAAAGGTATCCAAGAACGCGTTCAGTCTCAAGGTAAATTACGCCCTTGGTTAGAGCAGCATCAATTGCATGATCTACCAAGATTATGGCAAAAAATTCAAGTTGAAAATGGATGGGAATCCGCAGTTGAATCTATCTTAAGAGAAAGAACTGGGGCAATCCAATCAAGCGATTTAAACGATGCAGTCAAGTTCGTTGAAATGATTCCGCCTGGCCGAGTTGCTTGGTTTGAGACATCGGCTAATCAAGCCATGTCAAAACAGGCGAGTGTTAGTAATTTAACGCCTTTATTTAGTCGAATTGTGGTGAAAGATTTAGCACTAGCTGGCGTATTACAAGAGTGGCTGGTTAATGTGTTTGTCATCGACTCTGTAGCTGATGGTTTATCGAGAAGACATGATTTACCAGTGGGGGGAGTATTTGTTGCGAAGTCAGGCCACATTATTTCTCGAGTTGGTATTCAGTTGTACGCCCAAGATAATGAACAGTCCGGTTTAATCGCCAGAGCTAAAGAAATTGAAAGTTTAGAATTACAAATTAAATCTGAGCAGATTATTCTGGATGAGTGTCAAAGTGAACACTCTAAAATGCAATCGCAATATCAGATAACCCATCAACAAGCAATTAATGATCGATTAGCTGCTGAACAAACAGTTAAAGATGCGCATCGCTTTGAAATGGAAACTTTGCAACTCAAGCAAGCTGAGCAAGAGTATGCCAATAAAGCAAATCAAGTAAATAATGATATTGCTGAAACAGAACAATCGATTACTCATTTAAAAGCTACCTTAACGAACAGCACGGCTGATATTCATCAGCTTGAACTAGAAATCATTGAGTCCCGAACTCATTTTGAAAAGTCTCAAGTTGATCATCAAGAATTACAAAAAGCACGAGATAGCGCTCTTAAACATCATCAAAGTTTAGTATCCAAAGCTCAAGAGGCTTCTTATGAATTAAGAACACTTCTTCAGAGACAGAATGATTTAAATAATGAAATGAAGATGTCCTCTGAACAGATTGAGCAAATTAAAAACTCAGAGCTAAGTATTCATCAAGATTTAGAACAATTTTCCGATGCCTCATTACAAGAACAACTCCAGGAACAATTAAGTTTTCGCTCAGACAAGGAGCATGCCCTTGCACAAGCAAGAACTATTTTTGATGCGTTAGTATTCGAAATTAAGTCTACAGATGAAAATCGTATGGGCCTAGAAAAATTTATTGAACCGATACGTGAAAAAATCACCGCTGCTCAATTAAAGGAACAAGCATCTAGACTCACCGTTGAGCAATTTAACACCTTACTCAAGGAACAGAATGCTGACATAGAGAGTGTCAAAGCAAAAATAACATCCGAGCATCGTGTGTCGCAATTGCAGACACAAGTAAATCAATTACAAAATCAGATTCAAGCCCTAGGTCCAGTCAATATGGCTGCTTTGGACGAGTTAAAGGCATCGAGTGAAAGAAAAGGTTTCTTAGATGCTCAGATGGCTGACTTAAATGAAGCAATGAGCACTTTAACGGATGCCATTATGCGAATTGATTCAGAAACAAGAAGTCTCTTGCAAGATACCTTTGATCAAGTGAATCAGCATTTCTCTGAAATTTTCCCAGCCTTATTTGGTGGTGGTAATGCTAAGCTAGTAATGACAGGCGAAGAAATCTTGGATTCAGGCGTCCAAGTGATGGCCCAGCCACCTGGCAAGAAAAATACAACGATTCATTTGCTATCTGGCGGAGAAAAGGCACTTACAGCAATTGCTCTTGTATTTTCACTATTTCAATTAAATCCAGCCCCATTTTGTTTATTAGATGAAGTTGATGCACCGCTAGATGATGCAAATACGGCAAGGTACTCAGACATTGTTGCCAAAATGTCGCAAAAAACACAATTTTTGTTTATTTCACACAACAAAATAACAATGGAAATTGCGAATCAATTGATTGGTGTTACGATGCAAGAGCAAGGTGTATCTAGAGTTGTTGCTGTAGATTTACAAGCTGCCACTGCATTGACCCAGAGTGAATAAAATGCCTGAAAGTGTATTGCAATTAATAGAACAGTTAGATTTACAAAAAGCACTACTTATAGTTAGTGTTTTAATTGTGCTTGCCTTGATCATTAACAATGTTTTACGTACCCAACGACTCAAAAAGCGCATGATGAGCAACTTTGCTCAGGCTGCTTTACAAGAGTCTGTAAATTCTGAAAAGATGATTGAACCTCATTTTGGCCCTGCATCTTCTGATGTTGATCAGCAAATAGGTGAAGCACCTTCAGACAATACCCAAGCCACGCCACAAAATTTAGGTAGTTCAACTGTTGACAGTATTTCTGCAGCGCCTTTGAATGAAGACGCAAATTCTGCGGAGCAATACAGTACCCGTATGGATCCGAATATTGACTGTGTTGTTGCGCTTAAATTTTCATTATTGATTCATGGGCAGGAAGTTATCGAGAAAATGTCCAACTCTCCAGTCAACCCAACATATCGTATTGCATGTGAAGGTTTATGTGAAAATGACGCGCATCAAACTTGGGAGTTGATACAAGCAGATCATGAGTATCGTGAATTACAGCTAAGTATTCAATTAGCTAATCGCCGTGGACCAATCAGTAAAGAAGATTTAGCAGAATTTTTAGGGTTTGCCTCTCAATTAGCCCAGGATGTCGATGCCGAAATTGATTTACCCCCAATACCTCAGGTTTTATCTCAAGCTCAGGATTTAGATCAATTTGCAGTTCAGTCTGATATTCAGTTGAGTTTTAATATAGTGCCTAACATGATTAGTTGGTCAACCAAAGATGTCGATGCGGTTTTAATCAAAAATGGTTTTTCACTATCAAGAGATGGTTTATTTTTTAATTATTTCATACAGAATAGGATTCTCTTTAAGGCCCAAATACCTGGCGTAAACCTCTTGACTGATGATTTACAAACAATTCGTGTTAAAAGTGTTTTATTCGCCTTAGATGTACCTTTAGTTCCTCAAGAACTTCATCCGTTTTCTAAGATGCTAGAGACTTCAAAATTGATTGCGCAAGAGCTTGATGGACGGGTATTAGACGATAATGGTCAAGTCTTAGAGTTAAGTTCGATTGATCTGATTGTGGCGCAACTTGAGCCGATTTACGCGTTGATGGAAGAACGTCAGATACCCGCAGGATCTTCATCTGCGGCAAGATTATTTAGTTAAATTTGCATGGCAGAGCAACTCGACCAACGCTATGCTTGGCTGAAAGAGCAGATAGCTCAATTTGATCAGGCGTATTACTTAAATGATAGTCCGTTGATTTCGGATGCTCAGTATGATGAATTGTTTCGCGAGTTACAAGCGATTGAAAAAAATCATCCAGAATGGATAACCATTGATTCCCCGACACAGAAAGTCAGTGGCTATGCCAACCAAGTATTTTCCGAGGTTGTGCATGGCAGCCCCATGTTATCCCTTAATAACGCACTGACAGAAACTGAATTAATTGCATTTGATAAGCGTTGTCGAGAGAGTTTAGAGTTATCTTCAGTTGAGTACGCTTGTGAACTTAAATTTGATGGCTTAGCTATTTCTTTACTCTATGAAAACTCTTTTTTAGTAAGAGCTGCGACACGCGGGGATGGTGCTGTAGGCGAAAACGTGACCGATAATATCAAGACAATTTCACAAATCCCGCAGCGTTTAATCGGGACGAATCTGCCACAAAGAATTGAAATTCGTGGTGAAGTCTTTATGACACATGAAAATTTTCGTCAGTTAAATGAAGATCAAAGAAATCTAGGCGAAAAAGAGTTTGCCAATCCCAGAAATGCTGCGGCAGGCAGTTTAAGGCAGCTTGATTCTAAGGTTACTGCCCAAAGATCGCTCTCGTTTTATGCTTATGGAATAGGGGAACTTATTCCTGATCGATGGTTGCCTGAACGACATTCAGACTTAATGGATCAAATGATTGCTATGGGTTTACCGGTTTGTGAAGATCGATTGATTGCATATGGTTATTCAGAATTAATGCAATTTTTCCAGAATATTGAAAGTCGTCGTGAACAATTACCTTTTGATATTGATGGTGTTGTCTATAAAGTAAATGCATATCGTTTACAACAACAATTAGGTTATGTATCGCGTGCACCAAGATTTGCTATTGCGCATAAATTTCCTCCGCAAGAGGCATTTACAAGAGTTTTAGCCATTGAAGTTCAAGTTGGTAGAACGGGAGCCATTACTCCTGTAGCGCGTCTTGAACCAGTCCTTGTTGGTGGCGTCACTTTGACCAATGCTACCTTACACAATGAGGATGAAATTATTCGAAAAGATGTTCGTATTGGCGATACCGTGGTCGTTAGAAGAGCTGGGGATGTGATCCCTGAAGTTGTGATGGTCGTTCAAGAAAAACGGCCGATAGATGCCGAGGTATTTCGTATGCCAACGCATTGTCCTATTTGTAATTCACAAATTAGAAAGCTACCCGGTGAAGCAATCGCTAGATGTACAGGTGGATTATTTTGTAATGCTCAAAAACTTCAATCCATCATTCATTTTGCGCACCGTCGCGCAATGAATATTGATGGCCTTGGCGAAAAAATAATTGAACAGTTAATTTCTGAACAGTTAATTAGAAATCCTTCTGACTTATATCGCTTAGGTTTGAATGCTTTATTACGCTTAAATAGGATGGGTGAAAAATTAGCTTCTAATTTATTGATAGCTATTGAAGAGTCGAAACAATGCTCTTTGGCACGAGTGATCTTTGCCCTTGGTATTAGACACGTTGGTGAAACAACAGCAAAAGATTTAGCCAAACATTTCGGATCTTTAAACGCATTTATTTTGTCTGATGACGAAGCCTTGTTGAAGGTGAGAGACGTTGGTCCTGTTGTTGCACAGTCGATTCGAGATTTCTTATCTCAGGAACATAATATCGAGGTCATTGAGCAATTGATGGTTTGTGGAATTAACCCAATCGAAAAAGCTTCTGAAGAAATAAAAGTGACTGCATTTATTGGCAAAACGGTTGTGATTACAGGGACTTTAGCTACACTCTCAAGAGACCAAGCAAAAGAACTTCTTGAGCGAGCTGGTGCAAAAGTTTCAGGTTCTGTTTCTAGTAAAACAGACTTTTTACTCGCAGGCACAGACGCAGGCAGTAAATTAGATAAAGCTCAAACATTAGGTATTACTATTATCGATGAATCTGAATTTTTAAAGCTTTTAGCTATAGAACTTTAGTTAGATAATGCTTCAATCAACTCAGTTTCGATTTGAATTTGAAGTTTCGGATTGAGTTTTAGCTTATCACCATCTAGTAACAAAGTATCTTCAACACGCTCTCCGAGAGTATTAATTTTTGCATTTCTTAAAGAAATTTGATGGCTCGCTAAAATTTTCGAAATACTATAAAGAAGTCCTGCCCGATCGTTTGCTGTGAGGGAGAGAATAAATAAATCACCTTTTTCATCTGGGATGAGCTGAACCCTTGGTTGCATCGGAAATGTGCGCGATTGTCTTGAGATACGGCCTTTTTGAGGCGCGGGCAGTGGCCCATCTTTCTTGAGCATTTCAACCAATTCATGTTCTACCATTTGGATGATTGGACGATACTCGGATACTTGAATATCCTGTAAATAGGACACTTGAAAAGTATCTAATGCATAACCATGTCTAGTCGTATGAATGATCGCATCTTGAATTGAAAACCCATTGTGATCAAAATAGGAACAGATTTTGGCAAAAAGATCAGGCTGATCTTTTACATAAACGACAATTTGTAAACCTTCACCAATAGGTGACAAGCGGGCTTGTACGACAGGTATTTTGGAATCGATGACATGGTAGAGATGTCTGGTTATCCATGCAATATCCTGTGCATCGTGTTTTAAGAAAAATCCGACATCAATTTTTTTCCATAGCTCAAGGTGAGCATTTTGTGCTAGCCCATGAAACCGAAGTTGATCGATGGCTTCTTGCTGACGGATTTCTAACTGTGAGGAAGTATCAAACTTCGCTCCACCGAGATAATTGAGCGTAAGACGATACAAATCCTCTAATAATTTACCTTTCCAGGCATTCCAAACCTTGGGACTTGTACCGCGAATATCGGCAACAGTTAGCAAA
Source organism: Polynucleobacter sp. SHI8 (assembly GCF_027944005.1). Lineage (NCBI taxonomy): Bacteria > Pseudomonadati > Pseudomonadota > Betaproteobacteria > Burkholderiales > Burkholderiaceae > Polynucleobacter > Polynucleobacter sp. SHI8. Next base: position 1,274,873 of record NZ_AP027204.1, on the reverse strand, counting down.
TAAAGAGCAGTTAAATGTCTCTCGTCGCCCACCTTTTTAGCGAACATCGCGATAACCTCTTGATCGGAGATATCCATTTTTTGAGCAATTTGACTCATACTCAAATGTTCAGCCACAAGAAAAATCACAACTTCAGTATCTTCTTTTGAAAGACCATGTTGAGAAGCAAATAATTTGACATCCTTTTTACCGAGATCAGAATGATCACCGCCACGTCCCTTAGCAATATCATGAAATAAAGCCCCAAGAATAATTAACCAAGGTTTATCAAAGTTAGCTGCTAACTCACTACAGAAAGGGAACTCATGAGACAGTTCGGGGACAAAAAATCGACGAACATTTTTTAAAACCGTCAGAATATGCTGATCAACCGTGTAGACATGGAACAAATCATGCTGCATTTGGCCGACAATTTTTCTAAACGGCGGAAGATATCGACCTAAAACACTGGTTTGATTCATAATGTTTAAAGACCGAAAAACCCCTTTAGACGATTGAATAATCGTTAAAAATTGTGCACGGTTTACTGGGTTGTTGCGCCACTGTGAGTCCATGAGTTCGCGGGCGTTATATAGAGCTCTTAGGACCTGTGAGGAGAGCCCAGTAAGGCCAGTTGTATTTGCTAGTACAACAAAAGTTGCCAAAATTTGATCAGGTCTTTTGGTATATAGTAGTGGATCAATGATATCCAATTGACCTTGGCGTTCAATAAAGTTTTCTGAAATAGTTCTAATATTTTGCGCTTCTTTAGGAAATAATAGTGCCTCAATATTTTGAATCAGAACTTCATTGAGTTGAGTAACAGCTTTGGCCGCCCAGTAATAACGACGCATTATTTGTTCGCTCGCTCTTTTTTCTGGGGTACTCACTAGGCCAAATTTTTCCGATAGAGGATTTTGAATTTCAAAAGCAAGTTGATCTTGACGACGATGACTAATTAAATGAATGTGTGCACGAATGGTTTGAAGAAGTTTATGGTTTTTAGCTAATTCACTTGCTTCACGACCCGTGATAATGCCTCTTTTATTTAAATCCCGAAATGTATGACCAAACTTTGCTGCTCTAGTCATCCACAAAATAACTTGAATATCTCTTAGTCCCCCAGGACTTTCTTTCACATTGGGTTCAAGTGAGTAGGGTGTATTTTGATATTTTTGGTGACGTTGACGAAGTTCTAAAAGTTTTTCTAAAAAGAAGGCTTTGGGATCTAAAATTTCATCAAATTGAGACATCAATCGTTGGAATAATTTTTTATTACCAAACAAAAATCTTGCCTCTAAAAGAGAGGTACGAACCGTTACATCCTTACTTGACTCTTCAATACATTCATCAATACTCCGAACAGAGGAGCCTATTTCTAAACCTAAATCCCAACAAAGGGTGATAAATTTCTCAATTTTTAAAGTAAGAGCTGAATTGAGTGTGTTGCTTGGAGAGGATTGAAGTAAGAGCAGAATATCGACATCTGAAAATGGAAATAACTCATTACGACCAAACCCTCCTACTGCAATTAAGCTTGGAGATTCCTCTGCAGGCAAGGTATCCATTCCGCAGTCAACCCATGCTTTTTCTAAAACTTTACCAGCGGCGATACTTAAACCTTTAGTTAAAGTATGAACCTGATGATTTTCTTCAAAAGACTTGAAGAGTTCTGTTTTCATTTCGAGAAAATAATTCATGGCTTATGATCTTGGCGGGAAGGTATTGCCAAACAATGGCCTGACAATTTCTGGTGGAATAGGAGAGTGTTCTGATACCGTTAAAACTTCTACCCCAGAGGCAGTCACAAGAACAGTATGTTCCCATTGCGCAGATAAACTACGATCTTTTGTTTTTACAGTCCACAAATCAGGCATTGTCCGAATTTCACGACGACCGGCATTGATCATTGGTTCAATCGTGAACGTCATTCCTTCCACTAAGGAATCGCCAGTTCCAGGTTTTCCATAATGCAAGATTTGGGGATCTTGGTGAAAAACCTTACCAATACCATGACCACAATACTCCCGGACAACAGAGTAACCAGCTTTTTCAGCATGTGTTTGAATCACATAGCCAATATCTCCTAAGCGAGTTCCTGGCTTGACTTGTGCAATACCTAACCACATGCATTCAAAGGTGATTTGACATAAGCGGTTAGCCATTATCGACGCGTCACCTACTAAGAACATGCGACTGGTATCGCCGTAATAACCTTCTGGCGTAATAACTGTAATGTCCAGATTGACAATATCACCAGATTTTAAGATTCTTTCCCCTGGTATACCGTGACAAATCACATCATTAACGGACGTGCAAATAGACTTTGGAAAAGGAGGATAACCTGGAGGTTGGTAATTCAGAGGTGCAGGGATGGTGTGTTGCACATCTCGCATATATTCATGGCATAAGCGGTCAATCGTTTCCGTACTGACGCCTTCTTGAATCTGAGGAGTAATAAAATCCAACACCTCACTGGCAAGTTTCCCAGCATGACGCATGCCATTCAGATCTGATTCTTCTTTAAAAATTGATTTCATAGTGGAATTATGACTCAAAGTAGTCTATAATGTGGAAACTTTGTTGGGTTGAATAATCTTATTCATTCACAAAGAATCACGAGTCAAACCATCCGGGGTGCCGCTATTGAGCGTAATCAGGATTTGACTTTAGTTTAAACCCTAAGGAGAAATTATGTCAGTGACAATGCGTCAAATGCTCGAAGCTGGTTGCCATTTTGGCCACCAAACCAGATTCTGGTCCCCTAAGATGGCCCCATTTATTTACGGTCATCGCAATAAAATTCATATTATTAACTTAGAGAAGACTCTTCCGATGTACGAAGAGGCGATTAAGTTTGCCAAAAATATTGCTTCTAATCGCGGCACTATTTTGTTTGTTGGTACAAAACGTCAATCCAAAGAAATTATTGCTGAAGAAGCTGCTCGTGCTGGCATGCCCTATGTTGATGCTAGATGGTTGGGCGGTACATTAACCAACTTTAAAACAGTTAAAGGCTCAATCAAGCGTTTGAAAGAAATGACTGCAGCTCAGGAAAATGGCGAGTGGGAGCGTTTATCCAAAAAAGAAGCTTTGATGAATGAGCGTGAAATAGATAAATTACAAAAATCTTTAGGTGGTATTCAGGATATGGGCGGTATTCCTGAAGCGATTTTTGTCATAGACGTTGGGTATCATAAGATTGCTCTAACAGAAGCCAAAAAACTTGGTATTCCTGTCATAGCAGTAGTAGATACTAATCACTCACCAGAGGGTGTTGATTTCATCATTCCTGGAAATGATGACTCAAGTAAAGCGGTTACTCTTTATGTACGTGGAATGGCAGATGCTATCTTAGAAGGCAAGGCAAATGCAGTCAACCAAGTATTAGAGTCAATCAAAGAAACAACTGAAGATAGTCAAGTCGAAGAAGGGCGGGAAGGTTAATGGTAGCAATAACTGCTGGAATGGTAGGAGAGCTTCGGGCCAAGACCGATGCTCCCATGATGGAATGTAAAAAAGCGTTAACTGAAGCACAAGGAGATATGGTCCGTGCCGAAGAGCTTTTGCGCGTTAAATTAGGTAGTAAAGCTAGTAAAGCGGCATCTCGCGTTACTGCTGAGGGCGTAATTGCATCCTTTATTGATGGTAATCAAGGAACATTGATCGAAATTAATTGTGAAACAGATTTTGTTTCCAAAAATGACGATTTCTTAAAGTTTACGCAAGATTGTGCCAAGTTGGCTGTTCAACATCACATCGCAAATGATGATGTTGCAGCATTGTCTGCATTGGCATTAGATGGAAAGACAGTTGAGCAAGTTCGTACTGAGTTGATTGGTCGTATTGGTGAAAACATTTCAATTCGTCGTTTCAAAGTATTCCATCAAGGAACTTCACTCGTTTCATATTTACATGGAACTCGTATTGGTGTCATGGTGGAGTTTTCTGGAAATGAGACGGCTGCTAAAGATGTGGCGATGCATATCGCGGCAATGAAACCAGTTTCTCTATCTACAGCAGATGTACCTGCAGAAAAAATTGCTGCTGAAAAGAGCGTTGCTGAGCAAAAAGCTGCAGAATCAGGAAAACCGCCAGAAATCGTTGCCAAAATGGTTGAAGGTTCAATCCAAAAGTATTTAAAAGAAGTTTCTCTTTTAAATCAGTCATTTGTAAAAAATGATAAGCAGACAGTTGAGCAAATGCTGAAAGAAAATAATACAAGTATTCAATCTTTCACGATGTACATTGTTGGTGAAGGAATTGAAAAGCGTCAAGACGATTTTGCGGCAGAAGTTGCAGCGCAGGTTGCTGCGGCAAAAGGTAGCGCCTAAGAGTTTGTTTTTATTAAAAAAAGGCGCTTTTTAGGCGCCTCTTTTTTAGCCCTTTATAATAGATTTAATATCGTAAATAGAAAGAATCCATATGCCTGCCTATAAGAGTGTACTTCTTAAGTTATCTGGTGAGGCTTTAATGGGTAACGATTCCTACGGAATCAATCCGGCGACAATTGATCAGATGGTGACTGAAGTAGCTAAGGTAGTTCATCAGGGTATCAAGCTAGCTATTGTTATTGGTGGTGGTAATATTTTTAGAGGTGTTGCAGGTGGTGCCGCTGGAATGGACAGAGCGACAGCGGACTATATGGGAATGCTTGCCACGATGATGAATTCTTTAGCACTGCAAGATGCTTTACGTCAAAAAGGAGTTGAAGCTCGAGTTCAGTCTGCTTTAAGAATGGATCAAGTGGTCGAGCCCTATATTCGACCAAGAGCAATTCGTCACATGAGTGAAGGTAAGGTGGTTATTTTTGCTGCAGGTACTGGAAATCCATTTTTTACAACAGATACTGCAGCGGCTCTGCGTGGAGCTGAAATGGGCGTAGATATTGTTTTGAAGGCTACTAAAGTCGACGGTATTTACTCGAGTGATCCAAATAAAGATGCCAACGCCACACGGTATGAATCTATTAGTTTTGATGAAGCGATTAGTAAAAACCTGCAAGTCATGGATGCGACTGCCTTTGCATTATGTCGCGATCGTCAATTACCGATTAAAGTATTTTCAATATTTAAACCAGGCTCTTTACTCCGAGTAGTCAATGGAGAACAAGAAGGCACTTTGGTACATGTGTAATTAAGGAACTGTTATGTCAGCAAATGAAGTTATATCCAGTGTGGATCAAAGAATGAATAAGTCCATAGAGGCTTTAAAAAATGCTTTAGCGAAAATTCGTACAGGAAGAGCCAGTACGGGCTTATTGGAGCATATTCAAGTCGACTATTACGGAAATCCAACTCCCATTTCTCAAGTTGCTGCTTTAGGTTTAGCGGATGCCAGAACACTTACTGCGACTCCATGGGAAAAAAATATGATTGCCGTTGTGGAAAAAGCCATACGTGATTCTGATTTAGGCCTCAATCCAGCGACGCAGGGTAATGTTATTCGGATTCCAATGCCTGCATTGACTGAAGAGCGTCGTCGCGACTTAGTTAAAGTCGTCAAATCAGAAGGTGAAGATGCAAAGATTGCCATCCGTAATTTAAGGCGCGATGCGAATGAATCTCTCAAAAAATTAACCAAGGATAAGTTAATTTCAGAGGATGATGAGCGCCGTTCACAAGATGATGTGCAAAAACGTACTGATCGTTTTGTTACAGAAATCGATAAGATTGTGCAAGAAAAAGAAAAAGAAATTATGACTGTTTAGTCATTGATATATTTACTCACATGGAGTCCATTATTAATAGTTCAACGATAGAAGTACCTAAAACCAGTGTAATTCCCCGACATATTGCAATCATTATGGATGGCAATGGTCGTTGGGCTAACCAACGGTTTTTACCCCGAGTTGCAGGACATTCAAAAGGGCTAGAGACCGTACGGAATATTGTTGAGCAATGTACTTTACATGGTGTTGAATTTTTAACATTATTTGCATTTAGTTCAGAGAATTGGCGTCGTCCAAAAGATGAAGTTAATTTCTTAATGAATCTATTTTTTAAAGCATTAGATAAGGAAGTTGCCCGACTCCACACGAATAACATTCGTCTAAGGTTGATTGGGGATATGAGTGGCTTTCCAGAAAACATACAAAAACGGGTCGAAATTGCTGAGCGTTTAACGGAGAATAATACCGGTTTAGTTTTAACGATTGCAGCCAACTACGGTGGCCGCTGGGACATTTTGAATGCAACTCGAAAAGCCCTTGCGCAAAATCCAAATATCGATCCTGCACTGATTAATGAATCATGGCTTCATCCTTATCTTGCCATGGCATATGCACCAGAACCTGACTTATTTATCCGAACTGGTGGAGAACAGCGCATCAGTAATTTTCTTTTATGGCAGTTAGCATATACAGAAATGTATTTCACAGATATATTTTGGCCAGACTTTGATGCAAAAGCTTTTGAAGATAGTCTCCATTGGTTCAGAAAGCGTGAACGTCGATTTGGGCAAACAGGTTTACAGATATTAGAAAAAACCATCTCTAAAAATGCTTAAAACGCGCGTTATTACGGCTGTCGTTTTATTATCCGTATTTATTCCTATTCTCTTGTTTAGCCCAACTATTATTCTTTCACTAGTAGTGTCTATCATCATTTCTTTGGCTTCTTGGGAGTGGGGAAGATTCATCTGGGGTGTGAAATCACGATTACCTATTTTTTACAGTGTAATGATTCAAGCCTTATTGGTTCTTCTGATTTACTGTATTGAAGGTAATAATCAAAATGTTATTACCTTATTCAGTTATTTGATGCTGGGTATTTTATGGGTGAGTATGATTTTTTGGTTGATCGTTGTGCCTTTCATCTTAAGTAAAAAATTACAATTTTCGATCAAAACCAATACACCGTTACTTGCAATTGCAGGAGTGATTATATTTTTGAGTGATTGGTATGCATTTATGCTTTTAAAAGACAAAGGATTATGGGTTTTGCTTTCTGTACTCATGATTGTTTGGACAGCTGACATTGGTGCTTATTTCGTAGGAAAACAAATAGGTAAAAATAAATTAGCTCCTCAATTAAGTCCTGGAAAATCTATTGAAGGAGTAATTGGAGGAATGCTGGCTGTTTGCATATTGGGATGCATCTTCTTTTCACTTAATATTTCCTCCATGAACTTTTTTAATGTTATTGGGCAACAATCTAGTTGGATAGTTTTAATACCCTTATGTATATTTTTAGCTGGTATGAGTGTTGTCGGTGATTTGTTTGAATCCCAGCTCAAAAGAATCTCCGGCATGAAAGATAGTAGTGGTCTATTGCCAGGTCATGGCGGGGTTATGGATCGTCTTGACGCGCTATTGCCAGTCTTACCAATTGCTGCAATATGCATTCAAGGAATATCATGAGAGGCTTATGTATATTGGGTTCTACTGGATCAATCGGTGAAAATACCCTAGACGTAGTTGCACGCCATCCAGATTTATTCCAAGTAAAAACTTTAACCGCTAATACTCAAATTGAAAAATTAGCAAAACAATGTATTCAGTTTCAACCTGAAATTGCTGTTGTCGCGAATGCTGAATTAGCCAAACAGCTGAAATCACTTTTACCTCATTCTTCAACTCAAGTCTTATTTGGACCAGAGGGTTTGATTGAAGCTGTGATGCAACATCAAGTTGATACTGTCATGTCAGCTATCGTTGGCGCAGCTGGTTTATTGCCGACGATCGAAGCCGCTAAAGCTGGGAAAAGAATTTTGCTTGCCAACAAAGAAGCCTTAGTAATGTCAGGTCAAATTTTGATGGATGTGGTTGCTCAAAGTGGTGCTGAATTATTACCGATAGATAGTGAACATAATGCCATCTACCAGTGTTTACCCCACTCGAAAGATAGTAACCCCTTAGAAATTGACGAGCTCCTTCTGACTGCTTCAGGGGGGCCGTTTTTACATCGTCCGATCGAAACATTAATGCACGTCACTCCTGAAGAAGCATGTGCGCATCCTAATTGGGTGATGGGGAGAAAGATATCAGTTGATTCATCGACGATGATGAATAAAGGCCTTGAGTTGATTGAAGCGATGTGGCTTTTCCAAATGCCTCAAGAGAAAATTCAGATTGTGATACATCCACAAAGCGTGATTCACTCCTTAGTAAGGTATGTTGATGGATCACTACTTGCGCAGCTAGGAGAGCCGGATATGCGAACGCCAATCGCATTTGGTTTGGGTTGGCCGCAAAGAATAGCATCTGGCGTTAAGCCGTTAGATATGATGCAACTTGGCCAACTTAATTTTATGCCTGCAGATGTCCAACGATTTCCTGCCATAACACTAGCCCGTGAAGCAGCAAGATTAAGAGGAACCGCCCCAGCTATCATGAATGCTGCCAATGAAGTTGCGGTAGAAAGTTTTCTTAATCGTCAGATTACCTATCCTCAAATAGTTCAAGTCGTTTCTCAAGTATTAGAAAATATTCCATCTGAACCGGCTACATCATTAGAGTTAGTTTTATCAGTCGATCAACTTGCTAGAGATAAAACAAAACAATATATTTTGGAGGCCCTGCAATGACCTTAATTTCTTTTTTAGTTGCAATTGTTATCCTCGTAGGATTTCATGAGTTTGGACACTACATCGTGGCAAAGTGGTGTGGTATCGCTGTAGAACGATTTTCCATCGGATTTGGACCAGTATTACTGAGAAAAAAACCAAGCAAACCCTTAGGGACAGAGTTTGTTTTATCCGCCATTCCTTTAGGTGGGTATGTCAAGATGATTGATACTAGAACGCATAGCAACTTAAATGCAGAGCAAATTGCTCACGCATTTGATCAACAAGCTTTATGGAAGCGATCAAGTGTTGTTGCGGCAGGTCCTTTTGCAAATTTTCTACTTGCCTTTATCTTTTTATTCATTTTGTATTTAAGTGGTCCATTGCAGGTAAAAGCAATTTTAGATGAGCCTCCGGTAAATTCTATTGCAGCTAAAGCAGGATTAGTTGATGGTGATGAGGTTAGGGGATTTGCCTTCCTACCAAAGGACTCTGATGGTGTTGATCTGAGTGTTGAATTTACCCCAATCGATAGTTGGAATCGTTTACGCTGGAAACTTTTACGAACAATGATGGGTGAACAGGGGTTTGTATTACAAGTGGCTCATGAAGGGAGTGGTGATACTAGAGTCGCCTTTACACATGATGAAATACAATCACTTCACCTCAAAAATGATATGTTTTCTCAACTAGGCTTGATATTGAGCAAGGATAATCCCTTACCTACTTTTCGTTTAGAGCTTGGAATCACAGAATCCATCTCTCGTTCATTTGAAAGAGTTCAAGATATCACTACTGTTTCGGCTTTGAGCATTTGGTCTCTAGTTACTGGCAAGGCATCCCTTAACCAGATCAGTGGTCCTATTGGAATAGCTGGTATGGCTGGTCAGTCAGCCAATTCCGGCTTTACCGCATATATTGGATTTTTAGTACTCATCAGTATTAGTTTAGGGCTTATGAATTTATTACCTTTACCAATGCTAGATGGCGGCCAACTAGTTTTTGATTTTTTTGAATTACTACGTGGAAAGGCCGTATCGACAGAAGTGAGGGAGTTTACCTCCAAACTAGGCGTTCTTGGAATACTTATCCTTACAGGAATTGCTGTTTTTAATGATTTATCACGGCTTTTTCATGGATAATGGAGTGTAGAATCTAATCTATTGGATTTTATGCATTAATCTGACAATAATTACATTGAATTTAAGAGCCTTTTAGTTGAATATTAAGAAAAATAAATTACATCTCGCGATTGCTCTAGCATTTAGTCTAGGAACCATGATACATAGTGAGCTGAGCCTTGCGGCTGAGCCTTTTGTTGTGAAAGATATCCGCGTTGAAGGTCTTCAACGTGTTGAGCCTGGAACTGTATTTAGTTATTTGCCCGTTAAAGTTGGGGAGACATTTGATGACTCCATGGGTGCTGATGCGATTCGAAGCCTATTTAATACCGGTTTTTTTAAAGATGTTCAAGTTAAAGTCGAAAATAATGTGTTGATTGTTCTCGTGGAAGAACGACCAACTATTTCTAAAGTTGACTTTACTGGTATGAAAGAATTTGAGAAAGAGGCTATTTTAAAAGCCTTAAGAGCGATTGGACTAGCAGATGCAAGATACTTTGATAAGGCACTTGTTGACAAAGCTGAACAAGAAATCAAGCGCCAGTATGTAAGTAAGGGTTTCTATGACGCTGAAATTGTTACTACAGTTACTCCGGGTGAAAGAAATCAAGTATCTGTGTACTTTAATATTGAAGAAGGAATTGTATCCACTATTTCTGAAATCAACATTATCGGCAATAAAGCATTTAGTGAAAAAGAGCTTAAAAGCCAAATGCAACTTTCTATCGGAGGTTGGTTTTCTTGGTATTCAAAAAACAACCGTTATTCGAAGCAAAAACTATCTGCTGACCTTGAAAACATACGTTCTTTCTATTTAAATCAAGGTTATCTAGAGTTTCGTATTGACTCTACCCAAATATCTATTTCGCCTGATAAAAAGGGAATGTATGTCACCATCAATATCTTTGAGGGTGATCAGTACAAAGTAAAAGATATTAAGTTGGGTGGGGAGATGTTTGGAAAGGAAGATGAGTTCAAAGCTTTGATTCCTCTAAAGCCCGGCGAAATTTTTTCATCGGCAAAGTTAAATCTAGGTACTAAAGCAATTGCAGATTCATTGAGTACTTATGGGTATGCATTTGCAACCATCACACCTCAACCAGATTTACGCAAAGAAGAAAAACTAGTAGATATGTTACTGGTTGTTGACCCAGGAAAAAGAGCTTATGTCAGGAATATCAGTATTTCTGGGAATGCTAAAACAAGAGATACAGTCATTCGTCGCGAGATGCGCCAGTTAGAAAGCTCTTGGTATGATGGTGAAAAGATCAAATTATCCAAAGACAGAATCAATCGATTAGGTTACTTTACTGAGGTTGATGTTGGTACTCAGGAAATCCCCGGATCGAATGATCAAGTTGATTTAAATGTAAAAGTAGCTGAAAAACCCTCAGGCTCTCTCAGTTTAGGTGCTGGATACTCCTCCTCTGAGGGAGTTGTTCTTTCCGCAGGTATTAACCAAGAAAATGCTTTTGGTACAGGAACCAGTGTTGGATTCAACATCAATACCAGTCAAGTTAACCGAACCTTAGTTTTATCTCAATTTGACCCTTACTTTACCGAAGATGGTATTAGCCGATATACCGATGTCTACTACAGAACTTCACGTCCACTATATTACTTAGGTGACTCGGATTACACCATCATTAATACTGGTACCTCTTTACGTTTTGGTATTCCTTATTCAGAAAAAGGGCGGTATTTTGTTGGCGGTGCATTTGAGAGATTAGAGCTCAATACTACCCAAAACTCACCTTTAACCTATCAGCAATATGCCGCAAGCATATCTGGATATGATCCTTCATTAGTTGATGGTACTTCCAATGACCCTCGTAATGGGTACTATTCTGGAAGTTCTTGGAATATTCCATTGTCTGTAGGTTGGTCAAAAGACGGACGGGATAGTGCACTTCTCCCTAGTAGTGGTAATTATCAAGTGGCAAATGCTGAAGTATCGATGCCGATTGATCAAATGCAATACTATCGCTTGTTCTATCAGCATCAATACTTTTATCCTCTGACAAAAACGAATGTGATTGCACTGAGTGGACAACTTGGATATGGGATGGCTTATGGAGATAAACCTTTCCCAATTACGAAAAATTACTATATTGGTGGTATTGGATCTGTTCGAGGTTATACACCGGGATCTTTAGGCCCTCAAGTTTATAATCCAACTTTAGGTATTTATCAACCAACGGGCGGTTCTTCGAAAGCAGTATTTAATGCAGAATACGCTTTCCCCGTCCCTGGGTCTGGAACAGATAAAACCTTACGCTTTTTTGTGTTTTTCGATGCTGGTAATGTGTATGATGGAGCACCTAATATGGGCGACTTGAGATATTCATATGGAGCTGGTATTACTTGGATTTCTCCATTAGGTCCATTAAAATTCAGTTATGGTATTCCGCTTAATACAACTAGTTTAGATAAAATTCAAAACTTCCAATTTCAAATTGGAACAACTTTTTAATATTTTAAGGAAAATGGCATGAAGCAGTTAAAAATCCGTTACTACCTGTCAATGTTTGGTTTGATTGGTTTAGCATTCTTTATACAGTCTGTTCATGCTCAAGAGGCAGGAACTAAAATCGCATTTGTCAGTTTAGAGCGCATTTTGAGCGAGTCAAAAATGGCTAAAGATGCTCAAGCTAAAATGCAGGGCGAGTTTGGAAACCGTGAAAAAGAAGTTCGAGATGCTATTGCTAAAATAAAAACTCAGGCGGCTCAACTTGATAAAGATGCGGCAGTAATGCCTGAAGCAGAACGAATTCGTAAACAACGCGAGTTAGCTGATAACGATCGTGAAATTCAACGTAAACAACGTGAATTGATTGAAGATACTCAACGAAGAGGTGCTGAAGAGCGTGCCAAGATTTTTGAAAAAGCCAATCAAGTATTAAAAACTATTGTTGAACAGAAAAAGTTAGACTTAGTTGTTCAGGAAGCAGCCTTTGTAAGCCCAAGAGTTGATATTACCAACGAAGTCATTGCAGCTCTTAACTCTAAATAATTCCGCAGGTTATGTGGAAGTGAACGAGGATGCATAAACCCATTACCCTAGGTGATCTTGCAAATCATTTTGGCGTAGATCTTGATGGCGATTCTAGTTTATCGTTAATGGGTTTAGCTCCCCTAGACATTGCTCATCATCAACAGATCTCTTTCTTAGTCAATCCTATTTATCGTCAACAGGCTCTTCTTAGTCAAGCTGGAGTTTTAATACTCAATCAGAGTGACTACACCTTTGTAAAAGAAGCCTCTGAGCATACTAAATCCTATCTTATCTCCCCAAATCCTTACGCTTTATTTGCTAGAATCGGACAATTTTTTGAAAAGTTAAATCTTAGCCCAATACCCTCAGGTATCCATCCAATGGCTGATGTTCATCCATCTGCCGTTATTCCTCAATCATGTACTATTGGACCATTTTGTTCCATTGGTTCTGGAGTGATACTGGGCGAAAAGGTTCATTTAGTTTCACATGTCAAACTAGGTGTAAATGTCCAGATCGGTTCAGAGACCACGATACATCCTATGACGGTCATTTATGATCATTGTCAAATTGGTAAACGATGTATTCTTCACGGCGGTGTTGTCATCGGTTCAGATGGCTTTGGTTTTGCTCCTGATTTTTCAGCTCAGGGGGGAGAATGGGTCAAAATTCCTCAGACTGGAAGAGTGATTATTGGTAACGATGTTGAATGTGGTGCATCGATGACGGTAGATCGTGGTGCTATGGCAGATACCATTATTGGAGATGGTTGCAAATTCGATAATCAAGTTCAAATTGGGCATAATGTAAAAGTGGGCGCTCATACAGTCATGGCGGGTTGCTCAGGCATTGCTGGAAGTACAGAGGTTGGAACTTTATGCGTCATCGGTGGGTACGCTAATTTTTCCGGGCATTTGAAAATTGCAGATCGAACAACCGTTTCTGGGGGAACTTCTATTACCAAATCAATTAAAGAACCAGGTGGTCATTACACGAGTGTGTTTCCTTTTACATCTCACTCTCAATGGGAAAAAAATGCTGCAATCATTCGTGGAATTGATAAATTACGTCAACAAATTAAAGATTTAACAAAAAAAGTGAAGTAGAAAGAAAAAAATGGTTAATGAAGTCAATTTAGATATCAATAAAATATTAAAGCTCTTACCCCATCGTTATCCGATTCTTTTGGTTGATCGAGTATTAGAGCTTGATCCTAGAGTTCGAATCAAGGCTCTTAAAAATGTTACTGTGAATGAGCCATTTTTTCAAGGGCATTTTCCGGACTACCCTGTAATGCCAGGTGTTTTGATCCTTGAATCACTTGCCCAAGCGTCCGCTTTATTAGCCTTCTCAGAAGAAAAAGATGATGATTCTTTATATTTCTTTGCTGGTATTGATAATGCGCGATTTAAAAAACCGGTTTTACCTGGTGATCAATTAATTCTCAATGCTGAGGTTGAGCGATATAAAAGTGGTATCTGGAAATTTAAAGCCTTTGCCATGGTTGGTGAGGATATTGTTTGCCAGGCTGATTTGTTATGCGCTTTAAGAAAAAGGGAAGATTAACATGTCGTTGATTCATCCTACCGCGGTGATTGATCCTCAAGCGGTCATTCATCCTCAAGCGATTATTGGACCTTATGCAATTATTGGCCCTCATGTACAGATTGGTGAAGGGACATCCATTGGCTCACATACGGTAATTGAAGGTCATACGCACATTGGTAAAGACAATGTTATAAGTCATTTTTCTTCCCTAGGTGGAGTTCCTCAAGATATGAAATATCGTGGAGAGCCGACGCAATTAATCATTGGGGATAGAAATACTATTCGTGAATTCACGACGATTCATACTGGCACGATTCAAGACAAGGGTGTCACCAGTATTGGAAATGATAATTGGATCATGGCTTATGTTCACATTGCCCATGACTGTGTTGTCGGAAACCATACGATTTTTTCAAGTAACGCCCAAATTGCTGGCCATGTAATAGTTGAAGATTGGGCTATTTTAGGAGGCATGTCTGGCGTCCATCAATTTGTTCGTATTGGCCAACACTCCATGTTGGGAGGAGCTTCTGCTCTTGTGCAGGATATTCCACCCTTTGTGATTGCTGCTGGGGATAAAGCACAGCCTCATGGTTTAAATGCTGAGGGTCTTAAGCGTCGAGGTTTTGCACCTGAAACTATCACGGCATTACGCCATGCTTATCGTCTTTTATACAAAGATGGGTTAACTTTTGAAGAGGCTAAATTAGCCATTCAAGAGATGATTGATTCTGGTTTTGAAGGAACATCTTTATTACCAGAAGGCGTTGAAAAAATTAATGAATTTTTAAAATTTATTCGTGCATCAACGCGCGGAATCATCCGTTAATTTATGACATATTTGATTACCTGTGTGGCAGGTGAGCCCTCGGGTGATATGCTTGCGGGTCAGCTTTTACATGGTATACAACAACATCCAGAATTATCAAGTAGTCGCTTTTTTGGGATAGGTGGTCCTAAAATGCAGGCTTATGGTTTTGAGTCTTCCTGGCCAATGGACACCTTAAGTGTGCGAGGGTATGTTGAGGTTCTAAGTAACTTATCCAAGATTCTAAAAATTAGGCGAGAACTCACTCAACGCATTCGAGACGAGAGACCTGATGTTTATATTGGCATTGACGCACCAGATTTTAATTTGGCCATTGAAAAAAAATGTCGTCAAATGAACATCCCAACAGTTCATTACATCAGCCCATCCATATGGGCTTGGCGATATCACCGTATCAATGGCATTAAAAAGGCCGTAGATCATATGCTTTGCATATTTCCATTTGAACCTAAAATTTATCATGATGTTGGCATGCAAGCAACTTATGTAGGACATCCTTTAGCCAATCAGATTCCGATGCAACCAAGCCCTCAGAAAGCAAAAGATCAATTATCGAATCTCGGACTTTTAAGTTATGGATCTATAGCCTCGAATGAAACCATTATTGCTGTTATGCCCGGAAGTCGAGAATCAGAAATAGAGTACATTGCAAAAGGCTTTTTTGAAGCGATGCTTATTATGCATAAGACGCATGGAAATAAAATAAGATTTCTAACGCCTGTAGCAACACCTAAATTACGTCCCGCCCTAGAGTTACTAAAACAAGATGCAGTAAAGAAAAATCCTGATATTCAAATTGAATTAGTCACCGAAAACTCAAGTCTTATTCTCGAAGCAGCTGACTCCGTTCTCATCGCTAGTGGAACAGCCACTTTAGAAGCGGCATTGTGGAAAAAGCCCATGGTTATTTCTTATTCTGTACCGTGGTTAACTGCTCAAATTATGAAGCGCCAAGGGTATTTACCTTATGTTGGGTTACCCAATATTCTTTGTCAAAGTTTTGTTGTGCCTGAGTTATTGCAAGAAGAAGCAAAACCTGATGTATTGGCAAGAGGTACTTTAGAGTGGTTAGATCGCCCAAATCAAGTAGCTTCATTGGTTTCTATTTTTGAGGAGTTACATATTCTTCTCAAACAACCCACTGAAGAATTAGTTGCCCATGCAATTGCACAAACGATACATACTAAATCACATTAAATATTCCTATGGAACTGATCTGTGGAGTTGATGAAGCCGGCAGGGGCCCCTTGGTTGGTAATGTTTTAGCTGGTGCAGTGATTTTAAATCCTGCTCGTCCGATTGATGGATTAAAAGATTCTAAAAAACTCTCGTCACAAAAAAGAGAATTCTTGTATCAAGAAATCGTAAATCATGCTTTAGCTTGGGGTGTCGGACAGGCAAGCCCTGCAGAAATTGATCAACTCAATATCCTTCAGGCTACGATGTTAGCGATGAAACGAGCTGTAGAGCATCTGATTCTGCAATATCAAATTACACCAACATTACTTTTAATAGACGGTAATCGTGCTCCAGAGATACATATCCAAACGCAAACAATAGTGAAGGGTGATGCGATGCAGCCCTGCATCTCTGCTGCATCTATACTTGCTAAGGTAACTCGAGATCAAGAAATGATGGCATTGCATCGGCAGTACCCTGATTATGGATTTGATCAACATATGGGTTATCCAACAGCTCAGCATTTAAAAAAAATAGCAGAGCTAGGAGTTATTCCTGGATATCGTTTAACTTTTGGGCCGATCAAAAAATTAATCTCAAGGGATCAACATGATTGATATTGCATCCTATTTTAGGCTTATACAATCCCCTCAAAACGAGGTAGTGAAACAATTTAAAACACACCTTGAGGGGGGCTCAAAGTCTACTAAATTACGCAAAGAATCTGGCCAGGCTTGTCTTGAAGGAATTCATTTAGTAGACGCATGGATACGCTCTATACGGCTCAAAGAAATTAAAACCGTCATTACCTCCATCGAAGATATTCACCATCCAGAGATATCAGCAACCTTGCATTATCTGATTGAACAATGTCAAGATCATGATTTGGAATTCCCAGATCTGATTATGATTGAAGATCAGATGAAGTCTTCTCTGAGTGGAGTTGTTAATGGCCCATGTTTGATTGCCTTGATTGATATTCCAAAGAGCGTGATTCGACTGGATGATCCAATCGATACAATTGTCTTGGATGCGATTCAAGATAGTGGAAATGTGGGAACTATCTTGCGAACATCACTTGCTGCTGGATATAAGCGTATTTTATGTACAGTTGGAACAGCTAATATTTGGTCGAATAAAGTATTGCGAGCAGCAATGGGCGCACATATATATCTTGAAATTTTAGAAATGGTTGAAGTACAAACGTTGATTCAACAAACATCTCAACAGATTTATGCTACAGCATTAGATAATTCAGCGAAAGATTTATACCAATTAGGAAATGATTTACTGGCACCTCACACTTTTGTTTTTGGTAATGAAGGGCAGGGGGTTAATCCAATCATTTTGGACCACAGTACAAGGATTTTTATTCCACAAGAATTAGGTGTTGAGTCTTTAAATGTGTCTGCTGCTGCCGCAATTTGCTTATTTGAAGCAAGGCGAATCCGTCACAGTGCCAACTAGTAAGCGGTAGAATCTGATTTAATGAGTTGCAAGATAGTCGTAGCAATTTCCTCGATTGATTTATGGGTAGATGACAACCAAGGGATGTTATACCGCCCCATCATTGCTTGAGCTTCATTAATTTCGTATCGACAATTTTCAAGAGAGGCGTATTTACTACCAGGCCTTCTTTCATTTCGAATTTGCGACAATCTTTGTGCTTCAATGGTGAGACCGAATAGCTTGGAATAATATTTATTCAACTCTGAGGGTAGTTGACCTCTTTCAAAATCATCTGGTATCAATGGGTAATTTGCAGATTTAATACCATATTGCATGGCAAGGTAGAGGCATGTGGGTGTTTTACCACTGCGTGAAACCCCAACTAATATAACATCGGCTTCTTCCAAGTTTTTATGTGACTGACCATCATCGTGTGCAAGTGAAAAATTAATCGCCTCAATACGGTTTTTATAACTCTCAGTCTCAATATTCTGGTGAAAACGTCCCATTGCATGGGTTGATTTCAATTCAAGCTCTATTTCAAGAGGCGCAACAAAAGTATGAAACATATCTAAAACCATTGCATGCGATGTTTGAATGAGAGCATTGATCTCAGTATTGACTAAGGTACTGAAAACAATGGGTTTTACTCCATTTTTCAGGGAGTTACTATTAATCTCAACCAAGGCTTGACGAGCTTTTTCAATAGTATTTACAAAAGGGATACGAATTTGCTTAAATTCAGTTTCAAATTGAGCCAAAATAGAGTGACTAAAGGTTTCAGCGGTAATGCCTGTTCCATCTGAAACAATAAATACGGTGCGTGGTTTATTCGTCATATAAAGTTTGGCTGATAAAATTAGTTCATTAATAAGTACAGATTTTCAATTTTTAGAGAGTATCTATGTCTACAGTGTCCCACCAAAATGCTTATGTCATTCCATTTGAAGAGTTGCGCATGGCCGACGTTGAAATCGTTGGCGGCAAAAACTCCTCTTTAGGAGAAATGATTTCACAACTTCATTCTAAAGGAGTTCGTGTACCGACTGGCTTTGCGACGACCGCACTTGCTTTTCGTGACTTTTTGAACTACCATCAATTGACCCAACGTATTATCGATCGATTATCTGAGCTCAACATTGATGACGTAAAAGCCTTAGCTCTTGCCGGGCAGGATATTCGTCGTTGGATTATTGAAGTGCCACTTCAAGAACGCTTAGAACAAGAAGTACGCACCGCTTTTGCACAACTAGATGCAGATGGTCGCGGTTCATTTGCTGTAAGATCCTCTGCAACAGCCGAGGATTTACCAGACGCATCCTTTGCGGGACAGCAGGAAAGTTATTTAAATGTTGTCGGCATAGAAGATGTTTTATTAAGGATTAAAGAGGTATTTGCATCACTCTATAACGATCGTGCGATTTCCTATCGGGTTCACAAAGGATTTTTACATGCTGAGGTCGCACTCTCTGCAGGAGTGCAACGCATGGTTCGTTCTGACAAAGCATCATCCGGAGTCATGTTTACTTTAGACACCGAGTCTGGCTTTAAAGACGCAGTTTTTATTACGTCTAGTTATGGACTTGGTGAAACTGTAGTGCAAGGGGCAGTTAATCCAGATGAGTTTTATGTTTTTAAGCCCTCTTTACGAAATGGCAAATATCCGATTATTCGACGCACATTAGGATCTAAATTAATACAAATGCGCTTTACTGATAGTGGTGAAGAGGGGCGAGTTAAAACAGTTGACGTTCCTTTGGAAGCACGCAATCGGTATTCTTTAAATGATGCTGATGTCATTGAGCTCGCTCAATACGCATTAATTATTGAAGAACACTATCAAAGACCTATGGATATTGAATGGGGTAAAGATGGTGTAGATGAAAAAATTTATATCCTCCAAGCCAGACCTGAGACCGTTCGAAGTCAAGCCTGTAATCAAGCAGAATTAAAGTATCAACTCAAAGGCAACTCCACCGTTCTTACCCATGGACGTGCGATAGGACAAAAAATAGGAGCAGGACCAGTGCGCATCATTCATGACCCCTCGGAAATGGATCGCGTCCAACCGGGTGATGTATTGGTTGCTGATATGACAGATCCTAATTGGGAGCCCGTCATGAAACGCGCCTCGGCCATTGTTACAAATCGTGGCGGTAGAACATGTCATGCTGCCATCATTGCCCGTGAGTTAGGAGTACCTGCTGTCGTGGGTTGTGGTGATGCTACTGATGTATTAAAAGATGGTGCAATGGTTACTGTTTCCTGTGCAGAGGGTGATGAAGGAAAAATTTATGACGGTTTGATAGAAACAGAAGTGAGTGAAGTGCATCGTGGACTATTACCTGATATTCCAGTCAAAATCATGATGAACGTCGGTAACCCACAATTAGCCTTTAACTTTTGCCAAACTCCGAACCAAGGGGTCGGTCTTGCAAGGCTTGAGTTTATTATTAACAATAATATAGGTGTTCATCCAAGTGCCATATTGCAATACCCGAATGTGGACTCTGATTTAAAAATAGCGGTTGAGAGTATTGCTCGCGGACATGCTAGCCCACAAGCCTTTTATGTTGATAAGTTAGCCGAAGGTATTGCTACGATTGCGGCAGCCTTCTATCCTAAGCCAGTTATTGTGCGCTTATCTGATTTTAAATCCAATGAATATAAAAAACTCATTGGCGGATCTCGCTATGAACCGGATGAAGAAAATCCTATGTTAGGTTTTAGAGGGGCCTCGCGGTATTTATCGGCTGACTTTGCAAAAGCATTTGAAATGGAATGCACTGCGATTAAACGTGTCCGAAATGATATGGGTTTAAGTAATGTTGAAATCATGATTCCGTTTGTAAGAACTGTCAAACAAGCAGAAAAAGTGATTGACTTGTTAGCGTCCAATGGCTTAAAACGTGGTCAAGATGATTTACGAATTGTCATGATGTGTGAAATTCCTTCGAATGCGATATTGGCTGATGAATTCCTAGAGTTTTTTGATGGGTTTTCTATTGGCTCGAACGACTTAACACAGTTAACATTAGGCTTAGATAGAGACTCCGGTATGGAATTGCTGGCCATTGATTTTGATGAAAGAGATCCAGCGATTCTTTACTTGATTGAAAAAGCAATACAAGCATGCTTAGCCAAAGGTAAATATATCGGTATTTGTGGTCAAGGACCTTCTGATCATCCTGATTTTGCAAGATGGTTAACTACCAAAGGAATTACCTCTATCTCTTTAAATCCAGATACTGTGATTAAAACCTGGGAAGATTTAGCTAAATCCTAAATCAAAATAAAATTAAAAATAGGCTTAATTCTCAATCACGGGAATTGGGCCTAATTTTTTAGGCAGTGTGAGAATCGATAACAAATCTTGATTATTTTCCCAATTAGGTTCTTGAATAGAAGTTACGATTTCTGTTAATTTTTGCCCCCACAAATCTCTAATCATTGAAAAATAGGGATTATTTTCATCGATGGTGATTGCCTTTTCTTTTGAAAATGAATGGGTAGGGTATACAAAAAGGTCTAAAGGTAAACCAACTGAAATATTACTTTTTAAAGTTGAATCCATTGAGATAAGAGCTGCTTTGGTTGCTAAATCGAGCGGGGTTTCATATTTAATCACACGATCAAGGATTGGCTTGCCGTACTTTGCTTCACCAATTTGGAAATAAGGGGTTTCCAAAGTTGATTCAACAAAATTACCTGCGGAATAAATATTAAACAAACGTGGTTTTTCCTCACCAACTTGCCCGCCAAAAATAAAACTACAGTTAAAGTCAATTCCCGCACTTAGCAATGATTTTTCATCACGTTCTTTTACTTTACGTATGGCCATTCCCACAACGATAGCTGCATCGTAAGAAGTATCAGCATTCCATAGATTGATACCATCAAATAGGACACCTTGAGTCAGAATTTCGCGAACAGATTGAGAAATAGCTAAGTTTCCAGCACTAAGTAAAGTAAACATGCGAGCATTTGACTTCTGATAAATGGTCATCTTGCGAAAAGTGCCAATATCATCAACTCCTGCATTTGTTCGTGTATCCGATAAAAATACTAATCCTTCTTGAAGGCAAATAGCAACGCAATAAGTCATGAGAGTAAATATATAGTTCTAGGAATGTATGAATTTAACACTTTTCTATCGAAACTTTGGAATTTAACTGTTCAACCCCACCACCAGAACGAATTCCTTTGACAGGTGCCACATGAGAATAATCTCGACCAATAGCAAGACGAATATGCCGCTCATTACTAAAGCAACCATTTGTAATGTCGATACTATGCCAAATAGCATTTTCAATATCAAAACAAACATCTACCCAGGCATGACTAGCCATATCAGAAGAGTTTTCATCATAAAAATAGCCGCTTACATAACGTGCTGGTAATTTTAAATAACGACAAAGGCCGAGCATGATGTGGGAGTGATCTTGGCAAACACCGCTTTTCAGATTCCACGCTTGTGCAGCAGTCGTATTTGTATTGGTAACTCCTTTTGTGTAGGTTACTTTTTTCTGAATATCGATAGCTAATTGCATAATGGTATCTGGAGAAGGGTCTGTTATTTTTTTGCCTAACACATAATGCTTCATTTCATCCGATGGTTCAGTTAAGGGGGTTTGTTGTAACAAGTAGTAGGGTGAAACTGCTGACGTTGCATCAGTAAAGACATATTGGTCTTTTGTGAGAACTTCACCATGTGCCTCAATCAACATTCCAGAATAGTTATTATCAAGGACAAAAACGTGGCAAATATTACCGAAGGCATCAATAGATTCAGTTAATTTACTTGGAGCATTAATTTTCCATCGATCCAATAGCTGACTTGAGGAATCTTGAGGTGTTAGGCGAAGCTCCTGGATGGAATGATGAACTGAACGCTCATACAAATATTCGGTACGATGGGTAACAATATAACGCATAATTTTAGCCTGCTAAAGGTATTAAATACGTACTACTAAATTCATCAGCAATGTGATTAATCTTTTCTAAAAAACGCTGAATAAATTGATCTAGACCTTCAGCGTAGATATCATCAATGGTTGAATAATCTAACTCTGATTTTAATTTACCAATTAAACGTTCAATCTCTTTTGATTTACTATTTTTAAGTAAGGTAATTAATTGCAACAGTTGATTTACACACTTATTGAGTGATCTTGGCAATTGAGCATTAAAAACCAATAACTCAACAATACGCTCTGGGGTAATTTGATCAGAGTAGGTGTGTCGAAATATTTCAAAAGCGGAGACTGACCTCAATAAAGAAACCCAATGATAAAAATCAAAAGTTTCTGATGTATTTTCAACCTTAAATAAACTCGTTTGATTATTACTTCCTTGACTTTGTTGAATTTGGGATCGGTATTTAGCTTTTAAGATTCTGGCTGTATTATCAGCTCTCTCCAGATAGGTGCCAAACTCCATAAAGTGTAACGCCTCATTTGACAGCATCGTACCGAATACAACACCACGAAAGAGATGGCACCGATACTTGACCCATTCAAAGAATGCTGATGGATCTTGAGAAGGATTGTCTGGCAAAAATTGCTCTAAGTTGAGCCAACTTAAATTTTGCGTTTCCCAAACTTCGGAAGGAATTGATCCTCGAATAATTCGGGCATTGACGCGAGCAGCATTAAGGCAACAGACAATACTCGAAGGATTTTCTTCATCAAATATCATAAATTGCAAAATGTTTTCACGATTGTATACAGAGTATTTAGTTTCAAATAGCTTTTCTAATAATGAAACATTTAATAGCTTACGCCAACTCTCATGCATAAATTCGACAGGTTGAGGCATTAAAGAAGTTTGATATGCAACATCTAACATACGGGCAGTATTTTCAGCACGCTCGTTATAGCGAGCCATCCAATAGAGGCAGTCGGCTGTTCTACTAAGCATTAGGACTCCAGCACCCAAGTGTCTTTAGTGCCCCCACCTTGAGAGGAGTTTACAACTAAGGAGCCTTCCTTCAGCGCAACACGTGTCAGACCACCTTGTACCATTTTTATTTGCTTTCCTGACAGCACCAATGGACGTAAATCAATATGGCGTGGAGCTATACCAGCATCTACAAAAGTAGGGCACGTTGATAAAGCTAGTGTCGGTTGAGCAATATATTTGTCAGGATGATCGATTATGTATTTTCTAAAATTCTCAATCTCAGCCACAGTTGCTAATGGCCCAATTAACATGCCGTACCCACCAGCTCCGTGAGTTTCTTTAACTACCAAATCTTTTAAATGAGCAAGTGTATATTGCAAATCCTCTTTTATACGGCACTGAAAAGTAGGGACGTTTTGTAGGATCGGTTTTTCGTTCAGATAAAACTCAATCATTTTTGGGACATAAGGATAAATCGATTTATCATCTGCGATTCCAGTTCCGATGGCATTTGCAATACCCACATTACCAGCACGATAGGCATTTAAAATTCCTGGTATACCTAAAGTTGAATCTACACGAAGTGACAAAGGATCTAAATAGTCATCATCAATTCTTCGATAGATCACATCGACTAATTGTGGACCTTGAGTGGTGCGCATGAACACTTGTTCATTTTTAACAAATAAATCCTTACCTTCAACCAATTCAACACCCATCTGTTGTGCAAGGTAAGAGTGTTCAAAATATGCTGAATTAAACATTCCCGGGGTTAAGACAACTACATTAGGCTTTCTGGAGTTTGAATGAACTGCGGTTTTCAAACACTCAAGCAGCAAATCAGGGTAATGTTCAACGGGTGCGATGCGATGACGCTCAAATAACTCGGGGAATAAGCGCATCATCATCTTACGGTTCTCAACCATATAAGAAACACCTGATGGAACTCTTAGGTTATCTTCTAAAACATAATACTCACCTTGTCCTGCACGAATAATATCGATACCCGCAATATGGGCATAAATATTACGAGGGACATCAACAAAGCGCATTTCTGGACGATATTGAGAGTTGTTATATATTTGCTCTTGAGGAATGAGGCCTGCTTTTAGGATTTTTTCTTCATGATAAATATCATGTAAAAACATATTTAAAGCTTTGACCCTTTGTTTTAGGCCATCCTCTAAGACACTCCATTCTTTTGCAGGAATGATACGGGGAACTTGATCAAAAGGAATGGTTCTTTCTGTTCCTTTTTCATCTCCATAAACAGCAAAAGTAATACCAATCCGACGAAAGATTAATTCAGCTTCAGCTCTTTTATGAGCTATATGTTCCTCAGCTTGCCGCGAAAGCCAATCATCAAATGCTTTATAGTGTGGACGGGCACGACCATGCTCGTCGTACATTTCATCAAAAGGAGTTGTCATAATTACAAGATAATGCTTTCTTGTGAAGAAATGATGGTAAAAGTACCAAAAAAGACAGATTTGCACATCAATAGTGCAAATGCTTTACATATATTTGCCGCGACTAATTTGGGCTTTTTCTCTGACCCAGTCTTTTTCTTTTTGAGTTTCACGCTTATCAAACTGTTTTTTACCCTTCGCTAAGCCAATTTCACACTTAATTCGACCTTTAGAGTAATGGAGATTGAGAGGCACAAGGGTATAGCCTTTTTGCTCGGCCTTACCAATCCATTTATTAATTTGTTCTGTGTGCATCAATAATTTGCGTGTTCTGACAGGGTCAGGATGAATATGGGTAGAAGCTTCAGGTAGGGGGCTAATGTGAGAACCAATTAAATACAACTCAGCTTGGCGAATAACGACGTAGGCTTCTTTGATGTTGCCTCGTCCAGCTCGAATTGCTTTAACTTCCCATCCCTCAAGAACAAGACCTGCTTCAATACGGTCTTCGATAAAATAGTCAAAAAATGCTTTTTTGTTTTCTACAATGCTCATGACTACATTATATTAACTTCTCAAACAAAAAGTTGGAGAAGTTTTCCTAAATCATTGATAATAGGATGAAATTGGAAGAAATATGGCAGACGTTCAAAAATCACTACTTATTCAGCACTCAGCCCAACGGATGTATAACTTGGTAACTGATGTTGCAAAATATCCTGAATTTTTACCTTGGTGTGGTGGTGTAGAAATTTTTCAGTCAACTCCAGAATTAATGGAAGCAAAAATAAACATTAATTTTAAGGGGGTAAAACAGTACTTTCATACAAAAAATATTCAAAAATCTCCGACCAATATCGATATGACCTTTGTTTCAGGCCCTTTCAAAAAATTTGAAGGCCAATGGATTTTTACTCCTCTTGCTGATGATGCATGCAAAATTGAGTTTTCCTTAAGATATGAATTTTCTAATTTTGTATTAGATAAACTCATCGGCCCTGTATTTAGTGTCATTGCCAATACATTTGTTAACAGTTTTGTTAAAAGGGCTGACGATTTATATGGAGAATAATCCAATGAAAACAATTCAGTTGGAATTGTTTGATGCTCGAGAGTCTCTTCCCAAACAAGTTTTTTTTTCATTCGCACCTACCCAATCTTCAGTCCCATCAGTGCTTGAAGCACTTTTGCATATGAACATAGTCAAAAACAGGGATGATGTGCTTTTTCAAAAAAAAGGTGCGGTTGGGGTTTTTAGCATTCCTTTAGGTCCAGATGATCCGGTTTATGATGGAGACCGAATTGAGCTCTACCGTCCAATTTTGATCGATCCCAAAAAAATCAGGCGCAAAAAAGCCAATCAAAATAAAGATGCGGAATTAAAAACTAAAGCCAAAATCAGAAAAGAACGTAAAGAATTTAAGGAAATATGAACTTGTAGCGTGAAGCATTTATAATCATGTTTTGTGTCTAGGGGTTTTTATGCGTCTAATTAAAAAAGCACTTACCTTTGACGATGTGCTATTGATACCTGCCTACTCGTCAGTTTTACCTCGGGATACTCTTTTAGGTACCCAACTTACACGTCAAATTTCCTTAAATATTCCTCTTGTATCTGCAGCAATGGATACCGTTACAGAGGGAAAATTAGCGATTGCAATGGCTTCTGAAGGTGGAATAGGAATTATTCATAAAAACCTTAAGGCTGCCGAACAAGCTCGAGAAGTACTTAAAGTTAAACGCTATGAGTCTGGTGTTTTAAGGGATCCGATCACGATTCCGCCTTCGATGACCGTACGTGAAGTCATTTATCTATCGAAAGAGCATGGCTTTTCAGGATTTCCGGTTCTTGAGGGAAAAACAGTTGTGGGCATTATTACCAATCGCGACTTACGTTTTGAAGAAGATTTAGATGCACCAGTCAAGTCAAAAATGACACCACGTGAAAGATTGGTCACTGTAAGCGAGGGTGCAAGTCTTGATGAAGCAAAGCGTCTGATGAATAAACATCGTTTAGAGCGAGTTTTGGTAGTGAATGATGCGTTTGAATTAAAAGGCTTAGTGACGGTAAAAGATATTATGAAAGCCACTGAACATCCCAATGCTTCCAAAGATCACCTTGGGCGTTTGATCGTTGGTGCAGCAGTTGGGGTTGGGCCTGAAAACGACGAACGGGTTGAATTATTAGTCAAAGCGGGTGTGGATGTCATTGTGGTAGATACTGCTCATGGTCACAGTCAGGGAGTTTTAAACCGTGTGAAATGGGTAAAAACCAATTATCCAAATGTGCAGGTTATTGGTGGCAACATTGCTACTGGAGCAGCAGCGCTATCTTTAGTTGAACATGGTGCTGATGGTGTCAAAGTTGGTATTGGGCCTGGTTCAATTTGCACGACTAGAATTGTTGCAGGAGTCGGGGTTCCACAAATTACTGCTATTGAAAACGTTGCAACTGCCTTAAAGGGTACTGGAGTACCCTTGATTGCTGATGGTGGTATTCGTTACTCTGGTGATGTATCAAAGGCGCTTGCAGCTGGTGCGCATACTGTCATGATGGGTTCTATGTTCGCCGGAACAGAAGAAGCTCCCGGAGAAGTATTTCTGTTTCAAGGTCGATCATTCAAGAGTTATCGAGGAATGGGCTCCGTTGGTGCGATGAAAGATGGTGCTGCGGATCGGTATTTCCAAGAAGATAATAGTGCCAATGTGGATAAATTAGTACCCGAAGGTATTGAAGGGCAAGTTCCTTATAAGGGCAGTGTTTTAGCAATTGTTCATCAATTGACTGGTGGGGTGAGAGCTTCGATGGGTTATTGTGGGTGCGAGACAATTGCTGAACTTCACGATAAAGCTGAATTTGTAGAAATTACCTCCGCTGGAGTGCGTGAATCTCATGTTCATGATGTGATGATTACAAAAGAAGCTCCAAATTATCATATTGACTAATTTATTCCAAAAAGATTCGATTCGTGCACGATAAAATATTGATATTAGATTTTGGGTCCCAAGTGACTCAACTGATTGCTCGTAGAGTTAGGGATTTACAAGTTTTAGCAGAAATTTTCCCTTATGACATCGACCCTAATCTTCTGGAACAGAAAATCACCCATGAGGGTTTCAAGGGTATTATTTTGTCTGGTGGACCAAACTCAGTTACTGAAGGCGACACCCCTCGAGCGCCAGAGAATGTATTTACTTTAGGGGTTCCAGTTCTTGGTATTTGCTATGGCATGCAAACCATGGCTCAACAACTTGGCGGGGAAGTAAAAACTGCAGAATCCTTGGGAAAAGCTCGCGAGTTTGGCTATGCTGAAGTTAGGGCAAGAGGTCATACACAATTATTCAATGACTTAGCTGACTTCACTACGAGTGAGGGACATGGTATTTTAAAAGTCTGGATGAGTCATGGTGATTCAGTCACAGTCATGCCAGTGGGATTCAAACTAATGGCATCAACAGATTCTTGTCCCATTGCTGCAATGGCAGATGAATATCGTAAATTTTATGCGGTACAGTTTCATCCAGAAGTAACTCACACCATTCAGGGTACAGCGATTCTTGAGCGCTTTGTCAAAAACATTTGTAAATGTATTCCCGATTGGGAAATGGGTAATTATGTCGAAGAAGCCATTTCAAACATTCGACAACAAGTGGGGACGGATGAGGTTATTCTGGGTTTATCCGGCGGAGTAGATTCTTCTGTTGCTGCAGCGTTGATTCATCAAGCAATTGGTAATCAATTAACTTGTGTGTTTGTAGATCATGGCCTTTTAAGGTTAAATGAGGCCAAAATGGTCATGGATATGTTTGCTCGTAACCTTGGGGTTAAGGTCATTCATGTGGATGCTTCAGTACAATTTATGTCTCAATTAGCAGGCGTTTCTGATCCAGAGCAAAAAAGAAAAATCATTGGTCGTGAGTTTATTGAAGTGTTCCAAAGTGAGTCTGGGAAAATCAAGAATGCTAAATGGCTTGCTCAAGGAACTATTTATCCTGATGTGATTGAGTCTGCGGGCAAAGGAAAAAAGGGTGCCCACACGATTAAGAGTCATCACAATGTAGGTGGTTTGCCCGACGATATGCACTTAAAGCTCTTAGAGCCTTTACGAGAATTGTTTAAGGATGAAGTCAGGCAGTTAGGAATTGAACTAGGACTACCAAAAGAAATGGTGTATCGACACCCATTCCCTGGCCCTGGTTTAGCTGTCAGAATTTTGGGGGAAGTCAAAAAAGAATTTGCTCATTTACTACAAAGAGCTGACGATATCTTTATTGATGAACTCAGAAAAACGATTGATCCCCAAACAAATAAGTCATGGTATGACTTAACTAGTCAAGCTTTTGCAGTATTTTTGCCTGTAAAGTCCGTAGGGGTTATGGGAGATGGTCGAACCTATGAATACGTTGTGGCACTAAGAGCTGTCCAAACTCAAGACTTCATGACGGCGCATTGGGCTCATTTACCTTATGATTTATTAGGTAAAGTTTCAAACAGAATCATCAATGAGGTAAGAGGAATTAATCGTGTGGTTTATGATATTTCTGGAAAACCCCCGGCAACGATTGAGTGGGAGTAGTAACTGAGCGTAAGTCATTGATTTATAATGACTTAAAGTTACACAAAAATCACACAAATGCAAAAAACACTTGCGTTTAAGTGCTATTAGAAGTTACAGTTACACAACTTACTACACACTGAAGTAGCTATTCAAAACTGTAACTACCCAATGTCGCAAAATGACACTGAAGAAAAAGACATTTAGTGAAGAAGAAATACTGATTTACGATGAGGCTGTCATATACAAAAGGGGTGACATATGGCAGTTTCGCTACTGGCTTGAAAAAGAGCGTAGGTATGTGAGACTTAGCTTAAAGACTAAGAACATAGATGTAGCAATAGAAAAAGCCAAAAAACACTTTGTCAAAATAAAGAGCGAAACAGATAGCGGAAAGACATATTACTCAAAGACAGCAAAAGATGGAGTGTTGATGTACTTGGAGTACAGAAAAGGACACATAGAAAGTAGAACTACTAAGAGTATTGTTAAGGGTAGATACGGGACAATACGATCACATCTAGATCATTGGTTAGACTTTATAGAGCGTGACACAAAACTAAAAGAGTTAGATAGAGATAGTTGTGCTGATTATGCTAAAACTAGAGAAAATCCAAGTGCTACAAAGACTACAGCTTTATCAACAATAGCTGGTGAACAAAGTACTATCAACTCAATGATGAAGTGGCTTCACAAAAAAGGTGAAGTTTACATTGAAGGATTTGACTTTGAAACAATATCAATACGCAATACACCAGAAGAGGCAGTAAGACGCTCATCATTTACAGACGAAGAGGTACGGGCTTTTAGATTAGCTATACCTAAGTACATTGAAGAAGCAATGAAGGATTTGACAGACTTAGAAAATAAGGCACGAGTTCTATCTGGTCACTATCTACTAATTGCTTCTATTTGTGGACTTAGAACTGGTGAGCAAAAACAATTAAAATGGAAGGATATTACATTTCAAAATGAAACAATTAAAGGTGAAGAGATTGATTTCGTCAAAATAAATGTAAGAAAAGAAACAAGTAAAGTAAGAAAATCTCGTGTAGTAAAGATAAGAGATATGGAGTATTTTGATAACTTATTCAAACTAACAACTCCTACGCATACTAAGCAACCATACGCAGAAAACTTTATCTTTAGTTTTAATGGAATCAATGTTGTAAGTCAAAGAGCAGTTACACATCACTTTAAGAAGATATTAGAAGCGGCAGAAATTGATGTAGGTAAGAGGAAGTTAGTGCCATATAGCTTTAGACATTACTTCATTACTAACAGAATTAAAGCAGGATTAAGTTATAAAGCTGTAGCTGATATGTGCGGTACAAGTAGAGCTCAAATTGAAAAGACTTACTGGCATATTGATGAAGATATATTGACAACGCAAGCAATGGCAGGATACTACACAATAGATGGAATGATTGTACCAACATAGTATTTTAACTATGCCTGTCGTCGCCATGCTCATGGTTTTACAAATTACTATGAAAAATGGGTAAAACACCCGTCTTTAACGCCGAAAGACGCATTTGTAGCAAATAAGGTGGGGGTATAGGTAAAAAATCACCAACCCAAAAGTTTCAGCTATATGCTAAAAATCCGCGTAGCAATTTTTTACAAAGCTAGGACCCATTTCTAATAGCTGTCTTTCTCGTCATCTTCATGTGGGTATAGCTGTCTATTGAGCTTTGACTTGATAGGGTACTTGGTAGCTACAGTAGGCTTGATAGGGGGTATAGGCTTAATATGGGGTAAAGCTGTGGGGGCTACTGTTTTATTGGGTAGGGTAGTAAGGCTATTTGTTGGGGTTTGTGTAGGGTGACTAGATAGATTACTAGGGGGTTGACTAGATTTAGCTAGTGTTTGGTTGGGGTTGGTAGTAGGTGTACTAGGTTTGGTAGGGGGCTTGGGTGGGGCTGATACTTTGATACTTGGTAATGACTTAGATTTGATACTAGATTTACGCTTGGGCTTTAACTTAGCTAATCTACTCTGTTCTGCTTTTTCTCTAGCTTGTTGTTCAGCTTGCTGTCTAATCGTACTAAAAGTAGTATCAAATATTAGCTGTAATAGCTTAAGTTGTTCTTCAGCATTTGTAAATTCAAATAGTCTCATAAAAAGTATCCTTTTCTTATATTTATAGAAAAGGATACTTGTACAAAATGATAGCTACTTTGCGAAGCTGTCTCGTGTAGCTTTACTTACATCATTGATGAACTCATCTAGCTCGCCATTTTCAATTGAGCCAGCGATGTGTTTTAGTGTGCTAATAAGTTCATCACCATTGCTAACTTCAATAGCGTTAGCACCTTTCTTATTAAGCATAAGAGTCTTAGAGCCATACTTGATAGCAAGATGAATCTTGCCTGTATCGCTAATCCAGAACCATTCTTTAACTCGCTTAACAGTTTCAATAGTCTTGCGTTCACCAGTTGCTTTATCTGTGAATGTTTTAAGACGCTTAGGTGCGTAGCTATTACCTTCTTTTTTAGCTGTACATAGTTCAATTTGTTCATGTACTTTAGCAAGCAATTTCAATCTGCGATTGACTACTGGGCTAACAGTAGATTGCTTCTTGCTTGTAACAAGTTTAAGTGCTGACATAGTAGCCATTTCATACTCCAAAGTAGTTAAAGGAATAGTTAATGTAATACCTTTTATCCGTTTTTCCTACTAAATTACTTTCAAAATCTTTCGTAAATTATTGATATATATAATTTTTTCATAAAAATTTACGCTATCCTTACATTAAGCATAAATATATCTATATAAAAAATATAGGTGTAATGATGCTTAAGCAAGTAGATATAAAGAAAGATTACAGATTAGAAGTAGTTAAATGGCTGACAAATGCTAAAGAACTTGGACTGACACAAGGTCTTACTGTCATGCCTAAAAAAGTCTATTACAAGCATGTGGCTAAGTCACGCTATGCTGTTGACGGAAAGGTTTACAGACACTTGACTAAAGATGAGCTAGAGAGGGCTAACGCTAGACTTATACACTTGATTAATAAACTGGTGCTTAAAAACGCATATAAGCGTGATGGTAAAAAATTAGTAGCTGTAGGAAGCATAGAAGGTGATAACAATAGTTGTATTGATTTACACACACATTTCTTGTTACAAAAGCCAGATAGCTATACAGCTGAACAGTTCCATGAAAAAGTTGTTAAAGCTATAGAGTTAAGTGGTGAATTTGAGATGAGCAATCCAAACTATCGTGCCGACAAAGATAGTGAGGACAAGATGTATAGATATAAGATTGAAGAGATTACAGAAGGTTGGTCGGGATACATTACAAAAAAGATAGATAAGCTAGAGCTAGACAGGCTTTACTTTTACTAATCTAAGCACTCCAGTCCTTAGTTGACGCTTGCGGTTAATGGTTAATAAGCATTTAAAGAGTGCTTAATTAGCGTAGCTTTGCCAAAAATAAGCAAGTAAGTAAAACAGTCAAACAATTAAATCCAAATCTAGACGCACTAGAACAAGCTACAAACGCTTAAAACTGTACGCCGAATACTAGGACAGCAGAACAGCGTATCAACAGCTTGTAGGGCTTATAAGCAAACAGTTAAATAAGTGTGGCACTACAGCAACGACACTAGGAAGCGAATATAACAAAATAATAAGTTTTATTATATTTTGACGAAAAGAAAAGCTAAGTCGTTGATTTTTAATAAGAAAACACTATGACTAAAAAAGAACAAAAACAGGTAGGAATTTCGAATACAAGACAATACACTAAAAATGTAGAAAAAATTACATTTGAGGTGAACAAGATGGCAAAGCAAGCTAAGACATTAACACAGCAAGAATTTAGACGAGTACTTGATTACATAGCTACACGCAAGCATTGTGCTAGAAATAGGGCTATGCTTCATTTAATGTATTGTGCTGGAACTAGGGTAGGTGAGACAAGTGCTTTACGAATTGAAGACGCTGTAGATTGCGAGGGCAATGTAAAGCGTGAAATTCTACTCAAGTCAGATATAACTAAAGGGAATGTAGCTAGGACAATTTATGTTAGCGACAAGCTATACAAGGAGCTTGATGCTTACATTAAGACTTTAGACATTACAGACCGTAAGCGTAAGCTGTTTTACTCGCAGAAAAAGACAAGTGATGGCTTTAGTCCGAATACACTTACACAGTACTGGCACTATCTATTTTCTGCTTGTGGTATCGACAACGCATCCAGTCATTCAATGCGTAGGTCATTTGCTACACAGATTAGTAGCAAAGGTGTTGGCATTAGAGTACTACAAAAATTAATGGGTCACAAGTCAGCTCAAACTACAATGGTGTACATTGACGCAAGCGATGACATGATGCGTAAAGCAGTTGAGCTTGTTTAACTAAAAAAGTCATCAAAAACTACTTTTATATTTTGATTTTTAATTGAGTATTCATCTGAATGTTGATCTATATTTAGATCTATAAATTCCTCTACATATGGATCACTATCAAAAATATCAGTAAAGTCACTATACAGTTCAGATTCAATAGACTGTAGATTGCTTAAAGCACGATCTAACTCTTTTAGCTTCTTAGCCATGTTGCCAAGTGCTTTCATCTTATCGTACAAGTCTTCATCTAATACTTTATCAATTGTCTTAAAGGTAATATCAGCATATTTTGTTAAAAGAAATAAATGATCTTTATCATCAACTTCAAAGCAATCTAAAACCTGTCCATAGTACTGCGAAGCAGTAAAAGCTATAGAATCACATTATGTCCATTCATTTGAATTTTTAATATGATTTCTTATTGAATTATTGTATTTTTTTTCTAATGACTCTTTACATAAATCTAACCATGAATTGCTATTGAGATTTCTTTTAACTATCAAGTATTTCATGTTAATCCTTTTTAGATGATTTTGGTACGATAACTACTTCTTTCTCATTTCTGTCATTTGTATAAAAAACAGCATCTTCTTTAGTAAATGGTTTAGTAAGTAATGGTATGTTACCAAATTGAGACTTAAATCTGTTATGGAACCATTCTGCTGTTTTCTTATCTAGTGTCCAGCTAAATCCATCTGCTTTACCTGCTCTATATGCTGTAAATCTATCTGGTAGTTCTTCAGTCAATCTAGGTAACTTAGGTCTATGACTGAATATCTTTTTCCAGTTCTTTTTTCGGTTACCATCTGTATTAAATTCCTGTCTACTCCAGATACTCTTAACTAATTCCCAGTACTCTTCATCTGTTACTTCTAGTTTATGATTTGTGATTAGGTATACAAGTTCATCATCGAAAAAGGCTTTTTCCACAAGCCAACTGAATATTTCACTTAAGTCATCATTGCTAAGTGAAGGCTTCTTTAACAAGTCTTGATACATAGTGTGTTTCCGTATCATTGCTTCTAGTTGACTTGCTCCAAACTGTTCAGCACCTTCTGCTAGGCTAATGTCCATGCCGCAATAGTGCTTGGACTGTATGAACATCCCATTGGTATAAAAGTTCTCAAATCCTATTGCTGTTATATATGGTGCCCAGAACTTACGCTGTTTGTCATTCATAAATGTCCTTAGCTTGTAGTCTCTTCAACAAATCCTAGCTTATCTTTGTTACTAGAACAAGTAGGTATTGACACTAGGCAAGCGTTAAACTAGAGTAAGGTTTTTTACAACGCTACTACTTAGGAGAGTACACATGGGATTCTTTGACACTTACGGCAAGCCAGATGACATCAAAGCAGACAAGAAGCTGACAACTGAAGAGATGTTGGAACACGGCATTGAACAGCAAGAGAAGTTGCTCAATGGCGAAGAAGTCTTGAACAACAAAGACGAGCCAATTCGTAGCTGGTTTAGAGATGGACGCTTTGTGCCTAGCATTGGTATCTTTGGCTTGTTTGATGGTAAAGCGATACCGTGGAAAAAAGGTACTGAGAAAGCTATGCTTGAAGCGTTCAAGAAAAGCTATGAGGCTGGAGATTTCGCAAGCTATATCAAAGCAGTAGACAAAAAGCGTGAAGCCAATACAGCCAAGTTGCTTGAAGCTCGAAAGAAAATCGGTAAAACAGCTACTAAATCCAAATAATTGAGAAATAATTGTGGCTACTAGAATCAAAAATATAAAATTTAGACTTGGTGAATTGTTCTGTGGACCAGGTGGAATTGCTGTTGGGGCATCAGGTGCTGTAGTATTAAAAGGAAGTACTAGATACTCAATAGAACATACTTGGGCATCTGATTATCATGAAGACACTTGTAAGACATATGAAGTTAACTTTCCGGGAGTTAAAGTAGTATGTGAAGATGTTAAAAAATTAAAAATAGATTCTCTTGGTGATATTGATGCGTTTGCTTATGGATTTCCATGTAATGATTTTAGTATAGTTGGTGAGAGCAAAGGTTTTGATGGTGATTTTGGTGGTTTATATAAGTTCGGTATAAAAGTACTAAACAAATATAATCCTAAGTTCTTTATCGCTGAAAATGTTGGTGGTTTAACAAGTGCTAATGAAGGCAAAGCATTAAAGAAAATAGTTCATGACTTAGAGAGAGCTGGTGACAATGGTTATGACTTGACTATTCACAAATATAAATTTGAAGAGTACGGTGTACCTCAAACTAGGCACAGAATAATTATTGTTGGTATTGATAAAAAGTTAGGTATCAAGTACAGAGTACCTTCTCCAACTACTTCAGAAAAATATATAACAACTAGAGAGGCTTTAGAGAGTCCACCAATACCATTAGATGCTCACAATAATGAAAAAATGGGTCAAAGTGCTACAGTGGTTGAGCGATTAAAATACATTAAGGCCGGTAATAATATTTGGCAAACTGATTTACCAGAACATTTAAGATTAAATGTAAAGGGAGCTAAGCTAAGTCAAATATATAAACGACTAGATCCAAATAAGCCGTCATATACAATTACTGGTAGTGGAGGTGGCGGTACACATGGATATCATTACAAAGAGCATAGAGCACTTACTAATAGAGAAAGAGCAAGAATACAAACTTTTCCCGATGACTTTCTTTTCATAGGTAAGAATGATAGTGTTAGAAGACAAATAGGTATGGCGGTACCTCCAAAAGGTATTCAAATAATTTTTGAGTCAGTACTTAAATCTTTTGCGAAAATTGAATACGATTCAATTGATGCGAGTATTTTAGATTCTAGTGTCGATCAATCCGATTTAATTTAGTAAGGAATCTATGACTCAAGCACAAGATGAGAGTAATATCCACGGATTTGTAGTCAATCAAATGTTAAAAGACTATGAAGATATGGACTCAACAGTCGCTACACAGTTCATTTCTAAGGCTTATGAAGTAAGAGTATTCAAGGATACTACATATGATTCTTTGAGTGATTGGTATTTTAATAAGTTTAAGCCAAATGTGTTTTTATTAGATGAAGATGAATATACTGAAGCAAGTATACAATCATTAAAAATTCAATTCTTAATTGCTGGTACTGATTTTGGTACAAGTAGACAAAGAGATATGGGTCAAAAATGGTCTGATACTATTAGAGGATATCTTGGTGAATTAGGTCTTAAACAACTTCTATCAAATAGATTTAATATTGATATTGAGCTAGGTCATGAACCTGGAAGATTAGAAGAATATTTAGATTTAGATATAAAACAAGTAAAAAAATCAAATGATCTAAATTATAGAAATCCTCTAATAAATGTATCTATAAAAACTACAAAATCTAATGGTGTTTGGCTTGATATACCAGGTGATCAATTTAGTCATTCAGACTTATATGTATTAGCTTTAATTGGTGTAGATGTTAACCATCTTTTTAGTTTCTTCAAGCATTTGTCTGTATTCAAAGACAAAGTATTAAAAAAAGGTGTTGATAATAATTGTATAAATCAATTGGAAGCAGATGAAATATACAATAAAGTTCCTTCTTTTAGAAAGATATATGGTTATATTGCTGGTCTAGTTAGTAGTGATATGAACAAAGATGATTATACATATGAAGGATTGATGGGTAGAACTAATTTTACTATCACTAATTGGTCAGGAAAATATGAGGAAGACTATTTAGATATAGTTAAAAGAGATAAAGGTGCTCGTACTGTAAAGTTTGCTGGTATTGGTAGCTTTACACAATCTAATAGACATATATATGGTTTAGCAGGATTGAAAAATAGTGCTGAAGATTGGCAATCAATGCTTGTAGATAAGATATAGATTTGTTACACATTGTGTAACTTCTATATTTTTTCCTATGTATACTAATGCTCAAAAATTAAATAAGAATCCTTAAGTAGTCAAAATGTTACGCAAAAGTTACACAACTCACAATTTTGAATTACAAGTTGTTGATTTTATTGACTTTTCTAACAGGCTATTTATGGAGTGGGAATAATATTTAAGTATTAAGTAACTTATTGAAAAATATTTATTTTTAAAATTGCTTTCACTCAAAAACATCAAATAACTTGTTCAATAAGTTATTTTTTTTTCATTTACACTGAATAATTTTTTTAGACTTGATCCATCACGTATGAAAATCTTAAGTCTCATTCCACCCATGACGCAGTTAAATACTCCGTATCCATCTACGGCGTATTTAACAGGATTTTTAAGATCTCGCGGATTTGAGGCTGTACAAGAAGACTTAGCCTTAGCTTTAGTTCTAAGTTTTTTCAATCCTAAAGGCTTAATTGAGATACATTCACGTGCATTAGCTCAACCGGAAAAAATTCGGAGTGCTAGTGTAAGTTTTTTCCTCGAGTATTTTGATGATTATCATTCAACAATATCATCTGTGATTGCTTTTTTACAGGGTAAAGATAGCACATTAAGTCACCGTATTAATACCCGTGACTTTCTACCTGAAGGACCGAGATTTAACTCCCTAGATGCTTTTGATGATGGGGAGTTCGGAGATACTTTAGCATGGGCTTTTGGTTCTTTAGGCTCCACCGACAGAGCTCGACATTTAGCCACCTTGTATCTTAATGATCTTTCAGACGTATTACGCGATGCAATTGATAGTCGTTTTGAGTTTGTACGTTATGCAGAGTCTCTGGCTGGTAGTCAACCAACATTTACGCCCTTAAACGAAGCTTTACATGCGGAACCAAATTTAATGGATCTTCATCTCAGAGATTTAACAATCGCTACGCTTCGTCGCCATCAGCCAACTTTGGTACTATTGTCAGTACCATTTCCAGGTGCCATGTACGCGGCGCTTCGGATCGCTCAAACGATTAAAAATACAGATCCGAATATACAAGTTGCTCTAGGTGGCGGATATGTCAACACAGAGTTGCGTGAAATAAAAGATCCTCGAATTTTTGATTATGTTGACTTTATTACTTTAGATTCTGGTGAAAGACCTTTACTCGCTTTGTTGGATCACTTAAACGGCAAACGATCTAAGAGTCGATTAGTACGAACCTTTATGAAAGGTGAAAGTAATCGAGTTGAGTTCATGAATTGGCAAGAGCCTGATATACCATTCGAGGAAGTTGGCACCGCTACATGGGATGGATTACCACTCGACTCCTATTTATCTCTATTAGATATGCTTAATCCAATGCATCGCTTATGGAGTGATGGACGTTGGAATAAGTTAACGGTTGCACATGGATGTTACTGGAAAAAATGTAGCTTTTGTGATGTCTCATTAGATTACATTTCTCGTTATGAAACCGCTTCTGCAAGTTTACTCGTTGACCGGATTGAACAAATCATTGCAGAAACCGGTCAGACCGGCTTTCATTTTGTTGATGAAGCAGCTCCACCAAAAATCTTAAAGGCCCTCGCGGAAGAATTAATTCGTCGCAGAGTAGTCATTTCTTGGTGGGGGAATATTCGTTTTGAAAAAACATTCACTCCTGAATTAGCTGATCTATTAGCTAGGAGCGGCTGTATTGCTATGTCTGGAGGACTTGAGGTTGCTTCAAATAGATTACTTGATTTGATGAAAAAAGGTGTTTCCGTCGCACAGGTAGCTAAAGTAACAAAAAGCTTTTCCGATGTAGGTATATTAGTACATGCCTATTTAATGTATGGATTTCCAACTCAAACAGTCCAAGAAACAGTCGATTCATTGGAGTATGTCAGACAATTATTTGAGCATGGTTGTATTCAGAGTGGATTTTTTCATCGCTTTATTTGTACTGTTCATTCTCCAGTGGGTAAAAATCCAGAAGAGTATGGTGTACAGCTTGTTCCTCTTCCTGAAATTACATTTGCTAAAAATGACATCAGCTTTATTGACCCCGCTTGTGTTGACCACGATAGTTTAGGGCAGGGCCTTAAAAAAGCGATTTATAACTTTATGCATGGTGTTGGGCTCGAAGAGGATGTTAGATCATGGTTTGAAAGTTATGGCAAAAAGATCCCTAAAACAACTGTCTCTAGATTGTATATTGGGAATGCTTTACAACAAAACTGACTCGGTGATCCTCAAGTGAATCTTTTTGGAGATATGTAAAGCCATACTTTGTTATTTGAGTTTCAAAGTATGTAATTGTTACTTATACTGCTCGCATTTTTATTTCATTTGATAATTTCAAGCCACTTAACCATGCGCCTTCAACTCTGCCTCCGTGAAGCCAATCGCCGCAAAGTCCTAGTTTCATGTTTTCAAAGAAACTATATTCAGGGCTAGGACTTATTGCTCCGCTAGCATAACGCCAGCGGTGAGTAGAAATTTCAGCGCTCTGAAAATGAAAGCCTAGCTTTTCAGCACACTCCAAAATACGCTTACATGCTTCTTCTTTATTTAATTCCATCCACTCTTGACTCCATTGCGGATTCGCTTGAAACGTCCATGACTCTTGACCTGTTCGTCCTGGTTTTGAATTATTTCTCGAGATCCAACTAATGATTTCGTTATTAACAAAGGCGGCATCAAAGGACACTTTAGGCTGCTCTGCAAATTGTGCCATCACAGTCCAACACCCCAACATATTGAAGTCTTTACAAGACTCTTCAATTGATTCATCTACGAATTTAGTAAGAATAAAAGCTTGTGTAGCAGGAAGGGCGATTACCAACCAATCAAATTGATCTTCAATATTCCCTGATTCGATACTATGGAGAGACCACTTACCATTTTGACGAGAAATTTGATCAATTGTTTGATTAAATTCTATTGTTAGATTCTTAGCTAAATATTTACCAGGTGAATTCATCGCCGGAATACCTACATAACGATTCTCTAAAACCGATCCATCTCGCCACTCATTGGACTCAAATACTTTTAAATTAGGATACCAAGCGCCTGCAACACCAGCGCTAATCCAAGTTTGTAGTTCCTCAATAAAGAGGGAGTCTCTTGCAGTGAAGTATTGTGCGCCGTGGTCTGCTGCCCAGTCCTCACGACTACGAGTGCTCATCCGTCCGCTAGGGCCACGACTTTTTTCAAACACCTGGACCCTAAAGCCATCCTCTTGTAATTGAGTAGAGCAATTAAGACCCGCTAAACCTGCTCCAATAATAGCAACATTTTTATTGATCGGATTCATATTGGTTTCTTTAGATTAAATAACCAATTCTTTTTCTAATTACTAGTGAATCCTGCCCGACTAAAACATCGGCAAGATTTTTTGCTAAAACAGAATTTTTAGAATTCTTACATATACCAAGGGTGTAGTCGGTATTCAACTCAAGTTCTTGTGGTAATAAACCAATTAAATCGACACCTGAGCAGATATTGATTTCCGTAGTCTGTGTGCCGCCAATCACATTTGTATCTGGATCTAATGCCATTTGCGCCATCGCTGTAGCACCATTTGGAAAGGTTTTAAAACGAGTTGCTAATTCTTGATCTAAGCCAAGAGTTTTCATCACCTTCATAAAGTGGATACCTGCAGTTGATTTTTCCATATCCGGAAAATATAGGGCAGGTGCAGATCGAAAAGCTTCTTTTAGTTCATCAACTGTTGAAATCTTAGGTGATGGCGAAGTTCTTTTACTTGGAATGGCTATACCTGTAGGTACTATACCTAATGACCTAACTGAGTTGGGATCTACATGACCAGAATTCACAAGTTCATCAACTAAAGATTTTGATAGGATCACAAGATCACACGCCTCACCTTGCAAA
Source organism: Polynucleobacter sp. SHI8 (assembly GCF_027944005.1). Lineage (NCBI taxonomy): Bacteria > Pseudomonadati > Pseudomonadota > Betaproteobacteria > Burkholderiales > Burkholderiaceae > Polynucleobacter > Polynucleobacter sp. SHI8. Next base: position 1,233,346 of record NZ_AP027204.1, on the reverse strand, counting down.
ACCAAATCACGCATCGCACCCACAGCGCTAAAAGTGCCGTTGATTTTACATTGATTGGTATTTTCAAAATCTTCCTGAATACCCTTTACAACTCCAGCTGCCGCACCACCACTTAACACTCTAATTTCAGTCATTATTTCATTCCAAGTTAAACATTAATCAGGTTTGATACCTGCAGACTTTACAATCGCTGACCATTTTGCAATATCTGCTTCTAAATATTTTGTAAATTCCGTTGGAGTCATAACAAGAGGAAGGGCACCTTGTTTAGCCCAAGTATCTTTTACATCTTGTTGTGCAATAATTTTTCTAATGGAATTATTTAGTATGGTTATAACTTCCGCTGGAGTACCCTTTGGCGCCATAAATCCCAGCCAGATTGTGGCTTCATATTTCGGTACTCCTGATTCATTTACAGTTGGAATATTGGGTGTGATTGCTGAGCGTCGACTTCCTGTAGTTGCTAGGGCATGAACCTTATTTTCTTTAACAAACTCATTCATGGTTGTTACAGCATCAAACATCATATCCACTTGACCGCCAATCACATCAGTTCTAGCGCCTGAACTACCTTTGTAGGGAATATGAGTAATATCAAGTCCCGCCATAGATTTAAATAATTCACCAGCCATATGATACGGAGTTCCATTACCAGAAGAAGCGTAGTTATATTTACCTGGTGATGCTTTAACTAGAGCAAGTAATTCAGATAAGTTTTTAACTGGCATTTTAGGATTGACTACTAAAATCAAGTCAGAGTAATTGACTGGAGCAACAGCTACAAAGTCCTTCATTAATTGAAATGGCTTATTTGGAACTAATGATTCATTAACGGTCTGAGTGTTAGACATCATCAATAAGGTATAACCATCTGCAGGAGATTTAGCAGCAAAATCTGTACCAATAATTGAGCCAGCCCCAGGTTTATCCTCAACAATAAATGATTGTTTCAAGTCTTCTTGTAATCTTTGGGCCATGAAACGGGCATAGTTGTCTGCTGGACCACCTGCAGCAAAGGGGACAATAATCTTAACTGGCTTATTGGGGTAGGCTTGGGCAAGTAAGAGGGTTGGCAAGCTTAAAAAAGTTGCAATAATACAAGAGAAAATTTTCATGGGTCTCCTTCGATGGGATAATTGATATACGTATAATTTACCACTTTTAAGATAAATTTTCTTATCCCTGAATGGCTATGTCACGACAACCAAATCTAGTTAAAGACAATATCCGATTACTGGCTTATCAAGCCCTGATAGAACTAGATCCTTTAACCAAAAAAGCTCAAGTTGATCACATCGTGGCAGGTATTGTTCATGAAGATTTTTCTATTCAAGATCTTTCAATTCCTGTAATTGAAGAATCATTGATTCCTGGACGACCTCAAGAACCTCAATTAGTTAATCCTTTATCAGTAAAAAAACGGTCAATGCACACCATAGAGGGCAGGGCTATAGCGATTCATGCATTAGCTCATATCGAGTTTAATGCGATTAATCTTGCACTTGACGCTGTCTGTCGATTCCCCAATATGCCAGATCAATATTATCTTGATTGGATCAAAGTTTCTGGGGAAGAAGCTAAGCATTTTTTTATGTTAAAAAATCATCTCAAATCGCTTGGCTTTGATTATGGAAATTTTCCGGCACATGATAGCTTATGGGAAATGGTCGAAAAAACGAAAGGGGATATACTAGCTCGAATGGCTCTAGTGCCAAGAACAATGGAAGCAAGGGGCTTAGATGCAGTTCCACTGATTCGTGCAAGATTTTTACAAGCGAAGGATCTTGACATGGTTGATATTTTAGATGTCATCCTAAAAGACGAGATTGGTCATGTTGAAATCGGTAACCGTTGGTTTAATTTTTTGTGTAAGGAGCGAGAAGTTGACCCAATCCAGATATTTAAGCTCTTATGTCGGCAGTACAAAGCACCCCATTTAAGAGGACCTTTTAATATTGAAGCGCGTAAACAAGCCGGATTCACTGCAACGGAAATTAATTTATTACTGGATAATTATTTATGACCAAGGTTTTGTTTCATGACTCAAGCGAACTAACTCATTTAATCGGCAAAGAGGTTGCTGTAAGTGAATGGTTAGAAATCAAACAATCGATGATTCAAACATTTGCTGATTGTACAAACGATCATCAGTGGATCCATACCGATGTTGAAAGGGCAAAAAAAGAATCTATTTATGGAACTACAATTGCTCACGGATTTTTAACTCTTTCATTAATTCCATACTTTTTAGAGTCCTGCATTGCATATCCTTTTGCCAAAAGATCGATTAATTATGGCTTAAATAAAGTACGATTTCCTCATGCCGTTACCGTGAATAGTAAATTACGTGGCAGGTTTTTTGTTCAAGAAATTATTCCGATCGAAGATGGGGTTCAAATCGAATGGAATATCCATATTGAAATTGATGGGATTGAAAAACCTGCTTGTGTAGCTGATGTGCTATTGCGCTTATATTTTTAAGACTTGTTCCCATGCAAGCTCAGCGAGTGGTTTAGCTTTCTTACCGGCATCCATTGCATGATCACTTGAGGCATTCCCCTGAATGGCTCTAGCCATAATTCCTTGTAAGATAGCGGCTAGACGGAACATATTAAAAACAATATAAAACTCCCAATCTTTAGGGTGATCAATGACCTGACCTGTTCGTTTAAGGTAAGCACTTAAATAATCTGCTTCATTTGGAATACCAAGACTTTTAATATCAACGCCACCTAGACCTCTAAATAAATCAGGAGAGAGACGCCATACCATGGCATGGTATGCAAAATCAGATAAGGGATTTCCGAGAGTGGATAGTTCCCAATCAAGAACACCAATGATTCTTGGTTCAACGGGATGGAAAATTAAATTATCTAATCTAAAATCTCCATGAACAAGGCGTGTTGAATCATATTTTGGAATATGCTGTGGAAGCCAATCAATTAAATTATCCATAGCAGGTATTTTTTCAGTCTCCGACGATCGATATTGTTTCGTCCATCGTTCAATTTGGCGTTGAACATATCCGCCAAAACGACCATAATCTTCCAAGCCAATTTCTACAGGGTCGAATGCATGCATTTGAGCAATGATCGCATTCATGGCATCAAAAACTTGTGGCCTATCTTGATGAGATAATTCTGTTAAACGAGGATCCCAAAAAACTCTACCCTGAAGATAGCTCATCAAGTAAAACTCAGATCCTATAACACTTGTGTCGGAACAATATCCAAGTGGTTGAGCTACTGGAAAATGATGCTGATAAAGTGCCTTAATGACTTTATATTCACGATCAATAGCATGGGCACTTGGAAGAAGATTGCCTGAGGGTTTTCTTCTTAAAACATAAGATGATTCATTGTGTTTCAATAAAAAAGTAGGATTAGATTGGCCACCTTTAAACTGACTAAGTTCCAGTGGCAGTTGAAGATCTATATTGGGAAGATGATCTTTGGCCCATGCTAAGAAGAGATTACTGGAAAAGGTGTTTTCCTCACTTAATGGTTTAGTGCCAGAAAAATCACTCATTTTTTAATATCTACTAATTTAAAAGTTCCCATTGCTTTTGCAACCATTTCACCTGTAACATCAGTAACAGTAGCTTCACAGAAATGTATTGATTTACCACTGCGTAAAACCTTACCGCGCACGATGAGCTTTTCCTGACCACCTTTCATAAAAGCAATGGACATATCGATCGTCAGTCCTGCCCCATGATGCTTAGCTTTCGATTTTGCTGACATGGCCATAGCAAAATCCATCAATGTCATTAAAATCCCACCATGAGAGAATCCCATCGGATTAAGGTGATGATCTTTTAACTCAAGCGTAGCTTCCACTTCACCTTCAGCAATCTCGCGCGCCTCAACACCAAGATGTGCAATGAAGGGTACATGAATACCAAAATATTCTTTTTTCAATTATCTAAATCCTTAACAAACTTCAAATAAACCAGCAGCGCCTTGTCCACCACCAACACACATCGTAACAACGACATATTTCGCTTTACGACGTTTTCCTTCGATCAATGCATGTCCAACCATTCTGGCACCAGATACACCATAGGGATGACCAACCGCAATCGCACCACCATTCACGTTTAAAATTTCATCTGGAATACCAAGTTTGTCCTGACAATATAATACTTGTACAGCAAAAGCTTCATTCAGTTCCCACAGTCCAATATCAGACATTTTTACCCCAGTTCTTTCTAATAGCCTTGGGATAGCAAATACAGGTCCAATACCCATTTCATCGGGCTCGCACCCAGCAACAGCAAAACCCCTAAAAATGCCCAATGGTTGTAATCCTCGTTTTTCAGCTAATTTCGCATTCATAACTACTGCAGCACTAGCTCCATCAGAAAATTGGCTTGCATTCCCAGCTGTAATAACACCTCCAGGCAACGCGGATCTTATTTTACTAACCGCTTCTAGATTGGTATCAGCACGAATTCCTTCATCCTCTGAAATAGTCACTTGCTTCGTTGAAAGCATTTTTGTATCAGTGTCTGCAACTCCCATAGTGACTTGAATAGGTGCAATTTCGTCAATAAAGAGGCCTTGATCTCTTGCATGTGCTGCCCGTAATTGACTACGAACACCATACTCATCTTGACGATCTTTACTGATGTTGTAGCGCTTTGCGACTTGCTCGGCCGTTTGAAGCATCGTCCAATATAGTTCTGGTTTGGTTTTTTGAAGTGATGGCTCGAGTAGCATGTGTTGATTCATTTCTAGTTGTACACAAGAGATTGATTCAACGCCACCTGCTACTAACATGGGAACTTGATCAACGATGACACGTTGTGCAGCCATTGCAATAGCTTGTAAACCTGAAGAGCAAAAACGGTTTATCGTTACACCACCAACAGATACTGGAAGTCCTGCTTTAATAGCAATTTGCCTAGCAATATTGAGTCCTGTCGCACCTTCTGGGTTTGCACAACCCATCATGACATCCTCAATCTCAGCAGGATCGACTTTGGCTCGAGAAACAGCTTCTTGAACAACATGACCCCCCAGTACTGCTCCATGCGTCATATTAAAGCCACCTCGCCAAGACTTAGTCAGGGGAGTGCGTGCTGTTGAAACTATTACGGCATCAGTCATGATATCTCCTTGAATTAATAATTAGGAACCAGTCAAGGTTTTCATTTGGGTTAAAGAATCTTGCAATAACTTAGCAGGAAGCCAAAATGGGTCTTTGCTACTTTCATAGAATTTCAAGCAAACTTGAATGACTTGAAACAAACCAATTTCATCAGCATACTTCAAAGGACCACCACGATAGACAGGAAAACCATAACCTGTGAGATAGACAATATCGATATCCGATGCTCTTTGAGCGATACCTTCCTCAAGGATTCGAGCACCCTCGTTAATCAACGCAAAAATACAATATTGAACAATTTCTTCACTCGAAATCTTTCGAGCTTGAATGCCTTTTTTTGCTCTAAATTCAACCAAGAGTTGTTCTAGTTCAGGGTCTGGAATAGGCTTGCGGTTACCTTTTTCATAGAGATACCAACCTTTTCCAGTTTTTTGGCCAAATCGTCCAGCTTCGCAGATCTGATCTGCAAATGCTGAGTACTTAACCTCAGGTTGCTCAATTACACGACGTTTTCGTATAGCCCAACCAATATCGTTACCGGCTAAATCACTCATTCGAAATGGCCCCATGACCATACCAAAATTCTCTAAAGCTTTATCAATTTGCAATGGAGTTGCACCTTGCTCTAGTAAAAAACCAGCCATTCTTAAATACTGCTCTACCATTCGATTACCAATAAAACCATCACAAACTCGACAAATCACTGGAGTTTTCTTCAATTTTTGGGATAACTTCATCACAGTAGCAATCACATCTTTTGAAGTAAGATCGCCACGAATAACCTCAACAAGTTGCATAACATTTGCGGGACTAAAAAAATGCATTCCAATGACGTCTTGTGGACGACTTGTAAATTGAGCTATCTGATTTACATCTAGCGTGGAAGTATTGGAAGCCAAAATCGCCCCTGGTTTAACAATGGAGTCTAACTTCTTAAATACTTCTTTTTTTACCCCAATATCTTCAAATACAGCCTCGATCACTAAATCCACCTGACTTAAATCTTGATAGTACAAGGATGGTTGAATCAAACTCATTCTTTGTTGAAGTTTTTCAGGTGTTAACTTACCTTTTTTGACTGAACTCTCATAATTGGCTTGAATAATACCTAATCCCTTCGCGAGTTTTTCTTGTGAGGACTCTACAATCGTTACAGGTATTCCGACGTTAACAAAGTTCATAGCAATACCGCCACCCATCGTTCCAGCACCAATAATGCCAACATGCTTAATGTCACGTAATGGCGTATCACTCGGAATATCTGCAACCTTACTCGTGTTTCTTTGAGCAAAAAATGCATAACGCATAGCACGCGAGACGGAGGTATTCATTAATTCTAAAAAGTACTCACGCTCCTTGGCAATCCCTTGCTCAAAGGTTAAGGTAATTGCAGCAGAAATTGCATCAATCACTTTTAAAGCAGCAGGATAGGGTGCGGCAACTGTTTTTACTGTATTTCTTGAAAATTGTAAAAAAGCCTCATGCTCTGGATATTGAATTCGTATATCTCGAATCTTTTTTAGTGGCTTTTTTTCTGCAATGACTTGTTCAGCAAATTGAATCGCAGATGGGATGAAGTCTGTTTCAAATATAGCGTCTAACAAAGGTGTTCCTTTAAAAGCAATAGCAGGAACAGGGTCTCCAGAAAGAATAAAGTTGAGGGCTTTTTCTACGCCAATGACTCTAGGCATTCGCTGTGTACCACCAGCACCAGGTATTAGACCTAGTTTGATTTCTGGAAGAGCTACTGATGCATTGGGGCTAGCTACTCGGTAATGACAACCTAGAGCTAATTCCATACCACCACCCATACAGACTCCCTGAATTGCTGCTATCACTGGTTTAGGGCTATTTTCAATGACTCGAATCACAGATTGTAGATGTGGTTCAGTAATGGCCTTCACAGTGCCAAATTCCTTAATATCAGCTCCACCTGAAAATGATTTTTCAGAGCCAGTAATTATAATTGCTTGAATATTTGGATTTTCAACTGCTTGACGGATTCCATCAATAATTGCAACTCGTAGGTCATAGCCCAAACCATTGACAGGTGGGTGGTTCATGGTAATTAATGCTACGTGATTGTTAGTCTCGAAATGCGTGAGTCCCATATATTATTCCTTTATTTGCTAGCAATTCAATATATACACATGCTGGTTAAATCATTATTTCATTGATGATAATTTGTTTGGGTAGTCATGTTCAATTCATGGTTATTGCTTGCAGCAAAATCATTACTTAAATTAACTCAACTTTTCCTTCAGGAGTTAAATAAGGCACTACTGGATAGATGTCTTTTTGAGCAGCAAAAACTAGCTCCTCACTCCAACTTCTATCATTTAACATTTTCCCAACTCGAGAAGTATTCAATAAATCAATAGCTGATCCACTACCGTGAAATAACTGTGCGGCCTTTGCACTATCAGATAGTTCTAAATCAATTCCACGATGGTGATTTAGAAAAGTCTCTACAAAATATCCTGCACCATAAAAATCTTCGATATTAAACTGGTCGTTAGAACCTGAACAGACGATGAGAATCGTCTCTTCTTGCCAATCATTCATAACATGTTGAACAATCGACTGAGCATTGAGAAGGCAACCTACCAATGTTTTCTTTGCAGTTTTGCAGTCATTTAAAGCTACTGTTCCATTTGTCGTGCAATACACTAAATGACAATTTTCCATGCCTGACCTCAAAAGTGCGATGGGTGTTGGTTGAATAAAGCCAAATAAAGTGTCCGCGTTAAGTTCTCCTGAAAACTTATAACTTTGGTAACTAGGATTGTTTTTCAAAGTTAATGCTTGTTCATAATTTCTCACTGGAATAATCTGCCCACAGCCGTTTGCCATTGCGGTCACTATCGACGTAGTTGCAATCAAGATATCAAGAACGATGACGATTTTATCGTGTAACTGTTCTTTTTTTAACTCTGATTTATTGGTTAATACGTGTAATTTATTCATTAGCTATTTTGCACTTGGACGTTTCTCAAACATATTCCAAGCTTCGATACTTGTGGTTAGTTCATCATGTTGGTTATAGCAACTCCATGTTGATTGAATCATGCCAAGATGAGGTTTGCTATTCAGGGCCCGAGTATCGAGGACTTCTACTACGGTTCTTAGAGTATCACCAGGTCGAACGGGTTTTATCCATTTAAGGCTATCAAGTCCAGGTGAGCCAATCGATGAGGAGTTCGTCATAAACTTATCGCATACCATTCGCATCATAAAAGAACCCGTTTGCCAACCACTGGCGATGATGCCTTTAAAAATTGTATTTTCGGCATCTTCCTTACTGACGTGAAAACGCTGAGGATCATACTGACTGGCAAATTCCAAAATCTGCGACTCCGTTATGGTCATCGGTCCACAATGGATAACTTGACCTTTAAAAAAATCTTCCCAATAATAAAAATGACTCATTTTCTATTCCTAATCTCTTTTATGAACTAACTCTTTGCAAGCGCTGCAACATAGTAAAAACTCCACTTGTGCGCAGTATTAACTTTTCACCTACTTTTAAATAACAATCTGCAAAACTCATTTTGGCACCAATTTTATGAATTTTTATTTCTGTATGAACCCAGTCACCCGGTTTAGGGCTTGCAATAAAATCTGAATTCAAGTGGACTGTCACCAGCTTTTGTGGTGGATCCGTTGCTCTAGATAAGTTATATCCTAATGCAGAATCTGCCATCGAAATCAACATTCCACCATGTGCTGAACCCCAAATATTCGTATGTTTATCTTCAATCAAGATACCAAATATTTTTTCATGATGACCATCTTCATGAATATGATCTTTGTAGTACCAAGGACCCAATAAAGTTAAAAATTTTTCTGCTGTTGCAGACATTGTATGTTGTTCAAAACCATCAGGAATACTCGATATCGTCATTTTTATGCTGTAGATGAGGGTTTAAAAAGCGCTCGGTTAGGGGATCTTTTTTCTATAAAGGCCAGAAGAATTTCCTTAGCAGCAGGTTGTTGCAATAACTTGATGAACTCATTAAATTCATTCTCGATAGTTTCATTTATTGCAGAGATATGATGTTTTTTTAATAATCTCTTACTCGACTGCAGTGCATTAATTGGTTTCATGGCTAATTGATGACAGACTTCTAGAGCATTAGTCAGTAATTGTTCTTTGGCGCAAATTTGATTGATAATCCCAGCTCGATAAGCTGTTTCACTATCAAAATAATTACCTAACATCAACAGTTCATTACTTAATTTTGACCCAGCGATTAAGGGCAATATATAGCTTGATGCTCCTTCTGGACTCAATCCTAGATTGACAAAAGGTAGTTGAAATTGTGCATCCTCAGTAGCAATGACAAAATCACAATGCAGAAGTAGGGTAGTGCCAATGCCAATCGCTTTTCCGCCAACGGCAGCCACCAAAGGTTTTTGACAATTGGCAATAATTTTTAAAAAATCAAAGGCTGCCGATGCGTCCGCTTGACTGGGATTAATAAATTCATTCAAGTCATTACCCGAAGTAAAAAGATCTTCTTGAGCATGGATATAAATTACGTGAACTTCTGGATTGGCTTCCCCATGATGAATTGCATCCTTAAGACACTGGTACATGGTAGAAGTAAGAGCGTTTTTTTTCTCTCGACGGTCAATTTCTATCTCTAAGATATGCTGATGAATACTAACTTTGATATGGGAAGTAGGATCAGATTGAATCATGAATTTCCAGTATTTTTGAATAGAAAAACTTGCTTGAATTATCAATTAAAAAAATATTGCCTTGTTCAAGTTTAAAATAGAACCTATGTATACAGTAAAAGAAATCTTTAGTACCTTACAAGGCGAAGGGGCACAAGCTGGAAGAGTCTCGGTTTTTTGCCGTTTTACGGGTTGTAATTTATGGTCAGGGCGTGAAGAAGACCGCCTCAACTCGATATGCCAATTTTGCGATACTGACTTTAATGGCACTGACGGTTTAGGTGGTGGCAAATACGCCACGGCACTAGATTTGGCAAAGGCCATTACTCAAGAATGGGCAAAGATGAATTTGTCCAATACTTATCGTTATGTTGTTTTTACTGGTGGAGAGCCTCTTTTACAGTTAGATCATGCGTTGATTCAAGCATTAAAAAATGAGCAGTTTGAAATTGCCATTGAGACCAACGGCACTCTAATTCCCCCTAAGGGCATTGATTGGATTTGTGTAAGCCCCAAAGATGGAAGTGATTTAGTTCTATTACAAGCTGACGAAATTAAGTATGTTGTGCCCCAAAAACATGAAATACCTCAAAAAGAAAAGATAATTCAACGGCTCAAGCGTTTTGAGCAAATGAACTTTAAGCACTTTTTTCTTCAGGCCATGGATAGTCCTGCAAAAGATCAACATCTTCAGCTTGCCGTTGAGTTATGTAAAGAGCGCCCCATCTGGCGATTAAGTATTCAGCAACATAAATATCTAAATTTACCTTGAGAAACTAATGTCACTATTTCAAATTACCCGAAGACTAGAGTTTGATGCAGGTCATCGAATTCCAAATCATCAAGGTCAATGCCGTCATCTTCACGGTCATCGTTACCAAATTGAAGTTACTTTACGTGGTGAATTAAACCAAAGCCAAGGAAGTTCAGAGGAGGGGATGATGATGGACTTTGGGCATATAAAATCTATCATGCAGGAATTGATTATTGATCCTTGGGACCATTCTTTTTTTGTGGCAAAAATAGATACTCAGTTGATAGAGTTTTTAAAAACAATACCTGATCATAAAACAACCATCATTGATGGTGTCCCAACCGCTGAAAATTTAGCCAAAATTGCTTTTGATCTTGTAGCCCCAGTATTACTTGAGAAATATTTGGGGCGCATCCGTCTTTATCAATTAAGGCTTTATGAAACTCCTAACTGTTGGGCTGATATCTTTGATGAGCCAGTTTGATCACAACTATTGGATGAGGATTGCCTTAGAGGAGGCAAATCGAGCTGCTGTGGAAAATGAGGTTCCTGTTGGGGCAGTCTTAGTAGACAACAACCACGAAATATCTCGAGGTCATAACATGCCTCTTCAACTGCATGATCCAACCGCTCATGCGGAAATCATCGTATTACGAAATGCAGCGAAAACTCTTGAAAACTATCGCTTACCAGGACTTTCTTTGTACGTAACATTAGAGCCTTGTTTAATGTGTGCAGGTGCCATCATGAACTCTAGAATATCCAATGTCTATTTTGGGGCATCTGATAGTAAGACTGGAGTTGCTGGTAGTGTGATAAATGCCTTTGAGAATACACAACTCAATCATCATTGTGCAATTGAGGGTGGAATTTTGGCGCAAGAAAGTGCGACAGTACTCAAAGATTTCTTTAAATTCAAGCGTTTAGCAAAAGAGTAAAATAATTTTATGTCTACTTCCCAATTACCCTTATATTGCTTTGCTCCTTCAGGAAAAATATCGGATATTGAGTCTATTTATAGAGCAAAGGCCTTTCTTGAAGCAAGGGGATTTGAACTTCATAATATCGAATGTGCGAATCGAGTGTATCAACGATTTGCTGGATCGGATCAAGAAAGACTCAATGAAATTAATGACTTACCTGAAATAACTGCATCTATTGGCCCTCATATTGCCCTTGCCATGCGAGGTGGTTATGGAATTTCAAGGCTGTTGCCTCACATCCAATGGGATCGATTAGCCAAAGCAGTCGATGATGGTTTGGTGATTGTTGGTCACAGTGATATTACTTCACTAGAAATTGGCTTATTTGCTAAAACTGGCCGGGTTAGTTACGCTGGTCCCATGCTGAGTTATGATTTTGGCCGTCAACCAGCCGAGTTATCTCAATTTACCTTACAGCACTTTCAAGATACTGTCCTTCATCATGAGTTTGAAGTTCAAGTACAGCATCAGCAACATTGGCTACAAACAAGCCATGCACATTATGAAGGTACGCTTTGGGGAGGTAACTTAAGTATCTTAGTAAGCTTACTAAACACCTCATATTTCCCAAGCAAATCATTGATTAAAAACGGTATTTTATTTATTGAAGATGTCAACGAGCACCCATATCGTGTTGAAAGAATGCTCTTGCAGCTATTACAGGCAGGCGTACTTGATTCTCAACAGGCCATTTTGTTTGGTGATTTTTCAAGCTATCAACTTAGTCCGCATGACGATGGTTATGACCTAAATGCCTGTATTTCTGTAATTCAATCGCAGTTAAAGGAGCTTGGGGCACATACCCAAATCTTTAACAATTTACCTTTTGGTCATTGCCATGATAAGTTAACCCTTCCAGTCGGTGGCATGTGCCAAATAATCGGTAATCGAGAAGGTTTTCATCTAAAAAGTATTAAAAAACAATTGCTTCAGAAGTGAAAGGCAATGTTAAAATAAGCTTCTTTTAACGATTTCATCTCTTTTTTCCTGAGTTATCACGTGCTAGCAACCTCCAATATCACCATGCAGTTTGGGCAAAAGCCCTTGTTTGAAAATATTACAGTTAAATTTGGTGGCGGTAATCGTTACGGTTTAATTGGCGCTAATGGTTGCGGTAAGTCTACATTCATGAAAATCTTGGGGGGAGAATTAGAACCTTCCTCTGGTCATGTCATGCTCGAACCAAATATTCGTTTGGGTAAATTACGTCAAGATCAATTTGCTTTTGAGGAGTTGCGTGTGTTAGATGTCGTGATGATGGGGCATGCGGAAATGTGGACTGCTGCTCAGGAGCGCGACGCAATATATGCCAATCCCGATGCCACAGAAGATGACTATATGCATGCAGCAGAACTTGAAAGCAAGTATGCTGAATATGGCGGCTATACAGCCGAAGCAAAAGCAGGGGAGCTATTATTAGGCGTTGGTGTTCCAATTGATCAACATCAAGGGCCAATGAGTGCGGTTTCTCCAGGCTGGAAATTAAGGGTTTTACTTGCGCAAGCTCTATTTGCAGATCCAGATGTATTGCTTCTTGACGAACCAACTAACAACCTCGATATTCATACGATTCATTGGCTTGAAGACGTTCTCAACGAACGTAATAGCACGATGATTATTATTTCTCATGATCGACACTTTTTAAATTCCGTTTGTACCCATATGGCGGATATGGATTTTGGTACTTTACGAGTTTATCCAGGTAATTATGATGACTATATGCTTGCTTCTGCGCAGGCAAGAACTCAGCAAATGTCTGATAACGCAAAAGCAAAAGAAAAGATTGCTGAATTACAAGACTTCGTTCGACGATTTTCTGCCAATAAGTCCAAAGCAAGACAAGCTACATCAAGACAACGACAATTAGAGAAAATTGAAGTTGCAGATATTAAACCCTCTTCGCGTCAAAACCCTTTTATACGCTTTGAACTAGAAAAAGTATTACACAACATTGCCGTTGAATGTGAGGGCATCACCAAAGAGTTTGACCGCACGATTTTTAAAAATCTCAACATTACCATTCAACCAGGTGAAAAGATTGCCATTATTGGTCAAAATGGAGCAGGGAAGACGACTCTTTTAAATACCATTTTGAGTGAACGTTTTGATGGTATTTCATCGGATCATGGCAAAGTACGTTGGGCAGAGCACGCCAATCTTGGCGTGATGCCTCAGGATACAAATGAGTGCTTTCCGAAGGATATGGTTCTGTCTGATTGGATGAATCTATGGGCTAAACCTGGTGATGATGACCAAGCAATTAGGAGCATATTAGGGCGATTGCTCTTTTCCGGACCAGATATTACGAAGTCTGTAAAAGTTATTTCTGGGGGAGAAAAAGGGCGAATGATTTGGGGTAAATTGATGCTAGGCAGACATAATGTCCTGGCCCTAGATGAACCAACCAATCATATGGATATGGAATCGATTGAGAGTATGCAAATTGCTCTTGAAAAGTTCAAAGGGACCTTGATTTTTGTCTCTCATGACCGTGAATTTGTTTCAGGCCTTGCCAACCGAATTCTAGAAGTAAAGATGGACGGTACCGTGAACGATTTCTCAGGAACTTATGAGGAATATCTCGTCAGTCAGGGCCTTGAAGTCTAAATTAGTCCTGTGGATTCGTAAAGCGCATAGCTGTAGCTTCAAGAGTAATGCGCTCCCATACGTTTTTTTTCTCTGCAGGGCTCATAGCTACCCAGTTTGATACTTCCAAAATAGTTCTCCCACATCCTTTACATACGTCATCAAACAAAGTTGAGCATATTCCGATGCAGGGAGAGTCCACATTTTCGTAATCATTTCCACTGAAGTCATTACTCATTGATGTGTTCCTAGTTGAATCAACTCTATTTTGTAGCCATTGGGATCTTCGACGAATGCAATAATCGTTTGACCACCTTTCACAGGTCCAGCCTCTCTTGTGACTTTCCCGCCTTTTTCTTTAATCTTTTGACAGGTTAGTGCAACATCATCAACCCCTAAAGCAATATGACCATAAAATCCTCCATGATCATAATGATCAACACCGTAGTTATACGTTAACTCTAGTTCACCTTGACCTTCTTGATTTCCTTTGCCATAGGCTAAAAATGCCAATGAGTACTTTTGCTCTGGACGATCGGTAGTCCGCAACAGATTCATACCTAGAACATCTGTATAAAAGTGAATTGATTCTTGGAGGTTGGTGACCCTCAACATGGTATGCAGAAACATTATTCTTTATCTTTCATTCAAATATATCTTATTTAACATAATAATTATTATACGCAATAATTCATTGCTGTGAAGATAGGAGTCTTGGCTTCAAAACGTAATCTTCCCCATACAACTTCTTCCAACGAGACCTTAATCCATCGCCGATTTCCTTTTGGTTATAAAGGTAGGCAAAATCGATCGCAGTAAGATTTTGTGTATTGTGTAATGACAGATCTGCTTGATTGTCCAGGAGGTATTTAACTACCTTGATATGCCCATATCTCGCAGCCATCATCAAAGGTGTTGTATTGGATGGACTTTGAGCATCGATATCAACCTCCTTAGAAATCAAATATTCAACAATATCTAAATGTCCAGAAGTCGCTGCGTAATGTAACGGTGCCCAACCATCTTTATCTGGTTCAGCACCTAAGTCTTCAACCAAATACTTCACTAGATCCAACTTCCCTTTAAATGCTAACATCATCAGTGCATTTTCAGTGCTTTTATTTTCAAAATTTATATTAATATCAGTAACTTGTGTAAGGTATTTAAAAACTTTATAAGCATCTTCTTTGACAGCGTAAGGTAATGGGGCGTCACCATATTTGCTTAATGTATTAGGACTTAAGTCTTTATTATTTAATGATTTTTTTACACCCTCCACATCATCAAAGCTAATTCTTCGAAAAAAAGTATCAATTTCAGGTATGACAATTTCTTCTCTGAAGCTTTTATCATTTGAGTTTTGAGCAAAAACAGCATCAGGAAAACTAACCAATAGGGTAAGAGCAAATAGGATTCGACGCATAGATAAATTAAATTTTAAATAATTGATGAAAGTTATGGCTTGTCGTCTGCCCAATTTGCTCAACAGAAACTCCTTTTAATTGAGCTACATACTCAGCGACATGACTAACCCAAGCCGGTTGATTTGTCTTTCCTCGATGAGGCACAGGAGCCAAATAAGGAGAGTCCGTTTCAATTAATAATCGGTCTAAAGGAACAAATTGACAGGTTTCTTTAATTTCTAAGGCATTCTTAAAGGTCACAATACCAGAAAATGAAATATAAAATCCAAGATCCATCGCTGCTTTAGCAACTTCTTTAGACTCTGTGAAACAGTGCATAACACCACCAACCTGATCTGCACCCTCTTCTTTTAAAATCCGAATCGTATCTTCAGAAGCTGATCGAGTATGAATAATCAGTGGTTTTTGAGATTCTATCGCCGCTGCAATATGTGTCCGGAAACGGTCTCTTTGCCAGTCAAGTGATGCATACGGGCGATCATTCATGCGGTAATAATCTAAACCTGTTTCACCAATTGCAACTACCTTTGGATGCTTTGCTTGCTGAACTAACCAATCTTTTGTCGGTTCAATCGTATCTTCGTAATCAGGATGGACGCCAACCGTGGCATACAAATGCACATAATTAGAAGCTAAAGCTAATACTTTAGGATAATCAACGACATCCACACTAATACATAATGCTTTATCAACTTGTGCATTTTTCATGTTGAGCAAAATCTCATCCAACTGATTGGAAAACTCTTCAAAATCTAAGTGGCAATGGGAGTCGATGAACATATTTAATTAAAAAGTTGTTTATAACGCATCAAAACTGCGTCTAATTGCACTTTGGGAAATAAAGGATGGTTGGCTAAGCGAATATCATCTTTCAAACTAGCCAAAAATTGTTGCAAAGATATCTTATTTAAGTTGCTACATGCAATTTTCATTCGCCCCTCTAGTTGAGGAAAATATCGAGGCTTTTGACCAAATAGAACTAGATTCATATCAAAAGACCATTTTAAAATACTATTTAATATATCTAAAAGGGCATATTGCCCAAGCAGGTCTATTATCTCACCTGAATGTAACAGGTTGAATTGAGATAATTGTTTCGTAATGATGGAATCATCTAAAGCCTTCTCATGCAATGAAGAAATAACTTTTAATGGTGATCCTGCATGCAGTAATAGTTTTTGCTCTAGTTCTTGATCAGCATATTCTTCTGGAAGTTGGGACTGAAGCCACCTCACGACCAATTCGAGTGAAGGTCTTGGAATAGGAAATAAATGGCAACGCGATCGAATGGTCGGTAAGATTTTTTCAAGTTGATTAGTCAGCAAAATAAAATGTAACTGATTGGAGGGTTCCTCCAGTGTTTTGAGTAAACAATTTGCAGCTTCAGCTTGCATCGCCTCTATCGGATAAATTAAAACAACCCTTTTACCACCTCGATAAGAACCCAACTCATTACTAGAAATGATATGCCGTATTTGCTCTATACGGATAAACTTACTTTGTTTTTTTTCCTCACCATCCTCCCCTACTTGTTCATCTTGTACCTCAAAAGGAAGAAGATTTTTGAGGATCTGTGGAACAACAATAAATAAATCAGGATGATTGCCCTGTCGCACCCAATGACAAGCCTCACATTGACCACAGGGCTTACTTCCTTGGGATTCACATAATAGGTAATTAGCTAACTCAAGGCCAAATTGGAGCTCTCCAATATCCTTTTGAGCAAATAACAATAATGAATGTGGGATTTTATTTTGGGTAAGTTCAAAGAAAGGCTTACTTAACCAAGGATATAAAAAGCTATTTGAAGTAACAACATCAGAGCTCATTACATACTCGCAATATGAGCTTTAAGCTGTTCTTGAATAACCATAATAGATAAACTTGAATCGATTAAAACAAATCGTTGGGGATGATTGGAAGCTCTACGCAAATATTCCGTTCTTACACGATTGAAAAAATCAAGGTCAAGTTCTTCAAATTTATCGGGTGATCTTGATGCGCTTCGTCTTTGTTCTGCGGCATGTGCAGATAAATCAAATAAAAAAGTGGTTTGTGGCTGGAGTAAAAAACTTTGGTTATCTACCGAGCGTGTTTGGACCCAACGCTCAAGTTTTTCTAGATCTTCTACCAAAAGACCCCGACCGCCACACTGATAAGCAAAAGAAGAATCCGTAAAGCGATCTGAAATAACAATATCACCTCGTTGCAAAGCTGGTTCAATCACTTGAGTTAAGTGTTCTTGACGACTAGCAAACATTAACAGGGCCTCTGTGCGAATATCCATAGGATCATTCAAGAGTGTTTTGCGCAATACTTCACCGAGTTGTGTCCCACCCGGCTCTCTTGTAAGAACCATCTTTTTATCAGGAAAACGCTTGGCTAATTCTTCAGAAAAAAACTGAATATGCGTGCTCTTACCAGCTCCATCGATACCTTCAAAGGAGATAAAAATACCTGGATAAAGTTGATTTTGAATATTCATTAATGCATTCATTCAATCATTTTAACAGTGAGAATTTTTTAGCTAAAAACCAAAAAACAATAGATAATAGTCTAGATGACTAATACTAATACAAGTTCAATAGCACCACTGAATGACTGGACATTAATACACGTTAATGGCCCAGATTCAAAGCCTTTTTTGCAAAACTTATTGACTAATAATATCTTACATTTGCCACTAGGTTCTGAGCATTTAGCAGGATTTTGCTCTCCTAAAGGACGATTATTAGCCAGCTTTTGGGTGAGTCATTCTCATCATGAAAGTTATGATTTATGGATTAGTAAGGACATTTCTGCGGAACTTGTTAAAAAGTTATTGATGTACAAACTAAGATCCAAAGTAGATATTACCCTTTTAGATTCATCGATGCTGATCTATGGCGAGTTCAGCAAAACCCCATTTCAACCAAGTCCACATCATTTATGTAACTTGCCAGCGGTTGAATATGGAGAAGTCACCTATTACAGAAGATTGTCAGCACAGGCAGTTACTGATATTGAATCACCTTTAGACTCTAGTTTATGGTCAATTCTTGAGGTGCAAAGCGGCATACCGCGAATTACTGCCAATACTAAAGACTTATTTGTTCCACAGATGATTAATTTTGAATCAATCGGTGGCATTGACTTTAAAAAAGGCTGTTATCCAGGGCAAGAAATTGTTGCTAGAAGTCAATATCTTGGCAATATTAAGCGCAGGCTCAAAATAGGGTCGATTGCTCAATCGGATGCTTTAATTACAATCATTCCGGGATCTGAAATTTATTCCGAAAGCGATCCTGAGCAAGCCTGTGGAGTAGTGGTTTTATCTAGTTTAGACTCCTCTAATCATCGTTATCATTTACAAATTGAAATCAAACTATCAGAATTAGAATCTAATCTCTATTTCAAAAATGAAAATGGTAAGATTTCAGGATTGATTGAAGTTAAAGAACCACCCTATCCCTTATTAATAATCTAGTCTTATGTGTCTAATACTTTTTGCCTGGAACTCTCATCCTGATTATTCTCTCGTTGTGGCGGCTAATCGAGATGAGTTCTATGAAAGACCTACTCAATCTATGTCTTGGTGGGATGATCATCAAAACATTTTAGGCTCTAGGGATAATGCTGATGTCATTGGTCTGCGTGGAACAGCGTTGGGACTTTCTG
Source organism: Polynucleobacter sp. SHI8 (assembly GCF_027944005.1). Classification (NCBI taxonomy): domain Bacteria; kingdom Pseudomonadati; phylum Pseudomonadota; class Betaproteobacteria; order Burkholderiales; family Burkholderiaceae; genus Polynucleobacter; species Polynucleobacter sp. SHI8. The sequence goes on along the minus strand of NZ_AP027204.1, from coordinate 1,214,147 downwards.
TAGAGGGTAAGTTTGCAGCGGTCACCAATATTCGTGCACCAAGTGAAAAAAATCCAGACTTAAGAACACGTGGAGAATTAACGGCGAAATTCTTATCTCAAAAATTAAGTGTCGATGAATTTATTCAAGCGAATCAAAAAACGTTTATGCAATACAACGGCTTTAATTTATTAACAGCCGATTTAAGTAAGAGTGATCATCAAGAACTCAGTTGGGTTAGTAATCGTATCTTAGTTGGTGACAAGATTCGTCAACGAAAAATGGTAAGTCCAGTAAAAGTTCATCCTGGCATCTATGGCTTATCCAACTCTATGCTTGACACTCCATGGCCAAAGGTTCGTTTGGGGGTTGCTCATTTTGCACAAGCAATAGCAATGGATCAAGGCAAGTTTAATCATCCAGAGCACTATCTCAAATTTATGAGTAATTCAACTTCATTTACCGATGCGGAATTACCTTCAACGGGTGTCAGTCTGGATTGGGAAAGAGCTCTTTCGCCTATATTTATTAAAACCGCTCACTACGGTACAAGGTCAAGTACCCTGCTCCGCGTGAGAAAAGATGGTAATTTTCAAATGCTTGAAAGAAGATTTGATAGTTCAAACCATCATGAAACAAGTATTATTGAAGGGCAATTACAAGGCTCCGAACAAATCGGTCGTTAATTGTTTGTATTACTATTTGTATTAACTTTACGAACACGTGTTGGTAAATTTTTAAAGTACTTAAAAGTTCCCGTTGCAAGACAACATAACTTCTCGTCTTCATCAAACACTCTAGCTTCACAAAATGCCATCGTTGTTGATTGATGAACTACTTTTCCAACAACATGAACTTGACCATTTGCTGCCTGCATAAAACTATTTTTTAATTCAATAGTCACCACGCTGCGATCATCTGGATCTGCTGAACGAGCAGCAATTGCCATTGCAGCATCTACTAGAGCAAGCAATACCCCTCCATGGGCAACTGACCAGGAATTTGTATGCTTTTGTTCTATGGCTAAAGAGATTTCTCCAAGACCGTCATGCATTTTTAATAATTGAACGCCTAAAAGATTCAAAAATGGCACATCTAGTGGTAGAGCTTGATTTGGATTATTCATATATTGTTCATTTAAAGTCACTTCATCCAAAATTTTACTTGAGAAAAATAATAAGTTTAGATGGAGGCCTTTCACTGTATTTTAACTATGAAGCATTCATCCATTCTTCTTTGAATTTATAATGAGGAATTAGTTGTCATATATAACTTTCGACCCTATTAATAACTTACATTAAATGAAAAAAACAGATCAAGAGTATCAAGCACAATTGAGTCCTATTGAGTATGAAGTCACTAGAAAAGCAGCAACAGAACGTCCATTTACTGGAAAATATTGGGATACATGGACCAAGGGTAGTTATCAATGTATTTGCTGTGGCACTCAATTATTCTTATCAGACAGTAAATTTGATGCAGGTTGTGGCTGGCCCAGTTTTTTTGTTCCTGCTGAAGGCGCACCTATTCAAGAAATCAAAGATCATTCTCATGGCATGATTCGAACTGAAGTTAGGTGCCAATCATGTGACGCACATCTAGGCCATGTTTTTGAAGATGGTCCTCAACCTACAGGGCTTCGTTATTGCATTAACTCAGCGTCTCTTCACTTAAAACCACAAGAATAAAACGATTAATGAAATTCCTTTTTGAATTTTTACCTATCTTGGCATTTTTTATTGCCTTTAAAACATTCGATATTTATGTAGCAACTGGCGTCGCTATTGCCATTACCTTATTGCAAATGATTTGGTTGAAAATGAAAAATCAACCCATTACCAAAATGCAAATATTCAATTTCTTGATTATCTTGGTATTTGGTGGGCTGACTATTTTTCTGCACGACAAAACTTTTATTATGATTAAGCCGACTATCCTGTATTGGAGTTTTGCACTTGCTTTAGGTATTAGTTTTTATCTTTTTAAAAAGAATCTAATTCAAATGGTTCTTGGTAAAGAAATTAAATTAAAAGAAGATGCTGATGTCAATATATGGTCAAAGGTCAATTTATCCTGGATTGTCTATTTTGCAGTCCTTGGGGTATTGAACTTATACGTAGCCTACAATTTTTCAGAGGAAACTTGGGTAAACTTCAAACTGTCTACCATCGGCGTACTACTGGTTTTTATTATTTTACAGGGTCTATGGCTGTCTAAATATATCCAAACTGATGAGAGTGAAACCCCCTAACATGACGCAAATCCATCCTCAAATTGAAATCTACAAAAATACTCTAGTAGAACACCTACAGCCACTCAGCATCCAAATTATTGATGATTCAGACCAACACGCAGGTCATGCGGGACATCATTCAGGTGGTGCAAGTCATCTGACATTACATATTGTCTCGGATAAATTCACTGGTCTTTCTCGTGTTGCTAGACATCGATTAGTGTATGATGTCTTGGATATTTGGATGAAATCCCACATACACGCACTTGTTATAAACGCTAAAACACCCACAGAAAAATGAAAATATCTAATTTAGTACAAACTCTTTTGCTCGCATGTTCTATTGCTTTTATTAGTCAAGCTATCGCTCAAAATGCTGTTGTTGTGAACGGCACTCCCATTCCATTATCTAAATTAGATCGTTTAGTTCAAAATTCTGGGCAAGAAAATACGCCCGAGATCAGAAACAAAGCTCGCGATGTTTTAATTACTAAAGAACTCATTTCACAAGAGGCTAACAAGCGTGGCATTACAAAGGATCCTCAAGTTCAAGATGCTATTGAACAAGCGAAACTAAGTGTTTTAGTTTCTGCAGTATTTGAAGATTGGATTGCTAAAGAAGGTATCAAAGATAAAGATCTTCAAACTGCATATGATTCTCTCAAATCTCAAATGGGTGGAAAAGAATATAAAGCTAGTCATATCTTGGTGGAAAATGAAAAACTCGCTAAATCCTTATTAACGCAGATTAAAGCCGGTGCAAATTTTGGTGATTTAGCTAAAAATAACTCCTTAGATAAAGGGTCAGCTGTTAACGGTGGAAGTTTGGATTGGGTATCACCCTCCTCCCTTGTTCCAGAATTCTCCAATGCAATGGTCGCTCTGAATCCTGGACAAATCACCCAGACTCCAGTTAAATCACAATTTGGGTGGCATATTATCAAACTGGATGAGGTTCGTGAGCAAAAGGTTCCAACTTTAGCTGAAGTCAAACCACAGTTGATTCAAATGCTGACTCAAGACCAAAATTTCCAAAAAGCAAAATTTATGGAAATGATGGAAAGCTTTAAATCAAAAGCAAAAATCCAATAAGATTTAAATACTTAGGAATTTTTTGGGTTGAACATTACATTTTTTTAAATGTTTAACCCACCTCTTCGTCGGTAGTCCGGTTTCTTTTCTAAGATATTGGGATCTCTTTTCTACATCATCCCAAGAAATTTCTAAGTGTGGTCCTTTAAATGCAAGAACCACCACATTGCAATCATGTACTTCATTCAAAAGTAGAACTCGATTATCAAATACGTCACAAATGTGATTGATATTGGTCTTAAAACTGGGATGCCTACTAAATAAATTAACCGTCATTACTCCAACTTCCTTTAAGGTCTTGTAGCAGCCTTGATAAAAATCCAAAGAACTTAATGCAGGTCCTGATGCTTCACCATTAAAAATATCCACTTGAACACTATCAAATTGATGATGGTTGTTGGTATCTTTGACATAATGAAGGGCATTATCTTGAATGATCTTCATTCTTGGACTTTGAACATCCAACGAAAACATGGTTTGTGCAGCAACAATAATTCCTGGATTAAGTTCGACTGCAACGGTTTGAATACTGTCGTTTAAACGGTTTGTAAATTTGGTTAAAGCCCCAGTTCCAAGACCTAATTGCAAGGTTTTCTTATTGTTTGCATCCAAAAATAATAACCAAGACATCATCTGTTGGGCATATTCCAACTCAATTGCATAAGGTTTTTTGATACGCATAGCACCTTGAACCCAAGGGGTGCCTAAGTGTAAATAACGGATACCTTGGATTTCAGAAAAGGTAACGGGTTCGTGTTGCATTTTAGTCATCTTTAATTATCAATTGATCCAATAACGTGCATTTTTGAACATTCTCATCCAAGGACTTAAGCCATCCTCCCACGCAGACCATTCAGTCGGTGACCAACTCATTTGCGCTACGCGGAAAACACGTTCTGGATGAGGCATTAAGACTGTAAAGCGACCATCTAGAGTTGTAACACTAGTCAAGCCACCAGGTGATCCATTTGGATTGAGCGGGAATTTTTCAGTGGCTTGGCCATAATGATCGGTGTATCGAAGTGATACCAACTCTTGATTAACTAAGTTCGATAATGAACCTTTATCGGAAAAATTGGCATAACCCTCTCCATGCGCAACGATGATGGGTAACTGGCTACCATGCATTCCGTCAAAAAAGATGGACTTAGAAGGGAGAACTTCCACTTGTACAAGTCGAGATTCGTATTGCTCAGATGTATTTTTCGTAAAATAAGGCCAGTCTTCAGTCCCCGGAATGATTTCAGAGAGTTGAGTTAACATTTGACAACCATTGCAAACACCTAATGCGAAGGTATTTGGCGATTGAAAAAATTGTTCAAAATTATCTCTTAAACGGGTATTAAATAAGATGGATTTCGCCCAACCTTCACCCGCACCTAAAACATCGCCATAACTAAATCCACCACACGCAACCAAGCCGTTAAAAGAACTTAAATCTTGATGACCTTGAATCAGATCAGTCATATGTACATCATAAGCATCAAAACCAGCTAAAGAAAATGCATAAGCCATTTCTTGATGAGAATTTACACCCTGCTCACGAAGAATCGCAATTTTAGGTTTTTGGTTGACACTCAAGTAATGTACAACAGGCTGATCTTTAGGATCAAAACTCAGAATCGGAACCATGCCAGGATCTTTAACATCTTCAACTAAAGATTGCTCACTAAGTGCACATGCAGGATTATCCCGAAGTGAGACGATAGCACTACTTGGCTTTTCCCAAAGCTTTTGAAGGTCTTTGCGTGAGGCTTGGAATATCTGTTGAGCATCACGCCAAATCTCAATCACATCTTTTTGATTAACTTTACCAATGACGTTTGAAAAACCACTCAAGTGATAATGACGCAGAATATCAAAGACCTCATCACGATCGCTTCGCTTGATTTGAATTACAAGACCAAGCTCTTCATTAAATAGTGCTCTTAAGGTATTTTCATCTCTTCTACCCGAGACTTGTTTAGCCCAATTTTTTGCATCTCCATAGTCAGACTCATGACCCTTTTCTAGTACTAAAAGATCGACATTAAGGGCCACTCCTAGATGAGAACAAAAGGCCATTTCACAAATCGTTGCAAGAAGGCCGCCATCCGATCGGTCATGATAAGCAAGGACATAACCTGCATCTTTTAAGATGCTCATTGCTGTAAATGCATTAATCAACAGTTCAGGATTTGCAAGATCAGGACAAACAGATTCTTCTTGATTAAAAACCTGAGCTAAGATACTAGCCCCCAAACGGTTTTCAGCTTGTCCTAAGTCAATTAAGATAATCTCTGTGTCATCAATATTTTGCAATTGAGGAGTAATGGTTTTCAATACATTTTCAACTGGTGCAAATGCAGAAATAATCAATGAAACAGGAGAAGTCACGTTCTTAGATTCTTGTTGATCTTGCCATTGTGTGCGCATCGATAAAGAATCTTTACCAACTGGTATCGAAATACGAAGTGCTGGACATAATTCCAACCCAACTGCTTTGACAGCGTCATACAATTTTGCATCTTCTCCAAAAGAACCACAAGCCGCCATCCAATTGGCCGACATTTTGATGTGAGAGATGTCTCTTACATCGGCACTTAATATATTGGTGATGGCCTCTCCTACCGCCATTCTGGCTGCAGCCGCAGAATTAAAAATTGCAATCGGGGTTCTCTCCCCCATAGCTATCGCTTCACCTCTGTAACCCGCATAATCCATCATAGTCACGGCGCAATCAGCCACAGGCACTTGCCATGGACCAACCATTTGATCACGATGGGATAAGCCACCAACAGAACGATCCCCAATGGTAATTAAAAAAGATTTACTCGCAACAGTAGGGTGTTGCAGCACATGATGAATAGAGTCTTGTAAGGTAAATTCAGACCAATCAGATCGATGAGATACTTGCTCTACTCTTTGAACATCACGATGTGTTAATGGCGGCTTTCCAAGTAATACCTCCATGGGGATATCAATCGGTAAATGCTGACGATTTGATTCATCATAATGTTGATCAAACAAGACCAGTTGACGATTTTGCGTTGTTTTACCAACAACAACAAATGGACAACGCTCTCTTTCACAGATAGCTTGAAAACGATTTAAATCTTTTTCTTGAATAACTAGAACATACCGCTCTTGAGATTCATTACACCAAATTTCGGCGGGACTCATTCCAGTCTCTTCAAGAGGAATGCGTCTCATATCAAAGATAGCGCCTAATTTTGCGCTATCCGCTAATTCAGGAAACGCATTCGATAATCCACCGGCGCCAACATCATGAATTGAAACAATAGGATTATCAGTTCCAAATCGAATACAGGTATTGATGACCTCTTGCGCACGACGTTCAATTTCAGGATTACCACGCTGTACAGAGTTAAAGTCTAAGTCTTGAGCATTTGCGCCAGTGTTCATCGAACTTGCTGCGCCACCACCCATACCGATTTTCATACCTGGGCCACCAAGCTGAATTAAAAGATCACCCTCTTGAATATCTTTTTTATGAGTATGCTCATCACGAATCGTACCTATACCGCCGGCTATCATGATGGGTTTGTGATAGCCCCATCGCTTACCTAAAAGACTTTGCTCAAAAACTCGAAAATATCCACCAAGTATTGGTCGACCGAACTCATTATTAAAAGCTGCGCCACCAATAGGGCCTTGAATCATAATATCTAATGGGGAGGCGATGGTATTGGGTTTTCCATAAGGTGATTGTTCCCAAATCATGGACATATTTGGAATATGTAAATGTGAAACAGAAAAGCCTGTTAAACCAGCTTTTGGCTTACCACCAATACCAGTAGCTCCTTCGTCACGAATTTCTCCACCAGCGCCGGTTGAGGCACCAGGAAAAGGCGATATAGCTGTCGGATGATTATGGGTCTCTACCTTCATTAAGGTATGAACCAAATGATGTCGCTCTTCATATAAATTGGACTGTGGAGATGGTCCCCAAACAGCGGATTCACAACCTTCCATAATGGCTGCATTATCAGAATAAGCAACGATGGTACCTTCCGGTCTTAAGCGATGAGTATTCCGAATCATGCCAAATAAGGTTTGATCCATGTTTTGCCCATCAATCGTCCATGAGGCGTTAAAAATTTTATGACGACAATGCTCACTATTCGCCTGAGCAAACATGATGAGTTCGACATCCGTTGGATTACGATTTAATGTTGTAAAACTTTCTAATAAATAAATAATCTCATCATCAGAAAGAGCTAATCCAAGTTCAGTATTGGCTTGATCAAGAGCTTGCCTACCTGCACTCATGATATCAATCAACTTGAATTCTTGATCGGCTAATACTTGATACTGATGCTCAAGATACGAGGATTCAAGAATCACTGACTCCGTCATACGATCATGAGTCAATTGATATAAGAGCTGCTCTTGTTCTTTAGATAAATTTGCTTTAGAGGCATATCTATACTCAATACCCTTTTCTAGACGGAGTAATTGAAAATTACATAATTTGGCTATTTCAGTAGCTTTACTCGCCCATGGAGAAATAGTTCCTACTCGAGGAATAACAAAATAACTCTTCACGTTCTCAAGTTTAGAAGGATGATTACCTGGCAGATTAAGTAACCGATTGAGCTGACTTAGTTGTTCAGCACTTAATGCAGTCTGCGTCCATATTAAATATTGTTCTCGAGCCTCAAAGGACAGAATGGGCAGATGATACTTTTGAAAAGTATCAATAAGACCTTGCTGACGAAATTGGGAAAGTGCGGGTGATCCGGATAATAGGCAAAAAGTAGGCATATCTAGATTATACGAAATGCCGATGTGCTTGCGTTAAATGATGATCGGCTGATCAGGTAATTCATTCGGGGTAATAACCTCAGCAGGGTAGTGTTGACGTAAAACCTCATGAATCCGTTTAATTCCCAACAAGACACCTTCTTCAAATTGCTGACTTTTTAGTAAAATTTCCATCTCTTTACAAACACTCACCCAATAATCCTGTCCAGCCTTCACATGTATATTTCTATCAGCAATAATTTCAAAGTCATGATCCGCCATAAGAAGATAAATTAATACCCCATTATTTTCAGCAGTGTCCCACACCTGAAATAAGGAAAATATTTCTATAGCCCTTTCTCGAGCAGATTGACGATGATAAAGAGCCATTGGCGATAGAGATGTTTCAACAATAAAACGTATTTGACCGCTGTGCGTCATCTCGCTTTGAGCTATCGCTTGCTCAATTCGCATTAATACATCTTTACTGAAGTATTTTTTTGTATTGCTGTTACTTGCAAATAAGTGCTTTAAAAGTCTTGAAAAATAGTTCATTACCATCCTCCTGAGGCACCGCCTCCACCAAAGCCGCCTCCACCACCGCCGAAACCTCCACCGCCTCCACCGAAACCGCCCCTACCACCAAAGCCTCCGCCACCACTAGGGAAAATAATTGGGCCCCCTCTTCCTCCGAGCCCTCCCATCATCGATGCCACAAATCCAATCAGTCCTGCAATGATGGCTATTCCAATAATTCCAGTCAGAACGAAGGCTAAAAAGCCAACAATTCCAGCAGTTGTTAAACCCCCGAAAGTCTTACCTAAGATTTTTTTCAAGATCCCACCCAAAAAGAGTGACCCCATAAAGGCAATTAATAAAATACCTTCAACTCCACCAGAGTCATTGGCAAAACTGCCTTCGCTACTTTTTACAACCGGTGGGGGTAATTCTTCGCCATTGATAACTGTAATTAAAAGATCAATACCTGCATTAATTCCCTCATAGAATTGTCCTTGACGAAAATACGGGGTAATAATTTCTGCAATAATTCTTTTCGCAGTTAAATCATTGACAGCACCTTCGAGCCCATATCCAACTTCAAAACGTAAGCGACGATCATCCTTGGCTATCAATAATAAGATGCCGTCATCTATTTTTTTTCTACCTAACTGCCATTTCTCTACAACCCTTAAAGTATATTGTTCAATTGCCTCTGGTTGGGTACTAGAAACAATCAAAATAGCAATTTGGCTACCTTTTTGAGTTTCAAAAGCTGCTAATTTTTGCTCTAAAGCACTAATTTGACTCGGCGTCAAAGTTCCAGTTATATCAGTTACCTGAGATTTTAGAACGGGAATTTTTACCAAATCAGCATCTCTTGCAGAACTCTTCTCGTAGGCTACGCCTCGGCCACTTGGAGTGTTACTCAAATTCTGCGCATAAACAGAACCATAAATGGCCAGGAAAAAGAAAAAAAGTGCTAGCAACTGTCGTTCTAGCACCTGCACCAATTTAAGCATGGCTTATTTTTTATCGTTGTTGAACTGCACGGTTGGAGGCTTAGCAATTACTGCTTCATTTTCAACGGTAAAGTTGGGTTTAGCTTTATAACCAAAAATCATTGCTGTTAAGTTATTCGGGAAAGTTCTTACTGTAAGGTTATATTCCTGAACAGCTTTAATGTAACGGTTACGAGCAACCGTAATACGATTTTCAGTACCCTCTAACTGTGCGGATAAATCTCTAAAATTTTGATCAGACTTAAGGGCTGGGTAGTTTTCAGAAACAACCATTAAACGAGATAAAGATCCTTTTAATTCATTTTGGGCCGCAATATATTTTTTGAAAGCCTCAGGATCATTAATAAGTTCTGGAGTTGCTTGCATCGATCCAACTCGTGAGCGAGCTTCAGTAATCTGAGTCAATACTTCTTTTTCTTGAGTAGCATAACCTTGAACCGTTGCCACGAGATTCGGGATTAAGTCAGCGCGACGTTGGTATTGATTGAGTACTTCAGCCCAATCAGCTTTTACTTGCTCATCAGTTGTTTGGAATGTGTTGTAACCACAACCATGAAGAAATAATGTGATCAGTGTTAGTAATGAAAAAATCAAACCACGTTTTAACCTTAAATTCATCATTGCCCCTAAAGAAGATAAATTAATAATTTAAACCCTAATTATGAAAATTAATCGTTTTTCAAACATTCACTCATAAATGCTCTGAAATCAGCTTGATTACGTCCTTTACCCATGGCTGAACATTCCCCCATTTTCATCTGTTGAGTTGTTAATTGTTTACCATTTTTGTCAACATCATTTGGGCCAGGCTTCAGATCACCAATTTTCGCTCTGGCTGCTGCACCCTCAGCAGCTGGGGACCCTGCTGGAGCAGATGATTTTGGAGTTTGCTTTGCAACAGGTGCTTTTTCTTTTACTGGCTCAGGTTCTTTTTTTGGAGATGGAAGTGGTACTGGGTTTGCAGGTGTTTTTACTTCCGATTGTTTAGTAGCTTCTTTGACTTCTTGTTTTTTTTCAGTGGAAGAACTTTCGGCTGCTTTTTTAGTTGAGCTCGCTTTTTCAGTTACTTCGGTCTTCTCTTTCGCTACTTTATCTGACTTTTCTTTTGCAGTAACTTCTTTATCTTCTTTCGCCTTAGTTACTTTTTCCTTTACAGCGGGCGTAGTTTCTTCTTTCGCTTTAGCAACTTTCTCTTTTGCAGCAGGAGTAGTTTCTTCTTTCGCTTTTGCTACTTTGTCAGCCTTTTCTTTTGCTAAAGCCTCTTTATCTTCCTTTGCTTTTGCTGCTTTGTCAGCCTTTTCTTTAGCTATTTTTTCTTTGTCTTCTTTTGCTTTAGCGATTTTTTCAGATTTTTCTTTGGCTGCAGCTTCTTTAGCTTCTTTGGCTTTTGTAGCATCTTGTTCTTTTTTAGCGGCTATGGCTTTTTTTTCTTCAGCAATTCGCGCTTTTTTTTCTTCAGCGGTTTCTTTCTTTACAGCAGTCTCAGCAGCTTGCTTGGCTTCTTTAGGGGAAGCATTTACATCGATGGGATCTTTAGCAAAAGCGAACGACATTGTGAATAAACAAAAAGTAATTAATATTTTTTTCATTATTTTTCCTTTGTTGTATTAAATTCGTTGGTTGGATCTTTCAAACCAAACAACCTGCCTTTAATGTTAAAACTCTATCACATTGTTGAGAAACTTCCATGTCGTGAGTGACCATCACGATGGTAGTGCCAAAATCTTGGTTTAATTCAAACAAGAGTCCAATCACTCTTTGGCCATTTTCAGTGTCTAAACTACCTGTCGGCTCATCTAAAAATAAGATTTTAGGCTTACTTATAAATGCTCGAGCTAATGCGATGCGCTGCTGTTCCCCACCTGACATAGTAGCTGGATAATGATTTGCACGATCCGAAAGTCCGATTCTTTCTAATAAACTCTTGGCAAAATCGATTGATTGTGGATTGATTTGTCCAGAAATTTCGAGCGGTAAGCAGATATTTTGAAAAGCACTCAATTCTGGAATTAATAAAAATGATTGGAATACAAATCCAACATCATTTTTTCTCAAGGCGGAACGTTGATCTTCATTCAAATCTTTTAACTCTTGACCAAATAAACAAACTGATCCTTCATATTCTGGGTCTAGACCTGCCATAATACTTAATAAAGAGGATTTGCCAGAACCAGAAGCGCCTAAGATTGCTATAGTTTCTTTTGTGTATATTGCAAAATTAATATCGCTTAGAATTTTTAGTAATCCAGAATGGGCAGAAACCGTTTTTTGCAAATGTTTGACTTCAACCAATGGATTATTAAGCATAAAAAGCCTACCGATGAATAGAATAAACTTCATTATCTTACAGAAATTGATTTTGCTAATATCCCTGATGTTGTGCGGTATTCATCTGAGTGCTCAAGAGAAAATACCTCATCGCATTCTTGTATTGGGAGATAGTATTTCAGCAGAATACGGTATTCCCGCTGGGACAGGCTGGGTCAATCTTTTACAAGACAACTTAAAGAAAAGTAACTATCAATTTACTTTATTTAACTCAAGCATTAGTGGAGAAACTTCCGCAGGTGGAAAAGTCCGTATCGCAAGTCTATTGCAACAACATCAGCCGAATATAGTTATTTTAGAGCTAGGGGCAAATGATGCCTTACGAGGCTTCCCCCTTAATACTAGCTATCAAAATTTACTTCAGATCATTCAAATGAGTAAGTCCAAGGGAGCTCAAGTACTTATTCTTGGAATGAGGATCCCGAGTAATTACGGCCCTGAATATACTGCGCAATTTGCTAATATGTATGCTGATCTAAGTAAAAATACACAAAGCGCTCTTGTAACCTTCTTTTTCGAAGGTATTGCTACCAAACGAGAGTATTTTCAAGACGATGGCATTCATCCTAATGAAGCCGCACAAAAAATTCTCTTGAGTAATATGCTTCCCTCAGTCAAAAAGTTATTGAAGTGATTTCAACTTTTTAACTGGAAAACGATCTTTCATATTTGAAAAATATGCTGCTAATTCATTTTGCAAATTCAAATCTGCAATTTGTTTGAATTGCTCAATTTGCGCTTTTGGATTATTTTCCTTAGACTCTCTCACTTGATTCACCCTGTAGAGGGCAATACCAGATCCTGGAAGTTTCGCGGAAACGACTTGGGGTAATTTATTTGCGTCAACACCAAAAATCTTCTCAAAGGGCTCACCACTTAAATCTAATGGTTTATTTCTAGAAACCCAAACAGACTTAGAAAATTCTTTGCCTGGTAATTTTGCTTGAGGATCCGTTTGCAATTTTTCTAACAACTGACTACCTTCTTTTACTGCTAAATCTTCTGCTTTTTTGACACGCACAATTTTTTCAATTTCAGTTTTAACCACCTCAAAATTTTGGGTTTTGGATTCATTGAATTGGGTAACATGTAGTGAAATCAAATCTCCATTAGCAAGTTGAACTACTTCTGAATTTTTATTTAATTTCAACACATCATCTTTAAACAAGGTTTTTAAAACTTTTGCTTGATTGACGGGATGGTCCTTGGGAAGGTTCGCTTTACCAGAGATGCTTACTCCTGTAACCCTTTGAATGCTTAGTTTTAAAGTATCCGCTACAGCTTGAAGACTATCTGCCTGTTCATAGACGATATTAGCAAATGAGTCGGCTTTTTGTGTGTAATCTTTATCATCCATTTTTGCATCACGATGCAAAACAACATATTCAACATCTGCAGTTGGAGTTGTCTGGAAATCACTTGGGTGAGCCTGGTAATAATCTTTCAAATCAGACTCTTCTACTTTGATATTTTTCGCATATTGATCTGCCAAGAAAAAAACAACTTGAACTTCTCTTTCTTTGCCATACGCAGCAATTAACTTTTCCGATACAGTATTTGAATTGATACCTTGCTGATTAGAAGCTATCGCATTTTGCAAATCCGCACCCATTAACTCAGAACGTTTGATATTTTGAAATTGATTAACACTAAGGCCATTACTTTGTAGCAGCTGTTTATATTTCTCGGCATCAATCGAACCATCAGCTTTTTTTAAAGCTTGTATTTCAGGAAAACGATTTAATTCATTTGTTAAACGCTCATCAGATACTTGAAGATTTAAAGACTGTAATTCATTTTTGAGGAGTTTTTGTTGAATAATTTGATCGAGAACATTCGATTTAAAGGCACTGGAATTCGCATATTCAGCTGGTAAACCACTTTTTTGCGCTTGATTTTTTACAGTATTTTCAAATTCAACAGCAGTAACTATATCCTTACCCACTTTAGCAATATCAGAATCTTTACTTCCCATACTGGTGTAACTTTCTATGCCAATAAAAGCAAAAGATGGAAGAATCAAAGCAAGTAAAACAATTTGTAGTAATTTTTGATGAGTGCGTACGAATTCAAACATGGAATGAGAATAGTTATTGATTAGTAATGGGTAGAGTATAACGGAGTAAGAAAGTGTGGTGGGTGCTGACGGGATCGAACCGCCGACATTCTGCGTGTAAGGCAGACGCTCTACCATCTGAGCTAAGCACCCTCTTGAAGGGATCACTGAAAATCCCACTTCAGAAAGCTTTCTTGGATTTAATATACGATCCAAGAAAGTCTTCTATTATATATTGAAATTTTTCAGAATTCAATCTTCTTAATGCTTTAATACATCCTCAGTCTCTGGTTTCGCTGGAGTTGCCTCTTGAACCACAACTACCTCTTCCTCTGTAAGAGGTTTTGGCATTGTTTCAAGGGCCATCTCTAATACTTTATCAATCCAGCGAACAGGTACTATTTCGATAGAATTTTTTACATTATCTGGGATTTCAGTCAAGTCTTTAACGTTTTCCTCTGGGATTAACACAGTCTTAATTCCACCACGATGAGCTGCAAGAAGTTTTTCTTTCAATCCACCAATTGGCAAGACTTCACCACGCAAGGTAATTTCACCAGTCATTGCAACATCCGCTTTCACCGGAATACCCGTCAAAATCGAAACAAGTGCTGTGGAGATCGCAATACCTGCCGAAGGACCATCTTTTGGTGTAGCCCCTTCAGGAAAGTGAATGTGAATATCTTTTTTCTCAAACATCTCTTCACGAATCCCTAACTGTCTAGAGCGGGAACGCACAACAGACCGCGCCGCTTCAACAGACTCCTTCATCACATCACCAATAGAACCCGTGCGGATAATATTACCTTTACCTGGCATAAGAGCAGCTTCTATGGTTAATAAATCTCCGCCAACTTCTGTCCATGCAAGCCCAGTAACTTGACCAATTTGATTTTCTTTATTTGCAAGCCCAAAATCATAGCGTTTGACAGATAAGAATTTCTCTAAATTAGCAGAGTCAACAATAATCGGTGCTTGCTCTTTTTTCAGTAGCAATAATTTAACTACTTTTCGGCAAATCTTACTAATCTCGCGCTCTAGAGCTCGAACACCAGCTTCCCGAGTGTAATAACGAATAATATCTTGTATTGCAGATTCTTTTACATCGATTTCACCATGTTTTAAACCATTGTTTTTAATCTGTTTAGGTAAAAGATACTTCATCGCAATATGGGTTTTTTCATCTTCTGTATATCCAGCAAGACGAATCACTTCCATACGATCCAATAATGGTCCAGGAATGTTGAGTGAGTTTGACGTAGCAACAAACATCACATCCGACAAATCAAAATCTACTTCGACATAATGATCCTGAAAGGTATGGTTTTGCTCTGGATCTAAGACTTCTAACATCGCACTTGCGGGATCGCCCCTAAAATCCATCCCCATCTTATCGATTTCATCCAATAAGAATAGTGGGTTTCGCACACCAACTTTTGTCAAACTACTCAGGATTTTTCCTGGCATAGATCCTATATAGGTTCTTCTATGACCACGAATCTCTGATTCATCACGCACCCCGCCTAGCGCCATTCTGACAAATTTACGATTTGTCGCTCTAGCAATGGATTGTCCTAAAGAGGTTTTACCAACTCCTGGAGGGCCAACTAAACATAAGATTGGAGCCTTCACTTTGTCAACACGTTGCTGAACAGCAAGATATTCCAAAATACGTTCTTTGACCTTATCAAGGCCGTAGTGATCATCATTTAAGACCGATTCAGCATGCGTTAGATCGTTATTCACCTTACTTTTTTTCTTCCAAGGTAGATTAATTAACGTATCAATGTAATTTCTAACAACAGTAGCCTCAGCTGACATTGGAGACATTAGCTTCAATTTTTTTAGTTCTGATTCAGCTTTTTTCAGAGCTTCTTTGGGCATTTTTGCGAGTTTAATCTTCTTTTCTAACTCTTCTAAATCAGCGCCCTCTTCACCCTCTCCAAGTTCCTTTTGAATCGCTTTAACTTGCTCATTGAGATAATATTCCCGTTGACTTTTTTCCATCTGACGTTTAACACGCCCACGAATCCGCTTCTCAACTTGTAAGATATCAATTTCACTCTCTAATTGACCCAAGAGGCTTTCAAGACGCTTGACTACATCGCTCATTTCAAGCAATAACTGTTTTTGATCTAACTTGATGGGTAAATGAGCGCAAATGGTATCTGCCAAGCGACTAGCATCATCGATACCTGTTAAAGAAGCTAAAATTTCTTGAGGAATCTTTTTGTTTAATTTTACATATTGATCGAATTGAGCAACTATGGCACGTTTGAGGGCCTCAGTTTCTGATTGATCAACATTGGCAATTGCCTGTGGCGTTGCCTCACAATTAAAGTAGCCTAAGGAATCCTCGATTTGACTCACATCAGCTCGCTGTGTTCCTTCAACCAGTACCTTAACCGTTCCATCGGGTAATTTCAACATTTGCAAAATGTTGGCAATACAGCCAACATGATATAAATCTTGGACCGTTGGTTCATCTTTTGATGCCGTTTTTTGGGCTACTAACAAAATACTTTTACCCGTTTCCATTGCAGCTTCAAGCGCCTTAATGGACTTCGGTCTTCCAACAAATAAAGGCATTACCATGTGTGGAAACACAACCACATCGCGCAAAGGTAGCAATGGTAACTGAATCGGTTCAGTTGGTAAGAGTAGATTGCCAGGCATATTTAAATCTCCAATTAGGCGAAAAGCATTAAATAAGTATATCTAAATAGTATTTAGTGCCAAATGGTTCAATAACAAGATTAGAATACACTTTTTTTATTGAACATGAGAACTTCTAGTCTTTTTCATAGGATCGCTTCATTGCTTAACTGGTAATGAGCTTAAGCTACTGAGGATGGGCTTTGATGAACTAAGGTTGGCTTACCACCGCCAACACAATTTGCATCAATCACTACTTTTTCAATCGTTTTCTGAGATGGCAGCTCATACATAACATCAAGCAAAATACCCTCAAGAATCGAACGTAAGCCCCGAGCCCCAGTATTTCTTTCCATAGCCTTTTTTGCTATAGCTTTTAAAGCGTCTTCGCGGAACTCAAGAGTGACATGTTCAAGGTCAAATAATGCTTGATACTGCTTGACTAAAGCATTTTTAGGCTCAGTCAAAATTTGTATAAATGCATCCTCATCGAGTTGATTTAAGGTAGCAATCACAGGTAAGCGACCTATTAATTCAGGTATTAAACCAAACTTAATTAAATCTTCAGGCTCCACTTGCTCGATAAGCTCACCTAAGTTTTGTGAACTTTTACTTTGTACACTTGCATTAAAACCAATGCCTGCTTTGGATGAGCGTAAATTAATAATCTTTTCAAGACCATCAAACGCCCCACCACATATAAATAAAATGTTCGTTGTATCAATTTGCAAAAAATCTTGATTAGGGTGCTTTCTACCACCTTGAGGCGGTATGGATGCAACAGTTCCCTCAACGAGTTTTAGCAAGGCTTGTTGAACACCTTCTCCTGATACGTCTCTAGTGATGGATGGGTTCTCAGACTTTCTAGAAATCTTATCAATCTCATCAATATAAACAATGCCTCGTTGAGCTTTTTCCACATCGTAACTACATGCTTGCAAAAGTTTTTGAATGATGTTTTCAACATCTTCACCAACATAACCAGCTTCAGTCAATGTCGTGGCATCGGCCATTACAAACGGTACGTCTAAAAGTCTAGCCAAAGTCTGAGCTAATAGTGTCTTCCCTGATCCAGTTGGACCTATTAACAAAATATTACTTTTTGCTAATTCAACTCCATTGACCATGGCGGTCTTACGAGTAGACGCATTGTCTTTATTTTTTAAATCAACTGGCTGAAGATTATTAAGTCTTTTGTAATGGTTATATACCGCTACAGCGAGCGCTTTTTTTGCCTGGCCTTGACCAATGACATATTGGTCAAGAATCGTTTTAATATATTCTGGGGTTGGTAAAGCAGATTGAGATGCGGAAGATGCTGCAGACTTGGCTTGGTCCCCACCTTCGGCAATGACCTCGTTACATAAATTAACACACTCATCACAAATAAATACTGAAGGTCCGGCAATCATCCTCATGACTTCGTCATGATTTTTTCCGCAAAAAGAACAAATCAAATTTTTATTAGAGCTGTCGCTTCCACTAGTCGTCAATTCGGCTTACCTCGAAGCAATCACTTTATCGATTAAACCGTATTCTTGAGCCTGATTTGCCGACATAAAATTGTCGCGATCTGTGTCTTTAGCAATCGTTTCAATGGTCTGACCTGTTCGCTCAGAGAGAATCTTATTCAACTGTTCACGCAAATACAAAATTTCACGTGCCTGAATCTCAATATCAGATGCCTGACCACGGGCACCACCCAATGGTTGATGAATCATGATTCTGGAGTTTGGCAAGGCAAAACGCTTACCTTTTGCACCAGCTGATAACAGAAAAGCGCCCATGCTAGCGGCTAAGCCCATACACAATGTACTAACGTCAGGCTTGATAAAATTCATCGTATCAAAAATTGCTAAGCCGGAGGAAACAGATCCACCAGGTGAGTTGATATATAGGGAAATATCTTTGTCTGGGTTTTCACTCTCCAAAAATAACATCTGAGCAATCACCAAGTTAGCTGTATGGTCATTTACTTCACCCACCAGAAAAACAACGCGTTCTTTTAATAAGCGCGAGTAAATATCATATGCTCTCTCACCTCGACCTGAAGTTTCAATCACCATTGGAACTAAGCCAAGATTTTGTGGCTGGAGTGATGGATCAAAATCTTTTAGCGACATAACTATTTCCTTTAAAAGTAATTTATATATTACTTGATGACGCTTAATTCTTCAAAACTTACCTTTTTATCAATTACTTTTGCTTTTGATAATACATAAGTTACAACATTGTTTTCAGTTACTAATGACTCTACATCTCCAAGTCGACTGGGGTCGCTATAGTACCAACGAGTCACTTCCTTAGGATCTTCATAACTAGCTGCTTGATCTTCAATTTCTGCTTTAATTTGGTCTGCAGTTGCTTTTAAAGACTCATCTTTCACCAATTGATTAAGAATCAAACCTAATTTGACTCTTTGTTCTGCTTGAGGTGTAAACATCCCTGGAGGAATCGGTGCATTTTTGGCGTTCGGTACACCACGTTGCTCCAAATCACTACGCGCCATCTCAATTAAACGCTCTTCTTCTTGGCTGACCAAAAATTTAGGTAATTCTAGAGTTGTAGCATTGGATAAAGCATCTAATGCTTGATTTTTTAAGATGCTTTGTTTTCTGCGTTCGATTTCACGCTCTAAATTCTGACGAACTTCATTACGCACCTTCTCCATACCACCTTCTGCCATACCTAAACTTAAAGCAAACTCTTCATCTAATTCAGGTAAGTAAGGCCACTCCACTTTTTTCATGGTTATTTTAAATTCAGCAGTTTTTCCGGCAACTTCTTTACCGTGATAATCCTCAGGGAAATTTAACGGAAAAGTTTTGTCTGCTCCCTGAACTAAACCAAGGGCAGCTGCTTCAAACTCAGGCAACATTTGCCCTTGACCCAAAACGAACGTAAAGTCATCTGCTTTGCCACCGTCGAACTCAATTCCATCAATCGATCCAACAAAATCAATCGTGACTTGATCTCCGGATTGAGCTGATTGATCAGCCCCACCATCACCGTGACCATGATCTTCGCCACGTGGATGGTAATGAACACGTTGTTTACGAAGTAAATCAATCGTTTTATCAATCTCCGCATCGTTTACTTCTGTATCGTAACGTGTAATTTCAGTTTGACTCACATCACCAATCGTGACTTGTGGAAACACTTCAAAAAAGGCATCAAAAACGATTTGATCAGCGTCTAACTCACTTTTTGGTTCTAAACGTGGTTGACCAACTAATTCAATTTTCTCTGCTTGGGCAAATTCAAAAAAACGATTAGAAGCGTGATCAAAGGACAATTCGAAGTCGACCTGTTGACCATATTGCTGCTCAATCATTTTTAATGGCACTTTTCCAGGTCTAAAACCGGCCATTTTCATATTTTTACCAAGTTGTTTTAATTTTGCTTCGCGCTTAGGCAAAAGTTCAGATTTGGAAAACTCTAAAGAAACTTTTCTTTCCAGAGCGCCAATATTTTCAATTTGAAGTGACATAAGTATTTAAGGTAATAAAACAAGTTAATCATTCTTGGGAAATTCAGCTTTTTATCATTGTATTCAAGCTCATGAAGATCAATACACAATAATAAAAGGCCTATCTTGGTGCGAGGAGGGGGACTCGAACCCCCACACCATTTCTGGCGTCAGGACCTAAACCTGGTGCGTCTACCAATTTCGCCATCCTCGCAACTTCAATTTCTCAAAGTAATCCGACATTTTACAGTGTCTTCGCCTAGAAGGTCATATTTTAGAAATAAGTTCGATAAATTTATTGATTTAAGCTTGGATAATCGGTATAGCCTTTTTCTGATCCGCCATAAAAAGTATCACGAACATATGGGTTGAGGGGTGCGTTTTGCGCAAATCGTTCAACTAAATCAGGATTTGAAATATATAACCTTCCATAAGCAATGGCGTCCGCTTGGTTATTTTGCAGAGCAGCTTCACCAGATTGTCGATCATATCCTCCAGCACTGATAAAAATACCTTTATAAACATTTCTAAACTGATCTGAGGTACAGGGAGCTTCAGTTGCTACTTTGTCATTCGCACCTGCAGATGTAGATCTTGGCTCAATCACATGCAAATAGGCTAATTGATAAGTATTTAACACTTCAATCACATGGGTAAATAAGCCAATTGGATCTTCATCAGAGATATCACCAAATGTTCCAAATGGAGAGAGTCTTACTCCAATTCTGAATGAATCAAAAACGGTCTTTACACGATCCAAAATTTGTTGCATCAGTCGTGTACGGTTTTCCTTAGATCCACCATATTCATCCGTTCTTTGATTTGTCGATGATTGTAAAAATTGATCCAATAAATAACCATTCGCATTATGAATCTCAATACCATCAAAACCTGCTTGTTTGGCATTTACTGCAGCTTGATAAAATTGCTCAATCAGTGCATGAATATCTTCAAGGGTCATTGCTCTTGGGGTCTCATAAGGCACCATACTCCAAGAATTCGTAAATGTTTTTCCTTCAGGTTTAATCGCTGATGGGGCAATGGGTAAGCCTTCATTTTCATGAAAAGAGCTGTGAGAGATTCTTCCCACATGCCATAACTGGGCAAAAATTTTACCGCCTTTAGTATGCACATCTTGAACAATTTTTGACCATGCTGCGGTTTGTTCGGCACTGTATATACCTGGGGTTGCTGGATACCCCTTACCTAAAGGACTAACTTGCGTGGCTTCTGAAATAATTAAACCTGCACTTGCTCGTTGAGCATAATAGGTCTGAGCTAAGGGATTGGGGACATCATTTTCTATCGCACGCATCCGTGTCAAAGGCGCCATAATCAATCGATTCTTTAGTTCTAAAGAACCCATTTTTAGAGGCTTTAATAATTGCAAGTTTTCTTGTGACATGTACATTCCTAATTAATTGTTTGAAGTAATACTATCGCCTGAGTTTCAATTGCCTCAGAATTTCCTAAATAACCAAGACCTTCATTGGTTTTAGCTTTGATGTTGATTCTTGAGGCATCAACAACTAAAGACTCACTAATCTTGGCAATCATACTGGATATATGTGGGGATAGCTTGGGGCTTTGGCAAATAATCGTTGCATCCAAATTGATGAGTTCAAAGCCCTTCTCTTGAACTAGTTGATAGGTTTTTTTTAATAAATCAATACTATTCGCATTTTTATATAGTGGATCTGAATCAGGAAAATGTTTTCCAATATCACCAAGTCCAGAAGCCCCTAACAATGCATCTGTAATGGCATGCAATAAAGCATCTGCATCGGAGTGACCCAATAAACCAAGCTCGTATGGTACCTCCACTCCTCCCAAAATAAGGGCTCGACCTTCAACAAGTCGGTGCACATCATATCCTTGACCAATGCGCATGAATGATTCCTTACGATATAACTTTTCCATGGTAAATAAATCCTCTTGATAGGTAATTTTAAAATTCTCAAGGGAGCCCTTGACTAATTTTGGTGAAAATCCCAATGCTTCCATGGCACTTGCCTCATCTGTGATCTCTGCCCCTCTAGTATGGGCTTGTTCAATCGCTATTTTTAATTGACCGAGTTGAAACATTTGTGGGGTTTGTGCTTGCCACAAGAGATTTCTACTCACTGTCTTTTCAATCAGGGCATGATCCATACTAGATTGCTTAAGGGTATCAGCCACAGGTAAAGCCAAAATACCCCCACAGGCAGATACGTCCTCTAAAACAGCAGAGATTAAATTCTGCACATCTTTTTTCCTGACCCCAGGACGCGCGGCATCATGGACTAATACCCAATCTGTCAATGGGATTTGTTGATCAATCATCCACTTTAAAGTGTTTAAAACGGTTTGTGAACGAGTTGCTCCACCTGTTTGGGTTATATGAATGGGCTTAGATAAAGATGGTATCAATTGCAGGTCTGGATGAGAACTTCCCACCCAAATTGATGAGATTTCTGTCATGGATGCAAATAAGTCCAGCGAATGATCAATTACCCTTTTACCTGCAAGCATCTGAAATTGCTTAGGAATATCTCCCCCAAATCGTGACCCATTGCCTGCGCTTGGTATCAATACGTGGCATCTCGGTGAATTCGGTGCGTTTGACATACAAAAGTTCTTTCAATAAGTTTTTAAGCGAACATGCTTCAATTCTATAATGTAGACAATGTCCGATAACAAAGTTGTAAAAACGAATACTCCGCCAAGCTTGATTCAGCTCACGCCCCCCTTAACTGGACCTGAGCTCGGGAAACGCTTTACCTGGAATCATTGTATTGGTTCAAGTGACGCAGGTGTCATTGCAGAACACGCTAAATTTTATAGAAGTAATTTTTCTATTATGGTGGTGATTTGTAGTGAACCAACGACTGCTCAAAGACTCTCCCAGGAAATACCACTGTTCAACTCCGAACTTCGGGTTTCTTTACTGCCAGATTGGGAGATTTTGCCTTATGATCAGTTTTCACCGCACCATGACCTCATTTCTGAACGACTAAAAACGCTTCATGAAATGATGACAGGTGTTTGCGATGTGGTCATTATCCCTATTAGTTCTGTTCTTACTCGCCTTGCCCCGCCTGAATTCTTAGCTGCTAATACTTTCTTTTTCAAACAAGGTAGTAGCATTAATGAATCTGCCTTACACCACCAACTTCAACAAGGTGGCTATGATCCTGTATCTGCAGTTGTAAGGCCTGGTGAGTACAGTATCCGTGGTGGCTTAATTGACTTATTTCCGATGGGAGCAGCACTGCCCTTCAGAATTGATTTGTTTGGCGATGTGATCGATCAAATCAAAGTCTTTGACCCTGATACGCAACGCAGTCTCTACCCTGTAAAAGAAATTAAACTACTGCCTGGTCATGAATTCCCATTTCATGAACAAGCCCGTAAAGATTTTCGTGGTAAGTGGCGTGAAGTTTTTGAGGGCAATCCTGCTAAATGCCCTCTATACAAAGATGTTGGCTTAGGTATCCCTGGTGCAGGTATTGAGTCCTACCTACCTCTATTTTTTGATCAGACATCGGTCATTTTTGATTACTTACCTAAATCTGATCATCCTGCTTGGATTTGGGGGGTTGGAAACTTACAAGTAGCCATACAGGAGTATTGGAAAGGGATTCAAGAGCGCTATCATTTTTTATCACACGACTCTGAACACCCGATTCTACCGCCGGCAGAACTTTATCAAAACGAAGAGAGTTTTTTCGCTCTTCTCAAACCATTTGCTAGAGTCTTCTTAGATAGTCCAGAAAAAGATTCAGATAATCCTTATTTTTCACCCCCACCAGATGTAGCGGTGATTCGCCGTAATAAAGACCCCATATTGCAATTAAAACAATATGTTCGTGCGTCTACTCATCGAATTTTAATTTGCGCCGATAGTCCCGGTCGTAGAGAAGCGATTAAACAATTGCTCGATGAATCTGTCGAGCCTGATGCCAAAGACAATTTTCATGTTGAAGAATTTTCCAATATTCCTGAATTTTTAGTCAGTGAACAAAGAATTGGTATGGTGGTTGCACCTTTGTTAGATGGTTTTATTTCTAAGCATCTTCAACTTACCCTGCTGACTGAATCAGAAATTTTTGCGAACTCTTCAGAACAAAGAAAAGCTGGAAAAATTGGTAAAAAAGATCAAGCAACAAATGTCGATTACTTGGTAAGAGATCTTTCTGAATTAAAAATCGGCGACCCCGTTGTTCATTCAGAGCATGGGATCGGCCGCTATCAGGGATTATTGATCATTGATCTGGGGCAAGGTGATGAAGAATTTTTACATCTACGATATGCCAATAGCGCTACTTTATATGTTCCAGTTCATCAATTACATTTAATTTCTCGGTACTCAGGTTCTGATCCTGAGAATGCACCTCTTCACAATCTAGGTTCTGGCCAATGGGAAAAAGCCAAAAGAAAGGCCGCTCAACAAATCAGAGACACGGCTGCTGAACTTCTGAATATTTATGCAAAAAGAGCTCTCAGACACGGCCATGCTTTTCAATACTCAAGCCATGATTATGATGCGTTTGCTGAAAGTTTTGGATTTCAAGAAACCATTGATCAGCAAAATGCGATTGATGAAGTAATTAAAGATATGACGAGCGGTCAACCCATGGATCGCTTAATTTGTGGTGATGTTGGCTTTGGCAAAACTGAGGTCGCGTTAAGGGCAAGTTTTGTTGCTGTAATGGGGGGTAAACAAGTTGCTGTTTTAGCACCTACCACCCTATTGTCTGAGCAACATGCGAATACTTGGAAAAATCGCTTTGCCGATTGGCCTGTAAAAATTGTTGAAGTCTCGCGTTTTCAGTCAGCAAAAGAAATTAAAAATGCACTCGAGTCTCTTGAGAGTGGTCATGCCGATATCATTATCGGCACGCATAAACTACTGTCTCCTGAAATTAAATTTAATCGCTTAGGACTCGTAATTATTGATGAAGAACATCGTTTCGGGGTTAGGCAAAAAGAAACGTTCAAAGCATTACGCGCTGAGGTAGATGTTCTAACATTGACAGCCACCCCAATTCCACGCACTTTAGGAATGGCCCTTGAGGGCTTAAGAGAGTTATCAGTCATTGCAACGGCTCCCCAAAAACGTTTAGCAATTAAAACTTTTGTCAGGCGTGAAGGGGATGGTGTGATTCGTGAAGCTATCCTGCGTGAATTAAAACGCGGTGGACAAGTCTATTTCTTACACAATGAAGTTGAAACCATTAGAAACAGGCGTCAAGCACTAGAAAAATTAATTCCAGAAGCTCGGGTTGGAGTTGCTCACGGGCAAATGCATGAGAGAAATCTAGAGCAAGTCATGCATGATTTTGTCGCCAAACGCTGTAATGTTTTACTCTGTTCGACCATTATTGAAACAGGTATTGATGTCCCATCGGCCAACACCATCATCATGCACCGTGCCGATAAATTTGGTTTGGCGCAGTTACATCAATTACGTGGTCGTGTCGGAAGATCTCACCACCAAGCCTATGCCTATTTACTTGTTCCAGATCCTGAGGGTCTAACCAAACAAGCCAAATTACGCCTAGATGCCATTGTCTCGATGGAGGAGCTTGGATCTGGTTTTTATTTGGCTATGCATGATCTTGAAATTAGGGGTGCCGGTGAGGTTTTAGGTGATAAACAATCAGGCGATATCCATGAAATTGGCTTCCAGCTTTATACAGAAATGCTCAACAAAGCAATTTCTGAATTAAAAAAAGGTAAGGAACCTGATTTATTAAGTCCAATGCATGCCATTACAGATATTTCATTAGGCTGTCCAGCCCTATTACCAAATGCATATTGCCCCGATGTTCATGAACGACTATCCTTGTATAAACGGCTATCTAGCGCTAATATTCATGAGGATATTGACGATATCCACTCAGAAATCATCGATCGCTTTGGTGACCTTCCTGAATCTGCTAAAACTCTTTTAGATAATCACCGCCTACGATTGCAAATGGAAAAATTGGGGATTAAAAAAATTGAGGCTTCTGCTGAGGCCATTAAAATTCAATTTATTCCTAAGCCAAATATTGATTCGATGAAGATTATTCAGCTGATTCAAAAAGATCGATTTGTCCAATTATCCGGACCAGATCGACTACGAATTTCCCCAAACCCGGCGAATGGTTTTCAATTACTAGAGCAGCGTACCTTTGCCTTAAAAAAACTGCTCTCTTACCTTTCCTAATCACATGAATCGACTTATTCTCACCCACCTTAGTGAAGTACCTCAACTGCTTGTTGAAGTTATCCTTAGAAACTATGCGGTTAAATCCTATAGGCCTCTTAGCTTGAAGACCATAGAATTTATCCTTAATCAGCCTTGTGATTTACATCATAAAAAAGAATTACAAAAAATTGCCTTTGAATATTCTACAGATACCATTTTTTTAAAAGATACTTTTGATCCTAACCAAATTCGATTGCTCGCTTTTGATATGGACTCCACTTTAATTAATATTGAATGTATCGATGAAATCGCCAGACAATGTGGCAAGGTTGAAGAAGTTAGCAAAATCACAGAAGCAAGTATGCGCGGCGAAATCAAAGATTTTTCAGAAAGTTTAATCGCCCGTGTAAGCCTCCTCAAAGGTGTACCCGCAACTGATTTAGATATCGTTTATCAAGATCGGTTACAACTCAATCCCGGTGCGAAGCACTTAATTCAAGTAGCACAAGCATTAGGCTGGAAAACACTTCTCGTATCTGGTGGATTTACTTTCTTCACAAGTAGAATCAAGGATCTTTTACAACTCGACGAAGCTCATTCAAACACATTAGAAATCATCGATGGGTACTTAACCGGTAGAGTATTAGGTGCAATTGTTGATGGTGCAGCAAAAGCAAACTTTGTGCAGCTTGCCTGCGAACGATTAGGAGTCTTAACTCAAGCAGCTCTAGTAATGGGTGATGGCTCCAATGATCTCCCCATGATGGCAAATGCTGGCTTATCCATTGGTTATCAGCCTAAACCAATTGTGCAAGAAAAAGCCGACGGAACTTTTCAGTTCGTCGGCTTAGATGGTGTGCTTGATTTATTTCAAGCGACTTAATTAAAGACGCTCAAAAATTGCAGCAATACCTTGTCCACCACCAATACACATTGTTACTAATGCATACTTGCCGCCAACTCTGTGCAATTCATAAATCGCCTTCGTTGCAATAACAGCTCCAGATGCACCAATTGGGTGACCAATCGAAATTGCTCCACCATTTGGATTGGTTTTCGTCATATCTAATTCGAGAACCTTAGCAACGGTTAAAGCTTGAGCAGCAAATGCTTCATTGGATTCGATCACATCCATGTGAGCTAAAGTTAGCCCTGCTTTTGAAAGTGCTAGGCGTGTTGCAGGAATTGGGCCTTCTCCCATGACTTCATTGGGTACACCCGCTACGGCATAAGAAACTAAGCGTGCAATCGGCTTTTGCCCAGCTTTTTGAGCTGCCTGAGCAGATGCTAAAACAAAGAACGAAGCGCCATCATTGATGGTCGAGGCATTTCCTGCAGTAACGGTACCATTCTCTTTTAAAAATACTGGCTTAAGTTTACCTAAGCTTTCAATGCTTGTTTCTGCTTTAACGCCCTCATCATTATCAACAATGACGTCTCCTTTACGAGTCTTGACAGTAACAGGAACAATTTGTTCTTTGAAACGACCAGACGCAATTGCTGCAGCAGCTTTTTGATGCGAAGTAACTGCAAAAGCATCTTGCTCTTCACGCGTTATATTCCATTTTTTTGCTAAGTTTTCAGCAGTAATACCCATATGACCAACGCCAAATGGATCAGTCAATGGAGAAACCATTAAATCGATTAATTTAGTATCACCCATTCTGGCACCATTTCTCATTGCTTGAGAACCGTATAAGCCGCGTGACATGACCTCTACTCCCCCACCAATTGCATACTCACAATCACCTAACATGATTTGCTGAGCTGAAGTAACAATACCTTGAAGGCCAGAACTACATAAACGATTCACAGCCATTGCCACAGAGTCCATGGACAAACCGGCTTGGATTGCTGCAACACGAGCAACGTAAGGATACCTAGTTTCTGTCGGAATACAATTACCAACAGTAACGTAATTGATTAATGCTGGATCAACTTTCGAGCGTGCAACAGCCTCTTTCATCACAACTCCAGCTAAATCAGCTGGTTCCATGGCACTTAATGACCCATTAAAACTTCCAACTGCTGATCTTACTGCACTTAAAACGACGACTTCTTGCATAAATCCCCCTTAGAAAATTGAAACTTCAAAAAATACCTATCCTCATATTCAATCACGAAATTATGAAACAAATACGGCATTACGTCTCAAACCACATATTCAAGGGATTGCAACTAAATCATGGCCTTGGGTATCGGCAATCGTGACCTTAATAAATTCGCCACTTCGATAACGTTTTGAAGGACGCTCTGGGGGTTGGACAAAGACAAAACCATCGATTTCCGGAGCATCTGAAAAGCTTCTTGCTATTCCACCCTGTGAATTAACAGAGTCAACTAAAACTCGAATTCTTTTACCAATCACAGCCGACAATTTTTTTGTTGATATTTGTTCTGCCATTTGCATAAATCTTGCACGTCTTTCTTCTCGTACTTCATCAGGTACGGGATTTGCCAACTCATTCGCCCTAGCCCCCTTTACAGGAGAGTATGCAAAACAACCTACGCGGTCTAATTGAGCTTCTTCCAGGAAGGACAATAAATGGGTAAATTCTTCCTCAGTCTCGCCTGGAAAACCAGCAATAAATGTACTGCGAATGACTATATCAGGACAAATTGAACGCCAATTGGCTATTCTTGAAATAGTCTTTTCTCCACCAGCAGGTCTTTTCATACGCTTTAACACGTCAGGGTGAGAATGTTGTAGAGGTATATCTAAATAAGGCAGTAGCCCGTTACCATGCTCTGAAAAATCAGCCATTAAGGGAATGATGTCATCGACATGAGGATATGGATAAACGTAGTGTAAGCGAACCCAAGCATCATGTTCCCTTGCTAATATCTTCAGCTCTTGAACTAATTCGAAGAGTCTAGACTTCATTGGGCGGCCATTCCAAAACCCTGTCCGATATTGAATGTCAACACCATAGGCACTTGTGTCCTGAGAAACAACTAATAATTCTTTTACCCCGGATGTGAAAAGTGCTTGTGCCTCACGCAATACCTCATCGATTGATCTAGAGACTAAACCACCGCGCATATCCGGAATGATGCAAAAAGTACATGAATGATTGCACCCTTCAGAAATTTTCAGATAAGCATAGTGCTTAGGTGTTAATTTAATACCAATGTCAGGAACCAGATCCATAAAAGGATCATGTGGTTTGGGTAAGTTTTGATGAATAGCATCAAGTACTTCATTGGTAGCATGCGGGCCAGTGACAGCCAACACTTTCGGGTGATGTTTAAAAACGGTATTTTGTCCATCATTTTCAGTCTTAGCACCTAAACAACCGGTAACAATGACTCGTCCATTTTCCTGTAAAGCCTCTCCAATGGCCTGCAAACTTTCCTCAACTGCTGAGTCAATAAATCCGCAGGTATTAACCACAACAATTTCTGCATCGCTATAGTTTTTCGCAATTTCATAACCCTCGGCACTCAACCTGGTAAGGATTAATTCAGAATCAACAAGTGCTTTAGGGCATCCTAAAGAGACAAATCCAACTTTTGACAAAACGCAGTTCCTTTATGACTTAAATGGTTTAAATGGAAAACCCGACATCATCTTTGGCGATTGAGTCTGGATTTGGTCCCAAAATTGCGCTCCTGCATTCGTAAAAAATTGCATTGGATTCATCAACTCATTTTGTGACCGATTATTGATAAAACTTAACCAAGACTCTGGGGTAGAAAGCCCACCAATTTTTTGACAATGAAGAACATATTGATTTTGTAAATCAACAAATTGATTGATGTTTTGCTCTAAAAAAGGGGACATCATCCCTTGTAAAGAGTTTCCATAAAAACGAATCATTTGCATCAAACTTTGCGTTGAAAATAGCGGGTGTCCTCCCGACTCTTCCTCCAAAATGATTTGCATCAAAATGCTGCGCGTAATTTCTTCGCCTGTTTTTGCATCTAATACAACAAAAGGCTCTTGTGTCATGACAAGGCCTTTGATATCAAACAATGTAATGTAGGTGCTGTGTTTCGTATCGTAAAGACGACGATTAGGATATTTTTTAATAATCCGCTGACCATGAAACATATCAGAGGTTTCTGATTGATTGTCAGTGGTTTTGGTAGCTGAAGAAGTCCTCGCTGTCGCTGAGGTCTTCTTCGCTGCTACTTTTCTTGCTGGTTTGGTATTTGGACTTGCCATAATCAATCTACGACCTTTATATGCCTAGGGATATGGCTTATTGTAGTCTGATTATTTGTTAGTTCCATTAACTCATATGTAAACCACCATTTAAGGAGAAATCTGCGCCAGTAGCAAAACCACCATCTTCAGAAGCTAACCAAGCCACAATTGAGGCAATTTCTTCAGGTGTACCAAGTCTCTTTACAGGGATGGTTTCAATGATTTTGTTTAAAACATCTTCCCGAATCGCTTTGACCATATCAGTTCCTATATAGCCAGGAGAAACGGTATTGATTGTTACTCCTTTGGTAGCCACTTCTTGAGCCAAAGCCATTGTAAATCCTCTTAAACCTGCTTTTGCAGTGGCATAGTTCGTCTGTCCAAACTGACCCTTTTGGCCATTTACAGAGGAAATGTTTACTACTCTACCCCAACCATTTTCAACCATTCCATCAATAACCTGTTTGGTCACGTTAAAGAGCGAATTTAAATTCGTGTTAATCACTGCATTCCAGTCGTCAGGCGTCATCTTCCTAAAGACGGTGTCTCTCGTGATGCCGGCATTGTTAACCAAAATATCCACTGTACCAATCTCTGCTTTTACTTTGTTAAATGCAGCCACAGTACTATCCCAATCGCCAACATTTCCCTCTGAGGCATGAAAGTCATAACCAATCGCTTTTTGCTCGCTTAACCAACGGTCTTTACGTGGGGAGTTAGGACCACATCCTGCAATCACAATACAGCCATCTTTGTGTAGTTTTTGACAAATAGCGGTTCCAATCCCACCCATACCACCTGTAACGTATGCAATTTTTTTACTCATGATTTCTCCTCAATGTTTTAATTAAACTTTTACTGCTTTTTCTTTTACATAGCTACCGGGTGCGGGCTCGATAACTTTGAACTTAATGTTGCCTAGTTGGCTTTTGGCTTTTATCTTCTTACCACTTTGAGACGCTAACCACTGTACATAATCTGGCCACCAGCTTCCTTCAATCAAATTGGCTGTTGTATACCAATCTTGCGCTTCACGAGGAAGTTTGGTTGATGTCCAGTAATTACGTTTTTTCTTATGGGGAGGATTGATGACCCCTGCAATATGACCTGATGCACCAAGCACGAAGCGTTTTTGACCTTTCAGAATTTGCGTAGAGTTATAGGCTGACTTCCAGGGAACAATGTGATCTTCACGGGATGCATAAATATAAGCAGGACATGCTATTTTCGACAAATCCACTGGGGTAGAACACATCGTTAGGCAATTGGGTATTTTGAGTTCGTTATTCAGGTACATATGTCGCAAATAATAGGCGTACATAGGGCCAGGTAAATTAGTTGAATCACCATTCCAAAATAACAGGTCAAAGCTCGGTGGGGTTTTACCTAATAAGTAATTAGAAACAACATAGTTCCACACCAAATCATTCGGTCTTAAAAAAGAAAAAGTGTTGGCTAATTCAGTTCCACTGAGAAGTCCAAAATTACCATTTTTCCCACCTAAGGTATTTTCACGATGCTCCACCATGGCTTCATCAATAAAAACATCCAACATTCCTGTATCAGAAAAGTCTAAAAATGAAGTTAACAAAGTTAGGCTAGCAATTGGATGAAGATTCTTTGCCGCCAAAATAGCAAGGGCACAGGCAACAAGAGTTCCACCAACACAAAATCCTAATATATTAATTTGAGCTTGTTTCGATATTTCAACACATACCCGAATGGCTTCAATAACTCCAAGTCCAACATAATCATCCCAAGTGACTTCAGCCATGGATTGATCTGGATTTTTCCATGAAACCATATACACCGTAAAGCCCTGACTCAGTAAATATTGAACGAGTGAACTTTGCGGTTGTAAATCTAGTATGTAGTATTTATTGATACAAGGTGGCACCATCAATAAGGGCTTTTCATAAACCAATGCGGTACTGGGCTTATATTGAATCAATTGAAACAATTGATTTTGGTAAACAATAGCCCCTTCTGTTGTGGCAATATTTTTTCCTATTTCAAAGGCGTTGGTGTCCGTTTGAGAAATTTTTCCGATTTGTAAATCAGATAAGAGATTTTTTAATCCATTCGTAAATGATTGGCCATTAGAGTTAATTAACTCTTGAATAGCTTCGGGATTAGTTGCTAAGAAGTTCGTGGGGGACATCGATGAAATCACTTGCTCGGTAGCAAAGATGATGCGATGTTTAATTTTAATATCTGCTTCTACTGCATTTGCTAATGCGGTCAAATGCTGTGAGTTAATTAAATACATCTGATAAACAAATGATGAAAAACCTTCATGCCAAATCTGTGAACGAAAACGGGGATCTTCTAGTGGCTTATCTAACTTACCAGTCCACAATTGATACATATCAGTTGCATATTGATGCTCAATTTCAGATAACTTTTCTTGGGGAATTAAAGCCATATCCATTTCGGAAAGTTTTGGTGAGTTAAATCCACCAAAGGGGAAAGCATGATTATTCAAGAAAAACCTCTAAGAAATGAAATATTACCTATAAGATAACAATTTATTCTTAAAGTTCAAAAATAGTTATCAGCGCAAACCCTATGCCCAATATTTAAATATCACTCAGATTTCCATAAAAAACTGGCGAAGCGACCTGTTTTCTTATCTCTACGATGAGAATAAAACAAATTAGAATGTTCAAAGCAACAGATTTCTTCTGAAAAAATACGCTCTATCCCAAGGTGATTTAATTGAAATTGTGCAATAGCAAATAAGTTGGCGAGATATTTACCAGTCTGAGCGGATGATACAAAAGACGAATCCAATTGCTGCGAATGTAAGATCATAGAAAATGCATCATAAACATCTCCCCCCACTTCAAAATGACTCGGTCCGATGGTTGGTCCTAAATAAACATTGATTTCTGAAATATATCGTTTGGTATCTTTAGGCTGTTTTTTGCGAATCATTTGATCGAGTGTTTTCTGAATTACTCCTTGAGCCAAACCTCTCCATCCAGCATGACAGGCACCCAAAATATCACCCTGCTCATCACAAAACAAAATTGGCATGCAATCGGCGGTCATAATCGTTAACACTTGATTAGACTGCTCTGTCACTGCCCCATCTGCTTCAAGACTAGATTCAAAGCTTGTCCATATCTGAGTTCCATGAACTTGGTTAAGCCATAGCGGTTGTGCAGGTAAAATTTGTTGTAGTAGTTCACGATTTTTCTCGACATCATGGATTTGATCTCCTACATGTTTACCAACATTAAGAGAATCATAAGGTACCTGACTCACTCCACCAATGCGGGTCGAAACAAATGCCTGAACATGTTCGGGTACGAGCCAATTAGGTACTAAAATATCTAAACCATGATTGGTATGTACTAAATTCATCAATCAAATACCTTTTCCCATGCGGTGCGTGGAATATTTAAAAAATCTAGGGTTTGGACAAAAGCGATCGGCGGATCCACATCGAAACGAAGATGTTCTCTCGTTCTTGGATGCTCAAGACCTAATAAACCAGCATGTAAAAATTGACCTGGAAATTGAATGTCATTGTCAAAGAGTTGATTTTTTAAAATTAGAGCGGTTTGATGAGGAATTTTATTTTTATAAATTGGGTCGTTGACTAAAGCATGGCCTAAAGACTCTAAATGAACTCGTATTTGATGGGTTCTACCTGTATCTAATTGACAACTCACTAAAGAAATAGGCTTATCTTCAAATGAAGCGTGATACAGCGTTGTTACATGTGTTGTCGCCTCTTTACCTCCAGCAACTTGCATACTCATTCTTAAACGATCTTTGGAATCTCGACCAATTGCGCCGTGAATGACTTTGCTCAGTGGCGTTTTACCCCAAACCAAAGCAATATATTTACGCTCCATACTGCGGCTTTGGAGTTGTTGAACCAAGCCATTTTGCGCCGCAAGGGTTCTAGCAATCACCAACAAGCCAGAGGTATCCTTATCCAACCGATGGACTATCCCTGCTCGTGGAACTTCAGAACATTCGGGAAAATGGTGTAACAAGGCATTAAGAAGGGTTCCAGACCAATTGCCTGCTGCTGGATGAACAACCAATCCATAAGGCTTATAAATCAAGGCAATATCAGCGTCTTCATAAATAACCTCAAGTGGTAAGTCTTCTGCTTGATAGGCGCTATTTTGTGGGTCAGGAGGAATTGATATCCGGACATGCTCCATCCCCATTGCATGATCTTTGGCTTGAATTTGTCGTTCATTTTCAAATACCAAACCTGCTTCAATCCACTGCTGAATCCTGCTTCTAGAATATGAAGGTATTACTTTGGCAATCGCCTTATCAATCCTTTCACCCCTTAATTCAAGGGGTAAATCGAATTCAATCACCTGTAAAGGGGGAACTTCTTCCCCTCCTTCAGCATCATCGATATAATCAGAGTATTCCATCATGCTCATATAAGGTGAGTGTTGGCTTTTTAACCATGTGTTTTTATTTTTAGAGATTCAATTGTTTACTAATCTATCTAGTTTAAAGCGTATATCAGTATATTCACTATATTTATCACTCATTTTGCTGATGGGAATATTTTCAGGATGTGCAGGAAAAGACGTGGATGAAACTGCTGGCTGGTCTCAGAGCAAATTAATAAGCGAAGCAAAATCTGCTCTTAAAGATAATGATTATCCAAACTGCGTTAAATATTATGAGAAACTCGAGGCCAGATATCCTTTTGGTCCCCTTGCAGAACAAGCACAAATTAATTCAGCTTACTGCAATTGGAAGCGCAATGAGCAAGAACTTGCTCTAGCTTCTATCAACCGTTTTATTCAACTTCACCCAGATCATCCTGACATCGACTATGCCTACTATCTTAAAGGCCTAATAACATTCAATGATAATTTAGGTTTTTTAGCAAAATTTTCTGGGCAAGACCTCAGTGAAAGAGATCCGAAAGCTTCCAAAGATGCCTATGAGGCTTTTAAAGTTCTCACCTTAAGATACCCTAATAGCAAATATACTCCAGATGCCCTTGATCGCATGCGTTATATCGTCAATGCTTTAGCGGAAAGTGATGTTAATGCCGCTCGTTATTATTATCGTCGTGGTGCTTATATAGCGTCCATTAATCGCGCTCAAAATGCCTTAAGGGACTACGACCGAGCTCCAGCTCTTGAGGAAGCCCTTTACCTGATGGTGAAGTCATATGATGCATTGGGTATGAAAGAATTAAGTACAGATACTATGCGTATCTTTACTAGCAACTTCCCAAATAGTGAAATTTTTAAAACTGGCAAAAGACAGGCCGTTACGGCTCAACAGGCTAAGTGGTGGCAGTTCTGGAACACCAGCAATTAAAGAATTTCTTGCCTGACCCGGTTAGCAAGACCACACATTAATTCATAACCGACTGTTTTTGCTGGAAATGCCACATCATCAATAGGGTTAAGTTCTCCCCATAACTCTATTGGCGAACCAATCTGTGCGTGGGCAATGTTTGTAACATCTACCATCATCATATCCATAGAAACTCTACCAACTAAAGGAACAATTTGGCCATCCATCATATTTTCTGATTTCCCAATCCAAACCGGAGTTCCATTAGGCGCACTCCTCGGATAACCATCCGCATAACCACATGCAATGACGGCAATCTTGGTATTTTTCTTGGCCTGATACTGACTCCCATAGCCGACGGTGTCCCCCGCCTGAAGTTCTTGGAAGGCTATTATTTCCGAGCGTAAATTCATTCCAGCCTTTAATCCTAAATTCGCAATATCTTCATACTTTCCTGAAGGTGATGCACCATACAACATAATTCCTGGACGCGTCATGTCAGCATGAGTAAAGGAATGTCCAATGATTGCAGCAGAATTTGCGGCACTCTTTAAACCGTCGACATACTGTGTTGCTTTACTAAAAATTTCCCATTGATCTTTTACAGATGGCGAAACTTGAGGATCGTCTGCATTTGCAAAATGTGTTAGATGATGGACCGTACACCCCATCTGCTTCAAGATTTCATAACTAACACCGTATTGGGCAGATTTAAAACCCAATCGATTCATGCCTGAATTCAGCTTAAGCCATAGGGGACAATTGGCCAAAAACTGAGTTACATTTCCTGAACTCTGTCTTCCAAACCATTGGATTAACCAAGTAACTTGCTGTTCATGATGAATCACTATTTCACAAGATAGATTCAAGGCGTCATCCAGATCGCCCTCAGTAAAGATACCTTCCAATAATAAAATCCGGCCTTGCCAACCACATTCCCGTGCCAGTGCAGCGTGCTCCATATCTAAAAGGGCAATCCCCTCACTATTTTGAAAGGCTTTGAGCGCAGGCTTTAAACCATGTCCATAAGCATTTGCTTTAACCACTGCCCATGTTGGTGCCGAATTGGTCATTTTTTTAACCTTTAAAAGGTTATGACTTAGATTCTGTGTCAAAATCGATGCTTTAGTTGGTCGATGCTTCATGTTTAGTTTGAATTAGGAAATTATTTAATGTTTAACTTATCATTGTACGAATGAAACCAGGTTTTTATTCAATTATGGCAGCGCAGTTCTTTTCGTCGCTTGCCGATAATGCACTTCTCATTGCTGCCATATCTTTATTGATACAAATTCAATCTCCTGATTGGATGACCCCTCTACTCAAATTGTTTTTCGTATTATCCTACGTCTTGCTCGCAGCATATGTAGGTGCTTTTGCTGATTCCCGCCCTAAAGGCAAAGTCATGTTTTTAACCAACTCCATTAAAGTTATTGGTTGTCTTACGATGCTAATGGGAGTTCACCCTCTTTTGGCTTACGCCATTGTTGGCTTTGGTGCTGCTGCCTACTCACCAGCAAAATATGGTATTTTGACTGAATTATTGCCCCCCGAAAAATTAGTCGCGGCCAACGGCTGGATTGAGGGCTTAACGGTTTGCTCGATTATTGCAGGAACTGTCCTTGGTGGGGTCCTCATCAGTCCAAAAATAGCTCAAACACTGCTTTTACTAGATTTTCCTTTGATTGATACACACATTGACACACCTCCAGAAGCTGCTATTGCTCTCATCGTTTTTCTGTATTTAATTGCTGCTTTAATTAATTTACGCATTCCCGAAACTGGTGTTGTTTACACCGCTTCCACTAAAAATCCAATTAAACTAATCAAGGATTTTTCACATAACTTTATGACTCTTTGGAATGATCGCTTAGGACAAATTTCTTTAGCGGTAACCACATTATTTTGGGGCATTGGCGCAACTCTGCAATTCATTATTCTCAAATGGGCTGAAGATGCTCTGGATATGAACCTTTCCCAAGGGGCTATTTTGCAAGCTATTGTGGCCTTCGGCGTGGCCGGAGGTGCTATGTGGGCTGCTGCGAGAGTTCCTCTTAAAAACTCCCTCGTTGTTCTTAAATACGGTGTCATTATGGGCTTTTTAGTCATTACCCTTGCCGCTTTTCAAAAGGAACAGTTTGGTGATTTATTTGTTAATTTAGGCTTTATAAAAATTCATGCCTATTTATTGTTTACCTATATCTTCTTAATTACCATCGGCTGGATGTCAGGCTATTTTGTGGTACCAATGAATGCCCTTCTCCAACATCGTGGTCATGTTCTCTTGTCCGCGGGCCATTCCATTGCGATTCAAAATTTTAATGAAAATTTATCTGTACTATTTATGCTGGGCCTCTACTCATTGCTTATCTGGTTTGATTTGCCAGTTCAGGTAGTCATTCTTTTATTTGGTTGCTTTGTGATTATCACCATGGCTCTAGTGATCTACAGGCACCAAAAAAATCAAGCACAGTATGATTCTTTATACTTAATCGGTGAAGAAAAACACCCCCACGCTTAAGACATCGTATCTAAATATACATTTCTTGCAAAAATTAAGTCATCCCAAAGTTGTTTCTTTTTAACAGCTGCACTCAGTATTTGTCGAACTGAATACGTAACAATTACTGGGATCTCACCTCGTTGCTCACTGCTTGTTTCAAACAAAATTTCTCTTAAATCTTCAACCGAATTTGTTTCTCCAGAAAAGTATTGGCCAGATGTCTGTCCAAAGCAAAATACGATATCCCCTTTTATCTGCGTTGAATTTTTAGCTCCTTGAAAAGGCAATACTTGGGTTTTGACACCAAAATTTTGTACAACAAGCAAAATATTTTTCGTTAAGGTAGTTTGCATCTCATCTTCATCAAAGATCAATGTCCAAATAGGAAATTCTTCAGTTGTCATTACACTCTCCATTTGGGTTGAATTGAATGCTGGTGGCTCTGCAATTGCTTTTGACTTCCAAGAACTAATACCCATTTCTTTTAATAGGATTGCTTTATTCATCTGATTTCCTTAGAAACTTTTCCATAACCAATGCATCTTCTCTAGAAAAGTTATCACCTTTTGCCATTGGATAATAATCTTTTCGGACTCCAATCAATTGGTAACCTAATTTCTCGTACATTCTAATCGCTGAAGTATTACTACGCCTGACCTCTAGTAACATTTTTATATAATGGTGAGTCAAGCCAATTTCCTCGATTGCA
Organism: Polynucleobacter sp. SHI8; assembly: GCF_027944005.1. Taxonomy (NCBI): domain Bacteria; kingdom Pseudomonadati; phylum Pseudomonadota; class Betaproteobacteria; order Burkholderiales; family Burkholderiaceae; genus Polynucleobacter; species Polynucleobacter sp. SHI8. The sequence goes on along the minus strand of NZ_AP027204.1, from coordinate 1,175,234 downwards.
GATAAGGCTCTCGAAGCAATATTCTGACGACGAAATTGAGGATGTATGGTGATATTTAACAAATGTAATTCTTCAACCCCGGGCATCACAATACAATATCCAACTTTCTGACTATGAGAACTTTCTTCCAATAAAACATAATTCCAGTATTGATGCTCTAAGCAATCCATGAAGTTTTTTTCACTCCATGGATGTAGGTGAGATGCTGATTCAATTTCACATACTTGACTGATATCACTCTTTTCCATCACTCTAAATTGAAAATTAATACTCATGATCGTCAGTCTAATTAATGTTGATCCTGTAATCGCTGGGCAATGGTTAAGGCAACTTGATCCCTAATGTATAAGGGTTGACAATCCTTTGGCGAATAAATCTGATCACCATTTTTTAACGAGGCTAAATAGGCAATCCCCAGTGCATGCGGGGTTGCAGGAATGAATTGCATTCCTAGCTGAAGCGAGCCATCTTCTTCATAAGATTGCATATCATAAGTGTAATCAATGGATTGCTGTTTGAAATCAATATCTTTTACATCTATCAACTGTATCGCTTGTTGACGATTCAATAGATGATGTTCATCGATTTCATATGAAGCACAGTAAACTTGTTGCATACGAGCATCCAATAGAACGCGATAGGTTTGAGACTGTAAAACCTTGGCGTTAGAAAAAAATAGTGCAAATGCAATCATGCCATCTAAACTAGGTATTGGAATTAAAGGTTTTTGCTGAGCATATGCCAAGCCTTGAGCAACACCTAGACCAAGTCGAATTCCCGTAAATGCTCCGGGACCTTGAGAGACAGCTATAACCCTGATGTCATTCCAAGTAATATTCGCTTCAAGCATAAGATCTTGAATCCACGGCAAAAGAACTTGACTTGCCGTATTACCAACTTTTTCATGACGAACGAGATAAGTCTTATTCGGAAAATAAATTGCCACCGAACACCACTGGGTTGAGGTATCGATGGCAAGAATTGGCATTCTTTCGAATCCAATATTCAAATCAATTAAATTTCTTCGTACAACGGCAGGGTTAAAAACTCTTCAAAGTTCTCACCTGTGGACATATGGTCAAATATTTCAGCTGCACGATTCCAGTGTCCAACTGCTCCTGAATTACTGACTTTCACCAATTCTTCTTTAATAAAACCTTTCACCATTTCAACAGTCACTTTACGACCATCATCTAATACTCCTTTGGGTGAACGTATCCACTGCCATACTTGTGAACGACTAATTTCAGCAGTCGCGGCATCTTCCATTAAATTATGAATCGGTACACAACCATTACCAGCCAACCATGCTCCTAAATAATGAATACCCACATTAATATTCATTCTTAAACCAGCCTCAGTAATTGGTGTTTCAGGTTGAAAGTTTAATAAGTCTGAACCCTTCACTTGCACTTCTGGCTTTTGCTTTTCAAACTGATTGAGTTTATCGCCCAGCACTTTTTTAAACTCAATCATCGCTGGCTCAACTAATCCAGGATGCGCAACCCAACCACCGTCATAGCCATCTTCCGCATCACGCTTTTTATCGGCAATAATTCCAGCCATGGCAATCGCGTTCTTTTCAGGATCGTTTTTAATTGGAATTAAAGCACTCATCCCACCAATTGCAGGTGCTCCACGGTGATGACAAGTTTTCAACAAAAGTAATGCATAAGCACGCATAAACGGTGCGGTCATTGTTACTTTGGCACGGTCAGCCAAACAGAAATCCTTATCAACTTTGAATTTTTTAATGCAAGAGAAAATGTAATCCCAACGGCCTGCATTCAACCCAGCACTGTGATCCCGTAACTCATAGAGGATTTCATCCATCTCAAAAGCCGCCAGAATTGTTTCAATCAGTACCGTAGCCTTAATCGTTCCTTGAGGTAAGCCTAATTCATTTTGCGCCATCACAAAAATATCATTCCATAAGCGTGCCTCTAAATGACTTTCCATCTTTGGAAGATAAAAATAGGGTCCAGCACCACGGGCTAATAATTCACGTGCGTTATGGAATAAAAATAAGGCAAAGTCAAAAATACCACCAGAAACACGCTTACCATCAATAGTTACGTGTTTTTCTTCTAAATGCCAACCTCTTGGACGTACTTGAAGTACAGCAATCTTGTCATTTAATGCATATGTTTTGCCATTCTGCTCAAAACGCAATTCGCGTTTAATCGCACTTCTCAAATTAATTTGACCTTGAATTTGATTATTCCAATTGGGACTATTAGAATCCTCAAAGTCCGTCATATAAGAGTCTGCACCAGAGTTGTAGGCATTAATCACCATCTTGGCATCTACTGGACCAGTAATCTCAACACGACGGCAATGTAGTGCCTCAGGAATTGGAGCAATTTTCCAATCACCTTCACGAATCGCCCTAGTTTCTGGTAAAAAGTCAGGAATCTCACCAGCATCCAAACGTTTGGTTCTTTCAACACGTGCTTTTAAGAGTTCTTGACGACGTGGCTCAAACGCATGATGTAGCTTTGCAACTAAAGCCAAGGCCTCCGGTGTTAACACCGTTGCAAAATCTGGGGTAATTTCGGCATGAATTTCCATACCTTGTGGCAAATTAGACATTCTCTCTCCTGGGAATCAAATTAAAGAATAAGGTCTAATTATGCCAAAAAGACAAAACAACTGATAAAAACCCCCAGTGAAAGTTTTAAATGTGAGTCTGATCAATCACTTCCGGTGGAGCTTGTATCAATTCAATCAAAACACCAAACCCAGAAATGGGAAATTCTTCGTTACTTTTTGGATGAATAAAAATAATGTCATGTCCATCACCACCACGACGAATTCCACCTGGCGCAAAACGCACGCCATTTGCTGTTAACCACTCCACGGCCTTCGGTAAGTCATCTACCCATAAACCAATATGATTGAGAGGAGTTGTGTGGACTGCAGGCTTCCTTTGAGGATCTAGTGGTTGCATGAGATCAAACTCAATGGGATGAGCACCAGCGCCAACTGTAAAAATATCTTCATCTACATTTTCTTTTTCAGAAATAAAGTTCGTCTTAAATGTAAAACCAAGCATATCTTGCCATAGGGTTTTTATTTCATTTTTATTGAGTGCGCCAATAGCAATTTGTTGAACCCCTAAAATCTTAAATGGTCTTTGCATCTTTTTATCCCTTATCAAATTTGATGATCATTTGATCGACTGATAAACTCTCACCTTTTTTCGCCAATATTTGCGCAACAACTCCTTCGTGTTGAGCTAACATCACATTTTCCATTTTCATGGCCTCAATCACTGCCAACTTTTGTCCTACTTGAACCTTTTGCCCAACTTCAACCGATACCTCAGAGAGTAATCCAGGCATTGGTGAAAGGAGGTATTGAGACATATCTGGCGGTGCTTTAAACGGCATGAGTCTTTGTAAATCCGCCTTACTTCGAGACATCACCATAGCTTGAAAACGAATACCGTTATATAAGAGTTCATAAAAAATAGATTGCCGATTGGCTTGTAAAACAATCGGTGAATTATTTACTAATCCCTCAAAAATGATTTCACCTGGACGCCAGTTACTCATAATGTCAAATTCTTTATCTTGAATGACGACATGATCACCATCCCCATCTGCTTCAATCTCAATCGGAATAAATTCTTGTTTACCATGATCACCAATCACAACGGTCAATTGATTGGTTACTTGTGAACTATGACCCTCTAACTGACCGGTAATATTTCCCGATCGATTGACATATTGCAAATGAATCGAGCCAGCAATCGCACTCAATAATAATTTAGTATCGTTATCTAAACTTGCCCCCATAAAACCTTGCGGAAAGTGCTTACTAATAAATCCAGTATTGATTTGTCCTGACTGAAATTCAGGATGCTGCATTAGCGTCGCTTGAAACGGAATATTTGAATCTATTCCCCGAATCACAAATTGATTCAAAGCAATTTGCATTTTGCCAATAGCTTCTTCACGAGTACTACCGTGAGTAATTAATTTAGCAATCATGGAATCATAAAACATGGGGATTTCACCACCTTCATATACTCCCGTATCGACTCTGACGCCATCAGTTTTCCGAGGTGGTTGATACTTTACTAAGCGACCCGTGGATGGTAAAAATTGACGATAAGGATCTTCGGCATTGATTCGGCATTCAATAGCCCAGCCATTTCGCTGAACGTCCTTTTGCCCAAAAGTTAATCTCTCACCTGCAGCAACCCGAATCATTTGCTCCACTAAATCTAAGCCTGTAATCATTTCAGTTACAGGATGCTCAACCTGTAAACGTGTATTCATTTCTAAAAAATAAAATGATTGATCTTTACCGACAACAAATTCAACGGTTCCAGCAGATTGATATTGAACTGCTCGCGCTAATGCAACAGCTTGTTCACCCATGGCTAAGCGTGTTTTTTCACTGATAAATGGGGATGGTGCTTCTTCAATAACTTTTTGGTGTCTTCTTTGAATCGAGCATTCACGCTCCCATAAATACACAATGTTGTTAAATGCATCGCCCAAGATCTGGATCTCAATATGTCTGGGCTCTTCAACAAACTTTTCTATAAAAATACGATCATCACCAAAAGAGTTTCTTGCCTCATTTTGACAAGAAGTGAATCCGTCGAAAGCTTCTTGATCGTTATATGCTACTCGAAGCCCTTTACCCCCTCCTCCAGCAGATGCTTTGATCATGACTGGATAACCAATTTTTTTCGCAATATCGACTGCCAGATCTGCATTTCCAATTGCCTCATTGTGACCTGGGATAGTATTGACTTTCGCCTTTTCTGCTAGTTTTTTGGAAGCAATCTTGTCACCCATTGCAGCAATAGAATGATGTTTGGGCCCTATAAATATAATCCCTTGTTCTTCCACAATGCGGGCAAACTCTTCATTTTCTGAGAGAAAGCCGTACCCTGGATGAATTGCTTGAGCACCTGTTGCCTTACATGCGGCAATAATGTTATGCATGACTAAATAAGATTCTCTTGAGGGCGCAGGCCCTATGCAAACCGACTCATCAGCTAATTCCACATGACGCGCATCTTGATCTGCTTCTGAATAAACAGCGACAGTTTTAATCCCCATTTTTTTTGCTGTTTGAATAATTCGGCAAGCAATTTCACCTCGGTTAGCAATCAGTATTTTTTGAAACATCATTTTTTTCCCATCCGAATTTATAGTGGAATATTGTCGTGTTTACGCCAAGGATTTTCGAGCTCTTTATTCTGAAGCATGACCAAGGATCTTAAAATACGTTTTCTTGTCTCATTGGGCATAATGACATCATCGATATAGCCTCGACGTCCTGCAACAAAAGGATTTGCAAATTTAGCCTTATATTGAGCTTCTCTTGCGGCTAACTTTTCAGGGTCTGACTTTTCATCGCGGAAAATAATTTCTACAGCACCTTTTGGTCCCATCACAGCAATCTCTGAAGATGGCCAAGCAAAATTTACATCCCCTCGTAAATGTTTCGAAGACATCACGTCATAAGCTCCGCCATAGGCTTTCCTGGTAATGACAGTAATTTTTGGCACGGTACACTCCGCGTATGCAAACAGAAGCTTAGCGCCATGTTTAATAATGCCACCATATTCCTGTGATGTACCAGGCATGAATCCTGGTACATCTACAAAAGTAATCACTGGGATATTAAAAGCATCACAAAACCGAACAAAACGTGCAGCTTTGATTGAGGATTTAATATCTAAACAGCCTGCCAAAACCAGTGGCTGATTGGCAACTATACCAATTGTTTGTCCCTCCATGCGACCAAAACCAATAATGATATTTTTTGCATAATCGGGTTGAACTTCAAAAAAATCACCATCATCAACTGTCTTTAATATCAACTCCTTCATGTCATAAGGCTTATTCGGATTGCTCGGTACTAGAGTATCTAAGGAGTAATCTATCTGATCAGAGACTGAGGAGCTTGGACGAAATGGTGGCTTTTCACGATTAGACAAAGGTAAATAATTAAAAAATCTACGCAACATTAAAATCGCTTCAACATCATTTTCAAATACTCGATCACACACCCCAGACTTCGTTGAATGGGTTAGCGCTCCACCCAACTCTTCAGCAGTAACTTCTTCGTGCGTCACGGTTTTAACTACCTCTGGGCCAGTTACAAACATATAGGAGCTATCTTTGACCATGAAAATGAAATCTGTCAGTGCGGGGGAATAAACCGCTCCACCGGCACAAGGTCCCATAATGAGTGAAATTTGTGGAATAACTCCGGAGGCTGTTACGTTCCTCTGAAATATCTCCGCATACCCACCCAAAGAAGCCACTCCTTCTTGAATTCTGGCGCCTCCTGAATCATTTAATCCAATTACAGGCGCACCAACTTTCATTGCTTGATCCATAATTTTGCAAATTTTTTCAGCATGCGCTTCAGACAGTGACCCACCAAACACCGTGAAATCTTGAGAAAAAACAAATACTAATCGGCCGTTAATCATGCCATATCCAGTCACTACACCGTCACTGGGAACAGACTCGTCCGCCATATCAAAATCCGTGCAGCGATGCTCAACAAACATATCCCACTCTTCAAATGAACCTTCATCAAGTAATAAATGAATCCGCTCACGTGCAGTTAATTTACCTTTTTGATGTTGAGCCTGGATACGCTTTTGTCCTCCACCAAGATAGGCTTGTTCTCGTTTTGCCTCTAACTGTTTAATGATATCTTTCATCATAATGCGCGAGAAACCTCGGCATTCATGCCGGGGAGGGATAGCGCGGATTGCAAAGCAATCCCCTTGACTCGACTTTGTTTGCTATCTTGGTTAAACAAATATCCATAGCCATCTGCACGTTGAACTACCTTGCAGTATTTATGCGATACACCTTGAATGACACCAGCGTTGGTGCTGATGTTAAAACTACCTGATTCCCGAATGGCGACCTTGCCAAAATAAGAGCCGATCTTCTTACCTTTAGTGACTTCGGCTCGGACGATATCTCCCGTTGCAAAACCATGTACTTGCTTTTGACGCAGGCAATAGCCGCGCGGGAAACCGTAAGAATCTAATTTGGTTCTTGCGTAGGTTCCACGACCAGAGCACTTGATGGAGAGCGTAGGCTTTTGCCAATCGGAAATGAACTCAACATGACCAGTACAAGCAGCGTCCAGGGCATGGGTTTTGGGTATCTTGTTTTGTAAACGATTAAATTTTGTTTGACCACCGGTGCCTGTTTTCACAACAATACCCATCGTCTTTAGTTCGTTAAACAGCCTCCAGCGCGTGGAGTTCACTGCCGCCGCGTCTTTGAGAGGTGCTTTTGCTTGCGCCAGAATTTTCGCCAAGCGTGTTGGATCGCTTGCTAAAAACTCCCGTATGTCTAGATTATCTTTCTTCTCGTTGCAAGGTCTGCAAGCAAGTGTGAGATTGGAGATACGATTTGAGCCACCTTTTGATTTTGGGTGAATATGCTCAACCTCAAAAGGCACATTCTGAGCATCGCAATAAGCACAAGCACGATGCCACTTGTTGAGTAGATACTCACGCACCTCGTAGCCGAGCAGTGTGCCTTGCTGATATTCGACACCAGATATCTCTGGATTTTCGAGCTTTTGTGTATCGAAGCGGACTAACTCTTGCGTGATAAGAGGCACTGGAGACCAGCGCACGATCCGATCAACCCATGCAGTTGTGGTATTGACGCGGTGCATCAGCGATGGCGCTAACCAGCCTCTTTGCTTGTTGCCACGATTTAAAAAGCGAGCCTGCCGATACCTCGTATGACGATTTCTACGAGTTCTTCGCAGCGCTCGTCTTTGTTCTAACCTCTTGCTAATGAAAGCACCACGATGTATGAGTTCGAACAGATTTAAAACTGCTTCAGTCGAACCATCTACGCGGTTTAATGCCACACCAGTTGTTTTACTGCCTGGATCGAGCTTGAGATTTAACTCTTGGAACTCACAATCCTCTGCAAAGCGGTCCACGAGTCGGATAACCATCGGATACAGGCGATGAACACGTGCACGACCTCGTTCGAGCAAGATTCTTGCTCGGCGCTCCGTGCATGGCATTAAAGGCTTGCCGCGTTTATCTAAAACAAAGACCAACTAAAACTCCTTTTAATAAAAAAATACTGCTACTGCTATTACTGCACTGTTACTACGTATCCCTTACGGGATCTTGTTACGACGCCTAACGGCGTTCTCCCTTCGACAATGTTAGCAGTCAGCTCGTAGCGATGTTTTGCTACCGAAGTAATCGTTGGCAGTTTTACCTTGCTGCTTCTTCGACTACTTCTTGCAGAGCTTGGAACTAAGGAAGCATTCCAAGGTGCGTCTTGACGACTTACTGCTAACGTAGTAGCGGTGTTCTGCTAATGAGTCTGGTCAACCTGGCTCTTAAGGCTTTTGACCCTTCAAGCCCCTTCCTTTAGGAAGGGGTAGTTGACAATTACGCCTTACTTTTGAAATCAGTTTTAAAAACATCTAATATTTTTCTTGCTGCAACTGATGCAGCGATTGATCCCTGTTCAACTTGTTGTTGTAATTCTGGTAAGAGCAAAGATACTCCAGCATGTTCTTTAAACTCTTGTGACAAACCAGATTGGATTCGCTCCCACAACCAAGTTTTTGATTGATTCATCCGCCTTTGACTAAAAAGTCCATTCGATTGTTGTATATCTTGAAACTCTTTCATCTTTTGCCAAAGAGCCTCAAGGCCAGTCCCATCTAGGGCACTCATAGAAATAACTTGTGGATTCCATTGCTGGTTTGATATCGAGAAGTGGTCAACATGACCATGCTGACTAAATATCCGCAGGGAGCCAACAATATGCGCCATCGCTCGCATCGCTGCATCTGGATCGATATCGGCTTTATTAACGACAACTAAGTCAGCAATTTCCATAACCCCTTTTTTAATGGCTTGTAAGTCATCTCCTGCATTTGGTAACTGAAGAAGAACAAACATATCAGCCATTTTTGAGACAGCAATTTCGCTTTGTCCCACGCCAACTGTTTCAACTAAAATAATGTCATATCCAGCAGCTTCACAAACCAACATAGTTTCTCTTGTTTTTTCTGCAACCCCGCCTAAATTACCCGACGAAGGCGTTGGGCGAATAAATGCATTGGGGTGAACAGATAAATGTTCCATGCGTGTTTTATCACCTAGAATCGATCCACCAGAAATACTCGAGGACGGATCAATTGCTAAGACTGCAACACGGTGACCTTGAGCAATTAAATACAAGCCTAAGGACTCGATTAAGGTCGATTTACCAACTCCAGGGACACCAGAAATACCAATCCGAAAGGATTTTCCTGAAGAAGCAATCAACTCATTCAAAATATGATCTGACTCTACTCGATGACTCGCCTTGGTCGACTCAATTAAGGTAATAATCTTTGCCAGTGATCGGCGTGCTGCCGTATTCACTTGCTCTCGACCACTTAATAAGTCAGTCACCAATGGATGAGAATGATCCGTCATGAATTATTTTGTAGCTTCTAGGGCTTTGCGGATATGCTCCAAAACATCTTTAGCAGATGCGGGTATGGGAGTACCAGGGCCGTAAATACCTTTGACTCCTGCTTCATATAGAAATTCGTAGTCTTGTTTAGGTATAACCCCGCCAACAAACACGACAATATCTTTTCCACCTTGACGCTGAAGTTCTTCAATGATCGCTGGAACTAAGGTGTTATGACCAGCAGCTAGGGTCGAGATACCCACTGCATGCACATCATTTTCAATGGCTTGGCGCGCACACTCGTCAGGAGTCTGAAACAAAGGACCCATATCTACATCAAAACCCAAGTCTGCAAAAGCTGTAGCAACTACTTTTGCACCACGGTCATGGCCATCTTGTCCTAACTTAGCAATCATCACTCGTGGACGGCGTCCAAACTCATCACCAAATTGAGCGATTTCTTGTTGTAGTTTTTCCCAACCCTCGGCTGAGTCATAAGCAGCAGCATACACACCGGTCACCTTTTGCGTATCAGCACGATGACGACCATATACTTTTTCTAACGCATCAGAAACTTCACCGATCGTTGCTCTTAGTCGAATCGCAGCAATTGTTAACTGTAATAAATTTCCCGATTGCTGCTCAGCAGCATCTGTAATCTCTTGTAAGGCTTGTGACACTTTGACTGAATCTCGAGCGGTTTTAACTGCTTGCAACCTGGCGATTTGATTATCTCTTACTTGAATGTTATCAACGACTCGAACATCAACTTCACCTTCCTCGTCGAGCTGGTATTTATTAACACCGACAATTACATCTCTACCAGTATCAATATTGGCTTGCTTTTGGGCAGCGGCTGCTTCAATTTTAAGTTTAGCCCAACCACTTTGCACAGCTTTAGTCATACCTCCCATGGCTTGTACTTCTTGGATGATCTCCCAAGCCTTATCAGCCATTTCTTGAGTAAGTTTCTCCATCATATAAGATCCAGCCCATGGATCAATCACGCTGGTTATATGCGTTTCTTCTTGAATAATTAACTGCGTATTTCTGGCTATTCGTGATGAAAATTCGGTAGGTAAAGCAATCGCTTCATCAAAGGAATTCGTATGTAATGATTGCGTCCCACCAAATACGGCTGCCATCGCTTCAATACTAGTACGAACAATATTGTTATAAGGATCTTGTTCTGTTAAGGACCAACCTGAAGTCTGGCAATGCGTTCTCAACATCAATGACTTTTGGTTTTTAGGAGCAAACTCTTTCATAATTCTCCACCAAAGAATTCGGGCCGCACGTAATTTAGCTACTTCAAGATAAAAGTTCATGCCGATGGCAAAGAAAAACGATAATCTACCTGCAAAATCATCGACATCTAAACCCTTATCCAAAGCAGTTTTTACATACTCTTTGCCATCAGCAAGGGTGAAAGCTAACTCAAGAGACTGATTAGCACCTGCTTCTTGCATATGATAGCCAGAGATGGAAATCGAATTAAACTTTGGCATATGCTTGGCGGTATATTCAATAATGTCACCAATAATGCGCATGGATGGTTCTGGTGGGTAAATATAGGTATTACGCACCATGAACTCTTTTAAAATATCGTTTTGTATCGTGCCAGAAAGCTGGTCTTGCTTAACACCACTTTCTTCTGCTGCAACGATATAACCCGCCAAGATGGGTAATACAGAACCATTCATGGTCATGGAAACAGAAACCTTATCCAAAGGAATCTGATCAAATAGAATTTTCATATCCTCGACAGTATCAATCGCCACACCTGCTTTTCCTACATCACCGGTTACCCTTGGATGATCAGAGTCATACCCTCGATGAGTTGGTAAATCAAATGCAACTGATATTCCCTGACCACCACCAGCTAATGCTTTACGATAAAACGCATTGGACTCCTCAGCCGTTGAAAATCCAGCATACTGACGAATCGTCCATGGTCGAGACGCATACATCGTTGCTTGTGGGCCGCGAATAAAAGGCTCAAAACCAGGCATCGTTTTGGTAAACGATAAATTTGCTAGGTCGTCTTGGGTATATAAAGCTTTTAAAAATATATCATCAGGTGTTTTCCAACCAAGCTCATCTGAGTTTTTATTCGGTGATGATTTAGCTGCTAAGGCCTGCCATTCTTCTTTACTTGTTTCTGGAAAACTTGGCCATTGTTGAGGTGTTGACGAATGATCTGACATATATTCTTTCTGCAATTTAAATAAGCATTTTTTATTATAGGTATAAGAATAACATTGACAACTCAAATAATACATAGTTAAATGAATTATGAATTATGAATTCAAATTTATAATTTAGTGTATTGAATATTAAAAAATTAATTAAATATTTCTATAAATTTCATTTAATATCAATAGTTTATAGATTAAATCTCATCAATAATTTAAAGTCAATATGAATCAAACCTTAGCAAGTAAACCTCTCTATGAAGAAGTCGCCGATTTGATTCGAGGAAAAATATTTACGCATGAACTCACACCTGGTAGTTGGATTGATGAAAAATCACTTACTACTCAATTTGGTATCAGTCGCACTCCCCTGAGAGAAGCTCTAAAAGTACTTGCCTCTGAGGGTCTTATTACCATGAAAATACGTCGTGGCGCGTATGTTACGGAAGTCGACAAGCTTGAGATTGCTCAAATTTTCCATGTCATTGCTCTACTGGAAGGTAATGCCTGTAAAGTTGTCGCAAATACAGCAACTGATCAACAATTAGAATGGCTTGATGGGATTCATCTCAGGCTAGAAAAAGCTGCAGCTGATCGAGACATCGATCGTTTTTTTGAATTAAATCAGGAATTTCATGACAAAATCCAAGAAATATCCGGTAATCGCTGGATGCGAAAGGTCATCACAGATCTAAGACAAGTACTGAAGTTGCAACGCAGAAACTCACTCACGAAATTAGGCAGACTCGAGCAATCGCTGCAAGAACATCGTCAAATTCTATCTGCCATCATTGCTAGAAAAGGTGACATTGCTCAGGAATTAATGATCAACCACCTTCAGCAAGGTCAAGTTGCAGCCAGTTAAGACTACTTTTTAAGTACCAAATCACTAGGAAGTGTTGCAATATAGGCTGCCATATCTTTTAATTGCGCAAGATTAAATTGCTTCGCTTGTCCAGCCATGATCGCATTGCCACGACCAACTTGTGGATTATTTTCAACTTGATAGGCTTTTAATGCATAAAAAAGGTAATCTTGATGCTGTCCAGCAATCTTTGGATAATTAGGAGCAATCGGACTTTTTAAGTCAGGTCCATGGCAAGAAGCACAGTTATTTTTTTCAACTAATGCTTTACCAGACTCAATACTCGCAGCAAATGAACTAGAAGCAACAATAAACGATACAGCAACGATAGATACAAAACGTTTCATATTTAACCTTTCAAATACATTTCTTATTTAAGCTTATTGGCTTTGGTTTCGGCATTTTGTGCAGCATAGTAAGCTGCTAAATCAGCCATATCTTGATCTGAGAGTGATCCAGCAACGCTACGCATTGTGGGATGCTTTCTTTCACCTTTTTTGTAGGCTTGAAGCGCAGCAACGATATAACCAGGAGATTGGCCACCAATCAATGGTACCGTATAAATTTCAGGGACGGATGAGCGATAACCGGGAATGGCATGGCATCCAGCGCAAAGTCTGACGTTTTTGGCACCTTGCTCAGCATTACCTTGAATTTCGGCTGCATGAACTGTCAAACTAAGTGCTGTAATGGATAAGGTTAGGGAAAGTAATAATTTTGTAGGGGCTGTAACTTGGATTTTCATCATTTTTAATCTAATTTAAAAAACAAACTTTATAAGATAATAGTATAGAGGATAAGTATGAATGAAGAGTTCATTTGTAGAATTCAAGCAAATTATTTAAGGATTATCAATGACAACGACCAGTCAAAGCTTTCAGGGCTCAACAAATTATGTTGCAACTGATGATTTAAAAATGGCAGTCAATGCCGCAATTACGTTACAACGCCCACTTCTCATAAAAGGTGAACCCGGTACAGGAAAAACGATGCTAGCTGAAGAAGTGGCGGCATCTTTAGGTATGCCTTTGTTACAGTGGCATATCAAATCAACTACGAAGGCCCAGCAGGGCCTTTATGAATATGATGCTGTCAGTCGTCTGCGTGACTCTCAGCTAGGTGACATTAAGGTTCAAGATATTCGTAATTACATTGTTCAGGGAGTTTTATGGCAAGCATTTACCGCTTCCGAACCAACGGTCTTATTGATTGATGAGATTGATAAGGCTGACATCGAGTTCCCAAATGACTTATTAAGAGAACTAGATCGTATGGAATTTTTCGTGTACGAAACTAGGGAAATGATCCAAGCCATTCATCGTCCTTTAGTCATCATTACTTCTAATAACGAAAAAGAATTACCTGATGCTTTTTTACGGCGTTGCTTTTTTCACTATATTGCCTTCCCAGATCCAGTAACTATGCAAAAAATCGTTGATGTGCATCATCCTAATATCAAGAAAGATCTTTTAGCAACCGCTCTACAAACGTTTTATGAGGTTCGAAATCTCCCGGGACTCAAGAAAAAACCATCCACTTCTGAACTTATCGACTGGCTCAAACTTCTCATGGCTGAAGATTTATCTGCTGATGATCTCAAAAGTAAAGATGGCAAAGCATCTATCCCTCCTCTTCATGGAGCACTTTTGAAAAATGAGCAAGATGTACATTTATTTGAACGATTAATTTTTATGAATCGTCAAAATCGGTAAAGTATCTGTATGCTGATTGACTTTTTCTATGCTCTAAAAAAATCGAAGGTGCCGGTTTCGATTCAAGAATTTTTAACCTTGTTAGAGGCTTTAAAAAAGCAAGTAATTACGCCTTCTATCAATGATTTTTACTACCTCGCACGGCTGACACTTGTCAAAGATGAAAAATTTTATGACCGTTTTGATAAAACGTTTGGTACATATTTCAATGGTATTGAAAATTTTCTTGAACTTTACCCAGATATTCCCCTCGAGTGGTTAGAAGAGAAGTTAAAACGTGATCTCACTCCAGAAGAAAAAAACGCCTTAGAGAAATTTACAAGCCCTGAGGAGCTCATTAAGCGTTTAAAAGAGTTATTAGACGAACAAAAAGAACGTCATGAAGGAGGTAGTAAATGGATTGGAACTGGTGGCTCTTCAGCTTTTGGCAATAATGGGTATCATCCTGAAGGTGTTCGCATCGGGGGTAAATCAGCGGGTAATCGGACCGCCATCAAGGTCTGGGATGAACGCAACTTTGCTGACTATGATGACTCAGTCGAATTAGGCACAAGAAACATCAAAATTGCTTTGAGACGTCTTCGTCGTTTTGCTAGAGAAGGCCAACAAACGGAGTTAGATCTTGATCAAACAATTACTGCGACAGCTACGAATGCAGGATTTTTAGATATCAAAATGCGCCCAGAGCGGCATAATCAAGTCAAAGTGCTTCTATTAATGGATGTCGGTGGCTCCATGGATGATCACATCGCCCGGGTTGAAGAACTTTTCTCAGCGGCCAGTTCTGAATTCAAGCACTTAGAGCATTATTACTTTCATAACTGCTTGTATGATTTTGTATGGAAAAATAATCGACGCAGGACGCTTGAAAAAATACCTACGATCGATATTATTCGAAAGTATGGGTCAGACTATAAATTAATTTTTGTAGGTGATGCCACCATGAGCCCCTATGAGATTTTGGCTGTTGGTGGCTCTGTAGAGTACTCCAATAGTGAACCAGGAGCTACTTGGATCAATCGCATGTTAGATCACTATACACATCATGCTTGGCTCAATCCAGAACCGGAACAGGTTTGGCAGTATCGACAATCGGTTTCGATTATCAAAGATCTTATGAAATCAAAAATGTACCCAGTTACTATTCAAGGTCTCGAGAGCGCCATGAGAGATCTATCAAAATAAAACATTATCATAGAGCTATTAGCTAAACTGAATCTATAGGAGTCTCAGATGAACCGAATGATTAACACCCCCTCTCTTTTAACTCAACGTATCAAAGCTTTAGGTATCAAGATTCCAAAAGCAACTTCGCCTACAGCATCATATGTCATGGCAAGCCATGTCGGTAATCTCGTGTATGTCTCAGGACATATTGCCAAAAAGAATAATCAAGTATGGGTTGGTAAGCTTGGCTTAAACATGACTACAGATGAGGGTAAATTAGCTGCGCGGGCTGTGGCTATTGATATCCTAGCAACATTAGATAAGCATTTAGGCGATTTAGATCTAGTGGAGCGCATCATCAAAGTAACTAGTCTAGTCAACTCTACTCCTGAATATACAGAACAACATCTCGTCACGAATGGTTGCTCAGATTTACTGGTAGATATTTTCGGTGATGCTGGCAGACATGCGAGAAGCGCATTCGGTGTGGCTCAATTACCTCTGGGTGCTTGTGTAGAAATTGAGCTAGTAGCAGAGATCCGTAATTTTATTTAAACCTGTTGCAACTTCGCATCTTTAAGTTTAGGTTCAATCGCATGACCTTTCCTGGCCCTTTGCGCTTTAAAATCCATTAAAGTTTTATAAGAGACATTTACGGATGTCGGCTTTCCAGAACGCCCTAAACCATCCATTTGCAAACCTTTTGGTCCAAATGCAATCGCACTTTGCAAAGACTCTTTGGCATCAAGATCCATTAATATAACGCCCTTACCACCTGCTTGAAGTCGTTTTAAATCCGCGGTCTCAAAGGTCAATAAGCGCCCATTACCAGAAAGGCAAGCAACCATATTCATACCTTCACGGACAACTTGTAAAGGCAGCACACGATCACCACCCTCAAATTTTTCATCAACACCAACGAAACTCTTACCAGCCTTATTCCTGGTCACCATATCACTCACGTTGGCTAAAAAGCCATTACCCGATGCTAAGGCAATCAACAGTAAATCATCTCCTGAACCTGCGTAATAAGAAACCATCTGCGTTCCAGGTACTAAATTGATAAATGAGGTGTAAGGAGATCCGTCTCCTCTAGCTCCAGGTAAGTCGGAGACAGGGACGCTATATGCTCGACCATTACTACCAATTCCAATCATGACATCAATAGTTCGACATTCATAGATCGCAAATAATGCGTCACCTGCTTTAAATGCAAATTGTGATACATCATGTCCATGGCCTTGGCGAGAACGTACCCAACCCTTCTGGGAAACAATCACGGTAACTGGCTCATCAATAATTTTCGTTTGGACAACACTACGTTTTTCTTCTTGAATAAGTGTTCTACGATCATCGCCAAAAGTCTTCGCATCTGCTTCAACTTCTTTGATGATTTTTTTACGCATAAGAGTGTCGCTTCCCAACAAACTCTCCAAATCTTCTTTTTCAGACTTTAACTCTGATAACTCTTGCTCAATTTTGATAGCTTCAAGCCTAGCTAATTGACGTAATCTAATTTCTAAAATATCTTCAGCCTGACGATCAGATAATTTGAAGGCTGCCATTAAATCAACTTTAGGCTCATCACTATTACGGATAATTCGAATCACTTCATCAATATTCAACAGGACAAGTTGACGTCCTTCAAGAATATGCATGCGATCATCAACTTTACCTAGACGATGCTGCGTCCGTCGCGTCACCGTCTCGATGCGAAACTGAGCCCATTCTTGAAGAATAGTCAAAATCCCTTTTTGCCTTGGACGTCCGTCTGTGCCAATCATGACAAGGTTGATCGAAGCATTGGATTCTAAAGAAGTATGGGCTAATAAAAAGTTAGCAAATTCTGCTTCGTCAATGTTTTTAGTCTTTGGCTCAAACACCAAACGCACGGCAGCGTCCTTACTTGACTCATCTCGGACTCCATCTAACAGCGCCAAAGTAGCTTGTTTGAGGGAATTTTGTTCTGCTGTTAAAGCTTTTTTACCTACTTTAACCTTTGGATTGGTTAGCTCTTCGATTTCTTGCAATACTTTTTGCGTGGAGGTGTTCGGTGGTAATTCATTCATGACCAACTTCCATTGGCCTCGAGCCATCTCCTCAACGCTCCATCTAGCTCTGACTTTCAAACTACCGCGTCCTACTTTGTATATTTCTGCAATTTCCTCTACGGAAGAAATAATTTGTCCGCCACCGGGAAAGTCGGGCCCCGGAATCAAAGACAAAATTTCATCTTCATTGATCTTTGGATTTTTTAATACCGCAATACTAGCAGCAGCAACTTCTCTTAAATTATGTGATGGTATTTCAGTTGCCATCCCTACTGCAATTCCAGATGCACCATTCAGGAGAACAAACGGGAGTCTTGCCGGCAATAAAGCAGGCTCTTCCATCGTGCCATCATAATTTGGAATAAAATCGACAGTTCCTTGATTGATTTCCTCAAGTAACAAACTGGCAATTTTTGTCAATCTTGCTTCGGTATATCGCATGGCAGCAGCACCATCACCATCACGTGAGCCAAAATTTCCTTGGCCATCAATGAGTGGATATCGAAGACTAAAATTTTGTGCCAATCGAACTAAAGCATCATAAGCAGATTGATCACCGTGTGGATGAAATTTACCCAATACATCACCAACGACCCTAGCACTTTTCACTGGCTTAGCATCAGCTTTTAAACTCATTTCATTCATCGAATAAAGAATTCGACGTTGAACTGGTTTTTGACCATCTGCTAACTCAGGTAATGCACGTCCTTTGACCACACTAATTGCATAATCTAAATAAGCACGCTCTGCATAATTAGCAAGCGTCAATGTATCTGTAGGTTCAGGAGGTATGTTAGAAAATAAATCTGGTTCGTTATTCGACATAAATTATTCTTGATTAAATATCCGCTTCTACTTCATTACCATGCTCTTCTAACCAATTCCTTCTTGCAGAAGATTCTGATTTACCCATCAACATATCCATCATCTTATTGGTGTCGGTTAAGTTAATCTCACCTGTCAAAATCGGTAAAAGTCTTCTTGTGTCAGGATTAAGAGTGGTATCCCATAATTGCTCTGGATTCATCTCACCTAAACCTTTAAACCGAGAAATTTGCCAACTACCATCTTTCAAGCCATCTTTTTTGAGCTTATCTTCAATTGCAGTTAACTCACCACTATCTAATGCATATATTTTTTGTGCAGGCTTTTTACCACGAGCGGGTGCGTCAACACGAAACAATGGTGGCCTTGCAACGTAAATATGTCCGCGTTCAATCAGTTTAGGGAAATGCTTATAAAACAGCGTTAACAATAAGACTTGAATGTGTGATCCATCGACATCGGCATCCGATAAGATACAAACCTTACCGTAACGTAAATTACTCAGATCAGGGTTTTCATTCACGCCGTGAGGATCTACCCCAATTGCAACAGCAATGTCATGAACCTCATTATTGGCAAATAATCGATCTCGCTCTGTTTCCCAAGTATTTAAAACTTTCCCGCGAAGGGGCAAAATAGCTTGATATTCTTTATTACGTCCCATCTTTGCAGATCCACCAGCAGAATCACCCTCGACTAGGAAAATCTCATTAATAACAATATCTTCACTTTCGCAATCAGTTAATTTGCCAGGCAGGACAGCAACTCCTGAAGACTTTCGTTTCTCAATCTTTTGTCCCGCACGGGTTCTAGCCTGCGCTTGTTTAATGACTAATTCAGCTAATTTTTTACCATAATCAACATGTTGATTAAGCCACAGCTCAAGAGCTGACTTTACAAATCCGGAAACTAATCTGACAGCATCACGCGAATTTAATCGCTCTTTAATTTGCCCCTGAAATTGTGGATCTAAAACCTTCGCCGATAAAACAAATGACGCACGTTGAAACACATCTTCAGGCATCAGCTTCACCCCCTTGGGTAAGAGAGCATGCATATCGATAAAACTTTTCACTGCATTGTATAAACCTTCACGTAACCCACTTTCATGGGTACCGCCAGCAGTAGTTGGAATAAGATTCACGTAACTTTCCCGAACTGGAGCGCCCTCTTCTGTCCAAGCAACAATCCAAGAAGCTCCTTCGCCCTGCGCAAAGTTCTCTTCACCAGCACGATCAGGTTCTGCAAAATGCTCCCCATCAAACGCTGGAATGAGCAACTCACTATGTCCAGCTTGCAACATCGCTTCGTCTAAATACCCCTTCAATCCATTCTCATAAAACCAAGACTGTGTTTCACCAGATTTTTCTTGGATCAGGGTTACCTTGACTCCAGGTAATAAAACAGCTTTAGACCTGAGCAAACGTTGTAATTCGGCAAGAGGAATCACAGCAGAATCAAAATATTTAGCTTCTGGCCAAGCACGAACTCGCGTACCTGAAGATTTTTCACCTGAGGCAATCGCTTTACTAGAAATCTTATCTACTAAAAATCCATGTTCAAATGCAAGGGTGGAATATTGTTTATCGCGCCAAACCTGAACTTCTAAGCGCTTAGATAATGCATTAGTAACAGAAACACCGACGCCATGAAGTCCGCCAGAAAATGCATATGCTCCTGCATTGCCTTTTTCGAATTTGCCACCTGCGTGTAATTGAGTAAATACAATTTCTACAACAGGTATTTTCTCCTCAGGGTGCAATCCCACAGGAATACCTCGTCCAAAGTCTTCCACACTGATACTTTGATCAGTATGTAGCGTTAATATGATTTCTTTACCATGCCCCCCCAAGGCCTCATCCGATGCGTTATCAATAACTTCTTGAATAATATGCAGAGGATTATCTGTTCTGGTGTACATCCCCGGTCTTTGTTTAACTGGCTCTAAGCCTTTTAAGACCTTAATGGATGATTCGCTATATTGTTCTTTACGTGTTGCCATAGTTGGAAATTGTAGCTTGAATATGAATCTCTCTAAAAAACCGTGTTTTTTGAGACTCCTTTACTAAATCTTATCAAGTTTCAAAGTCTTTCTGAAACAAGTTCATGATAATAAAATAATCATATATATATCAATTACTTTGTGAATTGTTCTGAAGGATTTACAATGTTGGATGTATGTCCCTGTAGTTCAATGGATAGAATAAGCCCCTCCTAAGGGCTAGATACTGGTTCGACTCCAGTCGGGGACACCATTTAGCAATTATTTATTTTCATTTTTGGTACCTTTTCAATACTTTTAAATACCTTGTCAATACCCTATTAGGATAAATACTAAGATACTTATCCACAGGTTTTGTGGATAAGTAAAACAAAAATCATAAAATATCTAAGAATATTAGGGCTTGAGCTGACTTGCTAATTTTTTAAGCAGCATAAAAAAAACTAATAAATAATTTTTCAGAAATTGATTGCTTTTTTTTAGAGAACACAAATTATTAGTGAAATCCCTAATAAAAATTGGTCCTTACTTTTAACGTAAATGCACATGAATAACTATCAATTAAATACAAACTCGAGATCTGCACTAAGGGAAATTATTGAGACCTCTTTTCGAAATATCCCACATGATTTATTACCCGTTCAGTTGAATGATCAAATCATTGGTTATGTCACTCATACGATTTTTGTGGCGATACAAAATTTCTTGGATCAAGAAGAACAAAATATCAACTTCATTCATTGTGCAAATCAAAAAATCATTATTGATGCTACAACACCAAACCTATTAAGTATTGAACTTCGAATCCTGGCGCAGTATTTAAGAGAGATTCATCTTCTCACGGGCTGGAGAGACGAAGAGTTTTCTTATATTGATGAACATGCTCATGAACGCTTTCGGGTGGAGAGAACTTTCTTTCGTGCCTTCGGCTTTCATAGTCGCGCCATTCATATCAATGGATATACGTATAATCAACAACTATGGTTAGCACGTCGCAGTAATACAAAGCATATCGACCCCAACCTCTTAGACAATATAACTGCTGGTGGAATTGGTGCAAACGAAACATTGCTTAACTCTGCTCATCGAGAATTACGTGAAGAGGCGGGTATTGTCTCTGAACTAGCTCAGCAATTAAACCCGATTAGTTCCATCACAGTGAGAAGAGGTTTAACTGATTCAAGTTTGCATCATGAAACTTTATATACCTATGATCTTGAATTGCCCATCACATTTCAACCACAAAACCAAGATCAGGAAGTCAGTGATTTCATCTTAGTAGATTACGAACAAGCGCTTAAATATGTTCTCAATGAAGAACTAACTATCGATGCTGGTGTGGTTACTGCAGATTTTTTATTGCGGCACTGTTAAGGTCATTAATACATGCTCGATACCAGCTTCCATAAATATTTCTGGATGAGCAATAAAGCCTAATTTTTTATAAAAGAGCTGACTGATACTTTGTGCATGGATACAACACTCAGTTGCCCCTTGTTGTCTTGCATGTTGAATCAATGTCTTCATTAAATATTCACCGTATCCTAAACCACGGTATCTTTTTAAAACACACAATCGACCAATAAAAAAGACATTACTAGTAATTTCTTTTTTAAATACCCTTCCAGTTCCAACTGTAAGACCATCGACCCATAAAAGCGCATGCGTTGCCTCGATATCATATTCATCTAACTCTAAATCTAAGGGTACACTCTGCTCGTTTACAAAGATTTCCGTACGTATGGGAAGTGCGATTTCTTCAGCCTGCTGCCACTTCAGTAATTGAATATCCATGAATTCGTAGTAAAATTTGCGTTGTTGTAAGAAAAAAAGTTATAATACTCTTTTATTCCCTGATAGCTCAGTCGGTAGAGCGACGGACTGTTAATCCGCAGGTCCCTGGTTCGAGTCCAGGTCGGGGAGCCAAAAAATTAACTTTAAATGACCACCTTTTCAGGTGGTTTTTTATTACCCAAAATTTTTAGCTAAACAATTTAAGGGCACTTAATCCAGTGCGATAGACCCCCCAAGCAAGAGGTAATCCCACAAAGCCCCAAGCTAGAACAATTTGCAAGGTAGTTGTTTGATTATTCGAGATACTTGTATTAGATACAGTGGCCAAACTCTTTTCATGCGCCAATCGTTTTTCTTCCGCCAATTCAGCATCACTCATGAACCATTTATCAGCTACTGGTTTAATGAGTAAATTACAAATCAAACCAATGAATAACATCCCCACTAAGATATACATGGTTTGGTTATACACTTGACTTTTAGGTATGCCTAAACCAAGTTGATAGTCGCGCATATAGTTCACTACGACAGGTCCTAAAATGCCAGCAGTTGACCAAGCCGTGAGTAAACGTCCATGAATAGCGCCAACCATTTGCGTCCCAAAGAGATCAGCAAGATAAGCCGGAATCGTCGCAAAACCGCCACCATACATACTTAAAATAATGCCAAAAGCAATAACGAAGGCAAATAGATTTCCGGAGTTCGCACTTGAGGGAACACTTGCATACAGAAGCCCTCCTAGGATGAAGAAAATTGTATAAGTGACCTTGCGGCCAAGCTTATCGGATAAGCTAGCCCAAAAGAATCTTCCAACAATATTAAATAAACTTAGCAAAGCAGTAAAACCAGCCGCTATGCCGGCAATGGTTGTTAATTGAGACTTGTCTAAGTCATTAAATTTAAGATCTAAGCCCATCAATTTTCCAGCAAAAACTTCTTGCAACATTGGGGAGGCCATACCAATCACCCCAATACCGGCAGATACATTCATCATGAGAACCATCCATACTAACCAAAACTGTGGAATCCCCCAGATCTTTTTAACATGTACACTGCGCGAAGTGATCATTGCGTTGCTGGTAGTTTTCTGAGGTGGAATCCAACCTTTTGGCTTCCAATCAGTCGCAGGTATGCGATAACTCATCGCTCCTACCAACATATAAATGATATAAATAACCCCCATTACCAAAAATGCTTTAGCAACACCTACATCAGTTGGTGTGGCGAAATTTTTAATTAATAGCGCTGCAAGAGGAGAGCCAATCATGGCGCCGCCACCAAAACCCATGATGGCCATTCCAGTTGCCATCCCTCGACGGTCTGGAAACCATTTGATCAACGTCGAGACAGGGGAAATATACCCAAGACCAAGTCCAATTCCACCAATCACTCCAGACCCTAAAATCATGATCCAAAATTGATGGGTGTAGATTCCAAAAGCTGAAATCAACATACCACCACCCCAACAGATGGCAGATACTACTCCTGCTTTTCTAGGACCAGATCGCTCCAACCATCCACCCCATATCGCCGCAGAAATTCCTAAAAAGACAAAAAATAAGGTATACATCCAACCTAAGGTGGAGATCTTCCAATCACAACTCGTAGTAAATAACTCTTGGAAAAAACCTACTTCCGGTCCACATTTAATTGCTTCGGTTAAACCTTGTGAAACAGCTAAAGATTTCGATAAAGGTAGCCAAAAAACGGAGAAGCCATATGCCATCCCAATACACAAGTGAATCGCAAGAGCTGCAGGAGGAACTAACCATCGATTAAATCCCGGGCCTGCAATCGTGTACTCTTTATTTAAGAAACTAAACATAGTATTTTTCCGCTTGATCAAGTAATTTAAAAAATAGGTCTTTTAGAAAAGACCTTTAATGGTACCGTTATCATCAATTCCAATGGCATTTGCTGCAGGAGTCTTCGGTAAGCCTGGCATGGTCATGATGTCACCACAAATCGCCACAATAAATTCTGCACCGGCAGACAATCGTACTTCACGAATATTGAGTGTATGACCCGTCGGCGCTCCCCGAACACTTGCATCTCCTGAAAATGAGGATTGCGTTTTGGCGATACAAACAGGATAGTTTGCATATCCAGCACTTTCAAAATAAGTAAGACGCTCGAGTACCGCTTTATCAGCAGTGACTTTTTCTGCGCCATAGATTTTTGTTGCAATTGTTTTGATCTTATCTAATAAAGAGATATTGTCTTCATATACATATTGGAATTGGTTTTCACTTTCAGATAAATTGACGACTGCCTGTGCTAATTCTGCCGCACCTTGTCCACCCTCACCCCAATGCTTGGCAAGGATCACTTCTACACCATATTGTTCGGCTGTTGATCGAAGGAGATTAACTTCTGCTTCAGTATCTTCTGTGCGGTGGTTGATTGCAACGACACACGGTAAGCCGTAATGATTTTTAATATTGAAGATATGTTTTTCTAGATTAACGAGACCTTTTTTAAGGGCCTCTAAGTTTTCATGAGAAGTCTCTTTGACCTCTACTCCGCCATGATATTTAAGGGCTCGAATCTTTGCCACTAAGACAACTGCGGAAGGCTTTAGGCCAGCTTTACGACATTTAATATCAATGAACTTTTCCGCACCTAGGTCTGCGCCAAAGCCTGCTTCAGTAACCACATAGTCAGCTAGCTTGAGCGCAGTTTTAGTTGCAATCACTGAGTTACATCCATGAGCAATATTAGCAAATGGCCCACCGTGTACGAATGCTATATTACCTTCAAGAGTTTGCACAACGTTCGGTGCAAACGCTTCTTTTAATAAAGCAGCCATTGCTCCTTCAGCTTTTAAGTCACTCGCCAAAACAGGCTTTTTGTCTAGGTCATAACCTATTACGATTTTTCCTAAGCGTTTTTTGAGATCAGTTAAATCGTTCGCCAAACAAAATATTGCCATGACTTCAGAAGCAACCACAATATCAAAGCCATCTTCACGCACAAAACCGTTACCTGGACCGCCTAAACCAATAGAAATTTTGCGTAAAGAACGATCATTCATATCCATCACACGTCTCCAAGTAATGCGTCGTGTATCTAAATGGAGTTCATTTCCATGATGAATATGGTTATCAATCATGGCTGAGAGTAAATTATGCGCAGAAGCTATTGCGTGAAAATCCCCAGTAAAGTGTAAATTAATGTCTTCCATCGGAATGACCTGGGCCATTCCACCTCCAGTAGCCCCACCTTTCATGCCAAAAACCGGCCCTAAAGATGGCTCACGCAGACAAATCAAGGTCTTTTTGCCAATAAGGTTTAAGGCGTCACCTAATCCAACCGTTGTTGTCGTTTTCCCCTCACCAGCAGGAGTCGGAGAAATAGCGGTCACAAGTATTAATTTGCCGTCTGACTTGGCTTCAAGCGACTTGATATACTCTAAAGAGAGCTTTGCCTTGTAGTGTCCATAGGGATTAAGATCTTGGTCAGGTATACCTAATTTTTCGTGAACCAGAGGAATAATCGCCTGGATTTTTGCTGCTTGAGCAATTTCAATGTCACTTTTCATAGGTAAGAAGATTATTTAGATTTAATTATTAATCCAATAATATAAACAATTTCACTCAGAAGAAATACTAGGTTTTACGATATCAATCCCTAAAATGTGTTTAAATTATTAAAATTATTTTTTAATACAAGCAATCCGATCCCCCTTTTAAGGAATTCATATGCCAGGCCTACTCCCAAATGTCGATCCAGACGGACTATTAGAATACTCCGTAGTGTATACCGACCGTTCATTGAACCATATGTCAAAAAAGTTCCAAAAAGTCGTTCAAGATATCACGATGGTTTTAAAAGAAGTCTATAACGCGGACACTTGTGCTCTTGTTCCCGGTAGTGGAACTTTTGGAATGGAGGCAGTTGCGAGGCAATTTGCAAATCAAGAAAAATGCTTAATCCTCAGAAACGGTTGGTTTAGTTACCGCTGGACTCAGATTTTTGATATGGGTCATTTCGCAGGGGAATTACATGTTTTAAAAGCTAAGCGACTAGGTGATACCAATCAATCTCCTTTTATGCCCCACCCCATTGATGATGTTGTGGCTTACATTAAAAAAGAGAAGCCAGCCGTCGTATTTGCACCGCATGTGGAAACCTCAGCAGGGATTATTCTGCCAGATGACTATTTGAAACAAGTTGGAGATGCGGTACATTCAATTGGTGGCTTATTTGTTCTTGACTGTGTAGCCTCAGGCGCCATGTGGGTTGATATGAAAGCTTGCGGAGTAGACATCCTAATTACTGCGCCACAAAAAGGCTGGAGTAGTTCACCGTGTTGCGCAATGGTCTGCCTTAGTACCTTAGCTCGCGAAAAAATGGAGCAAACAACAAGTTCTAGTTATGCAATCGACCTAAAAAAATGGACCCAAATTACCGAGGCTTATGCAACAACTAGTTTTGTTTATCACACCACCCTTCCAACTGATGCCCTCAGAATCTTGCGTGATGTAATGCTTGAAACCAGATCATTAGGATTTGATCGTTTAAAGGCCTCACAAGCAGAACTTGGCACAAAAATCAGAAAAGTTTTAGTGGATCATCACTACCCGTCAGTTGCCGCTGAAGGCTACCAAGCTCCTTGCGTTATTGTGAGTTACACCACTGATCCAGATATCCAATCTGGTAAAAAGTTTATTGAGCAAGGCCTACAAACTGCCGCAGGTGTTCCGTTGCAATGCGATGAGGGTGCTGATTATCGCTCTTTCCGACTAGGACTTTTTGGACTTGAGAAACTTCAAAATGTGGATCGCTCAGTAGCATCATTTGCCCAAGCACTAGAAAAACTCTGAAACATTGTTAAATAGTGCAATCTCTGTTCGGCTTTTAGGGAAATCATTATTAAAGATAATGTCATCATAATAAAAATATGATGACATCAACCAATAAGATTGCTCTTTAATATTGACAAATAGTTGGGCTTTGATAGAGTTTTTTGATTACTGAAATCGTTATTTATTAGTATCCTCTAATTTAACTATTGAAAACTATTGGTTGGATTTAATTTGGTGAAAATAATGTAAATGTTTTCTTTTCGCCAAAATTTTTGATATTAGTCCACAATAACTCATCATTTACTAAATGATTAAATTTCATTTGCATATCATGCCAGTTGATCGGATTTCCTGGATGACCTTTTGAAATTGCAACTTCAACCAACTTGCTCTGACCATCTTTTAATTGAGCATGTAATCTCGCTGACGTATAACCCATTTCAATACTTGGCTTAATGCTCACCAAATCTGTCAATTGAATAGTTTCTTGATTATGAATGGCTTGATCACTGAAATCCCCCACCATTAAATCAGAACCTTTTAATGCAAGTGCAACGCAGTACTTCAGATCAAACTTACCCTCCAATGGAGATTTTGGTTTACCAGACTTTTGCCCAGTCACTTGCATAGCCAACTCCCCTACTTCGATTTCTAATGACCGAATGTCTTTTATAGCTGTAAAAGTTAATAGTTTCTTGATTGTGTCAACTGCTGGATGAACCAAATGACATGCCGCATATGGTTTAAAGCTATTGTTCAAAATTTCCCACTGATCAAAATTAACTGCAGTTAATGAAGCTGATTGATCTTGAACAAGCGCTTGTATAAATCCACCATCTAAGGCAAACATATCTTGCTGAGCAACAAATCCATGTTTCGCTAATCTGGCAGCCATCAAACCATTAAACGCCGCTTTTCCAGCATGAAATGGCTTCGCCATTGTTCCAAATGAAATCGTAAAACCACTCGCTTGTGTGGCTGCTGCTGAGAGTGCATTGATGATTTGAGCCTTATCAAGTTGATAAAGAACACAAGCTGCGGCAGCAGAGCCTATTGCACCAAATATCCCCGTGCAATGCCAACCTTTTTCAGTAATGATTTCACCTACGCCATAACCGACTCGGGTCGATACTTCGTAGCCAGTAATAAATGCTCGAAGTATGTTTTCTTCAGATGATCCAAGTTCCTGACCCAAAGCAATTGTGGCGGCAAAGAGTGGTGCACTCGTATGGGTATTCGACTTAATATGCGTATCATCAAAATCTAAGCAATGCGCTAAAGTTCCGTTACATAATGCGGCGGTTAAGGCATCAGCGACGCCGCCTAATAACAAGTTAGATTTCCCTCTATCATGATTTTCTTTAGTGGTTTCATAAACAACCCTTGCTGCATTCTCAGCAATGGCACCTTTGGCAACACACAGCCAATCAGCTAAGCACAGACGACCATAATCTAAAACTTCATCAGGGATTTTTTTTGAATAGTTAGCAAATACATATTCAGCTATTTTTTGTGTGTTTGTCATTTATTCATTAGCTCCTTGATTTCTTCATCTGAATAACCAATATTTTTTAAAATTTCTTCTGAATTTTCTCCCAGTAATGGCGCTGGATGATGAGACTCAATTGCTAAGCCAGACCTTGCCAATGGATTGACCAAGTAGGGAAGTTTTCCTTCGATCGGGTGATCAAGCCAATCAATCGCTCGTCGCTCTTTGACATGCTCTAGATTCATGACATCTTGCGGCGAACATACTGGGGCAATGGCAATACCTGTCTTTAACATATGCTCCATGATTTCATCCCACGTGAATTGTGAGAAGTATTCTTGTAAAGCTTGTCGATATACAATCCCACGCTCACCATGAGTGGATAAACGATCTGCTGGAGTTTCATCCTGAAAAATCAAATCAGGTCGATCAATTTTTAAACAGAACTCCTTCCAAATCTTGAACTCTAAAAGAGTAATGGCAATACTTCTTCCATCTTTAGACTTGTAGATCGAATATCTTGGATTCCCTCCAAATGACTCCATTCTGGGGTCACCACTGTAACCTGCAGATTTTGCAAATGGCGTACTTAAAGGAATTAAACACATATTCAAGAGCGATTCATACATCGATATATCAATATCACAACCTTTACCTGTTTTTGCTCGTTGAGCTAAAGCTGCTTGAATAGCAATTACGCAATATAAAGATCCTGCAAAATCAGCAGACTGCATCCCTGGTACGTTTGCTTGACCATCTGGAGCACACCCTAGCAAACCAGTCATCGACTGAATCACAAGATCATGTCCAGCGATATGGGATAAGGAACCTGTCTTACCAAAGCCAGATATAGAACAGTAAATAACCGCAGGGTTTATCACTTTAGCAACGTCATAATCTAAACCTAATTTTGTCATCAACCCAGGTCGAAACGACTCCACTACGACATCACAATTGGCAATTAAACGTTTAGCAACTTCTTTGCCAGAGGGCTCACGTAAATCAACGGTTATACTTTTTTTGCTCCCGTTAGTCGCATGAAAATATACACTATTTTGTTTATATCTCGGATAAGAATGTCGACTTGGATCGCCAATGTCAGGCTCTTCTACTTTATATACTTCTGCCCCTAATTCAGCTAACATTTGCGTAGCCCAAGGTCCTGGAAGTAATCGACTAAAGTCAACAATTTTGATGCCACTTAATGGTAAGTTGTTTGTTTTCATTTTTGCGTATTTAATAAGTAATTATGGGTTCCTAATGGATGTAAGATCTTGGGCTCATAAACTGGCATACCCAGTGGTGGAGAAATTAGATCTGCCATGTCATCATTTTGCGTTTGAATTTGGTACATAAATCCTCGACAGACTAAAGACTCTTGGATAATGACCTCATCCACTTCTAAAATTTGAACTGCTTGTATCTCTTGCTTTTTTAAATAACCAATGAGATCTTTACAATTGAGGTCTTTCGGATATTCTTGCACACTAGTTGTAGAAACAATCCAACCATCAGTTGCTTGTATTTGAAAACCAGCTATTTCCATCGATGAGTCATTCCACATTAATTGTGTAAGCCATGCAATGGAATCTGACATAGCAATATCAACAATCTGACCACTGCTTATTTGACTTCGCTGAATTAAAGCAGCAACCATTCCTGCTGCTGCAAAATGCCCTGAAAGTTGATCTGCGATTGAATAACCAACACGTATTGGACGGTTACCATCCCCAAAAAGCCCAGTAAGGCCTAGATGACCTTGTATCACTGTATCAAGCGCTCCTAATTTAGGGCCCATTAACCCATAACCAGAAATTGAGCAATAAATTAAATGCGGATTAATTGTAAGTAATTCATCTACGCCAAAACCCAATTTATCCATTGCACCAGGACGCATATTATGCAAAACAATATCAGCCGTTGCAATTAAGTCGTAAAGTTTCTTTTTATTCTCAAGACTCTGTAAATCAATTGCAATAGATTTTTTGCCCGCATTGTAATTAATAAAATAACCACTAACCCCTCCAAATTGAGGCTTAAATTTTCGCCCCTCTTCTCCATGAGGAGCTTCAATCTTAATGACTTCTGCACCTAAGCTGGCTAATAAATATCCTGCCATAGGTCCTGCAGCGTAAGCAGTAAACTCAATCACTTTAACGCCCTCTAAAGGCAGTGTTGAAGCATGGAAAGAAGACTTCGACGGATAAGGCGTCGAGGGGCCTATAGGTGATATTTGTATAGGCATTCTCGCAAATGAGAACTGATCTTCCTGCTGAATAGTCCCAGCTTCTATTAAATCGGCATCAAAAGGTACTTCTCGCGGAATAGCCGCTGGACCACTTGGCAACCCAATTGTTCGTAATTGCTCAGTGATACTCGCAACTTTTAATTGACTAGTCCATGATGTAACAATTTCATCAACTTCTTTTTTATGTTGTCTTCGAAGTGTCACGTTCATAAATCGACTATCGTCAAGTAAATTCTCAAGATTTATTAACTTCAGTAATGCGTGCCAATGGCCATCAGAAGAAGCGCAAATAATTACCCACCCGTCACTTGCTTGATATGCATCCCAAGGACTACAAAGGGGGTGTCCACACCCAAGCCTAAAAGATCCTTTTTTATTGTCTGTCAATAAAGATACATGAGTCCTTAATTGATCTGCCATGATTTCTAATTGACTTAAGTCAATCAACTTTTTCGACGGTGAGTAAATGGCCGTTAATATGGATAAACAAGAAATTACTGCGGCACACATTTCAGAAATTGGAATTTTTGCAAACTCTGGCTTCTCATTCGGCAAGCCACTAACCGCCATCAGGCCACTTAAAGCCTGAATAAATATCTCATTCGATGGCGTAGAAAAATTTTCAATTCCTATACCTTGATCTGTGATGGAGCAGATGACTTGATGTTCATCTTGATCTGGTAAAAAATTATATATCAGCTGCGTTTTTTCGTCATTAGAATCTCCTAAAGAAGTAATGATGACTCTAAACTTTTTAAAAAAAAGATGATGATCTGTACTTGGTAAATTAAGGTAAATTCTGCCCTGCTGTTTCAGCCGCTTTTCAAATGGGGATGAGAATATTTTTCCATCTGTGTCATTAATCACTGTAACTTGTGCACCTAATTCGGCTAATAAAAATCCACAAGCAGAAACAGAAAGCCGCTGAGAAAACTCTAAAACCTCAATACCTTTTAGTGGCTTATAAGTAATCATTAATTAGAGTGTAAATATTCTATTCTGATAAATCACAGAATGGATTTAATTGAATAGTAATAAGACGAAAAGGTAAAAAAATTATTTTAATTTTCTACTTATTTATTCAAAGCAATAGGCTCAACCTTGGCTGCAGAAACAGCTGATTTCCACAACTTTAATTCAGAGTCATAAAAACGATCCATATCGGCAGGTGTTCCACCAATCGGATCAATGGCTTGGATACTCAATTTTTTAATATTTGCAGGATCACTCAACACCACATTCACTTCTTTATTGATAAGATTGATGATTGCATCAGGAGTACCAGCCGGCGCAGATAAACCCATCCAATAACCAGCCACTACAGGTGGCAAACCAGCTTCTGCCAATGTTGGGACATCCGGCATATAGTTCGATCGTTTAGCCGAAGTAACAAATAAGGGCTTTAAATCCCCCTTCTTCACAAATTCTTGTTGTGATGAAATCGTTCCACAATAGCCATTAATATTTCCACCTAAAGTATCTAAAATAGCGGCGGCAGCACCTTTGTATGGAATATGATTGATTTGTATTTGTGCCTTTTCTGCAATTAATTCCATCATTAAATTATGGATTGAACCAACTCCAGATGAACCATAAGAAAATTTCCCTGGATTTTTTTTGGCATAAGCAATCATTTCTGCCGCATTATTAATTCCTAACTTAGCATTGACAGCAAATAGATTGTCAGACACTCCAAGTAAAACAATATTTTTCATGTCCTTTTTAAAATCATAGGGCATATTGGTATACATCCAAGGATTGATCGCACTAACAATATTTGTTAAGTAAATGGTGTATCCATCTGGAGGAGATTTAGCAACAATATTATTCGCAATAATGGTGTTGGCGCCAGGCTTATTTTCAACAATGACTGGAACTTTTAAACGCTCACTTAATCCACGCGCAACT
This sequence comes from Polynucleobacter sp. SHI8, assembly GCF_027944005.1. Taxonomy (NCBI): domain Bacteria; kingdom Pseudomonadati; phylum Pseudomonadota; class Betaproteobacteria; order Burkholderiales; family Burkholderiaceae; genus Polynucleobacter; species Polynucleobacter sp. SHI8. Next base: position 1,142,724 of record NZ_AP027204.1, on the reverse strand, counting down.
TCACGCGCCAAAAAATCTGTGGATGCCCCAGGAGTAATACCTACAATAATTTTGATTGGTTTGTTAGGATACGGGTCCTCAGCTCGAACGAATGTACTTGAAATAAATAGCCCGAACAAGAATAGTCCTGTTAATACTAATAATTTATTAGATTTCATTGTCTCACCTAGTTTTATTTTTTTTGTTAAATCAGTATACAATCAAAAAAGATATTTTTCAACTCTATTTGCCGGTTACGAATATTTTACAAAAATGTATCTGCAGATAACATCATGAAAAAGGAGCTTATATGATGCATGTAGATGGGTCATGTCACTGTGGAAATATTCAATTTGAGGCTGAGATCGACCTTGAAAAAGTTACTATTTGTCACTGCACCGACTGTCAAAGAATGACAGGTGCTGCTTTTAGAACCGTGGTACCAGCAATCAAACATTCATTTAAGTTATTACAGGGTGAGCCTGCAACTTATCTCAAAATTGCTGAAAGCGGTAATCGCCGGATACAAGGGTTTTGCCCAAATTGCGGAACCTCTGTTTATGCCACTAGTGAATTGAATCAAGAAATTTTTGGGCTAAGGGTTGGAACATTGAACCAAAGAGCTGAGATTATTCCCAAAAAACAAATCTGGCATCAATCTGCCATGGAGTGGGTTTCTGATATCGACCAGCTGCCTACATTCGAAAAACAACCAACTTAATTTCTTTATTTCATCAGCCTTTAATAATGAATTCAGGTTTTAAAAAAGTATGGATTTGCATTTGAAGTAAATAGTGTTTGCTATACTTTTAAAAAATATATCGGAGACCATGAGATTGATCAGTTCGCTGATGAAGAGTTTAATCATTTGATTCAATGCCTTTATCAGACCTTGAGTAACCAATCATCTCTCTATTTTAAATTATGCTAAGTTCTGATGAATCATTTGATTTAATTATTGTCGGCGGTGGTATTGCCGGTCTTACTACTGCAGTTCGTGCTGCAGAAATTGGTCTTCGCCCTCTTTTATTAGAAAAAGGTACAGGGGTCGAGTACCCCAATAATTCCAGATTCTCTGGAGGAATAGTTCATATTGGATTTCATGATCCTTATCGCCCTCCTGAAGAACTAGAACAACTCATTCATAAAATAACTAGCGGGGAAGCCAAACCTGAACTCGCAGCCGCTTTAGCAAAAAATGGTGCCAGATTAATCACATGGCTTCAGGATAAAGGTGGAAAATTCATGCGCTTTAATCCCCAAGAGGGTTATCGCTGGTGTATGGCACCACCTCGCGCACTCCGTGCTGGTAATGACTGGAAAGAACGTGGTCCCGATTTGATGTTAAAACGACTTGTTCTTGCACTCGCAGAACTTGGCGGCAAGATTCAATATGGTGCTCGTGCCACGAATTTAGTGATGCAAGATGGGCAATGTATTGGTGTTCGTGGCATATGCGACGGGCAAGAGACCCTTTGGAAAGCTCCATATACTGTGATTGCTGATGGTGGCTTCCAAACGAATCCTGAACTTTACAAAAAATATATTGGCTCTAATTTTTCATCGGTGTTTCAAAGAGGTGGAAGAACTGGCTATGGTGATGGTATCAACATGGTTCTTGAAGCTGGTGGGGTTGTCAACAACTCAGGGAATCGTTTTTACGGCCATATTTTATGTAGTGATGCAAAACATAATGAAGCTGTTTGGCCCTACCCTGAACTGGATGCTATTGCTACAGCAGGTCTCGTCATTGACGCTCATGGTCGACGGATTGTAGATGAAGGTCGATCTGGTGTGCATCTTGCTAATGAATTAGCAGCAAAAGCAACAACTGAAAAATTATTTGCGATTTTTGATCAAGACATATGGAATGGTCCAGGAACCTCTGCCCGTATTCCTGCCAATCCTTTACTTGAACGTGCTGGCGGAACTATTTTGAGGGCTTCATCATCTGAAGAACTTGCTCAACTGATGTCAGTTCCAAGCGAAATACTCAATCAAACGGTTACAGAATATAACCAAGCGTTAGAAAACGGTTCTTTAGATCACCTACCAATTAAACGCTCTAATCTGATGAAGCCATGGCCGATCAATCCATCCCAAATCATGGCAATACCAATCTGTCCAGGCATCACTTATACGATGACTGGAATCGACATTGATCAACATGCTCAAGTACTTGATCAATCATCAAAGCCAATACCAGGTCTTTTTGCTGTAGGTGCTGCAACTGGAGGACTAGAAGGTGGTACCGACTCCGTTTATATCGGTGGACTCATTAAATCAGGAAGCTTTGGCTTAATTGCAGCAGAACGTATCGCACATTTACAAGGTAAAAACATCGAGATTCAATATCCAAAACGTATCGGTGATGATTCTAAAAATTTAGATAAAGCATCAGATGTAAGTACGAATGTTAGTTATGGCCTTGAACGCTTTCCTGTACTGCGAAGTCTCATTCGTTTTGGTAAGCCCATCGCCATGATACTTGGCATACTTGCAGCCATCATCACATTTAGCCTTCTACCTGCTTCTCTCGGATGGTTAAGTCCACTGTTTGCACTTGGTATTGGCGGATTCATTCTGGTCATCATTTTAGGCGTAGTTGAACTGGTTGTTCTGATTACCGAGTTTTTAATCCCGGACCAGTGAAGCAGATGATCTAAGAATTAATACAATACGACTAACCTAGTATTGTTTTATTATGTTCGCCAAGTTTTGGGTAATCCAAAGACTCTTCATCACGTCGAAGATGATTCACAATCGGAATTGGTAAAGCCATTATTTGACCATCATTGTGATTGATCAACTTCTTGAATATTCCCCTACTTGCAAAATGTTTTGACTGTAATGCCTCATCAAATGTTTTCACAATGACGGAACATACGTCATGTCCTTCAAAAATAACCTCCCACTCATGAGCGGTCTTCGTTTGAATAATATTTGCAATCGCTTCAGATGCCTCTTTGGGCGAGCAAGCAACATCTCTATATCGATCCTCCAAATGAATGAGATGACAAAAGTTATTCCAAAATTTATCCTCTAATGGGGCCGCCGCTAAAAAACGCTCGTCTTTTGTTTTGTAGATTTGATATCTTGGCGTTCCACCAGTAACTAGGCTTGAAGCTGCGCTCGGAGACTTGCCATCTAACTGCTGTTCAGCCATCACCCAATACATAAATGTAAATAAATTATCACTCATGGAAATATCCAAATATGATCCTTCACCAGTAATATCCCGTTGACGCAGCGCTAGCAAAATATTACTAAATGCTGGGTAAGCACCCCCGGCTATATCCGCAATCAATGCTGGTGGAAGTGATGGATAACCATTGGTATCGACTACTAAAGAAAGCATGCCGGTCTGCGCAACGTAATTTAAATCATGTGCTGCCAGCATCGCATCTGGTCCGGTTTGCCCAAACCCTGTAATCGAACAGTAAATTAACTTAGGGTTAATCGCTTGAAGTGTTTCATAGCCTAAGCCAAGTCTTGCCATGACTCCAGGCCTAAATTGCTCAATAAGAATGTCACACTCTAAAATGATTGGCGTTAATTGCGCAATGGTCTTAGGGTCTTTAAGGTCAACAGCGATACTTTGTTTACCTCGATTGAGTATGACAAAGTTGCCACTATCTTCCCCTGCTTTTGGATGATAGCTACGCATTTCGTCCCCACCTTGTGGGCGCTCTACTTTAATCACTTCTGCCCCTGCCTCAGACAAAAGTAAAGAGCATACGGGACCAGGCAATAGAGTACTAAAATCTAAAACTTTTATACCGGTCAGTGGTAACTGTTTAGATAAACTCATCACTAGTTCGATTTAATTTTTTTGGCAACAAGCGCTCTTCTTGCTGGGAAAAAACCGGGGTTACCCAAGGCTTGATACAAACTTTCAGTCACATGCGCATGATGTTCTAGACCCGTTCTTTGCAACATGGATAGTGGACCTTCAGGATATCCCAATCCTAATTTAAGGGTTTTATCCATATCTGTAGCAGTTGCTAAACCATCATCAAGACGTCTCAAAACAGAATTTAAATAAGGTCTAATTAACCGGTCAACAATTCTTCCAGGAGTATCGGCACATACCGCCACAACTAATTCTAAGGACTCAAAAAATGATTTGGCTGTTTCAAGCGAATGAGCATTGCTTTTTGGTTGCTTCACTAATTCAATTAATTTAGTCGCGGGATCACTCCCCATCTTGTATCTAGCAAATCCTAAAACTTGAGAACCCTCTTCTCCAAGAGATTCACCTGTATGTGTGCCAAGACATTCCACACCGAGCTCTAACAAAATGAGTTGATATGCACTCGCATCAGAAATAGCTTTATATGCTTGCTCAACATCTTGTCCGATAATAAGTAAGATATCTGCATTCGTATCAGAGATTAAGCCAAACTCCGCCAAATCAGGAAATGAGCGACTTCGACCTGTATCAATAATTTGTACGTTCAACATGATTAAGCTCCAAACATTTTTGAATCTTTATAGGTAAAAAATCCTCGTCCAGATTTTTTACCAAGATGGCCCGCAGCAATCATTCTTCTGACTAGTGGCGGACAGGCTGCATCAGGCTCATTGGTTAAATTTTGCATTGCATTACAAAGCAGTCTTTGGGTATCCATCCCAACAAGATCCAAAAGCTGCATTGGTCCCATGGCATATCCTAATGCTGTCTTAATCGCTTTATCAATATCTTCCGGTGCTGCAATTCCAGCTTCAACCATACGGATTGCATTGTTATTGAATGGAATTAAAAAATAATTAAGGATAAAGCCCGGAGTATCTTGGGTCTTCACTGGAGATTGCCCTAAATCAATACAAAACTTCCACGCTGCGCTAAAACTTTCTGCACTCGTATTCAGTCCTGGAGACATTTCTACTAGTTTCATTAACTGTGCTGGTAAACAAAAGTGCATACCAACAAAGCGATCATCGCGACCACTTCCACCTGCTATTTCTGTAATCGAAATTGTCGAGGTATTAGATGCAAAAATAGTTTCTTGTTTACAAATAGTATTTAACTTTGAAAACAAATCGTGTTTGACTTGGAGATCTTCAAAAATAGCCTCGATCACAACATCGCAATCTGCTAAATCGGCCATGTTTGAAGTGGCTTTTAACCGTTGAAGAGTAGGCTTAAGATTCTCGACCTGCATTTTTCCACGGGCTACAGATTTTTCAAAAAAATCTTTACTTTGCTTGGATAAATTTTCAAGATTTTTACTATTTGTATCATATACGTAAGTTTCAAATCCAGCTCTAGCAGCCACAATGGCTATACCTGAGCCCATAGTGCCACTGCCCACTACACCGACTTTTTTAATTGAGCTCACAGTACCTCCTTATTTTTGAATAAAGTGCCTACCAACTAGTTGGCGATGAATTTGATTAGTGCCTTCCCAAATTTGGGTGATTTTGGCATCTCGCATCAGTCGTTCAGCCCGATAATCCTGACAATACCCATATCCGCCCAACAAACCAACAACATCAGATGTGATTCGCATCGCTGCATCCGTAGCTCGGTATTTAAGAATCGAGGCTTCAATACCAAAATCTTTGCCACCGTTATCCACTAATCTTCCAATGGTCCACATGAGGTTTTCACATAAATATAATTCACTGGCTAAATCCGCCAATTGAAATTGAATCCCCTGAAACTCAATAATTTTTTTGCCCGATTGCTTGCGCTGATTAATATACTCAACACCGTCCTCAAGTGCCGCACGTGCTATTCCTAAAGCATGGGCAGCAACACTTGGACGCGACTTATTGAGTGATGACAACAGGATTTTTAAGCCATCACCAGGGTTCATCAATAAATTAGCACGTGGTACGCGACAATTATCAAAGGCTATCGCTGCTGTACTTGCTGCACGGTGTCCCATTTTCTTTTCAATACCGAGAACGGAAAATCCTGGAGTCCCTTTTTCAAATACAAGAGCACTGATGGCTTCTTTAGATCCTTCAATTTCAGACCACTTCCCAAATAAAAGATATAAATCAGCAAAGTCACCATTGGAGATAAAGATCTTACTGCCATTGACGATAATGTCATCGCCATCTGGAGTAAAACTTAATTTCATGCCAGTGGCATCTGATCCTGCTGAGGGTTCGGTAATCGCCAATGATCCTAGTCCACCGTCTGCAATTCTGGGAAGCAATCGTAATTTCTGTTCCTCATTACCAAAATCAATTAATGGCTTCATACCATGAAAATTAGTTGCCCAAATAATACCCGTCGAAGCACAGGCTTTACTAATCTCACGCACGCAAGCAAGGTAAGCGGTGTAAGACAATAAGGCGCCGCCATATGCCTCAGGAACAAACATGGCATTTAAACCAAGTTCATTAATAGCTTTGATATTTTCCCAAGGAAACTCTTTCGACTCATCAAATTGAGCAGCATTCGGCGCGATGACATTTCGACAAATGTCCTTCACACTATCTAGTAATTGCTTTTCTTCAGAATTAAGCAATATCGATTCATCAAGTCTTTCTAATATATTCATAGGATTCTCTTTAGTGTGCGATGGCGTGAGCACCATCTAGATAGATGGTTTCACCTGTTAGAAACGACATATCGTCTTGGACAATTGCAGCAACCACGGTCGCAACTTCTGCTGGAGTGCCTGGCGTTTTCCTTGGAATACGCTTTGCCAAAAACTCACCAAGGGGACCATTCATTGCGTCAATATTTAGTTCGGTCGCAATATAACCTGGAGCAACATCCATGACTCTTACACCCTTACTCGCCCACTCAACGGCTAGACACCTGGTAATTGCGCCAACAGCTGCCTTTGATGCGCAATAGGCTAAATTGTTTTTCACTCCCATCTTGTCAAAAAAAGATCCCATATTGATAATGACACTAGAAGTTTGTTGTATCAGAAAAGGATAGGCTTCTCGACAACTCATGAATACTGCACGTGCATTCGTTGACATCACATCATCCCACATCTCATTTTTCATCAAATGTGATTTTTCTTGTTCATGTATACCAGCATTATTGACCAATCCATCTAATCGACCGGTTTGCTCAACTAAATATGTAAATGCTTTTACTAAAGATTCATCGGAGTTGACATCACATGCAATATGAATGACTTGGCTCTGTAACTCTTGAGGCAAACTACCATCTTCTACTCCCTGCCCCTTCCGTGATAAACAACCGACAATCCAGCCATCATTTGCCAGTTTTTTGACAATCGCCGCACCAATTCCTCGACTTCCTCCAGTAACGGCAATTACTTTCTTGCTTTTATCTGATCCTTGCATTATAAATCCTTAAAGATAGGTTTTCTTTTTTCAACAAAAGCATTCATACCCTCATTGGCATCTTCTAATGAATAGGCGAGTGTCGATAAGTTAGACTCTAGATGAAGCCCTTCTTGTAAGGTAACATCACCCGCTCTTCGAATCGCAGACCTTGCAAACGACAGCACTGGCAAACTATAAGATGAAAATGTTTTACAAAATTCAAAGGTTTTTTCTAATGCATTTTCTGCTTCAATAATTTGATTCAAGATTCCATACTGAAGAGCAGTTTGAGCATCAATCGTCTTACCTGTCAAAATCATTTCATTGGCTTTTGTCTGACCAATCACTCTTGTTAAACGTTGCGTTCCCCCATAACCTGGAATCAAACCCAATTTAACTTCAGGTAAACCCATCTTCGCATTCGGCGTTGCTAAACGAAATGTACACGCTAGCGCCAACTCTAAACCACCACCAAAGGCAAAGCCATTGATCAATGCAACAGATGGCATTGGTAAATTTTCTAATTTAGAAAAAACCTGTTGCCCTAGTTCAGATCCACGTTGTTGCTGCATCCGTGACCGATTCATTAATTCTTTAATGTCCGCACCAGCACAAAATGCTTTTTCTCCTGCTCCAGTAATAATCAGAGCTCGAGCAGATGACGTTGCTATTTCATCAATTAATTGGGAAAGTTTTTGAATAATTTCAAAAGAAAGAGCGTTTAGTGCTTCTGGACGATCTAGAGTAAGAATGAAATAGTCGTCAATTTGCTTCGCATGTGGATACATAATAGAGCTCTATTTTTTAGGTTCGATAAAACGAACGGAATTTAGTTGAATTGTCCCAGATTGATACTGTTCTTGAATTTCACGTTTTAAGATTTTGCCGCTAGCTGTTAAAGGGAAAGATGTAAAAATACCAAAATACTCCGGCATATCATATTTAGATAGGCCTGCAACATACAGGTGATTTAAAAACTCTTCACCAGTCATGGTTGGCACACCATCTTTGAAGATAATACCTAGTGCAACTTTTTCTCCAAGTCTTGTATCCGGAACACTAAATGCAGCACATTTCAAAACGGCTTGGTGTCTATAACTTAACTCCTCAATATGGCTTGGATGAATATTGTGTCCACCACGAATAATTAAATCTTTTTTTCGTCCAACAATTCTTAAACAATTATTTTCATCCAGTGTGCCTAAGTCCCCTGATAAAAACCAACCATCTCGATTAAAAGAGTCTTCCGTTGCGACTTGGTTGTTGTAATATCCAAGCATTAAGAGCGCACCCTTTGTGGCAATTTCTCCAACTTCACCAATTCCAACATCGATATCTGGGTTATTTTGATCAACAATCTTGGTCTGATAACCATAAGCTGCTCGACCACATGTTTCAACAATCGTTTTTGCATCATCTCCTGGAGATGTGAATTGATGAGAGCCATTCTCGGTCATTCCATAAATATTTTGTGGCGTAATACCCATATCTAAAAATGCCTGAGCTACCTCAATCGGAATCACAACACCTGCCATATAGAATATTTTGACATCACCTAATGTGTTTAGATTCTTTTTTGCTAAATCTTCTAAGATATTCATCGCATGCGTTGGTACACCCATCAAATAAGTCGCTTTGGTATACACAATCCAATCAATGATGGACATTTTTTCTGGCAAATGATTGAGAACTAATTCATAAGCTCCAACAATCCACTGCTCAAGTCCTACAGTCCCAATATGATGACTCATCGGACTTAAACTCAAAATCACTGTATTTTCTGGATACTTCCAATCTTGAACCATCGCTCTGCCATTCGCCAACAAGGTATTGCTCGAATGCATGACACCTTTTGGGGTACCAGTTGTTCCTGATGTAAACGCAAGATAAACAATCGCTTCTGGATCATGTGTAGCGTCAACTGAAGTATTTATTTGCTGATTGATCTGCGGAAAATCTTGTACGGAATCATCTGCAACTGGCTCAACCGATAATACTAACTTCATATCAGATAATTGAAAAGCTTCGGCAGCAAATTGAGCGGTATCTTTATTTGCTCCATAACCCGGCATCAGAACGAGTGCCGCAGCGCGACTACGTTTCAAAAACTCTAGGATTTCATTGGCAGTATAGTTTTGATGAAGGGATGGACATGCTACATAACCATTTCTGGAGCAAGCTAAAAAAGTTGCCACGCCCTCCACTCTTGATGGTAACCAAATAGCAACACGATCACCCTGCTTCAATCCAGCTTGATGCAGAACTTCACTAATCGAGTCCACCCAATGCAATAAACCCTTCCAAGTAATTCGCTTTAAGCCATCGCGCAGTGCAAATGAATCGCCTTTTTCTTTTGCATGGTTTACTAGCAAAGAATACAAAGTATCGTCTTGCCAATATCCGGCGGCGTAATATTCTTGCGCTTTTTGATAAGAAAGAAGAGTTAACATCATCGTAATTAAATACCAAACTTATCAGAATTAGGTTTTCTTCGCTCAGCAAAGGATTCTCTCAGTTCATGCGACTCATCCGTATCCAAATATGGGCGCAAGAGTAAATCATGCGTCACGCGAGATAAACCACTTACTCCGCCATGACGCGCTGAGAATGCTGCCTTAATAGATGCAATTGCAAATGGCCCTCTATCCGCAATTTCAAGTGCCATTTTGCGTGTTTCTTCTTTGAGTTGATCATCTGGCACAACTCGATTAATCAGACCCATGGCTAAAGCATCTTTAGCGCTAATTCGGGGATTGAGCATCCACATTTCTTTTGCTCTTTTTTTCCCTATCAAATCTTCAAGATACCAAGTTCCATAGCCTGCATCAAAGCTACCCATCATCGGTCCTACTTGCCTAAAAATAGCACTTTCCTTGGCAATGGTTAGGTCACAGACCACCTGAAGAACGTTACCCCCACCAACAGCAAAGCCATTAACACTGGCAATCACGGGTTTTTGAAGACGCTCAATCGCTTCATACATCTCCAAAGTAGGCAATACGCCTGCATATAAATTCGTTTCTGGCATGCCATCTTTTCTACCACCAATACAAAAAAACTTATCTCCAGCGCCCGTTAATACGACTACTCGAGTTCTGGTTTCACGACGTATTTCATTGATACAGTCTCTCAGCTCATGACACATTGTCTCGGTAAACATATTGCCATCGTCAGGACGATTTAGAGTAATCCAAGCAACTGGCCCTTCTTCTTCAAACAATATGGTTTCGTAAGTCACTTGATGCTCCTTAATATGAGTTCTATGGGTTAAAAATATGGATTACTTGATCTTTTGCAAATTGAAAGATTTCTTCTTTAGATAAGCCTAACCAATTTTCAAAGATCACTTGTGTATCTTCGGCTAGCCTTGGTGGTGGTTTCTCACAATAAGAACTTGAACCATCAATACGTATTCCAAAACCAATTTGAGGAATTCGCTTACCTTCTCGTTCAACTTCGTAAAACATGCCTCGTGCATGCATTTCTGGATCAGCAGCAATTTGATCTAAACGATTAATCGGTCCTGCAGGAATTCCTGATTTCTGGAATAGTTCCAACCAATATGCGCGTGGTTGAGTTAACAGGCGCTTTTGAATCTCATTTACCAATTCACTGCGGCATGCTCTTCGATCAGTATTACTGAGATACTTTGAATCAGTAATGAATGATTCCTCTCCTAAAATCGTCCAAAAACGTTTCCAGATTGCGTCATTTCCGAGGCCTAATGTGATTAATTCATCTGCCGTTTTAAATACTTGATAAATAGCGATGACACTCTCTTTTGCACCATCTCTTCTGGGCAAAATACCTGACCCTAAATAGGATGAAAGTCTTGGTGCCATAAAGCGCGTCATACTATCAATCATGGCAATATCAACAGAGTACCCTTTACCATCTTGATTTCTTTGAATAATTGAAGCCATAGCAGCCAAGGCCAAATCCATACCGGCTAATAAATCTGCGGCAGGTGTGCCTACTTTTTGCGGATCTTGATCGATTTCTCCTGTCATTTCCATGACGCCACTATAGCCTTCGGCAATGAGGTCATAACAAGGGAATGAACTTCGTGCGCCCTCTAAACCAAAACCTGTAAGGGATATATGAATCAACTGTGGATTAATCAACTTTAATGTTTCATAATCAACTTGCAATTTCGTTTGCAATCTCGGTAAAAAATTAGTAACAACAATATCTGCTTCTTTAGCTAATCGATGCAGTAACTCTTGCCCTTTTGGGCTAGTCATATCAATGACAACACTTGATTTATTGCGATTTACACTTAAATACCAAAGTGACTGATCATCTAAAAAAGGAGGACCCCAAGCTCTTGAGTCATCACCACCATTGGGCTTTTCAATTTTGACAACTTCAGCACCAAAATCAGCTAATATTTGACATCCATAGGGTCCTGCAACAGATGTACTAAGGTCAAGAACTCGAATTCCATTTAAAGCACTAAACCTCGAATTCTCTTGTGCAAGAGGCAACTTAACTTGTGTCATAAAACGATCTAAGCTGCCATCAAACCTGCATTGATTAATGCTTGTTTAATTTTTGCACGTTCCGTATCATGAATTTTTACAAGTGGTGGGCGCACAACTGCTCTGGGTATCTTACCCATCAGAACAAGTGCTTCTTTCATACGGTTATGCATATCCACCCAAGGACTTGCATAAAATACATCTGCCGCAAATGTAATTTTTTGATGAAGTTGGCGAGCTCTGACTAAATCATTGGCATTAATTGCGTCAAACAACTCAGATTGAAATGCTGCAATCACTGAACCACTACCTGAAAGCAAACCATGACAACCTAGTACTAACGAACTAAATAACCAAGCGCTATGTGTGGAGAGAACATGCACTGGATTTTTTCTAGATTGAAGGATTTGGATTTGAGTATTGTGCAAAGCAGGATTTGAGATCCAGTCTTTAATCGCTCTCACTTGAGGGACTTTGTCGCATAACTCTAATAAAGTATCTAAGGGATAGCTTTGCGGTGAATTCTGAGCGTATTGAAATGCAATTAATGGCAGACCACTCGCATCAGCAATGCGTCGATAATGATCAACCACCATTTCAGGGCGATGCCCCATTGTGAGTGGCCCTGGAGGAAATACTAGTAAGCTCGCAGCACCACCGTCTGCAGCCATTTTTGCAATCTTGGCAGCTTCTAAACTTCCTTCAGCATATACTCCATTCACGATAGGCATGGAATCGCCAATTTCATCCTGTGTAATTTCTAGGACACGCTTTTGCTCATCAAATGTGCAAGACCCTACTTCTGTAGAATGCGCATTAATCGTTACCGCACTGAGCCCTTTCACAGATGCTACATCACGTAAGTGGGATCTAAAAGAAGCCTCATCGATTTCGAAATCATCAAAAAATGGCAGAATAACCGCAGGAATAACCCCTTTGGGCTCAAAGTTTGGGCGGCGCTTCATCATAGTCTCCAGTTATATTATTTTTCTTAATTATCAATGGGGTAATGAATCTTGTCAAGGATATGATAACGTAAACAAAAAATAATATGTATTTTAAATATCAATGACTGAGAGCGAAGTTACCCTCAATGAATCTACTCAGTTATCTGTGATGTTTTATTTTCAACAACTACTGATTTACTCCTCGACTGACTTAGATGCTGAGTGAAGAGTCTTCCAAGAAAATCGGTTTTACACTTGAATTCAACTATATAACTTACTGTCTATGTAGCAAGAACCACCAAATAGTTGATTCTCCATTTCGTGAGCAAAGTTTAATAAGGATTTTTCCGTAAAAGGTCTGCCAATAACCTGAATACTGATCGGATGTTCCTGATCATCATTGCCGATAGGAAAGCTAATTGCAGGCAATCCTAAATAATTGACCCAGCCCATCATATGAAACAAACTCAAATAAGCTTTTCTAGAAAATTCCGGATGACCAATTTCTACTTCCTGCCATAAGGGAATAGACCCCGTCATACACGGCACAATTAAAAAGGATCCATTACTTAAATAACGATCGATAAAGTGACTTGTCAATTGTGCTTTTATCTCAATACAGTTTTCGTAATCTTTTTGATTGATTTGGGATGCCAACTTTCCAACGGCTTTTAAACCCTTAGGAGCATCGGGTGATTCAATTATTTTTGCATAATTACGATTTATTTCGTAAGCCATAACAATATCTGCAGCTTGTTTTATTTGAGAAAACCCCTCGATATCAATTGCATCTGTATGCTCAACTCGAGATAAAAAAGACATTACATGAGAGGCAATGTCAGGATCCATTACGTCTTTCGGTAGCCAATAATTGAAATGACTAATTGCTTCCAGCGGCTCTAGGCTATGACTGATGGCTACGTCAAGAATCAGCTCAATATCCTTCGCATATCGGCCCAATAGTCCAACAGTATCTAAAGATTCGGATAAAGTAGTTACCCCTTGAAGACTAATTAACCCTTGAGTGGTTTTTAATCCGGTGATACCACAAGTTGCAGCAGGGATTCTGATAGAACCAGCTGTATCACTACCTAAGGATACGTAACTCATTTTAGAGGCGACAGCAATAGCCGACCCACTAGATGATCCTCCAACTGCATAATGTTCATTAAGAGGATTACGACATTTAGGAAAATAAGGGTTTTGCGATGTCGCGCCGCAGGCATAGGGTGCCATAACAAGAGTTCCTAAAATTCCACAGCCCGCTTGTTTTAATTGCGCAATGACTTGGGCGTCTTCTTGTTCGGGATTCTTCATCCCTAACGAATGACCAAAGCCAGGGGTTCTTCCAGATAAATTAAATAAATCTTTATGTAATAACCCAATGCCTTGTAATGGACCAGTCAAGGTTTCATCGATTACTAAAGTTTCTACAATCGCCGGAAATTGTTGATTTAACTGATTGATATGGTTTATTTGATCGCGCAGACAATCCAAGGGCTTGATCTTAGCACTCTGTATCAATGTTTGTAATTCAGTAAGACGATCTGGAAATTGAATCACTATAGGCTTTGAATGAGATGAGCTTCCTAAAACATGAATAAAATAAACCAACTCATTTAATTATCTCAGAAGGAGTCTAGAAAGCTTTACATTGTGGGGCTTTTAAACTCGCCACCAAGATGAACCAACCCAAAAGGAATGAACTGCGCATCTAGATTAAATACTACGTGCCCAGCGGAAGCATGCGCATCTCGAAAACGGCGCTCAAAACTATTTTTTTCGTAAATTCCATTTGCTCCTAATAATTCGTGCATGATATCAACTGCTTCATTCGCCATCTTCATCGCCATGGCCGTATTACGCTTATAACGTAATTTTGTTGGTGTATCAAATTCAATATGATTTTTATAGGCAATTTCTGCCTCAATTGTGTTGGCTGTTAACCATTCATAGGCTGCTTCGATTTTGCCATCTGCTGTGGCAATTTTCATTTGTAGGGTCGGTATTGCTGACATCTTTGCCCCTGTATAACTGGTACTTTTTGATTTTATCCAGTTAGTCGTCTCCTCCAACATCATCTTTGCATTTGCAATCATGGCGCCAGCTATTCCATTACCTCCAACAGAACTTGTTGGTACCTTAAACATGGGATTTTGATGAATCTTAAAACCAGGAAACTCGTGTTCAGGATGATGAATATTCATGGATAACACGCGATGCGCTGGAACAAAAATATCTTGACACTTCACACTCCGACTACCAGTCCCACGCATACCCATGGTCTGCCAGTCATCAATAATTTCATAATCATTTCTCGGAACTAAACATACACACCAATCGACTGTCTTATCGCCATCTTTCACTTGGCAGGAGAGCATATTCCACTCGCAGATATCTACGCCTGAAGAAAATCCCCAATTTCCGGATAACAACATACCGCCATCAACCCGCTGACCAGCCCCTTGAAAATAAGCCACACCTGACGCTATTAAAGCATTTGGATTTTCACCCCAAATATCTTCTTGGGCTTGAATCGGCCACTGGGCTAACTGGCGATTATGAGAGGCAATATTGGCAAATACCCATCCAGTTGATGGACACCCTAACCCTAATAAATACGGTATCTCCATGAAACCACGAAAATCGACCTCCATGCCACCCCACATCTTGGGCTGTTGATAACGAAATAAGCCACTCTCATGTAAGGCATTAACGACCGCATCAGTTAAATACGTTCTATTTTCAGTTTGATCCTGCTCAGCACTTAGTAACGGAATGAGATCTTTCGCGCGCTGCACAGCCTCCTCATAAGAAACATCCTGAAATGACTTGGCAGATTTAGATAAGCTTGATTGAATGATCGGTTCTGGCGCGTTCATGAAAAATTACATGTAAGGTAAATTAGTAAATATAGATTGATAGTATTTTTTAGTTAGCCAATTGTCAATACAATTCAATTAAAAATGATTAGGACATACCCTAACCTTCCATTATAAATATGTAAACAATTGTTTTATATAGAAATAAATTAATCAAGATAAAATGGTATTTGTTAGTACAAGAAAAAAACAGGCGTAATATATTAAAAATGAATAGTTACATTTTGTCCGACCAAGTTTCAATTAAATGAGGTAAATAGGATGCCAATACTTGGATTTGCTCATGTAAATGTCAGTACTCAAGATTTAGAAAAATCTCGTAAGTTCTATGCTGAAATCTTAGGCTTAGTGGATGGTTACCGCCCGCCATTCGGTCGAGTTGGTGCCTGGATGTATTTAGGTGATCAACCCATTGTACATATCTCCACTTCCAGAAACCCTACCCCACAACCGAAAAAGACTGATGCCTTTGATCATCTGGCTCTTTGGACAAAAGATATTCATCACTATCGTGAAACTTTAAATAGACATGGGATTAAATTTGTTGAATTTGGAGTTCCTGAAAATGATCAATATCAACTATTTTTTAAAGATCCTGATGGCACTGAAATTGAATTGATTTTTAGTGGTGAGGAGGCTCGTCTAGCAAGTCAAGCAGAGGGCGCGCATGTAGATGGAAGTTTTGGTAGAAATTTATAATCGATCAAAACAAGTAATACAATTCTATTTATGGTTGAAAAAGCACTTCCCCTGCATTTACAAATCTATCATCGCTTACGAGAAGATATACAAAAGGGAGTCTATCCTTTAGGGAGTCGCCTGCCGACTGAAGAAGAATTATCTACAAGTTTCAACGCCAGCCGCCCTACTCTTCGTCAAGCGCTCACAAGTTTGTCCAACGAAGGTCTTATTATGCGTCGACCGCGAACTGGATCGACCGTGGTTGCCAGTCAACCACAAGTGGTGCTTTCTCACTCGGTCAACTCTGTTAATGAACTCTTAGACTATCCAGGACAAATGACGCGAGAGATTTTAGATTCCGGCTTTGTCAAGGCAGATCAAGAACTCGCTAAGGAACTTCACTGTCCGTTACATATGGAATGGTTTCGTTTAGTAACTCTAAGATTCCAAAATCATGCATCACTTCCTTTATGCCTTACCACCTATTACATCCTTCCCAAATATGCAGGTGTTATCAAACATAAAAAACATTTGACGATTCCCATTAGTGAGCAAATTGTTGAAATGTTTGACGAAGCAATTCTACGGGCTAAGGTTGAGGTCTATTCAGAAATCATTCCAAAAAAATATTTCTCTGCTTTACAAATCACCAACCAAGATTCTTCATTAGTGGTGATGCGTTCCTATATTGGTAAAGATCAACAAACGTTTCAAATTACAACAAGCCACCACCCACAAGATCGATATCGCTATAGCTTTGAACTCATCCGCGAACAACGCTCAGCTAACTCTGGCCTGCGCAAGAGCTAAAAAAAATCCCCACTAAAAAGTGGGGATATGGTCAAGCTTAATTGCTTATACTGGTGCAAACATCTGACCACCGTCAACGTTAATTACTGAGCCACTTAGATAACCGCAGAGTGGTGATGCGCAAAATGCTGTTAGGTGAGCAATCTCATCTGGCTCTGTCATTCTGCCAAATGGTAATTTTTGCGTGAGTTCAGTCCAACGCGCTTCATCACCTAATTTATTTTTCGCATTCGCCTTCATCATATTTTCCATACGATCACTGCGTGTTGGTGATGGGTTAATACCAAACACACGAATACCATTCTTATGACTTGTAGCACCAACTGCTTGAGTAAATGCCATCAAAGCAGCATTCGCTGTTACACCGCAAACATATTCTGCTCGTGGTGCTGCACCGGCCATACCAATAATGTTACCAATCACGCCAGAGCCTTGTTTTTCCATGGCAGCAAGGTAAATACGAGTTAAATTAATATAACCAAATAATTTAAGTTCCCATGCATTACGCCATTTTTCTTCATTGATATCAGCAAGTGTCCCACCAGGAATAGCGCCAGCGTTATTAATCAAAATATCTACATTACCAATTTTTTCAAAAAGTGCCTCTGCAGATTTAGGTGCAGCTAAATCTAATTCAACTGTTTGACAAGCAACCTTATAGGTTGATTCGATATGGTTTTTACCATTCTCTAGATTTTTGGCATCACGTGAAGTAATAATTGGTAAAGCACCTTCGGCGGCAAAAGCTGCTGCTACTGCTAGACCGATTCCTTTTGAACCGCCTGTAACTAAAACTTTCTTGCCTTTTAATTGCAAATCCATTGTATTTCCTTTCTAAGCACTTCTTAACGTTAAAAAATTATTTAAAACCTAAAATACCTGTTCCTAATGAGCGTCCATCACGGAGTGTCCAACGACCAGCCAATATCGTAAAATAAAAATCGGATAAATGACGATTAAACAAATCAGGATCTTCAATATTGTTGGTATGACCCGCCTTTGGAAATACCACAAGCGATGCACTTGGAATATTTCGTTTCATCAATAACGCAGGCTCAAGACATGGGTCATCCTCATCTCCTGTAATAACCAGGGTTGGAACAGTGATAGTCTTCATACCATCTATCAACTCCCATAGGGATGGGCGCATTTTTTGTACACCCCTCAAGGTATTCGCTGAACCAATCGCAGGATGCTCAAGCATCTGCTCAACAAACTCATTAAAGCCACGTGGATCTTTGTTTTGATATTGAACTCTTGTTGGCCCAAGTGTATATTTTTTTCCACCATCAACTGGACCAAGTTCAAGGAACATGTTGGCGGCAGCTTCCAATTCCGCTTGGAAATTTGCTTTTTTAGCAGGCTCAGCCCCATAGCCGCAACCAGCAATGACCAATGAAAGTAGTCGATTTGAATAAGAAATTCCCATATGCAAAGCGGCAAATCCACCCATCGATAAGCCACAAATATGTGCTTTTTCAACCTGCAAATGATCCATGATCGCAACAATATCTTTTACAGCTCTCTCTTGAGAATACATTTTTGTATCCTCTGGAACGTCAGATGGCAAATAGCCTCGAGCAGAATATGTAACGCATCTAAAATAACGGGCAAAATGACGCATTTGATTTTCCCAACTGCGATAATCACCCGCAAATTCATGGACAAAAATCAAAGTCTGGCCAGATCCAGCCTCTTCATAATATAAATTAACGCCATCGTCTGTTTTTGCATACGGCATACATCGTCTCCTATCTAATTTTTTTTAATTTCTTAAGATTCTACGTCATCATAATTTAAGTTGATAAATATTGCTTTGAATATCGACTTTCAATGAATGGCGCGAAGCAATTCTTGATGAAGAATAAAATCATCAAATGCCTTTAGTCCTAAATACTCTGCTTGAAATGAAAAATCTTTTTTTATACGTTTTATGCTCATAGGTGACCTAGGTAATGGTCCATTCTGCCCTATGGTACATTCCTCTAAATGCTTGGTAAATCGATATTGAAATGCTGGATAAAGTCTTTGCAAATTTTGTAACCAAAACTCTAATGACCAAGATTTTCCAGTAGCGAGGTGATAAAGCGGCTCTGGCGAATGCCCCTTTGTCAACATCAGAGCAAGACCTTTTGCAATATCCGTACCATAGATATAGTCCGAACCGCCATTTTCATGAAGAACAATACTCTCGCCCCGAACTGCACTCCAGTAAGTCTGGAGAGGCAAACTCAAGGTATCTCGGTGACCTGTATCGTACTCCCAACGCCCATATCCAAGACCTAAACGGACTGTAGTGACGTTCAAACCCCTTGTCTTACGATACCTTATAGCTAACCGCTCTGCGGCTAACTTACTAATACCATAAACCGTTTCAGGCAAGACTGGGCTGGTCAGTTCATCAATTACCTCATCATGAGTACCTACATTTCCGAAAATCGAACCTGAAGATAGTTGAATCATTTGATCCACAGAGTACCGTAAGGCATATTCAAATATATTGACGGAGCCCATCAAGTTTGTCTCTAAAATTTCCTTCGTATGTTGTTGTTCCCGATCTTGATCGGCGGTAATGGCTGCGGCGTGGATGATTTTTGAAATCTTATATTGATCAAAGAGTTTTTGAAGATCATCCTCATGATCCACTCTTCCCTGAACAAATTCATAAGCTATATTTTTTTGAGAGAAAGCCTGCTGGAATTTTGAAGGCAAGTCACTGGGACCAAAAATAACTAGGGTTTTCACTAGCGAGGATAATTCCTCAATAAGGTTCAAACCTATAAATCCTGCACCACCAGTGATCAATATTGTCATTGTCTCAATTTTTTTTCTGTAGGATATGGATATTACACCTACTTGTTAAATCTATTTATTTCGACTAAAGTACTTTTACAACATTTTATTAAAAAACTTGGAGACACTATGTTTAGTTTTGTACGCGTACCTTCACAAAAAAATGCCATACTGCGCAACTTGAATGGTTTGATTTTAGGATCAGCATTTGTTGCGATGTCCTTTGCTAGCCATGCACAAGAAAAAGTGGTTCGAGTTGGAGCCTTATTACCTGCTTCTGGACCTGGCTCTTACTTCGGTGTTATGGGAAAACAAGGTGCTGATCTAGCTCTTGAAGAAATCAATAAGAACGGTATCAACGGCTATAAATTAGCCATTGAATATGGTGACTCTCAGTGTGCTCCACTTGCTGCTACCAATGTGGCAAAAAGAATGCTTGAGACTTTTAAGCCTCATGTTGTGATTGGTGAAGAGTGCTCAGATGCGACTTTAGCTGCAATGTCTGTATTAGAAGAAGCAAAAGTTCCATTACTGAACGCTGGCTCTGCAACGAATAAATTTACTGACTCTGGTTTTAAATACGCTTTCCGAATTTTCCCAAGCGCTCAACAACAAACAGATAGTCTTGCAACAAATGCAGTAAAGAAAATGAATGCTAAAAATGCAATTCTTCTAAACGTAAAAACAAATGCTGGAATCGATATTTCCGATAACTTCGAGAAAACCTTTGTAGCCAATGGTGGAAAGGTGTTAGGTAAAATTGACTTTGCTAATGATGTAAGTGACTTTACTTCGATTGCCACTCGTGTCGCATCGATGGGTAATGTAGATGTCCTGTTGGTGTCTGCACTTGAAGGTCAAACCATCAAGCTCGCCCAAGCTCTAGCTCAAGCAGGTGTTACTAAAGGCGGTGGTGGTAAAGCTGTCATGATTGGAACGATTTGGGTACCTTGGGGCTTTGATCAAAAAGCTGGTAAAGCTTCTGTTGGTTACACAAGAATTTCACAGTTCGATCCAAATGATCCACGTCCAGTCGTGCAAAACTTTGTGAAAAACTTCAAGGCTAAATATGGTGCAGATACTGTTCCAACACATATTAATGCGCATGCCTATGATCAAATCTTAATCATCGCTGAAGCTGTGAAAAGAGGCGCGAAAGATTCCGAAGGCATTCGTAACGAATTCACAAAAATGAAAGATGTTGAAGTAACTACAGGTAAAATTACTTTTGGCCCAACCGGTCAAAATCAAAATTTATCCGTAATCCACTATGTTGAAACTAACCCTGATTTAAGTTGGAAAACACTTAATTGGTAACTTAAGGTTTAGTAGATAAAAAAAGTCCACTTTACATTTGAAGTGGACTTTTCAACACTAGTTTTCAACATTTAGGATTTTTATGTCTGATTTTTTGAACTTGTTTGCCCAACAAGCAATCAACGGTATCGTGATGGGCTGCTTATACGTCATGGTTGCACTTGGTTTAACCCTGATTTATGGGGTCATGAATCAAATCAATTTTGCCCATGCAGACTTTGTCACACTCGGTGGTTTTGCTGCTTACTTTTTTGTTCAATGGTTTGGTGGAGGCTATTTATTAAGTATTGTTGTTGCCTTTATTGCTGGTGGAATATTAGGTTATTTAGTTAATTTAACTATCTTTGCTCCTCTGCGAAATCGAGGAGATGAACTTCGCCCCTTGATTGCAACTATTGGTGTTTCTGTACTCTTAGAAAATGGTGCTTTAGTTCTTTTCGGTCCGGTTCCTTATCAATTTAATAGTCCTTATGATGAAACGATTCGTTTTGGAAAAATCTTCTTCACCACACAAAGTTTATTAGTGGTTGTTGTCGCCTCAAGTGCAATCGCTGCGCTTTATTTCTTTATGAAATATACCTTTACTGGAAAAGCTCTCAGAGCTATTTCACAAGATCGCGAAACTGCTGGTCTGATGGGTATTAATCAAACATTTTTAATCATGCTAACGATTGTGATCGCTTCAGCGATGGCGGGCATGGCTGGTGCGATGTTAGGCCCAATTCTCGTTCTCACGCCTTTTGCTGGTGCATCTGTGATTGTTAAAGCTTTTGCAATTGTGATTATCGGTGGCTTTGGCAATATGGCGGGTACGATTATTGCAGGACTTCTCGTAGGACTCATTGAAGCATTTACTACTCAATATCTTGGCTCAGGTGTCATTGATCTAGTCGTATTTGCTCTCCTACTCGTGATGTTACTCGTCAAACCAACGGGTCTTATTGCAGAAAAGAAAGAAGAAAATGTCTAAGCTCTTATCTAACTCTAAAAAAATTCCAAGTTGGGTCTATTACGGTCTTACGGTCCTTATTATTCTTGCTTTACCTATAGTATTGGGTGGTTCAGCTTATTGGCGCAGTATTCTGATTACGATTGCTTTAAACATTATGTTGGCTATTTCGCTGAATCTGATCCTCGGATACACTGGCCAGCTCCATCTTGGTCATTCAGGTTTCTATGGTGTAGGTGCTTACGCAACAACTTTACTGATTAAAAAGGCCGGGTTTAGTTTTTGGATTGCGGTTGCAGCAAGTTCTCTTTTGGCTGGTATTGTAGGTGTCTTATTAGCTTTTTTTGCAACGCGTTTAAAGGGTCATTACCTAGCTATTGCATCGATGGCTTTTGCTATTATTTTGCATCAAATCCTTTTAAATTGGGATACGATGACTTCTGGACCATTAGGCATTTATGGTATCCCGCCACCTCCTCCAATGAATATTATGGGAAATGAAATTAAATTTAGCAATCAGGTCAATTTATTTTATTTAATCTCATTTGTGGCTCTTCTAACCTATATTGTTTGGGGTAACATATTACGTTCTCCCATCGGCGATACGCTACGAGCTATTCGTGAAGATGAAATTTCAGCTGCTTCTTTGGGGATCAATACCAAACTTTGGAAAATCTTTTCCTTTGGAATTGGCGCCATGATTGCAGGTCTAGCCGGCTCATTCTACCCGAGCTTTGTTGGCACACTTGTACCAGATGCCTTTGTAGTTTCAGAGTCGTTCACTTATCTTGCCATGGTCATTGTTGGTGGATTGGGGACCATGATTGGTCCAGTCATCGGGGCAATTGTTTTAACACTCTTGCCTGAACTGCTCCGCGGTATAGGTGATGCACGACTTTTGGTCTATGGTATTTCACTCACATTGGTCGTGTTATTTATGCCAGGAGGAATATTGCAAGCAATGCAAACCTTAAAAGCAAAATTCATTAAAACCAACAAATAAATATTGAATCTATGTCGAATCCTATTTTAGAAGTTCAAGGTCTTTGTAAGTATTTTGGCGGGGTCAAGGCGGTAGATGGTATTACTTTAAAAATACCTCAAAATGCTATTCAAACGATCATCGGTCCTAATGGTGCTGGCAAATCAACCACTCTCAATCTTTTGTCCGGAACCTATTTTCCAACCCACGGAAAAATTACCTACAACCAAGCCGATGTTACGTCTCTCAAACTGCATCAACGTGTGCATCTTGGTATGGCAAGAACGTTTCAAAAAATTCGGTTGTTTAAACAATTGTCTGTTCTAGAAAATGTCATTGCCGGTTTTCATATTCATCATCAAATACCTGCATGGCAATACCTAATTCCTGCTGGTGCTTTTAAGAAAAATCGAAGCGATTGTCAAAATGAAGCGATGGCCTTATTGGAGTTTCTTGGTCTTTCTGACAAAGCCAATGAACGTGCTGGATCACTTCCTTATGGCACACAACGTTTACTTGAAATTGCAAGGTCGCTAGCCACCCGTCCAAAATTATTTATGCTGGATGAACCCGCTGCAGGTCTGAATGATACTGAGGTGCAATTTTTAATGGGTCGTTTAAAAGACCTACAAAATCAAGGAATGACAATCGTTCTGGTTGAGCACAATATGAAGCTTGTTATGAACGTTGCTGATGAAATCTTTGTGATGGATCATGGTGAATATTTATTCGATGGTAAACCTGCGGAAGTTCAGTCCAATCCCAAAGTCATTGCGGCGTATCTTGGTGCCGATGGAGTTCAAGTATGAGTATCCTTCTTGAAGCTATTGATCTAGAAATTGCTTATGGTGATGTCGCCGCTTGTAGTGGTATTAGCTTTACCGTAAGTGAAAAAGAAATTGTGACACTCATTGGCTCTAATGGTGCTGGAAAATCCACTACGATGCGAGCTATTGCAGGTGCCATGTATCCTCGTAAAGGGAAAGTTCTTTTTGAGGGAGTTGACGTCACTAACATGCCATCCTTTCAAAGAAACCAATTAGGTATTGCTCTTGTACCTGAAGGTCGTCACGTATTTCCCTTCTTGACTGTTTTAGAAAATCTTGAAATGGGTGGCTATTGTCATCGTAACAACCGTGCAAAAATGAATTCTCTCATTGAAAAAATGTATGCGATGTTTCCTCGCTTAAAAGAACGCTCAAAACAAAATGCAGGCACATTATCTGGCGGGGAACAACAAATGCTCGTCATTTGTCGTGCCTTAATGTCTGAACCAAAATTGCTTTGTTTAGATGAACCTTCTCTGGGCTTAGCACCAATTATTGTGCAAGATATTTTTCGGACGATTCGTGAGATTAATGCTTCTAATACCAGTGTTTTGCTCGTTGAGCAAAATGCCCACTATGCTCTTTCAACAGCAGCTAGAGCTTACGTTTTACAAACTGGAAAAATCTTAACTTCAGGTAAAAGTAGTGAACTCGTCAACGATCCAAAAATAAAAGAAGCATATCTAGGTAGTCATTAACTATAGGGGACAATCATGGAAAATATACTCGACAAATATTCCTTAAAAGGAAAAGTTGCCATTGTTACTGGAGCTGGTCAAGGGATTGGTCGTGCAATTTCCATCGCCTTTGCTCAAGCAGGTGCTCAAGTTGGCTGTTTAGACTTTCTTGAAGAAAATGCAAAGCGAACCGCCGCTGAAATTACTGATATGGGCGGTCAAGCAATTGGAGTTTATGTAGATGTGAGTGATGAGCCAGCGACGCAAGCTGCTGTAGCAACAGTTGCCAAAGCCTACGGAAACTCGATTCATGTCCTCATGAATGGTGCCGCAGCAAAAGATCCTAGTGGTAGTGTTGCTGACTATTCCCTAGTTGATTGGAATAAGGCTATTTCTGTCAATTTGACGGGTGCTTTTTTAATGAGTAAGGCCACCATTCCACACATGATTGCCGCAAAATCAGGATCAATTATTCATATTGCATCTCAACTTGGTAGAGTTGGTACTGCAAATCGTGCAGTGTACTGCGCCATAAAAGGTGGCCTTATTAACTTAGCTCGCGCGATGGCAATTGATCACGCTGCAGATCAAATTCGCACCAATACGATCTCTCCAGGTGCTGTTGAAACGGAGCGGATGACGCTCCGTTTTGGTACGATGGAAAAGGCAAGAGAGGCTTTAGGCCCTATGCATTTATTAGGCAGACTTGCGCAACCCGAAGAAATCGCTCTCGCAGCAGTCTATCTAGCCAGTGATGCATCTGCATTTGTAACTGGTTCAGATATATTGGTTGACGGTGGATATGCAGCTCAATAAAACAAACTGACTATTTAAAATTTTCCTTATCATTAACGGGGCTTGTTATCACCAAAAAGACCAAATTTTCTAAGCCCGTGTTGTGTAACTCATGGACAACGCCAGGAGGAATATAAGCCACATCATGTTCACCCATGATGTATTTTTTATCATCCAGTATTAACATCCCTTCGCCACTTAAAAAGTGATAAATCTGTTCTTGTACTTGATGAACGTGACTTTCTACAAAGGCTCCAGGTTGATAGGTGGAGATCCGATAATCAAAAATCTTACTATCTGTCGTATTCGGTGAAACAATTTCTTTCGATAAAGCCCGATCAAAATGACCTGGATACTGTATCCAAGGTATTTCAGATAGATGACGAATAACTGCTTGACGGGTTTTTGTTTTTTTCATCAATTACTCCATTAGTTGGGTTGCCATGGTTTACCAAAGACGGGTTCTCTATAGGGTATTGGTGGTAATTGCCAAGTTCCTGTTGATGGGGGTTTGATATCAGCACTGACATGGACATCAATCACCGTTGGTCTTTTATTTTGAATGGCTTGCGCTAAAACACCCCGAAAATCTTCACTTCTGGTCACCGTGTAACCATCGGCTCCACAAGCTTTCGCCCACATCGCAAAATCAGGATTATATTTTTCGCCACCAGGACCCTGAGTCCCTTTATAAAATGCCGTGCCAATCTCACGTCCTTCAAACATGCCTAACTGAATATCCCGAATCGCTGACCAAGCAAAATTATTCCAAACGACCCAAATACAAGGCAGATTATATTCAACCGCAGTTGCGACAACATGGGGTGCCATCATAAATCCACCGTCACCAACTACAGCAATACAGGTTCTTTCTGGCGCAGCAAGCTGAGCACCTAACACCCCACAGACACCAAATCCCATAGAGGAATAGCCCCAACTATTGAGCATACTTTGTGGTCTTTTTGGTTTCCAAAACTGCATAAACCAATTGTGATGCACTCCTGAATCTAATAATAAAATTAAATCATCTGGCGCTACATCATTGATGCTAGCCACAATATATTCAGGACGAATAGGCGTCTCAATTTTAGAGAAATTGGGATTCATGAACTGATTCCACTCCTGTTGCCAAACAGCAATTTCTCCATGCCACGCTAAATAAGTATCAGCTTTTATTTGGGTCTCATTTGCAAGCCCTTGCAGAAGTTGTCGCGTAAAGACTTTCGCATCTGCTATTAAGCCTAATGTTGGTGGATAGTTACGCCCTAATTCAGCTGGATCAATATCCACTTGAATGAGTTTTGTCGATGGAAAGTTCCATGAATAACCAGGATGCCATGATGATGAAGAGCGATCATCAAAGCGTGTACCTATACAAATTACTAAGTCTGCATGACGTCCTGCTTGGTTCGCAGGATAAGCGCCATTTCGGCCAATGAAGCCCAGTGTTAATGGATTATCCATTGGCACGCACCCCATACCATTGGGTGAAGTAATCACAGGTATGCCAAATGATTGGGATAGCTCGGTAATCTCTGGACTAGCTTCCGATAAACTCACCCCTTGACCAATAAATAGTACAGGCCTGCTGGATGCTTTAATTAACTGCACCACCAATGCAATATCTTGTGCATTCGCGCCAGGACGATGCTCACCTAGGCGATGTCCAGGAGCTTGTAATTCAACATCATCGGATTCTTGAAAAACATTATAGGGAACATCAATATTCACAGGTCCTGGTCTGCCAGTAAGCATCGTATCAAAGGACTGTCGCATCGCAAGGGGCAACATATCTACTCGAGAAGGCTGAAAAGTACGCTTCACAACAGGTCGCAACACTTGGGCAAAATCTGCCTGATTATGCGCGTATAACTCTTGAAATGGCGCACGATTAGCTTGTGATGTAGGCACATTCGCCGTGATCGCTAAAAATGCAGAAGAGTCAGATAAGGCTGTTGCTAATGACATAACCAAATTAGCAGATCCTGGGCCAGTGGATGTTAACGTTGCAACAGGTTCATGCTTCACCCTAAAATACGCATCAGCCATATGACCAGCGCATTGCTCATGCCTCGGTGAAATCAAAGTAATTTGATCTTTAAGATGATATAAAGCATCTAAAATACCAACGTTACCGTGCCCACAAATACCAAAGATATAGGGAACTTTTTGCTTAACTAAGTACTCGGCTATGACTTCTCCACCATTCATTTTTGGCATCGTATCTCCATATTTTTTATATTCATATCAGCATAACTTATTTTATAAAAAATTCATTATAAAAAGGAATTGCATATTTCTTCTATGTTAATCTACATGCATAACAAGGAGACACTAATGACTCAATTCTTAAAAAGTTTTGTGCTTTGCCTTTCTGTCATATTCACAACCAATTCTTGGCATGTCAATGCCAATGAATTTCCGAATAAACCTATTAAAATAATTGTACCCTTCGCTCCTGGTGGATCCAATGATGTCGTCATGCGCCTATTAGCTCCTTCTCTTTCAGAAGAGTTAGGTCAAAGTGTCATTGTCGAAAATCGTCCTGGTGGAGGGGCAACCATTGGCATGGACCTTGTTGCCAAATCTAAACCTGATGGTTACACATTAGGTGTTGCCAATACAGCATTTGGAGCAAACCCGTTTGTTATCAGTAAAATGCCATTTGACACACAAAAAGATTTAACTCCAGTATGTCTGGTAGGAAAAGTTCCTCTAGTGGTGATTGTAAATCCGCAATTTCCGGTTCGAAGTATCAAGGAATTAATTGAGTACGCAAAGAAAAATCCTGAAGCGATCAACTATGGATCCGCCGGAAACGCAAGTGCACCGCATTTGGCAGGCGCCTTATTCGAATACTCTACAGGTACAAAATTAACGCACATCCCGTATAAAAGTGGTGGTGAGGCCACTGCGGCAATTTTGGGTAATGTTACCCAACTTCAGTTTGCTGCCGTTCCATCAGCGATTCAACAAATCCGTTCGAACCGCTTAATACCTTTAGCCGTAACAACCTTGGATCGCGATGAGAGCTTACCGGAAGTGCCGACGGTTGATCAATCTGGAGTAAAAGACTTTGACATGTCTGATTGGATCGGTATTGTGGTGCCAACAGGCACACCTGATATTGTTGTTAAGAGACTCAATGAAGCTTTCGTAAAAGCTCTTGCAAAACCAGAGAATCGTGCCAGCCTATCAAAGGCAGGAGCTAGACCTATTGGTAGCTCTCCTGAGGAATTAAAAAATTTAATCAATAAAGAATCAAATACTTGGCAAAAAGTTGTTAAAGCAGCAAATATAAAAGTTAATTAATCTCATCAGGACTTCATATGATTCATCGCATCGGCATGTTATTACCTGCCACTAACATTGCAGTAGAAATTGAATTCAACCGTGTTCTACCAAAAAATTATCAGCTCTTTATCTCACGTGTAAAAGTGAGCTCTGTCGATGAAATTGGCTGGAAAGAACACGATGCAGATATCAACTATCAAACAGAATTAATTGGCACGATTAAACCTGAGGTAATCATCCTCTTACAAACTGCCGCAAGTCTTTATGGTCCAGAAAACTACGATGCTGATATTGTTCAAAGAATTACGGAAATTTCAGGAGTGCCTGCAGTAACTACTGCGCATTCTATTGGAAGAATCTTAAGAGCAATCGGAGCAAAGAATGTCGCAATGCTTTCACCATATAACAGTAGTTTGGCAACAAATGCCAAAGCATACTTTAGAAAAATTCATGGTGTAGAAATCACCTCCGTTGATTTTTTTAACCTAACGGACGTGAAAAAAATTATTGAACTCGGTCCTGAACCTGCAGAAAAAGCGATTGCAAAACTGGCAGCAACTAAACCAGATGCCATTATTCTCGCAGGAGGGGCATATCAAATCATGGAGCACATTGATGCCTGGGAGAAAAAATACGACTGCACGATAGTCTCAACCAATCAAGCTGCTATCTGGGCTGCAATTCAAGCGTGTCATGGTACTGAGAAAATAATTGGTAGCGGGAAAATATTAGAACTCATGCCTAAGGGTTAAGAATTCCCCCTCAGCAAAAAAATGGGCAGCTATGCTGCCCATTGAACAATCAATTAACCTAAACTATCCGCCCAAATATTTCGAGCCCAACCCCATGCATATACTCCCTCTAAAACACTAGGTTCAGGTGACAACCCTCCAGAGCCTGGAACAGTTTTAAATGTTTTCTCAGCTGGATTATATTGATGAACACTGGCCACATGCACCACCTTTTGAGCATCAATAAAGCTGTAACAAGTATTGGTTAAAACTGGTGCTGGATTAATATCCCAGCCGTTGAGTTCAGCAACAATTGCAGCAGCTGCAACTTTGGCATGGGAGTTGGCCATATGCCCTGATTTAGGCATGAGAGGCGCAATTTGAATAGAGTCCCCAAGCACATGAATATCTTTCGCAGAAGTTGATTCAAAGTTCAAAAAGTTCACTTCAGCCCAACGACCATTCGCATTTGCAATTCCTGCATTGACTGCAATATCTCCAGCGCGCATAGGTGGCAAAATATTCAAAACATCCGCTTTGATATCCTCTTGCACTTCAAACTTGATGGTCTTTGTTTTACCATCAACTTCAGTAACGTTAAATTGTGGGCGATATTCAATCATGCCAGGATACTCTTCTGCCCAAGCTTTTTTAAATAGCGCAGGTTTAGATACGATATCTTGATTCGCATCTAAAATAAGGATCTTGGACTTGGGTTTATATTTTTTAAAATAACTCGCAACCTGACACGCTCGCTCATAGGGGCCTGGAGGGCAACGATAAGGCGCAAGTGGGATACTGATCGCAAACACTCCACCGTCTTCCATCGCTGCTAATTGTTGATGAAGCGCAACAGTATCCGCTCCCGCTTTCCAAGCTTGAATAGTTGCACCAGATTGATTAGCACTGGCAAGACCTTCAATTTTGTCAGTCATCATACTCACGCCGGGAGATAAAAGGAGTTTATCGAACTTCACTGTACTCCCAGACGCGAGTTTGAGTGTCTTTTTATCACGATCAATGGAAGCAACATAATCTTTGATGACTTTAACTCCATGACGAGTCTTTAAATTAGCATACGAAGATGTGAGATCACCAATTGATCTTGAGCCACCCACAACTAAATTAGATAATGGACAAGAAACAAACTGCGCATTAGGTTCAATCAGGGTTACTTTTGCCGTGTAATTGGAAAACAGTCGTAGGTATTTAGCTGCAGTTGCGCCGCCATACCCTCCTCCAACAACAACAATTTCTGCTTTATTTAAACTCGCAGCACTTCCTATCGATGGGTAAGCAGCAAGTGCACCAAGCGTTCCTAAAAAATATCGGCGATCCATAGCGATTCCTTTTTATTATTTTTTACCGAGATAATCGGCAATCGTTTGTATTTGCTCATCGGTATAGCCTTTTGCTAACTGCGGCATGATGGTACCTGTTCTAGCCCCACTTTTAAATGCTTTTAACTGAGTCAATATCTGCTCACTTGTTAACTGATCTATTTTAGGCATACTAGCGTTTTCTTGACCCTTGCCCTCTGTTCCATGGCAATTGGCACAAGTGGCCGCAAGACCTCTTTGATAAAGTTCTTGAGCAGATTTGGTTTGCGCCATTACAGTAATATTCAAAAAAAGCATGCTAAAACTTGTGATGAAGAATGCCTGAACCAACTTATATTTTTTTAAATTCATTTTTTACCTTTAAAACTTTATTTTTAGATAGATATATTAATCTGCATCGACATATAAATATGTTGTAAGTCAGCACTTTTTTAGATTGTTTTCTTATTATCTTATAACTTAGTTTTTATCCAAAACACGTCACAAAACCCCTTGCTTTAGCTGGGGGATAAGTGACGTAAAATGATGTAAATGTTGATATTTAAGGTCTGCACTGTTAAAATATACAGTATATGGTAATGACAAAAACCCTTTCATTACGCGTTAAGGATAAGCACGCAAAATTCCTACTCTCTCAAAGTAAGGAAGTTAATTTCATATGGAATTTCGTTAATGACTTGTCCTATACTCATACCAAAAAAACAGGCAAATTCTTTTCGGCTTACGATTTAAGCCAATACACTACTGGTGCAACAAAAGAAGGCTTGAGTTTGCATAGCCAATCAGTCCAAGCGGTTAATGAGGAATTTGTAACGCGTAGAAAACAATTCAGAAAAGTAAAATTGCGATGGAGAAAGTCTCATGGTTCTCAACGCTCACTAGGATGGATTCCATTCAAGAAGTCTGCTATCAAATATAAAAATGGACAGGTTCACTACCAAGGAAAAGCAATCAGTCTTTGGGACTCTTACGGACTCTCAAATTACGAACTTGGTACCGGATCGTTCTGTGAAGATTCTAGAGGTCGTTGGTATTTCAATACAACAGTGAAAGTCAAACTAAAAGCCAATGAGGCATCCAAGTCTGTTGGTATTGACCTCGGTTTAAAGGAGTGCGCTGTAACTAGTGATGGGCAACGTCTTGAAGGTAGAAACTACCGTAAGTTAGAAGATGCCTTGGCAGTTACTCAACGAGCGAATAAAAAGTTAGAGGTAAAAAACATTCATGCGAAGATTAAAAATCGTCGCAAGGATGAGTTACATAAATTTAGTACCATGCTCACCAAAGAGTATGGCGCAATATTTGTCGGGAATGTATCAAGCAGTCAATTAGTAAAAACGAAGATGGCTAAATCTACGCTAGACGCTGGATGGTCATCACTCAAAACCATGTTGGTATATAAAAGCCGTCAGGCTGGCGTGATATTTGAGGAAGTGAATGAAGCGTATTCAAGCCAAATCTGTTCGAGTTGCGGAGAAATCTCCGACAATAGTCCGAAAGGTAGAGCTGATTTGAATAAGAGAAGTTGGAAGTGTCATTGTGGATCTGTTCACGACAGGGACATCAATGGAGCTCTCAATATTCTTGCGTTCGGACATGAACGTCTAGCGGTAGGAATCCCCGTCCTTTAGGGCGGGGAGGATGTCAAGGATTTTTATCTGCCACACACCGAAAGCCGATATACACCACGGCAATATCAGCTGACTTCGATTCAATATCTGCTTCTTGTTGTCTTTCTGGCCCATACCACCAAGATGCTCTACGAGTGATATAGCCGCCATTACGTTGCGTCGACGTCCACTCCCAAACATTCCCCCCCATATCAAATAAGCCATTCACTCCAGGTAGGGTGGTTTTTGTTAGTACATGTCCAGTTCCTCTATTTAATGCACCAAGGGGTGCAAGTCCTTGATAGTTTCCACAACCATTTAAACAATGGGCATTCAGGGGATTACTCCCTCCAGGATATGGATAGCGTTGACCTTTCACAAACCCTGCTGGAGGGTTAGGTCTTTGTTCTAAAAATGCCGCAGAAGTCCACTCATCATCTGTAGGTAATCTTTTGCCGAAGAATCGGCAAATCTTTTCTGCTTCATTTTGATTGAGGTGAACCGCAGGTTCATGTTCATTTGCCGATACTCCATAAGGAGTTTTCCAGGTCCAACCCGGTTTTTTAACAAATCCTGCCTCATACGATAGTCCTCCACCATTTTTTTCGGCTTGACTAATAAAACCGGTTGCGCTTGCAAAAATCTGAACATCCTTGATCGTCATCTCAGACTGATCCCATGACAAATTACCAATCTGTACCAATGGTATGCTGGACTTTGGCGGGCTATTTGCTAGGGTGTGCTGTACAGCAATAAAGAGAATGAACAAAATAGATACTTTGAAAGTATTCAAATAAAGGTGAGGTATTTTCATAAAATCAAACCTTCATATGTGGTCAGTGATAAATTTGTGTCAATATGGATATCTTAATAAAGAAAGTAATTCATGACGAATTTTATCCAAAAATTAATTGATATTTTAGGTCCTTCGGGTGTCATGACTGACCCAAACGAAACGAAACCTTACCTCTCGGATTGGCGTGGAATTTTTCAAGGTACTGCTCTTGCAGTTGTTTTTCCTAAAACTACTGCAGATGTTCAATTGATTGTTCAGTTATGTATCAAACATTCCATCGCAATTATTCCTCAAGGCGGTAATACCAATTTAACTGGCAGCGCAACTCCTGAACCTATTGGTCAGCAAATTATTCTTTCACTCAAACGCCTGAACCAAATCAGATCAGTTGATCTAGAAAACCAAACGATGACCGTTGAGGCGGGTTGTATTCTTCAAACAATCCAAGAAAAAGCATCTGAATTAGGCTCTTTGTTTCCATTAAGTTTAGCTGCTGAAGGAAGTTGTACGATTGGTGGCAATCTTGCCACCAATGCAGGCGGTATTAATGTCCTGCGCTATGGCAATATGCGAGATTTATGTTTAGGGATAGAGGTGGTAACTGCTTCAGGTGAGATACTTCATAGTCTTCGTGGTCTTCGTAAAGATAATACGGGCTACGATTTACGTAATTTATTGATTGGCTCTGAAGGTACTTTGGGGATTATTACTGCCGCTGTAATCAAACTCTATCCTGCTCCGATCAACCGTTGTGCCGCACTGATTGCAATCAATGATTACTCAGTCATGGTCAATTTATTGCAAGAGCTACAAAGAAAAGCAGCTAATGAGCTATGCGCTTTCGAGATGATGTCAAGGGAATCACTTGATTTAACTGTTCACCATTTTCCACAATTTGCCAATCCAGTATTTCAACTATCTAGTCATACTTTACTCATTGAACTAGCTGAGTTCTCAACAGAATCTCGGGCCTCTCAAATATTTGAAGATATTCTTGGAAAAGCCCTTGAAAAAGATCTCATCCAAGATGTAGTCATTTCAACATCACTGACTCAAGTCAAACAATTTTGGGGTATCAGAGAACACATCACTCTTGCTCAAGCTAAAGAAGATGCAAATATTAAATTTGATATCTCTTTTGAGATTTCAAAAATTGGTGACTTTATTACGCATACTTGCGATTTACTCTCTAGAAATTTCCCCGGCATTCGAATCATTAATTTTGGTCACTTTGGCGATGTTAATCTGCACTTCAATATGTGCGCACCAATCGGTTCAGATAAAGGTTTTTTAAAAATGAATGAGGATGAAATCCATCGCATCGTTTATGCGCAAATAAAAAAGTATCAAGGTTCCATCTCGGCTGAACATGGCATCGGTCAATTAAAAAGAAATGATCTTCAGAATCATCGTGGGCAAGTTGCTTATCAAATGATGCAGAATATTAAGCAAGCACTAGATCCACAAAACCTCCTCAACCCTCATAAGGTTTTGCTTTAGTTGCTTGAGTTGCTTTTAATCGACTTTGATGTGGGCTTTAGCAACAACCTCTTTCCAGACCCCTTGTTGTTGCGTAATCAGCGCGGCAAAATCTGCAGAAGGTCCACCGCCTATCACAGCATCTTCACTGGCGAAACGCTCAACTACTGCCGGCGATCTTAAAGCCTTATAAGTTTCTTCTTGAAGTTTTTTGACGATTCCTTCAGGGGTCTGTGCTGGAGCCATGATGCCGTACCATTGCACGGACTCAAATCCTTTGTAGCCTTGTTCCGCAACGGTTGGTAAATTAGGTAATGAGGGTATGCGTTGAGGTGTTCCAGTTGCAATTGCTCTTAATTTTCCACTTCGAATGTATTGCAATAAGGCAGGAGTTCCTGCAGAAAATACTTGTATTCTGCCGGCGAGTAAATCTGTAAGAGCTGGACCTGTTCCTTTATAAGGGATATGCAGTAACTCTATGCCTGTTGCTAATTTAAGATATTCCATTGCCAAATGACCAGCGCTGGCATTTCCTGCGGAGCCGTAATTTAATTTACCTGGATACTTTTTGGTGTATGCAACTAATTCTTTCAGATTATTTACGGGTAAGTCCGGATGAACCACAAATAAACTTGGTACTTTTGCAATTAATGTAACAGGTACAAAATCTCGATTCACATCATATCCAGTATTCGTAAAAATATAGGGATTGACCGCCATCGAGCCAACATGACCCAAAATGATGGTATGCCCATCGGGAGCTGATTTAGCAACTTCTAACATTGCTGGCACTCCGCCACCACCTGCTTTATTTTCAATCATCACTGGATAAGGCAATAACTTCGATAACTCCTGGGCTGTTAAGCGTGAAACAATATCCGAAGTACCCCCTGGTACAAAGGGTACGATAAAACGAATCGGCTTTTGTGGCCAATTCGTTTGAGCCAATGAATGATTGAACATTCCAGCACTGGCGGTTAAAAAGGAGGTTTTTAGTACGAGTCGTCGAATCTGGTTCATGGTTATATCTACTGGTTAATTTAAACAATACCTCTATAAGACCCACCATCAATCTGAATATTTTGCCCAGAAATAAATGAGGCTTGCTTACTACACAAATAAGCACACATATCGCCAAACTCTTCCGTCTTACCAAAGCGTTTTGCGGCAATGGTTAGTTCAATTTTTTTTCTTGCATCAGCAAAAGAAATGTTATCAATCTTCGCTTGTCGCTCTGTCATTTGGATTTGACGACCTGTGTCGATGCGTTCTGGCAATAAATTATTAATGGTCACATTGTCTTGCGCTACATCTCTAGAGATAGCTTTACAGACGGCTGTTAGAGCGGTTCTTGCTGCCGTAGATAAACCTTGATGAGGCAATGGTGACTTTACCATCGCAGAAGTAATATTGACGATACGGCCAAATTTTCTTTCGCGCATTCCAGGCAATACGCCACGAATCATCAGAACAGGTCCCAGCATATTCGCATCAAATGCTTCTAAATACTCATCCCTACCCCAATCAGCAAAGTTTCCTGGTTTTGGTCCTTCATTATTAGTCACCAAAATATCCGCATCAGGACATCCTGCTAGAAGGGCAAATCTTCCCTCCTCTGTCCGAATATCTCCCGCTACTCCATGGATTCGTACTCCTGTGGCTTGATAAATTTCTTCAATCGCCTGATCAATCGTCGCTTGAGTTCGTCCATTAATAGTGACTAAAACACCTTCTTTGGTAAGGGATAAGGCGCATGCTTTTCCAAGTCCTTTGGATGACGCACAAATAATTGCTTTTTTACCTTGTATGCCTAAATCCATTTTTTTGCTCCTTATTATTGCGCTCTATTTAAGAATATCTCTTACCAAACTAAATAAATGCTAGTCAGTATCTTAAAATTAGAAGTTCCAACCGTGACAAACATTTCAGGATTTACAAAGGCAGTCTAACGGGCATTCCAGTGGCAACAGCTTTTTCGATTGCTAATGTAGTTTCTAAATTTCTTCTAGCTTGCATTGGATTACAGTGCATAGTTGCCTGACCGGTGACTAATTGATCAAGCCAAGAACGTGTTTCGTTCCCTAAAGGCCCCCAAAAATCTCCACACGCCCAATCACCAGCAGTATTACTGCCTAAAAATGCCATGTTGACTGCATGATCAGGTACATAGGCATGAGGAATCCCTCTGTCAGAATACAGCAGATGATCCATGTGATCATCATCAATGATCATCGTTCCTTCAAGACCAAGTAACTCAAGTCGATCAGATTGACCAAGAGTTGGGTATTTTGCTGGTAAAGCATAGCTAATACCTAAATTAATGACTGCACCATCTGAAAAAGTCACAATGGCCCAAGTGACATCATCTGCTCCAAATCCTGCTTCCTTGAAGATTCCAGCTTGACCACGTGCAATAATTTCTACTGGATGGCATTGATCTTCCAATAACCAACACATTAAGTCCACATAGTAGGTCAGTACATCAACTACTGGAGTTGCATGCGGATCTCTTTTTAATATTGAAAACGCTTGTGAACGGGAGTTATACACGCGAGCCTGCCCACCAACAATTTTTCCTAAACGTTGATGGTTCATTTGTTCTTTGGCGCGAAGATAACACTCTTTGAATCGCCGACTGTATCCAATATGTAAACTTCCATTGGTTTCTTTTAAAACTTTCAACACTTTGTCAGCATCTTCTAAATTCATAGCCAAGGGCTTTTCAACAAGTACTGGTTTGCCTAACTCCAACGCTCGAATGATTGGTGCCACATGGTAATTTTCTGGTGTCGAAACAAAAACAGCATTTACCTGAGGATGTGATATCACGTCATCATTGTTAGACGTATAAAAGTCTGCTTGACATGTTTGGGCCAATTGCTTTGCTTTTGCTTCGTCTTGGTCAGATATGGCTAAAAAACCTACCGAGGGATGTTTGGATGCCAATCTAGCGCGTAAAGTACCAATCCTGCCAGAGCCTATAACTCCAATACCTAATGGTTTACCCATGATATGTCTCCTTTTTTTATAAGAAGATTTTACACTTACTTATGTATAAACGAGGTGAATTCCTAGTACCATCATTTTTGAATATAATGAATTCATCAAAATTAAAAAATACGGAGACATACGGTAGTTATCCTCAATAGATAACAACTTAGTGTGTTTGGTTTTACCAAAACATAAGGAGTGTTTATGAAGGTATTCATTGCATTATTTTTTGTAGTTCAAAGTCTTTTTATATCCGTAGGTCATGCGGCAGATCCTTATCCTACAAGACCTATTAAAATAATCGTACCACTTGCACCTGGAGCAACTGCTGATTTTCTAGCACGCAATCTTGCCGTCGAACTTTCTAAATCATTAGGTCAAACAGTCATTGTGGAAAACAAACCTGGTGGTAATCAAATAATTGGCAATAATGAAGTTGCAAAAGCTACTCCAGATGGCTATACGATTGGCTTAGGAATTAGTTCTTTAGTGATTAATCCGTATGTTTCCAAAAATATTCCCTTCGATGTCATGAAGGACCTGATACCGCTTGCGATGCTTGGCATCATGCCTGGTCTTATGACAGTTCATCCGAGTATTCCTGTAAAAACCTTCCCGGAATTTATCGCTTATGCAAAAGCAAATCCTGGTGTTTTAGCTTACGGTCAACCTGGTGGCTTATCTTCAGGACACTTAACGATGGAATACCTCAAGAAAGAGGCCGGTATTGATGTTTTAAGTGTTCCCTACAAAGGTGGTGGTCCTGCACTAACCGATTTTCTGGGGGGTAGATTCCAGGTCTTTATTAATAGTCCAACTGCAACAATTCCACATGTCAAATCTGGAGCGATTCGTGCTATTGCAACTACGGGCTCCAAAAGACCCCCCGCATTAGCAGATGTCCCAACGATTGCCGAGTCTGGATATCCTAATGTGGTTACCAACGAATGGTATGCATTATTCTTGCCTGCGAAAACTCCTCCAGCAATTGTGAATCAGTTAAATACTGAAATTGTCAAAATCATGAATAGTCCTGCCATGCTTAAAAAATTAAATGATATTGGCGCAGAGACATTTACCGACAACCCAGAACAATTCGCTAAATTTATTGCCAAAGAAAATCAATTCTGGGGCAAAGTCATTCAATCCCTCAACCTCAAACCTGAATAGAAAATAACTTATGTCCGTCATGTATTCTGATTTAAAAAATAAAATTGTCATCGTCACTGGAGGCTCAAAGGGTATTGGTTTTGCCATTGCCAGAGCTTTTGCCGCTCAAGGATGTGCAATTCGTCTTGTTGCAAGAGATTCAGTCTCGTTAGAAAAAGCCCATCAAGACCTTGTTCACGAGTTTGGTGTCGATGTTAAGTCAATGGCGGTCAATCTTTCTGACGACAAAAATATTGATTCACTCGCGCCGTTTTATGAGGATGCCGATATTTTGGTGAATTCTGCAGGTGCCATGGGTCGCGGAACTCTCAAAGATATCGATCCTGCAAAATTTCGTGATGCTTGGGAAGGTAAAGTCATGTCTACCATATTCCTTACACGAAGAATTTACCCATTTATGCAAAAGCGTCCTCATGGTGGGGTCATCATTAATATTATTGGTATTGCAGCTGATCGCCTCAATTTCAAATCAATTGGCACCAGTACTGCAAACGCAGCACTTGCCGCGTTTACGAAAGCGATGGGGTCAGAAAGTACAAACGACAATATTCGTATAGTCGGTATCCATCCTGGCTTAATCCGCACGCCTAGAACAGAGGTATTGGTTAACCCAACATCAGATGCCGACCGTAAAGCTTATGAAAATTTAATGAAAAACTTACCCTACGGCCGTATGGGCGAACCATCAGAAATTGCCAACCTCGCCCTCTTCCTTGCTTCAGAGCAAGCTGCTTATATTAGTGGTGAAGTCATGAGTGTGGATGGCGGCTCACGCTATAGATATTAATTCTTCTTATTAGGAAACCCTATGAAATATCGCTTACTTGGACCTACTGGTCTTTATGTTTCAGAACTCTGCTTAGGAACCATGACCTTTGGTAACCAAGGATTTTGGTCTGTCATGGGTGGACTCCAGCAAAAAGATGTCAATCAATTAGTTCAGACTGCTTATGATGAAGGTATTAATTTTATTGATACAGCCAATGTTTATTCATTTGGTGAGTCAGAATCTTTTTTGGGTCAAGCGATCAAAGACACGCGTATAACTAGAGATCAAATCGTTATTGCTACAAAATCAACTGGCATCATGGATGAAACTCCAAACGGTCGTGGTCAATCAAGATTCCATATTTTTAATGAGGTAGACGCTAGTCTCAAACGTCTTCAACTCGACTATATCGATTTATATCAAATACATGGCTTTGATCCTTTAACTCCTTTAGAAGAAACATTGGGTGCTTTAAATGATGTGGTTCGGAGTGGCAAGGTTCGTTATATTGGTCTTTGTAATATGGCTGCTTGGCAAATCATGAAATCACTGGGAATTTCTAGAGCAAAAAACTATAGTGAATTTATCAGTGTTCAAGCCTTCTATTCCATCGCTAGTCGTGATCTGGAGCGTGAGGTTTTCCCATTATTAAATGATCAAGGTTTGGGCTTGATGGTCTGGAGCCCTCTCGCTGGTGGCTTTTTATCTGGAAAATATCAACGTAACGTAAATGCTCCAGCAGGCTCTAGACGATCTGGAGAGTTTGATTTTCCGCCAATCAATAAAGATCGAGCCTACACCTGCATCGAAGCCATGGAACCAATCGCTAAAGCCCATGGTGTTTCAGTTGCCAGAGTTGCATTGGCTTGGGTTTTAGCTAAGAAAGAGGTTTCTTCAGTCATTATTGGTGCCAAAACAAAGGAACAACTGTTAGATAATGTCGAAGCTTCTTCTCTGGTTCTAAGCCCTGATGAAATCGCTCAACTTGACTCAATCAGTGCGATTCCTAAGGAATATCCTGGCTGGATGATCGATTTTCAAGCCGCTTACCGAGCAAATCCACCAGTAAAAGTAAAGTAAAACCTTAATTTATGTTAAATTAAGGCTTGGATGAAACAGGGGTGCTAATAGATGTCTATTGGCTGAGAAATACCCTTCACTCGAACCAGATAATGCTGGCGTGAGGAGTTTCAAAAATTGATCTCTGTTCATCCCAATGCATTGCTACGGAGATCAATCATGAATAAACCCCAAGAACTTACTTTAGGTAGCCTAGAACAAGACCTCGGTCAAAAGTTCGCCTATCCAGCATCTACTAAAAGATACCTCACTGGCTCTCGCCCAGATATTTTGGCACCGTATCGTGTGATTGAACAAACTGCTACCAAAACTTCAACAGGGGAATTACTAGAAAACCCCCCGATTCCTGTCTATGACACTTCAGGCCCTTACAGTGATCCCGAGGTAGTCATTAATTTAGAAGAAGGTTTACCAGTTCCAAGAAAACCTTGGATTATTGATCGAAATGATACGGTTGAACTCGCAGGCCCAACTTCCATATACGGAATAGCGCGTGCTCAAGATGCCAAAACGAAACATTTACGTTTTTCGCACATAGCCCCTCCTCGCGTTGCGAAGGAAGGTCACAATGTGAGTCAAATGCATTACGCAAAAAAAGGCATTATTACTCCTGAAATGGAATACGTTGCCCTGCGGGAATCTTTAAATCTGGCTAGTCTGCGCAAAGATCCTCGTTATCAACAAATCCTCAAACAACATCCTGGTCATTCCTATGGAGCCAATCTTCCTGAAGAGGTTACTGCAGAGTTTGTGCGTCAAGAAATTGCTGCTGGACGCGCTATTATCCCGGCCAATATCAATCATCCCGAATTAGAGCCAATGATTATCGGTCGTAACTTCCGTGTCAAAATCAATGGCAACTTAGGTAATTCCGCTGTCACGTCTTCCATCAATGAAGAAGTTGAAAAAATGATTTGGTCGATTCGTTGGGGCGCAGATACGATCATGGATTTATCTACTGGCGATAACATTCATGAAACCCGTGAATGGATAATTCGTAACTCCCCCGTTCCGATTGGTACGGTACCGATTTATCAAGCTTTAGATAAAGTGGGTGGTGTTGCTGAGGATCTCACTTGGGAAATTTTCAAAGATACGCTGATTGAACAGGCTGAGCAAGGTGTCGACTACTTTACGATCCATGCGGGTGTTTTACTCCGTTATGTCCCGCTAACAGCAGACCGCATAACAGGTATCGTTTCTCGTGGTGGATCAATTATGGCTAAGTGGTGTCTTGCACATCACAAA
Source organism: Polynucleobacter sp. SHI8 (assembly GCF_027944005.1). Taxonomy (NCBI): domain Bacteria; kingdom Pseudomonadati; phylum Pseudomonadota; class Betaproteobacteria; order Burkholderiales; family Burkholderiaceae; genus Polynucleobacter; species Polynucleobacter sp. SHI8. The sequence continues at coordinate 1,100,830 of NZ_AP027204.1, read as the reverse complement.
GAAAACTTCCTCTACACACACTTCAATGAAATCTGTGAAATCATGAATGCCTATGACGTTTCATTTAGTCTTGGCGATGGACTTCGCCCTGGTTGTATTGCTGACTCAAATGACGCAGCCCAATTTGGTGAACTTCGCACACTTGGCGAACTAACGCAAATTGCTTGGCAGCATGACGTACAAGTCATGATTGAAGGTCCTGGTCATGTGCCAATGCAACGCATCGAAGAAAACATGCATGAAGAACTCAAGCATTGTTTAGAAGCTCCCTTTTATACGCTTGGCCCTCTTATTACTGATATCGCTCCTGGCTATGATCACATTACCAGTGGCATTGGCGCTGCACAGATTGGTTGGTACGGTACTGCCATGTTATGTTATGTCACGCCTAAAGAGCACCTTGGTTTACCAAACAAAGAAGATGTTCGTGTGGGAATCATTACCTACAAAATTGCCGCTCATGGTGCAGACCTTGCTAAAGGTATGCCCGGTGCTCAGTTACGGGATAATGCCCTTTCCAAATCGCGCTTCGAGTTCCGCTGGGAAGATCAATTTAATCTTGGATTAGACCCTGAACGTGCGCGGGAATATCATGATGCAACTCTGCCCGCTGATGGCGCAAAAATTGCTCACTTCTGCTCGATGTGTGGTCCTAAATTTTGCTCAATGAAAATCACTCAAGAGGTACGTGATTACGCTGCTAATCAGGGAAATAATCCTCAAGAGGGTATGCAAGAGAAATCGATTGAATTCCGTAAAAAAGGTTCACAAATTTATCAATAAGCATCTAAGTGACTCCTTCTCGCAAAAACATCGCAATTCTGGGCGCTGGATTATTAGGTAGACTGCTTGCAGTTGAGTTAGCAAATGCAGGCTGCCAAGTCAGCGTCTATGACAAAAGTAGCCCTCAAAGTCCGCAGTCTGCGGCTTTTGTCGCTGCTGCTATGCTTGCCCCTCTTGCCGAATCTGTCAGTACCGAAGAGAGTATTGTGAGGATGGGTTACTACAGTTTAGTCCGCTGGCCGAAAATCCTTAAACTCCTAAAAGAGGATGTTTTCTTCCAACAAAATGGTTCATTGATTGTTTGGCACCAACAAGACGCTTCTAGTGCACAACACTTTAAAAACCAATTAAAAAAAACCACCGAATCCCTTACCCATTCGCACCTTGTGCAAAATCTCAACAAACTCGACTTAATCCAACTTGAGCCACAGTTAAGTCGTCAATTTGAGGAAGGTATTTTTCTACCGGAGGAAGGTCAGTTAGATAATCGGGAGCTATTGGATGGCCTCCTCAAAAAAGGTATTGAATTGGGAGTGCAATATCAATGGCAGTTCGCGGTTAATGTAGAGGAATTTCCTACAGATACGTTTGATCATGTGATTGACTGTAGAGGCTTAGGCGCAAAGTCCAATGTACCCGACTTAAGAGGGGTCCGCGGCGAAGTTATCCGTATCTATGCTCCCGAAGTAAAGCTTACTCGCCCTGTTCGTTTAATCCATCCTAAGTACCCAATTTATATTGCCCCAAAAAGAAATCATGTTTATGTGATTGGCGCGACAGAAATTGAATCTGAAGATGATTCACCGATGAGTGTGAGGTCTGCTCTAGAGCTACTGAGTGCTGCCTATACCGTTCATTCTGGATTTGCAGAGGCACGCATCCTAGAATCAGGCGCTCAGTGTCGACCTAGCTTTAAAAATAACTTACCCAAAATAATGCTTCACAAAGACCATCGTTTCATTCATGTCAATGGCTTATATCGTCATGGCTTTTTAATTGCGCCTGCCATCGTAGATCGTCTGTTAAACATTCTTCTAGAGGATAGAAATCCTTTAGCAAACCAATTAGATATTGAAATCCAAGACTTATCTTATGATCATATTTGTTAACCAAGTCCGCAGAGAACTTTCTGAGTCCATGCAACTTGATGAGTTACTTCATGAGTTACAACCAAAAAATCCTTTTGCGATTTCGATTAATTCTCAATTTATTGCAAAAGCACATTATGCGATGACCATGGTGCAAGAAAATGATTCCATCGAAATCATCTCACCGGTCACAGGAGGCTAATGATGTCCAATTTGAATGATTCTGGTTTTACTCTATACGGTCAGACTTTTTCAAGTCGACTTTTACTGGGAACTTCACGTTATCCGTCACCACAGATTTTGGAGGATGCTATTCAGATTGCGCAACCTGCCATGGTCACTGCTTCACTACGTCGTCAAGGTGCAAACCCTTCTGAGATCTCTAGTGGCTTTTGGGACCTGCTAAAAAAACTTCATATTCCTGTATTGCCCAACACGGCAGGTTGCCATCGACCCGAAGAGGTGATTCAGATTGCTCACATGGCCCGTGAGGTGTTTAATACTGACTGGCTTAAATTAGAATTAATCGGTGATGACTACACCCTGCAACCGGATACTTTGAATCTCGTCGAAACAGCCAAGATCTTAATAAAAGATGGTTTTAAAGTACTACCCTACTGTACGGAGGACTTAGTCGTTTGCCAACGTTTGGTTGATGTCGGTTGTGAAGCAATCATGCCTTGGGCGGCACCGATTGGCACTGGCATGGGGCCAAGTAATCCTTATGCATTACAAATTTTGCGTGAGCGTATCCAGGTTCCCATGATTGTGGACGCTGGCTTAGGACTGCCCTCTCACGCCACGCAAGTGATGGAGTGGGGATATGATGGGGTTTTACTCAACACTGCAGTTGCCTTAGCGCAAAATCCTACGCAAATGGCTCAGGCGTTTTCCTTAGCAGTCATTGCTGGACGACAAGCCTTTCATGCAGGTGCCATGCCCGCCAATCATATCGCTCAGCCAAGCACTCCAACTTTGGGTACCCCATTTTGGCATCAAAGTTAATGTCTCTTTTAAGTTCTAAAGAACGCATTCTCGCCGAGAAAATCCTTGAGGCACATCACGCGCTAAAAATTGAGCAAAGAGATACTGATCAACATATTGTATTGACAAGCGAGGACACGATCTATCGAATCGTCAAAGTCGCTTGCTTTGAACTAGGGTTTATTCAGCAAGATGCTGAACTAATTGCAAAGGCTTGGTCAAAGCAATCATCAAAATCGTCCTTCGATCCTGAAAAGTGGCCTGGTGATCTGCAAGATTTTGATCGCCATCCCAACCGTTTGTCGCCATTTGCTAACTGTCCTCAACAATTAGGCCTGTATGTTGTAGCACCCACCGCAGAATGGGTGGCTAAACTAGCTCAAGCAGGTGTCAAAACGATTCAGCTACGTTTTAAATCATCGAGTGAAGAACTCATCTATGAAGAGGTTCAAGCGGCAGTTAAGAGTGTTCAAGGTTACCCTTGCCATCTTTTTATCAACGATCATTGGCAAGCTGCGATCAAATACAAGGCTTATGGGGTTCACCTCGGTCAAGAAGATCTCAGTAGCGCAGATTTTGACGTCATCGCGTCGGCGGGATTGCGATTAGGTATTAGTACTCACGGATACGCTGAAATGCTTCGGGCTATTGCTTATCACCCTAGTTATATCGCCTTAGGAGCCATTTTTCCAACCACATTAAAAGCGATGGAGACAGCACCCCAAGGTATTGGGAGATTGCGCCAATATGCCAAACTACTCAAAGATTATTCTTTAGTTGGTATTGGCGGTGTTGACGCAAGTAATATGCGTGAGGTTATTGACTGTCAAGTGGGTTCTGTTGCAGTAGTTCGTGCCGTCATTCAAGCGCAAGACTACGCATCAGCAATTGCACAACTGCAGTCTTATTTTGTGTCTAATTGAGGATACTGCTCATAAGCATGCCAAATGGGACCAGATCCCAAAGTCATTGTTAGTTGCGATCCATGTAATAAAGCTTGTTGCACGAACTCTATAGCAACATCCACCGCTTCCTCAAGAGAAAGTCCACCACCTAAACCACAAGCAATGGCACTCGACAAACTACAGCCCGTTCCATGGGTATTTTTAGTTATCACTTTAGGATGGGGAAAATGCCTAATTTGCAAATTCTCTCCTTGAAGATAAACCAAAACATCATCAAGAGAATCCGTATTTTCCAGATGACCACCTTTTAATAAGACGGCCTTTGGTCCGAGCTGCAGTAAATCAACAGCAGCTTGCTCCATTTGATCGATTGTTTTGATTTGGCGACCTAAAAAAATACTTGCTTCATATAAATTGGGCGTTATAAGGCTCACAATCGGAAACAATTCCGCCACCATCGCTTGAGCGGTCGATTTATCCCCAAGCGCAGCACCTGAGGTAGCTACAAGAACAGGATCTAAAACCGTATGGCTCAAGTTATATTTTGTAATTGCCTGAGCAACACAGTGCACCATTTCTATACTACCGAGCATTCCTATTTTGACAGCTCCCACGCCAAAATCAGCTGTTACTGCATGTATTTGAGTATCCACAGATTGACAACTGAGATGTTCAATCCAGTGAACACCTAATGAGTTTTGAGAGGTTACTGCGGTGATTGCAGTCATCCCAAAAGCACCAAAGGCAGACATCGTTTTTAAGTCCGCTTGTATGCCTGCTCCACCACCACTATCGGAGCCGGCAATCGATAAAATATGAGGTATTCGGTTTGTCATGATTTTCCAATACATTGAAGTTATGTAGCAAAGAAGGTATTACAATCATACCAAAGTGTTTTTAGATAAAGGTATAAATTATGCGTTCTCATCTATTCAAAAAAGTAAGCAGCTTTTTTCTTCTAGTTATGTTGTTATTTATGACTGCTTTCATTCAGTCATTTTCATTTGCTCAAGAAAAATGGCCTTCAAAAACCATCACGATGGTCGTGCCTTTTCCCCCAGGTGGTGTTGCCGATACTGTTGCAAGGCCCGTTGCTGAGGCAATGAGTCGCCAATTAGGTCAACCAGTCATTATTGAAAATAAAGCAGGTGCTGGCGGTGGTGTCGGAATGGCATACGTAGCAAAAGCTAAACCTGATGGCTACACCATCTTGATGACTCTCTCTTCTATTTCCATTATTCCTGAAGCGGATAAAATTTTAGGTAAAGATATTTCTTATCAAATTAATCAATTTAAGCCGATTGCTAGATTTACAGCCGACCCAACGGTTTTAGTTGTGCGTGCCGATAGTCCCTGGATGACTTATGATCAGTTTTTGGCTGATATGAAGAAAAATCCCGGTAAATACAATTTCGGATCATCCGGTAATTACGGAACTATGCACATCCCAATGGAAATGATTAAGCTCAGCGATCATTTCGAGATGAAACATATTCCTTACACAGGAGCAGGTCCTGCAATTGTTGGCTTATTAGGTGGGCAAGTAGATGCAATTGCGACAGGCCCTGCTTCGATTGTGCAACAAATTAAAGCCGGAAAAGTTCGTGCACTAGCTCATTGGGGTAATACGAAACTCAATAGCCTACCGGATGTCAAAAGTTTTAAAGACTTAGGCAAACCTGTTGAGTTTGCACAGTGGTCAGGGTTATTTGTGCCAGCAGGTGTTTCCCCAGAAATAACGGATCGACTTCGTGAGGTAGCTAAGCTAGCGGCTAATGACGAAAAGGTGAAAATCGTGCTCGAAGGTGCTGGCTCTCCGATTCAATATCTTGACGCACCTGCCTTCCAAACCTACTGGAATACCGATGCTAAAAAAATGGCTGATATTGTCAAATCCATTGGTAAAGTCGAATAAATTTGATGCATCCCACCATTGGAGCTCTCCCTTTTGAAAAAGGTTTTTTAGAGCTCGGGCCTGAGTTTTCTACCCGCTTACAACCAACCCCACTACCTCAACCCAGTTGGGTCGTCACGTCCCCTGAATTGGCATCTACAATCGGACTTGATGCAAGGTTTATCGAGGATCAAGAGTCTTTAAACATTCTGATGGGTAATACTGTTCCAGATGGTATTCACCCTTTTGCAAGTGTCTACTCTGGCCACCAATTCGGTGTTTGGGCGGGACAATTAGGGGATGGTCGTGCCATTTCTCTTGGCCAAATTACCCATCAAGATAAGATCTGGGAAATCCAACTCAAAGGTGCAGGGCCAACTCCTTATTCAAGAATGGGTGATGGTCGCTCCGTGCTCAGATCTTCTATTCGTGAATTTTTATGTTCTGAGGCAATGCACCATTTAGGTATCCCAACGACAAGGGCTCTTGCCATCACTTCTTCGACGGCTCCAGTGTTAAGAGAGTCGCTAGAAACTGCTGCAGTTGTGACGCGTATTGCTCCTAGCTTCATTCGCTTCGGACATTTTGAACATTTTGCTGCGAATGGTCTTCATGAACAATTACAAGTCCTTTGCAACCATGTCATTGAGCATCACTATTCACATCTTCTCAAAAGTGATCTGCCTTACCTTGTTTTATTTAAAGAAGTACTCGAACGATCTGCGCACTTGGTTGCCCAGTGGCAATCAGTAGGCTTTTGCCATGGAGTTTTAAATACCGATAATATGTCAATCCTAGGACTGACATTAGATTATGGACCGTTTGGTTTTATGGATAAGTTCTCGATGAACCATATCTGTAATCATACGGACTCTCAAGGCAGGTACTCATTTGCTAATCAACCATCGGTCTTTTATTGGAATCTCGTACGACTTGCCCAAGCTTTACTCCCCGTCATTGCTCATAACGAGAGTGATGAGGCTATGGAGCAAGCGATTGAACAGATTAAACCCATACTTTCCACCTTTTCGGATATCTATCAACAACATTACCGTCAGTTGATGTCTAAAAAATTAGGTTTCCAAGGCTCAGTTGGGCATCAGTCAAACGAACTCATTCAAGAACTCATCAAGATCTTGGATCACAATCGTGTAGACTACACCTTCTTTTTTAGAAATTTGACGAAGGTCATTCTTCAACCAAACAATCCCATTTTGAAAGACCTCATCATTGATAGAAATGCTTTCGATCAATGGTTGCAAAATTACTTGAACTATTTACATACTTTCAACATACCTTTATCAGATATCGCTACACAAATGAATCAAGTGAACCCTAAATATATTTTGCGCCAGCACCTCGCACAAAATGCGATTGCACTATCACAAAGCGGGGATCACTCATTAACTCAAGCTTTACAACGATGCCTCGTTCATCCGTTTGATGAACAACCGGAGTTTGAAGACTTTGCCAAGCTTCCGCCAGAGTGGGCTGAACATCTTGAAGTTTCTTGTTCTTCTTAAGGAATCCACATATGCATGATGATGACGATTTAGAAGAAGACTTCGGCCCTAGTAAATCTGAGGTCAAACGTCAAATGCTTGCAAGGCAGGATTTGGCAAAAACCTTATCTGAATTAAGTAGTGATGCCATCAAATCTTTACCGGTTGATGATCGACTCAAAGAAAAACTCCTAGAAACTGAAAAAATCAAAACCTTCGGTGCCATCAAGCGACATACTTTATTCCTTGGCAAATTAATGCGCGCTTATGATGATGAGGAAATTGCCGCTATTCAGGAGCGTCTAGACGCAATTCAAGGAGTAAATAAAGTAGAGATTGCCAAATTTCATTTTCTGGAACGCTTACGTGATGAACTTGTACAAAGTGATGATCGTTTAACGCAATTTATCAAAGATCATCCCCAAATTGATGTGCAAACGCTAAGAACCTTGATTCGTAATGCGCGTAAAGAAAAAGAACAAAATAAACCACCCAAATCCTTCCGTGAAATTTTTCAGGTGTTAAAGACGCTCGATTTGTGAGTCCGCAAAGTAAATGCCATCGTCTTTGACAATGATCGGTACCGTAATTAACTTGGATCCCTTTGGGCATGGCCCACGCAGGCATTGACCACTTTGCGGATCATACACAGCATAATGAGTTGCACAAATCAGGTGCTGTTGCTCTTCATCAAAAATTTCACCAGGATTCCAATCTAATTCCATCGCGACGTGAGCACAACGATTGAGATAAGCAAAATAGTGATGTTCATATTGAATGATAAAAGCAGGAAGGTAATCATCCGGATCGGCATTCATACCTGGAAAAGATTTGATTTCACCACAGAGCACTTGAAAACGAAAAGCACGTCCACCAGATGATAATTTACTCTGAGGACAAATGATTTGTCCTTTTTTTACTATAGGGTCAGATGGTGGAAGCAAACTAGTATTCATTAAAGATATAAAATAAGTATTCGATTAACCAATTTAAAATTACAACGATGACAAAACAAATTATCCCTTATCAGCCGATTGATCTTGTTGAACCTAAAGCAATTGTTGATGCCGTTCGTGCAAGACGTGGCGGTACATTACTCAATCTTGACCGCATGTTACTCAATAGCCCCAATCTTACACGTGGCTGGAATGCACTCTTAAAAGAAGTTCGGGAAAATCTTTCTCTCGATGCACGTTATAAAGAAATTGGAATGTGCGGTGTTGCGATTTTAAATCGTGCAGAATATGAGTTTTTTCATCATGCCCCAGAGCTCCTTAAAGCAGGTGGGACTCAAGAACAAGTCAATGAATTACGCAAAATCGGAACGGATGCTTTTAACTCTTCTTTATTTAGCGCCATTGAGCAAGATGTGATTGCCCTAACTTTAGCCATGACAAGAGAAATAGAAGTTCCTGAAGAGATTATGGAGCGCTTAACAAAGTCTCTTGGTAACCAAGCGACCGTAGAAATGGTTGCAGTCGTTGCAACCTACAATATGGTATCCAGGTTCTTAATTGCGACTGGCATTGCACCTGAAAATCATTAATTGATCACTTCTTGTACAAAATAAAGATATTTTCGAGTATCCAAGAAATTTCAAGTATTGCTTGGAATTCTTTAATTACTCAACCACATGCATCGCCTTTTATTCGTCATGAATATTTACTAGCGATGGAGGAAAGTGGCAGTGTTAGCCCCAGCACTGGTTGGACACCCTGCCACTTCACCATTTGGGATGAGATGGGTCAGCAACTCCTTGGAGCTATGCCCTTTTATTTAAAATCTCACTCCTATGGTGAGTATGTGTTTGACTGGGCATGGGCAAATGCCTACAAAGAACATGGCTCACCCTACTACCCTAAACTATTGAGCGCAATACCATTTACTCCAGTAGGTGGTTCTAGAATCTTAGGGTCTGACCAAGTCGTCAATGGTCACTTACTGCAGGCGATTCTTGATTTTGCCAAGGCAAAAGAGATTTCAAGTGTACATATCTTGTTTCCGCCACAAGAAGATGAGAAATCTTTTACTGATCTTGGGTTTTTAAGGCGTGAGTCAATTCAATTTCACTGGCAAAATCAGTCACTTGATCGACCTGGAGAGTTCTTGCATGATTTTGAGGAGTTCTTGTATACCCTAAATAAAAAGCGCCGCAACAATATTATTCGGGAAAGACAATCTGTCATCGATGCTGGGGTCAGTTTTACCCACATACCTGGTGCAGAAATGACCGAGGCTGATTGGGATTTCTTTTATGATTGCTATGCTGCGAATTACTTCAATCATGGTAACGCACCCTATCTGAATCGTGAATTCTTTTCCCGCATCGGCAAAACAATGCCTGAATATATTCATCTAATATTTGCCAATTTAGGGGATAAAGCTATTGCAAGCTCCATGATTTTCAGAAATCGTGATGCCAACTTTCAGGAACGCGCTTATGGTCGATATTGGGGGGCAATTCAAGGGGTTAAAAACCTACATTTTGAAACAGCTTATTATCAAAATATTGAATTTTGTATCCGTGAAAAAATCGCAGTTTTTGAGGGTGGAGCTCAGGGGGAACATAAAATTCACAGAGGTTTAATCCCCGTCAACTTATATTCGATGCATTATTTGGTCGATGAACGCTTTTATGATGCTGTTCAACAATTCCTAAAAAGGGAAGGAATGTCGATGTATCGCTACATCGACGAACTTTCAGATCATCACCCAATCAAACAATCTTCTTGATGATTACTGATGGTTGGAATTGACGTAATCAAAAATCAACTTTTCTACTTCGTATAAATTACTCGGATTTTGACTTTTAACAAAAGCCTCACATTTACTTTGACTTGATAAAAAATCAAAAGTTTTAGAAATTTGATGGATAAATTTGCTCATGGTACATTCCTTATTGGGGTTAACACCTAAGTATTATCCCTTATCTAAGAAAATATTGCACAGCAACAAATCAAAGTCAGTAAGCAATACTGATCAAAGAATATAGTCCATTGATTTATATAGATTTTTTAAGAAGCCGGCTATTTTTTGGCAGATTAGCTGCCAAAAATTCCATTTGATCTGCCAAGATATTTCTTCCTTTAAGAATCATATCTTCGTACAAACTAGGTATGTAGGGGGCATAAATTAAGGACATACCTGCTTTTTCAGGAGATCGATTTCCTTTTTTCTGATTGCACTCGCGGCAAGAGATGACTAGGTTCATCCAGGAGTAATCGCCTCCTCGACTGGCTGGGGTTATGTGCTCTGCTTCTGCATCAACTTCAGAAATCTTGTGAGCACAGTAGGCGCATACGCCTTGATCGCGACGATACAACTTACTCTTTGTAATAGCCGGAGTTACATCAAATAAATTAATTCTGGAGGAGCCTTTAGTGGCAATGATCGAGTGAAGTTCGATGATGGACTGTTTACCAGATTGGCGGGAAATTCCTCCCCGCATCACCGCAATCGGTTTACCTAAAGTCCAAGCTATACTTCCTTCTGCATAGTGCTTGGTAGCTTCCTCAGCATTTACCCAACTTTGAGGGATACCACCAACGTCTAGCTTCAATATATGGAGCACGTTTTCCTCAGTTTCTTTTACACTTTGAATTCAACTACACTTTTATATAGTACTCAATATTGAATGACAGTGCTGAAAAGATTTCAAAGTGTGGCAAATCTGCAATTACCTTCCACCGATTTTGAGTTCCTTAAAGACATGTTGATGTTCTCTAGGTAAGCAACGCCAATATTGTTCAACCGCTTCAACCTGCCCGCCAAGAGCTGCTGCAGCCTCCCAACCCCAACGTGGTTTGTATAGGAACGCTCTGGCAAATGCGACTAGATCAGCTTGACCTTGTTCAATAATCGCCTCTGCTTGCAAAGGCTCAGTAATCATCCCAACAGCAATGGTAGGCAAGCCAGTTTTTTCTTTAACCAATTGAGCAAATGGTACTTGATAACCTGGCCCTACAGGGATTTTTTGTCCCGCAGCAACTCCACCACTCGAGACATGAATATAAGAGATTTGATATTCTTTTAAACGCTCTGCGAACACAACGGTTTCTTCAGGTGTAAAACCACCATCAACCCAATCGGATGCAGATACCCGCATACCAATTACCCCATCATAGACAGCTCGAACTGCTGCAGTGATCTCTAAGGGAAACCGCATCCTATTTTCTAGAGAACCACCATATTCGTCAGTGCGATGATTCGCTACTGGTGATAAAAATTGATGTAATAAATATCCATGCGCGCCGTGCAGTTCAATAAAATCAACGCCTGCTCGTTGCGCTCTTTGTGCTGCCTTCGCAAATGCTTGTTTAATATCCTCTATACCTTTTTTATCTAATGACTCTGGTGGATGTTCATGAGGAAGGTGAGGAACATCAGAGGGGCCCAAAGTTTGCCAACCCATGGGGTCGGATGGCGGAATAGATGCACCACTTTGAGAAGGTATATGACTGGAAGCTTTTCTTCCGGCATGAGCTAATTGAATCCCCACTAGGGTCCGAGGCGCAAGTGCCCTGGCTCTTTTTAAGTTATCCGTTAAAGCTGCTTCACAAGCATCATTCCACAAACCTAAACAACGCGGAGTGATTCTGCCAACATCGGTCACTCCTGTCGCCTCAATAATGAAGGCCGCTGCACCACTATTCATCAAATTAGTCCAATGGGTCAAATGCCAATCATTGGCAAGACCATCATGGGATGAATATTGACACATAGGAGCTACAACCATACGATTTGGAAGTGTAAGGCCGCCGTTGGGTGCAGGAAGATGATAGGGTGAGAATAATTGGCTCATATTTTCTATATTTGTTAATTAAATTGACTTATTGTATCTCGAAGAATTAACACAACAATGCAATCCTTTTTGAAAAGATATAGAATAAACCATGAATATCAAATTACCCCTTATTCCCAGTTCCGAAATCACCCCACAACCGGTGTTTGAAAAAAGACGCGAGCTTATGAAACTTGCTGCGGGTGGTGCTTTAGGACTAGAAATGAGCTCTTGGTTTTCTCGTGACGCTTTGGCTCAAACCAAGATGACCGCACCTCTCAATCCTTCATATAACTTGATGGAAAGAAAAACATCTCTAAACGATGTCACTAGCTACAATAATTTTTATGAATTTGGTACTGATAAATCTGACCCCGCAGCTTATGCCTCAAACCTTGTCACTAGTCCTTGGAAGGTAAGTGTCGAAGGACTAGTAGGCAAACCTCGCGTCTTTGACATCGATGATTTACTGAAACTCGCTCCCCTCGAAGAACGTGTTTATAGAATGCGGTGTGTGGAAGGTTGGTCCATGGTCATTCCTTGGATTGGCTACTCCTTAAGCAATCTACTAAAACAGGTCAATCCATTAGGCTCTGCAAAATATGTTGAATTTGTCTCCTTGGCAGATAAAAAACAAATGCGTGGTGTCAATAGCGATATTCTTCAATGGCCATATGTTGAAGGCTTGCGTTTGGATGAGGCAAATCATCCGCTCACCCTCCTGACCCTTGGTCTTTATGGACAAACTTTACCGAAGCAAAGTGGTGCGCCGGTTCGCATGGTGATTCCTTGGAAATATGGCTTTAAAAGTGGTAAATCAATCGTCAAGATTAAATTAGTTGAAAAGCAACCTGCTACCAGTTGGAATATAGCCAATCCTAGCGAATATGGCTTTTATTCGAATGTTAATCCCGAGGTAGACCACCCACGCTGGTCACAAGCTAGCGAAAGACGTATTAGCGATGATAAAAGTATCTTCTCGCCAAAAATTAAAACTCTAAAATTTAATGGTTACGGCGATCAAGTTGCCTCTTTATATGCCGGCATGGACCTTAAAAAACTCTATTAAGGACTTTGGTAAACCCATTGTTTTTTTTCTCGCGCTCACGCCATTCATAAGACTCATCTGGTTTGGATTTCATGATGGGTTAACAGCCAATCCAATTGAGTTCATCACTCGATTTACAGGTACTTGGGCGATTGTAATGCTGTGCATTACTCTAGCCGTTACTCCACTGCGCATCACTTTTGGCTGGAACTGGCTTTTAAAATATCGCCGAATGCTAGGCTTATTTTGTTTTTTTTATGCCTTATTACATTTTTTGACTTGGTCAGTCATCGATCAACAACTAGACCTTCAAGCTATTTACCAAGATTTTTTTAAACGTACTTTTATTACTCTTGGACTCATCGCTTTTATTGGCTTAATCCCTCTTGCCCTTACGTCAACCAAAGGAATGCAAAAACGACTCGGTCGCAATTGGTCCAAACTTCATGAATTGATTTATCCCATTGCCATCTTCGTCGTTCTCCACTACTACATTCATAAAGCCGGTAAAAATAATTTTGGCGAAGTACGTATTTATATTGCCATTCTTGGAGCCCTTCTCACTTGGCGACTTACGCGGTGGCTTTTAAAAAAATATAGGCTTAAAACTTGAGGCCTTTATGTCATTTTTATGGCAAAAGTTGGATTCAGGATTAAAATAAACTTTACTTATGAATTCTTTTTCACCTCCCTATACTCCTTTCTCCCGAAGTGTTACTTACCTTCAAGAAAAGGGCTTTGCACTGATTCGTAGCGAAGAGTTTTTTTCTTTAAGTGAGCACTCTTTAAACGATTGGCAAGAACTCTCGCTCTCTTGGAATAGTCTTGCTGAGGATCAGTACTTAAAGGATGGTGGTAAATACCGTAAGCGCAAGCACGCAAGTGTGATCGTCACGGATAAATCGATCGACATTCCGCCTTATCGTCCGCACTTCCAACCACTTTCTTATAACGCTCTTCATGGCGGCATGAATCGTATTTTCGCACCGTGTGATGATGCGTTTTTGAAACATCCGGCGATGTACGATTTTTTAATGCAATTAGGTGATCTCTTTTCTCAAGTGGTGATTAAGGAAAATAAACATCTTAGCCCTTGGTTTGTGGAGGTTCATCAATTTCGGATTGATACCTCCCATGGTATTGGCAGACCTACCCCAGAGGGAGCTCATCGTGATGGCGTTAATTTTGTTGCTGTACTTTTAGTGGAAAGACATTGTGTCACTGGTGGCGAGTCGAGGGTATTTGATGCTAATGGGCCACAAGGTCAGCGCTTTACTTTAGACCAACCTTGGACGCTTCTTTTACTGGACGACACTAAAGTCTTGCACGAAACTACCCCAATCCAACCTCAAGATCGCAATCATCCTGAAAACACCTGGCGTGACACGCTTGTTTTAACTTATCGTCAAGATAACTTTTTAGAAGCCACCTCGTAAGTATGTTTTATAACGCCACGCCGTGGTATCGATATACGATAACCACGATTGTTCTAGCCGTCATTATCCACTTGGTGTTTGGCTTCATCTTAGGCTTATCTGTCGATGAAGCGCATTACGCTCTTTATGGATTACACCTTGATTGGAGTTACTTTGATCACCCTCCTTTGGTGGGTTGGATCCAGTCTCTCCCCGTCCATTGGAACTGGTCTGACGGTTGGTTACGGTTAATACCTGAAGCTTTATGGCTGATCGGCCTTCTCCTAAGTCTACGTATCGCCCATATTCTTCTTGAACAAAATCGCTATTCTTTTGATTACATTACTGCCAAAGCAGCAACGTTCTGGACTAGTCTGATTCTCATATTAGCTCCCCTGATGCATGTATTGGGTGTGGGTTTATTACCTGATACCCTCCTGTTGGTTTTAGTTCCAGCGATGATGCTCATCACACTCCATCTAAAAGAGATACTCGATCAACGAAAACCACAAGATCTAATGCAATGGATCTTACTAGGCATTGTCCTTGGGTTATCTGGTCTTGCAAAATATACGGCTCTATTTTTTGCACTTGCTATTCCTTTTTGTTTAATGAGTTGGCATGGCTTCAAGATTTTTAAGCGTCCAGGTTTATATCTATGCTTAGTGATCGCAGCGCTCTTAATTACACCAGTTCTTTACTGGAACTATCAACATGAATGGGTTTCATTTATCTATCAATTCGGTCATGGAACAGGTGGCCAGTGGCAGTTGAAAAAAGTTTTCGTTTTTATTCTTAATCAATTGGTGACTTATGGGCTTTTAATCATTCTCGGAATTGCCTGGCGCATTCGTAAAAGATCTTTAGCACCAAAGGCATTACTCAGCTTTTTCTGGATTCCATTTGTTTTATTCGCTTATTTTGCTGGTGGCGGTGGCAGCTTACCCCATTGGACAGCTCCCGCTTGGTTGGCACTTGCCCCAATTGCTGGCATCGGCCTTGCCCAAGCCTGGGAATCAGGTCGTCGCTTCTGGATTGGCTTCGTTGCGTTTGTCCAACTGCTGATTTGTATTCTTGGTTTTACCCTCCTCTTCTTTGGAGGGATACCGCAAATTGATAAGGATCATGCTTGGGGCAAAAAAAATCCAATAGCAGATTTGTATGGGTGGCAAGAAGCTGGGCAGCGCATGAAAGAACTTTCTGAGCAATATGAAATACCTCATCTTGCTGTGCAAAATTGGACGCTAGCGAGTCGCTTGGCATGGTATGCAAAACCTCTTCAAGTGTTCGTATTAGATGAACGAGTGGATCAATTTGACCTATGGTCTGGACCTCTTTCTGTTGGTAGTGACGCACTTTTACTAGACTGGTCACAAATGGCCTTTGTAGTACCTGTATCAACTACTGGCTTTGAATCCTGTGAGGTGCTGGAAACTCAAGCGGTTCATCGTCTTGGTCGGGATATTGCTCAATTTGACTTTATATTATGTAAAAATTGGCAGGGTCATATCTCACCACAGCGACTACCCTAGAACCTAATGATCCCTAATACCCTGCCAACTGAAAAAGTGAAAGAGAGTTTTTGGTCTCGTTACGGCTTATATATTCGCTTACTGATCTCTGTGGTTTTGCTCACCCGTGCTTTTCAATCGATTGATTGGGGCAAAATCGAAAATGCTCTGCCATCGATTGAGATTACTTGGATATTACTTTCCTTAGCCATGTTATGGGTTAGTAATGCGATATCAGGTACGCGTTGGGGGCATATTATGTATCATGCGGGGTTTCAGAAACAACCAATCGCCTATATTCGTTTATATTTTGCTGGAGGTCTGATTAATCAGGGTTTACCAACCACGCTTGGGGGGGATAGCTACCGTGCGATTTCCTCTTTTAAGCAATTACAAACTCCAGAAAAAACTCCCCAATCACTTCCTCAAAGTTTTTTAGGAGTCTTGCTTGACCGGTCTCTTGGTTTTGCTGGTAACAGTATTTTAGGGGCAATTGGACTCACTCTTGGTGGTGCTGTCTTAGGGGCTTGGGTCCCTAATCTAGGTCTTTTCTTATTGATATCCATGCTATTAGGTGCACTTTTAATTGCTACCTTATTGCGGATTCCAAAAACTCAAGAAATGTACCTCCAATTAATGAGTAGACTCAAAATGACTCATGCTTTAAAGCCTACTCAAACTGCTTGGGGATTCCCAAATGTTTGGTGGCAAATTGTTTTAGCTACTGCCATTCATTTTTTAACTTTAGCTGCCTTTTGGGCCTGTCTTAAAGCTTGCCACGTTGAGGCCCCGATTGAGTCTTTACTAATTGGTATTCCTGCCATTGGTCTACTCATGCTTGTCCCGATTAGTATTTCTGGTTGGGGACTTCGTGAAACCTCACTTGCTGGCATGTTAGCCCTATGGGGGGTTGATCCCAGCTTGGTCATATTAAGTTCGCTACTCTATGGCTTAACCATTCTCATTACTTTTTTACCTGGGTTACCCAGAATCATACAAAAGGGCTGATTGACCTGTCATAATAGAGGACATGACTATACGTGTAGACACGATGCGTCGCATCGATCATCTTGCTGGTGTGCCTTTGTGTGCAATATTAACGCCGTTCGTCTACCTGTACGACTTCATTTATCGACTGTTTCATGGATCATCTACCTCGCCGAAAAAAGTTTTATTCATTGAACTTTCAGAGATGGGTAGTGCAATCTTGGTAGACCCTGCGATGCGAGATACGATTGCTCGTGGTGCAGATATTTATTTTTTAATTTTCAAAAGTAATCAAGCAAGCCTTGAACTTCTCCAAACAGTTCCATCTAATCGAATTCTGACGATTGATGCCAGCGGCTTATTCGCGTTAATTCGAACCACCCTTACGACACTCATCAAGATACATCGTTTGAATATTGATACGGTGATTGATCTTGAGTTATTTTCTCGATTTACTGCGCTACTCACCGGTTGCTCTGGCGCTCGGCGACGGGTTGGTTATCATATATTCCATGGTGAAGGTCTCTGGCGTGGTGACCTCCTCACCCATAAGGTTCATTACAACCCTCACATCCATATTGCCAAGAATTTTTTATCCTTAGTCCACGCTGCATTTTCAACAGAAGCTGAATTACCTTTTAGTAAAGTTCCTCTAGCGAATCAAACGATTGAACTGGCACAAGCAAAAGTTTCAGAAGATCAAAAAGCCCAAATCGCTTCTCGTATCCAAACATTGATTCAAGATCGGTTTCCCAGTCTGCCAACAACCATTATCTTAATTAACCCCAATGCGAGTGATTTATTACCGCAAAGACGTTGGGCTCCGGAACGCTTTGCAGAACTGATACAAGCCGCAGCAATCGAGTGGCCGAAAGCCGTTTTTTTAGTGACCGGCTCTCCAGAAGAAAAGCAATATGCACAACATGTAATTGAAATGGCCAATACCCCGAATGCCTATAATTTTGCAGGTATGGTGAAGTTTAATGAATTACCTGCCCTCTATCATGTATCCCATGTAATGGTAACGAATGATTCCGGACCAGGACACTTCTCATCTGTTACCCCACTACCAACCATTGTGTTATTCGGTCCAGAAACTCCAGCACTTTATGGGTCTTTAGGTAAGTCCATACCGATTTTTGCTGGACTAGCCTGCTCACCCTGTGTTTCCGCGGCCAATCATCGTAAGACACCTTGCACGAACAATCTTTGCATGCAAGCTATTACTGTCCCTAAGGTGATCGAAGCGATGCAGCATTGGTTATCTAAATAACCCTATGTTCAAAGATAAAACATCCATATCTTGGTGGATTTACGCCATTCCACTTCTGCCCTTTGCGATTTATTTATCAGATCTTACTTCTTCACAAAATCAAGCATGGTTTATTAGCATCAATCAACAAACAGCACGTTTACCTGACTTTCTTTGGACGAGCCTTTCCATGCTAGGCAATGGTTGGTCGGTATTTGCACTGGCGCTACCAATGCTTCTATTTGCCAGAAAACCTCTTTACGCAGCAATTATTTCTGGGGTATTTGCGGGGATATTTTCTAATCTTGCCAAAACTTTTTTTAATACCAGTCGTCCTGCAGGAGTCATTGATCAAGGTGTGATCCATATTATTGAAAACCCCCTTTTACATTCAGCAATGCCCTCAGGTCATACCATTACGGCATTTAGTATTGCTACTGCTATTTACTTTAGTCTTGATTCTCGTAATAGAAAATTAGGTTTGATTCTATTTATTCTTGCCGCAGGTGTGGGACTATCGCGAATTGCTGTTGGTGCTCATTGGCCAGAAGATGTTTTTGTAGGATGCGCGCTCGGCATTACTTCAGGACTTATCGGCGCTGTCTTAGTGCAATACGTCCCTACGTCTCTTTTTGCAATGAAAGCTTGGCCGGTGAAAGTGATTTTACTTGCCAGCCTCATGAGTCTTTATTTATTAGTGACTGACACCATTGATTTTGTGCTCAACGCCGATCTTCAAATTGTATTGGCGGGTCTGATCGTCATCACATGGATTCAGGCGATTCCTCGAATCATCGATCAAGAGCGATAAGTCGTATGTTTAGTTATCGACATGGATTTCATGCAGGCAATCATGCGGATGTTCTAAAACATCTCACCCTACTCACCTGTCTTGAACTACTTCACAAAAAAGAGACGCCACTGATGTTAATTGATACCCATGCGGGTGCTGGCATCTATAACCTGCAAGATCGCTTTGCAACCACCAGCCTGGAATCAGAGGAAGGAATTGCAAAACTCTTCCAAATGAAATCATCATCTTCTCTGACAGATAACATTCGTCACTATCTTTCTCTGATTGAAAATCTACAAACACCCAGCAATCCCCTCGAAATCTATCCTGGTTCACCGTATCTGCTATGGCAAAGCATGCGCAGCCTCGATAAATTAAGACTGATGGAGCTGCATCCTACAGATTTTCCTGTTTTAAAAAGTAATATCGAATCCATACAACTCAAACGACAAGATATTAAAATTGAACTTACGAATGGCTTTACTCATCTAAAAGCGTATCTGCCTCCTCCATCGCGCCGTGCCTTGGTTTTGATAGATCCATCTTATGAGGATAAGGGAGATTATTTTCAAGTTATCCAAACTTTACAAGAAGCCCTTAAACGCTTTTCTACGGGTGTGTATGTAATTTGGTATCCCATCCTGAGTAGACTCGATGCGCAAGAGTTTCCGGATCGTTTAAGAAAGCTGTGTAGCGAGTTTCAATTACCGTGGCTTAGCGCAGAGTTGCGCATCAAAAATCATCAGGAATTAGGTTTATCTGCTAGTGGCGTTTGGGTCATCAATCCTCCGTGGAAACTCAAAGAGACTTTAGAGCTTGATTTACCAGTTTTACAGTCTATTTTAGAAATCGACGGTATGGGGCAACACTTGATCACCCATCATGAATAACTAGACTTTATATTTAAATGGGTTGAAATCCGTCTTGATATCAAAGTAATCTTCATGTTCTTTTTGTTTTAAAAAGCTAACGATCTTGTAGGTCAGGGGAACAGCTAAGATTTCCCAAGAGGTTTTGAGAATATATTGCACAAATGCCACTGCAATAACTTGCTCTGTTGGCCATATCCCATAAAAGGCAAGCATATAGAACAAAATAGAGTCAACAAATTGACCAACGGCAGTTGAAGTAATAACTCTTAACCATAAATACTTGCCAGAGGATAAAATTTTCATCTTGGCAAGCACATAGGCATTACACAAACTTCCACACCAAAATGCCACCATGGAGCCAAAGACAATACGCCACGTATTACCAAACACTGATTCTAGGCCTTCTTGCAAGTGCGCGTTATAGGCACCAGGTGCGGGCTGTAGGTTGATCACAATTTGTGACATGACTACTGCAAACACTAAAGCGCCAAAGCCACACCACACTGCCCGACGATCATAGGCATAACCATATACTTCGGTAAAAATGTTGCCAAAGGCATAAGAAATCGGAAAAAATAATACCCCCGCCCCAAAGACGACGGTCCCAAATAATGGTAAGTCAACCTGGGCTGCTTTACCTGCGCCAATGAGGTTAGAACACAGCAAGACAGTAACAAAACCAGCTAGCAAAAAATCGTAATATTTAAACGATTTTTTTTCAAGTGGAGGGGTCTGATTGATGTCCAATGTAGGTTTAATATTTATAAATACTCAAATTAGTCTAAACTACTTTATAAAAATATGTTCAACAATTATCACAAATACTAATTCATATGGGCACAAAAATACAATTTCAGTGGGATGATCCTCTTCAAATAAGTTCACAATTAAGTACTGAAGAGCGGATGGTTCAAGATGCCGCTCGTCAATATGCTCAGGATCGATTGACTCCACGAGTGCTTCAAGCATTCCGAGAAGAAAAAACAGATACTGCTATCTTTCAAGAAATGGGCGATCTTGGCTTTTTGGGTCTAACCCTACCAAGCCAATATGGTGGCTCAGAAATGAACTATGTCAGCTATGGTCTTGTTGCCAGGGAAATCGAACGGGTTGATTCTGGTTATCGTTCCATGATGAGTGTGCAATCATCTTTGGTGATGCTGCCTATTTTTGAATTCGGTAGTGAAGAACAAAAACAAAAATACTTACCAGGTCTTGCCAGTGGCAAACTCATTGGCTGCTTTGGTCTGACTGAACCTAATTTTGGTTCAGATCCAGGTAATATGATTACACGCGCAAAATCAGTTCCTGGAGGCTTTCATTTAAATGGCTCGAAGACATGGATTTCGAATGCGCCTTTTGCAGATGTTTTTGTGGTTTGGGCGAAAAATGATGATGGCATCATTCGGGGTTATATCTTGGAGAAAGGCATGAAAGGTCTTTCTGCACCAAAAATACATGGCAAGATGGGTCTGCGTGCTTCAACTACCGGTGAGGTGGTCATGGATGATGTGTTTGTTCCCGCAGAAAATGAACTTCCGCATGTGCAAGGTCTTAAAGGCCCATTTACTTGCTTAAATTCTGCACGTTATGGTATCGCTTGGGGTGCTATGGGTGCGGCAGAATTTTGCTTTCATGCGGCTAGGCAATACACGCTCGATCGTAAACAATTTGATAGGCCTTTGGCATCCAATCAACTCATCCAAAAAAAGCTGGCTGATATGCAAACTGAAATTGCCTTAGCGCTTCAGGCTTGTTTACGTCTAGGTCGGATGAAGGATGAAGGTACTGCTAGCCCTGAAATCACATCCATTCTTAAACGTAACTCCTGTGGTAAAGCTCTAGACATCGCTAGGATGGCACGTGATATGCATGGTGGTAATGGTATTTCTGATGAATATGGTGTGATTCGACATCTTCTTAATTTAGAGGTAGTTAACACCTATGAGGGTACGCATGATATCCATGCCCTCATTTTAGGAAGAGCAATTACCGGAATATCGGCTTTTTAAAGCAAGCCTTTTTGACGCTGGGTTTGCATCATCACAAGAAGTGCCCTCGTACTTTGCAACATGGGCACTGGCACTCCTTCTCGTTGAGCAGCACGAATTGCATGATCTAAAATCGCTTCGATTTCAAGGTCTTGCTTTTTTTCCCAATCAATTGCCATACTGGTCTTATAAGGTGGTGCTTCATAGGTAAGCTTGATGTAATGATCGGGTACTTCGGCTGGTACTTCATTGCCTGTGGCTTTTGCAATTGCTAATACCTCTGACATGATTTGACGAATCAAAGACTCACCTCCCGGAGCACCAAGGATCGCCAAGGTATCAATCGCACCCCCCAAAACAGATACTGGATTGAAGGCAGCGTTCCAGACTAATTTTTGCCAACGTCCCTGAGTAATGTTTTCATTCAAAACAACTGGCACTCCACCTCTCTCAAATAACTCTGCTAATACCCGACACTCTTTACTCACTTCCGATGGAAAGTTTCCCATGGTTAATTCGCCATAAGCATAATGCTCAATCAATCCCGGAGCAATCCTGATCACTTGAATAAAAGCTAAGCAACTGATGATCTGATTATCAGGAAAGGCGGCTTGGATTTCTTGTTCAATCTCAACGCCGTTTTGAATCAATACAATCACTGTATTTGGCCCAACGGCTGGTGCCATTAACTCAACTCGATTAATTCCTTGAAGGACTTTTAAAGAAACAATGAGGTAGTCTGGATGTTTACCCTGGTAATAATGGCAGGAAGGTAAAACTTCGTGAGGGAAAAATAATTGCTCCCCCAAGGTTTGACTGATGATTTTATAACCTTGGGTTTTTAAGAGGGCATATTCTGATCGCGCAACTAATGTGACATGAGCCTGCGCCTTCGATAGTGCATTTCCGTAAAACCCACCAATCGCTCCAGCACCTAAAATCAATACCCGTGGCGTATCATCAGGACTTAATACTCTTGGGGTTGTCACGAAAGTTGGCTCATTTTTTTCAATTCAACCGTCCTGGGTTAAATCTCGATTTTGGCACCAAGCTCAACAACGCGATTCGTTGGTATCTGAAAAAAATCTGCGGGTTTTGCTGAGTTTTGAAACATCCAAGCAAATAATTTTTCACGCCATAAAGCCATTCCAGGAATTGCTGATGGAATCACCGTATCTCTTGCCAAAAAGAACGATGTCTCCATGAGATCACATTCCACACCAAACTCTTTACCAATCAACTCCAAGATTTTAATCACGTCAGGAGTTTCTTTAAAACCGTAAATAGCTCTGACCAAATACATACCCGAGCCCATGTCTTTGAAGGTTAAACGCTCATTGTCTTCTACATAGGGCACATCCCAAACACTAATTTTTAAGAAGATTACACGCTCATGCAAAATACGATTATGTTTTAAGTTATGCAACATCGCAACTGGCACATAGTCGACGTGAGCAGTTAAGAACACTGCGGTACCTTCAACGCGGTGCGGCGGATGCGCTTGCAGAGAATGCACAAAACTTTCTAAAGGAATACCGCTTTGAATCGCTTTTTCACGTAATAAGCGACGTCCCTGGAACCATGTCATCAACAGCAAGAAACAAAGTGCACCTAACAATAGAGGAAACCACCCTCCTTCAGAAATTTTTAAAAGATTTGCAGTTAAGAAAGCAAGATCGACGGCTAAAAAGGACGCAATCACTAAGAAGATCACGATTGGATTCCATTTCCAAACAAAACTCATCACAATCGCTGCAAGAATCGTGGTAATGATCATGGTAGTGGTCACAGCAATACCATACGCTGCCGCCAAATTACCTGAATTCTTGAAAGCTAAAACGATTGCTACAACTACCGCCAATAAAAACCAATTAATAGTCGGCATATAAATCTGACCAATTTCCTTATCAGATGTATAGGAAATTTTCATTTTTGGCACAAATCCTAACAAAATCGCCTGTGAAGTCATCGAATACGCACCTGATATGACCGCTTGGGAGGCAATCACTGTAGCGAGTGTTGCAAGAATCACGAGGGGCAAAGTGAAGGCATCTGGGACCATTAAGAAAAACGGATTCTCAATCGCACTCGGATTGGTTAACAACATCGCACCTTGACCAAAATAGTTCAGTAATAAGGCAGGCATTGCTACAAAAAACCATGCTAAACGTATTGGCTTAGGTCCAAAATGTCCCATATCGGCATATAAAGCCTCAGCACCTGTTAAAACCAGAAAAACCGCACCTAAGACAATGAACGCTTGGACAGAATGCTCATATAAGAACATCACCGCATATAAAGGACGAACTGCTGTTAAGACCAGAGGATTATCAATAATATGATAAATACCCATCAGGCCTAATACGAAAAACCAAATGAGCATGATGGGACCAAATAAACTCCCCACAATATGGGTCCCCGTTCTTTGGATTAAAAACAAAAAGATTAAGATTACTAAGGTAATGGGTATCACGTATCTCGATAGACTCGGAGAAACAATCTCCAAGCCCTCAACTGCAGATAAAACGGAGATCGCTGGAGTAATGACGGCATCGCCATAAAACATACATGCGCCAAAAACACCCAGCATGATAATGATAAGTGAACGTTTTGAGTTTTGCGGAACGGTCCTCAGTGCTAACGCCATCAGCGCTAAGATACCACCTTCGCCATTATTGTTGGCACGCATCACGAACAAGACATACTTGAGTGATACAACAACTAAAAATGCCCAAAACACCATGGACAAAACACCAAAAACACTCTCTTGTGAGAAAGGAATGCCGTGTTCGGGACTAAAACACTCTTTTAAAGCATATAAAGGACTAGTGCCAATATCCCCAAAAACTACTCCCGTGGCAGCTAAAGTAAGCGCTGCTAAATTTCCTTTATTTTCATGAGTTTCGGTATGTAAAGTGATAGGGCGAAGAATTTTTGATTCTGAATACTCAGGATTACTAAGGGACATAAATCACCATATCAATTGAAGTACAGAAATTGTAATCCTAAAAAATGCATAAATGATGATTTATCCTAGCCATACTCCCATCCCTTGTGCATTTAATTCAATATCCGTGCTTAATAACTGATCAATTTTGCTATCACTGAGCCTACATCCATGATCTCTAAGCTCCTGAATATAAAGATTTAATAAACCATTTTTGAGCAACTCATGGCGATGCTCGGCACTTGCTAATGATTTACCTAAGTTTTCTACTTTGGTGAGCATATCGGTGAGTTTTTGATATAAAAGCGGCACTCCAGTGACTTTACTGAAATGGGTGGGATATATACATTCGGGTTTTAAAGCCATGATGCGCTTTAAAGAAACTCTTAACGCCTTGGGATCAAAATGAATGGGGGTGGTTGTCGGAATAATAAATGCGCCCTTTTCTGTATCAAATTCTCGATAGGACAATCCAAAAGTATCCCCAGTAAATGCCCCGTGGGTCATCTGATCCCAAATGGTAATGTGATGTTTTGCATGTCCTGGGGTATCTAAACAAGTCAATATACGACCAGCAAGATTGATCATCATGCCGTCGCTCGCCTCAATCACGCGACCAGACTCTATAGGTATTAAGGTACCGTAATCTTTCTCGACAGTCTCTTCGCCATATACCCCAACAGCACCCGCACGCAGCTGGGATGGGTCAATCATATGTTTGGCGCCTCTTGGATGCACCACCAATTTAGCTTGCGGACAAGCTTGCATGAGTTTGCCTGCCCCTCCTGCATGATCTAAATGAACATGGGTCAGAATAATGAAATCAACTTGTTCAGGATGACACTCCAAATCAGATAAGGTCGCCAAAATTCGAGGAACAGAATAGTTTGTACCAGTATCAATAACGGCAATACGCTCACTTGAGGGCGCTCGTTGGGTAACGACATAGCTCGCATCAAATTGAGGTCTTACAAAGCCTGTGTCAACGGCATATACACCCTCACCTAAATCACTGGCATAACGAAATGAATAATTTGACATCTATTTATTTATGTTTAAAAGAATCATTTTAATCAAGACAATCGTCTAACTGAATTATTAAAACTTTATACTGTGATTATGAAAAAATCTGCAACCTTACTTTTACAAAAAAATGAACTTGATTATTTAGTTGATTGGGTTGACTTTATTTTTGTCTTCATTGAAGTCTCGATTGTTATTTTAGTTGCTTGGTTATTTATTCGTATCATCAGAAAAATTATCAGTGGTATTGAACATCGGGTGTCTAGTCGTGCCTCGGGAGATGATGTTAAAAGAATCAAGACGATTTCAAGAGTACTTCGCTATATTACAACCGTGATTATCGTTGTCCTCACGGTCATGTCTGTTCTGGCAGGATTTGGTGTATCAGTTGCGCCCTTTCTAGCAACAGCTGGTGTAGCTGGCTTAGCCGTCGGCTTTGGTGCGCAAAGTCTTGTAAAAGACTACTTTACCGGATTTGTGATGTTGATCGAGGATCAAATCCGTCAAGGTGATATCGTAGAAATCGCTGGAAAAATTGGTACAGTTGAAGAAGTCACTCTGCGCTATATTCGCCTTAGGGACTACGAGGGTGTCGTTCACTTTGTCCCAAATAGTGTGATTACAGTTGTAACTAATCGCACGAGGAGCTATGCCTACTCGGTCATCGATATTAACGTCTCTTATAAAGAAAATATTGAACACGTAAATGAGGTCTTAAAACGAGTGGCCGCTGAAATGCGTCAAGACCCTGAATTGAAAGATCAAATTTTAGAGGATCTAGAAATCGCAGGAGTTGAGAACTTTGCCGATTCGTCAATTACGATTCGTTCCCGAATCATGGTCGTGGCGAAGTACCAAGGCCCCATCCGCAGAGCCTTTCAAGCAAGGATTAAGGAAGCTTTTGAGCGCGAAAATATCTCAATCCCTTACCCTCACTTGGTTTTGGCTAAAACGCCGCCGGGAAGTACGTAACTTGCATTTAGAGGGTAAACATGCTATAGTAACCCTCTTAGTACAGAACAGACGCGGGGTGGAGCAGTCTGGCAGCTCGTCGGGCTCATAACCCGAAGGTCATAGGTTCAAATCCTATCCCCGCAACCAATAGATAGAAGGCTTTCAGGTTAAACGACTTGAAAGCCTTTTTGGTTTTCTAGACCTGTGTAACCACCATGCAACGCAATTTGGGAAATGGAAATTAAGGTATTAGCTCTACTTGAAAAACTGAATGGTCAGAAATACCCTGTTCTCTTGAGCTATGCAGGTATTGAATACGCGCAACTTTGGAGTCTAACAATTTACTGCAAAACACATGGTCAATTCTGAAACCATTACCATGACTGCATAACTTACTCTACTTTTGAGTTAGGTTATTAATGGGGGGATTACCATCCTAAGTTACATAAACTGTTGTAAGTAAATAATTTCTCAATGAACATGAACAAAACTCTACTTCTCATCATTCTCACAATTACACTTATTGGATGTTCTGTTTCTGATGTATTGATTGACCAATCAAAAAATGGTGATACACAAATCTTTCAAGTCCTTGGGGATGGGGAAGTAATTATCCGAGCAATCACAACAAATAAAGAGTGCCCAAACGTTATCTGGGATCAATTACCTGCTCAACAATTAAAGACTAGAGCTAAAGCGGCAAATATTCCTCTGCGTAAAAAATCAGATGAAGTCGCTTCAAATTTTCCAATTACAACTTGTGAGATCACTTGGCCAAAAGGAGTTCAACAAGCAACAATTAATGGGCAAACTTTACGAGCATTAAAATTGGAAATTCAACGAATTGTGATCATCGCAGATACTGGATGTCGCTTAAAAGCTGCTGATAACTCATTTCAAGATTGCAATGATGGCAATCAATGGCCATTTAAAAAAATCATTCAACATGCATTAAAGACAAATCCAGACCTAGTTGTCCATGTCGGCGATATTCACTACCGTGAAAGCCCATGTCCTGAAGGCCGAGCGGGTTGTAAAAACTCACCATATGGTTATGGCTTCGATACTTGGAAAGCTGATTTATTTGATCCCGCAAAACCACTATTAAATAAAACTCCTTGGTTATTTATTAGAGGTAATCATGAGTCCTGCCAACGTGCTGGTCAAGGTTGGCATCGCTTCATAGATAATCGTCCTTGGGATGACAACCTTAGTTGTAATGATCCCAAAAATGATGCTGGGAGCTTTTCAGAACCATACGCTGTTCCTCTTGGAGCAAAAGCACAAATCGTTAGTTTTGATTCGGCAAATATGCCTTCCAAAGACATGAAACCTGAAGATGTGAGTTATGCGATTTATAGTAAGCAAATCGCTCAGGCAGAAGAACTTGCAAAGAAAAAATCATTCAGTATTTTTGCCAATCACCACCCTATTTCAATTGTTCTTCCGTCTAAGACGGATTCGAAGGATGATCTATCTCTCAAATTAAATAGCCTAGGATTACTGATGAAAAATATTCAAGGTGAAACTCTCTTATCTTCTAATTTTCAAGCATCATTACATGGACATGTTCATACTGTCCAGGCAATCTCCTACGAAAATCCTCATCCTGTAACTATCATTTCAGGTAATGGTGGATCCGCTTTAGAGGAATTAAAAATAAAAAATATCTCCTTAAGCCAAGAACAAAAGAAAAAAATGAAAATTAAAGAATTTGAAAGTTATTTAGATTTTGGTTACGCAACTTTCGATCGACAAGACAAAGAGGGGCTTCAATGGCTATTTACAGAATATAGTCAAGACGGAAATAAAATCTTTAGTTGTGCAATTACTCAAAACAAAATTCAATGTAACCGTTAATTACTCTATTTTTTTCAATTACTTGATGATTGTCAAACTGTGAATTTTCCGTCTCGTTGAGGTCTCCGTAATTAGCAATCAGGAATTGCATCGTTTAAGGAATCTTTACCGTAAGTTCCACAATAATAGAAGTAACCCCAACCACAAGAACTAGTAACAAACAAATAATATCCCAACCACCTATGGAAAAAATCCCAAAATCTATCTACATAAAACATTAAATAAGTTTCTTTGATAAGAGTCCTCGAAGCCTTTTTTTTGCGGATATATAACGGGGCTAGAACCAAAAGTCTTCATAACACGCCCTTTCCCCATGCGATTTTCTGTCCAGGTAAGATTCAATTCTTGCATGCTTCCTTGAAGACAACGAATAGATACAGTAGATACAGCAGATAAACCCCACATTTGAGCGCTTGTTATTTCATCATATGAATCCAAGATCGGAACTGTAAATCCTCGCTCCTTGTCTCCATTAATCCTAGTCCAATCCACAAATGTATTCGAGTATGGAATTGATAATTTTGTCCAGCGGTATGAGGAATAGTCTTGAGCATTAGCAATTTGTAAAATCGATAAAGCCGAAATGACAGCTAATGTAAATGATTTCGAATGTCTCATAATTTATATAATCTAATATGTGTGTATTGAACTGACTGCTAGGTTGCAATCGCTTACAAATAATTACTGAATGATTTGATGGATTACTCTAGTAAGCTTGACCATAATCCTATCAATGCAAGAAAGAGAATTAGCAAAATAAAAACACCAACAACATTCGCGATAAGAGGTTTTTCTTCTACAAAATTTTCACCAAATATAGAACGTAATATTTGCCCCAACAAAGTATGCTTAACCCAAAACAAAATAAAACGTTTCATTAAATCCCCTTTTTATAACAATATCTGTTTATAAGTGTTTCACTTATATTTATTTTCTTGAGTATACCGTTGCTAGTGCGATTAACACAGATGCATGTTCTCATTAAATTCTTGAGGATTGTAATTTAAGTATAAAATAAATATACAAATAAATTTTCAAGAGACAATCAATGTACAAAAACAATATAAAAATATTATTCGCTGGATTTACTTTAACTCTGCTATCTCACTCTGCTCATGCTCAATTTGGTGGCTTACTTGATAATCTCAAAAAACAAGCTGAGCAAATCACGCAAATCAACAAAACAGAAACCCCAGTTAAAGCACCAACTAGTCAAAACAATAGTAAAGAAATAGTCCCTGCGAAAGTTGATGTCCCATCAAATGTCGCAAAGGATTCTAACTCCAACGCGTTTACCCCGAATATCAATACTGCCTTCGCTTGCAAAATAAAAGGTAAACAACTTGTCTACACCAAAAATCTTGATTCAGAAGACCCCAATATTTCAGTTAACTTTAATTTAATAGACGTGACAAGCAATACCTATGACTTTAGATCAACATTCAAAGAACCAATCCTGCTTTCAATTAACGAGGGCAATCGACAAACCATTACAAGCTATTACTTCCAAATAAAACAAATGACCTACGCTATATCTCATTGTGAGGGGATGCAATGCGGTAACCCATCACAACCTTATTGGTTCACTGTATTTGAGAATAATAAGAAAATTAAACAAGATGATTGCGATGAAAATACCGCAACTGACTTTAAATTTCCGATCATTACCGAGAAGAACGGAATGATTAAAACTCAAGATAAAAATGTATTAATTATTAAAAAATCAAATCTTAAATTTGACCCTTTTAATTAATCTGTACTTATGCAGCTAGTAAATTAAATCTTTAACCCTAATACTCTAGCTGCATTTCCAGATAAAATTCCAATACGCTCAGCATCAGTAAGATTAGGTGTTGCCATCACATGATCTACCGGTTGTTCAGCCCATGGTATCGGATGATCTGAACCAATCATAATCTGACTAGCTCCTACTTGAGATTTTAAATAATTAAGAGCCTCGGGTGTGAATACTAAAGAGTCAAAATACATCTGCTTAATATACTCAGTAGGTTTTTTCTTAAGAACAATATTGGGATCACACATGGTTGGCGATACGGTACAACTGTGATCAGATCGTGGGGCATAGGATGGGAAATACCCTCCTCCATGCGCCGCAATGATTTTCAAAGCAGGGAATTTATCTAAAGTTCCATCAAAGATTAAATGCTGTAGTGCAATCGTGGTGTCTAGCGGATTGCCGATGGTATTGGATAACCAGCCATTACCTTTAAATCGCGATGCTAATTGTGGGGTACTTTGTGGGTGAATAAATAATGCCACATTTAATTCTTGTGCTTTTGCAAATACTGGATGATATTTGGAATTCGAGAAATCATCCCCTGCCACACTTCCACCAATTGCTGCACCTACAAGGCCATATTTTTTTACAGCTTCATCTAATTGTTGGACAGCCAAGTCCGGAAACTGCATGGCTAAGGATGCAAAGCCGGCAAAGTGTTCAGAATTTTCCTGGCAAAGTTTTGCTAAATTGACATTATTAATCTTACAAATTGCCTCAGTAGTTTCTCGATCCTTTCGATACCAAAAGGGATTAATACTCAATACTTGCATATCAACACCCTGTGCCTGCATGGCTTGAACTCGCTCAGAAACTTTAATGAAATTCTTATCCTGACCTCTTGTCGGAGCTAAAACAGATTTCGCTTCCGCACCCATTAAATCAATTGCATCTTGGAAAAAACAATGGGCATGCACATCAACCGCTTTGATTTTTTTACCGTTAATGATGACAGGAGGCTTTTTAACCGGAATACTTTGCGCATTGGCTTTGCTTAATAGTCCACAGGAGCAAAAGGTTAATCCCCCAACTAAAGAGCTAGTAGTTTTTAAAAATTGTCGACGAGTAAACATACTTATTTCCTAACGGAGCAACGCTTCTCTTGTGAGCAGTTATCACCAATGACTCCTGTCGCTTGGATTTCAATTTCAATACCGGGTCTTGCAAAATTAGTAACGGTAATCAAAGCACTACCCGGATAGTTACCATTTTTAAAGTAGTCTTTACGCATTTCAACAAATCGATCACCATATCGAGACTCTTTGATAAAGACGGTCATTTGCACAACATTGGCCAGTGATCCACCTGCATCTTTTAATACCTGATCAATTTGTCCAAATACTTGTTTTACTTGAGCTTCAAAATTATTCGAGATGTCTTTACCTTCAAAATCTCTTGTGGCTGTTTGACCTGCCACCCAAACTATCTTGCCCCCTTCAGTAATAACTCCCGGAGAAAATGCTCTTGATAATTGAAATGGCGTTTTATCCATATATTCAGCTGCAAAACTGAGATTACATGTTACGCAGAAAAAAACCACGACGAATTGAATTAATTTTTTCATGAATGTCTCCATTGATTGTTTTAATAACTTCATCTTAATACAAGACCTATTTTTCACAATAGGTTTAATACCTAGCAATGCAAGCTGACAAGTTAATCAGCTCTGATTTTTGCACTTTTGGCAACTTTGGCCCACTTAATCGTTTCTTCTGAAATATACTTCTCGAACTCTTTGCGACTCATTGGCAATGGATCGGCACCTTCACTCGTAAACCGATTTTTAATCTCTTGTTCACTGAGTATTTGATTAATCTCAGTATTCAACTTATCCAAGAATTCATTTGGAGTTCCAGTTGGAGCAAGGATTCCCCACCAATTCATGGCCTCAACATCAATTCCTGATTCTTTGAGTGTTGGTACATTTGGAAATAGTGCAACCCGCTGATTACCCGCAATCGCTAATGCCCTTACTTGTCCTGTTTTAATAAAGTTTTGGTTTTGGATCAAACTACCCATGCAAATTTGTACATGGCCTGCAACCGTATCAAGAAGTGCTGGGCCTCCTCCCTTGTAATGAACCAATGAAATATCTGCATTGGTTTTCATCATCAAAAGCTCCACAGCAAAATGCTGAAAACTTCCAACTCCAGCAGTTCCAAAATTCGTGCTTTTCGGGTTTTTCTTAGAATAAGCTATCAACTCTTTGATGTTTTGAACTGGTAGTTGATTATTCACAACAATAATACTGGGGCCTACTCCTAGCATGGCTACTGGGGTGAATGATTTCACAGGATCATAATTTAATTTCATGATCGCTGAATTCATGACAAAACTGGCTGATGCCAGAAGTA
Source organism: Polynucleobacter sp. SHI8 (assembly GCF_027944005.1). NCBI lineage: Bacteria > Pseudomonadati > Pseudomonadota > Betaproteobacteria > Burkholderiales > Burkholderiaceae > Polynucleobacter > Polynucleobacter sp. SHI8. The sequence goes on along the minus strand of NZ_AP027204.1, from coordinate 1,068,089 downwards.
ATGTACTACCATCAGGTTCAGATCTTGCTACCATTTCAGCACCGACAGATCCACCAGCACCAGGCTTATTGTCGATGATGACTGAGCGCTTCAATTTAACCGATAACTGTTGAGCAATTGCTCGACCAACAATGTCGTTACTTCCGCCAGCCGAAAATGGCACAATGATTTTGATGGGTTTTGTTTCTTGGGCATTAGCGCCTGAAATACCAATCCAAAAGAAACTGAGAATGAGCTGACCACATATAACCACCTGCTTCATTGGATTCATGAAAAACTGTCTCCTTGATATTAATTGTTTTATCATTTCCTCTGATGGGAATTGTTAAATCCATTATAGAATTATTTTGCGCTCAATTGGAATCCTTTACCTTCATCAACTTCGAATAAAATGAATTAAGTTCGTTATTTAATCATTTACTTCGACTTTTATGAAACTACTCTCTCAAGTATTACTTTGTTTTTTTACTACATCTTTACTGTTCCTCGGAAATGCAAATTCTCAAGAATTTCCTCCAAAGAAAACAGTCACGATGTATGTTGGCTTTGCTGCTGGTGGTGGCGCAGACACCTCTGCTCGTATCATCGCAAAAAAATTAGGTGAAAATATTGGTCAAAATGTTGTGGTTGAAAATCGACCTGGCACTGGGGGAAACATTGTTCACGGTACGGTTGCAACTGGACCTACCGATGGCTCTGTCATTTTATTAGGATCGATTGGCCCCTTATCAATTGCGCCGTACTTGATGAAGCTTAACTATGATCCCGTAAAGGATTTAGCTCCCCTCACAATGGGTGTGGCTTTTCCGAACATTTTAGTTGTACCAACTGATTCCTCGATTAAATCCCTCAAGGATTTTGTTGATCAAGCGAAAAAAGATCCCGGAAAAATTACTTTTGCATCTACAGGCAACGGCTCTGCATCTCATCTGCAAGGTGAGCTTTTCAATAGCTTGGCTGGCATCGATACGACTCACGTTCCCTACAAAGGGGGAAGTCCCGCATTAGTCGATGTTCTTGGTGGTCGTGTCAATAGTTATTACTCTACGATCTCCTCAGCACAACCCCATATTAAAAGTGGCAAACTTAGAGCCATTGCTGTGACAAGTTCAAAGCGAGTGCCCTCTTTACCTGATGTTCCTACCATCGCAGAATCAGGCTATCTAGGCTTTGACTCAAGTAATTGGTACGCATTTGTTGCTTCAGCCAAAACTCCTGAACCCATTTTAGATCGTTGGAACCAAGAAATTGTGAAGGTTTTGAAAGACAAAGAGGTTGCTCAAGTGCTCAATGAACATGGTCTTTTCCCTCTTCCAGGGAGTCGTGACGATTTAAAAAACTACATGGCCAAAGAGTCTCGCGTTTGGAGCAAAATCATAAAAGATAAAAACATCACGAATGATTAAATTGAAGACCAAGCGCCTTTTTTTAACCTGTGCTGTTTTCTGTAGTTTTTTATTAAGCTCCTGTAGTTCAATTCAATTAGCCTACAATCAAATTGATTTTCTGTTGAAGTGGTGGATCGATGATTATGTTGACCTCACCGCCGAACAGTCACAGATATATGATCAAGCTATTCCTCTGGTTGTCAAAAAACATCGGCAGGAAGAACTGCCAAAAGCACTTCAATTCATAAGGCAGTTAAAGGCCAAAGTAGAACAACCTCTACAAATTGATGATGGCATCAATATCGTTAAAGATATCAAGTCATTTTCTAGAACATCTATTAATCTATTACAAGATGATGCTGTCAACCTAGCTCTCAGTCTCCAAGCGAAACAGTTTACATATATGGAAAATGCTTTCGCAAAATCAAATAAAAAGTTTCAAAACGATTTTCTCAAAGGAACAACTGAGGATCGTCTAGAAAAAAGAGTGGAAAAAATTATTGAACGCACAGAATCATTTTCGGGTAATCTCACTAAATCACAGAAAACGCAAATAAAAGAAATTGCACGAGAGTATCTTCTGGATATGGAGATGGTCTATCAAACACGTCTTTATAAACAACAATTGATCATGAAGACTTTGAAAAAAATAGCGCAAGATCAACCTCCTCCTGCGCAAGCAAAAATGATAATCAATCAATTATCTAATGAAATCGAACTCGGCAGTACTCCTGAACAAAAAGAGTTTGAGAAAAAAAGAGATCTTCATAGTGGTATTGTCCTGGCAAAAATTACAGAGTTATTCGATGAACAACAACGAAAGAAAACACAAGCAAAAATCAGGAGCTGGGAACAAGATATTCAGAAATTGATTCAACAAGCTTCCAAAACCTAAATCGTTCATGGATTCCACATAGAATTGACCAATTAGCAGATCAAGAAATTGCCCTTAGATGAAATCCAATAAAAAAATTAGTCAGATCATCATTGCTGGAATAAAGGAAGCTTATACCAAGGACGGGGGAGATTTTTACCATGAAACTCTTAAAGTTTCTCATGGTAAATTTATCGGTATTTTTATTACGATTTTTTTGTCTTTAAATGCTTTTTTTGGATCTTTATATTACTTTATTCCAGGGATGATTTCTGGGCCAGGTGAACCTAATTTTGTCGACTGCTTTTCTTTTAGTGTACAAACGATGGGGACTGTTGGATATGGCACCTACTACCCGAAGAGTTTATTTGCCCATATTTTAGTCACCATTGAGGTCATGATCGGTTTACTTGGCATTGGGACATTTGCGGCTCTTGCTTTTGCACGAATCTCACTACCAAATAGTAAGCTCATCTTTAGTGATAAATTGCTAATTAATCTCGATGAGGGTGAACCCCATTTAATGTGTCGTGTTGCTCATCTGCGGAATAATATTGTTGTCAATGCGCAAATTAGTTTGCAATTAGTACACCCCATCACCAATCGAATGGGTCAGAGCGAAATGGCGATGGAACCACTCCATTTAATTAAAAATAATTATCACATCATGACAGGTGCTTGGATTGTCAAACACCCTCTCACAGAAGGTAGTCCGATTTGTGGAAAATCATCATCTCAAATGAGGCAAGAAAACTGTTCAATCATTGCAACCATTACTGGGATTGATGGGACAACTTCAGAAGCGATCAATCATGTTCACTCCTACTCTCCTGACGATATTATTTGGCATCAACGTTTTAAAAGTATTATCTTTAAGGACCCTCAATCGGATGGTCATATCGTCGATCTAACTATGATTAATGAAATTGAAAGTGCCAAACCGTCAAAAAATAATAGGACTGTTCTTAACCTGGCTGTCCGTGTGGTCGAACCGGAATGGTGGGTTTGATAATCTTATTTTTAATTTCTTGAATATTGATATCGTAGCGAAGGGTATTGGTAATCCCGGTTTGCCCAGGTAGGGTCTCATTACATTCCATACAGGTAATAAAAATCGGCTTAATCACCTCGTAGCCCGTATCTGCCCGTATATAGGTTGATAAGTCGTACTTATTATCTTTTTCTCCAAAAAGAGTTAAAGGGCCATCAATCAAACCGTCAATCCGTATTGGGCCAGCTGATTTATCAAACGATGTTTTGGATACTTTGATGCCGGTCTTTTTAGCACGTGTCATATCGATATCAGAGCCGATCACTCGCTCATTTTTTGAGTCGCCAGTCAGCATCTTAAATGTATCTGAAGTGGCAACAATTAGATTTAGGCCAAGGGTTAAGCCAGTGACCACGATTGTTCCTACTATATCTGGTGGCTTTTTTTCAACGGCAGTTTTTTCAACTTTAGGTGCTTCTAGTTCATCATACTCAGTGATTACTTTGGGATTGACTGTCATCATCCCAAATTCATCAACCTTGACATAATTGATGGCTTTATAGGTCTTTAACGGCAATTTTGGGTCATAGGTTTTTTCGTATCCTATATCTTTTTCACGCACAACGGTTTGGTACTTCGGGAAGGCACACCCTCCTAAAGAAAGAATCAAAATGCTGACGATAAATGAACGAACAAATTTCAAAACCTGAGCCCTTAACCTTAGTTAACTCGTCGATATTCGCCAGCAACACCATTTCTTGGAGAACACGAGTAAAAATCAGCAATAATTTTGGTCTCAGATATATCCACTTTCCAATCATCATCCTTAGGAATTAATTTCCCATTCACTCTTTTTAACTCTAATTCTTCATTACAAATAAAACCCCTTGGGAATGGCTCAGGTCGGTTCATATCCGGCATAAATGAGCCAAACATACTGATATATTGTTTGCCACTTTTTGTATATATCTGAAGTACTGAATCTTCAGGAGTATAGGCACCTGCACCGTTAAAGTACACTTTAGCTAGGCTATAGTTCTGTAGTTCTTGAGTGCGCTGATAGGTTTGCGTTAAACAATTATTTAAGCTCACATTTAGATTTTTATCGTCTGCGCAATATTTATAGTTTGCTAAAAAGGCAATTTGAGAGCTTTTGATAAAACCCTTGACTGGAAAAGTATTCAAGGCGTTTTTATAGGCAATGCCCATGGCTGTATCCGCATCATTGAGGCTAGGGTTATTACAGATTAATAGCTCTAATTTAGAGCGTGCTTTACTACAATCAAAACTCGCTGCTTGACTAACACTCCCCATCATCAAAAGGACGAAGAAAATACTGTATCGGATCTGGGCAAACATACACTCTCCTATTTCATTTATTTAAGCATTATCTCAAATCAATTCATCATGGGCTCAATTCCAATTTTTTTCATGATTTGAAGCGCTGAATCTTGCTTAAAAAATTGGGTTAATTGTTGAGCTTCTTTTGGATACTTAGATCCCTGACTCACACCAGCGGAGAAACCAATCCAGGTTTGTAATTCTGGTGGAATTAAACCTAAATACTGAACTCCAGAAACTCCATAAATGCGAGAGGCAACAACAACGATCATATCAACCTCACCCTTCGCAACACCCTCCACATTATATTCACCGGACATGGGGCGAAGTTTGGTTTTCATTTCTTGCTCAATACCCATACGACTTAACAAACTAAGAAAATACTTACCACTAGCACCATCACCAGGAAATGCTACAGAAGATACTCCAAGTAAACTCTTTTTAAAACTTTCAGTAGTTGAAATATCGAGTTTTGTGGCGTTAGCACCAATTGCGGCACCTACTCCTATCCTTCCAAAGGGCGTTTTACTAGAGGCTATGACTTTTTGGGACTGAACCAACTCATCTAATACTGGAGGGTTCAACACTACCACGTCAACATACTCTCCACCATCGACTCGCTCTCGCACATGCGGATTCACAGCAAATTCAACTTTGACTTGGTGACCGGTTTGCTCTTCAAATAATTTACAAATTTCAATCACAGCGGGACGTGAACCATTGCCACTAAGGACTTTTAACTCTACGGAGTTTGCAGATTGAACTCCAGCAAGCCAAAACCCCAAGATACCGATCAAAATATGAATCATCCGCTGCTTCATTAGATTTTTTTGCATGAAGTCTCCAAAGTCATTGCATGTTGTATTTATCAAGTAATATAAACCAATTACGATATTTCAATTCTTCTTCTGATGCTGCTTGGTTTTGAAAGGACCTTTTTATGGTAAATTTTCTCAATGGGATAGGTCAAGTCACCACAGATCAACTCAGCATCGACGAAAGAATAGCTCTTGGTAAAAAAATACGCCAAGATGTCCCTAGAAGTACTCACGCAAATTACAAATCGTCGAGCTCTAGAAGATACCCAGTCTCAATCATTATGGAACAAGATCAAACTCGTATTGCGGAATTAGTTCCAATTCGCCATGCCAGAATGCTAACATCTTCCTTTGCTTTTTTAAGAGGCACTGCCAAAATCATGATTGAAGATATTGGTAAGCAAACGACGAGCAAGATCCCCGTTCTGGCAAATGGTGATATGCATGTATCCAATTTTGGTATCTATGCAACGGCTGAACGCAATATTGTTTTTAGCATGAATGACTTTGATGAAACCCATCCCGGAGCTTGGGAATGGGATATGAAGCGTTTAACCACGAGTGCAGTGGTATGCGCAAGGTTTCTTGGTGGCGATCAAGTTGCGTGCGAGACCGCTGCACGAGCAGTTGTGAGGTCTTACCGCGAACATATGGCCAACTTTGCAAAAGAAACTAATCTGAGCATTTGGTACAAAACTATTCAAATGCATGAGATTCTGAACACTTTATCAGCAGAGGCGAAAAAAGAAACTGAAGCGATTATTGCTAAAGCTCAAACCCGAACCCAACTCCAGTTATTTGAAAAAATGGCGCATTTGGTCAATGATCGTCCGCAAATCATGAGCACTGGTCCTCTATTAACCCGTGATGTCAATCTAGAATCCAAGCATCAAGTTGAGATATTAGAAGAAGCCATTTTAAAAAGTTATATCGAATCATTGAACTATGATCGAAGAAACTTATTAGAACGCTATCAGGTCTTAGATATTGCTCGTAAAGTCGTCGGTGTTGGCAGTGTTGGAACGCGCTGCTGGGTCATTCTATTGCAGGGTGTGAATGATAAAGATCCTTTATTTTTACAAATTAAAGAAGCTCAACATTCTGTATTAGAGCCATATTCACATACGAAATTACCATTTCCCAATCAAGGTCGTCGAGTAGTCTTTGGACAAAGAACGGTGCAAGGTGCACCAGATATTTTCCTGGGCTGGGGCCAATTACCAGACGGCTTACAATTTTACGTTCGCCAACTCAGCGATATGAAGGGCGGTGTTGAACTCGTTCCTGGAAAAACGAAGCTATCTTTCTTTATGGAGTACTGCAGTATGTGCGGTTGGGCTTTAGCGCTTGCACATGCCAAATCCGGCGATTCCGCAGTCTTATCTGGTTATTGCGGCTCTAGTGATGAACTAGATGCCAGTTTTGCCAAATTTGCGTTTGCCTATGCAGAGCAAAATGAGAGAGATTATGAGGCAATGCAACAAGCAGCTAAATCAGGTCGAATTGCTGTAGCAAAAGATTTTTAAAAGCCCTCTCGGCCAAAATCGGTCTACAATCCAATTGTTATGACACCTCGACAATTAAAGTATTTTCTCCGTATTTCTGAACTAAAAAGCTTTACTAAAGCTGCTGCTGTTTTGCATGTTGCTCAGCCAGCCCTCTCTCGACAAATTCAACAGCTAGAAGCTGATTTAGGGGTACAGCTTTTTATTCGCTCAGATAGTGGGGTAACCCTTACTGATGCAGGTAAAGCTCTCAGTAGTCGCGCAGTTAAACTGCTCGATCATTTAGCCTCGGTTCGCGATGAAATCAGTTCATTTTCAGATGAGATTCACGGCCAACTCAAATTTGGTATTCCGCCATCCTTTTTTGATTTACTTACTTCACCACTGATTCAGCAGTATCGTGCTCAGTTCCCTGCAGTTGAGTTAACCATCATCGAGGATATTAGCTCCACGATCCATGAGCTCATTCTCAATGGTCGTTTGGATATTGGGATTGTTCTGTCCATAGAATCGATGAATGGCTTATCCCACCGCCACTTATTCAATGAACAACTGTTTATCGCTGGTGCACATGGTTTACTCGATGATGAGCAATCAATGCCTCTTGAGGCTATTACTTCTCGACCACTCCTATTGACCCAACAACCCAATTCCATGCGCATGATTTTAGAAGATGCGCTACGCTCTCGTAATATTAGTCATCATGTCATTTTAGAAACCAACTCCACTCGACTGCAAAGTGAAATGGCCGCCGCTGGTCTTGGCTTTACGGTGCTTACCTACAGTGCACTCTCGAAAGAAATCGAAAGTGGTAAATTAACAGCCACACCGCTCGAAGACTTGAAAGTAACGTGGACTTTGGTGTACTCAAAAGATCGTGAGCTCGGCAATGCCGCTCAACAATTTATTGAACTGCTTCTTGAATTGACCGTTGAAAGATCAAAAACCGGAAAATGGCCTGGTCTCACTCTTAGAGCGACATAAAAAAACACCCCGAAGGGTGTTTTCTATTTCGCTTGAACGAATCACTTCAGAATGATTGGATTAATCGGGGATCCTACACCGCCTGTAATTGGTAATGGAGGCGCTGTGAATAAGAACTCATACACCTTATCTTGGTCACAATCATCGGCTAATTCTTTTAAGTTGAAAATTTCACCCATGGTGATTCCAATCATCGGAATCACAATCCAGTGCCAAGGCTGACTCACACCAACCACTTCATTTGGACGTACTTCACATCCCCAAGTATCAGTACAAATGGCAGCAATCTTTTTCTCGAAAATCCATTTACAGGTTTCGAAACGAAGGCCAGGCGCATCACCAGCAGCATAGGAATCCCAATCACCTCTGGCTAAACGCTCTTCCATCATACCAGTACGAACGATTACAAAATCGCCCTCTTTGATTTCAACACCTTGTGCCTTAGCACAGTCATCTAAATCTTGATTAGAAATACCATAACCATCAGCTAAAAAATCACCGCCCTTAAAGCGTGCTATATCGAGAAGAACGCCACGACCAATCATTTTGTCACGGGTTTTTTCAATACCGTTTTTCTTGGCACCAGTAGAATCTACGAGAGCGGCATCATAGCCGTTCCACATTTTGTCGCCATAAAAAATATGGCCTAATGCATCCCATTGTGTACCACACTGCAATGGCAATGAAACCATGTCATCGGCGTAACGTAATCCATGTATGTCTTGATTACCTGCAACTGCATCCGTTCCTGTCGCAAGCATCGTGTGAATTGGATTAAAACGACCACCCCAACCGGTTGTTTGTGGACCGTGTGAATTAAAGTCTAAGCCGAGGGAAATTGCTTTTCCCTTTTTTACCAATTTTGCAGCTTCTTTTAACTGCTCAGGCCCAACATAATTAAGAGTACCAATCTCATCGTCCGGTCCCCATTTACCCCAATTACAAGTGTCTTTGGCCATTTGCTCAATAGCAGCTTTGGTTAAAGTACGATCAATGTTGTTATAGGGTACACCAATCATGCCTGGGGCTGTTTTTTTTGCTGTCATGTATATCTCCATAAGTTATTTTTTTTTAATGATACAAGAATAAACAGTCTTTTATGAAAATACAAATATCAAATTGATATTGATATGATTCGCTTCAGGCATGAAGGCATAGGCTCTTGAATCAACAAGTAATTGCATGTATTCCTCCAAATCTAGGGTTTGTACTGATTAAAAAAAGATGCAACTCATTAAAAATGCATAGTATCAATACTCTTTTGATATTGGTCATTTACAGAATTATTCATTAATCTAGTAAAACTAAAAAACTAGCTTAAAGAGCACTTCATAAAATCATTTGTGGAGGAGACATGATCAAACCCAAGCCATCGCTTGGGTTTGAACTTTCTTCAGACACAAAACATCTAAGAAAGGTTGTTCAAATGTCCGCAAAGCAAAAAAAAGTAATCGTTACTTGTGCGGTGACTGGCTCGATTCATACGCCGACGATGTCACCGTATCTTCCCATTACACCGAAAGAAATTGAAGATGCTGCTGTGGGAGCTGCAGAGGCTGGTGCGTCGATTGTGCATTTGCATGCTCGTAATCCTGAGAATGGCTTACCTGATCAAACTCCAGAAGCTTTCATGAAGTTTTTACCGCAAATTAAAGCAAGATCCAATGTGGTCATCAATCTCACGACCGGTGGTTCACCTACTATGGCTGTTGTTGACCGACTCCAGCCCGCATTAAAACTTAAACCTGAAGTGGCTTCCCTCAATATGGGTTCCATGAATTTTGGTTTATATCCGATGTTAAACCGCTATAAAGAGTTTAAATATGATTGGGAGCAACCCTATTTAGCAGGCTCTGAAGATCGTATCTTTAAAAATACATTTGGCGATATCCGTTTTATTCTAGAGTCATGTGCAGAAAACAATACGCGTTTTGAAATTGAATGCTATGACATCTCCCACCTTTATGTTGCAGCACATTTTGTAGATCGGGGCTTATTAAAAGGACCTTTATTTATTCAATCTGTCTTTGGTTTATTAGGCGGTATTGGTCCTCACCCTGAGGATGTTCTCATGATGAAGCGGACCGCAGATCGCCTCTTTGGTGAGGATTATTACTGGTCTGTCTTAGGGGCTGGTAAAAATCAAATGCCTATCGCTGCGATGTCGGCAGCCATGGGTTCTAATGCCCGCGTTGGTCTAGAGGATTCACTTTGGGATGGTCCAGGCACATTATCTAAAACCAATGCAGATCAAGTTACACGTATCGTGAGTATCTTAAAAGCACTCAATTTAGAACCAGCAACTCCAGATGAAGCACGTCAAATGTTGCAACTTAAAGGGGCAGACAAAGTCAATTTTTGAAGTTAAAAAATCCCTGAACTTTCAGGGGTTTTTACTTTAGAGACGAATCGTATTGGTCGAGTTCAACAAATATGCAGATGAACTCGACATCAACATCATCATCAACACACACAAACCAATCATCGCAAGAACAATGCCAATGGCCCATTGGGACCAACGTCGTTGTACTTTCTGAAAATGCTCCACACTGTCCCAATGGTCATTTTGCCAAGCCCATTCACGACCTTTAAATCCCAAAATAATGTGCATTACAAAACCTACCCCAGGCAGTAAAGCTAGCAAACCAATCCACGTCTTATTGCAAACGGCCCAAAACCAACCAAAAATAAATGCTCCCCATGACCAACCGGCTACTCCTGGAGGAATCGGTACATGATTGCGCTGCGAACTGATTGGCGCTGAATCGATTTGCTCTGCAACAGAATCTATTAAGGGCAATGTGTTTGGTTGAACGATTGCATTCCCACACTGGCTACAAAATTTGGCAGCTTCTTGATTAAGTTTTCCACATTGTTGACAATACATGATCGACTGACCCTAGCAAGTTTTAACGAAATGTTGCAATACCAGCCAATATAAAATATGAAAAGATAGAGAAAATGCCCACTGTCCAAAATATCGTTCTTAAAGTCGCTTTATCCATTAAATAACAGGCAATAAACCCTATTCTGGCAAGAATAAAAATAACAGCAATCACATCAGCTGTCCCCAGCGAAACTCCTTTGATCGCTCCAACGAACACGGCAATTGCAAAAAACGGAAAAGCTTCAAAACTATTCTGTTGTGCGGCATTGGCACGCGCTCGAAATCCTGTCTGCGCAGCTAACCACTGACGTGGATTGTGATTATCAAAGTTCTGAAATCCCCACTTTGCTATCCCAGCACATATATAAGGTAAAACACCTGCAACAAAAACACACCAAAATGCAATTGTCATAATTAATCCCAAGTATTGAAACACAGCCAACATTTTCTTATAGTACAGTACAAGTTGCATTTATTTTACTAACAATAAGGAATAGGGGAAATTATGCAATTTCAAGAATCAGTAAAAACCTGTTTGAACAAGTTTGTTGATTTCAAAGGACGTGCTTCACGTTCTGAGTTTTGGTGGTTTGTGTTGTTTACAGCAATCGTTAATTTTGTCTTGGGTGCCATATCCGATAAGTTACAAGGCGTTGGTGCTTTGATTCTCTTATTACCTTACTTGGCAGTTACTATACGAAGACTCCATGATATTGGCAAAAATTGGTATTGGATTCTCATCGGCATTATTCCTCTCGTTGGATTTTTAGTATTGATTTATTTTTATGTACAAAAGTCTATGCCAACGGCAAATGCGTTCGGTGATGTTCCTGCTGGTGCAGATGTTGCCCAAATCACGCAATAACAGTAGTTATCAGATGACAAAGGCACCTTATAGGTGCCTTTTGTTTATCAGCAAGCGCTAATTAAGCAGTCGTTTTGGTATTACCCAAAAACTGTTTTGCTAATTCAGCAAATTGATCTGCACTTTGTGGTAATTCACCATTGGGTGAGAGTTTGTCTAAAAAGTTAGGCAATGCTTGTGCTAATTGTTCAGAAGCTTGATGATGATCAACGCCTAAAGTTTGAGCAATTTGCGCAATTCGCTCTTGACCGAATACTTTAGTAATGTCAGCACCTTGAACCGCTTGATTTGTGCCAGTCGATAACCATGACTGCACTTGATCACCAAGTCCAGATGTTTTAAACATATTTACCAATGCCATTGCACCAGCAGCTCCAGCAGCTAATTGAGTCATATTCAAACCACCAGCCGCTTGGCTAGTTGGATTGCCAGCTTGTTGCTGACCTGTTGGATTATTTAATAAAGAAGCTAATACTTGTGCCATCGGTGACTGTTGACCTGCAGCAGCATTATTTTGTGATAAAAAACCAGATACTAAATCAAGAATACTCATGGGAAAGTCTCCAAAAAAAGGGTGAAATTTATTATCACAAAGGAATATGACGATAAAACGATGTCATACAAGATTTTTGATATTCGTGCATGACTTTAAATTGTCAAGAAAAGTAGGCTTACAATAGAGTGATAATTCGTTTCAAATTTTACATTTCAGGAGAAAATGATGTTAGAAGCATATCGTGCCCATGTCGCAGAGCGAGCAGCCCTCGGAATCCCCCCACTACCCCTCTCAAAGGCACAAACTGGCCAGTTAGTTGACCTACTCAAAAATCCTCCAGCAGGTGAAGAAGCTACTTTAATTGAACTCATTACACACCGCGTACCTGCAGGGGTGGATGATGCTGCTAAAGTAAAAGCTGAATTTTTGGCATTGGTGGCTTCTGGTCAAGAAAAATGCACTCTCCTAACAAATGTTCAAGCTACCGAATTACTCGGTACGATGCTCGGCGGCTACAACATTAAGCCTTTAATTGATTTACTCGGTGATCATCAATGCGCGCAAACTGCAGCCAATGCGCTTAAAAAAACTCTCTTAATGTTCGACTTTTTCCACGATGTGAAAGAGCTTGCTGATCAAGGTAATACATTTGCAAAAGAAGTCATGCAAAGCTGGGCTGATGCTGAATGGTTTACTAGCCGCCCAACTCTGCCAGAAAGCTTAAAAATTACTGTTTTTAAAGTTTCTGGTGAAACGAATACCGATGATTTATCTCCAGCACCTGATGCTTGGAGTCGTCCTGATATTCCATTACACGCTCTTGCCATGTTGAAAAATGGCCGTCCTGATATTACGCCCGATGAACTCGGTCAACGTGGACCACTCAAGCTGATTGCTGAACTCCAGAAAAAAGGTAATTTAATTGCTTATGTGGGTGATGTGGTTGGTACAGGCTCTTCCCGTAAATCTGCGACGAACTCCGTTCTTTGGTATACCGGTCAAGATATTCCGTTTGTACCAAACAAGCGTTTTGGTGGTGTTTGTATTGGTAGCAAAATTGCTCCTATTTTCTTCAACACGATGGAAGATGCTGGTGCCTTGCCGATCGAACTCGATGTAAGTCAGATGGAAATGGGTGATGTGATTGAACTTCGTCCATTTGAAGGCCGTGCCCTCAAAAATGGTCAAGAAATCGCTCAGTTCAAATTACGCTCCGATGTGATTTTTGACGAAGTACGTGCCGGTGGCCGTATTCCTCTCATCATTGGTCGTGGTCTGACGATGAAGGCTCGTCAAGCGCTTGGCTTACCAGCATCCACAGTGTTCCGCCTGCCACAACCTGCTGCTGATAATACGGCTGGCTTTACTCTGGCACAAAAAATTGTTGGTCGTGCTGTTGGTCTTCAAGAAGGCCTCGGTGTTCGTCCTGGTACTTACTGTGAGCCACATATGACTACCGTTGGCTCGCAAGATACAACAGGTCCTATGACGCGTGATGAATTAAAAGATTTAGCCTGCCTTGGCTTCTCTGCTGATCTCGTGATGCAATCGTTCTGCCACACTGCTGCTTATCCAAAATTAGTGGATATCAAAACACATCGCGATTTACCTGCATTTATGACAAGTCGTGGCGGTGTGTCACTGCGCCCTGGTGACGGTATTATTCATAGCTGGCTCAATCGTTTATTGATGCCAGATACAGTGGGTACTGGTGGTGATAGCCACACACGTTTCCCTATTGGTATCTCGTTCCCTGCGGGTTCTGGTCTCGTTGCTTTTGCTGCGGCTACTGGTGTGATGCCTCTGGATATGCCTGAGTCTGTACTCGTGCGCTTTAAGGGTACTATGCAACGTGGTGTGACTCTGCGTGACCTCGTCAATGCAATTCCGTTATATGCGATTAGACAAGGTTTGTTAACGGTTGAGAAAAAAGGTAAGAAAAATATTTTCTCTGGTCGTGTTCTAGAAATCGAAGGTTTGCCTGATCTCAAAGTTGAACAAGCTTTTGAATTGTCTGATGCTTCTGCTGAACGTTCTGCGGGTGGCTGTACCGTGCACCTCAATCAAGAACCGATTATTGAATACATGCGCTCAAACATCGCTTTAATGAAGTGGATGATCGCCAATGATTACGAAGATGCGCGTACGCTTGGTCGTCGTATCAAATCAATGGAAGACTGGATTGCAAACCCACAATTATTAAAAGCTGATCCAAATGCGGAATACGCAGCGGTGATTGAGATTGATCTTGCTGACATTAAAGAACCGATCCTTGCTTGCCCGAATGACCCAGATGATGTGAAGTTCTTATCTGAAGTTGCTGGCGATAAAATCGATGAAGTATTTATCGGTTCTTGCATGACGAATATCGGTCACTTCCGTGCTGCAAGTACGATTTTAGAAGGTCGTGACGATCTGCCAACCCGTTTATGGATTGCGCCACCAACAAAGATGGATGCGATGATTTTGACGGAAGAAGGTTATTACAGTAGCTTTGGTAAAACCGGTGCTCGTATGGAAATGCCTGGTTGTTCACTCTGTATGGGTAACCAAGCACAAATCCGTAAGGGTTCTACGGCGGTCTCTACCTCAACTCGTAACTTCCCGAACCGTCTAGGTATTGATACACGTGTGTACCTGTCCTCAGCAGAGCTCGCAGCAGTATGCGCACTCATGGGTAAAATCCCAACGGTTGCTGAATACCTTGAGCGTTATGAAGTTCTTGTCAATAAATCAGCAGAGATTTATCGCTATATGAATTTTGATCAAATTAGCGAATTTAGTGACTTAAGCAATATGACGCACGCATAAAAAGTTTTATACGTTTTTCATGAATTTGGCATATACTGTATATAAATACAGTATATGCCAATTATGCACCGAGTCCCCTCCTTTTTAGCCCCTCTTTTTCATGATGCTGTACCAGCAGGCTTTCCTTCGCCTGCCTCGGATTACATCGATCAACGTCTTGATTTATACGATTACTTGGGAGTCCACTCAGAAGCGACATTTTTCTTAAGGGTCCAAGGTGATTCAATGCAAGGTGCTGGTATCTATGATGGGGATCTACTGGTGGTTGATCGCTCCCGAAACCCAAAATCCGGTCAGGTCGTCATCGCAGTCATCGATGGTGAATTTACGGTCAAACGTCTACAAAAGTCAGGGGGGCGAACCTGGCTCAAAGCAGAAAACCCTCTTTACCCTCCAATTGAATTACACGATGGTCAAGAACTCGAGGTGTGGGGTGTGGTCTCACATGTCGTACACAAACCCTAAATATCATGCTAGCCCTCCCCTCAGAACGTGCCATCGCGCTCATTGATGGTAATAATTTTTATGTCTCGTGCGAGCGTGTTTTTAATCCCAAACTGATCACTCAACCACTCGTTATTTTGTCGAATAATGATGGTTGTATTGTGTCGCGTAGTCAAGAAGCTAGGGACTTAGGTATTCCGATGGGGCTGCCATTTTTTAAAGCGAAACATTTTGTGAATAGTCATGGTCTGCAATGGCTCAGCTCAAATTACACTCTCTACGGTGATATGAGTGCCCGCATGATGCATGTGCTTGCGGAATTTTCACCTGATCAAGAAATCTATTCAATCGATGAGTGCTTTTTAGACTTATCACACATGATGAGTAATCAGGCATTAGTGAGTTATGGCAAAACCATCAAAGAACGTATTTATCAATACTTAGGATTACCGACCTGCGTGGGTATCGGCCCTTCCAAAACGCTAGCAAAACTGGCGAATCATATCGCCAAAAAAAATCCTCAATTTGGTGGTGTCTTCGCTTGGTCGGCACTCACCCCCGATGAACAATGGTATTGGTTACAACGTATTGCCGTGGGTGAAGTATGGGGTGTAGGACGGCGTATCAATACGAGTTTAGAGCAAATGGGTATCAAATCTGTTGCGGATCTCGCACAAGCCAATCCTGAGATGATTCGACGTCGGTTTTCTGTTGTCATGGCAAGAACGGTTGCGGAGTTACAAGGTATCTCTTGTCTGGCGATGAGCGATATTGAAGATACACCACCCAAGCAACAGATTATTTCGAGTAAGAGCTTTGGTCAGGAAGTTACCGACCTACAACATTTACAAGAGGCCATCGCTAGTTATATTTGTCGAGCTGCTGAAAAACTCCGTGCACAAGATAGCGTCTGCCAATACGTCACGGTGTTTGTCAGAACCAATCCTTTTGCACAAAACCAAACCCAGTACCGCAACCAAATAACAATTCCCTTATCCATCGCCAGTAGCGATAGTCGTCGCTTAATCAAAGCCGCCTTCTTTGGCTTAGAACGTATTTATCAACCTGGTCTACGCTATAAAAAAGCTGGGGTGATTCTTTCAGATTTATATCCTGCGGCACAACAACAAGAAGATCTTTTTACTAAAATCGATCAAAAAAAATCAGCTCAAGTGATGCAAACCATGGATGATCTCAACCACCTCTATGGGGCCCACACGGTTACGCTAGCAAGTACTGGTGCTACCATCGGAAATGTGCGCAATTGGCGCATGCGAGCCAACCATAAAAGTCAACGCTTTACCACGCGCTGGGATGAAATCCCTCTTGTTCGCGCCTAAATTAGACAATTGATTTGAAAATAGTGAATAATAGAATGATTCACATTAATCAAAAATAACTCCTATGAAAAAACTCTTTTTGTTACCACTATTTCACAAAATTATTCTGACTTTGGTCCTCAGTTTTGGGATGCAGCTTTGTTTTGCTGGTCCACAAGTTTTGTTTAAAACGACAAAGGGTGATTTTGTGGTGGAGCTCGATGATGTTAAAGCACCCAAGAGCGCCGAGAACTTTTTAAATTATGTAAAAAGTGGTTTTTATAGTGGCACAATCTTTCACCGTGTGATTAATGGCTTCATGGTTCAAGGTGGTGGTTATACAAAAGATATGCAAGAAAAACAAACGCGTCCACCGATCGAAATCGAATCCCAAAATGGTCTGAAAAATTATAAATATACGATCGCTATGGCTAGAACGAATGATCCTAACTCTGCTACTTCACAGTTTTTTGTCAATGTGAAAGACAATGCCATGCTCGATTATCCTAGTCGTGATGGCTTTGGCTATACGGTATTTGGTAAAGTGATTTCTGGGATGGCGACGATTGAAGAAATCAAATTTGCACAAACGACCACGCGCAATCGGATGGCGGATGTGCCGGTTGAGCCTATCATCATCCAATCTGCAACTATCGTTAAATAATCGATAGTATCTATGAAATTTTGTACTCAATGTGGCGATGAGGTTCATCTTAGAACACCTGCAGATGACAACCGGGAACGCCATGTGTGCAAAGCTTGTGGTGAAATCCACTACTTCAACCCCAAAAATGTGGTTGGCACAATCCCCCTGTGGGAGGATAAGATTCTACTGTGTCGCCGCGCGATTGAGCCGCGCAAAAACTACTGGACATTACCCGCCGGATTTTTAGAGCTGCATGAAACCACTGCTGAAGGAGCTGTCAGAGAAACATTGGAAGAGACAGGTGCACATGTGGATATCAAAGGTCTCTTTACAATCCTCAATGTTCCTCATATCGGTCAGATTCATTGGTTCTATATTGCTTTGATGAATAGTCCAGAATTTAGTCTATTTACCTCTGAAAGTACGGAAGTAGCCCTATTCACTGAAGCAGAAATCCCATGGGATGATCTGGCTTTTTTAACTGTCAAAACTTGCCTACGTCAGCTCTTTGAGGATCGTCGTGCTGGCAAAGCTCTTGATGCCGAATCGCTACAGACACACCTGATTGATTTACGTCCCGCAACGAGTTAAATCATGACGGCAATACCGTGGATTGAGCTCCATAGCCCATTCTTTCCATCGCCAAGAACGTTTGTACAAGATAACCCAGAATTACCTGATGATTTGATAGCCCTGAGCGATCAGATGGATGAGCGACTATTATTAGCCGCTTATCGACAAGGTATTTTTCCATGGTACAGCGAAGGTCAACCTGTTATGTGGTGGTGCACCTCCCCCCGTATGGTTTTAGATACCCGTCAGATCAATCTCAGCGATAGCCTGCGTAAAAAACTGCGGCAAGTACTAAAAAATCCAACTTGGGAGATCAAAGTCGATACGGCGTTTCGGGAGGTCATCACATCTTGTGCACAAGCACAACGCAAAGATCAAGATGGTACTTGGATTACCGAAGAAATCATCGAATACTATGCCAAGCTACACCAAATGGGGATTGCCCATAGTGTCGAAACATGGCTCGATGGCCGACTTGTTGGGGGTCTATACGGCATTAACCTTGGCACCATGTTTTATGGCGAATCGATGTTCAGAAATGTCACTGACGCTTCTAAAATAGCTTTAGCAGCTCTATGCGCTTGGTGCGTCCAAGTCAATATTCCTCTGATTGATTGCCAACAACAAACAAGCCACCTACAGTCAATGGGCGCACTCCCTATACCTAAAGATGCTTTTTTAGATTGGCTTGAAAGTCATATCGATCAGCCTGCTCCCACATGGAAATGGAATAAGTCAGTGCTTTGTGCCTATAATAAAAACTCTTGAGAGATATGTATGGCAAACCTGAAAGATATCCCCTTTAACTCTTTACAGTTTTATGCAACAGCTCCATATGCATGTAGCTATTTGCCGAATCACGAAGCTCGTTCTCAAGTAGCAACGCCACCACAACTTATCACCACAAAAATTTATGGTGAATTAATCAAGTCAGGATTTAGAAGAAGTGGCCATTTTACTTATCGCCCTTATTGTGATCAGTGTCAATCTTGTATTGCTACCCGGATTCAGGCAAACTATTTCATCCCCAATCGGAGTCAAAAAAGAGCTTTTCTGAAGCACTCCAATTTGCAAGCCAAAATCATGGCCTTGCAATTTATCCCTGAACACTTTGAACTATACAAACAATATCAACAAAGTCGGCACGCCATACAAATTGATGGCAGCGCAGCAGATTCAAGTGATGACGAGGAAGATCAATATCGACAATTTTTAATCCAATCTCATATTGATTCTTTTTTAGTGGAATTCAGGGAAAATGGTGTTTTGAGAATGGTCAGTGTGATTGATGCTGTCAGCGATGGTCTCTCTTCGGTATATACCTTTTATGATGCTTCAGAAACGAAAGCTAGTTATGGTACTTATGGCATTTTATGGCAGATAGAGAAAGCAAAAGAATTACAATTACCTTTTGTGTATTTAGGTTACTACATTCAAGAAAGCCAAAAAATGTCTTACAAAGCTTTATATCAACCGATTGAAGGTTTGGTCAATGGCGTGTGGATGAACTTGAATAACCGCTCTGAAAATTCCTAATGAACTTATATCCTTTTGCTAGACCTTTATTATTTTGTTTCGATGCAGAAACTGCACATCACGTATCTCTAAAAACGATTGATCAGGCGTTTCGTATTGGTTTACTCCCCGCAATCATTGGTCAAGTGCCTCAATGTCCAACTCAATTTTGTGGTTTCAATTTACCTAATCCAGTCGGACTTGCTGCTGGCTTAGATAAAGATGGTAAACATATTGATGCACTTGCTTCCCTGGGCTTTGGTTTTCTAGAAATTGGTACGGTGACGCCTCTTGCCCAACCTGGCAACCCTCTCCCACGCATGTTTCGTCTTCCTGAACAAGATGCCATCATCAACCGTATGGGCTTTAACAATGATGGTGTGGATGCTTGCGTTACTCGCGTGAAGGCTTCTCAGTTTTATCAATCGGGCGGTGTGATTGGACTCAATATTGGTAAAAATGCCCTCACCCCCATTGAGGATGCCAGCAAGGACTATATCACCTGCTTACAGAAAGTCTATGAAGTGGCTTCTTATGTAACGGTAAATATTTCTTCTCCCAACACGAAAAATCTTCGCCAATTACAAGGTGGTCAAGACCTCATTGATTTACTCAATGCTTTAACTTCTGAGCGCGAAAAACTGAGTCAAACTTTTGGTAAACGGGTACCACTTTTTTTAAAAATTGCGCCCGATCTGGAGCATGACCAAATAGAGTCTGTGGCTAACGCACTACTGGAATTTAAGATTGATGCCCTTATCGCGACAAACACAACGCTGACTCGCACAGGTGTCGAACATCTGAAGAATGCCGCTGAAGCAGGTGGGCTTTCCGGAAAACCTGTGAAGCAACTGGCAACGAGGACGATTCAATCTTTTGCCGATCTTTTGCAGGGGAAAATCCCAATTATTGGTGTTGGGGGCATCATGACCGGATATGACGCTCTTGAAAAGCATCATGCTGGTGCATCCGTCGTGCAACTCTATAGTGGCCTTATCTATAAGGGACCACAACTGATTAAGGACGCGATTGTAGCCTTCCAATCGAATTAATTCATGATTTTTTTCATGAATCCATATTTCATGATGTGCAATTAAATAATTGATTGATACAATCAAGTTATGGCTAATATTGAAAAAAAGATTCCAATCTTACCAACGGGTAAAACAGCGATTCAAGTGATTGAGCGGATGATGAATTTGCTGGATGTTCTGGCAGATTCTGATGAGGCTTGTAGTTTAAAGTTCTTATCTGAAAAAAGTGGCTTACACCCTTCTACTGCTCATCGTATTTTGAATGATATGGTGGCTTGTCGCTTAGTCGACCGTTCAGATGGTGGCAATTATCGTTTAGGTCTTCGTCTTCTTGAATTAGGCACACTCGTTAAGGCACGTTTATCCGTCCGTGAAGCAGCTCAATTGCCGATGCGCGCATTACACAAATTAACCAATCAAACTGTCAATTTATCCGTGCGTCAAGGTGATGAAATCGTCTATATCGATCGCACCTACAGTGAGCGCTCTGGGATGCAAGTGGTCAGAGCCATCGGTGGTCGTGCCCCTCTTCACCTGACTTCCGTAGGTAAATTATTTTTAGCGCAAGATGATGCCAATAGAGTCCGTGCCTACGCAACTAGAACTGGTCTTGCAGGACATACTCGAAACAGTATTACGCAAATTGGCCCTCTCGAACAAGAGTTAAATGAAGTAAGAAAAAACAGTACTGCCAACGATAATGAAGAACTCGAATTAGGTGTGAGTTGTATGGCCGCAGGTATTTATGATGACTCTGGGCAAATGGTCGCAGGTCTTTCTTTATCCGCACCAACCGACCGACTACAACGTGACTGGGTAAAACCTCTCATGGATACTGCGATTCAGATCTCGCGTGGTATTGGTTTTAAAGCTTCTAACGATTACAAGCCTTAATCCGCGTATGGCCATCCAGATTCTTTGTTCAACCGCGTTTCATGCCGCAATGCCATCCATATTGGAGGCATTTTCAAAAATTTCTACTCAAACCTGTGAAGTTACTTTTGGTACAACCGTGGCTTTAGTCGAACAGTGTAAATCCATGTCCAATGCTGATGCGGTCATCCTCACAGAATCTGGTATTCAAGAATTATTAAAACATCAAAAGATTCAAGCGCCAACAATCACACCTTTTGCTAAAACAGGGGTTGGGGTGGCAATCGCTAAAGGTGCCTCTCCAGTCGATATTTCTACCAAAGATGCTTGTGTAGAGGCACTCATCAATTGCCAATCAATTGCCTTTACAAAGTTTGGTGCCAGTGGGATGTACTTTGCACAATTAATTAAAACTCTTGGTATCGAAGATGTGATTCTTGCTAAAGCAATCCGCCCTGATGGTGGCCTGGTCGCTGAATTAGTTGCTCAGGGAAAATCGCAACTTGCGGTACAGCTGGTGAGTGAAATCAAGGCTGTACCTACAGTGGACTTATTAGGATTTTTACCCGAGGAGCTCCAAGAATGGAGTATCTTTAGTATTGCGCAGACAACCCACTCTTCACAAACTGATGTACTGTTACTCACGCAACTCCTGCAAGATCCTCGCCTTCAAAAAAAGCTCGAACCCTTCGGTTTAATTTCTTAATTTGTTACTGTCTTTGTATTGGGTAATTTACGAAGAGTGGCATGTTCTGCGCTTTCAATCCATTCTTTGACACGAATGGCATCCGCAAATCGAGACTGTACTCCTACTGAGTCCAAAAACACCATGGTATAGGGCTTATTGTTGACTAAAGCCATCATGACCAAACAACGACCTGCCTCAGATATATAACCGGTTTTCTGAATCAACACTTCCATATCTCCAGATCGTACGAGTCGATTACTATTTAAAAACTGTTGTTCGCGTTGATTGATTTCTTTGGTGTGATTGGGGGTTGTCGTAAATTGACGAATCAATGGATATTGATAAGCAGCATTAACCAAGATAGCTAAATCTTCTGCAGAGGCAACATTTTTACTAGTCAGTCCTGTCGGATCTTCAAAGGAGGCATGTTTCATACCAATTTCTTTTGTCTTACGATTCACGGCTGCCATAAAGGCTTTGATTCCTCCAGGATAGTTTCTACCTAATGTATAAGCCGCACGATTTTCCGAGGACATGAGAGCCAGCAAGAGTGCTTCTTGCCTTGTTAAGGTCGTTCCTTTGACTAAGCGAGAGTTTTTATAAATCGCGGCATCTTGCTCATTGATCTCCAAGGTTTCATCCATTGGCAACTTAGCATCTAACACCACCATGGCGGTGAGCAATTTAGTAATCGATGCTACAGGAAGAGACACTTGAGAATTTTTATCAAAAATAATGTCTTGATTTTGTTGATCAACAATAATCGCTACATTCGATTTTAAATTTAACTCATCGCCTTGCTTACCAAGCCCTAAGGCGGTTCCAGCAGATACTCTTGGAGCTACAGGCTCCCCTTTCTTAACCGTGGATCGAGGAAGAACGGTTGGTCGAACCTCTCTAGGGTTTTTAGGTGATCGAACATTTTTCTTGGACTTATCAGAACTAGTAGATTTTGATTCTTTAGAAGACTTACTTGATTTATTTTTTTCAGCTTGAATATTTTTCTTACTAGCTGCTTCATCGCTTGTTTTAGCATACACATGCGATGAACAACCTAATACAAGAATGAGTGCAGCAGTTAATAGCTTAAAACGTGACTTTTTTGGCATGGGCATCAATAAATGAAGTTTGATAAAACACTATTTTAAATCTTTCACTTTAAGGAAAGATAAAAATGCAGGAAGAGATTGATTAACTAAGAGGACACCAAGTGATGTCACCACAGTACCTAAGATAATGATTGGAGTTAATGGCTCTCTAAAGAAAATCCAAGCCAATACAGCTGTTGTTGGTGGAGTCAAATACATCAAGCTGCTAACTTTAGTCGCATTACCTCTGCGAATAAGAATAAACAGCAAACTGATCGCCCCAATAGAAATACATAAAATAGACCAGACCAATGACCCAATCATTTCATGACTCCAAATAATCTGCCTGGTTTCAAATAAAAATGCACAAATTCCGCTAATCACTCCACTGGTGGCAAATTGAATAAACGAACCAATACGTAAATCAAAACTTGGACAATATTTTTTTTGATAAATAGTGCCAGAGGTTATTGCAAATAACGCAAAAACATTCCAAAGAATATTTGTTAAAGTAACTCCGTCGGTATTGAGCTTAGCGGACAAAACCATCACAACACCTAATAATCCAAAGATCAAGCCTACCCACTGTCTTGATGTAATTTTTTCCGCAATAAAGTAAGCAAACAGAGCTGTTAGTATCGGTTGCAATCCAACAATAAGAGCGGATAATCCAGCGGGCATTCCGCCACGAACGGAGATCCACACGCCACCTAAATAACCAAATTGAATGAGGCTTCCTGCAACTGCAATGTGCATGATTTGTGATTTGCTCGGCCAAGCAAGATTTTTCCAAAAGATGATGGGTAACATCAAGATGCATACGCCAATAAAGCGCAGAGACAAATAGGTCATGGGTTCAGAATATGGCATCCCAAAACGGGAAACAATAAAACCCGAACTCCAAATCAGAATAAAAATGGGATAAATTAAATTACTTTGAGGATTTACCATTGAAATGCAATTGCTTTTCTAATTGTTTGTGCGTGAATTGCTACAGTTTCTTCTATGGTATTGCCATATCCACCTGCCATGGCAATTGCTATAGGGATCTTTCTTGCAAAACACCATTGTAATACCTTCTCATCACGTTTCCCTAAACCTTCAATGGATAAATGGAGTCGTCCCAATCGATCTCCCTCATAGGGATCAGCTCCCGCCAAGTAAATCACAAACTCGGGTTGAAAATTGCTTTGAATATGATCTAAACCATCCTGTAATGCCTTAAGGTATTCTTCATCCGCACACCCGTCAGACAATCCAATATCAAGATCACTACTCTCTTTACGAAAAGGAAAGTTTTTTTCACCATGCATAGAGAAGGTAAACACACTCGGATCATCTTTTAAGATGGATGCTGTGCCATTACCTTGATGTACATCTAAATCAATGATCGCAACCCGAAGTTGACGCTGGAAGTAATCCTGCAATTTTAATTGCATTTTTTTGGCGGCAATCGCTGCATCATTAAAGACACAAAAACCACTTCCTTTATCGGCATAGGCATGATGCGTCCCACCTGCCAAATTAACTCCAACACCATTTTTCCAAGCTGCACTGCATGCAGCAATCGTGGCTCCAGCAGATCTTCGAGAGCGAATAACCATTTGCTCACTCCACGGAAATCCAATCTCTCGTTGTTCAGCGTCTGTTAATTGACCATGCACGACTCTTTCAATATAGGTTTCATCATGCGCTAATAAGAGCTCTTCTAATGATGCAAGTGGCGCTTCCTCTAATTCCACGTCAAGATAGGTGACTACCTCATCGCGCAGCATCTGATACTTCTTCATGGGAAATCGATGTCCAGGTGGCAACGGCAAGACAAAATGATCTGTGTAATAAATTTGCAACATAAAAGTTCAGATTAAAGGGGTTATTTTGATAGTGAATACTTCTCCTATTATCCTCTGCTCTTTGGGGTATTAATTGATTCATCTATGGGGATATTCAAAGTACTATTTTTTGATCTATATCAATCATCTTTAACATGAATCAGTTAAGATTTAATTAAACAATAATATCTACCACCATACCACTTTAAAGGATTAAATTATGCTATTAACTCAGGAACAAATCACTGCAGCCAATAAAGCAAACTTAGAAACTCTTGCACAACTCTCACGCAAAGCATTTGATGGCATTGAAAAATTAATGGAACTAAATCTTCAAGTTGCAAAAACATTAATGCAAGAAAATGTTGATCATTTACAAGACTCATCAAAAGCAAAAGACATCAAAGAGTATATGAGTATGCAAGCTAATTTTGTGCAACCTATGACGGAAAAAGCGATTGCCTATAGCAGACATATTTATAGCATCGCTAATGAAACTCAAGCAGGTATCAACGAAGTTACTAAAGCGGATATCCAAAAGCGTCAAACTGAAATGCAAAAATTAATGACTGAATTAAGCTCACAAACTCCTGGCAGTTCTGATGCAATGGTAAACCTCATTAAACAAGCTGTTGCAAATGCAAGCACTGCATTTGAATCTTCACAAAAAGCGGTAAAACAAGCAATCGATATGAGCGCCCATCAAACTCAATCTGCAACTGAATCGGCTTTAAAAGCAAGTGAGAAATTATTCAAAAGCACTGTCGCTAACTAAGCAATTCTCGAACAAAATATAAAGCCCAGTTCTGCTGGGCTTTTTTTATCTCGTGACAAATTCCGCGACTGTTTTATAGGTTGATGGACCTTGCTCCCAAGGTCTTCTATACTCAAATGTAATACGATATAGCCCTGTGCAATTGGTTTGAAATTGCCACTCTTGCTTACCTGGTGACCCTACTTTTCTGACACCATCGGAAAAACTCTCTTTATCGTCATACACCATATTTCTGCTAACAACATCTAAACAATTCTTCACAGGCTCTTCATATTTCATTTCCCAGCGATATCCAGTGGATGGGTTACTTACAATTTGAATCACATGTTTTTGTCCAACTGTCGAATGAAATCGTTGTAATCCTGAATTAGGAAGCTGAATAGGTGACAATTGTGTAGGCATCGATTGTGAAAGAATTTGTTGAGAACGAATATAAGGCTGCTCTAGTGGTGAAATCTCGGTTGAACATGAACTTATCAACAGCACGCCTGACATAAACAAACTGTGAAATACGATCCGATTGTTCATGACTGATCTAATAAATCAATGGCTTGTTTAATATAAAAACCTCTCAATACTAAAAATACGCCCACTCCAAACAACAACAGAAAAAAAGCCTGCTCATACCACTTAGGATCTTGAATGGCTCGAAAAAAAATAAGAGCGGCTATTACTGAAAATACCAATCCAGCCAATGCGGTCATCCACCAGGAGTTCGATCCTGTATATTGCAGGGTTTCATTACGATACGCAACCACATCAAAAAACTGCTCGGTCTGTACGCCACTGACTCGTAACATATCACCCTCATTAATTTGATAAGGGTCTTGAAACTTAGCGACTATAGGACTGCCCCCCAGTTGGAATTTAGCAATATAGGTATAGGCTTTGAGATCTTTTACCATTGGATCATGGGGATCACCAATATGTCGTTCCTCGACTGCTTTTTCAATACCACTCACCACACCAACTCGCGTCGTAAGAGATTTTCCAAATAAAACACTCGGCTTAATTGACATCAAAAGAACCCCTCCTATTGCGATGATTAATATCATCAATTGTGCAATCAGTTTTTTCTTAGCATTCATAAATTGATTCTACAAAGCAATTTTTACAACTTCACCGTTGATATCGTTTGGGCTGCATCTTTTGCATGCTCACGAGCAAGATCAGTATTTGCCGCACTTGCTAATGCTACACCCATTCGTCTTTTAGTAAATGACTCAGGCTTGCCAAATAAACGCAAGGTCACACCCTCTTGCAATAGGGCTTGATGAACATGCTCAAAACCAATTCCTGGCGCTTGTATACCCCCATAAATCACTGCACTGGCTCCTGGTGTTTTTAATGTCACCTGAGTCGGTAAACCTAGAATGGCTTTTGCATGCAACTCAAACTCGCTCTGCACTTGACTGACTAAAGTAACAAGTCCGGTATCATGCGGTCGAGGACTGACTTCAGAAAACCAAACTTGATCTCCTTTAACAAACAACTCAACACCGAAAATACCTCGACCACCTAAATTGCTGGTAATTTTTTCTGCAATATCTCTTGCGCGCTGAATCGCTAGAGAACTCATTGCCATGGGTTGCCAACTTTCTACATAATCACCATTTTTTTGGACATGACCAATTGGTTCACAAAAACTGGTTTTGATTGTGCCATCGCCACCAAAGGATCTGACTGTCAAAAGTGTGATTTCGTAATCAAAATCAATTAAGCCTTCCACAATGACCCGACCGCTATCCACCCGACCTCCTGATGCCGCATATTCCCAAGCTTTTGTCACATCTTGTGGACCATCTAGTTTGGATTGTCCTTTACCGGAGGAGGACATGACCGGCTTTACAAAGCAAGGATAACCAATCCCATTGTCAATGGCTCTTTGTAACTCTTCTAATGAACTCGCAAAAAAATAAGGGGATGTTGGTAATCCTAATTCTTTCGCCGCCAAATCACGGATTCCTTCCCGATTCATGGTGAGATAAGCAGCCCTGGCGGTTGGAATGACCTCCACTACCCCCTCTTGCTCAAGCTCCATCAATGTTGTCGTGGCAATCGCTTCAATTTCAGGGACAATTAAATGAGGCTTTTCTTTAGCTACCAAATCGCGCAAGGCTTGACCATCCGTCATATCTATCACATAGGAACGATGCGCCACTTGATGTCCAGGCGCGTGCGGATAACGATCAACCGCAATCACTTCAATCCCAAGTCGTTGCAGCTCAATAATGACCTCTTTACCTAACTCACCGCTACCAAGCATCATGACGCGTATTGCGTGATCAGTAAGGGGAGTTCCGATGATTGGAAAGCGTGGGTAATGGTTCATATTGAATCCTAAAAAAAAGACATGGGATATTTTCCCATGTCTTTTACATCTTTCCGAAAAAGCTTATTTTTTTCTTTGTGGAGGCAAATCTGTGCATGATCCATGCGCTACTTCTGCGGCTAAACCGATCGATTCACCCAGTGTTGGATGGGGATGTATTGTCTTACCAATATCCACCTGATCAGCACCCATTTCAATTGCAAGGCATACTTCACCAATTAAATCTCCCGCATTGGTTCCAACAATGCCACCACCAATAATGCGATGTGTGGTCTCATCAAAAATGAGCTTGGTAAAACCTTCACTGCGTCCATTGGCGATCGCACGGCCACTCGCAGCCCATGGGAAAACGCCTTTTTGATAGGCAATCCCTTGAGATTTACATTGCTCTTCTGTCAGACCTGACCAAGCTACTTCAGGATCGGTATAGGCGACTGAGGGGATTTGCTTGACATCAAAATAAGATTTTTCACCAGCGGCTACTTCGGCAGCCACATGACCTTCATGAACGGCTTTATGCGCTAACATTGGTTGTCCAACAATATCACCAATTGCAAAGATATGGTTCACATTGGTACGCATTTGATTGTCCACAGGAATAAAGCCACGCTCATCCACCATGACACCAGCGGCACTGGCTGCTATTTTTTTACCGTTTGGAATGCGACCAACCGCAACTAATACAAGGTCATAACACTGCATCTCTGCTGGTGCTTTAGGTCCTTCAAACTGAATCCAAATACCATCTTCTTTTGCTTGGGCAGAAGCAGCTTTAGTTCCTAACATGACTTGATGGAAACGGGATAAGTTCATTTTCTCCCAAACCTTCACTAAGTCTCGGTCTGCTCCAGCCATCAATCCATCTGTAAGTTCAACAATATCAATTTGTGAACCTAAAGCGCTATAAACAGTCGCCATCTCTAAACCAATAATCCCTCCACCAATCACCAACATCCGTTTGGGGATCGACTTGAGTTCTAATGCGCCGGTACTATCAACAATTCTTGGATCAACTGGTAAAAACGGCAGAACGACTGACTGGCTGCCAGCTGCAATAATGACTTTTTCAAAATGAATCACTTGTTTCTTGCCGGTTAAATCCCAACCTGTTCCTGATGTCTCTTCTAGTTGTAGATGATGGGCATCTAAAAATGTTCCAACACCTCGTATAACTTTTACTTTTCTGGCTTTAGCCATACCAGCCAAGCCTGTTGTCAGTTGACCAATAACACCCTCTTTATGCTGACGCAGCGCATCGATATCCACGGTAGGCGCACCAAAGTGAACGCCGTGTTTCGACATGGATTTTACTTCTTCCATAACCGCTGCTGTATGCAATAAGGCTTTGGACGGTATGCATCCAACATTCAAACAAACACCACCAAGAGTGGCATAACGCTCGACTAGAATCGTCTCTAAACCTAAATCAGCGCCACGAAACGCGGCACTATAGCCACCAGGTCCAGACCCCAACACGAGAAGCTGACATGCATAATCCGCCACTCCAGAATAGCTTCCGGCACTTGGTACGGATACCGGTGTGGGTTGAGGAACTGGAGTTACAGGTGCTAGGGAAGCTGTTGCTTCTTCTTTTTTGGCTGGAGCTTGTGTCGAGACTTCTACTTTCATGATCGGTGTGCCAAAGCTAACTTTGTCACCAATTTTGATATCTACTGATATAACTTTACCAATCACATCACTAGGTACTTCCATTGTGGCTTTATCTGACTCTAAAATTAATAAAGCTTGGTCTTTCACAATCTCGTCACCAACCTTCACCAAAATCTCAATGACTGGAATATCTTTAAAATCGCCAATATCGGGAACCTGTATTGTTTGCGTAGTCATGTTGATTCCTTATAGAGTAACTCGACGAAAATCTGAGATTAACTCAGCAACATAAGCATTAAAACGCGTGGCTAAAGCACCATCTATGACGCGATGATCGGCCGTGAGGGATAAAGGGCAAATCAATCTTGGGACAAATTGCTGTCCATCCCAAATCGGTTTCATGGCCGCTTTGCTCACGCCTAATATGGCGACTTCTGGCGCATTAATGATCGGTGAAAAATAAGTTCCACCAATACCACCAACAGAAGATATCGTAAAGCAGGCCCCTTGCATTTGGTCTGGCTTCAGTTTGCCATCACGCGCTAATTTCGCTAAATCACTGGTCTCTTGGGCAATTTCTAAAACATCTTTTTGATCAACATTTCGAATCACTGGAACAACTAGGCCATTCGGTGTATCAGCAGCAAATCCTAAATGAAAATACTGCTTCAGAATTAACTCTTCCCCATCAAGCGAGCTATTAAACTCTGGATATTTTTTAAGTGCTTTGACACAAGCTTTCATTAAAAAAGCCAGTAATGTAACTTTAACTCCTAATTTTTCATTGGCTTTATTGGTTTGAACTCGGAAGGCCTCTAGTTCAGTAATGTCAGCATCCTCATGATAAGTAACTGCCGGTATCATGGCCCAGTTACGTGCTAGATTGGCAGCTGAAATCTTCTGAATTCGGGAGAGTGGTCTGGTCTGGATTTCACCGAATTTCTTGAAATCAACTTTGGGCCAAGGTAATAATTGCAAACCATTGCCACTCGATGCGGTGGCACTCGAGGTAGTAGATTGGCCGCTTAAAATACCTTTGATATAAGCCTCTACATCTTCTTGGGTAATTCGTCCTTTTGGTCCACTACCTTTGACTTGCGTAACATCAGCTCCTAATTCACGGGCATATTTACGCACCGATGGACTGGCATGACTTGCCTGAGCCATACTACTTACTTCTGCTTTTACACTGATAGGTGTGGCATTCTCGACTGCTTTTGCCACTGGACTGGCTGGCGCCAAGGCCTTGGTTTCTGAAGGTGCCGCTGGCTTTGCCTTTTCTTCGGTATTTGCTGCTGGTATTGGAATTGGCGTTGTATTGCTTGATTGACTTGTGGATGCGTCGGTTTGCTCTAATAAAAGAACAAGGCTGCCTTCAGATACGTTATCACCTAACTTGACTTTTAACTCTTTAACGATACCAGCATGGGCGCTAGGAATATCCATCGTCGCTTTGTCAGACTCTAAAGTAATTAAGGATTGCTCCTTGGCAACTTGATCACCAACTTTGACATGTAGCTCAATAATGGGAATTTCTTTATAGTCACCAATATCTGGAACTTTAATTTCGATCATTTGTGTCATGAAAAGCTCCTTAAACAGTCATTGGGTTTGGCTTCGAAACATCCACACCATATTTAGCAATAGCTTCAGCTACTTTTTTGGCCTCTATTTGACCTTCATCTGCTAAGGCTTTTAATGCAGAAATTGTCACCCAATAACGATCTACTTCAAAGAAGTGACGTAACTGTTCACGTGTATCCGATCTACCATACCCATCGGTCCCTAAAACGGTATAACGTTTACCTAGTTGTTGAATTGCCGGACGAATCTGCTCTGCAAACAATCGTACATAATCAGTAGAAGCAATCACTGGGCCATTCGATTTAGCGAGTAACTCTTCGACATGGGATTTTTGTGGCTTATCTAAAGGATTTAATAAGTTGTGACGATTGACGCGCTGTATATCTCTGGCTAACTCCGTAAAGCTTGGGCAACTCCATAAATCTGAGGCAACCCCCCAATCATCGCGGAGTAATTCTGCGGCAGCCATGACTTCTCTAAAGATTGTGCCACTGCCTAAGAGTTGCACGCGTAATTTAGTTTTTGCCTCGCCTACACTTTGCAGGTGATACATCCCTTTTAAGATGTCTTTTTCTGCACCTTTTGGCATCGCTGGATGGGCGTAGTTCTCATTCATCAAGGTGAGGTAGTAATACACGTCTTCTTGATCAGTCAACATCCGACGCATACCATCTTGAATCACCACCGCTAGTTCAAAACCAAAGGTTGGATCATAACTAATACAGTTTGGAATACCTAAACTAAATAAATGACTATGACCGTCTTCATGTTGCAAACCTTCACCATTGAGTGTCGTTCTGCCAGCAGTACCGCCAAGTAGAAAACCACGGGAGCGCATATCTCCTGCAGCCCAGGCTAAATCACCTATCCGTTGGAAACCAAACATGGAATAGAAAATATAAAATGGCAACATCGGTACGCCATGGGTCGAGTATGAAGTGGCAGCTGCAATCCAATCACACATCGCACCAGCTTCATTAATACCTTCTTGTAATATCTGACCTGTCTGATCTTCTTTATAAAACATGAGTTGATCACGGTCTTGTGGTTCATATAACTGACCAATATGACTCCAAATACCTAATTGACGGAACATTCCTTCCATACCAAACGTACGAGATTCATCGGGCACAATCGGGACTACTCGTTGACCGATGACTTTATCTTTCACAATCATATTCAGTAAACGCACAAATGCCATAGTTGTAGATACCTCTCGACCTTCAACCGTTGCTTCCAATAAAGGCGCAAACGTTTGTAATGAAGGGACATCTAAAGATTCTGCTTTGGACCTTCTTTGCGGCAAATATCCACCGAGATCCATACGTTTTTTGCGCATATACTCAAGCTCTGGACTACCTTCAGCAAATTTAATATAAGGAACGCTTTCAAGCTCCTCATCCTTTACCGGTAAAGCAAAGCGATCGCGGAAAGCCTTAACATCGGTAATACTCATTTTTTTCTGTTGATGGGCAATATTCATTGCCTCGCCAGAAGCTCCCATCCCATAACCTTTAATAGTCTTTGCCAAAATCAAGGTTGGTTGACCTTTATGATTGACTGCCGAATGAAACGCAGCATATACCTTATGGGGATCGTGTCCACCACGATTTAGATTCCAAATATCCTCATCGCTCCAATCAGCAACTAACTCCTGTAACTCTGGTGTATTGAATACATGGGCACGAACGTAAGCACCGTTTTTGGCTTTCATGGTTTGATACTCACCATCCACAATTTGCGCCAAGCGATTCATGAGAAGACCTTTTTTGTCACGCGCAAACAAAGCATCCCAATGGGTTCCCCAAACAACTTTAATCACATTCCAACCAGAACCTCTAAACTCACTTTCAAGTTCTTGAATAATGCTACTGTTGCCTCGAACAGGGCCATCTAAGCGCTGTAAATTACAGTTAATCACAAAAATGAGGTTATCAAGTTTTTCACGGCCAGCCATACCAATCGCACCAAGTGACTCTGGCTCGTCTGTTTCACCATCACCTAAAAATGCCCAAACCTTACGTCCCTCTGTCTTTGTCATGCCTCGATCTTGCATATACTTCATGAAGCGGGCTTGATAAATCGCCATGATCGGACCAAGTCCCATTGAAACGGTTGGAAACTGCCAAAAATTAGGCATTAACCATGGGTGCGGATAACTAGAAATACCCTTACCACCCACCTCTTGACGGAAACTATCTAATTGGTCTTCTGACAATCGACCTAATAAGTAAGCTCTGGCATAAATACCAGGTGCAGAGTGACCCTGTACATAAATTAAATCACCGCCATGTTGGTCAGATGGGGCATGCCAAAAATGATTAAAACCAACATCATATAAAGTCGCTGCGGATTGAAAGGAGGAAATATGTCCACCTACATTCGTGTCTTTGTTCGCACGCAAGACCATGGCCATGGCATTCCAACGCGTATATGAGCGGATTCGGTGCTCTACTTCTTGATCACCTGGGATGCGAGCTTGGCGCTCGACGGGAATGGTATTTATATAGGGCGTTTGCGCATGAAAAGGCTGATCGACACCATTGACTCGGGCAAAAGCAATTTGCTGGTCAATCAAAAAGGCGGCACGCTCCGTTCCTTCAGCATGTATAACCCCATTCATGGCATCAAGCCACTCTCTAGTTTCTAACGGATCAACATCAATTGCATCGATATTTGATAATTTGGAATTAAATTCTGTAGGAACGACTGCCATTTTGATCTCCTTATTAATTTCTCATATTCTAAATTTAGATTAGTTAAACACAAGTTTTTTTTCATATCTTGATAATATTTATCATAATATGAAATTATTTATGAAAATATGTCAAATAATTCAACCTATAAACGACAGTTCAAGCAAAATAAGCCCTATGAAGAAAATGCCTACCTTCTCTTTTAGTCAAATCAAAAAATGGCTTCAACCAAGGTCTTTGAAAAAAAAACTAAGTCAACAATCTGTTGATTATTTATACATGCCGATTATTGCCATCATGTTATTTATGTTGGCTATGTTTGCAATTTTGTGGTCTTTATCATCTCAAGAAAACGAACAAGCAGAAATTATCTTTTATCGTGAAATCGCTTATGCAGAGCAACGATTACAAATTAATTTTGAACAAAATGAAGAAGAACTTGTCAATATTACTAAAAACCTTCGGTTTTCAAACGACTCAAAATGGAATAAAGATTTTTATCGAATCGCTAGCTCTTTAATCAATAAACATAATGAACTTTTATTGATTCAATCGAACAATCAAGCGTCAAAGAATTCGGTTGTGTTTCCGCAAATCGATGAAGGGGATTGGAATTATGATCCATCCATTGCGGCACAATTAAATAAGGCTTTACAAGCCACTCTCAAAGATGCTCAAGCCTCCGGAAGAGGAACTTACTCAAGTTTTATCAATTTAGAACTAAAGGGTAAAAATCCGAACTTTAATCAAGAGCGCTCCATTGTATTTTGGTATGTTCAACCCGCTGCAAAATACGCTGAACAACAGCAAAATATCGCCGTCCTGTATTCTGTACCATTGTTGATCAATCGAATTATCCCGAAGGATATTTTGGCGCGTCATCGCTTCTCTATTTTGGATAATCAAGGTCAAATGATTTATTCACAAAGTAATAGATCATTGGCGAAAAATCATAGTACTTATCAAATCAAATTAACAAAATTTGCTGACAATATCATCCTTCAAGGTGAGAGCTATCCTCTGCCAAGTAATCTTAGTTTTCAAATGCTCTTCTGGCTAGTGATTGGATTATGTTCCTATGTAATTTGGAGCTTTTGGTCCATTTGGCGACAAATGAAATTTAGACAAGATATTCAACGAAGTCTGATTAATGAAACTAACTTTAGAAGAGCCATTGAAGAATCTATGCCCGTGGGACTTCGTGTTCATGAATTGGATGGCAGTATTAGTTATGTCAACCCTGCTTTTTCTAAATTGGTCGGCTGGAGTAGTGAGGAATTACAGGGATTAAAGCCGCCTTTTCCATTTTGGGCCAAGGCCGATGAAGAATCTAACTCCATGAAACTGGAGGATGCCTTTAAAAATAATTTTGGCCCTCCCAACGGTATTGAAGCGATTCTGACGAATCGACAAGGTAAAAAGATTTTTGTCAGAAACTATGTTTCCCCCATGGTCGATGCTAAAAATAAACAAACGGGCTGGATCGCTTCCCTGGTTGATATTTCAGAACCACGTCGTATTCGTGATGAATTGGCAATCTCTCAACAACGTTTTATTACTGTGCTAGAAGGTTTAACAGCTGGTATTTCAGTCGTTAACCCAAAAACAGGTGAAATGCTGTATTCCAATAATTTATACCAAGAAATGTTTGATGCCACTCCTCATGCACATCATCTACTTCTTGGTAGCGAAGCGTTTTCTGAAAACAATCTTGATCTTGATGAGGACAATGTGGACGGTTTTGCCGGCCTTCCATCCGCGGTTCTTACGCCGATCATTGGCGACTCTAGGGAGGTACAAATACCTGATAATCCCAATTGGTATGAAGTCCGAAGACGTTATATTCCTTGGACAGATGGCCATCTTGCACAAATGCTGATCACCACAGATATTACGGAACGTCGCTTAACTGAAGACAGTCTACGCATACAAGAAGAAAAACTGCAGTTTTCGAGTCGTTTAACCACGATGGGAGAAATGGCCTCATCGATTGCGCATGAATTGAATCAACCCCTTGCCGCAATTAACAATTACTGTATGGGGCTGATGAATCGTCTGCGCGCAAAACATGATCCCCAAATTGATCAAGAAATTATTCCCGCGATTGAAAAAGTGAGTACCCAAGCATTAAGGGCTGGAACGATTATTCAACGAATCCGCAATTTTGTTAAAAGAAGTGCACCACAACGTCAATCTTGTCACCTCGAACAAATTATCTATCAATCAATCGAACTCGCTGAGATTGAGGCAAACCGTCAGGGTCTTTATATTGAAAAATCACTTTTACCGAATTTACCTGAGTGTTTTGTTGACCCTATTTTGATTGAACAAGTTCTTGTCAATCTCATTAAAAATGCCATCGATAGTATGTGCGATCAGTATCCTCGCTCCCGTCGTGGCAAGGCGCCTCCAATTAAGGTCATTGCAGACATGGAGAATAATGTTCAACAACCGATGCTGAGAATTCGGATTATCGATAGTGGTAAAGGAATTGCCGCAGAAATCGCTGAACAAATTTTTGATCCTTTTTTTAGTACAAAAGAAGAAGGTATGGGTATGGGACTCAACATTTGTAGGTCGATTATTGAATCTCATGAAGGCCGTTTAATGGCAGAAAACAACTTCCAAACGAACTCTGATCAGCCCCAAGATAACACGCAACAACTGGATCATTTGAATGGTTGTACCTTCACCATTTTGTTGCCTTTAGAAAATTATCTAATACCCCCGTTAAAGAGCCAAGAAACTTCTGCGGAGAATGAATAAAAACCGTTATTATTGCCATAGACACTTTTATTTTTTATTTTTTAGTCAAGGTTACGTATGAATACCATCTATACAGATAAACCCAAAGAAATTATTTATATTGTTGATGATGATGAAGCCGTTCGAGACTCTCTTAGCTGGTTGCTGGAAAGTAACGGCTATTTAGTAAAATGCTTTAGTAGTGCGGAGCGCTTCTTACAAGCGGTTACTGGATCAGATCGTGATGTCACTGCTTGCGCGATTCTAGATGTCAGAATGCCTGGCATGTCAGGCCTTGAACTGCAAGAGCATTTGATTGCAGAGTCGATTCCAATGCCGATTTCCTTTATTACTGGTCATGGCGATGTTTCCATGGCAGTGACTACGATGAAAAAAGGTGCTATCGATTTTATTGAAAAACCTTTTAAAGAGAATGAGTTACAAAACTTGGTGGATAAAATGCTTGCCACTGCCAGAAGCTCATACAAAGAAGCCTCTTTACAGAAAAATAATCAAAGCTTGTTATCAAAACTCACCGGTAGAGAACGTCAGGTACTCGAGCGTATTGTGGCAGGTCGTCTTAATAAACAAATCGCTGATGATTTAACCATCTCGATTAAAACTGTAGAAGCTCACCGCGCCAATATTATGGAAAAACTCAATGTCAGTACGGTGGCCGATCTACTCCGCTTGGCTTTGTCCGAAAAAATTTAATTGATTTATGCCCGCTAAACTTTTAGATGGTACTCTTCTCTCAAAGCAAATTCGTGCTGAAATTGCAACCTCAGCGGCTATTCTGACTGCAAAAGGTACCAAACCAGGTCTTGCAGTTATCCTCGTGGGCGAGAATCCTGCCAGTCAAATTTATGTCAGAAATAAAGTCAAAGCATGCGCAGAGGCGAATATTTATTCTGAGCTGATTCAGTTACCCAGCGATATCTCTGAAGCGAAATTACTCCATCATATTCAAGAACTCAATCAAAACTCAAAGATTCATGGCATCTTAGTACAGCTGCCTCTGCCTGCTCATATTAATACTCATCTGGTGTTGGAGGCGATTGATCCTCTCAAAGATGTCGATGGCTTTCATGTGGCGAATGCCGGCGCCTTAATGACTGGCAAACCTCTTTTTAAACCCTGCACGCCATATGGTTGTATGAAGATTTTAGAAAGTATCGATTACCCGATTCGTGGTGCTCGAGCGGTTATCGTCGGAGCCTCCAATATCGTGGGTAAACCGATGGCTATGCTGCTTTTACAAGCAGGTGCAACCATCACTATTTGTAATAGCAAAACAAGAGATATTGCAACCCATACCAAAGA
Source organism: Polynucleobacter sp. SHI8 (assembly GCF_027944005.1). Classification (NCBI taxonomy): domain Bacteria; kingdom Pseudomonadati; phylum Pseudomonadota; class Betaproteobacteria; order Burkholderiales; family Burkholderiaceae; genus Polynucleobacter; species Polynucleobacter sp. SHI8. Next base: position 1,030,051 of record NZ_AP027204.1, on the reverse strand, counting down.
AGCAGATATTTTGGTGGTGGCAACCGGTATTCCAAAAATGATTTCTGCCAATATGGTCAAACCAGGTGCAGTTGTCATTGATGTCGGTATTAATCGTTTACCCGATGGTAAATTATGTGGCGATGTTGATTTTGATGAGGTCAAATATGTTGCTGGCTGGATTACTCCTGTACCTGGCGGCGTAGGCCCGATGACAATTACGATGCTGTTACAAAATACCCTCGAAGCTGCCACTCATTTCCACCATTAAGAACACCCCCCACATGAGCAATCCTTTATTAGAAATGGGTCATGATTTACCCAATTACTCGGCTATCGAACCTGCCCATATTGAAGAAGCGATTTCTAGCTTGCTTCAAGCTGCTCATCAATCCTTAGATCAAGCAATCGCACTCCAGGTTGCTCCAACTTGGGATAACCTGATTGTGCCTCTGGAAGAAACAAATCAAGCATTAGGTCGAGCCTGGGGTGTGGTCAATCATCTCACTAGTGTGGTCGACTCTACTGATCTTCGAGCGGCTCATGCAAAAATGTTGCCCGAAGTAACTGCCTATTCCAGCGCCTTTGAGCAAAGCTTAGAATTATTTGAACAATATAAAAAAATCCACACGTCAGACCAGTGGCAACAGCTCACCACTGCTCAACAAAAAGTCATTACCAACTCGATTCGGGATTTTCAATTAGGTGGTGCTGAACTACCTGAAGCATTAAAACCTCGTTTTGCAAAAATATCCGAAGATCTTGCCCAACTCACAAAAACCTTTTCGGATCATGTTCTCGATGCGACTGATGCTTTTTTACATGTCGTGAAAGATCTTCATGAACTTGATGGTCTTCCAGAGGATATTCTTGCTGCTGCAAAAGAATTAGCAATAGCTCATAATCAGGAGGGTTGGGCATTTAATTTGAAGTTTCCTTCGTACTACCCTGTCCAACAATTTGCTCGCAATCGCCAGCTACGTCAAACCTTATACCAAGCCTACGTTACCCGCGCTTCTGAACTTGGGGCGCAATATGCTGATGGAAATTTGGATTGGGATAATAGCCAAATCATGCTGGACATACTGAAACTGCGCAGTGAAGAAGCTCATCTTCTTGGATTTGAAAACTATGCGGCACTCAGTATAGTTACTAAAATGGCAAGTTCTGTCAAAGAAGTTCGCTCATTCCTCGGTGAGTTTGCCTCACGCGCGCATGCAAGTGCAAAAAGAGATTTAGAGGAGTTACAACAATTTGCCTCTTCCGAATTAAACATTACATCTCTTGAACCTTGGGATATTAGTTTTGCTTCTGAAAAACTCAAGCAAGCTAAATATTTATTCTCAGAACATGATGTCAAGCAATACTTTCCGATTAATCAAGTTCTTCAAGGTTTATTTCATGTCATCCAAACTATCTTTCAGGTGAAGATTCAAGCAAGTACATTACCTACTTGGCATGCGGATGTGCAGTCATTCGAGGTCCGAAATGACAATAACCAAATCGTTGCCTACTTTTATCTCGATGCCTATGCTCGCAGTGGTAAGCGGGGTGGTGCCTGGATGGATGATGCGCGTGGCAGAATGTTGCTGCAAAATGGCGACGTTCAAACTCCAGTAGCGTACCTTATTTGTAATTTCCCTGCGCCAATTACGGTCAATGGTCAATTACGCTCAGCCACCATCAGTCATGATGATGTCATTACCCTCTTCCACGAATTTGGTCACGGCTTGCACCATATGTTGACTCAAGTAGATGCTCTAGGCGTTTCCGGCATTAATGGTGTGGAATGGGACGCGGTGGAGCTTCCTAGTCAGTTTATGGAAAACTTCTGCTGGGACTATGAGGTGATTCAAAAACTATCTCACCATATTGAGACGGCTGAGGTTTTACCGCAAGCATTATTTAATAAAATGCTTGCAGCGAAAAATTTCCAGAATGGTCTTTTCACGCTCAGACAAATTGTCTTTGCCAGTTTTGATTGGGAACTCCATTCTAGTTTTGATGCTGCTCAGGCAAAGCCGACAGACATCTTAGCCCTATCCAACACCATCAATCAACAGATTCATGTATTACAGCAGTCACCGATTTCGCGCTGGCCTCATTCCTTCAGCCATATTTTTGCCGGTGGTTACGCTGCTGGTTACTATAGTTATAAATGGGCTGAGGTGCTTTCTGCTGATGCATTTGCCGCTTTCGAAGAAAAAGCTTCAAGTTTTGGTTCCATCTTAAATCCTGAAGTTGGTATTCATTACCGCAAACATATCCTCGAAGTAGGTGGTAGTCGTTCTGCAGCAGAATCCTTCAAAGCCTTTAGAGGTCGTCCACCAGAGATTGATGCTTTATTAAGACACGGTGGTTTATTAGAAGAAAGTGCTTAAGCAGATGTCGATGATTCGAGTTGCTACCTGGAACGTGAACTCACTCAAGGTGAGATTACCCCATCTATTGCAATGGTTAAAACTCTGCGATGAGAATCATCAATCGATTGATTTGATCGGTCTTCAAGAATTAAAAATAACGGATGATAAGTTCCCGACTCAGGAACTTGAACAAGCAGGATTTTATAGCTTACCTCTTGGTCAAAAAACTTATAACGGTGTTGCTCTACTTGTACGAAAATCCTCTTTAGCACAACTGTATCAAGATCCTGAAACAGCCTTTATACAAGTACAAAAAAATATCCCAGATTTTGTAGATGAACAGCAACGCCTCATTGCCAGCACGATTCACTTTAAAGAAACTCCCCCAATACGCATGATCTGCGGCTACTTCCCGAATGGACAATCCCCTGAAAGTGATAAGTTTGCTTATAAGATGCAATGGCTAGGCGCTTTAAAAACCTACCTTTCAACTCAACTACAAGAACATCCTCGCCTGGTCTTAATGGGCGATTTTAATATTGCTCCTGAGGATCAAGATGTTCATGATCCAAAAGCATGGGTGGGACAAAATTTAGTATCTCCAGAAGAGCGTGCTTTTTTTAGTCAATTTCAAGAATTAGGACTCATCGATAGTTTTCGTTTATTTGAGCAAGAACCTAAATCATTTAGTTGGTGGGATTACCGTATGATGGGCTTTCGTCGCAATGCAGGTATGCGCATCGATCATGTGATGGTCTCCCCAGAGCTAAAAGAAAATTGTACGGCCTGTAGCGTTGATAAAGTCCCCAGAAAATGGGAACAGCCTTCAGATCACGCGCCTGTGATTCTTACCATCGAAAAATAAGCCGTCTATTCAATACCTAATTCTTGTAATTTTCGCGTAATCGTATTGCGTCCAATACCTAAGCGCTCGGCAGCTTCTACTTTTCTTCCTCTGGTAGTCTCAAGTGCAGCTTCAATCAGGGTCTTTTCAAATTGTTGCAATAGTTCTTGAAACACATTTTCACGACCATCCTCCAACATCTTTTTGGCAATCAAATGTAATTGCTGATCCCACTTGCCCCCTCCAGATGGGGCAGCAAAATGAGTGGAAGCACTCAAATCTTGGCCCTCAGTAAAGGTAGGCATAACATCCCCACCACGACTCATGACAGGTTTAGACAACGGTGGTGGATAGGTTAAATCACGTGGTAAATCCATTGCACGAATCTCAGGCGCAGAGATCATCACGGTTAGCCAATGACATATACTTTGAAGTTGGCGCACATTACCTTGAAACGGTAGCTTGGATAATGCTTCAATCGTTTCAGGCAATAACACCTTCGCCTTGACATTTAATTGTCGCGCACTCATTCCTAAAAAATGCTGCGTCAAAATCGGAATATCTTCGAGACGATCTCGTAGTGACGGCAGTCTTAACCGAATCACATTTAATCGGTGAAATAAGTCTTCTCTGAAAAGTCCATTAGCAACTAAATTTTCTAAATTTTGATAACTCGATGCAATGATTCTGACATTCGCTTGCAGTTGAACATTGCCACCAATCCGGTAAAACTTACCATTTTCTAATAATTGCAGTAATGAACTTTGAATCGATAAAGGCATATCCGCAACTTCATCAAGAAACAAGGTGCCACCATCTGCCAGCTCAATTTGCCCACGTTTCATTGTGTTGGCATTGGGAACTGCACCTCTTTCGTAACCAAATAATTCCCCTTCAATGAGATCTTTAGGGATCGCCGCTAAATTAAGCTCCATAAAGGGAGTATTCGCACGTGAACCATGCTTGTGCAGTGCACGCGCAAGCAACTCTTTACCAGTGCCTGACTCGCCAGTAATGAGGATTGTGGCATTCGATGACGACAACCGACCCACAGCCCGAAATATTTCTTGCATGGCAGGTGCTTGTCCAATTAATTCTGGAACTATATTTTTGCTCTGCAAACCAGTTGGCGCAAATTGAGTTCTAATCTCTTCCGCACTTTTACTTTCTGATATGGCACGTTGGATAATGCTCATCACAGTTGCGATATCAAAGGGCTTTGTAATGTACTCAAATGCCCCGCCTTGAAAAGATGCAACTGCTGAGTCCATATCAGAAAAAGCCGTCATGATTATCACTGGCAGTTTCGGATAATCATGCTTTAACTGTTGGAGTAAGTTAATCCCATTCCCTTTAGGCATCCGAATATCAGAAATCACCACTTGTGGCTTTTCTTTATCTAAGGCATCGAGTACATCATTTGGATTAGAAAAACTTTTGAAAGGAATCATCTCTCTTGTTAAAGATTTTTCTAATACCCAACGAATGGACTGATCGTCATCAACGATCCAAACTGACTTCATAGTTCGCCTCTTAATTCTGAATTATTTAAATACTCTAAAGATGTATAAGGAATTTGAACATGAAAATCGGTATTGCCCGGCTCACTTTGCACACTTATGAAGCCTCCATGCATCTGAATGAACGATTGCGCCAAAGTTAAGCCAAGTCCACTCCCTGATGCTCTACCAGATACTAGCGGTAAAAAAATATGATCAATGATTTCAGTGGGAATACCAGGCCCATTATCAATAATATGAATATTGAGAGCTAATTTAAAACGTTTTTTACCAATCGTGACATTGCGCGAAACACTGGTTTGTAACTGAATTTTTGCATCACCAATCTGACGACGATCTTCTAAGATTTGCGCAGCATTGTGCACAATATTGAGTAAAGCCTGAATCAGAACTTCTTTGTCACCAACGATTTCTGGCAAACTCACATCATAAAAACGCGTAATTGCAAGCCCCGCAGGAAACTCTGCAAGCACCACACTTCGCACGCGTTCGAGCACTTCGTGAATATTTAATTCAGAGATATCTTTTTTACGTTTATGAGGGGCTAAAAGGCGATCAACTAAAGTTTGCAGACGATCAACTTCTTTAATCATGACCTTGGTATATTCTTTCAACGAAGGATCTGGTAATTCATAATCTAACAATTGCGCAGCACCTCGAATACCCCCAAGCGGGTTTTTGATTTCATGTGCTAAATTTCTCATGAGCTCTTTATTGGCCCTTGCTTGAAGGATTAGACGCTCTTCCCGGGCACTCTTCATTTGCTGGTCGATTTCAAACCACTCAAAGACAAGCAATTCCGTTCCTTCAATGGCGGATAAGATCACATAAGCCAAACACTCTTTTTGATCAGAACGTAATGCTCCATGTCCTAAGGTTAAATCAATTCTTTGAGTGCCTCCATCCATGTGAAATTGCGCAAAAAGATCGTCTAGTGCGGGACTATCACCAAACACATCCTTCATTTGATAGCCAAAAAGATTTTTTCGAGAAATTTTTAATGCGACTTCCGCTGCTGAATTTGCATAAACAATGCTCGACAACGCTCGATCTAGCAACAAAATCGAGTTTGGCATTTGGTCCAATACGTCTTGTGGACTAAAAAGGGCAGCCGTAGCTGCCCTGTTTTCAGAAATGCGCATGGCGCTAATTTCTAGTCTTAGAGTGAATAATACATATCAAACTCAATCGGGTGAGTCGTCATACGGAAACGTGTGACTTCTTCCATTTTGAGAGCAATATAAGCATCAATCATCGTATCTGTGAATACTCCACCGCGTGTCAAGAACTCACGATCTTTATCCAAGTACTCAAGAGCCATATCTAAACTACTACATACGGTTGGGATCTTTGCATCTTCTTCTGGAGTCAAATCATAGAGATTCTTGTCCGCTGCTTCACCTGGATGAATCTTGTTCTGAACACCATCAAGACCAGCCATGAGCAAAGCAGAGAAAGCCAAGTATGGATTAGCAAGTGGATCTGGGAAACGTGTCTCGATACGACGGCCTTTTGGATTGGCAACGTAAGGAATACGAATCGATGCAGAACGGTTACGTGCTGAGTATGCCAATTTAACGGGAGCTTCAAAACCTGGCACTAAACGCTTATAAGAGTTTGTACCTGGGTTTGTAATCGCGTTCAATGCACGAGCGTGTTTGATGATACCGCCGATGTAATAGAGAGCGAATTCAGACAAACCAGCATAACCATTGCCAGCAAATAAATTAATGCCATCTTTCCAAACAGATTGGTGAACGTGCATACCAGAACCGTTATCGCCAACTACTGGCTTAGGCATAAATGTAGCTGTTTTGCCATAAGCATGCGCAACGTTATGGACAATATATTTTTGCAAAATAGTCCAGTCAGCACGTTGTACTAAAGTACTGAATTTAGTTCCTAATTCGTTTTGTCCTTGACCAGCAACTTCATGGTGATGAACTTCAACAGGAATACCAACTGACTCTAATAAGAGACACATTTCTGAACGCATATCTTGGAAAGTATCCAATGGCGCAACTGGGAAATAACCACCCTTCTTACCTGGGCGATGTCCTGTATTTCCACCTTCAAATTCAAGTCCTGATGACCATGGTGCTTCTTCAGATTCGATCTTAACAAAGGATCCCTGCATGTCTGAACCCCAACGCACGCCATCAAATACGAAAAACTCTGGCTCTGGTCCAAAGTAAGCTGTATCGCCAAGACCTGTACTCTTCAAATAAGCTTCGCAACGCTTCGCTATCGAACGTGGGTCACGATCATAACCTTTGCCATCAGATGGCTCAACGACATCACAAGTCAACACGAGGGTTGGCTCTTCATAAAATGGGTCAATATAAGCAGTAGATGCATCAGGCATCAAAAGCATATCGGATGCTTCAATCCCTTTCCAACCAGCAATGGAAGAACCATCAAATGCATGGCCACTTTCAAACTTATCTTCATCAAATACAGAAACAGGTACTGAAACGTGCTGCTCTTTTCCTTTTGTATCTGTAAAACGAAAATCAACAAAAGTGATTTCTTTCTCTTTTACCAACTTCATAACGTCAGCAACTGCTTTACTCATCTAGTTCTCCTAATACGATGAAATGCAAAAAATAAATTCCTTATTCATTAAAACAAAACAAGGTCTCTCAAAACAACCAAGATGCACCATAATAGTGCATCTTCGTGCAATTGGTAAATAATATTTTACTAGGTTAAATCATACGTGATGGTGTTGAAGGCTTCAACCCCAACGCGAAGTTCTTTTAAAACTTCTTCAACCAAACCTGCTGGCCCCTTCACCCCTAGCTCCATATGGCGCTGCGACAAAATGCCTTCTTTGGTCGGATCTCCCACCGATGGCAAACTAAATACCTTAATTTCGGGATATTTTTTTTCAATCTCTTCCATCAAAGGGGTAATCGTGGCTTCCATCGCACCAGCAGCAATAAAACTTTTCTCAACAAAATCAATTTGATGAAACAACTCACTATAAAACGTATCCAAAATCCAAATCATCATCGGACCAGCCATCACAGGAAAACCTGGCATGAAATAATGCTCATGGATGTGAAAGCCTGGAATCTTGTTGTAGGAATTAGGAATAATGCTCGCCCCAACAGGGAACTCACCCATTCTTAAACGGGGAACGTTGAGAGGTGAATTGACATCGGCTTTCACAGGGTCACCCTCTGCCATTTCAACAATCCGTTGGCCAATTAATTCTTTTGCCTCTGGATGCAGCTCTAACTCAACACCTAAGGCTTTTGCAGCACATTGACGCGTATGGTCGTCTGGGGTGGAACCAATACCGCCGGTCACAAAAACAATATCGCCACTGGCAAAAGTTCTTTTAAATGTACTAATAATGCGCTGCGGATCATCGGCGATATATTCTGCCCAAGATAATTGCAAGCCTCTTTCTTTTAATAAACCCAAAAGATAAGGCATGTGCTTATCACTTCTTCGTCCAGACAATATTTCGTCACCAATCACAATTAAACCAATGGTTCTATTTTTTTGCTGCGTCAAATGCTTTCTCCTTTTAACTCTCTATAGTTTTTCAGTGCAAATAATAAATAATGCGCAAACCATAAAGCGGCAAATATAAATACTAAACAATAAACCCACATCATGAACATCGATACAAGTGGAAATAATACCAAGACAAAGACAGATGATAACCAAAAGAATGTGGGGGTTGCACCTAAAAGACCTACTAAAATACCTATCATCAACAATGGTCCGCGATGGAGTTGAGTTAATTCGATGCGTTCTGCTTCAGTGGCATGTCTAGATAAGACATCATAGGTCATCAATCGTGTCGTTAACCAGCCCCACAAAACGGGGGGAATCAGGGCAAATATAGGTGGAATCCACCAAATTGGCAGAGTAATCAAGAATAACAATAAGAAAACAAAACAAGAACTCACAGCCACCCAAATGCTACCGAAAACTGAACCACCCTGCTCTTTTTTCAGTCCAATATAAGCGTTTTGTTTTTCTACATGGCGTAAAACTGACGTAATGGAGGTAAAAGATACCAAAACCATCATACTCACAATGACGATCGGCATGATCAGCACAATTGAAAAATACGGGGTAATCACTGCTCGCACGGTTTCCCATCCTACGGAGCTTAATATCTTCTCAATCCAAGCGGAGGCAAAAGAATTCGTTAAAAACTCTTTCATCCAATCGAGCAAGGGTGTCCAAATGACCCATAAAATACCAAACCAAATGACGGCTCCAATAACAAATGGGCGCAAGGTCAGCCAAAGGACCCAGGGATGAAAGATCCCTGTTAACGCTAACCCAAACGATCGCATCATAAGTTTCAAGGAGTTATACCTTCTGAAATAATGATTGCCAACTCATTTTTAAACTCAACCACTGCTGCTTAATCAATGCATTCGGCGGAGAAAAATCCCGCACGCCACTGGGGTAATAAGCTTCATCAAACTGCGCAGTTTTAAACAGCATATCCCACCACGGAAACAGCACCCCAAAATTACATCCCCCAAGAACTCCAGGCTTACCTGGCACTTCATAGCCGAGATCAATCGCATGGTGATAACGATGAAAATTAGGGGTCACAATGACATACTTGAGAAATCCATAATGGTAAGGATAAAAACCATGTTGCCAACTTTGAATCAATCGGCTGGTAATTATCAACATCAAAAATTGACTAGGCTGTACTCCCAAAAATAATCCAATCCCTGAAAATATAAAAGCTCTAAACAAATCATCGACGATATGATTTCGGTTATCCGACCAAGCTGTCATATGCCGCTGACTATGGTGCAGGGCATGTAATCTCCACCAAAAATTGAAGCGATGAGATAAGCGGTGATAGCCATAATCAATCAGATCAAATAAGACTAGGTACAGCACAAAACTCACCACAGGAAGGGATGTGATCCCAGGTAACCAATTCTCCACGTTCATCCGTAAAAACCGGACATCATGCAGCAATCCACCCATCGCGAAAAAAATTCCTGAAAATAATGTAAAAAACATCAGTTGGAATAAGCCAAGTCGATGCAAACTACTGTAAAAAACATCGATTCGTATCGCTCCTTTAAGATCTTTCAGCCATGCATCTTTACTTTGTGTATTGGAATGAAAGACTTCTTCCTCTTTTTTTTCTAATGGTCGCAAAATAAAAGCAATGAAGAGTATTTGTAAGATACCAAATAAGAACCAATCAACGATCAGATCTGCATCATCGGCGTATCCCATCCAATCAAAAAAATACAAGATTTGCAAAACGATTTCTTGTACAAACCACTCATGAATCTGATCGTAGATTTCTATCATAAGGAAGGCTTAATCCAAGGTCGCAAAACAAAAGCCCTGGGCTTTTAAACCAACAATTAAAGGATCCAACACACCCAACGCCCAAGGATCTTTTCTGGACCAGATCCCTAAATGCGCCATGGTGATATCACCATCTTTGATTTCTCCCAAAGATTTTTTAAGTAATTGCTCATTCGGATATTGCGATGAGGAGAGCTCATCACCTAAAAATCCTGTTGGTGCCCAGCCAATATGCTTAAAGCCACAAGCATTGCCCATCTGAATAAGTCTAGGTGAAGTTTTACCGCCAGGGGCTCGCCATATTTTTTTCAAATGAGCTCCTGTGAGTTCATAAAACCGTTGATCAACCAATTTGATTTCATGGCAGACTTCCAGTTGATCCGCTACATATGCCTGACCTGCTCGGGGACCAAATTGAGGCTTTAAAACAACTTCACTTGGACCCTTGCCATCCTTTTGAAAATAAGCATGATGCATGGTATGACTGCCAAATGAGTGCCCTTCTTGCTGGAGTGTTCGCCAAAAGTTTTTCCAAGAGTCATCTAAAGCCATATCGCCACGATTGGTTTTTTCGTTCGCCAAGAAAAACGTCGCCTTCACCTGATGCTGACGTAAGGTATCTGCTACAAATTGCGCAACGGACATATTGCCTGTATCAAATGTTAAATAAACGGTTTTTTGACAAGTTTGTGCAACGGCATGAAACGACAAGAAGGAGATGCAACTCACGCACAAGAGTCGCCAGTTGAACTTCATACTGTTCATCTGAACTCACTGCCAGGCAGCATTAGGGGTAAAGAAAACCCCGTGCGGACTATTCCCCACCTTGATGGTTTTTTCCAGTTCATTCGTGGTCAAATTAATTACACCCACTTTTTTGGAAAACCGAAAAGTCACCCAAAGCTCTTTTTGATTGGGCGTGATATCCATACAATCAGGCCCAGCTGGCAATCCTTTAATGGTGGCTACGTTTTCTAAAGTTTCCATGTCAATCTTACTGATCGTTGCGGCGACGCGATTGGTCACGAATACATATCGTCCATCCCCTAAAGGTCGGAAATTATGAGCACCTTTTCCTGTTTTAATGGTTTTAACGATTTTCTGAGTTTTCCAATCAATCACCTGTACAAAATCCTCACCTGTGACTCCGAGTAACAAATATTTATCCCCAGGAGTCATCCATAAACCAGCCGGCATCTTTCCGACTCGCATTTTCCATAACTCTTTTTTAGCTTGTAAATCAATCGCTACAATTTCATTGGAATCTTGCAAGGTCACAAAGGTGATCTGACTATCACTCGTAAATGCAATATGACTTGGTGTTTGTGGGAGCTTATAGATATCTGGCTTGGCAACGATATTGCCATTATTGACGGGGTAAATATCAACACGATCTAGACGGTTTCCGGCGACAACAAACCATTTATTATTCGGTGCAAATCCAATTTGATAGGGATCAATAATTTTTGGTATTGTCCCTAACTTATTGCCGGTTGTAGCATCTAAAAGTACTAAATTATCCGCCGCAGCATTTGCCACAATTAAATTTTTACCATCCGGCATCATCATCAAATGATGAGGCTCTTTACCAATTGGAAAATCATCGATCACTTCACGTTTTTGCATGTCAATACGAGTGACTGAAGCAGATCCAGAATTGAGAATAATAGCCAACTTGGGCGCTGTTTCTGTATCTGGTTTTGCTATGGGTTTTTCCACAGCCATAACGGCAAACACTAAGCCACATAATAGGCTTGCGAGAATACGATTGATAGTTGAGCGTGAGCAAATAGTCATATTGGTATTTTAACCCCGAATCGCATTTAAAATCTTTTCAATTCGTTTCACGGACATTGGTGTCGGGGTTTTTAATTCTTGAGCATATAAAGCGATTCGAAGTTCTTCCAATTGCCAACGAATATCTTGTAACTCCCGGTTGATTTCAGTATTTCCTTGATTTTTCATGACCTGTACATATTGCCGTTGTAAGAGCTGCCATTGTTTTTGATTGTCTTGATCTCGAGTAAGATTCGATCTTAATTTTTCAACCCGCACCATCATGCCTTTTAAATACCTCGGTAAGTGAACCATTTGCTCATAAGGCGTCTGTGCAACAAATTGACGATTCACGAGTTGTTGATATTGGTTTTGCATATCTTCATATGCTGGTGGACAAATACTCTTTGCTAAATTGAGCTTTTTCGGAATTTCTGCAGATAATTCTAGGCATTGCAAGGCTTGTTTCGCAATATCTTGCGCAATTAAGGAGAGTTTGGTTTTAGCCACTTGCATGCGTGCTTTAAATTCCTCGGCATTTTTTGGTAAGGGTTCAACTAGACATGAACGCTCAATCGCTAAATCCAATATTTGCTGCATGATTTCTTCATGAGTGCCAATTTGCATGAAGAGTAAGCCAATCTCGCGTCCACCAGGTAATTGTTTTTGTAACAGCTTGAGGGTCTCTTTATGGGCAAACGAACAGAGTCGCCTCATCCCACGAAAATGGATCTTTCTGGCAAGCTCAGGATCATCATAGACATTAAGTTCACAATGGGTTCCACAATCTTCAAGTGCGGGATATCCATAAAAACTTTGTTTACCCTTTTGGATTTCTAACATTTCCGGTAACTCACCAAAACTCCAATCTGTTATCTTGGTTGGTTCTGCTTGACCATCTTGGGGCGTCAATGGATGCGTTGGCTTCGATGTGGGCTCGCTACTTCGACTTACCTCTTGTATCGCCATACTTGCTGCTTCTTGAAAAATCTCACGGGCATCTTTGGCATAAAGCGTTCGAAGTTGGGCTAAATTACGATCTAAATCAAGTTGTCGGCCATGCTCATCCATCATTCGGTAATTCATCATGCAATGCGAGGGTAGATTTTCTGGACGAAAATCAGCTCTTGTCACGACAACTTGAGTTTTTTCTCTGATGTATTTAATCAAAGCATCGAACAATTCTCCTTTACCAAATAGTTCATTTTCCAAACAATCGTCAATGAAGTTTTTGGCAAATTCCGGCAAGGGGACAAAGTGACGACGCAATTTTTGCGGTAAAGTTTTTAATAAAAGATGTATTTTTTCCACGCACAAACCAGGCACTAACCAGGCACATCTTCTTTCATCCACTTGATTGAGCAAGGCCAAGGGCACGACCAGTGTCACGCCATCTTTCGGGCTTCCTGGCTCAAAGTGATAATGTAATGCTAATTGAGTACCCATCATCGGCATCTGCTTGGGGTAGCGATCATCACTAATATGCGCGGCTTCATGACGCATTAAATCTTCTTTACTTAAAATCAGTTGTGGTGCGTGACTGGGATGCTTATCTAACCAAGTCTGTAAGGAACTTCGACTTAACACAGTTTCTGGCAATACTTCTGCATAAAACTCATAGATGATTTGATCACCGACCAACACGTCTTGCCTTCTCGAACGATGCTCTAGTGCTTCGACTTGTTGAATGATTTGTTGATTTTTCCAAAAAAATTGAAAAGTTTTACCGGATTGTTTTTGTATTTGACCAATGTCGACTTGACCAAGTAAGGCTCCTTCAACTAAAGCACGCTGAATAAATATCTTACGTGCCTCAATGGGCTCCATCAAAGCATATTTAATTTTTCGGCCATGATACAAACTCAGGCCATACAGCGCACCTTGCTCATGTGCCATCACCTCACCCGTTCTGGTATCCCAAAATGGTTCACTCCAGGTTTTTTGTAAACGATGTTGACAAATTCTCTCGACCCATTTGGGTTCAATATTGGCAATATTGCGGGCATACAGGCGATTCGTCTCTACTAGTTCGCCCGCAACAATCCATGACTTTGGTTTTTTGAGCAGATGATTGCCAGGCCAAAGAGTTAACTTAATCCCTCTAGCCCCCTCAAACCATTGATCTTCATCTGACTTCTTGCCAATATTTCCGAGTAAGCCTGTTAACAAGGATGTATGGATTTGTTCATAAGTAGCAGGTAAAGCGTTCATACGCCACCCTTGCGCAATCAAGATTTCTTGTAATTGTTGATGCACATCACGCCATTCACGCATGCGACGGGGTGATAGAAAATGCTTTTTACATAGTTCATCAAACTGTCGATTACTCGTTTTTTTCTCAGCCGCTTGATGATACCAATCCCACAATTTAATAAAACTGATAAATTCAGATTGCTCATCTGCAAATATTTTGTGCGCCACATCTGCTTGCTGTGCAAACTCCGGCGGCCTCTCTCGTGGATCTTGGAGGGCCATGGCTGAGGCAATGATGAGAACTTCTCTCAGAGCTACGTGTTCTTTTGCGGCAATTAACATGCGTGAGACTCTAGGATCAAGAGGTAACTGCGCCAACTCTTGCCCAATGGGGGTGAGTGTGATTTCTCGGGCACCCTCTTTGTATTGCGCCTCTAATGCGCCTAACTCTTCTAGTAACTGTATCCCATCGCTAATGGCTCGCCCAGTTGGTGCTTGAATAAATGGAAACTCATCAATTTTCGATAAGCGAAGAGACGCCATGCGCAAAATCACGCCAGCAAGTGAACTTCGCATGATTTCCGGATCGGTATACGCAGGACGCAGTCCAAACTCATCTTCACCATATAAGCGAATACATATACCATCGGCGACCCGTCCGCATCGTCCTGCACGTTGATTAGCCGCCGATTGAGAAATAGCTTCAATTTGTAATTGCTCTACTTTGTTCCTGTACGAGTAGCGTTTGATTCTTGCCGTGCCGGCATCGACCACAAATCGTATGCCTGGGACGGTTAAAGAGGTTTCAGCGACGTTGGTCGCAAGAATGATTCTTCTGCCGCGCCCTGTCTGAAATACCCGCTCTTGCTCTGCCACAGATTGTCTTGCAAACAAACTCAATATATCGGGATGATAACGCTGCTGGAGTGGGATACTTTTACGTAACAATTCTGCGCAATCACGAATCTCTCGCTCCCCTGGTAAAAAGACCAAAATGTCTCCCATTCCAGAAACGCCTTGTCCCCATAACTCCATGATGGCGTCTAAAACGCCTTCTGAAATTTCTTTATCTTCTTTGACATTGCCAACTGTTAAAGGCCGATAACGAATCTCTACGGGGAAGAGTCGTCCACTAACCTCGATGATGGGTACTTCTTTACCAAAATCAAAGTGTTTTGCAAACATCGATGCATCAATTGTTGCTGAGGTAATAATGACTTTTAAATCGGGCCTTTTGGGTAGTATCTGCCGTAAATAGCCTAATAAAAAATCAATATTCAAACTGCGCTCATGGGCTTCATCAATGATGATCGTGTCATAAGCGAGCAATAAGGGATCTTTTTGGGTTTGCGCTAATAAGATTCCATCCGTCATCAACTTAATCGATGCGGTGGTACTCGTTTGGTCACTAAACCTAACTTGATAGCCCACATCTTGCCCAATGGGCGTTCCTAATTCGTCAGCAATTCGCTTGGCGGTCGATGTGGCGGCAATTCTGCGTGGTTGGGTATGTCCAATGAGGCGCTTTGTGCCATTGATCCGACCGCGTCCCATGGCTAAGCAAATTTTGGGCAATTGGGTGGTTTTCCCCGAACCAGTCTCGCCACATACAATAATGACTTGATTGGCCTCTAAGGCCTCCATAATTCTCTTGCGCTGTCCGCTAACAGGCAAAAGTTCTGGAAACTCAAGGCGAATGTGAGATTTTTCCAACTGATTCTGAGTATTTTTAGCATTTTGATTCATAAGCATCCTATAATTTTCGCTTATGTCGACAAAATCATCCGAAAACCAATTAAACGAGAGCAATAACTCTGATACTTTTCCATTTGTCAGTTGGTTAAGAACGGTTGCTCCCTATATTCATTCCTTTCATGGCAAAACATTTGTCATCGCTTTTGCTGGTGAACTTGCCACCGATAGTGAATTAGAAAATCTCGTGGAAGATATTGCGATGCTTCACGCAATGGGCATGAACATCGTGCTCGTCCATGGTTCTCGTCCGCAAATTCAGGAACAATTGGCTCTGCACTCAATTGATGCCAAATACGGTCAGGGACAGATGCTAGGCTACCGGATAACGGATGCTGCTACCATGGAATGTGTAAAAGAAGCCGTGGGTGAATTGCGTTTAGATATCGAGGCTTGCTTTAGCCAAGGATTACCAAACACACCGATGGCAGGGTCACGTATTTCTGTGATTTCTGGTAACTTTATTACTGCACGGCCGGTTGGTATTGTGGATGGTGTGGATTTTATGCATACGGGTTTGGTGCGTAAGGTGGATGCTGAGTCCATCAATATGTCACTAGAACACAATAAGATTGTACTTTTATCTCCTTTAGGATTCTCCCCTACTGGTCAAGCATTTAATCTCGCATACGAAGATGTGGCATGTTCCACAGCCACTGCTCTTAAAGCCGATAAATTGATTTTCTTGTCTAGTGTGGACCGACTGTTAGATGCTGAGGGCTTGCCAATTGCAGAAATCGCCCTGCCTGAACTCTCAAAACTGGTGGGTGATGAAGGTTTACCTCCAGGCGAATTACGCTCATTACTTGTTACTGCAGGTAAAGCCGTCAAACTGGGCGTAAATCGTGTGCACATCCTGCCACACAACCGCGATGGCGCAGTTTTAGAAGAATTATTTACACATGATGGTGTGGGCACCATGATTGTTGCTTCTGATATCGAAAACTTACGTGAAGCCAATATGGATGATGTGGGTGGTATTTTACAAATCATTTCTCCTTTAGAGGAAGAAGGTGTTTTAGCCCCTCGTGGCAGATCAGTGATTGAGCGCGATATTTCTAATTTCTCCGTCATTGAACATGATCATGTCATTTTCGGTTGTGCTGCACTATTCCCTTTCTCCCATGGCATGGCAGAACTAGCCTGTCTTGCGGTTGATCCGGATACTCAAGGGGTTGGCGACGGTGAGCGTTTATTGAAACGGATCGAGGCGCGGGCGAAAGATTTAGGCATTAAAAAACTTTTTGTTCTGACTACAAGAACGGAGCACTGGTTCTTAAAACGTGGCTTTGTCAAACGCTCGGTTGAGGAATTACCCAAGGAACGTAAATCTCACTACAACTGGGATCGTAAATCCATGGTTCTGATTAAAAATCTATAATACTTTAATCATCTTATTTATCTTCATTCACAGGAATTTTTATGGCACGTACCGTTCAATGTATTAAATTAAATAAAGAAGCTGAAGGTCTAGAATTTGCTCCAGTACCTGGCGAACTAGGAAAAAAAATCTGGCAACAAGTTTCTAAAGAAGCCTGGGCAGATTGGCTCAAGCAACAAACAATGTTGATTAATGAAAACCGCCTCAATATGGCCGATGCGCGTGCAAGACAATATTTGTTAAAACAAACTGAAAAATTCTTTTTCGGTGAAGGTGCTGATACAGCAACTGGATACGTACCTCCTCCTAGCGCTCAATAATCAATCCTTTTTACCCCTGCAGAGCTACTGACAATCAAGGTATTTGCAGGGTTTAGTGCAAAAATTCCATTGCAAATCACACCGGGGATTTGATTCAGTTCGATCTCCAATTCTTTGGGATGGGCAAGCGTTAAACCACTCACATCTAAAATCCATCCGCCATTGTCGGTAACAAAGATCTCCGAGGCTTGGGTTTTACTATGACGTAATTGCACTTGCCCGCCAAAGCGCTGTTCCAACAGGCGCTGAATATGTCCACTGGCCAATGGTATTACCTCGATTGGTAAGGGAAACTTCCCTAAAATGGCCACTTGCTTACTAGAATCACAAATACAAATAAACCGCTTGGACATCGAGGCCACGATTTTTTCACGGGTAAGTGCCCCACCGCCACCTTTGATCATTTGACCATCTGGATTAATCTCATCTGCACCATCGACATAAGCCACTAAGCCACTGACTTCATTGGCATCTAATACATGAAATCCATGTCCTTGTAATCTTGCAGTACTGGCCTCGGAGGAAGAAACCACTCCTTTAAAATGGTTTGCGTGAGGAGCTAAGGCATCAATTAATAAATTTACGGTTGATCCGGTTCCTATTCCGAGGATTTCACCTGCTGAAATTTCTTTCAAAATCAATGACACGGCTTCTTTGGCAACTAAGGCTTTTTGTTCATCTTGGTGCATCATTGATTCCTTCATATAAATATCAAATTATTTTACCGACTTTCATCGGCACAAAACAGCTTTACTGTATAAAATCATCTATATGAATTTATTAGAACAAATGAAAAAACATACATTCATGGTCGCCGATACAGGCGACTTTGAACGTCTGCATGCTTATCAACCAAAAGATGCAACGACCAATCCAACTCTGATTTTACGTGCTGCGAAATTGCCGTCTTATCAACATTTGATTGCAGAGGTCAAAGCGCAGCATGCCGACTTATCTACCGCCGATAAGATGGATCATCTCTTGGTGCGATTTGGTATGGAAATCTTAAAAATCATTCCTGGTAGAGTCTCCACCGAAATTGATGCTGAATTATCTTTTGATATTGAGGACTCAGTCAGTCGCGCAAGAAAAATCATTGATCTTTATAAAGCCAATGGGATTGATAAAGATCGCGTACTGATTAAAATCGCGGCAACATGGGAAGGGATTCAATCGGCGAAGATTTTAGAAACCGAGGGTATTCATTGCAACTTAACGCTAGTATTTAATTTGCCGCAAGCTCTTGCCTGCGCTGAGTCAAAGGTCACTTTAATCTCTCCTTTTGTAGGCAGAATTACTGACTGGTATAAAAAATCCTTAGGTGATCAGTGGGATGATGCAAGCATGTCCGGTATCAACGACCCCGGTGTGAAATCGGTTTCGAACATCTATAACTATCTGAAACACCATGATTTCAGAACCGAAATCATGGGTGCTAGTTTTAGAAATATTGATCAGATTACCGCTCTTGCCGGTTGTGATTTATTGACGGTCAGTCCTGAACTGTTGGACCAATTACAAAAATCCGAGGGGGAAATTAAACCCAAACTCAGTTTTTTAGCAGCTAAAAATATGCGCTTTGAGCGCATCATGGTGGATGAAAAAGCCTTTCGGCAACTCATGAACGATGATCCTATGGCTACGGAAAAATTAGCCGAAGGAATCCGTAACTTTAAAACTGATATTGATCTTCTAGCAGAACTTTTAGAAAACTAATTATTTGGTTTTTTGAATTCGCTGACGAGCAGCTTCATACAAACATACACCGCTAGCAACGGAGACGTTTAAACTTTCCACGCCACCAAACATCGGAATACTCACGAGTTCATCACAGGTCTCTTTAGTCAAGCGGCGCATACCTTCCCCTTCCGCGCCCATGACAATCGCCACTGGTCCGGTTAAATCAACGTCATAGAGGGTTTTTTCAGCATCATCAGTGGTGCCAATTAACCACACACCCGCTTCTTGAAGCTCGCGCATCGACCGAGCTAAATTCGTCACCGCCACAAATGGCATCGTCTCCGCTGCGCCGCTGGCAACTTTACTCACGGTGGTATTGAGTTGTGCAGAACGATCCTTGGGCACGATAATGGCATCTGCACCTGCACCATCCGCCACGCGTAAACACGCCCCTAAATTATGGGGATCTGTCACACCATCGAGAATCAAAAGTAAGGGTTTTTTATCGCCAATACTATCCAACAACTCTGCAACGTTACGCGCCAACGAGGCAGGTTCAGCAAACGCAACAACGCCTTGATGACGATCATGACCGGCGAGTTGGCGCAGTCTCTCAGAATCCGCTTGATGAACTTTACGGCCAATCGTTTGTTGGGTGATTTCAATAAACTCTTTCATGCGCCGATCACGGCGTGAGACATCGTAATAGACGGTTTTTAAACTATCAGGCGCTTGTCTGATCCGCGCAATCACCGCATGAAATCCCACTAAGATTTGTTGTTCCATTAATGACGGCCTCTAGATTTAGAGCGCGAACTTGCCGAAGTTTTTTCTGCTACTTGTGTGCGCTTGGCATTACTCTTAGCTTTAGGCTTATGCCCGGCTCTTGATGCCCCTGTCTTTTTCGAGGCTGTAGTTCTGCCTACCTGTGGCGCTTTTTCAGGCGGTCGACTTTGTTTCGATGCAGCTCGCTTTTTAGGCTTGCCCATATCATCCATCGTAATGGGAGAGGCAAAACGATTTCGCTCAAAGGTATTTTTAACCAAGCTAAATTCAATCTTACGCGCATCTAAATCAACACGACTGACTAAGACATGGACGCGGTCACCGAGTCGATAACGAATCCCAGTTCGCTCACCGCGTAACTCTTGACGGGCTTCATCATACTGATAATAATCGCCACCTAATTCAGAGACATGGATCAAGCCTTCCACAAACAAGGTTTCTAGTTGCACAAATAAACCAAAGGTGGTCGCACCTGTAATCGTGCCAGCAAATTCTTGACCAAGGCGATCGCGCATAAAGTAACACTTAAGCCATGACTCCACATCTCGAGAAGCCTCATCTGCACGCCGTTCGTTGGCAGAACAGTGCACGCCTAACTGTGCCCAAGAGGCCATATCAATGGTATCCATCGCTGGCTTTTTCCGTCCACGTGGTGCAGGTGCTGACGGTTGCGCTTGCTCATCAGCTAAATTCTTTTTGACTAAGGCCGCATTGACGCGTCCTGGCCCATTTTTTGGCATAGTTAAATTCAGGGGAACATCTTCCGGAATCTGTGGCTTATAGTGTTTTTTCGCCAAAATCGCCTTGATGACACGGTGCACTAATAAATCGGGATAACGTCGAATCGGGCTCGTAAAGTGTGTATATGCTGGATAGGAAAGACCAAAATGCCCTAGGTTCTCCGGTTGATATACGGCCTGTTGCATAGATCTTAGTATCACAGTTTGCAACATGCTGGCATCGGGACGATTTTTAATCAGTTGTATTAATTTGGCATAATCCATCGGATGGGGCTTATTACCACCTTCAAGGGTTAAACCTGCTGAGCGCAACACATCTCGCAAAGCATTGACTTTTTCAATCGTTGGCTCACCGTGCACACGGAATAAGGAGGTATGATTTTTTGCACCAATGAAGTTCGCGGCACACACGTTGGCCACCAACATACATTCTTCAATTAAGCGGTGCGCATCATTCCGGATTCTGGGTTCAATACGTTCAATCTTGCCAAATTCATTACTAATGATTTGTGTTTCAGTCGTATCAAAATCAATCGCACCACGTTTCTCACGTGAACCTTTTAAGACTTGAAACAATTTATAGAGGTTTTGTAATAAAGGCTTTTGTTTGGCAAAGCGTGCGGCCTCAGGACCATTGGTATTACTGATGATTTCCCAAACAATATTGTAGGTAAATCGTTGTACAGAATGCATTAAGCCGGGATAAAACTGATACGCTTGCACAATCCCTTTGTGATCAATAATCGCATCACACACCATACATAAACGATCCACTCCTGGCTTTAATGAACATAAGCCATTGGAGATTTTTTCCGGCAACATCGGTATGACTCGTCTTGGGAAGTACACCGAAGTGCCTCGACGAATCGCATCTGAATCAAGTGGATGCCCAGGTTTAACGTAATGAGAAACGTCCGCAATCGCCACAATCAAACGCCAAGCTTTAGCCCCCTTAAAGGTCATGGGCTCACAATATACGGCATCATCAAAATCTCTAGCATCTTCGCCATCAATGGTGACCAGTGGAATATCTCTTAGATCAACACGACCTTCCAAGTCTTCTTCACGTACTTCATCCGCTAAGGCTGCTGCTTCTTTGGCGCTGGCTTGTGAGAACTCATGAGGCACGCCGTATTTACGTACGGCAATCTCAATCTCCATCCCAGGATCATCAATCTCACCTAAGACTTCAACTACACGACCTACCGCTTGGCGATAACTATCGGGATAATCAATAATCTCACAACTCACAACCTGTCCAAGTTTGGCATTAAGATGTCCTTTGGGGGGGATCAAAATGTCATGGGAAATACGTTTGTCTTCGGGAGCGACGATGAGTACTCCGTTTTCATTGAGTAAACGACCAATCACATGGCGTGTTGCGCGCTCTAATACTTCTGTAATTTGCCCCTCTGGCCTGCCCCTGCGATCAGTACCCAGTATCTTCACCAATACCCGATCACCATGCATGACCCTAGTCATCTCTCGTTCGGAGAGAAAAATATCCAGCTGACCATCATCCGGGATCACAAATCCAAAGCCATCGCGGTGACCTTGTACTGTTCCAATACGATCTTCTTTTTTTTCGTGTAACGCGGCTTGTGGTTTTATCATGGATGAATTCTTAATTTGTTCGATTTTTTGAATATCTCTAATTTAACTCATTTAAAAAGACAGTCATGAAACCCAGAGTTGTTCTAGACACCAATATACTACTTGACCTTTTTTACTTCAAAGATAATAGTGTCACGTACTTGTATGAATGCCTAAAAACTGAACAAGTTCAAGCATTTACCTGTGAACTGATCTGGGAAGAATTTGCAGAAGTATTAATGAGAAAGCCATTTGACCAATCGGTCGAAGAAATCCATGGGATTCGGTCAAGTTATCAGCACGTTTTAACCTGGCAAGCACCAGAAAAAAACAACTCAGGCATCAAGTGCCGCGATCAGGATGATCAGATTTTCGTTGAATTAGCGGTAGAAGTAGCGCCTTGTACGCTTATTACAAAAGACAAAGACCTGCTAATACTGCAGAAAAAATTACAAAAATTTCAGGTCCAAACCGTAAAACAGTATCTACCTGAAAAGTCTGTGCAGAAAACGTTTTAAGCTTTTGTATCAAGGAAAGACCCCTTAGTATCAATCGTTGTCACATTTTGTGACTGTAGGTTTTGACTCATTTGCTGTAAAAAAGAAGCTAATGAAGAACTATTCGTACTATCTACGTTCGCGCTTTTAGCATTGGCACCCATCGAGTTGAGTAAAGACTGATAAGCCGCTTGTAAACCTTCGAAGGTATTTGCACCACCGGCGGGATTAGCGCTTTTGAGCGTTGAAGACAATGTATTTAAACGTGCTGGTAAATTATTTAAGTACGTATTATTTGGACCAGGCGTCACAGATGGTAAGGGCCCAAGTCCCACACTCTTAGAATAAGGATTGGGTTGCACATTACCATTTTGTAAATTTTGAAACAACGAGTAAGTAAAGGCTTGTAGTGCATTACTTGAATCCGCAATAGAAGGCAAAATTGAGTTCGCATCTGCAGCTGTACCTTGAGTCTGTGCTGCAGTAGTTGCAGAACTACCCGCGTTATTTTGATTTTTTTGATCAATTTGGCTTAAAGTCTGAAAGAAAGCAGACAAAACTGGGCTACTTGCACTAGGTTGGACTGCATAATCACTCACCGCATTGGTGGGAGCTGTAGGTGCGGTCTTATTCGCAGTGCTTAAAATAGCGCCGTACGTATTCTGTATCGTAGATGTTGCTACTTGCATTGGATTTTGTAGGATCATGATATTTCTCCAGTCAAGATTTTTCCTTATATGTCTTTTACGACACGAAACTTTAGAACTTAAGGGTTTAGATGAAAAAAATTAATTAGTGCCATTTTTGGCTATTGTTTCGTCTTTTGAGAAGCCAAAACTTCGATACAGTGGTTATATATCTTATATGGAGCGTTTTGTCATGATTCCAGCTATTGCTAGCTTATTGAACCCCGTTTCTTCAATCAAGGGTGTCTCCACTGTCTTGAATTCCATCGGTTCAGCGGATGCCAATATTCCAGAGGTAGATTCCAACGCCAATCCAAGCAAGATGATGCAATCGATTCTGCAGTCTTTATCGACATTGCCAAATACCCCCGCCACTAAACCTGCGAAAGACTCGGGCGATTCCATGCCGAGCTTCATCGACAGCTTATTAAGTGCAATTCAGTCGCAAGATAATCAGCCTAAGTCATCTGGCGGCGCATCTAAGAATACATTTATTGGAAGCGATCCTTTAGAGCGTGGTTTACAAAACTTAATCGACCAAGTGGGTAAATCGAGTTCAGCCACTTCTTCAACTGATTTAAAACAACTCGAACAAAGTGCCAATCAATTATTTGGTGCCATGGGTATTCCTGGTGGAGACCAGTCTCTCAATCAGTTTTTAAATAGCTTCAAACAATCCATGTCAGGTAATAGCCCAGTTGGCAATATTTTGTCGACAAAAGCTTAAAAAACCGTACAAGTTGAGATACAATCTCTCCCTTGCCTGATGTTTTCGGGCCCAGGTGGCGAAATTGGTAGACGCACCAGCTTCAGGTGCTGGCGATGTAAAAGTCATAAGAGTTCGAGTCTCTTCTTGGGCACCAAACCTAGTAATTACGACGTTCTGAGCCTTAAAAAAATAAGGCTTAGGTCTGTGAGTTTGCGTCGCTTACCGTCATCGACCACTGTGTACGAGTTTGCGAATAGGCTGTTTCAAGCTGTTCCAACACGGCTGCTGCAACACTTTGCTCGCATCGCTCGAAATCCCCTGCCAGCGACGCCACCGAATTAAATCCTAGACTTGCCGACGAACCCTTAAGGCTGTGCGCAGCACTACGTCGAGCCGCCATATCCTGCGCAACGACCGCAGCACGGCAGGTTGCCAAAAGGGAATCGCTTTGTGTCCAATAGATGTTAACAGCCTCCGTCCAGAGGTCGATTCCGAATTCTTCGCGCATACGGCTGATGGGCTCAGCATCTATCGGGGCGGAATGTTTTGGGACCTCACCGCCCTCCACGCCATCCGCCTCGACCAAGGCCACTTCAGAGTTTGCCTGGGCTGCTGGGGCATCGACTGACGCCCAAGGCAGATGACGCAGGATGGTTGCATAGAGCGCAGCCCAGTCAATCGGTTTAGTCTGATAGTCGTCAAGGCCACTAGCCATATAAGAATCGCGTAACTCCGGCAGAGCATCGGCCGTAAGGGCAATGATCGGAATTCGGTTGCGTTTGGCATCGGGTAACGCACGGATCGCACGGGTGGCTCCCATGCCGTCGAGCACTGGCATCTGCATATCCATCAGGATCAGGTCGAAATCTCCAGTCGATGCTGCGGCAAGCGCCTGTTGCCCATCATCAACCATCTCCGGTATATGACCAGCGCGGCGCAGGCGGGACTCGATTAGCAGGCGATTCGTTGCGTTGTCTTCAGCCACGAGGATGCGCAAGCTACGCAACCTCGGACTAGCATCAGACGACATGCGCGCAGGCTTTGTCACTGCCAAGCCCTTGGCCTGGGCAAGGGTGAGTTCGACAACAAAGACCGAGCCCTTTCCGACTTCACTTTCAACGCTGATCTGGCCATGCATCGCGTCGACCAAATGCCGGCAGATCGCAAGACCCAAACCGGTTCCACCAAAGCGGCGTGTGGTCGAGGTATCAGCCTGCTGAAAGGGCTGAAAGAGAGTCTTCTGCACCTCGGGGTCGATACCGATGCCGGTGTCACGGACCTCAATGCGCAGCGCCACTCGTCCGTCAGCCTGCGGTAGCTGAGCCGCCAGATGGATAACAATCGAACCACCTTCAGTAAACTTGACTGCATTGCCGACTAAATTAAAGAGTACCTGCTTGACCCGCGCCGGATCCCCATGCAGCATCGGCAACCTATTGTTGCCCCACTCCGCACGAAGGATGTTATGACGCTGACGCGCTACAAGTGAGAACCCCTCCAACACTTCGTTGACAATTTGCGCAGGATCGAAGTCGATTTGTTCGAGTTCGAGGCGACCGGCTTCAATCTTCGAAAAATCTAGAATATCGTTGAGTACCAACATCAGTGCATCGGCCGAATTACCGAGGACTCCAACCAGGCGGTGCTGCTCTGCCGGCAGGTTGGCATCAGCCAGCAACTCAATCATGCCGAGGATGCCAGTCATCGGCGTGCGTAGTTCATGACTCATGACGGCAAGAAAGCCTGCCTTGGCTTTTGCGGCGGCGTCGGCGGCATCGCGCGCCTGACGCAAGCCATCCTCGTAGCGTTGCTGCTCGGTGATATCTGAACAAGTAAATAACATAGCTTCAGCATTGTCCAGATAGATTGGCGTCATCATGATTTCGAGGGGGATTTCACGGCCGTCGAGCGCACGTGCTGCCCAGTTCATGCGACAGGCGCCGAGTTCGCTTGCGATTTTGCGGACATTGCGGAATTCATTCACCAGTTGCAAACCGTTCATTTCCTTGACTGCCAGATCCTCGATCCGCAGACCGAGTAAAGCTCCCTTGACCTCGGCGCCGAACAGTTTGACAGCTGCCTGATTGCAATCGAGAAGCTTGCCCTCTGCAAAAAGCAGAGTCGGCTGGCCTGAGCGCTGAAACAGTGTTCTGAATCGATCATTGGCCTGCTGTTCCTCGGTCTCATCTCGAAAGATGCAGGTCAGCAGCCGCTCGTCCTTGATGGTGACTTCGCTGATGGCATAGGACAGGATCATCTGGGTACCATCACGGCGCCTGGTCTTGATTTTTCGACCATCTGCAAAGACCGGGGCCGAACCAGTGCGCAAGAAGTAGTCAACGAGTGCCTGATAACCTGTGGACTCCTCCGGTGCAAGGAGCATAGAAGCATGGCGGCCAATCGCTTCATTGGACGGAATGCGAAACAACTGTTCGGCCGCTCGGTTGTATTCGTGCACGATGCTGCCGACATCCACCGTGACGATTGCGTCAGCCGCCGAATCGAGAATATTACGCAGGCGCTGTGCCTGGCTCGTGGACTCTTCCTGCATGGTGGCACGTTGCCGCACGGCCCACTGAGCGGCTCGTGTGAAAACGAACAATGCCACCAGTGTCGCAACCATAATCGACAGCGGCGTGATCATCTCGGTTCGCCAGCGTGCCGCAACCTCTTCTTGGGGCAACTTGACTTCGACCACAACGGGGAAGTCGGACGTGGTAGCAAAATAAGCCAACCAACTAGTACCTTCGCGGGTGGTATCTGTAAAGTTGCCAGTTTCTCGGTTCGGCAAAAAGTCCCTGAAAATCGGATGAGATGCCTTATCCGGAGCGACTACACCTTGGCTTGTAGCCAGCAACTTTCCATCATAGCGATAGAGGGTCAGCACATTCGATTCCATCGACGCCATGAAGCGCAGATCACTGATCAGGCTATCAGCCCCGATAACTGCCACCGCAAGCAGGCCCGAAAGATTACCGCCTAGGGGACGCGACAAGGTGATGAAGCCGTCAACCGCTTGATCCGAACCTTCTTGCCTCTGGGAATTGCGCGTGAAGCTGCGACCCGCCTTGGGTTGCCCAATGAACAGTCGCTGGCGTGCCTCAGCTGTTGCAAAGTCATAGCCCGAGACATCAACATCGATGCTGCGTGGGTTTGATGAAGCGATGATGCGGCCGTCGCGATCGACGATTGCTACTTCACGAAGCAGGAAATGCTGGCGGGTCATCGCCTCAAGCCTGGCAATGTAATCAACCGATGCAAGCGTCTTGAGGCCACTGGACATGTTTTCGATTTGTTCCAGCAGGCCGCGGGTTCGCATCAGGCTGCGGTTAACCTCTTGCGTCAAAATCCGTGTCACGGTCTTTACTTGCCCCTGCGCCTCACCACGCATCTCTTCGCGCAGTTGCAGGCCGTGAGTAATCGTGGCGCCAATAATCAGGAGGGCGAACAGGATGCCGGCCACCACGATCATCCGCTCGAAGCGGATGTTGTATTCCGTGGGTAAACGGTCAGAAATGCTCATTGGGTGATGATGATCGGATCCAGCTTAAAGGCCTTGGCGGCATTTAACAGCCGCCCATCGCGCTTGATGTCAGCCACGAACTTATCGATGCGCGCAAGCCAAGCATCATCTCCAGGGGCTACTGCATAGGCATAAGACACCGGGCTAATCGGACGATCCGGAGGAATCACCCGAGCCCAGTCGGCGTTATCGAGTACTCGGCGGCTGTAGGGAAAGTCAGTCATAAAGACATCGGCACGCCCGGACTGCACCTCGCGCTCGCGGGTATTAGGTAACTTCACTAACATCAATTCGGCTTGCTTGAGGCTGGCTTTCATCACCGGTTCCATGAAGGTGCCGGTCTGAACCGCAACCACGCGACCGGGCTTGTCAATGTCGTCCCAGGTCTTGAGCGAGGGATGACTCTTAGTCGTCACCGCGTAAATGTCGCTACGCAGATAGGGTTGGGAGAACTTCACGAGGGCGGCACGCGCCGGCAGGATGCCGACGCCGAACATCGCAATGTCGCAGCGGTCCGCAAGCAGCTCATCCGTGAAAGTTGCGAAGGTGGTATCAATATAGACTGGCTTGACACCGAGTTCGCGAGCAAACTGTTCCGATAGCGTTACGTCGATACCCGACAACTCCCCATTCTTGGGATTACGAAACGAGATGCCATAGTAATCGGGCCATATACACACTCGAAGAGTAGCGCTCGTCTTAATGCGCTCAAGGTGCGGGCTTCTGGCTGTCGCTGCGCTAGATTGTGCCTGAGCACTTGCTGTAAAAACTCCCATTACCAGCGCTAGGGCACCGAGTTGAATTGAAATACGCATGCTGGACAGAATCCCCTCTTTATTGTCAGGACATGAATGTATGGTGGTGTGCCTTTTTTTTTTCAAAATACCATATATGGAAACTAAATTCAACCGCGTGAGGCCTTTCAACATATCAATCAAACAAGAAGCGTGCGAAATATTGGTGCCTATGACGATTTAATCAAACCCAAGGTATCAGTGCACATGTGATTTTTCTAGAAAAATGACCATTTTTTTACTGGTTCTTGAAGTTGGCTTTTCTTTTCTCTACAAAAGCGGCCATACCCTCTTTTTGGTCTTCGGAGGCAAATGCCGAGTGGAACAACCTTCTCTCGAAACGGATGCCCTCAGCCAAGGTGGACTCATAAGAACGATTGACTGACTCTTTGGCCATCAGCACAATTGGTATCGACATTTGTGCGATCTTTTCGGCGACTTTCAAAACCTCTTCACGCAGTTGTGCTAGTGGCACTACTCTACTCACTAGTCCAGACCGTTCTGCTTCTTGCGCATCCATCATGCGACCTGTGAGAACCATTTCCATGGCCTTGGATTTACCAATAAAGCGAGTTAAACGCTGCGTTCCACCAGCACCTGGCAATATACCCAGGTTAATTTCTGGTTGACCAAATTTGGCATTGTCAGCCGCTAAAATAAAATCACACATCATCGCGAGCTCACAACCACCACCAAGAGCAAATCCCGCTACTGCAGCAATCGTTGGCTTACGGAAGGTGGTGATTCTTTCCCAGTTCTTGGTAATAAAATCACCCTGGTACATTTGCATGTAAGTCATGTCTTTCATGGCTTTGATATCTGCACCAGCAGCAAAGGCTTTTTCACTTCCAGTTAATACGACTACAGCAACTTCAGGATTATCTTCTGATTGCGTGAGGACGTCGCTTAATTCCGTCATTAAGTCTGGAGATAAAGCATTCATCGCCTCAGGACGATTTAACGTGATTAACTGTACTTTACCAATCTGCTCAATGATTAAATTAGACATTACCAACCTCCATGAATTTGAATTCCTCAAGTATAGAATCGATTCATGAAGGTTGGAATGCTCAAGCCATTTAAATCTATTTAGGTGGGTTTATCTCCAACCATACCTTGAGTGACCACGCCAACCCCATCCCCAATTTACATTAGGTCGATAGTAGTGTGGGGCTACGTAAGCGCCTTGATATCCTGGATTGACCGCACAACCAACCAAACTTAATGCACCAAAACCAATTGTGATTACAAGTAAATAACCCATCATTCTTTTCATATTTTTCTCCTATGAAATCTATATTTCTTTAACGTTTTCATTAAAGAAAGGGATTACATCGAAAATAAATATTTTTGCTAAGTGAATATATGAATAGAACTTCAGCAAATAATGAAGAGTCCTTTTAAATATTCAGCTTTATTTTTAATTGCTCTGTTTGGTCAAGATATTTTGCAGGATTATCCAAGCTTAGCTTTTCTAAATTTTGTAACTTCCACTTAATCGATGGAAATTCTTTGAAGTCATAGATACTCCAATCCGGTTCTAAATTTTTAACGCTCAGTAAAAATTTCCGATCTTGAAAAGTTAACTTTTCCTGAATCACATCAAGCAGTAACTGCCTAGTATTTTCAAAATCAGCATATGTAAAAGGTTCTAAACTCATTCCATCAAACTGATTCTCGAATGTCTTTCTTTGGTCAAACAAAGGAGGCATAAGAAGTTCATGAATTGGAGAACTACTTGATAAAAGATGATATAAAAAACCTTTCTTGATTTCTTCCGTAAAACCATCATTCAGAAAAAGATATTTGATATCAAATAAATCTCTAGGATGTTGCCGATCCAAAGCAGCACAAATCTTGCCACCATATAACTGACCCGTTGAAACAACGTTCAACTCAACAAATCGATCAAACTCCTCTTGAGCTTTTTCACATAAAACCATTTTTTGAGTTCCAGAAATGACCCCTCTTCCAACAGGATTAACTTCAATTTTAATTTGCGCTTTTTGATTTGAGACAATCAACTTATATGTATCTTGCTGATGCTGGACGAATAACCCAAGCACTTTTTCAATTTTTTTTTGTAGTCTTTCTAATGCTTCATTGATGTGGAAAAGACTTACAGAACGCTCTTCTACCAAACAATAGGTTAAGTCAATATCAACGGAGAGTCTTGGCATATTTCGAACAAAAAGATTAATTGCCGTTCCACCATGCATAGCAAAACAATTCTCCTGAGCAACCATTGGCAGTACATCTAATAAGATCTCAACCTGCTTTCTGTAATTACCCGTCATTCAGCAAGCTCTTTCGGCAAGGTAATTTGATATTTTGTATTTAACAAACCGCCCGAAACAATACTTCGCTTCCCAACTCCAAAATGGATGTTACTCAGATCCACATGCTTTAACCAAGCATGTCCTGCTCTATCGGCCATAAAAACAAACAATCTTTTAACCTTAATTGATTCGCAAGTCTCTAATATTTTTTGGACTTGAAGAGGTCTCAAGTTATTGAGTCCTTCCATTAGTTCATAACACTCTATCAAGTCTTGTTTTTCTGGCGCCAGGTATAAACACTCGAACATTGCTCTGAGTGGGCTCGATATTTTGATTGAAAAATCTTTTACTTCAAAATCGATGACATCAAGATCTGCAGGAAGAAATGAAGATCGATGATATTCAAGTTGCACTCCCCAATCCGTATTTGAAAACCACAAGGGCAAATGCTCCTTCCAATGACCAAACAAAGTTACAAAACGATTATTGAAGTTTAAATAATGCAACCTACCCTGCAACTCTAATGCAGATTTACCCCCAACATGAATCGATGATTGAAGCTGAGATTGAAGCGCATATAAAGCACCTTGATACCCAACTTCATCGCCTATCCTTTTGACAGCACCGCTCCCCACAGACTCTAACCAACCACTTTTTTTATATCTATTAAGTAACTGACCCGATATTCCTGCCTCTTTAAGCCATGACGATACGTAGACCGTGCCAGCAGGCCAATCATGCATTAATTGGTTTATTTTTTTAGGATTTATTAAACTCATGGTTTAATTTTAAAACACTATATAAACTATTGCAATAAAATGGTTTATATTTTTATATAAGAATAAACTTAAGATTTAATTCTATTTAATTATTTAAACTTTAGGAATTTACTTCTTTTTACTAGGAGTCACAACGTCTACGACGGTATCGACTGCACCGGTGACGACATTCACACCGGTAGAGACCACATCTGCGGTAATGGATACCGCAGAACTAGCAACGGAATATACGGCACAAGCCTGCAAGGATAGAATCATCACAAGGCTCATGACGTATTTCATCTTTAGGCAAATGGGTGTTGCAACAAAATCGTTTCTTCACGGTCAGGTCCTGTAGAGACCATCGCGATTGGTGTTTGTGCCAGTTCTTCAATACGACGTAAATAGTTTTGCGCTTCAACAGGCAATTTATCCCACTGAGTAATGCCAACTGTACTTTGTGTCCATCCCGGGAAATACTCATAAATCGGTACGCAGCGCGCTACGGCGTCTGCACCACGAGGTAATACGTCTAAAACTTCACCATCTAAATGATAGCCAGTGCACAAACCAATTTGTTCTAAACCGTCAAGAACATCAAGTTTGGTCATACACAAGCCACTCACACCATTAATTTGTATGGAGCGCTTGAGAGCTGCACCGTCTAACCAACCAGTGCGTCTTGGACGACCAGTGACTGAACCAAATTCTTTACCAACTTCAGCCAAACGAATACCAATGGGATCTTGACGCTCTGGATTATCATGATCATACAACTCACTTGGAAATGGGCCTGCGCCAACGCGTGTACAGTACGCTTTCGTAATCCCTAATATGTATTTCAAACTGCCTGGACCAACTCCAGATCCAGCCGCTGCGTTACCTGCTACGCAATTACTCGACGTGACATAAGGATAGGTACCGTGATCGATATCTAATAAAGTACCCTGTGCACCTTCAAAGAGTAAATTTTTACCGGCACTTTGTGCTGCATATAACGCACTAGAAACATCCACTACCATCGGCTGTAAACGTTTAGCATACGACATCGCTTGATCATAGGTCGTCTGGAAATCAATCGGTGCTACGCCATAATATTTTTCTAAACAAAAATTATGAAACTCTAAATTCTCTTTTAATTTTTCCGCAAACAATTCCGGGAAAAATAAGTCTTGCACACGTAATGCACGACGGGCCACTTTATCTTCATAGGCAGGTCCAATCCCTCTTCCTGTGGTGCCAATTTTGGCACTACCGCGCTTGATTTCACGGGCGTGATCGATGGCCACGTGATAAGGCAATATCAAAGTTGCGGCTTCTGATACTTTGAGTCTGGAGCAAACATCTAAACCAGCAGCCTCTAACTCATCGATTTCTTTAAACAAGGCTTCAGGAGATAGAACCACGCCGTTACCAATGTAACAAACTACGCGTGGATGCATGATCCCGGAGGGAATCAAACGCAAAATCGTTTTCTTACCACCAATGATGAGGGTATGACCGGCATTGTGCCCCCCCTGAAATCTTACGACTCCTTGTGCATGATCAGTTAACCAATCAACGACTTTGCCCTTACCTTCATCACCCCACTGCGTGCCAATGACAACGACATTTCTACCAATATTGAGTTGCTTCATTTGATACCTTTTAAACGTTTATTTTTTGGGCACTACTTGCCATGCTTGATTCTCAAATACCAACTCCCGATCACCATCCATGGTCGATTCATTATGCTCATGCCCAGGAAAGGATTCAATCACGACTTCACCCTTTTGGCGCAATGAACGAATCAAAGACCTAAGCTCATCCGAATCATTCCACGGGGCCATGATGGCATGGGTACTGATTTTTTTATTCGATAGTCCAGCAAGGGCTAGCAGATCGACTGAAAAACCTGTGGCGGGTCTTGAACGTCCAAATGCTAGACCGACCTGATCATACCGTCCGCCTCTTGCGATCGCCACTGGGTACTTTGGTACATACGCCGCACATAAAATACCGGTGTGATACTGAAAACCGTCTAAATCGGCAAGATCAATGTTGAGCTGAATATCTACCGATGTTTTTTTAATTCCAGAACATAATTGCTCAAGATCTTTGATCACCTGCTGAGATACCTCACTCTTCGGCAACTTACTCTTCGCCTGTGTAAGTACATCCTCGGCATTACCACTTAAATCTAATAAAGATAAGATCGTGTTTTTAGCAGATTCATCCCAGCTGTGCATGAGGTTTTGTAAACTGCTACGATCTTTGGCCTGCAAGAAACGATACATCTCCGAGATATCATCTGCGGCTAATTGTTTTTTATCTACAATATCTTTTAATAAGCCTGCATGACTTACATCTAAGGTGATAGGGCCTACCTGCGCAAGAAGCAATGACTGAATCATCAAATTGACGATCTCAATATCCGCTTCAATCCCTTGATGGCCGTATACCTCAGCGCCAACTTGTAATTGCTCACGAGAAAATATTCCTGGAACAACACGTGTTTGAAGAGTTGTTCCCGCGTAGCAGAGCCGAGCAATATTTTGACGATTGAGAATGTGCGCATCGATCCTCGCGACCTGTGTGGTCATATCGGCACGCAATCCCAATGTCCTACCAGACAATTGATCAACTAATTTAAACGTTTGTAAATCCATGTCACTGCCGGTGGCAGTCATCAAGGATTCGATATATTCCAACATGGGTGGTATGACGAGCTCATATCCATAGGACTCAAAAAGATCCAAAATATCCCGACGCAATGACTCCACCAGATTAGATTGACCGGGTAAAACATCTGCAATATTTTCAGGAAGTAACCAGCGGTTTGTCATAGCTATTAAAAGTAAAGTTACTTACTTTTCTTCATAAATTTAAAGAAATCACTATCTGGTGATAACACCATGAGATCTTTTTTATCTTTAAAGGTCGCTTTGTACGCTTCAAGGCTACGATAAAACTGCGCAAATTGAGCATCACGACCAAAGGCATCATTGTAAATAGCATTTGCTTGCGCATCACCCTGACCTTTGATTTTTTGTGCTTCTTTATATGCTTGCGCCAAAATCACATCACGTTGACGTTCTGCATCTGCACGAATTTTTTCAGATTCAGCAGCACCGGTTGAACGTAGTTCATTGGCAACGCGTTTACGCTCTGCTTCCATACGGCGATATACAGAATCACTAATCTCCGCTAACAAATCCACGCGCTTTAAACGTACATCGACGATTTCAATACCAATATCAGCTGTATCGTCAGCCACTTTCTTCTTGATACCTTGCATGACCTGCTCACGTTGCTCAGAAATCAATTCGCGAACAGTACGTTTCGTGAACTCTTCATTCAGGGCAGATTTAACGAGCTGCGATAAGCGGTCTTGTGCCAAACGCTCATCACCCTTGAAACTGATAAAGAATTTACGTGGATCTACAATGCGCCACTTGACGAAAGAGTCAACCAGCAAGTTCTTCTTTTCAGAGGTGATAAAGCGCTCTGCTTCAGGATTATCAATCGTCATAATGCGACGATCAAAAAACTGAACGTTCTGGATGGGTGATGGTAGCTTGATATTTAAACCAGGCTCTTCAATCACACGCTTGATTTCGCCGAAAGAAAACACCACAGCAAATTTACGCTGATCAACTAAGAACAAGGTGGAGGACAACAGGTAAAAACCTGCTAACAGTAATACAAGAATGGAAAGTATGCGTTGGTTCATATATTGTCCTCTTAGCGCAGTTCTCTTTCACGACTTCTGAAAGTTTCTCGTTTATCGAGTGGCGTATTCGCACTATTTTGTGGCACTGAATTCACACCAAGGTTGGAGGAAGGATTGAGGGGCACGGTGACAGAACCACTTGGCGGCTGAGATCCCGTATTTGGAATTCCGCTGTTTGGCGTGGTTTCTGGTGTGGTTTGCTGAATAATCTTATCAAGGGGCAAGTACAGCATCTGATTATTGTTACGCGTATCAATCATAACTTTGGTCACGTTGTTGTAGACCTGCTGCATCATATCGATATACATCCGGTCACGTGTGACCTGTTGTGCTTTAGAGTACTCGGCATAGACTTGCTTAAAGCGCGATGCATCACCTTCTGCGGTTGCCACTACTTTGGCTTTATATCCCTCAGCTTCTTCAATTAAACGTGCGGCAGCTCCCTTAGCGCGTGGAATGACGTCATTGGCATACGCTTGACCTTCATTCTTTTGTCGCTCTTGATCCTGACCTGCTTTAACAGCATCATCAAACGCCGATTGCACTTGCTCAGGTGGTTGTACGTTTTGCACATTCACACTCGTAATATAAATACCTGTCTTATAACTATCGAGAATCTTTTGAATCGAGGAAGCGAGTTCAATACCAATCCGCTCACGACCAACATATAAAACGTCATCCATTTTGCTCTTACCAACAATTTCACGTACAGAGGTCTCAGCCGCTTGAACGACCGCTCCATCTGGATCACGATTATTAAAGATGTATTCGGTTGGTTCTTTTAAACGATATTGAACAGCAAATTTGACATCAATAATGTTCTCATCTTCAGTGAGCATCGAAGAATCTTTTAAGTTCGTCGCTTGAATGACGAACGAACGACCAATTTCTACAGAACGAACATTGGATACACTTACCACTTCATGGGTTTGAATCGGATACGGTAAGCGCCAATTAATACCGGGTTTGGTCGTATATTTATATTTACCAAACTGCAATACAACTCCAGCCTGACCTTCTTGAACAATAAAAATTCCGCTAAATAACCAAATCGCAAAAATACCAAGTCCTATCACTCCAAGACCAATATTCGGGAAACTAAAGCCGTTATTTTTCCCAGAACCGCCTGAACCACCACCTTTATTCATGTTCTTCTTGATCCAGTCCTTTGCCATATTGCCAATATCACTTGGCTTTTTAGAATCTTGATTATTTTGACCGCCAAAGTTAGGTCGGTCTACGGGGGGCTTGGGTTGTTGATTATTTTGTGAGGGATCTTTTGCATTACCACCAAATAATCCGCCAAGACGACGATTAAAGTCTTTCCATAATTCATCTAAATCTGGTGGGCCATCTTCCGCATTTGGGCGTTGGGGCTCAGCTGGTTTTTTTTCATCCTTACCAGAATCTTGTGGTGGTTGTCCTTCCTGCATATAAGCAGGACGGTGAACCCAATCATAAATCGACCATAAAACTCGATTTTTATTGGTACTCATCATTACTTTTACAGGATTTATCACCCGATCAATCATTAATGTCTTCAATTCAAATATCCCTAGGGAGGTAACCAACGTTTATATTTTTTAAGCCATCAACATCATCAGCACCAATAGGTCTTTCACCGACTGATTTTGTCAAAATATCATTATCTCTCAGATCTTTCTTTATTTTATCAGTGTCTTGAGCAATTTTGGCTAAGACCTCACGAAGTAAGTGGAGCCCTTCTCCACTTTGCGCAGATAAGTAGATTTTTGCAACGGAACCATCCTTTTCATAGCGGATCTCAGGCCCTCTCCCCACATACTCAGGCAACTGATCAATTTTGTTCATGATGAGTATGACCGGAATATCTTGTGCACCGATTTCAGCAATAACCTTCTCAACTTCAAGGATTTGCTCATCACGCACAACACTTGATGCATCCACCACATGCAATAACAAATCGGCATGCACGGTCTCATCAAGGGTCGCTTGGAAAGCTTCAACGAGTTGATGCGGTAACTCGCGAATAAATCCCACTGTGTCGGACACGACGGCATTACCATGATCTTGCAGATAGATGCGCCGGGTGGTTGTGTCTAAGGTGGCAAATAGCTGATCCGCTGCATACGTTCCAGCTTTCGTTAAAGCATTGAACAAGGTCGACTTACCAGCATTGGTATAACCTACGAGAGAAATCGAAAAAACTTCTTTTTTTACTCTAGAACGTCGCTGATTCGCTTGTTGCTTTTGTAATTTAGCAAGATCAACTAGTAAACGCTTCGCTTTATTTTCGAGCATACGACGATCCAACTCCATCTGCGTTTCACCGGGACCACCACGCAGACCAATACCGCCTTTTTGTCGCTCTAAGTGACTCCATGCTCGAACCAGACGCGAGAGTCGATACTTTACATTTGCTAGCTCTACTTGTACTTGTCCAATATGAGATTTGGCACGTTGCGCAAAAATATCCAAAATTAAACCGGTGCGGTCAATCACATGATGACCTAAGGCACGCTCCAGATTTCTTTGTTGAGCAGGGCTTAATGGATGATTAAAAATAGCAATCTCTGCATTCTTTTCATTCATCAAATCACGAATCTCCGTAGCTTTACCACTACCAATAAATAAGGCAGGATCAGGTTTTAAGCGTTTGGTGAGAACCATTTCAACAGGATGAGAGCCAGCCGCTTGAGTTAATAGATTTAACTCAGACATGCTCTCGGAAAAATTCGACTGTCCAGAATCAACGCCTACGAGAACAGCGCGAATTTCCTCAGTGTGAGTTGCTTGATTAACTTGCTGCGTCCTCTTCAACGCGGAAGGTTACAGCCTTAGCTGGCACGATTGTAGAAATAGCATGCTTGTAAACCATTTGTGTCACCGTGTTACGTAGTAACACGACGTACTGATCAAAAGAGTCGATATTGCCTTGTAACTTGATGCCATTGACAAGGTAGATCGATACTGGAATGTGCTCTTTTCTGAGCGCATTGAGAAATGGATCTTGCAAAAGTTGACCTTTATTGCTGTTCATAATGCCCTTTTATTTTTTTTGTTGGATCTTAAAATTATTGTAGTTTGTTTTTAATGATTTAATACTGCAAAAAAATGAAACTTTCTTTACACAAGTATTAATATATAACACTTTTACCTTTTATGGGGTGAGATTCCCTGCTCCAAAAAAGGGTTTTTAGTTGACCTGAACTCAATTCGCAGGGGTGTGCCCCTTAATTTGAATTCTTCTCTAAACTTTCCTTCTAAATAGCGCTTATAACTATCAGTAACGCCATCTAAACCATTACCATGAATGATCACAATCGGTGGATTCGATCCACCTTGGTGAGCGTAACGTAATTTCGGTCTAAATCGTCCAACTCGTTTCGGTTGTTGGAATTCCACTGCTTCACCTAAAATGCGCGTGAGGCGTGGTGTTGGTAATTTGGTCATGGCCGCAGCATAGGCTAAATCGACATCTTTAAATAACTCTTTTAAGCCAAATCCTTTAATCGCAGAGATGGTATGCACATTGGCAAAATCTAAAAAGCGTAATTTTCTAGCAATATCGTTTCTAGAAGTTTCTTTTTGATGGGCATCTAGGCCATCCCATTTATTCACGGCAACGACTAATGCTCTTCCGGCTTCGACAATAAAACCAGCAATATGCGCATCTTGCTCAGAAATATCTTGCTGTGCATCGAGCATCAAAATCACCACATTGGCATCGGCAATTGCTTGTAAGGTCTTCACTACGGAGAACTTTTCAATCGCCTCAAAGATCTTGCCTCTTTTACGCAGGCCCGCTGTATCAATCAAGGTATAGGGTTTACTCCCCCGCATAAAGGGAACTTCGATCGCATCTCTCGTGGTACCTGGCATATCAAAGGCAATCACCCGCTCTTCACCTAGCAAGGTATTAATCAGGGTGGATTTACCGACATTGGGGCGTCCCACGACGGCAATCCGCGTCGAGCGATCTTTAGATCCTTCATCGTCTTCATCGGGCTCAGGAATACCGAGTGCATCTAAAGCTTCATCTAAGACGTCTTTAACTCCATCGCCATGCGCTGAAGAAATCGGATACGGTTCGCCAAGTCCGAGTTCATAAAATTCAGCGGCAACGGTTGACCGGGTCATCCCTTCAGACTTATTGACCGCCAAAATCACAGGTCGACCTGTTCTTCTTAAAAAATCAGCAATCACGCGGTCTTGTGGTGCCATGCCTAAGCGGCCATCAACTAAGAAGACGACTAAATCTGCTTCCACCACGGCTTGTTTGGTTTGTTTGGCCATTTCTGCCAAAATGCCCGACTTAGCAACGGGTTCAAAACCACCGGTATCAATACAAATAAATTCACGTTCACCCAGGCGGCCATTGCCGTAGTGACGATCACGCGTCAGTCCAGAAAAATCTGCTACCAGGGCATCTCTTGAACGCGTTAAGCGATTAAAAAGTGTCGACTTGCCGACATTGGGGCGGCCGACGATCGCAATGACTGGTTTCATTGTATTTTGTATGCGGCTAGAGTTCCGCCCTTCGTTTGCACAATCACTAAACCTTGCGATGCAATGGGTGCTGCAGAGATCCCGGTACTATCCACCCGAACTCGTCCTACTATGTCGCCAGTTGACTGAGCAAATAAGTGTAAATAACCCTGTGCATCCCCCGCAAGAATACTTGAGCCAACGGCAAGTGGCTCTCCCACATCACGCCACTGAA
Organism: Polynucleobacter sp. SHI8; assembly: GCF_027944005.1. Taxonomy (NCBI): domain Bacteria; kingdom Pseudomonadati; phylum Pseudomonadota; class Betaproteobacteria; order Burkholderiales; family Burkholderiaceae; genus Polynucleobacter; species Polynucleobacter sp. SHI8. Next base: position 990,148 of record NZ_AP027204.1, on the reverse strand, counting down.
GTTTTTCATTACGCCAGAGTTCAGTGCCACTATTGGCATTAAAAGCTGCAAGGTAAGACTTATCATTGACGGCATATACGCCATCGGCGGATTGTGTGGTACCACTAAAGCTTGAATAATCTTTTACCCAAGACATCCGGGCATTTTTAATATCGCCACAACCAATTTTTCCTTGATAAGAAACCGCACACATTCTTGGACCTAATAAAGATGGTTTGGCCGTGATATCGCTGAGGCGCTCAATTTCTGAGGTGCCTCGCGGCGGGGCGAGTAAAGATTCCCATACTGTACTGCCATTGCTAAGCGCTAAAAGACCAAATTGTCCACCACTAAAACCGGTAAAAATGACCTCATTATTAATTGAGGACATGCTGTAACTAGCACGCAGAGATAAAACCGAAGGATTTTTAGCGGTGACCCAGCGGCGCTTACCTGATTGAGCTTCTAAACCAATAAAACGGTTATCAATCGTCCGAATCACCACAACTCCAGCAGCAACTAAAGGTTCAGTTAAGACTTCTGTACCAACGCTGGTATCCCACTTTTTGGCACCACTTTGCGCATCAAAGGCATACACTTCGCCTTTTAAACTACCAACCACTAAGGTATTACCGTCAGTTCCAGGTCCAGTCGACAAGCCTTTAGGCGCAGAGATCGACCAAAATACTTTGCCTGTTGCAGCATCAATACGGTAAATCTCGCCACCTTCAGAACTGGCATAAATATCACTGCCAATCAAGAGCGGTTTGAAGGAGTAGTTGAGTGATTTTCCTAGATTGACTGACCATACACGTTCCAAGTTCACTGGATTAGTAATGGGTGTTAGCTCTGCCGCTAAGCGTCGTTTATTGCCCTGACATCCCTGCAAACCGAGTAAGCTTGCAACACATAATAAAATCAACGCACTGCGCAAAAATGGCCAAGTGTTCATCGTGTTACGCATCAGAAACCTCCCAAACTATCAATCTTCACTTTTAATAAGCGTTGATCAGGTCCTGGATTTTGTTGTTGTAGTTTTTTAAGCGCTGGATCGATTTCTTTGACGCCAGTTCCTTTGGTACGCTCATCTGATAATACGTTCCAAGCAGCGATATAAGATTTTTTGGCATCGTCAAGTTTGTCTTGTGCCCAATACCAATCACCACGACGCTCGAGCTTAAGAGCCTCAAACCCAAAAGCTATTTTGGAATTTAATAACTGATCGGCTTGCGATAAACCTTCAGGTGTTTTTTGATCAATATAGAGGGACGATAAGCGGAGTTTGGCAATGGTTTGAAAACTCTCACTCTTCGCCGAATTAGCAACCCATTTGAGTTGCTCGATCGTTGCATCTTGATCACTCACAGAATAAGCTAAATTGGCAGCCAGTAAGCCAGCCATTCCTGCATAGGCGGTTTTGCCATACTCTTGTTGGATTTTTTTTGCGGTACTCAACACGCCTGGCAAATCATTTTTGGCAGTTTGCTCGAGCAACACTTCATATTGTTTAGACGCGGCCAGTGACTGGCTATTTTGGTAACTTTGATAACCCCAATAGATGGCAGAGCCAATCACGGCAATGGCTACACCAATCAGTATCCAACGGCCATAATCCTGCCAAAATGCTTTTAATTTGGCAAGTTGTTCTTGTTCTTCTAAATCTAAATCCATCGTACTTGTCCTTCTTACTTCTTCAAGAGGTTGAATCGGTTAATCGGAATTGCTTACTAATAAATCGATTACTTTATCTAAAACATCATCTAAAGCAACTTGATCTTGTGCGCCAGTTTTACGTAAATCTTTAATTTGTGCTTGTTGGAGCTTTAATTCATCTTCCCCAATAATAACTGCATATAAAGCCCCACTGGCATCTGCCTTTTTCATTTGGGATTTAAAACTAGGTGTTTGACCATCGGCGCTTGCATGCACGATCACATCCACACCTGCTGTTCTCAGTCGCTCAGCTAATACAAAAGTGGGCTCTAGGGTCGCGCCACCGCCATGGATCATGTAAATATCACATTGTGTTTGTGCTTCTTCGCCTAGGCCCTGCTCTTTCATGAGCTCGATCACGCGCTCCATCCCCATCGCCCAGCCACAGGCAGGAGTAGGTTTGCCACCCATGCGCTCAATCAAGGGATCATATCGTCCGCCACCGGCGACGGTGCCCTGCGCACCTAACTGATCAGTGACCCATTCAAAGACGGTTAAATTGTAATAATCCAGTCCACGAACTAAACGGGGATTAACCTTAAAGTGCAGATTATTGGCTTTGAGAAGTGACTGGACTTGCGAAAAATGCTCTAAAGATTCTTTGCCTAAAAAATCGATTAACTTGGGTGCGGCAGTGACTAATTCTTGCATTGCCGGATTTTTAGTATCTAAAATCCGCAGTGGATTGGTGGTTAAGCGTCGCTTAGAATCTTCATCAAGCTCTGAGGCGTGTTGCTCAAAATATTCGACTAAGGCAGCACGATGCTCTTTTCGCTCAGCTTCATTACCTAAGGAATTAATCTCTAAACGCAAACCCGTTAATCCTAAATCATCCCAAAGTCTGGCACACATCAAAATCAGTTCGGCATCTAATTCTGCTCCGGCAAAGCCTAAGGCTTCGACACCAAATTGATGGAATTGGCGATAACGGCCTCGTTGTGGTCGCTCATGCCTGAACATGGGACCAATATAAAAGAGGCGTTTAGGGCCTTCATAGAGTAAGTTTTGCTCAACGACAGCGCGCACAACTGCTGCAGTGCCTTCCGGTCGTAAGGTTAACTGTTCACCATTGAGGCGATCCTCAAAGGAATACATTTCTTTTTCAACGATGTCGGTGACTTCACCAATCCCGCGCTGAAACACTTCGGTATGTTCCACAATCGGTGTGCGAATATTCTGATAGCCGTAGGATTTGGCGAGGCTCTGAATCGTGCGCTCGACAAACTCCCAGCGATAGGCTTCCTGGGGCAACAGGTCGTTCATCCCTTTGACACCGGTCAGCTTTTGGATTTTGGGACTTGCTGCTGGACTTTTCTTCGAAGAATTGGAATCAGTCATGCTTTAACTTTAATTTGTATCGATCTTTATTTTATTTTGGCGCCATAGCGACGCTCCACATACTCTTGAACAATTTGTTCAAATTCCGCAACGATATGATCGCCACGTAAGGTTTTTACTTTCTCGCCGTCAATAAAGACGGGGGCTGCTGGTGACTCACCAGTGCCAGGTAAGCTAATGCCGATATCGGCATGTTTACTCTCACCAGGACCATTGACGATGCAGCCCATCACGGCTACGCTCATGGATTCGACGCCAGGATAGTGTTGTTTCCACTCGGGCATTTGATGACGCAGGAAACTCTGAATTTTGGAGGCGAGTGATTGGAAGAACGTGCTGGTTGTTCTGCCACACCCAGGACAGGCAATCACCATGGGTGTGAAATGACGTAAATCCATAGTTTGTAAAATTTCCTGAGCAACAATCACTTCGTTTTCACGCGGCGCGCCAGGTTCTGGTGTTAATGAAATACGAATCGTATCACCAATACCTTCTTGTAATAAAACGGCTAATGCAGCAGTAGAGCCAACAATGCCTTTACTACCAATACCTGCTTCGGTTAAGCCAAGATGTAATGGAAAATCACAACGACTGGCTAAATCGCGATACACGGCAATGAGGTCTTGCACGGCACTGACTTTGCACGACAAAATGATTTGGTTCTTCGGCATGCCAATCTCAATGGCACGCTGCGCAGATTGCAAAGCGGACTGTATCAAAGCTTCGACCATCACTTCACGGGCTTCTTTGGGTTGGCTCAGAGCCGCATTTTGATCCATGAGGCCCGCAAGTAAGTCTTGATCCAAACTACCCCAGTTCACGCCAATCCGCACGGGCTTGTTATAAGTGCAAGCCATCTCAATCATTTGCGAGAACTGCACATCACGTTTGGCACCTTGGCCAACATTACCTGGATTGATTCGATACTTAGATAATGTTTTGGCACACTCCGGATAATCTTTTAATAAGGTGTGGCCGTTGTAATGAAAATCTCCCACCAAGGGCACATCCACGCCCATTTTGTCGAGTTGCTCACGAATCGCTGGCACGGCAGCAGCCGCCGCTGGGGTATTGACGGTAATGCGGACCATCTCAGAACCTGCTTTGGCAAGTTCTTTGACTTGGATGGCGGTACCAATCGCATCTTCCGTATCGGTGTTGGTCATGGACTGCACACGAATAGGAGCCTCACCGCCAATAGTGACGATGTTTGAGCCCCACTGCACGGTGGCTTGCTGGGTCTTATGGCGTTGATATTGGTTAATTTGTAATAGGTTAGGATTATTCGTCGTCATCTTCATCTACCTCAAGGGGCTTTGTCCACACAATGCGCTGTTCTGTTCTTTTTGCTAAATTGGTTCGGTCCTGTACATCTCCAGCTAACTGCCCGCAAGCAGCAGCGATATCATCACCACGTGTTTTACGAACCGTTGTGACGATTTTCGCATCTAAAAGTATTTTTGCAAATTGTTCGATGCGCGCCCGTGGCGATTGTTTGAGTCCAGACTCCGGAAATGGATTAAACGGTATCAAATTTAACTTACAACGAATCGGCGCTAAGAGCTTGACTAGCTCTCTAGCCATTTGATCAGAATCATTGACGCCATCTAGCATGCAATATTCAAAGGTTAAAAAATCTCTCGGCGCATAAGGAAGATAACGCTGGCATGCGGCCATTAATTCTTCTAAAGGATATTTGCGATTGATCGGCACCAAAATATCACGCAGTTTATTGTTGGGTGCGTGTAAGGAAACAGCTAAAGCAACAGGCATGTCTCTGGCTAATTTATCAATAAATGGCACAACTCCCGAAGTGGATAAAGTGACCCTTCTTCTGGATAAGCCATAGGCATTGTCATCCAACATGAGACTCATCGCCCCAATCACGGGTTCATAGTTAAGGAGTGGCTCTCCCATACCCATCATCACGACATTGGAGATCACACGCCCTTCGCCATGGGCAAGCTTCGTTTTATCGTAGGTATCAATCCGTTTGACTGCAGATGGATCATTACGCAAATGATGCTCGGCATACCAAAGCTGTCCAATGATTTCACCGACAGTAAGGTTACGGGCAAAGCCTTGTTTACCGGTGGAGCAAAACTGACAGTTCACGGCACATCCGGCTTGGGTTGAGATACACAAAGTACCTCTCTCATCTTCTGGGATGTAAACCATTTCAATGGCATTGCCGTCGCCAACATCGAGCAACCATTTTCTGGTGCCGTCGGATGCGGTTTGATCACTAATGACCGGTAGAGATTTAATCTCTACCGTGCCATCTAATTGCTCACGAAAACTTTTGGCCAAGTCGCTCATCAAATGGACATCATTGACACCACGCTGATGCACCCAGCGCATCAACTGCTTGGCACGAAATGGCTTTTCGTTCAGACCAGCAATGAAAGTTGCTAGCCTTCCCCCATCGAGATCTAATAAGTTCGTACGGGGAATTTGCGTCACCTATTAACGTGAGTAAACTTGCAAGCCAGCAAAGAAGAAAGCGATTTCTTGCGCAGCTGTTTCTGGACCGTCAGAGCCGTGTACAGCATTAGCATCAATGCTTTGTGCAAAGTCCGCACGGATCGTACCTTTGTCTGCTTTAGCAGGATCAGTTGCGCCCATGAGTTCACGGTTTTTAGCAATGGCGTTTTCACCTTCTAATACCTGAATCATCACAGGACCAGAAATCATAAAACCAACTAAATCTTTAAAGAATGGTCTTGCAGCGTGTACTGCATAGAATTGACCTGCTTCTACTTCAGACAAATGCACCATCTTAGAAGCAATCACTTTTAAACCTGCGTTTTCAAAACGTGTATAAATTTGACCGATGACATTTTTTGCCACTGCGTCAGGTTTAATAATGGATAGTGTTCTTTCGATTGCCATGTTTAAAGCTCCTAAAAATAGAATTAAAGTTTAAAAAGGAGATTATACAGACTTATATTAGTTAAAACCCTTAATCGTTTTTGGAGTTTTTATATCTAAGTATCTGTTTTTATTCGAATAACCCTTTTTTTAACAGTGTGATTTATTACATACACCCCTATTGAAATTAAAAAAAATACCTATAATTAGACATCAGTTGGATATCCAACTTTTTACTAAGGAGAATGTTTCAATGAATGATCAAAATACTTTTGGTTATAGTGTTGGTAACTCGCTGTCTGGTGCTCTAGCCACAAACCGTGTGCTACGTAATACCTTTGCTTTACTTGCTCTAACAATGGTACCTACCATTCTTGGTGCATGGATTGGTGTTTCAACAGGATTTTCTTTTTTCCAAACAAGTCCTTTCATGGGCATGATTGTATTCTTAGGTCTAGCCTTTGGTTTTTTCTGGGCGATTGAGAAGAATAAGAATTCTGGAACTGGCGTCCTCTTATTATTAGGCTTCACGTTCTTCATGGGCTTAATGCTCACTGGTCTTTTAACGCACACACTGCAGTTTAAAAACGGTGGTCAGTTAATCATGATGGCGTTCGGTACAACCGGTGTCATTCTTGCTGGTATGGCTACTTGGGCTGCTACTTCTAAATCGAATTTTGATGGTCTTGGTAAATTCTTATTTATCGGTGTGATCTTGTTGATCTTGGCTTATGTGGCTAATATCTTCTTACACATCCCTGCTTTGTCACTCAGCATTATGGTGCTTGCTGTTGGTATCTTCTCTGCATACATTTTGTATGATGTGAAGCGTATCGTAAACGGTGGTGAGACAAACTACGTGATGGCTACTTTATCAATTTACTTAGATGTGTATAACGTCTTCACGAACTTACTGGCTTTATTCGGTATTGTTGGTGGCGATCGCGACTAAGTAACAACAGCTTCAAAGAAAAACACGGGCTTGCCCGTGTTTTTTTATGCTCTTTTTGCTTTGAAATTACATTGAATTAATCCGATTAAATACGGCGATCGACTCTACATGGGAAGTGTGAGGAAACATATTCATGATGCCGGCTTGCGAAAGTTCATAACCAGCCTCGTTGACAAGTATGCCGGCATCTCTTGCTAAGGTTGCTGGATTACAGGAGACATAAACAATCCGTTGGGGTAATAGCTTCAGATTTTCTTCTGTCTTAGTTTGATAAGCATCTCTGAGGGCTTGCACGAGAGAAAAGGCACCGTCTCTAGGTGGATCAATTAACCACTTATCATACGCTCCCCAGTTTTGGAGGTTTTGTAACTCTACTTCAAATAAATTGACGTGTTGGAAATGAATCTTAGAAGTAATGTTATTTTTTACTGCATTGTCTTGTGCGCGCTGGCATAGCTCTTTGCTACCTTCAATCCCCATCACTTCTTGAGCGAGGGTCGCCATCGGTAAGGTAAAGTTGCCAATCCCACAGAAAAAATCAATGACTCTTTCATCCGGCGCAATCTCCAGAAACCGGATCGCCCTTCCCACTAAGACTTGATTCATGGTGTGATTGACTTGGGTAAAGTCCGTCGGATGAAACGGCATGGTAATACCAAACTCGGGTAAGTGATATTGCAACAGACCTTCTAAGGGATAAAAGGGTTTGACGGTTTCCGGGCCCTGGGTTTGGGTCCATACCCATACCCCATGTTCATCAGCAAATGCTCTCAAGATAGCTTCGTCTTCTTTCGTTAAAGGTAATAAGATCCGAATCACCATCGCGGTGACTGACTCACCGCCTTGATCACCCATCGCCAGTTCAATTTGCGGGATACGATCCCGAATCGATAGTTTCATGACGAGTGTGCGTAGCTCTAGTAATAAATTGGACCAGGCTTTGGGCAAGACTTCACAACTGGTCATGTCCGACACATAGCGATTTTGCGGTTCATGAAACCCCACCAAAACTGTACCTTTTTTAATCGAGCGATTGACTACACTGAGCCTTGTACGATAGCGATAGCCCCAATCAGGACCTGCAATAGGACTGAGCATCGTTGATGCTTTGACTTTACCTAAAAAGTGCAAGTTGTCTTCTAAGACCCGTTGCTTCAAAGCAAGTTGTGCGCGTGAGTCGAGATGCTGCATCGTGCATCCACCACAATTGCCATACCAAGGGCAAACAGGGGTTTTACGATACACGGCAGGTTTGATGACCTCGGTTAACTTGCCTTTCAGAAACTTACTTTTGTCTTGGGTAATTTGGTATTCAACTAATTCACCAGGAAGAGCACCCGCAACAAAAATCACTTTATTGGGACTATGTTCATCGTCTTCTGGAACGCGACCAATACCCTGCGCTTCAAGGTCCATGGACACAATCGCAATTTTCTTTTTAAGGCCGACAAGTGGACTGGGTTTAGAGCGACGTACCAATTATTGTGTAAATCCAGCTAAGTATTCGGTCCAGTGCGCACAAGCTTCTTGGGTTGCTTGGACACTCAGTTCTTTTTTAACAAAATCTACTTCGAGAAGATATTCTTCTTCGGTAAACGCCCCACGAAAAAGTTGGTAGCGGCAATACATCAGATACGTATTAACAACATCAGTTTCGCAATAGGCACGAATCTCATTGAGTTGTCCTACCTGAAACGCTGGCCAAACTTGTGAGCCATCCATGCCCATTTTTCCGGGGAAGCCACAGAGCTTAGCGAGGGCATCGAGTGGCGCATTGGCCTTACCTTGATAAAACGCCAATAAATCCATCAGGTCTAAATGACGTAAATGATAGCGACTGATGTAATTGTTATATTTAAAATCCCGGGCATCATGATCACCACTCTCCCCCATCTCCCAATAACGTGACGCACTGACTTGATTGACTAAGGCGCGGTAATTGAGAACGGGTAAATCAAAGCCACCACCATTCCAAGAAACTAACTGCGGTGTGTATTTATCAATCAACTGATAAAAGTCAGTAACGATCTCTTTTTCTGAGCTGTCTAGAGTCCCGAGACTACCCACTTTAAATTGTGGCAAGCCATCTTTGGTGGTTCGGCGCATCACACAGGAGATCGCAACCACTTTTTGTAGATAATGTGGGAAGAATGCATTTTGACCATTAGCAGCGCGTTGCTCAATCACAGCATCCACAACCTGGGCATCTGTGAGATCTGACGCAAAGTCGTTGAGCTTACGCAATCCTGCAACATCCGGAATGGTTTCAATATCAAAGACTAAGACGGTTTTCATGTTTTTAGCTATCAAAATAACCCGTAGGGTCGATTGGCTTACTATCGCGGCGCAGTTCAAAATGTAATTTGATGCGATCGGATTCAGTATTACCCATCTCCGCAATTTTTTGTCCACGCTTCACAGTATCGCCCTCTCTTACAAGGTTTTTACTGTTATGCGCATAGATGGTGATGTAATTATTATTGTGTTTCACAATCACTAAATTGCCATAACTACGCAAACTATTCCCGGAGAAAATCACTTTGCCTTCACCAGCAGCATTGACGGGATCACCCATCTTGCCACCGTAATCAATCCCTTTATTACTATTACCATTAAACACGTCAATCACAGGAGCTGTGGAGGGTTTACCAATCTTAAATCCCGGGTCAGAAACGACAGGCTCTGTTTTGGGTGGTGGTGTTTCTGTAACAGGTTTGGTTTGCTTGGGTTCTGTCTTGGCTGTGGTACTAGGTTTTGATGTTGTCGCCGGAGTTGTATTTGTTGCAGGTTTTTGTGTTGTATTACTTACAGACCAATTAGGGATGACAACAGGCTTAGCTTGATTGATCGGTGTGGATTGATCTTTAATCGGTGCGGGCTTAGGTGTTGAACAAGCAACACAAATGATTGGCAATCCAATACAGAAAAGTCGTTGGATGAGCGTCTTTATGCGGCTCATCGCTTAAATAGTCCCTGACTGCAGTGGTACAAAAAATACTTCATCCATCGTCGTCCTTTGATAACGCTGTGAACTTAAACGTTCGATCAATAACAATTGTTGCTCAGTCTCACTTTTTGCTACAGGTGCTATTAATTTACCACCAATGGCTAATTGATCTAAAAGCGGATCAGGAATCCCTAGTCCTGCGGCAGCCAAAATAATCCCATCAAAAGGTGCTGCTTGTGGCAGTCCACGAATACCATCAGCATAGATTAAGCGTAAGTTAGCAATCCGAAACGGTCGCAGTTTAGCGCGCGCACTATCGTGCAAGGAGCGAATCCGCTCGACCGAATACACTTCTTCCGCTAAAAGACTGAGTACGGCTGCTTGATAACCACAGCCAGTACCAATCTCTAAAACTCGCCCCATTTTCTTTTGGGATTGCATCAGTGCCTGAATCATCTTTGCCACAACGGAAGGTTTGGAGATCGTCTGTTCTCGGCCAATCGGTAATGAAGAATCTTCGTAAGCCTGAGAGACTAGTCCTGGGTCAATAAAGGCATGTCTTGGAACGGTCGCCATCGCTTGTAAAACTTCATGGTGTGTAACGCCACTGCTGGCTAAGCGCTGCGCCATTTGGCGTCTTGCATTGTCCAAAGCTTTGTCGGTCTTGACCACGTTTTACTTAACCCCGATTCCAGTTGGCGGACAACATACTTAAACGACGCTGTTCATCCGACAGATTTAACTGCAGTGGTGTGAGTGACAAATAGCCTTGATTGATCGCATCAAAGTCGGTCCCATCAGAAGCATCTTTCGCTTCACCTGCTGGTCCAATCCAATAGATTGCATCACCTCGTGGGCTTTTTTGCATGATGACGGGCTGTGAGGGGTGACGATTACCTAATCTCGTCACTCGCCAACCTTTGAGAGATTCATAGGAGTGATTGGGTAAGTTCACATTAATCAGGGGGGCATGGTATCCACCACCTGTAGGTAATCCGCCATCCATCGCATGCTTAACGACATCATGGGCTATACGAGCGGCATCTTCAATTTTGGCCCAACCACGATCCACTTGCGAAAACGCAATGCCAGGTATACCAAACATCACGCCTTCAATTGCAGCCGCTACTGTTCCAGAGTACAGCACATCTTCACCCATGTTTTCGCCTTGATTGATCCCAGAAATCACATAATCAGGCATCTCATCTAAAAAGCCTGTCAAAGCGATATGGACGCAATCAGTGGGTGTGCCATTGACAAACAAAAAGCCATCGCGCTCACCACCAGCCACTCGGTGAATCGATAAAGGTCTAGATAAGGTTAAAGAATTAGAAGCACCACTATGATTTTGCTCAGGAGCAATCACCGTGACTTTACCTAGTGGACGCAACGCATTGACCAGGGCTAAAAGTCCTGGGGCCAAATAACCATCATCGTTAGAAACTAAAAAGTGCATGGCAAGTAAATGACCTTATGTCGTATTGTGGAAATTGCTTTTTATGATGTTTCTATTTTACTGATTAAGTTTGACCTTTTTGAATTTTCAGATAAATTCAATACAGAAAAAATGGGTTTAGTTCAAAATCAGCAGATACTGCAACTTTCCGGCTTAACTACCGACGGGTTTACGGTCCATCATCGCGCGCGCCAGTGTACCGGCATCGACATACTCAAGCTCTCCACCAACAGGGATACCTCTGGCAATCCTCGATACCTGAATGCCCTTGGACTTGAGGATTTCGCCTAAATAATGGGCCGTTGCTTCACCTTCACTGGTGAAGTTGGTCGCAAGAATCACTTCCCTGACACTCGGAAATTGTGGATCTTCAGCAAAGATCCGTTGCATGAGTTTTTCAAAATGAAGCTCTTTGGGTCCCTGTCCTTCCATGGGCGATAAACGTCCCATGAGAACAAAATACAAACCACGATAGGCTAAGGTTTGTTCGACCATCAATTGATCTGATGGAGTCTCTACAATACACAGAATCTGACCATCGCGTCGATCATCATCGCAGGTCTTACACAACTCAAATTCTGAAAAAGAATTGCACTTTGAACAATGACCAATAAGTTCTACGGCTTCTTGCAAAGCAACTCCTAAACTCAAGGCACCTTGCCGATCATGCTGCAATAAATAGTACGCCATGCGTTGGGCCGATTTAGGCCCAATACCAGGCATGACCTTGAGTGCCAAAATCAGTTTTTGTAGAGCATCTAATGCATCTCTGGATGTCTCTTGATAGGGTGTCTTCAAAATGGCAACTTAAATCCAGGAGGCATCGGCATACCAGCAGTCGCACCAGACATGCGGCTTTCTGCTGCAGCCTCGGCTTGTTGATGCGCATCAGCAAGAGCTGTCACGAGTAAATCTTCTAACATCTCACGGTCATCCATGACACTTGGATCAATTTGAATACGTTTGATCACATGCTTACCATTCGCAGTTACTTTGACCATACCGCCAGCAGCTTGGCCAACAAGTTCAAGACTAGCTAACTGCTCTTGAGCTTGTTTCATTTTTTCTTGCATCTGCTGGGCTTGTTTCATTAAGCCAGCAATTTGACCCTTCATCATATAACTTCCTCTCTATTTTTTTACTTCACAAATTATGACAATGGTCGTATCGACCCTTCAATGACAGTAACACCAATCTCTTGTTTGAGTTGCTCTAAAAAGGGATCTACGGAAACCGTCTTTTCTAATTCGGTTTTAGCAATCGCTTGATCTTTTGCTTCTAAGTGCGCCACAGTCACCACTTCAGTACTTTTTTCAATGGTAATTTTAAACGGTATGTTGAAATACCTTTGCAATGCATCTGCTAATAGCTGAATCGATGATGGCGTAGCAAGTTGCGGTAAATCAGTTGCCAGTTTGATAAAAATCGTGCCTGATTTATCTTGATAAGAAATCAAGGCAGTTTGCAAAGCAAACTGCCCTTCAAAACCTTTCAGCGCTAATTGATTGACGATATCACGCCATGACTCGGGCGATAACTCTTGGAGTGATCGCGCTCCTGCTGATGGTGGAGTGGTCGTGCTTACTGTATTTGCGGAAGGTGTTGCAGGTGGTGCTATGCTTGGTGATGGTTTGACTGGTACAGCCGGTACCTTGGGTTTATTCAATCCTTGTGGGGCTGGTGGCGCAGGAGACCTTGGCGCTGAAGGTGTTGATAAACTATTGCTCTGACCATCGTCTGGCATAAATGCCAACATTCTGAGCAAGGTCATCATGAAACCAGTCTCTTCTTCTGGGGCTAAAAGTAAATCAGCACGACTGGTAATGGCAATCTGATAGAACAGCTGTACTTCTTCTTTGGAGATCAAGCTCGCTAAACGCACAATATCCTGTGCCTCAGGCCATTCTTCTAGAACAGATTCTGGAATGACTTGTGCCATCGCAATTTTTTGCAATAAAGAAGCCAAATCCTGCAATGCTGTCGTAAAAGAAATACTCATCAGTCCCATCTCAGAACTGACATCAATTAAGTCTTTGCCATTTTTACTTGCAAGAGCATCCACCATGCGAATGAGATAACGATCATCTAATGAGCCGAGCATGTTTCTGACGGCTTCTTCTGTCATATTTGAAGACGAATACGCAATCGCTTGATCGGTAAGTGACAACGCATCACGCATCGAACCTCTTGCCGATTTGGCAATGATGCGCAGTGCCCCTTCATGAATCTCAATCTGCTCGGCAGATAAAACGGTTTTGAGATGATTCACGATCAAGGTAGAAGGCATTTGCTTGAGGTTAAATTGCAAGCAACGGGACAGAACAGTAACGGGTATTTTTTGTGGATCGGTCGTCGCCAAAATAAACTTCATATGCGGTGGCGGCTCTTCCAGTGTTTTTAACATCGAATTAAACGCTTGATTGGTGAGCATGTGCACCTCATCAATCATGAAGACTTTAAATCTGCCACTCGTTGGTCCATAGACTGCTTTTTCGAGTAAGGAAATCATGTCATTGATTCCGCGATTACTGGCCGCGTCCATCTCAACATAATCCACAAATCTACCAGCATCAATCTCGGTACAAGCGGCACATTGTCCACAGGGGGTTGAGGTAGGTTGTGTGATGGGATTATCGATCGTCCCTGTACAGTTAAGGGACTTTGCCAGGATTCGCGAAATCGTAGTTTTACCGACGCCTCTCGTACCGGTGAATAACCATGCATGGTGTAAGCGATTTTGATCGAGTGCATGGCTCAGGGCTTGGACAACATGGTCTTGACCGATGAGAGTAGCAAAGTTACGAGGACGCCATTTTCTGGCTAAAGCTAAGCCAGGAGTGGGTAATTCAGAGGATTCAAATAAAGAGATATCAGACATAAGTTATATTCTAACAATCATCAGAGTACAATAGTAAGAGACGGGCCTCCCCGCATATTGGCATGGCAACCTGGTCAGGTCGGGAACGAAGCAGCCAAACCCATTTCCCAGTAGTGCCGGGGGTAAGGCTCGTCTCTTTTCACTCCAAGTGATTGTTTCAATTGATATTACTAATTTAGATAGCTATTTGTATCAGTTAACGTATTGGGTGAATTAATTACCCGGAGGCACATTGATATATTCATACGGGCAATGACGGCACCGATTACCACAGCATGTGCCACGATTCAGGTGGGCTTGACTCGTTAAAACCATGAAGCCAGATTCTGGATCAATATAGGTTTCTTGACCGTTTTCACAAGCCTGACGATGAAGTTCTTCAATACTTTGCATGTTGGTATTTGATTGAGATTGGATCTTTTATAAATAGGATCCGATAGCTTCCATACTATAGTCCCACAGCTCTTTTTGTAATTGTGTATTTTGTGCAAGGGGTGATAATGCTGCTGGTTTGCAATCTGAAAAATATTGACCATTCGGAAATGTCTCATTTGTTAAAGCACAAAAGAGTGTTGTCTGAGCCCCCTCTTTCGGGTTTTTAAGAACAGGAATCGAAGTTAACAGATTCAATGGTTGAGGCATATGACGCCAAATACCCGTCTTGATTACCCCAGGATGCAAACTATAAGCAGTGATATTCTGATATTCAGGAAGTGTGACTAGTTCTTTAATATGCCAAATGTTCGCCAGTTTGGAAAACCCATATTCGGAAAATGCCGAAAAAGAGGAAGTCTTGGTTCTCATCGCATCCCAATTTGTAAAGTTGGCTGACCGGTGGGCATTACTCGCTACATTGATGATTCTAGAATTGGGAGTGCTGGCGATCATCGGCCTCAACAGATGGGTCAGTAAAAAATGTCCTAAGTGATTGGTGCCAAAGGCTATCTCATAGCCGTCTTTCGTCAAACCTTTTTTACCTAATACGCCTGCATTATTAATCAGGATATCTAGTGGTTCTTGAAATGACAAAAACTCTTGCGCTGCATGTCTCACAGACTGGAGATCATCAAGCTCCAGACGGATATATCGTACTTTCGATTGGGGAGCGACTTGACTTACATGCTGGATGAGCTCTTTTGTTTTATCTTCTGAACGATTCGCCAAAAATAAATTACAGTTTTGTTGAGCCAAGCTAATCGCTGTCTCATAGCCAATGCCCGATGTAGTCCCAGTGATGAAAACGTTTTTCATAATAGTTTTTTAAGTAGGGAGGATACCCCTTTTATATAATTAAGTTAAAGTATGCATGAATACTCACAAATCTTCTTGAGCCATGCCTAAAACATCAAAAATCCTATCTTTAATTGCTCTATTCTTTGCGGCTCAACTACAAGCTGAAGAACTCTCGGTTCAATTACAGAAAACTTGCGTCCAACAACAATTAAGCGAGCATAAAGGCTTAAGCAAGCGTCCACTCAGTGCCAAAGACTTCGCGGCCTATTGCTCATGTGAGACGGAATATATCCAAAAGAATACGTCCGATGAGCAAAAAAATGAGCTCAAGAAGACAAGTAAACCCCCTGAGTTTCTGGGAGAATTAAAGGTCAAGGCTTTTAAGAGTTGCCTTGATGATGGCAAAAAAATCACTTCCTAGTCTATTACCTTCAATCACTTCACTATTGAGAACAAGATGCTACCTAATATAGAAATCAAGCGTATTAACGGAACTTCAGAAAATCTCCAAAACTACAATGACAAAGTCTTGCTCGTCGTCAATGTCGCAAGTAATTGTGGATTTACTGGGCAATATAAAGAATTACAAGCCCTCTATGAAGAGCTTCAGCCTAAGGGATTAGAAATCCTAGCTTTTCCGTGTAATCAATTTGGTGGACAGGAGCCTGGTACATCTGAACAAATCCAAAACTTTTGTGAGAAGAACTATTCAGTCACTTTTCCAGTTTTCGAAAAAATTGATGTGAACGGTTCAGACACGCATCCTGTTTATGAATTTCTGAAGACAGCACTACCTGGACTATTAGGTACTACTTCCATTAAGTGGAATTTCACGAAATTTTTAATTGGTCGTGATGGTGTTCCTGTCAAAAGGTATGACTCAACCACTAAGCCTAGTGCGATCGCTAGCGATATTAAAAATTTATTAGGCTGATTCAATTGGGTTGAGTGATGTGATGGAATGAGGCTGTTAAACACGTTGATTAAAAGCACCCTTTAAAGGCTCTCTTCCAAGCTCTTGACATGTTTTTAAATAATCATCCACAGCTTCATGAAAAGCTTTTTCTAATTCCTCAGGATTAAGCGTTTGGTAGGTAACCAAATCCTCAATAAACAAAATCTTTCCCCTAAAGAGCTTTTGCTCTAAGGAGATTTCGGCAATACCTTCAAAACCTTTATAAGTCAGATATTTTTCCATCACTTTTCAATCAATCTATTTTCAATTCAATGATCTACAACATCGCAGATACTTACCTTATCTAATTTAAAAACTCACTTTCAATTAAATCGATTATTTTAGTAGATGCTCTTAGGATATCTAAATCATTAACCTTATAAAAAACAGGCGATGTTTAAGAATTTTTTAATATGGATAGTAAAAAAGTATCTTAATTAATTAATCAATCAACAATCCTTCATGTTCAATGATCTGAATATCAATTCCACCATTTTATGAATTTCATTTGAGAGTAAGTCTTTAATCAAATGTTCTTGATTAGACTATTAAATGATTATCGTAGATCCTCGTAGTTGCCTTTATATGGAATGACATGTCTGACTCCACCTTTGGGGTATTCAACATCACCTTTTCTGCGGGGGATTAAATGGACATGGCAGTGCCATACGGATTGACCTGCTGTTTGCCCACAGTTCATCCCAATATTAAATCCATCAATCGTAGGATCTAGTTTCAGTAAGAGATCTTTTTGAGTATGCAACAAAGCATGGATGGCATTAACTTCGGGTTGAGACACTCCAAAGTAATCTAAGACATGTCGTTTGGGGATAAACAGTGAATGAAGCTCTGTGACTGGAAAAGCATCACGCACGACAAATGCTAATTCGTTTTCCTCAACAATACGACCACGATCAATGGTTTGAACATCACAAAATAAACAACCCACATGCCTCTCCTGATACTTAACGTTTAATTGACGAAAATCTGTATCGTCATTATTTTTCTTTTGAGCATTACATGTATAACAAAGAGCTTGGTAATTTGCAATATCATCTTTGCCCCCAAGACTTTTTGGCGTGATGTGATCCACTTCTAAATTTTTAAGTTCATTAGATATTCCACACAATTCACATCTACTATTTGCTCTTTTTAAAACCTCATATCGAATTGAACCAGATACCGGACTTCTTGTGCGTCTACGATGATCCCACTGCGCACCTTCTCGCTTAACTTCATAATCAATTATCTTTTGCTCACATAAAGAAATTAATTCTTCAATCTCTATATCTGAAAGGGATTCAATTCCTCTTAGCGAATAAATATCTTTATCTTTGCTTGTGATTTTTCTCTTATTAGTTAAAACATCTCCCACCATTTTTTTGACAATCTGGGAGTAATATTCGACTTGAGATGGGTCTCGATTAAGGATGGCCTGAGCAATTTCTTCAACAGAGGCTATTCCTTTATTCCTTAACAATTCAATCAGCATCACCGGTTGATAGATATGAGACATTGACATATCTTTTGTTATGAATTGAAGGAGTTGTTCGTAGGTCATTTGGTATATATTTGATATTACTTAAATATATACCAAGAATGTAAAAAGTATTAAATCCTCTTGAATTTACAGGGGTTAACTTTGTGAATCGGAATTTCTACCCTGTGAAGTTTTCTTCCTCAAGAATGCTGGCTTGATTGATTCCTCACTGATACTAAACCGAACATTATCCTCTAGTCCAGAAGAGCGATTTTTCATGGAGCGAGAGGCATAGACTAATTCTTTTTCCAAACGGGCTCGATCTTTATCCTCCATTAGTTTGCGCAGATACTTCACACTCTCTTGTACCCATGGATTATTACGAGAACGCTCTTCGAGTTCAATGATCATGCGCTCCACTCGTTCCCAATCACCATCTCGTACCAAGTTTCTTGCTTCTCGTTGGATATCTGCCATCTCCACTTCTTGAAACCGCCTTGCAACGAGTTCATCTTCTGGTGCTTCAAGATACGCTTGGGTACTCACCACCGGCATATCGAGTAATTTCGCAAAGAGATTATGACGACGATTATGGCTATCAGTTACTACGAGTTCAATTTCAAGAATCGAACCATCGTGCTGAATATCGATCACTTCACGCATTGGCATAGAAAATGCTACCCACTTTTCTGAGCCTAAGGCGATACCTGAGATTCTCCAGGTATTTTTCTTGATGGATAGATAGTCATTTCTCATCTTCAATTGACGACCTGCGTAATGCGCAATCACTTCAACTTCTTTAAACACCAGTTGTGATAAATAACTCATTTCTGAATCAAAGGATTCTTGAAGATCTTCCACACGCTCACCATACCAAGCATTACCTTGTCCGGCATTAGCCATCGCGGTCATAAGCTCTTCATTGAAATCGAGTCCAATACCTACCGTCGTTGTAGAAATCCCCACACGTGCAAGTTCAGTCACTTGATCACAAATGCGATCTAAACAAACAATTCCAGTATTGGCTTGACCGTCAGAGAGCAATATCACGCGGCACAGATGATCACCATTAGATTCTGGGGCTAAAATCTCAGCACCTTTTAACCATCCCGCATGCAGATTAGTTCCCCCTCTTGGATGCAGACCCCATAAATGATGCTCGATTAAGATTCGGGCCGATGGCACTGGCATAAGTTCTAAATGTACTTCCACAGTATTGTCGTAAGAAATAACACTGACTAAATCGTGGTCTTGCAAACGGTGAATAATATCTAACGCAGAACGTTTGGCTTGGTCTAATTTACCGCCATCCATGGAGCCAGATCGGTCAATCACAATCGAAATAGCGAGTGGTGTTTTTTTGATTTCCTGACCTGAAGTTTCATGGGCGCGCAGTCGTAACATCACGTCGAGGTTTTGATTGGGGGCATCCACGAGCACTTTTTTACGTGGCGTTAAGAGTACTTCTAAAGCAATAGGGTCAAACATAGTGATCTCTCTTTCTAAAAAGGATTCAGTTGAATGTTGGTACAGCAATTACAGCGATGGTTTTATGTGTTTTTGGAGCTTTGCGGGGGCACTTCGGGTGTTACGTTTGAGGCTTGCGCTCGCTCGGGTGCTGGCGCTCGTTCGGCCTCGATCGGTGGAAGTCGATCATGAATCATTTGTTTGAGCTCGTGGAGCTCTTGATGCCACTGATTGCGTTCTTCTTGGAATTGCTCATGGAGCTGTTGTATAACTCGGTGTAAATCATCTACTTGGTGAAACTGTTTCTGAAACTGTTTTTCAATACGTTCGCTCATCTGCAGCAGGCCATCATCTAGACGTGCTTGCATCCTTTGCATCTGATTTTGTAAACGAGCAATTTCGCGTTGACAATTTTCATCGGCATCATTTTTAGTTGAGTTCGCAGAGATTTTGTTCTCAGACGGCACTTTACTAAATAAGTCGTTCAAATCTTCAGTTAAATCCAACATACTCGACTGAGACTTTACAGAAAACCGAATGTCATTCTTTTCCAAACGTGGAGATTTTTGAGTGGATCGCACTTCTCTCTTCGATTGATTGATACTCTCCAAACCAGTGTTACTCCCTTTAGCAAAAGAAGCGACGAGTAATTCTGCTAAATTGGGTTTTGTGGGATGACTCACAAACTTCTCTAACTCATCGATGTTACGACTGGCAATGTAGGGGGCAACCTTGGCCATAGGGTAACCCGATGCAACTAAATACCGACTTGCTAAAAACTGCAGTAAATGGATGTACTCATACTCCGCATCTCGACCAATCCTTGTGGGACGATCAACTAAACCTTCGGTCACGTAATACCGAATGGTGCGTTCATTGATTTTTTCTGTTTCACCAGGTAGACCCAAGAAGTTAGAGCACTTGATTGCCAAATCTGACAAATCAAGGACATTGCCTCTAAAGTCTTGATAATCTTGGATAAAAAATCCCATACCTACCTTTATAAAAGAATAAATCACATTAAATACAGTATAAACTGTTATATTGACAGCAATAAATGACAGTGTCAATAGGTGTTTTAAGTATTTTTGCTACTTTAGGAAAGATTATTGGATGAGAGGATCATGGGGCGACCCAGGGGAACAAATAAAGTTAAATAAGTAGCAAAATCATTAAAAAGAAGTAATACTATTAACAAAATGATTAAATTCAACTTTCGGATAACCAAGTCTATTTAAAATCATGCAATCAAGATCGATTTTTCAAGAAGTAAATATAGATAGAAAGTTGAACTGATGTCAGTTTAGTACCACGGTTAAAGAGAGTATTCTTATCTTATCATTGGATCATGATTGGTTGATGGTGGATGAGCTTTGGTACTTGGGTTTGTGGTGCTAAAAATTAGGTCAGATCACTGAATATAACCAAGGAAGACCTTTTATCGCTTTGATGCCCATCTTCAATGTTGGTACAAATAGGATATCTATCAACATTGCAATTATTCCCAAAGTATCTCAATTCATGGACGCTGGGGTTATCTTTGCTCAACTCAAGTTCAAAATCTAACTTTTTAAGAATTAAAAAAGTGACGTACGTAGAAGCCTCAAGGTCAATATTAATAGAGGAGCTTTACAAATTTTTATAAAATCAAAAACAGATGATGATCATCATATTCAAACGGTGTAAAGCCATACTCGATATAAAAATCGCGGGCTTGAGAATTTTTTGCATCAACAATCAATGCCTTGGCTCCAACTATTTTTTGTACCTCCTGACAACGAAGTAAGGCTTTTCCGATGAGCAATTCTCCAATACCCTCGCCAAGGTATTCCAAGCTTCTAGCTAATCTCCCTAGTCGAATACAAGGTATCGGATAGCGAGGAAGCTTCTTCTTTAAACCCTCAGAAAAGTCCTGATGGTCGACTTGTGCAGTACTCAAAGAATAAAATCCTACAATGACTGTGGGATTTGAAGGATCAACCAATACAAATGTTTTGGTAATATTCCGTTTCTCTAACTGAGCCGCTTCCTTTTGCAGAAATTGATCCAATAAAGGTTCACCACAACGAAATGAATTTCTGTCATGGATTTTTGAGTTTAAAGGTAAGTCTTCAAGCAATCTCTAAATTCCCTGCCTTTTCCATTGCTCTTTTTAACGCTTTATTAGGTTTGAAGCCACCATTTAAAGCTTTTGCAAACTTGGTAAAATCATCTTCGTTCAAGGATAGGCGCGTTTCTTGATCAATCATTTGACGCGCTTTTTCTTTAGCTGCACTTCTTACGAAGTTAGCCATGGAGGTACCTGCCAACTCTGCCGCAAGACTAATTGCGTTTTTATCAGAGGAGTTCAGAACCATTTCAAAACGTTGCGTATTTTTCATATTATTATTCCAATAGAATTTTACCGTAATTATACCGTAAAAAAATAAATTTTATTGATTTTTTTTGATTTGTTTTGATATCCAACTGTTAAAAAATTAATTTAAGTAGGCTCATTTCATGAGCCTAAAGACCTTCATGATGGAGTTATATCAATGGAGGATCTATGAAAAAAATATGGCTTTTATTTGTTGTCTTTGTCGTTAGCCCAGCATTTAGTCAAATCATCACTTGGGATAACTCTCCAATGAACTATAAAAATTCTGAACTCAATTATCAGAACTCCCCTCTTAACTTCAACAACTCACCTCTCAATTACCAAAATTCCCCTTTAAATACCAATTCAAAGAATGGTGTCTATGACAACAATGGCAATCGAATTGGTTATGAGACAAAGACTGATCAAGGTGTTACTAATATTTTTGACAACAACGGCAACCGCATTGGTTATACCCCGTCCAAACAGAAATAATCACTCCTCATGAAATACTTCATCAGCTGCTTACTTCTTTCAATTTCTATTCTAGGACTTGCCCAATCCAGTAAGCAAGTCTCAATGCGCAAAGAACTTACTAAAGTGAATGATTATTATCAAAAACTTTATGCTCAAAGCCCTAAGATTGATCATCTCTTTAAAAAAATTGTTGAGTATCGCTCTGATCCCGCATTAGGAATCCATGAGTACGCCAGTCAAGATGAGGTAGAGGGTCTTGAATGGTTTGAGGTTCTACAAAAGCAACGTGATCAGGTTACTATTTCGATCTATACCGATTATCAATCTGCAGGGTATGTGGAGCTGATGAATGAATATAACAAAAATCGTAAAGTCTTACGACTGCAATTAACTAACCGAGAGATTACCTGGCGTCAATTTGTGGACGAGCTACAAGTACTGATTCAAAAAAATCAGGCACAAGAAAAATTATATTGGGAAGAATCACCTAGAGCTTCTATGGCAATTTTCATACATTTGAAAATGCTTACTCTTTGATGATCTCACTGCAGATAAGCTTATCGGTTAAGATATTTCTGGATGATTTCAGCTAATTCATTTATCTCAAATGGCTTAACCAAATAATCATTCATCCCACTTCTTAAACTCTTTTCACGATCTTCAGCGGCTATTGCAGCACTGAGTCCAACAATAGGAAGGTCCTTGAACTTTTCATTTGATCTAATCTGGGATGTCGTTTGTATGCCATCAATATTAGGCATTTGGATATCCATCAAAACTAGATCATAGGAATTTTTTTCAATCGCCTCAAGACATTCATTACCATCCAAAACAAAATCAGCATCGATCTTCATAAATTCTAAATAATGTCGAATTACTTCCACATTAATTGGGTTATCTTCAGCAACTAATATGCGTTTTCCTACCAACATATCTTTAGCAATCAGAATCAAACCAGGGTCCTGAGGGTTTGGTTTTAAGTTGATGGAATCTGATTGAAGTTTGGACGGAATCTCTAAACATAATTCAAAGGACGCTTCGGTCCCAACACCTGGTTGGCTTTTGATATTGAGCGGGGAGTTCATGGTGTTTAAAATACTCTGGACAATCGACAAGCCCAATCCGACACCGTCATAATTCCGTGTATTTGTGTTATCCAATTGTCGAAATGGTTGAAATATCTCCTCCATGGATTCAGAAGAAATACCGACGCCAGTATCTTTCACGCTGATGGTTAAGATTACCTTTTGATCCTCAATCTTTTCTAAACGAGCATGTACGTCAATCGAGCCATGGCGTGTAAACTTAATCGAATTACCTATCAAATTGAATAATACCTGGCGCAATTTAAAGAAATCACCCATGAGCACTTCAGGGATCTTAGGGTCAAGATCAAAGCGTAATTCGATTTTTTTATCAGTTGCAGAAATCAAAAACAAATCAGAAACGTCATCAAACAGATGCTTCAATCGAAATGGCTCTATATTGGCTTCAATCTTACCCGCTTCAATTTTGGCGAAAGATAAGATATCGTTTAAAACATACAGCAAGGCTTTTGAGGAATACAAAGCCTTATCTAGTGACTTTTTAATTTCCTCTGACATGGGGGATCGTAAGACAATCGATAACATTCCAATTAAACCATGTAAAGGCGTGCGGATTTCATGCGAAACATTCGCTAAAAACTGGCTTTTGGTTAAATTCGCTTTTTCGGCAACATTTTTTTCTGCCTCTAATTGAGACATTAAGTCATCTTTTTCAGAAGATAATCGGGTGATTTCATCAAGTTGATTATTTTTTCGGATTAGCTGCAATCCAAAAAAGAAAGCATGCTTGATCACAAAGATCATCGTCAAGAGTAACATGGTAAACCAATTAATAAAGCCTGGGTCGAGTGACTCTCCAAAACTATAATACTGAGCTGAAAAGACTCGGATTACCCAAATTAACAATGTAGTCAAATAACAATAAGCAATTAACTCGGCAAATAAATTAGGAATGTGCTTGCGTATTCTAAAAAGTTTGACAAAAATCCATGAATGAAACATGCAGTTAGAAACCCCGACATATAAGGCAATCAGATTTGGATCGTCGTGGCAAGTTTTGAGGTAGATAAAGCCTAATCCATAAAAAACACAGAATAGCTTCATCATGTCGTTTTTTTTATTTGATCCACAAGCCATGTATTGCATCGATCGAAAACACATGAGGTGAGAATAGAAAATTAAAAAATTACCGATGGCATAACCTAAAAATAGAGGAATAAGGGCTCTAGTTGAAGCCAGTAATATGCCTATGGAGAAGTAAAAACATCCCTTAATCCAAAAGTCCACTTCTTTCAGGTTGTCTTTTCTAAATAATCCCCAAAAAATAATGCCGTAAATCAAGTTAATAATAAGCATGACCGGAAAAAGACTGGTCGCGGCAAACTGGAGTTCTCCATTATTCGATAACATATGTACGTTAACGCACCATATAAAGGAACTTGATAATTATTAAAAAGATTTAAATTATTATAGTTAATTGTTTAATCGTTTAAGTAAAAGCATCTGTAGTCTGCTCTTATGAATAGTTTTTTCCTTGTAAATAAAATCACTTAAAAGTTAAAAAAATAGAAAAAAAATGCTATTGGTAGGTATCCCAATAGCACTCTTGTGTTACTGCAGATGATGTTTAACCGTTCTTATCGATCTTACCCATCTGACGTCTAATCACGCGCACGATGGTAGGTATCAAACCAATTAAGATAAACCAAATAATGGATGGGAATGATTTGTTGGATTTTTGTTCGTCTGTCATTTCTAGGATCGCCTTTTGAGTAGATGTTTTTTGCTCTAATTTACTAATCGCTTCTGGATCACATACGGGAGGTACTTTTTTCCATACTTCATGTGGCATAGCGTTTGCTTTTAATTCTTCGGCTTCTTTCAAACACTTCTCTTGGGCTGACTGAATCCCAGATTGTTTACTGCTTTGAGAAAACTGATCATAAAAAGTCGTGGCTAAACCAACAGCAACAAATCCGATAAAGAATTTTTCTGCAAAACCTAATTCATTAAACTTCGATAACATATTTTTCTCCCCTGATTGAATAGCACTACTTTATACAATTTCTTTGACATTGGCATGTTGATCTACAAGTACAGCTCGTACTGGCTTATCTTGGCGAAGTTTCTTCACTAATGCTTGGTAATTTTTGAGTTGATTGTGATATTTATTAAAGAACTCAGTACTCTCTTCTGGAATCGTTAACTTATAGTCCAAGATCACGAGTTCATTTTCTAGCTCTACTAATCGATCGATTTTGAATAAAACTCCTCCTTCACCAATCATTTCTAATTCATTCCAAATAGCCACAATGTGGTGGCCATAAAAATAATCTTTTAAATGGTCCGTATTCAGAATCTTCTGCACAATGGGTATCGCCTTGATAGTTATATCTGTAGGTGCTTTTTGCCCTGTCGCCATTTTCTGGAGGATCTCGAAACTTATCTCACCATGGATAGGTTCTTGGGTAGTTTGCTCAAGAAACCAGTGCACCCAAGTTCCTAAGGCCAGGATCTCTTGCTTCGGTTTGTTTTCTTGGGTACTTGATTGATTGGTTTCTTCAAAGGTTTTATTCTCTTCATCCTGAACTTGCGGCACATCTTTGAATGGTATCTTTGGAATCTCCGGGAACTTCAACCGAGTGTCATTGACAATAGATGTTGCTTGGATTGCTATCGGGAGATGTTCTTCTTCAGGCACAATATCCGCGATGGACTTAACGGCTATTTGCGCCCTCATCATCAGTGCATACCAAGATTTATCTTTTAAATCACCATTGCCACATGCCACAAAACTTTGTTTCGAACGAGTCATGGCCACATAGAGTAAATTGGCATTTTCTCTTTGTGCAATTTGGTTCTCTTCGTCTTTTATCGGCTGTAGGATGGTATTCAAGCCGTCTTTTTGATAAGCGAACATGAGGTTTGGTGCATTTTGATTGGTGGGCCAATCCATTAAAACACCGGTACTGTCTTTTTCTGATGGAACATAGTTGGTATTCATTAAAAACACAAATGGGGCTTCCAATCCCTTCGCCGCATGAATGGTCATGATCTTAATAGCGGTTTGATCCGCCTCTATATCCTCATCGTCTTCTTCATCACTCGCTTCTAGTACTTCCCCCTCATCGGGAGTTTCGGTTTCCAATCCCTTCGTGAGTATTTGTAACTCTTCAATCAATCGACTTAAGGATGGATATCTTCCGCCATTGGTATCTAATGCCAGCTTCAAAAACGCTTCTAGATTCGCAAGCACCTTGGTATGCATCAGCGGCGGGCAAACTCTGGTGTAATTTTTATACACCTCACCCTCTTCATAGATACAATCGAGTAAATCATGTACTGGCATGTGATTCGCAAGTCCTCGCCAACGATTCAGTAAGCGATGCGCTTTTTGCATATTTTCTTGCGGAATATGCTCTAGATGATTCCACCAAGATTGCTTATTCGCCAAACTCGCTAATTGTTGTAACTGTTGCTCATCGCAGGAAAATATCGGACTTCGCAATACTTGAGCCAGAGCCAAATTATTACTCGGAGTGAGTAATACATTGAGGAGCGCACGAATATCGGCTGCCTCTAAGGTTTGCAATAATCCGCCCTTACGGGGACTTTGATATGGCAGTCCATAGATCCTCAGGGCTGTCTCCATTTCTAGGACATGGGTTTTGTTGCGGACTAGAATATAAAAATCACTTGGGTTCGCTGTTCGAACTCCTGATTCACTCTGATCATCTTTTACGTATTTGGTGGCTAACCAATGACGGATGATGCTAGCGACTTGTTTGGCTTCCATTAAGTTTTGCTGTGCGGCTGCTCCTCGGGTGCTATCTAATAGCCCTTCCTGAAATGGATTTCTGTTTTCAGAAGCAGTTTCTGTGCCAATCTTGGGTATCAGCTCTAGGCAAAATACCTCTGTATCGAGAGGCGTCTTTGGATGGTTCTTCCAGAGGGTTTGATGATTGATAAACCGGTAATCGGGAATTTGTTCTTTCACTTGGGTAAAGACTTGATTGACGGCTTGAACAACAGCCGGTGGATTGCGTCTTGTATCGTCTTTATTGAGTAGTTTTGCTTTGTAATCCTTTTGCAGGAAATCTTGTACGGCTTTAAATAAGCGTGCATCTGCTTTACGAAAACGATAAATGGACTGCTTAGGATCCCCCACCACAAATATTTTCGGCAGGTCTCCTGCTGTGCCATACCCACTTAACCAAGCTTTCAGAATCATCCATTGGGTAGGATTCGTGTCCTGAAACTCATCAATCAAGATATGTTTATATTTGGCATCGAGCCTTACTTGAATATAACTCGCAAGCACTTCATCTTTTAATAACTGCGCGACATTCATCTCAAGATCATTGAAGTCCAGAATGCGGTGATTCTTTTTATATTCTCGGAAGTGGTTCGCAATCGAGGTTCCTAAGATGATCCATGACTGATTGAGTTGATAAAGGTTTTGTTCTTTTTGCCAATCTTTATATCTATCCAGTAAATCAAGCCAAACTCTAAATAGCCTTGGAATTTCAGTCTGCAAATCTGCTCGTCCGGCATCTGTCAAAATATTATTTAAAGCTGTAGAACAATTTAAGACAACCGGTTTTGGGTTGTGAGGTGCTGTTTTATTAAGTAATGCCGACTTGAGCAGATGGATTAAAGTTTCTTCCTGAGCTCCTGCTTGTTGAGCATCTAATAATTGTCTTAGGGGTATTGTTAGCTTCACATCGTTACTAGCCAAACTTTGCGAATACCATTGATAGCATGTTCGTAAACCTTGCCAATCAAATTGAGTTTCGTCTTGTAAATTGTGACAAGGACTTGGTTGATGCAAAAGAGGTAATTTTTCTTCTAGCATTTGTAGTGGATCTTTACCTCCTGGTAACGAATCCACATACTGTTGCCAAGCGCTCAATTGCTCCAAAATACTCGAAGGACCCTCTAAAAACGCGTCAGCTGTTTTTTTAGAAATCAATTCCAATAGGCGTAAGTAATGTTCTTGTAGTATTGCAAACTCACCTTCGCCAGCACCAAGTTGCTTCCACCAATCGGCCATCGCTTCTTTTAATAAGCGTTGTCGATCTTCTCTAAGACTTCCTTGATTGACAATGCCAGAGGTAATTGGTGCAGCTGAGCTCACTCTGCTAAACCAACCATGGAAGGTTTCCATGGCAATCACTTGGGGCTGAGTTAATACTTCTTCATATAGGGCTCTAGCATGGGGTAATTGTTGCTGAGCTTCTTCTGCACTTAAGCCCCGAATCATTAACTCTTGGAGGACTTCGGCATCTGGTTTTTGATGCATCTCTAATAGAAGTGTGGCCAAACGATCATTCATCTCCTGCGCGGCTTTGCGAGTAAATGTGATAGCTAAAATTTGACTTGGTTTAACACCTATCAAGAGTAAGCGAAAGATCCTAGAAATAAGCAGCCAAGTTTTACCACTACCTGCACAGGCCTCCACCACAACAGATTCTTTAGGGTCACAGGAAATTTTGGTCAGTTCGTCAATCATGCTTCCCACATTCCTTTTCTGCAAATGCCACGTGCATCACAATACTTACAAACCTGCTGAGGGCCATTCGCTGGCATGGCTATACCTGTCCAAACTTGATCCAGATCCTCACGGATTTGATTTTCCATCTTATCTAAGATGTCTGGAGTGACAGCCAACTTGAAGTCTCTTTGTGCTTCTTTCGCTTCTCGTAAACTGACCCAACCCGCCTGCTTCACATTTTGATGGCGGTAATGATGGGTCTCCGAAAGAGCTTTACTGTAGATCAAGATCTGCGGATTATCCCAGAGATGCTTATTAAATATTTTTAAATCTTTACCATCTTTCAATTTATAGTCCCAAACTTGTAGCTCTGAATTATCATTGCTATCCACACGATCTACCCGACCATAAATGGTAATTAATTCACCACTACTCAGTTGCAACTTAAACTCTACGTCTTTTTCTGATTCTACAAATGTAAAGCTGTTCTTTTCTAGGTCCAATTGCCAATCCACTAAAGACTCAATTTGTTTGAACCACTTTTGTTGATCTGCAAATAATTGCCCATTTTGTTCGATAAGAATTTTCCACTGCTCTTTTGAAATTCCTTCCAAATGATCCATCATCCATTGACGCTGACTGATTGGGTCTGAAAATGTTTGTTGTTGATACTCTTGATAAAACTGGTGCAAGATGGCATGCAAGGCACTCCCAATTTGCCCAAACTCAGATGGATCTTGTAAAGCTTTCGGGGACCTTAGTCCCAATACATACGATACATAAAATTGATATGGGCAAGCGCGCAAGGCTTTATATGCACTTGGACTGAGTTTGTTGGGTAATAGCCCTGGCAAGAGAATCGGTGTGCTCGATTGGGGTTGGGGTTGACTTTGTTCATCACCTTCATAAATAGCAATCGATTTATCTAAAGAAGGCATGTCGATTTGCAATCTTGCTAACCAAGGACATATGCGGTTTTTTTCTTGTGCTTGTTGATACTCTTGCCATAACAAATCGACATGTGCATGGGTGGTGAGTAACTGCGAGAGATCTCTGGCTTGTTGAATGTACTCTGCTTCTGGTAAATCTTGATCAAGCTCTTTTAACATCGCCCTTGAAAAGATGGAGCCGTAATCTTTATTACTTGGCAACTGCTTTGCATCACAACCTATAAACACCACGGCTGAATAATGATGAAAACGAATCGCGGATAAGGTAATAAAAGAAATATTGACGGATTTTTTGGGGGATTTTTGGGTATAGGATGCTTGATCAATCCACTGATCTAAAAGACTCGTCCATGCGCTATTCTTTAGAGTTTCTTCTTGTAATTCACGTAACTCATCCAACATGTTCAAATAACTTTGACCTGCTTCATCTTCGGTTAAGGTATCAATCATGCCAAAACTGTCTAAATGCTCCTTTAATCGATCCACCCATTCTTGACTAGTGGATTGTGAATTTTGCCAAGCAATACTAAAACTTTGTAATTGGGTGAGTATTGCCTGAGCAATCTGGCGATAATCCGCACTCTGTGAATGTTCATCATGTCTACT
This sequence comes from Polynucleobacter sp. SHI8, assembly GCF_027944005.1. Taxonomy (NCBI): domain Bacteria; kingdom Pseudomonadati; phylum Pseudomonadota; class Betaproteobacteria; order Burkholderiales; family Burkholderiaceae; genus Polynucleobacter; species Polynucleobacter sp. SHI8. Next base: position 959,950 of record NZ_AP027204.1, on the reverse strand, counting down.
CTCTTGTGCAAAAGCGGACTGTAACTCTTGCCACCCTATTCCGACTTGGTTCGCTAAGAGTCGACTTTCCATCCACCACGAAAAATCAAGATGATCGATGGTTTGATTTTGTGTATGTGCTGCAAGCAAGACTTGCCAATCCAGCATCGGATTTTTTAAAAAACCAATGAAGGTCACAAGACTCGGCCCTTCAGAACTAGCAATCAGTTGCAGATAACTCTGCACCGCTGCTGCCGCACTGGTAGTGGCGAGTTTCCAACCGGTGGGGTCTTTGATGGAGATGCGATCGCCATAACGCGCCAGCAACGCTCGTACTCTTCTTGCAACTAATCGATCTTGGGCAACGATAGCAATGTCGTTTCGTTCATGTTGGATGTGCTCTTCTATACACGCAAGTGCCGCCCAGGCCATCTTCTCAAAATTTGGCTGTTTGATGATGCGCCATGTTGGCTGTTGATGTTTCTGACGATTCGTTTGTATTTGTGCAATAGTTGCGGCGTCAAAGTCACTGGTTGTTTTTGTGATGCACTCTGGCCATAAGGCACTTTGTTGCCAATTGATCCCAATCTTAAGTACTGCTTGATGCTGAGCATACGCATTTAAGAATTCAGCTTGAATAGTCTGTACGGTTTTGGTTGGTGTTGCCATGTCTAACCACACGAGGGGTGGTGGGTTTGCTGTTGCAAGTTCTTGTTGACGATATTGATATGCCATGCGCTCTCGCACCAAAGAATCTTCTGTACGTGTGAGGTATTTCCAAAAGGCAAAAATAAGTTGCCCTTCTTCATTAGCATATGCCGTATCATTTTTATAAGCCTGATGAATGATGGCATCTAATTGCGCTTGCACGTGTTCGTAGGTTTGATCTTGATGCTGGGGTTTTGGGGGAGCAAAGGCAATATTGGCTTGTGTTAAAAAATCACATGCCTGCACAATCGCTTTGGTCAACGCCCATCGTCCACCTTCGCCAATGACGCCAAACTGACGTTGAATTTTGGGATGCTTTGCAAGCTCACCATACACTTTTTCCCATCGCTGCAAAGAACTGAGGACTGGGGGAAGTGTGAGCAAACTCGGTGTTTTTTCCAACCAATCAGACACACTGAGTATTTTGGGTAAAAAGGCAATCTTCGGATCAATCGCAGTCGGCCTAGATGTTTCGAGTAGTTTTCGTAGATCGGTAATGGGGCCTGAAGTCGATGTTAAAACAATGGGTGATTGACCACATTGCTGTGCATGCGCCCAGATTGCTTTTGCCACATCTTGCAATGCACCATGATGCGCTAAGACACTTCTTTCTATCAATGACATATTAAAAATATTTTTCTAGCGAGAGAATTAAAGTGTTTTAGGTTAAGATATTCAATATAGTTAAATAAATCTAACTCTTATCTTACAAGTATTTCGTATTACTTTTAAATAATAATGAAGGAAGCATCATGAGCGAAGCAATTAAACATATCACAGACAGTTCATTTGAAACCGATGTCGTTCAAGCCGGTAAGCCCGTCTTATTAGACTTTTGGGCGGAATGGTGCGGCCCTTGCAAAATGATTGCCCCAATTCTGGAAGAAGTGGCAAAAGAATATGGTGACAAAATTCAAATTGCAAAAATTAATGTTGATGAAAATCAAGAGATTCCAGCAAAATTTGGGATTCGTGGTATCCCTACTTTGATCCTGTTTAAGAATGGCGAAATCGCTGCGCAAAAAGTCGGTGCTCTCGCAAAATCACAATTAACAGCATTTTTAGACTCCCATTTGTAAAACAACCATTCCCCTACTGTTGTTTTTTAGTGGGGGAAATTTGTAGCTATTGAATTTATAGTGTTAGAATCATCTCAAACATAGATTTAAGTGTGATGTTAATTTAAGTCTACCTGTTGCCATTCGGCTACCTCCCCCTCTTATTATTGGTGTTTTATATTTATAGTTTCTCAACCCTCTCTCATCTAGCCAATCTCAATATGGCAATTCTTTAATCACTACAACTACTCCAGACTATGCAACTAACTGAATTAAAAATTCTGCACGTTTCTCAACTTTTAGAAATGGCCGCCTCCCTTGAAATTGAAAATACCCAAAGGATGCGTAAACAAGAACTGATGTTCGCGATTCTGAAGAATCGTGCCAAAAATGGCGAAACGGTATTTGGTGATGGTGTTTTAGAAGTGCTGCCAGATGGATTTGGTTTCTTAAGATCCCCTGAATCTTCCTATCTTGCCTCCCCTGATGATATTTATATCTCCCCTGCCCAGATTCGTCGTTTTAATCTGCATACGGGTGATGCCGTAGAAGGTGAAGTCAGAACACCAAAAGAAGGTGAACGCTACTTTGCTCTTGTCAAAGTAGATAAGGTCAATGACATCGCTCCGGAAGCACTGAAGAACCGGATCATGTTTGAAAACTTAACGCCGCTTCATCCTGATCGTCCAATGCATTTGGAGCGCGATATTAAGGCGGAAGAAAATTTAACGGGTCGTATCATCGATATGATCTCCCCAATCGGTTTTGGTCAGCGTGGCTTAATTGTTGCTTCGCCTAAATCCGGTAAGACGGTCATGATGCAACACGTCGCCCATGCAATCTCTACCAATCATCCTGACGCTATTTTGATTGTGTTACTTGTCGATGAGCGTCCTGAGGAAGTCACCGAAATGCAGCGCTCCGTGCGCGGTGAAGTGGTTGCCTCTACCTTCGATGAACCTGCTGTGCGTCACGTGCAAGTTGCTGAAATGGTGATCGAAAAAGCTAAACGTCTCGTGGAAATGAAAAAAGATGTGATTATTTTGCTTGACTCTATTACGCGTTTAGCTCGTGCCTACAATACGGTCGTACCTTCTTCCGGAAAAGTGCTCTCTGGTGGTGTGGATGCAAATGCGCTGCAACGTCCAAAACGTTTCTTTGGTGCAGCCCGTAATATCGAAGAAGGTGGATCACTCACGATTATCGCTACAGCTCTAATTGAAACTGGTAGCCGTATGGATGATTTGATCTATGAAGAATTTAAAGGTACGGGTAACTTAGAGGTGCACTTAGAGCGTCGCTTAGCGGAACGTCGTGTCTATCCTGCGATTAACCTCAATAAGTCCGGTACTCGTCGTGAAGAACTCTTGATCAAACCAGATATTTTGCAAAAAGTGTGGATTTTGCGTAAATTACTCGCCGATATGGATGACATCGAAGCGATGAACTTTATCGTTGATAAACTCAAATCGACTAAAAATAATGCGGAATTCTTCGACTTAATGCGTCGCGGAGGCTAATTAGGTCAGTTTTTTGGCATAAAACTGCCTTTTTGTGTAGTTTTATGTCATAATTATCGTTTTCGTGGGAAAGTATTGGATTGTGTCAGTTGACCTTTGCAATGGCTACCTCATCATTTAAGGAACTATCATGAAACCAGGTATTCACCCAGATTACAGAGAAGTTGTGTTTGTTGATGTATCAAACAATTTCAGCTTTAAAACTCGCTCTACGATTTCTACTCGTGAAACAATCAAGTGGGAAGACGGTAAAGAGTATCCTCTTTCAAAAATTGAAACTTCTTCTGAATCACATCCCTTTTATACGGGTACCCAAAAGATTATGGATACCGCAGGTCGTGTTGAGAAGTTCAAACAAAAATTCGGCTCCAAAGCTAGTGGTAAAGCTACTGCTAAGTAATGATTGGATAACCAAACAAAGGCAGCCGGATGGCTGCCTTTTTTGTTACTATGAATAAAACCCTCAAATTATCTGCTGCAGCAACCGCCAGTATGCCCCGCATTATTATGGTGGCACTAACACTGGTGTATGCCCTCTCTGGTCTGTTTTCTCATGACCCTTGGAAAAATGATGATGCGGAGGGTTTTGGTGTCATGTGGACCATGGCACATGGCAATCTACAAGATTGGCTCTTCCCTCATATTTCTGGTCGTGATGCGATTGCGGGGCCACCTTTGCCTTATTGGATTGGTGGCTTATCGATTCATTACTTGGGGCCGATCATTGGTGAGATCAATGCCGCTCGTTTAATCTCTGGTTTGTGCTTTTTAGGCACTACATTACTTATTTGGTATGCCACCTACTTATTGGCGCGTCGCAGTGAGGTTCAACCGATGGCATTTGCATTTGGTGGTGAACCAACGCCAAAAGAATATGGCAAAACGATTGCGGATGGTGCTTTATTAATCTTCCTAGCCTGTATTGGTCTGGCGATTCGGGTACATGAGGCGTCACCTCTGATTGTCGAACTGCTCGGTATTAGTCTCTTACTCTATGGCTCCATGCGAGGCTTTGATAAACCGATTCAGGGGGGCTCTATTGCCGGTACTGCTCTTGGGGTGATTGCCTTATCCGGAAATCTTTGGACGGCTATTCTGTTATGTCTTGCAAGTCTGGTGAGTTTTCATCTTCGTAAAAAGAACATTGTTTATGCTTGGGTCGCCCCTCTGCTAACTGCTTTTGGTCTGATGCTCAGTCTTTGGCCGATTCTGTGGACACTCAACCATGCTCCTGCAGATCGCATTCATGAAGCCATGGATGTTTGGTGGGGAATCTATCAATTTCATGGGTTCGTTACTCTCAATAGTCTTGAGTTCTTGGGAATTAACTTTTGGAGTTATACCTGGCCTGTTTGGCCTCTGTGTTTTTGGAGTATTTATATTTGGACCAAAAATGGTCGCGCAGGTCTTAATGCTTCTCATCTCATTATTCCTGGATTGATCTTATTAGCGGAACTGATTCTGTTTTTATTTAATCAAGACTTGAGTGAGCGCTATCTGATGCTCCTCATTCCAGCGATGTCGATTTTGGCTGCTTTTGGTTTACCTTTTTTACGTCGCGGTTTAATCAGCTTTATTGATTGGCTCTCCCTACTCTCATTTACGGTAGTTGCGGGTTTTATTTGGATGATTTGGCTGGCTAAATTAACTGGCTATCCTGAGGCTACAGCTAATAATGTAGCGCGTTATTTACCAGGATTCGTAGCTAAGTTCGATGCTTTGGATTTGCTCGTTGCAATGATGATTACCGCAATTTGGTTTTTGATTATTCGTTGGCGCATGTCCCGAGCTCCTAAAGTCATTTGGCGTTGTTTGGTGATTTCTGCATCGGGCACAACCTTGATGTGGGTGCTTCTCATGACTTTATGGTTACCGACAATCAATTACGCTAAAACCTATCAACCTGTGGCACAGCGTTTTGCCAAAGCCCTGCCAAGCAAGTTTCGGTGTATCGATAGTTCCTTTTTAGGCGATTCGCAATTAGCATCATTTGTATATTTCACGAGATTGCCCTTAAAGGATGATCCAGAATGTGATCTGATGCTCACCCACTCCGCAGAAGAAGCGAAGGCTTCAGCCATCCTCAATCAACAACGCTTAACTTTACTGTGGGAAGATCGTCGTGATAGTGACAAAGACGAACGTTTACGTCTTTACTCAGTGAAATAACATCTTAGGTACTTCATGACTTTTTCTTTAGCATCGATTTTCTCTCGTTTAAAGCGAGATGTTCCAAAAATTCTTGATCTAGCAATTCCGATTCTTTTAGGTCAGTTGGCGGTGATTACCTTTGGCGTAATGGATACGGCGATGGCCGCTCGATACTCAACCGATGATTTGGCAGCCTTGGGTATGGCTTCTTCGATCTTTATTAGTATTTATGTCGGGCTTACGGGTATTTTGTCAGCTCTGAACGCGATTGGTGGGCAACTGTATGGTGCCAATAAATACCCGGAGATCGGTGAAGATACGAGACAAACACTTTGGCTCGCCTTGTGTACTTCGGTTGTGGGTATTTTTGTGCTGCTCCATCCCGGTCCGTTTCTGGCTCTTGGTGATGTCTCTCCTAGTATTGAAGCAAAAGCCCGGCTCTATCTGGAGATTCTGGCATGGGGCACCCCTGGAACGATGATCATGCGTACCTATATGGCATTGCATAACGCGATCTCTAAACCAAAGGTCATTACCAAACTTCAAGTCATCGGTCTGTGCTTAAAGATTCCGCTCAATTATTTATTTATCTTCGGTGGTTTTGGGATTCCGGCGATGGGTGGTCCTGGTTGTGCTTTGGCTTCTGTCATCGTGCAATGGTTTTGGGTAATCTCGGTGACGGTACTGATCTGCACACAAAAAAGTTATCAACCTTATGGCATATTTTCAAAATTTAGTCTGCCAAACTGGCCTAGAATTTGGAACATCCTTAAACTCGGTGCGCCGATCGGTTTTAGTTATTTGATTGAGGTAACTTCTTTTGCTTTTATGGCACTCTTTATTGCACGATTCGGTACGAGTGTTTTAGCAGGTCATCAAATTATTGCCAATATGGGCACGGTTCTTTATATGATTCCGTTATCTTTGTCGATTGCAACGATGACGGTGATCGCCCAACATCTTGGTGCAAAAGAAACACGCAATGCTGAAGAAGTGGGTTGGTCTGCGGTGATTTTTATTACTTCTGTGAGTGTTGGTTTAGGCATTCTGGTTTGGTTCTTTCAAGACTTTTTACTTGATCTTTACTCACCAAAACCAGAAGCGCGTGCCATGGCACATAAATTATTTATCTTTATCGCTATCTATCAAATGGCAGATGCCTTGCAAGTGACCGCTGCATTTATTTTGCGGGGTTATCGTGTAGCCTTCTGGCCAATGCTCATTTATGCGGGATCTTTGTGGGGCGTGGGACTGCTTGGTGGCTATTTAATGGCCTTCCAACATCTATCCTTTGTGCCTGAATACTTCCATGGCGCGGCGGGATTTTGGACGGGTAATAGTATCAGTCTAGCCATTGCCGCCTGCTTTTTACTGGCACTCTTTAAATATACCGCCCGCGGTATTCAGCGTAAAGGTGTGGAACTGCCGCTCTAAGTGATTTACTAAGTGAATTATTCAGGGCGGATGTTTTGGCGCTGGGCTACTTTAGACAAGCTCTCAATATCTCTGGCAACTCTTGCCTTAAATTCCATCGGGGAACTGGCATAGGGTTTGCCACCAAAATCAATGAGGCGTTGTTTAAATTCTGGTTCATTTGAAATCGAACGAATCTCTTTATTTAAACGCTCCACGATCGCTGGTGGCATATTCGGGGGTCCAGAAACACCTAACCAAGACTCATAAGTCACTCCAGGATACAAATCGGCTACGGTTTGCGCATTGGCAACGGGACTGGCACCTTTAGGTGCAGTAGTGGCTAAAAGCTTAACGCGTTTATCTTTGAGGAGTGATGCGGTCAAGGTCATGGTATCAATCATGACGTCTACACGACCACCTAACAACTCCTGAAACGGTTGTGTGCCACCTTTAAAGGGTACATGCACGACATTGACTTTGGCTTCTGAGAAGGTCCACTCACCGACGAGATGCATCGCTGATCCAACGCCAACGGATGAGTAAGTATATTTACCTGGCTCATTTTTTGCAGCCTGAATGAAGTCCGCTAAATTATTAAATTTAGAGTCTGGCAATACGGTAAACGCAATAGGATAGGTGGTGACCATACTGATCCAAGAAAAATCATTCACGGGGTCATAGGGGAGCTTGGGACGAATGGCCGCAGTACTGGCATGAGCACTCGGTGCAAAATATAGGGTATAGCCGTCTGGGCTGGCTTTTGCCGCAAGATCGGTAGCAATGGTACCGCCAGCACCAGGGTGATTTTCTACCAAGACGTTTTGTCCTAAGCGATCACCAAGACTTTTTGCCACTAGGCGCGCTACGATATCCGAACCTCCACCAGGTGCATAACCAAGCAACATCCGTATCGGTTTATTCGGCCAATTAGATTCTGCGGGCTTTTGTGCCCATAGTGCGGATGAAAAACTAAGTCCTAAACTTAAAAAAATAATCGATAAGCGTTTCAATGTGATTCTCCTGGATTCATTTTGAGGTGCATCTTTGCCAACCACTCTTCTCTTGAACAAAAGCCTGGTCTAGACGAGGCGCTTTGATAGGCGATTTGCATGATGTCTTCTTCAGATAAGTCAAAGTCCACTATTTCACGTAATGGTTGTTCACAATACCAAGGGGTATCAAAAAAGATTTCAACTCGGTTACCTTCGGGGTCTCGAAAATAAATCGATAAGGCATTGCCATGACAAATACTCACCAAATCATGTGTGCCAGCATTGGCCAAGGCACGCTGGCGAAACATTTTTAAGTAGGCCAGATTCGGTACCCGAAACGAAATCTGATTGATCGGATTGAAGGCGAGTTGTTCAGGTCTACCGTTGGCCATCACAATCTGATGGTGCTCTTTTTCGTTACGCGATAAAAAGACCAGGCTAACCGCTCCCAATTGTCCTTGATCGGTGATCTTAAAATCCAGTACTTCTTGATAGTAGGATGCCATCTTCTGTATATCATGTACTGCAAACCCCATATGACTTAATTGCAATGCGTCCTGTGGGAGTGAAGTGGTCATTGTCATTTCTTTTTAATCAGCTTTGATATGGTTGTCTTTAATTAATATGGCGTATTTGACTTTCTCAAGTTCGATCGCAACAGCTTAAGTCCATGACTTTCCGAGTTTTTGCCCTACGACAGGGGTCATGATGTCGGAACTACCACCTGGTGGATAAGTAACGATAACTTGTATCGGCAGAGGGGGAATGTTTTGTGCTTGTACGACACCAACAAACAATAATACAAAAATAAATATTACTGGTTGAAGCATCAAATGCGATTTTTTTAAAGAAGCTAAAACATCAATCAGGGCTGTTAATTTCAAGAGGGAGTCTCCACTTTTAGTATTTTTTATGGATTACATTTTTTATTTGTAAAATACTAGCACATGATGTATTGAATACGAACTAGGTAAAACCTTTATAAAGAGACACACTACTATGCAAGCACCACAAGCCAGCGCCAAATCTGACCAAACTCTCTCGCGTAATATGACCCTTCTTGCTCACCATGAATTAGGTGGCTTTGGTGGCTTAGGTGAAGGAATGGGCTTACAAATCACCAAAGATGGTCGCCGCATCATGTGGTTGGCCCACGAATCTGCCCCGAAGAATTTCTCTGGTGTGGATGTCACAGATCCAAAGAATCCCAAGCTGATCGTACAAACGGATTTGCCCCATATGCAACTGCGCTCCAACTCTTTAGATGTTTGGGGGGACATCCTCGCTGTGGCTTACCAAACCCAAACGGTGGGGCTCAAACCAGCAGGTGTCGATCTGTTTGATGTGAGCGATCCTGAACATCCACAACTGCTCTCCCACTTTGACTGCTCAGGCCCATTCTCCCGCGGGGTACACGCCTTATGGTTTGTGGATGGCAAATATATTCATATGTCTTCTGGATCTGAGGATTTTGAACCGACTCACCCATTAGATGATCAGTTCTACCGCATTTTAGATGTGTCCGATCCAAGAAATCCTGTTGAAGCAGGTCGCTGGTGGTATCCGGGTACTCGCGTCGGTGACTCTGCCCCTCCTCCACCGCGTCATCCTAAATTTGATACGGGCTATCGTGTGCATAACACCAATGTGTTCCCGCGTGAACCGAACCGTGCTTATGTTGGTTATATCGATGGCGGTGCTTTTGTATTAGATATTTCGGATATGAAAAATATTCAAGTGGTTTCTCATTGGAATCACTCGCCACCTCTGAATGGCTTCATCCATACGGTACTGCCTTTATTTGATCGTAACTTATGGATTGTGAGCGATGAGTGTGTGTTTGATGATGGCATCGATTGGCCAAAATTGGTCTGGGTCATCGATAGTAGTGATGAAAAACACCCTCTCTCGATCTCCACCTTCCCAATGCCGCCAGTGGAAGTGTTTAGTCAACGAGGAGGTCGCTATGGTGCGCACAACTTGCATGAGAATCTTCCTGTTCCCGGATCTTTTTATTCCGATACGATCATCATTGGTACCTTCTTTAATGGTGGTATCCGTGTATTTGATACAACGGATCCTTACCGTGTGGAAGAAATCGCCTACTACGTCCCTGGCGCTCCGAAACTCTCTCCTGCAGGTGCTGTCCAAATCAATGATGTCTATGTCGATGAAAATGCCATCGTCTATGGTGTGGATCGTTTTAGTGGTGGTCTGTACATCTTGGAGATGAATATTTAACTCATGAATTTTCAGAGGGATGTACTCGCGAGCAAAATTCCAGTAACGATCATTACTGGTTTTTTGGGTAGTGGTAAAACAACTCTGATTGCACAATTAGTTCGTCACCCAGAAATGAATCGGGTGGCTCTAGTGATCAATGAGGTAGGTGAAATCGGTATTGATCACGATCTAGTACAAAGCTCAACTGAAAATATCTCGCTTTTATCGAATGGCTGTATTTGCTGCTCAGTGCGTACGGATATGCAAGAAACGCTGCGGGATTTATTTGCCAAACGCTCGGTCGGTGAAGTCTTCGATTTTGACCGTGTGATTATAGAAACCACGGGGCTTGCGGATCCAGCACCAGTTCTACAAACCTTAGTCAGTGATACTTTATTAGAAGCACAATTTCGGTTTGATGGCTTGGTGACTTTAGTCGATGTCGTCAATTTCCCCTCGATGGTGAAGACCCAAAAAGAAATCGTCAAACAAATTGCCATTGCCGATAAGCTCTTTTTAACCAAATCTGATTTAATCGAAGCTTCTGCCTTAGAGTCCATTCAGGGGAGCATTCGGGAACTCAATACCACAGCACCGATGATTCCAGTTACCAATGGCAAAGTCTCACCATTGGAACTGATGAACTTGGGTTTATCTACCACGAAGTCTTCCAGCAAGATCCTGTCCTTTTTAGGCGAAGAGTCAGAATCGGGTGCGTATTTAGGGAAGTTTGTCCAAGCACATGACTCGGGCATCCAAACTCTGTCGTTACGCTTTAACGATCCTTTTACCTGGGAGGCTTTCTCAAGTGCCCTCGATTTACTGAGTAATCTGCGAGGTCCTGATCTACTGCGCATGAAAGGCATTGTCAATGTCTCAGGCAATCCCGTCGTGGTACAAGGTGTGCAACATATCTTTCATCCGCCTGTGCATCTGAAGCATTGGCCCAGTGATGATCATGACTCTAGAGTGGTGTTTATTACGCGCAATATCGATGCGCAACTCATCAAAAACTTATTTGATACGGTGCGCTTGTTAAACCTCTGATGATTGTGATTAAGAGTTTTTCTTTAGCCAGTCTTGTAACTGGCCTTCGAGCAATTGATACTCTTTGAGGATAGTCTCAAACGCAGGTTGATCCATCGTGCCACCACTTTTTAAGAGCCCATTGAGATCATTGAGGATCGTGGATAACCTCACTGAACCTACTTGGCGTAACAATCCTTTTAAAACATGTACGACTGCTCTGGTTTCAATCCAATTTTGCTCTTCAATGGCTTCACGTAATAACTTGAAATAATTGGGCATGTCATTCATCGCACCATGCAGTAAAACACTGGCGAGTTTTTTGTGATTCAAAACAAAAGCCGTTAACCACTCTTGACTAAATATCTCTTCCTGACGATTTTCAATTAAATTTCTTAAATTGATTTCGGAGTTATTCGTTTGCAATGCACTGAGATCAATTTTTTTGATGTTCAGGTATTTTTCAACTGTTTTGGCTAAGGTTTTTAAGTCTGCTGGTTTAAACATGACATCATTCATGCCAGCATCCATGCAACGTTTAATATCTTCAGCAAAATCGAATGCTGTCACGGCAATAATGGGAATCGCACTCAGCTTTTTAATCTCTTCCCACTCACGAATCACCACCGTTGCCTCTATGCCATCCATAACGGGCATCTTGACGTCCATCAAAATAAAATTAATCGTGGGGTCGGCTTTAAACATCTCAACTGCTTCTTTGCCATCAACCGCTTGTAAACTTTCAATTTCTAGTGTTTCAAGTAAAGATGAAAGAATCAAGCGATTGGTCTTGATATCTTCAGCAATTAATACTTTGCCTTTTTTAGGCTTTGCCTCATCTGCAAAGGCATCGAATGCATCATCAACTGGATTGTTTGACAAAGGTGAATCCTCTTGATTTATGAAATTTCATTTATATATAACAGATTATATAAATGTTTATTACAATAAATCAAAATACTTTGGAGAATCCCTATGAATGACTTTATTAAAGATACGCAAGCCTTAATCCCAGAATCTTCTTTTAATCGTCGTGACTTTATGAAAACATCCGCTTTGGGTGGTCTTGGTTATGCCGTCGCTTCTGCTCCTGTGATGGCGCAAGCGATTAAAACTGACTTTAAGGGTCTGAAATGTTCTGATGAAACCGTTGCCTATGGCGACTCCAAATTACCTATTTATGTTGCAAGGCCAGAAAATGCCAAGGGCCCTTTGCCAGTGATGATTGTGGTCAGCGAAATCTTTGGTGTGCATGAATACATTGCCGATGTGGCACGTCGCTTTGCCAAACTAGGTTACTTAGCCATTGCTCCTGAGTTCTTTTACCGTGCTGGTAATCCACAACAAATTGCAACAATCGCTCAGATTCAGAGCGATATCGTGGCCAAAACACCTGATCAACAAGTCATGACGGATGTGAAAGAAACTCTCAACTGGGCAAAAGAGCATGGTGGCAATATGTCACGTGTAGGTATTAATGGCTTTTGCTGGGGTGGTCGTATCGTCTGGTTGGCTTGTGAATCCCTTCCAAGTTTCAAAGCTGGGGTTGCTTGGTATGGTCGTTTAACAGGTGATAAATCGGCGAATTTCCCCAATCACCCGATCGATCTAGCAACGCAATTAAAAGCTCCTGTATTAGGCTTATATGGCGCGAAAGATACGGGTATCTCCGTTGCGACGGTTGCCACGATGCAAGATGCTTTAGTGAAACAAAAAACCAATCGCGCCGCACAACAGTCACAGTTTGTGCTCTACTCTGCGGCAGGTCATGCCTTCCATGCTGACTATCGCCCAAGTTATGTGCCTGCAGCTGCAGCAGATGGCTGGGATAAGGCAGTTGCTTGGTTTAAAGAAAAAGGCGTTTAAGCAGTTCGCTCTAAATACCGTAGCCCCAAAAATACGCCGAGTATCATGGCGGCTACGGTTATAAATGAGGATAAGGCTAAGGTGGACATACCACTTAAGCCTTGTCCAAATGTACATCCCAAAGCGGTCACGCCGCCAATCCCCATGAGTGCGCCACCAACGAGGTGATTGAGGGTATCCGCGGTATTTGAAAAGCCTTGGAGTCGCCACTGCCCTTGTAACACTGCACCTAGACACGATCCCGCAATAATGCCAAGCGCAATGACAATGGCAAAGCTAATGGTTTTAGAGGTGTCACTGAATAGGGTTAAATAATCCAAGAGATAAGCCATGGGTGCAACTAGCGAGGCACTTTCCATGCGTCCACTATTGGTGGCAACAAAAAGAGGCTCTAGGGTATTGGGATCCTCTGGCACAAATCCTAAATGACCAGAAATGAACCAAAAACCAACAATTACCACTCCAACAAGGATACTTACCCACCACTGCCCCTCATCACGAAAAAGTCGATCTTTGAATGCAAAGGCGAGTAATACTCCTGCAAATACAATACTGATCATAAGCGATATCACGGGAATCGAAAACGGCAATGTCTGACTGAGGAGGGAACCGAGATCCTGATAGGTCGGTAATTGAAGGAAAATGCTATCAACGGTATTCACGCGCAAGACACCAAAGACTCCCCGCAAAGTCATTTGCGCAAAGATGCCCATGACGAGTAACACCACCAGGGATTTAAGGCTACCTGCGCCTAAACGGACGAGATTTTTAGCCCCGCATCCAGAGGCAATCGACATCCCAATCCCAAATAAAAGACCACCAACCAGATGCGATAGCCATAATAATTTGGGATTGGTGTAAATGGTTTGGTGAATATCAATCCACCCTCCCAAGTACAACAAGCTGGTCCCAATAACGGCAATAGCGAGTGCCACACACCACTGACGAGCGCGACTCCAAGACTTCATAACAAAGACATCACTGATGGCACCCATGGAACAAAACTGGGTTCTTTGCATGGCAAAGCCCAAAATTGTGGCGAGCGAAAATGCACTCAGGAGAACGATGTATTTGAGTTGTATAAGATCCATTTGTGTATTTTACTACCCCACCTCGCTAGGCTATAAAACGCAAGAATTGCCGGTGGCGTTCACATTGACGACGCGCTTGTTTTGAATCGTAAAGGTGGTGCGACATTCGCTGGTATAGGAGTATCCGGGGCTTCCTGGAATGGGGCGCGTAAATACGGCATCACCTTGACGAATCACTTGCACCGATGACGGCGTTGGTGGAATGTAATTTTGTTGGACTTTTTCATAAGTCAAATACTTGGCCTGATCGGTTTGGTAGTTACTTGTTGGCGCACCCCAAGTGGCAATTAAGGTGTCTTCATCCACACCAACCCATTGATTAATCATCTTGGTATATTTTTCAGCAGAGACACAAGCCGTGAGTAACATAACACTCACTCCAAGCATCATCATTCGCATAATCCAAACGTTTTTTTGCATATTATTTCCTCTTGAATGTTTCAAGTATAGAAGTATTTTCAAATTAAAAAAGGACTTGAAAAATTGGAATTCAAGTTCAAGATTGCTTTGATGAAATCATCATAAAAAATTCATGAAAATCGTGATAGCAATTTTTGTCTATTAGGCACATGATTCGAATAAGCGCCATATGTTTACTCATACTCATCAACGCTTAAAGTCGTTGGTTTTTTCTATAAGGAAATTAATGATGAATCTACATTGGCTGAGCTATGCATTAAAAGTCACCGCCCTCTTTAACGTGGCTGCGGGTATTTTAAATCTCATGATTGAGAGCTACTCCTGGGCAATCGGCAACTTCATGTTTGCGCTCATCCTCATGGTCAGCGCTATGATGGCGGCTCATCTGTTTGGACAATTTGCCAATGTCAAAGTAGCAAAAATCAAGAAGAAACCTTGGCAACCCTAGGACTAATTCATGAAGGTAGGCAGTATTGACTGCACGCAATCAATTTTAGTCATGTTCCACAGCTGTGTGAAAAGGGTTTTCATTTCTGCTTCTGAGGCAGCACCACTAAAAAGTGCTAATCGAATCGCCTTCTCTTCTATCTCGGCGCGGGATAAGGTATTGCCTGGATCACCCTTGGGCTCATCCACTCGACCATGGAGGATTCTGCCGTCTTGTGTTTTAACGGTAACTTTACCAATCCAGCGTGCGGGATATGCGGCGTCTACTTCAGGATCTAGTTCCATGGTGATGCGCGAACATAATGCTTTGATCTGTGGGTGATTGAAATAGCGCTCGAATTCATTCAGGCCTGCATATCCATACTGCGCTGCTAGTGCTAAGACAGTCCCCATCGAAAACTTCGATTGATGGACTGTTGTTGGATTAACCACTGGCCCTAATACATCAATTGCACCCTGATGAACAAGCGTTTTAACTTCAACAATCTCTTCCACCTTGAGGTGATGATTCTGCATGACCTGTAATAAAGCATCTGCAGCTGGATGGGTGTGACGACAGGAGGCATGATATTTAAAGGAGGTCTCGACCAATGCCCACCGAGTACCTAAACGATCGGTGAGTTTTGTTATATCTGAATCACTCGACATCCCAGCGGCCATCCCTTGTGAGCCTTCTAAAATCTTTTTAGCTCCTGTAAAACCATCCTTAGCTAAATAGGCTGCTGTCAAACCAGCCCCTGCGGCATGGGCGGTATGTAATTGCTTGGAGTCTGCAGCATCTTTTAAAAACTCCCACAAACCTGCGGCTTGAGTTCCTGCAGATCCAAAGGCATGCAACATCTGCTCAGGGGATAGTTTTAATAAACGACCGACCGCTGCCGCAGCTGCAATCGTGCCGGCAGTTCCTGTCGTATGAAAGACTTTGTAATGCGAGCGCCCTAAAAACTCTCCAACACGAATACCAACTTCATAGCCGGCAATGCATGCAACCATAAACTCTTCACCACTGGCCTTGATTGATTGCGCTACAGCTAATGCGGGAGAAAAGACGACAGTTGCTGGATGAAATACCGAGGCATTATGCACATCGTCTTGCTCGACCACATGGGATGCGGCAGCATTGACCATCGCGGCAAAATACGGTGTGGTGTGCGTGCGATCAATGAGGATTTCTGAGGGGCCCGTAGTAGGTCCCATCTGCTTAGTAAAGCGATTGACGATTTCAACGGCGCGAGCGCCCTTCCCTGCGAGAGTTGAACCGACCCAATCCACCAGTAAATCCTCAGCTTTACGAAAAACGTCTTGCGGAATATGCTGCGCTTGTAAATTAGCAGCGAAGGTGGATAGTTCTTGGGAGGGAAAGGAGCTTGATGTGTTCTTCATCTTTTTTTATTTGTCTCTTTTAATTTAATTTTTTTAAAAACTTTACATTAATCATATTGATTGTAATAAAGATTCTAAAAATCTTAAATATGTTATATTTTGGTGAGTTCAATTACCCTGACATCACCCTTCATGACTTCTTCTCAGCGTCTTCGATATCAATGTCATCACTGCTTGGAAGAGGCGAAAATTGCTACGCCTGGATGTAAGACTTGTGGCTCAACGAGTACCAGTCATTTTGTATTAGACCCTCTCAACTCCAATACCACCCTTGTTTGTAATGCTTGCAACGAAGTCCAAACTTCTCAGGATCGACCCCCTATCGATTGTTTAAATTGCCATCAAGGCATGTTTGATTGGTGGGATAGTCAAGAAAATACTTGGTTTAAATTAGATCTTCAACCTAAAACAACTAGTACAAACGATGTATGGGTCAAGGGAGACTTTGATGGTGATTACGAGGGAGTCCTCAAACCTGAATTTAGAACCAAATCAGAAACTCCTGGTAATGCTCATTATTTTGATATTTTATTTAAACATTCATTTTTAAAAAATATCGTTCGTATCCCAAGTCCGCCAACAACGATTGGCCCAAATGAGATAAGACCTTTTACGAGTCCACTGATCTTCCCTGTCGATGTACAAACTCCTCATCTGAATTCTGAGGAACCACAGGTCAATCGTGTGGCTCTTCGTGATTTTCGGCTCCACGAATGGGAATTTGTTGGTAGTGTCGAGTCTGCTGCGCATGATGCAACCAAACGCTTTGGTCGCATCAAAGGAACTGGCTATGGGATTGTGCAAGAACATGATCCTAAAGAAGATGTAATAGAAGAAGAACCGAAAAGCATCGTTGAACAAGCTGTCACCAAAGTTCAAGAGTTTAGTAAAGGTCCGCAAAAAGAAACTGTTGTGGATGATCAAGTCATCACAGAGCCAGAATACCCTTACGATACCTGCTTTAGTTGCTCGACCTTCTTACATATCCTTCTTTTTATCCTGATTTGGATCACCTGCACACTAAAAATCGCTGGTTTATTTATTCTCTTTATTACTATTGTGTGTTGGCTAGATGAGGCACTTGGCAAAAATGATTTACAAATCAAAAATCGATTCTTAAGCATCCTCTTTGGACTTATCTTATTAATTGCCTCTGGCGCTGCTCTAACCATTGGCTATTGGCCTTCATTTATTCAACAGTGTCATGAGCTAAGTCAACAGGCTTTAATTGTGACGGCGGTAGCTTTCCTACTGAGCGCCTTTTTAAGGTCATGCTTTGTGAAGACTTTACTGCTGGCTTTCTTGGTGGTTGCCCTAATATCTTGGTGCAAAATCCATGATCGGGACTGTCGATTTACACCAACAACGAATTCTTTTGAGATTGCTGCAAGTCACATCCAACAACAAGTGAATATCCTCACCGATCATGATGTGAACTCTGAAATGATCAATGATGCCTCACAAAATAACCCGAATGGTCAACGCATATCCTTAGATCAAGCAAACCAAAAGCCAGAATTACTCGATAACTGCAATAATCGAATTTATATTCCGTTTGCCTTTAATAGTTCAGACATCGACCCCAACACCAATATCAAACTTTACCGCTTGGGTATGATTTTGAAACAATATAATCCTGAGAAAATTATTATCTCTGGATATACCAGTAAAGATCTTGGCGATGAAACACCGAATGGATATGTGAACAACATTAACCTGAGCGTGGAAAGAACCAACGCCATTAAAACTTACTTAGTCGAAAACGATTTTATTAGTGCCGAGAAAATTGAAACTCGAGGCTTTGGCTATAGCTTACCCATTCTTCCGAATGACGTCGCCAATTCCATCAACCGCCGGGTTGAGGTAAACATTCAATGCGCAAACTTTAAGACCCAATAATTAGCCATGAACTACTTTCGCCCTCAAATTACTGCAATCGATTTTCCTCATATTGTTAGGGGATCAGGTCCTTTTACGCGCTTACAAGTCCAAGTATCAGGCTGGGGACGACTCAAGGTCTCAACGCTTGAAAATGAATCAATCCCATTCTCGCAATGGGTTTGGTGGAAATCACGTGTTTACGAATTAGACGTTCCAAAGAATCAAGCGATTACGATTAGTTTTAAAAATCTTTTTGGACATATCCGTCAGCAAATTCAATCTCCAAGTAACAACCTTGATGTTGCCCTCGTCCAACCTGCAGTCTTAAAGGTTGGACCCTTGCCGCAACCTAAGCTGAGTCGCTTGAAGAGCCAAGTGCAGGGTTTAAAAAGTGTTTTCTCAAAAAGTTTGTCAGCCAAAATCACGGTTCCAAGAATCCGAATTTTTTCACCCAAAATGCAGCTTCGCCAATCGGTTAAGCAAGAACATTTAAGTACTTACCGTTTTACTGCCCCACCTCTTAAAGCCAGTATCAATTATCAAGAAATTAAATTTATACCAAAATCGAATAAACAACATCAGAAAGGGAGTTAGAAATGAGCCTTGTTGAGAGTATTGACCAATATAGATACCCGGATGAGGGTGAGTTACATCAAAGCAAAATCAGTAAGTTTTTATGGTTTTGTGCAGGCGCTGATCTGCAATTATTAAAACATTGTCCGCAATCTGAACGAATTAAAGAAGAAGGTATTGGTGGGGTTGTATTAGCAACAGGGGTTTTGGCCTTCATATCTTCCTCTTATGCCTTTTATATTGTGTTTAGAGATCCAAATATCAGCGGCCTGATTACCTCTATTATGTCTATTGCATTTGGTTTTGTTTGGGCATTGATTATTTTTAATCTCGACCGCTTTATTGTCTCCTCCACAGGTCATGGTGATGGTACTGAAAAAATTACATGGGAAGAGTTCACGGGTGCGATTCCACGTTTAATCATGGCCTTGATTATTGGCTTTACCTTATCCAAGCCGCTTGAAATTCGGATCATGAAATCCGAATTAGAAGCCATCTATCAACAGAAAAAAGATGAGTATATTCAAAATAGAACTCCTATTGAAAATGAACGCTATGAAAGTGAGCATAAAATTTCTCAAGAAAAGTTTGACACGGTCAGTGCTGATCGCGTCCGATTTGAAAAAGAAAGACAAGAACTGCAAGATAAAGCTGTTCAAGAACGGGTCGATGCCAATAAAGAGGCTTCCGGAAAAAATGGTAATGGCGTTTCCGGAACAGGCCCTATCTATAAAGCACGGATGGCAAATGCTGATAACTTAGAAGCTCAAGCTCAGAAAAAAGCGGATGATATCAAAGCCTGGGATGAACAGCATAAAGATGAAGTGGATAAATTTAAAGATGAAATCGATGGCATTGACAAAAAACACGCAAAAAAACTAGCTGAAATCAATACAAATGGTGAGAAACTCAATGGTCTGGTCAATCAAATTATGTGGGCACATGAAGCTTATCCTGTCGTTTCATGGGCATTAACACTGCTCTTACTTTCTATTGAAATAGCCCCTATTCTTTATAAATTGATGATTCGTAATGGCCCTTATCACTATTTAACTGAGAACCAAAGAGAGATTGTGGCTGCAAGATATGCCGTTGAAAGAAAAGCCATTACTATGTCTGGTAATTATGGTCAACAAGCAGAAATTGAGATATTTCATCAAGCAGAGGCATCTCTAAAGTCTTCGATTGCCCATTTAAATTCCGAAGCACGATTATCGTCGCAAGCTTTGGAGCAGTTTGAAAATCTCGTGAGTAAAGACATTTCAAATAGTCCGGAAAAATACGTGCAATTAGCTCCATCAAAAAAGGTCTAATGTATTTGACTTAAGTCGATATGTTTTTTTCCAAGCTCTCCGGGTTTGATATTTCAAACCTCGTTAAACTTCCTGCGCCAGATCGCAGGAAGATTGAGCTATACAGTCTTTGGTCTATTATCAGTTGCATATTATGTGCACTCTCGGCAGTCTATCTTTTTAAAATCACTACCCAATCATATCTCGTAACCATCATTGCGGGACTCATAGTGTTGGTTTGCTTTATTGCGATTCAAGGTCTTTTAATCTCCAATCGCGGGGAGCATTTTGGAACCCAAAAAAGTGATGACATTGCTAGTGAGCCGAATCGTTTTAATATATTTATTTATTTACTACTCACGGTCTTATTCACGCAACCAATCTTAATTTATATCAGCCACCAATTCGATAAAGACAAAGTTGCCAGCCTCAACCAACTCGAATACCAATTACGTATCCAAAGCTTAGAGGATTTACATAACGCTGAATACGCCGATGCTAAATTTGATCTGGCAAAAATTCGTGAAAAAATTAATTCTCTAGGTGGAAATTTAAGTCTCTATATTCCGCAAAATGATACCCAAGTTGCGAATAATCAAAATGCTAATGGCTCATTGGATATTTCTCGTTCGGCTCGTAAAGCACTTGTATTTGGAAATCAAGCATATCCCCAAGATCCTTTATATAACCCCATCAACGATGCTAAGGGTATTAGTGCTAAATTAACTAAGATGGGATTTCAAGTGACTAAGGTTTTGGATGCTAAAAGATATGACATGGAATCGAACATCGATACTTTTGTGAACTCTTTACAGCCTGGTGATGTGAGTTTTGTCTACTACAGTGGTCATGGTACTCAAATAGATCAATATAACTATTTTGCTCCAATTGACAGTGGATCTGATTTTGAGGCACTTGTTAAACTCAACAATATCATGCAAAAAATTAGCGACAAAAAGGTATTAGCTAACATTTATGTCATTGATGCTTGTAGATCTAACGCAGCAAATAAAAATGAGTCGGGTTTTGCCACTCAAGGTGCTGGCCCAAATACATACATTGCGTTAGCTGCAGCTGCAGGTGAAACCTCTAGCGATGGACCAAGAGGAACTAATGGTGTATTTACTAGACCTGTCATTAAATACATTAATGAAGAAATAGATATAGATTCTATTTTTAAGAAAGTTCAGGCTGAACTTGCGAAAGACTTTTGGGTCCAACAACATCCTACTTCGATTAATTTTCTCGAAGAGCCGTTAATTCTAGCAATTCAAAATGCAAAGCAACAAACCAATGAAGTTGCAAAAATCAAACCGGATCAAAAAATATCAAATAACAAATGTCAAAATACAAAAATATCTAATGACCCCAGCTTTGATAGGCAGGACCTTTTATTTAACTGTATTAGCGAATATGTCAAAATTTCCGAGGACTTAAAACAAGATTTGACTGCAAGTGAAAATAATCGGAAAAATAAGATTGAAGAGAAATTTAGTGAGGATCACTTCAACCCGCTTTACTACTACTCTTACTTATGGTCAAACCAAACCTTAGGTGATGACGATGGCTCATCTATCAAGCCCTCCCATCGCTCTGCACTTCTGAGTCTTCTTATTTGGTTTATTCTCGCGGGCGGATTTATTTATCGTGAAAACATGGGGGTGGCTTTAATGAACTATCGTCGCTTCAGAAATGAAGAGGATAGTGTCAATCTAAACTCTCTATTCCATCAATACCAACTCAAATCGAAAGAGAACTACACTAACTTTAAAAATAGAGTGAGAGATAAGATCTCTTCAAGGTCCCTACTCAATGAGTCCATCAATACGCAACTACCTAATCCTTTTTCTGAAAATGCAGATGTTTTAGAACGTCGAAATAAAAATATTCGGACTGGACGTGAAGCGGTCGACGACCTGTATCAGGCTTTGGGAAAATCATGAGCTTAGGACACTTTCTACAACGAATTGCTGGAAAAGATAATCATCTTCTCGACCTATCCTCAGATGCTGAACGTGTGATGTACAACTGTTTAGGGATCTTGGTTTTGGTTATCTCTCTTCTTGCCTTATGCTCTATTAGTTATTCATTATATTTAGTCCATTTCCCTAAGGGATTCAATCAAACGACGCGAGATTTTTTTAATATTATTTTTATTGTTTTACTTTCGTTTGTTTGGACCTTAATCGTCTTTAACTTTTATCGTTTTTCTCTATCCTCAGTCTCTACCCACAAACAAGAATTTACGATTGGATTACTTCCGCGACTCACTATTCAATTATTTTTTGCCATATTAATTGGCTTATCCATCAGCATACCTCTCACCGTAGTGGTTACTCATCACGAATACAAAGAAGAGGTTTTAAAAAATGAAGCCGATATATTAACTAAGCTTAACCAAAGTATCGATCAAAAACACAATGCTCAACTATTAAAACTATATAAAAATTTAATTGTTCTTGATGCTAAAGCCAACACCAATCAATCTCAATTACAGGACTTAGAATCAGTCACACTAAATGTAAAAGATCAAGTCACCCAACTGCAAGAGGAATCAACAAAGTTAAGTGAAGATTCTGAGGCGGTAAAAACTGAAATTGAAACACTTAGATCGAAAATTAATTTTGAAAAAGAACAACTAAAAATTGCTATCCAAAATGATGATGGCTTAATTAAAAATATTCAGAAAGCATATGCTAAAAATAGGAAATTAATGCTCTTAATATGCATATTCATTTGTCTGATTCTGGTGTTTCCGTCTTTATACCAAGCACTTTATATCCCAGGTATCTACGATTATCTGGTGGAATATGAAAATCATGAAACTTTAAGCAATCACGGTGTGCTTCCAGAATCTAGGAACGTCTTTGTCGGAACTGAGTCTGTTCATATTCCTTACTACACTCTTCCCGAAGAATTACTTCGTGAGAAAAAACTGGAACTTGAACAATTATCCAAAAAGGATGCGCAGTCTATTCTTCAGAAAGAATCATCTACTTCAGTTTGACGTACTGCTGGATATTGGTATTGATTTCTTTAATACAAAAATTAAACATTTGCTCTGTTGGATTTTTAACCTTGCGATATTTCGTGTCTAAGCATTTGAGGACTGCACCAGCACATAAATCTCTAGACTTTTCTTCCGATCTTTTAAATTGACTTTGTCTGTTCTCATTCGCTTTATAAATTTTCATGGCGCACTCCTTGGTTTCATTACGCACTTTCTTCTTTGCGTAATCTCCAAATCGTCTTGCCAATTCATTCTCTAATTTTGTATCGACAGGTACGCCAATCATCCTTTTAAACCATTTAAAAAAATCGTCTGTAACTCCCGATGTGTCGTCAATTACTTTGCCACCATTCGCCAAAATTTTGCCTTCTTCTTTCACAATAACGCCCTCAGCAGGAGCTGCTGCCTTAGAAAATAATCGAAAGATACCATCAATGACTCCCGCATTGACTGGGGTACAAATTACTCCAAACGAGAGAATAATTGTCAGAGTAAGTTGTTTTGTTTTTAGTAGCGACATCTCGCTTCAGATTTATAGTTCGTAAAATGAACAATTAAATCTGCCTCTGACTTGTATTTGGTGTAATAAATAACTGCCCGAGCCTCGCTCTTGTAATTGGTAAAGTACCAAACTCCGGATCCTGTATCGGATTGATATTTGGTCTCATACACAATACAGTTCGCCTCAGACTGATAGGTGGTTACATACACTTTTGCCTGCGCTTCAGAAGCATAATCAGTCACAAATATTTTGGCTGCATACGTATTCCAGGACAAACTCAGCAAAGTGCCGATGAGCAATCGTCTAATCAATGGAATCATAGCTTCTAGGTCTTTCATAAAGAGGTCGAATGTTATACTTTAAACAAAAGTTTAACTTATTTTCAAATCCCCTTCTATGACAGACTCCGAACTTATTTCAAACTACTTAGCCTTGGGCTGGGAAACCTTTTCTGACGAAGGCTTTATGCAAATTGCAGGTCCATTCTTCTTCAAAACAGATGGTCCCAACATGCACTTTCTTTTTCCTTCCGGAATAAAACATAAAAATCTCCGTGGCATCGTCCAAGGCGGTGCTCTAATGACATTTACCGATCGCGCATTCGGGGCATTTGCCCGTCACAGCACAGGCACCAAAGCAACGGCAACCATTCAATTTAATTACAACTTTGTAGATGCGGTCAAACTCGGTGAAGTTGTTGAGCTAACTCCTATAGTGACCAAAATTACCAAAAGTATGGTGTTCTTAAACGGTCAACTCTGTGTGGGCGATAAACCAGTGGGATTTGCTACAGGTGTTTGGAAAAGGTTTGATTAGTAAACCTTTTCCATAAAAGCATCGAGTTACTTGATCGATACTGGTGCTAAGGCACGAGATAAACTAGCTTCACCTCTGCCATAAACTGCAGCATTGTAGTTTTTAACTGTATCTGTACGTGCTGTAGTTAATAACTGATTGGTGATCGCAGTTGGGGTCGCGGTTGTAAACTTACTACCCAAAATAGATGCATATCCGGAAATAATCGGTGCCGCAAAGGATGTTCCTGCAATGCCCATTTTTGAACTATCCACGCCAACAACTAAAAATTGTTTTTGTGTTGTTAGATCCGTTCCCGCTTTATTAGAATAAGAGGCCATGGACGCTTGACTGGTTGTTGTTCCATTGCTTGACAAGGCTCCTGCGTAAATGGTCGTTGGTAAACCTTTTAAAGATTTATTCAGTGCGTCAAAGTTACCGGAGGCATTAACAGTCCCCATGTTGATGCCATCATTACCAGCTGCTTTAACGATAATTGCGTTTCCGCCTTTAGCGTAGTTAACCATGGAGGTCTCTTCTGCGCCATAGGAAAAGTTATAGTTAATATAAGCACCTGGAGCATACATACCGTAACTTGCGTTAATCACGTTCAAACCTTTTGCGGCAAGGGGCACTGCCGTATTTCTGCCAGTATTAAAGTCTTGACGATTAATTGTTGCAGAATAGGCAATTAACCCAGTTTGTTGGGATGTCCAATAACCGTGGCCTTGGTTTTGTACCGTACCATTGATATTGCCACTAAATTTAGAGGCATTCGAGTAATCATCGACTACAGTAATCGTCGTTCCTTTACCTGAAAATCCAGCTGACCAAGCCGCAGAAACATCAGAACTCATCCAATTTTGGGATTTAGGTATCACTACAGCAGTCGTTGCCATTGCTGATGGGTTACTTCCAATAGCTGTGGAAACTAAATCAGATTGAGCAAAAGAAATCGGTGCAAAAACCATGAAAGATGCGCTAAAAATAATTTTGGAAGATAAGGGAAGTGCCGCAGATTTCATGATGACTCCGAATAAATTGATTGGTATCTACGTTAACGGCAGTTCATTGGAAAACTTGATACGTTTAAAAATATAATTTGTACTCGATTGAAACAACCGTCTGGTTGTAGGGTCGATCATTAAATAGATACTGAAGTGTTTCAGATGGTGGTATTGGACTAGCGGCTAAGCGGCAATTGACCATTTGTACTCCACCAATCTCTCCATAATCGGCCGTACAGGGATACTCGGTCAAATTACCACTCAAAATGGTCGTAGCCTTCAAAGATAGGGTTGAGTTTTGTCCAAGCTTCTCAAAATAGGCGATTCCTATCTTCAAACTAGGATAAATCTTATATTTATCACCATGCTCTCCACTACTCATGCCCCAGATAATGCCGATAGTTTCTGAAATTTGTGTCATAAAAGTGACTCTGGCATCTGTCCAATGATTGATATACCAAGGGGTATAGGAGATAAAACTACCGTTTGCAGATTCATATCCACCCACGGTGTAAAAATTGACCTTGTCGGACAACTCAGATCCTTGCCTTATTTCTATTAAATGGGTTTGATCGATGAAATCAAAACCATGTGCGGAAAATGACATGGAGATATACAAAACGATTAAAACCCCCAGCTTTTGTAAAAGGTTTGGGGCTTTATATAAACATCGCTTGAAATAAGTCAATTTAAAACTGGGCACAAAGAAGTAATCCGTAAAAATAGATATACCTGTTACGGATGATTTTGCTAAAAATCAAATCAAAAAAACCACCGTCATCAGAGGTTTAATTCATAAGCAGGATCTTTAAAGGGCATCTGTAAAATCAATATTTGTAATCCTTGATTCCCAGTTTGTAATGGATAACTTTGTTCTTGTTGATGTAAATACACAGTTTCATTTTTTCTTAAGATTTGATTTGTCACAATCAGTGCTCCTCGCATGACAACCAGAAAAATACCTGCGATGTTTTGCAATACCGCCAACTGATATTCGGTGTTTTTGGGTAACTTGAGGATACCAACGCCTAAACCACTAGGCTGATCTTGATGAATCCAGTTCATTTGCGCATGATCCAATTGATCTAACACTTCCTGCGACTCTTCTTCGATCGAAGGTGAAGTGTAATGATGCTTTGGACCCTTTTTAAAGAGCTCCATTTGAGCCGGTAGAAACTTAGCGCCAAGATCTCGACTACCTCTTAAGGTGAGGTAATCAAGTCCTTGTTCACACCGCAATGATCGGTCCGTAGCCAGTATAGGCCCCTGCATAATGCACAACGTAAGGATTGACTTCATGTCGACCAAAGCTACCCGATCCTTCAATAAAAACCTGAAACTGATTTTGCGCATGAAAATGCAATGGATTCGTAATGTTGGGTAATTGTTTGATTAAGTAGGATTGCGGACAATTTTCTAGATCATCGTGGATATCAAAATAATCGTATCGATAATATTTCAGGCCATTGTCATGCTCATAGTATTTTCAACTGCTCGCCAGCCTTAAGTCCCAATAATACGTCTTTACTCATTCAATCTTTGCTCCAGATTCTTTTACACGCTGTCCCCATTTAATATATTCATTTTGAATAAATTCTTCAAATTCGGCAGGATTTTTACTGAGCAAGGTTTCTGAACCTAAGCCTTGTAATTTTTTCACGACCTCGGGTTCTTGCATCGTTAGATTTAGTTCTCGATGCAGTCTTTCCACAATCGCTTTTGGAGTCCCTGCTGGGGCGAACAAGCCTAACCACGCACCACCATTAAACCCTTTAAGTCCAAGCTCATCGACGGTTGGCACATCCGGCAAAAATGAGGTTCTCGTTAATCCGCCAGTTGCCAAAGCTTTTAATTTGCCAGCTTTAATATGTGGTTGTAATGTCAGAACAGTATCAAAAGTAACATCCACCTGACCTG
Organism: Polynucleobacter sp. SHI8; assembly: GCF_027944005.1. NCBI lineage: Bacteria > Pseudomonadati > Pseudomonadota > Betaproteobacteria > Burkholderiales > Burkholderiaceae > Polynucleobacter > Polynucleobacter sp. SHI8. Next base: position 932,693 of record NZ_AP027204.1, on the reverse strand, counting down.
CAATCACGTCGGTTTGTGATTGAGAACTCCCTTTATAGGGGACGTGAACCATCTTAATGCCCGCTTGACTACAAAACATACTCATCATGAGATGCGTAGTGGCACCATTACCAATTGAAGCATAGGTGTACTTATCTGGCTCTGCTTTGGCTTTGTCAATTAAATCTTGAAGACTATTGATGCCTGATTTTGGATTGGTCACCATCACATACGGCAACCATGTCACTAAACCAATCGGGGCAAAGCTTTTTCTAGAGTCATAGTTGAGTTTGCTATACAGGTGAGGATTCGTGGCAAATGGAGCAGTAGCGCTGAGTAATAAGGTATGCCCGTCAGGTGCTGACGCAGCTGCAACTCCAGCACCTAAACTTCCACCTTGTCCAGGCTTATTATCAATGATGAAAGGTTTACCAAACTTGACAGCAAAACGTTCCGCCATAATACGAGCAACGGTATCTGTCGCAGTCCCTGGTGGAAACCCGACAATCATCGTAACGTTTTTATCAGGATAGTTCGTTTGGGCTTTGGCTTGCATGGCTACTACAAAAAAACAAAGCAAAAGAATCATCTTATTCATGTGAGTCCCCTTCTATTTTTATTTATAGGGTTTAGCTTATCACACCCCCCTATTTTTTACTCCTCTTGTAAGGCTAAGCAAAAAGCACTTTGAATAGCTCCATCACTCTTGCCAGGTGTTTTAGCATCGCCAATGATGTGCACTTTAGGTGCAATCTTCTTATCGATCATCCAAGTAGGGAAGTTTGGTGAGCGTGCTTTGTAATAAAACCAGTTCTTGAGGGCCTCAGATGTAAAAATACTTGCTATCAAAGGCAACTTTGCAATCCAAGGATGGAGTAACAGATTGACTAGCCATGACAACCTAAAACGATAGGTGGCTCCTGAAGCGATCACGATGCGATCAAAACCAGATAATCGCGCATCATTTTCTTGCAAATGAACTCCCATTTGGAAGTTGACTCCCTGCATCTTGCAGGTTTGCTGGAGTTGTTGGCAAAAGTTTTCAAATGATGCTGGATTGGTTTTTACTTCCTGAAATCTAGGGGCCTTTGCTGCCAATAACCATGCCCCACCTACTTGCAGGTTCTTATCAAAAATGGTCACATCATTGTTGGTCGATACGATGGCTGCGTAAGATAAACCTGCTGGGCCCGCACCAATCACTGCGATACGCTCTCCTACCACCTTGGGTGTCATGTTTGGATACTGCAGCTCATGAGCCGCTGTGGGATTGACTAAACACCCGAGTTGTTTGCCGCCTCGCATTTCATTGACACAGGTATTACACGCAATACACGGACGAATAGGAACAGAAGCGGCAGCTTTATTAACCCACTCAGGATCTGCTAACAAGGTTCTTCCAAGCGCAATAAAATCAGCTTGCCCCTTCTCTAGAAGTTGGTTTGCAATCGCAGGATTGCCAAGTCGGCCTACTGTAATAACAGGTATGTCCACCACATCTTTAATCTGCCGTGCAAAATCAGCAAATGTGGCCTCGGGATAGTTCATTGGCGGAATCATTCGCTCGGCTGAGGGTAATGACTTATAGTGCCCCGCAGTGATGTGGATTGCATCTATACCACTTTTAGCCAATATTTTAGCCATCTCAAAGCCATCGCTAAACTGTAATCCTTGCGGAAATAAATCATCGACATTTAATCGGTAAATCAACGGAAAATCTGGTGCAACGGCTTTAATACCTTGAATAATTTCAAGCGAGATACGCAATCGATTGTGGATGGAGCCTCCATATTCGTCTTGACGTATATTTTCTGCTGGGCATAAAAATTGCGATAGTAAATACCCATGCGCACCATGGATTTCTACACAGTCAAATCCGGCTTTTTGCGCCCGTAGCGCCGCCTGCACAAAAGTCTCAACCGTTTGCGCAATGCGCTCTTTAGAAATTTCATCGGGCATGATGGTTTGCATCGTCACTTCATAGACATCATGCGGCAATGCAGAAGGCGCTAATGGGGTTAATCCTGAGATATCCTTGCGGGTGTGTCCACCGGCATGGCCCAGCTGTATCGAAGCTTTTGCCCCACTAGCATGAAGAGCATCAACTAAACGGGTAAGGCCCGGTATGTATTGATCCCCATAAATACCCAACTCATGTGCCCGATGACGGCCCTCGATTTCTGGGGAAGCCATCTCAACAGTAATTAAGCCAACCCCACCTCGTGCTCGTGCACAAAAATAAGCAATCGAGGCATCAGTGACATATCCATCTACAGTAGCCAACCGAGTTGTCATCGGCGCCATGATTACGCGATTTTTAATCGTCAACATACCAATCTTAGCAGGGGTATGTAAGGTCATCATGGTGCTATTTCAAACAGAAAACTGATCTATTTATCGACCCCGACCGGCCGCTTTTTTCATAACCTTACCTGCACCAACAGGCGGGGGGGTTCTTTTTGCCGATTTAGCGTCGCCTTTGCCATCTTTGGATTCTGGATGCGCAGCCGCTTGTTTTTTGGCTAATGCTTCTTTAATACTTGAAGAAAATGATTTTTTGACTTCAGTCATGACGTACTCCTTAATATGTCTCATCTAACCGATGTGATACCTCTATGATATTCCATCTTACTTAAGAAGTGCGTTTTATATCGAACTACTTATTGCGGTAGGAAGGTTTTTAATACCTTGGCAGTTCCATCTTGGTTGACTTGAACCAAAACCATCTCTCCGGAACTGGTATTCACACCGGTATAGGCCAAAATATTGACCTGGTGAGTGACCATGATCTGAGGCTTACTATTGGGCTTTTTCACATGCGCTTGCATCCATTCAATCAGACTCTTTTTGGCGGGAGTGGCGTAATCTTGCTCATTAAAAGTGGAGGCGATGGCTTCCAATATTTGAGGCGAACCAAGATTGAGTAACTTAGCAGTGTCGATACAACGGCACCAAGGGCTTGAATAAACAGTTGCCTCTGTTAATCCTTGTGCGCGTAACCATTTACCAATCGATTGGGCTTGGTTCATCCCCTCTTGATTCAGATTACGCTGGGTCGAACAATCATTGAGTTTAAAGTTCGTCGGATCGCCAACACCTGGCGCGTAAGCATGGCGCATCATCAGGACCATATTACCTTGTTTCATGAGTTCGGATAACTCACTCGCACATACTTGTGGCCCGATGAGAATCAGCGTTAAGAAAAAAAAGAAAAATTTGTTGGTGAGTGTATTTAGCATATGATTATTTTAAGGGCCTCTAAGAATATTTTCACGGCACAAAAAAAGAACCCGAAGGTTCTTTTTTGATTGATAGCTTTTGTAACTTATTTCGCTGGTGGTGCTGTTACTTGTACAGCAATGTTTTGTGTAATGATCGCTTCAATTTGATTTCCGACTTTAACTCCTTTTAATATTTCCGGAGTTAGCGCTACTTGCACGGTTTTATAAGGTCCCTTGAGGGTTACGATATTTTTCTTCGCATCAATTGCAGTCACATCAGCAACTAGCTTTACTTGATGTTCAACAATACCAGCTGGCTTGTCACCAGTTTTTGCGCGTGAATAAGATAGTGTCTCTTCTCTTTCTTTAATACCATTGTTGATGACTTTGACATCAGAAACAATCACTTTAGTAATCGTCATTGTCACAATATCACCCACCTTGATCTTGTCGAAGTTTTTCACTTCATCACCTAAGATGGCTTCTAATTCACGTCCTTCTGGTCCAACAATAACCACTTTACGTGTTTTAGCATCAACGGATTTAAATTTTCCCTGAAACTGAACACCTTCTAATGCATTCAACATACCAGGACCTGCATCAACCGCAATGATTGCTTGTGGTTTATTTTGCGCCATGACTGGGCTCATACCAGTAATCGCAACCAACATCGAAGCAATAATTAATTTTTTCATTACAGAATCCTTTTTTATGATTGAAAAAGTAGTGTAGTCGCTTAGTGTGATTAACAAGTGAAGATTCATTACACTTTTTATAATGAATATTTACTCATTTGGTCATTTAAAACTTTAAAGTGTCTCCTGGCTTCATCACCATCACTTGCGTTTTGGTTTTGCCAAGTGCAGCAATAAATTCTTCAGGTGTGCCAATATTGTAAGGATTGGTTTTAAAGTGCATCGGAATAGCAAATTTCGGTTTTAAATAGTCATTAATGGCCATGGCTGCACCTTTTGGATCCATCGTAAAATTGCCGCCAATGGGTAGCAAAACGAGATCAGGATGATATCTTTTCTGAATTAATCCCATATCGGTAAATACATCTGTATCACCTGCATGGTAAATCGTAAAACCATTCTCTAACTGAATAATGAAACCTAAAGGCTCTCCTCCAGGATGACTTTCGTCTTTATCCGTTTGTGGGTTTCGCCAAACATAGGTAGATGAATGCTCGGCGCGAACTGCTGAAATCTTAACACCCGGAAATGGCGAAATCGTGCCACCTTTATTCATGCGAGGTAATTGCTTAGCTGGCAAAATATTTAGATTCATGAAGGTTTGGTTTAAGTCCCCTGGTCCATATAAGGGAGCATCATTCATTTTGGCGATATCTGGAGCGTCTGCCATATGATCCCAATGCGCATGGGTCACTAAAACAAGGTCAACTTTGCCGATTTTTTCTAAATTCTTCAACTCTGGTGGTGTGACAGGGTTTTTTAAGATCCAAGGATCAATCATGATCACTTTTCCAGTTTGCGTCGTAATTTTAAAAGCGGACTGACCGTACCATAAGAGTTCGGTTGTAGCTTGGGCATGCACTAGACTTTGCAGAAAAAATCCACTAAGGATCATCAGCACTTTTATAAGGGTCGATTTCATTGGCTCTCCATTGATATTGATTAATTGGCTCGATTCATCCCAATGATGACCAAGTTCTCATGCATAATATATTTATATCACTAAAACAATAACGGGAGAATAGTAATGGCAGTCACACTTTATGGATTTTGGCGTTCTTTAGCAGCGTATCGTGTTCGAGCGGCACTCAACTACAAAGAGATACCCTTTACAGAAAAGATCATTAATTTACTGGAAGGTGATCAATTCTCAGAGGACTATCACAAACTCAATCCGCAACACGTCATCCCTCTTCTCGAGCATGATGATCGCAAAATCACCCAATCCATGGCAATTCTGGAATACCTCGAACAGGTGTGGCCGAGTCACTCGATTCTTCCTAAAGATGCTTACGAGCAGGCTTACTTACGTTCCATCTCGATGATCACGACTGCTGATACTCACCCCTTAGTCGTCCCCAGAATCCGCGCCTTTTTACTCAAGAACTATGGCCAAGATGATGCAGGTCAAGCTGCTTGGGCTCAACATTGGTTCAATGAGGGTAGCAAAGCAATTGAAGCCCGTTTACATAATGAGAAGCTATTTGGTGAGTTTACCTTGGGCAATCAAGTCACGCTTGCAGATTTCGCCTTATGTTCTCATGTGATTGGGGCACGTTTATTTGGCGCTGATTTAAGCCATGCACCTCAATTAGTTAAAATTGCTGATCACTGCTTAACTCTTGATGCTTTTGCTAAGGCACATCCCATGAATCAACCAGGTGCTCCTGTCAAAAAATGATCAAAGAGTTTTTAAGCGGATATGTTCGTCGTATGGAATATGATCCACAAGAAAAACAATTAGATATTCAGTTTGACAATTCCAACACCCTTGCTTACAAGGGTGTTCCTCTTTGGGTTTTTGAAAAAATGAGTCGCGACCCCAGTCCCAAGTCCTTTTGGGAAGACAACATTAAAGATGAATACTCACCCACGCAGCCGAAAAAAACATCGAGCTCTTCCTCGATGGATTCACTCAAGAACTTATTTGGTGACCCTTCATAAGTTTTGCTTGGAGGAAACATGGTGACTCACAATCTGCCATTGATCCTCGCAATAAACCAACACATGGGTGATACGGAGTTCAAGTGGTGTTTGCGAAGAGCGTTGGAAGTTGGCACTTCCAGCAATGCTAATGACATCTGGAGTGACTCTTTTTATATACTCTGGCGTGAAAACTACACCCGTAAATAACTCAGGTGGTAAGTTCTCAAAATACGATTGGATCGCTGTCCTTCCAATATAGGGCGGAATCCGACTACCAAACAGAACAGCATCTTCGGCATATAGATTTGCTAATGATTGTGAATTGAGTGGCGCAAAATGCTGCTGCCACTGTTCATAGACCTGCGCAACAATTGCCTGATCAGTTTGACGATTCATTTGATTGACTCCTTGGAAGATATCAATATAACGGATATCTTCCAAGAATCAAAACAAGCTATTTGAATTTATCTTGTGCAGGTATTGTTGATCGCTTGAGTGGATACGACTTTCATTTGACTGGGTACTTTTTTTCCAGTAAAACTCATGGACTTCACTTCATCTTCGTGCAGATAAAAATCTTTCCAATGTTTACCATTTTTTGCGTTTTGAATACTGATACAGCGATCTTCATGAAGCTCATCTTTCACTTCAATAAAAGTTCTACCAAAGACATCACATTTACGCAGCAATACATCTCCAGAACTCATCGCACTCTTCTGCCAATTTGCCTTACCATCACACTCTGATGTCTCACTGGCGGATACTGAAAATACACTAGCGCTCATCAAACAAACTAAAAACAATTTTTTCATATAAAACTTTCTTGATTAAAGATGATTTATCCTATCGAAATGAAAAAAATATTAGATGAATGGTTGGTGATATTTTTAAGAAGATATGATGATGATTCAGATGGTGCAACGTGATTCATCTAAATTTCATTAAAAAGATGTTGAGGCCTTATCATTTATAAATGAATCAATTCATCCATACGAAAGAATTTCATCATGGCTCTTCTCCTCAATGGATTTACTCCGGGACAATTCTCCTACACCCATCCGACCGATGGTGAAATCACGATTGCCTATCAAAAGGCTGGTAATGGACCGCCATTACTTCTTCTGCATGGTTTTCCGCAAAGTAAAGCCATTTGGCATTTAATTGCCCCACAACTCAGTGAGCGCTTTACTGTCATTGCAAGTGATTTGCGTGGCTATGGCGAATCGTCTAAGCCAACTGGAAATTTGGATCACTCCAATTATTCAAAACGGTCCATGGCCATGGATCAAGTTGAACTCATGAAACATCTAGGTTTTAAGGATTTTTCACTCTTAGGTCATGATCGTGGTGGTCGTGTGTCACACCGACTCGCGGTAGATCATCCTACATGCGTAAAAAAGCTGATGGTGCTCGATATCTCACCCACTCTCGCCATGTATGATCAAACGAGTATGGCATTTGCGCGTGGCTATTGGCATTGGTTTTTCTTGATTCAAAAAGCACCTATTCCTGAAACCATGATCGGTGCTGATGTCGAGTTCTTCCTCAAACAATTTATGGGTGGTCGCTATGCAGGTCTTGATATTTTTGCCAAAGAATGTTGGCATGACTACGTGAGTGCCATGCAAGATCCCGCATGTACTCATGCCATGTGCGAGGACTATCGAGCTGCTTCAACCATTGATCTCGAGCACGACCGCGTTGATATCGCTGCTGGTAAAAAACTACAGATGCCTCTGCGAGTCCTTTGGGGAGAGCACGGTCTAGTCAATGCCTGCTTTACACCACTGAGTGATTGGAGTAAGGTCGCATCTCATGTTTCTGGAAAAACCGTCAATAGCGGTCACTACATTCCAGAAGAAGCTTCAGAGGAACTTCTCACTGACGCTCTAGCCTTTTTTCAATAAAGCCGATGTGTATTAGTTTTGCATCGACTTACAATCAAGTTTGGGTGAAGAAGAACTTTGATGTTGACTTACCCAGCCCTTATCCAGCGGAGGCTTTTCCAGGATATGCCGCTCCTTTAATTGTCAAAAGTCAACAATCAGGAAGAATCGCCTGTGGTTTGGCGCAATTTGGCCTCATACCGCATTGGTCCAAAGATCGCAAAATCCAAAAACATACCTACAATGCTCGCCTAGAAACGATTGCCGAAAAACCTTCTTACCGAACCGCTTGGAAATCAAGACGCTTTGGGATTGCTTTGATGGACCACTTTTATGAGCCTTCTTATCTTTCTGGTAAATCAGTTCGAACTGCCATCTCCTCCTCGAACGATGAACCTTTGGGTGTTGCAACGATTTGGGACACCTGGATGGATACCACCAGTGGCGAAATCATCACAAGCTTTTCACTAATTACCATCAATGCTGATGAGCACCCCTTCATGAAAAACTTTCATCGTCCAGATGAAGAAAAAAGAACGATTGTGTGCCTAAAGCCTCATTTATTCCATGACTGGTTATCCACCACGCCTGAACAAGCTTCTCAATTTTTAAACCATGCATCCATGACGGAATTACAATAAATTATGGCCATCAAACCAATCCTCAAAATGGGCGAACCCCTATTACTTCAACAGGCAATTTCTGTTCCTCTAGAAGCGATTGCCTCGACAAAAATCCAAGGTTTCATTGAAGATCTGCTTGATACGATGAAGCATGCGAATGGCGCTGGACTTGCTGCGCCACAAATAGGTATTTCATTACAAATTGTCGTTTTTGGCTTTGAGAAAAATGTGCGTTATCCCAATGAAGATCCGATTCCCCAGACGATTCTGATCAATCCGGTGATTACTCCGCTCAGCCCTGAACTAGAGAGTGGTTGGGAAGGTTGCCTATCGGTTCCTGGGCTACGTGGCTTAGTCCCACGTTATCAACACATTCGTTATCAAGGGCTAGGTGAACAGGGGCAAATCATTGATCGCACGGTAAGTGGCTTTCATGCGCGTGTAGTACAACATGAATGTGATCACTTAATCGGCACACTCTACCCCATGCGGATCGAAGATATGACCAAGTTTGGCTTTACGGAGATTCTATTTCCAAATCTATAAGCTTTCATTCAGAATGGATGGAAATGAATTATAGTTACTAGAACTAAGGGAGATAAAAATGCAATTAACCGTCAATAATCAGGTTCACAATATCGACGTTGAACCTAATATGCCCCTTCTATGGGCGATTCGTGAAATCATCGGCTTAACTGGCACCAAATATGGTTGTGGTATTGCTCAGTGCGGCGCATGTACGGTCTATATGAATGGCGAGCCTGTACGCTCTTGCTCCATTCCTGTTTCTGCTGTGGGTAGCATGAAAATCACCACGATTGAAGCTCTCTCTCCTGACAATACTCATCCTGTGCAAAAAGCATGGATCGCTCTAGATGTTCCTCAATGTGGCTATTGCCAATCGGGTCAAGTGATGGCTGCCGCAGCTCTTCTGAAGCGGATTCCTAAACCAACGGATGCTGATATCGATAATGCGATGTCTAATATCTGCCGTTGTGGAACTTACCAAAAAATCCGTGATGGAATCCATGTGGCATCGGGTAAGAAAAAATTAGCCGATGTGCTCGCTCAATATGATGCAACACCCCAAACACGCGGTTAAGGAGATACATATGACTACAAATACAATTAATAGTACTTCACGTCGCCGTTTTATTATTGACACATCACTTGCTGGTGGTGGTCTGATGATTGGTTTTGGCACAATACCTCTCACGGCTTTGGCACAGAAAGCAAAGACTACAGCCTATAACCCGAACACCATCATGAATGCGGGTGATCCTGAGGTCAATGCATGGGTCAATATCAAACCGGATGAAACTGTTGTGATTCGCTTTGTAAGATCTGAAATGGGTCAAGGTACACGAACTGGACTATCTCAGTTAGTGGCTGAAGAACTTGAATGTGACTGGAAACATGTGATTACGGAATCTCCTACTCCGGGTCAAAGTGTTGCACGTAAGCGCGTCTGGGGCGAAATGGGAACTTTCGGCAGCCGTGGCGTTCGTACTTCGGAGGACTATATTCGTCGAGGTGCAGCAGCAGCTCGAATGATGCTGATGCAAGCAGCCGCTAATGAACTCAATGTTCCTGTCAGTGAGCTCACCGTCAATAAGGGTGTCATTACACATGCCAAATCTAGTAAAAAAACGACCTATGGTCGTGTTGCAGAAGCGGCTTCTAAGCTAACGCCTCCTGATCCAAAATCCATCACCTTAAAAGATCCAAGAACTTGGAAAGTAGCAGGTAAGCCAATTACTCGCCTAGATACAGCAGACAAAGTCAATGGCACCAAGGTTTATGGTGCTGATCTGCAATTACCAGGTATGCTCTGTGCTGCTGTCAAAGCCTGTCCTGTCTTTGGTGGCAAGGTGGTTAGCTACGATGAAGCGAAAGTGAAAAACTTACGCGGCGTAAAAGGTGTTGTTAAAGTCAATGATTCCACCATCGCTGTCGTTGCAGACACATGGTGGCGAGCCAAAACGGCTTTAGATGCTCTTCCAATTGTTTGGGATGAGGGTAAAGGTGCCGCAGTTTCTTCTAAAGAAATTGATCAAATCATGCTGAGTAGTCTCAATGAATCTGGTGATTTTGCTCTGCGTAAAGAGGGTGATGCTTTAAACGCCATTAAAAACTCTTCAAAAACTATAGAAGCAATTTATTACACACCATATCAAGCGCATGCCACGATGGAGCCCATGAATGCGACCGTGCGCTGGACACCAGACCGGGCAGAAGCTTGGGTACCTACGCAAACTGGCGAGGGCTCATTCGCGGCCTTATCAGAAACAGCAGGACTTCCTTTGGAAAAATGCGAATTATATAAATTAGATGCGGGAACGGGACTTGGAAGACGCGCCGCGGCCCAAGACTTTGTGCGCTTGGCTACCTTGATTGCAAAAAACTTCCCTGGTGTTCCTGTAAAAATGCTCTGGAGTCGCGAAGAAGATATGACGCATGACTTTTACCATCCCTTAGCCGTTGCAAAAATGTCTGCAGGTCTTGACGGAAGTGGCAATATCACAGGAATGCATATGAAGGTTGCAGGTCCTTCCATACGCGCAACCTTATTTCCAATGGCTTTAAAAGACAATAAAGATGCCTTCCAAATGCAAGGTCTTTATGCAGAACCTGATGATGCTCAGTTAGGTTACCAATTCCCTAATCTGCTAACTGAATATGTCATGAAAAATACCCATGTTCCTGTGGGGCATTGGCGTGGGGTGAACACCAATCAAAATGCAATTTTTACTGAATGCTTTATTGATGATTGTGCAAAAGCCGCTGGCAAAGATCCTCTAGCGTTTCGTCAAGCCATGATGCAAAAGTTTCCAAAACATTTAGGAGTTTTAAATGCTGCGGCAAAAAAAGCCAATTGGGATAAGCCATTACCATCTGGAGTTCATCGAGGCATAGCCCAGTTTATGGGATATGGTAGCTACTCAGCGTGCGTGGCAGAAGTGTCAGTGAGTGGCAATATGGTCAAAATTAAACGATTAGTTTTTGCTCTGAATCCAGGGCATGTCGTTAATCCATGGTTAGTTCGTGAACAAATTGAAGGTTCTGTTGTCATGGCTCTTGGTGCCATATTTAATCCCGAAATAACGATTGAAAATGGCCGGGTCAAACAAACGAATTTTGACTCCTACCCGCCACTGCGCTTAGCCTCAGTTCCCAAGGTGGAATCCGTACTTGTTCCGACCTATGATTTCTGGGGTGGTGTTGGTGAGCCAACGATTTGTGTTGTAGGACCTGCTGTCATTAATGCAATCTCGAATGCCATCGGTCGACCACTGCGTAACTTCCCACTGCATAAAGAAAATTTAAATCTTGCTTAATGTAATAGGTATTCATAGACAAAGATTGATTGCACTCATATGAATAAAATAAGTTCCAAAAAAATGGACGATGATGCACTTTTACTAGAACTCCAAATAGAACTAGTAAAAATGCAAAAACATATCATCGAAAATAAAGAACGCGTTCTAGTGATCTTTGAGGGACGCGACGCCGCAGGTAAAGATGGCACTATCAAACGTGTTGTGGAATACTTAAGTCCTAGAGAAACGCATGTTGTAGCTCTGAGTAAACCCTCCGAGCATGAAAATGGTGAGTGGTATTTTCAGCGCTATATCAGTCATCTCCCTGCACATGGTGAATTGGTCTTTTTTAACCGCAGTTGGTATAACAGGGCTGGTGTAGAGCCTGTCATGGGTTTTTGTTCGGCATCTGAATATCAACGTTTCATGAAAACTGTCAATATATTTGAGACCATGCTGGTTGATGATGGTATTACTATCATCAAATACTATTTAGATATCTCTAAAAAAGAACAAGCGGAACGTTTATTGGATAGAAAAAATAATCCTCTAAAACAATGGAAGACTAGCCCAATTGATGAAGTGGCCCAAAAAAAATGGGGCACCTATAGTAAATATAGAAACAGTATGTTGTTAAAAACGAATCACATCTCAGCGCCGTGGAACATTATTCATGCGAACAATAAAAAATTAGCTCATCTCAATGTAATTCGAGATTTACTGTCCAAAATTAATTATCCAAATAAAAATAAGAAAATCCTCAAATTAGACCCAGATATTATTTGCACATGGAAGCCAGGCGCTGCTGAGTTACCAGCCTTAGAAAAATAATCTCTAAAAATTGATAATTATTTCTCTTTCTTACCTACTAATTTGCTAGTTTTGTAATCATAACGATCAAATCCTGAAGCCATATCTCTAGTCATATCAAGTTCAATATCATGAATGATTTGATCTTTATCCTGAAAACTAAATTTTAATTTTTCACCTTCAAGGCTAGGCTTCATGATGGGATAAGTTTGCTGTTCAATCGTTAAAGTACCTCCCACACGCTGTTGATATTGGACCAATTGCAAACTCGCTTTTTGTGTTGGATGTACACCATAGACTCCCCACGTACCTGCAATTTTTGCAGGTACTACCCAATAGTAAGCGCGGGTAGGATTACCAATCTCGACATCTGGCTCCCAATCGCCCATATGAAAGGTATTCGAGACGATCCGTGTGCCCGGTTTCATATTCAAAATAATAGGCTTTAACTGAAGATTTAGCTCTGGTAATAAATAAAGCGTTAATACGGTTGCTGATGAAAAATCTTCTTTAAAAATATCTCCATTGATGATTTTTACTCGCTCCCCTACTCCTGCACGGTCAGCATTTCTTTGGGCAAGTCCTGCCATCTCGGGATTAAACTCAACACCAAACGCTTTTGCACCAAAATCTTTCGCGGCTGCAATCGCAATTTTTCCATCACCAGCACCTAGGTCATAGACGATATCGTTTGATGTGACTTTCGCTGTGCGTAACATTTGAGTGACTAAATCTGTACTCGTTGGTAACCAAATGACATCTTTACCCGATTGCCCTAAGCGAGGCTCATATTTTTCATCACCGTATTTCGTGTTGTACTGAGCATGACTACCTAAGCTGATACAACAAAAAAGTGCAATGAGCACCTGTTTTACAAATAAAGTTTTATGATTCATTAATTTCATTCACATCACCTTTTATCAAGATATCTCAAACTAACTTATCGTCCAATTGGACCAAATTGCGGCGGACTAATGCGCCTCTTTGATGCTGCCTCGTAAGCACTCGCAATCGCAATCAGTGAGTCTTCCATGCCAGGCTCAACTCTAAAAACCAATGAAAATGGTAATCCTGGTTCAGCTAATTGCGTTGGCTCTGCAGAGGTTTTACCTATATAAGACTGTCCATCTTTTGCTAACACATAGTGGGCATCATAGGCTGTCTGAACATAACCTGCGGGAACTAAAATCTCCGTTAAACCTGCATTAGGTCCATACAGCATTTCATTACGAATCTGATTGATTTCCCCTGGCTCTTCTGGCCAGCCGATCTTCGCAGGTGGTAGTGGTGTGTGCAGCCTTACCAATACATCGAGTTGATTCTCCAAAATCACCATCATATCGACACGCCGTAATAATTCTCTAAGCATGATTCGTTCATCAACTCCCTGCCTTCCACCAAGAAGATTTCTGGGATCAGTTGTCTCTTCCCAGTTCTTAAATGCTGCACGTTGGTCATCGCCCCAAAATTTAGAGCGCTTATTGAGCGTCGGCCAGTCAATGAGCGTCTCCCGAAAGCCCGCAGCCTGCCAATCAGTTGCCCTTCGAGTCAAATATTGTTTGATATGAAATCTAAATGAATTGGCTAAGATTTGATGTTGAATCGTCGCAATATTCAAATTTTTGGGGGGTGCTATGTTTAAATCAGCCAGTTCCACAAGGTAATCGATTGGAGCCATGGTTCCAGTACCAAATACTTTTCCAGGCGCAAACTCAGTTGGGATGATTGCTTTTTCAAACTCAGGAAATAAAGGTTGACCTACTTCATCTAAACGAAACAATATATCAGGCATAAACACAGGAACAAGCCTTGATAGAGCTTTTGTAAAGTCGATATCCATTTGCTCCATGGCAGAATCTTTTTGCCAAAGTGGATGTGTGGACTCTACTAAAATTGCACCTAAATGATTGCCAAGTACGTCTTTAATTTCTTTGGAAGCCGCGCTAATAATAGGCTCAACAGCTTTAATACCTGGATTAATCATAGACTCACGAACCACGCCAATCCGCTTCCCACTTAATGAGCCCGCCTGTGCATGATGTGTGATGTGATCTTGATAACGTGTTCGCAAAATAGAACTTCGCGGCACAGTTGTATAAGGGTCTCGTGGATCATAATAACCATGCTCAGAATCCTTTAGAGCATCTAATATTTTGGTACAGTCGGTTAATGTTCGACCTAAGATACCCGTTCGATCACAATAGATATCCGCCCCAATGGCTCCTCCATCAAAACCTAACATGGCTTTATGAGGAAGTATCAATGCTAACGAATTATGATTTGCTGGGCCACGCGTGGACATTCTGGTCTCTTCACCTAAACTTGCCATGACGAAGTTCACACTGACCGAAACTCCAGAACCTGAACTAGACCCTAATGAGGCCGATCGAGTGGTGTCATATGGATTTGAGGGATTGCCTCCCCATGTAGAGCGCTGATATCCCAATACAGAAGGTAATACTTTTTCTGGATGATTTTTACCACCTGGATCACCTGCTCGTCCGTTATATTCTGTCATCACTGCTTTGGCCATAATAATGGCCCCTTTTTTGCGCAGTTGATCTACTAATAAATGATCACGAGCTGGAAAATCAATATCGTATGCAGCATCACCACCACCCGTTGAACGCATATCCTTGGTATCAAAAGCATCTTTAAATGAGAATGTCACACCATATAAAGGTAATTTTTCAAGGTCTGGATTTGAACCATACTCTTCATCTAAAGCCGCCGCTTGCTCTAACGCATCTGGGTAGTGCCTAAACATTTCGCACACAGGTGGAGCACCTTTTGGTAAAGGCCCTAAAGACGGATGTAAATCATAATCACCCCGACAAGTGACAGAGCGCTCACCGCGAATATTTAATGTGGCGAGTGCATTGACTTGTCCAGCATTAGGCTTCCCGACGATCATGCCAAATTGTTGAACGACCTCTGGCTGTGATACGGTAGATTCCATTCTGCCAAATTCTAAAGGTGGGCCTTGATAAGATTCTAAATTAGGCAATAATTGACTTGCTTTGACAGTTGCTTGATCAAACTGAATAGGCTCTCCAGCTCGAACGGTACCACTACTTGGAGGTATATCAGCGCCGTCTTGGGTCACTAATAAACTCGATGGGCCGTTATATTTTTTGATGCGAGCTAGATATTGTTTGACTACGTCAACACAGGTCGTTCTACCTGCTTGAATTGCTTGATGAAGATCCGCAATGCTTGCCTCTTCCACAATGAAGTTTGTGTTTGAACTTCTTTCTTCCATTTTTATCTCCACATATTTTTATTTTTTAGCTTGTTTTATTTCTACCAAACTACTTGATCATCTATCGCATACTACTTGCCATTGGATTGAGCCTTCTTTTCACATCGACTCAAAGCACCTTTAAGTCGATTATCCAAACTATATTCCCAGCCAAAATTTCCAGTCTAGCTAATTGCAATATCTTTAGGATATGGCTTTTTTAATTACAAATTATATGCCTGCCTCCCCTAATGATTGATAAGTAGCACTTGATCAACTTGAGAAATTCTAGCAAAGCCACTGAGGGGTGGACTTATCATTTTAGGAGAAGCCTGGAAATTTGCATTCACCAATTGGAATGGCAGATCAACTGATTGAAGAAACCTCTCCATATAGGGCTCCCAAATAGGTCTTCCTGTCTGCCTAGTGAAAAGTAAATGGGAGTCTTTTTCAAATTGCCCAAATGTGACAAATTGAGAATTTGGATTTCCTTTTGAATATTGCTCGAACATAGGGTTTGAAAGAGACCGAGGAAAAAAGCTGTCATTATCACCATAAAACCAAATAGATGGGGTCTGAGTAGTTAAGCCAAATTTTTGTGAACCTTCAATCAAGGTATTTTGCCAACCGACACAATCGTCTTTTTTTAATCCGCCCGCAAAATTGACAATTCCTCTTACGGCAGGATTTTTGTTCATTGAACCAAATGCTAGGGAAGTCCAACCTCCATGAGATTGACCTACTACTAATACTTGCTCCTTATTTACATCCGGGAGGTTAAGAGCAAATTCCAGAGTGGCTTGCACATCCGCCGCTTGAGCAATTCCATTTGAAATGATGTTACAACCAGGATCAATATATGAGCCCTCAGATTTAGAAAAGCCCTGCCTCATGGGAACTAGAACGATATAGTTTCTTTCTAAAAAATACCTCACCGGGGATAAGGGGCGATATCTAGGCTGAAAATGGGTATTACCTGGTGCTTTTCCATGATTAATAATGACTAAAGGATGAGGTCCTATTCCAACTGGCTTAAACATGGTTGTCTCTAACTTGGTCTGAACCTTCATTCCCAAAATGTTAGAAAACTTCGGTATAAAAATCACCTCTTCTGGCAATTCATTATCGGCGATTACGCTAAAAATACTGAATGCAAATGACAATAACAAGAGAGGTTTGATCAATCTACGATTCATCCGAGTATTGTAATTATTTATCAAGTAATTGACAATCTAAGAAGAGTCCCCGAAATACTTAATCTATCGGAGAGCTTCTCACTTTAAGCGAAGTACTCACGAATCTTTCCCCTGTTTCTATCGCCCTGATACGATGATCCATACTAGGATGCGTCGCACTATTATTAAATCCAATAATGGCTGACAATTCTTTAAAACCACTGATACCACTCAAACCGATTTCATTGGCTAAGCGAATACCGTACAGGTCAGCCACATATTCTTTTGACCAATTTTTTTCGGTATAAGATAAGCGGCTAAAGGCATGAGATAAAGGCTCAGTCTCACAATGCCCCATTTCATGACCAATCACCACAGCAATTGCACTTTCTGATAATTGATGGTTCTTTATATATTCCGTATTCAAGCGAATATGACACACGCGCATCGGTAAAGTATTTCTAGATAAGTCTTGTTCAAATACTTTGGTATTAGCCATAGGTCCTGTTTTTTGCAGTGTCAGAATAAACGGAGGACTCCCTCTTCTATCATTCAATCCACTAGCGATTTGATGAACATAGGCATAGTCTTCCTCTGCAAATAAAACTGGAGGGTATATAAGAAATTGAAAATATAAAAAGATGAATAAATTTCTATATTTTTTATAAAAAAGAAATAAGCCGTACATGTTATGGTTACGGCATTTCTTGACATTATTTTAACTTTATATATTTTTTATTCACCATCAAGTTTTTGGAAATGATGCCGTAAATAAAGGGTGGTTAAAAAGATATATCAAAATAAAAAGCCCCATACGACTGAACTGACCGATGGGGCTTTGATAGTACAAGTAGGATTAACTGAATACTAAAAGTAATAACTTCCTTTTAACCACAACTGAACTGTATTGTAATTACTATCAACATTCAGCTGCTGACCACTTTGGTTATAAAGTGGGTTATCGCCAAGGCGAAGTGCCAAAACACCATTAATCTCCGCTTTTTTCTTATAGCGATATTTTGCTGTCAAACCAGTTGCATACAAATTGTAATTATTGCCTGCGTTTGTTTGACCCTGCCAATTGGTATAGGTATTTTTATATTGCTGAATGTAGCCCAAATCAATAAACGCCCCAATTTGTACATTATTGGGATACGTATGATTAATTTCAGCAGAGATAATCGCCCCCTGAGAACCACCCCCTTGAGAAACCGGATACGCTCTCACACCATATGGTCCGCCTAAATATAACTGCTCAGAGGTATTCAAATTCGTGGTGGCTAGCTGACCATTGAAGGTGAGTATTAAATTAGTCGATTTAATGGGCAATGGCTGAGTCAGAGAACTGTATATCGCAAGTTTTCCGTAAGGACCGCTTATATTGGCGCTAAATTGATCACTCTGTGCCTGAGATGGATTCATGATGTTTACTGTCCCAACAACTAGGTTACTTGACCATAACCAACTAGCATCTCCAACCAATCGGTTTCCTTGTATACCTAAGGTTGCGCTGTTAATACCATAGTGACTGACCTCAACACTGTCAGTCGTATTGTAGTATTGACGATTTTCCAAGCTAAAGTTAATGGTTTTGTTTGACTTGGCAGTTCTTTGCAAGGCGTAGTTGGAGTAAAAACCAAATGCGTTGGCTGTTCCGTAGAAATTAGTCGCTGAAAAATTAGCAAGCGTGTTGTAACTTAACATCGATGCTCCAAGACCAACTCTTAATCCATCAGCATTACCAGGAATAAAGTAACGTGCTTGTCCAAAAATAGAACCTTCCGAACCAATGATATCGATTGTTCCACCATCACCAATACCTGCTAAATCATTTAAATTGATACTGGCAACTGCTTGAGCTACGCCTGTACTTGCTGATCCATAATTCGATAAATCAGCTCGACCGGATACTCGAGATAATTCATCTACAGTCAACATAATGTTGGAAGTACCATCTTCCTGTCCTGGTTCAAGGGCTCCTTCTACGTGAATCCCAGGCAACTCATTCAACAAGGACAAACTTCTCTCTAACGCATCAAGATCAATTAACTGGCCCTTGGAATTGTGATATGAAATAAAGTTATCTACTACTTTTGAAGAAATTCTAGGAGGATCTTCTTCAAAGGCAGGTTCAATCACAATCTTACCAACTCTACCCTCTAAGATCTTAATTTCGACAATGCCATCTTTTATCTGCTGAGGAGGAACAACTGACTGCGCTATACGCCCTTTTTCTTTATAAAAATCATCAATGGCAAATGCAGCCTCGTTAATTTGAGCTAAGGTTAATTTACGATTAATGAACGAAGAAGTAATCTCTTTCGCCTGTTCCTCTGATATAAACGTGTTTCCAGAAAATTTAAATCCCTTGATGTCAATCAAGGTTTGATTTTTTGATGGAGGCGTTGGAGTAGGCTCTTTCTTCTTTAACTGAGACTCCATTTGTACTTCATTTTGCTCATTCTCAATTTGACGTTGTAGGTTTTGTTGCAAAGCTCCAGCATCCGGACCGGCAGCAAAAACAACGTTTTCAGTTAAAAAGAAAAAGCCAGCCAAAAGGGCCAGCTTGCTTCGAGTAGGTTTCATTATTATTTTTTAGGTAATGTAACAAATGACAGTTTAACAACTCCTGCAGCCTGTGACAATCCCATCATCTCAGCAACTCGACCATAAGGAACACTTTTATCGGCGAATATTTGTAATTGGAATTCAGGATTCGAGGAACGACTTTTTAAAGCAGCACTTAAATCACCCTCAGTAATAGGCTTTTCATCAAAGAGGAGCGATCCATCTTGATTAATGACTAACTGTCCATCTTTGATCTTACTATCTAGAGAAGTTGATTCAGTCTTAGGCAAATTCACTTGCATATTTTGTGGAACAATGAGTGGTGCTGTAATAATAAATACAACCAACAACACCAACATCACATCAACTAATGGAGTAACGTTAATCTCTGTAAAAGCACTATCTCCACTATCACCTTTTTTTACTTGCATGATGAGTCCTATTTATTTTTAGCGTTGATTGAAGCAAGTCTTAAAAAAGCCTCGACAAATGTTTCCATCTCTATCGATTGCAATTTCAACTTACGTACTAAATAGTTGTAAAAGAACACGGCTGGAACCGCAGCACCGATACCAATCGCTGTAGCAATCAAAGCTTCACCAATCGGACCTGCAACTACATCAATACTTGCCTTACCACTTTCGCTAATTGCGGTCAAAGCATGCATAATTCCCCAAACCGTACCAAACAATCCAATGAATGGTGCTAAGGCGCCAATCGAACCTAGTTCTGCTAAACCTCTTTCTAAACGACGTGCAATGCTTTCTTGAGTACGATTCATCGCTCTTTGCAATACATCACCTGGATCACCAACGAATTTAAGTCCCTCAGGGTGCTCCATATAGGCTCTAAATTCTGCATATCCAACTCTGGCTAATTGACCATTGAGGCTATTGTTGTCTTGCACAAAAGCTTCACCTGCCGCCCAATCCTTCGCTTCCCAAAAACCAGCCTCAAACTGCGCCGTACTTTTTTTAATCTGGCGAAGTTGCCATAGTTTCCAAATACTGACCCCCCATGTATAAATAGATAAAAGTATGAGTAAAACAAGAACGAAATTAACAACTGTAAATTCCATATAAAGCCTTTCTGACTAAAGTAAAATTATCGTAATTTGAATGTGATTGGAACCCGAACATACTGCACAACTGAGTTACCACCTTGAACTGCTGCGGTAAAACGCCATTTTTTAACGGTTGATAATGCAGACTCATCTAGCTCATCATTACCACTGGACTTGGATAACTCCACTGTGCCAACCGTACCGTCCTCTAACACTTGCACTCTCAACCAAACAGTCCCCTGAATTCCTTCACGATAGGGCCCCATTGGATAACGTGGTTTAGGATTTTTAGAGTAATCTGCATATTTATCAGCATCAACCGTGGGGGCACTCTTCTCTCCTGTTATTGGAGGTGGCGCAACAGGTGCTGGTGGGGCGGGCTTAGCTTCCTCTGCCTTAGGCGCAGGGGCTGGTATCTTCGGTTGATCACTTGACTCTGTTGGTTTCTTCGGCTCTGGTGATGGTTTTTTTACATCATCGGTCGTCGGCTTTTTCGCTTCTGGTGGCGGTGGTGTTTTTTTGGTTTCACCTTCAGAAACGCCACTCTTTGGCGCAACAATTTCAATGGTCAACGGTGGTGGAGTTTTTGGAAGTAAGTTGAGCTTTTGAATAATGCTCCCAACAAAAAATAATCCATGTATGGAAAGAGCAATAAATAAAAATATCCAAAAAAACTTAAGCCACTTCTCATCCAGTTTTTTTAGACGTTCAAACTCTTCAGGATTAAAGTATGCAAATAACTCTAATCGCGATGAACTAATAATACTCATTTAATTAACCTCACTTTTCATCTTGTTCAAGCCCACCAACTTCAACAACAGCCACACCTAGCGGCGCTCTATCTGCAGCAAGAGTTGGCACTGAATCTTTATTCGTCGATGAACCAAATAATGACATCAAACCACCTAGTGAAATAGCGCCTAATGAATCACCTGACTTCGCTGGTGCAGGACTATTGGCTTCAACTACTTTCACAGGAGGAATTGATGTTCCACCGGAGGAAGAGCTCGAGGATCCTGAAGAAGTACTTGGCGTAGATGAACTCGAGGTGCTTGAGCCACTTGATGATCCACCACTATTTGAACCACCAGATGAGTTACTTCCGCCACCAGCATTACTTCCACCACCGGAATTATTACCTCCACTATTTGTGCCTCCACTGGAGCTATTACCACCGCTTGAATTTGTTACACCACTGGAACCACCGCCCGTAGAAGTTGTACCACTTGACGGGGCTGAGAATCCACTACCTCCAGAGAAACTTGTCTCTCCAGTTGGCGTACCATTCACAGCAACTGTAGATGTGGTCGATGGATTATCAATGGTAGGCGGTGAGGTAACCAAAATTCTGACAAAACCTGGCGTACTTCCATTGGTAATTCCATAACTCGTAGGATTAAAAGTAAATGGTGTTAGTAAAGTCAATTTACCTGGAGGAGAATGTTGGATCGGTTGATAGTTTCTTGCCATACTCCATACATTATCTGTACGGTAGGTTTGATCGGAGGCGGTAATCATTTGCTGATTATTAAAGTTCACACTACCCCAGAAAGTGCCATAAGGATCCCAACGATCGATTACCTGAGCATTAATTGATGCTAAAGGACGAATGTTCCCAGATCCTTTGTTAAAGTTAATCTGCGGATAGTACTGCCAATTTTCGGCGATAGCAGCGACTAATAAAGTGTGCGTTGGAGTGGCATCATAATCATTCAAGTTACCATTAAAGGTAACGAATGGATCTAACGAAATCAGAGTACGTATGTTACTTGTTGCAGTTGAAGTCACATGACTATGCCACTGCTGATAGTTGTAGTTAAAAGTTGTATAGAATTGATTCGCAAGGAAGCTACTATTCACACCACTCATTGTTTGAGTTAACGCAGACCTGACTGGTACAGCCATATCAGATCTTAAGCTTGCATTGATCGCCGGTGCAACATTACTTCCACCACCAATCCAAACATCGGCATTATAGGTTTGTCCATTACCTGAGTAGACATCACCAAATACATACGCATTCGTTGCATTTACTGTAAAGGCATCAATTTGTTGATTTTGACCAATATGACCCATGATGTAAACACCATTGGTAGCATTGATATTGAGTGAGAAGAGTTGGCCACTTGGAATGATAGTGCCATCTTGATTTGCACCGTCAACTGTGCCTAGTAAATAAATATTGGAATTCGCACCTGATGCAGTTAAGGTCGTTATATTGGAACGCGCCCATGGATTAAGAATCAGATTTGCTTTATATACTTGATCGCCACTAGTAGTTACTGAGGCAGGTAATTGCGCAGTATTACTATCGACTACGAAATAAGCTAAAGATTGATTAGAACCAATATTGCCACCAAAGATTACTTCTCTTGGAGCAGTAACGTAAAGTCCATAAGTGCCGTTGTTGGCACTATCAATCGCAGAATGGAAGGTGATAGAGTTCAACGCACTTAAGGCCACATTAGCACCTAAAGTAACTGCTCCCTGATAGGTCTGATTTACAAGAGCTGATGCATCTAAATTGTTACCTAAATAGGTATTTCCAGTAACAGTTAAATCCGTAATGTTGGTCAAGACTAAATGAGTACCCTGCCCAATGGTGAGGTTGCCAAATGTAAATTGTCCGTTATTAGTGGCATTATCTCTGGGCAAATAAAGCGATCCATAATTGACGGTCACATCACCAAAGTTGCGGCGTAAATTAGTAATGGTGATGGCATCTACACCGTTCTTCGTAAATCCTTGAACGTCAGATAAATAAGATCCACTAATGGTGACGGCTCCCCTACTCCACTGAATTCCTGCACTACCCGTCAAACTACCTGAACTATTCGTTGTGTTCGACGCTAATGACAAGACGCCAATATGACCCAAAGTGCCGTTAATAAAATACTGTCCTGTACCACTATTTAAACTGAGGTTAGAGACACCATGCTCAACAGGAATACTGAGAATCACAACACCAGAACCACCATTGCCCGGTGTACTACAACACCATCCACCGCCGCCACCACCACTACCGGTGTTGGCTTGTCCATTACCACCTGGCGTCCAGTAATAATATGGCAATCCAGGCGCAGGATTATTACCGGTGTAATAAGACCCTTCTCCTCCACCACCGATTCCGCCGGGCGATCCAGTCGGCCATGAGTTGTTGCCGTTCTGACCACCATCTTTGCCACCACCACCGCCGGCGGCATAGTAAACCACTTGTCCTGTGATGTTATTGGCAATACCAGCGCCGCCATTACCACCACTATTGCTAGATGTTCCTATTGGATTGCCCCATGGATTACCGGGTGTGGTTGTATAAGTTGGAGTTCCACCGGCTCCACCACCGCCGCCGGATTGCCAATAGGCATAACAGCCGTTTTGACACCAAGGTGCATTGAAGATGAGCGTTGCACCACCCCCTGCTGAGCCTTGGCCTAATGTACCCATAGTGCCATGCTGATCCCAATTATTGATCGCATTACCGCCCGCAGATCCACCAGTCTGACCAGGCAACCAACAACAACCATTACCATTCGGGCCTATGAGACCACCGCCACCACCACCACCGACTGCGGTATTTTGCGCAAATTGAGAATTACCACCATTGTTGCCTGAACAGTAAGACGAATTACAACCGTTATTACCACCCGCACCAACAATCACTTGATAGGCTTGTCCATTACCAACGGCAATCCCTGAGAGATACTGAACGCCACCACCGCCACCACCACCCATGCCACCAGCTCCGCCTCCACCCACTAAAAGAGCATTGATCGATGCATCATATGGCGCAGTCCAAGTATAGGTATCTGTATTCGGGTCATAGTCTACTTGTACGCCAGCAGGTGCTGCACTACCTGATCCAACAACATAATTAACACCCTGATAACGATAGTTGCCAAGTCCGAAGAATTGCAAAATCGCTTGATATACGCGATCACCCAAAACATTACCATTGATCGTAATGTTGCCATTGACTGAATTTAAACTTGTATGATCAACCAATGTGACATCGCCGTTATACGTCTGATTACCGGTCGTATTAATTGTGCCGCCAAGGTTAGATGCCCCATTCACGGTTAATGACAACAATGGTCTTAACTCACCAAGCTCGCCACGAATAGTGGATGTTCCGGATGGTGAAAGTACCATCGTATGTGTGCCACTGACTACATCATTGATCGTTGAATAAAAACTAATCGAATTACCATTTTGCGTTTCAAATACGGCATTAGAGGCAATTTGCACAGGCCCATTAAATACCTGAGATCCCTCTGTATTTAAAACTCCACCGATGGTTGCAGAACCATTGACGGTAATGTTGTCTACTTTAAGAAGATTACCTCCCGTGAAGACAAATCCGCCTAATACTAAGTTCTGATTGGTGCCTAAATCAAACGTACCACCCAGAACATGTAATGCACTTAAATAGATGGTACGAGTGCCATCATCTGGTGCCAAGATTTTTCCATCAGTTACGCCAACAAAATTACCATATGAATTCGTTTGCGTTAAGGTCAGCGTACTTGAACCGCCTTTAATAAACCCTTGTGTACCGGTCAAACGAATTGCATTTAAAGCAAAGTTGGTATTGGTGTTAACTGTCAATACTCCAAGCGATTGGAATTGTGTTGATACACCAATTGGATTAGCACTACTGTTAGGAACATTTAAAGTCAAACTTGGCGTGTTCTGGATTTGGAGTGCCACAATGCCAGAGCCACCACTTTGTGATACCGGTTGTGCACAACACCACCAAGCACCACCGCCACCACCGCCGGTATTAGCTGTCCCTGCGGTTGGTTGAATCCAATCATAAGCCCGAACACCTGTTGGTGGATTTGGACCCGAGTAATAACCACCATTACCACCACCGCCAATACCACCAGTGGTTCCTGGAGCCCACTGATTAGGTCCTACTTGACCACCATCAACTCCACCGCCACCACCGCCACCGTAATAAACCGTTGTACCAGTGATATTACTTGCCAAACCAGCTCCACCATTACCTGTGGCATTGGTTGCAACGACCGTTGGTTGACCCCATGGATTATTGTTGCCGGTTTGTCCTGGCCAAGTCGCTGTAACTGGCGCAGTTGGTGACCCACTAGCTCCTCCGCCACCACCCGCTTGCCAATATGCATAACAACATTGGAAATTATTAGCTTGGTTGTATGTCCAAACTAAGGTACTTCCGCCGCCGGCAAAACCTTGACCATGTGTACCTGCACCACCTGGAACATTCCAATTATTTTCTGAACCACCGCCACCGGATCCACCGGCGTTCCCAGCCATCCAACAACAGCCAACATAGTTCGCTCCATATAAACTACCACCGCCACCACCACCAACAGCAACTAAGTTTCCGAATTGTGAATTACCACCATTACCACCAGGCATTGCTCCATCATTCGGTCTTGTACCGCCTGCTCCAACCACCACGGTATATAAGGAGCCAGCACCTAAGGTAAAGTTATTCGTTAAAAGAACGCCACCACCTCCGCCACCACCAAGAGCTCCAGCTCCACCACCTCCAACTAACAAGATTTGCGCGGTGCCAACAAATTGTGTACCAAAGGAGTACTGTCCATTTGCTGCATAAGTTAAGCTAAGGCCACCACCCAAATTGATGGCATTCGTGGCACCTGCAGTCATCGTTTGGCCATTATTTAAAACGTATTGACCATTACCCAGGAATTGCAAAGCCGCACTAAAGCCAATAATCTTTCCACCAAAATTAACATTGCCAGTGACACTAGTTAAGGTCGTATCTGCCCATAAAATCACATCATTGTTATAGGTTTGATTACCAATCGATGAAATACTGGATCCTAAATACGCCTGCCCAGTCACGGTCACAGATTGTGCATTGGTGATAGGACTATTGGCATAAGTAGTTAAATTGTTAATCGTTAAATCTTGCGGATGAGAAGCATCTAAAGCTAAGCCGCCACCTTGTAAGACGAGCGTATCAATCGATAAGGTATTACTTGGTGAATTAATTAAAGAAAGTGTTCCACCCATGACTGAAATCGTATGGGTGTAATTACTGAGTCCACTAATCGTGACAGTACCTGTGCCACCGGTGGTTAAACCAGTTGTGTTGGCATTGGTGACAATACCTGTAGATAGGGTTTGGTCGTTACGATTAGTGAAGATCGATAAGGTACCAATGTTATTAAAGACCTTACCACTTGCAAAATGAATGAGTCCTGTATTGGTTGTAATGGAGAGGTTTGCCCTTGAGAAAGAAGCAAGAGTGCCATTCAGAATCACAACTCCAGAACCACCAGAGCCGGCTTGACCACAACACCAATAACTTCCGCCACCACCACCACCCGTATTGGCAACACCATTCGTTGCAACGACCCAACTTGATCCGGTGTAATAGGCGCCATTACCGCCGCCACCTAAACCACCCAATGCAACAGGCGCCCATTGATTTGGTCCAATTTGACCACCATCAACACCACCGCCTCCTCCACCAGCATAATAAACAGGTGAACCAGTTATATTGATTACCTGACCAATACCACCTACACCTGTAGCATTCGTTGTAACTACACCCGGTTGACCCCAAGGATTATTATTGCCTGTTTGACCACTGTAGGTTGCTGTTGGCTGAGATTGGGGTGAGCCACCTGCTCCACCGCCACCGCCAGCTTGCCAATAACCATAGTTATTGCCATTGACAATATTCCAAACCAATGTGGATCCACCACCTTGGTTACCTTGACTAGCTGTACCAAGTCCACCAACTTGATTCCAACTATTGGTCGGCGCACCACCACCAGAACCACCAACAGCACCTGTTAACCAGCATCCATTCGGACAATTACCCGTCGTATTAACTACCGCTCCACCACCTCCGCCACCAATCGCTATGACTGATCCAAACTGTGAATTTCCACCGTTTTGTCCCATCCAATAAGAATCGTGCGGATTTGTACCGCCTGCACCAATAGCAACTTGATACGTGTTTCCAGAAGTAATTCCATAACCAGTGTTATAAATCACGCCACCAGCACCTCCGCCACCTTGTCCACCAGCACCACCACCACCAACTACTAATAAATCAACATTTCCAGTATCAACGTTGTTCCATGAATACTTACCAGAGGTGGCGTCATAAGACAAACTAATTCCAGAAGCAGGATTGGTTGACGTATTAAAACTTGCACCATTAATCGAATAGTTGCCACTTCCTAAGAATTGCAAAACAGTATTCTTAAAGCCAGTCACATTGCCATTGAAATTGACATTGCCAGTAACTGTGGACATGGAGATATTATTTAAAACACTTTGAGAATTCGTCAACGTTAAATCATTGATGTAAGTTTGATCTCCAACGGTATTGATCGATGTTCCAATAGTTGCTAAACCATTCACAGTTAAACTGCCGATTGGCTGGGTAGCACCAATCGCACCATTTAATGTCATCGCACCAGTTGTATTAGCAACTGTCAACACCAAGTTACTTAAACCCGCTTGCAAATCATCGACTGATGCATTCAGGGTAATTTGACTGCTAGATCCAGTGGTCTGAATCAATGTATCGCCACTTAGCAACATGTTACCGTTATAGGTTTGCGATCCCGGGGTAATAATGCTTCCGCCAAGAGAAGCTAATTGATTGACAACTAAACTATTTAATCCTAATAAATGTGCACCTGAATCCATGAATAAGGAATTGATGGTCAAATCAACCAAACTTGGATTACGCAAATCAAATGTGGAACCATTATTGATGGTCAATGAGTTCATGACTAGACTAGTATCAGAACCATGATTCGCAACAACACTTCCACCATTAATAATCAAAGCAACTGATTTAGCAAAAGCTGAACTAAAGCCAGACAAACTTAGAGTTCCTAGACCACCTTTTGTGAATAAAGTGCTATTAGCAATTTGATTTGCAGACAAGCTAAATGCATTATTCGAGTTGACCGTTAACGAACCAATTTGGAAACTAGCGGATGGTCCTGCAGAGAATGTACCTGCAGAACTACCTAATCCAACATTAATAGTAAGCGTAGATAACTGGCGAACAACAATGATGCCTGAGCCACCATTTTGATTACCGGAACCTTGTTGTGCACAACACCAGAAGCCACCACCGCCACCTCCGCCGGTATTAGCCGCTCCTGCAGTTGGCTGTATCCATGTATTAGCGGGTACTCCGGAAGTTGGATTTTGTCCAGAATAGTATGCACCATTACCGCCACCACCCATACCGCCGGTAGTTCCAGGTGCCCACTGGTTTGGTCCAATTTGACCACCATCAACACCTCCACCACCACCACCTGCGTAATAGACTGTGGTGCCTGTGATATTACTGGCTAAACCTGGTCCACCATTACCCGTGGCATTGGTTGAGACAACCGTTGGTTGACCCCATGGATTATTGTTACCTGTTTGTCCAGGCCAAGTAGCTGTCACAGGCGCAGTTGGAGATCCACCTGCTCCTCCACCGCCGCCGCCTTGCCAATAGTTATAACAACACTGGAAATTATTGGCCAGGTTATATGTCCAAACCAAAGTACTACCTCCACCGGCATAACCTTGACCAGGTGTACCAGCTCCACCCTGTATATTCCAGTTATTCGTTGAAGCTCCTCCACCAGAACCACCCGCACTACCAGACATCCAACAGCAGTTGTAATTAGAAGCGTATAAAGATCCACCACCGCCGCCACCAATGGCTGTTAAATTTCCGAACTGAGAATTACCGCCATTACCACCAGGTAATGCACCATCATTTGGTCTTGTACCACCTGCACCAATCGATGCAATATAGGAGGTGTAAGGAGCAAGAAGTGTCGAAACTAAATTCACACCACCACCTCCTCCGCCACCAAGTCCACCAGCACCGCCACCACCAACAATCAGAATCGATACTGCATTTAATGAGGAATTCGTGACATTGAATTGATTATTAGCATAAGTAATCCCCATTCCCAAACCACTGATATTGGTTACTGTTGTATTGGCAGTGCCTGAAACCACATTACCTGCAACTGAATATTGGAAATTACCGTTGTCTAACAGTTTTAAATAATTTGTTTGATTACTGTATTCAGTTAAACCACCAGCAAAATAAATATTTCCTGTTGTACTAGTTAAGACCATATTGGCACCAACACGAACTGATTGTGTTGGGTCGGTACTGTTATATTGTTGATCACCGGCAGTTGTGATGTTTGAGCGAAGAATCGCATTGCCCGCAACAATTAAATTGTTGACCTTGGTAATGACGCTATTTAAACCTAGTGTGAAAGTGCCGCCTACTGTTAAATTGACTGGTACTCCCGAATAAACTAAATTAACAGTAGCGCCTGCTGGTTGGTCATTACCAACTGCAAAATTCATGACCTGAATCGTTGCTCCACTTGCATTCAGATTCATCGTGCCACTATTGGTAATAATCGAACCAGTACTGTAGTTCCCCATATTATTAATAGTGATGGTATTGGAATTGAGTTTAATAAGTCCGGAAATTCCGCTGATTTGACTAAAGTTAATCGTCTTATCTGATGGTGTATCTAGGG
Organism: Polynucleobacter sp. SHI8; assembly: GCF_027944005.1. Lineage (NCBI taxonomy): Bacteria > Pseudomonadati > Pseudomonadota > Betaproteobacteria > Burkholderiales > Burkholderiaceae > Polynucleobacter > Polynucleobacter sp. SHI8. The sequence continues at coordinate 902,641 of NZ_AP027204.1, read as the reverse complement.
TCAATGCTCTACCAGATACATCTTGTGTCAACGTTCCGAACAATAAATTACCCGCGTAATTCTTCAAAGTCACATCACCATTTAACTGAATATTGTTAAATGATTGCCCGAGCGCAGTTGTAATATTGCCGGCAAGTTGGGATGAACCACTCACGGCAATGGTACGAATACCTTGTTGTGAAACACCTAAAGTATTGAGGAACGGTGTACCAATCGACTGTGCGGAAAAATTACCGTTCACCGTGATGGTATCCAAACCTAAATGATTTATATCAAAGTTGGAGTCATTCACCGCTGCCCCAAAGTTAACTGTAGAGCTATGACCAGCGGTAAAGATTGGACTTCCAGTTAAAGTCATAGCACCAGAGTAGGTTTGACCATAATCTGAAGTAATGTTACCGCCAATAATAGTTGTACCATTTACAACTAGTCCAGTTGAATTGGAAATATTCAACAAGGCGCCCGTAGGTAATACCAAATTATTCATCACTATTTGATTTTGGGTACCAACTAAATTTAAAGCACCTGCCAAAATTGAAATATCTTGACCAAAGTTACTGACGCCTGTGATCGCTAATGCACCAGTTCCATCTTTAACGATTCTTAAAACATCAGAGATCTGACTAACAGCAATGGTTGATGGTGTGTTGGAATTGACCTTGTAGCCAAATTCATTAATATGCGAAACACTTCCAGAAATCCCCGCTTGGCCAGAATTACTAGATAGGTATAAGCTAGCTCTGCCATGTGGGACCGGTACATCAAGAATCACAATTCCGGATCCACCATTACCGGCGTTACCACAGCACCAATAAGAGCCGCCACCACCGCTACCCGTATTTGCTAATCCAGAAGTTGGCTGAATCCAAGAACCATTGCCGTTGTAATAGGTTCCGTTACCGCCACCACCAATACCACCTAGAGAGGCTGTTGGCCAAGAGTTGTTGCCATTTTGTCCACCGTCTTTACCACCAGCACCACCAGCACCATAGTATTGAGTTGTGCCTGTAATACTGCTAGCAGCACCTGGTCCGCCGTCACCTACGTTCGAATTTGAAGCCCACCCACCCCATGGATAACCATTAAAGACAAAAGGTATCTGAGCGGGACCAGTTCCTCCTGCACCTCCTCCACCTCCCGCTTGCCAATAACCCCAAACCTGACCGTTACTGTTTCCAGTACCAACCGTAATCGAATTACTGCCGTTATAACCCTGACCTGGAGAACCTAAGCCACCAGGATTGGATGTGTAAAAGGATGCGCCACCACCAGATCCGCCACTATTTCCGCCAAACCAACAGCACTGTGAACCATCATTACTGTATGGTCCACCACCACCGCCACCACCTTTAGCAATTAAGACATCAAATTTGGAGTCTCCACCATTACCACCAGCTCTGCCACAACAGTTTGGAGCAATGCCACCGGCACCAACAATCACCGTGTATTGGGTACCAGCAACAGTGGCATAGTTATTGACCGGGATGACGCCACCGCCACCGCCACCACCCATGCTACCTGCACCACCGCCACCAACGATTAAAGCATTGATGTTTGCATTGTAATTAGCTGTCCACGTATACTCTCCCAGAGTAGAATCATACGAGACTAGAACTCCTGGGGCTTGTGTCCCAGTGCCTGCTTGGTATACGGTATACGTTGAGTTGTTATTAACACCAAGTGTTTGGTAGGCGTAAGAGCCGTTACCTAATAGTTGAATAATGCCTGGATAAAAAGCATCGCCTAATACATTTCCATTAATTTGAATATTTCCAGTGACCGCATTCATCGCGGTATCCGCTATCAAGCGAATATCACCGTTATAGGTTTGATTGCCAGTCGTATGAATTGCTCCGCCAATGGACGATGGACCATTAATGGTTAGTGAGGCCAGGGCATAAGTACCGCCAATCACACCATTGAGATTAACCATTCCAGTAGAACTCACTCCAGAATTTAATGTCAATGTATGCGTACCAGCAACAACATCATCAATGCTTGAGTTGAAGGTAATCGGTGCAACTCCAGAAGTTTGCACTGTCACATTAGCAGAAATCTGGACAGGACCACTATAAGTTTGTGAACCTGATGTACTGATGTTTCCACTCAGGGAAGCAAGACCAGTGACATTTAAATTATTAATGTTTAATAAATTACCGCCATTGACCATCGTGAAACTACCAAGATTTAAATCTTGCCCACTTGGAGTTCCCAGATCAAATGTTCCACCATTCGCCAAATACAAGGATCCCATGGTCAGTGGACCTGTTAATCCCGGGGTAACTATGGTGCCGCCTAAAACGCTAATGGATCCTGCATAGGAAGTAATGTTGTTCAGTGTCAAAGTTCCCGAACCCATCTTCGCTAATCCTGCTGAGCTTGCAATTTGACTAGCTGCATTGAGGCTAAAGTTCGCGCTGGTATTAACTGTCAGAACTCCAATATGACTGAAGTTCGTGCCAGTGAGGATCCCAGAGTAATTAATTGATGGTTGAGCGGCAATGGTTAAGTTGGGAGCAATACCAATGTTCAGAACAACAATACCCGAGCCACCATTCGCCGCATTACAACACCACCATCCGCCACCGCCACCACCACCAGTATTTGGGGCACCTGGGGTTGAGGAAATCCACTGATAATTATTTGGACCTGTGTTGTATCCACCATTACCACCGCCACCTAAACCACCAATAGTTCCAGGATTTGTCCAATCAGGTGATCCACCACCGCCACCGCCACCATAATAGGTTGGCGTTCCAGTAATGTTTGAACGAAGTCCAATACCACCATTACCCGTCTGATTACTTGAAGTGTAGTTAGAGCCGGTATTTACAGGTGATCCACCAGCACCACCACCGCCACCCGCTAACCAATATTGACCGTATTGACCGTTACCAATAGTTGAAGCTCCACCACTATATCCCTGACCAGGAACACCTGAACCACCTTGAGTCCAATTCCAGAATGCGCCGCCACCACCAGAGCCACCGGCGTAACCAGACATCCAACAACAGCTTTGTCCATTTGGGCCGACAACACTTCCACCACCACCACCACCGAATGCAATAAGTTGTGTACCAAATCTTGAATCGCCACCGTTACTGCCAGAGCAATATCCACCACAATTCGTGTTACCACCTGCACCAACGACAACAGAATAAAGACTGTTACCATCAATCGAGAAATTAGTTTGAAGTACGCCACCACCACCACCGCCACCAAGGGCACCCGCTCCACCGCCACCAACAATTAAGGCAATACCTTGACTGCTGAAGGCCGATTTAAATCCATACTGACCTAGGACTGAATCATAAGAAAGTATGAATCCACCAGGTAAAGTTGCAGCATTGCTGACCGTACCATTCGTATTCGTTCCATTCGGATCTTGGAAAAGGTAATCCCCGTTCCCTAAGAATTGCAGTGTAGAAATATATCCAACAACTTTGCCACCAAATACTACATTACCGTTCGAACTGGTCAGCGTTGTATTACTCCACAGGGTGACATCATTGGCGTAAAACTGATCACCGCTAGATGTAATACTTGAACCTAAGTTCGTAACACCATTGACTGTAACTGTCTTTGCGTTGGTAATTGGACTATTAGCATACGTAGATAAGTTATTGACAACTAAATCTTGTGGACTTGCAGCGTCCAGTGCTAATCCGCCACCATTCAGAACTAAGTTATTAACATTGAAAAGATTGTTTGGTGAATTAATAACAGATAAAACACCACCCGTTACGGTTAAGGTATTTGCGTAGTTACCTAAGCCATTGACTACATAGGTATCAGTTCCACCCTTTGTAAAGTTAGTCGTTGATTGCACCAAACTCAAGGGAATATTGATCGGTGTTGATGAGCCAGAACTTGAAGATAAGGATAGATTATTGATATTAGAAATATTCTCAATACCAATAATTGCCCGACCACTATTAATTATTAAATCTGTAGCTTGTCCGTAAGTTGGTCGAGCAATAATCACTGTTCCTGAACCACCACTAGCTGCTCCAGGGCCATTCCAACAACAAACAATGGGTCCTGCACCACCGCCACCGCCAGTATTTGCTTGACCAGCTGTACCAGCAACCCAGTTTGCGGAATTTCCTTGATCACCGGGGTTGCCTGTAATGTAACCACCGGCACCACCGCCACCTATGCCACCAACAGACTTGGCAGACCCAGGATTACTTCCCCAATCATAAAATGGCGATGCACCTCCGCCGCCACCGTAATACATATTGGTACCGGTGATGTTACTAGCGACGCCAGAACCACCATTACCTGAGTTTGCATTGGCCACGTTCGAGCCATTCGTTGGAATGACTGGTGAGCTACCTGCACCACCACCACCGCCACCCATCCAATATTGACCATTGACCCAAGTTGAAGATGTGCCAGCATTACCTTGATTTAAAGTACCTAATCCAGAAGTCCCGGGATGACCATTCCAACCCCAGTTGTACCATTGAACAGAAGATCCACCACCGGAGCCGCCATCATTACCACCACCCCAGCAGCATCCACCACCGCCACCACCACCGAGTGCAACGATCGCTGTACCAAATTGTGAATTACCACCATTTTGACCTTGACTACCAGGCCAACCATTTGGATCAAAATAACCGCCAGCACCAACACGAATGGTGTAAGTTGTATTCGGCGCAAGAGATACTCTTGGGTTAAAAAGAACACCACCGCCACCACCGCCACCACCAGATCCGCCGCCTGCTCCGCCACCAGCAACTGCAAGAACCTTCACTACATCGTAATACGATGGTAACCATTGATATGAGTTGGCATTGGCATCAAAAGTAACATTAGCAATTTGGGTGCCACTGAAAGCTGTCGTGTCAGCAGTGTAAGTAATCCCTTGATATATATAGTCGCCATTACCTAGGAACTGAATCAAATCACTCGGCGTTACCGATGCGGCATTGCCGGTAACGTTCGCCATGAACTGGACATTACCGCTAACTGTATTAATCGTAACTGCATCTAACAGCAAAACACTATTGTGATAAATCTGATCACCAATCGTATTAATCGATGTTGTTAAATTTGCTGTTCCGTAAACATTCAAACTTCCAAATGGACTCCTAGAACCAATCGGGGAAAACACATTGATCGCTGATGAACCTGCCGAAATAATCAAGTTGTGAGCATCTGCAGTAACTGGAGCATCATCAACTGTTGAATTAAACGTTATTGGACTATTTTGCGTAACAATATATAAGCATGAGCCATTCGGACACTGTGTACTAACTGTTTTAAACGGAATAGATGTTGTACTAGTTTTGGTAAAGATGACTGGACTATTCAACTCAATCGTACCTAAAGGATTGTTATAGCCAATTGAATCACCAATCAGAATCGTGCCTGTCCCAGCATTCAGAGTTAAACCATTGATACCAACACCTGCACTCGAAGCATCAATCGTCGAGGTAAAAGTCATCGTGGCACAACTCACGGGTGTTAAACAGTCACTAGGCGCATTAGCTGCCAGGATAGTCACTGGAGCATACAACTGAACTGGGCCATCCAAGGTAATGGATTTGAAAATATTTGTTAAGCCAATATTTCCGGTAAGGGCAATGCCACCACCGCCATGAATTACTAAATTGGTATTGCCAGTTTGATTCCATGAAGCAACATCATCAATCGTTGAACTAAAACCAATAATAGAAGGTGTAGATAAGGTTAAGATACTCCCCTGCTGAACAGATCCATTGACTTGCACTGTTGAGGCGTAGGTTTGATTACCATTGGTAACAATATCTTTAGTGATGTAGACGGGACTGAGAATCGTCAGGTTACGAATTGGACTTAAATTTCCAATTGAGTCATACAAATTGACTGTACTTGTGCCAGCATCTAAAGTGAGGCTATGGCCCAACTGTCCTTGAGCTACGACTGATTCATTCACCGATGAATACATATAGATCGGTGCATTTTGCGTGGTCATGGTGGTATCACCTGACAAGAACACATTCGTTACGTTGTATTGCTGATAACCAGTTGTATTGATCGAGCCTTTGGTAAATAGACTATCACCAGTAACGATTAGACTATTCAGAGGTGTAGTTGCTCCAACTGAACCACCCAATGAAACGGCTGCAGGATATTGTGTAGACAAGTTCAGTTGATTACAGCCACTACAAATATCGTCAACGGTCGAACCAAAAATAATGTATCCACCATAATTACTATTGAGACTTGGGTTGTTATTGATCACTACCGGACCGTTATAACGCTGATTAGATGAGGTGGTGACATTCGCCGCTATATTAATCACCGCACCTTGAACGAACAATTCACTTGCGATACCACCTAAAAAGATACTCTGATTAATATTGACGGCTCCAACCGCTCTTAAGGTCAAGGAACCATCTTGAGAATTGATGGGAGCATTGACGGAAATATCACCATTTCCGGAACCTGAACTACCGATCGTTGTGATGGTGATCACTTGACCAAGGTTCAATGCTCTTACGAGATTGTCAACATTGATGATTGAAGTACTACTAGAATTTGGGGAGTACAGCTGATCGGAGGTGGGGGTTACTTCTGAGTTACGGCCTGTTGCAAAACTGTTTGGTACGTTGTAAGAAATGTTTGTTGCGGTATCTGAATCGTAAGAAATAATAATGTCGGTTGGGTCAAGCAGCCAAATTCCGCCACGACCAGCATTAATAGCAGATAATAAATGTAGAGTATGTCCTGAGGTTTCAATATATCCACCAGGACCATTTACAGAAAATGCATTAATCATTGTTTGATTATCGATACTCGTAATAATAGAAAAAGGCAATGTGCCATATTGTGCATCATTGCCTATTTTGATAATCCCCCCGACTGTGTTACCTATTGCCCGAATATTAGCCGCAACTAAATTCGTGCTGAGCAGTCCAGAGATATGAATTGCTCCACCACGACCATTTCCACCATTCGTTTGAATTAATGCATTTTCAATAACCACACTACCTTGATTCGATATGAATGTTATCGACCCACCATTATCACCATCGGAGATAATCGAAGCATTAGGTCCAACATAAACTAAATCAGTTCCACTGACTAAAATCTTGGCACCATTATTGTCCGTAGAGTTATTTTGTGCGCCAAGTGTATTTACTGAATTCGTATTACTTGACCCACGCGCAGAACCATTCATCGAACCTAAAATTCGAATAATTGCACCAGCTAAATTAATTTCAGAATTACTACCACTACCGACATTTATCGAACCATGAGAATTAATCGCAACCATGGTGGCCTGAATATGTACGGATGAAGATTGAATATTACTGTCAATAATAATACTACCGAGGGCATTTAAACTGAGAGTTGTACTATTATTAAAACTAATAATATCTGCATTAGATTGAATATTAATATTATTAGAGGATGTATTAATAATATTAACTACATTAATTATATTTGAATTAATATTATCGATTAATTGATTCATGTTACCTGCATTGATGGTCACACTCGAAGTTCCCAAAGCTTGTGAGATGACATTCGCTGTAGGGGTATCAATCGTCATGGCAGGTGTGTTCACAATCCAATTACCCACAACACCCATCGGAGCAGATGTATCCACACGCAGTGTATTTGCCGTTACTACTGTTCCTGCAGATCCAGTGGTAATCGTTCCTCCATTACCACTCAACTGCCCACCTTTAGCATTCAAGAACCCTGCCAAGGTTGTAGTCATGGTCGACCAAATATTGATCGATCCACCATTGCCAACTTTAGTTGCTGAAACATCCACTATCGCACCTGCTGCAACTTGAACCGTTTGTGCCTGGAGTGATGACTGCGAAGGATTTGAAGAACTGGTACCAAGATTAATCGTTCCACCACCCTGAGTACCGGTTGCGGATGTCGTGGATTTACCGCTTAAATTAATCTGATTACCATTTAGGGTAATAGTTCCACCAACACCAGCAAGGGAAGAATTTACCGTACTAGATGAGGCAGATGATGCGTTTGATGAGCTTGTTACAGATGCACTCGAAGTGTTCTGTGAAATGTTCGGTTGCGATACAACTGTAGTTTGATTCGAAGTTGAGGTGCTAGTCTGTGCTAAAGGTAAAGCTGGAGCTTGAACTGGAACCGAAGGTGTCACATTTGGAGTAACTACATCAGAAGTAATTGAATTTGCTGAAATTGTTCCTGACTGATTGACTGTTCCAGCGGTCAAAGTAACTACCCCACCCTGGACATTAACGCCATCAGCAGAAACTGTTCCCGTGTTTTTAATCACAGATCCCAACAAAGCATTTGCTGAATTAGCAGCAATGATCACTTGGCCACCATTGACCTGAATTAATCTTTTGTTTGAAATCAATGAGTTAATCACTGAAGCATCTACGGAGACTTTTACTAATTGATGCTCAGAAAAAGTTAAGGTTACTTTTTGACCGCTCACTAATGCAACGGCATTTTGACCAGATAATGTCGCTAAAATGGCGCCTTCATTTCTGACTTCTGGGGCCATTAAAGCGATGAAACCTTTTACATCTCTGACCGTAATGCGACCTTGATTTACAACTGCTCCAGTTGTTCCACCAGAAAATGACATCGAGTCTTTTCCAGCCATAAATTCGTCATTAGAAATACTCATCGTGGTAGCAACCATACCGCCCACATTGACCTCTGCACTTTTACCAAACACAACGCCATTTGGGTTCACAAAAACAACTTGACCGTTGGCATTTACAGCCCCGTTAATCATGGATGGGGTTGCACTATTTACTCGATTAAGCGTAACGGCTCCAGCATTTGGCTGATTGAAGTTCACTGTATTACCTTTTGCAACATCAAATGACGACCAACTGACGACAGCGCGCTGACTAGATTGATTCACGTTCATAGTCGAACTATTTGGTTGTGAAATCGTTGCCTGACCTGCCTCAACTTTACCGCCAGTAGGTAGTGGCGCAGCTAAGCTTTGTGTGCTTAATATTACTGCTGTAGTTGTAAATATAAATAAAGATTTTGTCTTACAAAAATTTATAAAGGATTGTTTAGTATTGCGTTGCAATTGATCAGAAAAAGAATGCAAAAAGCCCTGCCATGCTTGGCTGGAAAGCTTTTGAGACACATCAGAGACAAACTTTTTCAAAAAATTAAACGCGTGTATAAATATGGAATTCAAACTATACATCAAATGTAAGATTTATGTAAATCTTTTTGTAAGAATTACTTACATTTAATTAAATTTAGTATATATAATGAAATCATTCTAATATCAATAACAATTTAATTATAGAACCAAATAAAGTTTATGCGCCATATTAGTGCATAAACTTTAATACATATCAAGGAGTGAAAACGTGTTTTAATGAGCGGATTAAATAGCTCAAATGAACTTCAAAACCTATTTAAGTAAAGTGTATCTATTGAGATTTATTTAAGAAATTGATTAAATAATAAGAATTGAATCAATTAAATGTGCATAATTTATGTTGTACTACTTACCTATTTTATATATGTAGATATCATTTAAATTAATTATGTTAGGAATATCTTATAGAAAATGATAAATAACAAATAAATAGAATGGAAATTGAATCGATTCATTCTCTAAAGGTCGCAATTCATATATTTAATAATTAATAAATTTTTAATCAATTTAATAAATATCTTTAAAAAGATAAATATTTATTAATAGAAACTAAAAATAGAAATATTAATATTAGCGGAGTGGACAAGAGTCTAAAACCAATATCTTATTTGGCTCTACTACCTAAATTCAATAAAAACACTGTAAAAAAATATTTACTTTATTTATAGATAATCTCCCAAATCAGTTATTTATATAATGGATAGTGGGGGGATTATTTAGGCATGCTGACTTAAACTTCTTCGAAAGTAAGTTAATTACCATTCGACTAAAAGGGAGTCATTTGCTCAACTTAGAATATGCTTGCATAATAACAATTATTCAATGAGGTTTTACAAATGATTGATTGGTTGAACTGCCCTGCTGTTGGTCAATTAATACACTGTTGAAAATCTGCTGAACCGGGAACAAGCCCCAAGCGGATACATTTTTGACGCTTGATATCTTGTGCGTTATTGACAGATGGTTTAGGAACTACTGGCGGAGGCACTGCTGGAGGAGTTTGCGCTTGAACGAACTTGTCATCTCTCCATAATCCTTGTTGTTTAATCGAGCCGTCGGCATTGTGTAAAGTTCCAAATCCATCATATCTACTACCTTTCCATTGCCCATCGTATTTCCTCCCATCTGCATATGTAAAAGTTCCTTGCCCTTGAAAGCTGGTTTCAAACCATTCCCCTACGTATTTCCTCCCATCTGCATATGTAAAAGTTCCTTGCCCATTAAATTTTTCATCTTTAAATTGCCCTACATATTTATTCCCATTATTAAATACCTCGGTTCCTTGCCCGTTTTGTTTGTTATCTTTAAACTCCCCTGAATACACACTCCCAAAACGGGACTCACGGACTTCAAAACAATTATTCCAATAGTCACCACTACAGGGCGGTAAATTACTCTGTGCATATGAAATGCACGATATGAAGAGGCTAAAAAAGATTAGAAATGATTTTATAAACATTAGACTATCACAAGTTATTTTCAGTATTGTTTGCGCAGATTAGTGCGTAAGGTGAGGTAGGTACCATCAAACCAATTTTAGGGGGTGGGGGTACGGTGGGGTAGAGGTATTCCAAAACAGCAAGGTATACCCACCCATCGGCGAATCAAATTTGATGCTCAAGAACTAAAACCAGCGACTCCATAACAATTAGAATTTCGTGCTTGTTTGGTCAGGAGTCAAATCTCTTTGGTATGTTTAATGGTATGTATAAATAAAAATAGCCCGCTAGGGCTTTATCTGTAAGAATGTTGGCGGAGCGGACGGGACTCGAACCCGCGACCCTCGGCGTGACAGGCCGATATTCTAACCAACTGAACTACCGCTCCTTCTTTTGCCTTTTATGGCGTCCCCAGGGGGATTCGAACCCCCGTACTCACCGTGAAAGGGTGATGTCCTAGGCCTCTAGACGATGGGGACCTAGCACTACGGAAAACTATTTATTCACTGTCACCTGAACAAACTTAAAACAATTTTTTAATCACTTTTTGGTGGAGCTAAGCGGGATCGAACCGCTGACCTCTTGCATGCCATGCAAGCGCTCTCCCAGCTGAGCTATAGCCCCGATCGTATTAGCTCTAAATCTGGCACTACTTAAAAACGATCGTTTTATTAGCAATCAAAACAATCTAGTATTTTAGCCTATTTTTCTAAACATTGGCAAGTATTCCCCTACTCCAAACTTTAAAAGCTTATACACAGTTAATTAATTCTAAAAGTTCTGGGTATTGATCCAAGATAAAAAATAGCTTAATCAAGGCGATGGGTGGTTTTGATTTGCCGTTTTCATATCTAGAAAATGCGTTGACGCCCCCTCCAAATATTTTTCCAGCTTCTTTTTGATCTAAATTCAATTTTTTTCGCACTCTAGATATCAAACTAGGGTCAAACAAACTTTCATTCACTTTTTTATTAAATTTCAATAATTTTGCGTTAAATTTTTGACCGTCAATATCGTTAAAGTAAACCTCACCGCATGAATCGCAATAATCCCCTTTAATTTTTTTAAAGATGATGGTTTGGTTTTTGTATTGATAGGGGTAATCTCTGGTATCAGTGATTAATTGTGCTCCACCACAACTGGGACATTTCATCTTATAACTCCTTAAAGGATACGACAGCAACTTGCTCAATAACTGTAATTTTTAAATAAATATTTATCTCATCAAATTTCGTTCTATAAACATCTTGCCAAATTTTATGGTCCTTATAGGTAGTCATACTTTTATAGAATTGCTTTGGCGTTAATTCACTAACAATTTTTATGATGTCCGACTTATCCAAACCCAACCTAGCAGCTCCTTCATAAGCCACATTTGAAATCATGACTTTTTTCTGTACTAACAATCTTTTAACAATAATTAACTTACAGTGTGGTGTTGATTTTTCCATGGGCAATAATAACCTACTAGGTTAGTATACACAATTAGTCCTACCATTACTAGGGAATTAATTAGACGATAGAAAGTCTCTTAACGACTTCTTCTTTGCCGATAATGGCCATCATTGCATCAATTGCTGGGGTTTGCGTGGTTGCAAACATCAGGTATCGGATGGGCATGGCTAAAGCTGGCATTTTGATCGCATGCTTGGTCAGCGTGGCTTTCATGGCTGCAGCAATCGCTTCTTTGGTGCCATCACTTGTCTGCAATTGCTCAACAAAATCATGAATCGCTGGATAAATAGCTGGTTGAACCATTTTTCCAAACTCTTCTGAGTTCTTATCATGTACTGGAGTATCTATATAGAAGAGCTTTGCACCTTGAGCGATTTCAATTAAGGTATTGGCACGTGCTTTGAGCAAATCCACCACTGCCACAAAATCAGGTCCACCCTTGACTTGCTCACCATCAAAAACAATACCCTCTTTTTTTGCAAACGGAATCGTTCTTATTGCTAAATCTTGGCTATCGGCATGTTGGATGTAGTGATGATTCAAAAAGACCAACTTCTCAGGACTAAATTGTGCAGGAGACTTCCCTAAACTATCTAAATCAAACCAGCCAATAAACTGCTCTTTTGTGAAGATTTCTGCATCGCCATGCGACCAGCCTAAACGAGCTAAATAATTGAGAATCGCTTCTGGCAAATACCCTGCTTCTTGATAATCCCGAACACTCATAGCGCCATTGCGCTTACTCATCTTCTCGCCTTGCTCATTGAGCACAGTCGGTAAATGTCCATACACTGGCAACTGCCCTCCTAGCGCATGAATGATATTAATTTGTCTAGGGGTATTATTGATATGATCATCCCCTCGTATCACATGGGTGATCTTCATATCTAAGTCATCAACCACTACACAAAAGTTATAGGTCGGGGTACCATCGGGTCTTGCGATCACTAGGTCATCTAACTCTTCATTCGAAATCGAAATCACACCCTTGACCGCATCTTTCCAAACAACATTGCCATCGATCGGGTTTTTAAATCTCACAACAGGTTTTACCCCTTGTGGAATTGGTGGTAATTGCTTACCAAGTTCTGGTCGCCAAGTGCCGTTGTAGCGTGGCTTTTCTTTATTGGCGATTTGCGCATCACGTAGAGCATTCAACTCCTCTTCACTCATATAACAATAATAAGCAAGTCCAGCATCAATCATTTGCTTCAGCGTTGCTTGATAACGATCCAAGCGTTGCATTTGATAAAAGGGGCCTTCGTCAATATCAAGTCCTAACCACTGCAAACCCTCGATAATGACATCGACCGCTTCTTGGGTTGAACGCTCTTGATCGGTATCTTCAATCCGTAAAATAAAATCACCGCCCTTGGCTCTTGCAAATGCCCAAGGATACAGGGCACTTCTTAAATTACCAAGGTGAATAAAACCTGTGGGGCTAGGCGCGAATCGGGTACGTATACGTGTGCTTGAATTTTCCATAGCATCTATTATCCCATGCTTATAGGTGTTGCTCAACGCTCCTGAATCAGAGATTTTTGTTGAAAGCTGATGTAACTACCAATGAGTAATATGGTTCCAGAAAATAATAGCCCCACGCCCAAACTACCTGTTAGATCAGATAAATACCCCACCATCACTGGTCCAATAATCTGTCCAATAGCAAAGGCAATCGTAAAAATACGAATTCCGTAGAGCCAATCTTCAGCTGGCAAATTGTGTTTAACAAAAGCCGTTGTTGAAGCGACTGCTGTAACAATACTAGAGCCAAACATCATCGCAGACAAAAATATAAGAATAATCTGCCACATCCGTACTTGAGATGGATCACCTGTTAAAGCAATAACGGCAGGAATAAAACAAGCAATAGCTAAAACAAGATTTACTTTGCCAAGAACTGCACCATCTTTTTTTTGATCTAATTGAATAGACCAAATCTTGGAGGAAAACATAATAAAAATGCCGAGTAAGCCATAAAAATAATCTAACTTACTTCCAGTAATGCCGATTTCTCGAACGAGCGCTACCGAAAAGGTCATGTATCCGATATAACCCAAGCCATATAAAAAGTAACCCGCATTCATTGGCAACATTTTTTTTAAGGAAATACGTTCATTTAGATGCGTAACTGCAATGGGATACTTCATGGATTGCACTGGGCTATATATGAGCATTCCCATGACCAATGAAATAATAGCTAAACCCCACCAAGCGTATTGCCAAGCATGTTCATACCCTAAACTACTTGCCCAAGACTCCATCGGATGAACAAAAATACTGGAGAGAACAATCCCAAAACCAACTCCACCATAATAAATACCTAAGATCCAACCAGAACGCTTGGGATGCAATGCACTTACTTTAGCGGCTAACGCCCCACCACCAACAAATACCCAAGTACTCGTCGCGCCCACCAAAAAACGGATAGCGAATAAAGGGGCGATGTCTGTAAAAAAACCCATCAACATAATCAAGCAGATGGTCGCAAAGGTACTCCATAAAAACACCTTATTTAATGCCATCCGCTCGAATGCCCAATTACAGGTAAGTGCTCCAACTAAATAACCGATGGCATTAGCTGTATTCATGTTCCCGGAGATGAAATAACTCCAGTTCAAATCTTCCCGCATGAGAGGTAAAAATAAAGTGTAGGAAAAGCGCGAGATACCCAAGGCGATTGCCGCCCCTAAAGCTAGTGCAATTGCACACCAAATGGGATATTGTTGCTGAAATTTAATAGAATTGTGCATTAACCAATACAATAACAAATTATTCTCAATATTCTGCCTATTTTATTCATGAGCAACTCCCCAAATTCCCCATCTACGCCAGAATTTGATGTGCTACAGACTTTTTTATTCGAAAAGAGTCAAGTACGGGGAGAGATTGTTCGCTTGAATTCTGCTTGGCAAACGATTCAACAACGAAGAAGCTACCCACCAGCCATTAAACGCCATCTTGGTGAGATGGTGGCAGCTGGTGCTTTACTGAGTGCCACTTTAAAATTTGATGGCACACTGATTATTCAAGCGCAAGGCACTGGAATTGTGCGCCTGCTCGTCGTCGAATGCAATGCAAACTTGGGTTTACGAGCAACGATTAAATTAGCGCCCAACATCGATGGCTCTCTCATCGATGATCAAATATCATTGGCTGAGTTGATTAATCCAGATGGGCTTGGCAAACTAGCGATTACGCTTGATCCATCCAATCGGGGTGAAGGTCAACAAGCGTACCAAGGGATTGTGCCCCTGATGTATCAAGGCAAACCCGTTGAATCCATTGCTCAGGCTATGATGGCTTATATGCATCATTCGGAACAATTAGAGACGCATATCTCCCTATCGTGCAATGATCAATACGCAAGCGGTATTTTGATTCAGAAACTGCCGCAAATGGGTGGCAAGGTGTTAGAAAATATCTCGCAAGAGGAGTTATTAGACGACTGGCATCGATTTCATCTGCTCGTCAACACCGTCTCTGATGAAGAAATGTTAAACACTCCTCCAGATATTTTGATGCAACGCCTGTTTTCAGTTGAAGCGAATGATCAAAAGGTCATGGCATTTGAACCACGTCCTGTCTATTTTGAATGCCAATGTTCCAGAACGCGTGTAGGCAATATGCTCCTCATGCTAGGTCATGCTGAGGTGCTGAGTATTTTGGAAGAACAACATCAAGTAGAGACGACCTGCGATTTTTGTGGGGAGGTCTATCTGTTTGATCCTGTCGATTGTGAGCAACTATTTAAGGCTCAGAATTTACTTGATGGTATACGCCCCGCTCAAGGCAAACACTAATTCTTATTGCGCTACTTTTTCGGTAGGCGCTTCTTTCTCTTTGCTCGAGTTTGGTGCTGGTTTTGCTTTGCTGACTTTAGTTTCTTTTGAAGCGCTTGTATCTTTAGTTGCTTCTTCTTTCTTTTCAGCCTTTGGCTTTGTTACGGCTTTTGGTAACTCTTCATCACTTTGCACGATTTGCACCATGGTTTCATTTTCTTTCACCATGCCATGCTCGATTCTGGCACGCTCTTCTACTGCGCGTGTCCCTTGACGCAAGTCATTTACATCACCAGCTAATTTATTATTACGATTTTCTAATTGATTATTTTTCGCTTGTTGTGCCTGAACTTCTTTATCCATTTGATAGACATGCAACCATCCACCTTTACCAATCCACAATGGGTATTGGATCGCAATGAGTAATCCTAAAAGGCCATAAACGATATAACGCAATTAATACCCTAAATTATAAAAAGTGGATTTACCTGGATAAGAAGCAACATCACCTAAATCTTCTTCAATACGAAGCAGTTGATTGTATTTAGCAATCCGATCAGAACGAGATAATGAACCCGTTTTGATTTGACCAGCATTAAGACCAACAGCAATATCCGCAATCGTCGTGTCTTCAGTTTCACCAGAGCGATGACTAATTACACTGGTGTAATTGGCACGCTTGGCCATTTCAATCGCAGCAAAAGTTTCTGTGAGTGTGCCAATTTGATTAATCTTAATCAAGATCGAATTCGCAATTCCTTTTTGAATTCCCTCTTTTAAAATTTTCGTATTGGTTACAAATAAATCATCACCTACCAATTGAATCTTATTGCCTAAACGTTGTGTCAGAGTAGCCCAACCATCCCAGTCACCTTCATGCATACCATCTTCAATCGAAACAATCGGGAACTTGTCAGCTAAGTTACCAAGGTAGTCCGTAAATTCACTAGAAGTTAATTGCAAGCCTTCTCCAGCTAAATGATATTTACCGTCTTTATAGAACTCACTTGCAGCACAGTCAAGGGCGAGAAGAACATCCTCACCTGGACGATATCCTGCTTTTTCGATGGCTTGCAAAATTGTATTTAAACACTCTTCATTACTTTTGAAGTTCGGCGCAAAGCCACCTTCATCACCAACTTGGGTTGGCATGTTTTGATCATTAATAATTTTCTTGAGCGCATGAAACACTTCTGCACCACAGCGCAATGCTTCTCTAAAACTAGTCATGCTTACTGGCATGATCATGAATTCTTGAATATCTAAACTATTATTGGCATGCGCACCACCGTTCACAATATTCATCATAGGGACTGGTAACTGCATAGCACCCGATCCACCAAAGTAACGATATAGTGGCAGTCCGGCTTCTTCTGCAGCAGCTCTTGCCACTGCCATAGAAACAGCCAATGTCGCATTCGCACCTAAACGAGCTTTATTGTCAGTGCCATCCAAATCAATCAAGGTACGGTCTAAAAAGGCTTGCTCAGAAGCATCTAAACCCATGATGGATTCAGCGATTTCGGTATTGATATTGTCTACTGCACGTCTAACACCTTTACCAACATATCTACCTGGCTCACCATCACGCAACTCAATCGCTTCTCTTGAACCCGTCGATGCACCAGACGGAACTGCTGCTCGCCCCATCACTCCAGACTCTAACAATACGTCACACTCCACGGTAGGGTTGCCACGGGAGTCTAAAATTTCACGGCCAATAATGTCAACAATTGCACTCATGTGTTTCTCTCAAAATAATAATTAAGTTTAATTTAATTCAAAATGATCTTCTGAAAATTGACCAGGCGCTTTGACGAGTTGATCAATCCCTTTTAAAGACTCAAGTAATTCTTTCATTTTATGCAGGGGCACAGCATTCGGGCCGTCCGACATGGCATTGGCTGGGTCTGGATGGGTTTCCATAAAAATACCACTAATTCCAACTGCAATCGCAGCTCTTGCAAGAACCGGCACAAATTCACGCTGACCACCACTACTTGTGCCCTGCCCACCAGGGAGCTGCACGGAATGCGTGGCATCAAAAACCACAGGGGCCTGGGTTTGACGCATAATCGCCAAACTTCTCATATCGGAAACTAAATTGTTATATCCAAAGCTTACGCCACGCTCACAAGCCATAAAATTATCTTCATCAAGGCCAGCTTCTTTTGCTGCGGCTCTGGCTTTATTAATCACATTGATCATATCGCCAGGAGCTAAAAACTGACCTTTTTTAATATTGACCGGTTTACCACTCTGGGCACACGCATGAATAAAGTCCGTTTGACGACATAAAAATGCAGGCGTTTGAATGACGTCCACGACTTCACAAACGGGTTTAATCTCATCAATGGCATGAATATCCGTCAACACATGCACGCCTAATTGTTTTTTGACTGTTGCCAAAATCTCTAAACCTTTTTCCATCCCCAAGCCACGATAAGAAGTGCCTGATGAACGGTTGGCTTTATCAAAGGATGATTTATAAATAAATGGAATATTGAGGCTAGTTGTGATTTCTTTTAAAGCACCTGCGGTATCAAGTGCCATCTGCTCAGATTCAATCACACAAGGTCCGGCAATTAAAAAAAAGGGGTGATCTAATCCAACTGGAAATCCACAAAGTTTCATGCTGTTTCCTTTTCAGAAACGGTGACACCTGAATGCATCAATGCAGCTCCAACAAAAGCATTAAACAAGGGATGGCCATCACGTGGGGTTGAAGTAAATTCTGGGTGAAATTGCACACCAAAAAACCAGGGATGCATTGCTTGTGGAAGTTCCATCATCTCAGGCAATTCTTCGGCTGGTGTTCTTGCGGAAATCACCATTCCAGCAGCCTCTAACTGATTGACATAGCCATTATTGACTTCATAACGGTGGCGATGACGTTCATTCACTTCTGGACCATAAATATCTGCAGCCATCGTTCCATGCTTGACCGGACATTTTTGTGAACCGAGTCGCATCGTGCCACCCAAATCTGAATCATCCGTTCTTGTCTCTAATGTGCCATCACGATTCTTCCATTCCGTAATAAGAGCAACTACAGGATGTTCTACTTGTTCATCAAACTCGGTGCTGTTAGCATTTTTGAGACCCACAACATGTCTAGCGAATTCGATCACAGCGAGTTGCATACCTAGACAAATGCCTAAATAAGGAATTTTATTCACTCGTGCATATTCAATCGCCAAAATCTTACCTTCAGTTCCACGCTTGCCAAATCCACCCGGAACTAAAATCGCATCCAAGCCCGCTAGGCAATCAACGCCCTCTTCTTCAATGACCTCAGAATCTAAATAATTGATGTCGACTTGCGTCTGATGATGGATTCCGGCATGTCTTAAGGCTTCAATTAATGACTTATATGACTCAGTTAAATCCACATACTTACCGACCATACCAATGGTGATGTGATGTTTTGGATGCTCCATCCGCGCCACCAAATTACTCCAAACAGATAAATCAGCCGGAGGAGGATTTAAATGGAGCTCTTTACAAATGATGTCATCTAAACCTTGCTCTTGAAGCATTTGTGGAATCTTATAAATCGTATCCACATCCCATACCGAAATGACCGCTTCTTCGCGCACATTGGCAAAAAGAGATATTTTTGCTCTTTCTTCATCGGGAATCGGTCGATCAGCACGACATAACAACGCGGTTGGAATAATACCGATTTCCCGCAATTTTTGAACCGAGTGTTGGGTTGGTTTGGTTTTTAACTCACCCGCACTAGCAATATAGGGCACTAAGGTCAAATGAATAAACGCGGTATCACCACGGTCTTTACGAAGATTCATCTGTCTAGCGGCTTCCAAGAACGGCAAAGATTCAATATCACCCACGGTGCCACCAATTTCACAAATCGCAACATCAGCTTGACCGTGATGACTATCTGCTGCACCACGTTCAATAAATGCCTGGATTTCATTGGTAATATGCGGAATCACCTGAACGGTTTTACCTAAATATTCACCGCGGCGCTCTTTTCGAATCACCGAGTCATAAATTTGACCTGTCGTAAAGTTATTGCTTTTACGCATTTTGGCAGAAACAAAACGTTCGTAATGTCCGAGATCTAGGTCGGTTTCAGCACCATCTTCTGTAACAAATACCTCTCCATGCTGAAATGGACTCATCGTGCCAGGATCAACGTTAATATAGGGATCTAATTTTAAGAGGGTGACTTTTAGGCCGCGGGATTCAAGAATCGCAGCCAAGGATGCGGCTGCAATTCCTTTCCCGAGGGAAGAAACCACACCGCCTGTAACGAAGACAAATTTGGTCATCGCATGAGCTCTATTGGTAATACTGAATTATATACAAGACTTGTTCAAATCACGAAAAATTCTCGATTGTTGACTACCATGGTATGTTTTTTATTCCAGAAAATACGTTTCTTTTATTCTCAAACGCATGTGCCACTTGATACAAAAGGTATTCGTCATGATATTGGCTAGCAATCTGTAGGGCCAAAGGCATGCCATGAGCGCTAAACCCCATAGGTAAGGTGATGGCAGGATGACCAGTCAAACTATACAGCCGATTGCAGGTACTCCTCGCTCCAGTGGGATGCTGATATAAATCAGCCATCGTTTGCGCTGGTGCTTCCCGACCAACAGATACAATCACGTCAATATAGGATTCTTGTTGACGATTAAATGCTTGTGTTAACTGCTCAGCATAACTTTGTGCTGTCAAAATAGCATCTTGATAATCCATCTGACTGACTTTGCTAGATAGGTCTAGTTTTTTTTGCAATCCTAGTCCAAGGCTTTCTTTTTGTTCTTCATAAAAGCTTTTTAATTCTTGCCATCCTTCATAGTTGATGATGGTATTGGCTACTTGAGCAATCGTGTTTAAATCAGGCAATCGTATCGATACAATGTTTGTACCTAATGTTTTCAATATTTCAAGAGAATCTAAAAACGTTTTTCTGACTTCATCGGTAATATCAGGACTCTCCAAATGAGCAAAATCCACTCCAATCCGAATGCCAGGCAATTCGGGGCGTAATTCATTTAAAAAAGCCTGATAATCTGAACCTAAAATCGCACACAGCATGATCAAGTTGTCACGTACATTCCGCGTAATAATGCCTACGGTATCTAAACTTGGCGCTAAGGGAATTAAGCCTTCTTTAGAGATGAGATCTCTGGTTGGCTTGAAACCAACTAAACCACAGGCTGCGGCTGGATGACGTACTGATCCGCCAGTATCCGATGCTGTGGCAGCATAACAGTAACCTGCCGCAACTGCTGTTGCGGATCCACTGCTAGAGCTTCCCGGCATATGATCGGGGTTCCAAGGATTGCGAGCGGCAGGGAAAAAATCATCTTCCGCCGGTGAACCAAAGGCAAACTCATGGCAATTGGTTTTGCCAATGGATATCGCTCCTGCGTTATCTAAAATTTGTATGATATGGGCGCTGATATCCGGTTTAAAGTTACTCAGGACTCCTGAACCTGCAGTAGTTCTTACACCAGCTGAAAAGAAAACATCTTTATGCGCAATCGGTATACCTGCTAAAACGCCCAACATATCTTGCGCACTTCTTGCTTGATCAATTTGGTGAGCCTTCGCTAAGGCATCTTCTCTAGTAACCGTAATCAGCCCATGCAATTGACTATCTTTTTGATGTACTAATGCCAAAGCATGTTCTAACAATTGAGTAGCACTGATTTGCCCACTTTGCAAGACAGTAAGTGCTTCTTCTAGGGTTTTTGGATAGTTCTTATGGATATCCATACTTCGCACTAGATGTTTTTCTGGGTTGATTCATACCAATCACAAATTTGCGTTCCATTCCAAAATACAACTCCTGGTAACTTACGCAAATACTCAAGCATCATTTCAAAATACTTGATGCGGTGGGTTGCTCCCGTGATATACGGATGCACTCCAAATGCTAGGATCTTGGCACCTTGCGATGATTCCTCTAAAACCCTTTCAATCGAATCTTTCATCCGAATGAACAATGCATCTGAATCTTGCAAATTCGTCAACATAATCGCAATATCATTTAATTCAACTGTATAGGGAACCGAGACTAATGGTCCATGCTTGGTTTTAACCATTTGTGGCTGGTCATCTAACACCCAATCACCAAACCACCGAAATCCCGCTTCCTTCACATAATCGAGTGTGGCAAAAGTTTCACTTCTGCCGGGACCTAACCATCCTTGTGGTTTGTTACCGGAGAACTTTTCAATCACTTCAATGGTTTGCGCAATCATCGCACGTTGATCAGCAATTTTTTGAATCGGAATTTGTTCATAGCAATGCGCCATGATTTCCCAACCATGATCTAAGGCCGTTTGTGGGACGAGTGGCCTTGTTTCACAGACCTTCGCATTAAGAGACATGGTTGCTTGAATATCGTACTTTTTAAATGCCTCAAAAATACGCCATATTCCAACTCGCATACCATATTCATGCCAAGTCCAATTCGGCACATCGGGAACAGGCGGAACTCCTCCAGGAGGAGGGGAGGCCATCCGTGGCATGGGGCGAGTAATATCCCACTCTTCAATATTTACCACCGGCCACACGACAACTTTGGCATTGCCAGGCAGTTGAATGGGCTGGCGGGTAATTATTGGACTGTAGTCAAGCCGCTCATGCGGCTTCATTGCAGTAGCTTCTTCTTGTAAAAATGTTTGATTAGGTTCTGTCATAGTTATTTTGATTTATTTTATGGTCATGGATTTCCCTAATATAATGGAATTTATTCATTAAAAATAAATTTCTCCTAAGGAATCTGTATGAGACAACTTGCAAGTCGTGTGCTATCCGTCATTTTATTGACATTGGTCCTCACCCTATCTTTTACCAATACCCCTAGCTACGCCCAAAATTATCCCAAGAAAAATATTGTCATTGTTGTTCCATTTGGTCCTGGTGGGTCGGCTGATTTAATGGCTCGTACTTTTGCTCAATACCTAGAGGCAGCTCTTAAGCAAACAGTGATTGTGGACAACAAACCTGGTGCCGATGGCATGGTGGGTACTGAGTTTGTCAAAAATGCTGCGCCTGATGGCCATACGCTATTGCTTACCACTAATACAACCATGGCTGCAAATTCGGTATTTTATAAAAAACTACCCTATGAACCTTTTAAAGATTTTGACCATATTGGCCTCTTTGGACAAGCTGCCTCCGTTGCCATCGTCCCGAAAGATTCCCCCCTCAATACAATTGCTGATCTAGTTGCGGCTTCTAAAGCAGCTCCGGATAAGTTTTTTTACGGTCATTACAATTCTGCATCGCGGATGACGGTGGAAATGCTTAAAACGCGAACTGGCGCTAAATTAACTCCGATTCCTTATAAGGCTGTCGGAACCGCCCTTCAAGACTTTTACGGTGGACAAACCCAAGTTCTTTTTATTGAATATCCACCAGCAAAAGCTCAAATCGCTGGCGGTAAGATCAAGGCTCTTGGGGTTACAGGGTCTACTCGTTTTAGAGAATGGCCCCAAATCCCAGCGATTAATGAAACCTATCCTGGCTATGAACTTGGTTTTTATCTGGGATTTGCCGCTCCAACTGGACTTCCGGCAGATGTCTTACAAACTTTAACGAACACTCTCGAAACGGCCCTAAAAGATCCAGCTTTTATTGCTAAAGTCAATAATTTAGAGCTCGACCCCGGCAAACTCAATCGTGAACAGTACCTTCGATTTATGCGCAATGAAAAAGATCGCTGGGCCAAAATTGTTCCTGAAGCAGGGATACAACCAGAATAGGCTTTTCTCTTTAAAATACTGATTACCTCTTAACAAGAAAGTTCAACATGCGTCTCGGATATTTCACAATGCCACTCCATCCTCTTCATCGGGATGGCACAGAAACTTTACATGAAGATCGTCAAACCATTATTCATGCCGATCAACTTGGTTTTTATGATGCGTTTGTTGGTGAACATTTAACTGATCAAGCAGAAAATGTCACAAATAGCATGATCTTTTTAGCGACGCTGATTTTTGAAACGAAAAACATCAAATTAGGCACTGGAACTTCTAATTTATCTCATGCACACCCGACGCTCATCGCGGCTCAAGCGGCAATGTTTGATCGTTTAGCAAAAGGTCGTTTTGTATTTGGTATCAGCCCTGGTGCACTCGCCTCAGATGCTGAAGCGTTAGGCATGTTATGTGAAGATCGCGGCAAGATATTTGCTGAAGCAATCGATGTGATTTTAAAAATTTGGGAGGGAGAACCACCTTACAACATCGACCTTCCAGACAACCGCTTTAAAGTGAGTGTCCAAAATACTCAAGTATTAGAAATTGGTCGTGGTTACATGATGAAGCCTTACCAACAACCGCGTCCAGAAATCGTCGGTACCGTAGTTGCACCATTTTCAAAAGGTGTGATCGCTATGGGTAAAAGGGATTTCCATCCGATGTCAGCCAACTTTCTTCTTAGAAACTGGCTGCCTTCTCACTGGAAAAATTACTCAGAAGGAAAAGAATCTGTTGGTGAAGTAGCTCAAGTCAAAGACTGGCGTGTTGCACGTACGGTATTTGTTGGTGATACTTCAGCGATTGCAAAATCCTATGGCAAAGATGATGCCAATAGCCCATACCGCTATTACTACAAACAAATGTATACCAAAATGAAGCTCTCGAACCGTCATGTGATTTTTAAGAAAAGCCAAGAAGCAGACGACAGCACGATTACTCTAGATGGTATTTTGGATGACTTAGTCATTTCCGGAACAGTGAATGAAGTGGTCGATCAGATTTTGGCGATGCAAGAAGAAGTCGGTAATTTCGGTGAAATTGTTTATGCTGGAATGGATTTAGTCGACCCAGTTTTAGGTAGAAGATCAATGGAACTGATGGCGCATGAAGTGATGCCAAGAGTCAATGAAGCGATGGGTCTTGGGTATGTCACTAATGCGGATGCTAACAATTAAGGTTTTGAAGTTTCATTTCTGAACTTTTGGATTCTGAACCAATCACCTTCGGTACGCCAAATCTGAGCTCCAGTATTCACTGTATCTAGTAAATCAATTTTCCCGTCTTGATATCTTTCAAGGATATCTGGATGGGGATGCTGATAGCGATTTTTATATCCCGTTTGCGAAAATGCAGATTCTGGGTCTAAATATTCTAAAAAAATAGGCGTCGACGATGTCTTACTGCCATGATGTGGGGCCATGAGAATTACATTTCTGTTTTTGATTGCATGTAGTTGGTTTTGATCCTGCGTCAAGCGTTCAACGATCAATCGCTCCGCATTCTTTTCTACATCACCGGTCAACCAAATGGAGTGATGGGTATGCCGCACTTCAATCACACAACTCATATCATTGGGTTTGGTAGTTTTATATTGAGAACGCGGATCTTCTTGAAGTTGGGGATGCCAAACATAAAATTCAATTCCGTCCCAATGCCAAGACTGGCCTACTTGGCATTTCTCAAGTAGTATTTTGTGTTTCTTCAATAATTGTTGAACTTGATGATCAGGGGCTATCGATCCCATGACATGTTGAATCGGAAAGTTTTCTAAAAGATATTTCAGTCCACCAATATGGTCAGCATCTTGATGACTAATCACTAACTGATCAATGTTTCTTATACCCTCAGCTTTTAAATGAGGAACTATTATTTTTTCTCCTGGATCAAACTTCCCAAAACTGATAGGACCTGTATCAAAGAGTAAGCGATGGGACTTTGTTTGAATCAGGACGGCATTACCCTGCCCAATATCCCATACGGTCATCTCTAGCTCTCCATGAGGTATTCCACCTAGAAGATATTCCTTTGGTATGAAAAGAGTTAAACACATCACAAAGCCAAGTATTCTAGATTTCCAAGATTCAATGAGTACTCCAGGTCGAATACAAATGACAACCCCAATGAATGAGATTAGTAAAAGCCATCCAGATGGTTTAGCACCTGTAATAGAAGCCCACTCCCATTGCGCTAATGGCCGAATCAAGATCATCAATACAGAAAATATCGTATGGGCAATCCATAAGAAAACATCTCCCAAAAAC
The DNA here is from genome assembly GCF_027944005.1 of Polynucleobacter sp. SHI8. Taxonomy (NCBI): domain Bacteria; kingdom Pseudomonadati; phylum Pseudomonadota; class Betaproteobacteria; order Burkholderiales; family Burkholderiaceae; genus Polynucleobacter; species Polynucleobacter sp. SHI8. Next base: position 876,814 of record NZ_AP027204.1, on the reverse strand, counting down.
CATGGCAAGAATGCACCCAACATGGCAAATGGCGTAACTAAAAAGCTGACTACCGGTATTGCTATTGCATTGGCAATTGGTGAAATCAAGGAGATTTGATAGAACCAATACAACGTCAGGGGAATTAATGCAATGGTGACGACAGCTTGCACGCGAGCAGCTTCGCTAAAAGATGTCTTCAATTTTTCCAGAAACAAAGCATCAATATCGATTACTTGTTGTGGATCATGCGGTAATGCAAAGATCATCGCTAGCACCGCACCAAAAGATAACCAAAAACCCGGTGAATAAACTGCCCAAGGATTACAAGTGAGGACGATCAACAAAGCCCAAAACCAGATATCCATGGGCTGTAATCGCCTTCCTAAATACAGCGCTAATGCAGCGATACCCACCATGTAAGTAGTCCTTTGCGCTGGAATCTGAAATCCGGCTAACCAGGTGTATATGAATGCGGTCAAGAACCCAATACAACTTGCAATATATTGTGCTGGTTGCCAATAAATCAGTCGTGTTCGTTTGACGAATAAAAGGCTTAACCATGCCCCAAAGCCAGCCAACATGGTCACATGCAAACCCGAAATAGAAATAAGATGTCCGATACCTGTTGCTGAAAATACTTTCCAATCCTCAGGGTGAATCATCTGTTGATCACCAATGACTAAGGCACTCATCACTCCAGCGTATGGCGAATCTTGTCCTAATGATTTCTGAATTTTTTGACGAATCTGAAAACGTAAACTTTCAAAGGTGATTTTAAAGTCGTGAGGGGTCGCATCTAATAACCGTATGCCACCTTTTTGAATGATTCCTTGGGCATCATAATTTTGGATATACATCCACTCTTCTACATCAAATCCATACGGGTTTTTGAGCCCACGGATCTGTTTTAATTTGACCTTTAACTCCAAATATTGCCCAGGTTTTAATACCTGAACCAGATCATTTGATGGGTAAAGTAAGGAAACACGCTTTGGGAAATCTTGATCACTCTCTGGTTTTTGTTTGGCGTACGGAACTTCCCAATGCGTTACCTTAAAGCCAAACTGCACAGATTTGTCTGAGACTCTAGGTAACTCATCAATATACCCTTGAAGGAGGGTCAGTCTATTATCAAATTGAGCACTTAATTGCTGCTGCGGTTTTTCAGTTTTCAAATACTCTACCCAGAAAAAACCTGCGCATGCAATACAGCTTGATCCTAGAAGATATAAGCCAATGAGTTTGTATTGAAAATCTTTACTTATTTCATAGAGCAGATAAACTAATCCACAGCATCCAAATGGAATGAGTACATCCCATGGAACATGCGAGTAGTCAATGAGTAAAGAAAACATCTCCCCGGCAATCCATGCCGTGATCAACATGCGCATAATGTTTTAAAGGAAGTTTTTGGTGCGTGGTAAAACGCGTTTGATATTATCTAAATTCGCTTTTGCTAATGTGTCTAGATCAATCGATCTTTCTTTAGCAAAAAACTCTGCAATCCTTGGCAAATGGGCAGGCTCATTTCTTCTATGATCCTCATCCATTAACCACGATGGCGGAATATCAGGACTATCTGTTTCAAGCACATAAGACTCTAGGGGATATTCTTTGGCCAATCTTTTAATTTGCAGTGATCTCTCATAAGTAATCGTTCCGCCAAATCCAAATACAAAATTTAGCTTGAGAAAATGTTCAGCTTGAACAAAACTGCCATTAAAAGCATGGGCAATGCCACCGGATACTGGAATCATTCGTAATCTTTTGAGGAGTTGGTCTTGTGATTTGCGGACATGCATAACGATGGGCAAATCAAAATCTCTCGCAATTTTTAATTGTTCTTCAAAAAACCACTCTTGTTTTGTATTGTCTAGAAAATCTACAAAATAATCTAAACCAATCTCACCAACAGCAACCATTCTTGGATGATGCATATATTTTTCAATCGCATCTCTTGTTGCAGCAATGTCGGACTCGACTGCTTCATTGGTATATAAGGGATGTACTCCAAGTGAGAAACAGATGTGCGGAATTAACCCACTCCACAGATCAACGATACTCACCACTTTTTCATAATCTGCTACCCGAACAGCAGGTATTAATATCCCTGTTACGCCCTGTTCTGCTGCCCTAGCAAGAACTAAAGACAAATCATCTTTAAATTCTGGCGCATCAATATGGCAATGCGTATCAAACCACATGATCTATCCGTTTTGGACTTCTTCGGTTACATCAATCAAACCACCTTGGGTCAACTTCAGAATGCGATCACATCGTTTCGCACGCAGAGGGTCATGTGTCACAATCACAAAAGCAGTTCCTAAACTTTGTGCTACTGTCATCATTAAATCAAATACTTGATCAGCGGTTTGCGTATCCAAATTACCCGTTGGTTCATCAGCTAAAACACAACTTGGGTTACCCACCAAAGCTCTTGCAACTGCGACGCGTTGCCGCTCCCCACCGGAAAGCATGGCTGGTGTATGCTCAAGCCGATTTGCAAGCCCTACTTGCTCAAGCATTGTCTTTGCCATCGCAAATGCTTGTTGGCGTCCAAAGCCCCGAATCCGTATTGGCATAGCGACATTTTCAAGGGCAGTAAACTCAGGGAGAAGATGATGAAACTGGTAAATAAATCCCAATTGTTGGTTGCGTAATTGATTCCGAGAAACTTCATCAATATCTGAAAACCTCACTCCACCAAGTTCAATATTGCCACTTGTGGCTTCATCTAAGCCTCCCAGAATATGTAATAAGGTACTTTTACCGGAACCAGAGGCGCCAACGATGGCGACCTTTTCACCTCGCCTGACTTGTAAATCAATACCATTGAGAACCTCTATAGCCTCGACGTCACTTCCAAATACTTTTCGTACTCCTGATGCAACAAGTGCATAAACTTCATTATTCATAACGCAGTGCCTCCGCAGGTTTTACTTTCGCTGCGCGGTAGCTAGGGTATAAGGTTGCTAATAAGCTCAATATAAATGCCATACCCCCAACCTTCACCACATCCTCAAGATGAACATCCGAAGGTAGCTCACTAATAAAGTAGATGTCTTTGGGTAAAAAATGTACTCCAAATAAAGACTCAATAGCAGGTACGATGACGTCGATATTCGTCGCAACCAATAACCCTAAAAGAACGCCAAAAATAGATCCTAAAATACCAATTGCCATTCCTTGAACAAAAAATATTTTCTGAATCATGCGCGCAGAAGCTCCCATGGTTCGCAAAATGGCAATGTCCGCTTGCTTATCCGTAACCGTCATCACGAGTGTAGAAACTAGGTTAAATGCCGCAACGGCGATAATCATCGCTAAAATAATAAACATCATTCTTTTCTCGGTCTTCACCGCAGCAAACCATGTCCGATTTTGCATCGACCAGTCCATGGCTACCATCCCAGGTGGTAATGCGCCATTCAGATTGGAGGAAACTTCTGGGGCTAAATACATATTATCTAATTTGACCCGAAGTCCGGTTGGGAAGCGATTTTGCGTTAAGGCAGCGGCATCCTTCCAATGAATCACAGCAAGGCTACTGTCGTATTCAAAATGACCGCTATCAATCAGTCCAACTACCGTAAATGACTTTTGTCTTGGCAAAACGCCTGCTGGAGTTAAATCCCCTTGAGGCACCATCACAGAGATCCTATCTCCCTTTTGAACTCCAAGGCTCTGCGCCAGCTCAACCCCTAAGGCAATATTAAAGGCACCTGGCTGGATTAACGCAATTGCTCCACCTGAGATTTGCGCTGGTATCTCAGAAACTAATTTTTCCGTATCAGGTTCAATACCACGAAGCTCCATACCCCGCATCATGCCGTTTCGGATAATCAAACCTTGGGTGTAAAGGATCGGTGATACTCCAATAATATGATTTTGCTTTGACAAGAATGTCGCCATTTCTTGCCAATTTTCAATACCACCTTGGGATCGAATCTCAACATGGGATAAGACCGATAACATCTTATCCCTTACTTCTTTTTGAAAACCATTCATCACAGACAGAACAATAATTAAGGAGGCAACTCCTAAAGCAATACCAACCATCGAAAGAGTCGAAATAAATGAAAGAAAGCCGTCTCTTCTTTTGCCTACCGATTTACGTTTGGCGCTGACATAACGTAAGCCAATCTCCATAAAAAGGGGTAATTCGAAAGGTAATATTTTGTTTTGCATTCCTATAGTTTAGTGTTTTATTAATTCCCTCATAAAATATGTCTTATGAATACTCAATTAAGTTTCCTAATCCCTGAATTTTCTTTAAATTCAACAGATTTACCTGAATCAGATGATGCTATTTTTGAACAAAAAGGCAGCTCTGAGGAAATTGTACTTTTAGGCAAAAACGTCCCAATTGCAGCCAAGTTGTATCATTCCCCAGGGAGTAAGTCTTTAGCTTGCCTGGAATTAGTGCACTTGCATGCCACTCGCGACCATGTAGTCCTCATGGATCCCTCTCTTCTTCAAATCACGCCGGAAGAAGAAATTGCATTAAGAACGAGTGTGAAAGAAACCTTAGACCATTATTTAGGGCCTGTAGGTGAGTTTTATCCTCATCGCTGGATTTATCCAGCGGAAGAGTTTACTGAATTACTGACCCATACTCCCAGCTTGGCATCTGGTCTGAATATTGATATATGGATGCCAAAAGATATACATTCTTTAGGTCTTGCAAAAAAATGGCGCAGACTCCAAAATGAAATTCAGATGATTTGGCATGATCATCCAATCAATGAGGCACGCTTAGAGCGTGGTGAACTTAGTATTAATTCCGTATGGATGTATGGCATTGGGTCGCATGCTGATATTGCACAACATCCTATACTCAAGGATATTCATCGAATTTTCAGCAATCACCTCTTAGGGTCTGCTTTAGACGATAGGATCACCCCACTATCACTTGATCACATTATTCCAGGCCCTACTCAACATCACTTTGTTTTTGCGCAAGATCTCAAACTATCCCAATGGGAAGATTACTGGGATCAAAGTGTGGCGGCCTTTCAGAAAAAAAAGGTCGATGAGATTCATTTATATCGTTTTCATCACGGAAAACTCCAACGTCATATTCTGCAGTCTCATGAATTTAAACTTGGATTTTTCAAAAATTTATTTCAAAAAAATGTAAATAAAAAACAATTTCCTACTTGGGTAGAGTATGCTAAAAAAATTCACTGGACTGAAGATCACGAATGACGATGCAATTAGTTGAACGCAACACCTCAAGCAACTCCGCTGAAGAATTAATTGCTCATGGTATCCATCCCATCTTAGCAAAGCTGTGGGCTACTCGAGGCATACAATCCTTTGAGCAAACAAGTCTAGAGTTGAAGCATTTAATTCCACCTCAAGAACTCAAAAACTGTGCGGCATCTGCCGTTTATTTGGCTGATGCTTTAGCAAATCACAAAAATATACTCATCATTGCTGATTATGATTGTGATGGCGCTACCGCTTGTGCTGTGGGTATCCTTGGATTAGAGCAACTCGGGAAACCTTATGGTACAAAAATCCACTTTTTAGTCCCCAATCGTTTTACGATGGGTTATGGATTAACGCCAGAGGTTGTCGATCTTGCTGCGCGACAAACGCCTAAACCCGATATTCTCATTACAGTGGATAACGGCATTGCTAGCATAGCCGGTGTCGCACGCGCAAATGAATTAGGAATGGAGGTTATAGTTACAGACCACCACCTCCCTGCAGATGAACTTCCTTCCGCAAAACTTATTATTAACCCCAACCAACCTGGATGTATTTTCTCAAGTAAAGCACTGGCTGGTGTTGGCGTTATTTTTTATATTCTCTTAGCCTTACGAGCTGAGCTTCGCCATCGTGGCTTATTTGATCAAGAAACTCAACCCCGCTTAGAAACACTTTTAGACTTCGTTGCTCTGGGAACAGTCGCTGATGTAGCAAGCCTGGATCGTAATAATCGCATTCTAGTTTCTGCGGGAGTTCGTAGAATGCGTAACGGTCAAATGCATCCCGGTATTCAAGCACTGTTTGAAGCAAGTGGTAGAGACTATCAAAAATCAAATACCTTTGACTTAGGTTTTGGCTTAGGTCCTAGACTAAATGCTGCTGGTAGACTAGCTGATATGACTTTGGGAATTAAATGCTTAATTTCGCAGGATCTGTTTGAAGCAAGAAAATTTGCTAAGGAATTAGATACGATGAATCGAGAGCGTCGGGAGATTGAGGGCTCGATGCAAGAAACTGCACTCATCAATTTAGCAGATATCTCAACGGGTGATACCTACAGTTTATGTATGTTTGATACATCTTGGCATCAAGGGGTCATTGGTATATTAGCCTCTCGATTAAAAGATAAGTACCATCGTCCCGTCATTGTGTTTGCTCCTGGTGAAGAAACTTCCCCTTCAGGCTCTCCCGTTCTGAAAGGCTCTGGTAGATCGATTAGTGGCTTTCATTTACGCGATGCGATTGACTATATTTCGAAAAAAAATCCGGAGATGATTTTAAAATTTGGCGGTCATGCCATGGCTGCTGGACTATCAATTGAGCAGACTCATCTTGCATCCTTTCAACAAGCATTTGAATCGATTGCTAAGGATTGGATTGATGAGGATACCTTGCTACGAAAATTAGTACATGATGGCGAACTTCCCTATGAGATGATTAACGCTCAATTGGCCGAACATCTATCAAATGAAATCTGGGGTCAAGGTTTTCCTGAGCCTGTTTTTACAGGAAAGTTTAAAGTCATCAAACAATCTTTATTAAAAGAAAAACATCTCAAACTGGAATTGCAGGCGTTAGATGGTGAAATGAAAAAAAATATCTTAGGTATTTGGTTTGGACATACGGAACTCCTTCCCCCGCAAACCCACTTAGCCTACCGCTTATTAGTTGATCATTACTTGGGATATCCGCGTGCGCAAGTCCATGTTGAGGCGGCTTTCGATTCTCCAACATAAAAAATAAATCAATTCGCTTACTAGGCTTTATAATATTGCCATGGAAGCTGAACGAATAAATACATTACAAAACAATCTTACTCAACTACGTAATCGTGTTGAAGACCTTCGGGGGTATCTTTGACTACGATACCAAAAGTAGACGCCTCATTGAACTCAATCTTCAATTAGAAGATTCTAAGATTTGGGATGATCCCAAACTCGCACAAGCCCTTGGCAAAGAGAAAAAAATGCTCGATGGCGTTGTCTCGTCTATCAAAAAATTAGATGATGATCTGACGGGAGCTCTAGAACTATTTGAGTTAGCTGCCGTTGAGAGCGATGTTGAAACTTTACAAGCGATTGAAGAGGATGAAAAAGGAATTGAAGCCATTGTTGCTGATCTTGAATTCCGTCGTATGTTCTCCCACCCGATGGACCCTTGTAATTGCTTCATTGATATCCAAGCAGGTGCCGGTGGCACAGAGGCTTGTGATTGGGCCAGCATTTTAATGCGTCAATATTTGCGTTACTGCGAACGTAAAGGCTTTAAAGCGGAGATTCTTGAAGAGTCTGATGGTGACGTGGCTGGTATTAAAAGTGCCTCCATCAAAATCGATGGTGAATATGCCTACGGTTTTTTAAGAACAGAAACAGGCGTTCATCGTTTAGTACGTAAATCACCATTTGACTCCGCCAATGGCCGCCATACTTCCTTTGCGAGTATCTTCGTTTATCCGGAGGTGGATGACTCGATTGAAATCGATATCAACCCCGCAGATATTCGGACTGATACCTATCGCGCATCTGGCGCGGGTGGTCAGCATATTAATAAAACAGACTCAGCAGTTCGCTTAACCCATTTACCAACTGGTATCGTGGTTCAATGCCAAAGCGATCGAAGCCAACACCGCAATCGTGCCGAAGCCATGACGATGCTCAAATCACGTTTATACGAACACGAACTTCGTAAACGTCAAGTAGAACAAGATAAATTAGAAGCTACTAAAACCGACGTGGGTTGGGGACATCAAATTCGTTCCTACGTATTAGATCAAAGCAGAATCAAAGATCTTCGTACCAATGTGGAAATTTCTAACACACAAAAGGTTCTCGACGGTGACCTTGATCCTTTTATTGAAGCAAGTCTCAAAATGAATGTGTAAGCCATGACAGATCAACAAAACCCCAATCCAGAAGAAGTTCTCATTGATGAAAACCATATCATCGCGGAACGCCGTGAAAAGCTTGCCTATCTGCGTGAGCAAGGTGTGGCTTTTCCGAATGACTTCGTGCCGACTCATTTAGCTGCCGACTTACATCAAAGCTATAACGACTTATCCAAAGAAGAACTAGCCGAAAAAAATATTTCCGTCAAAATGGCCGGTCGTATGATGCTCAAACGCGTCATGGGCAAAGCCAGTTTTGCGACAGTGCAAGATCGTTCTGGACAAATCCAGTTCTATATCAATGATCAAGAAACCGGGGCTGATGCTCATAGTGCTTTTAAGCATTGGGATATGGGCGATATTATTGCTGGTGAAGGTACATTATTCAAAACGAATCGTGGTGAACTCTCCGTATCAGTCAAGACCTTACGTTTACTGACAAAATCTCTGCGCCCTCTTCCAGATAAATTTCATGGCTTACATAGTCAAGAACTGAAGTATCGTCAACGTTATGTTGATTTGATTGTTTCCCCAGAAACACGCCAAACTTTCATTGAAAGAAGTAAGGCAATGTCTGCGATCCGCGAATATATGCAACAAGCTGGATTTATGGAAGTTGAAACACCGATGTTGCATGTGATCCCTGGTGGCGCATCAGCAAAACCTTTTATTACGCATCACAATGCCTTGGACATGGAAATGTTCATGCGTATCGCTCCAGAACTCTATCTCAAACGCTTGGTTGTTGGTGGTTTTGAACGTGTCTTTGAAATTAATAGAAATTTCAGAAATGAAGGTGTTAGTCCACGCCACAATCCAGAATTTACGATGATGGAATTTTATGCGGCCTACACCGATTATCAATGGCTCATGAATTTCACAGAAGAATTGATTCGTCATACGGTCATCAAAGCACACGGTACCGCAAAATTAACGTATCAAGGGCGTGAATTAGATTTAGGAAAACCATTTGCACGTCACACGATTACGCAAGCAATACAACTATATGGTCCACAGTCTGGTAAGAATTACACAAATGAGCAATTAATCCATGTTGCCTTTATTCGTAACGAACTCAAATTAGCTGGTGAGCATATTGATGGTCCCGCCCTCAAAAATGCGGGACTAGGCGCTCTGCAACTGGCTCTTTTTGAAGCATGTGCAGAAGAGCATCTGTGGGACCCAACTTACATTATTGATTACCCAATTGAGGTTAGCCCTCTTGCACGAGAGTCTGATACGCGTCCAGGTATTACGGAACGTTATGAACTCTTTATTACAGGTCGTGAAATCGCGAATGGTTTCTCAGAGCTCAACGATTCTGAAGATCAAGCTAACCGATTTCAGCAGCAAGTTCTACAAAAAGATGCGGGTGATGAAGAGGCCATGTACTTCGACCATGACTTCATCCGTGCTCTAGAGTATGGATTACCCCCAACTGGAGGTTGTGGTATTGGAATCGATCGTCTGATGATGCTCATTACAGACTCACCAAACATTCGAGACGTAATTCTATTTCCACATTTACGTCGCGAAGACGTCTAGTAAGTCCATTAAAGATGGACTTACTGTTTATTATTCGACCTTAGCTCCAGAACTAACCACAACAGCAGCCCATTTCTTAACTTCACTTTGTAAAAAAGTACCGAATTGCGCTGAGGAGTTTTTAGTGGATTCCATACCTTGCAAAACAAATTTTTCTTTCGCTTCTGGAGTTTCCATCGCACGATTGATCGCAGCATTCATTTGTTCAACCAAGGCTGGGGGCGTTCCTACCGGAACAAAAAAACCTACCCACGTATAGTCATCAAAGTCTTTATAACCAAATTCTGTCACTGATGGTACATCTGGCAATAATGTAGAACGCTTTGCGCTCGTAACTGCAATTGCTCTGACATTACCTGCTTTAATTTGTTGAACCGCTGGAGGCATCGAGGTAGAAGATATTTGTGTGTGACCGGCAACTGCAGCTCCAACAGCCTGAGCTGGTTGATAAGGCACATGGGTAATATCTACTTTAGCAGCTGTTTTTAAACGCTCCATTGATAGATGGGTGGTGGTGCCAATTCCGGAAGATGCATAACTCAATGGTTCTTTTTTAGCTAATTCAATTAATTCTTTTAAATCTTTTGCAGGTACTTTTGGATTAACCGTAATAATGTTTGGTGTACGAGGCCCAAGTGCTAAAGGTACAAAATCTTTAATCGCATCATAGCCAGCATTGGGATAGAGGGAAGGATTCACGGCATAGGCAACACTATGTACAAGAATTGAGTAGCCATCAGCAGGTGCTCTCTTTACGAATTGCGTAGCGATATTACCACCTGCACCGGGCTTATTCTCAACGACAAAATTACCGCCAGTTGTCTTCGCTAATTCTTGACCAACAATACGCGCAATTACATCAGTAAATGCGCCAGGAGCAAAGGCTACATAAATCGTGACATTTTTTGCTTTAGGCCAGTCAGTTTGGGCAACTACTGAATTTGAAAAAAATCCACATAGTGCAACAAGCATTAGGATTTTTTTAATACTGAATGTTTTCTGAAATGATTTGAACATTTCCTATCTCCTATGAAGTAATAGGTGACAGTTTAATACACTAATAACTCAATCACTACTATTTAATCTAGTGGTTTTCCTTAGCATGATTAATCGAGTATTTAGGAATCTCAATCACGAGATCTTTTTGCGCCACAATAGCTTGACACGACAATCTTGACATAGGGGTTAAGCCCCAAGCTCGATCGAGTAAATCATCTTCATTTTCATCACTAGGATTCAGCGAGTTAAATCCTTCCCGAACAATCACGTGACAAGTTGTACAAGCGCAAGACAACTCACAGGCATGTTCAATTGGAATGTCATTCTCTAGTAAGGCTTCACAAATAGATGTTCCTGCAGGTACATCAATCACGGATCCATCTGGACAATATTCTTCATGGGGCAAAATTACAATTTGTGTCATAGCGTACTCATTTCATTCAATATCATTCAAATTTTTACCGGTTAGTGCTCGGCGTATATTGGCATTCATTCTTCTTGCAGCAAATTCTTCTGTGACTTCGGACAGAGCACTAATGCCCTTTCTTAATTCGTCTACGTCATTCGAGTTTGCAGATAATTGACGTAACTGATTGAGTTCTTTCTGAATATCTGCCTGCTCTTGCGGACTGAGTAAGTTCGCATCCGTTGCTAGCGAATTATTCACAGCATCAATTAAGCGCATCGCTTCTACTTGCTCTTCGCGCAGAGCTCTTGCCAACATATCTGACTCTGCTGTCTGAAAACTCTCCGATAGCATACGAGCAATGTCACCATCTTCAAGTCCATAACTTGGTTTGACGGTAATGGCGGTTTGCACACCTGAGGTTTCTTCTTTGGCACTCACCGACAATAGTCCGTCTGCATCCACTTGATATGTGACACGAATCCTGGCAGCTCCTGCGACCATCGGGGGTATACCTCTTAACTCAAACTTGGCTAAAGAACGACAATCTCCAGCTAATTCTCGCTCACCTTGCAAGACGTGAACTGCCATTGCAGTTTGACCATCTTTGAACGTTGTAAAGTCTTGCGCCCTTGCAACAGGAATTGGGGTATTGCGGGGAATAATTTTTTCTACTAACCCACCCATCATCTCCACACCTAAGGAAAGAGGAATGACATCAAGGAGCAACCACTCATCATCTTTATTTTTATTACCGACCAACAGATCAGCTTGTCTTGCAGCGCCCAATGCAACAACTTCATCGGGATTCAAATCATTTAAAGGAGTTTTCTGAAAATATTGTGCAACTTCCGCCTGAATATTGGGCATTCTTGTAGCCCCACCAACCATCACCACACCCTGAATCTCTTCAAGATCAATCTCAGCATCACGCACTGCTTTTTTAACACTCACTAGTGCTTTTGTGACTAAACTTTGCGTCATTTTTGCAAAGTCTTCTTGAGAAATACTTTTTTGTATAGCGTGTCCATTAGCAAATGTGAATTCAAATAAAACGGCAGGATGCGAACTTAAAGTTTCTTTAACATCCCGACACTTCAAAATGAGTGAACGTTGATCGCCCGAAGAAAGCTCTGTTTGCCCAGATTCTTGCAAAATAAATTGCATTAATGCATGATCAAAGTCATCACCGCCAAGTGCTGAATCCCCACCCGTTGACAAGACCTCGAAAACACCTTTACTTAGACGAAGAATAGAAATATCAAAAGTACCACCGCCTAAATCAAAAATAGCATAAACGCCTTCTGAACCATGATCCAAACCATAAGCTAATGCAGCAGCGGTTGGTTCATTGAGTAGTCTTAGTACTTCAATACCGGCAAGCTGTGCGGCATCCTTTGTTGCCTGTCGCTGCGCATCATCGAAATAAGCCGGTACTGTGATGACAGCACCTTCAATGTCGTCGGAGAATGAGTCTTCTGCTAATTGTCGCAATCTCGCAAGAATTTCTGCAGAAACTTCAACGGGGCTTTTATCGCCCTGCACTGTTTTAATTTTTAACATCCCAGAGGTATCAACAAATTGATAAGGCAGGTTTTTTGCATGACTAATATCCTTGATGCCTCTTCCCATCAAGCGCTTCACTGAAATAATCGTATTTTGAGGATCAATCGCAGCCTGAGCTAGCGCTTCATATCCTGCTTGTGTTTTGTTTCCCGGAAGATACCTAACCACGGATGGCAACATGGTGTGACCCGCTTCGCTTTTTAATACTTCAGGGATAGCATTTTTCATACAAGCAACTAAAGAATTCGTGGTTCCTAAATCAATACCAATAGCAATCCTTCTCTCATGCGGATTTCGGGACTGACCAGGTTCTGCAATTTGTAATAAAGCCATTATTCACTCACGTCTGTAATTCGTTGATCTAGTTCTTCTAAAAACCGTTCCAAAAATAAAGCAGCTCTTAAATTGATTAGAGCTGCTTCTGGTTGCTTCATTTCATCAAACTGCTGTCCAATTTGATTAATTCTTTTTTTAAGTTCAAGACTGACTTCATCTTGTAATTGATTCAGAGCTAGCGGGTCATTTTTCACATCATCCATGGACTCACGTAACTCCATTTGCTGAATCAGAAAGTCCTTTGGCATAGCTGTATTAGTTTCGAGCTGTGGGTCTAAACCATTCAGCTCACATAAATATAATCCACGTTTGATAGATTGCTTAAGAGTTTGATACGCAGTATTTGCAAAAGTAGCAATTTGCAGAGACTGGCGCTTCTCAGAATCAGATGCCCGCGCAAACTTATCAGGATGAACTTCTTGCTGTATTTTTAAATAAGCGGCATCTAAAGCTTTGCGGTCGATTGAGAATTGTTGCGGTAAATGAAAAAATTCAAAATAATTCGCAATATTTGCCCTAAATTCTGAATGATTCACCACACCCACACTCATCCTTCACATTCGGATTCTGAAATTTAAACCCTTCATTTAAACCTTCTCTAGCAAAATCTAATTCTGTACCATCGATATAAGGCAGGCTTTTCGGATCTACGAACACCTTAATCCCATGAGACTCAAACATTTGATCTGTCTCATTTGGCGCATCTACATACTCAAGTTCATAAGCAAGGCCTGAGCATCCAGTGGTTCTTACGCCTAAACGCAAGCCCATGCCCTTACCTCTTTTTTCAAGGTTACGATTGACATGCTTTGCTGCTTTTTCAGTCAAACTAATTGCCATATACTTTCTTTCAACAATTACTTCGTGTGCTTCTCGCGATAATCTTGGACAGCTGCTTTAATTGCATCCTCTGCCAAAATGGAACAATGAATCTTTACTGGGGGTAAGGCTAATTCTTCAGCAATTTGTGCATTTTTAATTTCAAGAGCTTGATCTAAAGTTTTACCTTTAACCCATTCAGTCACGAGTGAAGATGATGCAATCGCAGAACCACATCCATAGGTCTTAAATTTTGCATCTTCAATAATGCCGTTTTCATTTACACGAATTTGCAGTTTCATTACATCACCACAAGCAGGCGCCCCGACCATACCGGTACCGACTGCTTCATCACCTTTTTCAAATGCACCCACGTTACGTGGATTTTCATAATGATCAATTACTTTGTCGCTATATGCCATGATATTTCCTTAAAAATTGGTTAGTGTGCTGCCCATTGAATCGTACTTAAATCGATACCATCTTTAAACATTTCCCACAAAGGTGAGAGTTCTCTTAATTTCGCAATTTTGTTTTTTATCAACTCGACGGTAAAGTCGACTTCTTCAATCGTTGTAAAACGACCTACACTAAAACGAATTGAACTATGTGCAAGTTCATCATTGCGCCCTAATGCTCGTAAAACAAATGATGGCTCGAGTGAGGCTGAAGTACATGCTGATCCGGAAGAAATCGCAACATCCTTAAGTGCCATCAACATGGACTCACCTTCTACATAATTAAAACTGACATTCAGGTTATGAGGCACACGTTGCTCCATATCACCATTTAAATAAACTTCTTCAATTGTTGAAAGTCCTGCCCATAAACGGTCACGCAACATACGAATGCGTTCATTTTCAGTACCCATTTCTAAGCGCGCTAAGCGAAACGCCTCACCCATACCAACAATTTGATGGGTCGGTAAAGTTCCTGAGCGCATGCCACGCTCATGACCACCACCGTGGATTTGAGCCTCAATACGAATCCTTGGCTTACGACGCACAAACAATGCTCCAACACCTTTTGGACCATAAGTTTTATGCGCACAAAAACTCATTAAATCGACTTTTAGTTCGGCTAAATTGATCACAACTTTACCTGTGGCTTGTGCTGCATCCACATGAAAGATGATTCCCTTCTCACGACAAATCTCACCAATTGCGGCGATATCTTGAATAACACCAATTTCATTATTCACATACAAAATGGAAACTAACATCGTGTCAGGTCGTATCTGGCTCTTAAAATAATCCATATCTAAAAGTCCATTTTCCTGAACATCTAGATAGGTCACTTCATAACCTTCACGCTCTAACTCACGGCAGGTATCTAATGTGGCTTTGTGCTCAGTCTTTAAGGTCATGATGTGACGACCTTTGTCTTTATAAAAATGAGCGGCACCCTTGACGGCGAGATTAATACTTTCGGTTGCACCACTGGTCCAAACGATTTCCCGTGGATCAGCACCTACTAGAAGAGCTACCTCGTTACGCGCTTCCTCAACCGCTTCCTCCGCCTCCCAACCATAAGCATGGCTTCTTGACGCGGGGTTTCCAAATTGTTCACGAAGATAAGGAATCATCTTATCCACTACACGTGGATCAATCGGTGTGGTTGCTGAATAATCCATATACACAGGGAAGTGTCTTGCACTAAACATGGGAAGTGGATTTAATTTTGGGGTGTTATGTTCTTGGCTCATTGAATTCTCTTCGATCTTTAGTTTTGTTGTGCCAAATTGAATACTGAATTAACAATAAATCGTTTTGGCGCAGGCTCTTTTTTGGCAGACTTGGCATCCACTACATTGAGTGAAGGGTTTTTATTTGGCGCAATTTGAGCTGGTTTGTTTTGGTTAATAAAAGGCGAAAGGACTACCACTTGACGCTGCTCTTGCTGCGCAACTAAGTCTTTTAAGGTAACCGACTGGAGGTAATCCACCATCTTTTTGTTCAAGTTGGACCATAAATCATGCGTCATACACTGCATATTGAGTTCATCTTGACCGTGACAGTTACCTTTACCACCACACTGGGTCGCATCGATTGGTTCATCAACAGCAGTAATGATGTCTGCCACCGTAATGGTGGATCCATCTCGACACAAGCTATAACCCCCACCTGGTCCACGTGTACTTTCGACGATTCGATCACGGCGCAACTTACCAAAGAGCTGCTCTAAGTAAGATAGGGAAATTTTTTGCCTTTTACTGATTCCTGCGAGTGTCACAGGACCTTCAGCCTGGCGCATGGCCAAATCAATCATTGCGGTTACTGCAAAACGACCTTTTGTGGTTAATCTCATATTTAAACTTTATCTTTCAATCATTTAGCTAAAATCCAGATTGGTTTCTGGGACCTCTAAATACCTCCGCATGCATGGGTAATACCTGACGGATTAACTCAAGTATAGCAAATAGTTGAGTGTTTTGCTTGGGTCTAAGGAAGGGGGTGATCTGGTGTCAGCGCACCAAATGCCATCGCTCTAATTTTACTCAAGCGATCTCTAGCTTGAGCAGCTTTTTCGAACTCGAGATTGCGTGCAAAATCTTGCATCTCTTTCTCTAGTCTCTTGATTTCTTTAGCTAAATCTTTCTCTCCCATATCTTCATATTTAGCTTTTTCTTTCTGCGACTGCCACTGGGATTTCTCATCATCGACATCATAAACACCATCAATAATGTCTTTGATGCGCTTAGTTACCCCTACTGGCGTAATGCCATTGGCTTCGTTAAATGCCGTTTGTTTTGTCCTACGACGCTGGGTTTCAGCAATCGCTCTTTGCATAGAGCCCGTCATTCGGTCTGCATACAAGATAGCTTTACCATTGATATTTCGTGCTGCACGACCGATCGTTTGGATGAGACTGCGCTCTGATCGTAAGAACCCTTCTTTATCCGCGTCCAAAATCGCCACTAAGGAAACTTCTGGGATATCCAAGCCCTCCCGCAACAAATTAATACCAACGAGCACATCAAACATGCCTAAACGTAAATCACGAATAATCTCAACGCGCTCAACGGTATCAATATCAGAATGAACATACCGAACTTTAACGCCATGATCGGATAAAAAGTCCGTTAATTGCTCTGCCATTCGCTTGGTCAAAACGGTCACTAATACTCTTTCGCTCTGCGCAACTCTTAATTTGATCTGATCCAATAAGTCATCGACTTGGGTCGTTGCTGGTAATACCTGGATCTCTGGGTCAATCAGGCCTGTTGGTCTCACTACTTGCTCCACAACATTTCCGGTTTTGGTATTTTCATAATCAGCAGGCGTTGCACTAACAAAAACCGTTTGACGCATTTTGCTCTCAAATTCATTGAATTTAAGTGGTCGATTATCTAAGGCTGAAGGTAAGCGAAAACCAAAATCTACTAAGGTTACTTTACGTGCTCGGTCACCGTTATACATGCCATTGAACTGCCCAATCAAAACGTGGGACTCATCTAAAAACATTAAGGCATCTTGGGGCAAGTAATCAATCAAGGTAGGCGGGGCATCTCCTGGTTTGCCACCGGATAAATGACGTGAATAATTTTCAATACCTTTACAGAAACCTAACTCCGCTAGCATTTCAAGATCAAATCGTGTTCGTTGCTCTAAGCGCTGTGCTTCCACCAACTTATTTTGCGAAATAAGTTCCGCCAATCGCTCTCTTAATTCAACTTTAATGTCCTCAACAGCACGTAAAACGGTTTCTCTAGGGGTAACATAATGCGAACCTGGATATACCGTGAAACGGGCAATACGTTGCTTCGTCTTTCCGGTTAATGGATCAAAAAATTGCAAACTATCAATCTGGTCATCAAAGAGCTCGAGTCGCACAGCTAATTCGTTATGCTCTGCTGGAAAAATATCAATCGTGTCGCCTCTTACGCGAAAAGTACCTCGCGAAAAATCAATTTCATTGCGCTCATATTGCATCGCTACTAAACGTTTAACCGCGTCGCTTTGTGACATCTTGTCACCTTGACGAAGGGTGAGAACCATTTTGTGATAATCCCCTGGATTACCGATACCGTAGATTGCCGATACACTGGCAACAATGATGACATCACGTCGCTCGAGCAAACTTTTTGTAGCCGAGAGCCGCATCTGCTCAATATGCTCATTAATCGATGAATCTTTTTCAATGAATAAATCTCGCTGTGGGACATATGCCTCTGGCTGATAGTAGTCGTAGTAACTGACAAAATACTCAACCGCGTTTCTTGGAAAAAACTCACGAAACTCACTATATAACTGGGCTGCTAAGGTTTTATTAGGGGCAAAAATAATTGCTGGTCTACCCTCCCGTGCAATCACGTTCGCCATAGTGTAGGTTTTACCTGAGCCAGTAACTCCAAGAAGGGTCTGAAACGATTCGCCGTCATTAATCCCTTCCACTAAACCAGCAATCGCAGTTGGTTGATCGCCCGCTGGCTGAAATGGCTGGTATAAGTGAAAAGGAGAGTTCGGAAAATCAATAAACTTGGACTCGTCTAATTGCGGGGCTGAAATCGGCGCTGCGCGCTCTGATTTGCCACTTTTACCTTTAGATTGTCGTGAGGCCATGAGAGTTTGTTTAAAATAGAAGAAGTATGTTTGATTAGTTCTACATTATTGCAGTTTTTTTATATTTTTTATTTGTAATGAGGCTTTCATGTAGCTTGTCTACATTCATTCATAGATCACTTTTTACTTCTTTTTGAATCGATTAATAACTTATGACACTCTTTTCCTCCGTTGAACTTGCCCCTCGTGACCCCATTCTTGGTCTTTATGAAACATTTAATGCAGATACGCGTGCAAATAAGGTGAACTTAGGTGTAGGAGTCTATTTTACGGACGAAGGAAAAATTCCTCTTCTGCGTGCTGTGCAAGTCGCTGAAAAACAAATTTTAGAAAACCCAAAATCTCGTGGCTATTTACCAATTGAGGGAATTGCTACTTATAACAGCGCTGTTCAATCCTTGGTTTTTGGTGCCGATAGTCCAATTATTGCCCAGCATCGTGCCGTGACCTTCGAAGGTCTTGGTGGTACTGGTGCTTTAAAAGTAGGGGCAGACTTTATTAAACGTTTAAAACCTAATTCACAAGTTGCGATTAGCGATCCAAGCTGGGAAAACCATCGTGGACTGTTTGAAGGTGCCGGCTTTACAGTCGTGAACTACCCCTATTACAACCCGGAAACACGTGGCGTGAACTTTGTCGCCATGAAAGAATTTCTTTTAACCATGCCTGCTGATAGCGTCATTGTCTTACATGCCTGCTGCCACAATCCGACTGGCGCAGATATGAGTACTGACCAATGGCAAGAAGTGGTGCAAATCTGTCAAAGTAAAAATTTAATACCATTTTTAGATATGGCTTACCAAGGCTTTGCGGATGGCATCTTCGAAGATGGCATCGCCGTTCGACTCTTTGCCCAGTCAGGTATGTCATTCTTTATTTCAAGCTCATTCTCTAAATCGTTCTCACTCTACGGTGAGCGAGTAGGCGCACTTACCGTCGTTACGCAAAATGCCGATGAGTCATCTCGTGTTGCATCACAAGTCAAACGCGTGATTCGTACAAACTACTCTAATCCCCCAACGCATGGTGGAGCCATTGTTTCGATTGTGCTCAACTCCCCTGAACTGAGAGCGATGTGGGAAGAAGAGCTTGCCCAAATGCGTGATCGTATTAAACAAATGCGTACCCAATTAATTGCAGAACTCAAAGCCGCAGGTGCAACTAAAGACTTCTCCTTTATTGCTGCCCAACGTGGCATGTTCTCCTACACAGGTCTTTCTAAAGATCAAGTAGATCACTTGATCGCTGACCATGGCGTTTATGCGGTTGGAACAGGCCGAATTTGTGTGGCGTCTTTAAATACAAAAAATATTGCCTATGTTGCAAAAGCAATAGCAGCTGTTTTATAGATAAAAAAGGGCTCTTTTATCTAATTGACACAGAAAAATCATTAAGCAAAGTACTGAACTGGTGTAATATCAAGTTGTTGCGATGCAATATATATTGAATTAAAGGTTTAATACCTTCAACTACCTCATTGTGGCAAAGGATTGATGTTATGTTGTATCAACTCCAAGAATTTAATCGTGCTTTATTAGAGCCGCTAAGCTCATGGGCTCAAACGACTGCAAAAGCGTTTATAAACCCTAATAATCCCCTTTCTTATTATCCAATCTCGCAACGTATTGCAGCCGGATATGAACTTTTATACCGACTGGGCAAGGAGTATGAAAAGCCTGATTTTGGTATTAGAACGATTGATGTTCTGGGTAAAAAAGTAACTGTTACTGAGTTCACCTCTTTAAAAAAACCATTTTGTAATTTAATGCGTTTTAAGCGTTATTCTGATGATGTCGATGTGATTAAAGCGATGAAGAAAGAGCCGATCGTTTTGGTTGTTGCTCCATTATCTGGTCACCACTCTTCTTTACTCAGAGACACTGTTTCTGTTTTATTGCAAAACCATAAGGTTTATTTGACTGATTGGGTCGACGCTCGCCTCGTACCAACTTCTGAAGGCAAGTTTCATCTCGATGATTACGTCTACTATATCCAAGACTTCATTCGTTTCATTGGCGCTGATAATTTGCATGTCATTTCTGTATGCCAGCCTACAGTTCCTGTACTTGCGGCGATTTCTCTAATGGCTTCGAATGGTGAAAAAACACCTGTGACAATGACAATGATGGGCGGCCCCATCGATGCACGTAAATCACCAACAGCGGTTAACTCTTTAGCAATGACGAAATCATTCGAATGGTTTGAGAACAATGTGATTTATACCGTACCACCTAATCACACAGGTGCAGGTCGTAAAGTGTATCCAGGCTTCCTTCAACATGCTGGATTCGTCGCTATGAATCCTGATCGTCACTTGCGCTCACATTGGGACTATTTTCAGGACCTTCTTAAGGGTGATGCACTAGACGCAGAAGCACATCGTAAATTTTATGATGAATATAATGCTGTCCTTGATATGGATTCAGCCTATTACTTAGAAACCATTAAAACCGTTTTCCAAGAATTTGCACTCCCTCAAGGAACATGGAAAGTGGGTGGACAACTCGTTCGGCCGCAAGATATTAAAAAGACGGCTCTTCTTGCCATTGAAGGTGAACTCGATGATATTTCTGGTAGCGGCCAAACGAGTGCTGCTCTTGAGCTCTGTGCAGGTATTCCAAAAAATAATAAAGAAGAATTCGAAGTTAAAGGGGCTGGACACTACGGTATTTTCTCAGGCCGTCGTTGGCGCGAAAGCGTTTATCCAAAGATTTCTGAATTTATTCGTAAACACCCAGGCACTCCAATCACGCCAGTGGTTACCAAAACAACTACTGAGGCCATAAAACCCTCAACTCAGCGGGTCACAACTGCAAAGAAAGTAGCTCAACCGGTAGCGGCAAAGAAAACTGTTGCTGTTAAAAGTGCAGCAAAACCTGCTGTTGCAAAAAAAGTGGCTACTAAAGTGACTCGTACAAGAACATCTGCAACTTCTAGGTCGAAGGCCTAAACTCTTTACAAGAGTGACTACGGTTTTATTCCAGCCAAGCTCATCTAGTTTGTTACAACAACTAGATGATGCTTTGCCTCAAACACAATGTACAAAATGTGGCTACCCAGATTGTCATGCCTACGCGCAAGCAATGGCTAATGACGAAGCTACTCAGAATCGTTGTCCGCCAGGTGGGCAAGAAGGTATTATTCGACTCTCAAACATACTCGGTAAAGCCCCTCTTCCTCTCGATTCACAACGCGGTGTTGAGCGACCAAGGCCCTTAGCTGTCATCCGCGAGATGGAATGTATTGGTTGTACTTTATGTATTCAGGCATGCCCGGTGGATGCGATTGTTGGAGCGCCAAAACAACTTCATGTGGTTGTGAGTGAACGTTGCACTGGATGTGATTTATGTGTTCCTCCCTGCCCTGTCGACTGTATTACGATGCTGCCCATCACTGAAAATCAAACCGGTTGGAATGCTTGGTCAGAAGCTCAAGCGAAGATTGCTAAGCAACACTATGAAACAAGAAAAATTCGGCTTGAACGCGAAAAAAGAGATTTACTCAAAAGACAAACTCTAAAAGCAGCTACCAAGCTGAAAGCGATTCAGAAGGAAACTCCTTCAGACTCCAGCATGCTCATTGAACAGGCTCGTAAAAAAGCCATTATTGAAGCTGCGATGGCCAGAGCGAAGGCTAATTTAGAACAACGCGACTCTAAATCAACTGATTAAGTTCGTCAATATAACGATTCATATCAGGTGCGGTTCCAGCGCGTGATGCTTCCCACAACACTTTACCAAGACATTCCATCATCTGATGATGCGCACGATGCTCATCATCATGACGCATCATTAAAACCTGGCTGATTTGTCTGATTCCGACTGGCTGATCAATCTGAATCTGCTCAGATAAGCTCATATGCATTGATAAATGTAAAAAGGGATTCGTTTGACCATTTTCTACAGAAAAATCTTGTGCCTTAGCTTCCTCTGCTTGACTCAATAAAGCATGATACTCAGGATGTTCGACCATCCATCTTGCGGCAATTGATTCAAGGGGAGTTAACACGCCACTATCTTGTTGTTTTTTCCAAGCAAGACAAAAAAAATCACGAACTTGATCTTTTGTCGGATTAAACATAATCGATATTTTTTTCTTTGAATTGACACACTGGTGCTACTGGACAACTGGCACATACTGGTGTTCTTGCTTTGCAAATGTAACGACCTAGCAATATCAACCAATGATGGGCATTGATTAAATAATGAGCAGGCACTCTTTTGAGTAGTTTTTTCTCGACTTCTAAAACATCTTTTCCAGGAGCTAAACCGGTTCGGTTCGATACTCGAAAGATGTGTGTATCTACCGCCATGGTGGGTTGCCCAAAGGCTGTATTGAGGACAACATTTGCAGTTTTACGCCCAACTCCAGGCAACGCTTCAAGTGACTCACGATCTTGAGGAACTACTCCGCCATGCTCTTTCACTAAGATTTGACATGCTTGGATTAAATGTTTTGCTTTGGACCTATAAAGCCCAATAGTCTGGATATATTTGATTAACTTTTTTTCTCCAAGATCTAAAATCGCTTGGGGGGTATTTGCTACAGGAAATAGTTTTTGAGTCGCTTTATTCACAGAAATATCAGTTGCCTGAGCAGATAAGAGAACTGCAGCTAATAACTCAAACTCTGAGGAATACTCAAGTTCTGTTTTTGGATGAGGATTAATCTTTTGCAGCGTCGCAAAAAAAGCTTCACGCTGCGCAGGATTCATGAGCTTAGGCATTGTATTGACTCTTAAAATCAAAGCTACGAATCGCTTCATACAAGTCTTGTGCTTGTTGATGTCTCTCTTGTAAAAGATCATCTGCGATGTCACGTAACTTGGTTCCCCAAATTGATTCAGGGAAATAAGAGTCATCCTCCCAACGAGGAATAATGTGCCAGTGAAGGTGTGGCACAAAATTACCAAAACTAGCAAGGTTCACTTTATGCGGATGCAAGACATCACGAACCAATTGCTCAACTTGACACACCACTTGCATCAAGGCACTTCTGTGCTGAGAGGGTAGATCAGTCATCTCACCAAGATGAGCATTCCAGATCACCCTGATAAGTCCTGGAAACTCAGGTTCTTCTGGAGCGATGATCCGAAGTAAGGCGTTAGAGGCGAGTATATCTCCGCCATCGTTTGTGCATAAAAGGCATTCTTTAGTTTCCATACCTCTATTTTACCGTGTCATGTTAAACAGTTTTAAACTATCCTACCCCACTGTAAAGCCTGATGAATGACCTCTTGATACGGTGTGGTCACGGCTAAATCGACCCCTCGGTCTAAATCACCCTCATTTAAACCAGGCCAATGACCCATCATTTGTGGATTGGGTAACTGACTCCCCATGACAAAAGAAAGTCCTCCATGTCCATGATCAGTGCCGTTACTGTTATTACTTCTAAAACGACGACCAAACTCTGTCAAAACCACGAGGGTATATTTTTTATTTTGCGCTTGCATATCCTGATCAAAGGCTTGTAATCCTTGACTAAGTTGCCCAAGAACATTTGACATTCTGCCTGGCTCACCTTCATGCATATCCCACCCTCCTTGATCAACCCAAGCATATTGCAATCCAATGTTCGCTTGAATCAAACGTGCTACAGACCGAAGGCCAATACCAAGATCATTATTAGGGTAAGGTGTCTGCCCAGCTGATTCATAGGGCTTCACTCTTTTTTCATTGCCCATGAGGAAACTCTGAATTTTATTGAGATTCTCTAAAGTTACTTGAATGTTAGATGAGGCCGGATGGTTTTTATCAGCCATCACTAATTTCTCAAGAATCTTTAGCTGATCTACGCCACCCGGAAAGGGCACACCATTTTGTAAATCTTTAACTGCCATTGCTGGTAGGTTACCCTGCATTGCTCTAGGTAAGTTATTCGATCCAGCATATAAAAATTCAGAATTTTTCATTCCGCTTTGCGAAGCAATCCGGGAGATCATGCCATACGTATCAGGAATTATTTGTAAACTATCAACTCCCCGCTCCATGATTTCTTGCGCTTCAAAATGTGAGCGTGTTTCATTAGTCAGGCCAACAGCATGCCACGGTACTAAACGTTTAGCCTCCATCAGCTGCGCTAGAGGAGCGGCGGCAGGATGCCAATACCAAGTCATAGCACCCTTTTTGACAGTGGTCATGGTTGGCTCAAAACGCATCTGCGGAGGTCTTGCAGCGATGAAGTTGGGATCATCAAGTGGGGATAATATTCCTAGCCCATCTGCACCACCTCGTAAAAAGACAATAATGAATGGGCCGGCTTGGATTACGCTCTTCATTTTTGATGGGGTTTGCGCTAATGAAAACTGGCTAATCCCCGACATCAAACTAAAAACAGAAAAACCTGTAGCGCTCATAAATGTTCGACGATCCATGATCTCTCCTTACCCTTTTTCATTATTAGGAAAAACAACTTCTGTCTGAAAACTCGGCGCACATGCTAGCATACCAACCAACTTACATGCCCTTTTGTTGTCCTTCACAATATCCGCTGGATTTATTTTTAGACCACTCAAAATAACTTGACTTAACTCTGGTCTAAATCCACCGAAGAGTGCTTTTTCCCAGCGAGTCATTAACTCTTGATAAGTACGATCAGAACTCGTTCCAGCAAAGGCATCCCACTCACCGGTACCCCACCAATTTTCTGCCAACCCCTGAATCAGAGTCATCCGTTGACGCATATATGCCGAAGATAAAATCCAACTCATACCATCTGGGGGGCCATCAGGACTAGGCCAACCATACGGTGGTACGCCAGCACCTTCCACATTACCTAGCACTTGCCCCTCACCTAATGTAAAAGGAATATTGGTTACTCTGATAAATTTAGCGGCTAAGCGGGTGGGTCGCATGGCCTTTTGTTTTTTTGTTACAGGAATTTTTTTTGCTTCACTCATTAAATGATTTAAAACGAGCCTGAGTTGCTCTGGATGATTAATCTGATTGATCCAGACTTTTATAGTCGACTGAATAAGTTCTTGAGGCGGAGTATCAGAAATAAAGCGCCGTACTAATTTCTCGGATAAATGCTTGGCAGTGGCAAGATGGGAAGCACAGAGATCAAGCACTTTTCTACCATCGGCCATGGCTCCTGCATAAGGAGAAAATTCTGTAGCTAAAATCCGTTTTTGATAATTATCATGTCGTGACTCGATATAGATAAACTTACCCGAACTTGGTAAATTTTGTTTGCCACCTAATCCAGATCCATCTTCCACCGTCCAACCAGTAAATGCTCTGGCAGCTTCATATACATCCTGATCGATATATCCTGTAGGTTTTCCCGCTTGAGCACCAGGGACTTTTTTCCAGTCTGAGTAAAGAGCATTCAAATATGCGCCCTTGCCTAAAGTATGTAATTCAAATAATTCACGAGCGAAATTTTCATTCGCTGCTCCGGCTTTTGAAGTACGATTATTCAAGTAATACAGCATGGCAGGATGACTTGCTTGCGCTTCTAAAATAGTTCGAAAATTAGTGAAGCAATATTTACGAATAACTTCTTCTTCCCAATGCGGTGTGAATGCTCCGACGTTTTGATCATAGCCATAAATAGAAAAATGATCACGCCAAAAACTCACCCATTCTTCTTCCCATGGCTTCTCAGTCGCAATTGCACGCATCAAAACAGCAACTTGAACTTCTTGGCGAGGACGACTTCTTTCAGGATTGGGAATCGAATCGCCAAAGCCAGTGTAGGGAAACAAAGTTGGCAAATCTGCTTTGAGAAGACCTAGCGGCCTTTTTTCATCAACGTCTGGATATTCGCCTTCACCTTTACGAAACTTTCCACCCTTATATTTTATTTTTAACAAGGTGTTTTCTGGATCAAAGGTATAGGTCATTCGAACTCCCTTAAGTTTTACTTATAACGTCTACATCCAGTTTACGTTGACGAACGAATTTTTACAAAAGAAAAAACCCGAGGATTATGTCCTCGGGCTCTTCTAGCGTTCATAGGTAATGAACAAAAACTATTAGTGGAATTGCTCTTCTTCAGTAGAACCAGTGAGTGCTGTTACAGAAGATGTACCACCTTGAATCACAGTCGTTACATCATCAAAATAACCTGTTCCTACTTCTTGTTGATGTGAAACGAAACTGTAACCACGTTCACGTGCCGCGAATTCTGGCTCTTGAACTTTTTCTACATATGCAGACATACCACGCTGCGCATAATCTTGAGCCAAGTCATACATGTTGTACCACATAGAATGAATGCCAGCTAATGTAATAAATTGATACTTATAACCCATTGCACCTAATTCACGTTGGAATTTTGCAATCGTTGCATCATCCAAGTTCTTTTTCCAATTAAAGGAAGGTGAGCAGTTATAAGCGAGTAATTTACCAGGATACTTCGAACGTACCGCCTCAGCAAATTTTTGCGCAAATGCAAGATCAGGAGAACCAGTTTCACACCAAACCATATCAGCATACGCAGCATATGCAACGCCACGAGAAATCGCTTGATCAAGACCTTTACGTGTTTTATAGAAGCCTTCAGCAGTTCTTTCACCTGTAATAAATGGCTTGTCATTTTCATCATAGTCAGAAGTCAATAAATCAGCTGCTTCAGCATCCGTTCTGGCTAGAATCAAAGTTGGCACACCCAATACGTCAGCAGCAAGACGTGCAGAATTCAATTTTTGTACGGCTTCTGTCGTTGGCACTAATACCTTACCACCCATGTGACCGCATTTTTTTACAGAAGCTAATTGATCTTCAAAGTGCACACCAGCAGCACCAGACTCAATCATCGACTTCATTAATTCAAAGCCATTGAGAACGCCACCAAAACCAGCTTCAGCATCAGCTACGATTGGTGCAAAGTAATCAATGTAACCAGCATCGCCAGGATTTAAACCTTTTGACCACTGAATCTCATCAGCACGTTTAAATGTGTTGTTAATTCTTTCGACGACTTTAGGAACTGAGTCAACTGGGTAGAGAGATTGATCAGGATACATTTCTGCACCACTATTAGCATCAGCCGCTACTTGCCAGCCTGAGAGGTAAATTGCTTTGATACCAGCTTTAACCTGTTGCATTGCTTGCCCACCTGTCAAAGCACCCAAACAATTGATATAAGCCTCATTGTTGACCATATTCCATAATTTTTCTGCACCATGACGAGCTAAAGTATGCTCAACATGTAAAGAACCTCTCAAACGGACAACATCATCCGCAGTGTAGTTACGTTGAATACCTTTCCAACGCGGGTTGGTATCCCAATCTTTCTGAATTTCTGCTGCAGCTTCTTGACGTGTCTTCATTTCATTCTCCAAAAATGTATTACAAAACGGTGATTCATAAAAAGTAAATATGTAAAAGTCTTATATAAGACTGTAAGAATTTTTGCTCTGCAACACAAGCGCAAAGACCATCTTTATTTAATATTTTTAATTATTAAAAATCAATGATTTATACATTACATTTCAAATTATGAAATGAAAATTCATTATTTAAGATATTTTATTAACTTATTGAAGTAGGTATTTTTACTGATAGGAAATGCATTTCACAATGTGAAATTAATTGAGGATTTGACTTAAATAACGGCTAATTTATTTTTATTATGCTGATTTAAGAGGTGAGCCACTAATACAGCAAATAGTTGCAACACTGCAATGGAGTAAAAAATAATCTCAGGACTTTTCCAGTCCATAAAGAGCCCAAACAAGACTGGGCCTGAAGCAGCCCCAAAATCTATACCCGAATAAACTAGGCCAAAAATGCGACCAGAAGCTCCTTTGGGTGTTCCAGCCCGCACCATCAGATCTCGCGCAGGTCCTGCCATGCCACCACCAAACCCCATGAGGGCGAATAAAACTGGAACCGTCCACCCAGGGAATATTCCCATCCCTGTCACAATTGCCATCACCCCAGAAATCAGGAATGCGGTTGTAATCACTCGGTCAGGATCAGATATTTTAGTTGCCACAAAACCACCTGCAATTAAGCCTAGAGCACTACAAATCATGAATAAGGTATAGGAGGATGCCGTCAAACTAATTGGAATTTGGTAAATATCCACCAAAGCGCTAGATGAAAAGCTCTGAATTCCAGCAAAGCCAAATGAGGTTAAGTAAAAAAATAACCAACTCATCCACATGCTGGGCAATTTAAAAATTGCTAAGGTCGCAATCGGTGCATTTTCTTCTAGTTGGTTTTCTTCAACCACATCATCTTCTAGTTGTTTACGTCGGTATAGCAAAATAAGCAAAACAACACCCGCAAGTATTCCAGCGCCAAACTGTGCGACGCGCCAACTATCAAACAAAGCAGTCAAACTCAATAAAAATAAAGGTGCGGCAGCCCAGCCAAGATATCCCGTGACACCATGAACCGAATATGCGTGGGCTAAGTTCTTCTGTTTTACAAGATGATTGATCATGGTGTAATCCACCGGGTGAAAAACTCCATTACCAATGCCGGCAATAGACACCCCGATGAGCAACATGGTGTATGTTTGTGATAACCCAAGTATAAAAGCGCTGATCATCAGGAAAAAAATCCCAATGAACAATAGAGGACGAGCTCCGTAACGATCAACTAGGAGCCCACTTGTAGACTGTACGACTGAGGAAACCACATAGAAAGTGGTCATCAATAATCCTAACTCGGCATACGTTAGGCCAAACTCTTCTTTAATCCAGGGAAATAAAGGGGCAATGATTAAATGAAAAAAATGAGAAATACTATGGGCTAAGCCAATTAAACTAATAATCTCCACATCTTTTTTATTTGAATTCATCCCCCTATTTTACGATTAATGGACTTTTCTGGTGAAAACGAACTCATTATTTTCAACATCAACCGGAATTAAGTCTTTAGGACCAAATTTACCCTCCAAAATCAATTTCGAAATCGGATTTTCAATCGATTGCTGAATCGCTCGCTTCAATGGTCTTGCTCCAAATACTGGATCAAACCCTGCATCCGCAATTTTTAATAAAGCAGCATCACTCACATAGAGCTGCATATCCATCTTCGCTAAACGTTCAATTAAGCGCTGTAACTGAATCTTTGCAATGGATGTAATTTGGGCTTTATCCAATGCGTGGAAAACAACCACTTCATCAATGCGATTTAAGAACTCTGGACGAAAATGATCTTTTACTTCATTCCATACCGCATCATGAATATCTTCTTGAGGCTGACCCACCATCGCCTGAATAATAGGTGAACCGAGATTACTGGTCATGACGATCACTGTGTTTTTAAAATCGACAGTTCGACCTTGACCATCCGTCATGCGACCATCATCTAGTACTTGCAACAAGACATTAAATACATCTGGATGAGCCTTCTCAATTTCATCTAGCAAAATCACACTGTATGGTTTACGCCTAACAAGCTCAGTTAAATACCCACCCTCTTCATACCCCACATATCCTGGAGGGGCTCCTATGAGTCTTGACACACTATGTTTTTCCATGAACTCACTCATGTCAATCCGAATCATATGCTCATCGCTATCAAACAAAAAAGAGGCTAAAGCTTTGCATAATTCTGTTTTACCAACGCCTGTAGGACCTAAAAATAAGAAGGAACCATAAGGTCTCCCTTCATCAGATAAACCTGCCCTCGATCTCCGAATGGCATTGGCGACGGCGGCTATTGCATCATCTTGACCCACCACCCGATCGTGCAACTTTTCTTCCATGCTAAGTAACTTATCTCTTTCACCCTGCATCATTTTCGAAACAGGTATCCCGGTGGCACGAGAAACGACTTCCGCAATTTCTTCAGCCCCCACTTGGGTTCTTAAGAGTTTATTTTTCTTCACTCCAGGAACTTCTTCAGCTGTGGCAGCACTCTTTAACTTACCCTCCAACTCGGGTAATTTTCCATACTGCAACTCCGCTACTTTATCGAGCTTACCCTCTCGTTGTAACTTAACAATATCTGCTCTTACTCGATCAATTTCTTCTTTAATGTGTGCCGTACCCTGCGCAGCACCTTTTTCTGACTTCCAAATTTCTTCAAGATCTGCCAACTCTTTTCCTAGGCGGCTAATTTCCTCTTCAATCAAGTCAAAACGCTTAATAGAAGCTTCATCTTTTTCTTTTTTCACCGCCTCTCGT
Organism: Polynucleobacter sp. SHI8; assembly: GCF_027944005.1. Taxonomy (NCBI): domain Bacteria; kingdom Pseudomonadati; phylum Pseudomonadota; class Betaproteobacteria; order Burkholderiales; family Burkholderiaceae; genus Polynucleobacter; species Polynucleobacter sp. SHI8. The sequence continues at coordinate 846,404 of NZ_AP027204.1, read as the reverse complement.
TCAATTTTTAATTGAATAATGCGACGCTCTAACTTATCCATCACTTCAGGCTTTGAATCAATTTCCATCTTAATTCTTGAGGCAGCCTCATCAATTAAATCAATGGCTTTGTCCGGTAAAAAACGATCGGTAATATATCGATGAGAAAGCTCTGCCGCAGCCACAATCGCTGGATCAGTAATTTCTACGCCATGATGTAACTCATAACGTTCTTGTAAGCCACGAAGAATCGCAATGGTTGCCTCAACACTGGGCTCATCTACAAGTACCTTTTGAAAGCGTCGCTCAAGAGCTGCATCTTTTTCAATATACTTACGGTACTCATCTAAAGTTGTTGCACCAATACAATGTAACTCCCCTCGAGCGAGAGCTGGCTTTAGCATATTGCCGGCATCCATCGATCCTTCTGTTTTGCCAGCACCAACCATGGTGTGAATTTCATCGATGAAAACAATTGTTTGACCTTCATCTTTAGCTATATCAGATAAAACAGCTTTTAAACGCTCCTCAAACTCACCACGAAATTTTGCGCCAGCTAAGAGTAAAGCCATGTCTAAAACTAGCACACGTTTATTCTTTAGTGACTCCGGAACTTCACCATTTACTATCCGCTGCGCAAGTCCTTCAACGATAGCTGTTTTTCCTACACCAGGCTCACCAATCAACACTGGATTATTTTTAGTGCGACGCATTAAAATTTGAATAACGCGACGAATCTCATCATCACGCCCAATCACAGGGTCGAGTTTACCCATACGTGCACGTTCCGTTAAATCGACTGTATATTTTTTCAGCGCTTCACGTTGACTTTCTGCATCATTACTATTCACAGACTGCCCTCCTCGGACTGCATCAATGGTCGCTTCTAAACTTTTACGGGACAATCCTGCTGCTTTAGCAGCCTTTCCTAAATCACCTTTATCATCCGCCAACACTAATAAAAATAATTCAACAGCAACAAACTGATCCCCACGCTTATTGGCCTCTTTTTCTGTTAGGTTTAACCAAGCACCTAGACTTCGACCAACCTGAACATCACCCGAGCCTTCAACCTGAGGTAATTTTTGCGCGATGGTCTCAATACTTTTTTCTAACGCAGAAGTATTGACACCTGCCCTGGTTAATAAACTTCGGGCAGATCCCTCTTTGTCATTTAAAAGAGCCAACAACACATGTTCTGGCTCAATAAATTGATTGTCAGCACTGACTGCCATGCTTTGACCTTCAGCCAAGGCTTCTTGAAACTTAGTAGTTAGTTTTTCAATTCTCACAGGATTCTCCATTCATTAAGAATTTATTCATACCCTATAGATACGTCCAAACCTGAACTTTTCAAGAGCCCGACTAAAATAGATTCATGAAAAATGCGAACACATTAGATAAATCTTGGGTGATATACCTATTAAAGTGTATCGACGGTAGTTTGTATACAGGTATTACAAATGATTTAGAAAAAAGATTGGCCAGTCACAATGCTGGCCTTGGAGCAAAATATACTCGTGGCAGAACACCAGTTACTTTATTGGAATTCAAAACAGTCGCAAGTCAATCAGAAGCATTGCGACTTGAATATCAAGTGAAGAAATTACCTCGATTAAAAAAAAGGCAGTTTTTTAAGTCCTGATTAAAATTATTTAGACCAAGATTGCAATTCATATCTAAGAAAATCTTCTTTCATGTCATTCCTTCTAGATCCCGCCATAATGAAGTATGTTCCACTAGTTTCACGCACTACCCAGCGACCAATTTCTGGAGAATACCAATATCGATCAGTACGCGTTGAATCTAACCTTGATGAATCGTTATGCTGAAACCGAATCAGTTTCTCAATTTTCATTGCAGTAAAAGTGCCGCTAGAAATCGTAATACTTTCCCATCCTAATTGACGAATGGTTATTGCAATTGGCAATCGATAAGAAGAATTTCCAACTTGATAGTTTGTCCTGACGGTGTCAGATAAATTGATTTGATTCAGGTTAAGATAAATAGGCACTGCAGACTGATAGGTCTGACTTGCATCCCAATCCGAATCCGACAATAGCTTGCCATAAGGCGACTGAACTTCATTTCCTAAGTTCTGGCTTTTCTGACCTTTACGGGAAATTATGATCTGCCCGTTTTCAATAGCACTAATTTGATCTTCAATTAATTCAATTGGGTCAGAATTAAATTGATTGATCTTTAAATATTTCCAAGACTGACCTACCCTAGCCTCACGAAGATTTAATGGAGTGGGTTGGAGTGTTGGGGTTGTCTTTATTGGTGGCAATGATTGAATAGCACAGCCAACAAAGGGCAGGCTTAACGGCAAGGTTAGTCCCCCAATAACAAAAGCTCTTCTTGATTCTTTCATTATTTTCTCCATTTCATTAAGCGTTCTTCATCACTAATTCTAGCATCAACCCACCTAGCACCATCGGGTGTGTACTCTTTTTTCCAAAAAGGGGCTGATGTTTTTAAAAAATCCATTATAAATTCACAAGCAGCATAAGCATCACTCCGGTGTGTACTCGCAACCGCAACTAATACAATTTGATCAGTAGGATAAAGTTTACCTACACGATGAATAATCGTTGAATTCAAAACATCCCAACGACTTTTCGCTTGATCGACAATATCTTGTAGGGATTTTTCAGTCATACCAGGATAATGCTCGAGCTCCATCGCCGCTACCTCATCGCCTAGATGGGAGTCACGAACTGTTCCAACAAAAAGGTTAATCCCTCCAATACCAGGCAGTCCATGACGAAGCAGTTCTAATTCAGTAGAAACATCAAAGTCTTCTGTCTGAATAACGATTTTCATTTAACCTCCAGTTACTGGCGGAAAAAAAGCAATTTCTGCACCTTCTTGAATGGGTTCTTCCATCAAAACCATTTCTAAATTTTGCGCGGCTCGAATGTTCTTATGTGGTGCAAGTGCTTCAGCCCATAGAGCATCTTTTTTGGACAAATACACTCTTAAATCACCCATAGTAATAATGTGATTGGGTAGATCTTCTTCTAGACAATCAGTTTTTAAGACTTCTTTGAGAGAGGCAAAAAAACGTATAGAGATTTTCATGACTTAATGCCCTAAGAGTTGTGAAAAGGGAATATATCGCACCTTATCACCTTTACGAATAGGTTGTCCTGCAGGCACATCCGCTAGGCCATCTGCCCATACAGCACTTGTTAAAACGCCTGAACTTTGATTCGAATATAACTCTAATTTTCCATGAGAATTAATTCTTACCCGTAAAAATTCATTTCTTTTATCAGGCTTAATCCAATCAAAATCAGCCTCTAATTCATAACGCGGTTCATCCTTGACTTGCGATCCTTGGAGTGCTCGAATAAAAGGCTTCACAAATAAAAGGAAAGTAACAAAGCTAGATACGGGATTACCGGGCAACCCCATAAACCAGGCTGGCTCTGTCTGATTTCGTTTGATGGTGCCAAAAGCTAAAGGCTTTCCTGGCTTAATGGCAATTTGCCACATATCCAATTCACCTTCTGCCTGAACAGCAGGTTTAATATGATCTTCTTCACCAACCGATACGCCACCGGATGTCACAATTAAATCATGATCTACAGCAGCGGCTCGTAACGTTTTTCTGGTTGCTTCTAATGTGTCTGGAACAATACCAAAATCTGTATAGTCACAGCCCAATGCTTTTACACAAGCAATGAGGGTATCTCGATTTGAATTATAGATACCACCAGGCTTTAAGGGCTGACCAGGTAATGTAAGCTCATCGCCGGTAAAAAATAAAGCTACTTTTACTCGCTCCTTGACTTCCAAATGAGTCATACCAGACGATGCTGCAACGCCTAATTCTTGCGGACGAAGAAATGTTCCTGCTTGCAAAATAACCGTGTTTTCACGAATATCTTCACCCTTTTCACGAATCCACTCACCAACTTTTGGTACGTGATTCACTTTGATCTGATAATTAATTCCTGATGCATCAGGAGAACCTAGCACTTCGCAATCTTCTTGCATCACTACTGCTGTTGCCCCCAAAGGAATAGTCGCCCCAGTAAATATTCTTGCCGCAGTATTCGGCTCTAGGGTCTTTCCAAGATGACCCGCAGGTATCCGTTGAGTCACTGGTAGGATGGTACCTGACTCTGTAATGTCCTCGGCGCGTAAAACGTAACCATCCATTTGGGTATTGTCCATCGGCGGAACATTCACCGTGCTCATCACATCTTTTGCTAAAACTCTACCCAAAGCCTCTTGTAAAACAACTGTTTGGGAATGTTGGACAACCTTTGCCTGCGAGAGCAATATTTCCAATGCCTGAGCTGCAGTTTTCATACTCATTGAGTATTCTCAATAATAAATTCTTTAATCAAGTTGACTTGCGGTGACAAGGTGAATATGCGTTGCGGTAAGTCTTCGATACCAACAAATGCATCTGGTCGATCTGGTAAATAGCCTAAGGCAGTCTCAATGGTTTCAGAAAACTTCACAGGTAGAGCGGTCTCTAAAACCAACATTTTGATGCCTGGTTGTAAATAATTTCTTGCAACCTGAACACCATCAGCAGTGTGCGTATCAATGACAACACCATATTTTCGTGATACTTGTTGAATGGTTTCGATACGATTGGTATGGGTACTTCTACCTGACACAAAACCAAATTGTTGGATCCGCTCACGAGCTGGATGTTGTGAGTAATCAAATCCACCATGTTGTTCCACTTGAGCAAAAAGATCTTTAACTAAAGAACCATCTCGCTCTAACCAATCAAATACAAATCTTTCAAAATTACTCGCCTTAGAGATATCCATAGATGGACTTGATGTATGAAAGGTTTCAGCAGATTTTCTGGCTCGGTAATGTCCTGTTTTAAAAAACTCATCGAGCACATCATTTTCATTGGTCGCAACAACTAATTGATGGATTGGTAGTCCCATCATTCGAGCAATATGACCAGCACACACATTCCCAAAATTTCCTGAAGGGACACAAAACGATACCTTCTCTGAACTAGAAGAAGTAGCTCTTAAATATCCCGCAAAATAGTACACCACTTGGGCAACAACCCTAGCCCAATTAATAGAATTCACCGTACCAATCTTATATTTGGATTTGAACTCCAAGTCGTTACTGACTGCTTTAACAATATCTTGAGCATCATCAAAAACGCCTTGAATAGCAATATTAAAAATATTGGGGTCTTGCAAAGAATACATTTGGGCACATTGAAATGCACTCATTTTTCCAGCTGGAGAAAGCATAAATACACGAATGCCTTTTTTGCCACGCATCGCATATTCAGCAGCACTTCCAGTATCTCCAGAGGTAGCGCCTAAAATATTTAATTCTCGCCCCTCTTTCGCTAGAGCATATTCAAAAAGATTACCAAGTAATTGCATAGCCATATCTTTAAAGGCTAAGGTTGGGCCATTGGATAAACTCAATAAACCAATTTGCGTTCCTGCTTCTTCACCGAACCAATGAACTGGTGTAATTTGAGTTGCATCATCATCCGCACGACCATTACAGTAAACCTTTGAGGTATAGGTCTTGCGCACAATCTGACGTAAGTCTTCCTCAGGAATGTCATCCGAGAATAATCTCAGTACCTCAAAAGCAAGATCGGCATAACTGAGTTTGCGCCAAGAGTCCAAAGTCGCCGAGGATATCTGCGGATAAGATGCCGGCATATATAAGCCGCCATCTGGAGCTAAACCCGCCAACAAAATTTCTAAAAAGGAAAGTTGTTCAGCCCCTCCTCGTGTTGATACATATTTCATGAATATCCTAGCTTAACTCTTCTAATCTGATTTTAGTAACCGAACCTTTAACAGTAACTAGTTGTTCGATCGAACCAATGGCTTGCAACATACATTTTTCTTGAGTTTGATGCGTCAGTATGACAAGGTCAGTTTGACTTTCGCCCTGCGCTGCTTCTTTTTGCAATAAGGCATCAATCGAAATATTATTATCAGCCAGTATCTTCGTAATATTTGCCAAGACGCCTTTTTCATCAGACACTTTTAAACGCAAATAATAACTTGTCGTGATTTCGCCAATCGGCATCACAACTGTAGGCATGACCTTATCTTCTTGGAATGCTAAATACGGGACACGTTTACTAGGCTTTACCGATTCATAACGGACTACATCAACTAAATCTGCAATCACCGCTGATGCTGTTGCTTCAGACCCAGCCCCTTTACCGTAATAAAGGGTTGTCCCAACCGCATCTCCATGAACCTGAACGGCATTCATAGCTCCTTCGACACTGGCAATCAGTCTTTTAGCTGGAATCAAGGTTGGATGAACACGTAACTCGATGCCATGCGATGTTTTTTTGGTAATGCCCAATAACTTGATCCGATAACCTAATTGCTCCGCATATTGAATATCAATCGGCTCTAATTGAGTAATGCCCTCAATATAAGCTTTATCAAATTGAACAGGAACACCAAAAGCAATCGCACTCATAATCGATGCTTTATGAGCTGCATCAATGCCTTCAATATCAAATGTGGGATCGGCCTCAGCATAACCAAGACGTTGCGCTTCTTTGAGGACATCATCAAAGGAAGATCCTTTATCTCTCATTTCTGAAAGAATAAAGTTAGTCGTGCCATTAATAATGCCAGCAATCCATTCGATTCGGTTGGCAGTTAAACCTTCTCTTAAGGCTTTAATAATGGGGATACCGCCTGCAACTGCAGCTTCAAAAGCAACAATCACACCTTTTTCTTTCGCTGCTGCGAATATTTCATTGCCATGCACTGCAATCAAGGCTTTGTTCGCCGTCACCACGTGCTTACCATGCACAATAGCTGCCATGACTAATTCTTTAGCGATGCCATAACCACCAATCAATTCAATCACAACATCAATTTCAGGGTTTTGAATCACCTGATAAGCATCGTTAACGATTTGTGCACGACCCTGCACAATCTCTTCGGCACGTGCTGTATTAATATCAGCTACTATTTTGATCTGAATATCTCTTCCAGCACGACGCTCAATTTCCGTATGATTGCGTTGCAAAACAGAAAATACACCACCACCAACCGTGCCAGCACCTAATAAACCAACTTGTAAAGGTTTCATTTCATTAACCATAAGAGATACAACATATTTGAAAAATTACTTAACCGCTATTTTAAGGGAGTTGGTACCCATCCGCACACGGTAACGAGCCAAAAATTTAGCTAGACGCGCTATGGCTTCTCGTAAGACATCTTCATTCGGTAAAAATACTAAGCGAAAGTGGTCTGGATGAGGCCAATTAAAGCCAGATCCTTGAACTAAAAGAACTTTCTCTTCCTTTAAAAATTCAGCAATAAATTCTTGATCATTTTTAATTGGGTACATCTGCGGATCTAATTTAGGGAACAAATATAATGCCGCATCAGGCTTTACACATGTCACACCAGGAATTTGTGTTATTAAATCATAAGCAAGATCGCGTTGACGTCGTAAACGACCACCTTCGGCAACCAGTTCATCAATACTTTGATATCCACCCAGCGCTGTCTGAATTGCCCATTGACCAGGAACATTCGAACACAATCGCATCGAAGATAACATATTGAGGCCATCAATATAGTCCTTAGCAGGTTCTTTATTGCCAGACACAATCATCCAACCGGCGCGATAACCACAAGAACGATAATTCTTTGATAAGCCATTAAATGTAATCATCAATACATCTTCTGATAATGATGCAATCGAGGTATGGGTTTTACCTTCATACAATGTCTTATCGTAAATTTCATCTGCAAAAATGATCAAGCCAAATTCTTCAGCTAGCGCAACGATCGCTTTTAAAGATTGATCACTGTAAATAGCTCCCGTGGGATTATTGGGATTAATTACGACAATACCCTTGGTATTTGCGGTAATCTTTGCTCTCATATCGTCAATATTGGGCGCCCAATTATGATCTTCGTCACACAAATAATGTACGGGTGTTCCACTAGACAAACTCACTGCAGCTGTCCACAATGGATAATCTGGAGCAGGCACCAAAACCTCATCACCACTATTTAGTAGTGCATTCATTGCTAAAACAATTAATTCGGATACACCATTACCTGTATAAATATCATCTAATGTGACCCCTTTGATATTTTTTTCTTGGGAATAATGCATGATGGCTTTTCTGGCAGTAAAGATTCCTTTGGAATCAGAGTAAGCCGCAGAATTAACCAAATTCCGAATCATGTCTTGTTGGATTTCTTCGGGAGGGTCAAAACCAAATACCCCAACATTACCAATGTTGAGCTTAATAATTTTCTGCCCCTCTTCTTCCATACGTGAGGCAAGTTCCAAAACAGGTCCACGAATGTCGTAACAGACATTGTTTAATTTGTCAGATTTTAAAAAAGTTTTCACAATAATTTAAGTTTTAAGATTTCCAGCTTCATTAACGCTAGCTATAATGACTATATTATGACAGAGCCTACGCCGTGAAACTACAACCAGACCCAAAACAGTCACTCAATACTGTTACTCGCTATGATGCCGAATATATAGAAATCAATGAGCAACGCTTTGAAAACTCAATTATTGTAATGCCCGAGGGGGAAGTACTTCCCTGGAATGTGAATTATTTTGCACAGCTTGAACAACCAGACTTTCATCTGATCCTGGAGAAAAAACCCGCACTGGTTATCTTTGGTAGCGGTAAACGTTTACGTTTTTTACATCCAACCATCCTCCAAGACCTCATTCAAGCAAAAATTGGTTTTGAAACAATGGATACTCAGGCAGCTTGTAGGACCTATAACATCCTCATGAGTGAAGGACGCCTCGTTTTGGGCGCATTTTTAATCGAAAAGTAATGATCATTCAAAACTTCAAAAAAAGCGCATCTTTCTTTTCGAATAAAAATTGGGGTATGAGTCATCTCATTTGGATTTCATTATTAGCAATTGTCTGGTTAGGGTCTTTAGGTTGGCGTCATCTGATTCCGTCGGATGAGGGTCGTTATGCGGAAATTGCCCGAGAAATGCTCCTTAGTGGCAATTGGATCGTGCCGCGCTATAACGGTTATTTATACTTTGAAAAACCCCCATTGCAAATGTGGGCAACTGCCTTCACTTTTCAACTTTTTGGACTGGGTGAATGGCAAGCACGTCTTTGGACTGGACTTACGTCACTCTTTACCATTCTTTTAGTTGGTTATACCGGATATCGATTATGGGGTATTCGAGCCGGCACGATCACGGCTTTAGTACTAGCATCTTGCCCCCTTTGGATTATTGGTGGTCACTTTAATTCTCTCGATATGGGAATTGCATTTTTTATGTCAGCTGCTTTATGTACACTGATCCTTGCTCTTCATGCCACAGAAGACTCACGCACAGAACAGCTTTGGATGCTGACGTGTTGGGCCATGATGGCTCTATCAGTTTTATCCAAAGGACTAATTGGTGTCGTTCTACCTGGTTTAGTACTCGTGGTTTACTCTATCACGGGTAAAGATTGGCACTCTTGGAAAAGGCTTCATTGGCTTTGGGGTATTTTGCTTTTCTTTGTTATCACTACACCTTGGTTTGTATTAATTACTCAACAACACTCCAGCTTTCTTGATTTTTTCTTTATTCATGAACATTTTGAGCGCTTCACAACCAATGAACATCAAAGAAGCGCTCCTTGGTATTTTTTTATTCCACTGATATTAGTTGGCGTTATACCCTGGTTACTGCATCTTCCACGAGCCCTTTTTTTTGGCCTTAATGGCCGACAAGATAACTCAAGCGCATTTAAACCACTTTGGTTATGCTTGACTTGGGTAATCTGTATTACTGTATTTTTTAGCTTATCCAACTCAAAGCTTACTGGTTATATTTTTCCGGTCATTCCTGCATTGGCGATGTTGATCGGTTATTCGATTTGGCTACTTCTAGAAATTAAACAGCGGTTAAATTCTCTCGGCCTCAAGCTCTGGGTTACACAACTGATCATATTTGGCCTTCTATTTTTGATTGGGCTTTTTTTCGTACCAAAAATTGCTGCAATGGGCGAGGTCTATGAAGGGCAAGGTTATGCCTCTTATGCAAAATTGATTGGCGGAGCACTTTTGATTGGTATATTGGGTTGTTTCTTGGCTTGGATATATCGCCAACATGCAATTAAAAGTGTCTTGATTTTTTCCAGTACGATGATCGTGGTTGCCTTAACGGCTGGGACAGGACATGAGACAGTCGGGCGTTTATTGTCAGGCTATGATCTTGCGCAAAAAGCTAAACCATATATACAACAGAGTGATCCGTTGTATGGCGTCAGAATGCTGGACCATACAGTTCCATTTTATTTGGAGCATCCATTAATCATGGTTGAGTTTAAAGATGAACTAGCTTTTGGAATTTCTCAGGAACCTAAAAAATGGATTCCCACCATAGAAGAATGGATGGCACTTTGGCTAGCCAATCCCTACAAAAAGGAGTTCGCATTGATGACCCCTCATCTATATCAGGAGCTTCTTCAAAAAAAATTGCCCATGGAAGTTGTTGCAGAAGATCCTTTACGCATCATAATAAGTAAACCAACTGCGAAATAATTGATGAATCTAACTACGTTTTCTTATCTATTTGCCGGTATTTTACTGAATGCATGCGCACAATTGCTCCTTAAAGCCGGGACACTTCGTTTAGGGGAAGTTTCTCTTGCGCCTAGCACCCTCATCCCGACTCTTGGCCATCTGGCAACCAATCTACCCATTATTGCTGGCTTATGTCTTTACGGCTTATCTGTCATTACTTGGATTGCTGGCCTATCTCGAGTGGATGTTTCCATCGCCTATCCGCTTTTATCCTTAGGCTATGTCGTCAATGCTGTAGCCGCTTATTTTCTTTTTGGTGAAGCTTTGACGCCTCAAAGACTGATCGCAATTGGCATTATTCTTCTTGGTGTTTATATTTTGGCACGCTCTTAAGATCGAACCTCATGAACCACTCTCATTCTTCTTTTCTGCCTTTTACCAAACCCACGATTGATGAAGCAACCATTGCAGCGGTAGGTGACGTTCTGCGCTCTGGTTGGATTACCAATGGTCCTAAATGTCTTGAGTTTGAAAAATTATTGTCCGATTATTTTGGTGGTAGAACGGTTCGCTGTTTTGCCAATGGTAGCGCCACAATGGAAATCGCTTTACGTATTGCAAATGTTGGACCAGGTGATGAAGTCATAACGACACCCATGTCCTGGGTTTCCACTTCAAATGTTATCTTAGCCGTTGGTGCAAGACCGGTATTTGTGGATATTGATCCACGCACGCGCAACATCAATTTAGAACTCATTGAAGCTGCCATCACACCTAAAACTAAAGCCATCATGCCAGTCTATTTGTCAGGACTTCCTGTAGATATAGTACGTCTTTATCAAATCGCCCATCAATACAAACTCCGTGTTGTAGAAGATGCTGCGCAGGCATTAGGTTCAACATGGTTGGGCGAGACCATCGGTAGTGCGAATAATTTACCCTCAGATTTGGTAAGTTATAGTTTTCAGGCCAATAAAAACTTAACAACGATCGAAGGCGGTTGCTTGGTGATGAATAACGAAACAGAAGCTATTCTTGCCCAAAAATTACGCATTCAAGGTGTGACAAGAACAGGTCTTGACGGGATGGAAGTGGATGTTTTAGGTGGAAAACACAATTTAACTGATGTCAATGCTGTCATCGGGATTCATCAACTCAAACGATTGCCTGAATTCATCAAGCAACGTCAAGCTTTGGCAATGCATTACATTGCTTGTTTTAAGAAATCAAACCTTATAGATAAGGGCCTAGAACTCCCTTTAGAGGACTTTACTCATTCCAATTGGCACATGTTTCAAGTGGTTTTACCGATTGAAAAACTCCATCAATTAGGTATGAATCGCGCAACGGTCATGCAAAAACTCAAAGATATGAACATTGGGACTGGTGTTCACTACCCGCTGATTAGTGACTTTAATCTCTACCGAGAGTTGGGGTATAACTCTCATCAAACACCTGTCGCGCAGCGGGTGGGCTCTGCCATACTGACTTTGCCTCTATTTCCCTTAATGACAACTTTCGATGTAGAGCGGGTGGTGCATGCTTTACAAGTTGTCTTGCATGAAATTTGAGTTTTTTCCTATTTTCAAAAATTCGACATAAAATCGAACCATGCAGACAATTTCTGATTCTTTACTACAGCTAACCCCCCAAATTCCATCTAACCCACTGGTTTCCATTGTGATACCTGTATATAACGAGGAAGATGGCTTGGAGCAATTATTTGCTCGTCTCTACAATTCACTAGATAAGCTGGTAGTCGACCTATCGGTTCGTTATGAGGTGGTCTTTGTGAATGATGGAAGTCGTGATCAGTCTGCGGCAAAACTTGCGGCACAATTTGAAAAACGACCAGATACAACTCGGGTGGTCCTATTTAACGGTAACTTTGGCCAACATATGGCCATTATGGCTGGCTTTAGCTACTCAAAAGGTGATTTTATTATCACTTTAGATGCTGATTTACAAAATCCTCCGGAAGAAATTCATCGTATTGTTGAAAACTTATTAAAGGGACATGACTACGTTGGCACGATTCGAGTCGCCAGAAAAGACTCGCGCTTTCGAAGATATGCTTCAAAAGCAATGAATCAATTGCGTGATCGGATTACCAAAATAACCATCACCGATCAAGGCTGTATGATGCGTGGCTATAACCGACGTATCGTCGATCTCATGAAAAAGAGCAAAGAGTTAAATACTTTTATTCCTGCTTTAGGTTTTACTTATGCGAGCAACCCCATCGAAATTAAGATTAATCATGAGGAACGTTTTGCCGGTGAATCTAAATACTCTTTATACCAATTGATTCGTCTGAACTTTGATTTGGTTACTGGATTTTCTGTACTGCCATTACAAGCTTTTTCGTTAATAGGCTTCTTTTTAGCGCTTGGATCTGCCACTTTATTTATCTATCTCATCATACGAAGATTTATTATTGGCGCTGAGGTAGAGGGAGTTTTTACCTTGTTTGCCTTAAATTTTTTCCTGATGGGAGTCCTCCTTTTTGGACTTGGATTGCTCGGAGAATATGTGGGGCGTATCTATCAACAAGTACGTAAACGTCCTCGCTATGTTGTCATGGGAGTATTGGAACAGGATGAGCAACAATAAAGCCATTGTCTTTGCATACCATACGGTAGGCTTCGAATGTCTTCGTACTCTCTTAGATCATGGCTTTGAGATACCTCTAGTCATTACCCATGAGGACTCTCCAACAGAGAATATTTGGTTTCGGTCAGTGCGTGATTTATGTCTCGAACGAAAAATTACATTCATCACTCCAAGTGACTTGAATGATCCCGAATTAATGAATCGCCTGCAATCCCTGGAGCCAGACTATCTGTTTTCTTTTTATTATCGAAACATGATTCCGCTGCAGATTTTAGAAATTGCCAAAATTGCTGCTCTTAATATGCACGGCTCTTTATTACCGAAATATAGAGGTAGAGTACCGATCAATTGGGCCGTGCTCCATGGGGAATCCAAAACAGGGGCTACTCTTCATATCATGGAAGAAAAACCAGATGCAGGGGATATCGTGCATCAAAAAGCTATTCCCATTCTTCCAGACGAAACAGCCTATGAGGTGTTTAATAAAGTGGCCATCCTTGCAAAAACCACTTTAGAAGAAGTGATACCTGATTTACTCTTGGGAGAATTTTCAAGACGTCCAAACCGCTTACAAGAAGGCAGTTATTTTGGTGCTCGTAAACCGGAGGATGGCAAGATTGATTGGCAAAAAAAGGCGCAAGACGTCTATAACCTCTTTCGTGCAGTTGCTCCACCCTATCCCGGTGCTTATACTGAAATAGCTGGTAAAAAATATATCCTTCATCAAGCGATGCTGGCAAGTCCCCCATATCGCCAAAACAATCATTTACTTGGTTTGCAAGTCGTTGATAATCGGATTTATGGCTTTTGTGGGGATGATCGTGCCATCCTCGTGATGCAATTAGTCTGTGACGGTGAAGAGGTTTTACCCGCCGATCTTCAACAAATTCTATTAAGCACAACAAAAGCATAAAATAGAGTTTATTTACCAACGGAATTCACTTATGAGCAAAAAGGTTTTAATCCTGGGCGTTAATGGCTTTATCGGACACCATCTTTCCAAGCGCATTCTTGAAACAACCGATTGGGATGTCTATGGCATGGATATGCAAGACGATCGTTTAGGCGACCTAGCAAATCACCCGAAAATGCACTTCTTCGAAGGTGATATTACGATCAATAAAGAATGGGTTGAATACCATATTCGTAAATGTGATGTGATTTTGCCTTTGGTGGCGATTGCCACCCCTGCAACCTATGTCAAAGAACCATTAAAGGTTTTTGAGCTTGATTTTGAAGCTAACTTACCCATCGTTCGTTCTGCTCATAAGTACGGTAAACATTTAGTTTTCCCTTCTACATCTGAGGTCTATGGTATGAGTCCTGATGCAGAGTTCGATCCTGCGTCATCACCCCTGGTGTATGGACCAATCAACAAACCGCGCTGGATTTATGCCTGTGCGAAACAGCTCATGGATCGTGTCATTTGGGGTTATGGCATGGAAGGACTTCGCTTTACCTTGTTTAGACCCTTTAATTGGATCGGACCTGGATTAGATAGTATCTATACGTCCAAAGAAGGTTCGTCTAGAGTTGTCACTCAATTTTTAGGTCATATTGCTCGTGGTGAGCCGATTAATTTAGTTGATGGTGGGGCTCAAAAAAGGGCATTCACCTATATTGATGATGGTATCGATGCACTCAGTTTAATTATTGAAAATAAAAATGATATTGCCAATGGCAAAATTTATAACATCGGCAATCCACAAAATAACCACTCTGTGAAAGAGTTAGCCAACATGATGATGGAAATCGCCAATCGAATTCCTGAATATCAAGAAACAGCAAAACAAGTGGTTATTCAAGAAACGACTTCAACTCAATACTATGGAACCGGTTATCAAGATGTACAAAACCGCGTGCCTAAAATCGAGAACACCATGCAAGAACTCGGTTGGAAACCTAGTACAACCATGTCTCAAGCTTTAGAGCATATTTTTGAAGCTTATCGCTATGACGTGGTGAAAGCTCGTCGATTAGTCGACCACTAATTGTGGGAAGTATTGCCTTAAAAGTTGATGTTGATACGCTTAGAGGAACGCTCGAAGGTGTTCCTCGTTTGCAACAACATTTTCTGCAAATGGGTGTCCCCGCAACTTTTTTGTTTAGCCTAGGACCTGACCATACGGGTTGGGCCCTCAAACGAATCTTTCGGCCTGGTTTTTTTCAAAAGGTTTCTCGCACTTCTGTCGTGGAGCATTATGGTCTGAAGACTCTAAGCTATGGTGTTCTATTACCAGCACCAGATATTGGCTTAAAAGCAAAACATATTATGCAAGCTGTTGCCAAAGATGGCTTTGAAGTAGGAATTCATACTTGGGATCATATTGTCTGGCATGATCAAGCTCGCTATGCCGATCAAGCATGGACTTTGTCACATATGTCGAAATCATTCGATCGTTTTGTAGATATTTTTGATCAGCCGCCAAAAACACATGGCGCAGCGGGCTGGCAAATGAATCTCGATGCACTTAAACAATTAGATCAATGGCAGATGTCTTATTCGTCTGATGGGAGAGCCCCCATTAACCTCGTCCCCTATCGTATACAGTTTAATGACGGCCCTTCGAAACATATTCAATATCCTACAACACTGCCCACTTTTGATGAACTACTAGGGGTGAACGATATGAATGCTCAAGATGCCGTCAAATATTTATTAAAATTAACCGCCGAAAATCCTAATGATCAGGTATTTACCCTGCATGCTGAACTTGAAGGTCAAAAACTCCTTCCTTTTTTTATGCAACTCGTTAAAGGCTGGCTGGATCAAGGGCATCAATGTGTCGATATGCGTACTTTGCATGCCTCATGGACAGCGACCGGTCAAACGAAACACTTGATCAGTTTGCCACTGTATTTTGATCAGATTGCGAACCGCAGCGGTGAACTAATGATGATGCCAAACTCGTAAAAACAAGAAATAGTAACGAATTCGTCATACAATAGAATGCTTTACAGCTAATTTAGGAGAAAAAGAATGTCCATAAAAATTGGTGACACATTTCCAGCGTGCTCTCTGCCTGCCACTTCTGGATTAACTTTTAGTCCTTCCTCTTGTGAAGGTAAAAATGTTGTTTTATATTTTTATCCAAAAGATGCGACTCCAGGTTGTACGATAGAAGCTGGTAATTTTCGTGACAATATCGATGCTTTCACAAAAGCGAATAGCTTGATCATTGGCGTTTCAAGAGACTCTTTGAAATCTCATGAAAGTTTTAAATCAAAGTATGAGTTACCTTTTGAACTAATTTCTGATGCAGATGAGACTTTATGTCATATTTTTGACGTCATTAAAACAAAAAATATGTATGGAAAACAAGTTCAAGGGATTGAAAGAAGTACTTTTATCTTTGATTCTAAAGGGATTTTACGTCATGAATGGCGTGGTTTAAAGGTTGCTGGTCATGTGGAAGAAGTTTTGAAAACCGTGCTTGCAATGTCTTGAAATATGCGTTAACTTATAGTTAATGCAAAGAAATCGAAGTCTGTTCACTGTTTCAAAAAATCTTGATAACACTTCTCGAGATAGGCAATCTTCCCCCCAAGATTTAAACAAACTTCACTCAAGATCGCATTTCCCGAATTTAAAAAATCGCGTCAATCGATGCGATTTTTTTCATGTTTTCTATCTTTCACTTTTATAACCATAAGGAGCTAGTGCATGCCACTCCCCCCAGCACCAACACAAACAGCTGATGAAATCAATCTTCCTAGAATAAAAAAACCGGAACTTAAAAAACCACCGACACCTCAAGCTATTGCCATTGTTGCTGATGATGAATTAGATGAACTAACCACGCAAGATGTGATCGAAACACCACATGCTTCTCACATAGCACGCGACACGATTAACAAAATGAAACAGGTCGCACCAGCAAAGCCTACAAGGGGCAATCCAAAAAATAAACGTTCGGATATCTCCAATAAAATACGTTTGTTTGTTTTAGACACGAACGTTTTAATGCACGATCCATCTTCTTTATTTCGCTTTGAAGAGCATGACGTTTACCTACCAATGACTACTCTAGAAGAATTAGATAATCATAAAAAAGGTATGAGTGAAGTCGCAAGAAATGCTAGAACCGTAAGCCGCGCTCTAGATGGCTTAATCGATGGTACAAGTGGTGCTCTTGATGAGGGTATTCCGCTATCTAAACTAGGCAACAAAGACGCAACTGGAAAATTATTTTTCCAAACGGATTTAAAAGAAATGAAATTACCTGAAGGCTTGCCCGAAGGTAAAGGCGATAACATGATTTTAAGTGTGGTTCGCTCATTACAAGAAACACACAAAAATTACGGTGAAGTGGTGTTGGTATCCAAAGATATCAACATGCGTATCAAAGCACGTGCGCTAGGTCTTCCTGCGGAAGATTATTTTAATGATCAGGTGCTTGAAGACCGTGACCTGATGTATGCCGGAGTACTTGCTCTTCCTGCAGATTTTTGGCCTAAACATGGCAAGGGCATGGAGAGCTGGAGTGATGGTAAATCAGGCACGATGTACTACCGCATTACTGGCCCCCTAGTTATGTCAATGATGGTCAATCAATTTGTATATCAAGAAAACACGGATGGCAGCACGCCCTTTTATGCTCAAGTCAAAGAAATCAATGGCAAAACTGCATTACTACAAACACTGAAAGATTTTTCTCATCAAAAAAATAATGTGTGGAGTATTACGGCGCGTAATCGTGAACAAAATTTTGCACTCAATTTACTCATGAATCCTGAGATTGATTTCGTGACCTTGTTAGGTCAAGCTGGAACTGGTAAAACACTTCTCGCTCTAGCTGCTGGACTTGAACAGGTTCTTGACAGTAAACGGTATAACGAAATCATTATCACTCGAGCAACAGTTCCTGTCGGTGAAGATATTGGTTTTTTACCAGGTACCGAAGAAGAAAAAATGCAACCTTGGATGGGGGCATTTGATGATAATTTAGAGGTACTTCACCGAAGTGATGACTCCGCTGGAGAATGGGGGCGTGCTGCAACTCAAGAACTAATTCGTTCGCGGATTAAAGTCAAGAGTATGAACTTTATGCGCGGTAGAACTTTTGTGAGTAAGTTTGTAATTATTGATGAGGCACAAAATCTAACCCCAAAACAAATGAAAACTTTAGTAACTCGCGCAGGTCCTGGTACGAAATTAATTTGCCTCGGAAATATCGCTCAGATTGATACGCCTTACCTAACGGAAGGTTCATCTGGTCTGACCTACGTTGTTGATCGATTTAAAGGCTGGCGTCATGGTGGTCACATCACTTTGGCACGAGGTGAACGTTCACGCCTAGCGGATCATGCGGCGGATATTTTATAGTCAATGTCTGATATACAGCCTGGTAGTCGTGCTATCAGGCTGTAGCTCGCTTGTTGGCAACAAAAGTTCATCCACGAACGATGCTAGATTGCCTGACTTTTCTGTTGAGAAAAATGCTGGGCTCGATGATATTTCTGTTGCGGCCGTGAGCCTAATCGGCACCCCCTATAAATGGGGTGGCAATACCCCTCAAAGTGGCTTTGACTGTAGTGGTCTTGTCGTTTATGTCGTGAAAAATACAAGGCAAAAAAATCTTCCACGTACCACGGGTGAATTAGGAAAGTATGGCAAATCACTCGCTCAAGACACACCTGCTCCGGGTGATTTGGTTTTCTTTAACACTTTGGGTGAAAGCCACTCACATGTCGGTATTTACGTTGGTTCTGGACGATTCGTGCATGCCCCAACAACCGGAGGCACAGTACGTTTAGATGAAATCAAAAATCCCTACTGGGCGCCCAGATATACTGAAGCGCGCCGAGTAGTTAATCCTTAATCTTCAAAGGCTTCATCTTCAACGAATTCTTCATCCTCGAGACCCCAAAACTCTTCGAGAAGTTGATTGAAAACTTCTGTTTGCTCAACATTGGATATATGTGATGCATCAGGAATGATGTGCAGCACAGAATCTTTAATTTGTGAATGAATTTTTTTCGCCATCTCCGGTGGAGTGCCATGATCTTCTATACCAACCACAATCATTGTCGGGCAATTGATTTCGTTTAAACGATCAAAGGTATTGATATGGGCAATCGCACTACTACATCCAGCAAAACCCTCTACTGGAGTTGCGAGTATACCCTGAGCAATTTTTTGCAGTTTAGCTGAATTGGCCTCTTTATAGGCTTGGGTAAACCATCTTGATAGGGTACTATCTAACAATCCCTGCATGCCTTGTTCGCGAGCAATATTTGCGCGATCCGCCCACATCTGCACTGCATTATCTGGACGTCGGCTCGTTGTATCCGCCAAGACGATCGAGAGGAACAGTTGTGGCCATTTTAAAATCATGGTCTGACCAATCATTCCCCCCATGGATAAACCCATCCAATGGGTTCTTTGAATACCTAACTCGACCAACAATTCAGCAACATCAACAGCTAATTCATCTAATGAATATGGTGCTGCTGGAACATGACTCTTGCCATGCCCCCTAGTGTCAAAACGTAAGACTTTAAAGTGCTTCGTTAATAATTCCATTTGTGGATCCCACATATGAAGATCGCATGCTAAAGAATGTGAAAGTGTTAGCCACGGGCCATTGCCCTCAATCTCGTAATACAAACCGTTTTTACTAGTTCCCTGCATTTTTTCTCCTCAAATTATTCTGCTGAAATCTTTGCTGCTTTTGCTATACGTGTAAATTCACTCACTTCAGATTTAATCATCTTGTCAAATTCTGTAGGTGTATTGGATACTGGTTCAAGCCCCAAACTTGCATATCGTTCTTTGACATCAGCAAACTCATTAATTCTTTTTACTTCTTGAGCTAATTGTTGCAAGATCTCTTTTGGCGTATTCATTGGCGCAATGAGTCCATACCAAAATTCCCATTTATAACCCGGCACTGTTTCCGATACGGTCGGTAAATTAGGGAACTCTTTACCTCTTTGAAGCGAGGTTATTGCAATCACTTTTGCTCGTCCATCTCGAACCATATTAATGGCGCTGGCATATGGACTAATAAAAAAATCGACGCGGCCAGATAAAACTTCAGTGATTCCCTCCGGAATACCTTTTGTAGGGACATGCAAAAAATCTGTGCCCGTTTTAGCTTTTAAAATTTCCACAGCAAAATGTGACCCACTTCCAATACCTGCTGAGCTATATGAATACTTGCCCGGATCTTTTTTGGCTAAAGCAATTAATTCAGCCATGTTACTAACCTTTAAGTTTGGGGAAACTAAGACAAGTGCCGATCCTGTTGCAGTTAATGTGACACCCTCTAAATCCTTAATCGTGTCAAATGGCAATTTGCTATAAATGGCAGGTGCAATCGCAAACGCATTCGAAACTGATAATAAGGTGTAGCCATCTGGTTTTGAGGTAGCAACTACTTGCGTAGCAATATTCGCTCCAGCACCAGGACGGTTTTCAACAACAACAGGCTGGCCCCACTTATCTGTCATTTTTTGACCGATAACCCTTGCTGATATGTCAGGACCGCCTCCTGGAGAAAACCCTACAACAATCTTGATAGGCTTATTTGGATAGCTTTGTGCGTGAACTTGGAATGCAAAAATAGCACAAAAAAATACACTGATAAGGCATACTTTTTTCTTTAAATTGATAAACATGTGGTCTCCTTAGATACCCTTATAATACTGAAACAATAAGAACTGTTCTAAAACCACTCAAAATTCCACCTCGAAATGATACTTAAAAAAAACCGTTTGACCACTTTATGGATTAGTTTCATTGCAGTCTTTATCTGTTTTTCCCAAAACGTGGTCGCTGATACCTATCCATCTAAACCAATCACTATTGTTGTTCCAACCTCACCAGGTGGGGCAAACGATGCGATGGCACGTATTATTGCTCAGGGACTCAGCCAAAAATTAGGTCAATCCGTCATCGTAGAAAATCGAGCTGGCGCAAATGGTTCTATCGCTAGTGAATTCGTGGCAAGGGCTCCTGCTGATGGTTATGTGTTGATGTTTGGCTATATCGCTACTCATGCAATTAACCCAGCTCTGCAAAAATTACGCTACGACCCTATTAAAAGCTTTGAACCGATTTCTTTAGTAGCAACTTCGCCTACTCTACTTGTGGCCAATAACAATTTACCAGTAAAAAATGCCAAGGAATTAGTCGCACTTCTCAAGTCGCAACCCGGTAAGATTTCCTACGCCTCTTCAGGCAAAGGCACCGCGCCCCATTTATCAGGTGAGCTTTTTAAATTAACTACAGGTACGGATATGCTTCACGTCCCTTACAAAGGCTCGTCACCGGCGATATTAGATACCATCGGCGGCACTACTCAAGTCATGTTCCCAAGCCTCTTTACAGCTTACCCACAAATCAAGGGTAATAAGCTGATTGCCCTTGGTATCGCTGGAAAAAAACGTAGTCCTGTTCTCCCCAATGTACCAACCTTGGCTGAACAAGGTATTCCAAATGTTGAAGTAGATCAGTGGTACGCTATGTTTGCCCCAGCAGGAACGCCTAAACCAATTATTCATTTACTCAACAAAGAATTAATTGCGGTTTTAAATGAAAAATCGAATGAAACTAAAATTGAAGAGCAAGGCGCAACTGTTGATACCTCGACTCCAGAGGAGCTAGCAGACCTTGTAAAAAAAGAAGTTGCTCGTTGGAAAAAAGTGGTTGAATCAGCCAAAATTACTGTGGATTAATCATGTCAAATCAAACTATCTCCGTCATTACATCTGGTGCATTTGCTGCTGCATTAAAACTTCTTGCGCCACTGTACGAAAAAAAATCAGGTCATACGGTCAATCTTTCGTTTGGCTCTTCCATGGGGACTGCCCCAGACTCTATCCCAACGCGACTAGCTCAGGGTGAAGTCTTTGATGTGCTTGTTTTGGCAGGACCCGCACTAGATCAATTTATCAAACAAGGGGTGATTGCTTCTGACTCGAAAGTAGATCTTGCTGGTTCAAGAATGGCCGCTGCAGTAAGAACGGGTGATCCTATACCAGACTTGTCTTCTGTGGAATCTTTCAAACAAGCTCTTCTGAATGCTCCTCGAGT
Organism: Polynucleobacter sp. SHI8; assembly: GCF_027944005.1. Lineage (NCBI taxonomy): Bacteria > Pseudomonadati > Pseudomonadota > Betaproteobacteria > Burkholderiales > Burkholderiaceae > Polynucleobacter > Polynucleobacter sp. SHI8. Next base: position 824,247 of record NZ_AP027204.1, on the reverse strand, counting down.
AGCTTATTCCGCTAGTGCAAGTGGTACTTATTTATCGGAAGAAGTTTTTCCAAACATTGGCATTGCAGATCAAATGGCCATTACTGCAAAAAAAATCTTTGGTGAGCGGGTTGGTACTATTTTGATGAGAAACGAGACGGATCTTGGATTCCAACAATACTCAGAATTACTACCCATTGCTGGAATTGATATTATTCGGGATCTTCCTGCCGAAATACAAAAAACTTTCTTCTTTACGGCTGGTATCGGTGCTGCTAGTCAACAGCGTCATTTAGCACAAGACTTGATAGCTTTTTTGGCGTCTGAAGAAGCAGCACCAACTATCAAAGAAACAGGTCTTGATGCTGTGTTAGCACCACTTCCTTGGAGTAATTAAGTCTTTCTTGATTAATTCATCTTTAGTAATAGTACTAATAGGTTATACACCTATGTATTAAAAGACTTTTTTCGTCTACATTAACCTTCTATCATTTATTATGAGAAAAGGTTATTGTCATGACGACGCTCAATGTCAACGGACAATTAGTTGAAATTCAGTCACATCCTAGTACGCCATTGATTTGGGTACTGCGGGAGCAACTTGGCCTCATTGCGACAAAATATGGTTGTGACCATTTTGAGTGTGGTGCCTGCTCAGTTCAAATCAATGGTAAAACGATTCGTTCTTGCTCCATCCCTTTGAGCTCCATGAATTCAAGCGATGAAATTCTGACAGTCGAAGCTTTTTCTAATTATCACTCCCAAAAAACACCTGCAAAAGACCTCTCAATTAGTTTATAAGCAATTAATTGAGAATAATGAAAGTGCAAAGATGATGAAAGTGCCTAGCGCAAGGGCTGCTTCTTCGCATTTGGGAAAAAGAGTTGTTTACCGTCAATCTTATATAGAGAAATGACTTCTTGCTCATCTTTAGAAGTAATCCAATCAATGAAGTCCTGTCCTTCTTTAACCTTTACATGAGGAAACTTTGCTGGGTTAACTAACATGACCCCGTATTGATTAAAAAGTTGGGGATCACCCTCAACCAATATGTCTAGATCGCCACGGTTTTTAAATGACAACCAAGTACCACGGTCTGCCAAGATATAACCATTCATTGCCGAAGCTGAATTTAAAGCTGGGCCCATTCCGCTCCCAGTGTCCTTGTACCAATTCATATCTTTAGTAGGCTCAAGCCCTGCAGCTTTCCAATAACGAAGTTCGGCCGCATGGGTACCGCTCTTATCCCCTCTCGAAACAAACGTGGATTTTGAATTGGCAATTTTTTGTAATGCAACCTTGATATCTTTACCACCTGCAACCCTAGCTGGATCTGACTTAGGTCCAATCAAGACAAAGTCGTTATACATGACGTCGTACCTTCTCAAAGCATTACCTTCTTCCAGGAATTTCATCTCAGCTACCCTGTCATGTACAAAAACGACGTCAGCATCTCCACGACGACCAATGTCTAAAGCCTGTCCGGTACCTACCGCAATCACTTTGACTTCAACTCCAGATTTACTCTTATAAATCGGCAAGAGAAAGCCAAATAATCCAGATTGCTCCGTAGAAGTTGTTGAAGAAAGGATGATGGATTTCTGTGCGAATGATGGAAACGAAAGAGCAACAGTGATTGCTAGCAACCCAATCGAAAATAGACGACGCATGAGGTATTTCCTTGATTTAGTCATTTAAAAAGCTCAAATGAGCTTGCATGGCACCATAAAATTCTAAGCCCTTATGAGGGTGTCGGCCGTTCTAGATGTTGAATCGCTTCATCTTGTATTTCATGCCACTCAGCTTTACTTCCGACAAAAATATGCGAGCTCACTCGCTCAGTAATTTCCGTATCAAGGGTACCTAACCTGACTCTCATTGTTAATGGGGTAGCAGCTCTTTCACTATACAGTTGCGATCCGCAATATGAACAGAAAAAACGATCCACTGCGCCAGGGTTCTCATATTTTTTAATGAGCTCTTTGCCTTGCGTCACTTCAAACTTAGCTCGATGAACTTCTGTCGATGTTACAAATGCAGAGCCACTCGATTTTCTACAGCGTTTGCAATGACAATAAATAATGGGGCCTATTGCCTCATTGATTTGATATTGAACTTCACCACATAGACAACTTCCTTTGATCATCTTTAATCCTAGGTAGATGCACAAGATGGCATTTTTTTATGCCACTGCGTTTGTGTTTGATAAGCATGGCCAATGCGCAAAATGAGTTCTTCACTAAAATCCCGCCCCACCAACTGAAATCCCACCGGCATATCTTGATTCGAGAATCCACCAGGCAGACTGATGGATGGAAGACCTAAATAATTCATAGCTTTGGTAACATGAGTTAACCGCCCCACCCCTTTTAAAACCTCTTCTAAACTGCCTCGGGTACTCTCTTCGATGGTTGGCGTATGTACTTGAATCGTTGGCATGAACATCACATCACAATGCGCAAATACCTGATCATCAAATTGTTGTCGATACTCTTTGCGCAAATCAATCGCTTGACGATAATCTTCATTCGAGTATTGATAACCTAGCTCAATGCGCGCTCTTACTTGATCAGCATAATCATCTGCAAATTGTCTAAGCCATTCATGATGAACTTCTAGAGACTCAACTGCCATGACTACTGCCATCATTTGATTGATTGGCTCCATTGGAGGATTATCAATTTGTACAATCTGCATACCTAGTTCTTTAAACACAGCAATATTCTTAAACAGCACTTCCTGAATATTTTCGTCAACCCCCTCCCAAAAAAAGTGTTTGGGTATACCAACTCTCAATCCCTTAACGGGTAACTCAATTGATTTTTCGTAATTAGTTTGTTGATTTGTTAATACGGTTAGCATCTTGGCGCAATCCCTAGCACTTTGCGCTAAAGGACCAATACAATCCAACGTATGCGACAAGGGGAATGCCCCTTCAGTCGGGACTAATCCTCTCGTGGGCTTGAGTCCAGTCACACCACACATCGTCGCCGGATGACGAATTGAACCACCAGTATCACTACCAATCGCGCCAAAAACCAATCGAGAACTGACAGCAATAGCGGATCCACTTGATGATCCACCACATACATATAAAGGATTCCAGGGATTTTTAGCATGCCCATAGTGCTGATTAAATCCAGTTGGGCCTAAAGCGAACTCGGTCATATGTAATGACCCACAATATACCTGTCCTGCAGCTTCAAAATAGTCCATCACCACCGAATTGTGGTCTGGAATATTTTTTTTCAAAATTTTAGAGCCTACATGCGCATTTCTACCAGCCATAAAAATTAAATCTTTATGGGCAAATGGAACACCATGCAACATCCCTAAAGGTCGATGATGCGCTTGTATATCATCTAATACATTGGCTCTTTTGATCGCACTTTCTTCATCCAAGCGAAATACTGCATTGAGTGGTCCACCAATCTTTTTTAATCGATCAATGGACCATTTGGTTAGCTCTAATGAACTAATTTTTTTTTGTTGAATCGCTTTAACTGCAGCGCATAAGTCCCAATGCAAAATATCATTCATACTATTTCTCAGGATATGCCTGGTTATACCAGTCATAGATTTGCTCGCCGGTCATATGAACGACACCTTCGTGTTTGTTGATGTAGTCATACACTTTCTTGAGATAAGCGATTCTAAAAGGCATACCACTGATGTAAGGATGAATAGCAATTGATAAAATCTTTGGGCGCTCCTGCGCTTCCAAATAATATTGATCAAAGGTATCAATACATTTTTGCGTCCAGTAATTTGCTTCGTGATGTTGTACGATCATCATCGGAATATCATTGTTTTCGACGGTATATGGCAGTGTTACTAACGAGCCATGTTCAGTTTTAATGCGCGTCGGCTCATCATCATACGGAAAATCACCTACATACTTGACGCCTGCTTTCGCTAATAGATCAGGTGTTTCAAATGTCTGTGTAAGTCCAGGCCCTAACCATCCAACGGGACGCTTACCAGTAAATGTCTCGATGGTGTCCATCGATTTAGCAATCATTTCCGCTTGATTTTCAACTTTATGAATCGGCATTTGTTCATAAGAGTGCCCCATAAACTCCCAACCTGAATCAAGGCAAGCTTGTGCTACACGTGGGTAATCTTTACAAACACGGGCATTTAATGCCAATGTTGGTGTGATGTTGAGTGAGTCGTATAAGCTTTTAAAACGCCAAAAGCCAACACGCATGCCATATTCATGCCAAGCCCAATTCGGTACGTCTGGCAACAAAGGAACACCTGTGGGTGCTGGAATGACTTGCCTTGCCATTGGTCGAGAGATATCCCAGACTTCCAAATTAACAATACTCCAAACAATTACTTTTGCACCACCCGGGAATTTAAGCGGCTCACGATCGACAATCGCAGAAAATGGAGTTCTTTCAGAAGGCATCATTGACATATGTTTTCTTTCTATGAATTAAGATACGGAATGGAAGGGATTAAAACCTTGTTGAATAATTTGCGACAAAGTGCAGTACAAATACTTTGCTCCCTGTTGTGAATATTTAGGCTGGCTTTCAGGTAAACCTGGGATTCCCCAAAGGCGTTGATGAGTCTTAAGCTCTTGGATCACCTGATCAATCTCCTCCCATAAAGCTGTCGGTTTCAAATCGCCTTTGAAACCCATACTATGGGATAAATCATTCGGTCCAATTAAAAAACTATCGACATCGGTTGAAGATGCTAAAGATGCAATATTTTTGACCGCATTGACTGACTCTATCTGAGCAATCGTCATGAATTGATCGCTGTTACCTTTACTCACATAATTAACCACTTCAGCAATCATTTTTAAATCTTCTACTGTCTCGGTATGAGGGACAACCAAAGCATCGATGCCCCGATCTAAATATCGAATCAATGTTTCAGGCTGTTGGTTTTCGCTGCGTAGCATCGTAAACATACTATGACTTTTGGCTGCCAATACCATCGGTCTGATACTTTCAATATGAATAGGTGTTCGTTCGCAATCAATAAAAACACACTTAGCCCCAGCATTTGCCAACATATCAATCGTATCAATGGATGAACCACCAACATTAACAGCCCAAGTCATGGGCTGTTGTGTAAGAAATGCTTTAAAAGAATTCATAGAACCTTAATGATCAAAACATACTACTTCTATTGCTTCACTTGATGATTAAACAAGAAGTGATTTTACGCGTTGTGGTGATAAAGGATATTGACGAATTCTGACTTGTGTCGCAGCAAATACGGCATTAGCAATCGCTGCAGGCAAAGACACCAATCCAGGCTCAGCAACACCGCCTGAGGCTTTATCTGGCCGATTTAAAATCACAATATCAACCTTTCCTGGAACATCTTTCATCGAAGCAATTCGGTAAGTATTCCAATCAACACTTGTGACACGATTATCGTCAAATTTCACTTCTTCATATAGCGCTCGACTAATCCCTTGCATAATTTGACCTTCAAGGGCGGCTTTAACTCCCGATGGATTAATGACAAGACCACAATCCATACCAACTACGATTTTCTTGACCCAAATACGACCTGTTTTTTTATTGACCTCAACTTCACAAGCAACGGCGGCATATGATTGGTAACCGTTATAAAGTGCAACACCTCTACCTGTGTAAACATCACCAACTTTCGTCGGTTTGTAATTCGATTCCCAGCCAAATTTCTTTACAACAGCTTCTAAAATCTCTTTTTCACGAGGATCTTGAATATGCTTTAATCTAAATGCAACTGGATCGATATTGCTAGCAAGAGCAACTTCATCAATAAAACACTCCTGCGCAAAGCGCGTCTGCATTTCTTGAGGTGCCCTAAAATGCGCAGTTCTCATCGGGGAGGCTTGCTCTACATAAGGTGCGACAGTTTCCCACCAATGTACATGGTTGGCGAATTTATAACTTTCTTCAGGAATATTGTAGTTATATGCAGTCCATTTTTTATGGCCGGTTTGCATACCCACTAAGGTATGCTCTGGACTTTCTGCATTAAATTTGACATCCCAGCCATTAAATCCTTTAGCCTTAAATAACCAAGCGGTAACATTGTTTTGTGCATCAAGACCGGCTTTTAAAGATAGTACAGCAGCGGGACCTTTTGGACTCCAAGCAATACCTTCTTCTCTAGACCACTGAACCCTTACAGGTTGACCATATTCTTTTGACAATAAAGCTGCCTCATAGGGTGCCTCATCTGCATCAGAACGGCCATATGACCCTGCACCATGCATCCATTTAGCTTCTACTTTTTCTGGATTCCTATCTAAAAATTTAGCAATCCCTTGTCTTTGAAAGTGTGGCTTTTGCGTATCGGTCCAAATTTGTACGCTATCACTCTTTACATCTACAACTCCACAAGATGGTGCAATACGAGCATGCGCCTGAAAAGGGGCAAAGTATTCAGCTTCTAATACCTTAGCAGAAGTTTTAAGCGCATCATAGGTTGGTTGGGCGTTGTATTCTTTTTTACCAAAAAACATAGGTACTGCATTGGTAAAAGTTGGGGTAGCATTTTTGATGTAATTAAACATCTCTTTATCACCACCTTTGAGTGGTTTATTTTCTTTTGTCCAAAGGACTTTTAATACTCTCGCTGCACGCACTGCATCCCATTCAGTATTGGCAACAACTGCCACGAAATTATCTTTCTGAAAGACTCGAACATTTGGCACAAACGCCACTGAATTTTTGTCAACTGAAATGACAGATGCGCCTGCTTGTGGTGGACGAATTGCTCTACCATGTAACACATTATCTGGACGAATGTGAGCGGTAAAGTGCTCTTTTCCTACAACGTGATCTTTAATATCTCTGCGCGGGGCATCTTTACCAACAATTTTATAGTCAGTAACATTTTTGGGCTTTGCTAATCCAGTCACATTTAAATCATTACCGAATTTCTTATTCCATTCAAGATTCGTCGAAAAATCCTTATTCGCAATGATCTGAGAATATGTCAAAGATTTAGTCGGATTGTTTTTGACAAATACTTTGCCATTCACAACATCTAATTGATCTGGGGAAGTTTGCAATTCTTGGGCAGCCATTCCGACCAAAACTCTTCTTGCTTCAGCGGCAGCATTTCTAATCGGGATAGCGCCTTGACGGATTCCAGAACTTGCACTCCCGCCACCTTGATTCGCTGAATATCGAGTATCTCCAAAAAGGACAACCACTTGACTTAAAGGAACATCTAATTCTTCAGCCGCAATTTGCGAGTAAGCCACGTCCAAACCTTGACCACAATCCATCTTCCCAGAATTAATCGTAACTAAGCCATCTTTACCGATCTTGATCCAGGTATCTAATTGCGAGGGATTAGGCCCCAATATGGTTGGCGCAGCATTTTGCGCTAAAGCATCTAAGCTTGGCAAAACACCTGAGACACCAACAACTAAAGCACCTGAACTCTGGAGAAACTCGCGTCGTGTAATATGTGCTGATTTCATCTTGATCTCCTTAAGCTTTCATCGTTTCACGAGCTTTTTTAACAGCTCTTAAAATAGCTAAATGCGAACCGCATCGACATTGCAAATTATCTAAACCTTGAATAATTTGCTCATCAGTAGCTCTAGGATTTTTTTCTAATAAAGAAATGGACTGCATGATCCAGCCATTGGTGCAATACCCACATTGGGCTGCCTGTTCTTCTATAAAGGCTGTTTGCATAGGGTGTAATTTGTCGCCATTTGCTAAACCATCGAGCGTACGAATCTTGGAACTGGCATTGGCAACTGCACTAGTGGGAGTTACGCAAGAACGTACCGCTTGATTATTGACTAGGACGGTACAAGTTCCACACTGTGCCAAACCACAACCAAATCTGGGACCTTTGAACTTTAATTGATCTGTTAATGTGTATAAAAGCGGCTGATCTAATGGCACATCTACTTCATGGTTTACACCATCAATTTGCAAAGTCATTTTTGACATATTGCCTCCTATATTTTTGCTTATTCATATATTTATATCACATTAATACTTTTTGAATAAGGCTTAGAAGCTGACGATGTAACTAATTTTGTACGTATTTTAAAAAGGAACGTTGGAATTATTTGTAGCGGGGCCTTTTTGGAATGGCGGTGTGTATCCCAAAGCTAAGTTATCAAACTTAGTAAACTCGCCCTGCCATGAAAGTTTGACTGGGCCAATCGGGCCATTACGTTGTTTACCAATAATGACTTCAGCAATACCAACTGCGTCAGTTTCAGGGTGATAAACTTCATCACGGTAAATAAATAGGATCACGTCCGCATCTTGTTCGATCGCGCCAGACTCGCGTAAATCAGACATCATCGGACGTTTGTTTTCACGATTTTCTAAACTACGATTGAGCTGTGACAAAGCAATCACAGGACATTGCATCTCTTTTGCTAAAGACTTTAATGAACGAGAAATTTCTGAAATCTCGGTTGCACGATTTTCTGTTGAACCACTACTTTTACCAGACATGAGTTGTAAGTAATCAATGACAATTAGTCCTACATTGCCATACTTTCTTGCCATCCTTCTAGCGCGAGCCCTTAACTCAAGCGAGTTTAACGAACCGGTTTCATCAATCAACATCGGCGCTTTTGTTAATAATCCAATCGAATGGGTCACTCTTGGCCACTCCTCATCATTCAGACGCCCTGTCCGTAATCGACCTTGATTAACTTTCCCCACGGACCCTAACATTCTAGCGGCCAACTGTGAGGCGGACATCTCCATCGAAAAGATCAAAACAGGCAAGCCTTCTTTAATCGCGACATGCTCAGCAATGTTCATGGCAAAAGAGGTCTTACCCATACTTGGACGACCAGCAACAATCACTAGATCACCCTTTTGTAGTCCACTTGTCATACGATCCAGATCAATAAATCCAGTCGCTACTCCCGTGATTTCATTCGATCCACCTCGCGCATACAACTCTTGAATGCGCTGTACGGTCTCAGTCATTAATTTTTCTATTTCATGAAACTCATTTTGACGACCATTATCTTGACCAATTGCAAGAATGCGAGCTTCTGCTTCATCTAAAAGTGTTCTCACCCCTTTTTCGGGTGAAAATGCAGAATTAGCAATACTGTCAGCCGTCTGAATTAAACGTCGCAAAATACTGCGATCACTAATGATTTGCGCATAACCCCGAATGTTTGCAGAGCTAGGGGTGTTCGATGCTAATTGATTGAGATAGGTAATACCAAAGTTCTCTGCAATACCATAAGTCTTTAATTCTTCATGCACTGTAAGTACATCTGCAGGCTTATTATCATTGACTAGTTTGGAAATGGCCTGATAAATAATGGCGTGCTCAGATCGATAAAAATCAATTTCCCCCAATACAGCAGCAACCATATCAAGAGAATTGTTGTCGAGGAGTAAGGCACCTAAAACAGATTGTTCTGCCTCAATGGAATGAGGTGGAACCTTAAGTCCTTGCACAGCCCGATCCTCTTCACCCGTAGGTGTTAATAATCGGAGCGGGCCTGCGTCAGGCATCTGTCTTCCCTAAATGATTGTAGGTGTTAATTAAGCGGCTTCGCCAATAACTTTTACAACTACTTCAGAAACTACATCTGTATGCAATGCGATTGCAACTGGGTATTCACCAACAGCTTTGAGGGGACCATTTGGCAGGCGCACAGCACCTTTTTCAATAGTGAAGCCCTTTAGTGTTAACTGCTCAGCAATGTCATGGTTCGTTACAGAACCAAACAAACGACCATCAACACCAGCTTTTTGATGAATCTCAACTACTATACCTTGCATTTTTTCACCAATTGCCTGGCAAACAGCTAACTTTTCAGCAGCAACTTTTTCTAACTCAGCACGACGTGCTTCAAAGTCAGCAATTGCAGTTTCAGTAGCACGACGTGCTTTACGTTGCGGAATTAAAAAGTTACGTGCAAAACCATCTTTAACACGAACTACATCACCTAAATTGCCTAAATTGGCTACTTTTTCAAGAAGAATGACTTGCATGAATATATCTCCAATTAGTGTTTATGTTGATCAGTAAAAGGTAAAAACGCTAAAAAACGCGCACGCTTGATAGCAGTGTCTAATTGACGCTGATATTTAGCTTTAGTACCTGTTAAACGAGCTGGCGTGATCTTGCCATTCTCACCAATGAAATCTTTTAATGTATCTACATCTTTGTAATCGATCTCAACTACGTTTGCAACTGTGAAGCGGCAAAAACGCTTACGTTTAAAAAGCGGGTTTTGTGCCGGCTTCTTTTTGAGATCTACATTTTTTTTACCAAATGCCATGTTAGTTCCTTTAAATAGAAATATGAGTTATGTGAAAGACGAGAGCTTGTCGTCGAATACTCTGGTGCGCAATAAATCCTTGAAAATTCCCTAATTCACCGATTTGCATTTGGTCTAAGGTATTTACCTCTTGGCCAATTGCAATTGCTAGAATTTTTAAATCTACTTTTCGTTGTATTCCTGCTTCAACCACGTTTCCTGAATACTCTAATTGACACTCAAGAACGGTTTGACCTGCTGGTGTGTAACGAATGGTATCTTTATGTACTAATCTAGCTGTCAGTCGAAAGTCATTAAAAGGCTGACCAGACTTCGTCATTAAGCAGCAGGCGCCTCCACTTGTTGATTTTTACGAGACTCTTCACGCTGAACTTCTTTCATCATGATCGAAGGCTCAGTTTCAGCTTTTTTCATCTGAATAATTAAATGACGCAAAACAGCATCATTAAATTTAAAAGCATGTTCAAGTTCAGCAAGCGTAGCCTGATCACACTCAATATTCATACAAACATAATGGGCTTTTGCTAATTTATTGATCATGTAAGCCATCTGACGACGACCCCAATCTTCAATGCGATGAACCTTACCATTTGCTGCAGTTAGTACAGCTTTGTAACGGTCAATCATCGCGGGCACTTGCTCGCTTTGGTCCGGATGGACGATAAATACGATTTCGTAATGACGCATCAAACACTCCTTATGGTTAATAGCTACCTGGGCGTCAATTCCCTGTTTAGGAATAGTCAGTGTAGCAAGGGTGAAAATTAAATAATTGCAAAATGCAATTTAGCCTCACATTCTAACAAATAACCGCAATTTAACCAAGTCGTTTTTGAATTTATACACTTTAGCTATAAAAAACTTGTACTTATGCGTACTATCTGTATATAATAACAGTGTGTATATAAAGTCAGGTGAAAATATCTCATGGATCAGACTCTCCCCAAATTAACTGCTCGACAAGAAGAAATTTTGCAACTTGTTCATGACTCGATCGCTGAAAATGGAGCTCCTCCTACCCGATCAGAAATTGCTCAAAAATTAGGTTTTGCTTCTGCCAATGCCGCTGAAGAACATTTAAAAGCACTTGCTAAAAAAGGGTATCTTGAATTAAGTCCGGGAACCTCCAGAGGAATCCGTCTTCGCGAATCGATTCGTCAAACAGCCAAGCAACTCCACTTACCTTCCCAGATGATTGCACAACTAACGCTACCGCTCATCGGCAGAGTGGCAGCTGGATCTCCCATTTTGGCGATGGAACATATTGAAAAACAAGTTCCAGTTGATCCTTCATTATTTTCTCAAGGCGCTGATTACTTATTAAAAGTAAAAGGTCTAAGTATGAGAGATGCTGGAATTTTAGATGGTGACTATTTGGCTGTCAAAAAAGCATCAGAAGCACGCAATGGAGATATCGTTGTTGCGCGCATCGAAGATGAGGTCACGGTGAAACGTTGGCTTAAAACAAGAACGAGCAAGGGTGTTCAAATCCAACTCATTGCAGAAAACCCTGATTTTGACCCCATCATTATTGAGAATGATGGCAGAGATTTTTCGATTGAAGGTCTAGCGGTTGGACTCATTAGGCCGAACGGCTTGTAAAATAAAAAAGCCAGACAAAGCGTCTGGCTTTTTTTATATAAGATTCTTACTTCTTCACTGGCTCAACAAATGTCTTTGGTGCCGGAGCATCTTTACCCATTACTTTCAGATCTGAATTGTTAGGATTGATGCCAGCATTTTTTAATTGCTTCACAACATCATTACCTAATGAATCAGTTGCTGACTTGAGAACTTGATTACGGTTGAAACCTTTGGCAGTTGCAGTATCCATTCCTGTGCCACGCGCATTAAATGAAGTAACAACTTTTTTCGTATCATAATCAATCACATCAAACTTAACTGTCGATGTATAACCTTTGTTGATTAACTTCTGGTCATCGCCATAAACATAATTATCTGAGTTTACTGAAGAAACCTTCATAACCGTACCAACCAAAACAAAAGCAGCATTTGCAAAATTACCACTCATATTGGAAACCGCGTCTTGAACACGTGCTTCAGGAGTAGATGCATCAACAACTTTTTTGTCCATTGATTTTGTTTCAAGAACAGAGTAACCATTCTTGGCCAAAACATCTCGTACACCTGCTGTCACTGAATTTAAATCTGCAACGCTAACACCTTTAACATCTGATGCAGCACCAGTTATATAACCAATTTGTGGAACAGCTAAAGTGTTAATAATACGTGGTGTTGTCTTTGGAATGTTGTAATTGTCTTGTGTACGAACAACTGGATTACCTTCGTTCACAGTAACCACTTTGCTTGGTGCAGACTGTGCAAAAGCAGTGGAACCAAATACAACTAAAGATACGATAAGTGCTAACTTGCTTGATTTCATGAAAACCTCCAATATAAATAAGATCAGTGTATTGGGGGTTTGTTAATTCTTATTGACAAATAAATGACAATTTGAAATTGTTAACGGCGTTGCTGCTTTCTGATTTCTTTCTCGTCTTGCCACTCATACGTTCCTGATTCATTATTAATCAAGCGTAGAGTCAAAACATAGTAAACATCCTTAATATTTTTATCAGCCTTAATAATGGAGCTTATATCACCTTCAATACGGTACTGCGCCCCATCCATATTGCCAATCTTAGCTGCTGTCTCTTTTTTGTACATGCCAGAATTTTGACGCGTTAACTCGCCAGTTTGATTCGACATATCTGTCGCCTTTACAGCAAAACGGACCTGTCCACTTTTGAGCAGTTGGGTTTCAATCTTATTCGTTATCAAATTAGTATCGATATACTCATTTGTTTTGTTTTTTACTGGCGCCACTGTAATGATCGGTGGTGTCGGTGAATTCATAATCACACGTGTTTGCAACAACGATCTTGTCATCGATTCCGCCAACACCTGCAAATCATTCACACCATATTCGGCAGAGATAGTCTCAATCTTATTAGGATCTACATAAGATACTTTTGGAGGTGAAGAGCAAGCAACTAAAACTAAACTAGTTGCGCCAATCAATCCAAGCTTTACGTAACGTGTTTGCATAATGTCCTCAATCTTGATTAATACGAATCTAATTCAATTTTATATTCAGAAGCTTCCAAATTCGGCGCCACACCCTCAATCATTGCTGTTCGCCCTTCCGGAATAACCAATGGCTTCCATGCTTCATCACCCCAAACTCTTTCACCTTTATCTCCAAACCATTGGAAGCGATACTGAACAGGTTTTGAATTGCCATTATTTTTAAGCGTTGCCTGAGCAACCAAAAGGCCATTACGATCAAAACTCTTCATATCCTGAATCTTGATATCTCCCGTCTTACCCATTCTGACAGAATGCTTATCAATATAAGAGGAACACGACGCAAGAAACACTACCGCAAATAATGTAGCCAAATTTATAAGTTTGCCTATTTTCATACAAGCACCACTTTCAAATAATTCAAATTAATATTTAACAAATCTAACATATCAACGTTTAATCTCTAACATTGGTTGACTTCCTGGTGGAATTATAGGTGCCGCAGGGTTTTTAAGGACAAAAGAGATCGGTTGTCCAATTGCTCCATAACCAGCCTGAATATCATTACTCGACATGATACTTGCTCGATCTCGAAAAACACGTATATAAACAATGTTTTTATCACCCTGAAAGCTAATTTGTCGTCCGACCATTGCCCCGCCAGGAACACGAATGAGTAAATCTTGAGTACCATTAGGGATTTGTGCCCTAGCTAAAAATACGTTTGCTGGCAAATTAGACCAATGCCGAACATCTGCCGAACTAATCTCAGCCATCGTTAGTCCAGTAATCAGACCTGCAATCGCCCCCAAAGTAGCTTGATTGGAATTGTTAGGATTATTTCCCTGAACAGCGCGCTGAGTGCCTACTTGAGCCAATACTTGTGCCACTGCTCGACTAGCGCCACGAATCATATAACCAGGCATTTCATCTCGTAGATCACGCCTCGCCATACTGTCAACACTAGTGACCATACTCAAATTAACCAATTGACCCCGAATGGCAACTTGCCCAGGGTTATATAACTCGGTATTTGGAGCGATGTAGGGATAAGATACCGTAGCAAAACGAATTTGACCTCCAATCGGAATCGGAATACTCGATTTAAAGTTATCGATAAAAGGTAAAAACCCCGTCTCCACAATAAATAAGGTATCCGTTGTGCCATTGGGTGTTGTGTTGATAGGCTTATTGATATTTGCGTCCAGGTTTTTTAATCCTTCTTGCAAAAATGGCAGGTCAGGACGTAACTCAATAGCCTGACGATAACCTGGTGCCGCTAAAGAAGGCTCGCGTAATTTTTCAAAAATAAAACCTGCTAAGTAATGTGCTGCGGCACTTTGATAGGAGTTTTTCAAACTCAAGGTTTGTGGGTCGGAAATCGAATTGACCGGATAGCCATTAATCATCGGATTTCCTTGAAATATCCGATTATCGACAGTTCCCTGCATACCATTAATTCCCTTGTTCCTAGCCTCTGCAAGGGCTTGATACTTCACATCATTAAAGCTCGCAATATCTTGCTCACGTTTAACCATTTTCATCACTTCAACACGCGCGTTATCCCAATCTCCTAGTAAGACATGATTCAATGCAATCGAGTAAGCCAACATCGTCCCCTCGAACCCCTTCATGATGTAATCCTTCCCAATTCCCTCCGCCAGGAAATAACCGCTAACGTTAGACAAAGAGGATTTAATCGTAGAGCGCGTTAACTCGTTTTGACGCAGGAGGTTATCTGCTGCCAAAAATTCAGCATTACTTTGTGCCAGGCGATAGGTGCCCATCAAACGCAAAATGCTGCCCTGTTCTAGGTTATAGACATTATTTTTTGATGGGATGGACTGCTCAATTGCAGCAGAAGCTGCAGGTAAATTACCCATTGCAAATATCTGTCGCGATTGGTTTACCTTGGTTTGTTGACTTGCACAACCCGAAAGAGTTAGAAGCACTAATACAAAGTAAATACGAAATTGTGTAAAAAAACTCGTCATATCGATTTGGATCATCAACTTATTCAAATGAAAAGGTTACATGATTTTTCATGATAAATCATTTAGATAGGCATAAAAGCCTAGAATCGCTTAAAATAACGCACTATGAACGCTCCGCGCACACTATTTTCGATTCCCTCTGCGCCCCATCTTAATTCTTATCCGAAATTTTGGGCTGAGTGTTACGGGCGCGCCCCGTTTTTGCCAATGTCCAAAAAAGAAATGGATACATTAGGTTGGGATAGTTGCGACATCATTCTTGTAACAGGCGATGCTTATGTAGATCACCCAAGCTTCGGCATGGCGATTATTGGCAGACTTCTTGAATCTCAAGGATTTCGGGTAGGAATTATTTCACAACCTGATTGGCAGTCTGCAGATCCATTCAAGATCCTAGGCGAACCTAATTTGTATTTTGGTGTGACTGCTGGCAACATGGACTCCATGATTAATGGTTATACCGCTGATCGAAAAATTCGTAAAGATGATGCTTATACTGCTGGGGGCATGAGTGGTAAGCGCCCTGATCGCTGTTCTTTAGTATACGCACAACGTTGTAAAGAAGCTTACCCACAAACCCCCATCATTATGGGTGGTATTGAAGCTTCCTTAAGAAGAATCGCCCATTACGATTATTGGCAAGACAAGGTTCGCAGATCTATCTTGGTAGATGCAAAAGCAGATATTTTGCTCTTCGGCAATGCCGAACGCGCTTTAGTGGAAATCACCCATCGTCTTTCTCATGGGGAAAAGATTCAAGATATCACCGATATAAGAGGTACGGCATTTATTCGTCGCACCTCTGCCAAAGACTTTTTAGAAATTGATTCATCTGAAGTGGATGAACCTGGCAAGATTGATGCCCCAATTAATCCTTATTTAATGCCAGATGAACAAGCAGCTGCTCAAGGTGAAACTTGTGCTAAATCTGATTCCACTGATCAAAAAAATGTCACTGAACAACCGATTCAGTTTCAAATACCTAAGAAACAAAAGTTACACCGTGATACCACCGTCATTCGACTTCCTAGTTATGAAGCAGTTAAACGTGATGCCGTTCTTTATGCACATGCCAATCGTGTTTTGCATTTGGAGACGAACCCAGGTAATGCTCGCGCACTGGTGCAGCAGCATGGTGAAGGTGCATCCATTAGAGATGTTTGGTTAAATCCACCGCCCATCCCACTGACCACTGAAGAAATGGACTTTGTCTTTGATCAACCTTATGCTAGGGCTCCGCATCCCGTCTATGGCGATGCGAAAATCCCCGCTTGGGAAATGATTCGTTTTTCTGTCAATATCATGCGTGGATGCTTTGGCGGCTGTACCTTCTGTTCAATTACAGAACATGAAGGTCGCATCATCCAAAATAGATCTTCTGATTCCATCATCCGCGAGATTGAAGACATACGAGACAAAGTTCCAGGATTTACGGGTGTGATTTCTGATCTTGGTGGTCCAACAGCGAATATGTATCGCATTGCCTGTAAATCACCTGAAATTGAAGCCCATTGCCGTAAACCTTCTTGTGTATTTCCTGATGTTTGCCCAAATCTAAATACCGATCACACACCATTGATTCAGTTATATCGCAGAGCGCGAGGTATTAAAGGTGTCAAGAAAATCTTAATCAGTTCAGGTGTACGCTATGACCTTGCAATTAAAGCCCCGGCCTATATCAAAGAACTCGTGACGCATCACGTAGGGGGATATCTTAAGATTGCTCCCGAACATACTGAATCAGGCCCACTCGATAAAATGATGAAACCTGGTATCGGTAGCTATGACCGATTTAAAGAGCTCTTTGATAAATTCTCTAAAGAAGCTGGTAAAGAACAATTTTTGATACCCTACTTTATTGCAGCCCATCCCGGCACAAGCGATGAAGATATGATGCATCTTGCGATGTGGTTAAAGTCCAATGGCTTTCGGGCAGATCAAGTGCAAACTTTCTACCCTTCTCCAATGGCAACTGCTACTGCTATGTACCATACCAACAAAAATCCTCTGCGTAAGGTGACTCGCGATAGTGAAACAGTTGATATTGTTCGCGGAGAAAAAAGGCGTCGTTTACATAAAGCGTTTTTACGCTACCATGATGCCAATAACTGGCCACTCCTGCGTGAGGCTCTCAAAAAAATGGGGCGTGCTGATTTAATTGGTAATGGTAAGCATCAATTGATTCCGAGCTATCAACCAAAAACAGATGGCACTTATCAAAGTGCGCGTAGAAAAAATTCAACGGCAGTTGCAGGCGCAAACCTTGCCAGTCGGACACGAATTGGTTCAAAAACAGTCAATAATCCCCGCGACTTTACTATCCCAGAAAATGAGAAACGATCTTCCAGTCGACCATCTAAGGGAAGTATGTTGACACAACACACTGGCTTACCACCTCGTCCAGGCATTCGCTCAACTCGGAAAAAGTAAATGCATATGTGGCGTGTCATTCAAGAATATTGTTTGGCTTTTCCAATAGAAGCGCCAAAACTTCTCGAGAAAACACGCTTTTTAGAGGTAGTTACTGATCCATTTCCTCGTCATCTTTTACCTGGTCATATCACCGGTAGCGGTATTTTGATTCGGAATGAAAAGATGCTCTTAATTCATCATCGATATATTAAAGAATGGTTTCAGCCAGGGGGGCATATCGACCCTGGCGAATCTCCACTGGAGGGGGCTATTCGAGAAGTTGCTGAAGAGACAGGTTGGCAATCCATCCCATCATCTTTGTGGAAGATTGATTTACCAATTGATATTGATGTTCATGTCATTCCAGCTAACCCAAAAAAGGACGAACCCGAACACCTTCACATCGACTTTGCTTACTTACTTGAGCCAGTATCTGAGGGTATTGCAAGTGATCCAGAGAATGTAGCTTGGTTCGACTTCACTTCTTGTTCTGCAGAGCGTCTTGCACGATGTGTTGAAAAATTTCAACACTTAAATAGAGCCCAATAAGCCACTCGCACCAATCACGGCACCACCTGCCAATAGCCACAAAATATGGATTTTAGTACCCCATACAAGTAACAGTGTTGTCAGCGCTATGAGCCATATCGGCCAGTTATTGGCCAGCACAAAATCGCCACGCACAATCACCCAGCTTGAGACCAACATAGAACCAATCACGACTGGTGCCAAACCTTTTTTAAATGCAACCACACCCATTTTTTCGTTATTGTTCTGTACCCATCTTGTCGCGGTAAAGGTTAAGACACAGGAGGGTGTCAGCGCACATAAAAGACAAGACACAAATCCCATGATGGCAAATACATAATGTGAATATCCGGCTGGAGTAGCATTCATACCAAAGTTCCACCCCATCATAGCTAACATCAAAGCATTGGGCCCAGGAGAAGCTTGTGCTAGGGCAATGCCAGATGAAAATTGTGACTCCGTTAACCATGCATGCTCATCAATAAAGAAACGATGAAATTCAGGAATAAGCGCAATCGCCCCGCCAATCGCGAAAAATGACATCGTTGCAAAATGAAGTAAAACTGTTAACCAATCACTTAACGATATGTTCATTCACCACCCTTTGCAACATGGGAGTGTTTGATCTTCAAGTAAGTGATTAATACACTTGATGTACCCATCAATAATAGAACAGGGATTAAAGGAAACTTAAACACAGCCAAAAGAACAAACGTCACTACTGTAAAAGCAATCGCACCTAAAAAAGTCAATGGATGAGTCTTTAAACTCCCGGCCATTTTGAGTGAAGTTCCACCAATTAAACCTGCAGATACTGCCCCCATGCCATGGAGTGCACCAGCGATCGCAGGATATTCACGAAACTGTTCAAAAAAGATAGCCACTAAAATCAGCAATAAAGCCGGCATTGAAAAAATACCAGCTACTGCCACAAATGCGCCCATGGCACCAAACCACCTACCACCGAACATCACTGACAAATTAACAATATTCGGCCCAGGAAGGACTTGAGCGACGGCCCACTCTTCTAAAAATACTTGTGGGGTAAACCATTTACGCTCTTCGACAAGGACCCGCTGGGCAACTGGAAAAACGCCTCCAAAGCCTTGCAATGCAAGTTTAGTCATTGCCCAATAGAGCTCAGCTAACGATTTGGGACCCTTTTGAGTAATACTGACTTTTTGTTCCATATAATAGTTTTTGAGACGAATAACAAAAGAATACATTAAGATACTATGAAAAGACTAATCATACTTGCCCTCACAACCACACTTCATTTTTTTTCTACTATGACACAAGCCAACTCACTACAATCGATTCAATCAGAACTTGCTCCTTCTGGAAAAATCCGTGCATCTATTAACGTAGGCAACCCGATCTTGGCCAAAAGAGATTCCGAACAATCTGAACCTTATGGTGTTTCGATTGATCTGGCTAAAAACTTGGCGAAGGAACTCGGCGTTCAATTGGAACTCGTTGTTTTTGACTCTGCTGGAAAATCAGTTGATGCAGTTGCTAATAAAAAAGCTGACTTTGGGTTCTTTGCGATTGACCCAGTGCGTGGTAAAGAAATTACCTTTACGAATGCTTATGTTGTGATTGAAGGCGCTTATGTAGTACCAAGTAACTCTGAGATCAAAGCAAATGAAGAAGTTGATCAAGCAAAAAACAGAATTGTTGTTGGCAAAGGTAGCGCTTACGATCTTTATCTCACACGCGAAATTAAACATGCACAAATTGTGCATGCACCTACTTCACCAAAAGTGGTTGAATTTTTTGTAAGCGGTGGCTATGAGGTTGGTGCTGGAGTCAAACAACAATTAGAAATGGATTTAAAAACATATCCCAATTTAAGATTATTACCGGGTCGTTTTATGCAAATTAATCAATCCATGGGTGCGAATAAGGATGTCAGTGATGCCACAATGGCTTATTTAAAAAATTATGTTGAGCGCATGAAAGCATCTGGATTTGTTGCGGATGCATTAAAAAGGCATCAAATACAAGGTGCAGCAGTTGCGCCAGCGCAAGCAGAGTAAACGCTCAAGAAAATTAATATAAATATCGGTCCAACAGTTGCACGACAAAAAAATTGACGATTTGATCAATCGTCTTTGAGTTGTCGTACAGCTTGGATTTTGAAAATGTGTTCCATAGTTTCTCCTCAGCACGAAATGCATCAAACAATTCTTGTTGATAAGACAGATTTCGATCTTTTTCATGAGCATAAAACTCTATTGGGCAATTGATTCTTCTCGCCGCTTTGAGCATTCTTTCTTGATGACTGCGATGGGTCCCCCACTGACCAAAAACTGCGGCACTAATTCTTAAATCGGTAGCGACCACTTCAATACCATAAGCTGTGCCCATCGATATACCTAAATAACCAATACACCTTGAATCAACCTCACTCAGTTCACAAAGAGCATCTAAGGTCAACTTCCAATCCAATACCATCGGCGAAATACTTTCGTCCCCATCCTTCCACAATTGATCAAATTCTTGACCCATTAAATCTTCATCTGTCGTACCAAACCGTCTCTCTCCATGAATCGGTCCATCAATCAGAGCCACAACAAAACCATATTTACCACACATCAATTTAATGAAATCATGAATTTCACTGGAATCTTTATGCTCTGTCTCTTGATGCCCAATTAATAGCAAAGGGCGCATTCCTGAAGACGCTTGGGAGTGCCACACCTTTCCAGCCACAACACGTTTTTCCTGTTCAATCTCGACAGTAAAATCTCGCGTAATCATGCGCGGCTTTAATGAATATACCAATGGAGTATCTAAGGTTAAAAAAGGCATTTTTCTTTTATGGTCAAAATTTTCATGAAATAATATCGGGTATCTATATTAGTTAAATATAGTATGAAATCAATATTTCCTGATGAAAAAGCCTGTCATTAAAAATCCTGTAGCAAAAAATATGGCTAAACTCCATAAAAATGCTGGCGCACATGGAAAATCTGAAAAAGCCAAACGTCGTTCTGAGGCTGTCGAGTTACAAACTAAAGTCGCTCAAGAATTAACAGACAAAAAAAACCACTCTTAAAAAGATGAGCCTGGTTGCTTGAGAAACTCAAGTTCCGTAGGTGTGGACTCTCGCCCGAGAATCTTATTACGATGCGGATAACGACCAAATCTTTCAATGATATTTTGATGTCGTTGTTGAGAGTTTGCATAGGACTCACAACCTGCCTGTGCAAAATACGCCTGTGAGTACTGATGAATTAACAAAGATTCACTATGCATCATGGGCATAAATAAAAGACCTTTTTGATCAGGACTAAGGCCCTCCTCTGCATGTTGCTCTAGAGCCATTTGCGTGAGTGCAAGTGCTAAAGGGTCACTCGCAAACGAGGATGGGGTATCCCGATACATATTTCTCGAAAACTGATCCAAAATAATAATTTCAGCAAGACGCCCAAGCGGCTCTTTGCGCCATTCAAATAATTCGCACTGATTTGCCTTTCGATGAATTTCAGCAAATCGATGCAAAACCATCTGATCAAATTCAATTGATTTTTCCCACCATTGTTTTGGAGATATTTCAACAAACCAAAACTTGATAATAGCTTCAAAACTAGTTGTCACCCGGCCATCCTTTGTCTTTATCTCAATGTACCTAAATTAAATGTCAATTAATCGCAATCATGTTTACAACGATTACCATTCATTGAAAACATAAGTCTATTCATATAAATAACTTAATATTTTATAAATGTGATCTTTATTTTATATTCCCCGAACTCATCCACATCACATAAGGAAAAAAATGAAATTTACGCAAAAATTACTCGTTGCTGCTCTGACCGTTGGTGGCGTTGCTCACGTAAGTGCTCAATCAAAATTTGAAGGTCCATTTGTGCAAGGTGCCGTTGGCTATACCAATGTATCTTCTAAATTCAATGAAACAGTCACAGTTGGTTCACAAACAAGTAATCCTGAAAATTTTTCAGCAAACAACTTATCGGTTCTCACAGGTAACATTGGTGCTGGTTACAACTTTCGTGTTGCCCCACAATGGCTCATTGGTGTGAGCGTTGACTATATGCCGACTGCCTCAGGCTCTGCCAGTACTAATATTAGTTTTGCAAAATTTCCTAGTTTAGGTGTAACAGGTTCTTATCAAATGAAGAACCCATACAACCTTTCTGTGATGCCTGGCTATGAGATTTCTCCAAATCAGTTAGTATACGGAAAAGTTGCTTACACAGGCGCATCTGTTGTGTATAGCGATGCCAATATTGCTGCTACGAGCACGAACATGACAGGCTATAGCCTTGGTTTTGGTTATAAACAAGCCCTTGAAAATCAGTTCTATGTGTTTGCTGAAGGTTTATATACCAAATTCCAAGATCAAACAGCAAGTGTTTCTGGCCCTGCAGGCATCTCCAATCTTTCACTCACGGTTGGCGCTTCAGGTTACACTTTCTTAGTTGGTGCAGGTTATCGTTTCTAAGATTTCTGTTCCAACCAAAAAGATATTTTTATCACTTTTTTAATTAGGAGCCGCCATGTCAGAAGATCATTCTCATATCGATTGGAAGCATCATGGCGTCCGCGTAGTACCTGGTAATCAGTTAGACACGAATACCGCCCAAACTCAAGGCATGAACCGCGCAGCAGCGATTAATTTAGCTAGAGTGGGCGCACAAAAACTATGGGCAGGAACCGTTACTATCCACGCCAATGCTAAAACTGGCGCCCATCATCATGGTGAATTAGAAAGTGTGATCTACATTGTCAAAGGTCGCGCCAGAATGCGCTGGGGTGATCATCTAGAATTTACTGCTGAAGCAGGTCCAGGCGACTTTATTTATGTCCCACCCTTTGTACCTCATCAAGAAATCAATGCGAGTAAAGATGAGGTTCTCGAATGTGTACTCGTTCGCAGCGATAACGAAGCGATTGTGATGAACTTAGATATTGAACCTGTCGAACATCCTGAAAATGTCTTTTGGGTGGATCCAATTCATAAAGATCCAATAGATAAAATTTAATCTAAAAGTTCAGGTTTATTTTTTCTTAGCCAATCTTCAATCCGAATAATCAGCAGGCCTGCTTGTCGCACAGCTTCATTTGCAAGACTTGTACTAACTAAGTCTCCAGAATAATCAATCACGTTTCGTTGTTTACGCATTTGATCAAGTAAGATCATCACATCATTTTCAAGTCCAATCGTTTGAGGCAGGGACTGAATCATGATTTGATGATGTCCTGGCTTACTTGTTAGAGTCCTATAACCATTGGCTTGAAGTGCAATATTTGATAGCTGCATAATTGCTTTTTGACATCCTCCCCGCCCTAAATGACGGGGACTTCTACTGCTAGACGTTCATGTCCGAACGCAAGAATATTGAGAGCTCCATTGATATCCCTGTCGTGAACAGATCCACAATGACACTTCCAACTTCTCTTATTCAAATCAGCTCTACCTTTCGGACTATTGTCGGAGATTTCTCCGCAACTCGAACAGATTTGGCTTGAATACGCTTCATTTACTTCCTCAAATATCACGCCAGCCTGACGGCTTTTATATTCCAACATGACTATTTTTTCAATAACTATAAAGGGTTTCAGTTAATTTTCTGGAAAATAGTCACACCCTAAGTCATTGATTTATATAGCACGCAATATAGCTTTATCCAAACTTTTCGAAATTTAAAAGGTATTTCAAAACCGAGAAAATCATAATGAAATTCAGTATGTGTGAATTTTGCCCATACTGCCAAGGATAAGCTCTTCAAATTTTCAGGTTAAAAATTGTCGTGATTTTTTAAATTAATTCAGAACAAATAAAGTATCTTATTAAACCCCACCAACCTCATAGGTTTTAGAATCTTTTTTATTAATAAATTATTGTTTTATATGTACTTTATTATTTAAAAAATTTACAAAAATAAGACATTAGTGTCTTATTTTTGTATATAATATAAACTTGGAAATATAAGGGAGTTCCATATGGCTAAAGCAACAACCAAAGACCGAATATTGGCAAGCCTGCGCGGCACTAAGAGTAAAGTCTTTTTACGGGATGACTTCAATCGGTTTGGTACTTATCGCCAGGTCTGTCGCGTTGTCAAAGAACTATCCGATGAGGGCAAGTTAATACGCCTTGGCTATGGCACATATGTTAAAGCCCACCCTTCTACCATCTCTGGTAAACCAGTTGCGGATGAAAGCCTCATCAATATAGGACTTGAGACGATGCAGAAATTGGGGGTGAAGGCAGACGTAGGTAAAGACTTACGAGCCCTCTTTCAAGGCGAAAGTACACAAGTACCCATGGTTCCCGTAGTGAATATTGGCAAATCTAGGGTAAGCAGGAAAATTGCTTTAGGAAATAGAAAACTAGTCTATGAAAAAAATTAGTGAAAGACAACGGTTGCTAGTAATCGATCTAATTGCTGAAGAAGGGTTAAGCATTTCCGAATACGCCCTAGAAAAAGATTACATTGTTACCGATGCTCTTCAAGCAATATTTAGCCTTCAGCACCCACAATTTGATTTTGTCTTTTGCGGAGGTACTTGCTTTTCTAAAGCATATGGTGGTTTAGATCGAATTTCTGAAGATGTTGACATCAAGGTAATTCTCAAGCCAGGTGCAGTTCTCTCGAAATCAGAGTTGCGAGATGCATTAAGTAAATTAAAGCCAACTGTAATCTCAGCACTTGTTAAAGCAGGCTTTGATGAACAAGACATTAGCAAACAGGCTAGTGATGAAAACAAGTATCTTGTCTTTGATGCCGATTACGATACACACTTCATCAAAGCTAAAGAGATGCGCTCTAATATGAAATTAGAGCTTAATTACACGACTCTAGCCCTTGCTCCGCAAGATCAAACAATTGGACTTCTTCTTACGGGACTGTCCGATGGCAAGCCATACACATTCCAAACTAAATGCGTTGATTTACGTGAAGGTCTCATAGAAAAACTTATCTCATTTCCAAGAAGATTAGCTATGCATCTTGTTGATTCAAGTCGAGAGTTGGATAAAGCGTTGGTACGACACTTATTTGATGCGCACCAAATTATAAAAGCTCACCCTGGTGTTTTGGATGAAACCCAGCTACTTCAAAACATTTTCATTGGGAAATTAAATCAAGATGCAAAAGATTTTGCTAATCAGCATCCTGAATTTTTAGTTGATCCAATGGGTGAACTTCGTAAGGCGATGCTGTTTGCCAAGGAAAATCCAATAATCTCAACTATGTATATAAACTTTATACGGGATATGGTTTACAGTTCAAACCCACCATCATTTGATGAGGCATTCCAAACTTTTAATCTGAACCTAGAAGGACTATTACCCAAAGGTAAACTAAACTTCACTGCAAATTAAAAAGATGAACTGATTATTGGGGTGGCTGATGGGGCTCGAACCCACGACAACAGGAATCACAATCCTGGACTCTACCGACTGAGCTACAGCCACCATAGAAAAGATTACTATTCTACATCAAGTAGGCTGCGCAAACAATGCTCCTTCTCGAGAATTAAATACTGTCTTTGCAAATCCACTCTTTGCGACCAAACTCACCTAAGCTCTCATCAAAAATGAGCCAAACTAAAAATGATTTCAAACCAAAAGTCATTGTTTTCATGATGTATCTCCTTCGTTTATTGAGATACCAATATACTGTATATATACACAGTATTCAAGTGATTTTTTAGATTTTTGTTGTTTTTTTACTGTTTATATCTACAGTATAAATTATACATTCTTTTTACGATCCGATGGACTCCAAAACTCTACAGGAGCCATATTTTGTGGAAATCTGCCTACTTTTTCTTGATAATGCTGTCGAATCAATGACATATCAAGGGACTCATCACCCTGCAAATAAGCAAATTCAGTTACTCCCACCTCTTTTTTAGCATAATCTAAATAGGCAAAACCTACGGGATAACCTGTCAAAAGGGCTAAACGATAAAACCCACTTCTCCAACCGGGTGTTTTTTTTCTAGTACCCTCGGGTGTGATCACTAACCAAAAATACTCTTTTGATTGCATCTCATTAGCCAACTCCTCCACATAACCCTGAGGACTAGACCGAACTACCGGTATGCCGCCAACACGCTTTAACCACCAACCGACTAGCGGAATCTTAAATAAACTGTCTTTGGCCAAATAGTTGACTGGGATACCTATTGCCCACTTTGTCAAAATCCCTATAAAAAAATCAACATTCGATGTATGTGGATACACAATTAAAATGCCATGATTTCCGGGTAAACCGTCGAAATGTATTTGCCATCCTAGCAATTTCAATATCGAGCGACTCAGGCTACTGCCTGAAAATTGCAGCCACTTACTTTTATCCTGAATCCTATTGTCGGATTGTTCATTAGACATATTTTTTTAATTCCTGACGCAATTCTTGTAAAAACTCATTTCTCAATGAAACATGCATAAATTGCCCAATTTCAACATTCTGTCCCTGATACACCAGTGCAATTAATTTCCGAGGACTTAACAATCGCTCTAACCTTACCCATGTGGGATTAAATACTTGTCTCTTTACACTCCCCGCACTTGATGTCTCAATCACTAATTCACCGGTATTTAAGGTAATGCACTCGTAATCGGTTGCATGGCGTGCATAGATTAATAACGCGATGCCCAAAACAACCAACTCTAAAATGGTGAAGGGTAATACCAACCAAACACCTTGACTTAAAAAAAAGCCTGCGACAATCAAAGACAAGCTGGATTGAGCTAGATAAAATAAACCCACCTGCTTGGGCGTAAACGAGCAGTTTTTTTTAAATACCCATCGAACATGGGCACTCATAGAATTAATCATATTAATGAATTATATAAAAATTACATGTTTAGTGATTGCACTAATAACCCTTTGGGGATGTGATCGTCGCGATTATGTTACGTGGAAGTGCCAACCAAGTTCTCCAACAGAGAAACACTTTACGATGATTCTTGAAGGTTCCAATCTTAAGATCGATCAAAACCAATATAGCTACTGTGGGAGCTTAGGGCCTGTTAGCTACTTCAATCAAGAGTGCCCGCCTATCATTGATCGGTCCGAATTTGTATTTGAACAAAAATTAGGTATATTAATGATAAAAGGTGTACGCTATCAATGTAATCCTTTATAAATAATAAATGAGCCAATTTAAATCACTTCTTGAAAACACCCAAGTCATTGCCGTAGTAGGCTTATCCAATAATCCGGAGAAAGCTTCCTTTCGGGTCTCTGAATATATGCAACAGCGGGGATACACCATTGTTCCTGTGAACCCTAATGAAGTAAATATTTTGGGTGAAAAATGCTACCCTTCCTTAGAGGCAATTCCTCATCCAGTAGATATGGTCAATGTTTTTCGCCCTGCCAAAGATTGCCCAGAAATTGCCCATAGTGCAGTGACCATCAACGCCAAATCCATATGGTTACAACTCGGCATTGTGAGTGAAGAAGCACAAGATTTAGCAGCTCAAGCAGGTCTTGATTTTGTGATGGATCATTGCCTCAAAATTGAATACCAAAATTCATAAATGAAGTTCTTAAATACATTAACTAAGCAAGTAACTGTACAAGTAACTAAGCTATTTACTGTATTCATATTTTGCAGCTCCGTTTCTGCAGCGGGCCAATCCTTTGAACTTCAAGAGCTTAAACCCTATTTAAACAATCCCAAACTCGTTGGTACCGGACCTTTAACCTACTTGGGTTTTAAGGTCTATGAAGCATACTTCTACAGCACAGATGATTTAGGAAAAGCGGGATTTGCACTTCGACTTGATTACGTTCGTAAAGTATCGAATGAAGATTTAGTCAAAGCGACGATAAAACAAATGATTCGATTGGGTGGATCAGAAAATGAAATTGCAAAATGGCAAAACGAATTAGAAAAAATCTATCCCAATGTAGATCAAGGTCATCATATTACTGCGATTTATCAACCATCTGGATCGACTACATTTATCCATAATGGAAAATTGGCTGGAAAAATTAATGATCAACAATTTTCAAAAATATTCTTTAGCATTTGGTTTGATCAAAAAACAAACTCCCCTGATTTACGCACAAAACTTTTAGGGGAATTATGCCCGCCAAGCATTATTTCGAACTCCTGTATAAAATAAAAATATGAGAACACTTTTGACATCCCTAGAACGCAAGAATCTTCAAACCACCATGCCCAGTTGGGAATTTGTTGATGGTATTGATGCTATTCACAAGAACTTTTTATTTAAAGACTTTAAAGAGGCTTTTAGTTTTATGACCAAGGTAGGTGATATTGCTGAAGAAATGAACCATCACCCAGAATGGTTTAATGTTTGGAATCGCGTAGAAATTCGCTTATCAACCCATGACTCTAAAGGCTTAACGCAATTAGATGTCAGTCTCGCCAAACGGATCGACGAGACTTATACACTCATCAAAAATTAAGCTTTTTGACCGATCTTAGTCACTTCGTGATGGATCGCCATCTTATCTAAATCTTCCATCGGCAAATCTAAAAGAAGATCTAAACGGCTACGAAGACCCATTTCAACACTTACAAATGCTTCACGAATTTCTTCTTCGGTACCAGTGACTTTAGTTGGATCAGGAAAACTCCAATGAGCAGAGACAGGATCACCCTTCCATTCAGGAGCTGATTCTTTTGCAGCGTCATCACACAAAGTAATGACAAAGTCCATTTCTGGGGCATCTGGAGCCATATACTCGTTCCAATCCTTTTTACGCATCTTTTGCGTTGAATAACCCATATCATGGACTAGCTCTACAACCATTGGATGAACATCTTCACCTTTAGTGTGCTCAGTACCTGCCGAGTGCCCGATAAAACGTCCATGACTTAGAGTATTGGCAATAGCTTCAGCTAACTGTGAACGTGCAGAGTTACCAGTACACACAAACAGGATATTGTATTTTTTGCTCATTTGTCTTTCCTTTAATTTAATTACCAAACATGATTATTACGAAAGATTGTGAATGTTTTGTATTCCGATTTCTTCTAAGATATCGACTACCAAATCTAAACGCAACCGTGGATTTGCTAGACCTAATAAATGCTCCCGTTGTCCTGCTGACATGGGTAATATCTCACACCAACGATTGGCTACCCAGCCACAGTCATTCAGTAAATAGGGCGCCATAAATGGCATTTGTTGCTCTGTCAATCCTTGCTTAGTCATCGCTTGAATTACTTTTTGTAAAGTATCAGCAGCAACTCTTAACTCAGGTGGTATAGACATTGCCTCATCATCTTCCATCGTCTCAACATCTGCAACCCACAAGCCATTCTTTTTCCGCTCACAACCACGAATCGTAAAACGCGAACCACCTTGGCACTGGATAAAATAGAGACTAGGCTGTACAGCATCAAAATGCGTAATATTAGCAAAAGTTCCAACCCTCGCAAAACTGATTTTTTCATGCGGGGTTCGGACTTCATTCCCTTGGTCAAGAGTCACAATTCCAAAGGGGGTATTTTCTCTGACACAGGTTTTAATCATGTCTAAATATCTAACTTCAAATATCTTGAGACTTAAAAGTCCAGAAGGATAAAGGGTATTTCCTAAAGGAAACAAAGGTAAAGTTATAAATTCAGTGTTGTTCATTATTCAGCATCTCTCCATATTGGATACTTTGCCATAACCTGATGAAACAAATCTGACAGGATGAAGAAGTTTAGCCACTCAGCAAGCTTTTTTAGGGGTAATTCATGAAACTTTTTTGAATCACTTGCCATAAACTGTCGAACGAATGGAAAAAGAGCAATATCTAACATACTGATTTTGTCACCTAATAAAAAAGTTTTGTTTTCCAGTATCTCATTAAGGGGTAGTAAATATAAGTTCATCGCAGCATCTAAAACCTCTGCTCTTACAAGCTCTGGGAATCTTTCTGGATATTTATATTGGTCTAATAGTTGCTTAAATGACCCATCATTGACCTCTATCCACCTCTCCATCTCCAGTCTTTGAAATGAATCTTTTTCCGGCAACCACTGTTGCGGATCATTCTGATCTAAAGCCCAATACATCACATCGATGCTTTGATCAATCACCAATTGATTCTTTGTCAACAAAACTGGTACGGTGCCTTTCGGTGAGATCGTCAACATACTCTGAGGTTTAGAGCGTAATTCAATTTCCCGAATCTCCACATCAATTTTGGCATAAATCAGCGCACATCTTGCTCGCATCGCATACGGGCACCTTCGGTAAGAATAGAGAATGTGTTTCAACTAATCATCCACGCTCAGACGTTGTTGACGCGATGGTAGTTGAACCACGCGTTGTGGTGGTAATGTCTTCAGATATTTCTTGATCATCTTATAGATATCTAAATCAAACTCAGGCTTACCCCCTTGAATTAATTCATACACCTCGTCTTCATTAAAGGCTGAACCAAGATAACACCAATGATCAATAACATGGATTTGGCCTCCCTCTTGAATACCGACGGGTCCACGATAGGGCCAAACTTGCACTTTAAACTTTGATAGTACCGTTTGTAATCGTAAGTGATATTGTGACAACGCTTCTTCGCCTACACAGGCGCCGGAACATTGCTTGACTTGATAACCAAAACAAGGCTTACCAGGTGCAATTTTTTCAAGCCCCAACAAGCCCTCACATAATTGATTCTTTTTCGCCAAACTTTGTAAAGTTTGTAATGCCTCTCTTCTGCTGTAAAAAAGTCCGTATAAGTTTTCTTGAACACCCGGTTGTAAATCTTGATGTCGCACTAATGCAGGAGTTAATACGCCATATTCATTGAGATTCATTTGCCAAGCACATAAGTCTCTTGAACGACGTAACTTCACATTCATACTAGGCAATTGCTCTTTGATTAATCGTGATTCAAGCAATAAGGCACCAATTTCACCTGAAGTTTCTATCCAATCAATGTCTTTCACTTGCATTGCCAACTTCATTTCTTTTCGTACTTTTAAAGCACTCGAAAAATGACTCATGACTCTAGTTTTCATGGAGTTACTTTTACCAATATATAAAGGCCTACGATTTTCAGCATAAAAAATATAGACGCCTGGTTTTTCAGGAATCTCGTCGACTAATTTAGCATCAATGTTTGGTGGCAAAGATGGGCTTTGCAACAACTCTTGAACCGCTTGACGCATTCGATCTTCCCCAAATTGCGCAAGACATGTTTGCCAAAATTGCTGGAGAACATCGGCATCCCCAAGTGCCCGATGACGACTAGA
The DNA here is from genome assembly GCF_027944005.1 of Polynucleobacter sp. SHI8. Lineage (NCBI taxonomy): Bacteria > Pseudomonadati > Pseudomonadota > Betaproteobacteria > Burkholderiales > Burkholderiaceae > Polynucleobacter > Polynucleobacter sp. SHI8. The sequence continues at coordinate 792,816 of NZ_AP027204.1, read as the reverse complement.
TACGTGTAACCCATGAGTTGCAATGATGGTGTCTAAGTTATGCCTTGCCTGAGTCGGAAAAAGAAGTCGGGATAATTTCACGGTACAGATGACTTTTGCTCGAAAATCTATACCCATCCTCTCAAATGAGGCTTTAATAAATCCATAATCAAATCGCGCATTATGAGCAATAAAAATCTTATCTTTTAACTCAAGCAATATTTCAGAACTAAGATCTTCAAAACTAGGCTTACTAATTACCATGGCAGGAGTAATACCAGTTAATTGTTGAATGTTTTGAGGTATTCCTGTACCTGGATTGATGAGCTGTTCCCATTGATGGGACTCGCCTTCGTGATGGGTAATAATACCGATCTCCGTAATGCGATCCCTATCAGGGTTTCCCCCAGTGGTTTCAATATCGACAAAAGCCAGTGGCGGGAAATGATCAATCAGTGAGCGCATCGTAAAACGATAATGGATTTACCATCTTTTCGCTTGTTATATTGATATTTTGTTGTAATCGACGATTCGATGGATACCCATCACTCTTTAACATTTTTGGTAATGTTTGTGAACCTAATAATTTTTGTAATAAATTGTGTGGTGAAACAATTTCTAACATAAAATGATTCTTAGTAAAAAAACCAAGGGAGATGAAGATGCAATTAACTGTTAACAACCAGGTTCACAATATCGACATTGAACCTAATATGCCCCTTCTGTGGGCGATTCGTGAAATCATCGGCTTAACTGGCACCAAATATGGTTGTGGTATTGCTCAATGCGGCGCATGTACGGTCTATATGAATGGCGAGCCTGTGCGCTCCTGCTCCATTCCTGTCTCTGCTGTGGGTAGCATGAAAATCACTACGATTGAAGCTCTCTCTCCTGACAATACTCATCCTGTGCAAAAAGCATGGATCGCCTTAGATGTTCCACAATGTGGCTATTGCCAATCCGGTCAAGTGATGGCTGCCGCAGCTCTTCTGAAGCGGATTCCTAAACCAACGGATGCTGATATCGATAATGCGATGTCTAATATCTGCCGTTGTGGAACTTACCAAAAAATCCGTGATGGAATCCATGTGGCATCGGGTAAGAAAAAATTAGCTGATGTGCTCGCTCAATATGATGCAACACCCCAAACACGCGGTTAAGGAGATACATATGACTACAAATACAATTAATAGTACTTCACGTCGCCGTTTTATTATTGACACATCGCTTGCTGGTGGTGGTCTGATGATTGGCTTAGGTTCTATGCCACTGACTGCTTTGGCACAGAAAGCGAAAACTGTAGCTTATAACCCAAACACCATCATGAATGCGGGTGATCCTGAGGTTAATGCTTGGGTCAATATCAAACCGGATGAAACAGTAGTGATTCGTATAGCCCGAACAGAGATGGGTCAAGGAACGCGAACGGGTTTGGCGCAAATGGTCACTGAAGAGTTAGATTGCAATTGGAAAAACGTGATTACAGAATCTCCTACGCCGGGTCAAAGCGTCGCACGTAAGCGCGCCTGGGGCGAAATGAGCACTGGGGGAAGTCGTGGTATTAGAATCTCAGAAGATTATGTTCGTCGTGGTGCCGCGGCAGCAAAAATCATGCTGATGCAAGCAGCCGCTAATGAACTCAATGTTCCTGTCAGTGAGCTCACCGTCAATAAGGGTGTCATTACGCATGCCAAATCTGGTAAAAAAACGACCTATGGTCGTGTTGCAGAAGCGGCATCTAAGCTAACGCCCCCAGATCCAAAATCCATCACCTTAAAAGATCCAAGAACTTGGAAAGTAGCAGGACAACCCTATGCACGTCTTGATACTGCCAATAAAGTTAATGGCACTAAAATCTATGGTGCCGATTTGCAATTACCAGGCATGCTCTGTGCTGCTGTCAAGGCCTGCCCTGTCTTTGGTGGCAAGCTGGTTAGCTATGATGAAGCGAAAGTGAAAAACTTACGCGGGGTCAAAGGAGTTGTTAAAGTCAACGACTTTTCCGTTGCTGTCGTGGCCGATACTTGGTGGCGCGCTAAAACGGCTCTTGAGTCGTTGCCCATTGTTTGGGATGAAGGCAAAGGTGCCAACACTTCCCAATCCGATATTGAAAAAATGCTCAAAGATGGTCTTCTAGAAGAAGGTAATTTTTGGCAGCGTAAAGAGGGTGATGCATTAGCCGACATTAAAAATGCCGCGAAAAAAGTCGAGGCTGTTTATTTCACGCCATACCGCTCACACGCTTGCATGGAACCGATGAATGCAACGGTTCGTATTGGTAACGACCGTGCTGAGGCATGGGTTCCAACACAAAACGGTGAAGCTTCACATGCGGCTTTAGCTGAAGCGGCAGGTCTGCCACTTGAGAAGTGTGAAATTTATAAACTTGATCCTGGAACTGGTCTCGGTCGTCGTGGCGGTACACAAGAATATGTTAGTCAGGCGGTTGCGATTGCTAAACAGTTTCCTGGTGTTCCTGTCAAAATGCTCTGGAGTCGTGAAGAGGATATGACGCATGATTACTACCATCCAATCGCGATGGCAAAAATGTCTGCTGGTCTTGACGGAAGTGGCAATATCACTGGGATGCATATCAAGGTCGCAGGTCAATCGATTAATGCGACTGTCAGCCCAATGGCCATTAAAGATAATAAAGATGTACGTCAGATGCAAGGCTTTTATGCTGAAGCAGGCGATGCACAACTTGGCTATCAATTTCCCTCACTACTCACTGAATACGTGATGAAAAACACCCATGTTCCTGTTGGTCCATGGCGTGGCGTGAACACCAATCAAAACGGCATTTTTATGGAATGCTTCATGAATGAGTGCGCGGTAGCTGCAAACAAAGATCCTTTAGCTTATCGTCAAGCTCTGATGCAAAAGTTTCCGAAACATTTAGGAGTTTTAAATGCTGCGGCAAAAAAAGCTAATTGGGGATCGACTTTACCAGCGGGAGTGCACCGCGGAATCGCTCAGTTCATGGGATACGCTAGTTATTCTGCTTGCGTAGCTGAAGTTTCCGTCACGGGCAATATGGTCAAAGTTCATCGTTTAGTATTTGCGTTAAACTCCGGACATGTTGTCAATCCTTGGTTAGTTCGTGAACAAATTGAAGGTTCCGTACCAATGGCTTTAGGCTCTATTTTCAATCCAGAAATCACGGTAGAAAATGGTCGTATTAAGCAAACCAATTTTGACTCCTATCCGATGTTAAAACTTGCCTCAACACCGCATGTAGAGTCAGTTTTAGTTCCAACATATGACTTCTGGGGTGGCGTTGGTGAGCCAACGATTTGCGTTGTAGGACCTGCAATTATCAATGCGATTTCTACAGCGCTGGGCAAGCCAATGCGCAACTTCCCTCTTTATAGAGAAAATTTAACCTTGGCTTAAGTTGAGTGATTTTGCTGCATAAAGGGTCACAAATAGTGGCCCTTTTATCTTCTATCTTCTGAGTGATGGTCCATCCCACGGCATTCCTTCAGAACGTTTTTTCAAAAAGAGTTCAAGTGCGCGAAGTTCAGGGCTTTGGGCTGCTGGAACACTCGCTTGAACACCTGAATAACATGCCCGAAGACGACGATCTAGATTACCCATCGTTTGCCATGAAAAACGGTAGATAGGAAATCCCGTTAAAAAGGCTGGACTCACTACATCGGATCGTAAATTTTTACCAATCTGTTGATCATGGCACTGAGTGCAAGATAAATTTAAGCGCCCCTGACGACGGACATAAATCTGCGCGGCTAGATTCATTTGCTCTTGCCAATGTTTTTTTATCATTGGGTCTTGTGGTTCACGCACCTGGATTGACATTCCCTTGGCAGCATCTGATAAAAATACGGACATCGTTAACACTTCAGACGCGTCACTCGATATGGCTTTATCACTTTTTTTAGACCAACATTCTGCAATTTGGTCTTCTAAGTTAATAAGCTTACCTGATGTCGGTGAGGAACTTTTCCAAGTAGGAAACTGTACAACAGCTTTTGCTGTTTCAGATACAGACTGATGACACTCTTGACACTGCGATTTCCATACCTCTTGCCCCTGATCTAACCATAATGAAATGGGACTTAAGCTTGCATCATGTTGCTGTCGCAGCATGTCTGGGCTTAAAAAAGTATTACCAGATTGACGGGATGGTTGTGCCTGAGATTGAAGAGTAATACAAAAAAAACTACAAGAGACAAAGATTGCAAATAACTTCATGCCACTACGAGCATTTTTTCAGCTCGTCCCTGAGCGCCTTGATCATCCAACCACTCTACAGAAACCATGCCACCTTTTGCTGGCACTTCCATAAAGACACTCATTAAAGGATTTGCCGCAATCCCTGTTCCGAGTTTTGCAATCATGATGGGTTCTTGATTGAACTTAATGATAATACTGTCAATGATATTTTTGGGGATGCGTTCATTCCCATCACCACCAAGTCGGTAACCAGTTTCCATCGGGTGAGCAATTAACACTCTGATTTCGACCACTTGGCCAACAATTGGAGTACCAATAATGTTTAAACGAATCGGATGTTGATTGAGAGTTGCCATATTTAGGTTGCGTCAAAACACGCATTTAAAGTAACAACACAATGCAAGGATTGAGCCATTTTCGAGCCATCTTCCAAAGTTGCAATGACCCAAACATCTTGGCTGAGCGCTAAACGAATCCGAGTTGCAAATTGGTAGTTTACTTGAGATTTCGGCAGGGAAACTTTCAAGACCATCGGATTGGGATTTTCTGGAGCAACAATCTCAAATGACTGTATTTTTTGGGGGGCTGGGGCTTTAAAAACAATCCCCATCGGAATTGAGTTCCCAGTATCCGCTAATGGTGGCATATCTATTTTGATGCCATCACTTTTTTGATAGCGTTTTACCAATTCTTTTTGCTCGTATTGCGCCTCACTCTCACTTGCCAAAGCTAGGCCAAAATATGGAACAGTCAAAGATAAACTAATCCCTTTTAGAATCGTTCGTTTGCGGTATTGAACTGACTTCATGGGTTCATTTTAGGGTTAATAATGCCTCAACAACCAAAGCAATTTGTTCTTGAGTCAAGAGTGTATTTGCTTGATTCGGTATTGTAATATCCTCTAGACTACCATAAGGCGGCATGAATGTCTGCGGACGAATTTTTCTTGCATCAGTCACCCACTGAGTCATTAGTGCTTGGTTATATTTACTACCTACTTTACTTAAATCTGGACCGAAATTGCCTTGCTTTTCAAGAGAAATTACAGGATTTGAAGCAGACTTATCAATTTGATGACAGGTGACGCAATTTCCTAAGTTCCTGTTGTAAATAATCTCAAAACCACGCCCTACTCTATCAGCGTAGATGGTTTGAGCATGCGTTATGCTGCAGTTCAACAAAAACCCTAACAGTAAGTATTTTATGTAGTATGTCCGAAGGCTCATCAGCTAATCCCAATAGATTAGCTTATTGTGCCACTACTAGAAAAAAATATCTTTTAGGCTTTCCAGGGGGCTTTTAAATCAGTCAGGCCAGAAAGAACTTTTGGCATCATAGACAAATAACCGCTTTGACGGCCAATGACCCACGCCTGAGCGATATCCACGTGGTCCAAATTACGCTGGGCTAATAACGCTTCTGCTGTCGCTAGATCATTCATTTTCCCAAGCAATTCCTGAGCTCGAGCTAAGGACTTCATGTAACGTGAAATCCTTTTTCTTGGATAAAGCTCCATAAAAAAATCAAATGAATAACGTAGTTTTTTCAGATCGAGGCGCAATTGATGACTTTGCTCTAAATTACGATTAGGTACTAATACTTCCCTCATAAAACGACGATGCTTGCGCCTTAAAAGTCGAGTCGCAAACTGTTGTGTATCTTCTTCAACAATTGGCTCGGTTGTACTTTGACTTTCTAAAATCATTTTTTGACGATTCTTAACTTCTGGATGGGTATCCAAACTCATGACCGCTTCGGCAAAAGAAATTAACTTAACGGAATAAGCACGACTGCTAAAGCTGGCCACAGCATATGTATGTGCTTTAGCGCGCTGTTGGGAAGCAAATTTTTCTAAAGATTCAATCTCTTGATTATTTGGAAAGGCTTCTTTTAAATGTGGCAAGAGTTCACTGCAAAACACATCCCAATTACGTGCATCACCCAATTCGTTGGCTAAATCTCGCCAAACCCCATTCCATTGATTGACAAAACTCATTGGCAATACTGGCGAGAACAATTTAATCGCTGAACGAATTCTACGCATGGCTACACGTGCTTGATGAATATATTCATCATCATCGTCCCTAACAATACCTACATCATTAATTTGCAGATGACTCAAACACTCTAAACAAACGCGCTCAAAAGTTTCTAGAGGCGATGACTTGGGATTAATTTCAAGCGAAGGTGGCTTGAGGGGACTTGGCTGAATATCTTGAAAGAGTTTATAACCCCTAGCAGCTTTAGAATCATCACTGGGGTGCAAACGAACTCTACGACTTAAAACTCTCGCCAAGCTAAACAACGTAACTGGACTTCCCTCTTTAAGCTCAAGTTCAACTTCACTGATTGCTTCTTCATATAGCTGACCATCACGCCTTGTGACAATCGTTCCTTGATCAACTGCAATTTCAATTTTGGCACCACGGAACAAAACTTCCCAAGAACGTCTTATAAAGTCCGTTGTAAAAATAGGAATTAGCTGAGGCGATAATAAAGTCATTTTTTGCGCAATGACTGGATCATCCACTAAAGTCTGAAAATCGAACTGTCCTTGAACAGTTGGAGCCTCCCATTCTGAACGCTGTGATAGACCGCCGGTATTGGTATGATTTATTTTTAAAGTTAACAACAGTTTTCTGAGAATCTTACGTTCCCTAACTGCAATACCCTGACGCATTAAAGTTAACTCGTTCGTATCGTAATAGATGTTGTAAAGCTTTTGCCTCTTTCCAGTAGTTTGTAGTAAAGGATGTTCCAGAAGAAGGGGTAATTCTTTTGCGTTAAAGCTGAGTTTGAGTTCGGTTTCGATAGACACTGTTCTTAATTTACCTTTAAAAATAAAATATAAATTGTTTAAGACGAAATTTTAATCTTTTTGTAACAAAAATACTATCTAGATTTTATAAATGTAAAAGAATTTTTAATGACAAATTCATGTATAGCGAAATTAGTTGATATAAACATAATGGATGTTATCGAAGGAATATGACGACTCTTCTATCAAATGGATGTGTCAAAATAACCATATGCTTAAAAAACTATCTTTCTGCCTATTTTTGGCCTTTATCATTAGCGCTTGCACGACTGGCATTGCGCCTACGATTCAGACCAGTAAAGATCCAAAACCACTCACCCTACTCATTTCGATAGACGGATTTAAACCAGAGTATTTGCAACAAGAATCTTCTCCAACTCTCTATCAACTTGCTCAACAGGGAACTTCATCAAAAGGTATTCAACCTGTTTTTCCAAGCTATACTTTCCCTAATCACTACAGCATCGTCACTGGCCTATATCCGGACCATCATGGCATCGTCAATAACTCCATGAAAGATCCTCAAATACCTGAACCATTTCGTCTTTCATCTAAGTCAGCTGTAGCTAATTCCGCTTGGTGGGAGGATGGTACTCCGGTTTGGGTTACTGCTCAGAAAAACGGTCTTATCACTTCCACCTTATTTTGGCCAGGATCTGAAGCAAAAATCAAAGGAGTCCAACCTAATGATTGGTTGGTCTATGATAAAAACATGTTACCTCCTGAGAGGGTCAAGACCTTACTAGATTGGCTTAATCGCCCCAATGATCGCCGCGCAGATTTTGCAACACTATATTTTGAGGATGTAGACTCGATGGGTCACAGATATGGTCCAAAAAGTAATGAAGTCAAACGCGCGGTTCATGAAATTGATCACGCAATTGAAAACTTAATTCAAGGATTAGACCGCCTCCATCTTTTGCCAACAACCACTATCCTCATTGTTTCAGACCACGGTATGGTAGAGGTTCCCTCCAATCAAAGGATTCAATTAAAAAGCCTTTTAACCTCATTTGATAAACCAAGTATTGAATGGCAAGGACCACTGGCAGGCATCAATCTAAATGGTGAAAAACCACTTCCTGTTCTCAATGCCCTTAACCAGAATAAAAACATACAATGCTGGCAAAAAAATAATATTCCCAGTAATTATCATTTTGGCACCCATAAAAGAATTCCAGATATTGTCTGCCTAGCTAACCTTGGATATGCCATGGTAGATAGTAATCTGCCGTTCACGATTCCAGGTCAGCATGGATTTGACCCAGAATTAAAGGATATGCATGGGATTTTTATCGCTTCAGGCTACCGCATCAAACGCACTCAATTAGATGTCTTTGAAAATATCGAGATCTATCCTCTACTCTGCCATTTACTGAATTTACCAGCAGAAAAAAATGACGCCAAAGATATCTTGTATCGTCAAATCATAAATAAATGATTTATTGCTTGTAGATTGTGGCAGTTTCTGCAGACCAACCACCACCTAGGGATTGATACAAGGAAGTAGTATCACCTAGATAAATAGCATAGGCTTGCAAACTATTAATCCGGGCTTGAAGGTAAGTTTGTTGCGTCAGTAACGCGGCAGCTTCTGATATATATCCTGCTTTGAGTTGTCGATCAGATTGATCATAAATTACTTTATTTGCAGCCTCATTTTCACGCGCAGTTTTATAGTACTTTCCATCGGCTTCGATCGCATATAAAGTATCAGCAACGTTTTGGAAGGCACTTAGTACGGTACTTTTATATTGACCAATCGCAGCATCTAAACCAGCCTCAGCAGCTCTTTTTCTGGCAAATAATGTGCCACCCTGAAAAATCGGCTGTGTAATACCCCCTGTAATACTCCATACCGAATTAGCACTGTCTGATAAGTCACCAAACAATGTTGCCACATTACCTATATTTCCAGTTAAGGATATCTGCGGCAGCATATTAGCAACTGCTACGCCAATTTGCGCATTTGCAGCTCTTACATACTCCCCAGCTATTCTGATGTCAGGTCGTTGTTCTACAAACTGTGAAGGGATCGATGAGGGCAATGGATTAGGCAGCTTAATGGAATCAATACTTGGTAAAAGCAATTTTTCATTAGGCATCTTGCCACATAAAACAGCTAATAAATTTAAGGACTGCTCACGGGCTTTTTCAAGAACAGGAACTTGAGAAACAGCCTGAGCATATAAGGACTCTTGTACAGCTAAATCGACACTACTCGAATACCCTGCAGCGCGCAGACGTCTTGCGTGTTCTAGCTGAAGCTGACTTGCTTTAGCTAATTCTCTCACAGCCTTGACTTGCTCACGCAAGGTTGCTTCTTGAATAGCAGTTGCCACAACGTTATTTGCAATCGTTGTACGCAATGCTTCTAATTGATAAGATTGTGCATTACCCAAAGCTTTCAGAGACTCAACCTGACGTCGGTTCCCACCGAAAATATCAGGCACAAAACCAACCGACAATCCTGCCGTATTTAAATTATAAATTTGCGCTCCTGAATTCACACTAGATTGCAAAACAGGTCCTACATTTTGACGAGTTAAAGAATACCCAGCGCCAATTGATGGAAAGAACAATCCTTGTTGTGCACGCACATTAGCTTGTGCCACACGTAAATTAGCCATCCCACTTTCAATATCGGGATTGTTTTTCAAGGCAAGATCGACTAAAGAATTGATTTCTTCTGAGCCATAAGCCTTCCACCACGACCGATCAATAGATGTTTGATTGGGTAATGTATTTATCCCTAAATTGCCCTCACGCGTAAAGCTCGCGGGGGGATTCATTTCAGGCTTTTTAAAGTCTGGGCCAACTGAGCAAGAGATCAAAGTCATACTACTCATTACGAGTGCTATGGCTTTGAGGTTAAACTTCACGATCATCTCATTACCCCCCAAGTCCTTTTCGACGCATCTTTGGGTTATAACGCTTCAACACTTCATGATAAATAGCTGGAACTACAAGTAGCAAAAAGATAGGGCCAATAATCATTCCGCCAACCACTACGGTTGCTAATGGCTTTTGCACCTGACTACCAATACCATTGGAAATCGCCGCAGGAAGTAAACCAATCGCTGCAGACAAAGCAGTCATCAGTAATGGACGCATCCGCGTTTCATGGGCTTCAAAAATAGCTTCAAATTTACTTTTACCTGAAATAATCAACTCTCGGTAATAGGTTTGCACCAAAATACCATTCATAACAGACACGCCGAGCAATGAGATAAATCCAATAATTGCAGAAATACTGACTGCTTGACCGGTAATAAAAAGTGCAAAAACACCTCCAAGCATCGCAAAAGGCACTCCTGCAACCGTTAACATACAGTCCATCAAGTTATTAAACAATGCATATAAAAGTGCAAGAATCAAGAGAAGGGCTAACGGCACAACGATTGATAAACGTTTTTGCGCTGCTTGTAACTCTTCGAATTCTCCAGCATAAGTGATGCGATAACCCTCCGGTAAAACAATCTTTTTACCAATTTTTTCCTGAATTTCCTCTACAGTACTCCCTAAATCTCGACCTCGAGTACTGAATTTAATCGGAATATAGCGCTCATTTTTTTCGTGATAAATATAACTAGCACCTGTATCCAAGCTGATGTCAGCAATATCACTCAAAGGAATGTAAGCAACTCCACCACTCGAGGTAGTGTATCCAATTCGCAAATTGGATACATCTTCTAGACTATCTCGACTCTCACCTCTCAACCGAACGGTCAAAGCAAATTGTCGAACGCCTTCAATTACTCTTGTCACTTCAGTACCCGCAAAAGCAGCTTGAATCACCGTATTCACATCACCTGTGTTTAAACCATAACGTGCTGCTTTTTCACGATCAATTGAAATATTCAAATTCGGCTGGCCAAGAATGTAAAAAATACCTAAATCTGACACGCCCTCAATATTCGACATTACAAATTTAACGTCATTAGCCAAACTCTCTAAGGTGGCTAAATCCGGGCCAATCACTTTTACTGAGTTAGCGCCTTTGACTCCAGATAAACCTTCTTGCACGTTATCTTGAATGTATTGCGAGAAGTTCGTCGTTACACCAGGAAATTCATTTTCAAAGTCTTTTTGCAAACTTGCCACTAATTTTTCTTTAGTGGAACCCTTTGGCCAATCATCAAAGGGTTTTAGTGGGGCGAATAACTCCACATTATTAAAGCCTGCAGCATCACTCCCATTATCTGGACGACCATGTTGTGAAACAACTGTAACAACCTCAGGATGACTCTTAATCAACTCACGCATTCTGTGAACACTATCAGTACCTGCCTCTAGGTTGATTGTCGAAGGCATGGATGCACGAATCCATAAATTACCCTCTTCCAAGGCAGGAAGAAATTCACTGCCAAGCTGGGTCAACATCACCAAACCAACCAATATTGAGGCGATACCACCAATTAAAACTTGTTGAGTGTGTTGCATCACCCATGTGAGTTTGGGCGTGTAAAACTCTCTAATCGCTTCAACAATCTTCGTTTCATGCTCTTTAACACGACGAGGCAATAAATAACTTGCAATCACGGGGGTAATCGTAAAGGTGGCTATTAAGGCGCCCGCTAATGCATACCCATAGGTCCTTGCCATTGGTCCAAAAATCTGACCCTCAACACCCTGCATGGTGAATAGCGGTAAAAAGGCAGCAATGGTGATTGCCGTTGAAAACAGAACGGATGTATCAACTTGAGTCGAACTTAAAAATATCAACCTTAATCTAGCAGTCCAACCTTTAGAAGGGTCGGTAAGCAAACCATCGGGGCCAAAGGCCATTTTACGTAAGGTTCTAGAACGCTCTTCAGGTGTCTGCTGAAAGTTACGGAATATATTTTCTACCAAAATCACAGCCGAATCGACAATAATGCCAAAGTCTACCGCACCTAGGGATAGGAGATTGGCTGATTCTCCAGTTAAGGTCAGAATGATGATACTGAAGAAGAGCGCAAAAGGAATATTGATACTGACAATCACCGCACTCCGTAAATCCCCTAAGAATACGAGTTGGATAATGAAAACTAATAAGCATCCAAAAACCAAGTTATGAATAACTGTATGCGTCGTAACGCCAATTAAACTGGATCGGTCGTAGTATGGCTCTACTTTGACTCCATTGGGTAAAGACCCATCTGAATTGATTTTATTAATTGCTTCTCTTGCTTTTTCAATAACCTGGTTCGTTTGCAAGGTTCGATTCATAATCACAATGCCAGTAACAACGTCTTTCTGATCATCCCTTCCAGCCTCACCTAATCGAGGCGCATATCCTTCTGAGATCGTTGCAACATCTTTTACACGAATCGCAAAACCATTTTGCTGAGTTAAAACAATGCGTTCAATATCAGATAAGTTTTCTACCAAACCTACGCCACGAATGTTCATGGATTGATCACCAACACTCACGGTTCGGCCACCCACGTTTGAGTTGGAGTTACCAATGGCACTGATCAGTTGTTGGAATGTAATACCAAAACCCTCAAGTCTTTTAGGGTCAACTTCAACGTGATACTCCTTAGTAGTTCCTCCCCACGTAACCACCTGCACAATTCCAGGAGTAGTTAATAAGCGTTTGACAACTACCCAATCTTGAATCGTACGTAAATCAGTCAAACTATAGGTTGATGGACCTTTTAATTGGTATCTGAAAATTTCACCAACTAAGCTTGAGGCTTGTATTTGGGGTTGAACACCATTAGGTAAATTCACATTTTGCGAAAGACCATTGGCCACCTGCGTTAGCGCAAAGTAATAATCGATACTGTAATTAAAGGTAACGCGAACAAATGAAAGTCCCGCAAATGATGTCGAACGAATCACCTCAACTCCAGGCGTTGTCGCTAACCCAATCTCCATTGGACGAGTATAATACCGCTCCATTTCTTCGGAGGATGCGCCAGGATATTGAGCGGTAATTTCAATAATTACTGGAGCTGGATTTGGGTATGCTTCAACGTTGAGCTTTAAAAAAGCAATCACTCCAGCAATAATAAAAGCTAATAAACCCAAGACCACAATTGGTCTTCTTGTTAAGACAAAATAAAGTATGGGTTTAAACATGAAGTTTTAATTCAGCCATTGAACTAGTGTGTAACACTGTATAAATTACTTAAAAATAAAGCTTTATTCAAAGCAATCATTTCACCAGCTTGCAGTCCGTCTAAGACTTGTACGAGACCAGCTTGGGTGATGCCAATACTGACCACACGACGTTTAAATAATTTTCCATCAGATGTCGTCCAAACTACTCTTGTTCCATTGTTTTCTCGAACCACTGCTTCTGCAGGAATCGCGGGATAAGGTTCTGGTTTGGTAATTTCAATATTGAAACTAGCTAACATCTGAGGCTTTAATTCACGCTCAGGATCACGAATTTGTGCATATAAGGTTAAGCGCCGAGTTGCAGGATCAACTGAATCTGCTACATAAACAACTTTTCCTGGGAAAAGTTTATATTTATATGCCTGCACTTTCACAATAACACTTTGACCGATTTTGTAAAAAGGAGCCTCTGACTCTGGGACTTGCGCAACCATCCATAAATTCGTTGTATCAGAAACAGTCATTGGCGCTGGGGCTACCCCTGGTTGAACAAGTTGACCGGTGGCTACATTTCTCGTAATGACACGTCCATTAATTGGACTCTTAATATTAAGCTCTATATCCACTTTTCTAGCGCTAATCACTTGATCAATTTCTGCGTCTGAAAAACCAAACAAAGCCATCGATTTTTTGGCGGCAATATAATTTCCCTCTGCAGTCTGATGATCTGAGATGTTTTGCTCTAACTCTCTTTGAGAAATACTTTTAAATTCATATAAGTCACGAGCACGCTTAAGCGTTTCGTTTGCCTGCTTGTAAACCCCTGCCGCAGATAACAAAGCAGATGAAGCCTGTGCAACATCTGGAGCCAGAACTGTATATAAGGTTTGACCTTTTTTAACGTCACTCCCAGCTTCTACAAAAACTTTATTGATACGCCCTTGATACGGAGAAAATACCTCAGCAGTTTTATATTTATCAAAGTCTATTACCCCGACGGCTTCTCGAAGTTCCTGAAAGTCATAGCTAGCTACCAAGCCTGTCTTAATTTCTTTGGCTTGTTCTACTGAAATTTGTACGGTATTTTCTGCGCTTTGCTTTTCTTCCAAAATGGGCTTTTTATTTAATCCCTGGAGAAGATGAATAAAGCCCCAAATTAAAACTCCAAGGATAAGTACTCCTAAGACAACCAAAAGTGGTTTATTTTTTGAAAACCTTTGAATGGCAGAGCCTTTTAAATTTTGGAAGGACAATTTAGAATTGTTATTAGTTTCATTCATTGAAACACCATTCGTTTTCTTTGGAATTTGTATATTTTAAGAGTTTAATAAAACACATCATATAATAGCTTAGTTTTAAGAAAAATCTTTAAATATTGAACCAATCAACTTTACTTTATGACCATAATGAAATATTTTGATCATAATATAGTTCTTTTAGACGTCGAATTTAGGGAAAGCTTATGTCACAAATGAATCAGGATGATGATCAAAATTATGTTTTAGGGATTGTTGGGGCAGTTATTCTTGCGATCCTAGTTGGTGTGGTCAGCCTTAGCATCAATGTGGCCGACTCCATGAACTCTCCCAATCAATCAGTTCAATCTGAGACCAAAAACCCTATATATTTAGGCAATTTTGATTTTTCAGTATCTAATGGAAAAATTACTCTTGCCGGAGATGTGGTGGATGAGAAAGCTAAAATGAGCCTTCTAAACCCAGCTAGACTTTTATGGGGAAACGACAATGTCGTGGATCAATTAACCATCAAACCTGATGCGCCACGCTTTTGGTGGAATGTAAAACCTTTTGAAGTCTTATCTAAACTTAAGACTGTTCCACAACTGAGTCTCCATTTAGGAAATAAACTCATCACTGGTGAGGCTAGCGTTGGGTCTGAAGATCAGAAAAGTACTTTATTAGCTGGACTTAAAAGCTGGTTTACTTCTGATGCAACAACTGATGTATCTGTGAATGTCGACCCTCAATTGAATCAAGAATCTCTAGACGCGAGTACTCTTCTCAATCTCCCCATCGAATACAACACAGGAGAATCCGAGGTACCAGATAATGTTAAACCCATCCTTAATCAAATTGCCGATATCTTGAAAAATGACACACTCAACGTGTCTATCAATGGTCATACGGATAATGTTGGCAATCCTGAAGAGAATAAAGTTCTTTCACTTACACGCGCAGATAAAATCAAATCCTATTTAGTAAGTCAAGGAGTTGCTATTAGTCAACTCAAAACTGCTGGTTTTGGAGATACAAAGCCCATCGCAGAGAACAGTTCTGATATCGGCAAAGCAAAAAATCGCCGCATTGAATTTTCTACCAAGTAAAAATAGAGAAAGATTCTTAGAGTCTTTCTCAAACACTCATTTCTGGGCTGACCGTTCGATTAAAATCAAATTTTTAGTTGAGAGTTTCTATGTCTAATACTTTTCATTCTTACGAGCCAAAAAATGGGCACGGATTACCACATGATCCATTTAAATCGATAGTTGGGCCTCGCCCTATTGGTTGGATTGCTAGCCAAAGCAGTCAAGGCAACCTAAACCTGGCGCCTTACAGCTTTTTCAATGCTTTTCATGCATCTCCCCCCATTATAGGTTTTGCAAGCACGGGCTACAAAGACTCAGTTAGCAACATTTCTCAAACTCGAGAATTTACTTGGAATTTGGTAACCTTAGATTTGGCTGAACAAATGAATGCCACTTGTGCAGAAGTACCGCCAGATGTGAATGAATTTGAATTGGCAGGATTAACCCCTCTAGCCTCATCGGTTATTCAGGTGCCACGTGTGGCGCAGAGTAAAGTTTCTTTTGAATGTAAATTAACCCAAATGATTCACATGCAAAATGCTGAAGGTAATCAATTATCTAGTTGGCTTACTTTGGGTGAGGTTGTTGCTGTTCATATAGCAAAAGAGTTACTACAAGACGGTATTTTCAATACCTCTACAGCGAATTTCATACTGCGTGGAGGTGGTCCTGCGGATTATTTCAAAATTGGTCCTGAGCAATTATTTAAGATGTATCGCCCAAAATAAAACGAGGGTTAAACCCCTCGTTTTATAACTTCACAAATAAATGCATCTTTAATTGATTTGCTGAATTCCGCACAAAATCCATCCGCTAGAACTGTCCATTGGTTTTGACCAATTCCAAACCTCTGCAAAATCTTCGACTGGTCCATTTACTTCTTCGCGTAAAGAACCTGAGAATCGAACACTTGCCAAATACTCATGATTCTCTTCTTCAACAGCCAATAAGTCAGCTGCCAAAGTTAATACTTGCGTATGACTGATCGCTGTAACTCGAGCAAGCATATCTTTTCTTAAATGAGTGAATAGCTCAGGGCTTGTGTACTCTTTTAAAACATCAATATTTTGCTGATCTGAGGCTTCTTGAAGCTGTAAAAATAATTTCTTCGCATTTTCTAGAAAATTTTCCTTATCGGCAAATGAATTTGGCGTTAAATTCGCTTGAACACTTGATGGCAAATCATGATGAGCAGGCTCAGTGATGAGCGGCATTTGATTTGAACTTGGCATCGTTTGTAATGGTGATACATTAGATGCCTTACTTGCTGGGTAAGAATTTCCAGCATTGATAGAAGCATCAGATTGTTGGAAATTCATGCCAGGAATGCCAGTACTTAATGTGGGTGACGCAGCGCTTCTGCTCATAAACTTTCTAAACAACCACAATCCAATGAATGCAACTGCAATCACAATGAGTAATGAGGAGAACATGGAACCCATCTCTGCCCCCATTCCTAAATGCGAGAACAAGTAACTTAAACCAATACCGGCAGCAATTCCACCTAAAATTCCACCCATTCCACCAAAACGACTAGGTGCTGGTGCTTGTGGAGCAGCAGGAGTTGGTGTAGATGGTTTTGGTGCGGCGTTAACCGGTGCAGCAGCAGGTTTGGGAGGTAGGGCACTTTGGCTGTTTGTAACCGTGTTAGATTGTCGACCCATGCTAGATCCTCCACCTAATTTTTTTGCCTCAACGACCGTTCCACTCAACATAATGGTTGACGTAATTGCAACAACTGCTAAAGCTTTTAAATAACTCAACTTCATTATTGATTTCTCCTAAGAAATTTACATGTAACCTATTAGATACTATCTTCAACAATTTGTCATTAACCCTTTACCCTATAAGGGTTTTCATCGTCAAATATGTGTTCAGATTCAATCTTTTAAATATCAAACCATGCTTAAAGATGCAGAAAAACCCCAAAGACTAATCCTCTATTCATCCACACATCATTCTGAGGCTTTAGATGAAGAATTCCAAAGGTTTCGTTGACATCCTCCCCGTCCTGAAGGACGGGGGATTTCTTACTTAACATTTTGTTAACATATCTAGCTCATGCTGTCGATAGAACCAATCTCTTTCACTAACGTGCATAGGAAGAAATTTGAAAAGTTTTTTGAAAATTATTTTGGGTCTGTTCATTACCATTCAGTTATATTTTTTTGTGCAAGTGGTTTGGTACTTGGAGTTTAACCCCAAAGAAACCGCTTTTATGCATGCTGAAAAAAATCGTCTAAGTTCGCAAAGCCCGCCTCGTTTAATCACTAAGCAATGGGTGCCTTATGAAAAAATATCTTTATCTATTAAGCAAGCAGTGATTGCATCAGAGGATGCTAATTTTACAGTTCATGATGGAGTCGATTGGGATGCTTTAGAAAAAGCCGCGAAAGAAAATGTTGCAAATGGGAAAATCAAACGTGGAGGCTCAACCATTACGATGCAACTCAGCAAGAATTTGTTTTTATCTGCAGAACAAAGCTATATTAGAAAAGCAGAAGAAATGCTCATTACTGGAATGCTCGAAGTCGTTCTAAGTAAAAAACGTATTTTAGAAATCTATCTCAATGTCGCAGAATGGGGTGTTGGTATTTTTGGCATTGAAGCCGCAGCAAAGCATTATTATGGAATTTCAGCATCGCAGTTAAGTCCACAACAAGCGGCTTGGTTAGCTGCCATTCTGCCAGCGCCTAGAAGATTTGATCAAATGAGAAATTCCCCTATGGCATCTCGTAAAGCCAACATTCTGCTATATCGTATGCGCATGGTAAGTGTTCCATAGCCATTTAGACTAATCTAATTTAATATTACCTTTAGCAAATACTGTTTGCCAACGATTTGTCTCCTGACGAATAAATTGCGCAAATTCTGTTGGAGAATCTCCCACAGGTTCTAATCCTAAATCATTCATTGTTTTAATTACTTCAGGATCTTTCATCGCAATTAAAATACTTTTTTGAATCAATTGAACTTTATCTGATGAAGTTTGTTTTGGTGCTGAAAGTCCAAACCAATTCTTCAACACAAATCCTGGAAGAGACTCTGAAACAGTAGGTATCTCTGGCAATATGGATAAACGCTTACTATCCGTGGTGGCTATTCCCTTTAATCTTCCAGATTTAAGGTAAGGTAAGCCAATTGCAATAGCTTCAAAAGTTAATTGCACCTGCCCACCAATGACATCAGTAATACTTGGCGCACTTCCTTTGTAAGGAACATGAATTATTTTTGTGCCAGCGGCTTCATTAAAAATTTCTCCAGCCATATGTGGTAAACCACCATTACCACTTGATGAAAAATATACTTTACCCGGATTTGCTTTTGCATATCCGATTAATTCAGCTACATTTTTAATTGGCAACTGTGGGTTGGTAAAAATAATAAATGGCGAGGAGGCTACCTGAGTAATAGGTACAAAATCTTTTTGCACGTTATATGGCAAATCTTTCACCATAGCAGGAGTAATGCTGTAATTACCTAATGTTCCTAAAAATAATGTGTAGCCATCAGGTTCTGCATTGGCGACAAATTGCATACCAATAACACCTCCTGCGCCACCCTTGTTGTCTATAACTACTGGTTGGCCAAGCTCTTTAGATATTTTTGGTGCTAATACTCTGCCAAGAGTATCAATCGCTCCGCCAGGCGGAAATCCAATCACAATATGGATTGGCTTATTAGGGTAGGTTTGTGCTTGAGATGTGACATGAACCATACCAATAAAAAAACTAAAAAAAACTTGAAGTAGTAATTTTAGGCAATTCATCTTATCTCCTGATATTTTAAAAATGTAATTAGATATAATATAAAGCATTGGATTAGGATACTTCCCATAACAATAGACATTGGAGTCTTTATGAAAAGCCGGGTTGAGGTGTATGCGGGCACTGCCGGTCATTCTGTATGGTTTAGCGATGATGTTGGTGAAAAATTTGTTCACCCCAATAGCCACTCCGGTATGTACCTTGAAGCGAGAGCATGGTGTTTTTCAAGCCACTTAAAACAACCCCAATTTTTACTTTGCGGCACAGACATGGGTTTATTTCAATGGGATGAAAATCTAACCCGCTGGAAACTTCTCGACAGTCCAATGCAAGATGTTTGGGCTTTAGCCCAGGCTCCAGATAATCCAAGCATCATTTTTGCTGGCTCAAGACCTGCTGAACTCTATCGATCGATAGACGCTGGTTTAACTTGGGGGAAAATTGATATTCTAGGTCTTGCCTCTTTTTCAAAAATTAATATGGGGCCAACCCGTTTTACTCAAATTTTATATGATCCAATAGATACTGGAATGATGTGGGCTACCGTTGAAATTGGTGGTATTTTTAAAAGTATTGATGATGGCGCTACCTGGGAAGAGGTTTCTAATGGCCTAATTTCAATTGATGTTCATGGTATATGTGTTACACAAATACCTAATGGTACAAAAATTATTTATGCAACAACGAATCAAGGTCTTCATCGCTCAACAGATAATGGCGCTAACTGGGAATTTGTTCTGTTAGATTCGCCATGGCAATATACCAGAGCAATTGCTATTCAAAAGGACGATCCTTCAACTATTTGGCTTTGTAACGGTAATGGCCCTCCAGGAAATAACGGAAAACTTCTTAAAAGCTCTGATTATGGATATACATGGACTGAAGTAAATTTACCTCAATCTCTTAATTCCACTCCCTGGTGTATTGCCATGCACGAATCCAATGCTAGACTACTATTCCTTTGTACCAACTTAGGGCAATTATTTAAAAGTATAGATAAAGGAATTACTTGGGAGAAGCTACCTCATGAGTTTGGTGAGTTACGCGCTCTTCATTGGCGTACGACTGAATATAGTGATGATCGACCGCCACATTCAATGACTATTCGTCGCCCCCCTCCAACACAATCATAAAATAATAATGAATCCATCTACAAATCCTCTTCATGTCATGTTAGTTGTTCCTGAAAATAATACGACAATGCACCAAGAGCTTTTACATTGGTTACCTAAAGGCTCATCTTGTGAAGTTGTTAAAGTTCCAAGAGGAAAAGGCTTACTCACCACAGAGTCACTACCTGCCTACAAAATCTCCACAATTGAAGTTTGTGAACAAGCTGCCAAACTTGATTTGGATATTGTTGCTTATGGTTGTACTGCGGCTGGATTTATTCTAGGTCCTGAGGGAGATCGTGAGATGGCACAGCGGATTGGAGAAGTTACAGGTAAGCCTGTTGTCACAACAGCCTACTCGATGGTCCAAGCCCTTCAAGAAATTGGTGCGAAAAATATCTCCTTACTGACACCCTATCAAGATCACGTCAATGATCAACTCAAACTGTTTCTCAAATCTGGCGGCATCGAAGTTCGACATTTCGATAGCTTTTATGCTCAGGATGTCATCGCGCTTGGACAAATCACCGCGGAACAAGTTGCAGAAAAGGCTAAAACTTTATTTTCTGATGATATAGATGCCCTTTTTATTGCTTGCTCACAATTACCGACCCAAGAAGTTCTTCATCCTCTATCATTACTCTTAGGCAAACCAGTCTTATCCTCCATACAAGTCACAGCTCAATACCTCAATCAACATTTCTCATAAATGAATATTTCCATGAAAAACCTCTTTCGATTAACCTTACTCTGCTTTGTTGCTCTTTTTAGTATGTCAAACATTGGATATGCTCAAACCAACAATTGGCCAAATAAAGTAATTAAGATAGTTGTGCCCTTTGCGCCAGGCTCATTTACTGATACAGCAGCTAGAGTAATCGGTGCAGAAATTACTAAACATACTGGCCAAACGGTCATTATTGAAAATAAAGGTGGCGCTGGAAGCACGCTAGGTACTGATGCAGTAGCAAAGTCAGCGCCTGACGGATATACTTTTTTACTGACGGATAATTCATTCGCAGTATCAACCGCTCTATACGAAAAGTTGCCTTATCAGCCTTTAAAAGACATAACTCCCGTATCTTTAGTTGCTGATGCTCCAGCTGTTTTAGTAGGTCGTCTCAATTTACCTCAAAAAAACCTAAAAGAAATTGTGCAAGCGGCTCGTTCAAATCCAAATGGCTTTAACTATGGCTCTGGTGGTATTGGATCTTCAGCACATCTGGCAATGGAGGCATTCCTCGTTCAAAATAATCTTAAAATGACGCATATTCCCTTTAAAGGAATTGCTAGTGCGATTGTTGATGTTGTAGCTGATCGTGTAGATCTTGCGATCGGAAGTGTTGGCTCTACCGCTCCCTTTATTCGTGATGGAAAATTAATGGGTGTGGCTATTAGTGGTAATCAAAGACACCCTTTGTTTCCTCAAGTCCCCACCTTTGCACAGGCAGGTTTTCCAAACTATAAAATGACCTATTGGTTTGGGGTCTTGGCTCCAACGGGCACACCAAATGACATTATTGAAAAGATGCACCAAGAAATCGTTCATGCCATTCAAACTCCTCAGGTCATTGAGGTTTTCAAAAATGCGGGGGTAAATCCAACCTCCAACTCACCTGCCGAGTTCTCAAAAATGATCCGAGATGAAAGCACCATGTGGTCAGATATTATTAAAAAATCTGATATTAAAGCAAATCTCAATTAATTGAATATAAGGAACTTTATGTCTTTTAATCCTAGTGAAAAGGTTCAATTTACTGCTCCAGCACATGCTTGTGATGCGCATTTTCATGTCTTTGGTCCAGCAGAGTTATATCCCTATAGCTCTGATTTACGTTATGCACCGCCACATGCTCCCCTTGAGGATTACCTTCAACTCGCAAAGCATTTAGGTATTTCAAGATATGTCTTTGTCCAACCGAGTGCCTACGGTCGCGACAATTCTTGTATGTTAGATGCCATGAAAATCATTGGTACCAAAAACTGCAGAGGCATTGTTGATATTGATGAAAATGCTCCAGATGCTCTAATAGCTTCTATGAATGATCTTGGAGTAAGGGGAGTTAGAGTCAATGTTAGCCCAGTTTTTCCAGAAACTTCAGGGCTTGCAGATCAACTAAAATCACGAATTGAAATTCTTGCTAAACGATGCTCTGAAATTGGTTGGCATTTGGATTTCTTATTACCTGGTTGGTTAACTGCAGAGTTAATGCCTGTTTTTCAAAAACTAGAGCTGCCTTTCTCTATGGCCCATATGGGTATGAATCTTGCAAAAGATGGTGTTGATACACCAGCCTTCAAAAACTTTTTAAATTTACTAAAAGACCCTAATCAACTCGCTTATGCAAAATTTACAGGCATTTACAGAATGTCAAAAACACCTGGGTTTGTTGACGCAGATCCTTTGGCAAAAGCGATTATTGCTGCAGCACCGCAACAAATTATTTGGGGAAGTGATTACCCTCACTTGTCATTTGGTGAAAAAAGCTCAGTGGAACTTTTTAACTTATTAGGACGCTGGACAGACCAAGAAAGTATCAGAAAGCTGATTTTAGAAGACAATCCAGCGCGTTTATTTGGTTTTTAATATTCAATTTTTTGAATTTGTTTTGCTTTTTCTGCAGCGATTGATATTAAAAAAGCCATATCAGTTCCTGCAGAAACGTACCTTGCACCTAGCTTGACATACTTTTCAACTAAATCAGGTCGAGAAGATAATCCCCCGACGCCACACCACTTACCATATTTTTGACATAAGTTAATGGTTAAACGATATGCCTCATCTACTCGTGCATGATCATACTGACCAGCGATTCCCATATCAGCAGTTAAATCATTTGTGCCAATCAATACAATATCAACTCCTGGCGTAGAAATGATTTCCTCCGCTTGATCAAGAGCTTGCTGACTTTCAAATTGAACAATGACTACCGTATTAACATTCAGGATGGGGTAGGACTTGGTAGCGGGAAGTGAATGGTAAGCTAAGTGCGGTAATGCTCCTGCTGCAGATCTCTCACCCATCGGTGGAAATTTAGCAAACTTGACTACTTCTGCAGCTTCTTTTGCTGACCTAATATGCGGCGCTATGATGCCTAAAGCGCCAATATCTAAGACCCTAGAAATCCACTCAGGAGTATTTGCTGGAACCCGAACGAATGGCGCTAATCCAATGCTTAAAGCGGCCATACAAATTTGACTGGTGGTTTCTAAAGAAAAACTACTATGCTCTAAATCAATATAAATCGAGTCAAAACCAGCTGTTTTTGCTATTTGAGCAATTTCAATCCCCTTCACCATCCGTACTGTCATGGACGAAACTAATTCATTATTTTTTAATTTTTGTAAAAAATAATTTGTTAATAGATTTTCATCTTGTTTATTTTGAATAGTCATTTTGATCTCCTGAATAGGTATTCATCAATTATCATCCAATTGAAATTACTGGCAATCAATTCAGCTAAAATAACTTTTATAAACTATTTTTAAAATGAGAAAAAATTGAAAAATATCCTGATTGGCGCCCTTTTCTTGATTATTAGTCCACTGAGTTTTGGGCAAGCATATCCAAATAAACCTGTCACCATTGTCGTAACCTATGCTCCTGGAGGTCTTGGTGATCTTTTAGCAAGACAGCTTGCTGAACAATTAACCCTTAAAACCAAACAATCTTTTATTGTTGAAAATAAACCTGGAGCGACGGGAGCTTTGGGGACGCGCTTTGTAACAAAAGCAAAACCAGATGGTTACACCCTCTTGCTGGGTCAAACTGGGGAAATGGTGATCAATACGCTTGTTAGTAAAGATTTAGGGTATGACCCTTATCAAGATCTCAAACCTGTTGCCCTCATTGGCGAAGTTCCATTAACCTTGGTTGCACCATTAAATTCTCCTTATAACTCTCTTCCAGAATTTATCAAACTGGCGAAATCACAACCTAATAAATTCACCTACGCCTCATCTGGAACTGCCACACCTGGTCATTTAGCTGGGGCATCTTTAGCGCAATTGACTGGTATTGAAATGATCCACGCTCCCTATAAAGGTGCTGGCCCAGCGATGACCGATATTTTAGGTGGACACGTCAATATATTTTTTGCTAGTACACCGTCTGTGATTCAATTTGTTGAAGGTAATAAATTAAAAGCACTCGCAGTTTCTTCACCAAAGAGAACCAATGTTTTTCCTCAACTTCATACTGTTACTGAAGATATTGGTAAAGAGTTTAGCTTTACTCTTTGGGGAGGTGTATTTGCTCCTGCAGAAACTCCAGAGCCAATTCTGCAATCCTTAAATGTACTGATCAACCAAATATTAAATGATCCTCAATTTAAAAAACAATTTGAAAAAGATGGCATTAACATCAAACCAAATACGCGTGAGGAGTTTGCTCAATTCCATCGCACCGAACTCAATAATTACAAAAAAAACCTTCAATCCCTCAACTTAAAATTAGAATAAATTTATGAAAATTGTTGTTATTCCAGGGGATGGTATCGGTCCCGAAACCATGGCTGTCTGTACTCAAGTTTTAGAAGCAGTTTCAGATAAACTTCATCTTCAATTACAGCTAGTTCCTGAGATAGCCGGTCATGATAGTTTAAAAAAATATCAAGCAACTGTAACCCCAGAATTACTTGCTAAAGTAAAAGATGCTGATGGTCTCATGTTAGGACCAATGGCTACATTTGACTTCAAAGATGAATCAAAAGGTGAGATTAATCCTTCTAAATATTTTCGTAAGCAATTAGATTTATACGCCAATATTCGTCCTGCGAAAACTTTTCCAAATATTCCAACGCGTATGAATCCCTTTGACCTGGCTGTGGTTCGAGAAAATACAGAAGGGTTTTATGCAGATCGTAATGTAGAGTCAGGCAATAGTGAGATTTTGGTAACTCCAGAAGTCGGTATCGCTCTGCGAAGGATTACACGCCTATGTTGTGACCGAATTGCTAAATCAGCTTTTGAATTAGCGATGACAAGAAAAAAACATGTGTCGATAATTCACAAAGCAAATGTTTTAAGAATCACCGATGGCATGTTTATGGATAGTTGCTATAACGTCGCAAAAAACTACCCCGAAGTCACGGTTGATGAATTTATTGTAGATGCCATGATGGCTCACGTTGTTAGAAATCCTGAGCGTTTTGATACGATTGTGACGACAAATATGTTTGGTGATATTCTTTCCGATTTGACGGCGGAATTATCCGGCAGCCTTGGCTTAGGCGGATCTCTCAATGCTGGTGACTTATACGCGATGGGTCAAGCTGCGCATGGTTCCGCCCCTGATATTGCAGGAAAAGATATTGCCAATCCTTTTTCTCTCATTACCTCAGCAAGCATGCTCTTAAATTGGTTAGGGCAAAGACATCAACTGCCAACTTATATCCAAGCCGCAAAATTAATCGACTTATGTATGGAGCAAGCAATTGACGCTAAGGAAACGACTAAGGATATTGGTGGATCTCTTGGCACAAAACAAACTGGACAACTTTTTATTCAACGAATGAAAGCTGCTTAATCTGTATTGGGGGTTTTCTTTACTGGCATGTTCGGAATTGCATCGTAACTTCTCCTATCGATGTAGTCCTGATCTCTCTCCATCCATAAACCCTTAGTGGCGTCTAGGGCATTCTTATCCCATTGCTCACTCCAGTCGCCTAGATCATATCCGTACCAAGGAGACTCAGGTCTTAATTCAGGTAAACCAAGTTTTTCCCATAACTTTTTGGCATTTTCCATATATTCTTTTTTAGGAAGCGCTAGAGGAGGCATTGGATACTTCATCGTGGCATCGATGAGCATTGCAGAATCAATCTCAGGCGTATATTCGCTTCTAGGCCCATGCCCCATCTCTCTATACCGAACAATTTGTATATCTTGCCCAGGATCACAGCGGTAGGACATTGCCCACAAAACAGCGTCTATGTTATTCGGATCAATGTCTTCATCAATCGCAATCACAAATTTTCCAATGGCTGCCTGCAATGTCATCGTGCCATTTAAGGCACGCCATATTTCAGTTTTAGCAGTTCCTCTTGCAAACTGTAAGAAAACCACTTTACGTAAATTAGTAAGTGCTTCGTGTAGCGTGACTTTTTTAATCCCTTTAATGGATAATCGGTTTTTTAAATGGCTAAGGTATAAAGGCTCGTATGCTAATTTTTTTATAACACTTGACTCACTCGGTGTGACTTGCGAGATGATGGACATGATCGTCGCTTTTTTTCGCCGAGTGATGGCAGTTACTGTAACAGCGGTATTGTAGTCCTCCAGAGCGACATAGCCATGCGATTCACCAAAAGGCCCCTCAGGCTCCAGAAATTCTGTATCAACGAATCCTTCTATTACAACTTCTGATTCGGCTGGCACCAAAATATCTACCGTATGACCCTTTACCGCTCGAATAGGCTCACCAGCCAAACCACCCGCAACAGAAAGCTCATCTAAACCGATTGGAAGTTTTTGTGGTCCTTGGAAATTAACGAAAGGAGGACAGCCAATCACAATTGCGACTGGCATCTTCTCTCCCCTTGCTTTGTATTTCCGCCAATGCTCTAAACCACCCGCTCTCAAATTAGCAAGCATCATCATCCCAAGTCGGGTAGGTGATTTGATTTGCCCACGATATGTTCCCATATTCTGAACACCTGTATCTGGATCGCGGGTAGTTACACAAGCTGCAGTGATATAAGGAGCAGCATCAAAACCTGGCGTTGAAATTGGAAAAGGAATAGACTCTAAGCCGTTCCCAGAACCCTCTAAGTCTCGACCTTGAATAATCATCTCGTGACATGCTGCATCTTTAGAATCAACAATCATCGGCGGTATGGGATTGGCAATTGCTCTCTCCCAAGCAGGTCCAATATCTTCAAAATTAGCTACATTCATGCCAATTCGATATATTTCTGGATTTGCAGCTAATGCTCCTACGACTACATCAATATCATAGCGCCTGCCTTTACTATCCACTACATTTGTAAATAAAAAAGCCTTTCTCTTTTCTTCCGCTATACCGCCACGAAATTGCCATCTCACTAATGGATGTAACTCTGTATCTTTATTAACTGGCTCATCAATTCTACAAAGCAAACCGGCTTGGTCAAGCCGTTCTATATGTTGTCCTAAATCAACATAACCAAACTGCTTATTTTGTAAGGGATCATTTTTATTCATTGTATCTTTCATTAAAAATTATTCTGGTTTGATATTTGCTTTGTTATAAATATCTTTATTACGTTTAAATTCTTTTGTAATATGCTTTGCTGTATCTTCAGAAGAAACCCAAGCAGTATTAACCCCCAACTCTATAAGCCTTTGTTGTAATTCAGGGTCTTCACTGACTTTTTTTAATTGTTGGCTGATTTTTGATACTTGCGAAGAAGGCACCCCTTTAGGCCCCCAAAAACCATAAGAGTTCTCTAACTCAAATCCTGGCATACCAGCCTCTGCGGTTGTAGGAATATCTTGCAAAGGTGAAAAACGATTTTTAGATGTTACTGCTAAAGCCTTTAATTTACCCGCCTTAATAAGAGGCATCACTGCAAGGGGTGTAACTACCATTAAATTCACATGGCCTCCAGCCAAGTCAGTTACTGCAGGACCAGTACCACGATAATTAATCGTTGATAACGATAAATTAGTTTTCGACTTAAATATTTCTGCACCAAGTTGTGGAGATGAGCCCGCACCTGAAATCGCAAAATTAAATTTCTCAGGATTGAGTTTAATTTCATCGATCAATTGCGTCAAATTGTTAGATTTAACAGAATCTGGATTCACAACAAATATTAATGGCGCTTTAGCAACAAGGGATATAGGGGTGAAGTCATTAATCGCATCATATGGAACAGATTTAATCACCAACGAAGCCATTGAATGAACATCTGCACTAAATAATAAAGTTTTACCATCAGGCTTAGATTTAGCTACATGTGATGCCCCAATAACCCCATTTGCACCACTTATATTTTCAACGATCCAATTCTCATTAAATTTTTCACTAACATATTTGCTATAAACACGAGCAATATTATCTACATTACCACCAGGCGCATACGGAACAATAATCTTAACAATATTGGATTGAGCATTTGCATAGTTAAAAGTAAAAATATGGAATGCCAAAAAAATCATGATATTTTTTAACATATTGAACCTATTACTTTGAACTCAATACTAATGCTAAGGAATTTTTTGCATAATTTGCTGCTTGACCAAACTCATCCAATCGACAATTTGCCAAAAAGTCTTTAACCGTAGCTAATGCAGGAATCGATCTCGCTCTTAACTGGGTAAGCAGTTTGTCTTGAGCAAGTAATAATTCATTGAGTAGCACTACTTCACTCACTAAACCAATTTGACAAGCCCTTTGGGCAGAAATATGCGCATTTGTATAGACAAGCCAACTGAGTGCCTTTGGCCCCACTCGATCCATGACTGTTGCCATTGCTAAAGTTGGCGGCATATCTACTAATAATTCAGGAAAAGAAAATTGTGCATTATCGGCCGCGATAGTGATATCAGCTGATCCTGCTAAAGCAGCGCCAAAACCATTAGCCTCCCCTTGAACAATAGCAACTACGGGAACTTGTATAGCACGCAGTGCAGAATAGACTTTGGTAATTGGCCCCATCATTTTTTCCCTGAGCTGAAGAGGCGTTGGTGGAGTTTCATTCGCTTTTTTCCCACCATCTCGGCCTTGACAAAAATGCTCGCCATGTGCATTTATCACGACCGCTTTCAATGAATGATCTAGGCTAGCTTGTTCTAGTAACTCGCCTAATCTGGTAACAACAGATTGTGGAATCTTGTTGCCGGTATCTGGCATGTTTAAAGTGATAAATGAAACTTGATCAATCGTCTGAAACAATACATTTTCTAACTGTTGTTGCATAAAATTCCCTAAAAATTAAATTTAAACTGGATAAACTAATGAGGTTGGTAAAAGTATTGAATCATAAATACAAATACGATTTCGAAATTTATATTGACCTTCCTCAACCACTATTTCATCCAGATATCTTCCAGATAATAAAATTTGAGTTTTGTAATCAACCACAGTTTCCGCTATCAATACATTAGCCTGTGAGTAAATCACATCATCTTTTATTTGATTAATTGTGACTCCAGAAATTAAATGCCTTAAGTATCTAGGGCGATATAAAGTTGAATCTCTCAATGCTAAAACTCGATCTCGTAACATGGCTTTGCTATCACTATGCCACACAGCAATCGGCATATCCAACTCATGATTCTCACGCGAAATGATTCTATACAAACATTCCTCAGAAAAAAATGAAAGCCACTTATCAAGATTATCTTGATCTAATGCCAAAGCATATTCGTTGTTGAGGGTTTGTATTTTGTGATTTAAAACAATTGCTTCTAATTCTGCCGGTAAAATTTGATTCATAAACCCATTACCTTTGCATAATGTTGATAAAACCCTCTTATTGCAACTTCTGTAATCATGTGTTCCGTGTCTTTAATTTCTCGACCACCCATCTCCAATACAACTTGATCATTATCATAAGGAAACATTCCCGACTGTGACATAGCTAAGACTTCACTATCATCAACGGATACCAAGCCAGATGGCCCCATTAAATTAGCTTGACGAACACGCCGTTTAATCATCTCCTCACTATCACTAGCATAACCAAAAAAGGTCCAATGCAATTCAAATACTCCAGGACTTCTTGTAACAATTTGACGCATAGCTAAGGTATTGGATTGTTGTTGAACAATGATATTGGGAAATAAAGTTAACATCACCACACTATTGTTCCCAGGGAATTCTTTTACAACATCAAGTAAATCTGGATCCTCTAAAGTGAAATTACTTCTTAAATTATTTTTCATCTCTTGAGCTGCTTCAGCAGTAGCTTGACCAGCTCGCCGACTAATTAAAGCACTATGACGACCTGTTTCGTCCATTTCCACAGCAGACTCTTGATCCATCCTAAATAAACCAAATGTCATTAAAAAAACATGTAAAACACTTGCGTGATAAGGATCTTTAATATTTTCAAACATTAACTTCCAATTACAATCGATGCTTTGCCTTTCATACCCAAGTACTTTTAATTCTCGACCATCAAATACTCGATCAAAGTAACTCAGCATGTTAGTTCCAATGTATTCCTCGAAGGGCTCTACATGATGATCAAAGCTAGCAAAAATAACACCATGTCGACTATGGACTTTTAGGGATCTAACCGAGTGCTCATTTAAGTCAAAATCATCCGGCATGCCACCTTGTTTCTTATAACCTCGGCGAAAAGGAATACCCACTAATTTGCCTTTGAGATCATAATTCCACTGATGATATGGACATGTAAAACTTTGTGCATTCCCTCTAGACTCTTTACAAAAGGCGACGCCCCGATGTGCACAACTATTAGCAATCACATTGATTGAGCTATCTTTGTCTCGGACTACGATGACGGGTCTATCACCTATGGAAGTTTTTACAAAATCACCTGGATTGGGAATTTCAGTTTCTAGTGCAACATAGTTCCATGTTGCACCGCCAAATATTTTTTCTTGTTCCCTACGGTAAATTTCATCATCGGTATATACCCAAAAAGGCACCCTTGTGGCACCTCCTTCAGGCCAACGATAATCTGAAGGTGTTCGAGATAATTTACGTATTACTTGTTCCACTGATAACTCTCCATTTACTTTGGTAATATGCCAGCTTTTTTAGCCGTATTTTTTAATGATTCCGCATCTTTATCCAACGCTTTTTTAAATGCTTCGGATCCTTGCCCTATAGGTTCTACACCAATCACGGCCAGCTTTTGAATCATTTCTGGCTCTTTCATGATTTCGGCAAATTCAGAATTTAACTTATCAATCGCTATTTGCGGAGTTCCTGGCCTACCAATCACTCCTAGTAAAAATGCATAATCAAAATCTTTTATATCTTGCCCCATAGGTTTAATATTCGGCGCTAATGGGGATACGTTCGCACTTGCTGAAGCTAATATACGAACACGATCACTTGCTACAAATCCAGCTAACGAGGGCATTGCGGCTAATACACAATCTACCTGACCAGCAATCACCGCAGGAACAGACTGCCCAGTACCTTTATAGGGTATATGTAAAACCTTGATGCCAAACGCAATTTGCATCGCTTCAATCGTTAAATGATGTAAAGAGCCCTCACCCGAGGATCCACAACTAATTTCACCTGGCTTGCTTTTTGCTAATTGAATAAACTCTTCTAAATTTTTGGCTGGTACTTTAGGATTAACGGCGAGAAAAAATGGTGCTTTAGCCACATAAGATATGGGTAAAAAATCCTTTTTCACATCGTATGGAACTTTGCTAAATACGAGCGGTGTAATAGAGAGCATGGCACTATCTGAAAAAATAAAATGATATCCATCAGCTGGTAAATTCATTAATGCCTGCCCCGCATTGATTCCACCAGCGCCTGGTAAATTATCTATAACAACCGGTTGTCCAATTTTTTCTGACAGTCGTTGTCCAACTCGCCGTATAACTATATCGGGCAAGCCCCCTACAGCATATGGAACAATAAACTTAATCGTTCTGGTGGGGTATGCATCTGAGCCAAAAGATATATTGGCTTGAGTAGCAAAGCCAATCCAAAGAAGAAATTTTATCCACTTCATGTTTTGTCTCCTATTTTTTTAGTTTTTTATATCTAACTAATATACTACTTTTTACACTACTGATTTCGCAAATGATCAATTAAAAATTTCATTTGATTGTGATCAATCGTATGCATGAGCTCTAAAAGTTCTCCAAGTTCACCTTTGGGGAACCCTTCCCTTGCAAACCATGCCAAATAATGCCCTGGCAAATCAGCCAGTTTTATCCCAGCGTATTTGCCATAGGGCATTTCCCACTCAATTAATTTCATCAAGGATTCTGGTTGCAATGGAGTAAGCGATCAATGTTAGTATGTTTCAAGGAATAATTCATATGACAAATCATCAAAATACATTTTTACCGGGACAAAAATTACAACACGTAAAAACAGGTGGTTTTTATCGCATTTTACACTTGGCAAAAATAGAGGCTACTTTAGAAGATGCCTATGTCTATGAAGCATTGATTAACCATACCATTTGGATAAGACCCAAGTTAGAAATGGAAGATGGTAGATTTATTTCTATAATTGAAAATAATTAAATCCAAGGAGACTAAAATGCCCCTAAAATTTATGGAACATATTCTCATATTGACGCATGATCCTGAGGGAACAAGAGATTGGTTTTGTAATAATCTTGGTTTTGTGAGTGGTTACCACCCTGAATTTGGCTTCCCAGTCTATTGGCTTTATATCGGTGAACAAGATGTCGTACATATTGGTAAAGCCAAGTTCTCTGATCATCAAGATGTCTATTTAAGTACTCCACAAGATGAGGCTAATAAAGATTATTCTGGTGGTGGCAATCTAGGCTCAGGCCGTATCGACCACGTCTGCTTCAACTGCAGCGGTATGCTCGAATTTATCGAGCGCTTACAAAAAAATGGTGTGGAATATAGTGAAAGAAAAGCGCATAACTCCAATTTGTACCAATTGTTCATGCGCGAACCAATCAACGGCATCAAAGTAGAACTGAACTTTTCTGCTCAAGAAGCCATTCTTGCTGGTCGAGTTCCAAGTTGGACTGATGAAGGTGCTAATACTTAATCAATGCCTGTTCTTTTAAAAAGTACTTTGGATTTGTCAGATTGCAAATACTCAATCAATTGCTGAGTTTCTTTTGGGTGTTTTGAGCTTTTCATCACTGCCCCTGAATAATTGGTGTAATTTTGATAGTCATCCGGCAAAGGTCCAGCTAAAACAACGCCCTTGGACTCATTGAGTTTGATTTCAGCAATTGCACCAAATCCAATTTCATTCACAGTGCCACGAATCACACGTTGTATCGCATCGTCACCATTGACAAAACGCTCAGTTTTACTCTCTAACTTATCTGCTAATCCAATTTTTTTAAATAATTGATCAATGTATAAGCCCGTTGAGGCTTTGTTATAAATAAGCCGATCTGCCTGTGTAACTGCATTTCGAAATGCTTCTGGGTTATTCATAATTGGCAGAGTATTACCTTTTTTTACCATAATACCTACACCACCTTTACCAATTAAAGCCATAGTACCGTCCACTAACCTTGCTTGATTTTCTGGTCGATTCATTAGATTAGTGGCGGTCAACATGAGATCTCCACTTACATTATCAGTCAGTTTTTGCTGCAGTTGAGGCGCCGTTCCATATTCAATGACTAACCGATTCCCTGTGCTGGCTTCAAAATCCTTTGCTAATTCATGAAAAGCTGCTTCAAATGGACCGCCGCTAAATACTTTCAATTCAACCGCAAAAGATGGCTTGATGAGTAATGTGAAAATACCTATTAAAATAGTTTTGAGGAAAATTTTCATGATATTCCTTAAAAATGTTTGGCAATCTCTGGATCAAATTTCCCGTCAATTAAGACAAACAACACCTTACATGGCTTACCAGACCTGTTAGCCCAAGCATGATTGGTGCCTCTTTCGACTAAAAAGTCACCGGTTTTCATCAAGCGCTCTTCTTTATCTAAAACAATATAAATTTCACCTTCCAAAATGAGTGCGTAATCAACAGTTTCGGTGCGATGCATCAAAGGATGCCCCCCCGGTCGATAAGTCGATGCTTTATCTGTACCCATTGCCCCAAATGCGGTCTTTGCCCCATCATTATCCAGCTTTTTTAACCACTCACCCTCGGGCCCAAATTCAATAATTCTGACAACAGAGCCATTTTTAGGTGGTTCAAGTTGTAAGGGCGCCGAAGTTGGATCAGCATCATTATTAATTGGTGCCGGAGTTTCATGGGTAACCCATAAATTCGTTAGATGAAACCCCTCCCGTTTTGGGTTCGTATGCACTGAAGGAGCTGCTCCATCTTCAGTAAAAATCGCATGCCCTTGATCGTCATGTCCCGTGACGATTCTTCTGACAAAACCCTTAACATTCTCCATGGATTACCTTTATATGAATTGTTATTGAATATTTTAAATACTATTATAGTTTTTGATAGTTTTTGGGTAAATAGTATATCCCTAGGTCACGGTTATACCTGAGGTTGACCCCCATCGATCAAAGATCGTTCTCTAAATCTGTTTGTCGAATCATATTTTCTTTTATTAGTTCATCTAAAAATATTTTATAGTCCTTTTCAATTTCGGAAATTTCCATTGGGTCTACAAATAAACCCTGCTTTAATTGATGATCTAATTGAAGAAACTCATTAGCTAAATGATTTGCCCCTAACTGTGCAAACAAACCTTTTAAAGTATGGGTAATTGATTTTGCTTCAACCCAATTCCCCTCAGTAATTGAACTATATAGCTGATCAATGAACTTTGGCATCTCTTGTGTTGCCGATAATATAATATTGACGGCTAATCGACGATCTCCGCCAAGCCTCGTTAACATACCCTCTTTATCGAATATTTGAAGGACGTTTTTTGGTTCAGAATTGATTGGCGCTAAGACACTATCTTGATTAGGCAACCAACTAGTAAAGATTTTTTTAAGCTCATTAATCTCAATAGGTTTTGCTAAAAAATCCATACCCAATGTCAAATACTTTGTTCTGTCCTCAGCATATGCGTAAGCTGTAACAGCAACAATTGGAATTTTTTTCAACCCATTATTTCGCTGGAATTCTCGTATTTTTTGTGAGGCCTCAATACCATCCATTACAGGCATCTGAATATCC
Organism: Polynucleobacter sp. SHI8; assembly: GCF_027944005.1. NCBI lineage: Bacteria > Pseudomonadati > Pseudomonadota > Betaproteobacteria > Burkholderiales > Burkholderiaceae > Polynucleobacter > Polynucleobacter sp. SHI8. The sequence goes on along the minus strand of NZ_AP027204.1, from coordinate 757,811 downwards.
ATCAAAATGAGATCATAATCTGGGCTCTTCATATATGCTTCTAAAGCTAATTTGCCATTAATTACTTCTTCAATAATCATTTTAGGGGCTATGCTTTTGATCATCGCAGACATAACCAATCGATTCGTTTGGTTATCCTCAGCAACAAGTACTTTTCCGATAGATTCTTGCAATTTCAAATGGTGATCTTGACCCACCGTGATCGCTTCATTTTTTTGAGGTAAATTTGCATCCATCTCCAGACATTTCACTGGAATTCTGAACCAAAAAGTCGAGCCCTTTCCAATAGTCGACACTACTCCATAAACTCCATTCATCAGATTAACTAAATTAGCGACGATGGATAAGCCCAAACCTGAGCCACTTTGAACGGACTTATTGGTAGTATTTACTTGGGAAAATGATTGAAATAGTAATTTTTGGTCATGCTCATTAATCCCCATGCCAGTATCTGTTACTGCAAACTCTAAAACCGCACGATCACCCTCTCGTGTAACTTCCTTCGCCGCAATCCGAACAAACCCCTCATCCGTAAATTTAATGGCATTATTTGCAAGGTTTGAAAGCATTTGCCGCAAACGGACGGGATCAGCTAAATACATTTGATGATTGGGTCCTAGCCAAACTTTCATTAATTCTAAGTTTTTACTTTTAGCAAGTTCAGAAAATAAATCGATCGTTTCTTGAATTAGCTCAGTCGGAACAATCGGTGATTCAAACAATTCAATCTTTCCCGCCTCTACTTTGGAAAAATCAAGAATATCGTTTAAAAGTGTTTGTAAATTTTTACCTGAATTAATAATTGTTTGAATATGATGAGTTTTATCTAAATCGCTTACTTTTTGACTTAATAGAATTTGAGCCATCCCCAAAATACCGTTCAGAGGAGTTCTAATCTCATGACTCATGGTTGCCAAAAATTTTGATTTAGTTTGGTTAGCCATTTCTGCAGAAGTTTTTAACTCTTCTAACTCTTGAAAATTAACTTCCTGCAAATTCAAAGCCCTTATAAAATATCGCATACCAATCGCAATCGCCAAAATACCAGACAAAATAACAAAAGCAATTTGGTAAGCCACTTTATACCAACCACTTAAAACCACATCCATTGGAACGATAATGACATTAATGAGTGGGTATTTTTCAACCAATCTGACGGATGATAATCTAGGCTCTGCAATTCCAGTTGTTACTCGCACATTATTTAATTGCAAGATACCATTTTTCTTTTTCTGAACTTCTATTATCTGATATGCTGCTCCCTCAGTAACCTTCATCCCAATTGCAACATCTTTAGATGGATACCTTGCCAACAAAGAAAAGTCATCTTTGAAAAGATTAATGGTTACACCAGGCCCTAAATTTTCAGCAATTTTTTCATAAAACTCAATTAAATAATCTACTGAAAAACCAACTAAAACTATTCCAACAAAGCGACCTTGAGCGTCATTAATCCGTTTACTTAAATAAAAAGTCCATTTACCATTTCCCTTATTTTTTACAGAATTACTAACATATAAAGGTAAATTTGAATTTTCTTTTTGTGCTTGAAAGTAATCTCTCTCACTTAAATTAATGCCAGTAACTGGATAAAACCTCGAAAAGTTTAGATTATCGCCATTGGCTCCAATGATTGAGACCACCTCAATTTGAGAAAGACCCATTTTTCGATTTTGTAAAATGTCAAAAACTTCTTTTGTTGACATTTTCTTTCTAAAATCATCTTCATCCTTAAACTCATATTTCGTAATTGCATTCACTAACGTGTCTAAAACGACATACCCTGTATCAATGGATTGGGATGTTTGGATAGAAAGTGACAACGTAATGCTCTCGATCTGTCGTTCCCAAGATTCAGTTTGACGTAACCTTGCTGCCTCAATTGCAATATACCCAAATAAAATCAAGGTAAGGATAAGACCCAAACCTAACCAAATCACTTTCTTAGTGGTTTGGCCGTAATTTTTGAGTAAAAAAGGAAATTTCATTTAGTTATATTCATAGTCGTATTACTAATAATATAGGCTATTTGGATGAATAAACAATCTTCAATGTTCACAAACGGCTTTAGCTACTGAACTACTGAGCAACTGAGACTGTAGGGGGTGGTATTTGTGGTGTATATGCCGAAGATGGATCTGTTTGAATAGGCTTCCAAGCTTCTGGGCAAGTCGCCACATTAGGATAAAAGTTGTTTTCTGACTCACAGAAATACCAAATGGAAGGATTGGCTGCAGTGGGAGATGGTATCTGATAATTTGAAACAGGTGGGGCCTGGATCACTATTGGTTGTTGATATATGACTGGCGGCGGATAAGGTTGATAGTAATAAGGTCGAGGATATTGAGATGCAACAACTGCGCCACCTACAAAGCCTGCTCCAACTCCCCAACCCCAACGAGGATGCCAGTTTCTATAAGCCATCGCTTCAGAAGCGACCGTTAAAGACGCTAATATGGCAATGATCGATAAAGCTTTTTTATTGAAGCCTCGCATACTAAATCCCCAATCAAAGAGTAACTTTAATTCTGAAAACAGAAACTACTTAATTCACATTCCATTAACGCTAATCGGCATTAACTAGTTGACATTTATTTTATAGAAGTTATTTTCCCCAACTGAATTGGCAGTTAGTCTCTCAAGTTAAACGAAAAATCAGAAAGAAATCCCCTTCTTTCAGGAAGGAGAGGATGTCAATCAATTTTCACATTACTTTTGGCAACCAAAGGCACCCAACGATTAATTTCATCCTGCAGAAATGCTTGTTGATCTGCTGCTGATACATTTAACATCCTGCCACCGTCTTTTTCTACTAGGGCAATAAATTCTGGGTCTTTGTTGACTTGAGCTAAGGCTTGACGCAATTTGGCAACAACTGGGGCTGGGGTATTTGCCGGAGCAAAAACACCAAACCAACTTTCTCCTTGAAATTTCGTTAATCCTGTTTCATTAATAGTGGGTAATTGCGGAAACAAGGGAGATCTCTTTTCACCTGAGGTTACAAGCCCTTTTAATCGCCCCGATTGAACAAAAGACTTGGATGCTGCCACATTATCAAAAATCATGTCCAAGCGACCTGCCATCATTTCTTGATAAGCTTGTGGTGCACCTTTGAATGGCACATGAGTTAGGCTTAGTCCTAATTGATCAGCCAAAATATTTCCCCAAACATGCTGTAATGTACCAATGCCAGCAGATCCATAGGTGAACTGTCCAGGCTTATCTTTCATTAACTTAACCATATCAGACAAAGAGTTGACGGGCAAATCTGGTCGAACGGACAATACAAATGCATTCGCTGAAATGTATCCTATGGGGATGAAATCTTTGATAGGATCGTAGGGCAAGTTTTTCATCAAGGCCTTATTCATGACCATGTTAAATAAACCACCTACTAATAATGTATAACCATCTGGTGGAGCTTTGGCAACAAACTCAGTACCAATTAAAGAACCTGCACCCGCTTTGTTTTCTACAAATGTGGATTGTGGCAAGATGTCACTTAACTTTTGCGCTACCTTTCGCCCAATAATATCAGTCCCACCTCCTGGAGCAATTGGAACAATTAACTTAATTGGATGGTTGGGGAAGTCCCCAGTTTGAGCGTTTACCTTAGAACAAACGATGAGTAACAATAAGCTTAGCTGCAGCAATAAACATGTTTTAATTTTCATTTTTTTACTCTGATTTATAAGGTTAAGGGGCTTTAATACCTGCGGATTTAACAATTTTCTCGTAAAGCTCAAGATCTGATTTCATTTCATCAGAAAAAGTTTCTGGCGATGTCGGTGTCACCAAAATACCAAGCCCACTTAGCTTTTCTTTTGTCTGCTCAGAATTTAATATTTCGTTGAGGGCTTTATTTAATTGCGCAATCACCGGCCTAGGAGTTTTTGCAGGAGCTAATAATCCTATCCAAGACATGACAGAGATATCTTTAAAGCCACTTTCTATGAAAGTTGGTACGTTGGGTAAACTCGATACGCGACTCTTTGCTGATACTGCAATTGGTTTTAATTGACCACTATCTACATACTGAGTTGCCCCAGCTAAATTAGTGAAAGCTAATGGAACATCCCCACCAATCAAGCCAATCAATGCCTGACCACCACTTTTATAAGGAATCGCAACTAAATTAGCCTTCGTTTTTTGCTTTAACAATTCCCCAGCAATATGCGGAGTTACACCGATACCTGATGTTGCATAGGATAAGCCCTTAGGCTCTTTCAAAGATAAAACAACCACATCTTTTACTGTCTTTGCAGGTAAATTGGGATTTGCCAGCAAGATAAGAGCAGCATCTCCAATCTTACCAACAGGAGAAAAATCATTCATTGTATTGAACGGAATTTTTTCAAAAATATGCGGATTAATCACTAACGTGCCATCAAAACCCACTAATAAGGTATAACCATCTGGCTCAGCTTTTGCGACATAACTGGCGCCTATGTTACCAGAGGCTCCAGACTTATTTTCTGCATAGACTTCAACGCCTAATTTTTGAGAAAGCTGTTGAGCAATATATCGCCCCCCAATATCGGTAACTCCACCGGGCGCAAATGGTATGATCAAATGTATGGGTTTATTGGGAAAATCTTTCCCTTGCGCATGTGCTTGCAAAATTAAAAAATAACTAATGAATAGAGTGATAAAACACTTTGATATAGTAGGTATTACATTCAAATGAGTGCCTCTCTTTTTTTAAATTGGAATCAATATGCTTAAGATAAATCGACTATTGCAAACGATCATTTTTGTTTTTGGTTTATCACATGTATTGTATACATCAGCTCAAGAATATCCTAATAAACCGGTAAAGGTAATCGTACCATTTGCTGTCGGTGGAGGTGCAGATATTGTTGCAAGACTCGTATTCCAGAAATTATCAATACGACTAGGACAATCTTTCGTCATTGATAATCGGGGAAGCGCGGGAGGCATTGCCGGCTCTGATGCTGTCGCAAAAGCCAGTCCTGATGGTTATACCCTTCTTCTAGGACAGACTGGTCCAAATGCCATTAATCCCTCATTATTCCCTCAAGTGCCTTATGACCCAGAAAAAGATTTTTCACCGATTATTCAACTCACTAGTTATCCCTACTTAATCGCTCTGAATAATCAAATTCCATTTAAAAATTTAACAGAATTTATTCAATCAGCTAAAAGCAATCCTGAAAAGTACTCTTTTAGTACAGCCGGCAAGGGAAGTTCTGCGCAAATCGCAGCTGAATTATTTATGCGTTCAACACAAATAAAAATGATTCATGTTCCCTACAAGGGAGCTGGTCCGGCTTTAATGGATGCAATGGCTGGTGTAGTCAGTCTTACGTTTGGTGACGCCGGATCAAGTACTCCCATGGTACAGTCCAACCGAATTAAAGGTTTAGCTGTTACTAGCAAGAATCGCTCTAAACTGCTACCGAATGTTCCAACAGTAGCGGAATCTGGTTATCCCGGATTTGAGGCTGTTGCCTGGCATGCAGTCTTGGCCCCAGCAAAAACTTCTCCAGCTATTATTAATAAATTAAACTCAGAACTCAATGAAGTTCTAAAAGATCAAGAAATTCGTGAAAAACTAATCAGCAATGGTCTTGAGATCGTTGGTGGTAGTCCTCGGGAGTTTAGTGACTATATCCACTCAGAAATTCTAAGTTATAAAAAAATTATTCAAGAAGCGAATATTAAGATTGATTAAACTGTAATTCATGCAACAGGGTTTCTACATCCTTCATTTGATCAATCGACCATGTAAGGTTGATAATTTTTTCTGGGTCTAATTTCAATTGATGATAGTCAATTTGATTTCTCAGTTTATTTTCTAAATCCTCATCAGATAATGGTCTAATGACAGACCCTTTGGCATGATCAATTTGTTTTTCAATGATTCTATCTTTACATAGCAATTGGATTTTGACACCGTCAACTGCAATTGTAGAATCGTCTATAAAAGAGACTTTCGAATAAAACGCTTGAATCTTCTCATTCTTGACTATTTCATCACTAAATTCTTTCAGACCCGCTTGACCAAAATGTAATGCCACAGAAACAGCATGTTGGCCACTGACTTGTGACTGTCTGCCATTTTCAATCGAAGGTCGATCAGTTCGTTGTTTTAATAAAGGATTACCAATAATTCGAATGGCTTGTATTGAGGATAAAAACTCACGGTTAGATTGCTCTTCATGATAGATTTCTAAACAAGCCTCAATCACAGGATTAAGGACAACACCACATGGAAATGGCTTATAGGTATTATTTAAGACTTCCCAGTGGGTTCCTAATTTTTCATTTAAATGATGTATTTGAACATGGTCGCCGAAGACCTGTAAAAAACCTCTCGCCCCCTCCAAAGGATCCTTGGGGCCATCGAAATTTTCGGCCGCGCATATTGCAGATAAAAGTCCGTTTTTTGCAGCATTGCCAACACTTAAGCTCTTTGACATCGTTCCTAGATTTTCTACTAATCCACACGCTTGTGTTGCCGCATTCCCCAATGCCCACAATATCTGTTGTTGATCTAATCCCATCAACTTCGCACTACCAATCGCTGCACCAAACACGCCACAAGTTGATGTAATATGCCACCCTTTGCTGTAATGAAATGGTGAAACAGCATTGCCAATTCGGCACTCTACTTCCATACCTAAAATGAAGGCTAATAAGAACTCCCTACCAGAGGTCATTTTTTGTTGCGCAAGCGCTAATAATGGCGCAGCAACAGGTGCTGTAGGATGAATAATCGTTGGGATATGGGTATCATCAAAGTCAAAGACATTTGCCGCCATCGCATTGATTGCAGATGCTTGCAAGATATCTAACTTGTCTTTAAATCCCATCACATTCGCCTGTGCTTGACCAGAGAACTGACTAAAAATTTGATAAGCTTTAACAATCGTTGGATCTTGATTTGAAGCAATACAAACAGCAAAATAGTTCATTAATGAACGTCGTGCTTCATGCACAACATGACTTGGTAAATCTTCGTATTGACATTGCTCAATATATTGAATTAATTCTTCTGTAATTCTTGACATCGCAAAATGATTCCTATGAATAAGTGGTGTATATTTCTAAATAAGAATAACCTAAAAATAAAGCTTTTAGGCTACAAATGAGACTTCATCTATTTAGATAGGACATGTATATGCAAAATAAAACCATTGGCGTGATTGGCCTTGGCATGATGGGAGTTCCCATGACAAATAATTTATTACAAGCTAATTTTCAGGTAAAAGGCTTTGATATAAATCCTCTAGCTCAAGAAAAAATAACTAAAAGTGCCAATTTCGAATGGTTAAATAGCCCAGAAGAAATTGCCAAAACCTGTCAGATTATTATTTTGATTCTTCCTGATAGCAAAATCATTGATCAATTACTTTGGGGTAATCATCAAGATGGTATTGTGAGTCATTTTCAAAAAGATACTTTAGTCATTGATATGAGCTCTTCAAGACCGACCAATTCAAAAATAAATGCAGAGCGTTTAAAGAGTTTGGGCTTTGGCTTTATTGATGCCCCAGTATCCGGCGGAGTTAAAAGGGCTATCGATGGCTCTTTAGCCATTATGATTGGTGGCGATGAACACCATATTCAACCAGTCATACCTGTTTTTCAAGCCCTCGGAAAAACAATTGTTCATGTGGGTACTGCAGGTGCAGGACATGCGGTTAAAGCTTTAAATAATTATGTTTCTGCAGCCGGTTTATTGGCGGTGAGTGAGGCTTTAGTTGCTGCAGAAAAGTTTGGCATTAATCCACATCTAGCCAACCAAGTTTTTAATGCCTCTTCGGGCAAGAATAATACTACGGAGGTTAAAGTAGAAAACTTTATGTTATCTGGCACTTTTAATTCTGGTTTTGCCATTGCTCTGATGCGAAAAGATATTCAAACAGCAAAAGATTTTATTGAGGAAATGCAATCACCTGGTAGCTTTTCTGAATTATGTTTTCAAGAGTGGGAGGAAGCGGAAAAGTCTCTTCAAAAAGGTGCGGATCATACGGCGATGTTTGCATATATCAAAGATAAAAATCTAGAAAGCTAACTATGAGCTTAGGTACTTGGGAAGTATTTGCTATGCGTTATGCGACGATTAGTCGTAGAAGACTAGAAAATTTTATTGTTCATGATTTACATGATGCACAAACCCAAATGGACTATTATGTTTGGTTTCTAAAAAATGATAAGGAAACTATCCTCATCGATACAGGGTTTGATCAAAAAGCTGCGAATGAAAGAAAAAGAAATCTATTACGGTGCCCAATCCAATCCTTACAAGATGCAGGTATTGCGGTTCATGAAATTAAAGATACTGTATTAACCCATGCTCACTATGATCATGCGGGTAATATAGAAAAATTAAAAAATACTCGCTTTCATCTGCAAGAACGTGAAATGTCCTATTCCACAGGTAAAGATATGCGTCATGCCTTTTGCCGGCATGCCTATGACCCCCATAATGTATGTGAACTTATTTATGCAAATTACGAAGAGCGCGTAGGTTTTCATGATGGTGTTTATGAATTACGCTCAGGAATTGAAGTCTATTGGGTTGGAGGTCATACTCGAGGTCTGCAAATCGTCAGGGTTCATACGAAAAGGGGCTGGATTGTTCTCGCCTCTGATGCAGCGCATTATTTAGAGAATCTTGTTCATCGCTCTCCTTTCCCAATCGTTGCAGACACTGTAGATATGCTCAATGCCTATGAACTGATCGAATCACTTGCTGAATCTGAACAACATATCATCCCAGGTCATGACCCTCTCGTGATGCAATCATATTCAAGGTCAGGTCCTGATCATTTAGAAATAGTCTCTTTAAGCAATCCACAACGCATATGATGAAAAAATACTCCCTTCTGGTTTTATTTATTTTCTGCAATCTGTTTAGTTTATTTACTTATGGCCAAAGTTCTTTTCCGAACAAACCGATACATATGATTATTCCCTTTCCTCCGGGAGGTTCTACGGATGTGCTTGGAAGATTACTCGGTGCCTCCATGTCAAATAATTTAAATCAAAGTGTGATTGTAGAAAACACTGGTGGTGCAGGGGGAACTATTGGCGCCAATAAGGTTGCAAAATCTCAGGCGGATGGCTATACCTTACTGTTCCACAATATGGCTCATGCAAGCGCACCCGCCCTCTATAGCAAATTAACCTATAGTCCTATCCAAGATTTTGAACCTATTGGTATCGTTACTGAAGTACCGATGATTCTTGTAGCGAGAAAAAACTTTCCAAGTAACAACCTCAATGAACTACTTGCTTATGCAAATCGAATGGCGACAAATTAAATTTCGCAAATGCTGGAGTTGGGGCAACATCTCAATTATGTGAAGCTCTCTTAAAAAGTGCAACAAATAGTAAATGGACTAGCGTACCTTACAAAGGTACGGGACCTGCACTGAATGACTTATTAGGTGGTCAAGTTGATTTAATTTGCGACCAACCAGCAAGTACCATTGCACATATTAAAGCGGGTAATCTTAAACCCATCGCTGTTGCGACAAAAAATCGTTTAAAAATCCTGCCTCAAGTACCTACATTTTCTGAGTCTGGTCTGCCAGGTTTTGAGTTAACCGTTTGGCATGGCTTATATGCCCCCAAGGGCACTCCAAAAGAAGTGATAGATCGGCTTGCGATTAGCTTAAGAGAGGCTCTTAAAGATCCAAACATCATCGATCGTTATCAAGAAATGAGTGCCTCTATTGCATCGCCCTCTCAGGCAAATCCTGAAGCTTTACAAGTCTTTTTAAAAGCGGATGTAGATCGTTGGAAAACTGCCTTAAAAGCTGCGGGAATACAGCCTGAATAATCCTCTATTTCAAATCATACTTTTCACCTGAAAAGAAATGGTTTGGACTCATAAACATAGATAAGAAAGTGGCGCCATTCGGCGCTACTGCGATATGCCTACTCCCACCTGGACGCCAAACATAAGTTCCAGGAAAAGCTTTACCCTCTTCATCCTCAAGACTTCCTTCCAACATAAATGTTTGTTCAAGTCCAGTATGTTCGTGAAAAGGGACAATCGCCCCTGGGTCCATTTGAAATAATACGGTAGACATTCCAGATATTGGTTCTGAGTACAAAACTTTAATCTTGATACCCGGAAATGGTGTTGGTGACCAAGTCATTTCATGAGGGTCAATATAGTGCGAACGAAGTGCTTCTTCAATCGGAGTGCTTGTCATTTTTTTCCTGTTAAAGGGTGATTATATTAATTAAGTGCAATGTTTTTTTCACGAATAATTTTTATCCATTCCTGAATTTGATTTTGAATGAATTGATTTCCTTCAGCAACGCTACCTTGATAAACATCACCACCAAGTTGAGAAATTCTGTCTTTCATTTCTGGACTTTGCATGGCTAAAGTGATTGCTTCGGATAGTTTCTTTACAATCGGCTCTGGGGTTCCTGATGGGGCAAAAATAGCATTCCACTCATATACTTCGTAGGCTGGAACTCCTGCCTCAGCCATGGTAGGTACATCTGGCCAGATACTAGATCTCTTTTTACTAGTGACAGCGAATACGTTTAATTTTTTTGCCTCAACATAAGTCTTTGTTGAAGCAATCGTACCAAACATGATTGGCACTTGACCTGCCATCACGTCATTTACAGCTAGAGCTCCACCCTTGTATGGAATTCCTTGCATTTTTATATCTGCCTTGATTTCAAACATAGCCCCTGCCATATGTTGTGCAGAGCCGTTGCCTGAAGTTGCATATGCAATTTCTTCGGGTTTATTTTTAGCCATCGCAATTAGCTCTTTGACATTTTTAGCTGGAAAATTGGGATTTACTAATAAGGCATTTGGAAATAATGCTAACAACCCCAAGACTTTAAAATCTCGGGTGGCATCATAAGGTAGCTTTTTGAATAAGCCTGGATTAACGGCATATGATGAAGCATCTAGCAATAAGGTATAACCATCAGGGGCACTTTTTACAACAAGCGATGCTGCTATTTGACCAGAGGCACCAGGCTTATTTTCAACAATTACTGTCGTACCTAAGGCTTTTCCTAAAGGCCCTGACAAAGATCTCGCGACAGCATCAGCTCCACCACCAGCAGGATAACTAACTACTAATGTGACAGGTTTATTAGGCCAAGTTTGTGAAAAACCCTGTTGGGAAAAGATCAATAAACCAAGAACGACAATACTATTTTTAAGATTCATCTTGTAGCTTTCTCAGGAGAAATTGCCATATTTACTAGGTATACTTTTTTTTATATTAATGCATTTTTAGTCCTCAAACCTACTAGTTGATACCCCTATGAAAAAATCATCTTTAACTAAAATTGAAATCCCAAAACAATTTAAAAAAGTACTCGCATTTCAAGGTGGCGGTGCACTAGGCGCTTACCAATTGGGTGTCTTTAAGGCATTGTATGAAAAAAGAATTGAACCTGACTGGGTCATAGGAACATCAATAGGGGCAATTAATGCCGGAATTATTACAGGCAATCCTCCTGAGTTAAGGCTAAAAAAACTACAAGAATTTTGGGATCAACTACAAAATAAAAATCGCACTTTGGCTGAAAAAAATAAATCTTTATTTAACTTTATGACCGTATCCTATGGGGTAAAAGGATTTTTTACGCCAAGCTTTTCACAATGGGTCAACCCCAACTTACCTTTAGGTATTGAAAAGGCCGCCTACTACAGCACAGACCCCCTAAGAAGTACACTCAATGAACTCATTGACATTGATTATTTAAACTCGAAAAAAGTTCGATTTACTGTAGGTGCTGTGAATGCAAATAGTGGCGAAATGCGCTATTTTGACTCTCATAAAGAAATCATTGAACTAGACCACATCCTTGCTTCTGGGGCATTACCGCCAGCATTTCCAGCCATTCGTATTGATGGGGAGCCTTATTGGGATGGGGGAATATTTTCTAATACCCCGATTGAGGCTGTATTAGACGATACCCCTAGAAATAGTTCGATTATTTTCTCCGTACAGCTTTGGAATCCAGTAAGTGAAGAACCAAAAACAATTAATGAAGTCTTATCTAAACAAAAAGATATCCAATTTTCGAGTCGTGATCATTTTTTAGACAAGGAAAAAAAAATACACCGTTTAAGACACACAATCCGACAATTGACTAGCCTTATGTCAGAGGAAGAAAAAAAAGATCCTCGAGTTCAGGAACTCATGACTTGGGGATGTGAAAGCATCATGCATATTATTCATCTCACAATAGATCGGCTCGATGGTGAAGATCAATATAAAGACATTGATTTTTCTACTCAAGGAATAGAGTCAAGGTCTCAAACTGGTTACAAAGAAACAACTCGAGCTATTGAATCAGAAATTTGGAATGCCAAACATGATGAGCATGAAGGCATTCATATTCACACCCAATTTCGTTAAAACAAATTAGGGTGCTAATCTTACTTCTTTAGATGAATGAGTTGGAGAGTTTCTTGAGTCAATGAACTTTCAGGTAAGGAGGACAATATATCAAGTCTTCTTTGAAGTTCAATTTTGACTTTTTTGAAAGCCCTTCTTTTCAATTCATCACTGCCTTGAATAAGAGCAAGATCATCAAAGGTCCAACTTGCTATGATAGGACTACCCGGCCAATAAGGTTGACCAGTCACCACAGGGCCCTCACAAACAATAATAATAAAGTCCATGTTAGGCGATTCAAAACTAGCATACTCATTCCAAAGTTTAGTCCGCAAGTTATCTCGTGGATAACCACATTCATCGGCAATTTCTAAAGCAAATGGGTTAATAGATTCTGCTGGATGTGATCCAGCAGAATAACCAACGAATTTTTTACTAATATGCGTGTTCGCAATAATTTCACCAATAATCGACCTTGCTGAATTATGTGTACAAAGAAACAATATATTATAAGTTCTCAAAAAAAATCCCTAGATTTAAAATATTATGTGTTCTATCAAATACAGATAAGAATTTACCACATTTAAATAATACGTTTAGTTTGCAGAAATTAACTTAGCTAATTGCTCAGGTTGGCTTAGCAAATCCTCACTTTTACCATGATGGGTTACTTGTCCACGATTGAGAACCAAGACTTGATCCGTGACTTGCAATGCCAATTTTGCTGACTGCTCAACTAATATAACCGTCAAATTTTCTTCTCTTATGAGCTTTTTGATGACATCCATCAACATTTGCACAATGACTGGGGCTAGACCTTCCAGGGGTTCATCTAACAAAAGTAAGCTAGGATCACAAATGAGTGCTCGCCCAACGGCCAACATCTGCTGTTCACCGCCTGATAATTGATTCCCCATATTATCTTTTCGCTCAGCTAAACGAGGGAATAACTCATACACCCTCTCCAGTGGCCAACGACCTGGTCTAGCTGCAATCAACATATTTTCTTCAACAGTTAACGATGGAAATATGTCTCTCGTTTGCGGAACATAGCCAATGCCTAGCCTAGATCGTTCATAAACGGGCAAAGATTGAATGTCCTTACCAAACAGTTCAATCCTGCCAGAATGCAAAGTGGCATGCCCCATGATAGTTGACATCAAGGTTGTCTTACCAACCCCATTCCTTCCCAAAAGGGCTAAAGAGGTGTTGGTTGGGATTTCAATATTAATATTTTCTAAAATATTTAACTCTCCATACCCGGCATGAACACCTTGTAAGCGAAGAGCTATTTTATTTTTATCTTCACTCATTGGGCTCTCCTAAATAAACTTGGTGAACTCTGGAATCATTTGCAATCTCAGCTGGAGTTCCCTCACACAAGACTGCACCTTGAACCAATACAGTAATTTTTGAGGCAAACTGAAATACCAAATCCATATCATGCTCAATCATCAAAATGGCAATATCTTTTGGTAAAACATCTAAAGCCTGCAAAATACGTCCCGATTCCATCGATGGAACTCCAGCCGCAGGTTCGTCTAAAAGTAGCACCTTAGGCTTCAAACCTAAAGAAATCGCAATTTCAACTAAACGTTGTTTACCATATGGCAATTGATTAACTCTTTCATGAGCATCATCGGCAATTCCTAAAAGACTTAAGATTTCTAGTGATTCTTCTTTTAAATGTGTAAATGCGCTTGCATTTCTCCACATTTTTTTTGAAATACCAAGACGTTCTGAAATGCCTAAAGAGACATTATCTAAAACGGTCATCTTATTAAATAATGAGTTAATCTGAAATGTTCGCCCAAGGCCCATCTTGACTCTTTGGCTTTCATTGAGTGAACTAATTTCTTGCCCCATCATTTTTACCTGTCCAGATGATGGCGTTAATCGTCCTGTTAGTAAATTGATAAATGTGGTTTTACCGGCTCCATTAGGGCCAATTAAAGCATGCCTTGCACCCGGCTCTAGTTGAAAATTAATCTGATCGGATACCGTCAAGGCTCCAAATTGTTTAGATAATCCAATCGTCTCTAGAGCTAATGTCACTTACTAGATCTCCCAAGTGCGATTAATTTGTCAAAGACTCCTAAGACTCCACCTTTGGCGAATAAAACCACAATTAATAACATCAAACCGATTCCTAAATTCCAATACTCTGGAAATTGTTTGGCTAAAAAATCCTGAGCAACTAAAAATACGATGGGTCCCACAAATGCCCCATAGATTCTGCCAACACCACCTAAAATCAACATGACAAGTATTTCGCCAGATGGTTCAAAACCTATGACATTAAGGCCTACAAATTGGTTGGTTTGTGCGATCAAAGCCCCTGCAATACCAGCAATCATCCCTGAAAAAGTGTATGCCTTCAATAGATAAGAGTTAACTGGTACGCCAATAGCTTGCATCCTTTGTTTATTCTCTTTAATTCCAGTTAGAGTAATGCCAAACGGCGAATAAATTAATCGTCTCACCAGAAACCAAAAAATAAATAAAATCCCTAAACACCATAGGTAGGCTGTTTTATTCAAAAAATCAAATTTAAATAAACCAAAAACTGGACCGATGATTACTCCAGTCAATCCATCTGCCCCACCCGTGATGGTCGTTGCCTTATTTGCCACCTCAAAACATAATGCCGCGATTGCTAGAGTTAACATTAACTGGGTTAATTTTTGTGTTCGCAAAATAATCAGGCCTGTACTCACTCCTAGCAAACCACAAACGATGGCACTCATCAGAAGAAGTAACAATGGGTCAGTTATACCCAGCTTGGCAGATAAAATCCCACAGGTATAAGCCCCAACTCCAAAAAAAGCTGCATGACCTAACGTCACCACACCAGCATATCCTGTGATCAAATCTAAAGAGAGTGCAAACAAAATATAGGTGAGTATTTGCGCGCCCAATGATAGATAATCCGGCAAAACAAAGAAAACTGCTAAAGCCAACACCCAAGTGATGAGCTCTGAAATTTTTAAGCGTGGATTGGATTGGAAGCCGACTAAATTACTCATGCACGTTTTCCCATTAAACCAAGAGGACGCCACAATAAAATTCCAATTGTCACTATATAAATTAAGAATGCACCTACTTCAGGTATCCAATATTTACACGCCGTATCGAGTACACCGATCAAGAGCGCGGCAAAAAATGGTCCTTTTAAACTACCTAATCCACCTACTGAGACAACAATCAGAAAGAACACTAATTGCTCAAAAGGGTAAGTTGGCTGAATAGCAATAATTTCTGCGCCTAAAGCCCCTCCCATACCAGCAAGACCACTTCCAACCGCAAAAGTAATGCTGAATAGCAATTTGGTATTAATCCCAATGGACTGCGCCATAGCACGGTTATCCACTGTTGCCCTAACCATTGCACCCCATTTGGTATTCTCAACACCAAACCATAAAGCGGCAATGAGGATCGTGCTAAAAATTATAATAAATACTCTATATGCTGGAAAGTCTCTTCCCATCAAGGTAAATTGATCTTTTAAGTACTCTGGCAACACCACAGGCTGTTGCAGAGTTCCGAAAATCAAACGGGCAATTGCTATTGAAATAAAAATTAAGGCAATACTAAATAAAACTTGCTCAAGTTCAGGAGCATCGTATATGTGCTTGTATAACAAACGATCAAGAAAAACACTAAAAAAAGCAACGATTAAAAATGATAGGGCAAGTGCAATTGGAAATGGGATTTGATATTTAGCCAAGGCGGTCACAAGAATATAACCACCACACATCGCAAAAACTCCGTGGGCCAAGTTAGCAATACCCATCATCCCCATTGTGATGGATAAGCCTACGGAAATGACATAAAGAACCATTCCGTAGGCAACGCCATAAAATAAGACACTAACAACGGCAGCAAAAAAAGAGTCCATTCAGTTTAATACTGATGAAAAAAAATAAAAGTTAAAAACAATTATTTCTTTTTATCAAATTCCTTCATTGGGTCTTTAATTCCAGTACTGAGAGTTTCAATCTCAACGTTTGCCAGTTTTCCATTCACTTTACGAACTTCACGTAAATATTCTGGATTAATTACATCTCTCGTCTCAGGGTCGATCGAAAACTCGCCGCGAGGACTTGTTGTACTTTTATATTTCTTCAATAACTCCATAGTTTTATCTGGATCAATTTTTCCATTTTGCTCACGAATGGTATAAAAAATCGCTTCCATGGCATCCCATGCGCCAACTGCCATAAATCCAGGTTCTAAGTTCTCACCAAACTCTTTTTTGTAAGCAGCAACAAACGCACGATTGCTAGCACGATTGGAATTGGCTGAATAATGATGTACCGTCGTCACGCCAAGTGCAACATCACCCATGCCTTGCAATTCTTCATCAGTCACAATATCACCAGTACCAATAAACTTGATGCCAGCTTTGGCTAATCCAAGGTCTGAATAAGCTTTCATCATTCCAGTAGCTGCTTTTCCTGCAGGGTTAAAGCCAAAGATCACATCAGGTTTTACATCTTTAATTTTTTGAATAAATGGCGTGAAATCAGGATTGGCCACAGGGATTCTGACACTTCCAAGAATCTCACCGCCGCCCTCTTTGAAACCTTTGATAAAACCTTCTTCAGCTTCATGACCAGGTGCAAAATCGCTCACAGCTGTGTAAGCTTTTTTATATTTTTTCGCTGCCCATTGTCCTAATGGGTAAGCTGATTGCCAAAGCGTAAAGGATGTACGAGCCATGTAAGGCGCATTAATCATCACTCTTGCTGCAGCAGCGTTCATACTTACGTAAGGCACTTTTGCCTCGGTAGTTAAAGGCCCAATTGCCGCCATGTTAGGGGACCAAACAAAGCCAGTAAGGTAGTTCACTTTTTCACGCACAATCAATTCCTGCGCAACACGCTTGGCAACATCCGGATTTGGTCCAGTATCGTCACGCGTAATAATTTCGACTTTCACACCAGGTGGTAATTTGTCGCCATTCAACTTTATGAAAAGCTTTACACCCTTATCCAACTGATCACCTTGAGCAGCACCTGGGCCGCTATAGGTTCCCATAAATCCAATTTTGACAGTTTGCGCTGATGCAATGGTCATCATCAATCCACTTAAAACTACCAAACCAAGTTGTATGAACTTATTTTTTTTCATCATGCCCTCAATTAATCTCTAAGAAAAAACAATTATTGAAATTTTACATGACAAAGAATAACATGCGATTCTGAGTTTAGGTGACCTTTTAAGGGCTAATGCGGATCAATGCAAAATGGATAAATATTTTGTTTTTATCGTAGATATCAATTAGAAACTAGCTGCAATCCCAATCGAATATCCTGAAATATCTGGGGCAAATTGGTACCGAACCATTAATCTTGCTCGGGTAAAAAAGATATCGTAGTCTTTGATGTCAAGCTCTAAGCCTGTGCCTATGCTTGAAAGGAAGTTAAAACCTAAAGCACCTCTAGAGTCCCCCAAATACTGTGTATGAGCAAATTCGACAACACTCCTAACAGTACTACCCATCAGGGTAAACCCTGTAGGCACTCTTCGGCGCGACCACAAACCTAAACTTTGTGCACTTGAGTGACCCTCAACAGATTTTGAAGAGTCAAAGCTGGTTAATTGAATATTGGTATAACGTAGTTCAAATTCATTTTCTTGATCAGGGCGATAGTCCTCATAATCAAGCACGATAGATCCGCCTAATCCATAAGCATTCAGGCGCCCACTATTTAAGAAATCAAGACTAACGCCAGTTTTATTCTCAATCACTCTTGAGGCAATTGAAATATCACTTTCTACATGACCTAGAGAAACATTAAATATGGGTCTAATTTTAAATTGCTCATTCAATTTAAAATCCCAACCAATCCCACCCGTTCCAGAAATACTATTCCATCTCACTGGGATTGTTACAGGGGTAGTACCACTACTGACAAAAGTCGGGTTATAGCGATTTAAAGCGATTGTGCCCTCTACATATAACGGAAAACTCTCACTAAGTGTTCCCCCGCCACCCAAGGACGTCATTGACAACTCAGGATTACTCAATGCACTATCATTCAATGAGAGTGAACCCGTTGTGACATCGGGGGTCAAAGAATAACTAATAACCGTTAAAAAGGCGTTGGCTCGTTGTTGCAGTAAACCATTGACCAAGCCTTCAGAAAAGGATTGCGGCAACACACTTACTCCGAGGAGAAGTGTAATAATTTTTAAACAATTAAACTTCACTTGATAGAAAACTCATTTGATATGTAAATTGATTGGTTACGGCTAAAAAAATTAAAAATGTAGGTATTGCTAGCCATCATAAAAGTTATTCAAGTTAATTAATTATTCCGACATTATCCTATTTGATGCATAAAATATGTAGGATATGTAAGATTAACTGACCTCAAAGACCTCTTTGGCATGTAAATGGATTTTGACTGATTTTTCATATTCAACGAATAAGGACTTTGGGTTTTCTGTTTTTGCTTGTTTTAATAAGTAATAATTCCAAAAGAGTGTAGTCACTTGATTAATGCGCTCCCAAGTATCAGATTCGCCATCTATACCTACTGGAATATCACGACTAAATGATTGCTCATCAACTGTCTCTCCAGCAAAAGTCATATGATCTGCAGGACTTACAATCCATAACTGACGAGCTCCACGTGGAAGGTTATCGTATACCCATCGACGCTTAGCTAAAGTCATCCCTAAGGTCATTTTCTCAAGTCCCTTTTTAAAAGTAACTTGATTATCATGATCCCCCATAATGCAGAAAAATGGTATTTTGACATTTGCCATTTTTTTAGCACTTGATTCTGTCATGGATCCTGGTGAAAAAGCGATCGCTGCTTTTATACGATGATCAATCATGCCGACACTTCCTTGACCACAAATCGATTGAACAGTTAAGGCACCATATGAGTGGCCAGCAATACCAATTCGCTCAGGATCTATATAGTCCTCCAACTTCAAATCATCTTGAACTAGTCCACCTTTTACTAAAAAAGATGATTGAGACCCCTTTAACAATTCACTAATGACAAACTTACAATCTAATACCCTTAAATCATATTGTGGTCCAGCGAGAGACTGTTGTAATCGATTCGTAAAAGTTGTCTTTTGCGTATCCCAAATAATGTCATTGGTGACTGGATGAGAAATAGTCACGACAATATAACCAGCATTAACCCAAGCTTCACACCAAGATTGTCCATTAGATAATCCACTACCAAGACCTGGTGAATAAATAATTAATGGTGATTTTTTCTTCTCCTGTGGTAAGCGAATTCGAATACTTAAATCACGCTGTGTTTTAGGATCAATGATCTTACCGTCAATAACATTTTTTTTAGAATCACTTTCTACAAGAGAGAGCTTTTTTGTTTGTGCGAAACCAAATGGATTTAGCGAAGTTAAAGCTATCGCGGTTAAAACTTTTCTGCGTATGCTTAAATTGAATGGCATGAAAACCTCATATAATAATTTCATTATAGATAATATAAGGTTTATAAATGTCTGCCAAAAAATATTTCGTTATGCTTTTTTTACTCTTGTCTAGTTGGTCTAGTTTTGTGCATAGTCAAAATGCGCAAACACTTTTTTACTCTCATGGTAAATACGTTGGCGAAGTTTTGAATGGCAAAGCTCATGGCTTCGGAACCTACACGGCCTATAAAAGTGGTGGTATTTATACAGGAAATTTTCAGCAAGATACTTTTCAAGGGCAAGGCACATACACTTGGCAAGATGGATCAAGATATGTTGGCAGTTGGCAAAACGATGCCGGTATTCAAGGAACTATGTTTTATCCGAATGGAGCAACTGCTCAGGGTACTGTCAGAAATGCTGTCTTTATACCAAGTGCTACCCCCTACATTGCGCCAATTATTCCAGTCACTCCTCCAGCAAGCAAGCCCAATAACCCAAATCAACTGAATAAGGCTTTATATAATCAATTGGGTCCATCAGGATGGGCTAATTGCACAGCAGGTCAAGTAGCCATTTCGGCACTGATTGCAAGAGGTGATCAGATCAACCAGACCATCAAAGATACCAACCGATCTCTGGGAACTATTCTTGGATCATTGCGTCAATATATGCTTGCAAATGGTACCCCCGCTTCGACTTTGGATGACTTAATTCGAAACTACAGTTCTCAAATAAAGAC
The DNA here is from genome assembly GCF_027944005.1 of Polynucleobacter sp. SHI8. Classification (NCBI taxonomy): domain Bacteria; kingdom Pseudomonadati; phylum Pseudomonadota; class Betaproteobacteria; order Burkholderiales; family Burkholderiaceae; genus Polynucleobacter; species Polynucleobacter sp. SHI8. The sequence goes on along the minus strand of NZ_AP027204.1, from coordinate 737,303 downwards.
TGGAGATCAAGCTTTACGAATCGTCAATGACTGCTCTAGCCAAATTGCACTTGTCAATTATTAACGAATGGCATTCTGAAGTGAATCACGGAAGTTCTTTAGAGCTTTTCAAAATCATACAATTGTGCGGGATTATCTGATAGGATTTTCTTCAATATAGTTGAATCCTTGACCCATTGATTCAGTCGATTTAGCGCATGACCATCATTAATGAGATGGAACGGCTCAACTTCTTCTTTGATTCTTTTCTTTCCGGGTTGCGCCCCTGAATGCGGCCAATCCGACCCCCATACTAAACGATCTTGATTTGCCCCGATTAATTGATTCACAAACTCTGCCATTTGATCGGAATCTGGATCATCAGTAATCCGTTGCGGTGCCGAGAGCTTCATCCAGACATTGCCAGACTTTAACATTTCGAATAATTGCAATATGAATGGCTGATCTAAACCAGCATCGATTGAAGTTCGTGCAAAATGATCCAAAACAACAGGCACTGCACAATGCATGATTTCATGGCTGAGCTGGGTTACCAATTGTGGATTAGAATAAATCTGAATATGCCACCCAAATGATTGAATTAATTGCGCTGTTTGTACCAATTTATTTTTTGCAAAGAGTGGATCTTCAACTCCAGATGTTTCTAGATTTAAACGTGCGCCTCTAAAACCAGCTTGATGCAGTTTCTCAATCTCTTGAATCGTTGCTGTACTTTCATCAATAACAGCCACTCCCCTTGCTTGACTTCCTAGTTCACGAATGGCTTGTAAAGTGCGAGTATTGTCGACCCCATAGGGACTCGGATGTACGACTACAACTCGTTCAATACCTAATTGATGCTGTAATTGCTGCAGCTGTGTAATGCTGGCGTCTGCCGGGGTATATGCTCTTTCTGACCAATAAGGAAATTGTCCCTCAGGACCAAAAACATGTGTATGACAATCACAGGCGCCTCGTGGCATCTCAAATGTAATAGCTTCTTGTTCCTGAATAGACAGCATGTCAGTTTCCTCAATTAAAAAAATAAATAGTAATATATAGAAATAAAAAATATGAGGAGAATTATGAACTACGGTACTAACTTTCCATCTCTTCAAGGATCCGTCAGTCCAGAAGAGTGGCAAACTCGAGTTGAACTCGCTGCATGTTATCGTCTGATAGATATCTATGGAATGACGGATTTAATCTATAACCATATTACTGCAAAAATTCCCGGTACTGAGCATTTTTTGATTAATCTGTATGGTCTACTTTATAAAGAAATCACTGCTTCTAGCTTAGTGAAGATTGATCTAGATGGCAACATATTGGCAAAGCCACCTACGGATTATGGTATCAATAAATCTGGCTATGTAATCCATGGAGCAATTCATGGGGCAAGGGAAGATGTGAACTGTGTGATTCATACGCATACTCGAGCCGGAATGGCAGTCTCCACTATGGCATGTGGCTTATTACCCCTCACTCAAACTTCAATTCGCTTTGTGAACCATTTGGGTTACCATGATTACGAGGGCCCAGCCATCGATTTAGATGAACAAAAACGCTTGGTAGCTGATTTAGGCCCACATAATGCAATGATTTTTAAAAATCATGGTTTATTGACTTGCGGCCCTAGCGTTCCAGAAGCATTCAATACCATGTATCAATTAGAAATGTCATGCCGCGCGCAAGTTGATGCAATGGCTAGCAACACTCAACTCGTCATTCCAGATGAGTCTGTTTTAGCAAAAACCGCTCATCTATATCAACCGGGTACTAGAAGACCCTACGGTGTACTAGAGTGGCACGCGATGATTCGCCTGTTAGAAGCACAATCAAAAAATTCTTCTTATCCTCGTTACGATCAATAACGGAGAACGCTCATGATCACATCAATGATTCGTTATATATGCTTGATCACTAGCATGTTTTTTTCAATCTTTTGCTATGCACAAAGCTCAGCTGATTATCCCAATAAACCTATTCACATCATTGTTCCGGTAGCTGCGGGTGGAAATGTGGACATCGTTGCCAGAACACTGGGTAATGAAATGTCCAAAATACTTGGGCAATCTGTCATTATTGAAAATAAGCCCAGCTCTGCATCGATTGTAGGAACACAATATGTTGCTAAAGCTCCTCCAGATGGCTACACACTACTGGCGCATTCAAGTACCTTTTTTGCAGCTCCTCTGATTTCAAACAATGCTGGTTATGACCCTGTAAAAGACTTCGCACCGATTTCATTAACCTGTAAAGTACCGATGTTCGTAATGGTAAATCCAATCATACAAGCAAAAAATATTCAAGAATTTGTTCAATACTCTAAAGCCAACCCAGGGGTTGCTGTTGCTAGCAGTGGTAATGGTTCTACGGGTCATATTGCTGCAGAAGTATTTGCAAATCGTGCAGGTATTAAATTTACAAATATTTTTTATAAAGGCAATGCGCAAGCGATGATCGACGTTTTTAGTGGGCAAGTACCCATGATGTTCGATCAAATTAGTACCGGTGTACAAAATGTCAAAAGTGGTAAGTTAAAAGCTCTAGCCATTACAAGCTTGGAACGGTCTTCACTGATGCCTGAAATTCCGACGATGGCAGAATCAGGATATCCTGGCTACGAGGACGTCACCTTAAACCTCCTTCTTGCACCCGCTGGCACTCCAAAAGAAATCACCCAAAAATTGCATGCTGCAGTAGTAAAGGCGCTGAATCAACCGGAACTTAAGGCAAAATTTGCGGAAAGAGGAATTGATTTGGTGACCAGTCCAAGTGCTGATGATTTAGGGGTATTGATTAAATCCGAAGTAAGTCGGCTACAAAAACTCGCAAAGTCGGCCGGCATCAAACCTGAATAAAAGTCTCTAGTTCACTCCACTAAATCGGCAGGATCTAAAGGCTGACCACTTTCAAAGCGCGCAATATTGTTAAAGCCATGCTGGACTATTTTAGTCACTGCCTCCTTCACACTTGCTCCAGCATGAGGTGTCACAACGACATTATCTAGACTGAATAGTGGATTATCCATTTGCGGTGGTTCACTCACAAACACATCTAGCCCTGCTCCAAAGAGGCGTTGTTCCTTAATGGCCTGAACCAAGGCAGGTTCATTAATAAGTTCCCCTCTTGCAGTGTTGACAATAATCGCACTTTGCTTCATCTTATTTATTGCTTCATGGGAGATAATGTCACGCGTTTGGGCATTGAATGGGGCATGCAAACTCAACACATCACTCTGCCTAAGTAATGTATCAAAATCCACATATTCAGCTTTGAAAGTTTGCTCAATGTCCAAAGCAACACGTTGGCGACTATGGTAAATAATTTTGGCATCAAAACCTTGCATTTGCTTGGCAACTTGCCGAGCAATATTACCAAAGCCAAATAAGCCAACAGTTTTACCTGTTAACTGTAAACAAATTGTGCGCAACTCTGTGTTTGGCCATTTTCCAGCCATAAAACTTTTTTGTGCATAACTCAATCTTCGTAATGTAGCTAGAGTTAATAAAATAGCTTGCTCAGCAACTTGAGCAGCATTCGATCCATTGGTAATGGCTACTGGAATATTTCTGGCTTTGGCTGCTTGTACATCAATCTTATCAACCCCAATCCCCCACTTCTGAATCATCTTTAACTTGGTTGCTCCTTGAATCAATTCAGCATCTAAATAGCTAGCACCCAAGAAAACATAATCAGCATCTTTTAAGAGCTTTCTATGACACTCTTTTTCATTGACCTCAGCAAATTCAATCGTAAAACCTGACGGTAATAAATTCTGCATCTCAGTTCGTAAAGCTGGAACTGATGGCGTTAAAAAAACAATTTTTTTTGTACTCATTATTTAAAACCCGTAAAGAAGTGCTGGATTACGCACAAGGATTTGCTCTCGATCTTTTTCTGAGGGCAACCAGCGTAATAATAAATTGGTCAAGTCTCCATCATCTGGAATCGCTCGTTCATCAAAATAATTGATATGCGGCCAATCAGTTCCCCACACAACACGCTCCATGTTTGCCTGGATTAAAGCTTTTGCAAAGGGATCTACATCATCATAACTATCCAAAGTGGCACGGATTCGATCCGCTCCTGAAATTTTTACCCATGCAAGACCTTCCCCAACTAAACGAAGTAACTCTTGAAAACCTGGATGAGAGATTCCATTAACTGTATCCATGCGCCCCATATGATCAAACACTAAAGGCAAATGACATGCCAACAACCTTGGAGCCAATTCGAGTATGTCAGGAGCATGTGCCCAAATTTGTGCATGCCAGCCGCGCGCAGCCATTCTTGGAGCCAACTGCTCTAATACCTCTAAACCTACACCGTTGCGATAGACTGCTTTGCCATTTTTACGTAATAAATTAAAGCGCACACCACGAACTCCCAGCGCATGCCAATCATCGAGCTCTGCATCTGTTACATCTGCAGAACACACCACAACTCCTCGGAATTGATCTGGATATTGACGAAGACCTTCAAGTATTGCCCCGTTATTTGTGCCACAAACACTGGCAGTTACCAAAACTCCTCGAGAAAATCCAATTCTCTTTAAGTGGGCCATAAAGTCGTCTGCAGAAAATTCAGCAGGGGTGTAGCTGCGATCATCACTCAGCGGATATTTTGCAAATGGCCCAAATACATGGACATGACTATCACATGCCAGAGGGGGAGGAGTAAAAGCTACCGGTTGATAGCTATTTTTAGGTAGGCAACAAATCTTTGTCATAGGAGTTACTCAGCTTTTAATTTACCGGCTTGCGAAAGTTTTTGAGAGTTGAGAGACTCTTGATTCAGAAGACTCGCCCACTCTTGTGGTGTTGATGATTTAGGGACGCTACCAACGGCTATTAATCTATTTTTATAAGTACTATCATTTACAACTTTATTTAATGCCAAATTTAATATCTTAATAATTTCTGGTGGTGTACCAGGTGGCGCTAATAATCCAGAGGTGGTATTGGCTTCTACGTCTAGTTTGGTCACTTCATTAAAAGTTGGTACTTGAGGAATACTAGAATCCCTCTCCTTGGAAAGTACGGCTAATATTTTTAATTTACCTGAGTCAACAAAGCCCTTAGAACTTGATAATTGGTCAATCATAAAATCTAATTGTCCACCCATTAAATCAGTTAAAGCGGGTGTGGACCCCTTATATGGAATGATATTAAATTCAGTTTTTGCAGCATCTTCGATCCTTAGAATGGCTAGGTGATTGGAAGTGCCCAATCCTGAGTGACCCACGGAGACTCTCGTTGGATCTTTTTTTGCAGCAGTTATCAGCGCATTCACATCAGACAATCGCTTATCATCTGCTCGAACCACAATCACAAGTGGCGAAACAGCCGCTAAACCAACTGGACTAAATCCGGATGGTTTATAAGGTGGTGATTTCATCATATAGGGCAAAACAGAAATGGTATTTGTTGTGGCAAGTAATAAGGTATAACCATCCGGCTCTGCCCGAGCCACTGAGGAAGAACCAATCGAACCACCCGCACCGGCGCGATTATCAACTAATACAGATTGTCCAAGAACAGTACTTAAACCTTGCGCTACTGCCCTAGCAACAATATCGACATTTCCACCAGGTGCAAATGGCGCAACAATCGTAATAGGTTTATTGGGAAAAGTTTGTGCATATGCAGGAAGAAAGTTCATCCACAGAAATGCCAAGGCTAAATACCTTTTCAGATTGATCATTTTGTCTCCGATTGATTATTTTATTTGTTCTTTATGGTTGATTTAATCTCTAAAACTAGGATCTATTCGATCCATCATACGAAGTAAAGCGGGCCACTCCATCACTCCATATGGACGCCTTACTTGTGGCTGATAGTTCATGTAAGTCTCCTGCAATACTTTTTCGGAAACTTCTTGTAATGGCACATGACATGACATCGCCGCTATCTGAGCGCGACAGGAAAGTTCTAAACGATGCATCCAATTAAATGCTTCACCAACCGTTTTTCCCAAGGTCAGTAAACCGTGATTCCTAAGAATTAATGCTTCACAATCACCTAAATCACGCACTAAGACTTCTTGCTCTGCCATATCTAACACCACACCCATATAGTCATGATAGGCAATCTTCAAAAAGCGCATTGAGGTTTGATTGAGTGGCAATAGTCCACACTGTAATGCAGAAACTGCCATACCAGCGTAGGTGTGTGTATGTATAACGCAACCAACTTCGGGACGCGCATGATGAATCGCGCTGTGCAAAATATATCCTGGCTTATTAAATCCATAATCGAGGTCCCCAAAATCAGGCTTGAACAGAATCTCTCCAGCATGTGTGATTTTGATAAAACATGAAGCGGTCATCTCCTCATACATCATGCCATAAGGATTAATCAGAAAAGCGTCATCTTCGCCAGGTACTCTGAGTGTAATGTGATTAGCCACCATATCAGACATTTCGTAATGGGCAACTAGTCGATAACACGCGGCTAGGTCAATTCTGGCTTGCCATTCTTCATCTGAAACGATACCCTGCAAACTCTTTAACTGTAATTTTCCTAATGCCATCATTACTCCTCTATTTGATTAGAAGCAGATTTTCATCTTATGTGGAATATTATACTTTTTAAATATCTTAAAAAAGGACAATTCAAACCATGCATAAAATCATCTCTTGTATCGTATTTATTTTTTCTATCCCGATGGCATTTGGGCAAACATTTGTTTCAGGTAATTCATTTCAAACACCAAGTGGCAACATAGCATGCACCATGGAGGATGCTACTAGTCTGCGTTGTGACTTGATGTCTCAAACCAATCAAAGACCACCTAAACCAGTAGACTGCCCAGTTGAATATGGTGGCGCTTACGCCCTTCAAGCAAAAGGTAAGGCATGGATTCTTTGTCATGGAGATACCATTTATAACCCAAGTTATCCAAAACTACCTTACGGGGCAACTTGGACTAACAATGGCATCATCTGCGAAAGTAAACAAACTGGACTGACTTGTAAAAATTTTGCTGGTCGTGGATTTTTTCTGAGTAAAGCGAATCAACAACTTTTTTAGTTTGATGCAAACGACTTCTGCGTCTTTAAGGGTTTTCCCTCATTTAATTTTGATCAGTCAAATCATTTTTAAAGTAGACTTTATGCATTAAAAAATAAATCAAATAGGGGAAAATTTTGGAAGAAGTTAAAGTTGCAATTGATGCACTATTCATCATGTTAGGCGCACTCATGGTTTTAGCTATGCATGGGGGTTTTGCTTTTTTAGAGTTAGGTACGGTAAGACATAAAAATCAAGTCAATGCCTTAGTAAAAATACTGCTTGATTTTAGCGTCTCAACCATTGCCTATTTTTTTATTGGTTATGGTATTGCCTACGGTGTTGGCTTTTGGGAAACATCAGATGTATTAGTTCAAAAGAGTGGCTTTGAATTACTTAAATTTTTCTTTTTATTAACCTTTGCTGCAGCAGTCCCAGCCATCGTCTCCGGTGGAATTGCCGAACGTGCAAAATTTAATCCTCAATTAATCGCTACTTTTGTTTTAGTTGGATTTGTCTATCCTTTTTTTGAGGGGATTGCATGGAATCAACATTTTGGTTTTCAAGCATGGCTGAAGGTATTTGGTGGCGAAGAGTTTCATGACTTCGCAGGATCCGTTGTTGTCCATGCCATGGGTGGTTGGATTGCCTTACCTGCAATTATTTTATTAGGTGCTCGTCATGGACGATATGGCAAAGATGGTCAGATTTCAGCTCATCCACCGTCAAGCATACCGTTTCTCGCGCTGGGTGCATGGGTACTTGCTGTAGGCTGGTTTGGTTTTAATGTGATGAGTGCTCAAACTATCGATAAAATTAGTGGTCTTGTTGCCATTAACTCTCTCATGGCAATGGTTGGTGGTACTTTATCAGCTTGGTTGATTGGTAAAAATGATCCGGGCTTTGCCTATAACGGTCCTCTCGCTGGTTTAGTGGCTGTATGTGCTGGCTCAGATTTGATGCACCCCATCGGCGCTCTTATTGTTGGCTTAATCGCTGGCGCTCTATTTGTCAAAGTATTTACCCTAGAACAAAATCGTTGGAAGATCGATGATGTATTAGGTGTTTGGCCTTTGCACGGTTTATGTGGTGTTTGGGGCGGACTCGCAGCTGGTATTTTTGGTCAAACTAGTTTAGGTGGCTTGGGTGGTGTTTCATTTTTGAGTCAACTAATTGGAACTTCATTAGGGGTTATCGTTGGGCTCTTAGGTGGTTTGATTGTCTACGGCACTTTAAAAGCCGTAATGGGTCTAAAAATGACTCCGGAAGAAGAACATCGTGGTGCTGACTTATCTATCCATCATATTGCTGCAAATCCTGGACGCGAAACGGATTGGTAATTTGGTATTTAAATAAGACAATCTATGATTTAACAAAGAGTTATACATAAACTCAACATATAAAGAGAGACAAATGATGAACATCAAATTACTGTGGGTTGGCGTGCTGTTTTTTTTATCTCAAACAGCACTCTCACAAACTCCTGGGTGGACCGCAACTAAGCCTGTGCGGCTCATCATCCCTCAAGTCGCAGGGGGTGGAGCAGATGCGATTGGTAGAACCATCGGACAAGCCCTGTCAGAGAAATTAGGTCAACCGGTAATTGTGGATAATCGCCCGGGCACCAATGGTGGGGTGGGCATGGATGTCCTCATGAATGCGCCGGCTGATGGTTACAATCTCATCCTCGTATTTACCTCCATGATGGCGATTAATCCAGCGGTCTATGAAAAAATCAATTATGACCCTTTAAAAGACTTACGCTCTCTCGGTGCTGTTTGTGAAGTTCCTTTAGTGATGATCGCGAGTTCCAAAGTACCTGCGAATAATCTCAAAGAACTTATCTCTTCTTTAAAATCTGACCCTCAAAGTATTTTTGGTGCGTCTAGTGGTAACGGATCTTTTTCTCATATGATGATTGAAATGCTCAATACTAAGATTGGTGTCAAAATGACACACATCCCTTTTAAGGGTGAAGGACCAGCTGTAGCGCATGTCTTAAGCGGTCAGGATTCGATTATTTATATTGGTACTCCAGCAATTATTTTGTCGCAAGTTCAATCAGGAAAGTTAAAGGCACTTGGCGTTACTACGGCAAAACGTATGAGCCAAATTCCGAATGTGCCCACGTTGGCTGAAAGTGGTTTAACTGATTTCAACGAGAGTTTTTGGTATGGTTTAGCTGCTTCTTCAAATACCCCACCATACATCTTAGACGCCTATAATAAAGTTGTGAATGATATGGCGCGCTCAGATAACTTACAAGCTAGTTTAGGCAAAATGGGATGTAATTCATTGCCTTTGAATTCTGCTGAATTTACAGAAAAAGTACGTAACGATATTAAAAAATATTCTGCAATTGCAAAATCAGTCAACATGAAAGTAGACTAATTAATGAAAAAAATTCCGCAGTTAAAACACCTCGGTTTATATGTCGACAACTTAGACCAAATGGAACAGTTCTATACCTCCGTATTCGACCTTATTGTGACTGACCGTGGCCAAGTGCCAAGACTGGGTAATCGTAATATCGTTTTCATGAGTGGTAGCGATGATGCACATCACCAGTTAGTTTTAATTGATGGTAAGGATCCAAAATCTGGTCCAAGCGTAGTCTTTCAGATGTCGTTTTTCGTTGATGAGTTAGATGACTTACGTCGTGTGGAAAAAAGATTAATCAACAACGGCATTACCAGCATCACCCCAATCACTCATGGCAATGCTTGGTCAATCTACTCCCACGATCCTGAGGGTAATGGTTTAGAAATCTATATGGATACTCCATGGCATGTTGCTCAACCTCATGGAAAACCATTCGATTTATCTTTAACCGATGATCAAATTTATGCTTATACAGAAAATATGATTAAAGAAAACCCAAGCTTTAGCTCTCAAGAAGATTGGCGTAGAGTCATGAACTCACGCCTACAAGCACCCAATTAACTCTTACTTTTAACTTCATCTCATACAGGAAATTTTATGAAACTCGTCTCATTTTTACACGCTGGAAAAAATCACTATGGTGTCATTAAGGGTAATAAAGTCATCGATTTAAGTGCACGACTTGGGGGGCTATATCCAGACATCATCAGCTTTATTGCCAATGATGGCAAAGCTGTTGCGCAAACATTAATCCAAGAATCTGCGGGTGATTATGACTACGATAGTCTGCACCTCTTATCAGTCGTTCCTAATCCAGGCAAGACCTTTTGTGTTGGCCTTAATTATCATGATCACGTGGATGAGGCAAATCGCGCCATCGGCAACCGTAAAGCACCAGACAGAGCAATGATTTTTGCGCGTTGGCCAGAGTCATTAACTGGTCATAAACAACCTATCATGCGCCCGAAAGTCTCCCACATGCTTGACTGGGAAGCTGAACTATTGGTCGTGATTGGTAAACCTACTGGACGTTATGTACCTAAAGATAAAGCTTTGAGCTACATATTTGGTTATGCCTGTTTGAATGAGGCTTGTCTGCGTGACTATCAACGTCACTCTAGTCAAATCAATCCAGGTAAAAACTTCGAAAAGACTGGCGCTAATGGCCCATGGATGGTAACTGCCGATGAAATCCCTGATCCAATGAACCTCAATATTGAAATGAGACTCAATGGTGTTGTGATGCAAAAAGCAAATACCGTGCAAATGATTCATTCGATTGAAGCAACGATTGAGTACATCACTGAGTGGACTACCTTACAACCTGGTGACCTCATCGCAACTGGAACAATGGGCGGGGTTGGATTTGCTAGAACTCCTCCTATTTTTATGAAGCCGGGTGACACTGCAGAAGTGGAAATTGAAAAAATTGGTATCCTCTCCAATCATATTGAAGATGAAGCAACGAATTTAGGACCTCTATAATTTTTTTGTAACTACGGGAAGCTAGTTAGCTTCCCGTTTTTTTTCCAATCTTTTTATTTTTTAAAAGTACCTTTTATCCATCCTAATGGAACAGGTTCAATATTGCGATGTGGATCTTTTATCCCTTCAAATACTTCCCATAATTTCTCTTGAACTACAAATTTTGTAAATAAGCCCCGAGACATGCCATAGGCTTCTATTTCCCAGGGATGATTGAAGTAATCTACATCCTCAGCGATCAACTGCCCCTTCCAGCTCGTTAAAGATTCATTGGTCTCGCCATAGACATATTGCTTGATATGCACCATTTCATGGGCGAGTGTGTCCAAAATATCTCTGGCGCCAATATGCGGATTAATCTCAATGAGATAGTGCCTTCTTTTTTTGATCGATGCGCGTTGCTTGACGGAAGCATACCCATATTCTTCAAGCTTGCTATCAAACTGAATCTTTAAATCAATCTGCTGCAACATTTTAGGGGAGATAATTTGCTCAGCAAAATAATAAGCAGCTTTTTTTATGATCGGACTAAAATGCTGACGATCAGGACAACGAATCACACTTAAATGCATCATTCAGAACTCCATAGATTCAAAAAACACACATTACGAAATCTACGATAACTCTAAATCGTATCGAAAAACGGATAAAAATAGGTTTGTAACTGAATCTTCTTGATTGAAACTAATTTGCAAAATAAGTCATTAAAAATTCACTATATATTCAAGAAATTGAAGCAAATAACCCTAATATTTTATTTTTTTGTGAAGAATTCTACTAATTTCATCCCAACAACCATTGCAATCACAAAATACACCACATCCCCATTTCCAAGTCCGATTGAAACAATGGCAGGACCAGGACAATATCCGGCTAGAGCCCACCCAATACCAAACAACACACTTCCCCCAATCAAGGGGAAATCAATGTGTTTTTTTCCCGGTAAGTGAATCGGCTCATTGAGAACTGTGGATTGTTTTTTTTCTAACCAACGAAATGCAATAAATGTAATTGGGATTGCCGCTCCCATCACCAACATTAAGGATGGGTCCCAATTGCCAAACAGGTCCAAAAAGCCAATGACTTTCTTTGGATTGGTCATGCCAGAAACAATTAACCCAACGCCAAAAATGAGTCCTGATAGATAGGCTATAACCAGCTTCATATTAAACCACTATGTAAAATTAGATAAGTAGCAACAAAACCAGCCGTCATGAAACTTAAGGTCGCAATTAAGGACCTCATTGATAAGCGCCCTAGCCCACAAACACCATGCCCACTCGTACAACCTGAACCTAGTCTAGTACCTATCCCAACCAACATTCCTGCAATCATTAATATATCAACTGAGCTACTCGATTTCATCGCTGGCAGCTGGAAAAATAATTGATACATCCAACCTGAGCTAATTAAGCCAATTAGAAATAGGACTCGCCACGGCAGATGTTCTTGGGGGGCACTCTTAAAATGCAGAAGTTGAGAAACAATCCCACTGATTCCTGCAATTCGGCCATTGAATAAAGCTAACAAGCTTGCCGCAATGCCAATCAAAACCCCTCCAATAATTGCACTCCAAGGGGTAAAAGCAATCCAATCGATGGTCATAAAATATTTAAAGGCAATTTAAGATAAGAGACTTGATTAGACTCCTTGGGGGGAAAATGTCCTGCTCGAATATTGATCTGTATCGAGGGAAGGATTAATGTTGGCATTTCCAAAGTTGCATCACGTGTTTTACGCATATTGACAAACTCTTCTTCACTTACTCCATCATGAACATGAATATTCTCTTTTCGTTGCTCTGCAACCGTAGTGAAGCATTGCACCTCTCGACTAGAGGGTGGATAGTCATGACACATATACAACTTCGTTTGATCTGGGAAACTTAAAATTCTTTTGATAGAGCGATATAGGCTCTGAGCATCGCCCCCCGGAAAATCACACCTAGCTGTGCCTACATCTGGCAGAAATAGCGTATCTCCAACAAAGATGGAATCTGAACATTGATACGCCATACAAGCGGGAGTATGTCCAGGAACATCAAAGCATTGAAAAATTAAATCTCCACAAACTAACTGTTCATCATCTTGAATCAAATAGTCAAATTGCGCTCCATCGGCAACAAATGTTCCTTCTAAATTAAAGATATCTTTAAATGTCGTTTGAACTTGTTGGATATGCTGACTCATAGCAACCTTTCCACCAAGCTGCGCTTTTATCAATTGGGCAGCACTTAAATGATCCGCATGCGCATGCGTTTCCAAAATCCATTCTACTTGAAGCTTCTTGTTTTGGATAAATGCAATAACAGGCTCTACAGAGGAAGTATTGGTTCTTCCAGACTTTTGATCAAAATGTAAAACACTATCTATCACTGCGCAAGAACTGCCCTCTTTTTCATAAACAACATAGGTGAAGGTACTTGTTGCAGTATCAAAAAATGAATTCACTATGGGAGTCACGAACTAATCCTCAAAAAAATGATTCACGTTGAATCTAAATAGGCATCTAATATCAGATAAACCTGCATTACTAATGATTATATATTTATAATCACTTCAAGGAAGCATATCAATACACAGAGTATTGATTTTTATCAAGGATCACTGTCCCATGGATCAAAGTATTCTCATTATTTTTCTAGGAATTTTTGTTGGTCTATTGATGGGTCTAACTGGGGCCGGTGGAGGGATTCTTTCTGTACCTCTGCTAGTATTTTTTCTTCATCTTCCCATGGCACAAGCTAGTCCAATTGCGCTATGTGCAATCGCATTTTCAGCAAGTATCGGTGCAATTATTGGCTTTAAGAATCACGTTTTACGCTATAAAGCCGCCATGTTTATGTCCATTTTTGGACTGATACTTTCTCCAGTTGGATTATGGATTGCGAAAATAATACCGAATACGCCGTTACTCATTATTTTTAGTGGTATTTTGATCTATACCTCTGTCCGTCTTTTTATTCAAGCAAGTCAAACCATCAGAGGTATTACACCTCCAGTTAAAACACCTCCCCCTTGCCAACTAGATCAATCAATTGGCAAGCTGATATGGACTGTGCCTTGCGCTCGCGCTTTAATGTACTCAGGTGCAGGAGCTGGTTTTCTATCGGGCTTACTAGGCGTTGGTGGTGGATTTATTATCGTTCCGGCGCTGAAAAAATTTACTGACTTACCAATGAAGTCGATTGTTGCTACTTCGCTTGGAGTTTTAGCCATAGTATCTATGGGTGGTGCAATGATCTCTTTAGCGGCTGGCAATTTAAATGTAGCAATTGCTCTGCCCTTTTCTGTTGGTGCACTCGTGGGTCTATTAATTGGGAAATTTTTAGAAAAGAAAATTACTGGGGCTAGGGTACAACAAATATTTGCCATTTTTACTTTTGTAGTTGCAATTAGCTTAATTATGAAAGCAACCCACCTTGAGAGCTAAAATATTAACCGATTGTTATTTTTTATCTTGATGATAAATTCGCAATCAAAAACTAATTACTTGACTGTTTACTAGACCATTTTTTGATATCTTTAAATTCAACGGATCCTAAAATACGTTCTTTTTTTCCATCTTTACCTATGAGAATAGTCATCGGAATTTCTCCATGCCATGTTCTATCGACTTCAAAATAAATAAATTCATCAAAATTACTCGCTAGATAATAGTGATCGTACTTCTCTAGTTTAGCGCTCTGCAATCTCTTGCGGATCATCGCACCAGAAACATCATCCACCTGCACAAAAATAGCCTTGATATTTTTGTCCAATTTTAAGTACTTGCCCCACTCTGGGAGTTCTGTAATACATGGCCCACAGGTTGTTCCCCAAAAATGGATAGCGACAGCTTGATTGGGATATTTTTTTATTATTGCTGACCAGTCGCCAGATTGATAAGGTTGCAATTTTATCTCTGCATATGCAACAGAAATAGAAATGCAAATCCAAAAGCTCAATAGGCATAATATTTTTTTCATTCTCGATTCATCTCAATCAACTGGTAACCGCTCTGGCGTGTTAACCATGATAAATATACCCTAGCTTTTGAACTGATCAATAAAGGATGGTCAGAATAGCCTGATGTTTCAGATATCAATTTTTTATCACTCCAAGTCTTTCCATCATTTGCAGAAAACTCGGCATACACGCGAGACTTTTCACCATCAAACTCTTTCCACACCAACCAAACTTGATTGTCTAACGATAAAAGATAAGGTCGACCCACATTACTGCCCTCATCTCCTAATTGACGTGGTGAAGAAAAACTTACTCCTTGATTACTGGATTTGGCATAAAACACCCCCGCACGATTAGCTCCTTGCGTAAACCAGGCAGTATGAATCGTGCCATTTTTGGATACCGTCATCGTGGGTCCATGGTGTGGGCAAGTATCTGTTTTCCATTGATCATTAGCGATGGGTAAAATTTTGCCGACTTGTCCATTTGCTTGAATGATTTGCACTGCATGATCCCGAATTCCTTGATCAAAAATAGCTCGGTATATAAAAGCCGGTGATTGATCAGGAATAAGCGCAACACCAATTCGGCAACACTCGCAGGTGCTTGGATTGGCAATCACTTCCTTACCAGCAATTACCCCTTTTTGATCTAACCAACCATAAGCAACTGAGCCACCTAATTTCTTTTTACCTTTTTTATTTTCTTCGGCAATCAAGCGTTTATCAATCCATGTGATAAATACGCCATTCCTACTATTAATCAATGATGGAAATCGTTGACTTGTTTCATCTTTAACAATACTAATTGGTCTAGAAAAACTCTTGCCTTGATTCTCTGATACAACTGTATTCACTTGTGCATTCCAATTACTATCCTTAAAGAAGGCATAAGCAATGACAATTCGTCCCTGAGCATCAATGGCAATTTGTGGTCTTGCATCTCCACCATTATCCAAAGATTTTCCATGCTCAGCCAATCGAGTCGGAGCCTCAAACGACTTTCCTAAATCATTCGATTTTGCTAAAGAGACTACCCCACCGGCTGTCCAAGTTACCCACAACTCGCCATCATTTGTCATAAAAGGAGTGGCTGCGTTAGCACATTCCATGCCAATTGTCGTGCAACTCACAACAGGCTTTTTCATCTCGTGCTGATGGGTTTGAGCATGTGTTAAAGCTGAAATAGACATCAATAGCATCCCCAAAATACCTAGTTGTCTTTTCAGTTGATTGGCCATATTTACAAACATCTCTATTCCGATTCTAAAGTTTAACTATCATCAATTTGCAGGTTAACTTACCATTTAAAATTTATAACGCAATCCAACCATCACTAACCTTGGCATTCCCACGGTGGGAGTTGTTGAAGATGAGCCGCCATCGGTATAGTAACCTTGATTGAGCAGATTGATGCCATTGGCTGTAAGGGTGGTCTTATTGTCATAGTCATAAGACAAACTAAAATCGACCGTTATATATCCTGGCATTTGAACCGTTTGCGCAGTATCAAGATACGCTTGGCTGACCGCACGCGCTTGCCAATAAGTTTTCAGCTTAGGAGTGATCTTCCAGTCAATCCCCAAAATACCCACATTTGGCGAGACACCTCCTAATTGTTGAAAGGCTGGATTTTTTGAAGGGTCAATCGTATTTGTCAAATACGCGTTGGTATACATATAGTTAGCAATTAACGACAAATTACTTGCCAGATGCCACTTTGTACCTAGCTCTATACCATTTGATCTAGAATCAAATTGATCAAGATAGTAATTAAAAGAAGAAGCGGTAATGCCATACATACTTTTAACACTCGAATAATATTGTGCTGCAACGCCAGTTGATGAACTTGACAATGCCATCGAGTAGTTCATGTTTTGCACATAAAGGCTATAGTAAGTGAGATTAAGATCAACCAAAGTAGACTGGTAATCTGTGCCAACTTCCCATCCATAGAGATTCTCTGGAGAAAGATTGGGGTTTGAAATTGAAGTAGAGGTACTCGAAGTACTACCAAAACTTCGATACATATTATTCATACCTGGTGCACGAAAGCCTTTATACGCAGAAGATCTTAAAGATAAATTATCATCCGCAAAATACTTCAGTGACAAGCTAGGATTAAAGCTATACGTCGTTTTATCATCTTGCGCATTTGGATTATTATTAATCGTAATGTTCGCATTTGAGTTTATCCATGAATCTAAACGCAAACCAAGCGTTGCTTCGAATTCATCGATAGGGCGATATTTTTGCTGGTAAAAGGCTCCTATAAACTGCTGGGTAGCTTGAGAAGATATAAAAGTATTGACGGTTGGCGCAACTGTCACAACACCATTAACGACCGTGGGAGCATTGTAATTAAACTGGGAATCTTTGGCACTTAACCGGCGCGAGTCAACACCTAGCGTGCTGGTTCCAATTGAATGATTGTTGGAATATACGAGTGATGCGCCAACTTCGTTATAGGGTTGATAATCCGTTTGTCCAATATATTTATAAATGGGTGCAGCATCTGATGGGACAACACCTGCACTAAATGAGGTACCACAAGTTTTGTTATAGGCGCTTGTTGTAGGCGCATACACACCATTCGTTGTATTGATACCTGGCCAACATCCGGTTGCGTTGTTCTTATTAAAGACAATAGATTGAAACCATAACTTGCCATCAATAGTGCTTTTATCGGACAGTTGCGAAGTAACGCCAGCAGATAAATCATAGGCTTGTTGGAGATTTTGTCCAAGCTCATTGTTGATATATTGATTTTGTTCGTGATAGCCTAACTTAAAAAAGCCAGATGTGGCAGCATCCAATTGATAGTACGAATCAACTCTCAAGTTGGCTTGCTTGTCTGAATTTTCAACTTGCCCAGCACTGAGTTTGTAGGACCCATTAAAAAAAACAGGTGTTGGGATATATCCGTCCGTATGAAAATAATCTGCAGAAATACGCACTTTTAAGTTGTCATTCACTTGCAGATTTTTAGCTGCATAAAAATTTTGCGTATTCATGTTTCCTAGGCTTGCAGAAATCTCTCCGTCAGGACCCTCCGGTTTTTTAGAAATAATATTGATCACACCCGCAACGGCCAAATTTCCCCAAAGGGCAGAACCTCCTCCGCGAACTACCTCGACCCGCTCAATCGAGGCCAAAGGAACTTTAAACCACTGGATTGTCGAATAAAAGGGATCATGAATGGGAATTCCGTCCAACATCACAAGTACTTTGGCATTAGCTAAACCGCGCATCTTCAAACTTGTCCCTGTGGGGTCTGATACGTAGTAAGGCGCTCCTGATAAATTTACAGAACTGATATTGCGAAGTAATTGATCTAAGCTTAATGCAGGACTTTTTTGAATGTCCTCTTGAGTAATCAAAGTTGTAAAGACTGGCATCGATTCTAATTTGGTACTAGACCTACTCGCATCAACAGAAATCTCAGTAACATCTGATTGAACGTTACTTAACATCACTGAATTACCAGGAGAGTTTTGTGCCCAGATGGATGTTGCCCATAGAGCAGTAAGTAAAACAAATAATTGACGTTTATTCATCATCTATTGAATAAATGCCTAAAGGCATTTATTCCCTCCAAAAATTAAAAATATTTTGCTATCGCTAAACTAATTAAGCGATGTGAGGAGGTGCCCGAGAAGGTTGGGTAAGCCATACGATGAATGGCCGAGGAGCTTGCTCATCCAAGATTATAAAAGTGATTGGATAATCTGCAATGAAAGCATGTGTCTGAACTGTGACAGGGATGTATGACACATGTTGTAATGTGCAATAAGGGCAATGCTCTTCACTAGAAAGATCTGTGCCTTTATTAGAGTCAATCTGAATATGATGAGAAATCTTCGTACCAAGTGCAGAACAAACTTCAGCATCAATCGTAGTTACGGAAGCATTCAAATTGATGGCCTGAGAAATCACCGGCGCCATGAGGCTCATCAGAATAGCTAAAACAGCTATCCAATGCACCCATGAAGAACGTTGACTTAATTTCATGAAGAAATTGTAGCATTTCTGACTATCTTGCTAAGGTTAGTCATCTTTGTTTTTAAATTGAATTCAAATACTCTAATTAGTTGAAAATAAAAGAAAAGAACTACTTCTAAGCCCCTTTATGAATCATAATGGGTTTATAACTATAAACAAGAAGAGGTATCTATGAATCCATTACAACAAGCAGCAAAATGCTCTACTTGTGTCATTGGAAAGTTTTGCCTCCCTCTCGGTCTATCAAAAGACGAAGCTGAGCAAATTGATATTTTAGTTAATCAAAAATTAAGAATCAAAAAAGGCGAATACTTATACCGTCAAGGTGATCCTTTTGTTTCTATATATAGTATTCGTTTTGGCTCCATGAAAACAGAACTTCTCTTACAAGATGGTAGAAGCCAAATTATAGGTTTTCATTTGCCAGGGGAAATATTAGGACTCGATGGCATCGGCAATAATCACTATCAGTCAGAGGCCATCGCTCTAGAAGAATGTGAAGTATGTATTATTCATTTCACAGAATTTGAAATTTTGTGTCAAAAAATACCTTCTTTACAACGACACCTCTATCAAATTTTGAGTCGTGAAATCACACAAGACCATCGTCATTTACTGACTTTAGGTAGTTTGAATGCCGAAGAAAAGTTGGCTTATTTATTTATTTATTTATCAGAACGACTTGTGAAACGTGGTCTATCTGCAATTGATTTTAATTTAGCGATGGGTCGTGAAGAAATCGGCGACTACCTAGGTCTTACGATAGAAACAGTTAGCCGCATCTTATCTAAGTTTTCTCAAGCAGGTATTATTGAAATTAAAAATAAACATTTACAAATTCTCAACATTAAAGAATTGTATCGATTGGCTGGATCTGAATTAACCCAGCCAGTACGACAGTAATTAGAACTACTTAGGCATTCAAAATCAAGACGGGTATTTTGCTATGCAAGATAACCTCATGTGCCTCACCCCTTAAAAAGAATCCTTTAATACCTTTTCTTTTGTGGGAAGCCATCATAATCACATCTGCTTTTACTTGTTCAGCCGCATCAATTACACCATCTGCAATATTCGGATGAAATACATGAATGCTACCAACCTCTAAATCTTCCGGAATCAATGCTTTTGATTTGGTAAAGAGGTGCTTTGCAAAATCATTACATGCTTTTTGATGCGCTTTTTCACTTATGACTACTTCATTGACCATATCTGAATACATATACGGTCCTAGTGGGTCAGATACGTAAACTAAAGTAATCTTCGCACCATCGATCTTCGCTAGGCGAATAATTTTTTTGAGTTCTAATTTGGTTAAGTCGTCCCCGCTGACTGGGGCTAAAATATGTTTAAACATGACATCCTCCTTGGTTGATTCCACAATAGCAAATATGCTATTTTTTTATTTGATATAAATCAAATTTTTTGGACTTGATGAATATTCTTTTTGTTCTATGAATTGATGATTAATTCACTAAAATTACGGATCCAATTCCATTTTATAACATCAAAACAATGGATGCAATGGCTTTATACTTTTTCCAATTATTTAGATATTTTTATCCATTAAAAACCCACTCGATAATTTACTTAATTAACCAATACCGGTCTAGTCGAATTAGACCCGCCATTAGGAGTAAAAGCATTCGTAACGCTAATGTTTCCGCTACCACTCAAATTGATATTTTTGACGATAATTTTGCCTATAGGGAGAGTTGTACCACTACTTCCAGTTAAATTAACCCCAGCAGTAGGAGCGTAAATATTGCCGTTTAGTGTTGAGTTTCCACTACCTTTAATATTCATATCATTAGTATTATTTGCTGATTGAAAAAACAACATACCTGCATCGGGACCAGTCATAGGGGCGGATAAGTTAAAACCACCACTTCCTGTTGCATTGAGAGCGCCTGGTGGATAAGTAGCATTGCCAGAGTTATAAATAAGTACGCTAGTTCCGTTGACATTCCCACTTCCAGAGAAGTTTGCTCCTCCGCCGAACACTATATAAGTTCCTGCTCCAAGCGTAACTGATCCACTACCGCTTACATCTATCCCATTGCTGTAGATAACATAATTACCCGGATTAAATTGTAATGATCCAGAGCCAGATGAAGAGATACCTTTGAAATAACCGGGGTTTAAGGTAACATTTCCGCTACCGGTAATAGAAACTCCACCACAGTAATTTCCGAGGGGGACGATTGTCGTACCGCTGTATTTAACTAAATTATTTTGAGTGCAAGTACCTGGTGGTGGGGGATCGAATCCAACTTTGGATGATTGCAATCAGTATTGCATTATTTATTATTTTCTTAGGTCTTTATACGAGTTACGTTTTTTATCAAAATGCTATTCAATACCGATCAAAAGAATTTACAACAATAACATTTGTGTTATCTAAAAATGTTGAACAAATTATTAAAAAAAATGAAACTCAATTAAACAACCTAACTGATTTAATTAATAATCTAAGTTTAAAAAATGCATCAGAATTTAAACGATTTGCCTCAGAAAAAAAACAGTTCGAAAGGCTTGTCGATACACTTAAATCAGATCCAATTATCGATGTTGTCACACTTGTTGATGAAGATGGTTTCGTATTAAATTTTTCAAGAAAATATCCACCACCCCCAATTAACTTATCCGATAGAGATTATTTTATTTATTTAAGGAGTCATACTGATTCAAATACTTTTTTTAGTGCGCCAGTAAAAAATAAAGGTACAGGTGATTGGGTTTTTTACTTAGCAAGGCGGATAAATGGTCCTAATCAAGAATTTTTAGGCGTCGTACTAATCGGTATATCCGTTCAAATCTTCTCAGATTTATTTGCCCAAATAGGTGAAAAACTTGGTCATGGTTCAAGTGTCATTTTATACAATCAAGACAAAATACTGATCAGTAGGTGGCCACTCAAGGAAGAAAATATTGGCAAATTAAATCCAAATCAAATCATTGATCAATCCTTAAAAAATCCAGATCGTAGTAATAACACCATCATTGTTAATGATTTTGGATTTAATCGTGGGACCGATCCTATTGAAAGAATGGTGAATTTCCAACAAGTCCCGGATGTTCCTTTCATTGTGGGGGCTAGTATAGTCAAAGAGGCTTACTTATCTGAATGGTTCAAAAGTGTGCATCTTATATTTCTCTCAACCATCTTTTTCCTCATCTTTATAGTTATCCTGTATTTGGTTTTAGAAAAATCCTATCGTAATAATGTATCGATTCAATTTAGAGCAGATCATGATCCTTTAACTGGTTTATTAAATCGAAGTCTTTTTCAAGACCGTCTTCATCAAGCAATCAGTAAATCAAAAAGGCAAAATCATCTATTCGCTCTACTTTTTGTGGACGTGGATCAATTTAAAAATATTAATGATCATTTTGGTCATCATATTGGCGATTTGACCCTCATTGAAATCGCCGCTAGACTTAAATCCAGTGTTAGAGAAGATGATTCTATTGGCAGACTTGGTGGTGACGAGTTTTTAATTCTTTTAGAAAATATTGATCATCCAAGTAATGCTCTTCAAGTTGCTGAAAAAATTCGGTTAAAGCTTCATCAATTAATGCAATTGAATGAAATATCAATCAATATTAATGTAAGTATTGGAATATCGATTTATCCTCTTGATGGGATTGATGCAGATATACTCATAGATAAGTCGGATCAAGCTATGTACAACGTGAAGCAAACAGGCAGTAATGCTTGTCAATTATTTTCATGATTATCTAAATTAATACTGCTAACGATAGCATGCACAATTACTGTAGTATGCACTGAAAACTGATCGCATCTAAAAGCATTTATATAATTGTTAATTAATAACGATGATCGCTTTTTATAAATTTTTGAAGTAACGAGAATTTTCTTCTACGAAGATAAATATTTAAGCAGTATCTTCGCTAAATCCTCAATCTCAAATGGCTTGCCTAAGAAATCATTCATGCCACTTTGCAAACAAATCTCTCGCTCATCTTCACGAACCCCAGCACTCAGTCCAATGATAGGAATAGCTTTTAATTCTTCTAATTGTCGAATTTTTTGCGTAGCTTGAATACCATCTAAAAGGGGCATTTGAATATCCATTAAGACAAGATCATGAGGATTCTTTTGCAACTCCGCAATACACTCCTCACCATTGGTGACTAATGTAAATTCTATATTTAAATAACCTAAATAATGTCGAATAACTTCTAAGTTGATGGCATTATCTTCTGCTACCAATATCCGTTTATTAACGATGGCATCTAATGCTTCTTGATCCTCTTCGAGGGAAGACAAAACCACTGGTCGAGTAATTGATTCATTACTTGATTTGATTTCTAACTGGAGTAAAAAGGATGCTTCAGTACCTACATTTAATTGACTTCTCATATCGAGATGTGAACCCATTTGCATTAAGATGTTTTGACAGATGGATATCCCAAGTCCCACACCATCATATTTACGTGTATTTGAGTTATCAATCTGATGAAACGGCTCGTAAATATTTTTTATATCCTCTGCAGATATGCCGATACCCGTATCAATTACTCGAAATATTAAATTAGCCCATTGATTATCAATACGGACAACTTCAGCCCTTACCTGAATCGTTCCTTGTTCAGTAAATTTAATTGCATTACCAACCAAATTAAATATGATTTGACGCAATTTATAAAAATCACCCAAAAGATGGGACGGCATATTTTTATCTATATAAAACTGAATTTCAATATTTTTTTCTGATGCGGCGTCTACAAATAAATCGGAGGTGTCGTTAAATATGTTTTTTATACTAAGTGACTCGTTAACAATTCGATATTTACCAGATTCCACTTTAGAAAAATCTAAAATATCATTGAGAATAACCAATAGAGCTTTTGATGAAAATAAAACCTTATTCAAGGACTTTCTAATGTCATTTGACATGGGTGATTTTAGAACTGCTGATACTAGTCCAATTAAACCATGTAAAGGTGTTCGAATCTCATGAGAAACATTTGCTAAAAACTGAGATTTTGCAGTATTTGCTTGTTCTGCTTTTGATTTCTCTACCTGTAATTGAAGAATAAGACTTTCTCTTTCCTTTAATAATTCTTCAATATTTTCTAAATTGGCTGAAGATTGAGTTAATTGCATTGCTCCGTAAAGGAAGTGCTTTAACAAAATAAACATCGTGATGATTGATAAAGTAACCCAGTCCGCAAAACTATGGTCCCCATACATCTGTAATTGATAAAATAGAGATATAAATGATCTAGAGAACCAAACAATCGAAGTGGCTAAGTAGCAAAGGGCAAGTACATTTGAGAATTTATTGACGGCTACTACTCTCATCTTATAAATTTTGAAAAATATCCAAAACTGTAAAATAAAATTTGCTGCTCCCGCATAAGTTCCTACAAATTCAATATAGTCATCATCGACAAGAAAGCTGTAGCCTAGGGCATAAATTCCACAAAACACCTTCATTCCGAGATTATTTACATTTTTACCTTTATTGAAATATTCAATACTTTGGTAGCATAAATAGTGAGAGTAACTCAACAAGAAATTTGCAAAGATATAACCTACAACCACAGGCAGGTAATTACGTGCAGCAATCAAAAATGAACCGATGCAAAAAGAGAAGCATGCATAAACCCAATACTTGACTGAAATGTTATTCTTTTTCTTGAATAAGACTAAGAGCAATAATCCAAACATGAGGTTGATGATAAATAACACCGGAAATAGGCTTTCCGTGGCAAACATCAACTGGCCGTTATTACCGATATACATATTAATTCAAATATTTTAAAAATTAATATGCTAATCATAGCACTTTGATGGCTCCTATTAAGTTGCCCCTCCCAAAGTGATGCACCAGAGTATCACGAATAATCAAAGGGTAGATTTTGTGATCTAGATTGATATTCCAATGGAGTATGAAAGTTAAAAGACTAAATCTAATCGAATTCTCAAATTCCTTACTGAAGATTGATATGAATCAAATTTATTTACATTCTCCATGCTAGGATGAATTCATCGAGTAGTCACCATTTCGTTTACTGATAGTTGCTTACTCGTATAGAGTAAATCTAGTAATTTTGCATATTGTTTTTTGATGATAAAGGAATACACATGAAAGTACTTTTACCCATCGATGGTTCTAAATCATCCCTCAATGCCACAAAGTATGTAGCAAAAATGGCCAAAAATTCTCGTAGTCCAACGATCGTAACTTTAGTAAATGTTCATGACGATTCAGGGCTTGGGTACGTAAAGAAATTTGTGGATAAAAGTATTGTTGATGATTACTTGCGAGAAATTAGCGAAAAAGAATTAAAAGCTGCACAAAAAATCTTAGATATGGCAGGCGTTAAACACAATATGGCTATCTTGCGTGGACATGTTGCTGAAGAAATAATTGCTCTTGCAAACAAAGATAAGGTTGACTTCATTGTGATGGGGGCTAAAGGTAGAAGTGGCTTTTTGGATATCTTGATGGGTTCAATAGCACAACGGGTTAGTAGCACAGCGAAGCAACCTGTTCTACTCATTAAATAGATTGCTTAGTTAGATTAAACCATTTGGTAATGGAGTTAGGATCATCTAACTCCTATCGCAGTAAAAATTCTGCTCATAAATCCAGATATCCGGCGAAATAATTACAGGTGCTTTAATGGTTCATCATTTTTTTGGGCTCATATTCATCATTATGCGCGGTTACCGCACGATAAAGAATCACGAGAATTCCTACCCCAAAGATAATCGGCCTGTACCCCTGAACGTATAACATAAATCCCCCAAGGATTAATGCCAATCCAACAAAACCCCACCCTATATTATTTGCAACTTTGCTCACAACAATCTCCTTTAAGCGCTTAGATAGTATATTTTGACATATTTTTATGATTGGAGTTAATCCAATGGCACGATCATCTGTCATGAATATATTTAAAAAATTAAAAAATAAGCATGGTGAGATTCTATAGATTACGTGATAGGTTATTTAATACTGGATGACGACGGTTCAATTGCAGTGCTGTTACTATAATGTACATGTAACTAAAAGATATCGAGAAATAAGAGTAACAGAACTCTATAAGCTACCAAGTAAATTGATAGCTTATCAAGGCAGATTACGTATTTTATTTTCATACAACTTTGAAGCTAGCATAAATTGAAAATATTCCTGTTCAAATCCAAAGGGTACTTTTTCATTTGAAATTTCTAAGTTCAGTTGATCTATTTCAAAAATGAGCTTTTTATAATCTTCTTCTTGTAATTTATTTACATATACTTTTTTTTCTATTTGTAATAATTTTCTATATCCTTCTCTCAGTTTCATACGGTATCTGATCGCACTCAAACGAACATTAAATTTAGTTAATGTATAAATAATGGTTGCAAAACTAAGCATCAATACCCAAAATCGATTAGCAAATCCTGCAATTGAATGCGGGAAGTACCTCATTATTTCTGGAATACCATAATCATAAAATTTCAAAGCGACTTGACTTGCCTCAATCGTTGCATCCATATATGCCGGAAATTCTTGTCTTTTACTAAAAAACATCATATCGGGATTGCGATTTAGGTTTTTCATAGCTATTAGCATTAAAAACTGTAAGTCTTTATTAAAATCTTTCCGAATTGCCAATGAAGTTGTCGTTGCAATTAACTTAACATCCCGCGGTGGAATCATCCCCTCAATTTCTATAGATCCTTTAGGGATAGTAACTTCCTCTATATGAGGTATTTTTTTCACATATGCAGACGCTAAATCAAAGTTGAATAACTTCACCTGAGGTTCACGAAGTAGTTTTTGAATATCCGGACTTAAGAAAGGTGTGACCACAATAATTGCATCGAGCTTGCCTTCTTGAAAATCGCGATTATTATTATCATATGAGTCAACGATAAAATGTTGATTTTTCTCAATCGAGATCCCCTCTAATAAAAACAATTCTTTAACTAATGGTCTTGTTCCACCTTTTTCTGGACCAACACCAACGCGCAATTTAGATAAATCTTTTAAAGTATTAATTTCTTTACCTAGAGATTTTTGGTAGAAAATCCAAACGGGTTCGTACGCAACACTTCCTAAAGATTGTATTTTAGAAGCCAATTCTTTACTAATTGAACCGCCTTGGATAAATGCAACATCCACATTTGAATGATCAGCAGCTAATAACTCTGCATTCTGTATTGAGCCCTCTGTGGATAATGATTCAACTTCAAAACCTTCTTTTTCGAAATACTCTTTAATTGGCTCTACTAATGATATGTAGCCAGCTACTCTTATTTTCTTTGGCGGTGTCGGCTCTAAGTAGATTACTACCATGATTAACGCGGCTATAAATATGAATGTTAAAAACTTTTGTTCTAGGACAATTTCCTTGATAGTTTTTAGCTCCTCTGCAACTATCTCAAAAAAATAACTTTTAGATTTCATGCTTACTTTCTGTTGTCATCTATTATTTACTTTATTCTTTATCCACTATCAAAAAGACGAATGATTCTTTCTTTTCATTGAATTGATTATTCGCTGGGACAGTTCTATTTCTAATTTTTATTTGGCAACCACTTCAAAATGGCACGTTTTTTTACGTCTCGTAATAAATATTATAGCTCGGTGTAGTTTCAAAAACGACTTACCTTGGGCATGTCGATTAATCCCATATTGATATGTTCAAATGAACTTGTACTACCTAAAACAACTTTGAAATTAGCCTTCTTTGTGAAATTCTAATTTGCCACTAGTAACCTTAAATGGGAAAAGCCTATTTAAAAAATAATGAAAAAATATGTACCAAAAGCAGCGTAAAGCCTCTCGCTTTAGCCATGGGGGAGTAGTCAGGAGATCATTCCATCAGTATGGTAGATATTATTTTATTTTCCTAAGAACTTATGAATTTGAAAAAGAATACCCTTACCCTGCCCTGATTGATTGTTGATAGGAAAAACAGCCTCTGCCGAAAGGTTAAATTCTGATCCAACCCAGACCACACCTGGATTCATGGAACCAGTGACCTGTCCATTGCACATGCCACTCATACAAGTTTGTAATGGAAACTCCACAACAGCTACGAGGCGGTTCCATGGTTCACCCCAGCCTGTTGGCTGAACATACTTATTCAGATATAGAAAACTATATTGAATCGTAAAACCCCAATTGAAAGCAGTTGGTTGAGATTGATTAGTAGATGCCTGATAACCTAACACACCTGTGATTGCCATTGGTTTTAATAAACTCATTGAGTTGGGTAAATCACCAAAGCCTTTAGCATAATAGATTGTAGGCGTATAGGTCGAGGCATTAGAGCTAACTGAAGGGGCAGTTCCCCCAATTTGACCGTTAACTCCTAAGGTTAGGGCAAACTCATGTTGATCGTTAATCGTGAGTTCTTTTTTTACGGTGTAATATAAATTATCAAAACCATTTGCTTCTGGAGTTAAATTAGCATTAGGACTTCGATATACTCCATCAATAGCAATGCCAAAACCATCCATTGGTTCTATGCCACCACCAATCATGAATTGATTAGCCATCTCATTATTAGTCCCTAAACTAGAAACTCTTCCAGCACCTGCATGAATCTCTTTTGCAGCAAATGGATCATCGATGGAAATAGTGGGCGGGAAATACCGATTTCCAGCGATACCATGTGCAAAAACACCTCTTTGACTAAGCGCCAACAGAATAACTAAACTACAGTAAATGTGTTTTTTTGACATAACTCATTTTAATTGACGAGCATGACTATAGTCCCATTCCTATGAATAGAGCTTGAAATGAATTAATCTAGGTAAGTAATGCTAGAGACTGAATTAAACAGATGTTACTGTTTTCATCAGTCTTAATAAATCATGATCATGTTCTGGCATACCGTCTAATACCTTAGCCATTTCTTTGAAATGCTTTGCGATTTGCTCTGCCCCATGAAATCTAAGTTTCCAATTGGGATAACTGCGTTTCTCAATAGAGTTCAACTCTAGACGTCTTAGAATATGATGCCTTTTATCATTGCTGATTCTTTCCCAGACATTCAAGATTTCATATTTATCACCCTCTAAAAGTTGGCAAAAATGGCCATTGTCGTAAAACAAAACTCCAGTAAGTTCGTGAGCTTCATTCCACCTGACGGAACTGTCTAAAATTTGGGTTAAAGAAAGCATCCCCATCAATTGGGTTGCTTTGCTGACATATATGAGTTGAGTAAGATTCATAAAAAGAGTTTTAGACATTCTTCTCTTATTTCAAATTAAAAATACTGTGGGAAACCCTAGTGTAGACATAAGGTTTACCACTAGATAGCGGTTATCAAACAAACATCATTGAAATAGAAAACAGACAGAATAACCAGTTCCAACGCACAACAGAGGTCAATACAGCAAGTGCGCTTCAAGGTGCTCTGCAAAATGGACTCTCAGCAGTGATCAGTAACATGTCTGTATTTTCACAAAGCCAAACCGCTGCTAAGAACCGTATTGTTGATGCCGACTTTGCTGCAGAAACTGCAAGATTATCAAAGAACCAGATCTTACAACAAGCTGGAACTGCAATGCTTGCTCAAGCAAATCAAATACCTTCTTCGGTCTTATCTTTACTCAAGTAATTTTTTGGAGTTTTGGCCTGCCCAGCACGACTCGAACCTGCGAACTTGAGCTTCTTAGACCGTAGGTATTTAATTACCCATTAATTCTTTTTAAAAGATATTTTCTTGAAATTATCTTTTACTAATTGACGCCAACGTCTTTGCCTATAGTGATAAAAACACACTGCAAAAGCCCAAACTACAGGCGTCAAAATACCTGCTTCCACCCGAACATTATCTGTATATGAAGTAACCTCACCTTCAACTTTTATGACAATTCGATGGTCCCAAACTTTTGCTATCCATCCTGAACCATTGTCTCGACCAACATAATAACCATTTGTATTGTGTTCAATTTCAATATTAATATTTTGTAATCCTAACGGAATGAACCCAAATGCGAATAACCATACTTGATAATGTCCTGGCACCCATTTATCAGGAAAGTTGTTTTTATCGCTAGGCAAAATCGTTATCAATGGCCAAGCCACAAATTTCCAAGTGTTCACATACTCAACGTACTTTGCAATAGTTTCTGGCGGGGAGCTAAGGCAGGTAGAAATATTAATATTCATCCTTAGACAATATCAGATTTCCAGACATATACTTGAAGAAATCTCTTGAATGTAGTTAAGTAATTTAAATAGTATTATTTTCACTCATAAAGATTTTTTTATCAAAACACTATTTTTACTAATGATTTCCCGAAAAGCTTCAGAAATAGTTTCCCACTGGACTATGTCAACTTTAAAGGTAAGGTCTGAATTAGAAAAAGCATCCCTAAGATCGGCTAACGAATTCAAAATTAAGGGCGTTTCACCTTTTAAAGCAAGATCTAAATCGGAGTATGGTTTTGCTAAAAACTTAGCTCGTGAACCAAAGGCTAATACTTCTTGATCAGGAACAATCTTCATTAAAATTTCTTCAATAATTTTCCACTCTGAAGAACTAACCTCGATGGGAGGATGAATTTTAGACATTTCTTTTTTGAAGTTGATCTAAAAGTGCTTTTGCTTCTGCAATAAAGTCTGCGATGACAGATACTACCTCTAGTGCAATGTCTTCGTCATAAGTATGACTTGATTTTGATCGCATTTCGCGAAATATCTTCCATTTATTCCAATCACTTAAAAGTAAGGATTGTTCATTGCCGCTTCGGATCAAATCAGCGAACGGCATGGAGTCGAACTGCTCAGGATTTGGGGAAGTTCTTTCAAGATAACGTTTAAGCATCTTATGGCTTATTTCATAAGTAAATTCAAATCTTTGAATTAATCCATCCCGAATTTGGCTATCTTTAATATCTTGTTGATAGCGTGCATAGCCCTCTTGAAGTCTAGCAAGCGCATTCTCAAAAGGAGTTAGATAA
This sequence comes from Polynucleobacter sp. SHI8, assembly GCF_027944005.1. Lineage (NCBI taxonomy): Bacteria > Pseudomonadati > Pseudomonadota > Betaproteobacteria > Burkholderiales > Burkholderiaceae > Polynucleobacter > Polynucleobacter sp. SHI8. Next base: position 706,546 of record NZ_AP027204.1, on the reverse strand, counting down.
AGTTTATCAGTCGACATTTAGAGTATTTCTCATCGGTTCTATTTTAAACTAGATGCTTTGAGCCCTATTAAACCAATTAAAAAAACTTGTGATTATTAGGATTTAAAGAGAAAAGAAGTAATAAGTATGTACTCGGTACAAAGTGTAAAGTATGTGTCCGGTACAGACCTTACAGTTTTGGTCTGCCCAGCACGATTCGAACGTGCGACCTTGGGCTTAAATGGTGTGAAAATTTCGATGAAACAATACACTGCCATTGATTAAGTCAAAATTACGGCAATGATAGACTTGCATGTGTTCAAATACAATTCAACGCATTGTGATGCATATAGAACAAAAGTATTTTATAAAATCAGAACAGATTGGATAGGCATGGAATTTATAAATCAATATAACTTAGGATCCTTGGAGGATACGACAGTGAGTCTTTTGACTGCTTTTATTCTTGGCGGAATCATCGGGCTTGAGAGACAGTTTAGACAAAGAACTGCAGGACTTAGAACTAATGTTCTTGTCGCATTAGGTGCCTCTATATTTGTTGATATTGCAAATCGTATTCATGGTCATGAAGGTGCGGTGCATGTTATGGCCTATGTAGTTTCTGGAATTGGTTTTTTAGGTGCTGGTGTCATGATGCGCGAAGAGGGCAATATTCGTGGACTAAATACCGCAGCCACTCTCTGGGGCTCTGCCGCGGTTGGTGCGGCTTCTGGCGCTGATTTAATTTTTGAAGCAATGGTTGGGACGGTTTTTATCTTAATGGCAAATACCTTACTTCGTCCCGTTGTTAATAGCATCAATAAAAGGCCTATTGACTTAAGTAAAAGTGAGGTTACGGCTACGATTAATATCGTCGCAGAAAAGACTTATCAGAAATTAATTATGTCCAATCTATTGAAACTTCTCAATGAAATTCAATACCCAATTGATGATTTAGATATCACTACATTTGGTTCAAATGATATAGAAATTGAGGCAAAAATGATTTCAACTTCGATGGACAATCATCTTCTTGACCATGTTGTAGAGGAAATGCTAAAAAGTGAACATGTTAGGCAAGCTTTTTGGACTCCCAGCACTACTGAATAAAAAATAAATCCATCTCACTCGATATACTCAATAATAAATAATTTTGAATTAGGTAAGGGTTAAAACAATATATAAAGGGCCAAACCAAATGTCTGGTATAGGCCTTACAGTTTTGGCCTGCCCAGCACGATTCGAACGTGCGACCTTGGGCTTCTTAGACCGTTGTAACTATGAGTTACCGATTTACCAATCTATTAATTTGTATTTTCAAATCTGGCAAATTAACTTGGATGGTTTTCCACAAAATATCTAAGTCAACTTTGAAATACCCATGTGACAAAGCATTTCGCATTTCATAGGCATCAATAAATGGAATATCAGAGTGTTCTTCTATAAATTCAGGAAATAGACGTTCAATATTTCTTGATGCTTCTCCAATAATTTCAAAGTTTCGAATCACTGCATCTTGAATCATTGTATTAGTGATGAAAGCTAATTGATCACAATCTTTTATATAAGACTCAATTCTGTCGATGGCTTGATTGATATGCTTTAGATAGTCATCCAACCTTAGTGGATGTTTAGTCATACTGGTATTGAAGAGGATATCACTTCATCACGAAAGTGCTCAGGTAAAGCATTCGGGGTAAGGACATCCACTGTCACTCCTAGAAGGCTTTTTAATTTCCTTCGAATTGCTCCAATATCAAACAAAGTAGTCTCATTTGTGGGGTCAATCAAAAGATCTAAGTCACTTTGATCAGTGTCCTCACCTTTAGCCACTGAACCGAAAACACGTGCATTACTGGCGTGATGAGAAGCAACAATTTGTCGTATTTGAACTCTATTTTTATTGAGGGCTTCAGATGGCTTCATGGTTCAATTATGCTAATAAATTCATGAAAGAGCAACTTAGGGGTATTTTGGCCTGCCCAGCACGATTCGAACGTGCGACCTACGGCTTAGAAGGCCGTTGCTCTATCCATCTGAGCTATGGGCAGTTAATCAATGATTATATATTTTATAGGCTTTTAAGGCTACATAATTTTTAAGCGCCAAATAAACAATTAGTTGCCTCGGATTCTTTAAATCTTACAAAGGAGATTGCGAGCCTTTTTAAAGTTTGCAACTTTACTTTAAGGAATTGCTAATTCAAATAGGGATATTTTAATAATTTGATCAATGTTTCCTTTTTTCATCTGTAATAAAACTGCATTTTTATTCAAATATGATGCTTAGAAATATTTATTTTTTTAATAGACTGCCTGAAAGTCATCTAAGTTAATTTTTTAATGCCATCTCTTGCTCTGCCAAATTCTTTTTTTGTTTTGGCTATCCTATTACTTCAGATAGGTGTTTTTTACCCTAAAGCATCTCTCTTTGCGTCTGAGCTCGAACAAGACTCTCAAACAATAGAAGCCCCATCAAGCTCCCCTTTATCTTTCAATATAGGAATTGATAGTGATTATCGCTATCGTGGAATATCTCAAACTAAAGGGAAGCCAGCATTAAGCTTTGGCTCTGATTATGATCATTCAAGTGGCTTGTATGTAGGTACATGGGCATCAACGCTCACTTGGCGAAATGATGACTCGCAAATACATTTAGGCCCCTTAGAGCTTGATTTTTATGGTGGATACAAGTTTAACCTTGGCAAGTTAGATTTAGATGTGGGGGTTTTACATTTTGAGTATCCATATAAAAACACTCCCTCGGGACCCGGTCGACTAACACCCTTCGGGACAAACACTACAGATTGGTATGTGGCAACTACCTATAAACAATTAACGCTCAAATATTCACAAAGTTTTACTCTGATTTTTGGTGACCCGGACTTTGTAGGTAGTAAATACATTGAAGCTAGTATCCCATTTGAACTAGGTAATGACTTGAGTCTAATTGCACACATAGGTAGACAAACCTTTCAGAACTCAACCTACACAAAAGCTAGATATACAGATATTTCACTTACGTTAAGAAAAAGCTTTAAAAATGGCATAGAAGCCTCCTTAGTTGCTATATCGACTAACGCACTGCAGGAGGACTATACATCAGACAATGGCAACTTTGACGGAAAACCGGCACTAATTGTTGGTATTAAGTATATTTTTTGATTCTCCCTAAATATATCGCTGAGATACGCTGAGATATATTGGTACTGAGATGTATCGAAGAATTGGTCGGGGCGGTGGGATTCGAACTCACGACCCTCTGCTCCCAAAGCAGATGCGCTACCAGGCTGCGCTACGCCCCGATCATCTAGTATTCTAACCTGTTTTAGAAAACTTTCCTAATTGTTTGTGCATCTTGAGCTATTTATTTTTCCCCAAGCCTCATCAGAGAGGGATTTTCTGTCTAGTCTGCTCTGACATTCTTCCATGATTGCGACAGTAACTTTGATTGGCGCTGCCTTCACGGTATTTGCAATTGATTCCAACAACCCCATATCTCCAATAAATGCAGGGCCATAACTGATTCCCCCACTCTGTAAATCGGTGTAAGTAATAGAAATTGGCTGACAAGCGACCTGCGCTTCTAATGCCGCCTGAAATAAATTCGGCTTAAAAGGTAAAACATGATCCCCAATAGATGAGGTTCCCTCAGGAAAAATACAAATATGATCCCCAGAACCAAGTGCTTGAACCATCTGTTTAGAAACATTTTTAGAGTCGCCTTTTCGCTGACGATCAATAAATAAGGTATTAAGTTGTTTGGCAAACCAACCAAAAACTGGCCATTCCCCAACTTCTTTTTTTGCCACAAAACGCATGGGTTGCCATGCATTGATCACGTGAATATCCAGCCATGAAATATGATTCGATACATAAAGTACTCCAGAAGCTGGTTGGTTTAAATTACCAGTAATTTCAATTTGTACTCCTAAAATACGCAGTAATTTTTGACTCCAATTCTGCAAAAATTGATTTCTGCGCTCTTGATCTGCAAACCGAAATGGCAAAATAACAACATAAAAACCATACAGAACGTGACCAACTATTTCTAAATATTTGAATAAAATCATAGGCTTTTTTAAATAAAATTACATGTAACACAAATGACTTAAATCGTTCATGCTCCAGTCATTGTACTAGGGCTTAATGAATTTCCATGATGCAATATCGCGCAATTTGGATTTCTGATATTCACTTGGGTACCTCTGGTTGCCAAGCGAATTACCTCCTCGACTTTTTAAAACACAACGATGCCCAAACATTTTATCTGGTTGGGGACATTATCGATGGCTGGCGTTTAAAAAAGTCTTGGTATTGGCCGCAAGCACACAACGATGTGATTCAAAAGCTATTACGCAAAGTGCGTAAAGGTGCAGAAGTGTTTTATATACCAGGCAACCACGACGAGGTGGCACGTCAGTTTATCGGTATGTCTTTTGGCGAAATTCAAATACAAAATGAAATGATTCATGTGACTGCCGATGGTAAACGACTCTGGGTCACTCATGGCGATTTGTTTGATAGCGTGATGCAATATGCCAAGTGGTTAGCCTATTTGGGGGATACGGCATATACCTGTATTTTGGTTGTCAATCGTTGGTTCAATAATATTCGCATCAAACTAGGCTTTCAATACTGGTCTTTATCTCAATACCTTAAACACAAAGTAAAAAATGCCGTGAGTTTTATTGCCGACTTCGAGGCAATTATGGCTCGTGAAGCTCGCAAAAGAAAATGTGATGGTGTTGTCTGTGGCCACATTCATAAAGCAGAAATTAGAGATATTGATGGCCTACTGTATTGCAACGATGGTGACTGGGTGGAAAGCCTTACCGCCCTTGTTGAAACGTTTGATGGTGAGTTAAAAATTATCCACTGGCCACATATCCTGCAAGGTTCAGAAGAAGTGGTATTCGAACCTATTGTCATTACTTCACACCAACCTCTGAGTATGCCAGTTAAACCTTTTCCAATACACGCACCAGCTGTTGCAAAAAGCTCCACTCCAATCCCAACCTTAGAGTTAACCGAATGAAAATAATGATCATCACCGATGCTTGGGAACCTCAAGTCAATGGAGTAGTAAGAACTTTGAAGCAAACAAGGAAAGAATTAACTTTAATGGGCCACGAAGTCGACATGATTACGCCATTAGAATTTAAAACCTTCCCATGCCCCACTTATCCTGACATTTCCTTATCGATACTGCCAGCTAAAAAAGTCTCAAGAAGAATCAAAGCATTCAAGCCTGATGCAATACATATATCTACAGAGGGGCCACTTGGATTAGCTGCGCGTTCGTTTGCAATTAGAAACAAAATTCCTTATTCAACGGCATATCACACTCGGTTTCCAGAATATGTTCATGCGCGTATCAAAATTCCATTAGCGTGGACCTATCGATTTTTAAAATGGTTTCATGGCCCGTCATGTGCTGTCATGGCACCAACCCCTGCGGTTATGCAAGACTTACAAAAATATGGCTTTACCAATGTGGTTCTTTGGAGTCGTGGTGTGGACTTAGATCGTTTTCAATTTCAGGAATCGAACATTATTAATCATCCAAAACCTATCTTTTTATATGTCGGTCGTGTTGCCGTTGAAAAAAATATCGAAGCATTTTTATCTCTTGACCTGCCTGGTTCAAAAGTGGTGGTTGGTGACGGTCCAGCTCTTGCCTTACTCAAAGATAAATACCCAAACGCCACTTATCTTGGGGGTAAAGACCAGGCTGACTTACCACCTTATTATTCTTCTGCTGATGTTTTTGTATTCCCAAGCAGAACAGATACTTTTGGTTTAGTTCTCCTGGAAGCGATGGCTTGTGGACTGCCGGTCGCCGCCTTTCCTGTTACTGGCCCCATTGATGTGATTGGCAATTCAGGCTCTGGTGTTTTAAAAGAAGATTTGCGCGAAGCGTGCTTGGAAGCTCTAAAAATCCCCAAGGAAGCTGCGATTGCACATGCAAAGCTATATTCTTGGAGAGCTGCCAGCGAACAATTTGCAAAACATTTAGTGCCAGTTCCAGAGGGACTCGTTGAACATAGTACCGAAATAGAGATCTAATGCCATGAGCGAGAAATACTCCATTGACCAAAACCCGCATAAGGGCAACAAGGGGATAACAAGGGCTTTTCGTGCTGCTGTGAACTCTTGGAATGGATTGGTATTTGCTGTCCGTGAAGAAAGCGCCTTTCGTCAAGAATTAACCCTGGCAAGCGTGTTAGTTCCGCTTAGTTTTGTTTTACCAGTCTCACCAGCAGAACATATTATTTTATTCGGATCCGTCATCTTGGTTTTAATCGTTGAACTACTGAATTCAAGTGTCGAAGCAGCAATCGATCGTATCTCATTTGAAAAACACGATCTCTCACAACGCGCTAAAGACTTTGGTAGTGCCGCAGTCATGCTTGCACTTATTTTGTGTTTATTTTCATGGGTTTGTATCTTATTACCCATCATTTCAAGATGGTCATCTAGCGATTAAGTTTTATAAGCTGTAATCTCTGTGACATTAAATTTAAATATAATTATCATAAATTAAACGAAGAGTTGAACATATGAAAGAAATCCCTAATCCTTTACAGTCATTAAACTCCATTGGAGAAGGGATCACGACGAAAATTGCTGGAAAATTAACTAGTAAATTTTCTGAAATTCAAAAGTTTAATAAATTTGCCAAGATTTTTCCCTTAAAAAAGAAGGCTAAATCTAAAAAGCGCCTCAAACGAATCAAGGCTTTGCGCAAAACATTGGCAGAAACTCCATTAGCAGCTCCCGCCATCAAAACGCAAAAACAAAGCCCAATTCAAGTCTACGTAGCGCGTGATTCTTCTGAAATCAAAGAAGCCCAACGTCTGCGCTATCGAGTTTTTGCAGAAGAAATGGGTGCTAGCCTACCTTTCAATGCTGAGGGACTTGACATTGATTATTTTGATGCCTATTGCGATCATTTAATCGTTCGTGATCGTGAAACCCTTCAAGTTGTTGGTACTTATCGCGTCTTACCCCCTGAACAAGCAAAAATAATCGGTAGACTCTATTCCGAGTCTGAGTTTGACTTAGCTCGACTGAAACATCTTTTGCCAAAAACAGTTGAGATTGGTCGTTCATGCGTGCATGAAGATTATCGTTCTGGTGGAGTAATTATGGCTTTATGGGCGGGCCTTGGTTCATACATGAAGCAACATGGATATGAAATTATGTTGGGTTGCGCAAGCGTTCCAATGGGCGATGGTGGTCATTATGCAGCTAGCTTGAACCGTATTTTTCAAGAAAAATACTTATCGCCAATTGAATACCGTACCTTCCCAAAACTTCCATTACCACTTGATAAATTAAATACCACTCTAGAGGTAGAAGCACCGCCACTGCTCAAAGGCTACTTAAGGGTAGGAGCAAAAATTTGTGGCGAACCAGCCTGGGATCCTGACTTTAATACCGCTGATTTTTTAACAATGTTTAGACTTTCAGACATCAGCCCCAAATACGCTAAACACTTTTTGGCTTAGCACTAACCGATCGTCTTAGTAAAGGTCAAGGATGTACTCGCTGTTGACCTTGGCCCAATCTTCTGCTTCTTTTTTAAGACTAAACTCGGTCAAAGGATGGTCATCTAACCATTTCTTTGGAATGCTTACTTTATATCCTTTAACTGTTTGCTGAACCAATATCTCCGGAATCTCTTCATGAGTTCTTCTTCTAGCTAAAACCAAAGCAAGGCGCAAACAAAACAACATCCGCCAATCGATAAAATGGTTGTTCGATGATACTTTGGCAAGCTTTCCTATATGACCTAATAAGAGAGCCGATAAACGCGCCTGATCATTTTTCGAGAATCCAGGCATGTCTGCATTTGCAGATATATAAGCAGAATGCTTGTGATAACCATTATGTGAAATGGACAAACCAATTTCATGTAACCTGGCAGCCCAACCCAATAAAGAAAGATTATTGATTCGATCTTCATTTTCAGGCATCGGAAATTGCTCTAAAAATAAAGTCGCTAATTGCTCTACGCGCAATGCCTGCTCAATATCCACGGAGTAACGCTTCATGAACTGTTCTACCGTAACAAAGCGCATATCATGGTGCTGTGCTCGACCAAGGAAGTCATATAAGACCCCCATCCGCAACGCCGCCTCTACAATCTCCATTGAATCAATTCTTAATTCGTCAAACGCTGCAATCATAATCGCTAGGCCGCCGGGCAACACTTGCCGACGATCTGGCTTAAGACCAATCAATGTAGAAGCTTGCATCGACTCCGACTCAATCAAAGAACTTTTCAGATTCTCTAAACCGTCCCGAGTTATCAGCCCACTAGAATCAAAGCCTGTATACCCGCCACTCATTCCATCAAATCCATTCAAAACAATGAGCTCAGCAATTGCTTTTGCTGTCCCAGATGAGCCAATCACCTGATCCCAACCTTTTTTGCGATATTCTTTTGCCAAAATCTGAATCTCTTGTCTAGCAGCTAACTCGGCTTGCTTAAAGCTGTAAGCATCCACCGCGCCATTAACGAAAAACTTTTGACTATGAGATACACAACCAATATATAAAGACTCCATGAGCTTTGCTTCATACCCATGACCAATAATAAATTCTGTGGAGCCACCACCAACGTCAATCACTAAGCGATTACCTGAATTAGCAGGTGCGCCGTGCGAAGCACCCACATAGACCAAACGTGCTTCCTCACGACCAGCAATCACCTCAATGGGAAAGCCCAAAGCAAGCTCAGCTTGTTGAATGAATTGGGAGGCATTTCTAGCGACACGCAGTGTATTGGTAGCAACTGCTCGAACTTGCATTGGGGAAAAACTTCGTAAACGCTCCCCAAATCTGCGAATCGAGCTTAAGCCTCTAGCAAATGCCTCAGCATCAAGATTTTTTTCACTATCTAAACCAGCAGCTAATTTAATCGGATCTCTAAGAGTGTCTACTGGACGCAACTGATATCCAGAGGGAGTTTCCAAAATTTGTGCAACAACCATTCTAAAACTATTTGAGCCTAAATCAACCGAAGCAATGAGCTTAGGATCTGATTCTTTTTTAGTCGATGATTGCAGTTCGAAAGACATACCTTCTTTTATATTTATATACAACTGAATAATATTTCATTTTTGTGATACTTTAATGAATTACTATCATCAAGATGAAATATTTAACTGAAACAATGATTTAACATGCTTACTTCCCACATCCCACTGCTCAACCGAGAAATTGGTCTTTTAGAGTTTAACTCTAGAGTATTGGCTCAAGCTGAAGATCTTACTGTTCCTCTTCTTGAAAGACTACGTTACGTTTGTATTGTATCAAGTAACATGGATGAGTTTTTTGAAATCCGCATGGCTGGTCTCAAAGCTCAATTAGCCGAAAATTCTAATAAAACGCTTGAAGACGGACTTACTATTGAGGAATCCTATCAACGGCTTACTGAATTTGCCCATCATTTGGTCAATAAAAAGTACGCGTTGTTACAGCAATCCATCTTGCCAGCACTTGCCTCAGAAAAAGTACTTTTTAAATATCCTTCAACTTGGACCCCAAAACTGCATCAATGGGCTCGGGATTTTTTTCATCGTGAACTAGTTCCATTGTTAACGCCAATCGCTTTGGATCCCGCGCACCCTTTTCCACGGGTGATCAATAAAAGTTTAAATTTTTTAGTATCTCTCGACGGGAAAGACTCTTTTGGACGCAATGCTTCTTTAGCCGTGGTACAAGCCCCTCGATCTTTGCCACGCGTTGTCAGAGTGCCAAAACAATTTGAGTTAAAGGAAGAAACTTGCTTTATCTTGCTTTCTTCGTTCATGCAAGCATTTGTGGGAGAGCTTTTTCCGGGCATTCAAGTAACGGGCTGTTACCAATTTAGAATTACGCGAAATTCTGATCTTTTTGTTTCTGAAGACGATATTACAGACTTAAGAAGTGCTCTTCAGGGCGAGTTACCTACTAGGCACTTAGGTGATGCAGTTCGCTTGGAAATTAATGCAAGCACACCTGATAGACTCGTTGAGCGAATCTTAAATGAGTCAAACCTTCAAGAGTCAGATTGCTATCGGGTTAGTGGTCCCGTCAACTTAGTGCGGTTAGTTCAAATCCCCGATCTAATTGATCGACCAGATCTGAAGTTTGTGGCTGCAACACCTCAATACCCCTCAGTTTTTATGCAAGATCAGACAATCTTCGAAACAATCAGTAAGAGGGATATTCTCCTGCATCATCCTTACGAAAGTTTTGAACCCGTTTTAGAACTGCTTCGCCAAGCTGCTCATGATCCTCAAGTGCTTGCCATTAAACAAACGGTCTACCGAACGGGAGATGAGTCACTTGTGATGGATGCACTCATGGAGGCAGCTAAAAACGGCAAAGAAGTTACGGTTGTTGTGGAACTGTTAGCGAGGTTTGATGAACAAACGAATTTGCAATGGGCGGCTAAATTAGAGGCGGTTGGTGCACATGTGATCTATGGTGTTGTGGGGCATAAATGCCACGCCAAAATGCTACTGATTGTGAGACGTGAAACCATTCAAGGAGCAAGGGGTAAAGGTAAAACTATCCTGAAACGTTATGCCCATTTAGGTACCGGGAATTATCACCCGCGAACTGCAAAACTTTATACGGACTTCGGCATCTTAACGGCTAATGAACAAATTACATCTGATGTTCATTATGTGTTTCAGCTACTGACGGGTACTGGCAAGCAAATCGCCTTATCTCACCTTTGGCAATCCCCCTTTACGATGCAAGAAGAAATTATTAAGCATATTAGAGCAGAAACAAGAGCTGCAAAGGCAGGCAAAAAAGCTCATATTATTGCCAAAATGAATGCTCTTTTAGAGCCAAGTGTGATTCAAGAACTATACCGAGCATCTCAAGCGGGTGTAAAAATAGACCTAATTATTCGGGGTGTTTGTGCTCTTATGCCGGGTGTGCCTGGGTTATCTGACAATATCAAAGTACGCTCTATCATTGGGCGTTTTTTAGAGCATCATCGCATTTATTACTTTTATGCGAATGGTTTGGAAAAAGTCTATCTTTCCAGTGCAGACTGGATGGATCGGAATTTATATCGTCGCGTAGAAGTAGCATTCCCAATCCTTGACCCCCAAATTAAGGCGCGAGTAATTTTTGAAGGTCTCAAAGCACTACTTCAAGATAATCAAGCTGCATGGATCATGCAACCAGAAGGTCATTATCAAAAAATTAAATCCAAGAGTAAATATCCGTTTATCGCACAACTAGAACTTCTCAAAATGATTCAAGGATAAATTAATCAAGTTCTTTTTCTTCTTTACTCATTCGATCTTTATTAAAAATAATAGAAAAGACGCTACCTACCGCTAGGGTACTTTCGATATTCAGTAAAGCCGAATGACGCATCGCTACGTGTTTCACAATAGCTAAACCTAAACCCGTCCCGCCCGTATCTCTAGAACGACTTCGATCAACGCGATAAAACCGTTCAGTGACGCGAGCAATATGTTCAGGTGCAATGCCAATCCCTGTATCTCGCACAGAAAAAATAGCGCCACCATCTTGGGTATCTTCCCAGTACACATGTATCGTGCCACCTTCCGGTGTGTAACGAATCGCATTCGTAAGCAAATTACCAAAAGCAGAAAATAATTCATTCTCGGCACCAAATATATTCTTCTGCGACAAAATAGACATACGAATGATGTGGTTTCCGTTAGATAAACCTCGCCCATCTTCAACGATCCTTTGCACCAAATCAGCAATTTTTACAACCGATGTTTTTGGCGAAATAGGGCTATGATCAAGTCGTGTCAAAATCAACAGCTCCTCTACCAAAGTCAACATACGTGAGGATTGCGCACTCATCATATGGATATATTTTTTTCTTTCAACTTCGTTCAGCGGTAAATCTCGTAAGGTCTCTAAAAACCCATTTAATACAGTCAGCGGAGTACGCAGTTCATGCGAAACATTGGCTACAAAATCTTGACGGATAGATTCATTTTTTTTCAGAATAGTAATATCCTGACTGAGTAACAGTTTCCGATTTTCTCCGTAGGGAAAAACTTGCAGTAACAGCATCAAATTACCATTGACTCCCATGAAGTCTAAATTTAATGGCTCAGAAAAATTGGCCTTGACCATATACTTTACAAAATCAGGATGTCTTAACAAAAAGGTGATGGGTTGACGAGCATCACGCAAGGGGTCAAGCCGCAAATGTTCTTTACAAATATTGTTGCACCACTCAATTTGATCTTCTTCGTCGAGCATTACTAGTCCATTTGGTGATGCTTGTACAGCTTGAATAAATCGCTTGTACTCCAACTCAGACTGAAGAATTTCTTGTCGCCAATCTTTGGCTTTTCTCTCTATGTTTGAAAAAATATCTTGCCAAATACCTAAACCACGTCGATGACCAATAAGATCATCGTCTTTTAATGCTTTTAAAAGACGGTATTGATTCCAGGATTGATAACAGACAAAAATGCTCAGGAAGAAAATACTAAAGTAAAGACCGTATTCAACTGAAAAAAAATGGCCTATAACTGCACTCAGCAGAAATATAGACCCTAAAGAATAAATTGTCCGAAGCCCCATGAGTATCATGGAAGCTATTATTTCACGAAACGAGTGAAGGGTTGCGCGTTAAGCGATAACCGCTGCCACGAACGGTTTCAATCATGTTTTCGCAACCGACTGGCGCTAAGGCTGCGCGTAAACGCTTGATATGAACGTCAACTGTTCTTTCTTCAACAAAAACATGATCTCCCCATACCTTATCTAGTAATTGACCACGAGCATGGACACGCTCAGGGTTCGCCATTAAAAAGCGTAAAAGTCTAAATTCTGTAGGCCCAAGTTCAATTTTTTGCATTTCATCATGATTTTGGAAAGTCACGCGATGCGTAGTCGGATCCAATTTCAGAGCATTAATTTCAATCACTTCATCGGTTAACTGTGGTGATTTGCGACGTAAAACTGCACGTATTCTAGCAACTAACTCTTTGGGAGAAAATGGCTTGGTTAAATAGTCATCTGCGCCAGCATCTAAACCTGCAATTTTATCCATCTCTTCGCTTCGAGCCGTCAAAAATATGATTGGAATATCTTTTGTACGATCGTTATTGCGCAAGTCTTTTGCAAACTGAATACCAGACTTACCAGGAAGCATCCAATCTAAGACGATTAAATCTGGCAACACATCTCTCATTAACATCGCTGCTTGATCAGCCTGAAATGCCCTAACAGGTAAAAAACCTTCGTGGCTTAAATTAACAGAAATGAGTTCTGCGATGGACGGTTCATCTTCGACGATTAGTATGCTACTGGCCATATTATTTATTCGCTTCTTGGATTAATTGTTCATGCGGTAAATGCCTCACGTCCATCCCTTTATCTACATAAATCACAAACTCAGAGATGTTTTTAGCGTGGTCACCAATTCTTTCAACTGCTTTAGCAATAAACAAAATTTCAAGTGCTGTAGAAATAATGCGTGGATCTTCGCTCATATAAGAATTTAACTTACGTACAAAGCCACGGAACTCATTATCAATTTCTAAATCATCTGCAACAATCGTTGCCGCAGCCTTAGAATCCATTCTAGCAAAAGCATCTAATGAACGGCGTAATAAGCCTAATGCCATTTGACCAGCAATACGTATTTCAGCAACGTTGATTTGGTATGGTGCATTAACTTCTGCAATTTTTTTAATTCTTGCAGCGATATGATCTGCCTCATCACCTACACGCTCAAGATTTGAAATCGCTTTTGCAATAGCTAAAACTAAGCGTAAATCTTTTGCAGTCGGTTGACGACGTGCCAAAATTTCAGCACACTCTTTGTCAATATTGATTTCAAAATCATTCACAGCTTTTTCTTTTGCTAAAACCTCAGATGCGAGTTCAGCGTCCATCGTTGAAAATGCCTTCATTGCATTAGCTACTTGAGCTTCAACTAAACCACCCATTTCTAATAAATGAGCACTAATCGTATTTAAATCAGCTTCAAATTGTGAAGATAAATGTTTCTCAGTCATGTCGTTCCCCTATATCCGTATGTAATTAACCAAAACGACCAGTAATGTAATCTTCTGTTTCTTTACGATCTGGCTTTAAGAAAATTTGTTTAGTTTCATTAAATTCAATTAATTCGCCAAGGTACATAAACGCTGTAAAGTCAGAAACACGAGCAGCTTGTTGCATGTTATGCGTAACGATAGCAACTGTATAGTCATTTTTTAATTCATGAACCAACTCTTCTACTTTACCAGTTGAAATTGGGTCAAGAGCTGAGGTTGGTTCGTCAAGTAACAACACTGAAGGCTTCACGGCAACTCCCCTTGCAATGCACAAACGTTGTTGTTGACCGCCAGATAAAGACAAACCACTTTGGTTCAGCTTTTCTTTAACTTCATTCCATAAAGCTGCTTTGTTTAAAGCCCACTCGACACGCTCATCCATATCTGCTTTGTTGAGGTTTTCATACAACTTTACGCCAAAGGCAATATTGTCATAAATTGACATTGGGAACGGCGTAGGCTTTTGGAAAATCATACCAACTTTAGAACGTAATAAATTGAGATCACGCTCTTTATCTAGAATGTTTTCACCGTATAAATTAATTTCACCTTCAGCACGCTGTCCTGGATATAAGTCGTACATACGGTTAAATGTACGCAATAAGGTAGATTTACCACAACCTGATGGCCCAATGAACGCAGTAACTTTATTTTCTGCAATGTTTAAATTAATACTTTTCAGACCCTTAAATTTTCCATAAAAGAAATCCAAGTTACGAACTTCAATAGCGTTTTTCAAGTTATTTGTATCTAGCGTCATGATTTCTCTCTAAAAAATACGCGGGCAAGAACATTCAGGCCCAAAACAGTTAAAGTAATAAGTAATGCACCACCCCAAGCTAAATTCACCCAGTTTTCATATGGACTCAAGGCGAATTGATAAATCACAACGGGTAAGTTAGCCATCGGCTTATTCATATCAGTACTAAAGAACTGGTTGTTAAGGGCGGTAAATAGTAATGGAGCAGTTTCACCACTCACGCGTGCAACTGCCAATAAGATACCTGTCATCACACCACTTTTCGCCGCTCTTAAAATGACTGAAAATGAGACTTTCCATTTTGGAGTACCTAAGGCATATGCTGCTTCACGTAATGTTCCTGGGACAAGACGAAGCATGTTTTCAGTAGTTTTTAAGATCACAGGCACTGCTAGTAAGGATAAGGCCATTGTTCCTGCCCAACCTGAAAAGTGCTTTACCTGAGCAACTAAGATCGCATATACGAAAAGACCGATCACAATCGATGGGGCTGACAACATAATGTCAGTCACAAATCGTGTAATACCGGCAATCTTGCTGCGATCACCATATTCGGCCATAAATATGCCAGCCAAAACACCAATCGGCGTACTGATCAACGTACATGACACAACCATCATGAGCGAACCCACGATAGCGTTTGCAAGTCCACCACCATCAGATCCCGCAGCTGGTGTACTCTGAGTGAAGAAATTGCCACTCAACGCTGCAAATCCTTTTGAAAATAGAATGAATAAGATCCATAAAAGCACAACCATTCCAAGCAACATCGCAACCATCGATAGGGTTAACCCAATCTTGTTGGTGCGCTTCCTTCTGTTGTAAATTCCGATATCCATAAATTAACTCTTCGCTCCCTTTTGTTTTTCCATTCTTACAAGCATCCACTTCGCAGCTGAAAGTACGATGAAGGTGATGATGAAGAGTGCTAAGCCCAATGCAAATAATGAAGCGTAATGTAAGCCTGGTTCTGCCTCTCCAAACTCGTTTGCGAGGGTAGAAGCGATGGATGAGCCTGGTGAGAATAACGAAGCACGAATACGATGTGCATTACCAATCACGAATGTAACAGCCATCGTTTCACCGAGAGCGCGTCCAAGTCCTAACATGACTCCACCAACCACACCGGCTTGTGTGTATGGCAAAACAATGCGTGTGACGACTTCCCAAGTAGTACAACCAATTCCGTAAGCAGACTCTTTTAAAACAGGGGGAACAATCTCAAATACGTCTCGCATCACAGAGGTAATAAATGGCACAACCATGAACGCCAGAATTAAGGCCGCACATAACAAACCAATACCATTTGGTGCGCCTTGGAATAAAGCCCCTATCACTGGAACTTGACCAATCGTGTCTGTCAAAAATGGCTGAACGTAGGTCGCAAACAATGGTGCAAAAACGAACAATCCAAACATACCATAAATAATTGATGGTACAGCTGCAAGTAATTCAACCGCAGTTCCTAAAGGACGACGCAACCAATTTGGACACATTTCTGTTAAAAACACTGCAATACCAAAACTGAGTGGCACTGCAATCACTAGCGCTAATGTTGCTGTGACTAAAGTTCCGTAAATGGAGGTTAAGCCACCAAACTTTTGATTGACAACGTCCCATTCATCACTGAAGAAAAATCCTGGGCCAAACTCTTTCAAGGCAGGCCAAGAGGTCATGATTAAAGAAACTAAAATTCCAGCTAAAACAATTAATACGAGGGATGCGAAAAAGAAAGTTACTTTATGAAAAAGAAAATCTTGCATCTTTTGATTACGTACAATTTTTGCCATTTCAGGCGTGAGTTGTATTCCAGAGGACATACTAGTCATTTTATTTTCCATAAAAAACTGTTTTCAGAGAAATACACCCCGGGAGTCCAGGGTGTATATACCATCAATTACTTAGCGATTTGAGTCCAAACATTCTTGGCAATCATATCTGTTACAGATGCAGGCAATGGAACATATTCAAGATCAGAAGCAATCTTGCCGCCGTCTTTAAATGCCCACTCAAAAAACTTGAGAGCTTCGTTAGATTTTTCTTTGTTAGCTGGGTTCTTATACATAAGGATAAAAGACGCTGCAGCGATTGGCCATGAAGCTGCACCAGGCTGATTTGTCATAGAAATACCCATTCCAGGAACTGAGGACCAGTTAGCACCAGCAGCTGCAGCTTTAAATGAATCCATGCTTGGAGAAACGTATTTACCATCAGCATTTTTCAACTGCAATGTAGTCATTTTATTCAGCTTTGCGTATGCGTACTCAACGTAACCAATTGAACCTTTAACACGAGTTACGTTCGCTGAAACACCTTCGTTACCTTTACCACCTACGTTTGAGTCAGCAGGCCACTTAACAGTAGCGCCTTGTCCAACGCTGTCAGCCCATGCTTTACTTACTTTTGATAAATAATCAGTAAATACTGCAGTAGTTCCAGATCCGTCTGAACGCGTTACAACAGTAATTGCTTGATTTGGTAATTTTTTACCTGGATTAACTGAAGCAATTTGTGGCGCGTTCCAATTTGTAATATCACCTCTAAATACAGCAGCTAATACGTCACCGTCCATTTTTAATTCGCCAGGAGCAAAACCAGGCAAGTTAACAACAGCAACAACACCACCGATCACTGCAGGGAATTGAACCATGCCGTCTTTGTCTAAATCAGCACCTTTTAATGGATTATCAGTTGCACCAAAATCAACTGTTTTTTCGCGGATTTGCTTGATACCACCTGAAGAACCAATTGAAGCATAGTTCACTTTGTTCTTTGTAACCTTTTGATATTCTTCAGCCCATTTTGAATAAACTGGAGCTGGGAAGGAAGCACCGGCACCAGTAATGTCGATTGCCATAGCACTGATTGAAGTAGAAACTAAAGCTCCAACTAAAGCTAATTTTAGAAATTTATTACGCATTTTCATCCTCATTAATTGAAAGTCATATGACTTGATAAAACTTTAATGCTTTAATGTGAGGAAAATATGACAAAAGCATGATTTGTCACGTTAATGAAAAAAAATGTTTAAAAATCAGTTGGTTTGATTATCCAACAGGGATTTTTTCAGCAATTCTCTGTGCAAAAGACTCTGCAATTTCATGGGTTTTAGCTTCAACCATGACCCTTAAAACAGGCTCAGTACCTGATGCTCGCACCAAAACCCGTCCATTTGACCCTAATTCCTCCATTACTCGATTGTGCACCTCTTGCAAAGCATGATCATTTTTCCAGTCAAACGACTTTTTATAACGAACATTGATCAAGACCTGAGGAA
The DNA here is from genome assembly GCF_027944005.1 of Polynucleobacter sp. SHI8. NCBI lineage: Bacteria > Pseudomonadati > Pseudomonadota > Betaproteobacteria > Burkholderiales > Burkholderiaceae > Polynucleobacter > Polynucleobacter sp. SHI8. Next base: position 688,456 of record NZ_AP027204.1, on the reverse strand, counting down.
ACAGTTGCACACTCGACAATCGTTCGCGTATACCCTTACCACTCCGACGAATTGTCGCTAAAACCTGTAGTGCGGCCACAATACCGTCTCCAGTTGTATGCTTATCCAAGAAAATAAGGTGACCAGAACTTTCCCCACCCATCATCCAATCATGCTGCTTGAGTTTTTCCAGTACATAGCGATCACCCACCGCAGCCCTCTCAAATGGCACTCCAAGTTCCTGAAATGCTTTTTCAATGGCGAAGTTGGTCATTAATGTGCCAACTGCCCCACGCACCTCTTTGCCAGACTCAATGCGGTCTTTAGCAACTAAATACAATAATTCGTCTCCATTAAACAAGTTACCTTGGGCATCAACCATTTGCAAGCGATCTGCATCACCATCCAGTGCTATGCCGTAATCGGCTCCTGATGCTTTGACTTCAGATATACAAGCTTGGGGTGCTGTTGCACCAACGCCATCATTGATATTCATACCATTCGGTTGATTACCAATCGCTATAACCTCTGCTCCTAATTCATGAAAAACATTAGGGGCGATATGGTAGGCAGCACCATGGGCGCAATCTACAACAAGCTTGAGGCCATGCAAGTCAAATTGATTAGGAAAGGTACTTTTACAAAATTCAATATAACGGCCAGCAGCATCATCTAGTCGACGAACTTTACCCATCTCCATCGATGTGGCGCAAACAAATGGCTCGTCCAACATACTCTCAATTTGATTTTCAATCACATCCGCCAACTTATCACCGTCAGCTGAGAAAAATTTAATGCCATTATCTTGATAAGGATTATGCGATGCTGAAATAACCACCCCCGCCGATAAGCGCAATGCCCTTGTGAGATAAGCAACTCCGGGAGTTGGGGTAGGTCCACATAAAACCACATCAACACCTGCTGCAGTAAAACCAGCCTCTAAAGCAGATTCCAACATATATCCTGAAATACGGGTATCTTTACCGATAAGTACGGTTGCACGTCCGTGACCACCACCTAGACGAGCAAAGACTTTACCTGCAGCATAACCTAAGCGCATCACAAAGTCGGGAGTAATAGGGGCTATTCCCACCTCACCACGAATACCATCTGTACCAAAATATTTTCTGTTCATTGTTTGATTTTAGTATGAATCAAGTTAACTGCTCTTCATGCATCGCAGACCATACCTGTATTGCTTCCACGGTGGGTTTTACATCATGCACACGGAGAACTTGAGCGCCTCTTTCTACAGCTAATAAAGCGGCCGCCACACTCGCTGTTGTGAGATCAGTCACTCGATCTCCCAATATTTTTCTTAAAGTTTTTTTTCTTGATAACCCCACCAGCAATGTAGTTCCACTCAAGGGGAGTTCAGCCAAACGATGCAACAGAGTCAGATTATGTTGCGTGGTTTTCCCAAAGCCAAAGCCTGGATCAATCGCAACTCGTTCAGGATGGATTCCTAAGCTTGATAATTGCAGAACCTTATTATTTAAAAACTGTCCTACTTCTTGAATCACATTTTCGTAATAGGGCTGCTCCTGCATGGTTTGTGGATTATTTTGCATATGCATAACGCAAAGTCCAACTTCCTTTGAGGCTCTAGCAACGGCAAGATTGGCTTCATCCTCAAATCCACGAATGTCATTCAAAATATCAACACCAATTTCTAGAGCATATTGCATGGTTTGAGATTTATAGGAGTCAAGTGATAAAGCCACACCAGCAGACTGAAGTTGTTCTAACACAGGAAAAATTCTGTCCTGCTCTTCTTGAGCACTTACTGGAATTGCTCCAGGCTTGGTTGACTCACCACCTAAGTCAATTATTTTTGCGCCATCTTCAATCATCTGATAAGCATGATCGATGGCTCGAGTATAGTCAAAATACTTACCACCATCTGAGAATGAGTCAGGGGTAACGTTCAATATTCCCATGACAACCGGTGATGGTGTTACAAGCCAATCAAAATAAAAACGCCCACAGCGCCATGCCGTGGGCTTTATTAAAGGTAAATCCATCATCAAACAACAGTTGCAGGTGCACCACCTTGGCTAGGTGTTGGAGAATTACTGTCACCACCTGACGTATTTACTGGATCCGCAACTTTTGGCGGACGAGGAGGATTACCCGCCATGATGTCATTGACTTGATCTGCATCAATGGTTTCCCACTCTAACAAGGCAACAACCATCGCTTCTACTTTGTCTCGATTTGTTTCAAGTAAGTGTTTGGCTAACGCATATTGAGTATCAACTAAAGAACGAATTTCAGCATCTACTTTTTGTTGAGTTGCTTCAGAAACTGTTTTGGAATTCATGCGTCCAAAAATACTCTCTGATTCTGTATCAACGTAAACCATTGTCCCCAATGACTCACTCATACCATATCTAGTCACCATGTCACGCGCCATTTTAGTTGCACGTTCAAAGTCGTTAGAAGCCCCTGTACTCATCGAGTTCAAGAAAACCTCTTCTGCAGCACGTCCGCCAAAAAGGATTGCGAGATCTTCTAACATGCGGTCTTTATATAAATTGACACGATCAAACTCTGGAAGTTGCCATGTAACGCCCAAAGCCATACCGCGTGGCATGATGGTTACTTTATGAACCGGATCCGCTTTGGGTAATAACTTAGCTACTACAGCATGCCCTGATTCATGATAAGCCGTATTACGTCTTTCATCTTCACGCATGACTGCAGATTTTCTTTCAGGACCCATGTAAATTTTATCTTTAGCATCCTCAAAGTCACTCATATCGACCGCGCGCTTATTTCGTCTGGCAGCAAAAAGTGCAGCTTCATTAACTAAGTTAGCTAAATCCGCTCCAGAAAACCCTGGTGTACCTCGAGCAAGTACCGCTGCATCAACATCTGCATGAATCGGTACTTTACGCATATGCACTTTAATGATCTGTTCACGACCACGAATATCAGGCAATCCAACAAATACTTGACGGTCAAAACGACCTGGCCTTAGAAGTGCTTTATCAAGAACATCTGAGCGATTCGTCGCAGCAATAACAATCACGCCGCTATTTGCCTCAAAGCCATCCATTTCAACCAGCATTTGGTTTAATGTCTGTTCTCTTTCGTCATTACCACCGCCAGTTCCAGCTCCACGATGACGTCCTACTGCATCAATCTCATCAATAAAAATGATGCATGGGGCTTGTTTTTTTGCGTTTTCAAACATGTCACGGACACGCGCAGCGCCCACCCCGACAAACATTTCCACAAAATCAGACCCGGAAATTGCAAAGAAAGGAACTTTAGCTTCTCCAGCAATTGCTCTGGCCAATAATGTCTTACCAGTCCCGGGAGGACCAACCAACAGAACTCCGCGCGGAATTCGACCACCTAATTTTTGAAACTTAGTAGGATCTTTCAGAAAGTCCACCAATTCTGCAACTTCAGATTTTGCTTCGTCACACCCTGCAACATCACCAAAATTAACTGAATTACTATTTTCATCGATTAATCTTGCTTTAGATTTACCAAAAGAAAAAGCGCCGCCTTTTCCGCCGCCTTGCATTTGGCGCATCATAAAGAACCAAAAACCAATAATTAATATAGTCGGTCCAAGGTAATAAAGTGCGGATACGAAAACATTCGGCTCATCTTCTGCTTTACCTGTGACCTGTACACCGTACTTCATCAAATCACCTACCATCCAGATATCTCCGGGTGAAATAATGTTGTAACGATTACCGTCTACCGCAGTAACCTGTAATGTTCTTCCTTGGACATCTACGCGTCTGACCTTACCAGCCTTGGCATCATCCATAAACTGTGAATAAGTAACCTGATTTTGTGAAGGAGTCTTGTCAAATTGCTTAAAAAAGGTAAAAACAACTAGTGCTACGATCAGCCAAATGCCGACTTTTTGCATCGTTTGATTATTCAAAATATCTCCAAAATCCGAAATGTTCGGTACATGTAGAGTAAATAATTCTACTACCCCTTACTTTCAAGTGCTTAAGTAAAAATAAATATCTTTCATTGTTCACTCTTTTAAACCATTTGTCAATAAATACAATAGCTTAGATAAAACACCTTCAGGAAGATTTTAAAAACCTCCCTAGCAGAAAGGTTTCTGCCGATCGATTTCTGGAAGCAAGAGGCTTTCTAGGAGCCACAACTTTGAATACTTTCTTGAATGATTCCACAATTTGACTATAACCACTGCCATGAAAACATTTAATCAATAATGCACCATCCTCTTTTAAGTGCATTTTCGAGAACTCTAATGCAAGTTCCGCTAAATGCCCCATCCGCGCAGCATCTGCAACGGCAACTCCCGATAGGTTTGGTGCCATATCAGATAAAACTAAATCAACTTTTTGCAAGCCAATCTCACCTTCTGGGAATATAACTTTCTCTAATTCATGTATAACCTCGTCTTCTCTGAAGTCTCCCAGCAAAAAAGTAACATCAGCAATTTCCTCCATCGGCAATAAATCAATGGCAACTATTTTGCCGTCAGGTTTACCAGGGTCAACTTTAGAATTATTTTTACCTAATTCCACTAAACGGTTTCTTGCATATTGACTCCAACTACCAGGCGCACTTCCTAAGTCAACAATGATCATACCCGCTTTAATTAAGTGATCTTGATCATCAATCTCTTTTAATTTATAAGCCGCACGAGCCCGATAGCCCTCTCTTTGAGCCATCTTTACATAGGGATCATTGAGATGATCTTGCAGCCAATCTTTGTTAAATTTATTTTTAGCCACGATAGGTTTAAAAAACTCTTTCTGTTAAGGGTTAAGTCAGCGATAATACAAGTATGACTATTTTAGAACTTGATTCAACTACAAGAGCAGATTTACGCTCAAAAGCACATAGTATTTCACCGACTGTGATGATCGGCGCTGATGGTTTAACACCAGGCGTTTTAAAAGAAGCTGAATTAGCACTTGGCTCCCACGAACTTATTAAAATTAGAGTTCTCGGTGACGACAGGGAGCTTAGGCTAGAAATCTATGAAACGATCTGCAATAAGCTACATGCCGCTAAGGTACAACATATCGGTAAACTTTTGGTGATCTATCGCCCTAATCTGACTTCGAATGCATCTCAATCTACCCGAAAATCCACTCGAAATGAAGATGGCTTTGGTAGCCCTAGAACTGTGATGGTAAAAAAGTTTACGCGCAATCCTCAAAAAAGACCTAAAGCAATTGCAACCAAAGTTTTAGGTAATGAACGCGTTGCAGCAGGTGGTCAAATTAAGCGCGTTAAACCTAGACAAAAGAGCGTCAAGAAAAAACAACTTTCTTAGTCTACTCCTGGTTCAATTGTAATCGTGAAGCTAACCAAAATACGCCTGCACATACCATCACTTCTAATGTAAATAAAACACTGGAAAGTTGATGGAGTGTTTTAAATTCTTTAGCTTGTGGAGATTGCATAACTGGCGCACCTTCACTTAAGGCAAGCTCTCTTAAGTCATTCATCATCGGCTGCACGACAAACGTACCAATAAGGGTTAATACAATACTAATCAACAATAACCAACGACTCCATTTGAATTGATGAAGGCCTCTTTTCACTAAAAGGTTCGAGTAAATCAATAAAAAAACACTAATTAACAAACTAAACAGACTTGTATTTTTAAAGATTTCACCAGCAATCATCCCAGCCACTTGCTTATCCGCCAGCACAAAAAATAGACTTGGTGTGACTAGAAAACCTACGGTCGCAAGGCCCCCGAATAAGAGCCCTGAAATGATTAAAAAAATACGTTGTGCTAAAAAGGAGTTAGAACCTTTTTGCATGCTTTTAAATATATTGCACCGAAATAATTTCCACTTCTCTCACTCCACCTGGCGTGGTTACTGTAACAACATCTCCCGCCTCTTTACGAATTAAGGCTCTAGCAATTGGGGAACTAATTGAAATTTTATTGGCTTCCAAATCTGCCTCATCATCGCCAACAATTTGATAAGTCATTTTTGATGCGTCTTCTAAGTTTTCTAATTCAACCGTAGCGCCAAACACAACTTTACCGTCAGCATCAATCAACGATGGGTCAATAATTTGCGCAGCAGCTAATTTACTTTCAACCTCTTTAATCCTACCTTCAATAAATGCTTGCTTTTCTTTAGCAGCATCATATTCAGCATTTTCGGATAAATCACCTTGCGCTCGGGCTTCAGAAATGGCGTTAATAACAGCCGGTCTTTCTACAGACTTCAAACGCTGTAACTCTTCTTTTAGGCGTTCGGAGCCATTTCTAGTAATTGGAATCGTACTCATAAAATCAACTTTATAAAATATAATTATTGTAAGGATTGATGCAAACTTTGCAAATCATAAACCTCTAGTTCGTTGATGGCACGAAGACCCTCAACGGCTGCTAATGCAGCACTAATGGTAGTGTAATAGGTAACTTTATTCGATTGCGACGTAGTTCGTATAGAGCGAGAATCTGCAATCTCACCCCTGTTTTCATCCACTGTTGTAAAGACCAGAGTGATTTCACCATTTTTAATGAGATCAACAATATCCGGGCGACCCTCTTTTACCTTATTGACTGATCGCACAGGAATACCTGCCGCTTCAATCGCCTTAGCTGTTCCGCGAGTAGCCACAAGGGGGTAGCCCATCGCATGCAACATTTTCGCGACTTCAACAGCCCGAGGTTTGTCACTATTTTTTACAGATAATAAAACGGTACCGCTACTTGGAAGTAATGTACTAGCAGCTAACTGGGATTTAAATAGCGCCTCACCAAATGTCCTACCAACTCCCATCACCTCTCCAGTAGAGCGCATTTCCGGCCCTAAAATCGGGTCAACACCAGGGAATTTGTTAAATGGAAAAACTGCCTCTTTGACAGAGAAATAACTTGGCTTAACTTCGTCTCCAATGCCTTGCTCATCTAAAGATCTTCCAGCCATACATCTCGCAGCAATCTTAGCTAACTGTAGACCGGTTGCTTTGGAAACAAATGGGACGGTTCTTGATGCACGCGGATTAACTTCAAGGACGTAAACAATGTCCTCACCATTAATTTGTTGAATAGCAAACTGAACATTCATTAAACCAACTACATGCAGACCCTTTGCCATGGCTTGGGTCTGACGTCTTAACTCTTCAATGGTTGCTTGAGACAAGGTATACGGAGGAAGCGAACAGGCTGAATCCCCAGAGTGAACTCCGGCTTGCTCCACATGCTCCATCACGCCACCAATAAAGACACGCTCACCATCACTTATACAATCTACATCACATTCAATTGCATCGTCTAAAAAACGATCCAAGAGTACCGGTGAGTCATGGGAGACTTTGACAGCTTCACGCATATAGCGCTCAAGATCTGTCCCATCGTTGACGATTTCCATTGCACGACCACCCAATACATATGATGGGCGAACTACGAGTGGATAACCAATTTCTAAAGCTAAACTCAAGGCCTCTTGTTCTGTTCTTGCTGTTCTATTTGGTGGTTGTCTTAAATTGAGTTCATGCAACAGTTTTTGGAAACGTTCTCTATCTTCAGCAGCATCGATCATATCTGGAGATGTACCAATAATAGGTACGCCATTTGCTTCAAGATCAAGTGCTAATTTGAGGGGCGTTTGACCTCCGTATTGCACAATCACTCCTAGTGGTTTTTCTAGAGCAACGATTTCTAAAACATCTTCTAAGGTTAAAGACTCAAAATAAAGACGATCAGAGGTATCGTAGTCTGTAGATACTGTTTCAGGATTACAGTTGACCATAATCGTTTCATAACCGTCTTCACGCATCGCTAAAGCAGCGTGGACACAACAATAGTCAAATTCAATACCCTGTCCAATACGATTAGGGCCACCACCTAAAACCATGATTTTTTGTCTAGCTGAAGGCTTGGCTTCACACACTCCATCTGCATTTTCATAGGTGGAATACATGTAAGCTGTATTAGTCGAAAACTCGGCAGCACACGTATCCACTCGCTTATAAACGGGCCGGATATCAAATTCGTGACGACGAATTCTAACTAAACTCTGATCAGACTTCATTAACTTGGCTAAACGACGGTCAGAAAAACCCTTTTGTTTAACATAGCGCAGCTCTTCTGGGGATAAGGTTTCAAGCTGACGAGTGGCAAGGAGTTGTTCAATTTCAATAATTTCTTGAATTTGAATCAAAAACCATGTATCGATTGCAGTATGTTCATGGACTTCCTCTAAACTCATCCCTGATCTGAAAGCATCTCCTACATACCAAATACGCTCAGGTCCAGGTGATTTAATTTCTAAAATAATTTCATCAACATCCGTTGTTTTCTCATCTAAACCATCCACTCCAACTTCTAAACCTCTTAAAGCTTTTTGTAATGACTCTTGAAAAGTTCTACCAATCGCCATGACCTCTCCAACAGATTTCATTTGAGTGGTTAAATGCTGATCAGCTTCTGGAAATTTTTCAAATGCGAATCGCGGGACTTTTGTCACAACATAATCTATTGATGGTTCAAAAGATGCTGGCGTCGCTCCACCTGTAATTTCATTTTGCAACTCATCCAAAGTAAATCCAACAGCTAATTTGGCGGCAATTTTTGCAATCGGAAAACCTGTGGCTTTTGAAGCCAAAGCGGATGACCTGGAAACTCGTGGATTCATTTCAATCACAATCATCCGCCCATCTTGAGGATTAATCGCAAATTGAACATTCGATCCACCTGTATCAACACCAATTTCACGTAAAACAGCAATCGAGGCGTTTCTCATGATTTGATATTCACGATCGGTCAATGTTTGCGCAGGGGCGACCGTAATAGAGTCCCCTGTATGAACTCCCATAGGATCAAAGTTTTCAATTGAACAAACAATAATACAGTTGTCGTTTTTGTCTCGAACAACTTCCATTTCATATTCTTTCCAACCAAGCAATGACTCTTCGATCAATAGCTCGCGAGTTGGAGATAAATCTAATCCACGTTTACAAATTTCTTCAAACTCTTGACGGTTATACGCAATACCACCCCCGGATCCACCCATAGTAAAAGATGGTCGAATAATGACGGGGTAGCCATTACCACCAATTAATTTAGCAATATTTTGTTGAACCTGTTGGGCAGCTTCCCATGAGTGAGCGACATCTGACTTGGCAGAGCCTAAGCCAATCTTTGTCATTGCCTCTTTAAACTTTTGACGATCTTCAGCTTTATCAATTGCTTGTGGGGATGCGCCAATTAACTCACAGTTGTATTTTTCTAATATGCCATTACGAAACAAATCAAGCGCACAATTCAGAGCAGTTTGACCACCCATAGTCGGCAAAATAGCATCAGGCTGTTCTTTTTCAATGATTCTTTCAAGAACTTCCCAAGTAATTGGTTCAATATAAGTAACATCTGCCATTTCAGGATCTGTCATGATCGTCGCAGGGTTACTATTGACTAAAATAACTTTATATCCCTCATCTCTCAGGGCTTTACAAGCCTGAGCACCAGAGTAATCAAACTCACAAGCCTGGCCAATCACAATGGGGCCAGCTCCTATAATTAAAATACTTTCTATGTCGCTACGCTTTGGCATCTAAACTCTCACATCAACTCAATAAAGCGATCAAATAAATATCCGACATCTTGTGGGCCTGGAGAAGCTTCAGGATGTCCTTGGAAACAAAAAGCTGGACGATCTAGCCAAGCCATACCTTGAAGAGATCCGTCAAACAAGGATACATGTGTAGGCTCAACATTATTTGGCAAAGTTGTAGCATCTACTGCAAATCCATGATTTTGAGAAGTAATGACAACTTTGCCCGTTTTTAAGTCTTTCACAGGGTGATTTGCGCCATGATGTCCAAACTTCATTTTTAAGGTACTTGCGCCAGCGGCAAGTCCCATAATTTGATGACCTAAACAGATCCCGAAAAGTGGGATTTTTTTATCTAAAAATACTTTGGTAGCCGCAATTGCATAATCACAAGGCTGCGGATCACCAGGGCCATTTGATAAGAAAACTCCATCAGGATTCATTGCCAAAACTTCTGCAGCGGAGGTTTGAGCTGGCACTACTGTCACGCGAGCCCCTCTTTGAGCAAGCATTCTTAAAATATTTTTCTTAACGCCAAAATCATAGGCCACTACATGCTTATTCGGTATGACTTGATTAAATCCGGTTTTTTCATCTGATCCTGATAGATGCCACTCCCCTTCTAACCACTCATAAGGGGAAGTAGTGGAAACTACTTTTGCCAAATCCAAGCCAGTCATTCCAGGGAAAGAACTTAATTTTTCTTTGGCCAACTCAATCAGCGACTCTAAAGATTGCCCCAATTTACCTGTAGCAATGGCACCACTTTGTGCCCCATGCTCACGCAAATGCGTAGTCAAATGCCTAGTATCAATCTCGGAAATTCCAACAATCTGCTGCTCTGTCAGAAAATCTTGAAGAGACCTTTGACTTCTAAAGTTTGACGCAATTGGGGATAAGTTCCGAATAATAACGCCTGATGCATATATTTTATTGGATTCGCTATCCTGATCATTAATACCCACATTACCAATATGTGGATATGTCAAGGTAATCATTTGTTGGGTGTAACTAGGGTCAGTAAAAATTTCTTGATAACCAGTCATGGAGGTATTAAATACGACCTCTCCTGAACTGACACCCTGAATACCAATTGATTTTCCAATAAATTGAGTTCCATCAGCCAAAAGAAGCACGGCTGGCGGTAGTTGTGAAGTTAATGTAGTTAGTTTATTTTTTGATAGTGGCAGCAAATCATTCTCCATTACCCTGCTGCCCCAAGATCTACTTCACCCAAAGACTTGTCCCGGAGGTGAGTTTAACGGGAGGAAATTGATCTAAGCGCTAGGGATATGTAGGAAGTTACGAAACATATCTATTATAACAAGCAAAATAATATTTCCTCAAAATTATTGGTGATCCAGTTTTTTAAGCCTTAAAAATCACTTCTTTAATTTGATTCAATACATTTTTATCTTCCATCGTACTAATATCTCCAGTATCCCGATGCTCAGCAATCGCCTGTAATGCCCTTCGAACAATTTTTCCTGACCTAGTTTTTGGTAAAGCGTCGACGATGTAGATTCTTGCCGGTCTTGCTACAGGGCCTAACTGTTGATCAACTACATTCATTAATTCTTTTTCAAAAGTATCTTCATATGAATGGCTTTTAGGTATTGCAAATGCAATGGCTACTTGCCCCTTCAGCTCATCGGCGACACCAACAACGGCTACCTCAGCAATATTGGGGTGACTAGAAATACTCTCCTCTATTTCTCGAGTCCCTAAACGATGGCCAGCGGTATTAATGACATCGTCGGTTCTACCCAAAATAAAGAAATAGCCATCCTCATCTTTAATTCCCCAATCAAAGGTGGAATATACAAGTCTTCCCGCAAAACTTTGCCAGTAAGTACTAACGAATCGCTGATCATCACCCCATACTGTTTGCATACATCCGGGGGGTAAGGGTCCCTCAATCGCTAATAGCCCTTTGGCATTTGCGGGTAACTCTTCGCCAGTTACGTCATCTAACAACTTCATGTTGTAACCAAAAACTGGCACTCCAGGAGAGCCGAATTTATTTGGCATGTCCTCAATGCCCCGCTGCAATGACAAAATGGGCCAACCAGTTTCTGTTTGCCAGTAATTATCAATAATTGGTTTTTGTATGGCGCCAGAAATCCACTGAGCGGTTGGTTCATCGAGTGGCTCACCCGCCAAAAAGAATGACTCTAATGAAGACAAGTCGTAATTATTGATAAATTGAGGATCTTGTTTTTTTAATACCCGAATCGCCGTAGGTGAAGAAAACATAGTTGATACGCGATACTTCTCAACCAAACTCCACCATATGCCTGGATCTGGCTTGAGTGGCGTACCTTCAAACATGATCGTTGCCATACCATGAATCAGGGAGCCGTAAATAATGTACCCATGGCCAACAACCCAGCCAATATCTGAAGTACAAAACATCGTTTGACCTGGCTTTGCACAAAAAATGTATTCCATACTAGTGGCAAGTGCGACAGCATATCCGCCTGTATCTCTTTGAACTCCTTTAGGTTTTCCTGTGGTTCCTGAGGTATACAGAATATAAGAGGGATCGGTAGCATTTAACCACTCACATGGCACCAAATCATCCATATGTTTTTGTCTTTCAACTGCATAATCTACATCTCGACCTGCCACTAATGCGAAATCACAAAGGCCTCTTGAAACAATCAAAACATGCTCAGGTTTGTAAGCAGAAATCTTTATAGCTTCATCTAATAACGGCTTATACGGCACAACCTTTCCAGCTCTCATTCCTGCCTCAGCTGTAATAATGAATTTAGGCTCTGCATCTTCAATTCTGGCAGCTAAACTATGCGCAGCAAATCCTCCAAATACAACTGAATGGATAGCGCCTAAGCGCAATACTGCCAACATGGCAAAACAAGCTTGCGCCACCATGGGCATATAAATCAAAACTCGGTCGCCCTTACCTACTCCATAGGATTTCAGAATGGCAGCCATGCGATTCACTTCTAAATAAAGTTCTTGATAACTATATGTTTGTTCGGTATTGGTTTCTACCGATACGGCAATTAATGCAGTTTGATCAGCTCGGTCTTTTAAATGTCGATCTAATGCGTTGTAGCAAATACTGGTTTTTCCATCAACAAACCACTTCGCAAAAGGTGGCGCAGAATAATCTAGAACCTGCAAAAACGGCTTTTCCCAATAGATTCTCTTGGCTTGTTCGCCCCAAAAAATTTCAGGCTGTTGGATAGACTGTTGATGTGTTTGAAGGTAATTTCCCATTGAACAACCCCTAGTTTATTTACTATTAGATTTTTTTGTGGTCGATGATTTACTTGTTGACTTACTACCCACCTCACTGTTTGGAGGGGATGATTTTGAAGATTTACTCGATGATTTGCTACTAACGTCTTTGGAAGAAGATGCCTTCGGTTGATTGGATGCGCTCATGACCTTTGCACTATCTTTAGAGTTATAGTTGGCAAGATTACTAGGAACAGCAACACATTTCTTTCCTTTACATCTCATCACGATAGGTACAGGTACAAATTCACGCTCTAAACTTAAGCTTGGATTTTGCGCTAACTCAACCGGCACATTACCCTGATGAGTCCCATTTCTAGGAATAATTATGGTTGATCCAGAACGAATTTTCATTCCCTTCGGAATTTTATTTACATCCCGAATTTGATCCGCATCGGTATTTAAGCGACTTGCTAAAGAATCAACAGTATCGGTTCGATCTATCTTCACCACAGTCCAACTAGTTAGTGGGGTTTTGTTAGAACTTAAATTTTTCTTAAATAACTCCGCCTTACCATATGGCAGCAAAATCTCTTGATTAAACCCCGATAAAATGACTGGTCCATAATACGAAGGATTAAGCGCTAAAAACTGTTCTCGGGTTATTTCTGATAGTTGAATTACCTTATCAACGTCAATATCTTGAGTCACTGGGATAGAAACAAAATAGGGATGATTGGCAACTTTAGGTAACTTAAAGCCATATTTGGCAGGTTCATCAATAATTCTTTTATAAGCTAATAGCTTGGGTACATAATTTCTGGTTTCATTAGGCATCGACAAGCTAAAGTAATCTGTTTCTAAATTAGCTGACTTATTCTTTGCAACTGCTCTGCCTACTGAACCTTCACCCCAGTTATAAGCCGCCAAGGCCAAATGCCAATCACCAAACATATCGTAAAGCTTTTGGAGATAATCCAGCGCAGCTCTTGTTGATTTAACTATATCGCCACGTTCATCACGAAAAATATTTTGATCTAACTTAAAATATTTTCCAGTCGCTGGCATAAATTGCCACATGCCTGCAGCCTTAACCGGAGAAACTGCTTTAGGATTGAAAGCACTCTCCACAAAGGGCAATAAAGCTAACTCACTTGGCATATCTCTGGCTTCAACTTCTTCAATAATATAAAAAAGGTAGGAAGACGATCTTTCTAATAAGCGGTCAACGTATGCTGGATTAGACTTCAACTGGCGCACATGACGGTCAATAATTTCTAAATTAGGGTCTTGAACATCAAACCCTAGACGAATCCTCTCCCATAAATCATCGTAAACCTTAACCTCCTTCTTTGGTTTTACAATTTCCTGAGATTTTTTAATCGGCTCATTGGTCCAAGTGTTACTCTCTGTGTTATTGGTTGCACAGCCAGTTACTAAGAGGGTGCAAAACATCGCAATAAAAATAATTCGCGTCATTTAAAAGCTATCTTTCATTTTTCTAATCACAGCAAGTACTTCAGAAGGGGCACTCACCCTTCCTTGTGACGCTCGTTGAGCTATTTCCATCATACTAGGTAAATCACATCTCATAAAGGGGTTTACTTTTTTCTCTAAACCAATTGTGGTTGGGACTGTAGGTAAATGATGCTGACGCAATTCTGCTGCCTGCTTTGACCAAGCTAATAAATCAGGGTTTTTCTCATCCAGGGACAAAGCAAACTTGATATTTGACAAGGTGTACTCATGGGCACAACAAACTAAAGTCACATCAGGTAACTGAGCAAATTTTTTAAGTGATTGGTACATATCTTTTGCACTTCCTTCAAATAACCGGCCGCAACCTGTTGCAAAAAGCGTGTCGCCACAATACAACCGTGGTATTGGATTGAGTGTTGACTGAGATAAATAATAGGCCACATGTGAAAGTGTATGTCCCGGAACTGCAAGCACTCTAGCATTCAATTGAGGAAACAGTTCCACCTCATCTTGATCCTCAATCACTCGATCTAAAAATGTAATCCCAGGATGTAATGGCCCTATGGCAGTCACTGGTGGTTGATTGAGTTTTTTGCTCCATGCCAATAATTGCTCTGCACCGCCAATATGATCCAAATGGTGGTGGGTAATAAGAATACCTTTTAAAACAATGTTTTCTTTTTCAAAAAAACTAATAATAGGAGTAGCATCACCTGGATCAACTACCCAAGCGTGTTGATTTTGTATGATTACCCATAAGTAATTATCATTAAATGCGGGAATTTGTTTAAACTGCAGGGAAGTATTTTCCAATTTATCTTTCAAGAAAATGTCTTAATCACTTTGATTTGAATCACATACCGATGATACCAAGCACTTCAGAAAATTCCAAATACTCTCAAAATGAATGGGATCAGTGGTTAAGTACATCTCCAGGTCAATACGTACTTGATTGGGAGAGTAAGCAATTTAGCAAATCCGTGGAAGATTCTTTTGGTTTTGAAGCATTGCAAATTGGACTTCCCCAATTATCCTGTCTCACAAATAACCGTATTACTCACCGTTGGCAAATGCTATTACCAACTCAGCCTTTTCATGATGAGCTACTGGACTCGAATATACCTATTATTTGTCAGGGATCTATTTACGACCTACCTTTTGCGAATGAAAGCTTTGATTTGATTGCCTTGCCTCATGTCTTGGAGTTCATGGAAAGTCCTCATGAAGCCCTTCGAGAAATTCATCGTATATTAAGGCCAGAGGGCCGAATTGTGATCTCAGGATTTAATCCCTACAGTTTGTGGGGTCTGCGTCAATATAGTGGCAATTTAATTGACCGCCCCTTTCTGCCCAAAGACGGACAGTTTATTAGTCATCGTAGGATTAAAGATTGGCTAAATTTGCTCAATTACTCAATAGATCGTGGCAGATTTGGTTGTTATGGCATTCCGATTAAACATAGCTCACGATTACATGGTCAAACTCTTCTTGATAAAGTGGGAGATCGATGGTGGCCTTTTATGGGCTCGGTATTTATTTTGAGTGCCATCAAAAGAATTCCGGGAACTAAAATGGTGGGGCTGATTAAACCCAATCGCAAAATCCTTCCTACTGCCTTAAAGCCCGTGGCAAGATCCAACTCTAACTATGAACAAAAATAAACACTCAGTCATTATTTATACCGATGGTGCCTGCAAAGGAAATCCGGGACTCGGCGGTTGGGGAGTTGTTTTACGCTCAGGTGATAATGAAAAACACCTTTATGGTGGAGAAAAAAATACGACCAATAACCGTATGGAAATGACAGCAGTGATTGAAGCCTTAAAAGCCCTCAAGTCTTCTTGCCATGTTCAACTTTTTACAGACTCGCAATATGTCAATCGCGGTGTCAACGAATGGCTACAAAATTGGAAAAAAGCTGGCTGGAAAACGGCCTCGCGAGCACCAGTCAAAAATGTAGATTTATGGCAGGTTCTTGACGGACTTTTAAATAGACACGAGATTGAATGGCACTGGGTTAAAGGACACTCCGGAGACCCCGGAAACGATCTCGCAGACGAACTTGCCAATCGAGGTGCCTTCGAGGCTGGAATTACTTAATTTTTAGCACTTTAAACACAAGTTTAATATTTTTAAACTTTTCTAAAAAACTTGTGAGAAAATCACAATTTGAGAATTTCAACGCCTTTACTTGTTGAATTTAAGGCTTTTAATAATTAATATAAGATTCGAATTATTGGAGATTCATGAATACATCAGCAACTAGGCGTTTTACTCTAAAAAAAACGATTATTTACTTCATTGGCTTGGCATTAATTGCTGCTTTAGCCTATTTTCTCTATTCCTCATTTTTAAGTCCTAAAAAAAAGCCAGCTGAGGTAGTCCAAACCGTTGTAACAACCAAAGCTGTCCAACAAGATTTCCCTGTCATTATCGAAACTTCAGGAAATATTGTTGCCACCAATATCGTGGACATTCGTCCTCAAGTAGCGAATGTCATTGCTCAAATCCACATCAAAGATGGTCAAGACATCAAAAAAGGTGATTTACTGTTTACGCTTGATGACAGAGCTGATAAAGCTAATTACGAAAAGTTTAAAGCATTGGCAGAAGATGCTGAGCGTCAATATCAACGATCTTTAGAACTAGCGAAACAAAATTTTATTTCTAAAGCCAGTGTTGAAACTTCAATGGCAAATGCTAACTCAGCTAGAGCTGCAGCCAACTCAGCTCAAGTCACTCTGAGTTATGACTATATTCGCTCCCCAATTTCTGGGCGCGCAGGTGTAATTAATGTATTTCCAGGGTCGCTAGTCTCTCCGAGTAATGCCGTTTCGACCACCTCGCTTGCCACGGCAACTAGTACGCAAAGTTCGATGGTGACGATTAGTCAGTTAAATCCTATCAATGTGCAATTCACTATTCCTGAAGCGTATATGGCTGAACTCATCAAACTTCAACGTTCTTCTACTGGCTTAATTGTCAATGTCGACATTGGTGGAGGTGTTCTCAAAGAAGGCAAGGTATATGTGATTGATAATCAAATTGATCCTGCCGTAGGCTCAGTTCGCGTTAAAGCAACTTTAGATAATTCTGATTACGCATTAGCTCCAGGTAGATTTGTGCATGTCAATTTACAAACCAAACTCCTCAAAGATGCCATCGTTGTCCCTAGTCAGTCTTTAGTCTCCAATACCCAAGGGGATCTTATTTACACAGTAGACGCAGATAACAAAACGGTACTCAACAAAGTTAAGATTCTCAGTCAAGGCAATGGTAACGTTGCTGTAACTGGTCTTAAAGAAGGTGATCGCGTGGTTGTTGAAGGTAAGCAAAACATTCGGCCAGGTCTAAAAGTTGTTGAAGGTTCCGCAAGAAAAGCAACCGAAGAAGAGTCTAAGAAAGCATCTTAATAGGTATTCGAGCCTAATCCAACCAGGAATTCTCTATGACAATTTCAGAATTATGTATCAGACGCCCAGTAATGACAGTGTTGTTATCACTAGCAGTCATTGTTGCTGGAACGATTGCCTATACGAAAATTCCGGTTGCGGCATTGCCGAGTTTTAACTCACCAGTCATTCAAGTATCTGCCTCACTTCCAGGGGCTAGCCCGGAAAATATGGCTTCCAGCGTAGCTTTACCGCTAGAAAAAGAGTTTTCCACGATTGATGGTATCAACGTTATTAGCTCTACGAACTTTCTAGGTAGTACAAGTGTCACCCTGGAATTTAATAACTCAAAAGATATTGATAAAGCTGCCGTAGATGTGCAAGCAGCCTTGTTACGCGCCCAAAGAAGACTGCCTATCGAAATGACAATTCCACCATCGTATAGGAAGGTCAATCCCGCAGATGCTCCCGTTTTATATCTGACCATGACTTCGCCTTCGATGAGTCTTTCAACTATCAATGATTATGCGGAAAATTTACTATCGCCAAATTTATCTACGATTGATGGCGTTGCGCAAGTGATTATCTTTGGCGCAAAGAGATACGCCGTTCGTGTTCGAGCTCTGCCAGCAAAATTAGCCCTGAATAATCTTACGTTAGATGACATTAGTGTTGCCATTAACAAAGCCAACTCGAATTCTCCAGTAGGGTTACTAGAGGGTCCAAGACAATCATTAACGATCTATGCCAATAGTCAAATGATTAAAGCTTCTGAATACTCAGATCTTATTATCGCCCAACGGAATGGTTTTCCGATTCGCTTGGGTGATGTGGCTGAAGTTTCAGAGTCATTTGAAAACGTAAGAACAATGGGTAGGTATAAATCTGATCGCTCAATTACCTTGGCTATTCAAAAACAACCCAATGCAAATACTGTGAAGGTGGTTGATGCCATTAAAGAAATGCTACCGCAGTTTCAGGCGCAACTACCTGCATCCATTCAAATTAACCAACTCAATGATCGTTCAAAGTCGATTAAAGAAGCGATTCACGATGTGAACCTTACTTTAATGCTGACTATTTTCTTAGTTGTGTTGGTGATTTTCCTATTCTTAAAACACGTCTCAGCTACTGTCATTCCTGCTCTGAGTTTGCCTATTTCATTAATCGGTGCTTTTTTCTTAATGTATTGGATGGGGTATAGCTTAGATAACATCTCCTTACTAGGTATTACTTTAGCGGTTGGCCTTGTGGTTGATGATTCGATTGTGGTTTTAGAGAATATTATTCGCTATCTCGAAGAAGGTATGTCTCCTTTACAAGCCGCCTTAAAAGGTAGTAAAGAAGTTGGGTTTACGATTATCTCTATCTCTATTTCACTCGTAGCCGTTTTTATTCCTATTTTCTTTATGCCAGGGCCTGTAGGTCTTCTCTTTAGAGAATTTGCCGTTGTTGTGAGTTTATCTATTCTCGTTTCTGCAGTCGTTTCTTTAACCGTAGTGCCGATGTTATGTAGTCGCTTTTTACCAAACATGGCGAATCACGCGAACCAACCCAAAGAATATTGGATTACCAGAAAATTTGATATTTTGTTCAATGCTATTTACCATGGCTACTCTAGTACTCTTCTTGTAGCTCTCAAGCATAAACAAATCGTTTTAGGTATTGCTTTTGCAACTTTTGCGATCACTATTGCTATGTTTATTTATGTTCCTAAAGGATTTTTTCCAGAGGAAGATATTGGCCAAATCATTGTGACAACAGAGGCATCTGAGGATATTTCTTTTGAATCAATGCTAGCGCTTCAGGACCGTGCAGCAGATATGATTAATCAAAGTCCTTATGTGGAAAGTTTTGTTTCTGTATTGGGTGGCGGTGCTAGTACAGGTATCAACTCAGGTCGAATGTTCCTTAATTTAAAGCCCAAAGGTGAACGTCCGAAAATGAGTAAGTTGCAGGAAGAGCTACGCAGAGAATTTAGAAAAATTCCTGGTTTAGTTGTTTTCATGCGCCCCATTCAAAATCTACAACTAGGTGGAAGATCGAGTAAAAGTAGATTTCAATATATTCTTCAAAGTGTTGGCTTAGAGGGTATTAACGAATGGTCTGAAAAAGTACAAGCACAGATGAAAAAGGACCCGATCTTTAGAGATGTTACAAGCGACTCACAATTAAAAGGACTTAGCTTAAAAGTTGATATCAACCGTGAAAAAGCCGCTTCATCAGGAGTCACGATTCAAGATATTCGAACAGCTCTTTATACTGCCTATGGCGAAAAACAAGTTTCTACTATCTATACTCCGGTGAATACCTATCAAGTCATTCTTGAAGTCACTCCGCAAGATAAACAATTTGAATCAGACCTTAATTCAATTTATATGCGTGGTCGTACAACGGATAAACTAATTCCATTGTCAAGCCTTGCCACATTCAAACGATTTATCGGTCCTACCGCGGTGAACCATCAAGGACAAATTCCAGCGGTTACTATCTCTTTTAACTTAGCACCTGATGTTCCATTAGGCGATGCCACTAAAAAATTAGAGAACATTACTCGGGATATCAAATTACCAAATACAATCCTGACCAGCTATGGTGGTGATGCTGCTGTATTTAAAGACAACCAGGGCGGTCAAGCAATTTTATTGATTGCTGCATTAGGTGTGATTTATGTTTTACTTGGCGTGTTGTATGAAAGTTATATTCATCCACTCACCATTCTTGCTGGACTACCTTCCGCAGCTATTGGAGCTTTAGTCTTTTTGCAAATGTTTGGTATGGAGCTCACCATTATTGCAACAATCGGTATCCTATTATTAATTGGTATCGTGAAAAAGAATGCGATTCTGATGATTGACTTCGCACTAGACGCAAAGAGATCTAGAAACCTGCCCGCTCATGAAGCGATTCATGAGGCCTGCTTAGTTCGCTTTAGACCTATCCTGATGACAACTCTTGCTGCTATGATGGGGGCGTTACCAATTGCGCTTGGTCTTGGTGCCGGCGCAGAATTAAGACAACCTCTTGGTATCGCCGTTGTTGGGGGACTAGCATTCTCTCAAGTGATTACTTTGTACATCACTCCAATCATTTATATTTACTTGGATAAGTATGCTGGTAATGGTCCAATGCAAATCTCGGAAGAAACACTCAAAGGAATTTAAGGTATTCAATTGAAAATTACGCGTCAAATTATTTTAGATACCGAAACAACAGGTTTGCACCCGAATAACGGTGACCGCCTAGTCGAAATAGGCTGTATTGAGCTTATCAATCGCAGAATGACTGGTAACAATTTACATTTTTATATCAATCCTGAAAGAGATATGCCTGAAGCGGCTGCGGCAATCCACGGTCTTCGTCAAGACTTTTTAAAAGATAAACCAGTTTTTGCAGATGTTGTCTCTGAAATTGCCTCTTTTTCTAAAGGGGCTGAGGTGATTATTCATAATGCCGCGTTTGATTTGGGCTTCTTAGATATGGAGTTTAAACGTCTAGGTCTGGATTCTTTTAGTTCCATCGTTGTCGGTGTGATTGATACCCTGACCGACGCCCAAAGGATGTTTCCTGGTAAAAGGAATCGTCTTGATGATTTATGTAACCGGTTTGGTGTAAAAAATGATCATCGCACTCTCCACGGGGCCCTTCTCGACGCAAAACTCTTGACCGAGGTCTACTTGTGCATGACGAGAGGTCAAAATGATTTAATGATGGATTCAGGGGTTGAAACATCCAATCACTCTAGCGTGGAATTGCAGTTACCTTCGGCGTCTGATTTAATTATTCTCAAAGCCTCTTCTGAGGAAGAAATGTTGCATCAACAATTAATGGAAGATATTGCCAAAAAGGCTAAAAATCCTCCGACTTGGTTGCATTAGTTCATACTAGAAAAATTCTCATGAGTCCGATGACTCAATTAGATAATATTCAAGATGAAAACTAGTCCCATCAAAACAAACAATGACAAATATGAAGTACGTGACAATCAATCGATTGAATTGTTAAAAGAGCTTCATATCTTGACTCGTGATGGCAAAATGAATCAAGATAGTCGCAGAAAATTAAAGCAAGTTTTTCATTTGGTGCAGTTTATCGAACCAATCATTGCGGATCTCTCCCAGAAAAAACAATCATTTAATCTTGTTGATTTTGGAGCAGGCAAATCCTATTTGGGTTTTTTACTTTATGATCTAGTTGCTAAGCATCTGCCCCATCCGTTTCAAATCATAGGGATCGATCTCAGAGAGGATTTGGTTCAACACTCCAAAGAATTAGCCCAGCGAATCCATTTTGAGCAGATGCTTTTCTATCACTTAAATACTCAAGAAGCTCTTGTCTCAAAAGATCTTCCCCAACAAATCGATATCGTCACGGCGCTGCATGCATGTAATACGGCTACAGATGATGCCATCAATTTCGCACTCTATCGAAATGTTCCGCATATTGTTTTAGTGCCTTGTTGCCAAGCAGAGCTAGCTGGGTTACTGAAAGAAAAAAAATCTCAGGTATTGAAAAATAATTACTTTTCAGCACTTTGGAAATTTCCAATCCATACTAGAGAATTTGGCAGTCATCTAACCAATGTCATGCGCTGTTTATATTTAGAGTCCTGTGGATATGAGGTCACGGTAACCGAACTAGTTGGCTGGGAACACTCGATGAAAAATGAATTAATCATCGCAAGGAAACTTCAATCCTCCAGCAAATCGCAACAAGCAAGCGAACAACTGAAACACCTTTTACTTGAATTCAACCTAGAAAGCATAGCCCCCAGGTTTAAAATTAATTTGTGAGACAAAAACTGTAAACTTTTTCTGGTTTATGACGTTATACTAAGTAAGAAATCTCACAGAGGAGTTGGTCATGAAAAACCTATTAAAAGTAATGATTACCTTGTGTTTCATCGTGCAAGGAGGTGCATCTGCTGAAGAATGGAGTTCTCATCAACCCTCTTCGCCAGATTTTAAAGCACAAGATCGTGGTTGGAGTGTTTCCACACGACCTAGTTTTCGACCCTTTGAGCCTATTGCTCTTCCAAGAATCATAGTGGTTCCTGTCATTCAATCACACAATCCTAATCTGTATTATCAACAAAGATTTGAGCGTTATCACCGTCACTATAGACACTTTGAGAGACGGTTTTATCGATAATTAACGAAGTGTTAGAGTTTTCGAGTGGCAACAATGAGTGCGTAGTTGCCATCTTTAAAGTAACCAATTCTGAATGGTAATTTTTTTTCGTCGTCGCGAAGCTTATATGCCTTTGCAAGCTCGGTGTTGTAAGTTGAAAATACCTTGTACGCTTTCACAAAGCTGCCGTATAAAACGGTATTAAATTGTTGATTGAGCGGTTGATAATCCAAACCAGTTTCATCTTGAACAACCATCGGTGCATTATTTAACATCTCATCACGAATCATCGTAAATCCCTTGTGCTGAGGTAAATGAGATGCTGCTTTTAACAGGACGGGTGATTTTGCAGACTCACGAAAAAATGCCAAATGAGCAGGGCTATCTTTCATGCCGTCATTTGATAAATCCATTCTCACGTAATCTAAGATGACTGGTCTATTGTCTTTCACGAGATAAAAGCGAACTGAATCCCAAGATTGATCTTCAGTTAACTCTTTGACAGAACCATCAGAATCAATCGATATGGGGACAATTTTCTGGATGGAGAATTGATGCAGATGGGCAAATGAAGCGATTAAAGTAGTCGCCCCAATCTTTACTTTATTCGTCGAGATGTACTTGAATAAATACTCTGTAACAAAAAAACCATCACTACCAAAACTTTTCCAAGCTGAACTTAAAACTTCCATTGTTTGGGATGCCGCACTTGGACTGAGCTGACTTAAATCTACTAAGCGCTCTCCTCTTTGCTGAGCAGACATTACATAATGATCTGCTTGTGGGTAAATTTGATACAAGGTCGTAAAATCTGGTCCAGAAAATGGATAAAACACTTTTTTAGCATCACTATGAACTTCATTACTAGACCAACTCAACATGGGTTTTCCCATTTTGGTGGAATAGTTTGACCAACTCCCCTGAATTAACTCATTAATTTTTTGCCACTCTTCTTGTTTTAAGTTGGCAGGTTTATTTTGTGCCAGCGTATTTCCAGTAATTAAATCAACGGTTCGATCAATACTCGAGGGAATTTGAAGTTGAGGAGAAGAATCTGCGGAAGTGGTACTTTGTTTTGCAGAAATTACTTGCTCAGGTTGCTCTAAAGCCTTTTGTTGATTTTTATTTAAATGCCAGAGTAAAAAAGTAAGTAAACTCGCAAGCAGCATTACAGAAGAGGTGACAAAGGCGGATTTTCGACTCATTATCTATTTTTTTAAAATAAAAAGATATTTTAGCCTTCTTTTATGACGGTTTTTTCGCCAATAAGGTGTAGGACTGTTTCCTGACCTCAAAATCATGAGCCCAAGTAATCACTGCAATTTCTTCAATTCCAAGATCCTGTGAAAGATCATGCATCTTTTGAGTAACTACTTCAGCTGATCCAACGAAGCCTTTTTGACACATGGCTTTAAATTGAGCTTCATCTTGCGCATTTTGCCAATTCCCGGCTTTGTCTGGATGCATCATCGTTCCCAGAATTCCTTTTTGACGGTCGATTTTCCAACGCGCCCTACTTCTAAACTGATAAAAAGCTTCTTGTTCGTCCTGTGCCGCTAATGCCCATAAACAAACAATCACCTGGGGTTCTTGCAGTCGGTCCGAGGGCTTAAATTGATGATGATATAAATCGATCGCTTGTTTTGCACCTTCTCCATCGGTAATAAAGTGAGCAAACACATAGGGCAATCCTAAATATGCTGCAAGTTGTGCCCCATAGTCAGAACTCCCTAAAATCCATAAGTCTGGAAATGTATCCCCCAATGGAAACGCCTGCACGCCTTTAGCTAAATGTCCTGTCGGAAAAGTCTCATTTCGTAACCAAAGATCTAACTCTTGCACTTGCTGCGGAAAATGCGCTGCAGATTGTGCTTGCGGATTGAGTATTTGAGCAGTTCGCATATCACTTCCGGGCGCTCGTCCAACACCTAAGTCAATTCGTCCTGGCGCTAAGCTTTCTAAAACCCGAAACTGCTCAGCAACTTTTAATGCACTATAGTGAGGCAACATCACTCCAGCACTACCTAGTCGAATACGATTTGTTTTTTGCGAGATGGCGGCCATCAATATTTCTGGGGCAGTTCCAACAATACTAGGATGACTGTGATGTTCAGATACCCAAAAACGTCGATATCCCAACTCTTCTGCATGCACAGCTAGATCAACCGCATTCTGAATCACTGCTGCATGAGAAACACCTTCTACCGCAGCAGATTGATCCAGAATCGATAGGTGTTTAAGCATGATTGTTAAATAGCGTCGGCAATAACCTTACCAAAATCCTGCGTATTACCTGTGCCGCCCATATCTGGCGTAAATGGTGCATGCGCTGGACCCGCAGCTAGCACTTTTTCAAAGGCATCCACAATCGCTTTCGATGCTTCAGGATAACCTAAATGTTCAAGCATCATCGCTGCACTCCAAATTTGTCCAATTGGATTAGCAATTCCTCGTCCAGCGATATCAGGGGCTGAACCATGAACGGGCTCAAATAAGGAAGGATAGATTCCTTCAGGATTGATATTGCCCGATGGAGCAATACCAATCGTGCCGGTACAAGCAGGTCCAAGATCAGACAAAATATCACCAAATAAATTACTACCTACGACAACATCAAAATGCTGTGGTCTTTGCACAAAGAAAGCCGTCAAAATATCAATATGAAATTGATCAACTTTCACTTCTGGATAGTGTGTTGCCATATTGGCTACTCGCTTATCCCAATAAGGCATCGTAATGGAGATGCCATTTGATTTAGTAGCAGAAGTTAAATGCTTTTTTTCACGCTTATTGGCTAATTCAAAAGCGTACTTTAAGATTCGATCAACACCTGTTCTAGTCATGACTGTTTCTTGAATCACAAACTCACGATCAGTTCCTTCAAACAAAATACCACCCGCATTGGAATACTCACCTTCAGTATTTTCACGGACAACATAAAAGTCGATATCGCCAGGTTTGCGATTGGCTAATGGACTTGGAACTCCCGGAATCAGTTTAACTGGGCGCAAGTTGACATACTGATCAAAGCGCTTACGAAATTGAATCAGACTTCCCCATAAAGAAATATGGTCAGGAACCAACTTGGGCATGCCAACTGCACCAAAGAAAATCGCATCTTGTCCAACCAATAAATCAAACCAATTATCAGGCATCATCTTGCCATGTTTTACATAGTAATCACAACTTGCGAAGTCATAATGATTCAATTGCAGATCAATACCAAATTTTCTACAGGCCGCTTCAAGTGCTCGTAACCCCTCCGGCATAACCTCTACGCCAATACCATCTCCTGCAATGACTGCAATTTCATGTTTTTTTGTCATTTTTAACTTACCGCCCTATGAATAATTTCTTTTTGTTGATCATCGACATTCTCAATACTTGGTTCAAAAGTTTCTTTTGCGTATTCTTCCATCCTTATTTTATCCTTTGGACAAATAGGTGCTCCATAATCTGCCCAACGCTTCAGAAGACTCACCTCATATCCACATTCAGGACATTTTGCTTTGGCTCTAGTTGCATTACTTGGCCTTGGTGGTGGAAAGTTAAGGGCGCGATGAGGATAATCTCCTAATTTTTGACTAATTGTCATTAATCGAATCTTCAGTGCAGGACCAGCCATTGCCATCCGTGCAGGTCCCTCAAGCCCTACAACCTGTGCAATTCCTTGAAAATCAGCTCCATGACCAGATTGGCAATCATCAACCGCATGGCAGATTTCATGGACTAAAGTGTCTAATACTTCAACTGGATCATCAATTTTTGGGGAAATAAAAATCTCGTTAACCATTTCAGTCGATCTTTGACGAGGCCAGCACTGGCCTAATGTGGTTCTAGGACTGCTTGATGCAGCAAATCCACAGGAAACTTTGAGCGGTGGAATACCATACCCAACAGCTGAAAAAATAGGCTCTAAGGCCTGTACAGCGTTTTGAAGCCATGTCTCTCGATTCACAGGTGCATCCATCTCATTTCGTATCATTGATCAAAAATTCTATTATCGCTCGAATTATTTAAATGCTTTTATAGAGTTTTGTTATTTATCAGCATTAAGTGGTTCAAGAATGTAAAATATTCTAATTATTCAATTGATTTCCTTTGGAGACTTGTATGACAACTGCCGCCTTTACTTCTTCTGATGATGTAGTTCACTATGTTGCCGGACAACGATTTTCTGGAACATCTGGACGCTTTCAAGATGTCTATCATCCAGCGAGCGGTCAAAAAAGTCGCCGAGTAGCGTTGGCAAGTACAGCAGATGTCAATCAAGCTGTTGCAGCTGCTCAAGCAGCCTTTCCTAAATGGGCTGATACTCCTCCGCTGCGCCGTGCTCGCATCATGTTTAAGTATCTTGAACTGTTAAATAAACATCAAAACGAATTAGCGGCAATTATTACTGCAGAACACGGTAAGGTTTTTACAGATGCGCAAGGTGAAGTAACTCGCGGTATCGAAATTGTTGAGTTTGCATGTGGCATTCCAGAACTCCTCAAGGGTGAATATACGGAACAGGTCTCAACGAATATTGATAACTGGACAATGCGCCAACCTTTAGGTGTAGTTGCTGGTATTACGCCGTTCAACTTCCCAGTCATGGTTCCTATGTGGATGTACCCAATGGCGATTGCTAGTGGTAATACATTTATTCTCAAGCCAAGCCCTACAGATCCATCTGCCTCTTTATTTTTGGCAGATCTGTTTAAAGAAGCTGGTCTTCCAGATGGTATTTTTAATGTGGTTCAAGGAGACAAAGAAGCGGTCGATGCATTAATTGAGAATCCTGATGTCAAAGCTCTCAGCTTTGTAGGCTCAACTCCTATCGCTAATTATATTTATGAGCGTAGCGCGCATTTTGGTAAGCGTGTACAAGCGTTGGGTGGCGCTAAAAATCACATGGTCATCATGCCTGATGCCGATATTGATAAGGCGGTTGACGCCCTTGTTGGCGCTGCTTACGGTTCGGCTGGTGAGCGATGTATGGCGATTTCGGTTGCAGTTCTTGTTGGCTCTGCCGCAGAGCGTGTCATGCCCGCTTTGATTGAAAAAACAAAATCATTAAAAATCAAAAACGGTATGGAACTCGATGCAGAGATGGGTCCAATTGTGACGTCTATTGCTAAAAATCGTATCAGCTCTTATATCCAAGCTGGTGTGGATGAAGGTGCAAAATTATTAGTTGATGGTCGCAACTTTACTGTGCCTGGCTTAGAAAATGGTTTTTGGTTGGGTGGTACGTTATTTGACAATGTCACAACTGACATGAAAATCTATAAAGAAGAAATTTTTGGCCCAGTTCTTTCTTGTGTACGTCTAGAAAACTTTAGTCAAGCTGTCGACTTAATTAACGCTCATGAATTCGGGAACGGTGTTGCTTGCTTCACGAGTGATGGCAATATTGCTCGTGAATTTGCGAGACGCATCCAAGTCGGAATGGTTGGCATCAATGTTCCAATCCCTGTTCCAATGGCTTGGCATGGTTTTGGTGGTTGGAAAAACTCATTATTCGGTGATATGCATGCTTACGGTCGTGAAGGTGTGCGTTTTTATACGAAACAAAAGAGCATTATGCAACGCTGGCCTGAGAGTATTTCTAAAGGTGGCGAATTCGTTATGCCAACGATTAAATAATTCTCTACAAAACAAAAGCCCTCAATTTAATTGAGGGCTTTTTTTATATTTAAAAAACTTATTGCAGTGTATTTTTTAACGATGGTGGCACCGGCAACGAGTAAACCTCAATACCCTCATCCATTAGTTCAGCTGCTTCATCAATCGTAGTTACCCCACGAATACTTCTCTCAGGAGATTCTTTGTAATGAATTTTGCGCGCTTCTTCAGCAAAGCATTCGCCCACGTTTTCTGTCTTTTCCATGATTTCACGAACGACTTGCAACATCATGGCCTGCATTTTTTCTTGAAACAGTACTTTTTGCTCAGGACTCAAATGCATCGCATCGCTTGTTGAAGGCATATTGAGTGCTGCCTTCTCAAAGGCATCAAATGTGGAACCGCTATGTTTATGACCTTTACCGCCAATGTATGGCGCAGATGGCATACGGGCAATTTCAACGCTATCACACATCGGACAGCATAATACTGAGCGCTCTTTTTGTGATGAAAAATCTTCCTCAGAGGTGAACCATCCTTCAAATTGATGGTTAAGAGGACAAGCCAAGTTATATACTTTCATATTTTTCATATTTCAAATTAATATTTATTCTAAATTATGACACTAATTCATATTCTATTTAAATAATAGAATATGATTGATTTAACGACTATTAAACTCTTGAAGCCAATAGAAGCTGATAATAGTTTTAACGTCAGTTATTTTTCCTTCTTTAATCCATTCGTGGATTTCTTTTAAAGAAGCACCAAAAATGTCTAAAAACTCACCGTCATCTAGGCTGGCTTGGGTCATTTCTAAATCTTTAGCTACATAAATATCAATAAATTCAGTGGAGTGCGAAATAATCGGGTGTATCTTTCCTAAAAAATACCACTCCTTCGCAATAAAACCAGTTTCTTCTTGCAACTCCCGCTTTGCACAAGTGAGTGTGTTCTCACTTAGATCTAATTTTCCAGCAGGTATTTCGATAAAAGCTTGATGTAAGGGATAGCGATACTGCCTCTCGAGTAAGACTCTGCCATCTGGCAATATCGGTACTATGGCAACTGCTCCGGGATGGATGAGGTACTCTCTACCTGCAGTTTGACGATTGGGTAACTGAACCTGATCTTGAATCAATTTCAAGTAGTAACCTTCATAAACAGACTTTGACTCTACAGTCACTTCACGAAGATGCTCATCACCCTCGGGCAAATCGTCAAGATTGGGAATCAATGGGAAACTCGTTGCCATCAGCCCTGCAGAGATGTTCTCATGGCCTGTAAACAAAGTGTTGTAAGGAATGCAGGGAAGATGCCTGCTAAAAGGATAAAAATCCCGTTAATAGTCAATATTCCTTTTGCAAATCCCTGCCCAGTAATTACACTATTATCCGTTGGCTCTTCAAAATACATTGTTTTTACAACACGCAAATAGTAAAACGCGCCGACTAAAGATGCCATAACGGCAAATATGGCTAAGCCAAGATATCCTGCATCAACCAAAGAATCCAAGATAGATAATTTTGCAATAAATCCAACTGTTGGTGGAATACCCGCTAAGGAGAACATGAGCAACAACATAATGAAGGCCAGTAATGGACTGCGGCGGTTAAGACCCTTTAAGTCATCTATGGTTTCACATTCAAAACCTTTTTTCGACAAAATCATCAACAGGCCAAAGGTGCCGAGTGTGGACAAAACATAAGTGACGGCATAAAAGAAAGAAGCGCTGTATGCAAGCTCATCATATACACAAAGGAATCCAAGCAGCATAAATCCCATATGAGAAATCGTTGAATAAGCCAACATCCGTTTAATGTTGGTTTGAGCAATTGCCGTTAAGTTTCCAACGATTAATGACGTAACGGATAAGAAAATTAAAATCGGTTGCCAATCCACATCCAGATTTTGTAAACCACCAACTAATAATCTAAAGGTAATTGCAAAGGCAGCGATTTTAGGTGCTCCACCTATTAACAGGGTGACAGATGTCGGCGCCCCATCATAGACATCAGGTACCCACATATGAAATGGTGCTGCGCCTAATTTAAATGCAAGGCCTGCAAGCAAAAACACAATACCAAAAGAAAGCACTAAGTGCATCACAGCATCATTGCTGGTGTTACGCAAAATATCGTCTAAATCTAATGAGCCTGTAGCACCATAAATCATGGACATCCCATACAGCAAGAACCCCGATGATAAGGCTCCTAAAATGAAGTATTTCATGCCAGCTTCAATGCCTCTAGGAAAGTTCGGGCGCATAGCAGTTAATGTATACGTCGATAAGGCGAGTAACTCGAGGCCCAGATAGAGGGTCAACATATTCGCGCCTGAAATCATTACGAACTGTCCCAGCAAAGCCAATAAGACAAGTGCAATGTAGTCTATTCTAAAGAGTTGACGATCGATTAAATATTGTTTTGAATAAATGAGTGTCACCATCACTGCAATCGCAGACACGGATTTTAAGACGTTTGAAAATGGATCAACAATGTACAAACCATTCATGATGCGCATAGGTACATCACTCACCCGCATCGCAAACATGATTGCTAATACAAGTAATGTCAGAATTGTTAATTGATAAGCAAAACTAGCTGCATTTGGAGTGAAAAATACATCGTCATCATTTACTTCTTTTTCTTTAAAGAATGGCGTAACTAATAAAATGAAACAAATTACGAGTAATAAAATTAACTCGGGCAAAATTTCTAATAAGTCAATGGCTTGCATGCTAGTTCCAGTTCTTTAAATCTTTGTCATCGCGACATGCTTGAGTAACTCAACCGCCGCTGGATGAATAATATCGGTGAAAGGCTTTGGATAAACGCCCATACCAATGGTTAATATCGCTAGTATTCCAAGAATGAGATACTCTCTTGCATTGATATCAGTTAATTGAGCAACATGATCATTAGTCACGGCGCCAAAAAACACTCTTTTAGTCATCCATAATGAATAGGCAGCTCCAAGGATGAGCGCGGTAGAAGCAAGTACTCCAATCGTGAAATCATAATCAATCGCACCAAGTATGACCATAAACTCACCAATAAATCCTGAAGTTGCAGGTAAACCGCAATTAGCCATCGCAAACAAAACGGCAAACACTGCAAAGCGCGGCATTGTGTTTACGACACCACCGTAATCCGCGATTTCACGAGTGTGCATCCGGTCATATAAAACCCCAATGGAGAAAAACATCGCGCCAGAAATAAATCCGTGTGAAATCATTTGAATAATCCCACCTTCAAGTCCCATCTGGTTAAAAATGAAAAATCCTAAGGTCACAAAACCCATATGAGCGATCGAGGAATATGCCACCAATTTTTTCATATCTTTTTGTACAAGAGCTACCAAACCAACGTAAATAACAGCAATCAAAGATAAAGCAATGATAAATGGTCCCAAATAAATGCTGGCATCTGGTGCAATAGGTAATGAGAATCTTAAGAAGCCATAAGCTCCCAACTTCAGCATAATCGCAGCTAAGACAATCGAACCGCCTGTTGGAGCTTCAACGTGCGCATCTGGCAACCAAGTGTGTACCGGCCACATGGGGACCTTCACTGCAAACGCCATTAAGAATGCAAAGAATATCAATAACTGTTCTGTGAAATTAAGTTGTGCCTGATGCCACTCAAGAATATTAAAAGAGTCTGTTGCGTTATATAAATACAAAATCGCAATCAACGTGAGAAGCGACCCAAGCAAGGTATACAAAAAGAATTTAAATGCTGCATAGATTCTTTTCTTACCACCCCATACACCAATGATGATGTACATCGGAATCAGTGTAGCTTCAAAGAACACATAGAACAGCAAACCATCTAAGGCTGAAAATACACCAATCATTAAGCCTGACAAAATTAAAAATGCTGCCATATACTGCGCAACACGATCCTGAATGACTTCCCAACCGGCAAGAATAACAATCACTGTAATGAAAGAGGTGAGAACAACAAACCAAACAGAGATTCCGTCAACACCCAAATAGTAATTTAGGTCATAACGCTGAACCCATGGAATGTTTTCAACAAACTGCATACCAGCACTCGCCGTATCAAAATCTGTAATGAGCGGAAGCGTAATGATAAAACTTAAGGTCGCTGCAAATAATGCCATCCAACGGACATAGGACTTATTGGTGTCAGAACCACTTCCTAAAATCAATACTCCGAATACAATCGGCATCCAAATTGCTAAAGATAAAATCATAACTGGCCGCTTATTGAATTGAACCCAAATGGGTGAAAAGTATCCAAGCAATCAAACCTACTACGCCAATAATCATGGCAAAGGCGTAATGATATAAATACCCAGATTGAAAATGTCGAACTAATTTGGAGAACCAATCAACGACCTTCGCACTCCCATTGACAATAAATCCATCAATAGCAGCTTGATCACCTAACTTCCAAAATCCATTACCGATGATCTGTGCACCACGACCAAATACAGCTTGGTTGAAATCGTCTAAATAATATTTGTTGTCCAACACTTTTTTGAGTGGTGCAAAGATTTCAGCAATCTTTGCAGGAATCTCTGGCTTGACTAGATAGAAAATCGCTGCGGTTGCTACCCCGGCTATGGCTAACCATAAAACAGGCGATGTCAAAGAATGAACCACCATATTGAATGCTCCATGAAAGGCCCCTTCTAACTCTTCCATTGCTGGATGAGCCTTGGCATCAATGAAAATTGACTGGTCAAAAAATCCACCATATAACATCGGCTCAATCGCAATGTAACCAATAAAGACCGAAGGTATTGCTAATAGAATCAGTGGCAAGGTAACAACTAACGGAGACTCATGTGGCTTTTGCCCGGGAGCTAACCCGTGATGGTGATGGTCATCGCTATGGCTATGATCATCATGAGCATGCCCAAAGCGCTCTTTGCCATGGAAGACTAAGAAGTACATTCTAAATGAGTAAAAAGCGGTTACAAAGACCCCTGCCATAACGGCGAAATAAGCAAAACCTGAGCCATAAATGTGGCTCTCGGCAACTGCTTCAATAATGGAGTCCTTTGAGTAAAAACCTGAAAAGAATGGGGTTCCAATGAGGGCTAGACTTCCAATCAGTGAGGTAATCCAAGTAATCGGCATATATTTTCTGAGGCCACCCATATTACGCATGTCTTGATCATGATGCATTCCCATAATCACACTACCCGCTCCAAGGAATAGGAGTGCTTTGAAGAACGCATGGGTCATTAAGTGAAAAATCGCGACTGGATAAGCCGAAACTCCTAAGGCAACGGTCATATATCCTAACTGGGACAATGTTGAATAAGCCACAACTCGCTTGATATCCGTTTGGACGATACCTAAAAAACCCATGAACAAGGCGGTAATCGAACCAATAATTAAGATGAATGAAAGTGCGGTGTCAGATAACTCAAAGAATGGTGACATCCGCGACACCATGAAAATACCAGCCGTAACCATGGTCGCAGCATGAATCAACGCTGAAATAGGTGTTGGACCTTCCATCGAATCAGGGAGCCAAACATGCAAGGGGAACTGTGCAGATTTACCCATAGCCCCGATGAATAAACAAATACAAGCAACGGTCATTAATTCCCAACTCGTGCCTGGTAATGTTTGGGCTGCAATATTTTGCGCTTGGCCAAACGCCGTTTGATAATCCATTGTGCCAGTATTTGCAAAGATCAATCCAATACCCAGTATGAAGCCAAAGTCACCGACACGATTGACTAAAAAGGCTTTCATATTGGCAAAAATCGCTGTTGGCTTGGTATACCAAAAACCAATCAGTAAATAGGAGACTAATCCTACTGCTTCCCATCCAAAGAAGAGTTGTAGGAAATTATTACTCATCACCAGCATCAACATTGCAAATGTGAATAATGAAATATAGGAGAAGAAACGGTTATACCCCTCATCCTCATGCATGTAACCAATCGTGTAAATATGCACCATGAGTGAGACAAAAGTGACGACGACCATCATCATCGCCGATAGTGGATCGATTAAAAATCCAATATTAAGGACCAGCTCATCACCAAAACGCATCCACTCATACAAATTGCCGTTAAAACGAGCTCCAGCCATCACTTGGGTCAATACATAAATCGATAAACCGCAAGCAATCGCAACGCCAAGAATCGTAATCCGGTGGCAGGCTGTTCTACCAAGTTGATTGCCCATGAATTTGGTGCCCAAAAAACCGGCTAATATCGCACCAATCAACGGCGCCATGGGAATAAGTATTAATAGAGAGGGATTTAATGTTGACGTCATGATGTTTTCTATCGAATAGCCCTATTAACCTTTTAACTGTCCAAGATCTTCTGTACTGACGGTATCACTGCTTCGGAATAGAATCACTAAGATAGCTAGTCCTATAGCAGCTTCTGCCGCAGCAACTGTCAAAATAAAAAAGACAAATACTTGACCTAGCATATCGCCCCAATAATGCGAGAATGCAATGAAATTAGTATTGACGGCAAGAAGCATCAACTCAATAGACATCAATAACACAATGATGTTTTTACGATTTAAAAAGATACCAATGATGCCAA
Source organism: Polynucleobacter sp. SHI8 (assembly GCF_027944005.1). Taxonomy (NCBI): domain Bacteria; kingdom Pseudomonadati; phylum Pseudomonadota; class Betaproteobacteria; order Burkholderiales; family Burkholderiaceae; genus Polynucleobacter; species Polynucleobacter sp. SHI8. Next base: position 653,568 of record NZ_AP027204.1, on the reverse strand, counting down.
TGGCAAATAACATGGCAGCCAAGACTAAATAATGAGCGAGTGTAATCATGATTTTTTTCCAGTCTGACGATTCTCATTTTCTGACTCCATCGATACAATCCTGACTCGATCTGCAGGATTGGTGCGAATCTGTGAAGCAATATCTTGTGTCTTATGATCTTTACGACGACGAAGTGTCAAGGCAACGGCGGCAATAATTGCAACAAGCAGAATAATTCCTGCAATTTCAAAATTAAACACATAGTCCCCATAAATCATCTTGCCAAGACTCATGGAATTACTTTCGCCTTCTGGGGTGGTCTTTGGTAATGGATTAACGGTACCAATAAAGCCTCTCACTAAAACTAATGTCATTTCAGCAACAATTACGGCGCCAACTAAGGAGGCTACAGGTATGAACTGTTTAAATTGATTTCGCAAGTGCGCAATATCTAAATCGAGCATCATCACCACAAACAGGAATAAAACCATCACAGCACCAACATAGACCAAGATGAGCGCAATAGATAAAAATTCGGCTTCTAACAACATCCAAATACCAGCTGCATTAAAAAATGCCAAGACTAAAAACAAGGCTGCATGGACAGGATTTTTTGCTGTAATCACTTTTAATGCTGATAGTACAAGCACTGCGGCAAAGCTATAGAAAAATATTAAGGTAGGATTGAAGTTCATCATTTTTATTCTTATCGATACTTTGCATCTGCTGTTTTATTCGCTGCAATTTCTTTTTCAAACTGATCACCAACTGCTAGTAACATATCTTTTGTAAAGTACAAATCACCACGCTTTTCGCCATGATATTCATGAATGTGTGTCTCTACAATCGCATCAACTGGACAAGCCTCTTCACAAAAACCGCAAAAAATACACTTGGTTAAATCAATGTCATAGCGTGATGTGCGGCGTGTACCGTCGTCACGTAAGTCTGATTCAATCGTGATTGCCATCGCTGGGCAAACTGCTTCACACATTTTGCAGGCAATACAACGTTCTTCACCGTTAGGGTAACGACGCAACGCATGCAATCCGCGAAAACGTGGTGACATCGGTGTTTTTTCTTCCGGATACTGAATCGTAGTCTTCGGCGCAAACAAATAACGACCTGTAAGACCCATGCCTTTAAACACTTCCTTCAGAAGTAAGCTGTTTAAAAATTCGCGGACATTATTTAACATTTGTGGTTCCTGTAGTGTAGAGCGTCATTATTTCCAAACACTCCATGGTGAAACAATCCATGCGCCAACAACGACAACCCAAAAAACGGATAAGGGTATAAATACTTTCCATCCCAAACGCATAATTTGATCGTAACGATACCTAGGCAATGAAGCTCTTAACCAAATAAAAATCGATAAGAGAATAAAAGTTTTAGCAAATAACCAGAAAAATCCTGGAATGTCTCTCAGTATGGGTAAGTCTAAAATTGGTAACCAACCACCCAAGAATAAGGTTGCGCACATGGTCGTAATCAAAATCATGTTGGCATACTCTGCAAGGAAGAACATCGCAAATGCCATTCCTGAATACTCAATCATGTGACCTGCCACAATTTCAGATTCGCCTTCTACAACGTCAAATGGGTGACGATTAGTTTCAGCAACTCCTGAAATAAAGTAAATCATAAACATCGGTAGTAATGGCAACCAATTCCAAGATAAGAAATTAATTCCATGAGAAGCAAAAAAACCTTGCGATTGTGAACGGACAATATCCCCAAGATTAAGGGATCCTGTCACCATTAAAACGGTAACTAATGCAAAACCCATGGCGATTTCGTAAGAAACCATTTGTGCTGAAGCCCGCATGGCGCCCAAGAATGCGTATTTTGAATTCGATGCCCAACCAGCGAGTATCACTCCGTAAACACCTACCGAAGTAATTGCCATCACATAGAGTAGTCCAGCATTCACATCTGCGAGAACCATACCATCCTGAAATGGCACTACAGCCCAAGCTGCAAATGCAGGCGCAATCACCATCACAGGACCCACGATATACAGTAATTTATTCGCACGAATCGGCTGGATGATTTCTTTTAGGAGTAATTTCAAAGCATCGGCAATTGGCTGTAAAAGTCCTAAAGGTCCCACACGGTTAGGACCCATCCGAGTATGCATCCAACCAATCAGTTTACGTTCCCATAAGGTAAGATAAGCAACGCAGGCAAACATCGGCAAAACGATAATAACGATACGTAAAAGCGCCCACACCAATGGCCATGCTTGACCAAATATGGCTTCGCCTTGAGTTGTTATGGTTTCAATCATTTCAAGCACGCTCCACGATTAATTCACCAAAAGAACTTCCAAGTTCTGCACTTGCTGGTGTTCCAGTTGCAATTCTGATAACTCCTGCGGCTAATCCTTTTTGTAATGTGGCCGGTAAAACAACAGAATGATTTCCTTGTGAAACTTTGATCACATCACCCTCTTTGAGCTCAAACTTGGCAAATAAGTCTGGTGATAGTCCTGCCTTCATGGCATTCTTACTATCGACAGTCAAATGCAAAGATGGTGCTCTACGCACAATCGAGTCAGTAAAGTAAATTGGGACATCTGCTACGCGCTCGACACCATTTGTCGTAGGTGATGGACCTTGTGCAAGACTCACTTGAGTTTTATTCGATAAAGATGCTTGAATATCAAGTCCACCTAATGCCGCATTCATTACCTCATCTACTGCATTGAACTGGAAGCCATCTAACTTGAGTAAATCACCTAATACGCGAAGTACTTTCCATCCTGGTCGAGCTTGACCTAAAGGTCTTACAGAGGCTTGAACTGTTTGTACATCGCCAACAATATTGATATAAGTTCCAGCTTGTTCACTGTAGGGCGTGATGGGCAAAATCACATCTGCCAGTTCCAGTAAATCATCCGATATAAAGGAACTCATCGCAATGACTGTCTGTGCTTGTAGGAGGGCTTCTTTTGCTATGCCAGGATTTGCCAAGTCCATACTTGGTTCAACTTGATACAAGACAACTGCTTTTTTAGATCCGTCTAAGATCGGCTGGATACCTTGGCTCGTTGCACCAACTAATTTTGCACCAACAAAATTTGCTCCTTCACCAAGGAAACCTAGTGTCGCGCCAGTTTGATCGGCAATCCACTGCGCCCAAGCTACGATTTGAGTTGCTTGTGGATGTGCTAGAGCTGTATTACCAATGAAAATCGATTTTTGTTCACCACTTAATAAGGCCTGTGCAAATACTGCTGCTTGTACATTCCCTTGGGAACCATTCAAAGGTGCTGAGATGGATTTGGCTGTTGCAACTTCAGTTGCAATGGCTTGCAGAGCGCTCAACCACATAGAGGGTGCAAGTGTCATCGGTTGCGCTGGCATGAACCAATCATCAGCCCCTGTATCCAACCTTAAAACTTGTAAACCAGCTTTCGTTGCTTTACGTAAACGCGTTGCAATGAGTGGATGATCTTTACGCAAAAAGCTCCCGATAATCAAAGCTTTTTGTAATTTTTCTAGCTCTGCAATCGGACGACCTAACCAAGGCACTGCAATATCATTCGTTGGATCTATTTGACGCAGACGTGTTTCAACGTCATCTGAACCTAAATCTTTAATGAGTTTTTGTAACAAATAAAGCTCTTCAACAGAGCTCATCGGATGCGCAATCGCTGCAATCGCTTTCTCGGTATGATCTGCTTTGACGCCAGATAGTCCACTTGCAACATATTCTAAAGCACTCTGCCAATCAGTTTCTAACCACTCACCGTTTTGTTTAATCAGTGGTTGTTGCAAACGGTCTTCACTATTTAAACCTTCATAAGCAAAGCGATCTTTATCAGAAATCCAACATTCGTTAATAGCTTCATTTTCAAACGGCACAACACGCATGACACGGTCAGATTTCGTTTGAATGATGGTGTTACTCCCCATCGAGTCGTGCGGGCTTAAAGATTTTTTCCGACCTAATTCCCATGTTCTAGCAGCGTATCTAAATGGCTTACTAGTTAAAGCACCTACTGGACAGATATCAATCATATTGCCCGACATCTCGGAATCCACCGTTTGACCTACAAAAGATGTGATTTCTGAATGCTCCCCACGTCCCAACATGCCAAGTTCCATCACGCCAGCAATTTCTTGCCCAAAGCGAACGCAGCGCGTGCAATGTATACAACGGCTCATTTCTTCCATAGAAATCAATGGTCCTACATTTTTATGAAACACGACTCTTTTTTCTTCTTGATAACGTGAGGTTGATTTTCCATAACCCATCGTTAAATCTTGTAATTGACATTCACCACCTTGATCACAAATCGGACAATCTAAGGGATGATTAATCAGCAAAAACTCCATCACTGATTTTTGAGCATTAACGGCTTTTTCAGACCTAGTAAAGATCTTCATACCTTTATTAACTGGTGTAGCACATGCCGGAACTGGTTTAGGTGCTTTTTCAACTTCAACTAAACACATTCTGCAATTGGCCGCGATCGATAATTTTTTGTGATAACAAAAATGCGGAATGTACGTGCCAATGCTTTGCGCGGCTTGAATGACCGTTGAGCCTTCCTTGACTTCGACTAATTTGCCATCAATCTCAATTTCAACCATTCTGCTTACTCACTTTGATCTTTAATCATTAAACATATTGCGGAACAAGACAACGCTTATTCTCGACGTGATACACAAACTCAGGCATGTAGTGCTTCAACATGCCTCGAACAGGCATCGCAGCAGCGTCACCTAAAGCACAAATCGTTCTTCCCATAATGTTGCCAGCAACATCATTGAGCAAATCTAAATCCTCAGGACGGCCTTGACCATGCTCAATACGATTGACCATACGCCACAACCATCCAGTACCTTCTCGACATGGAGTACATTGCCCACAAGACTCTTCATGATAAAAATAAGAGAGTCTTAATAAGGACTTGACCATACAACGGGTCTCATCCATCACTATCACCGCTCCAGAACCTAACATGGAGCCAGCTTTTGCAATGCTGTCATAGTCCATATCCGTCGCTAACATCATCTCTCCAGGAATCACGGGAGCTGAAGAACCGCCCGGAATTACCGCTTTAATTTTTTTACCATCTCGCATGCCGCCAGCAAGTTCTAAAAGCTTTGCAAATGACGTACCTAGTGGAACTTCATAATTACCTGGGCGAGTGACGTCGCCTGAGACTGAAAAAATCTTAGTACCACCATTATTTGGTTTACCTAACTGCGCGTATTGATCAGCCCCGATTGCAAAGATGAACGGCACAGCGGCAAAGGTTTCCGTATTATTAATGGTTGTTGGTTTGCCATACAACCCAAAACTCGCCGGAAATGGTGGTTTAAAGCGTGGTTGACCTTTTTTACCTTCTAATGATTCCAGTAAGGCTGTTTCTTCGCCACAAATATATGCGCCATATCCATGATGCGCATGTAATTGAAAGGAGAATTCGGAACCCATGATCTTGTCACCTAAGAATCCTGCAGCTCTAGCTTCATCTAGAGCATTTTCAAAGATAGCGTATTCATTCCAGATCTCACCATGGATATAGTTATACCCAACTGGGATACCCATTGCATATGCTGCAATAGCCATACCTTCAATTAGGGCATGGGGATTGTAGCGAAGGATGTCACGATCTTTAAAAGTACCCGGCTCACCTTCATCTGAGTTACAAACTAAATATTTATCTCCAGGCAATTGACGTGGCATAAAACTCCACTTCAGTCCTGTTGGAAATCCTGCACCGCCTCGACCTCTGAGTCCTGATGCTTTGACGGTTGCGATGACTTGATCTTGAGTAATTTTTTCTTCCAAAATTTTACGTAAGGAAGAATATCCACCTCTAGCTACATAATCTTGTAAATGCCAATTCGCACCATTCAGATTAGCCAAAATTAAAGGCTTAATATGTAAATCATGGAGTGAAGTCATTATTTATCCCGTCACTTTCTGATCAGCAGACAACTCATCCAACAGCGCATCAATTTTGTCGTTTGTCATCCAACTACACATTCTTTTATTGTTCACTAGCGCCACAGGTGCGTCTCCACAAGCCCCCATACACTCTCCCTCTACAAGGGTAAATGTACCGCATGTGGTGGTTTCACCAAATCCAATACCCAGCTTTTGCTTCAAATATTCTGCAGCGCGTTTGCCACCAGACAACTCACATGGGAGGTTGGTACAAACGGATAATTTAAATTTGCCAGTTTCTACGGTGTTATACATATTATAAAAAGTAGCAACTTCTTGAACCCAGATAGCAGGCATGTCTAATATCGTAGCTACCTCAGCAATCGCATCAGCTGTTAACCATCCATACTCATCCTGAGCTACTGCTAATGCAGCCATAACAGCTGATTGCTTTTGCTCAGCTGGATACTTTGCTACATTTCGAGCAATTTCCTTTAAAGAATTTTCCGACAGCATCTCTATTTTCCTAACGATCTATTTCGCCAAACACAATATCTTGGGTGCCAATAATGGTCACAGCATCTGCAATCATGTGACCTCTTGCCATTTCATCTAAAGCCGCTAAATGAGGGAAACCTGGGGCGCGAATTTTTAAACGATAAGGCTTATTAGCTCCATCAGAGATTGCATAAATACCAAACTCACCTTTAGGATGCTCTACCGCAGCATAAGCTTGACCCGGCGGCACATGAATACCCTCAGTAAATAACTTAAAGTGATGGATCAACTCTTCCATATTGGATTTCATATCCACACGATTAGGTACAGCTACTTTATGGTTATCACTAATGACGGGCCCAGGATTCGCTCTTAACCAGGTAATACATTGTTTAATGATGTTATTCGATTGACGCATTTCTTCCACGCGAACTAAATAGCGATCATAACTATCACCATTCACACCAACTGGAATATCAAATTTAAGCTTGTCATAGACTTCATAAGGTTGCTTCTTACGTAAATCCCATTCAATTCCGGAACCACGTAACATTGCGCCAGTAAAGCCTAATTGCAATGCACGCTCTGGAGTGACGACGCCAATTCCAACCAAGCGCTGTTTCCAAATCCTGTTATCGGTAAGCAATGTTTCATATTCGTCCACATAACCAGGAAAACGGTTCGTAAAATCTTCAATAAAATCGAGTAAGGAACCTGTTCGATTTTCATTAATCTTTTTAATTGCTTTTTCACCACGAATCTTATTCGCTGTGTACTGTGGCATTTGATCAGGCAAATCACGATAGACCCCGCCTGGTCGGTAGTATGCCGCGTGCATACGCGCTCCAGATACTGCCTCATACATATCAAATAAATCTTCACGCTCTCTAAACGCGTAAAGGAAAATTGCCATTGCGCCAACGTCTAAGCCGTGACATCCAATCCATAACAAGTGATTGAGGAGTCGCGTGATTTCGTCAAACATGACACGAATATATTGTGCGCGCTCTGGAACATCAATTTGCAATAATTTTTCAATCGCCATGACATAAGCATGCTCATTGGCCATCATCGAAACATAATCGAGACGATCCATGTAAGGCACATTCTGAATCCAAGTTCTTGTCTCTGCTAATTTTTCAGTAGCACGGTGCAATAATCCAATATGTGGATCCGCGCGCTGAATCACTTCGCCATCTAACTCCAAAACCAATCGCAACACACCGTGTGCGGCAGGATGCTGTGGTCCAAAATTTAGGGTGTAATTTTTAATTTCTGCCATTTTAAGCGCCGTAACTTTCTTCACGTATCACTCGTGGCGTGACTTCGCGAGGCTCTATCGTTATTGGTTGATATATGACACGTTTTTGCTCTGGGTCATAACGCATTTCAACCTGACCTGAGACGGGGAAATCTTTTCTAAATGGGTGGCCAATAAAACCATAATCAGTCAAAAGTCTTCGAAGATCATCATGACCTTCGAAAATAATTCCAAAAAGATCAAAAGCCTCACGCTCATACCAGTTCGCGGAGCTCCAAACGCCAGTCAAGCTTGGTATAACTGGAAAATCATCATTAGGAACCAAAACAATCAAACGTAAACGCCAATTATTACTAACTGACAGGAGGTGCGAAACCACGCCAAAACGAAGATCAGTTCTAACCGAATCTCCATAGGACTGATAATCAACTCCACATAAATCAATTAATTGCTCAAAAGCAAAAGTGGAATCACTACGTAATTTTTCAGCTACTGTTAGATATTGGTCAGCAGGAACTGTGAGAGTTAACTCGTTTATACGAGCTTCAATCTTACCTGTACTGCCAAAAGCTTTTTCTAATATCTGCTGCAAATGGATTAGTCGTTCGTTCATCATCAGCAATTACTCTTTTCTTGCAATGGTTGACGTGCGACGAATTTTTGCCTGCAACTGAATAATGCCGTACATAAGTGCCTCTGCTGTAGGAGGACACCCGGGAACATACACATCAACTGGAACGATACGATCACAACCTCTCACAACGGAATACGAATAGTGGTAATAGCCACCTCCGTTAGCGCAAGAGCCCATTGACAATACCCAGCGAGGCTCGGGCATTTGGTCATAGACTTTACGCAGGGCTGGGGCCATTTTATTGCACAAAGTTCCCGCAACAATCATGAGGTCAGACTGCCTTGGAGATGGTCTAAAAACTACACCAAATCGGTCTAAGTCATACCTTGCGGCTCCGGCATGCATCATCTCGACTGCGCAACAAGCGAGCCCAAATGTCATTGGCCATAATGAACCAGTCCTTGTCCAATTAATCAGCTTATCGGCTGACATCGTGACAAAGCCTTCTTTTAATAAACCTTCTAGCGCCATTGTATTTTTATTACTCTTAACTATTCCCAGTCAAGAGCACCTTTTTTCCAAATATAAACAAATCCAACAACAAATTCCAAAAGAAACACAATCATTGACATGTATCCAGCCCAACCAATCTCTTTAAGCGCAACACCCCATGGAAACAAAAAGGCCGTTTCGAGATCAAACAAAATAAACAAGATAGCAACCAGATAGTATCGAACGTCAAATTTCATGCGTGCATCTTCAAATGCATCGAAACCACATTCATACGGGGAAATTTTTTCAGGGTCAGGATTAGAAGGGCCAAGCAATTTGCCCAAAGCCATTGGTACAAGGCCAACGCCTATGCCAACTAAGATAAATAAAAAGACTGGGAGATAATTACCAAGGTTCAATTTTGTTCCACAATTTATTTATGTCAAAAAAATTACACATTCACATATAAGATTGTAGAACATATTTGATGACAGAAATAAAACTTGGTGCCGTCGGCGAGACTCGAACTCGCACAGCCTTAGGCCACTACCCCCTCAAGATAGCGTGTCTACCAATTCCACCACGACGGCATCTGTAAAACAAGGTGTTATTTTATCCCTTTTGATGAGGAAGGGCAAAATTATTTCATAATTATCTATTTATTTTGGTACAGAAGACCCTTGAGTGGAGTCAACTTCTTTTGCTGCAGGTTTTGCTGGATCAGCTCCAGGTTGATCAGGAACAGTAATCGCACTAGGCTTTGATAAAACACCAGCATCAGTTTCATGTTTAGTGCCAACATAACTAATCGAAAGCGTCGACAAGAAAAACACCGCAGCTAAAATGCCCGTTGTTCTGGATAAGAAGTTGGAAGAGCCTGTTGCGCCAAAGATACTGCCTGAGGCTCCAGATCCAAAAGCGGCCCCCATATCAGCCCCTTTACCTTGTTGGACTAATACGAGCCCAATCACGCCAATAGCGGAGATAATTTGCACCACCATGAGTAACGTTTTTAACCATTCCATATTTTTCTACCTTTCCTACGTTATATAACTTTGCCAGCTTGGCAAATTGCTAAAAATTCTGAGACTACTAATGAAGCCCCGCCAACGAGTAAACCATCAATATCAGACATCTCTAATAACTGTTTAGCATTATCAGACTTCACACTTCCGCCGTAAATAATTGGTAAATTTTCCGCAATACTATGGCTTGTTTTGCCAATTGTTTCTCTTAACCATCCATGCACTTCTTGAGCTTGCTCAGCACTAGCTGTTTGACCAGTGCCAATTGCCCAAATGGGCTCATAAGCCAATACGATCTGCTCTGCCTGCTCACCCAAACCCTGCAAAATAGAATCTACTTGCTTCGACAACACTTCTTGCATTTGCAAGGCTTGACGCTGTTCTAAAGTCTCACCAACACAAACTACAGGTATCAAACCTGCAGCAATGGCATTGAGCGCTTTTTTCACAACCACTTCATTGGATTCTTGATGACGCACTCTGCGTTCAGAATGTCCAACTAAAACATATCGACAACCAAACTCTTTGAGCATGACCCCTGAAATTTCTCCAGTAAATGCGCCAGAAATTTCATCAGAAAGATCCTGCCCACCAAAGTAAATTTCTTGATCAAGAATCAAACCATTCAATTGCTGTAAATAAATACTGGGTGGACAAATCACGATCTGACGCCCTGTTACATCAACCTCTTTTAAACCATTTGAAAATGCGCTCGCATACTCTTCATTAAATGACCAATTACCATTTAACTTCCAATTCGCAATAATGAGTATGGGGCGCATTTCAACTACAAAATGAATTACTGTTCTGCAGGTGGTTGCTCTTGAACTACAGGAGCAGCCTCTTCAGCAACAATCGCTGGTTGTTGTGCTACTGGAGGCAATGGACCACCTTCTTCAGGTGACAATGCTTTCATAGACAACTTCAAACGACCACGCTCGTCAGCAGCTAACAACTTCACTTTAACGATTTGTCCTTCTTGCAAGAAGTCTTTTACTTCCTTAACGCGCTCATGAGCGATTTCAGAGATATGTAATAAACCATCTTTGCCTGGAAGAATATTAACTAATGCACCAAACTCTAAAATCTTGACCACTGGGCCTTCATAGATTTTGCCCACTTCGGCTTCAGCAGTTATTCCTTCAATTTGACGCTTTGCCTCTTCCATGCCTGAAGCACTTGTTGAAGCAATCGTTACTGTACCGTCATCTTGAATATCAATACTGCAACCAGTTTCTTTCGTTAATGCCTGAATCGTCGCTCCACCCTTACCAATCACTTCACGAATCTTGTCTGGATGGATCTTAATCGTAACCATTCTTGGAGCATGCTCTGACAACTCAGTACGAACTGTAGACATTGACTCTTGCATTTTTGACAGAATATGCAAACGACCTTCTTTAGCTTGCGCTAAAGCAACTTGCATAATTTCTTTCGTAATACCTTGTACTTTAATATCCATCTGCAACGCAGTTACGCCATTTGCAGTACCAGCCACTTTAAAGTCCATATCACCTAAGTGATCTTCATCACCAAGAATATCTGTTAACACTGCGAAACGGTTACCATCTAAAATCAGGCCCATTGCAACTCCGGCGACATGCGCTTTTACTGGAACTCCGGCATCCATCAAGGCTAAGCATCCACCGCAAACGGAAGCCATGGAAGATGAACCATTTGATTCAGTAATTTCTGATACCAAACGAATACTGTATGCAAAATCTTCAGACTTTGGCAATACAGGAATTAAGGCACGTTTTGCCAAACGACCGTGACCAATTTCACGACGCTTAGGACTTCCTACGCGACCAGTTTCACCTGTGGCAAATGGAGGCATGTTGTAGTGGAACATGAAACGATCACGATACTCACCTTCTAAGGCGTCGATAATTTGTTCATCTCTTGCGGTCCCTAATGTTGCTACTACTAAGGCTTGAGTTTCACCGCGTGTAAATAATGCGGAGCCATGCGTGCGTGGCAATACACCTGTTCTGATTTCAATCGGACGAACTGTTCTTGTATCACGACCGTCAATACGTGGCTCTCCACTGAGAACTTGGCTACGAACAATCTTGGACTCTAAACCAAACAAAATATTTCCAACAGCAACATCATCAACGTCACCTTCGGCAGATAACTGCTCAAGAACTTTAGAAGTTACTTGTTTGAGCTCTGTTGAACGTGCTTGTTTTTGACGAATTTGATAAGCAGCACGAAGACCTTCTTCAGCTAAGGCTGTTACCTTAGAAATGAGTTCTTCATTCTTCGGTGCAGGCTTCCAATCCCATTCTGGTTTACCAGCTTCGCGTACTAAATCTTGAATCGCATCAATGGCTATTTTTGCTTGATCATGTCCGTATACAACTCCGCCTAACATGATTTCTTCTGACAACTCGTGAGCCTCTGATTCAACCATTAACACTGCATTTTGTGTACCAGCAACAATTAAATCTAACTGACTTTCTAATTGCTCTGAACGAGTTGGATTGAGCATGTACTCACCATCTTTGTAACCAACTCTGGCAGCGCCTAAGGGGCCATGGAATGGAATACCAGAAATCGCAAGAGCTGCAGATGCACCAATCAATGATGGAATATCTGCTGGCACTTCAGGATTGATCGACATTACATGAATCACAATCTGCACTTCGTTATAAAAATCTTCAGGGAATAATGGGCGGATCGGACGGTCAATCAAACGGGAAGTTAATGTTTCGCCTTCAGATGGACGTCCTTCACGACGGAAAAAACCGCCTGGAATCTTACCTGCCGCATACGTTTTTTCAACATAATCAACTGTTAATGGGAAAAAATCCTGGCCAGGTTTAGCATTCTTGGCAGCTACTACAGTAGCTAATACAACGGTATCATCCACATTTACTAATACAGCACCACCAGATTGACGTGCAATTTCGCCAGTCTCCATAGTTACAGTGTGCTTACCCCATTGAAACGTTTTTGTTACTTTATTAAACATACTCATCTTTTTCTCCAATTCATGAACAATAGACGCAAAACATCATTGCGTCACTTATCGACGGTGATTTAATTCCCTCGAACATTAGAGCGTGAGATTTATTGATGAAATGAACAAGAAAGGGCATGCCATTCCATTGGTGTTCTATCCATTAAAAAAACAACAATGGAATGACACATACCCAAATATTTCTCTTTAAACCCAAACTCTATTACTACTGATAAAACAATAATGCCCGCATATGAAAGCGGGCATATCTGATTTACTTACGTAAACCTAATTTTTCAATTAACACTTTATAACGATTTAAATCTTTACCTTTGAGGTAATCTAAAAGACGACGACGGCGAGATACCATCTTTAATAAGCCACGACGACTGTGATGGTCTTTTAAATTTGCCTTGAAGTGAGGGGTTAAATCATTAATACGAGCAGTTAAAAGCGCAACTTGCACTTCAGGACTACCTGTATCATTTTCTGCACGGGCGTGCTCTTTTACAATACCTGCTTTTGCTTCTGTATTAACAGCCATTTCTTACTCCTTACTTGCGAACACCAAAGTCTAAACACACCATGTGTTGTAAACCTTTTAAAGTGCCGTGATTAAAAAACTATCCTTATTCAATAGGATAGCTTCCCATTGTAGCAAAATTCTACATTTATTAAAAGATTTATCTTCCTAAGACTCTTTTATACTCCAACCTAAAAAACTAAATATGTAAGAGAATCATCTATTTAACAAGCAACCACACCGAAACAGGTTGCATGACCAGCAACCTGTAGTGAAGTTCATCTTAAAGATAATCGAATTCCTAATTATGGCGCCATCTGAGCATTGAGTTTTTCTAGTGATGGATCGTGTAAGCGATTCAGAGCACCAAGATAAGCTTTAGCAGAGGCTGCAATAATATCTGGGTCTGTTCCCACACCATTCACAATCCTTCCACCTTTCGCTAACCGGACAGTCACCTCACCCTGAGATTGCGTACCGGTCGTAATTGCATTGACTGAATATAGCAATAACTCTGAGCCACTATTTGCCTCTTTTTCGATCGCATTAAAGGTGGCATCCACTGGACCATTGCCATTAGCGCTTGCCTCCCTTTCTAGACCGCCGACCTCCATCACAATCTTCGACTCAGGCTTCTCACCCGTTTCCGAACGTTGGGACAAGGAAACAAATCGATAATGATCAGAGCCGTCTTTCACCTCAGCATTCGAAACAATCGCCAAAATATCTTCGTCAAAAATTTCTGACTTTTGATCAGCCAATGCTTTGAAGCGACCAAATGCCTCATTAATTTCTACTTCTGAATCAAGGCTAACACCTAACTCTTGTAAGCGTTGTTTGAAAGCATTTCTACCCGACAACTTACCAAGAACAATCTTGTTCGCACTCCACCCAACATCTTCAGCACGCATAATCTCATAGGTGTTTCTTGCTTTTAAAACTCCGTCTTGATGAATCCCCGAAGCGTGGGCAAAGGCGTTCGCACCAACTACGGCTTTATTCGGCTGAACAACAAAACCAGTGATTTGAGAAACCATTTTTGAGCTTGCAACAATTTGAGAAATATCGGTATCAACGCTTAAATTAAAATAGTCTTTACGTGTTTTGATTGCCATCACAATTTCTTCAAGTGCTGTATTACCAGCTCGCTCACCCAGTCCATTAATTGTGCACTCTACTTGTCTTGCTCCGCCAATATGAACTCCCGCTAAAGAGTTTGCAACTGCTAACCCTAAATCATTATGACAATGAACTGACCAAATGGCTTTGTCAGAATTTGGTATTTTGTTACGCAAATCCAAGATGAACTCACCATATAATTCGGGTATGGCGTAACCAACGGTATCAGGCACATTGATCGTTGTTGCACCCTCTTTAATGACAGCTTCAAGAACTTGATATAAAAACTCTGGATCAGATCGGTAGCCATCTTCTGGAGAAAATTCAATATCATCCGTAAAATTGCGAGCGAACCTTATCGACTGTATCGCCTGCTCCAGGACTTGCTCCCTAGTCATTCTGAGTTTTATCTTCATGTGCAACTCACTCGTGGCAAGAAACACATGAATCCTTTTTGAATTGGCCGCAGCTATCGCCTCAGCTGCTCTCGAAATATCTTTATCATTGGCTCTTGCTAAAGAACAAATGGTGGAGTCTTTGACGGCTGCTGCTACTGCCTTGATGGCTTCAAAATCACCAGGTGAACTTGCTGCAAATCCAGCTTCAATGACATCAACCTTCAAACGCTCGAGTTGACGGGCAATTCTGACCTTTTCATCTTTAGTCATCGACGCACCTGGGGATTGCTCACCATCTCTTAAAGTGGTATCAAAAATAATGACTTTTTCTTGCGCTACTTGATTCATTCTCGTTCTCCTAAAACTTCATTTCCTAAAATAAAAAACCCCAGCAAATTTGCTGGGGCTGGTATGGTGAGCTTCAATCTAGTGTTTTATTGATGCGCCCTTATACCGGCCCCGATGTTTAGATCAAGTCCTAGTAGGTTTAACAATAATAAAGATTGAAAGATGAAATTCATAGATTTACTATACACCGAAATGACTTTTGTGTCATTTTTCTTATTTAGGACTCGTTTTATTGTGATTAATCGTCTTGAAATACTCCCATACCCACAAAACGTATCCTGATAAGGCATAAACCAGAAAAAAGCAAAAAATAGTCAGTGGTGGATAGGTGGACATTAATACTAATCCCAATATGACAAAAACCATCACACCAAAGGACACCTTGTAGCGAATGTCTAAAGCCTTACCACTATAAAACTTAGCATTAGAAACCATCGTTATACCCGCATAGACCGTTATACAAAACATCGTCCAGGGTATCGCAGCATCACTCACTGGTAAATGATTATCCTCGGCTAACCATACAAATCCCGCCACAATAGAGGCTGCGGCCGGGCTTGGCAATCCCTGAAAAAAACGTTTATCAATGACGCCCGTACTGATATTAAATCTCGCTAAACGAAGTGCAGCCCCTGCGCAATAAATAAACGCAGCAACCCAACCCCATTTACCTAAGCCTTTAAGAGCCCACTCATAAGCAACCAAGGCCGGTGCAACACCAAAGGAAACCATATCAGCGAGGGAGTCATATTGTTCACCAAATGCACTTTGCGTGCGTGTCATACGCGCAACGCGTCCATCCATACCATCTAAAATCAGGGAACAAAATATCGCCATCGAAGCGACTTCCCAATGCTGATTCATCGCTTGAACAATCGCAAAAAATCCGAAGAATAATGCTCCTGTTGTAAAGGCATTTGGTAATAAATAGATGGCTTTATTGCGGGGACGCTCTACTAGCTCTTCATGATCATCTTCAAGCAAATCATCTTGAAACACATTACGTCGTCGATGAACTTTCGTTCGACTAAAAATTCTAGGACGTTTTGGTCTTACTCTAGGCTTCATGAATCCAAATGACTCAAAATAGCTAACAACGTTGTGGTGGCATATACGGTGTCCCCAACAGAAACTAAAGGCTCAACATCTAGGGGCATATACACGTCTACTCTTGATCCAAATCGAATAAAGCCATAACGCTCGCCCTTCTTCACAGCGTCGCCAACCTGCGCGTAACACAATATACGTCGCGCAATTAAGCCAGCCACTTGAACTAGCGTAATATCGTGACCATTTGCATCAATCACAACAGCATTTCTTTCGTTTTCAACAGAGGCTTTATCTAAGTCTGCATTGAAAAACTTACCCGGAAAATACTCAATTGATTTGATACGCCCATTCACTGCAATACGATTGGAGTGAACGTTAAACACGTTCATAAAAATACTAATTTTTAAAGCGTCTCTTTTTGCATATGGATCAAAGGTCTTTTCAACCGCAACAATCCTGCCATCAGCTGGAGCCAAAATTGCATTAGCGGCGATAGGAACCAATCTGGGTGGATCGCGAAAAAACTGCAAAACAAATATAAATAAAATCCAAATCGGCAGGGCGTAATACACCCCAATGAATTTCGTAAAAATGATAGCCAATATCCCTAATCCAATCAGATATGGCCATCCTTCTCGAGCAATAATGGGGTGCTTATAGACTGACATTAATTAGTTCTTGCTTTGATCAACTAATTTGTTTTTTGCAATCCAAGGCATCATTGAACGTAACTTACCACCGACTTGCTCAATTTGATGCTCTGCATTTAACCGTCTGCGAGAAATCAATGTTGGTGCACCTGCACGATTTTCTAAAATAAAACTCTTTGCATATTCACCAGTTTGAATGTCTTTGAGAACATCGCGCATCACTTGTTTAGTCTGTTCAGTAACAACTCTTGGGCCAGTAACATACTCGCCATATTCTGCATTGTTAGAGATAGAATAATTCATATTGGCGATACCGCCTTCATAAATTAAATCAACGATTAATTTAAGTTCATGCAAGCATTCAAAATAAGCCATCTCAGGAGCGTAACCTGCTTCAACTAAAGTCTCAAAACCAGCTTTAATTAATTCAACTGCTCCGCCACATAAAACTGCTTGTTCGCCGAATAAATCAGTTTCAGTTTCTTCACGGAAATTAGTTTCGATAATGCCGGCACGACCACCACCGTTTGCTGTTGCATATGAAAGAGCGATGTCACGTGCAGCGCCTGACTTGTCTTGGTAAACAGCTACGAGATGAGGTACACCACCACCTTGTGCGTATGTACTTCTTACAGTGTGGCCTGGGGCTTTTGGTGCAATCATGATGACATCCACATCATCACGTGGAATCACTTGACCATAATGCACATTAAATCCGTGCGCAAATGCTAAAGCTGCTCCAGCTTTGATATTTGGCGCAACTTCGTTTTTATATACTTCAGCAATTTGCTCATCAGGTAAAAGCATCATCACAATATCAGCGCCTTTAACTGCTTCAGCAACTTCTTTTACTTGTAAACCAGCATTCACAGCTTTGTTCCATGATGCACCATTTTTACGTAAGCCAACAGTGACTTTCACGCCTGAATCATGCAAATTTAATGAGTGAGCATGACCCTGTGAGCCATAACCAATAATTGTTACTTGTTTACCTTTTACTAAGGATAAGTCCGCATCTTTATCGTAAAAAACTTTCATTTTTATTCCTATTTAAATATTGTTTTAATCATGTACTGCAACAACTCATTACAAGTACTACACCCGTAAAATTCTTTCACCACGGCCAATTCCAGAGGCGCCAGTTCTGACAGTTTCCAAAATGGCAGATTTATCAATTGATTCAATAAATGCATCTAACTTTGCAGAATCACCTGTTAATTCAATCGTATAACTCTTATCCGTGACATCAATGACCCGTCCACGGAAAATATCCGTAGTTCGCTTCATTTCTTCACGCTCTTTACCTACGGCACGAACCTTAATCAACATGAGTTCGCGTTCAGTATGCGCACCTTCGCTTAAATCGTAGACTTTAACAACTTCAACCAAACGATTCAAATGCTTTGTAATCTGTTCAATCACTTCATCTGAACCTGCAGTCACAATCGTCATACGTGAGAGAGATGAATCTTCCGTCGGTGCTACCGTCAAACTTTCAATGTTATAACCACGCGCAGAAAACAAACCAACAACGCGTGATAACGCGCCGGGCTCATTTTCTAGAAGTACAGAAATAATATGTCTCATTCGGCATTCTCCGAACCTAAAATCATCTCAGTAATTCCTTTTCCTGCTTGAACCATTGGCCAAACGTTCTCAGATGGGTCTGTTTGGAAATCCATAAAGACTGTTCGATTTTTGAGTGCTAAAGCTTCGCGCAATGCGCCCTCAACGTCTGATTTTTTCTCAATACGCATGCCCACGTGACCATATGCTTCAGCTAATTTCACAAAATCAGGTAAAGAATCCATATAAGAGTGTGAATAGCGTTTGCTGTAACTGAGCTCTTGCCACTGACGAACCATACCTAAATAGCGATTATTAAGTGAAATAATTTTAATTGGCGTGTCGTATTGCAAACAAGTAGAAAGCTCTTGAATACACATTTGTATCGAACCTTCACCTGTAATCGTACAAACAGTTTCATCCGGAAACGCTTTTTTAATTCCCATGGCATATGGCAAACCAACACCCATTGTGCCAAGACCACCTGAATTAATCCAACGACGCGGCTTGTTAAATTTATAAAATTGTGCCGCCCACATTTGATGCTGCCCAACGTCAGAACAAATAAAAGCATCGCCATGCGTTAATTCAGATAATGTCTCAACAACATATTGTGGCTTCACAATCTGAGATTCACGGTCATACTTTAAGCAATCTGTTTTACGCCATTCATTAATCTGATTCCACCAAGCATCTACCGCTAATTTATTTTTTAACGGGCCTGCAGCTCGCAACTGAGCAATCATCTCTTGTAAAACATCTTTTAAATTACCAACAATAGGCACATCTGCACGAACTCTTTTCGAAATCACAGATGGGTCTATATCAATATGAATAACTTTTCTTGGCAAGCTCATAAAGTGCGCAGGATTACCAATCACGCGATCGTCAAAACGTGCACCAATGGCAATCACGACATCTGAATGTTGCATAGTCATATTCGCTTCATAGGTACCATGCATACCAGGCATACCTAGGAAATTAGGGTGCGTCCCTGGAAATCCACCAAGACCCATTAATGTATTGGTGACCGGATAACCCAGCAACTCAGCAAATTCCTTTAATTCAGCAGAAGCATTTGCCAAAATAACACCACCGCCTGTATAGATGTATGGTCTTTCAGCTTCACGTAACAAACTTACTGCTTTACGAATTTGACCTGAATGTCCTTTTAATACTGGACTGTAAGAGCGCATATCTACAGATGTAGGATATTCATAAGTAGTTTTATGGAAAGAAATATCCTTCGGAATATCAATCACAACAGGACCTGGACGACCGGTCTGTGCAATATGAAATGCTTTTTTAATAGTTACCGCTAAATCACGCACATCTTTGACTAAAAAATTGTGCTTCACGATTGGCCGGGTAATACCTACGGTATCACACTCTTGGAATGCATCTTCGCCGATCATATTGGATGGAACATTACCGGTAATGACTACTAGCGGTATCGAATCCATATATGCCGTTGCGATACCTGTAACAGCATTAGTTACGCCTGGTCCTGAGGTAACTAAAGCGACGCCAACATTACCTGATGCTCTTGCATATCCGTCCGCGGCATGCACTGCACCTTGTTCATGTCGAACTAATATATGTTCAAATTTATCTTGCTTGTGGATCTCGTCATAAATATACAAGACTGACCCACCTGGATATCCCCACACATACTCAACGCCCTCTTCGGCTAATGCACGAACTAGGATTTCTGCGCCAATTACTTCAGGGAGATTTGGGGATTTTTGATTCATCGAATCAAGGGGTGTTGCTTCTTTAACTGTATTCATATTCTTTCTATAGTCCTTTGCAATTTTCGGCAAAAAATTGGTTGGTCTGCTCTTGGTTTTGCTTTTGACTAAACTTTGAGCCCTTTGCTTATATTGATCTCAATCCATCTTTTGAAGGGTTTTGTATAAGCGAACTTGTGATTGTATTACATTTTTAGGGTTTTTTTCCACAAAACTTTTCAATTGAAGTCTAAAATTCAGTCTATGGCATCTGAAAAAGAACTATCTGACTTTCTTAAAGCAAGTGAAAAACGCGCGTTTAAGCAAGTACTCTATTCTGTAAGAGATGAAGATGCTGCTTTGGACATTGTTCAAGACTCCATGATTAAACTCGCCCAAAGTTATGGTCACAAAAATATCGAAGAATTGCCATTACTTTTCACAAGAATTGTGCAAAACTGCACGAAAGATTGGTTTAGGCGTCAAAAAGTCCGCAATACATGGGTCACCCTCTTCTCAAAATTTGGTAAAAATGATGATGGGGAAGATATTGATCCACAAGACTTTTTTGAAAATTCTGAAGATTCTAGCTTTGGCAAAGAATCTTCATTACAGATAGAAAGAATGGAATTATCAACAATTTTGGAAAAAGAGATAGAAAAGTTACCTAGACGTCAACGAGAAGCCTTCCTCATGCGTTATTGGGAGGAGTTAGATATTTCTGAGACTGCTGTAGCTATGGGATGTAGCGAAGGAAGCGTAAAAACACACTGTTCAAGAGCTACCCAAACTCTTGCAGCAGCCTTGAAAAAACTTGGAATTACCTTTTAAAATTGAAATTATGAACGCATCGCAAACGAATATTACTCTTATCAACTCTCAAGTAGTCAATCCGTTGACTAGTGATGATCTTTATGTTGATCAAATTGGTAAAACTATTGCTCGGTCACTCGACAAAGAACTAGCGCACCTATCACCCAAGGTGCTTCAACGTCTTGAAAAATCAAGAGAAATTGCCTTATCTCAGCAAAAACATGGGACATCATCAGCTTCACCTATCCGTTCATCAAAGAGTTCATCAAAATCTAGCTTCTTGCCAAAGTTGGGACCATTAAGCCCTATTTTGGTCGTTCTATTATTGGTTTTTGGAATTGCTCAATGGCAACAAAACGCTCGAATCGATAACATCGCAGATGTTGATACTGCTATTTTGACGGATTCTGTCCCTCCAGATGCTTATGCTGATGATGGTTTTAGATTATTTTTGAAAAAGATGATGAGTCCTTCAGAAACAAAACCTGAAACAGATTTAGTAAAGATAGAAGAGTCCTCATCAGCTCCCAAAGAAAATACCCCTGCAAATATTGAGAATCGTGCTCCAGATATCAGTACTAATCAGTAAGCCAATTTAATGAAGGCGAAAAGTTACATATGATCGGTCGACGGTTTTTTCTAGCGTGCGCTGTTTTGACTTTGTTTTTTACAGGGGTATCATATAGCTTCGCCCAAGGGGTCATTCCAAACAATACGTCCTGGTCAAGCTTAACAAGCTCCCAAAAGGAAACATTAGCGACTCTTCAGGAAGATTGGGGCACTCTTTCTGCCGAACAACGCTCAAAGTGGGTTCAATTAGCCAATCGCTACGAAAAACTACCAGAAGCAGATCGCGAGCGCTTGAAATCAAGAATGTCTGATTGGGCAAAACTGTCCACCAATGATCGCAGGGTAGCTAGAGCTAATTTCATTAAAAGTCTCGATATTCCAAATGATAAAAAATCTGAAGCATGGGAAGCTTACCAACAATTAACTCCTGAGGAAAAAAAGCAATTGGCTGATGAAGCTGCAGAGAAGAATAAATCGAAAAAACCTTCTTTAGTTAATTCGCCGACACTCAAATAATCATTAATTATATTTTGCACTTGATCACACCTGCCCCAAGTATTCGTCTACGGATTTGCGTCACTCTTTATGAAATGCTCATACTCGTGGGTGTTTGGGCATTAGGTTATTTAGTACCGTCCCTAATACTCGGTGTCATCTTTCAAGTCCAATTACCTAGTTGGCTTGCATTTGGACATGTATATATTTTGTTCGGGATTTATTTCACTTGGTACTGGACTCATACTGGCCAAACATTGGCCATGCAAACTTGGCATGTAAAAATGGTCGATGAAAATGAACAGCTTCTGAAAAGAAACCAAGCCCTGATTCGCTATGCAATTTCAAGCCTATGGCTATTTCCAACGGTGATTATTTATATTCTTTTTAAACATGTATTTTTGATGCCACTGGGGAATTGGCCAACGATTGAGTTAATGTTTTGTATGGTTCTATTTTTCTGGCCACTTACTTGTCTATTTGATCGATCAAGCCCTCATGGAGCTCAATCTTTAGCCGATAGGCTAGCCAAAACTAAACTTATTTTGGTTCCTAAAATACCGAAGATGGATTAAGTTTTAAGAATCATATTAGGTGAAGTCTGAAGTGTCTTTACCCTTAACCAAATACTTGCCATACTGTTAATTGCAACCCCTAAGAGAATGCCAAACCATATCAGCCATTTGGGGAATGCCATCTCAATCTCCAATATATAGTTGGATAAGTACCATCCAGCAAAGCTAGCAAAAAAACCACTCAAAATACCAGCAATACCTCCGCAAATGAATAACTCTAACAGCCATACTCGAGAGAGATATTCTTGACTTGCACCCAATGTTTTTAAAATAGCTACCTCATTCATTCGCTGTTCTTGAACGGATAAGAGAGCAATCATTAACACTACAAAACCAGCTAATAGGGTAAATAAAAATAGAACTTGAATTGCAAAAATCAATTGTTTCAAAATATCCTGCGCTTGAGCAATCGACTCTTCAATATTGACAGAGGTGATATTGGGAAATCGATAAATAATATCCATATCTACTCTTTGATCAGACTCCTGTCGAAAAGCCATAATCCAACTCTGCGGAGCTTCTTTCAATAAATCAGGAGGCATCATTGCAAAGAAATTAACTCGCATCGAATTCCAGTCCAGTTTGCGTACTGAAGTAATCTTGACTTGATAGGTTTGACCTGCTACTTCAAAGCTTAGAAGATCTCCAAGCTTTAAACGTAAAGACTTCATCATCCCTGCTTCCATAGACACTTGCTGGGTATCAGCGCTTTCAAACCAACGACCTGAGATGATACGATTTTTTACTGGGATTTTATCTGCATAGGAAAGGTTAAATTCCCGCTCTACTAATCGCTGGGTATTTTGATCTGAAAAATCTGCACTCCGAATCTCTCGATCATTAATCGCCATTAATCTACCCCGAATCATCGGGTAAGAATCAAAATCTTTACTCCGCAGTTGCAGCGATAAGATATTCTCTACTGCTTCTTTTTGATCAGGTAAAACATTTAATATAAAGCGATTATTTGCACCAGGTGGAACACTGGTTTGCCAAGCATCCAATACATTAAATCGAATAACAATGAGCAATAAAATGGCAAGCATAGCAATACCTAGCGCCGTAATTTGGAAGCTAATCCAAGACGGGTCACCTGCTATGCGCTGTCCTGCAAATCGAATACCCGGTAAAGAAACATGCCGATTACTTAAAAGCTTGCCAATCCACTTAGCAAGTAAGTAAGCACTTCCGGCAAAAATAACGCAGGCTCCAACAAATCCTCCAAGAACCATCAAGCTCAAGCGCAAGTTATTGGCGATCCATAATAATAAGAAAAAATAACTGCTGATGCCTAAACCTACTGTCAAAAGGTAATTAAACCTAATTTGGGTGCTCTCTTTTCTTAAAACGATGTTAGGCGAAACTTGGGTAAGCGCTAATAATGGGGGAAGTGCAAATCCAAGTAACAAAACACAAGCTACAAGAAGTCCCCAGATCAAGGGCCAAAGGGTCGGACTTGGTAAATCTTTGTCTAACAAATTTTGCATAATTTGGATCAAAACTTCTTGTAATCCATAGCCGAAAGCCACTCCCAAAGTTCCACCCAACAACATTAATAAAAAGAATAAATACAAGTGTGTCTTAATGATTTGAAATCCTGAAGCGCCAAAACATTTTTTGACTACGGTAGAAATCACCTGCTTTTTGGCATATCGACGACTTGCTAAAGCAATACCTACTGCGGCAATCATCCCAGTCAATAACGCAACTAATGATAAAAAACGATTAGCCTGGTCAATTGTTTTACGAAGTAAAGGCTGACCGCTTTCCAGATTTTCAAGATTGACGCCTCGAATCTTATGTTCTTCTATCCAGGATTTTGACCATGTGGTAAAAGCTTGTATCGACTCTTCACTTTGCGTGAGCGATTGATTTTCTGTACCAGCGATTAACAGTCGATAACTTGCACGACTGCCTAGTCCAAGTAATCGTGTTTGGGATAGGTCAGCTTCATGAATCATGGCGCGGGGTGCAAAATTCATAAAACCGGCGCCACGATCTGGTTCACGAATAATCAAATTACTAACAACAAACTGCTTTTCACCTAGGGTGATGACATCACCCATCTTTAATTGATAGATGGACGCCAGCTGAGGATCCAACCACACCTGACCAGGTAATAGAGGTGCGCTTCTATTTTCTAATGTCAAGTTCCCACGCAACGGATAGCTTGATGAAACGGCTTTTAAGGAAACCAACTTACTCTCTTTTCCTACTTGCATCATGGTAGAAAAAATAGTAGTTTTTGCCACTCGTAGTCCCAATGCATTCGCTTTACTTTCAAAAGCTTGGTCTAGGGTTTGATCACCTCTTACAATCGTATCTGCAGCAATCATCTCACGCGCTTTTTGGGAAAATGATTGTTGTAACCTGTCTGACAAAAATGTAACGCTCGTGATAGCTGTGACTGATATCACTAATGCAATCAATAGCCAGATAAGTTCACTGGCTATTGCAAATTTTTTTTTATATTCCAGCAAAACTTCCACCATCTACCCGCAACGTGGTACCGGTAATATAAGATGCTTTCTCACTAGCTAAAAAAGTTGCTGCATCAGCATATTCTTCAGGTGTTCCATAGCGCTTCATTGGTATTGAACTCACGCTACGCTTGGTAATGTCTTCTAAAGGCTTACCTTCATTATTCGATCGTTGCTGATCAAGATACAAAATACGCTCTGTCAAGATTCTACCTGGCAGAATAATGTTTACTGTGACACCTTCACCGGCAACTTCATTCGATAACGTTTTTGTCCATCCATTTAATGCCAAACGTAAGGTATTCGAAATGGCTAAATTGGCAATGGGTGCAATGGTCCCTGAACTCGTTGTTGTAATAATGCGTCCCCATTGACGCGCGCGCATACCGGGTAAAACGCGATCAGTTACTTTCATAATCATTAAAACCATGTGATTGAAGTTGGTCTGCCAAGATTCAATCGATTGATTAAACGCTTGACTCATTGGTGGACCACCTGAGTTATTAATCAAAACATCGACTGGTCCAACTTCATTCTCAATTTGGGTAATTTTTGCATCAATCTGGTCAAGCTGATGTAAATCCCATGGCAATACATAAGCAAACCCACCATTGTCTTTAATCTGTTTGGCAGTCTCTTCCAATAACTCAACACTTCTACCTGTTAAAACTACCTTAGCACCTTCTTTTGCAAGAGATACGGCAATTGCTTTTCCAAGCCCTTTGCTCGATGCCAATACAAGTGCTACTTTGTTATTTAATCCCAAGTCCATCTTGTTCTCCTTTTTACTTTTTAATTCGCCATCAATTCTTCCCATTTTGACATGAGATGATCTAATCGTTTTTGAATTGTTAAAGCCCGTTCCTGAAGTTCTTTCGCTAACTCAGCTTGATCGATATAAATTTTGGCATTACTCAGCTGTTCGGTAATACCCGTCTGCTCTTGCTCTAGTATCTCGATTTCTGAAGTAATTTTATCTAATTCAACTTTTTGATATTTATTGTTCGACTTCTTTTGAGGAGTTGGCTCTTCCTTTGGCTTTGCAAGCTTGGCTGTTTTATTCTCTTCAGCGGGTATGGATTTTTGTAAATCTAAACGACGTTGGTTCTGAATCTTCCAATCTTCATAGCCGCCTTCATATTCTCGCCACTTTCCATCGCCTTCAAAGGCAATCATACTGGTCACTACGTTATCTAAAAATTGACGATCATGACTCACTAGAAACACAGTTCCTTTGTAGTCCTGTAAAAACTCTTCCAACAAATCTAAGGTATCAATATCTAAGTCATTGGTTGGCTCATCTAAGACTAATACATTGGCGGGCTTTGCAAAGAGGCGCGCCAACAATAAGCGATTACGCTCTCCACCTGATAATGTTTTGATCGGTGATCTAGCACGCTGTGGTGAAAACAAAAAATCATTGAGATAACTTTTAACATGCTTACGCTGCCCACCGATTTCAACCCACTCACTTCCGGGGCTAATGAAGTCCTCTAGCGTAGCTTCTAAATCTAAAGATTCTCTGAGCTGATCAAAATAAGCAATTTCAATCATGCTGCCCTGCTTCACTTCTCCTTGATTTGGCTGTAATTCTCCAAGAATAATTTTTAATAGTGTCGATTTACCAGCGCCATTCGGTCCCAATAGACCTACTTTATCGCCGCGCAAAATGGTCCCTGTAAAGTCTTTCACAATCTGTTTATCACCAAAGGCTAAGGAAACATTTTCTAATGCGGCAACGATTTTTCCAGTTTTTTGTCCGGAATTAATATCTAACTTTACCTGTCCAACGAGTTCTCTTCTTTGTGATCGCTGTTCACGTAAGTGTTCTAACCGAGCGATTCGACTCACGCTACGTGTTCTTCTAGCTTCAACTCCTTGACGAATCCAAGCCTCTTCTTGAGCCAATAACTTGTCCGCTCTTGCGTTTGCAAGAGATTCATCCATCAACTGCCGCTCTTTTAAGCCTAAATAGGATTGAAAATTTCCAGGATAACTGCGAATAATCCCTCGGTCTAACTCAATAATCCGCGTCGCCACTCGATCTAAAAATGCCCGGTCATGGGTAATAAAAACTAAGGATCGATTCATGTCAATGAGAAGCTGCTCCAACCATTCAATAGAATCCATATCTAAATGGTTAGTTGGCTCATCAAGCAACAATACATCTGGTTGCGTGACCAATGCCTGTGCAAGCGCTACTCTTTTTTTGTTTCCACCAGATAATTCAGACATCAAGCGTGAACCATCTAAATGTAATTGATGTAAAACTTCATCAATTTTTTGCTCCCAAGCCCAGCCTTGGTTGGCATCAATTAGTCCATACAACTGATCCATGCGATGTTGCACATCATCAGTCCACTCCTGCATGCTCAATTCTTCATATTCAGCTCGACAATTTCTGATTTCTTCAAGACCTTTTGCTACGGTATCAAAAACACTATCTGTGGAAAGAAAGATCGGTTCTTGAGCCACATACGCAATTTTAATCCCCTGTTGCTTCTGAATAAGTCCTGAGTCTGGCTTTTCTAATTCAGCAATGATTTTTAAAAAGGAAGACTTCCCTGCACCATTTCTGCCAATCAAGCCAACTCTTTCACCCTCCTCTAAGGAAAATGAAGTATTTGCGAGTAAATCCACATGCCCATATGCAAGCTGAGCATCACTAATAACGAATAAAGCCATGAAGAGTAAACAATCTATTTAGATGAAGGTAAATCCAGTGGGATTTGCCTGAAGAACGTATTTTAAGCCGAACTTGTGTCGATTGCTTGATAATAGAGGGGTGGAAAAAATACGAATATCTAAATTACTCTCTGAACAAGGCCTCTGCTCTCGAAGAGAAGCAGATTTGTACATTGAACAAGGGCTCGTCACTGTTGATGGTGAGGTTATAACCGAACTCGGCTCAAGGGCTTTTGCTCATCAGAAAATTGAGCTTAAAAAAGAAGCCAAGCTAGCCCAAGCGGCAAGAATTACGATTCTGTTGAATAAACCTGTTGGTTTTATCTCTCATTTAGATGAAGATAAAGAATATGAGCCGGCCGTTGCTTTAATTACCCCAGATCGTTTTTTTAGAACGCATCTAGATGCCAATAAGAACGCGAAAGTCAATACTAGGGGATTAGCTCCAGCGGGTCGATTGGATATTGACTCCACGGGTTTATTAGTCCTTACTCAAGATGGTCGTATCGCCAAACAAATTATTGGGGAACACAGCAATATTGAAAAAGAATATTTGGTTCGCGTAGAGGGATCTATCGACCATACGGGTCTTGCCATGCTTTGTCATGGCCTTTCATTAGATGGTGTGGCACTCCAACCAGCAAAAGTCAGTTGGCAAAATGAAAATCAATTGCGCTTTGTTTTGCGCGAAGGTCGAAAACGTCAAATCCGTCGCATGTGTGAAATGGTTGGTTTGCATGTCATTGGCTTAAAAAGAATTCGGATTGGTCAAATCACTCTTGGCAACTTACCTCTAGGGCAATGGCGCTTTCTTCGTCCAAATGAGAAATTTTAGTGAGGAGTTAGATCTTGTTTTTAAATATCTCAACTTATCGCTTTTGTGAGCTAGAAAATCTCGATAATCTTCGAGAACAACTCTTAGAGCAGTGTTTAATCAAAGAATTAAAAGGAACTATATTGATTGCCCCAGAGGGAATCAATATGTTTTTGGCTGGAAAAGAGAATCATATTCGTGAATTTTTTAAGTGGCTGAATCAATTTCCAGAATTAGCAAATATCGTCACAAAGGATAGCTGGTCAGAGTACCAGCCTTTTAAAAAAATGCTCGTCAAGGTCAAAGACGAAATCATACGGATGAATCATCCAACGATTCAAGCGTTTAAAAAAAGAGCTCCAAGTGTCAGTGCAAAAAAATTAAAGGAGTGGCTATCTCAGGGTTGTGATGATGCTGGCAAACCCATTGTTCTTTTAGATACGCGTAATGCTTTTGAAGTGGAATACGGCACCTTCAAGGATGCCATTCATTTAAATATAGAAAAATTTAGTGAATTTCCGCAAGCACTTGCGCAAGAAATAGAACAGCTGAAAAATAAAACCGTTGTTAGCTTTTGTACAGGTGGGATTCGTTGCGAAAAAGCCAATTTATTGATGCAAGAAATCGGTCTTGATAATACGCTGCAACTCGACGGTGGCATCTTAAAATATTTTGAAGATGTGGGTCAAGATTTTTATGAGGGTGGATGCTTTGTTTTTGACAACCGCATCGCTCTTGACCCTGAGCTTTCTGAGCATCCTTTAGAGAATGCTCCTCGCCGTAATTACTGAGTCAGTAATGTGAAATGCTCGACGACTGGAGGACCCGCAAAGAATGGACCAACAATCTCACGCCATTTTGCATAAGCTGGGGAGTTTCGAAAGTCAACCATATGATTATCTAAAGTTTCCCACTCAATCATGAGTAAATAGCGCTGTGGATTTTCTATCCCTTTTTGGATTTTGAAATTTCTAAATCCTTCTGCTCCTGAAATAACTTCACGAACACCCTTCTCGATAGCAATATCAAACTCAGCGTTTTTGCCAGCTTGGATGGTGATATCTGCGATTTCTAAAATCATATAATTCTCCTTAACCTATTTTTTTAAGATTCTTTTTAAATGAACTTGCGCGTTCAATGTAGTGTTTCGCACTAGTCTCAAGTCGGGCAACATTTTCTGGGCTGAGTTCTCTAGCAACTTTAGCTGGAGCCCCAATGATCAAAGATCCTGCGGGAAACTCTTTGCCTTCAGTGACAACCGCGCCTGCACCCACTAGGCAATTTTTACCAATTACAGCATTATTCAGAACAACCGCTTGAATACCAATCAAAGCTCCATCCTCAATGGTGCAGCCATGCAGCATCACTTGATGCCCGATCGTGACGTTATTACCAATCTTCAAAGGACATCCTTCATCAATGTGCAACACAGTGCCTTCTTGAATACTTGTGCCCGTTCCTATCGTGATTGCGTCGTTATCGCCACGAATGACTACTCCTGGCCATACAGAAGAAAATGCTCCAATCGTTACGTTTCCAATGATCGTTGCTTCAGGGGAAATGTATGCATCTTCATGAATCTTTGGAACTAAATCACCTAATTGATATATTGCCATGTCTGCCTCTTATTTGAAAAGTTGGTAGGTATAAATACCCAAAAATGTCATTACTAATGAACCTATAACGTGAATCATGACGGTTGTTAGGGCAGTGCCTAACTGACCCTCCCCAATCATTCTAGTGACTTCAGCTGAAAATGAAGAAAAAGTGGTCAAGCCACCTAAAAAACCAGTGATGACGAGCAATCGCCATTGCGGTGAGAGTTCAGTATGCATAGCAAAAAAAGCAATTGCGATACCAATGAGGTATCCACCAATGAGATTAGCCGCAATGGTACCGATAGAAATAGCTACATACATGGAATCTAATATTAGACCCAATGACCACCTTAATAAGGCTCCTAAAGACGCTCCAAGACTGATGGCTAAAATAGAATTAAACATATAGTTTTTATATCATCATTCATTGAGTAAATAACTTAAACGCTTGGTCCTTTTTGTCCATGTTTTTCTTTATTGTAAACAACTCAACACATCATTTGAGATTTCAATCCCGAACCTTAAAATTCAACTTGTATTATCATTTTTATGATGATGAAAAATATTTGTGTTTTTTGTGGTTCAAGGCCTGGAATAGACCCTAATTTTGCAACGTGGGCTTATGCCTTAGGCACCCAAATTGCGAATAATAATCAGACACTTGTCTTCGGTGGGGGTGGCGGGGGCCTCATGGGAATTCTTGCTCAAGGTGCTCTCGAAGCAAATGGCCAAGTGATTGGCATTATTCCAAATCAACTACAAGTTCAAGAAGCTTTAGTAGCAAATCTTAGTAAGGTCTACTTCGTACAAACGATGGGTGAGCGTAAACAACTCATGGATCAATTTTCTGATGCTTACATCATTATTCCAGGCGGTATAGGCACTTTAGATGAATTATTCGATGTTTGGGCAACAGCACAAACTGGGTTTCATACTAAACCTATTATTCTTGCCAATTGGTCAGGATATTACGATGGCTTATTGAGCTTTCTTCATCAGTGTGTACAAAATGGTTTTATGTCTACTTCTCATTTTGAAAAAATTCAAGTAGTCAACTCTCAAGAAGAGTTATTACAAGCCCTCTCCCCTCATCTAGAGAAGACTGTGAGCGCAGGCATATCCACTTGACCATGCCCATTGAAAATTATGCCCACCCAAATGTCCAGTGACGTCAACACACTCTCCAATAAAAAATAGCCCTGGATATTTTCTGGACATCAAGGTTTTGCTATCCAGTTCTTTAGTGTCAACTCCGCCAAGCATGACCTCAGCCTTGTTCCAACCCAAAGTTCCTGCTGGTTTCACCTGCCAATGACAAATGAGATCAATGACATTTTGTCGAGATTTTTTAGAAACTTCTACCCATTTTTTGCTATGCAATCCTAATTGTTTTGCAAACTCTTTGGCTAATCTAGCCGGTAAAAACTCAATTAATAATTGATCAAGCGTTTTCATTCTTGAGGTCTCCTGCTCAAACAAATCTTCTAAAGCGGTTTGATCTGTCCAAGTAACATGTATCTCTTGACCCTCTATCCAATAAGAACTGGCTTGTAATACCGCAGGGCCAGATAAGCCCTTGTGCGTAATCAATAAATCTTCCACAAAACTGCCTTTGCCATATCTCTCTTTTGACTGACCTGCAGATATACTCACTTTGGTACTTAATCCTGCAAAATCTTCAATGGCTGAGAAAATTTGGGACGTAAACGCCAAGGGCACTAAGGCTGGTCTTGGTTCAATAACTTTCATTTGAAATTGTTTAGCAATTTGCATGGCAAAATCACTTGCCCCAATTGCGGGAACAGGCAAGCCCCCCGTAGCAATGACTAAATTTTTAGTATTAAAAGTATCTTGATTGGTATGTACTTCCCATTGACCGTCTTTATATGTTACTTGCTCTACTTTGATAGGGTGTTCAATTTGTACTTCACCCTTTTGACACTCGCTGAGCAACATCTCAATCAAATCTTTAGCAGACTCATCGCAAAACAACTGCCCTTGGTGCTTTTCATGAAAAGGAATTCCATATTTTTCAACAAGCGCAATAAAGTCTTTACTGGAATAACGCGCTAAAGCACTTTTAACAAAATGAGGGTTTAATGATAAAAAATGTTGGTGAGTAGTATGCAAATTCGTGAAATTGCATCTTCCACCGCCACTAATACGAATTTTTTCACCAAGATGCTCTGCATGATCAATCAGAAGTACCGACTTTCCAAGCTGACCAGCCGTTCCCGCACAAAACAAACCCGCAGCACCAGCTCCAATCACAACCACATCGAAAGTTTTCACTAGAACCCAATTCTTTAGAATGTCAAAATAGATCCTCTATTGTATTTGTTAGGCGATTTTTTCAACAGTTTTATGAAATCACGGCAAAATAGAGGTTTACAGTATTTTTATAAATTACGCAGGAGATTTTTAATGTCCAAAGACAATAGCCCCATCAACCGTCGTTCACGAAATATTACTGAAGGAGTTGCACGCGCTCCAAATCGCTCCATGTACTACGCCATGGGTTACCAAGAAGAAGATTTTGGCAAGCCAATGATTGGTGTTGCCAATGGGCACTCCACCATTACTCCTTGTAATAGTGGTCTTCAAGTGCTTGCTGATGCTGCTGTGGAGGCGCTAGAAGCTGGCGGAGCAAATTCGCAAATATTTGGAACTCCTACTATTTCTGATGGTATGGGTATGGGTACCGAGGGCATGAAATATTCTTTAATTTCTAGAGAAGTAATTGCCGACAGTATCGAAACCTGTGTCAATGGCTTATGGCAAGATGGTGTCATTGTGATTGGCGGTTGCGATAAAAACATGCCAGGCGGCATGATGGCGATGGCAAGAACAAATGTTCCAAGTATTTACGTTTATGGTGGAACGATTAAACCAGGTCATTACAAAGGCCGTGAACTCAATATTGTTTCCGCGTTTGAGGCCGTTGGCGAATTTACTTCTGGTCGTCTAAGTGCAGAAGATTTAAAGGGTATTGAACAAAACTCCTGCCCAAGTAGTGGTTCTTGTGGTGGTATGTATACCGCCAATACCATGAGCTCAGCTTTTGAAGCTCTCGGTATGAGCTTACCTTATTCTTCTACGATGTCGAATATTGATGAGGAAAAAAGACAGAGTGCGGCAGAGTCTGCAAGGGTTTTAATCGAAGCCGTAAAGAATAATCTTCGTCCACGCGATATTATTACTAAAAAATCCATCGAAAATGCCGTGTCAGTCATTATGGCTGTAGGTGGTTCAACCAATGCTGTACTCCACTTTTTAGCCATCACCAGTGCTGCTGATGTCGAGTGGACGATTGATGATTTTGAAAGAATTCGTCGTAAAGTTCCGGTTCTTGTTGACATGAAACCGTCAGGTAAGTATTTAGCGACCGATTTACATCTTGCAGGTGGTATTCCGCAGGTCATGAAAATACTTCTTGATGGCGGCTTATTACATGGTGATTGCATCACCATTACTGGCAAAACCATTGCCGAAGTATTAAAGGATGTTCCTTCTACTCCGCGCAGTGATCAACACGTTATTCGCCCTCTGAGCAATCCAATCTATGCGGAAGGTCATCTCGCAATTTTGAAAGGTAATCTTTCTCCAGAGGGTTGTGTAGCTAAGATTAGTGGTCTAAAAAATCCCAGCATTACTGGTCCAGCACGGGTATTTGACTCTGAGGATGATGCAATGGCTGCCATCATGGCGAATAAAATCACTCACGGTGATATCGTTGTGATTCGTTATGAAGGTCCTAAAGGTGGTCCTGGTATGAGAGAAATGCTCTCTCCAACATCGGCACTTGTTGGTCAAGGTTTTGGTGAAACTGTAGGGCTCATTACCGACGGTCGCTTCTCTGGTGGTACTTGGGGTATGGTGGTTGGTCATGTCTCACCTGAGGCTTACATGGGAGGAACCATTGCTTTAGTAGAGGAAGGTGACTCGATTACGATTGATGCCCATCAACTCCTTATTCAACTTAATCTTCCCGAGGAAGCAATTGCGAAAAGAAGAGCAAAATGGGTCAAACCAAAGCCACGTTACACCCGTGGGATCTTAGCAAAGTATGCCAAGCTAGCTAGCTCCGCAAGTCTTGGAGCAGTTACTGACCTGAATTTAAATTTAGATCAAGATTAAAAAAACCGCTTCGGCGGTTTTTTTAATGCATCTTCATGCCACCCATTGCATGACTTGGGAATAGGACGTCGACCTTGCCAGATTTTTCAAATTGGAGAGTCATTTTTATTTGCTCACCATCTTTAATTGGACTTTCTAAGCCCATTAACATTAAATGATAGCCTCCAGGCTTTAATTCAACTGAAGCGTTCGCAGGAATTTCAATACCCGTGATTTGGCGCATCATCATTTTGTCGCCATCCATCTTCATTTCATGTAACTGCACTTCTTTTGCTCGAGCATAACTGACAGCTACTAATCGATCTGCAGTAGAACCTTTATTCTCAACCGTCAAATAAGCGCTACTGATCGATTGGCCAGGAGCTGTCGATCTTGCCATCGGCTTCATAATTTGCAAATTACCTACTTTAGTTTGCGCGTGCGCAATCGTCATGACAAGCAAACTTGCAACAATGATTAACAGCTTATTCAATTTCAACATATTCAGCATAATTCCATTAGATAAAGATAAAGGAGTATTTTAAGACAAATTCATTCCTTTCTCTTATGATAAGGAATATGACGAATTCACGAATTGCATTTTTTGCTGATGTCCATAGTAACTTAGAGGCTCTTGAGGCTTGTTTAGATCATGCACGTCAACAAGGTGCTGAAAAATTTGTGTTTTTAGGTGATTTAGTAGGATACAACGCTAATCCAATTGAAGTTCTAGAGCGTGTGATGCAACTGATCAGTTTGGGACAGGCGGTTGCGATTCGAGGTAATCACGATACCGCGTGTTTTGAAAACTATAAAGACCGTATGAACCCAATCGCTCATATGGCAATTGAGTGGACGATCTCCAAGTTATCAGATGAACATATTGAGTTTTTGCAAAACTTACCACTGATTCACCATGAGGAGGATAGATGCTATGTTCATGCCTCGGCATACCAACCAGAAGCTTGGCATTATGTTACGGATGGTTTATCCGCTTGGCGAAGTGCTGAATCATCTGGAAAAATTTATACATTTTCTGGACATGTACATGAGCAAGCCCTTTACTATCAAAGCTCGGTTGGTAAATTAATTTGTTTTACTCCACACCCTGGAGATGGTGTACCAACCGGCCGCCATCGTCGCTGGGTCGCCATTGCTGGCTCTGTTGGGCAACCAAGAGACAACAACCCAAAAGCTAATTATCTGTTATTTGATGCAGAAAATGAATGTACTTATTTTCATCGAGTATCCTACAACCATGTCTTAACTGCCGATAAAATTATGTCGGTAGGACTCCCTGAGGATCTTTCTAAAAGACTCTTAAAAGGTTTATAAGTTTCCCATGTTTTCCCTATTCCAATCAGCTTCACCCTATTCGATTGATATCGAAGCGGTGGATGATATTTTTCAAACAGGCAAAATTGTCGACAATTTTCGAATAGGCAATGAAGTTCATCGGGGTGGGATGGCTACTCTGAAAGAAGCCTTTACCGATGAAAATGAAGAGCCGATTCTTCTTAAAATACCCCGCGTTGGAAAAGATCAACCTGTGGAAAATCTCATTTGCTTTGAAACTGAATTAACTATTTTGAGATCTCTCAATAGTCCCTATGTGCCACGCTTTATTAAGGGTGGCAATTTAGCAAAAACACCTTACATCGCAATGTCAAGAATTCCAGGAGTCGCTTTAGAAAAGATTCTGATTGAAAAAAAACAATTTTCTATTGAAGAAACTATAACCATTGCCCTGAATTTATTAAAGGCCCTTCAAAACTTACACGCTCAAGAAGTGATTCATTTAGATTTAAAACCCGATAATATTCTAGTAGATGACAATCATGAGGTCTATCTAATTGATTTTGGTCTAGCCCATCATTCAAGGTATCCAGACTTATTAGCGGAGGAGATGCGAAAAGGAATCGGTTCTGCACCTTATATTTCTCCCGAACAAATCGTGGGTGTGAGAGAGGACTCAAGAAGTGATATTTTTGCTTTTGGGGTAATCGTTTATGAAATGCTCACGGGCGAATTACCCTTTGATAATCCACAAACACTAAATGGTCTAAAAAAACGTTTTTGGGCGCAAGCAAGGCCTCTCAGATCTGTTCGCGCGGATATACCTCCTTGGTTGCAAGAAATCGTATTACGATGTTTAGAGCCTTTTGCGAAAGATCGTTACCAAAGTGCCACCCATCTTCGTCAACTCCTCAGAGAACCAAGTAGTATCAAATTAACAGAGCGATCGGAACGTTTGGCACCTCTTTCCACTTGGGAAAACATGAAACGCTGGTTTCGTGTTGCTGGTTATGAACCTTCGCCCATATTAAGAAGTGAAATTATTTACGAACAAGCACCCCTAATGGTCGCAGCCATCGACGTCAGCGGAGAAAATGAACAGATGTTTGACAGAATGCAGCGCGCAGCTTCAAACATCATGAAAGTTTTTCCTGAAGGACGTATTTCTTGTATCAGCATTATCACGAGCACTCCTACTTTTGAGGGAGATCGTGAGATTGACTCCGCAAGTGGACAATTTCGTCGACACTTAGTAAGGTTGAAGGATTGGGCCAAGCCCCTTAATATGTCGGAAGAGCGTATTTCTTATCATGTATTTGAAGCATCAGATTCAGCGGCAAAAATTGTCGAATTTTCCAAAGATAATGACGCCGCTGTTATCCTATTAGGAGCAAGTCGTTTTATACCAAACCGAGTTGTTCCGTGGCGCTCCATCATGACTAAAGTCATTGAAGAGGCTCATTGTAGTGTTCATATTGTCAGAATTTAAACCAATCAAACTATGTCTATCGATTCAAAAATTTATTTAAAAAAAGTGTTCCTCATCTGATGTGGGATACGATTTATAAAGCGTTTGTACTCGTTTTTGATCTCGATCCTGAGGTTTGGAATA
The DNA here is from genome assembly GCF_027944005.1 of Polynucleobacter sp. SHI8. Lineage (NCBI taxonomy): Bacteria > Pseudomonadati > Pseudomonadota > Betaproteobacteria > Burkholderiales > Burkholderiaceae > Polynucleobacter > Polynucleobacter sp. SHI8. The sequence goes on along the minus strand of NZ_AP027204.1, from coordinate 616,428 downwards.
TTGCGTTTACCTCGATCTTGGTGAGCTCCTCAGCACTTATCGTTGGTGTCATCTTAGGACTTCCAATTGGAGCATTTTTAGCTATCGCTAATTTTCCTGGAAAAAAATGGTGTATTGCTTTTGTCAATACCTTCATGAGTGTGCCTACTGTCGTTATTGGCGTCCTAATCTATTTACTTTTATCCAGAAGTGGTCCTTTAGGTGATTTCAGTCTTTTATTCACTAAAACTGGCATGATTATTGCGCAATCTTGCTTAACGATTCCAATCATTGCCGCTGTTTCAAGACAAATTATTGGTGACGCTTGGCAGATTCACCAAGATACTTTTTCTGCTTTGCAATTTAAGTTACGTTATCGTGTGAAATGGATTCTTTGGGACTCAAGATTTTCACTGATTATCGTTATCCTTCTTGGGTTTAGCCGAGCAATTTCAGAAGTTGGCGCTGTGATGATTGTTGGCGGTAATATTGCCCAACATACGCGTACTCTAACGACTGCTATCGCATTAGAAACGAGTAAAGGTGACCTAGTTCTTTCTTTATCCTTAGGTATCGTTCTATTAATGATTGTTTTCGTCATCAATGTCATATCTCACTTTTTAAAAGTGAGTGCTGAGAAAAAATATGGTTAATATTTCTCTGAGTAATATCTCGATTCGTAAACAAGGTCGTCTTGTACTAGATATTCCGCAAATCGATCTACCTTGTCATCGTATTACAGCCATCATCGGCCCCAATGGGGCAGGTAAATCGATGCTTTTAAAGACGATTGCAGGCTTAATTAAGCAACCTGAATTTCAGATATCTACTTCAGCTAAGCAGCTCGGTATTGTTTTATCGCAAACACCATTTATAAAAATGTCTGTACTGGACAATCTTCTTTTTCTAAGAGACGTGCAACCCAGTTTAAGTGTTACTCAAGTCCATCATGCTTTGAAAATATTTTTATTAGATCATCTAAGAGATCAGCCTGCGACCAAACTATCTACGGGTGAAAAACAACGTCTAGCTATTGCGAGGGCATATCTGATGGGATCAGATTTATTGATTCTAGATGAGCCAACGGCGAGTCTTGATCCGCAATCAACTTCATTAATTGAATCCAAAGTAAATGAGTTAGCACAAACGGGCATACGCTTTTTAATTGCGTCCCATGATTTTGCTCAAGTCAAACGCATCAGTGATCACATCATATTTGTCAAAGATGGCAAGATTGTTGAGACGGGTCCAACGGAATTATTTTTTTCTGCGCCAACTACCCAAGCAGCAAAAGAATTTATCACGACTCATCTTTGAAATCTTGAGGTCCCCAAATTAGCGACTCTTTTTAGAAATTGGTAATATGCCAATTGCAAGTGCGGTGCCAAGAATAATAATCACCCCACCCAATACCATATTAAGAGTCGGAACCTCACCTAAAAAGATATCGCCCCACAAAATACTAAATACCGGAACAATGAATGTAACGGTAATGGCAACTGTAGGTCCTGCTCGTTCAATTAGTCGGTAATAAAGCACATAAGCAATCGCTGTAGAACCAATGCCAAGACCAAAAATAGAAAGCCAAGTGAGTGCACTGAGTGGCTGAGTAGGTAAATACATATAAGCTGGGATTGCAAGTAAAAAGGAACCTATCATTAAACTTGAGAATGCGAGGCCAATCGGATGAATGCCAGCACCGTACAACTTGATATAGTTCGTTGCAATACCATAGGACAGCGTCGCGCCTAAACCAGCTAAGACGGGCAATCCAATACCTCCTACATCAAAATGAGCTTTACCCCACATCAAAAAAACAATCCCTAAACACCCAAGGAATAAGCCCAAAATCCGACTAGAACTCAGGCGTTCTTTTAACCAAATAGACGCAATAATCGCAGTCCAAATCGGGGAAGTAGAATTAACAATCGCACCAAATCCAGCGTTTAAATTTTGCATTGAGTAACTAAATAGTGCAAATGGTATGACAGAATTAAAACAAGCAATCATCGTAATTCTGCCGAGATCATTTTTAGAAATCACTAGCTGAGATCGCCAATATTTTTTACACATGGCAAATGCAAAAATACCTAAAGCCCCAATGAGTAATCGTGATTCTGCTATGACAATCGGCTCAACTTGCCCAACAGTGAAGCGCATAAATACATAGGACATGCCCCACAAGGCACCTAGTAGCACAAAAACGATGATGTTATCTGATTTCACATTCCCATTATCCAATAAAAAAACGTGGCATTGGCCACGTTTGTCCTTGAGCAGTTTCTTGTATTAAGACAAGTCCGTCAGAAAAGAGGCTAAAGTTTCTTCTGGTAAATACTCTATATGCATAGGATACTCCGGATGATCACAACCAACCATCATCTGCGCACCTGCTTGTAATGCTTTTTTCATATCAATAGTTAACTCAAAGCGTAAAAAATGTACCGCTGAAGTTTTATGTTCTGTAGAACGCTCCAAATCTTCATCGGCGATTGCGTACACTCGAGCTTGACCTTCAACTTGAACAAACATTTTATGTTCGATATTGACTAATTTTCCGAGTGCAATTTTACGATCCGCTTCATTGGGATACTCTAGCATCATCGTTGCCTTGAAGTTAGAGCCATCTGGTATTAAAGGATTATAGGCATCAAGTTCATCTTGCATGCCTTCTTCTGTAAAGACTTTCTCAACACGTAACATTTCTTGAATCTGATATTTCATCAGAAACTCATTCTCAAAAATTAAGTTTAAGTGGTCTCCTAATGCAACCGTTCGTAATTTACGCATTTCTATCGCTTGCGCACGAATTTGTGGTCTTGCTTTGTGATAGGCCTCTAAAGTCATCAAGTGAGCATGGGTAAGTTTTGACATGTCGATTTCTTTCTAAAATAATTACGATGATTTCTTCAGGCCATAAGCCATCGCAACCAGTGATAACGGATGCTCCATTTGTGCAGACTTCAAGCCCGCTTCAGACATACCTTGCTCAATGTGATGACCCGCCAACTGACAATCCGAACTAATATAGTCAGGCTCATCATTGGCCATATTTTTGAATACTGGTTTACCAATTTTCATTGACATAGCATGGAACTCTTTCTTGACACCCCAAGTACCGGAATGTCCGGAACATCGCTCAACCACATTTACTTCAGTTCCAGGAATCATCTGTAAAGTTTCTGCGGTTTTCTTACCCACATTCTGGACGCGAGAATGGCACGGCACGTGATAACTTACTTTACCCAATGGCTGAGAAAAATCTGTTTTTAATAAGCCATCTTTTTTACGTGCAATGAAATATTCAAAAGGGTCCCACATCGCAGCTTTCACCAATTGCACATCTGCCTCCTCAGGGAACATCAGCGGTAACTCTTGCTTAAACATGAGGGTACATGAAGGAATTGGAGTGACAATCGCATACCCCTCTTTCGCCAATTTTGCCAATTGAGGAATATTGATATTTTTATGTTTTTCCACTTCTTCAAGATCACCAAGTTCTAACTTTGGCATCCCACAACAAGCCTCTTTATCGACGAGCTCATAAGGAATCTCATTATGGGTAAGGATTTGTAATAAATCTTGGCCAATGCCTGGCTCGTTATAGTTGATATAGCAGGTGGCATAGACAGCTACTTTACCTGGAGTTTTCGCTCCGTTCTTCACTTCCCATGACTGAGAATCTTTTGCAACTTGTTTAAATGTTTTTGCTGCAAAATCTGGTAGCCAAGCATTTTTATCAACGCCTAATGTCGACTCCATAACCGATCTAACCATGCTGTTGTGATTCACCGCATTCACCACTTGTGTAACGACGGGAATACCAGCAAAACGCCCAATTTTATCTGTTGAAGATAATAAATTATCCCTAAAGTTGGACTCTCCTTTTTTATGCCCAATCGCCTTAGCACGTAGCATCAAATGAGGAAAATCTAAGTTCCACTCATGCGGTGGAACATAGGGACATTTTGTCATGTAGCATAAATCACAAAGATAGCACTGATCCACAACAGAGGCATAGTCAGCTTTATTAACGCCATGTACTTCACCATCATCCGTGGCATCAACTAGATCAAATAAGGTAGGAAAAGAACCACAAAGACTCACGCATCGACGACATCCATGACAAATATCGAAAACTCGCTCTAACTCAACATTGAGCTTTTCTTCATCATAAAAGTCAGGATTTTTCCAATCCAAGGGGTGACGTGTTGGTGCTTCTAAATTTCCTTCGCGACTCATAGCATTTCCTTTATTGAAGACTTTTTAGAAGATTCCCGATATGCTCAGGAATCTAAAAAAAGTCCTACAAATATCTATTTTATTAATCTACATAAGCATCTAAAGCTTTTTGATAACGGTTAGCATGTGAGCGCTCAGCTTTTGCTAATGTTTCAAACCAGTCAGCGATTTCATCAAAGCCTTCTTCACGGGCTGTTTTAGCCATACCTGGATACATATCGGTATATTCGTGTGTTTCACCTGCTACTGCTGCGGCTAAACAATCTTTTGAAGATTTAATTGGCATACCAGTTGCTGGATCGCCTGACATTTCTAAAAACTCTAAGTGTCCGTGCGCATGACCTGTTTCACCTTCAGCTGTTGAACGAAATAACGCTGCAACATCATTTTGACCTTCTACGTCTGCTTTGTTCGCGAAATATAAATAACGACGATTTGCTTGAGATTCGCCTGCGAAAGCATCTTTCAAGCACTGCTCAGTTTTAGTACCTTTTAAAGTTGGCATAACATTCTCCTTATTGGTTAGAAAAATACGCATATCAAATTCAAGAATAAGTTCCAGAAATGATGGATAAATTGTATCTACAGTCAACTAAATAGAAAAATTGTATTTATAAAAATAATCGATAGTTTTTTACTATCGATTCATTGCTTTGTAACAAAGTTCTTTGTTTTGTATGACTCACATCCTACAGAAGCAATACAATATCTTGATGAACTCCCCACAAAATATAAAGACTTTCTTTAGAAATCAATATCAACCGCCGAATTTTTCTTTTTCAAATGTGGCGTTTGACTTCCAACTCAATCCGATCAAAACAATTGTTTCCTCAAAAATAGACGTAAAAAGAGTGTCTTCAGGATCTTTAGTATTAAAAGGAGAGGATTTAGAGCTGATTTCCTTAAAAATCAATGGCGAACTCTTTAAAACTTATGAATTATCCTCGCATGAGCTAATTCTTCATCATCTACCGGATGTATTTGTCCTAGAAATTATTTGTGTTACTCGACCTGATCAAAACTCTAGTCTGATGGGCCTTTACGTGTCTGAGGGTAATTTTTTTACTCAATGTGAAGCTGAAGGCTTTAGAAAAATTACCTATTTTCTAGATCAACCTGATGTATTAAGTTGTTATCAGGTTCGACTCACAGCAAATAAAATAAATTATCCAGTATTGTTATCCAATGGCAATCTCATTGAGCAAACAGATCTTGATCATGGGATGCATACCGCGCTATGGAATGACCCATTTCCCAAACCTTCATATCTTTTTGCAATTGTTGCTGGTCAATTACATTGCGTCGAAAAAACAATCACTACTTCCTCAGGCGCCAAAAAATTACTCCAAGTCTGGGTGCGAGAGGCGGATCTCTCAAAAACTGCTCACGCCATGGAGTCATTAGTTAAAGCTATTTCATGGGATGAGGCACGCTTTGGATTAGAACTTGATTTAGAACGATTTATGATTGTTGCTGTAAGTGATTTCAATATGGGCGCAATGGAAAATAAAGGTTTAAATATCTTTAATACCAAATATGTACTTGCTGATGCTCAAAGTGCAACAGATACTGATTTTGCCAATATTGAAAGTGTGGTCGGTCACGAATATTTTCATAACTGGACTGGCAATCGAGTCACTTGTCGAGATTGGTTCCAGCTTTCTTTAAAAGAAGGCTTGACCGTTTTTAGAGATCAAGAATTTTCAGCAGATTTAATGGGCTCGGTTTCAGGCAGAGCCGTCAAACGAATTGATGATGTACGTTTATTACGTCAAGTCCAATTCCCAGAAGATGCTGGTCCCATGGCACATCCCATTCGTCCAGATAGCTATCAAGAAATCAACAACTTTTATACCGTTACCATCTACGAAAAAGGTGCTGAAATTATTCGTATGCAACACACGTTACTCGGTGAAGCTGGTTTTAGAAAAGGCATGGATCTCTATTTTGAGCGTCATGACGGTCAAGCAGTTACTTGTGATGATTTTATTCATGCAATGTCAGATGCTAATCAAGTCAATTTAGATCAATTCAAAAATTGGTATAGTCAGGCAGGCACTCCTCGAGTGCGGGTTGAAGAAAGGTTTGATGATCAAAAGCAGTCTTATCATTTGACGCTGAGCCAATCCTGCCTCCCGACTCCCGGCCAAGAGCGTAAGCCACTATTTCATATTCCTTTGAAAACAAAGTTATTGATTCATGATGTTGCGACTGATGAAATGATGATTGAGTTAAAAGATCAAACTCAAACCTTTAATTTTGAAAATTTGACAAGTAAACCCATTTTATCAATCAATAGAGATTTTTCAGCTCCAGTTATCCTTGATTTTGAACAATCGATTGAAGATCTTTACTTTCTTTTTGAACGTGATGACAATCCATTTAATCAGTGGGAAGCTGGGCAAAAAATTGCAATCGAATTAATTCTTTCAAGTAAACAAGCTCCCCAGGAATTATTAGCTATTTGGGAACAACACTTACGTAACCCAAAACTTGATCCCTCTTTTAAAACACTTGTACTTACCTTACCCGCGGAAAGCTATCTGCATGAGCAAGTGCAAGAGATCAATCCCGCAAAAATTCATTTAGCAAGAAGAGCTTTTCGCCATGCAATGGCCGGCTCTCTAAAGCAAACTTGGATAGATATCTTCGAACAAAATCAATCGACGGATGCATACTCCCCAACTCCTGAGCAAGCCGGAAAACGCGAACTAAAAAATATAGCTTTACAAATGATTCTTGAAAATGATGTTACCGAGGGTGGTAATCTTGCAGAACATCAATTCAAAACAAGTAACAATATGACAGATCGTCTTGCCGCATTATCTGCTCTAGTTCAGTATGAGTCTCCTTTAGCAGATGCTTGCTTAGAGAATTATTACCATCGATATGAAGCTGATGATTTAGCGATTGATAAATGGTTCTCAATACAGGCAAGCCGACAAGTCAACAATCACCAGAATCTACTTGAACAAATTTACAAGTTAAAAAAACACCCTGCATTTAAAATTCGTAACCCGAATCGTGTTCGAAGTTTAATTCATACATTTTGTATGAATAATCCGGGTGGATTTCATGACATCTCTGGTGGTGGATATCAATTCTGGCTAGAAAATATTTTAGAACTCGACAAAATTAATCCTCAAGTTGCCGCTCGACTAGCTAGAGCACTGGATCGATGGAAAAAATTTGCGGATCCTTATCAAACTCAAATGCGGATTTGCTTAGAAAAAGCCAATCAACACCCTTTATCCAATGATGTATCCGAAGTCATTCAAAAAGCACTTACTTAATCATTCACTATGGCATCTCAACCAATGACTACACTCTCTGATTTTTTAAACTCTTGTCAAATTGATGCAGATCTCAAATTATTAATTGTTGATATTGCCACGTCCTGCACCTCGATATCTGATGCGGTCCGTAAAGGAGCCCTAGCCAATATTTTAGGCTCAGCAGGTACTGGTAATATTCAAGGTGAGACACAGCAAAAATTAGATATTTTTGCCAATGACCTTCTTTTGAAAAGTAACGAGGCTACTGGCAGACTTGCTGCAATGGCATCTGAAGAAAATGAAGAAATTTATCCCACTCAACAATCAAATGGTAAATATCTTTTACTCTTTGACCCTCTTGATGGATCTTCCAATATTGACGTAAATGTCTCGATTGGTACGATATTTTCTATTCTTGAAAAAAATTCAACTACTCAGGTTACTGAGCAGGATTTTCTGCAAGCAGGTTCTAAACAAATAGCTGCTGGTTATGTTTTATATGGTCCACAAACGATCTTGGTATTAACCACTGGATCTGGAGTCAATATGTTTACCCTTGATCAAGCTAGTCAGGTATTTTTATTGACCAATGTAAATGTTCAAATACCGAAAGATACAAAAGAATTTGCAATTAACATGTCGAATATGCGTCACTGGGCATCCCCGGTTAGCAGATATGTCGACGAATGTTTGGCAGGTTCAACGGGGGTTCGTAATAAGGACTTTAATATGCGCTGGATTGCCTCTATGGTGGCTGACGTTCATCGAATCTTGATTCGAGGAGGTGTTTTTATGTATCCATGGGATCAACGTGAACCAAATAAACCTGGCAAACTTCGTTTAATGTACGAGGCCAACCCAATGAGCTTTTTGATCGAACAAGCTGGTGGTGCTTCGATTAATGGAAAATCAAGAATCTTAGATATTCAACCGAGTCAATTACATGAACGCGTGTCTGTTATATTAGGTTCTGAAAATGAAGTACAACGTCTTATGAATTATCACAACACTAACTAATCAGGAGAAATAAATGGCAAGTGAATTATTTGAAAAAGGCTTAAAAACACGTCGCGAAGTTCTTGGATCTGAATACGTAGATGCTGCAATCAGAAATGCAGACTCTTTTACTCAGGAACTCCAAGAGTACGTAACCTCTCATTGCTGGGGTGATATTTGGAATCGACCAGGTTTGGATCGTCGCACAAGAAGTTTTTTAAATCTTGCCATGCTCACAGCACTCAACCGCCCTCATGAACTTAAACTGCATATTCGTGGTGCAATGAATAATGGTCTTACTAAAGATGATATTAAAGAAGTATTTTTGCATGCATCAGTCTACTGTGGCGTTCCTGCTGCTATAGATAGTTTCCGTGTAGCTAAAGAGGTTTTTAAAGAAATGGGCATTTAATTGGTTGTTTTGTTGTAAAAAGGGACTGAATACTTTCAGTCCCTTTTTTATTGCTATAAAATCACGCTTTGCCCATAGTAAAATGAATATGACATTGCGGCCGATACAATTAAAGAATCAATATCTTTTTGTGGATTTTTTAAAAACCATTGCAGTACAGATTATTATCTTTCATCATCTGTGCAATTATGGAATTATTTCTCTTAAGGTTCACGAACTTTTTCCTCACTTGATCGACTTCGTCGGCTTACATGGTAGATATGCCGTACAAATATTCTTAGTGATTGGCGGCTATTTAACTGCAAAAAGTCTGCCACAAACTCTCGAAAAATTTGGTCTATGGAAAACAATCATTAATCGCTATTTACGTCTTGCTCCAACCTATATCGTAGCAATCATGATTACGCTTCTCTGCGCCATGATTGCAAGAGCTATCCATTATGATGAATATATTGGTGAATCAGAAACCATTTCTCAACTTGTTGCCCACTTCTTTTTCTTACAAAACATTCTTCAATTTGAATCCATTTCAGTTGGGGTTTGGTATGTTGCAATCGATTGGCAACTTTATATTTTTACTGCATGTTTATTATTTTTTATGAAGTCTTTCAAAAAAGTCTTGTTCATTTTACCAATCGTCGTTTTTTTGTCTTTGATGTACTTTAGTCAATATCCTTTATATGAGGATTATTTTATTTACTTTATCGGCGCATATGGTCTTGGAATGATTGCATTTTTAGCAGAGGACTCATCACACCATGAAACAAGACAACCCGCTAGGATTTTATTGCTGATTTTCTTACTTTTAATCCTCAGTGATACTTTTTTTGAGTTACGAATAAAAAATGTCATTGAAATATTATTGGCGGTATTACTAACTCTTTATGGAAAAAGAGCTTACAACTCTAAAAATATGAAGTGGTCTAAGATTTGTATTTGGTTTAGTCAAAGGTCTTATTGTGCATTTTTAATACACTTCTCATTGTTGCTTCTTGGTAATTCTGTTTATTATTATTTTCAATGGGAAAGTCCAATGACAGGTTTGTTCATGATGATTTTGATTTGGATATCTAGTTGGTTTGTGGCTCACTTTCTTTTTAATTTAGTTGAATTTCCCTCTCGGAAAATTCAACTTAAGTCATCTAATGTTACCCAAGTAAGGTCAAAATATCTTTAAATGGTCTTTTTTGAGATTGTGCTACCGCGGGGCAGATTAAGTGATGATCATATACACTCACTCCAGCACGCAGATCACTATGTTCGATGACAGCTTTCTTAAAACCTTTATTCGCTAATTGTTGAATATACGGAAAAGTTGCATTCGTTAAGCCATAGCTCGAGGTTCGTGGAACTGCACCAGGCATATTGGCAACACAGTAATGAATGACTCCTTCACACTCAAAAGTTGGTGAATCATGTGTTGTTGCCTTTGAGGTTTCAAAACACCCTCCCTGATCAATTGCCACATCTACAATCACACTGCCTTTACGCATTGTCTTCAAATGCTCCAACTTGAGTAATTTAGGTGCGCTTCCACCAGGAATCAGAACTGCTCCAATAACAACGTCCGAGTCTTTAATGAGCTCTCCTAAAACTTGATCATCAGAAAATGCTGTTTGAATTTGATTACCATACGTAAGATCTAATTCTCTTAAGCGCTGAATATTTTTGTCAACAATGGTTACTTTTGCCCCCATTCCTACTGCCATTTGTAGTGCATTTAGGCCAACAATACCAGCTCCTAAAATAAGCACCTTTGCAGACTGAACTCCTGGGATACCCGCCATTAAAATCCCACTACCACCCTGCCTTTTTTCCAAGTGATGAGCCGCCGCCTGTATGGACATTCGTCCTGCTACCTCACTCATAGGAGCTAGTAATGGCAAATACCCATTCGCAGTTTTTACAGTTTCATACGCAATTGCTCTGACTCCACTAGCAATTAATAAATTGGTTTGATGAACATCAGGAGCCAAATGTAAGTATGTAAACAATATTTGCTCTGGCTTTAACATAGCAATTTCTTTATCTTGTGGCTCTTTCACTTTAATAATGAGATCAGAACGATCAAATATCATGGAAGCATTGTTGATGGTTGCACCAGCCATAGCATATTCGTTATCGGATATCCCAACACCACAACCCGCATTCGATTCAACGATTAATTCATGACCTTGCTGAACTAATGCCCGGACTTGACTCGGCATTAAGCCTACTCGATATTCTTGATTCTTAATTTCCTTTGGTATACCAATAATCATTTTTTCTCTCCTAAATGTTTGTCGTGACGATGAAGTCCTACTAAATAAAAAACTATAATTAATATGAGCACGATAGGTACGCCAACATAGACTCCTACTCTAGTTTGCTCCTGTATTGCTAATAAAACTAATACAAATGCAATTGCGGATAATGCCACCCATGATCCATATGGGTATAAAAAGCTTTTATATTTCAAAGAGACGGCATCCTCAGAGGAGATTTTTTTTCTAAACATCAGTTGTGTAGATAAGATTGCAATCCACACCATTAAGCCTATAAACGTTACAGCAGAGGTGACAAGTAAAAATGCCTCGTCGGGAACAAAGTAATTTAAGAATGCTCCGATACTAGCAATACTCACGGTGGTTAATATCGCAATATAAGGTACTCCTGTTCGAGATATTTTTTTCATGACTGAGGGAGCATATGAATTGATAGATAAGCCATACAATAAGCGACCGCCACTAAATATTCCTGCATTACAAGAAGATAATGCGGCCGTAATGACTACAAAGTTCACAATCCCTGCGGCTTCTCTTAAACCTAATTTTTCAAACATGGCTACAAATGGGCTGCCAACTTGACCTACTTCATTCCACGGATATATGGAAAGAATGACAAACAAGGCTCCGCCATAAAACACCAAAATTCTGACAATTAATGAGTCAATTGCAATTGGAATAGTTTTCTCTGGATTTTCTGTTTCTCCAGCTGAAAGACCAATCATTTCAATACCAACATATGCAAAAATTGCCATTTGTAAAGATAATAAAAAGCCATCTAAACCTGTTGGAAAAAATCCTCCATGAGCCCACAAATTAGAGATACCAATGGCAACTCCATCATTCCCAAAACCAAAGAATATAACTCCAAAGCCAATCGCTATCATCGCAATAATGGCAACAACTTTAATCAAAGCAAACCAAAACTCAAATTCACCAAACAATCTAACCGCAATGAAATTTAAGCCCCCCATTAAGATTAAAGAACCAACTGCCCAGATCCACTGTGGAACATCAGGAAACCACAAGCCCATATAAATACCAACAGCAGTGACTTCAGCTACTCCCACAATCACCCAATAAAACCAATACCCCCAACCCACTAAATACCCCGCAAGTGACCCCACATAATCGTGAGCATATTGAGCAAAAGATCCCGCTACTGGGTTGTATACAGCCATTTCACCTAAAGCACGTAGTACGATAAACGCAACAATTCCTGACAATAGATAACCTAACAATATGGCAGGTCCCGCTTGAGAAATTGCTGTTCCTGAACCTAAAAACAAGCCTACTCCGATGGTTGATCCAAGTGCCATCAATCGAATGTGCCTTGCCTTTAAATGCCTCTTTAAAGAATGCTGATCAGATAACTCTGATGTGGTTTCTGCTTGATTGAGCAATTTATTCTCCTTTTTTGTATGAACAACAAAGTCTAAAAAAGAGAAGAAAAAATAACTAGTGGTACTAATCCACAAAAATATCAGAAGTAATTTATTTGATTGTGTTGATTAAAAAATATGTTTAATAATCAATCATCATTTGAAATATAAATTTTGAATCTGATATGAATATCAGAAATTTCCTACACATACTTAATCAACAGAATTTAAGGTTTGGTTACCTTTTGCAGGTACTCGAGGGACTCTTCTACCTGATCAATTAAGATTAAACATAAATCATTTGGATTTAATTGCTCAAGGGCAGTGTCAATCGCCAAAAATTCACCACGAATTTCTTCAATATGTTTCGTTTTAGTTGCACCCTCTAAACCTTCACGTAAAAGAGTGATTACCTCACCATCCTCACGGCCTCGTTGGCATTGATCTTGGTACAAAATGACTGAGTCAAAAGCCTCTCCCAAGATCTGTGTTTGACGTCGAATATCATCATCACGACGATCACCTGCTCCAGAAATAACCACATGACGACGCTGTGCTGGTATCGAATTTGTGGCCTGAACTAATGCTCTTATCGCATCTGGATTATGACCATAATCTGCAATCACCGTTGCGCCATTATGCTTAAATAAATTAAATCGTCCTGGGGCAGTTATTACATCACTAACAAAACTACCTAAGCCCTTTTCAATCGTCTGCCAATCAATATCTAATGCCCATGCAGCAGCGATGGATGCTAAGGTATTTTCTATCTGAAATCCAATTTGACCGCCCTCTGTCAATGGAATATTCGCTAATGAAATTCTTCTAACGATACGGTTGCCGATTGCTGCAATAAGGTATTCTTTGTCACGAAAAACTGCTTTCTTACCACGGGCACGGTGGGTTGAAATTACAGGATTATGAGCATTTAATCCAAAGAAGATGATTTGTCCTCGGCAAGATTTTGCCATTTTAACAACCATCGGATCAGCAGCATTCAAGACGGCATGACCTGTGGGAGCAACGTTTCTTACAATCACGCTTTTTACTTCAGCTAATTCTTCAACGGTTTCAATGTAACTCATACCGAGGTGATCACCCTCACCTATATTGGTAATCACGGCAACATCACAAGCGTCATAGCCTAAACCTTCTCGCAAGATTCCACCACGCGCCGTTTCAAAAACTGCTGCATCAACTTCTGGATGCATTAAAACATTTCTAGCGCTTTTAGGACCGCTACAGTCGCCAGAGTCAATTCGTTCATTTTCAACATAAATGCCATCTGTTGTCGTCATACCCACACGATTACCTTGGGCTCTTAATAAGTGCGCAATTAATCGAACCGTAGTCGTTTTACCATTCGTTCCAGAAACAGCAACTACTGGAATTCGGCCATTTTCAGGGCGTGGATATAGCAATGAAATAATGGCTTCGCCAACGGGCTGACTTTTTCCATAAGAGGGATTTAAGTGCATTCTCAGGCCTGGTGCTGCATTGACTTCAACAACTCCACCACCTTGCTCTTCGAGTGGTTTGTAGATTGCTTCACAAACAATATCAACGCCGCAGATATCTAAACCCACCATTTTTGCTGCAGTAATTGCACTTGCAGCTAAATCAGGATGAACATCTTCTGTCACATCAGTTGCACTGCCGCCTGTACTTAAATTGGCATTATTACGTAATACGACTCTTTGACCATTTCGCGGAATTGCATGGACATCTAATTTTTGCTTTGCTAGTGTAGCAATAGCAATATCATCCAAACGAATTTTAGTGAGGGGGGTTGCATGACCATCTCCACGTAGTGGATCTTTATTGATTTCAGCAACTAATTCAGTAATTGTTAATACTCCATCTCCAATGACCTGCGGTGGATCCCTTCTAGCTGCTGCGATTAACTGATCACCAACGACCAACAATCGAAAATCATGGCCGGGCATATACCGTTCAACAATAATTTTTCTACCATAATGTTGTGCAACTGCAAATGCAGCTCTAACTTGCTCCTCAGATTTGATGTTAACCGCTACACCTTTGCCTTGATTACCATCTCGAGGTTTAATCACAATCGTTGAGCCTAATTCTTGCGCCACTTTCCAAGCATCATCGGCGTTATCAACTACCTTACCAAGTGGCACTGCTACACCAGCAGCATGAAGTAAATCTTTCGTCAATTCTTTATCTTGAGCAATCGACTCTGCAATGGCGCTAGTAAGACTAGTTTCTGCTGCCTGAATACGTTTTTGCTTTGAACCCCAACCAAACTGAACTAAACTGCCGTCAGTTAATCTTCTATACGGAATGTTTCTTTCAACAGCTGACTGCACGATCGATCCTGTACTTGGGCCTAAACGCACATCTTCATCTAAACGACTTAAGTCATCTAAAGCATTTTGCAAATTAAAATCTTGATTTTCTCTTGCTGCAATAACCAATTTCCAAGCTAAATCCAAGGCCATCCGACCAACAGACTCTTCACTATATTCCACAACGACTTGATAAATTCCATCTTGATTGGCTTTGACTGTTCGACTAAATGTCACGGGACATCCAGCCTGTGCTTGCAGTCCTAAAACTACATATTCAATAACATGTGCCATCGAAATTGAATTTCTTGAGGGTCCAGTATTCGTAAAATGTAATTGCGGAAATAAAGTTCTTAATTGAATTTCAAAATCAATTAACCCTTGTATGGAGCGCTCTTCTTCCTCACAAAAAATAATTGCTTCAATAGCAGTATGCCTACTCCACAAATTTGGTCCACGTAAGGCTCTTACACGCTGTAATTCCATGATTACGCGACCTCCTCAGGATAAAAAGTTTCTATGCCTGTTTCGATAATTTCAAAAGGTAAACCACTCGCCCATGTAGCCGCAACCGCAGCAAGCATGGCAGACAAATTGTTTGAATTATCGTCTTGATTTAAAAAGTTTGACTCACTTACACCAAAAGAATAAATATGATTGAAGCCTTGTCGAAGGATGATTTTTTGATCTAAGAAAGTCACGTTACGACCACCATTATTCGACAAGTTAGTCAATGCTGTATTACTTGGATCAATACTATAAAACATAACTTCTGCTGGGCTAATTTCTGCCATCTCTACAACGAATGAATCATCTGCATTTAATACAGCAACCCCATTTGCATCGGGTATGACAACATCCACTTGGGTGCGGTAGATAGAAAATAATTGTTTCTCTTCAACAATGGATTGCTCTGGATAAAAAACAGATCGATCAATGCCTGTAACCACTCCAACAGAACATAAATCATAAGGCATACCTTGCATCAAAATTCCTTTGGCAGTTGATTCAATAACTGCTGCCTCTACTAATGGATTCAATAAAGTTCTTCTGCCACAATCCCATTCCGAACCACCATTTTTTTCAACTGGGCGATGATTAAAGCTAAGTCCATGCTGGGTAGATAGTGCTATGTAAAAATTATTTAATTTAAAGAAATATGCGCAGATTTGTGAAACTTGTGCAGATCGATAAGAACCACAAACTCCAATAATAGGAATACGGCTAGTTCGCTCTAAAGGGAATAAATGATTAATAATCGCCTGCCCCACTGGCTGAGCATTACCTTTTGCTGGTTTAATGTGCATGAGAAGCCCTGGACCAGCATTCACCTCTACAATTGCTGCGCCTTGCTCCTCTAAGGGTCTAGAGATATCCATCGCCACTAAATCAACTCCAGCAACATCAAGACCAACTACTTTTGCAGCTAGCACAACTTTTTGGGCTACTGAAGGATGAACCAAATCAGTCACATCAAATGCAACATTGCCATTACGTTGGATTAACACTTGTTTACCATCCTCAACAATACTCTCGGATGTGTAACCTTGACTTTTTAGCTCTAACTCCGCAATCGAATCAATGCGCACATGATTGAGAGGAAAATCTTCTGATGAGCCCCGTCTTGGGTCTGAATTAATTTGAATTTGAATAAGTTCTAGGACGGTGTGTTTACCGTCACCTACCACCTTACATTCCTCACCTTTTGCTGCAGCAACTAAATGATTGCCGACAACTAATAATCGATGCTCATCTCCAAGTATGAACTTTTCAACAAGGACGCCACTGCCTTCGTGTCTTGCAACTTCATACGCGGCGTAGACTTCTTCTTGCGTATGCAAATTAGTAAAAACACCTCTACCGTGATTGCCATCTTGTGGCTTAACGACTACAGGCAAGCCAATTTCTTGAGCAACTTCCCATGCGTGTTCTTGATTTTGAACTAATTCGCCATAAGGTATGGGTACTCCGACAGAGGCCAGTAATGATTTGGTTAAATCTTTATCTCTTGAAATAGTTTCAGCGATCGCACTCGTCTGATTGGTTTCTGCTGTCCAAATTCTTTTTTGTTGAGCGCCATATCCGAGTTGAACTAAATTTCCGGCAGATAAACGAATGTGCGGAATCAACTTTTCTTTAGCAGCATTGACGATACAACTCGTACTTGGACCCAAACAAAGATCATCAATCATTTCTTTCAAATGATCAATATTCGTTTGTACATCGTAATCACGATCTTGTATTAAAGCCAATAACAAATCTCGAGCATAGTGAATCGCTTGTGTTGTTACCTCTTGATGAGGTGTAGCAACAATTAATTTATAAATACCGGTCGTCGTACTTTCTCTTGCACGCCCAAACCCTCCAGCAAAACCTGCTAACCCTTGTAACTCAAGAGTTAAATGTTCCATGATGTGAACTGGCCAGGTGCCTTCTTCGACGCGCTTTAAAAAACCGCCTCTTTCTTCATAACTGCAACGATGTTCGACTAAGGATGGTAGCTTTGCCACTAAGCGATCATAAAATCCCGGAATTTTGTCAGAGGGATATTCTTCTAACTCGCCAATATCAACCAAAGCTTCTAAGACTTCTACCCAACACCACATGTTGGGGCCACGAATATACTTGATATCAAGAATATTAATTGTTTTATCAAGGAGTTGTGGCATCTAATCCAAGCTTTGAAAAAGGGTTAATTTGAAGTTAAAAAATCATTAAAATTGTCTTAAATTCTAACTTATAAATGCTATAACTCTAGAATGCTGAAAAAGTTGACAAATTTGTCCAAATTATGAGCTTTTGTTGAATTCATCGCTTTTACTTTGTTCTAGACTATACTTTTTTAATGTATCATCTGCGACCGTTACCGAACATAACCCCTCCGATTCATCCCCATTGGGAGAAAAAGGTGGATTCATCTTCGAAAATACTCTTAACTTGGGTTGAAATTGATCTTAACAATATCCTTCACTTTGAGAAATTTTTGTTAAGCTTATCGACTCAATCTGACAATAGTTCATCTTTTTATATTTCTCAAACCGATGAACAAGGTGTCGTTACTAATTGGTCAATTGAGGATGACTCCTACCTCAAACTAACCGATCATGCTGGGGTGGGTCATTTGTCACTGTATGGCAATCAAGGACTGATTCACACTTGGCATTACACCTTAGCGATTAACTCTCTAGTAACTCAATTTAAAGATCAGTTCCAAGAACGTCATCTTCTCATTGAAAAAAAACGTGCTCAAGATGCATCTATAGCGTCAGTGACGACATGCCCTAATTGTCAAAGCCCAATACCGCCGGAACAATCAGTGTGTATGGTATGTGATCCAGAAACTGAAATACCCCCATCAACCTTAACTTTGTTCAAGTTGTGGCGCTTTGCAAAGCCCTATAAAAAAGATCTTATTCTTGGTTTTATTCTCACGCTACTCTCAACTGCAGCTACCTTAGTTCCACCTTATATCAGCATGCCCCTCATGGATGATGTCCTCATTCCTTTTCAAACAACCCATGTAATGAACTATGAATTAGCTGCCATGTATTTGGGTGGGCTGTTATTGGCAGCGCTTTTTGCTTGGGGCCTTGGTTGGTGGAAAACGTATATTTTGGCTCTCGTGAGCGAACGTATCGGCATGGAACTGCGTACAAAAACATTTGCGCATTTGATTCATTTATCTCTCGAATATTTTGGTGCAAAACGAACTGGTGATTTAATGGCGCGAATCGGTAATGAAACCGATCGTATTTGTATCTTTTTATCCCTACATTTATTAGACTTTTTAACAGATATGATCATGCTGTTTATGACTGCAGCTATTTTGATCAGTATCGATCCTTTGCTAGCCTTGGTCACATTACTTCCATTACCTTTTATCGCCTGGATGATTCATTTTGTAAGGGATAAGTTACGCTATGGCTTCGAAAAAGTGGACCGCAATTGGTCCGAGGTTAATAACGTTCTTTCAGATACGATTCCAGGTATTCGAGTGGTAAAAGCGTTTGCTCAAGAGGACCGCGAAAATCAGCGATTTATCGTTGCCAATCAACGCAACTTAGAGGTTAATGATCGCGTCAATCAAGTTTGGTCTTCATTCGCTCCAACGGTTACTCTCTTGACCGAGGTTGGTCTATTAGTCGTTTGGGGATTTGGTATTTATCAAGTTGCTAATGAACATATTACGGTGGGTGTTCTAACAGCTTTTTTAGCCTATATCTCAAGATTCTATGGGCGCATGGACTCAATGAGTCGGATTGTTTCCCACACGCAGAAGGCGGCTGCAGGAGCAAAGCGTGTGTTTGATATTCTTGATCATGAGTCAAGTGTGCCAGACACAAAAAATCCAGTCGCCCTACCGAAACAAATCCGTGGTCAGATTGATTTGACGAATGTTGGTTTTCGATACGGCAATCGCGCTGTCACTAAAAATGTTAATTTACAAATAAAACCGGGGGAAATGATTGGGTTAGTTGGTCATAGTGGCTCTGGTAAAAGTACGCTCGTGAACTTAATTTGTCGGTTTTACGATGTTAGCGAAGGTAGTGTCAAAATTGATGGCATTGATGTTCGAAATATTGGAACAAAAGAACTTCGTCAATTATTTGGGATGGTTTTACAAGAACCTTTTTTATTTTTTGGCACGATTGCAGAAAATATTGCTTATGGGAAACCTCAAGCTACTCGGGCTGAAATCGTTCAGGCAGCAAAGGCTGCCAATGCGCATGATTTTATTTTACGCTTGCCCCTGGGATATGACTCCTTAGTTGGTGAGAGGGGTCAATCTCTCTCGGGTGGTGAGCGGCAACGTATTTCTATTGCAAGAGCGTTATTGATTGATCCGAAGATTTTGATTCTTGATGAAGCGACTTCTTCTGTAGACACAACGACTGAAAAAGAAATTCAAAAGGCATTGGATAACTTAGTCAAAGGTCGAACAACTTTGGCAATTGCTCACCGCCTTTCCACTCTCCGAAAAGCTGATAGGCTCATCGTCCTTGATAAGGGTGAAATTATTGAAGTGGGCAATCATGATGAATTAATGGTTGCTGAGGGAACGTACTATCAACTCTATCAAGCACAAGCAAGACACGCCGCAGAAATCGCTGAGTCTATTTGATGAAAGATCTATTGATGAACTTTAACCTTGAAAAAGATACTTTTGGGAATATTCGATTAGTTTTAGGTGATGGTCAGTCGCATGATCAAGTAAGAATTATTCGTGCATTCCCGATTTCTGATCCAGAAAATGGGTTTTCAATTGTGAATCAGGATGGTCATGAATTGGTATGGTTTGAATCTTTCGATCAATTGAGTGCAGAAAATCAACATATTGCTCGTTCATCTCTGGAGCAAATTGAATTTATTCCGGTGATTAGTAAAATCACTGACCTCAATACTTACGCCTTACCTAGCATTTGGGATATCGAGACTGATCGAGGTATAACGAAGTTAAAGTTAAAAACAGAACAAGATATCCGCCGCGTTTCTGCAGAAGCACTCCTCATTACGGATGCCAATGGGATTCAATACTTAATCAAAAACCGTAAAACCTTAGATAAATTTAGTAAAAAAGTTCTAGATCGTTTTATGTGAGTCAATTAATTGTTGCAGAATTTCTGCGGCTGCAATAAAACCAAAGGTTGCGGTAACTGTTACGGCTGAACCAAAACCAGCGCAAGATAATCCGCCACTAGCGACCCCTAATCGAGGCTCTGGTGAGTAAACAACCCGGAGGTTCAGTTTCTTTTTGGGATCTTTTTCAAAGCCGTATTGTTGTCTCAAACTAGCCCTAATTTTTGCCAGCATGGGATCATGTGTCGCCCGAGCTAAATCAACAACTTCAATTTTAGAGGGATCAAGTTTTCCACCAGCACCACCACTCATCACATAAGGTACTTTCTTTTGATGAGCCCATGAAGCTAAAGCTAATTTACTTGCAACATCATCCATAGCGTCCAAAATAGCAGCGCCCGGAGGCAAATACTCCTGGAAATTTTCTGGTTTTAAAAAATCATCGATGCAATTGATTTTTAACTCCGGATTAATCAGGGATAAACGTTGTGCCATAACTTCAATCTTTGATTTACCAAATTCTCCATCAAGTGCATGAAGTTGTCGATTGGTATTACTGATCGATACGTGATCAAAATCTATCAGGGTGATTTCGCCAACAGCACTTCTTACTAATGCTTCTGCGGCCCATGAACCAACCCCACCTAATCCTATAACAACGACATGTGCTTGTTGGAATATGGCATATGCAGAGTCGCCATATAAACGTGCAACCCCGCCCAAGCGACGTTCAACGAGTTCTAAAGTGGTGTCATTTGGAGTATTCATGATTCATTATTATCAATCATCTGTGAATTCGATATACTATCTTTATGCAAAATCTAGCTGATCTCAGAAAAACCTACGCAAGGGGAAGTCTTGCGGAAGAGGATGTTCATCAAGACCCCATGAAACAATTTGAAATGTGGTTTGAACAAGCATCACAAGCTCAGTGCCCTGAACCACATGCAATGACGCTAGCTACTGTCAATGGTGATGGTTCGCCGAGTGCGCGGATTGTTTTACTCAAGGGCATCATTGATCAACAATTTGTCTTTTACACCAATTACTTAAGTCAAAAAGGGAAATCCATCGCGACTCATCCTCAAGTGGCTTTATTGTTCTTTTGGCATGAATTAGAACGGCAAGTTCGTATTGAAGGTACTTGTGTCAAACTTTCTCCCGAGCTAAGTGATGTCTATTACCACTCGAGACCCATCGAATCCAGAATTGGTGCATGGGCCTCACCTCAAAGTGAGGTTGTTGAAAATCGCCATTATTTAGAGGCCCTTGAAAAAGAATATCGGTCACAGTTCGGCGATCATCCGCCAAGACCACCTCACTGGGGAGGCTATTGTGTGTTGCCCCAAAGGATCGAATTTTGGCAAGGTCGTCCCTCTCGGCTTCATGACCGTATCAATTACATTCAAGTCAATCAGTTTTGGAAAATTGAAAGGCTCGCTCCTTGAGCTTATTTCTTTTTCAGCTGTGCAAAAGTTTTACGAAATTTTTCTAACTTGGGTGCGACAACCCCCATGCAATATCCTTGAAATGGATGAGTTACAAAATAGTTCTGATGGTACTCTTCAGCCTTATAAAATGTTGGTGCTAGCATGATTTCTGTAACGATTGGATCACGATAAGTCTGTTGTTCTTTTAACTCTTGAATCACATCAAGTGCTACATTGATTTGCAATTCATCTTCACAATAGATCACAGAACGGTATTGACTACCAACATCATGTCCTTGACGATTCAAAGTGGTTGGATCATGAATAACAAAAAATACTTCAAGAATTTGTCGAAGTGATATCTCTTGAGGATCAAAATGAATTTGTACTACTTCAGCATGTCCAGTGGTCCCGTCACAGACCGATTCATAGTCTGGAAATTCAATAAATCCTCCAGCATATCCGGATATGACCTGATGAACGCCTTTTAATTCTTGATAAACTGCCTCTAAACACCAGAAACATCCACCGCCTAAGGTGATGAGTTGAGTTTGCATGTAATTTCCTTTTTCTTAGCTAAAATATCAATCTATGAATCCCCTACTTTACGACTTTGAACAAAATAAACTGGCTTTTATAGCTGAACCTCATCCAACGATTGAGGTGCGCAAAAATCGAATTCAACGACTCATTACTATGCTAAATGAAAATGAGGAAAATTTGTGTAAAGTCATAGAAGCTGACTTTGGTTACCGTCATCCTGTTGAAACACAACTCGCTGAAATTATATCTATCCGCCAAGAAGCTGCCTTGACGATTAAAAACTTAAATAAATGGGTAAAACCTGTAAAGATTAAAACACCATTTCATTTATGGCCCTCAAAAAGCTACTTAATGCCACAAGCAAAGGGTGTAGTTGGCATTATGAGTCCTTGGAATTACCCGTTAAGCTTAGCTCTTATGCCAACCATCTCAGCCCTTGCCGCCGGAAATCGAGTCTGGCTTAAGCCCTCTGATCGGACTCCAAGAACATCTGGGTACCTTGCCACATTAATTACCCAATACTTCAACCCTTTTGAAATTCAGGTAATTAACGGTGGTCCCGAAACTTCTGAATATTTTGCTAATCTCCCTTTTGATCATTTACTCTTTACGGGTAGTACAGCTACGGGGCAATTAGTATCCAAAGCTGCTGCAGAAAATCTTACACCACTCACTCTAGAGTTGGGTGGTAAATCTCCGGTTGTAATTGATACTACCGCTTCAATTAAAGATTGTGCCAGTCGTCTTTTGTATGGAAAACTCTTTAATGCTGGTCAAACTTGTATTGCTCCGGACTACATCCTTGTTCCTTATGCACTACGAGATGAACTTATTACTCATTTGAAAGATGCTTATGCATTGATGTATGCCGAGCAAACGCAGTTAACCAATGCTATTGATGAAAGACAAGAGTCCCGTTGGGCTGCTCTTTTAGAAGATGCAAAGTTAAAAGGCGCCCAACTCATCCCTCTTGGGGATACGCATCACCCAATGAATCATTTTATGCCTACCCTGATTATTGACCCCATCAGTTCAACGAAAATCATGCAGGAAGAAATTTTTGGCCCGATTCTGCCGATCATTAGTTATGGTGAACTCAGTGAAGCCATCGCATTTATTAACTCAAAACCACACCCGTTAGCCATGTATTGGTTTGGTCGTCATCGTGGTCGGTTAACTCAATTATTAGAACAAACTCAAGCTGGCGGAATAACTGTCAACGATACACTTCTTCACTTTTCCAATCCTTACTTACCGTTTGGCGGTATTGGGGCTAGTGGTATGGGTGGCTATCATGGTCAACATAGTTTTAATACTTTTACACACCTTAAGCCGGTTTTATCGATGAAAGGGTTTTTAGGAATCAGTAGGTTAGGCGGAACTAAGCTTGCCCACCCACCTTATGGGAAAAAAATAGACCATTTGATGAAAATACTTGGTAAGAAACAATAATTTCTTTAAAAATAGCAATATATTAGGGACAACCCTGAGTAATTCGTGCTATAGTCGCTCCTGTAGTATTTTCATCGTCCCCAGCACTGCTGACACAAATTACCTTTTTGGTATGTCTGTAAGTCTTTAAGACGTAGTCGTATCTAGATCTTATGGATAATTTCCCTAGAAATTCGGGAAGCGCCTACTCCTCATGTTGATGGTCGATGCCTTTTGACGACCTGTACCTATTTACGGTACTTACAACTTGGAGATCCCCTTGCGGGGAATTTATATGCCTATTACTTTTAAAGAGTTAAATTTACACCCAGCCATTCTTGAGGCGACAGCCGCACTTGGTTTTGAAAATGCCACACCAGTTCAAGAGAAGGTGATTCCCGCTGCCATTCAAGGTGGTGATTTAATGGTGAGTAGTCAAACGGGTAGCGGTAAAACTGCTGCATTTTTGATTCCACTGATTCATCAATTATTAATCGCCAACCCAAATGGCAAACCAGTACCAGGTCGCGCAGAACCGCAAATTTTAGTTCTCTGCCCGACTCGCGAACTCGCGCAACAGGTTGCTGCAGATGCGATTGAAATTGTTAAATTTGCGCGCGGTATTCGTATTGCCACAATTATGGGTGGTATGCCTTACGGTAAACAAATTGCCTCACTAAAAGGTGCGCAAATCGTAGTTGCAACACCTGGTCGACTGATTGATTTAAATGATAGTCGTGCGATTCGCTTAGATAAAGTGGAACATCTTGTTGTTGATGAAGCAGATCGTATGCTCGATCTTGGATTTGCTGAAGATTTAGAAAATATCCATCAGCGCTGTGAAAATCTCAAACAAACCATGATGTTCTCCGCAACTTTTGCACCAAGAATTATGGAACTTGCCAATGAATTAGTGAATGAACCTACTCGTATTGAGCTTGCTCATGCTGGTGATGTTCATACCAACATTACGCAAACGATGCACTGGGCAGATAGCATGTCGCACAAACATAAAATTCTGCGCCACTGGTTGTCTGATCCAAGTTTAGACCAAGCGGTTGTATTTGCAAGTACCCAAATTGAAAGTGAAGATATTGCTGATAATTTGCGTGCTGATGGTTTTGCTGCAAGCGCACTCCATGGTGCGATGCCCCAAGCCGTGCGTAATCGTCGCTTAGATTCTCTGCGCAAAGGTGTAACCAAAATTTTGGTAGCTACCGATGTTGCGGCTCGTGGTATTGATGTTCCTACCATTAGCCATGTGATTAATTTTGGCCTTCCTATGAAACCAGAAGACTATACGCACCGTATCGGTCGTACTGGCCGTGCTGGACGCTCTGGTATCGCAATTACGATTGCCTTACATAGCGAACGTGTCAAGATTCGTGGGATTGAACGCTTTACACAAAATACTTTAACGCCTTCTATTATTCCTGGACTTGAGCCACAAAAGAAACCTGAATCGAGTAGCTCTCGCCCTGGTGGTCGCTCCGGCGGTCCTGGACGATCTGGTGGCGGTCGTTCTGATCGCTCAGGTGGCGGAGGTAGTGGTCGTTCCGATCGCTCAGGTGGCGGTGGTCGTAGCAGAGCTCCAAATCGCTCAAACAGTGAATCGAACTTTACCAACAATGAACCACGTACAAGTAGCTTTTCTAATCCAAAACCACGTCAAGCTAGCGAAGCTAGCCCATCAAGTGGTCAGGAATTTAAAGATAGCAAATATGGTAAAGGTCAACGCAGCGATGCGAGAAGATCTGAGCCTAAAACGGAGAGCTTTGCCAAAAGTCCATCAAAGCCTTTTGGTGAATTTCCAGCAAAACCAAAAGTGAATGCAAATACTTCCGAACAGCGCTTTACCAAGCCAAGAGGTGAAGGATTTGCTGGTCGTGATAAACCCACTAAATCGTTTAGCAAATCAGGGTTTAAACCACGTTAAACCGAAGGGTGTAATTCCAACATGAGGCGCAATACTTCTTTTTGATGTACTGCGCTTTTTTCATGGTCTTCTATGTTTTCATAGATGCGCATCATACCTAATTCAGCACTAAGCTTCATTTTTGGAGTTGACCGTGAAGAGTCAAGCGTTTGCTGAAAACTAAAAAGTGCTTTACCCCATAATTGGCCATGTTGACATAATTGACCCAAGGCTAAATGAAGCGCTGGATGAGCAGGATCTTTTTGTATCCAATGCTCTAGCTTTTGAATCAAGCCAAGGCTTGGCGTGTTCGAAAGCGGATGGGTTGCACATTGAGGATATACACTCAATAAATCTTCATTCGCTGCAAGTTCTAAAGCATGATCTAAAATTCTTTTCGCCATATCTGAATTACCAACCATTAAAAATCCTTGGGCAAATAACTTTAACCACTGGGGATTTTTTTGAAACTCAGGATCAAACTCATTCCATTGCTTGAGTAATTCATCTTGAGAAATCCGACCACTTTTAATCCATTGCGTTAATGCTTCATGTATCCTGGCCTTACCTAAAGCGGGTGGCAAATATTTCTTTTTTAATAGACTATTTGCAATCTTTAACATTTCTGGCCATTGCTGCAAAATTTGATGTGCCCGCATGGCCAAAGATTGAACCACAAATTGTCGAGCACCACTCTTTTGGATTTGACTTAAACTTTTTAATGCATCACGTGCTTGTCGTTGATCAATCAACATTTGCGCATTTAAAATAAGCTTAGTCGTTTGAAATTGCTCCTCCTCAATTCGCTCCAACCAGCGGTCTCTGTCTTCATACTGTTTCATTTGATGACTCGCCTGAGCAGCCAGCATGTAACTGACTTGTGAAGTGCCCTCAAACCCCATCGCCACTTGCGCAGACTTCAAGGACTTTACATATCGTCCTGCAAATAAATGCTCAGTTGAATTTTGTAGTTCTTGCAGGGATCTTAATTCAAGTTGACGTTGACGATAATGCTTTGCTCGAAGCGGTAATTCAATGAAAAGAGAAATAATTTTAAAAAAATTAAATACAATAAAAAACCCGACAAACCCAAGAATCATAAAAAGATTCATCGATAAGTCAATTCGGTAAATTCGCCAATACATCGTGACATGTCCTTGGTTATTGGCAAATAACCAAGCTGCGAGAACTGCAGTGATCGCTAAAATAGCTAACCAACTAATCAAACGCATTATTTTTTATCACCTATCTCTTGACGATTGGGAGATGCATTTTTATCTAATTCTTGTAAATTCTTAAGAATAAGTTCAATTTCTTCCGTCACTTTCTGGGTATTTACATCATTCAGAAGGAAGTTTTTTTCAACTAAATTTTTTACCGTCATGACTTCTTGACTTGTTTGTTTAATATGCCCATTGAGCAATAAAGTTCTTGAGGTTAATAGACGTACTAAAATTTCTTCACGCAACACTTTTTGACTGTAATCCGTCATTGCTAAGTGCGTCACACTAGAGTCCATTACCTGGATCTTAACCAATTGATTAAAGTAATTCTTGAGAGGGTCCAATATATAGTTCCCTACTCTAGCCCACCATCTCATTTCAGCATTGACCGAGGTTTTATTCATCTCTACAACCTGTTTAGCTTGAGAAACTACTGAAGATGGCGATTGTTCAAACGGACGGATAGGGAGTTGTTCAACCAAGATACTTAAAGTATTTAATTTTTCAAATATCTCAAGTGATGCTTTGATTCCCACTGGAGAACTATTGACATTCTCAGCCTGCACATCTAGTGCATGTCCCAAGATTTGATTAAAGTTAATCAATTGCTGACTATTCGTTGCTAAGACTGCTTCTATTTTTTTGATCTGTTGCGATAAAGAATATATTTTCATTCCACCCCAAATCATCAGAAGAACCACAAGGGTCGCTCCAATCATCAATAGCCAATTCTGAGCTGGATTTTTAATTGGTGAGGCTTTTATGGCCTCGGATGGTTGCGCATCAGTCATGCTGCTTTATTCTTCTCTATCAAGATTAACTTTACTCATTACATCATAATGCTGTTTTACATAGATGAAGCAGGGTTTTAATCAACTCTTCATCTCCTGGCTCAATCATGTCCACAGAGCCCAATCCTAGTTGTTGCATTTTGGCACCAATTCGTGGATGAGAAACAATAGCTTTGTCATGGCTTAAGAAACTAGGATCGATACCTAATTCTGGCAACCTGGTCGCAAGAAAGTCTCCGGCCTGTGATGAATTAAAAACCCATAGAGATGATTGCTTGGGATCGACTAACTTCCATGCGGGATGATCTAAAGACAATGCTTGACGTTGGTAGACGGCAAACTCTTCAATGTGAGCCCCGGCTTCCGTTAAATGCTCTGCGAGAAAATTTCTACCGCCTTCACCATGAATCATCACCATGCGACAATCTTTCCAATCAGCTTGCGTATTTTGTAAAGCTTGCCATAATCCTTCTGAGTCCCAGGCACCTGAATCAGTTGGCTTGACGATCTCCTGAAAAGAAATCCCAGCATCCCTGATACTTTTCTCACTTCCACCGCCAACTACTGCTACATGAAGATGACAAGGCCACTTTAAATCATGCTTTTTTAAAAGTTGATCACTCATCAAAAATGCGTTAGGGCTTACAAAACTGACCCATTTAGCTTGTAATAATGCGCGGTGCATAGCTTGTGCTAAACCTTCTTGATCAACCGGCACAATCTCAATCAGAGGTAAAGAAATAATTGGAACTTCAATTTGATGTTCTAAAAATATTTCAGACAAGCGCTTTTGCAGTTTGATGTTCTGAGCGTGTGGTCTAGTAATCAGGATTTTGGCAAATTGCATTGATTTGAATTTACTTTCCTAAGTCTGCAATCAATTGCTCAGCACCATCTTGAATCAAGGAGTCTGCTACAAGATTCCCTAAATCAATTGCTTGTTGAAAATCCTTTACTTTGCCACTCGACGACGCTTCAATGATCTGTGTCCCATCCATATTTGCCACTAGCGCTTTGAGATGTAGGGTGGTTTGGTAATTATCCCAAGTCGCATAGGCTGCAATCGGGATCTCACAAGATCCTCCAAGCCGTCTAGAGACCTGACGCTCAGCAGTAACTTGATACGTAGCTAATACGTCACGCAAGGGGCTTAATTGCTCTGCTAGATTCTGATTATTGGATCGTATTTCAATACCCAAAGCTCCTTGACCTGCGGCTGGCAACATGTCCTCCGGTAAGATTTTCATCTTCATTCGAGAAGCAAGCTCTAGACGTGTCAGTCCTGCCGCAGCTAGAATCATTGCATCAAACTCACCTCGATCTAATTTAGCTAACCTTGTATCTAAATTGCCGCGCAGTGGCACAACCTCTATATGGGGAAAATTCTTTTTAACTTGAGCTTCTCTTCTTAAACTGGAAGTGCCAAGTTTTGAGCCTTTGGGCATTTGTTTTAGGGAGTCATATTGATTAGAAACAAATGCATCAGAAGGATCTTCACGCTCCAAAATAGCCGTTAATTCAAAACCATCTGGCATTTCCATGGGAACGTCTTTTAGGGAATGAACCGCCAAATCGGCGTGACCTTCTAGAAGAGCATTTTCTAATTCTTTAATAAAAAGGCCCTTGCCGCCAATTTTTGATAAGCTTTTATCCAGAATTTGGTCGCCTTTAGTGGTCATTCCGAGGATAGTAATTTCACAACTTGGATATAATCCTTGTAATAGTGCTTGAACGTGATTTGCTTGCCACATGGCAAGCCTACTTTCACGAGAAGCAATGACTAACCTCTCTGGGGGCATTAAACTTATATTCATGTCATCATCCAATAATTCACTCGATAATAAATCACAAGCGTGGTCAGCACGTTTTTCTGAACCAGTTTCGGAACTTGTTCAACGATATACCGCTTCCATCGGCTTCGATTACCGCATGGCCGAAGTCGATATTCAAGGCTCTTTGGCTCATGCTCAAATGTTAAGTGAACAGGGCATCATCAACTTAGATGACTTCTCTAAGATTCGCTCAGGCCTTCAACAAATTCTGCAAGATATCCAACAAGGTCATTTTACTTGGAAATTGGAGCTGGAAGATGTTCATCTCAACATTGAAGCAAGATTAACCCAATTAATCGGCGATGCTGGTAAACGTTTACATACGGCAAGATCACGTAACGATCAAGTGGCGACAGATATTCGTTTGTGGTTAAGGGATAGTATCGATCAGTCCATTCACCAACTTCAAGAGCTTCGTTTAGGCTTTTGCTCGCTCGCTGAAAAATATGCCCATATGATCATGCCTGGGTTTACCCATTTGCAAGTTGCTCAACCGATTACCGTCGGGCATCACCTCATGGCCTACGTAGAAATGCTGGGCAGGGATGTCAGTCGCCTAAAGGATTGTCGTCAAAGACTCAATTATTTACCCCTAGGCTCTGCAGCATTAGCCGGCACAAGCTACCCAATCAATCGTCAACGTGTTGCTGAACTCCTTGGCTTTGATGGTGTTTGTGAAAACTCCTTGGATGCGGTATCAGACCGTGATTTTGCTATTGAGTTTTGTGCATGTACCAGTTTAGTCATGACCCATATCTCGCGCTTTTCTGAAGAACTCGTTATTTGGATGAGTCCACAGTTTGGCTTTATCCAATTACCAGATCGCTTTTGTACCGGTAGTTCGATCATGCCACAAAAGAAGAATCCTGATGTGCCAGAACTTGCTCGCGGTAAAACTGGTCGAGTCAATGGTAATTTAATTAGTCTTTTAACCCTGATGAAGGGTCAAGCCCTTGCCTATAACAAAGATAACCAAGAAGATAAAGAACCATTGTTTGACTCTGCAGATACGTTGATTGATACCCTGCGCATTTTTGCTGATATGGTGCCTCACATTACATTTAATGAAATGGCGCTGCGTCAAGCGGTGCAAAAAGGATTTGCAACAGCGACTGATTTAGCTGATTACCTAGTCAAAAAAGGCATGGCGTTTAGAGATGCTCATGAAGCAGTTGCCAATGCAGTGAAGGTATGTGCCGCTCAACAGATTGACTTAGCTGATCTGAGTCTTGCTGATCTCAAACAAGCTTGCCATCTCACAAATGATGCCATGATGAGTGAGGATGTGTTTTCGGTGTTAACACTTGAAGGCTCAGTGCAAGGACGCAGCCATATTGGTGGCACTGCGCCCGCACGAGTGATTGAGGCTATTGCTAAAGTTAGAGCAAGTATTGCAAATTCTTAGTGGATTAGGTGTTCTTCACACAATCCACGAAGTAAGTCTTGCGACCATGCACTTCTTCTTTAACCAAGCCATGAATGTCAGTTTCAAAGCCTGGGAACTTCTCATTGAATTCTCTGGCAAATTTCAAATAATCCACGATCCTTTTATTGAAACGTTCGCCGGGTATGAGCAACGGAATCCCCGGTGGATATGGCGTGACTAACATCGCTGTAATGCGATTTTCTAAATCGTCAATATTCACACGTTCAATATCACGGTGTGCCATTTTTGCAAAAGCTTCTGAAGGAGGCATCGCAGGAATCATATCCGATAAATACATCTCAGTGGTCATCCGAGCCACGTCATGACTTCTGTAAAAATCATGGATTTTATTGGCAACATCTTTTAAGCCCATGCGCTCATATTGCGGGAACTTAGTTGCAAAATCCGGCAAAACACGCCAAATTGGCATATTTTTGTCGTAATGGTCTTTAAATTGCTGTAACTCCGCGACGAGCGTATTCCAACGACCTTTCGTAATCCCAATCGTGAACATGATAAAGAAAGAATATAAACCGGTTTTTTCAACAATCACGCCGTGCTCAGCCAGATACTTGGTCACGATACTTGCAGGGACACCTTCTACACCAAAGTTACCTTCAATATCTATGCCAGGAGTCACTACGGTTGCCTTGATTGGATCAAGCATATTGAAGCCTTCAGCTAAATTGCCAAAGTTATGCCAAGTATCATTTTTATGCAAAATCCAATCATCTTGAACACCAATACCTGAGTCAGATAAATGATCCGGGCCCCAAACTTTGAACCACCAGTCATGTCCATACTCTTCATCTACTTTTAACATGGCGCGACGAAAATCAATAGCCTCAGCAATCGATTCCTCAACAAGCGCAGTACCGCCTGGTGGCTCCATCATTGCAGCTGCAACGTCACATGAAGCAATAATGGCGTACTGAGGGCTCGTTGAGGTATGCATCAAATACGATTCATTAAAACACGTTGGATCTAATTTACGATCTTCAGAGTCTTGCACCAAAATTTGCGATGCCTGAGAAATACCCGCTAATAATTTGTGCGTCGATTGTGTTGCAAATACTAAACTTTTCTTTGGACGATTTCGATCACGTCCTACTGCATGCATGTTTTTATAAAAATCATGGAAGGTTGCATGTGGCAGCCATGCTTCATCAAAGTGCAGGGAGTCCACTCTTCCATCTAACATCTCTTTAATCATCTCCACGTTATACACAACGCCATCATAGGTACTTTGCGTAATTGTCAAAACACGCGGCATCACATTTTTATCTTTAATAAATGGATTGTTATCAATCTTCTTTTGGATATTTGCCCACTCAAACTCTTCTTTCGGAATCGGGCCAATAATGCCGAAATTATTACGCGTTGGCATTAAAAATACGGGGATGGCGCCCATCATCATGATCGAGTGCAGTACTGACTTATGACAGTTACGATCTACAATCACGACATCACCTGGGGCTACAGTGGAATGCCAAACAATCTTATTGGAAGTAGATGTGCCGTTGGTCACAAAATATAAATGATCAACACCAAAGATGCGTGCCGCGTTACGCTCAGATGCGGCTACAGGACCTGTATGATCCAACAACTGCCCGAGCTCTTCAACTGCATTACAAACGTCGGCACGAAGCATGTTCTCACCAAAAAACTGATGGAATATTTGTCCAACTGGACTCTTTAAAAAAGCGACGCCGCCGGAGTGACCTGGGCAATGCCAAGAATACGATCCCTCAGATGCGTAATGAATGAGTGATTTGAAAAATGGTGGCGCTAAAGAATCTAAGTAGACCTTCGCTTCACGAATGATGTGACGTGCCACAAACTCTGGAGTGTCTTCATTCATGTGAATAAAGCCATGCAACTCGCGCAAAATATCGTTCGGAATATGTCTAGATGTCTTGGTTTCGCCATACAAAAAGATTGGAATATCTTCATTACGACGACGAACCGCTTTTACAAACAAGCGGATTTCTTCAATGATTTTTGTCATGCCCTCTGGGTCAGGATCAATAAACTCCTCATCATCGATCGACAAAATAAAACAAGAAGCTCGTGCTGCCTGTTGTGCAAATGAAGTCAAATCACCATAGCTGGTTAAACCCAAAACCTCCATACCTTCGTTTTGAATGGATTCGGCTAGATCACGAATGCCAGAACCTGAGATGTTTTCTGAGCGAAAGTCTTCGTCAATAACAACGATGGGAAATTTGAGTTTCATGGATTTCCTTTTAAAAAGGGTTATTAAGTTGGACTTATTATCAACCTAAATTCTTTCAATTGTAAAAAACTATTAACTTAGCTGTGGACAACCCCATTAAGGAGTCATTAACCGCATTTTATGAGGCCCTAATTGATAGAGGTATTGAGGGTTTTGATCTCCTGAATCAGCCCATTACCTTTTTATATTGGGCCTCAACGGCATCAAATATCTCAACTGGAACTGTTGCGACAAACTTCTTACGCCGGTTAGTCGATAGCTTTCCATTTTGTTCCATACAGGTCAGAATTAGCGTATTAAGATCCTTGCCCCGAACATCATACTGATCATCTATAGCACGATAAATGAGATCGTACTTTGCCAAGAACTCCATTTCTTCCCTTAAGTCTTTTTCTAATGCTTGCTTAGCCATCTCCAATCCAAACTCAACACAGGCAGTAGCATTCCAATAGCGATATAAAGAATCATCAGATTTGAATGTCATTCGATAGTCATCACCATCAATCCAAATAACCTCCCAACGCTTGCGCGCGGGTTCAGAAAAGCTCTTAAGAGCAGCAAGGTATAAATCTTCATTACGCTTCATCGCAATAGATACTGGTAGAAGTAAGCCATTCTTCAAAGAACCAGACTGGCACAAAGCATGATGAAATAGAAATCGTGACAAACGCCCATTACCATCCATAAATGGGTGGATGAAAACAAAACCGAATGAAATAATCGAAGCTGCAACCAAGGGGTCAATCTGATTTGGAGATACATTAGCAAAATGGACCAGGCTCTTCATCAAATCATTAACGATCTCATGTGGTGGCGGAACATACGTTACGCCAGCAGCCCCTCGTAACGGGCTACTTAACCAGTTTTGCTCATGTCGATAATGAGTTGCTTTATCTAATGGATTTGTTATGGCGGTATTTTGTAATCCAACCAAGTACTCTTCATTCAATTGCGTTGTTAGGTGCGCTTTTTTCAGCAACTCTACAAATGCTTCTGCCTTAGAAGCACTTGGTGTTTCATGTTCAATCTCAAAAGAGCTTCTGGTCTCGCTTAAATATGCCCAGGACATGGCTCTATCTGATGCTCCCTCACCTAGCTCTGACAGAAATTGATTGGCTTTTTGCAAAATATTGAACTCAAGCAAACTATTAATACGTGCAGTTCGCTCCACCGTTACGCAGTAATCCAAAGAACCCAGGCCATTGAAATTAACCCGCCATTTAGCGTTGCGTATGCTTGGGCCAGTAATGTATTTTTTAGGGTCAAATAAATTAACCATTAGCCCAGTAATTGTTGGCACACCCTTTAACTCTTGCTTATTAAAGGCTTCCCACAAAAAACAAGCCGTACGAATGTATACCCCCGTTGGCGATTCGCTCATGGCAACTAGCATATCTTGGGCTGGGATTTTTCTTAGAGCCTGCGATAGCAATTGGAGATTAACCCCCTCATGCTTTAATGCAAATAAAAGGTGACTTAATGGGCGACCATCCTTGGGGGCTACTTTTGCCGGTATCAATAGCGCGCCTCGGGTGGCTGTTACACTGGTTACCGAGGCAAGGCGTGCGGGTACTAGCGGTTCAAAAGCACTCAGACCAAGCTGACTTTTTACTTGTGAATAGCCTATATCACTCATGTTTTTCTCATGCCACACTTTTTCGTACAAAAACTTATCTTCTCACACTTTTTCGTACGAAAACATACTTTTTCTTACAAAAACATACTTTTAAATACTTTTTCTTACAAACTTCAACAAATTCTTACATTTTTAAACATATCCTCACTTTTTCGTACGAAATAGAGGTCTAAGCACTTTTTTAATATACAGCACCCAAAAGCTTGTATTTCCTTGAATATGCAGTTTTGTTGGCACGTCACCTAATGATCAAGAGAATATGTCAACCGATGAACTGAACCATCGTTTGCCAATGCTCTAGCTAATGGGTCTGCAGAGAAACTTACCAATTTAAACGAATCAGTCAATTACTTTTCCAAGTAATTAAGTCTTCGGTAATGTAACTCCGACTTGTCCTTGATATTTACCATTTCGATCTTTATAAGAGGTCTCGCATACTTCATCGCTCTCAAAGAACAAGACCTGCGCACATCCTTCACCAGCATAGATTTTAGCTGGCAATGGTGTGGTATTGGAAAACTCTAGGGTGACGTAACCTTCCCACTCAGGTTCAAATGGGGTGACGTTCACGATAATGCCACATCTTGCATAGGTGCTTTTACCCACACAAATAGTCAGTACATTTCTCGGAATTCGGAAATACTCAACCGTTCTTGCTAAAGCAAAAGAATTGGGGGGGATAATACAAACATCTCCATGGAAATCCACAAAAGACTTTTCATCAAAATTTTTCGGGTCAACTATGGTGCTATTGATATTAGTAAAAATCTTGAACTCAGGGGCGCAACGGATGTCATAGCCATAACTAGATGTGCCATAACTCACTATTTTTTGTCCGGCATCATTCGTACGAATTTGCCCAGGCTCAAATGGTTCAATCATGCCCTGCTCGGCACACATTTTTTTTATCCAACGATCTGATTTAATTGCCATTTCAGTTATTCTTTACGTTAATTGATGATGTTTAATTATGAAACTTACGCGGTTTGACTTGGTGCTCTAAATTGTATTCTGTTTGCACCTTCATAAACTAAAAAATGTTCTCCAGAACAACGGGCCATGATGGTCATTTTAATTTGTTTTGCAAGAGACAGTCCCATTTGCGTAACTCCTGAGCGAGTGAGCAAAAATGGTATCCCCATTTGTCCGCCCTTAATGACCATCTCAGACGTCAATCTTCCAGTTGTATAAAAAATTAATTGCTCACCTGACATTTGATCTAACCACATGAGTCCTGAAATCGCATCGACTGCATTGTGACGTCCAACATCCTCAATGAAATAAACCAACTCTGGTCCATCTTCATTATTTTTAAATACAGCGCAGGCATGCACTGATCCAGCTTTTTTATAAATAGAAGGATGGGTGCGAATACAGTCAATCACCTTTTCAATATGTCCCTGAGATAAATAAACATCTTCTGGTATCTGAAGTGCTTCTAGCTCACTCATAAAGTCCCCAAACATGGTCCCTTGACCACATCCAGAGGTGACCGTTTTTTTCTCTGTTCGTTGTGCGACTGACTCTGGTGAAACATTGGTTTTAACAGCGACGGAGTCCGTCTCCCAATCCACCTGAATACTCTGTATATCAGTGATCGATGTAACTAGGCGCTGATTTCTTAAATATCCTAAAGTTAGGGCTTCAGGTGCCCCTCCAAGAGTCATCAATGTCACCACTTCTTTTTTATCAAGGTAAATGGTTAAGGGACGCTCACCTGGAATTTCAATATCTTGGATTCGCCCCTTTTCATCAATCACCTGAATTTGATGAGTTAATGGTAGTGCTTCGTTCGAAAGCTGGGGACGATAAGAGTTCATGAAATGATGATACAAGAAAGCCCTTTATGAAGAACATAAAGGGCTTATTAGTAGTTAATTAATTATTTTTTAGCAGTGTCTGCAGGTTTTGCAGGTGCATTAGCCACTTCGGCTGGTTTTGCAGGAGTAGCCGTTGCAGCAACATCAGGAGCCTTGAATTCCCCTGGATCAACACACTCAGGTGTTGAAACCACTTTATCCTTCACAGCATATGTTTTTGCAACTTTATTTTGTGCATTACACAGCAAATAGGCTGCTTTTTTATCACCATGTGCGGCTTTCGCTTTAGCTAAATCAGCAGCTTCTTTTGCTTCAGGAGTTAAATCTGGCAACTTGGCCAAGCTTGCAAAAGAAACGCTCATCGCTAACAAAGCAACGGATGTTAAATAGGTTATTTTTCTCATGTTGTTGTCCTTACTATTTTCTTCGCAATATTACTTAAAGGTGCATTTTCTGGTTCGCGTGAAGCAGGTATTTTTCCAGAATTGATGTCATCTAACCAAATACCATGATGCTGCCTTGCCCAAGATTCATCACAGTAACCGGTTTTCATACCATCAAGGGCACCTTCAGTTCCGATGGTACCAATGTAGATATGGCCCATCACAAACACCATAATGAGGATAGCGCTAATAACGTGCACGATATTAGCAACTTGCATAGTGCCACGCCAATACTCTAAGCCAGGAACAATCATATCTAAGACCCAACCTGAGCCTGCAACAATGGTACCAAGTGCTGTCATACCTAACCAAAAGTAGATTTTCTCACCGGCATTGAATCTTGCGGCATCAACGTGTCCAAAGATTCCACCACCAGATTTTATCCAAGCCCAGTCGCCTTTTTGCGGTAAGTTATCTTTTACTACCATCACAAAAAATACAACAATGCTTACGGTAAACAGTGGTCCAACGATATTGTGTACATTTTTAAAGATAAACAAAATAATGCCATGCACAGAGTGTCCAATAATTGGCATCAAGACATGTTTACCAAATAAGATAAATAAACCTGTTATGGCTAATGTGACAAAACTATAAGCCATTGTCCAATGTACTAATCTCTCAAGAGCAGTGAAACGCTCAATTTTTCGGCCAGTTGGGGGTTCGTTCAGTTTGATTGCACCTTTCATAAAATAGAGCGCTGCAATAGCTGAAACAACTAAAACAAGGAGCCACCCACCAAACACAGTAATGACGCCATTACGCAACAAGCGCCAATCTTGACCTGACTTTTGAATCAAAACGCCCGCTTCTTTATTTGGAATTGAAACATAGTGCGCTTCATCAGAATTCACGGCACGCCACATAGGAGCGTTGTTTGCTGGTTGAGTTACTGCACGTTCCCGCTGCGCTTTTGCATCAGACCCTTTTTCTACATCCATAATGTTTGCAGATTCAACTTTTGGGGCGAGTGTTTGCGCGTGAGCAAAACCAAGCATTGAACAAACGAATACCACCATAAAACTTGCAAGTAATTGTTTGAAATGATTCATGCCTTATCCTTTTTGAAAATTACTCGACGCGAGTATATTCGTCTTGCCCTTTTGCGCGAGACTTTAATTGTACTTCCCAGCTTGTTTTATCGCCTGGAGTCCAATTTTTCTCTACATAACCATTTTTAGCACCCATATAGGATGGCAAATCTACATTTTTACGAGTTCCAATGTTCTGAACTTTTTCTGAACAAGCAACTAAAAATAATAAGCAGAGTAATGTCGCGATGATTTTCATGATTTTGCTCCAGCAGCAGGAGCAGCATCTTTCTTCGGCATACCGTAAGCTGTACCCCAGCCAAATACATCTCCACCCGCAGCTTTACCATTACTTTGACGATGTGTAACACGGTTTCTGAAAATATCTGAAACCACATCACCATCACCAGCTAATAGCGCCTTGGTTGAACACATTTCTGCACAAGCAGGTAACTTACCTTCAGCTAAACGGTTACGGCCATATTTTTCAAACTCAGCTTGTGAACCATGCTCTTCAGGACCGCCGGCACAGAACGTACACTTATCCATTTTGCCGCGCATCCCAAATGTTCCTTGGCTTGGGAATTGAGGCGCGCCAAACGGACATGCATAGGAGCAGTATCCACAACCTATACAGGTATCTTTGTTATGTAATACAACACCTTCATCTGTTTTGTAGAAACAATCTACAGGACATACTGCCATGCAAGGTGCGTCTGAACAGTGCATACAAGCGACAGAAAGGGATTTTTCTGCGCCAATTTCACCGTCGTTAATCGTAACAACACGACGACGATTCACGCCCCAAGGTACTTCGTGTTCGTTTTTACAAGCTGTGACACAGCCGTTACATTCAATACAACGCTCTGTGTCACATATAAATTTCATTCTTGCCATGATATTTTCCTCTGATCTTTTACTGGTTTAGGCAAATTTTTCAATTTGACATACTGTCGTTTTGGTCTCTTGCATCATCGTCACTGTGTCATAACCATAGGTTGTCACGTTATTCACAGGTTCACCACGAACGATTGGGGCAGCACCTTCTGGATAGTATTTCAACATATCTTTGCCTTCATACCAGCCTGAGAAGTGGAACGGAATAAAGGCATGTTCAGCATCGACTCGGTTGGTCACCATTGCTCGAACTTTGATCTTTGCCCCTGTTGGACTTTTAACCCAGACATAATCGTTATTTTTAATTCCGCGATCAGCTGCAGCTTTTGGATTAATTTCAACAAAGTTTTCTTGTTGCAATTCAGCAAGCCAAGGATTCGATCTAGTTTCTTCACCACCACCTTCATACTCCACTAAACGACCTGAAGTAAGAACAATTGGGAACTTCTCATAAACCTTGTCCGCAATATTCTTGTCTTGTACTGTTTTATACAATGTCGGTAATCTCCAGAAGGCTTTTTTATCACCTTGCGCAGGATATTTTGCGGTTAAATCTGGGCGGTTACCATACAAAGGCTCACGATGTTTCGGAATCGGATCTGGGAAGTTCCAAACAACTGCACGAGCTTTTGCGTTACCAAATGGATGACAATTATGTACTTTAATCACCACACGCTGGATACCTCCAGATAAGTCAGTCTTCCAGTTCTTGCCTTCAGCTGCTTTTTGTTCAGCTTCAGTTAAATCTGACCACCATCCGAGTTTTTTCAGTAAGACGTGATCGAACTCAGGATAACCAGTTTTGATGTCGGCATCTTTTGAGTAAGACCCATCATCAGCCAACAAACTAACGCCATCTTTTTCCACACCAAAGTTGGCGCGGAAATTACCACCACCATCCATCACTGTTTTACTTGTGTCATAAAGGTTTGGCGATCCTGGATGTTTAAGTTCGGCGGTACCCCAACATGGCCATGGCAAACCAAAATAATCACCCGTAGTGTCATACCCAGTTTCTTTATCCACTCCACCTTTTGACTTCAATGTCTTAGGATCGAAGAGATGCATGTTACGCATATGCGCCTTAAGGCGATCAGGGGTTTGACCTGTGTAACCAATGGTCCAGCAAGAACGATTGATTTCTGTGAGGATCGATTCAATTTGTGGCTCTTTCCAATCTTTGCCAGCAAATTTAGAGTCCATCATCTTGAAGTTTTTCGATAACTCAGTTCCAAATCCAAGTCGATCAGCAAAAGCTTGCATCAACACATGGTCAGGAACAGACTCAAAGAGTGGGTTAATGACTTTTTCACGCCATTGAATCGAACGATTCGAAGCAGTACATGTTCCGGATGTTTCAAATTGTGTTGCAGCCGGCAACAAATAGACTTGGCGATTGGCGACTGGCGTAGATCCCTCAATCGTCATCGCAGCCATACCTGCAGTAGCACTTGGGTATGGATCAACCACTACTAAGAGCTCTAGTGCATCCATCGCTCTTTGCATATCCACACCACGCGTTTGTGAGTTCGGTGCATGACCCCAAAAAAACAGACCTTTTACATTACTAGGTTGATCGATGAGTTCATTCTTTTCAAGAACTGCATCTACCCAACGAGAAACCGTCGTTCCAGATTTCTCCATCATGCCAGGTGAGTACTGCGCCTTAATCCAGTCGTAATCTACATCCCAAACTTTAGCAAAGTGCTTCCATGAGCCTGCTGCCAAACCGTAATAGCCCGGCAACGAATCTGGATTAGGGCCAACGTCTGTTGCACCTTGCACGTTATCGTGACCACGGAAAATATTCGTACCACCACCAGATTTTCCAACATTACCTAATGCCAATTGCACAAGGCAAGACATTCTAACGATGGCATTACCCGTTGTATGCTGAGTTTGTCCCATACACCATACAAGTGTTGATGGGCGATTTTTTGCCATCGTTTCAGCCACTTGATAGACCTGCGCCTCAGGAACGCCACATGCCTCTTCAACTGTCTTAGGGTCCCACTTTTCTAAAGCTTCTTTTTTAATTTGATCCATGCCATGAACACGAGCCTTCAAATAGTCTTTATCTTCCCAACCATTTTTGAAGATGTGATACAAAACACCGTACAAAAACGGTATATCACTACCAGAACGAATCCGTACATATTGATCAGACTTGGCGGCTGTTCTTGTGTAGCGAGGATCAACAACGATTACCTTACAACCGTTCTCTTTGGCATGTAGCAAGTGCAACATAGATACTGGATGTGCTTCAGCAGCATTCGAGCCAATATACAAAGCGGCTTTGGCATTTTGCATATCGTTGTAACTATTCGTCATGGCACCGTAACCCCAAGTATTCGCTACCCCAGCTACCGTAGTAGAGTGGCAAATTCGCGCTTGGTGATCGGTATTGTTGGTACCAAAGAATGATACAAATTTACGAAGTAAATAAGCTTGTTCATTGTTGTGCTTTGATGAACCAATAAAGAACAATGAATCAGGTCCATTGTCAGCCTTGAGTTGCTTCATCTTGGCAGTAATCTCTTCAAGGGCAGTATCCCATGAGATGCGCTTGTACTTGCCATCAACTAACTTCATTGGATATTTGAGACGATGCTCGCCATGACCATGCTCACGCAAGGCGGCACCTTTGGCACAGTGGGCTCCCATATTGATAGGAGAGTCAAACACGGCCTCTTGTCTTGTCCAAACACCATTTTCAACCACGGCATCTACTGCACAACCTACTGAGCAATGAGAACAGACGGTACGTTTAACAACAATACCTTTTTCTCCACCTGGATTGGGTTTAGAGCCCATGGCATCGGCTTTTTTCACTAATGTCAATTGTGAGCCAGCAATACCAACTCCAACACCTAAACCTGAGCGCTTTAAAAAAGCACGACGGTCCATGGTTGGGATGATGTTATCAAGGCCTCTTGCTAAATGTTGTACAAAATGCTGCGAAGAAGCAGCGCGACTACTGGATTTACGTGTCAGATTCATAGGAAATGTTCCTTAAAAGGGAATGCTTAAACTAAAGTCGTTTTGTAATACTTCTTAATATGTTCCGTGAGCTGATAGCCCTTTTTTTCTGGCTTGAGCACTTCCTCGACCTGAGCAATCACTTTGGTCCCTGGCGCTGTTTTAGAAAGAACAACCGCTGTACCAGCGATTGCAGCGGCACCTGCAAAAAAATGCCGACGATTAAGTTGTTTTGCTGTTGTTTTAGACATTTTAATTTCCTTTATAACTTATTGAATTTATATCTAATTTCTAATTTCTCTTATTATCCAACAATTTTATCGCTTGAGTATCCCCCAGATGCTAGTACTTACCCTAGAGCATGTCAAAAGCCTGACCTTCGATTGCAAAAAAGGTACCTGCTAGCGCTCCAACTAAGGCGTAATATTTTAAATTAGGATGATTTTGAAGGGTCTCAAATAACTCACTAGACCATGTGCGGATGTGTTGGTCAAAAAAGATTTTTTGCTGAGTGAGATTACAAACACCCAAATCTTCTCCCGCAATCAAATACCTCATGACTTCACACAAACAAGCAATGTGATCCTCGGTTTCAGTAATATCTGATGAGGCTTGTAAGCCCAATTTTTGTAGGTCGCCACGCAAGGCAGCCAAGGGTTTTTCATTTAAAAAACCTGTTAAATAATACGATCCGTATAAAAAAATCTCTTGTTTTCCAACGCCAATAAACGCATTTTCATACTCTTCTTGCCAATCTTGGGCCCTGGAATCTTTTGCCATCTCTACCAGATCTAGCCATGGTCCATGTAGCAAGGATGCTTCATCTTGCTGCCCAACTTCGACATCTTGACCAAATTGTGCGATTTTTTCCAAAAGTTCTGTGGACGGTGCTTCATAAAACAATAAAGCAAGTAAGCCATATAAATCGGCTCTCGCCAAATCCTCAGGGGATAAATTAGTATCTAAATCTAGAGATGTTTGCGGATGGTTTTCTGTCATATCAATTTTGAGATTATTTTTAAGATTGCATCATGTCAATCACACGGCAATCACTACACATTTTTAAGCGCTTTTGTGCTTCCCCCGAAAATGCTGGATGCCCACCAATTTTGGCCAACATGGTTTCCATCATTTTTTCGGTAGCAAACGGTTTGGCGCATTTAATGCAATGAAACGGTTTTGTTTCATTTAAAGTGACGCGTGTTTTACGTTGCTCAATCGTTTTTAATCTAGGCTGCAAGGTCAGTGCATTCTCTGGACAAGTGATTTGGCACAAGCCACACTGTACGCAATTTTTTTCAATAAAGCCTAATTGTGGAATCTCTAAATGATCGAGTAACGCCCCCTCAGGGCAGGCACTCACACACGACATACAAAGTGTGCAAGAGTCTTGATTGATTGCAAGACCGCCGATGCAAGAGGCAGAGCTGAGTGGTATAGCTTCATCTTCCCCAAGAGCAAGTGGGGCATGTTCAAGCAAATGTTCTAAAGACATCTCTAAGGTGGCGCGCTTTTCTTTTGCAAAGGCAAAACTAGCTGATGGAACCAAGCACTCTTGA
This sequence comes from Polynucleobacter sp. SHI8, assembly GCF_027944005.1. Classification (NCBI taxonomy): domain Bacteria; kingdom Pseudomonadati; phylum Pseudomonadota; class Betaproteobacteria; order Burkholderiales; family Burkholderiaceae; genus Polynucleobacter; species Polynucleobacter sp. SHI8. Next base: position 572,797 of record NZ_AP027204.1, on the reverse strand, counting down.
GATTGAAGTTGCGATAGCGATTGATCTAACAAGATAAGATCTTCAAGATGCTCTGGCTTTTTAGTGGCACTCATCTCAATCAGATGAATTCTTTCTTGGTACCCCAAGCCAAGCAAAATCTCTGAACTAATCTTGATTTGATCTTTGAGCATACCAAGATACTGGGGCGATTCCTCGCCGCTAGCTAAGATCGCTATTTCTGCAACGCCATGGGTCAACATCCCTAACCATAGATCGATTCCTGTAGAAGCAATGTGATGAAGAGATATTGGAATGACTTGCGCAGGGATTCCGTTGATTTTTTTGGAGTGTAGTTTAGATGCTCTACCTAAAGCATTGATCCACTGATCTCCCCCTTCCACTCCCGAATGAAAGAGTACTGTTGGAGAGGCGCCAGAAATCGCTGTCTTAGCGAATGTATCAACCATGGTTTTAAATTTTGTACCTAAATACGGCACGGTTGGGTTTGCATAGGTCATCGCCCCAGAGGGACATGCCGTAGCACAAGCTCCACAGCCCATACATAAATGGGGATTAACACTGACTCGGCCTTTACCAGCCTCAAAGATGGAGGTAATTGCCTGTGTAGAACAAATGTCTATACAAGCATTACACCCCACTTGGCCATTACGTCCATGTGCACAAATTTTTTCTTGATAAGCAAAAAAACGGGGCTTTTCAAATTCACCAATGGAGTTATTGACCTGATTCACTACTTGCGCTTGCTTTATAGGATCTAAGCCAGTAAAGAAGTATCCTTTGGGTGGCTCTGGCATTTTCATGCAAGACTCAGGGTGCAAGTCAACAATCACATCAAATTCATCTTCCAAAAGAGTATCTTTTTTCTGAAACTGAATCGCGCCAATAGCGCCACAAGCTTTTTCACATTCCTGATGTGATTTACAAGCTTGCATGTCAATTTGAAAACTTTCATCAATCGCTTGTTCTGGGCAAGCATCAATGCACGCTCCACAACGTGTACATAAATCTAATTGAATAGGATTAGAGGACTGCCACGAAACTTTAAATTTCCCCAAAAATCCCGAGACCTCTTGGATATTTGCATTGACGATCATGTAATTCTTTTGTATTGGCAATATTGCACGATCATTCACAATCACGGTCACCGCTAAATCCTGTGCAAGTTCTTGTGCCAAAGCAAATGCTGTTTTACCCGGTCCAATAATGCATACCCGACCTCGGGTACTGTCGTAACTAACCGTTGGCAATGGCTCTGGTGCTGGTAACTTAGCTAATTCCAGAAGGGTGGCTATTTTCGGTAATGCCTTTTGACTGTCTCGTCCCCAACCTGCTGTCTCACGAATATTGATAAACTGAATCGGTGCAACCAAGGGTTTTTCAGATTGCATGCTAATGGCATTAAATAGTTCACGCTCCTGTGTGCAAGCGACCACAATGGTTTCATCCCCAGCAACTTCTTTAATAAATGCGCCAATTTCCTGTCGGCATAATCCATCATAAATTTTTTCGTGACCTTCTACATACTTTTTAAAAAAAGCATCCTCTAGAGGCATTGTGTGATTACAGCTACAGACGAGTGTCCGAGTCATCAGATAATCCTTTAGTCATCGTTATTTGGTCCTCTTGATTCTCCTGCGAAACATCTTCCATTTCTGCATGATTAACTTGTAGAGCTTGTTCATTTACATCAAGATTGGGTTGATTTTCTGATAAAACAAGATCCGGTAATTTTTCTTCTACCTTGTTAAACAAACCTAACATGGAAGACTGAACCATTTTTTCTAACATTCCCGGTGGCAATGGATCTTCTTTTGAATAATCACCAATATAGATATCTAAGCCATCCATGATGTTGTAATGCGGGTCGGAAAACAGTTTTTTCATGGCGGCATGATGCACATCTTCCCCCACATCAGCATTCACAAATGAAGAAAAATCGGAGTCTTTATTTAGTCTCTCTACATCATCTAAAGTTGGTCCAACACTTTCAGTGATAGATTTTTCTTCTAAATCCTTGACAAGCTGTTGATCAAGCACTTCGGGGCTCAAAGTTTCTTTGACTTCAGTTTGCTCTTCAGTTGGTGTTTCAATAGGTAGTGACTTAGTCTGTGATTGTTTTAAGTCTGACCAACGCTTGAAAAAGTTACTCATTTTATGGCGCCTTTTGATCTACGCCACGAGCTGCGCCTTTAAATGATTCTGGTCGATGTCTTTTTTTCACTTGTGGACGGTAATTTTCTGCAACAAATTGCTGAAGTGACTCCAAGATGAGTGGGTCAAGTGCAATTTGATCTACTTGCTCTCCTCCGTCAAGAAGTCTGGCTGCTTCGTTGTAACTTAACATCACTCGATGAGGAACTGCAGTCGCTTCTTCTAGCGAAGGTATTTCCTCCAAACGCCACATGACAAACCAACATGGTTTTTCACTACTGACATTTAAAAAATAACCTTCTGCCTCATCGACGTAGACATCAAGATCAAATCCTGTGAAAAGCCACCGGCAACCCTGATGATTATCGGACAGTCGATATGCACGAATCTGATCTACAGCAAAAGCTTCTTGAATCGTGTATTCGGCAAATTGCCCCATATCAACACTCACCTCTTCCAAAACCCATTGATGTGTAATCCAGGGATTTTCTATTGGTTGATGTCGCATCACGACGGCAAGCTTGATTCCCATATTAAGTGTTTTGAACCACAATACTTGGAAACTTACTAGTCATGTCTTTTGACATATTTGCAATCTGAATGGCTACTTGTCTTGCAATGGCTTTATAACTTGCACTAATTGCACTATCAGGCTCAGCAACTACGGGCGGACGCCCAGCATCTGACTGCTCACGAATGGATAAATTAAGTGGCAAACTGCCCAAAAATGGCACTTGATAATCTTTACACATTTTTTCGCCACCACCGGTCCCAAAAATATGCTCCGTATGGCCGCAACTTGGACAAACATAAGTGCTCATATTTTCCACAATGCCCAAAATTGGAATTCCGACCTTTTCAAACATCTTAAGACCTTTTCTAGCGTCTAATAATGCAATATCTTGAGGGGTTGTAACAATCACAGCACCTGTTACTGGTACCTTTTGTGACAATGTTAATTGAATATCTCCTGTACCAGGTGGCATATCTACAATTAAATAATCCAATTGCTGCCAATTTGTTTGTCGTAATAATTGCTCTAGTGCAGAAGTAACCATCGGTCCTCGCCATACCATCGGACTATCTTCTTCAATTAAAAAACCAATGGAACTGACTTGAAGACCATGACCTTGCATCGGTTCAATCGAGTTTTCTGCATAGGAGTCAGGCCTTCCGGAGATGCCCAACATCATGGGCATACTTGGGCCATAAATATCGGCATCTAAAATGCCAACTCTTGCACCTTCAGTGGATAAAGCTAGAGCAAGATTGACTGCTGTAGTGGATTTTCCAACACCACCTTTACCGCTGGCGATAGCAATAATATTTTTTACTTCGGGTAAGAGTTTGACGCCTCTTTGAACGGCGTGTGAAACAATCTCCATCGAGATATTCACGCTCACATTTTTTACTCCTGGTAATTCTCGAACAGCCCCAATACAAGCTTTGCGAATGAGATCAAATTGGCTTTTAGATGGATATCCTAGTACAACGTCAAACATGACCTCATCACCATCCACTTTGATGTTTTTAATCGCTTTGGAACTAACCAAATCTTTTTTGGTATTGGGGTCGATAACACCTTTTAAAACTTCCATTACTTGTTCGCTTGAAAGCTGCAAAATCTTCTCCTTAAATTGGCCTAATTTTTCACTAAATTACCCATTACTTTAATGGGATACTAAAATTGAGGTATGAAATTAAATCATAAAAGAATTTTAGTCACTTCTGCCCTCCCTTATGCCAATGGTCAAATTCATATTGGACATTTGGTGGAATACATTCAAACTGATATTTGGGTGCGCTTTTTACGCATGCAAAATCATGAAATCTACTACATCGGTGCTGATGATACACATGGAACGCCAATTATGTTGCGTGCCCAGGCAGAAAATATATCTCCCCAAGAGCTGATTGATAGAGTATGGCACGAACATAAGAAGGATTTTGATGACTTTTTGATTTCTTTTGATCATTACGGCTCTACTAACTCCCCAGAAAATCAAACTCTTTCTGAAGATATCTACAAAAGCCTGCGAAGTGCTGATTTAATTGAGAAAAAATCGATTGAACAAGCTTATGATCCGGTCAAAGGCATGTTTCTGCCAGACCGTTTTATCAAGGGTGAATGCCCAAAATGTCGCTCCAAAGATCAATATGGTGACTCGTGTGAAAAATGTGGCGCAACCTATTCGCCAACTGATTTAATTAACCCTTTTTCAGTAGTCAGTGGTGCCACTCCAATTAAAAAAATCTCTGAACACTATTTTTTCAAATTATCTGATCCAAGATGTGAGGCTTTTTTAAGGGACTGGACGCAGGTGAAAACTCCTTTGCAGCCCGAAGCACGCAACAAAATGAAAGAATGGGTGGGTGAGCCTGGGGAGAGTAAATTAAGTAATTGGGATATTTCTCGAGATGAACCCTATTTTGGTTTTCAGATTCCAGATGCGCCAGGGAAATACTTTTACGTTTGGCTAGACGCTCCAATTGGTTATTTCGCTAGTTTTAAAATTCTGTGCGAGCGCCAAGGTCTAAGTTTTGATGAATGGGTGCGCCCAGACTCCACCACGGAGATGTATCACTTTATTGGTAAGGATATTTTATATTTCCACACGCTTTTTTGGCCAGCAACCCTTCATTTCTCAAATTACCGCACACCAACAAACGTCTTTGCGCATGGGTTTTTAACGGTCGATGGCGAAAAAATGAGTAAGTCGCGCGGCACTTTTATTACCGCCAAAAGCTTTATAGACTCTGGCCTGAACCCTGAATGGTTGCGGTATTATTTTGCGGCTAAGCTAAACGCTTCATTGGAAGATTTAGACTTAAATCTGCAAGACTTTATCGCTCGGGTCAATAGTGACCTTTTAGGCAAATACATCAATATTGCTAGTCGAAGTTCTGGATTTTTAGTCAAATGGTTTGGTGGTGTCATTTCCCCTGAGTCTCTGAATCATCCTTTAATTGATAGTCTAAAAAATGCAAGCCCAGATATTGCCCAACTCTATGAACAACGAGAGTTTGGTAAAGCTCAGCGTTCAATCATGGAATTAGCCGACAGGGTCAATATTTTTGTTGATACGAATAAACCTTGGGAAATTGCCAAATTACTCAAAACGGAAGAAACTCCTGAGAGCCTCAAGCGTTTGCAAGAGGTTTGTAGTGTCACTTTAGAGGCATTTAGGATATTGACTGTTTACCTCAAGCCTGTTTTGCCAGAATTAGCGAAGAATGTAGAGGTTTTTTTGAACATTGAGCCATTGAATTGGTCGAGCGTTGATCAAAGCTTAACAGCGAAGAATGTCATTCAACCCTATCAACATCTCATGAGCCGTGTAGATCCTGCCTTGATTGAGCGTCTCATTGACGCAAATAAGTCGACAAATCCTGTAGCAAGCTAAAATACTAAAAAATTCATGAATAATGCATAAAATAGAGCAAGATGTTCCACTGAACCACTACTGAAGAAACTAGGATATGGCGCACTATCAATCAACGATCACATTGTTTTTGAATGAACTTAAAACTAAAAATCCCGAAATCGAAAAAGGGCAATTAGAGGGTCGCGCTCTTTTATGGGATAAAAAACCTATCAGCATGGATGAACAAAAGCGAAATAAACTTGCAAGAATTCGACAAAAACCTTACGTCTACTCCAATGATTGATTCCACGCCATCCTTAATGGATGGTATGTCGGAATCGTTCGCCAAGCTGTACGGCGAACCCTTGTTTCAGTTACCAACAGACCTTTATATTCCGCCGGATGCTTTAGAGGTCTTTTTAGAGGCGTTCGAGGGTCCTTTGGACCTATTGCTATACCTGATTCGTAAACAAAACTTTAATGTGCTAGATATACCCATGGCACAGGTAACACAACAATACTTAAGCTATGTTGAACAAATACGTCACCATAATTTAGAGCTCGCTTCTGAGTATTTGCTGATGGCTGCCATGTTGATTGAAATTAAATCGCGCATGCTATTGCCTATGAAAAAAGCAGATAGCGATGAAGATGTTGAAGATCCAAGAGCAGAACTCGTGCGCCGACTCCTTGAGTATGAAAAAATGAAAATCGCTGCTCTAGAGCTCGACCGAATTCCGCAAATGGGCAGAGACTTCTTTCGTGCGCAAGGTTTTATTGATCGCACAGTCACGTTAGTTCCTCCTCAAGTTGATCTAGTCGATTTGCAAATTGCTTGGCGTGATTTACTTCATCGGGCAAAACTAACGCAACATCACACCATCACTCGCGAAACTTTATCCGTACGCGACTTCATGACGCGTATTTTAAGACGTCTACAAACACAAAAATTTGTGGAATTTAAAGAGCTCTTTGAGGATGCCATTGAAGCGGGTCAAGGCACGCAAATTCTGGTAGTTAACTTTATTGCGCTTCTTGAACTTTCTCGGGAATCCTTGGTGGAAATTACCCAAGCTGAAGCGTACGCGCCTATTTATGTTCGCTTATCGTTTAATCCCCAATCATGAAAATTATTACCAATATTCATGATTTAAGAAATCATCTTCGCGGCCAAAATCGTGCTTCCTTTGTGCCCACCATGGGCAATCTTCATGAAGGCCATTTATCTTTAATGCGCCTTGCCCGCTTACACGGTGATCCTGTAGTTGCGAGTATTTTTGTGAACCGACTACAGTTTGGCCCTAGTGAGGATTTTGATAAATATCCCCGCACATTTGAAGATGATGCAGCCAAGCTAGAAAAAGAAGGTGTCTATATTCTGTTTGCACCAACAGAAAAAGATCTCTATCCAGAGCCTCAAGATTACCGTGTTGATCCTCCAAAAGATTTGGGCGATATCCTAGAGGGTGAATTTAGACCTGGTTTTTTTAAAGGGGTTTGTACCGTTGTTTTGAAATTATTTTCTTGTGTGCAACCTAATGCTGCGGTTTTTGGTAAAAAAGATTACCAACAACTGATGATTATTAGACGTATGGCACATCAGTTTGCACTTCCAGTTGAAATCATTGGAGCGGAAACGATTCGTGCAGATGACGGCTTAGCACTCTCCTCCAGAAATGGTTATTTAAGCACTGAGGAAAGACTAGAAGCACCGCAACTGTATAGTGCTTTAAATGAGGTTAAATCGGCTTTAAATCAATCATCGTCACTGCAACTTCCCATGATCCAAGAGATTGAAGAGATGGCTAAAAATAAATTAGCGCAACGAGGTTGGGCGCCAGATTACCTCTCCGTGCGCTTAAGACATAATCTACTCTCTCCAAGTATTGAAGATTTAGCAAGTGGTCAAGAGCTTGTAGTTCTTGCTGCTGCGAAATTAGGTAAAACACGATTGATTGATAACTTAGAAATCTAGTAGGCAAATATTTGGAAGCTATCTGCCTGCACTATTGGTTTTAATGCTCGCTGATAAGGCTCCATTTTTACTAAACCATAACTAGACATGGTTTTTAAAGTGCGAGATAAATTACTTTGCTTTCTGCCCGACAAACTGGCTAATTCAGAAATAGAACTTGGCTCCATATTTTTTATCATATTTAATAAAGTACGATTTTCATCGCTGAGAACCTGAGCAAGGGAACTCATGGAAGTGAACCAAATCTTTGGCTCTCCTGATTTAACCTTATATTTACCAGAAGCGATATCAATCATTCTCTGATGGATTTCTTCCTTGGATGCGATGCCAATCTTAAGAATTTTTTTGGTCATTTTTTTGCTGTAAAACTTTGTTAACTTCATTAAAAAAATCAATTAATAATTGTTGTGGTCCTTCAAATTTATATTCAACCACAAGATCTTTACCATTTAAGTGCCTATGATCATAAGGTCGATTTTTAGTAGCACTAAATTTTTTTCTTTTTTCCTTCAATTGATGCGCATTGTCATATCCTAAAATTCGATTCCCATGAAAATCATGAAGCGTCAGTGAGTAACGTATTCCATGAGGAATTTGGTAGGATTTAACAACCTCCCATGCTTCAATTTTTACCCAATATCCTTCATCGTAAGCAATTAATTGTTCATGTAAATCCAAAAGGGTATTAAGTTCAGAATCATTCATCAATTAATTATATCAACTGATGATATAAATATTAACATAAAACCTTTTACATAGTAGTGGTTTGTGAATAAATTTTGATTTCTTTTGAATTCAACATCTCATGACAAATATATTTATTAGAAGTGTCAACTAAACCCTCCCCTGAAGACGTTATTAGCTCATGTTGTAATCCCTTTCAGGAGAAGAGTCATGAGAAAAGTCATTATTAGTATTGCTAGCCTACTTGCTCTAAGTGCAAGTTCACTTAGTTTTGCTTGGGGTCATGGTGGAGGTTGGAATCATCAGCATGGCTTTAATCCAATACCCTATGTAATTGCTGGAGCAGTGATTGGTGCTGGAGGTGCTATTGCTTATAACTCAGTTCCTGGTCCTTATTATGCGCCCCCAAGAACTTATTATGAACAACCACGTACTTATTACGCTCCGCAACCTTACGTGGTTCAACCTCAGGTAATCATGCAACCCCCTGTGGTCATGCCACCTCAACCCTATCCTTATCGTCCTTATTATTAATAAGAAGAGATAAAAAAACCGCCTCCCGGCGGTTATTTTTATGCTCATATTTTTATAAATCAAAGTTGTACTTCAGAGTTGCAAAGAAAGTTCTTGGAGGGGCAGGTTGGTAATTGTATGGTCCGTAAGGCGCTCCATACGATACCTGATTACTGCCATAAACAGCATATTGGGTGTTGGATACATTTCGAATTGTGAAGCGCGCTTCCAAAGAACGCCAGCGATACTCAGCATAAACGTCACCAAAGGCATATGAAGGCATTTTGTTATAGGCGTTTTGCTGGTCCCCATCGTAATACTGCGAACCAACATAATTAATAACTCCACCTAAAGCAAATTGATCATCTAGTTGATATCTTGCCCGCAAGTTCAAAACCAGCTGTGGCACAAAACTAACTAGATAACCATTATTTGCACCATCGGTATAAACTGCCCTCTGATATCTTGCCCCAAAGCCGAGATTAAAACGCAAACTAAGTTGAGATAAGGTATTTAAGTTCACCCCGACTCTACGAATATCTGCATCATTAATATTATTTCCGGAATTAGGGTCATATCGGATTTCGTCATGTGAATTCGTATTAAATATATTCAAATTAATTTTCGACGATGCATAGCTAAAATCTCCACCCGCTTCGTAGGTTTTATTTATTTGTGGGCGTAATACAACTCCATTAAAGAAGGGCTGATAGGTAATTGGGTCAAATCCATAATATTCATCAGTATTAGCAAAACGGTAAGACTGATTGAATTTTGCATAAATACGCTGTCCAGTTGCATAGCGATAATTGATTCCAAAATCGTATGCATTCGCAGCAAAACTGGATAAATAACTGCCGTCTGGAAACCCAAACGTATTATTTGATGAATTTAAAGAAACATCTTGTATTTGACGTCGAACTCCTCCAACCAATTCAAATTTTTCATTGATATTGAAGTTATGTAAAAAATAAAGTGAACGATTTTTCAAATTGACGTGCGACAAAGGTAAAGGCGTTGATGTGGGATATGAATTACCAGCATCTGATTGATTAAAGTCAAAGCCAAGAACGGAAGTTCCAAAGCGTTCCCAATTTGCCTTTAATCGTGGGGTTAAATCAAGTTGTCTTTTATCTTGTAAAGAAGTATTTTTGTTGTAAGTGTCATTGGTCAAACTATAGGCATTCGCGACTGAAATACTCGAAGTGTTACCGTAAGCAGCTTCCATTTCAAATAAGAAATTTTGTGCAATGCTTTTAGTTATTCCCGCCCTTGCCGAACTACCATCCTGCACAAGTCCATTACCTTTTTGATAAGGGTCTAAAAGATATGGGCTCCCTTTACCAACTTCTGCATTTAAAATAGCGTAAGGATAACTGGCTTGCGCATGGTATGCAGATGCCTCAATAAATACTGCATCATTTCCTCCCAAATGCTGAGTCAATCGTCCCTTAAATGAATTTGATAAAGCATCTGAGTTTTCTCGCCAACCATTCGTTTTTGAAGCATTTGCAGAAATGAGAACACTCGTATTATCCTGACGAGTTCTAATACTTGCGTCCCCGATGATGGTGCCAAAACTACCATATGTTAAGGATGCTTGGCTAGATTGCTTGCCACCCTCTTTAGTGATGATATTAATCACTCCTCCAGTAGCATTGTTCCCGTATTGAACACTTGCTCCACCATTAGTAATTTCAATACGCTCTATGGCACTTACAGGTACGGAATTTAATGGAGCACTTGTTGAATCAATAGGATTAATTCTGATACCATCCACCAACACTAATGTATTACTAGAAGCATTTACCCCATATCCACCCAAGTCTGGCGTTGCACCAATGCCCAGTAAACCGCCGCTTTGATTACTCATTGGAACATTGCCAACTTGTTGCAATATTTCCGCAAGATTCGTTGAAGAAGATTGCTGTATTTGTTCTTTTGTAATCACCTGAATATTGGCAGGGATGCGATCAATATTTTCTTCAAAGCGCGATCCCGACACCACCATAGTTTCTAGATTTGACTGAGCGGATACTCCTTGTGATGCTACTAGACCACCGCCTAGGATAAAAGTACAGGCGAGTTTGATCATTTGATGCTGATCAGGCAGTTTTTTTAAAGGCTTCATGAATATTCCAAATAAAAGCATCCTCTGACTTGTTCCCCGACAAGTACACGGATTTTTTGCATTGTCACTTACCCCGTAACAAAGCAATACTTGTTAGGCCGGTATCCGGGCTGACATTCACTCAAACCGCCTTCCCAGCTAAAGCCAGTGGCAAAATGGTCGAGTCGCTAAAACTTCTTAGCAGAATGCTTACCGTTGCGGGGGCAGCTCAGGTGGCCTTAACTTTTAGGGTTAAAGTTCCTGATTCCCGTTTAACTACGACTATAGAATCAAATCGTGAGCACCTTACATCTCGAATTATATACAATATTGGTATGGATCAAAATAATTCCGATATAAATATGGCGAACCCCCAGTCTCTTTCCGAGAGAATGGATGCTATCAGCGTGAAATTAGTAACACTTCAACAACAGATTAAAGTATTAGTTCAAGAAAAATCATTTATGGAAAATAAGATTTCTGATGCGCAAGGTAGGATTCAGAAAATATTGAATAAATTACCTCAGACGACTGATACCCGCCAACTCACTCTTTTAGATAACTCTGCAGAGACCCCTCATGAGTGAGCCTAAATCAATCCGTGTAGATGTTGAACTTGCTGGTCAAAAAATGGCTTTTATGACTTCATTTGAAAATGAAGATAAATTAAAAATTGCTGCACGTGCGGTGAATGATCAAATTGCTCAAATTACCTCAGGCCCTAATAAAAGTATTGAACGAGCCGCGCTAATGACTGCGGTAAGCTTTGCTGCCCAAATACAAGATTTAAAAGAGCAAATCCAAGTTAGTGCAGAACCTGGTGTGTCATCTGCAACGATGAAAGAATTAAGTAATAAATTAGACGCAATAGAAAAAGAAGTTGATATTGCGTTAGACTGTCTATCCCTGCCTGGTTCGCCAAGGTCAATAGTTCCTTGAACCGATGCTAACGCATAAGGCGCTGAACATCTGTAGTGGGCGAGCGCGCCTTGTTTTTATAGAGTATGACTTCGGGTCATATTCTCCCTGGAAATACTGACGTGCCCAAAGCTATTCTGTCGCGCCACCTTGAACTCTCTGGGTTCAGGATGACGACCTAGCGGCCAAGGCGGGGACCCACCTTTTATGAAAGAATCTTCTTGAGCTTTATTCAGATTTTGTTATTGCTGTGTTTAGGCTCAGTCACAGGCCTTATTGCTGGACTGCTGGGTATCGGCGGCGGAATGATCATGGTTCCCTTCTTAACCATCCTGTTTACTTCCTTCGAGTTTCCGCCGGAACACGTTTTACACATGGCCATCGCCACTTCGATGACAACCATTTTATTTACCGCTATTTCATCAGTGCGCGCACAACAAAAAAAGAAAATGATCCGCTGGGATATTGTGATTGCTCTCGCTCCTGGAATCATATTTGGAGGCATCGTTGGCGGTGGAAAAATATTCGCTGTACTCCAAGGCCCTTGGTTAACTGTTTTTTTTGCAAGCTTTCAGTATTTCTCGGCGTATCAAATGCTCGCGAATAAAAAACCCAAAGCAACTCGTACTTTGCCTGGTAAGGTAGGTCTATTTGGCACGGGTAGTTTAATTGGTTCAGTTTCAAGCTTGGTGGGTGCAGGCGGAGCTTTTATCTCCGTTCCTTTTATGACTTGGTGTAATGTACCAATCCATAACGCCCTTGCGACTTCATCTGCTTTGGGTTTTCCAATTGCTGTTGCCAGCGCAATCGGCTACATCATTGGGGGTCTAGAAATCAAGGATTTACCAAGCCATTCTTTGGGCTATATTTATTTACCTGCGGTTTTATGTATTTCTGCGATGAGCATGCTCACCGCATCTGTTGGTGTTCGCATTGCTCATCAACTCAATACCATTCAACTCCGCAGAATCTTCGCTATAGTTCTTATTTGCATCGCAACCTACATGCTTTGCAAAAATGTATTTCAAATCATTTAACTCTATTAAACGGTTCCTGAAGTCTTTAACTCTGCAATTTCTGCTGCAGTTTTATGCAGTACTGTTTCTAAAATTTCTTGTGTGTGCTGCCCAAGTGCCGGTGGGGGTGTTTCATATTGGATCGGTGTCGCGGAGAACTTCATCGGACTACCCACTAAGGTAACTTTACCAGCTGTGGCGTGCGGCAGCTCAATTTGCATACCTCTCGCTTGTACTTGAGGCTCTTCAAATACTTCCGCAATTGTATTAATTGGCCCATTCGCCACCCCTGCATCATCTAATAATTGAACCCATTCTTTGGTGGTTTTTTGAATAAAGATGTTACCCAATAGCTGAGTAATTTCAACACGATGATTCACTCGCTCGCCGTTGGTTGAAAATTTAGGGTCTTTTGCTAAATGCTGGCACTGCGCCACATCACAAAATTTATTAAATAAATTATCATTTCCGCATGCCAAAATGATGGCGCCATCGGCAGTTTTAAAGGATTGATACGGCACAATATTTGGATGCGCATTCCCAATCATCTTTGGAGAATTCCCTGTAGAGAAATAATTCATGGCCTGGTTTGATAAAAGTGCGACGCAAGAATCCAATAAAGCCACATCAATCCATTGACCAACGCCAGTGACAGCTCGGTGGGCAATCGCTGCACAAATCGCAACTGTCGCGTACATACCTGTGGTCATATCAATGATCGGTACACCTACGCGTTGTGGACCACCACCCGGCAGATCATCGCTTTCACCAGTAACGCTCATCAGGCCGCCCATACCCTGCGCCATAAAGTCATAACCGGGACGATCTTTATATGGTCCTGTTTGTCCAAAACCAGTTACTGAACAATAGATGATGCCAGGATTAATCGCCTTCAGGTCTTCATAGCCTAAACCGTATCTCGCCAAATCTCCAACCTTGTAGTTTTCTACAACAACGTCAACTTCTTTGGCTAAATCTTTGACTAACTGCTGTCCTTGAGCACTCGATATATCAATGGTGATTGATTTTTTGCCACGATTGGCTGCGCAGTAATAAGCAGACTCCTTAGTGATATTCCCTTGTTCATCATTTAAAAATGGTGGTGCAAAAGCACGTGAGTCATCGCCTTTTACGGGACGCTCAACTTTAATCACTTGCGCCCCTAAATCAGCTAAATTTTGCGCAGCCCAAGGACCAGCTAAAACTCTAGATAAATCAAGCACTTTAATATGAGATAAGGGACCAGACATAATAATTTCCTAATAATGAATTATTTAAAAAACAAAAAAGCACCTTACCATCAAGGTGCTTTTTAAATTGATTTTTGGTTAATCTAATTTAGCTCCGGAAGCCTTCACCACCGCAGCCCAACGCTTGATATCAGCAGATACAAACTTTGCGAAAGTATCGCCAGTCATATTGGGAGTCTCAGAGCCATTATTCATCCAAATTTCGGTAAGTTCGGGGGAGTTCATTGCCTTCGTTACTTCTGCTTGCATTTTATCGACGATATCTTGCGGTGTACCTTTAGGCGCCCATAAACCGTACCAAGTACTTACTACATAACCTGGAACTCCTGCTTCTGTAGCTGTGGGCACATTAGGGAATGCCGGTACACGTTTTTCTGAAGCAACAGCGAGTGCCTTAATCTTGCCACTTTTGATATGCTGCGAAGAAGAACCTAATCCGTCAAACATCACATCTACTTGGCCAGCAATTAAATCGGCTAATGCAGGACCTGCGCCACGATAGGGGATGTGGGTAATAAATGTTTTCGTTTGCATCTTAAATAATTCACCGGCTAAATGATGCGAACTGCCATTACCAGCACTTCCATAGTTATATTTTCCAGGGTTCTTTTTTAATAATTGAATAAATTCTTTTAGATCATTTGCTGGAACTTTAGGATTGATAACAATAACTTGTGGTGGTGATGCAACCAACATCATCGGGATGAAGCTTTTTTCAATGTCGTAGTCTAGTTTTGGATAAATGGCAGGTGCAATCGCGTGATGTGCTGCACCCATAAAAAAGGTATAACCATCTGGCGCAGCTTTAGATGCAATACTGGCTCCTAAAGTACCACCCGCACCACCTCGATTATCGATGATAATTTGCTTACCAAGATTTTTAGTTAATTGTGCAGACAAGGGTCTAGCAAAAGCATCTGTTCCTCCACCCGCTGGAAATGGAACAATGATCGTAATGGGCTTTGAAGGCCAATTATCTGCAAATGCATTCAAGGCGAAGCAACTCAAAAGTACACATATGAGTTTGTTCAAAGACATTTTTATCATTTGATTTATTTTCAAGATCATCTCCGGTTTCAATAATTAAAGTATTTTGGTAACCAATCGTGAGTAGATGACTTCACCATTCACAAAACGTTCATGATTATCCTCTATTTTGTCCAAATCGTACATATAGTTCACCATCAGACTAGCGGATTGACGTAATCCCTTTTTCGATAAATCACCTGCCCAATTAATTCGATACAACTGCGCGCCATTGCCTAAGTGGAACTTAGCAACTGGATTTCCTCCTCTTCTGACCGAAAATTTTGCTAAGTAAATAGCGCATAGTCCAATTAGCGCATTTTTTTCTTCCTCAGGAGCCGTATCCGGATGCCACCCACTCGATAATTTTTCTGGCCAAGATTGCTTCTTTAAATTAATTTGTTCAAGATACTTTGCCACTTTGGCCAAAACGGGCTGTTCTGTAAAGTTTTCACCTAAATTAGCGCCCGCAATCACCCAATCCATAAAGCCTGGAATGGGCGATAAGGTGACAAAGGTTTTTAAACTTGGGAATTCATTTTTTAAGTAAGTAGCCACTCTCTTGATCAGAAAGTTACCTAGGGATACGCCTTTTAATCCTGGCTCACAGTTACTAATTGAATAAAAAATGGCTGCTTTGAACTGAGAGGAGTCGACAGTCTCTGATTTCTTATTTACTAAAGGCCCAATGGCTGCCGAAATTTCTGGAACTAATGCAACTTCAACAAAAATGAGTGGTTCATCTGGCAACTGCGGGTGAAAGAATGCAAAGCAACGACGATCAGGCTGCAATCTTCTTCTTAAATCATCCCAGCCATCAATCTCATGAACCGCTTCATGCTGGATAATTTTTTCTAAAATATGCGCAGGTGAACGCCAGTCCACTCGGTGCATCTTTAAAAATCCTGGATTAAACCAAGATACAAACAAATGATGCAAGTCGTAATCTAATGGCTTTAAATCGGGTTGTTTGTCGAGTATTTTAATGAGATGGCGACGCATTGCCACAATCTCTTTGGTCCCACCATCAACACGGTTAATGCGTCTTAGTAACTCTTGACGTGGGGCTTCAGTAACTTTCGTTAATTGAATTAAGTTTTTACCGGTAGGATCTTGGGCATACTCTTGCGCAACTTTTAAAACAACGCTTGGATCAGGATTAAATTTTGTTGCAAGGGCGTGATAGAAACTAATTTTTTGCTCTTCATTGAGTAAGCGGTACTGACCTAAAATGTCATTAGCCATACTTGTTGAATTGGCTTCTCCACGCTCCGTCAGAATTTTTTTTGCTGCATTGATTGCTCTGGATAAAGATCTCACTTGAGATATTTTTTGCAATATGGTCATGCGTTTTTTCCCTAAAAAATGAAAGATTCAAAAACTACTAATCGAATATACTAATATAAATCAGTAACTTATTTGTCTTTTTTTGATCGAAGTAGCAAATAAGCTCCCAAAAGAATCATGGGAAGGGATAACCATTGCCCCATCGACAATCCAAAAGATAGGGTTCCTAAAAAACGATCTGGTTCACGTGTAAATTCTGCTAAAAAACGAAAGACGCCATAACCAATCATAAAAACACCGGATGTTTGCCCACTTCTACGAGGATGTCTTGCGTATAACCACAGAATGATCCCAAGCAATATTCCCTCACCAGCAAACTCATATAACTGTGATGGGTGTCGTACCAATTGATCTCCTGCTTGTGGAAAAATCATACCCCAAGCAACATCTGTTGGTCGTCCCCAAAGTTCGCCATTAATAAAGTTACCGATTCGGCCAAATGCAATCCCAAAAGGTACTAAAGGCGCAATCATATCGGCCACATGAAAAAATGGAATCTGACGCTTTCTAGAAAACCAAGCAATTGCGGCAATGACTCCTAAAAATCCACCATGAAATGCCATTCCGCCCTGCCATACTTTGAAAATATCTAAAGGATGACTTAAATAATGGCCTGGCATGTAAAACAAACAATACCCCAATCGACCACCTAAAATAACACCTAAAACAGCATAAAACAAAAGATCTTCTAAATCTTCTTTGACAAAACCCTGAGCCTTGATATGAGGTTGAGCAACTCGTAAACGTCCTAGCAATAAATATTGTATAAATGCTAAAAGGTACATCAGCCCATACCAATGCACTGCAATTGGACCTATCTGAAGTGCTACAGGATCAAATTGAGGATGAATCACTTGGCTCCCTTTTGATCATGATTGAAGAGTTCTACACCCATCGATCGATATTGTTTATAGCGTTGCCTACCAGCCAACACTTCATGCTCTGCAAGGGATACGACTTCAATCACTCGAGCAAAACGATCAGTAATTTTTTCAATATCTTCTAAAAAATCTTGTCCCAAATGAATGAAAACATCTTGATGCGGGATGTTCTGAAATTCCGATTCATCATAGACGGTTGCTAATAGAATTGGGGTGAATTCTGCAGATTCGTCATCGATTAAACAGTGCGGCAAAAACTCTTCCGCACTAAAACTCCAAAGCATTTGATTGAGTTGTTCAATGTCCGCTGATGAACCAACAATAACTATTTTTTTTATTGGCTCAGCTTCCGTGGCAAGTGAACATATTTTTCGCACGAGCCGGCACGTATAAGTTAACTTATCACCAACTTGACTATGAAAATCAACTCGAGCCACGTGCTTATTTCACCTTCATCAAATATTCTGTCAACAATGGCACCGGTCTACCAGTGGCACCTTTTGCAGCCCCACTTTTCCAAGCTGTTCCTGCAATGTCTAAATGCGCCCATGGGTAAGCATGTGTAAATCTGGATAAGTAACATGCAGCTGTAACGCTTCCTGCAGGTCTACCGCCAATATTCGCCATGTCCGCGAAATTAGATTTTAATAAGTCTTGGTATGCGTCATCTAATGGCATATGCCAAGCGGTATCCAAAGAACGTTGGCCAGCTTCTAAAAGATCTTTTACCAAATCATCATTTTTACTAAATAGACCAGTATGTACCCCACCCAAAGCAATCACACACGCTCCAGTAAGTGTTGCAATGTCAATGACTGCTTTTGGTTTAAAGCGCTCCACGTAGGTCAGCGCATCACATAAAATCAATCGACCTTCAGCGTCTGTATTTAAAATCTCAACCGTTTGACCCGACATGGTCACAACAATATCCCCAGGTCGAGTGGCTTTACCTGATGGCATGTTTTCACAGGTCGGAATGACGCCAATGACATTTTTCTTGAGGCGCATTTGCGCAACAGCTTGCATCGTGCCTAATACTGAAGCGGCACCACACATGTCGTATTTCATCTCGTCCATGCCTTCACCGGGCTTTAAAGAAATACCGCCCGTATCGAATGTAATCCCCTTACCAACAATCACAATGGGCGCCTCTTTAGCCAGACCACCTTGGTGGTGCATGATGATAAATTTTGGCGGAGAGTCGGAACCTTGAGTCACCGCCAAAAATGCCCCCATACCCAATTGTTCCATATCCTTACGCTCTAAGATTTGAACTTTTAACGCATGATCTTTACTAATCGTTTGCGCCGTTTTAGCTAAATAGCTAGGGTTGCAAATATTGGGAGGTAAATTACCGAGATCCTTTGCCAAGCTCATACCCTGTGCAACGGCCACTCCAACTCGAATGATTTCTTTCAGTGACTTTTCAAATTGAGTCGTTGTTGCAAAAGCCACGGACTTTAATGTCACGGCAATATCTTCAGGCTTGGTCTTGAATTGTTTGAACCGAACACCAAAACGATAACAAGCTTCTTCGCTCAAACTAATGGTCTGACGAATGATTTGGCTATATACGTGATCTTTTTGCTGATCAATCTCTTGATCTAACAACCAAAGTACAGTTTGAGAATTCGAAGAGATAATTACTCTTAATGCCGAGCGTGTTGCTTTTGTGTATTCGGCTAGTAATTTACTTTCAGACGTTTTTTCCGATAATTGCGTATGTTCACCTAAACCCACAATCAGGATACGTTGCGCATGTATTCCCTTACCCTTCCATGAACTATTTTGGTGAATCATCAAAGTCTCACCTACTTTTCCTGAAAAATCTTTATTTTTAATGGGCGCACTCAAGGCTCCATCAAGTAATTTATCAATTCCTGCTAAGGATTTTGGCAAGACTGACTTTGCCGCCTCTTTCATTTGGCAAAGGGGTAAAATGATACAGTCAACTGAAGAAGATAATTGTGCAGTTATACGATTTTGATCTTCAGGGAAAACTTTGGTTATAAATTTTGTTTGCATCGTGCTTTGCCTACCTCATGTTATGAATATCTCTATTATCCATCTAACTATAAAAAAATGATTTTTGAACAATCTCTCAGGAAAGAACTATCCTACACTACAGGTGCTGTCTTTCTTGTGCTCATGACCATTATGATGACTACCCTTGTGATTCGTATTCTAGGGTATGCCGCAACTGGCTCAATTAATCCGAAAGATGTTGTTATCCTCATTATGTTAGCTGTGATTGGTTACATTGCAGTCATTCTGTCGGTTTCGTTGTTTGTGGCAACTATGATGGTTTTAATTCGTTGGCATAAAGACTCAGAAATGGTGGTCTGGTATGCCAGTGGACTGAATTTAAGAATGCTCTATGGTCCTGTTTTGCGTTTCGCAAGCCCTTGGATTACCATCATTGCGGTCATGGCAATTTTTGTTTGGCCCTGGACCAACGCTAAAACTTCTGAAATCACTCAAAAATTTAAGGGGCGCGATGAAACGGCCATGTTGATTCCGGGTCAATTTTTTGAATCCGTGAATTCCAGCCGAGTTTTTTTTATTGAAAATATCGATGCCGCAACGAACAAAATTCATAATATTTTTGTTGCTGATCATAAAAATGCTCGCTTGACAATCGCCATGGCAGAGTCTGGAAAAATTAATTTTTTAGACAATGGTATTAAGCAGATACAAATTGAAAATGGCAAGAGATATGAGGGAGAGCCAAATAAAGGTGATTTCAAAATCTTAGAATTTGAAGGCTATACGGTTGATATTGAAAAAAAAGCTCCTAAACCACTTAATTACAGCCCTAAGGAATCCACTAGTTTATTTCTGTTAGAAAACCCTAACCCAATCGCCATGGGTGAAATATTGTGGCGCATAGGACTACCATTAATGGCGTTTGGACTTGTGCTTATTGCTGTTCCTCTTGCTTATGTGAACCCTCGCAGGGGTAATTACATCAATCTGATTTATGCCGTATTTACCTATTTAATTTATAGCAACCTTTTAAATATTTCGCAAACATTGGTCTCTGATGGTAAAGAATCCTTTATGAAGGCTTTTTGGCCAATCCATCTGTTTGCTATTTTGATTGCGTTTTTCTTAGTGCAACATCGCATTAACCCAGCCATCAGCTGGAGGAAGCGGCAGATTCCTGGTGGATACAAACTGTAATGTTTTTACTCTTTCCAAAAATCTACGAAAAGTATTTGGCGCGCCAAATCTATACTAATTTCTTTTTTATTTTGTTTGCCTTAATTGCACTCTTTATCTTTTTTGATTACTTGAATGAAGTCAATAATCTGCGTGGCAATTACACGAACTATCTTGCATTTATTCATATTCTATTAAAGTCCCCAAGTCGTTTAGTAGAACTTATTCCCATGGCTGGTTTAATTGGTGCGATTTATGTTTTTGCCCAAATGGCAAGTCAGTCCGAATTTACAATTCTTCGTATGGCAGGTCTCAATACCTCAAAAGGCTTATGGACTCTTTTTAAAATTGGTGTGCCTATCATTATCTGCACCTTTATGTTGAGTGAATGGGTTGGCCCCTATTGCGATACCAAAGCAGAAGAAATGCGCTCAAATGCGTTAAATGAGGCTTTAGGAAATACGCTAAAGACAGGTACTTGGATTAAAGATAAACTATCAGATCCTGATGGTGATGGTCCTAAAAAACCAGGTATTCGGTTTGTCAATGTGGGTAGCATCAAAAATCGTGGAGAAATTTCTGCAATCCGCATGTATGAGTTTGATGAAAATCGTTATCTTCAAGTGATTCGTGAGGCTCAATCCGGCAGTTATGATGAAAGAGGATTTTGGAACTTATCTAAGGTTACTGAAACTCGCGTCATCGAACAACCACAAAAAAATCCTTTAGATACTCAATATCGCTCAGTTAGCACCAGCTTTGCATTACAACGTCTTCAATCAGAAGTAACTCCAGATATCCTCGCTGTTCTTTTAATTTCTCCGGAAAGAATGTCAATCTTCAATCTCAATCGTTTTATTGATCACCTTGATGACAATAAACAAGATAGTAAAACCTATCAATTGGCTCTGTGGAAAAAACTGGTCTACCCCTTTACGATCCTCGTCATGCTCTGCCTCGCTTTGCCATTTGGTTATTTACATGCTCGGTCTGGTGGTATTAGCTTAAAAGTTTTTGGTGGGATTATTTTGGGGATGAGCTTTATTTTATTTAATACCCTGTTCTCACACATCGGACTGTTGGGCTCTTGGCCTCCACTAATGACAGCCATTCTTCCTCTTGGGGTTTATTTAATGATGGCGATCATCGCACTTATATGGGTTTCTAGAAAATGAAAGCTGTTATTTTTTTTGGTCATGGCGCAAGGGATATCAGATGGCGCGAACCTTTTGATCGCCTGGCTCATCTCTGGACTTCTCAATCGCCTGATATTCAAGCAAAAGTGGCTTTTTTAGAATTAATGTCCCCTTCTTTACCAGAGGCAATTGCTGAGTACTGCGCAATGGGTTTGGTTGATGTGGTGGTGATCCCAGTTTTTTTTGGACAAGGCGGTCACCTGCGTAAAGACTTACCTGTTATCTTAGATCAATGTCGCGAGCAATTTCCGGAAATCAACTTAAGCACTTCTCCGGCTGTTGGTGAGAGCGATGAAGTTTTGCAATCGATCATCCACTTCACTATGGCGCAAATCACCTAGTAAGCTTTGTTGTGCGTTGACTCTAGAAAAGGCATCGCCTATCATCAAGATTGCTGGCGCATCTGGATTAGACCACTCATCTAAAAGACCTTCCTGGAGACCTCTCAGGCTCAAAAATAACTTTCTTTCTTTTGCTGTACTAATGGACTCAACAACGACAACGGGAGTATCGATCGATCTTCCTGCTTGGATCAGCTGGCTCGCAATACGCTGTCCATCTTTTCGTCCCATGTAATAAATAAGGGTATCAGCATTGGGGACTTCTTGGAGGGCTGTCGTTTGATCCGCTTTTGCAAGCGTCACAAATGCAACACTTCGGGAAATTCCACGTAAAGTTAATGAGCTTTGCACACTCGCTGCTGCCGCTAGTGCACTGGTAATACCCGGTACTACTTCAAAAGCAATACCGTTATCTTGTAGTGCCACAATCTCTTCATCCGCTCGTCCAAAAATCATGGGATCGCCACCTTTTAGTCGGACGATATGCTCATATTTTTTTGCTGCATCCACTAATTGTTTATCAATAAATTTTTGCGCTGTGGAAAGTTTTCCGCAACGCTTGCCGACTGCAACTAACTTGGCTTGTGGACAAAGCAAAAGCATCTCAGGATCAACCAAGGCATCATAAAAAACAATTTGTGCTTGAGAAAGTAATTTCGCACCTCGAAGTGTCATTAAATCCTGAGCGCCTGGTCCAGCACCTATTAAATATACTTTACCTAAGATAAGACTCATGAATGAATGCCACCTTCACGAATCATGCCTGCCGCAACTGTATGATTGCTGACTTCATCAATCAGAATAAATGCACCTGTACTCAAAGAATCATCAAACTTATCCGCCACAATATTCTTTTGCAAATGAATCTGAATCCGCCCAATATCGTTCATTTGAATCAAATCTTGATGTTGCATATTGGTTACTGTACTCACATCAAATACGTGATCAATCGACTTTATCTTGGCAACTACTTGATTCGTTGTTTGACGCAAAATATATTTTCGTTGCAGCGATAAAGGCTCACGGTTTAACCAACAAATATCTGCCAGTACTTGTTTGGTGATCAGCACTTCATGATTGTTTGCATCAAGGATCATATCACCACGAGAAACATCACAATCTCTATCGAGTTCAATAGCAACCACTTGCCCAGCATGCGCTTGTAAAACTGAATTATCATTCGAATGATGCATAGTGTGATGAGCAAGGTGAATGGTTTTCACTTTGGCAAAGATAGCCGCAGGCTCAATCCTGATTTCTTGACCAACTGTAATCATGCCAGCTTCAATACGTCCTAAATATCCACGGTAATCTTCACTCCTACTGCCATCTTGTCTAGCAACTAGTTGCACAGGAAAGCGTAAATCACTTTTTTGATGTTTTAGCTGAGGTGTGAACTCTAACTGCTCTAAACAAGCCAATAAGGTTGGCCCCTGATACCAAGGAGTCCTTTTACTTGGATCGACCACGTTATCCCCCAATAATGCTGCAATTGGAATAATCGTCACATCTGGTAAATGAAGCTGTTCAACAAGTTCATGAATCGCAGCACTTACTTTTTCAAAATGAGATTGTGAAAATTCATATAAATCCATTTTATTAACTGCAAAGATCAAATGACTTATACCCAATAGCTTCAATATCGCACTATGCCGAATCGTTTGCGCAAGCAATTGAAGCTTTGGACTCGTTAAATCGAGTCGACTAATATCGACTAAGATAACTGCAGCATCCGCTTGAGAAGCTCCCGTAACCAAATTTCGTGTGTACTGTTCATGACCTGGGGCATCTGCAACTATAAATTTACGTTTTGCAGTGGCGAAGTAACGATAGGCAACATCAATCGTAATCCCTTGCTCACGCTCAGCCTCTAAACCATCTGTCAATAAAGCTAAATCAACTGCAGCATCACTTGAGGTAACACGGGCATACTTAGTTTTACCAAGAGCTGCCAACTGATCGGTTAGGACTGCTTTTGTATCAAATAAAAGTCGTCCAATTAAGGTACTTTTACCATCATCAACACTTCCAGCTGTAATGAAACGCAATAATCCTGTTTGCATTAGAAATACCCCTCTTTTTTACGACGTTCCATCGACGCTTCGCTGGTTTGATCATCCATTCTAGTAGCACCTCTTTCGGTCACTTCAGCAATCACCGTCTCGGCAATAATATCTTCAGGATTTTGTGCTTCACTTTCTACTGGGCAGGTACAACTAATATCACCAACGGTTCTAAACCGAACCGAAATCACCTCACTCACATCAGCTTCCTTTTTAGGCGTTAAGGAAGTAACAGGAACAAGGAGTTTTCCTTTTCGGACGATTTCACGTTGATGGGTATAGTAAATGGATGGCAATGCTAATTTCTCGCGCGCGACATATTGCCATACATCGAGCTCTGTCCAGTTCGAGATCGGAAAGACACGCATGTTCTCACCTTTAGATGTGCGCGCATTATATAAATTCCATAACTCGGGTCGCTGCGCTTTAGGATCCCATTGACCAAATTCATCACGAAATGAAAAAATTCGTTCTTTTGCACGTGCTTTTTCTTCATCACGTCTTGCCCCACCCATGAGAGCGTCAAACTCGTGTTCTTCAATCGCTTCGAGTAAGGTTACTGCCTGCGCAGCATTCCTTGAGTCTAGAGGATTCTTTAATTTCACACTACCGCGTCGAATCGAATCTTCAACATGCGCAATAATCAATTGGGCATTAGTTTGCTTGACGATTTCATCGCGAAACTCAATGACTTCAGAATAGTTATGTCCGGTATCCACATGCAAGAGTGGAAATGGCAGTTGAATATTCCGACCACCAAACCAAAATGCTTTTCTAGCTAAATGAAACATCACTATAGAATCTTTACCCCCAGAAAATAGTAATGCAGGACGACTACACTGGGCAACCACTTCACGAATGATATAAATGGATTCCGCTTCTAAATAATCTAAATGTTGATTTTGAATATTGGTTGTTGTCATTTTTCTACACTCTCTGCAACGTGCAAACCACACTCTTTACTATCTTGTTGTAACCACCACCAACGACCAGCTCGTATATCTTCATTTTGTTTAATTGCTCTGGTGCAGGGCTCACAGCCGATACTTGGATAACCTTGCAGATGTAAGGCATGAATCGGCACCTGACGTTTTTGTAAATAGGCCCATATTTCTTTTTCAGAAAAATCAAAAATAGGATTAAATTTAGTTATCCCACGAGCCTGATCTTGTTCTTCAAATTCTAATTGCGCACGTGTCACCGCTTGTTCACGGCGTTGTCCTGTTAACCAGGCATCTGCCCCTTGCAAAGCCTTTTGCAAGGGCTGAACTTTTCTGATATCACAGCATTTTTTTTTCGCATCTTCAGAATGATAAAAGCCGTTAAGTCCGCGCTCAAGAACAAATTGCTTCACTAGTTCTGAATTGGGTTCTATAGCTTGGATATGGATCTTATAGTGTTCTTGTACCAATTGATGCATATCAAGAGTGGATTGATGCAACCTACCCGTATTCAAGGTAAAAAGTTGAATACGGATATTTTCTTTAGCAATCGCATCGGTAATCACCATATCCTCTGCAGCTAAACTCGTTGCAAAACGTACATCTTGATATTTATCTGCAATTTGTTTGAGGCGTGTAACTAATCTTTCGAACAAGTGGTCCACTTGAGCTAAAGTCACATGTGATTCTGGAATAGTCCATAGTTGAGGTTTCAAGCGGCAACTCCTTGTAAGATGGTTCTTTGACTTCGCCAATCGTTTTGCATTTTGACGGGGAATCGTTTTAATTGAATGAGGGCTGTCTCAAGACTCTGATCTTCGCGCAGAACAAAGGCATCAAATCCTACTCTGGCCATTTGAACTAATTGGTCAATCAAGACATCACCAATGGCTCTCAGTTCATGTTCCCAATGAAACTGCTCACGCAATATCGCTGCAGTACTAAATCCTCGACCATCTCTAAAGATTGGAAAATCAATAGCAATTACACCCCATGCTGACATAGCAGATTGAATCACTTCACTTTCTTGAACAATATCATCATCGACTGTAAAAAATATACCCACTTCTTTACGATCCACTTTCGCTTTCAAAGATGCTTGATGCTCTTTCCAATAGGTAAAAGAAACAATCACCCTACCTTCTGGTAAAGATTCAATTGCTAGGCTCTCATCTTTCGAAACAACCCAGGCATTTTTGCCAATTGTTGGCTCGGTACTCTTTGGATATTCTATATATTTAGACATGTTCAACATCCCTTTCAGCCTTTTGATATACAAATTCTTTAAAGGGCTCCATACCAATTCTTTGATAGGTTTCAATAAATGCTTCCTGCGCTAATCGATGCTGCTCAAATACTTCAATGATTTGAGCAATCACCGATGGGATTTGTTCTGCACTAAATGAGGGTCCAATGACCTTACCAATCGCCGTATCATTCCCTTGATCTCCGCCAAGTGTGATTTGATACCACTCGGTACCATCTTTATCCACACCCAAAATACCAATATTGGCAACATGATGATGCCCGCAAGAATTAATACATCCAGAGATATTGATACTTAAATTACCTAAGTCATATAAGTAATCTAAATTGTCGTATTGCTCTGCAATAGCTGCCGCAATCGGCAACGATTTTGCATTCGCAAGGGAACAGAAATCACCACCAGGACAAACAATCATATCTGTGAGCAGACCAATATTGGATCTGGCCAAGCTGTGCTGAGTTAATTCTTGATACAACGCAAAAAGCCTACTTTGTTCAACATCTGCCAGTACTAAGTTTTGCTCATGGGTTACCCGAATCTCTGAAAAACTAAATTCTTGAGCCAACTTTGCTACCGCCATCATTTGCTCAGATGTTGCATCACCTGGCGCACTTCCTTGATGATTTTTTAAACTTACCACCACACTGATATATCCTGAAACTTGATGCTCTTTTGTATTGCGTTCTAACCATTTTGAAAATGCTTTTTGTGCCGTAGCTGAGGATTGATGAATCATATTTTCACGGGTTTGATTACTCAAACTCTTATATGCTGGTTTTGTAAAACTCTTCGCTACACGCGCTAATTCTGAATCTGTAAAATCTGCACTTCGATCACGACTCACTATCCATTGATCTTCTACTTCTTTGGAAAATTGCGTGGCACCTAATGCTTTTACGAGTATTTTAATTCTAGCTTTATACAAATTATCTCTACGACCATAGCGGTTATAAACACGCAATAATGCGTTTAAATAACTGGGCAATTGCTGCCATGGCAAATCACTTTTAACTAAACTGGCTAACAGCGGGGTTCGCCCCATGCCACCGCCTGCATATATATCAACTGTCATTTTTTGGTGCTCATCTTTTTTAAGAAGCAGACCAACGTCATGAGCCATGATCACCGCACGGTCATAGGTTGCACCATTAATGGCAATCTTAAATTTTCTGGGTAAGAAGGCAAACTCAGGATGTAAGGTTGACCATTGACGGAGTAATTCACAGATGGGTCTTGGATCAACCTGCTCATCATGAGCAACTCCCGCAAATGGATCACTCGTAATATTACGTACAACATTGCCTGACGTCTGAATAGCATGCATCTGAACTTTAGCTAGATAGGCCAGGATTTCGGGACTTTCTTCTAACTTAAGCCAATTAAATTGAATATTTTGACGAGTAGTGAAATGCCCATATCCACGGTCGTAGCGATTAGCAATCATCGCCAATTGCTCAAGTTGTCTTGAACTTAAGATCCCATAAGGAATCGCTACTCGCAACATATATGCGTGGCGTTGAAGATATAAACCATTTTGTAAGCGAAGTGGACGGAACTCTTCTTCTGGTAGAGAACCATCTAATCGACGTTCGACTTGATTTCTAAACTCATCAACACGGGCATCTACTAATGCCTGGTCAATCTCATCGTATTGATACATTGCAATCTTTCATTAAAAACAATCTTAAATGTAAGCAAACACTTACAAAAATGATGCGTGATTTATTCTTTTAGAAGTTATTTCCAAGAAAGTCATTTTCCATTGTTCAAATAAGATTTACAAATAATAAAAAATCGTTTTATTATATTGTTTTTGATATAAAGGATATTTCCAATGAATATTCATCAGTTTCGCTTTGTCCGTGAGGCTGTTCGCCAGAACTTCAATCTAACCGATGCAGCAAAAGCTCTCTTTACTTCTCAACCAGGGGTTTCAAAGGCCATCTTGGAACTTGAGGATGAACTGGGTGTGGATATTTTTCGTCGGCATGGCAAACGTATTAGAGACCTGACCGAACCTGGCAAAAAAGTCCTCATTTGCATCGAAAAAATCCTCGGGGAAATTGAAAACCTAAAAAAAATTGGTTCAGAGTACGCCGCAACCGATCAGGGTAATTTTGTGATTGCTACAACCCATACTCAGGCAAGATACTCCCTACCGCAGGTCATCGCTGAATTTAGAAAGCGTTTTCCTAAAGTTAGGGTCAGTATCCAACAAGGAAGTCCTGAACATTTGGCGCAGTTAGTGTTAACTAATCAAGCAGATATTGCGATCGCTACTGAGGGTTTATCGGATCATCCTCAACTGGTTTCTTTACCCGGCTATCAATGGCAACATGCCGTAGTAGTTCCCCATGGTCACCCTCTTTTAGCCAAAAAACCTTTAGCGCTGGAAGATTTGGTTGAATACCCCATCATTACCTATGATCTTGCCTTTGCAGGTCGCCCCAAAATTAATGAGGCTTTTTCCAAGAAAAAATTACATCCTGATGTTGTTCTTGAAGCTATCGATGCTGACGTCATTAAAACCTACGTCGAAAATGGTTTGGGGGTTGGCATTGTTTCCGCTCTTGCTTATGATGCCCAGCGTGATACCGCACTTGAAATGCTACCTGCTGGCCATCTATTTGGTACCAATACGACTCGAATTGCAATCAAACAAGATGCATATCTCAGATCATATACCTACACGTTTATTGAGATTTTTGCCCCAAGCCTCAACAAAAAACTAGTTGATCAAGCGTTACAAAATCGTGGACAGTCTGATGAGGAAAATGCGAGTTATGATATTTAGACCATCCCTCGCACAGAGCTTTATTTACCTAAAATCTTTTCCAAAGCAGCATAAACGGCTTGACGCTCATTTGTTCCAGCATCTTTCTTTGCTTGCTTAACTTGTTCTACTGAACAATTATATTTTTTAGCAACATAATCTAATTCGTGTTTCTCATCGCTAATGGTTGCTGCATCTTGTGCATGTGACATGATTTTTCCTCTCTGATTTTTTTAATGAACTACTACTTCTTTTATAAGGTAATTTGATTAAACAATTATTTCAAAGTTGATATTTTTAGTAGATTGTCATCATAAAAAAACCGCCCGAAGGCGGCTTTTAAGAAAAAATTGAATCTATTAAAAAATTTGACTAAACAGGAAGAAGAGTGATGCGGATAAACACATCGCTACAGGGAGGGTTAAGATCCAAGCTAAGGCTAAGCTACGAATCGTACTTGCCTGCATTCCAGAGCCATTTGCAACCATCGTCCCAGCAACGCCTGAAGATAAAACTTGCGTCGTCGAGACAGGTAAACCATAGTGGTCAGCTGCAAAGATGGTAGTCATAGCAACTAACTCAGCTGAGGCGCCCTGACCGTAAGTTAAATGCGTCTTACCAATCTTTTCACCAACGGTTACAACGATACGCTTCCAACCAACCATCGTACCCAGTCCAAGAGCAATCGCCACAGCAACCTTCACCCAAGTTGGAATGAATTTTGTTGCGGTATCTGTATTGGATTTAAATGCTTTTAAATCGCCAACAAGATCTTTATCTAAATTAGCTAATTCTTTTTTCTTTTCTAAAATCTTAATCGTCTCAGATGCTAAGTACATATCATTTCTGACGTTAGAAACAGAATCCGTTGGCAAACCAGCAATAGAACCACTGTCTTTTACTTGCTTACCAATATTCCCCGCCATTTCACCAAGTGCAGGAATAACATTTGGATTCATCTCTTTTGTACGGACATATTCTGAGAGAACTTCACGACTTTCAACCCTAGCAGAGCCTGCTGCTGGCAGAATATTCGCTAATTTTGTGGACGTTTTTTCTGACAAAGCAACGAATGCAGCAGATTGATCTTGTGTCATTGCAGAATTTAGAGCATAAGCAGTCGGAACACAACCAATTAAGATCAGCATGATTAAACCCATACCTTTTTGACCGTCATTTGAACCGTGAGCAAATGACACACCTGTACAAGTCAAGATAAGCAAGCCACGAATCCATGCAGGCGGAGCCTTACCTTTTTTAGGCTCTGTAAATAAATCTTTGTTCTTCACCACAACCTTCATTGCATATAACAAAAGTGCTGCCGCACAAAAACCAATTAATGGTGAGAGTAATAATGAGTAACCAACTTTTGAAGCTTGTGCCCAATCGACACCACTTGTTGCATCACGACCGTGCATGAGTGCATTTGCCACACCAACACCAATAATTGAACCAATAAGTGTGTGTGAGGAAGACGCTGGTAAGCCTAACCACCAAGTTCCAAGATTCCAAATAATTGCAGCGATTAACAAGGCAAATACCATTGCAAATCCCGAAGAAGAGCCAACTTGCAGAATTAACTCTACCGGTAATAAGGAAATAATACCGAACGCCACAGCGCCACTTGAAACAAGTACACCTAAGAAGTTAAAGAAACCTGACCAAATAACCGCAAAATTGGCAGGTAATGCATTGGTATAAATCACTGTTGCCACCGCGTTTGCAGTGTCGTGAAATCCATTCACAAACTCAAAACCAAGAGCAATTAAAAGAGCAACGCCTAATAAAAGAAAGGGCACCCAATTAGTCACTGGAACGCCATGATTGGTTGCTGTGACGTCATTAGAAATACTATAAGCTGAGTACAACAAACCAGCAACGAGTAAACCAATAAAAATAATTGCCGTAATCATGTTCGGTTTTGCATCCAAATTAGGACGCATTACTTCGTCGTGACCACTATGATGACTTTTTGCCGAAGCGCTCATAAATTCTCCTTATGTTGAGAATTTAAATGCTAATGACAAAAAGTAACAAAATTATGAAAATCTCGTTAAAATCAATCAATCAAGTTATGTATTTAATAATAAATACAAAATTTAGTTATTAAATATAACGTTTAGATACCTCAATTAAAAAAATTAGAGATGTTATTTAATTGGCTTGTAAAACAAGAATTGTATTTGTCATCACACCTCCTCGAATAAGAGGCTCAATCTGAAAATATATTTGAACTTGTTGACCATCTGCTTTAGTTAATACAGTTTGTCCTTCATAAGGTAAAACCTCATGATGCATGGCGGTCATAATTTCATTGATATCAGTCATACTTGAAGCTGGGTCTTGTGACAATTCTTTACCATGACTCCAGCTAGATTGTCCAAATAGAGACATCAAAGAATCGCCCAGTAAATCATGGGCCGCTGGATTAATAAAGACAATTCTACCGCTACGATCATGAACAATAATTCCTTCTTGAACAGAGTCCATAATCAACTGAAAGGTTTTATTTTGATGTTGATTAATCATGTAAGTCTGTATGATATTTTTGAAAGCAACTAAAAAGCCTCTTTCTTCTTGAGTCAATGTTCTTGGATGATCATCAATCAAACAAAGGGTGCCTAAGTTATTTCCTCTAGCACTTTTTATTGGGATCCCTACGTAAAAACGAATTAGTGGATTGCCTGTTACCAATGGATTATCAGCAAAACGTTGATCCTCTAAGGCATCAGAAATTTCAAATATATCGTTTTGTAAAATCACATGTCCACAAAATGAAATATCTCTAGGGGTTTAAGTCGCATCAAGTCCTTGACGAGACTTGAACCATTGTCGATTGGCATCAATCAATGAAATTAAAACGGTTTTGACATGAAAAACATTTTGCGCTAAATGGGTTACCGAATCTAAAAACTCATCAGGTGATGTATCTAGAAGTTCATGACTTAATAAATCTTTCAGTCTTGCAATTTCATCAACTGGATAAGCTGGTCTTTGCATGTCGTAACCCTAAAAATTGAATATAGGAAAATATTAACATTTAATACACCACTACATCTTTATTAGTAAAGCTTAAATAATTTGTGGAAAGTTATCTTTTAGGATTGGTGCCGCGGGTCGGACTCGAACCGACACACTTATTAGGCGGGAGATTTTGAGTCTCCTGTGTCTACCAATTTCACCACCGCGGCATAAAAGTTGACTATTATGACACGTTCAAGGGGTTAAGAGCAATATGACGATGCTCAAAACCCCCTTTTTCATTGATCCACCCCAGTGGCTAGGGTGGATTTTTGAACAACTTTAAGGTATGAGAATGATGGATCCAGTGGTTTTACGTTCTTCCATATCACGCTGTGCCTGCGCAGCTTGCTCTAATGGATAACGATGGGTGATTTCAATCTTCACCTGCCCACTCATGACCCTTTGGAATAAATCTGCCACCATTGGCTCTAAAAGAGCACGATTGAGCACGTATGTTGTCAACGTGGGGCGAGTAACCTTGATAGAGCCCTTCCCTGCCAAAATAGAGAGATCTAAAGGAGGTACAGGGCCAGAAGCATTTCCAAAAGTCACCATGGTACCAAGTGGTGATAAACAATCCAGTGACTTCATGAAGGTATCTTTACCAATGGAGTCATAGACCACTGGTACGCCTTTACCATCAGTAATTTCTCTGACGCGTTTCACAAAGTCTTCATCTCGATACAAAATCGTATGATCACAACCCATTGATTTTGCTAATGCTGCTTTTTCAGGACTACCAACGGTGCCAATGACTGTTGCACCCAATGCTTTTAACCATTGACATGCAATCGTTCCAACGCCACCTGCTATGGCGTGAAATAAAACGGTGTCACCTTTTTGAACTTTATAGGTGCTGTTGAGTAGATACTGTACTGTCATACCTTGTAACATCATTGCAGCAGCTTGTTCAAAGCTAATGGCATCGGGCAACTTCACAATAATGTCAGCAGGCATCACTCGAGCCTGAGAGTAAGAACCTGCAGGTCGACCTGCATAGGCAACACGATCGCCAACCTTTACATGGGTCACATTAGGTCCCACTTTTTCAATGACGCCCGCGCCTTCTTGACCCACTCCAGCAGGCAATGGTGAGGGATATAAACCATTTCTGAAGTAAATGTCTAAGAAATTAACCCCAATAGCGTGATGGCGCACTAACACTTCACCAGGACCAGGCTCCCCTAGCTGAACATCAACATATTCAAGGACTTCTGCTCCACCTGTTTTACTCATTCGGATGGCTTTTACTGTGTTTGTTGTCATGAAATATCTCCTTTTATGGTTTTACTTTAGAAATTGCCTAAAATTAACATATTACACAATTCATACAAAGTTTATTTGAAAGGAAATCTATGGCCGGTCATTCTAAATGGGCCAATATTCAACATCGTAAAGGTCGACAAGACGAGAAGCGCGGGAAGGTTTGGACGAAAATCATCCGCGAAGTAACTGTTGCTGCCAAGATGGGCGGTGGCGATATTAATAACAACCCGCGTTTAAGATTGGCTATCGATAAGGCAAAAGATGCCAATATGCCAAATGAGAATGTGACAAGAGCTATTCAAAAAGGTACGGGGTCGCTGGAAGGGGTCCACTATGAAGAAATTCGTTATGAGGGTTATGGTCCTGGAGGTGTTGCTGTCATGGTGGACTGCTTGACGGACAATAAAACACGAACTGTGGCTGAAATTCGTCATGCATTTTCAAAAAATGGTGGTAATTTAGGAACTGATGGCTGTGTTTCTTATCTTTTCATGCATTGTGGTCAACTCATGTTCGCACCTCATATTGAAGAAAATCAACTAATGGATGCCGCTCTAGATGCTGGAGCAGATGATGTCATCGTGCATGAGGATGCTTCAAAAGAAGTGATTACTTCACCTGTCAATTTTTCTGCAATTAAAGACGCTCTGATTGCCCAGGGTCTTCAACCTGAATTCGGTGAAGTCACGATGCGCCCTGAAACAGAAGTAGAACTCTTAGTGGACTCCGCTACAACCATGCAAAAATTATTAGATGCGTTGGAAAACTTAGATGATGTCCAAAATGTTTACTCCAATGCAAGTTTTGATGAATAATTAGGATTTATATGAAAATATTAGTTGTAGGATCTGGCGGCAGAGAACATGCCCTAGCGTGGAAAATTGCCCAATCACCTAAGGTACAAATGGTCTATGTTGCCCCGGGAAATGGTGGCACTCCATTTGAATCAAAACATCTTCATGGGATTACCAACATTCCAATTACGGATATTGCAGAACTTGCGCTATTTGCGGAAGTTGAAAAAATTGCGTACACCGTCATCGGTCCTGAAAAACCATTATCTGAAGGTATCGTCGATGTTTTTCGTGCAAAAGGATTAAAAGTTTTTGGTCCCACGCAAAAGGCTGCGCAACTAGAGTCTTCCAAGGATTTTGCAAAAGCGTTCATGAAACGTCATGGGATTCCTACGGCAGATTATGAAACCTTTCATGACGCTTTAGCAGCGCATGCATACATCGATCAAAAAGGTGCTCCTATCGTCATCAAGGCGGATGGCTTAGCCGCGGGTAAAGGGGTTGTTGTTGCGATGAATCTAGAAGAGGCTCATCAGGCGGTAGATATGATGTTAAGTGACAATAAATTAGGCAATGCTGGCGCGCGTGTTGTCATTGAAGAATTTTTAACAGGTGAAGAAGCCAGTTTCATTGTCATGGTAGATGGTAAAAATATTTTACCGATGGCAACTAGCCAAGATCATAAGCGCCTCTTAGATCATGACCAAGGACCCAATACGGGTGGCATGGGCGCTTATTCACCGGCACCTGTGGTCACTCCAGAATTACATGCCAAAGTATTGCGTCAAATTATTAAACCTACGGTTGAAGGAATGGCTAAAGATGGTATTCCGTTTACGGGTTTCTTATATGCAGGTCTGATGATTAGCCCCAATAAGGAAGTTAAAACGCTTGAGTTTAATTGCCGTATGGGTGATCCTGAAACGCAACCGATTATGGCAAGACTCAAAAGTGATTTTGTTGATGTTTTAATGCATGCGGATAACCAAACACTTGATCAAGTCGAATTACAGTGGGATCCAAGGGTGGCTCTGGGGGTTGTGATGGCAGCGCATAACTACCCTAATACTCCAAGAAGTGGTGATGAAATTACTGGTATTCCCGAAGAAAGCGAGCACCACATCGTGTTTCATGCCGGCACAAGCTTCAAAGATGGTAAGCTAGTCACTAGTGGTGGTCGAGTTCTGTGTGTTGTAGGTCTTGACGGAAATGTGAAGGGGGCTCAAACTCGTGCCTATGAGGCTTTAAAATCTATTCAATTTAATGGCTCTCAGTATCGAACTGATATTGGGCACCTTGCGATAAAAACGAAATAATGTCTATACAAGTAACTGAACTCAAGCATTTCTTTTGGAATTTACAAGAATATATTACCCAATCGTTCTCTGAACTTGAGCGTCAATCCTTTCTGAGTGATGAGTGGGAAAAACCCGCTGATAGCCCTCTGCAAGGTTATGGCCGTACGATGATTGTTGAAAATGGCCATTTTTTTGAACGTGCTGGTGTTGCTTTTTCCCATGTCAGCGGGAAAAAACTACCTCCATCTGCAACTGCTCAGCGCCCTGAAATTGCAGGCGGTAGTTTTGAAGCGATGGGAGTCTCTTTGGTCTTTCATCCATGGAATCCCAAAGTACCAACGGTTCATATGAATGTGCGATGCCTGGTGGCACAAAAAGACGGTATAGATCCCGTCTGGTGGTTTGGTGGCG
This sequence comes from Polynucleobacter sp. SHI8, assembly GCF_027944005.1. Classification (NCBI taxonomy): domain Bacteria; kingdom Pseudomonadati; phylum Pseudomonadota; class Betaproteobacteria; order Burkholderiales; family Burkholderiaceae; genus Polynucleobacter; species Polynucleobacter sp. SHI8. The sequence goes on along the minus strand of NZ_AP027204.1, from coordinate 537,043 downwards.
GCATGGATCTAACTCCTTACTATGGCAATCTCGAAGACTGTCAACATTTTCACCAAACCTGTAAAAACGTTCTTGATACTTTTGATGAAAAATACTATCCGCTCTTTAAAAAGAACTGTGATACTTATTTTTACTTGCCACATCGCCAAGAACCAAGAGGTATTGGTGGTATATTTTTTGATGACTTCAGCGAACTCGGGTTTGAAAAAAGTTTCGCTCTGACACAGTCGGTAGGTAAATCATTTGTGGATGCGTATCTGCCGATTGCGAAAAAAAATCAACATCAAAGTTACACCGAAGCAGAAAAAGAATTTCAAGAATATCGTCGCGGCAGATACGCTGAATTTAATTTAGTGTACGACCGTGGCACTCACTTTGGTTTGCAATCTGGTGGTAGAGCAGAATCTATCTTAATGTCAATGCCTCCAATTGCAAGGTGGCAATATCAACGCCCTATTCAGCCAGGTAGCCCTGAACATCAACTCACTGATTTTTTCCTGCAGCCACGTGATTGGCTCAACACATGATCGGTATTTTTGGCGGCACATTTGATCCACCTCATTGGGGTCATGTCAAATTAGCGCAAAATTTTATTGAATTACTCAGACTCGATGAACTATTATGGTTACCCGCTGGCCAACCATGGCAAAAAAGTACCCATATCACTTCAGCAAAAATGCGTTATGAGTTAACTCTCGCCGCCGTAGAAGATTTAAAAATTTTATTATTTGATACTGACAATAAAACACACGTTGGCGTCAGCCGAATTGAGCTTGATCGTCAAGGTCCAAGCTATACGATTGATACTGCAAAAGAATTAAGGCAATTGTATGGGGCCAATCAATCAATTGTCTGGCTCATGGGTGCAGATACATATCAAAATATGTCGACGTGGAATGATTGGCAACACCTGCCAGATTATCTCCACCTAGCGGTTGCAAGTCGAAAGCTTTCCCCATCTGTCACAAAAGCTCATATTGATCCAGACCATCCTCAAACCATCGTTGAAATGATTGAACTATTTGATCAAAGGATTACGGATAATGTGAACGACTTGAGGCAAGCGCCGCACGGAAAGGTCTTTTTTGATGAAAATTTTCATGTGGATCTTTCTTCTACCGAATTGCGTGCCCAACTCACCCAACAAGCATCTCGTTCTGAATTAGCCGAATCTTTATCCCCACAAGTGTTAGACTACACGCAACTCCACCATATTTATCAACCGCAAGACTCCACTAATTGATCAGGAAAAATTTTTACGCATGGAATTAAGAAAATTACAACGTACTGTGATTGATGCATTAGAAGATGTGAAAGCCGTCGATATTCGTGTATTTGACACTTCAAAATTAACCGATTTATTTGATCGTGTAATTATCACTACTGGCAACAGCAATCGTCAAACGAGGGCTCTGGCATTTTCTGTAAGTACCAGCGTAAAAGAAAAAGGTGGCGAAGTGATTTCCATCGAAGGTCTTGATACCGGAGAATGGGTACTTGTTGATTGTGGCGATGTCGTTGTCCATATTTTGCAACCTGCGATTCGTGCCTATTATCAACTCGAAGGTATGTGGGGTGGAAAACCGGTTAGAGTTAAATTAAATGCACAAAAAGGCCCCACCAGCGGCCCAATGAACTTTAGTGATGACCTGGATGATGAATGAAACTCTTTGTTATTGCTGTTGGACATAAAATGCCTCAATGGGTTGAAATTGCAATCCAAGATTATGTCAAACGGATGCCCAAAGAAGCTCCTATTCTGATTAAAGAGCTTAAACCGGATGTAAGCCCAGCTAAAGAAGCTATTAAGATTCGGGAACAAATCCCTAAAAATAGTTTTGTTATTGCCCTTGATGAGCGTGGTAAAGATTTAACAACAGTGCAAATGTCTGAGCAATTTGCGCAGTGGCAACAGATGGGTAAAGATATTTATTTAATCATTGGCGGGGCTGATGGTCTAGATAGTGATCTGAAAGCCTCTTGCCAAGCGCTATGGCGTTTATCAAGTCTAACGCTTCCTCATGCACTTGCAAGGTTATTATTAGTTGAACAACTGTACCGTTCTTGGACTATTTTGCAAAACCACCCCTATCATAGAGAATAAAATGTTGTATCTTGCTTCCCAAAGTCCAAGACGCCAAGCGATATTGAATGATCTGCGGGTGAACTTCCAGCTATTGTTGCCCGATTCTTCTGAAAACCCTGAATTACTCGAAACCGTTCTTCCGCAAGAGGCATCTCAAGATTACGTGCTTCGGGTTACTCTTCTCAAGCTTCAAGCTGCGGTTGAACGTCTCAATCGTCAAGGACTACCATGGGCCCCCATCTTGTGTGCAGATACGACGGTCGCACTAACGAAAGACGGGAAAGAGATGATTTTAGGTAAGCCCCATGATGATAATGATGCGTTATCGATGCTCGAGTTACTCAATGGTCAGTGTCATGTTGTACACACGGCGATCGCCATTCAAATGGAGCAAAATCAAGCCCCAGAATATGTGATGAGTTCATCTAAGGTCTATTTTGCCAATAACTCAACGCAAAAATTAAAGTCCTATGTTGCTACCAATGAACCTCTTGGTAAAGCTGGCGCTTATGCTATTCAAGGCTATGGCAGCTGTTTAATCGAAAAAATAGAAGGTAGTCATAGTGCCATCATGGGCTTACCTATTTTCGAAACGAGCCGCCTCTTGGAGAAGGCTGGAATTGGGTTTATCCTATCTCCATGAATGAAGAAATTTTAATTAACTTTACCCCACAGGAAACAAGGGTTGCTCTTGTTCAACATGGTGAGGTACAAGAACTTCTCATCGAAAGAGCGCAAAACCTTGGCATTTTAGGGAATGTTTATTTAGGTAAGGTTGTACGCGTTTTGCCTGGTATGCAATCCGCCTTTGTAGATATTGGGCTTGAAAAATCAGCCTTTATACATGTTGCCGATATTAATAATGGCGCTGACATGCCCATTGAAAAACTCGTCTTTGATGGACAGACTATTCTTGTTCAGGTTCTAAAAGACCCCCTTGGGACAAAAGGTGCTCGCTTAACCACGCACATCAGTATTGCTGGTCGTAATTTGGTGTATCTCCCGCTCGATGAAAAAAATGGTCAAATTGGCATTTCTCAAAGAATTACGGATGAGGCTGAACGGGACCGCTTAAAACAAAGGCTAAGGAGCATCCTTCCTGAAGAGTTAAAAGGCTGTTTGATTATGCGCACAAGCGCTGAGGAAGCAAGCGATAGGGATTTAGAGCAAGATTTAAATTATCTTTTACTGACCTGGTCAAGGATTCATCAACAAACCTTAACCAAGCCTACCCCATCCAAAATTTATGAAGAGCTCAATCTGATTGAGCGTGTCATGCGTGATATTGCTGAAGAATCTACAACCGTCATACGTATTGATTCAGCAGAAAACTGTACGAAACTCCAACAATTTGCTGCAACTTATATGCCGAAGCTAGTGGATAAGATTCAACTGTATCGTGGTGAACGTCCTTTGTTTGATTTATTTGATGTGGAAAATGAGATCAACTTGGCACTCAATCGTAGGGTCAATCTCAAGTCCGGTGGTTATCTGATGATTGATCAAACGGAATCCATGACTACGGTTGATGTGAATACGGGCAGTTATATTGGGGCTAAAACCTTTGTTGATACGATCTACAAAACCAATCTTGAAGCGGCTAAAGCCATTGCGCGGCAATTACGCTTAAGAAATTTAGGTGGCATCATTATTGTTGATTTTATCGATATGCATACGGCAGAACATCAAACCGCCGTCTTGTCTGAACTCAATAAGAGTTTGGCACTAGATCGGATGAAAACGACAGTGAATCAATTCTCGAATCTCGGTCTGGTTGAGATGACGCGCAAACGCACGCGAGAATCATTAGCCCATCAACTGTGTGAACCCTGCCCTGTCTGTGAGGGTAAGGGTGAAGTAAAAACTGCTCAAACGATTTGCTATGAAATACTTCGGGAAATTGTTCGTGAACACCGTCAATTTAATCCTAAAGAATTTAGAATTGTTGCATCGCCCGATGTGATTGATTTATTTCTAGAAGAACAAAGCCAATTCCTAGCTGAACTAGGCGAATTTATTGGTAAACCGATTCGTCTTCGCTCTGAAGGAAGCTTTGCTCAAGAACATTACGATATTGTGTTGCTCTAAGCCTTAGCTGAAAACTGTAATCGATGTAAGCTGGAGTAGAGACCACCCCGCTCAATCAGCTCAGCATGCGTTCCTAACTCGACAATTCGTCCATACTCAAGAACGGCAATACGGTCTGCATTTTCAATCGTTGATAGGCGGTGAGCAATCACTAATGTTGTTCTACCCTGCATCAAGTACTCCAACGCTTCTTGCACGAGGCGCTCTGATTCAGAGTCGAGGGCCGAAGTAGCTTCATCTAGAATAAGAATCGGGGCATTTTTATAAACTGCTCTGGCAATCGCTAAACGCTGTCTTTGACCACCTGATAATCGATTACCGTTATCGCCAATTACGGTATCGATACCATCTGGTAAATCACGAATCATTTCAGATAAATTAGCCGCGGCTATTGCTTCAGCAACCTTCACCCTATCGATATCCTCTTGATGCACAACACCATACGCAACGTTGGCTGCAATAGTGTCATTAAATAAAATGACGTCTTGGCTTACAAAACCGATTTGCAAGCGTAAATCAGCTAACTTATATTCTTCAATTGGATGACCGTCGAGCAATATTCGCCCGGTCGTTGGCGTATAAAATCTCGGCACTAAATTAACTAATGTTGTTTTACCGCTGCCAGAGGGTCCAACAAAGGCAACTACTTCGCCAGGTGCAATGTTTAACTGAATATCACGTAGAACTTCCCGCTGAGGATCAGTCGACTCTTGATGAGCTGCTTGGTATGAGAAACTCACATGATCAAACTCAATATTTCCTTTAGCTGTTTTTAGAGATTTTGCATGCACTTCGTCTACTTGTTTTTCTAAGGGCTGATCAATCAAACCAAAAATCATTTCAGCAGCAATTAAGCCTCTTTGCAGTGGTTGATTAATATCTGCCAAATGTTTAAGCGGGGAAATAATCAGCATCATGGCAGTGACAAAAGCAGCAAACTCACCAACAGTCGTGCCGCCAGTGGATGATTGTAAGATCGCAATCAACAAAACCCCGGATAATGCAATGGAAGCCACAATCTGAGTAATCGGTTGATTTAATCCTCCAGCAATTGAGGAACGAATGGCGAATTTTCTGAGCTGTTTGGCCATTTCCGTAAAACGATACATCTCATAATCCTGCCCACTATTTAATTTAACAACTTTATGTCCAGCACTTGCCTCTTCAACTACATACGCTAATTCACTAGTATATTTTTGTTGATCACGACCTAAGGATCTTAAGCGCTTATTGATTCGACTAATCGTGTAACCAATGATTGGAAAAATGACCATCACAACAAGTGTTAATTTCCAATTGAGATAAAACAAGTAGCCTAATAAACCCAATACAGTTAATGAGTCTCTGACTAAATTGATCGCAACACTACTTAAAATACTCAATACGTTATTTACTTCAAAGACAACGGTATTGATTAGGTTTGCCGCCGTACTTTGTTGAAAAAATTCGGTAGGAGCATGCAATAGACGCGCAAACATTTGTTCGCGAAGAATTAATAAGACTTCATTAATGACCCGGTTTAACCAATAGTTAGATAAAAATTGTGCCGCCCCCCGAATAAAGGCAAGACCAACCAAGAACAAAGGAATTTGCCACAACTTATCGTTTAGTCCACCTGTAAAACCGCGGTCTAATAAGGGTTTCATCAATGCGGGAATTGAGGTTTCAGTGGCAGCTACTACAGCCATTGCCAATAAGGCCAATATAATCATTGACTTATGCGGCTTTAAATAAGATAGTACTCGGAGAAATACTTGATGATGGGGGAGCTTCATATAATGAATTATGCCAATCTTCTGTCACAAACACATCATATTAAAGAAAAATAGTTGATTTCCATAAAATTACCCCACCAATGAAGCCAACATCATTCAAAAAAATATTGATTATTGCCACGCGACAAATCGGTGATACTCTCATTACTACTCCTCTGATCGAACGCGCTCATGAAGTTTGGCCTCATGCAAAAATCGATTTTTTAGGATTTACCAACTCTGTAGGGATTTTAGAGGGCAACCCGTTCCTACATGAAATCATTGGTGTAAGCAAGAAGCCCAAGATCAAGGAGTACATCAAACTTCTTTGTAAAATATTTTTTCAATATGATCTCGCGATTATCACGCAACCTAGCGATCGCGCTTATCTATATGGATTATTTGCGGCACCTTATCGTGTAGGGGTTTGTCATCCTGGAAAAGAAGATCATGGTTGGAAAAAATGGATTACTCAACATCAAGTTCCTATTGATTATTTCTCGCAACATGTGGTGACTGAAAAGCTAAAGTTACTTGACCCTTGGATGAAAGATACTCAAGTGACTCACGAAGTGAAAGTAAGTCCTCCGCAATTTGAGTCATTGCCGGTCGAGCTCCAAGATATTTCCCAGCAATATGTCGTGATTCATCCAAGCCCACTCAATGACTATAAATGCTGGCCAATTGATTCTTGGGTACAAATCATTGAGTATTTTTCACAACAAGAAATCTTGGTGGTGATGAGTGGTGGACCCGATCAAAAGGATCATCTACTTGCAGAAAAAATACTCTCCCGCCTGAGTCCTCATGCAGCACAAATTATTCTCAACATGACGGGCAAACTCAGTTTTGGTGAGTTAGCGAACGTCTTGCATCATGCTAAAGCCTATATTGGGGTGGATACTGCCATTACCCACCTGGCAGCCGCATGTGCAGTTCCAACGATTGCCTTATTTGGCGCTACTCCTCCCACTAATTTTGGGCCTTGGCCTAATGGTTTTTCTCATACACAACCCTATTTATTAAGAGCGTCAAGTCAAACCGTAGGGAATGTAACTATCCTTCAAGGGCCCGGAGAATGTGTGCCGTGTAGAAAAGCTGGATGTGATGACAAGCCAAATAGCCGTAGTCTTTGTCTACAGGAGCTGAGCGCTCCGAGAGTTATCCAAGCCTATGACAATTTGTTTAGAAATACTATCCCTGTAACGCGTATTTAACTTGCAAAGCGGATGTTATGCCTAATTGATGTAGCAAATTACTGAACCCCTGAATCGCTCGGTCATCTGGATACATATTCCAAGTTTGCGGAAACTGAATTTGGCAAACCCCAGAGTTGGAGACGAGATCAGCAGTCATTGGCAAGTTAATGTGTTGTACGGAATCAGCGGATGTTTGGCGAGAGGCATTTTGCTCATGAATGTAGGATTGGGCTTTTTCTTTAAACGTTTTTAGATTCACTTGAGAAGTCATCTCAAAGTGTATACTTTTCGCGTAACGCAACCTTGCTGCTGGCATTGACATCGCGGCTAGGATTGAATGCCTTACACTTCCTGAATAGTTTTCTGTCGAAGGCTGTACCTTGGTCAAGATCTTAGCAATTAATAACTCATCCTCAACAAAACAAGATCGGTAGTTTTCATAGGTGTCTTCATAGACCACCAACTCTATTTGACCCGTACCGTCATCTAGAACAATATTATTCATTACACCACCATTACTGGTTTTTTTGGTTCGTTGCGAAACGATGATTCCGGCAACTAATTTTTCACCACTTTTTGGTGAAATCTTTTCTATTGGAACTCTTACAAATTGTCGAACTTCTTGGGCATAGACATCAAATAAATGCCCTGAAATACAAAACCCTAAGGCAGATTTTTCTTCTTGTAAGCGCATCTTTTTCATCCAAGGTGCGATCGATATATATTCTGGCTCAGAGCCGTCTTCCTCACCAGGCATCGCAAATAAATTCGTCTGATTCGCAGAAGCGATGGCCTGCTCTGCTGCTTGCATCGCGTTGGGAAGGGACGCTAGTAAGGTGGCTCGCCCATCCATACCACCTGGGGCAATGCCATCAAAAGCTCCTGCCCTGATTAATGCCTCAATCGCACGACGATTCACAATGCGACGGTCTACTCGTTGGCAAAAATCAAATAAATGTACGAAAGGTTTTTCAGCTCGAACTCTCACAATTTCTGTGATGGCGTTCTCACCTGTACCCCTTACTGCGCCCAAACCATATTTGATGGTTCGAGAACCTCCTTGGTTTTTTTCTTCTTCTTTTAAGATAGGTAGGAAACGGTATTCTCCTGAATTAATATCAGGCATCAAAATTTCTAGCTGATTATCTTTTGCATCTTCAAATAGAATTTTGACTTTATCCGTATCATCCATTGCCAATGACAAGTTGGCCGCCATAAATTCTGCGACATAATGCGCTTTTAACCAAGCCGTCTGATAGGCCAAAACAGCGTAAGCGGCAGCATGCGATTTATTAAACCCATAGCCAGCAAAGGCTTCCATGTTTTTAAAGATCTCATCGGCTTTTTCTTGGGTGAGGCCACTTTTCATTGCGCCTTCAGCAAATATTTTGCTTTGTATCGCCATCTCTTCTGGTTTTTTCTTACCCATCGCGCGACGCAATAAATCTGCACCGCCTAGAGAATAGCCACCCACGATTTGTGCCATTTGCATCACTTGCTCTTGGTACACCATAATTCCATAGGTTTCTTCAAGAACAGGAATGACTCGCTCATCTGGATAAACAACTACTTGCTTGAGGTGTTTACGCGCGATGTAATCCGGTATCAAATCCATTGGTCCGGGACGATAAAGAGCAACTAGGGCAATAATGTCTTCAAAGCGGTCTGGCTTTGCATCTTTAAGCATATTCTGCATGCCACGACTTTCCAATTGGAAGATGGCAACGGTATTTGCGGCCTTTAAAATATCAAAGGCTTGAGGATCATCGAGTGGAATATCCTCTAATTGCCAATCTTTCTTCTCAGGATAAAGTTGGTGTATATATTTTTGGGTGAGATCAAGTATGGTTAAAGTGGTCAAACCTAAGAAGTCGAATTTGACAAGGCCAACAGCCTCAACGTCATCTTTATCAAACTGACTGACAATACCTGAATTCTGATCATCTTTCCCGGATTGAGAATAGAGTGGGCAAAAATCCGTCAACTTTCCTGGTGAAATTAACACTCCGCCAGCATGCATCCCCACGTTTCTGGTAATTCCTTCTAGCTGTATTGCATGGTCAATGAGGTTTTTCGCCTCTTCATTGTTTTGATACAAATCATCTAAAGCAGGCGTATTTTTCATCGCTTCCTGAATCGTGATTTGTGCTCCAGGCTTAGCTTCTATCAGCTTCGAAATTCCATCAACAAAACCATATGGTTGTTGCAGAGCTCTACCGACATCTTTGATTGCTCCTCTAGCAGCCATCGTGCCAAATGTTGCGATTTGACTAACAGCTTCATGACCATATTTATCTTTCACATACTGAATGACACGGTCACGACCCAACTGACAAAAGTCAATATCAAAGTCGGGCATAGAAACTCGCTCTGGATTTAAAAAGCGTTCAAAGAGTAAGTTATATCTCAGCGGATCAAGATCAGTAATACCCAAGGAATAAGCAACTAAGGAACCAGCTCCAGATCCCCTGCCAGGTCCTACGGGAACTCCATTGTTTTTAGCCCAGGATATAAAGTCCGCAACAATTAAAAAATATCCAGGAAATCCCATCTGAATAATGGTTTTAATCTCAAAATCCAATCGACTGATATATCGATCAGATTCCTGATCGCGTTTTTCAGTATCAGGGTACAAATGCAATAAACGATGCTGTAACCCTGTGTGCGCCTGTTTTTCGAGATAAGCTTCTAGTGTAAGCCCGTCAGGCGTTGGGAAATCAGGTAACTTTGGTTTACCTAACTGCAATATTAAATTACAGCGTTTCGCAATTTCAACTGAATTGGCTAGCGCACTTGGTAAATCAGCAAACAACTCCATCATTTGCTCAGTGGTCTTAAAATATTGTTCTGGAGAAAAACGAACAACCCTTTTTGGATTCCCTAATTGATCTCCATCTGCAACACATACTCTGATTTCATGAGCCCTGAAATCATCTGGTTGCATAAATTGAATGGGATGTGTGGCAACTAATGGAATATTGAGACGACTTGCAATCGCTGCAACTAAGTGGATATATTTTTCTTCCTGCTCTTGCCCGATACGGCTAACTTCAATATAAAAATTTCCGGGAAATAAATCCTGCCATTGACGTGCACACTGCTCAGCAACTTCGAATTGCTCTGAAAGTAATGCTTGTCCAATATCTCCTTGCATACCACCAGAAAGAACAATTAATCCTTCAGATAATGTAAAGGGTTGTTGACTCGCCATGGAGGAGGTACTTGGTAAGGAAAACCAACTAGGATGTATTTCATGACGACCTAAGTGTTGGTTTTCTAGGGTGGCTTTGGATAATAGCTCACATAAATTGAGATAACCCTGGGTGTTTTTAACCAGTAAAAGAGCCCGATGAGCTTTATTGCTTTGTGTCGGATGCGAAATCCAAACATCCGCTCCAGCAATTGGTTTTAATCCTGCACTCCGTGCATTTGAGTAAAATTTAATAAGACCAAAAAAATTCATGAGGTCTGTTAACGCAAGCGCCCCCATCTGATCAGCGACTGCTTGTTTAATGGCGTCATCTAGCCGAACTATTCCATCAACAATGGAATATTCAGAATGCAGACGTAAATGAACAAAATTTGGACTTGGCATGACTTCTATTTTAACGATGTTGAGAACCTCTTATCACGATCGCTTCACACCCTCTCCTACAGGGCTTTTGACCGATGGTTCGCTCGCAACTGCCCTTACTAGTTAGCTCAATACGAAAGTAGCTTGCGGTATATGGCTGACGTGGGTAGAGAATGATTGCAAAAAAGGATAAACCATGTTGTTAGGGGTGGCGTTTGGAGTCCAAGACAACACGAGCGCAAGAGCAAGCAATCGGGGCTTGGCAGTTTTTACTTAGTTTTTTTAGCCCCGCCAAGCAAAGCGCCTAGTGCCTTAGTTGGACTAACTGATTTTGTTATAGATTTCGTTGGTTCATCTACAGGGTTAGTTGTTGAGACCGCTTCTGATTGATAAGGGAGATAGAAAAATGGATCCATATTTTCTCGGGAACTAGTACTCGGCGTTGGTATTTTAATTAACGGTTTTTTAGTTAATTTTTCAATATCAGCAAGTAGTTTCATTTCAGATGGGTCTACTAAGGCGATTGCATCACCCTTAGCTCCTGCTCTGCCCGTTCTACCAATTCGATGAACGTAATCCTCAGCATTGAATGGTAATTCAAAATTAATCACGCACGGCATACTCGGTATGTCTAATCCTCGAGCGGCGACATCAGTGGCAACTAGCGCATCAATTTCCCCTTTCTTGAATTGATCAAGAATACTCATGCGCTCTACTTGACTTTTATCGCCATGAATCGCTTCTGCTTTGATACCGCTTTGACTTAGAGCTCTAGAGAGTCGTGCACAGCCAATCCGACTATTGGCAAAAATAATGCACTGCGTCGGTAATCCTTTTACTTGACGTTGATGCAAAATCGTTTGAAGTACCTTTAACTTATTCGATGAATCAACTAAGTGCACCATTTGAGTAACGGTATCTGCTGTTTGATTTTGTCTCGATACCTCAATAATCACCGGATCTTTTAGGTATTGTTGCGCTAATTTTTTTATTTCTGGAGAAAACGTTGCTGAAAATAATAATGTTTGTCTAAGACCAGATGGGATCAACGACATGATGCGTTGAAGATCCGGCAAAAAACCCATATCGAGCATGCGATCTGCTTCATCTAATACTAATATTTGCACTTGCGACAAGTTCGCATTTTTTTGTGATAAATGATCGAGTAATCTTCCTGGAGTTGCAATCAACAATTCCACTCCAGCTCGCAAAGATTGGGTTTGCGAAGAAATATCCACTCCACCAAAAACTACTGCTGTTCTTAAATCGGTATATTTTGAATATTTAAAAGCATTCTCTGCTACTTGATCACTTAACTCACGGGTGGGAGTAAGAACTAAAGCCCGAATTGGGTGACGCGCAGGAGATGAACTTGTATTGGCGAAGGGAGAAATCTTCTCCAAAATGGGTAAAACAAATGCGGCAGTTTTTCCAGTTCCTGTTTGAGCGGCACCCATCACGTCTTTTCCTGCCAATACGTGCGGTATTGCCTGCTCTTGGATTGGGGTTGGATGGGTATAGCCCTGCTCTTGAACTGCTTGGAGAATCTTTGGACTTAATCCGAGCTGAGTAAACTCAAGCTTTTTTGAGGAAAGTTCAGCTGCGCTTTCCTCGACAGAAAGAGTTGGGGGAGTTGGATTTAATTCGTTCACAGCCCTCTATTATGAGGCCAATTAGGAATTAATCCCTAAAGCGGCGATTCCTGCCTTAGCAATGAGGGCATCGTCAGAGGATTTAACTCCTGAAACGCCAACTGCACCAATGGTATGTCCGTCAACGACAATATTGACGCCACCCTCTAAAACACCATGTAATGCTGGGGTTGCACCCAAAAAGGCAGTCCGACCATTATTGATAATATCTTCATAAATCTTGGATTCACGACGCCCTAAAGCAGATGCGCGAGCTTTTTCTTGTGAAATATAGGCTGTTACAGGCGCTGCACCATCGCGTCTTAATAAGCCCAATAGGTGACCTCCGTCATCTACTACAGAAATCGTCACGGCGAAATTACCTTGCGCAGCATAAGCTTCAGCTGCAGCTAGAACTGCGGAAATATCCTGTTGAGTCAAGTAAGTACGATTTGCTGGCATATTGTTCTCCTTAAAATTGATTTTTTATTTTACCTAATCTTCATGATTGAAAAAAAGACGGCGTATCCACCCCAATGAATACGCCGTTAACGCCAACTAAAACATTTATGCAGTGATTGATTGTTGATTCGCTTCGAAGGATTGTTTATTAAAGCTTTTTTTACCAATTTTTATGTGTAGGAAAAACACAACTCCCGTTAAAGTTCCTGAAACCAAATGCAATAGATGTGCTTGCTCATGAACAACTCCACGTCCGTAGAACAATGCCAAAATCGACCCAATTAAAAGTAAAGATGTGGCGATAAAAGCTCCCCCCATCCATACGTTCTTTTTCATGCGGAGGGTCAATTGCACATGGTGGTACAAAGCCATGCCTAAGATTAATAAAAACAAATGTCCCACAATGCCATGCAAATTGATCCATAAACTTAATTCTTGAATCGGTTTGCCCATCAAATCATCTGATACGAACCAAACTACGCCAGTCGTCAAACTTAAAATAACTCCCATAAAGCTTATATATTTGTGCCATTGACTCATTTTTCCTATTTTTGATGCTGCTAATTGCTGTTTACTTTCCATGTTTACTCCACAATGATTGGTATTGCTCCAAATGTTTCAAAATATGGTGCATGAATATTTTTTTCGATTGCTAATGCTTTTGTTAAGCAATCTGCGACAACGCAGGTTGACGCAACAATCGAATAACTTAAATCATCTTCTATGCACTCCCCTGTTTTCGGATGTATTAAATACGACATTCCCCCTTTCTTGTTATCTCGACCAAACCGAGTGGACGAGGTTGCAACTGCTCCGTCTTTTAACTTCCCCATATAAATATAAGTATCACCATGCAAAGACTCTTTTAAATAAATAGACTGCTCAATTCCTCCGATGATTCTTAAATCTCCTCCCGCATTAATCAAAGCATTTTTAATTTCAAAATTTCTTAATACTTCTATGCCTCTGTCTACTGCATAACCCTTGGCGATTCCTCCTAAATCGAAATGCACATGTTGATTTAATCTAATTTGGTGGTTTTCTAGTAAATCAATTGAAGCTATTCCGCCCTCTTGATGATGATCTGATGATCTTTGGAAGGATGGTGCGAATTGACCAATGCCACAATCAAATAATCCGCCTGTTTCCTTAAAGACTTTCTGAGCAATCATGAATACTTCATATGTCCAGGGATGCACAGAACAGATAATTCCTGATGCTGTTTTGGATAATCGATTTAACTGGGTAATCTCACTAAAAGTGTCATGACTTGACATTAAAGTCTGTACTTTTTCCATTTGTTGGTAAACGACATTTCCAATTTCTTGGTTAAATGCCATTTGCTCTGGATTGATGTAACGATCTTCCTCAATCCACAACTCCACAAATGTACCTAGCATTGGTCTGCTTCTTCTCACGTCAAATCCTACTTAAATGTTCTCGATATAAGACCATCAATCTCTGCACGCCATTAGTGACATGCTTAGAGGAAAGTGTGGCTCCCGTAATATTTTTAATTTCTTGATTAAATCTCAACTGCTCTGAAGCTCCTCTTCCCTTAAATTGTTCTAACCATTTTTTTTCACGTATTTGCTCACCATATGATTCGTTATATTCAAGAATTTCCACTCCCTGAATTTGCCCTTTGTTATTAACTCCAACTGCATAGGTAATCATTTCGTGCTTCCCCACCACTTCGTCAATCAATAACCAAGATCCTTGACTAGATTTCCAAATGTGTTTTTGTTGATAGGCGTGTCGCACGCCAGATTCTTTTCTCATTTTTTCTTTGATCAATTCCGGAACCTCAATGTCGATTTTGGTAAAGACTTCTCCACTAAACATGGCTTGTTTGACTTCATCAACACTGAGATAATGCTTCGCACATACATGACCTAAAGGGGCAGTAGTTGCCAAACAAATAACAGCTAGATAACTAGGGGAATGCCATTGCATTAGAAGGGCATCCCAAATTTAACGATATATTCATTACGGCCATGGCTATCCCACACTTTTCCATCAGAGCATTCGGCTGTTCCTGGAGCCCAGCACTGCCCGCCCACTTGCGTTCTCATAGCAGCAGTTATCCACCAATCTTTTGTTGCGTAATGAACATTAGGGCCTATGAAGTGAGCTCTTTGGGTTTGATTACTCAGTGAGTACCCATCAAAATCATTGTGGAATCGATATTCCAAGCCGGCATTAAGATTGGGCATGAATCGATAGGTAAGACCTGCAACTACATCTAAAATAGTTTCTTCAATAGGCTCTTCATCAAATTTTAATTTTTCTACTTCGTAGACTAAGTTACCCACAAGTTGCAAGCGATCATCTAAAAAGTTGGATTGCAATATAAGTCTTGTTTCTAAGGCATTTTTTAAATGGCCAATGGTTGGCTCTAGGTAAAGTCCTACACCAATGGGTGAGGTTACTGGATTGGTGATACGCCAAATACCTTCTACCGATACGCCATCAATCCCTGTTTTTGCATAGCCACTTCCATGACTTTCACTTCCGGGAACGCCGTACCCTCCTGTACAAGTGGTATTTTCTTGTTCGCAATATTCACTATTCGTGTAATTTTTAGAAGAGTTAATGGAATAACTGTTAAGGTATCCTGCAAGTTGAAAGTCATTACTAACGCCATACTCCATTTCTGTTCTACCTTGCCATAAATCGTATGTGCCACTTGCTTGACCTCTTGTAAGCTGCAAACGTTGTTCAAACTCCCATTTACCCTCAGGCTGAAGATCAAGGCTATACACCCACCCAAAATATCCTTCACCCGCACTGCTATTGAAAGATAAAATACACGCCCCAACACAAATACTTTTTTTAATAAGATTTTTTACTTTATGAGTTTGATTTAGCACTACAACTTCCTTTCTTAAAACAATTTATCAAAAACAAATGATAATCATTCTCATTAAGAAATAAAAGTCACTTTATCAATAAGGCTAAATAACCTTAATTTTTATAGTTCTTTATCAAGTAGATTGATACGACAAAAATAATCCGTAGGCAGCCATTAAAAGGCTCCCCAGAATTAATCCGCGACTAAGACCGCTTTTAAATTTCATCATATAAACTAAACAGATGCAGCAAACCATGATCCGATAAGTCATGGGGACCTGAGCTAAGGCACCAATCGGTAACAAAATCAGTTTGAATGTTAAGGCGCCAACCAAAGCATACGTAACAGCAGACAACCATTTGAATACTTCACTATCTTGTGACACATGACCTGCTAACAATACGCCAAGACCTCTCCAAAAATAGGTCCCCAATACTACAAATAGTAGAACCGCCCACCAACCGAATTCTGCAATAGAAGTTTCAATAGCACTCATGAAGAAGTCTTCCTTTTTCTTCTGAGGTAATCAATGCCATATACAAGACTGCCAAAGCCAAGACCTGATATCAATAATGCATTTTCTGGATAGATTTGATAAAAAAATGCACCTGCAATACCTCCAACAATAATCGCCATTCGATTTAAGGGGATAACAACATCCACAAATGAGAGAAGGAAAAAAAGAGGATTAACAAATACCAGCGGAATCGTTACCCAGATGGGTACATATTCAGATAAGACAAATCCTAAAATAGTGCCAGGTATGGCAAGTATCCAGCACAGAATACCTATTCCTAAAAAGTAACCATATCGAACTTCGGGCTTTATTTTCGGAAAATCTCTCATGCAATAGGCCCAAGCACTCATCGCAACTAAGTGAACCGACAACATTCTAGAAGGCTCTTTGTTTGTTTTTGGTATTTGCGGAAACAAGGTCAATACCATCGTTAAAAAACGGGTTGACGTTAATGCAACGGCAATTGCAACAACACTAGATGATGCACCCATCGACATCATCTCAATAAAGACAATTTGACCTGGCAATGCATACATAAACGTTGAAATAGCTGTAGCCTGTAATACGTTTAAGCCAACACCTTGACTCATCGCCCCAAAGCCAACCATGCCGGCAAGTAAAACAGGACCAGGGCCATAAAGACCTGCTTTTACACCAAGGCGAAAGGCTTGCTTAAAAGTTTCTGCATTTTTTAATTCTTGTATGATTTGATCCATCTGCCTATTGTAATGCTCTATATCTTTAGGCTCTAGAAACTAACTGCCCATTCAATATGCTCATCGACTAAATCATTAATTTTTTGATGTTGTTGTTGCAAAGAATGACGGGCTTGTTGTTTGATTTCTGCACTAGTTGAATCATGTCGTATGAGATTGCCTAATCCCACTGCAATATTACGCATCCACTGTTCATAGCCAATGCGGTAGATAGCACTGCCCTGCATCAATTGCTCAAAAGTCGCTTTGCTCCATAAAAATACATCGAATAATTGCAATTGACCTAATTGATGCCGCTCATCAAAATCTCCAATATTGCTTGAGCTTGCAAATTTATTCCATGGACAAATCAGTTGGCAATCATCACATCCATAGACACGATTACCAATGAGAGGTCTAAATTCGATTGGTATTGATCCACGATGTTCAATCGTTAAATAGGAGATACATTTTCTGGCATCTAATTGATAAGGGGCAACAATCGCTTGTGTCGGACAAATATCGATACAAGCCTGACATTGCCCACAATGATCACTAATAGGTGCATCAATCGGTAAGGGTAAGTCGATTAAGATTTCACCCAAAAAAAACATGGATCCGGCCTCCCTATGGAGTGCAAGAGTATGCTTACCGCGCCAAGCTAATCCTGATTTTTTGGCAAATTCAACTTCCAGCAACGGTACTGAATCAACAGCAACCCGGTAGTTGAGTGGGGATATTTTTTCTTCTATTTGCTGCGCCAATTGCTTGAGTCTACTTCGAAGGACTTTATGGTAATCACGCCCCCTGGCATAAACCGAAACAACTGCAGCCTGAGGATCATGTATTTTGGACCACTCAGTTTGTCTCCAGTCGTTATTTTGCTCAAATAAACTCTTTGGTAAATATTCCATCCGAAATGATAATATTCGTAACGCTTGAGGTAATATCTTTTGCGGGTTGGCTCGCAAATCAGCATGCTCAATCATATAATTCATATCACCATGACGACCTTTTTCCAACCAATCCTGCAAATGTGGCAATGCTTGACTGACATCCAAATCAGTAACACGCATTTCACTAAAGCCAAGTTGCTTAGCCTGGCTTTTGATCCAAAGAAGCAGTTCTTGATGATTAAAGGTTTCCATTAATGAACATTGTAGGCAAAAACTTCCTTTTTGAATTAAGTTCAGAAGATGCGTGTATCGATCTTGCGGAAAAAATCGGGCATATGATCCAATCCACAGCACTTAATCATCGGGGTTTGCATATTTGGCTAATCGGTGACTTAGGTAGCGGTAAAACGACCCTTGTTCGTTATATTCTTAGAGCTTTAGGATATCAAGGCAAGGTCAAAAGTCCCACCTACAATCTTTGCGAACCTTATTCAGTGGTACTCAATGATCGTGAAATCGCCGTTCATCACTTTGATTTATATCGCATGAATCATCCCTTAGAGTGGGAAGAAGCAGGATTCAAAGATATTTTGAATCAATCCGGAATACACTTTATTGAATGGCCTGAAAAAGCTGAAAACACTTTACCTTCAGCTGATCTTATCATTCGCTTGCAATATATTTCTGAGACAGTCAGGAAAGGCTCAATCGAGGGTGTCTCCGCTCTTGGGAGTCAACTTTTAAAAAATATTTCCGAATATGGATCTTAGCAAAAGAAAATCATTACAACAAATAGCCCAAGCTGGAGTTATTGCACCATTCCTTGTTCTCCTCGGCCCTCTCGAATTGGCTTATGGCGCAACACTTTTAGGTGTTCGTGTATGGCCAGCCGAGGACTACACCCGTGTCACCCTTGAATCTGATGAAACCTTGCAAGTTTCACAACAACTATTAAAGGATCCTAATCGTCTTGTTGTGGACATCCAAGGTATTGATTTAAACAATAAGATCAAAGAAATCGTTGCGAAAATTAAAAGTGATGATCCCTTCATCGCAGGGGTTCGGGTCGGTCAATATCAACCCAAAATCGTCCGACTCGTGTTCGACTTGAAAGAGGAAGTTCTTCCTCAACTTTTTCCTTTAGAACCTGCTGGTAGCTACCAACATCGACTTGTTCTGGATCTTTATCCTAAAAATCCGCCTGATGCAATGACTGTTTTTTTACAAAAAAATATCAAAGTTGATGAAGATGATCCGATTGCAGCTATTGCAAAAAAGAATAATGACATCATTGCTCCGACGATTTCGCAAAATAATGCTCCAGCGATTCGGTCAAACAAGTTTAATCGCATTATTACTGTGGCTTTAGATCCTGGACACGGTGGTGAAGATCCTGGAGCGATTGGTGCACGTGGTTCAAAAGAAAAAGATGTTGTTCTAGCAATTGCTAAACGTTTGCAAAATCAGTTAGGGGGGCTTTCTGAGTTCAGAATCTTAATGACAAGAGATTCTGATTTTTTTGTACCTCTTGGTGTGCGAGTTCAAAAAGCGCGTAAAGTCCAAGCAGACTTATTTATTTCCATCCATGCAGACGCCTTTGTTTTACCAAGTGCCAAAGGTGCTTCTGTGTTTGCTCTTTCTCAACAAGGAGCCACCAGCACAACTGCAAGGTGGATGGCAAATAAAGAAAACTCTTCAGACCTGATTGGTGGATTAAATATTAAAACTAAAGATGCTGAAGTTGCAAGATTATTACTTGATATGGCAACGACTGCGCAAATTAAAGACTCATTAAAGTTAGGTAACTCGGTGATTAAAGAAATTGGGGGCTTTGCTAATTTACATAGTAAAGCAGTCGAACAAGCTAGTTTTGCAGTCTTAAAAGCTCCCGATATTCCCTCTATTTTGGTCGAAACAGCCTTTATTAGTAACCCTGAGGAAGAACTTAAACTCTTAGATGATTCTTATCAAAATAAGATTGCTGATGCTATTTCAAAAGGAATTTTTACATATTTGGAAAAAAATCCGCCAATAGTTCGTCAATCCTAAAATAATATTGCTATAATCATTGTTTACCTAATTTGGGACGGTAGCTCAGTCGGTAGAGCAGCGGACTTTTAATCCGTTGGTCGCGAGTTCGAATCTCGCCCGTCCTACCAAATATATAAAGGTCTGTACCGGACACATGGTTTACACTTTGTACCGAGCACATACTTTACACTTTTCCGATCACATCCCGATTACTTTGGGACCAAAAGGATTCTCGATGGCATTCACCTTTCGAGATTCCAGATCAAAGTAACCCATATCGTAATCCATAAAACTCACTAACCAAACATCTTCTTCGACTTGTCGAAGCCCTACATCGTGTCCGGCAAATACGGTACTCAGATGTATCTTCTTGTTATCTAAACAGATTCGACCACAAGTCGTGACGGTGACTGTCTTGTCATGGAAGGGATACGCGACATCTGGTAATCCTTCGTATTTTCGGTTTGACGGCTGATATAAATCAGCTGGTCGCTTCATCGCAAGAGCGTGATGGGGTCGTTCATAATTAAACTCTTGGATGAAGTCCTCAAACTTATCTTGTTGCTGCAGTAAGTTCATACCAGGTGGTTTGGTCGTGGCTTGTTTGAGTGTTAGATGCATGCGCTCATGCCGTCCATTTTGTTGAGGGTTACCCGGTTTAATGCGTTCAATACCAATCCCCAAACGTAACCACCAGACCGATAAACTACTCAAGCCATAGAGTGCGTTTGCGCTAGCAAACGGTACGCCATTATCAGAGCGGATACTGTTGGGTAAGCCATATTCCTTGAACAACCTCTCAAAGACGGTAAAGGCTTGGGCTTCACGCGTACTTTCTAGTCCCTCGTAACAGATTAAGAACCGAGTGGTGTAATCGGTAACAGTCAGAGGGTAACAGTACTGCTTATTGCCCATCATGAACTCACCTTTGTAGTCCGTACACCACAAAGCATTGGGTTGCTGAGCATCAAATAGAGCCGTTCCTGATAACTTGGGATGGCGTCGCTGACGTTTCTTTCGCACCAAACCATGCCGATCGAGTACCGCATGAACGGTACTTTTCGCAGGCAAAGTGATCTCTGGATAATGGGTATGGATCCGTTCTCGGATCTTTGGAGCTCCCCAGTTCGGAAACTCTTTCTTAACATTCACAATCAGTTGTTCGACCTGAAAAGGCAAGCGGTTCGCTTGCCGAGAGGGCCTTCGACTTCTGTCATTAAAAGCCTCTAATCCTGATTCTTTATAACGATCAATGATCTTATGACACGTTACTCTGGAAATTCCAAACTCTTCACAAAGTCGAGAAATCTTTTCACCATCTAAAAAACGTGACACAAATTTAAGCTTTTCATCCATCTTCGTACTTTCATTCCATGGCATAAGTTGGCCCTCCTTATGCTCAAAACTGTAAAGTATGTGTCCGGTATAAAGTGTAAAGTATGTTTCAGGTCGTACAGTGTTTAGGCTGTTCACCATAATCGGGGGATGATCATTTATTAAACACGGCGAGTTTCAAAAGTCATTTCATAATTTGGCTCTTCCAATCCTTCACACTTTAAAGAATGTCTTAAGCCATAAAGAATTTCAAATTACCAATTTGTTTATTTAAGAAAATTTAAAGTTTTATTCGGCAAATAATTCTTGAAGTATATTCAACATAGCACTTAAAGTTTTTGGTGAAACAGTTCCCATCTTTTTGGTTAATCTTACTTTATCAACTGTTCGTATCTGATCAAAAAGAATCAAACCTTTTTTCCCGGCATGAGTCAAGGGTATCCGAAACGGCGCTGAAAACCCTTTAGATGTCATAGGTGCAACAATTACTGTTCTAAGGTGTTCATTTAAGTCTATAGGAGAAGCTATAACACATGGGCGTGCTTTTTTGATTTCACTGCCAATTGTCGAATCAAGGTTTACTAACCAAATATCTCCTCTTTTCACCAAACTAAATCCTTATCTTCAGTGTTAGCAAATTCTCCCAACACAAGCATATCCCCATCCACTAGGCTCACTGCTTTTGCAGCCTCACTCCATCCAGTACGAACAGATTTAGAGGGCTTTCTTAAGATAATTGCTCCATTTTCAATGGACACATCAGCAACTGATTGATCATCTAACCCAACCTGAACAAGCATAGGTTTAGGTATAAGCACTCCCTTACTATTACCAATTTCTCTTATATTAATTTGCATAACCCCTCCTGTTATTACAATGTTATTACTTACTTAAACCTCTGTCAATCATTTGACCTAAATATTTAAATCCGCATTATCCAAAAATACCCATTTTTACTTAAAAATATTCTGCATTGTCTTTAATTTGTAAAGCTTACTTGATTAAAGCGGTTAATTCATCAAGTGAAATTGATTTTCAATATGCATGATTAGTTTGGGACCAAAAGGATTCTCGGTCGACACTACACTCCGATTTTTCGGGGCTTTTTTTAAGGAAATTTCTTAGACCTTATTGAATTGCATAAAGGTTCATTTCGTCTTCGTCTAACTGAGCAATCAGACCAGTCTCCCACTCAAGATAACGGCGCGCTGCTTCCTTATTGCCATCATGCCGATCATGAACGAAAAATAGGAAATCAATACAATCTTCATCAGGTGGCAGAGTTTGCGTAGAAATAATCTCAAACTCTTTTGGAAATCCTGAATCCTCTAATTCATAGATGTGTATATTTAAATTAAATCTATCAAGTTCCAAAAGTGCTCCGTAAGTGAGCGCATGGTCATCTGAAATAATAACGATTGTTTCTTTAGCGTCACGAATGATTTCTTGTAGTCGAGAACGAATGGTCCAAAGAGAATTTGGTAAATGGGCTTTACGGTACTGCATGCTGCCACGAATATCCAATATAGTGACAGACTCATTTTGAACAAGTTGATATAAATCTGATGTCTTAATAGTCGACTTGCCAAGTAAATGATCAATCCGAATGCTTGGTAAGCTAACTTTACTATTTACACCATCTCGTAAAACTGCTACATCATGACCCATCTGTTTTAACCAGCTAGCAACTGTTATTGCCCGCACTCCATCAGAGTCATACAAGACAATTCGTGCATTACGAACGCCAACAAATTGATCAGTAGCCTGAATCAATTGCCCTCCCGGTGTATTTTGTGAGCCAGGTAGCCCATTGAGTGAAAACTCCTCTGCGGTCCTAACATCACAGAGGTATAAAGATCGATCTTCATCATTTTTCCAGAGTAAAAATTGTTCATCTGAAATTAAAGGAATATCAAACTTATTTACCAAGGCCTGTGAGGCGATTAAGATCTCCTCATCAACTATAGGCTTTGCATATTGAGCAACTTTGCCATGATCTAAGACATAATCATTTAGATACCAGCCTTGGGTACCATTCTCTAACGCATAGATTGGATTTTTAATCCCCAAATTAATCAGAGTTTGTGCGCCAATAATGCTTCGAGTTCTCCCGGCACAGTTAATAATGATTTTGGTTTCTTGGTTCAAAACATGGCTTTTAATACGGTAGGCTAGTTCCCCGTTCGGGCAACATTGAGCCCCAGGAATGCTCATCTTTTTAAATTCACTCTGAGGCCTGCCATCTAAGATGATGAAGTCCTCCTGATCGACCATCATTTTCATTAAGTCATGTGCACTCACTCGAGGCGTATGACACTGATGCTCAACCAATTCTCCAAAGGTTTTAGATGGAAGATTTACCCCAGCAAATAAATTAAATCCAGCATTCTGCCAGCACCGCGTACCACCACTCAGCAAATAAACGTCTTGGTAGCCCTGCTCAATCAGGGCTTGAGCCGCCTTAACTGAGACACCCGCACCATTTTCATCATAGACCACTAACCTTACAGATTTACGGGGAGCTAATCGAGCTACTTCATACTCAAGTCGGCTATACGGCACAGATGTTGCCAAAAAAAGATGGGACTCTCCATATTGACCGTGTTCACGCACATCAAACAAAGCAATCTCAGTTTTTCCATGCAACCATTGCTTTAAAGTTTTTGCATCAACTAATTGAATTGCCATTACAAATCCTTAATTGAGGGATCAATTACTCTGCCTTGATATTCAAGCGCTAAGGGCTTTATCTCATTTAAGATAATCTGTATCACCCGAAAAACTAGTTAGTCTTACACCACTTCGTATTTCAAACGCTTCACCTTTGACATATCCGTACCTTCAATACGGATTAGACTTGTCGAGTCTTTGCGCTCAGGTGCATGTAAGTCTCCTTCGTTATACAAGTGCGCTACACCTGGAGTCAGTGCGTAAGTTTTGACAACTTTCACTTTACCTGGTTTGTCAGCACTAGCCTCTTCAATTTTTTGAAAGTCTCGCATTTCAGTCCTACCATGGACCTGCCCATAAATCGCCCAAGAATGCGCATGATCATGCGGGTCAGAGCTTTTCGGTCCCAAATAATTATGAGCCAATATACAAAATCCCAATTCAGGATCTTGATAAATAATTTCACGCTCGCCAGTGGTTGGAGGAAGGTACTTTGCAATAAAATCCTGATCAATCAAAACGTCTTTCAACGCCTCCGCAACTTTTTGACGCCCAATAGGTCCGGGACTATTCTTCAAAAAATCGTGACACTGACTAGCAAATTGTTCTAGTGTATGACTCATGCTTGTTGACTCCTTGATTGTTTTCAATATATTTATCTTACCCCAGTTTAGGTCAAAGGTTCGAAGCTCCTCCGTCCTACCAAATTAATAAAAGACTTTAAAAGAGATTTTCTTTTAAAACCTTTTTTCTTTTTTTATTACATGCATTGGTTATGTATTGGTAGTGCACTAAATTTTAATCATGTAGATTTCCATTGATAACGGGCGTACAAGTAATTATTTTTGAATAACTTGATCTTTTTCAATCTGAAACGTCATCAAATCTTCACCAATCACCAATGGCCCAGAGTAGGTTTTTCTGGCCATATCAAATACTTCTTTTTCAGTGACCGCAGGTATTCCAGGACCTGCCAGCAATACATAGTGATAAAACACAGCAAGTTGGGGTTTGACTTTACTAAACAGAGTACCCGCTTCCTCTGGTGATGTGTGGTGATCTAGGATTACTTTAATCACTGGGTTTTTTAGTAAAGCTTCTTTTGCTGCAGCTACTTGGTGAATGATCAAGTTAGAACCCATGGCGTGTTTGATTAGGTTTTCGCTATAACGTGTATCTCCAGAGATCGTGACTGATCGATTGTCATAGTCGATGCGGTATCCAAATGCAGGTTTTAGTAAGTCGCCATGATCCACTTCAATGGCAGTGACCGTGAGACCATCTTTTTTATATACAACACCCGCATTGACTTCAGTTACGACTGATTTGATGTTTTCAGGTTTGAGTCCTTGATCAGCGACTCTTGCTTTGATGTCCCACTCATAGGCTTGTTCCAAGCCATTCATTAATTGTTGACTACCTTTTGGGCCATAAACAACAAAGGGGCCATTGCGCTGTGCGTAGTTCGTCTCTAACCATCCTGTAAGCCATAAGTCGGGGAGTCCCACCACATGATCAGAATGCAGATGAGTGATGAAAACTGCATCGATCAAGCCCAGCTTAATACCCAATTGCCAAATTCGCTGAGTTGTTCCGCGACCACTGTCAATTAACAAATGCTTTCCACCTGCTTGTATCAAGACCCCTGGACCAAAACGTGTCATTGACGGTGTTGGACTTCCAGTGCCCAACAAGGTGACGCGAAATTCTTGAGGTTGTAAGGGCGGAAGTTTGCTTTGTGCTTGCGCAAAAAAACCGACTAAAGAAAAAAATAAAATGAAAATAAAACGCAACATTTATGATCCTTTATTTTATGTTGGGTAATTTAAATAAAAACAACCAGGTAAGTCTTTTTTGAATTGGCTTTGGTTCGCCAACCTGGACTGGAGGCAGGGACCTGCAAATTAACATTGCCACACCCTAAAACCATAAGTAGATTGCCTTCATTCAGGTTTAATTTGAGCAACTTTCACAATTTAGCTGATTAAATAAATCTCTTTGAGTAGTCATTTATCTCCCGAATTATTTTTATTTGCTTGAGTCTATTCTTCTATTTACTTAGCATAGTAAATTTTATAAAGTAATAATCTAAAATTAGTATAAATTAAAACTTATCTAATAACCAAAGAAATGCTGGTTGACTGCTTCATCTTTTAATGATTAGACTCAATCTTCATATGCGAATTGAATAATGACCCAGACCTATTCTTACAAGATACGAATTATTCATTGGCTTACTGCTCTGTTGATTATCGCTCTCCTGACTTTAGGCTTCTGGATGACGAATCGATCAGCTGCTAACTTATGGGATGAACTAACGAATACTCTGTATTCATGGCACAAGTTGATTGGTTTTTCTGTTCTTTTAATTACTGGACTGCGGGTTCTTATCAAACTGAACTCTAAAAGACCTCCATACCCTATTGGGCTTGCCCTTTGGCAAATTCAAATGGCAAAATCAGTACAAATTGCGATGTACTTACTATTGGTGATAATTCCTTTATTTGGCTGGGCCGGTGTTACTGCATATCCAGCGCTTATTACCGTGGGAGGTTTTCACCTGCCAGGATTGCCAGGTATTCCTCAAGATCAGATCTTAGCAAAGCAATTGTTTGAGATCCACGGCTACATAGTACTCGCGCTCATTTCGATTACTTTATTACACGTGATTGCAGGTCTGAGCCATTTGTTTTTTAAAAAAGATGGGGTGTTTGAGCGTATTTGGTTTAAGCTCTGAACTTATTAATGAACCCTACAGAATAAGGGCTGTGCAATGTGGGTTTAGAATGCGGCAATTTCTAAAATAAATGACCACTTTTTTTAGCCTTTACATCGAGATAAGCCTCATTATGTCTATTTGAAGGATAAATATGTGGCACACGCTCCACCACTTCAATATTGTGCTTACCTAAAGAGGTCATCTTCGCTGGATTATTTGTCATCAATTTAACTCGACTAACACCAAGCATGCGGAGCATTTGCGCTGCGGGCAAATAATTACGCTCATCGGCATCAAAACCAAGTTGTAAATTAGCATCTACTGTATCAAAGCCGGCATCTTGCAATTGGTATGCGCGTAATTTATTAACGAGTCCAATACCGCGTCCTTCTTGTGCAAGATATAAAAGAATTCCACTACCTGCCAACGCCATTTCATTAATAGCACCGCGTAATTGATTGCCACAATCACATCGTAAAGAGCCCATTAAATCTCCAGTAAAGCACTCAGAATGAAGTCTTACTAGAACCGGTTCTTCGGTGTTAATCTCGCCGACAATAATTGCTAAGTGCTCGATACCACCATCACGTGGGCGAAAGGCTACTATACGAACATTTTCCGCATTCTCTAAGGGAACGCGCGCCTCACTTACCTTGATCAAAGATTGTGCTGCAATGGTCATATAAGATTGGATTGAGCTCTCCTGAACTGAGAAAGTATCAGAATTGCCATCACTTTCGACGATGAGTGCGGCAGGCAAAAGGCGTGACAATTTTGACAAGGTAACACATGCATTTGCTAATGAGTCTGCATCCTTTATTTCCAAATCTGTCATATCAGGCTGGGCCCTCAAAATCGCTAGAGGATTTGCTAAATATTCAATCAAATCAAGGGATAAGCCCTGAGGATGGGAAACTATACTGACTGGACGATCTGATTTATCAATACCGAGAACATTCAACCGATTGCCGGTCAATACTAATTTAGGCGCAGTAGTACCTATCTGGGTCAATATATGTAGATTATCCGGAGTTAAAGCATCAACTGCTAAAGCCACGAAACTCATATTGGTGTCGTAAACGCGCACCATTGCGCCTCGGCGTAATTCCGAAATAGCGCGGTCAACTTCTATCAAAGGATCAGGTATCGTCATTTTTTAAAATCTAATATTTATATTGCTCAAAAACCAAGTAACAAGCCAGAAATTACATGTATGCTTATTTAACTAGTAAACTAATTATCTATTATCTCACTCTACGAAAAATTGCTTTGGAGCTGCTGCGTTTTCAAAAACATTGAATAAGGCCTTACGATTGTGACCTCACCCAAGCTACAGTCACCTGTACTCAATAACAAGATTTCGGCTGAGCCGAATCCTGAGTGGGATCACTTTTTGGAAAACTTTTTTAGTAAAGAACAGCTTCCTTTTTCACCCTTACAGGCCATTTTTGGACCATTACAACAGCCGACTGTAGATAGTATGTTCGTTGTAGGTCAAATTGGTCAAACTATGGATGGGAGGATTGCAACGGTCTCTGGCCAATCGAAATATGTCAATGGGCCTAGGGGATTAACCCATCTGCATCAATTGAGGGCTCTAGTGGATGCCGTTGTGGTTGGAGTAGGCACGGTTCTTGCAGATAATCCCCAACTGACCGTTCGAAAGATTAATGGAAAAAGTCCTGCTCGGGTGGTCATTGATCCAAGAGCACGACTGACGCAACATCACTTCATTTGGCAAGATGATGGTGTACAAAAAATATGGATCGTGGCAAAAGGAACCTCTGTTACCCCTCCTCCTCAAGTAAGTTTGCTTGAACTACCCTCAACAAACGGTGCTATTGATCCAGCACTTATATTAAAAAACTTATTTTCTCGAGGACTGAAGCGCGTTTTAATAGAGGGTGGTGCAGAAACTATTTCGCGCTTCATCGTGGCCAAGTGTCTTGATCGTCTTCATCTGATTGTTGCCCCTATTGTGATGGGATCAGGACGACTGAGTTTTAATTTACCCCAAATTGAGCACATGGATCAAGCTTTACGCCTTGAAGTTAAGACACATCTATTAGGTACCGATGTTCTTTTTGATTGCGACTTGCGCAACCAAAGAGTTTTAATCATGACGGAACAAGATGATTCAGTGCAGTCGCAAAATTCTGAATAGCATCTTCCCATGTCGGCTGCAGACGCGCTGCTTGAAGTGCTCCGGATGCAAGTTGAGCACGATATAGTGGATCTAGTATCAGTGTTTTTAACGCCATAGTTAAAGCAGGAATATCTCCTGGCGCAACTAATAAACCTGCCTCTTGGGGTACGGTATCCGGAATTGCACCGCCCGTTGTCGCAATAATCGGTAGACCATGAGCCATGGCTTCAGCATACACCATGCCATAGCCCTCAAAAAGTGATGCCAATACAAATATGTCTGCTTTAGCATACAGGTTTTCTAGGTCCTCATTGGTTACTACGCCAAGTACAGTAACCCGGTCCTCTAAATGGAAATACTTAATATCCATCATCAAGCGCTCATAAGCTTCTGGGTTATGGGAAGTATCCCCTGCAATCGAAAGAGTCCAAGGTAAGTCAATTAAGGGCTCGAGCGCAGGGATCAGATCATGAAACCCTTTACGAGGAATAATAGAACCGACAGACAGTAAATTGATTGGACTACAGTCATCTCCACTCATTTGAGATCTTGGTTCAAGTCGATGATTTAGATCAGTGCCTGGTAAGACCACTCGCACTCTATCTAAGTTCATACCATAGTGCTGATGTAAATCGCGTGCGGTCGCTGGACTGTTTGCGATAACGCCCACTACATTTTTTAGTGCTTGGGTCTCGCTTTGCTTCAGGTGTTTTACTTCAGGATCCTTTAATCCATATTCAAATGCTAGGGGGTGGTGGATCAAAGCGATCAGGGGATGCCTGCTTGCAATTTCAGGAGCAAGATCTGGCAGTACTCCTAAGGCTAAACCATCGATTACCATGGGCACACCTTTAGCTAGGCTCAGTAACTTATTTCTTGCATAGTCCCTTTGAGTTTGGTCTATAAAAGGATAACCATCTCCAAGACTAATTAACTGAATCTGCCAGCCAAGGCGTTCAAGTCCCTCAATCATCCGCCGATCATAGGCATATCCACCGGTAGGGGTCGTTAGGTCACCTGGATAAACAAAAATCAAGTGCTTCATTGAACTACCGCTTGATTTCAATGAATTGCAGCCTCATACCATGCGCGGGCAATATGGGATTCTGAAATTGTTACTCGAATAGCACTCAGTTCTGAACCCTTTCGACCTAAACTATCTGTGCGAGCTGCTGTCGCTAGTTTGTCAAAGATGTACTTCGTCAAAAACTCTGTTGTGGTATTGACGCCCTTAAACTCTGGTAAATCATCTAAATTGCAATAATTAATTGGCTTGAGGGTTGCCTTCAAAACATCAAGCGCTAGCCCAATATCAATCACAATACCGTTTTCATCAAGCTCTTTTGCAATAAAAGCTGCATCAACTACAAATGTTGCTCCATGCAAAGCCTGTGCTGGCCCAAAGACTGCCCCACGAAATGAATGGGCAATCATAATATGGTCACGAACTTCTACTGTAAACATCTTAACTCCTTAAGGATATCGAATCAAACAACACAACGCATCACTTTGCGCTCCAAGAAGATCGGGTAATCGATCGGGTAAATCAGCAAAATCAACTGCGGTTTCGAGCAAAGCATCTAGTCTTGTATCAGTCAACATATTGAGAGCTGCTTGCAATCTTCGACGATGAGTCCAGCGTGGGCGATGAGATGAGGATACATGGCCAACTTGACTTGACTGCAAGCGAATTTGACGGCTATGAAATGCTCCTCCAAGTGGCGCCTGGACTAAATTAGCTCCATACCAACTCAACTCCAAAACGGTTGCCTCATTGCCCGCAGCATCCATTGCAGTAGCTAGTCCAGCAACACTTGCACTACAGTGAAATACGACATCACAATCGGACGGCGCCGTCTCTGGCAAAGAAAAATGAACTCCTAATGATTTTGCTATCGCAGCTCGATTTGGATTGATATCGACCAAAGTCACTTCAGCACCTGGTAAGTGTCCACATAAATAGGCTATTAAACAACCGACAACTCCGCCTCCAATTACTGTAATACGATCACCAGGTCCTGGAGTGGCATCCCAAACTGCATTTAAGGCTGTTTCCATATTTGCTGCTAGAACTGCACGTTCGACACTTACTCCCACTGGCAAAGGCACAACATCTTGAGTGACTGTCTGGTAGATTGTTTTATGAGGTTGAAGTGCAAAAACATACTTTCCAATCCAATCGGCTGGCCCGTCTTCAACTATTCCAACGTTTGAATAACCATATTGCACTGGAAATGGAAAGGTTCCTCCCATCCATGGGGCTGCCATGCGCGAGAACTCTGACTCTGGAACGAGTCCACGATAGACTAGGGATTCAGTACCGCGGCTTAATGCGCCAAAAAGAGCGCGTACACGAACGCTTTCATTTGTCATTGGTGCCAAAGGCTCAGAGCGTATTTCAGCATGCCCCGGTGCAACATACCAAAGTGACTGGCTCAAAATTACATTCGGTGTATTTACTGCATTTTGTGACACAAATTAATCCTAGGTGTTAAGTGAAAAAGTGTTAGTTAACCTATACTATACAAGCGTTTTGCATTGTATAAATGAGCTAGAGCGAGTCCTTTGAATCCCCATGTAAATATTGCCCCTGATTTGACCATCACTGTTAGGCGAGTGATTTTTTTTGTACTGACCCTTAGTACTGCGCTATTGATGTTGTTCCTCGTGCATCAAACTCTAGCAGCCACGATTCCACTGGTAATTCGAATCACAATTCTAGGACTATTTGCATTGACCTTACCATGGATGGTGGTTGGATTTTGGAATGCCATTATTGGTCTTCTAATTTGCCAATGTGTCAAAGATCCTATTGCTATTATTCTTCCAAAAAACATGCAAGTGAGCGACACTTCACCGATAACCCACTCCACAGCTATCTTGCTGTGCATCCGAAATGAATCTCCAGCGCGATTGATTCGCAATCTTCAAGTGATGCTGGAGGGTATAGTGCAGGATCAACTTGGTTCATTTTTTCATGTGTATATATTGAGCGACACCAATGAAGCCATTATTGCTGAAGAGGAAAGGGTTTCCTTTGAAGAAATGCGTGCGCAGTGGAGTGAGCAAATTCAAATTACGTACCGTCGCCGTGAAGATAATACTGGTTTTAAAGCAGGTAACATTGCTGATTTTTGCGAGCGCTGGGGTAAAGATCACGATTTTGCACTCGTACTTGATGCCGATAGTTTTATGGCAAGTAGCGCCATCACGAGGCTCGTACTAATGATGCAAGCCAATCCTCGTCTGGGGATTCTGCAGGGCTTAGTGATTGGTCTTCCATCCACGAGTGCATTTACCCGTTTGTTTCAGTACGGTATGCGTCTTGGTATGCGCTCTTACACCATGGGCTCTGCATGGTGGCAGGCGGATTGTGGGCCCTACTGGGGGCATAATGCATTGATTCGGCTAAGTCCATTCATGGAGTTTTGTGATTTACCAGTTTTAAAAAATCGCTCTGGTGTACCATATTCGATTTTGAGTCATGACTTGATTGAAGCAATCCTCATGCGGCGTGCTGGCTATGAAGTCCGAATTTATCCTCAGGAAGATCTCAGCTGGGAAGAAAATCCCCCTACGTTAACTGAATATATTCGTCGGGACTTACGTTGGTGTGAGGGAAATTTACAGTATAGAAATTTACTGACACTTCCTAATCTTCGGCCAGTGAGTCGTTATCAGCTGTTGCTAGCAATCGCGATGTTTTTAGGATCTCCAGCATGGATTTTCTTGATTATATTTTGTACGATTGCTATCGGACTAAGTATGAATCCAGCGACTTTAGTGAATATAGATTACTTCTCAACTCTGCTACTCGTTACTTTAGTTATGTGGTATTTGCCAAAAATCACTGGCGCAATCGATGTTCTATTACGAACTTCAAAAAGTAAACTCTTTGGTGGTCGCTGGCGCTTCTTAATCAATTTGGTTTTGGAGATGATATTTTCTTTATTAATGACGCCGATTACTTGGTTGAATCACACCATCTTTATATTTAGTCTCGCATTTGGAAAAAAAGGTGGGTGGTCTGCGCAAACGCGCGATGACCATAGTATTTCTATAACACATGCTTTGTTGCAATTTTGGCCGCATACCATCCTTGGCCTAGCGCTAACGAGTATGCTGTATTACACACACCCTGAGGCTCTTCCTTATGCAATGCTTTTTTTTGGTGGACTCCTGTTTTCAATTCCACTCGTTGTCATCACATCACAGCCTTGGCTTGGGCGCTTTATGATACGTCATCGACTTTTATCCTTACCCGAAGAAATCATGCCTGCTAAAGAATTACTTCCGTTACAACTAAGTGCTCTGCAAGATAGCGCTAAAACTCCACACAATATCTAATGGGATTTTTTCACCTCTACTATCGAGCAGTCAAATTACTAGGCTCTGACCAGCGTCTCGGGTGGATATTATCGATTGCAAACGTTGCACTAGCCTGTGTTCTATTCGCAGAGCCTATTTTGTTTGGCAAGGTAATTGATACCTTATCGCATTCATCTAATTTACCAAGATTAGAAACATGGCATGCGGTTTGGCCTCTATTAGTTATTTGGACTGGCTTTGGTCTTTTTACAATTGTATGCTCTACTACAGTAGCCTTATTTTCAGATCAACTAGCCCACCGCCGCCGACATTTCGTATTGAGGGAATACGTTGAACACGTGCTTCATTTACCCTTAGCGCAACAGACTAGAACCCATTCTGGACGGCTAATGAAAATTATGCATCAAGGTATTGATACCCTTTGGTGGCTTTGGTTGAGTTTTTTTCGCGAGCACCTAGCTGCGATTATCTCGCTAATCATTTTAATTCCGATAGCACTTTATATTAATTGGCGGCTGGCGCTTGTTCTAATCGCATTGTGTCTAATATTTAGTTTTTTAACTCATTTTGTTTTACGTAAAACTCAAGGTCTTCAACAGCAAATAGAAAGTCACCATTCTGATTTAGCTGAACTCACCTCAGATACCCTTAGTAATATTGCTTTAATCCAAAGTTTTTCTCGTATACAGATCGAATTAAACTCATTACATCAAATTAGCCAACGTGTTTTATTGGCGCAATTCCCGGTATTGTCATGGTGGGCGATAGTGACGGTACTGTGTCGAACTGCAATCACGATTAGCATTTTATGTATTATTGTTCTTGGGGTGTGGTTATTTACACAATCATTGATCACTATTGGTGAAATCGTAACTTTTGTTGCCTTTGCTGGCATCATATTTAGTCGCCTTGAGCAGGTGGTAGGATTTGCAAATAAGCTATCAACGGACGCGCCTCGATTAAAAGAATTTTTTGATGTGCTAGATACTGCTCCAGTAATTAAAGATATTCCAAATGCAATCGATCCCGGTAGGTGTAAAGGCTTAGTAGAGTTTCATCAAGTTTGCTTTTCCTACAATCCGAAGAAATTAGCTGTCGACAACATGAGTTTTGTGGTGAAGCCAGGGCAAACTCTTGCCTTAGTAGGTGCATCGGGAGCAGGTAAATCTTCAGCTCTCAGCCTTCTCTATCGAGCCTTTGAACCTCAGTCCGGATCCATTAGGATTGATGGAATAGACATTCAACAATTTCAGCTTACAGCTTTAAGGCGCAATATTGGAGTTGTCTTTCAGGAACCACTATTGTTTAACCGCTCGATTGCAGACAATCTTAGAATTGGGTGTCCAGATGCAAGTGATGAAGAACTGCGAGCCGCATGTGTGCGCGCTCAAGCACTAGATTTTATAGAACAACAATCTGACGGCTTTAATACGATTATTGGTGAGCGTGGAAGGACACTTTCAGGTGGCGAACGCCAGCGTTTATCCATTGCTCGCATTCTGCTAAAGGATGCGCCTATCTTAATTTTAGATGAAGCTACCAGCGCTCTAGATACGCTAACCGAGGCAAGCCTAATAGCCGCGCTTAAAGAAGTAACACAATCCCGCAGCACTTTGGTGATTGCCCATCGATTGAGCACTATTCGTGAAGCAAATCATATTTTAGTCATAGATGCAGGAAAGGTTGTTGAATCAGGCAGCTTTGAGGGACTATATCAACAAGGTGGCCGATTTACTAAAATCATGCAACAGCAATATGGCCTGTCAAATCTTTAGTAGTAAGCCAATAATATTTAGCGAATGGATGACTCATGAGTGAATTTTCAGCGCAGTGGCTTGGGTTACGAGAACCGGTAGACCACCGATCACGCAATCAAGATCTTCAAGCACAAGTAATGAGCTACCTTGCGCAGATCAAAACCGTTCACCCTGGTTCAGTGCGTTTAACCGATTTAGGATCTGGCACTGGGTCTAATCTACGTGCGCTAGCTCCCCAATTGAATTCGATGCAGCACTGGACCTTAATTGATTATGATGCTGCGCTCTTACATACTGCACGCACCACCCTACTTGCTTGGGCTGATAGTGAAATACAGACAAGCATTCTTGGGCTTGCAGTTAATCCTTCAGCCCAAGTTAAGCCCCTATCCATCATCAAACAAAATAAAACAATCGTAGTGGAGTTTAAATGTATAGATTTATACAAAGACTATCGAGCGATTCTGGATGAACCTGCCGATATCATTACTGCTGCAGCTTTTTTTGACTTAGTAGCAGAGCCTTGGCTTTCAGAATTCTGTACTTATTTATCCAAACCTCTTTATACAGTATTGACCTACGATGGTATCGAAAAATGGTCTCCACCTGAAATGATGGATGTTGAGATTTTAAAAGCTTTTCATCAACATCAAAGAACTGATAAGGGTTTTGGTTCTGCCTTAGGCCCATCTGCAGCAGAGCGTATGCAATCACTTCTTCAAGGTCGTGACTTTAAGGTGGTGAGCGCTCAAAGTAATTGGATGATGGATGATCACGACCGCGATCTAATTGAACAATTAGCAACTGGCACTGCAAGAGCCCTTCGAGAAATAGGCACTTTGCCAAATCTTGTGGTAGATCAGTGGGAGAAAAATAGACGCCAAGCTAGCAATTGCGAAATCGGGCATGTGGATCTTTTTGCTTACAAATAATAAGCTTAAGCCTCAACCAAAAATTACTGCCGCACTTTTGATTGACCCTTTATTTTGAACTATTTAAGTATTAATTAATTTGGGAATTAAGATAGCTTTCAATTTTTTCAAAGCTGGCGATCTAGAATTTCGTTTGCATAACTAAATAAAGTTGGTGTGTGCCATAAGCCTTATTCAGTACATAATTCTTGAAGGGTGGATTTTTAAAAAAATCTTGTAAGCAATTATTTTATTAAGCAATTGGGGCGCATAAGCGCCTTTTTTTATGTTTGAAAGACGTGGCTATTTAGATTTTAGAAATAATTTGGTCTAGTTCTATGTAAGTTTTATATCCAACAACAGGCATGAAACTTCTTGGTGAAAAATTTCTCTCGCCGATTGTCATTGCCGGAATTGCATGAAAACCTAAAACTTTAAACTCTTTCTCATCAAGAAGAACTTGTTTAGTATAGATTGCATCATCAAGTACTTCGTTTAATTCTGCACTATCTAAACCAATACTTTTAGCTATTCTAATAAGTTCATCTTGATCACTGATATCGATTCTGAGATTAAAAAATGCATTAAATATGGCATTTGCCATTTCTAGGGAAAGATCTTGCGTATCTGCATAATAAATACTCTCCTGGGCAAGTCTGATATTGGGAAGTATTTTAGGCTTTAAAAAATTTAGGTGATGTTCCTTTGCAATCAACTCGTTAGAGGCAATCTCCAAATTATTTAGATAATCCTCCGAGGGAGTCGTAAAGTTTTCACGCGTGTTCATCTCGACTGATTTCCAGCAAATAAGTAACTTTTCTTGATATTTTTCTTTTAACTTCATTAAAACAATCGTTTGAAGGTAAGAAAATGGGCACTCAAAGTCGCCCCAAATTTGCAATTCAATCATAAGTCCTTAGGTAAAAATTTTATTCATTAGATACAAGTATCCTCCAATAATTAAAACAATGGGCTGACATCTTCAAATTTTCCGTACCACTATTGATCTTTATCATCATCTTTTACGCAAGGTGCTAAAAGAGATATTGGATAGTTGATCTATCGCAGCTCATCAAGTGACGGGAGTCGCAAACTACAAATTTAGTCTATCCTAGAGCTTCTACCCTATATGCATTGATTAATACACATTTATTCATGACACAAAGTCTCTTATTTGAACCCTTCTCAAAAGATTGCTTACTCAATTTATTACCAAAAAATGGATCTGTATATTACTATCCGGAGGTTTTTGATGAAGCTAGCTCATCTAATTTATTAAACGTACTACAAGAATCACTTCTCTGGAGTTCGGATCAATTAATGATGTTCGGCAAACGGATAACAACCCGTCGAAAGGTAGCTTGGGTCGGAGATCCAAATTGCCCATACACTTACTCTGGAGTACAAAAAAATCCGCAAGCATGGACTGCGGATTTACTTTTAATTAAGGAAAGATTAGAGAAAATTTCTGCCTCTGAATTTAATTCTTGCCTTCTCAATCTCTATCATGACGGCAATGATGGGATGGGGTGGCATAGTGATGACGAAAAAGAGCTTGATGCCAATGCTCCAATTGCTTCATTGAGCCTTGGTGCTACCCGTAAGTTTGCCTTTAAAAATAAAGAAGATAAAGGTAGTTTCTCAATTTTTTTAGAAAATGGAAGTGCTTTAATCATGTACCCACCAACCCAAGAGTTTTGGCAACACAGCTTATTAAAAACTAAAAAAACGATAGGGCTTCGGATTAATTTAACGTTTAGAAAAATTATCCCTCATGATAAAAATCCATTATTCTAAAACTCTCAATACTATTTTACGACTCTCATCTTATGATTACTTCTTGTATTGAACTAAAAGATCTTCAGCTTCAGACTCAAATTGGAACCTATGGTTTAGGGGACACCATACCTAGGCAGCATCTCTTGGATTTAACTCTTTGGATTGATTCAAAGCTGGTTTTAATTGCCACAGATACCATGGAATATGTTTTTGATTACGATCCATTAGTAGTTGAGATTGGCCGTTTGGCTGGTGACTGTCACTATGAAACCCAAGAAAGGCTGATCACTCGGATAGTTGAGGCTTGCGCAAAATACTCTGAAATTAACTCAATGGAAATCGCTCTCAGAAAATCACCCATTCTTGGTGAATCTGGCTCATTAGGAATTAGACTCGCAGTCGATCAAGCTACATTGGCTGACATCACAACTTTAAAGACCATTACTTAACTAAAAGGCAAATATCATTGGCTTGAGGGATAAATGATTTTTGCCTCATCATTTGACTTAGCAGAATAACTTGTAAAAAAACGCCCGAAGGCGTTTATTACATCATTTATGATTGTTTCATCGGTTACAAAGAACTATAGTTTGCTCTTTACATCAGATTTCACATCACCTAAGCCAGCCTGAACTTTTCCTACATTTTTCTGGATATTACCTTCTGCTTCAAGCGACTTATT
The DNA here is from genome assembly GCF_027944005.1 of Polynucleobacter sp. SHI8. Lineage (NCBI taxonomy): Bacteria > Pseudomonadati > Pseudomonadota > Betaproteobacteria > Burkholderiales > Burkholderiaceae > Polynucleobacter > Polynucleobacter sp. SHI8. The sequence continues at coordinate 498,928 of NZ_AP027204.1, read as the reverse complement.
ACCCACTACTTGTCCCGCTACTTCCTTTACCTTGCCTACAACTTCTTCTACACGGCCTTTAACTTGATCTTTATTCATGGTAATCCCCTTATCAAACGTTAAACAACGAAACTTAAAATGCTAATTTATTTATAAAATGGGTTGTTAGTACCTTTAACCCGCATATCGTTCTTAACTGAGGTCACGCCAGGAGTACCTTTAGCTATCTCAACAGCTTTTTCCGTTTGCGCAATACTACTCACAAAGCCACTAAGTTGAACGGCCCCTTGAAAAGTTTTCACTGTGATTTCAAATGAATTTAATGTGGATTCGGCTAGGATAGCGGCTTTAACTTTAGTTGTAATGACGACATCATCAATATATTGGCCGGTGCTTTCATTATCAGCTGAGGTGGCGTTAGCCGATAGTAAGATTAAAAGACCCGAAAAAAATAAAGTGAAAAATTTCTTATTTAGGCTCATTTAATTCTTTCATGTTAAAAGTTGACTACCGAAATAGCTATTAATTTTTTAAGATCATTTTGAGTTTAAGTTAAAAAATTTCTACATTCTGTTCGCTATCAAACTTATGAAATTTTTTTTAACTATGTTGGCTATCAGACATTTGCTGATGCATATAAATCTTATAGTTATTAGTACCTGATACTCATTTCTATAAGGTTGAGCCTTCGCAAAGAAGTTTCAACTAAAGTAGCTCTGAAGTTTCAGAAAGAATAGTACTTAACGAATAACCACAAAAAAGGAAATTGATATGCTAGTTAACATTGCTGTCGTACTACTCATTCTTTGGGTGCTTGGCTTAGTGTCATCAAATACTTTGGGTGGATTTATACATATTTTGTTGGTCATTGCCGTTGTTATGGTACTCATAAGATTGATTCAAGGCAATGGGATTTAGTTACCGAAAAACTTTGGTAGAGATCCAATTTTTCAGCCGCAAGATCAGAGGTAGAGCCATTAATAAAGAAACTAGATCTCTTAAAAGCTTCCCTCGAGTATAAAAATCTCATTAGTGACAAGGCTGTCTTAACCTCATTTTAAATCTCAGGATTATTAAGTCTCTGATTAGCTAACTGGGTAGCTTTTACAATTCCTGAATATCCTGTGCACCGGCATAGGTTTCCAGACAACTCATTACGTATTTCGCTCTCTGTGTTACATTTTTGACGCACAATCATATCTCTGACAGTGATGAGCATTCCTGGCGTACAAAATCCACATTGCAAACCATGTGCTTCAGAAAAACACTCTCGAATCACTTTCATCTTGCCATCATCTTCAAAACCTTCAATCGTTTGCACGGACATGCCAGATACTGAAGCCGCTAAAGTAATGCATGAACGTATTGGCTCACCATTGACTAAAACCGTACAGGACCCACAAACCCCTAACTCACAAGCCAAATGAGTACCGGTAAGATTAAGGTTATTACGAAGAAGATCAGCTAGCGTCAATCGATCATCAATTTCTGTTTGAAGAACTTGATCATTGACATGAAGTGAAATTGAACTCATTTTTTTAAAGCCTCCATAACTGCTTTTTTAATAATTGATCGATGTAGATTAAATTCATAAGACGATGGCAAATGATACGTATTTTCAAGAAGGTCGCTTTCTAATAAGTTATTCAACTCTTTATCTAAATCAGTATTTTTAATATTTGCAGACATAAGATATTTAGATAATCGAGGCAATAAAACTGGCTTATCTCCTGCAGCGCCTAAAGCTGCATTGAAAAGTCCCAACTTTGGATCAATAACAATCGCCGCAATAGAATGCGCAAACTCTCCAACCTTATGACAAAACTTAACATAAGACCACTTGGCTTCATTTGAAAGCTCTGGTACTAAAACCCCTTTAACCAAATCAGACTCTTTTAAACTCGTTTGCATCAACCCACACTGAAATTCCCCCATAGGAGTTTCTATCTCATTGGTATGATTTTTAATAATTACCGTCGCACCAAGTGCAAGAAGTGCTGTCGGCCAATCTGCGGCTGGGTCGGCATTGACGATACTTCCCCCAATGGTCCCTTTATTTCGAATACCACGATACGCAATACCTTGCGCAACGTATTGAAGGTAACCTTTGGTTATATCTTCAACTTTGCCATCTTCAATCATCGCATGCGTCACAGCGGCACCGATAAAGAAACGGCCTTTGATAGAAAATAATCTGTTTAAATCAGGTATTTTGGAAACGTCAATGACCTCTTCACTAAATACTAATCGTAGACACATCATTGGCATCAGGGATTGTCCGCCTGCCATGTACTTTGCATTTCCTTCGTGAGTTTGATTCAAAGCGATAGCTTCATCAATACTTTGCACGCTGTGATAGTTGACCTTTCCTGATTTCATAAAATCACCTCAGACTGTTTAGCCAACTTTTCTCTCGCCTGCACAATGGCTGCATAAACTCTTGGAGGAGTCATTGGTGTTTCATTCAATTCAGCGCCAATCGATTTAAGGGCGTCTCGAATAGCATTTGCAATCGCAGCTGGTGGTGCAATAGCCCCACCTTCACCCATGCCCTTCATGCCATATTCGGTATGCTCTGATGGTGTAACCATATGACCTATTTTTATGGCCGGTATTTCTGTTGCTCCTGGGATTAAATAATCTGCCAAGGTAGTTGCTAAGGGTTGACCAGTTTCATTATATGGAATCTCTTCATAAAGAGCTGTTCCTATACCTTGAGCAATACCGCCAATAATTTGTCCGTCAACAATTAAAGGATTTACTACCGTGCCACAATCTTCAACAATTGCATAATCTAAAATATCAACTTTCCCAGTATCAACATCAACGGCTACAACGGCTACCTGTGTTGCATAGGTAAATACTCCAGTATCAATATTAGGTTCATAAGTAACAAGAACCTCTAGTAAAGGATCTACACCTTTTGGTAGAGCCTCCTGCCTTAAATGCGCTATTCGAGCAACTTCTTTTAACGCGATAGAACTTGAAGGACCATGAATTAAATCATCTTCAAAACGTAAATCCTCTAATTGACAACTCAGTAAATGCGCTGCAATGACTGCAATCTTATTTTTTAGGAGTCGGCAGGCTTTCGCAACAGCACCACCCGCCATGACCATACTTCTTGAGGCAAATGTTCCCATACCAAACGCACTTGTTTGTGTATCTCCATGACGAATGCTTACATGGATTGGATCAATCCCTAGCTCTTCACAAGCAACCTGGGCAAGGGAGGTTTCCATTCCTTGTCCATGTGAAACAATTCCCACTGAAATAATCAATGAGCCATCCGTCATCATCCGTGCAGATGCAGTTTCATATCCTGGAATAACAGGTACTCCGCGAGAAACCCATTCCCCGCAGCCATGGGCTGTCTGCTCCGTAAAAGAAGCAAACCCGACACCAATTAATCGGCCGTCAGATTCACTTTTTTGTTGACGTAATCGAATCTGATGAAATTCAATTAATGCTGCTGCTCGACGTACCGATTCTGCATAATTACCACTATCAAATAATAAGCTGGTAATGTTTCGATATGGCATCGCTTCTACAGGTACCATATTTTCCATTCGAACCAGATAAGGTTCACGTCCAACGGCATGAGCAATTTCATCAATAATTCTTTCAATCGTAAAGCACGCTGCGGGTCTTGCAACCCCTCGGTATGCGCCAATGGGTGATTTATTGGTAGCTACTGTATATGTTTTGACGCGATAGTTTGGAACGACATAAGGTCCTGGAATATTTCTAGAAGCCATACCAGTTTCCATAAAAGGGCCATTAGGCCAATGTGAGTAAGCACCGGCATCAACATGTATATCGACATCTAGCCCTAGTATTTTTCCTTGAGAATCAGCGTATGCGGTCACTTTATGATGATGCTCTCGGCAATGAATCGCAGTCATTAAATGCTCTCGCTTATCATCAATCCACCGAACAGGTTTTTTAAGTTTTAATGCCAAAGCAACAACCATTAGCTCCTCAGGATACAAAACTCTTTTAGCACCAAAAGCACCTCCCATATCCGGCGTAATTAAGTGTAATTGGTTTTCATCAATCCCTAAAGCCTGAGCCATCCCAACACGAGTTTGGTGCGGAGATTGAGATCCGATATAGACAACTAACTCATTTAAACGATGATCCCACATAGCCAAAATAGCACGCCCCTCTAAAGGGGCAGCTGACTGTCGATTCATTTTAAAACTTCTCTGAACCGTGACAGTTGCATGTTGCTTTGCAGTCTCTATATCTCCATATTGACTATGTTTAGAAACATAAATATTGTCACCCCATTCTTCACGAATCAAAGGCGAGTCAGTATGGGTTGCCTTTAACAAATCGACTACAGCTGGTAATTCTTCAATATCTACATAGACAGAATCTGCTATATCTTCAGCGATAGACCGATTGGCGCCGATGGCCATTGCAATTGCCTCACCCGCAAATCGAACACGCTCCGATGCTAATGCTGGGTGCTCAGAGTATTTAAAACCTTCAACCTTAGGCACTGCAATAATTGGTTTTACATTAGGAAAGTCACTTGCCTGAAAAACCTGGTCTTTAAACTCCTCCGGAACTTGCAGACTCTTAATGATTCCATGCGCGTACGAACTTCGGACAAAAGCAACTTCAATAATCCCTGGAATCTCAATATCAGAAACGAATTGACCCTTACCGTGAAGATGACGAAAATCCTCTTTTCTTAATACTCGCGCTCCAACACCCTTGCCTGGTTTATCCAATTTAACTATCCTTCACAAGATTATTCATTGACTTCTGTTAAACACAGAAATTTTTCTTTACTCGAAAACAACTCTCAAGACTGCAATGATTCTTTATAAAGGCTTCAAGCCCATCTCTTTCACTAATTTGCCATACTTTTCAATATCAGCATGGCGTAAAGCCTTAAATTCATCAGGAGATGTCAAATAAATCTCAGCACCAAGGGTTTCAATTTGTTTACGCATTTCAGGAGTATTCATAGCCTCTTTTAAAGCTAGATTTAGTCTATATACAATTTCTTTAGGTAATTTTGCTGGCGCTTCAATTCCCATCCAAAAATTCATAGTTGCAGATGGAAATCCTACTTCCTTAGCTGTTTTAACGTCCGGCAATGAGGGCGTTCTTTTTTCAGACATCACGAGTAGTGGTCGAACTAAACCTCCTCGAATAAATCCAATTGTAGATGGTAAAGAATCAAATACCATAGATACTTGTCCCGAAATAACATCTGGAAAAGCCTGCCCTGATGACTTATAGGGTACGTGCACCATATTTAGCCCAGTAGCATTCAATAAAATTTGCCCAGATAAATGGCCTGTACTTCCAGGACCGGCAGATGCAAAACTTAAATTATTTTTTCCAGATCCTTTACCATAAGCTACCAAATCCTCAAAAGTTTTTACAGGTAAATTATTATTCACCACCAGTATATTCGGGGTGACGATAATGGTCCCAATAGCCGTAAAGTCATCTTCATTCTGATAAGTTAAGTCTTTTAACAATACGGGAGCTACAGAAATCATTGGTGGACTTGTCAATAAAAGAGTGTAACCGTCAGCAGCAGCTTTGGCCACCACAGCTGCTCCAATTGTGCCACCTGCCCCACCTCTATTTTCGACGATCACAGCTTGCTTAAGAACATTGCCTAAACTTTGGGCAAGCACTCTACCTATCGTATCGGATACACCTCCGGTAGCGTAAGGTACTATTAATTTAATGGGCTTTGACGGATATTCACTTTGTGCAAATACATTAAAACTTATACAAATAAAGATTACTGGAAACTTTATAAACCTTTTTAAGTTAAACATTTATTTCTCCCATTTATCAATTCAAATTTAACTAAATTGCTGCCATCGCTGTTATTTCAATTAGGCATTTTGGATCATTAAGTTCAACTTTTCCACAACACCTTGTTGGAGTTTCATTCGGTATCACCCAAGCATCCCACACTCGATTCATTGCAGCAAAATCATCCATCGACTTTAACCAAATTTGAGCTGATATTAAGCGTGATTTATTAGTTCCCGCCTCCTCAAGCAAAAGATGAATTTTTTCTAAAACCTGGCGTGTTTGATCTTCAATGGTTGTACTTCTGTCATCAGGAACTTGCCCTGAAATATAAACAATACCATTGTGAATCAATGCTCTACTGCGCCTTGCATTTTGATCAATCCGGATAAAATCGCCCATCTTTAAATTTCCTTAACGTTTAATTATTTAAAAATTACTCAGTGCAAAATGATTTCTATTTCCATCAAATACCGTATGCTCCACCACCCGCCGTTTCCATTAAGACCAAATCTCCAGGTTGTAATGTTTTTGGTTCTGTAGGATCAACATCAACGCCATTAATTAATAAACGTCCTTGTAATCCTCCGCCGCCTCCAGCAAGTCCAGACGGAACAGATTTAAGTTGCGTCATTAAAAATGAAGCAGTAACACCTCTAGCTTCCTTCAAAAGTTCAAATTCAAAACTAATTCCATCACCACCATTATGTATTCCTCGACCACCACTATTACGACGTATTTCTCTTCGCAATACTCTAATTGGTGCAGAACTTTCCATGACCTCTACGGGAGTATTTCCTAAATTACCAGGGAATGACATTGCGGAAAAACCAGCTCTACAAGCGGTTGCTCCTTGACCAGCATTTAAAAAATTAACGACTGCAAATCTCTTGCCTTGCCACTCACCAGACATGGTCATAGAAGAATTTGGAGACCCGCCTGCCCAAACTTTATCCGGCAATACTTCAGCTAGGGCTTTAAAAACAGCCGCTGGAAGTAAATGCCCAATTGCACTCCGACCGCCAGATGCAGCAGGATAAGTGGGATTAAATAATGAGCCTAGTGGCGCTGAAGAAGTAAATGGCATAAAACAGCCTTCGTTGTTTGGAATATCTGCACACAACAAAGCTTTCAATCCGTATACCGTGTAAGCAAATGTATAAATTGGAACAACATTCACTGCACGTGCAATCTGTGGACTAGATCCAGTGAAGTCAATATGGATGCTGTCACCTTGCACATCTAATTGACATTGAATAATGAGGGGTTCTTCAAATCCATCATGTTGAACGGTGGAACGATAAATACCATCTGGTATTTTTCGAATGGCATCTCGCATTGCTTTTTCAGAACGCTTTCGCAATTCTGCACCAAGAATTTTTAAATCAACGACCTGCAATAAATCCTGCAATCGTTGGGACATCATTTTACAAGCAGATACTTGTGCCCAAATATCTCCCATACCTTGATCAGGTACTCGAATATTTTGAGTAATCATTTCAATCAGAACCAAATTTGGCTCTCCCGCATTAAGCAGCTTCATCATTGGGATCTGAAGTCCCTCTTCATAGATCTCCCGAGAACTATTACTACGTAATTTCCCACCAATATCCGGAAGGTGTGAAACAACTGCGGCGAAAGCAACTAACTTTTCTTCATGAAATATAGGTCTAACCGTTGTTACATCATGAATATGACCAGAACCCTTCCATGGATCATTCGTTATAAAAACATCTCCAGAAACCATTGTCTCTGGTGGATACTTATCTAGAAAATGCCGGACCGTTGCCGGTAAACAACCAATGAATCCAGGCAAACTCATCGTCGATTGCGCCAAAGAGCGACCTTCCACGTCAGTCAATACAATCGCAAAATCGTTACCATCTCGGACCAAGGTAGAAAAACACGTTCGCACAAAGGCAGCTGACGCCTCATCGACAACGCTAATTAATCTCTTCCATAGGATTTCAAGCTCAATTGAACTTAAATGTTGCGCTTGTTGGATATCTTTAGGGGAGTTCTGTTCAATTAATCGATTCATTTATTCAAACTCCTTAATGACGATCGAGACTGTTAAATCCGAAAGAATCGTGACTTCTGATGCTACAGGTACCACAATCGTAGATTCACGCTCTTCCAAAATCAACGGTCCATGAATGCTTTGTCCTGCTTTTAATGAATAACGGTCATAGACATTTACCAAACCATAAGCTTTTTTAAGGGGTAGATAAATAGTTCTCGTTTTTAATTCTTGACTAGAAACCCGTGTCCGATTGTCACCCCATTCAAAATGATGACCCACAACTTTTTCACTTCCTGTCAATCGCCATGTAATGATCTGTGGATTAGCATTGGGCACTAACCGACCATATAGTTTTTGATATTGATCTTCGAATAAACTCAGGATAATTTTTCCCGTTTCAGGGGTTAACGATTGCCAATCAATCGCAATAGATATATCTGCACCTTGTCCGTAATAGCGCATTTCAAGTCCGATTTGCCAATGTATGTTTTCAGCATTGGCCATTTCTAATTCTTTCTCAGCATCCATTCTGAGAGTCGTTAAAGTTTGCTCAATGACTGACCAATCACAATTAGCAAGTAATTGAGGATTTGACCAAGCGCGATCTGCACGAGCTGGGGCTGCTAACATGCCTAAGCATGAACCTGCACCTGCTGCAATTGGAATCAATACTCTTGGTATACGAAGATTTCTAGCTACTTCAACAGCATGCACGGGGCCTGCGCCTCCGGTTGCCACCATGGAAAAGTCTCTAGGATCGTAGCCATTTTCCGCAATATGGATACGAGCGGCACTTGCCATATTTTCATTAACCATATTGTAAATACCCCAAGCAGCATCGGTCATAGTGACCTCTAATTGATCTGCTAACTGAGTCATTTCAACTTCTGCTTGGCGAATATTTAAGTTCATCTCACCGCCTAAAAAATTATCAGCGCTAAGATAACCCAAAATTAAATCCGCGTCAGTCACCGTGATGTTTTTTCCCCCTTGGTCATAACATACTGGACCTGGAACAGATCCGGAAGATTCTGGACCGACATTTAAAAGACCTAATCGGTTGACATAAGCGATCGATCCTCCACCTGCACCAATTTCAATCAGTTCTATACTTGGAATTAAAATCGGCAAACCTGAACCACGTTTAAATCGCTGTACACGAGCACACTCAAAAAAATGCGCTATAGGAGCTTGCCCATCTACGGCAACACAGGCTTTTGCGGTTGTTCCACCCATATCAAAAGCTAATACGTGTTGTACGCCATTTTGACGGGCAGTATTCAGTGCAGAAAGGACTCCGGCCGCTGGGCCAGACTCTAACAATAAAATAGGCGTCTGAGCAGCAGCTTTTGCTGAAGTAAAACCTCCACTAGAAACCATGACTCTTAGAGGAACATCTTTTTGTATTTTCTGAATTCGGTCTTCAAGCTCTTCGAGATAAGATGCCACGATGGGTTTTACATACGCACTAGCGACCACAGTTGAAGTACGCTCATATTCCTTGATTTCTGAAGCTACGTCAGAGGACAAGGAAATTGCAATTCCCGGAAAAGCCTTTTGTAAGAATTGGCCCATCTGCTTTTCATGAACATCATTCATGTACGAATGTAAAAAAGATACTGCAATCGAGTCTACTTGCGTCTTTTTTAATTCTTTTGAAACTCTTTCTATTTCTAATGCTGACAAAGGCTCAATGACTTGCCCTAATGAGTTCAAGCGCTCCTTTACTTCAACATAACAATTGGAATCAACTAAAGCTTGAGGTAACTCGATATCTAAATCGTAAATATCGTAACGCCACTCTCGTCCAATTTCTAGTATGTCGCCCATACCGGTAGTTGTGACCAGTGCGGTTTTAGTTCCTTTACGCTCTATTAATGTATTGGTAATTAAGGTTGTACCGTGAACTATTTCAGATAATTGAGGCGTCTCAGAATTTAATGACCGGCCTACTTGCTCTAGCAAATTCAGGATTAGCTTTGAAACAGCTTCTCCAGGGTCACTTGGTGTTGTTGGAGTTTTTCCAACCCAAATAAGACCGTTGGACGACAAAGTTGCAACTCCATCCGTAAATGTTCCACCGATATCGACAGCAATACGTAATTGATGGGGAGTATTAGAAGATTTGTTCATGAGCTTATGTTTGATTTTTTAATTTTGTACATTACATAGTTTCTGTATATCAATACGCAATCGTAATTAAACGCTCTTCAGTCATTTCACGAGTAGCGTAGGCAGGTCCTTCACGTCCAAAGCCACTATTTTTTACACCTCCAAATGGCATGACATCTGCACGGGCACTAGAAGCTTCATTAATATGAATACCACCAAACCTTAACTTTCTAGCAGTCTGAAAAGCAGTAGAAAGGTTACTTGTGAATAAACCTACAGCCAAGCCAAACGGACTATCATTAGCACGCATGACAGCTTCATCGATATCATCAAACTCTAAAATACTAATCACAGGAGCAAATATCTCCTCGCAATAAACACGCATTTGATCTTTAACATTAATTAGAATTGTGGGTTCCATCACATTACCTACACAGTTTCCACCTGTGAGTAGTTGAGCACCAGATTCAATTGCTTCATTGACAAATGACATCGCTCTCATCGCATGAGCATGACTTATCATAGGACCAATCATGGTTGCTGGATCAGCTGGATCTCCCGCTTTAGCTAATTTTGCTGCAGCAATCAATTTTGGTATAAATGTTGCTGAAATACGGCGATCAATTAATAATTTTTGCACTGACGTACAAACCTGTCCTGCTTTACGGAAACCAGCATTAATAATTTTAGGGATTGCCATGTCAATATCTGCATCGTGACAAACAATCGTACTAGCAATACTGCCAAGTTCTAGTTGGAGACCTCGTAACCCAGCCGCTTTTTGAATCTCTAGTCCAACACGCGTACTTCCCGTGAATGCATAATAAGCAATTCTTTGATCAAGTAATAATTGTCGTCCAATCGTTTCCCCTGAACCATTCACCAAAGCTAACAATGAAGATGGTAAACCTGCATCAATTAATATTTTGAAAAGTTCTACAGAAGTTAATGGTGTGATTTCTGAAGGCTTTAAAATTACTGCATTTCCACCTGCCAATGCAGGTCCTACTTTATGCGCAACAGTATTGAGTGGCGAATTAAAAGGCGTAATTGCACAAATCACGCCACGTGGCATTCTTAATGTGTATCCCATCCGGTTTTTCATTCCAGAAGCGACCTCCATTGGAATTAACTCTCCATTGAGATGTTTTGCAGCTTCAGCAGATAATTCAAGGGTTTGCACACAACGTCGAACTTCATTTTCAGCATCTGGCAAGGTAAACCCCGCTTCATTTTTCATCAGTTCCGATAACATGCTGATTCGTTCTTTTGTTAATCGTGAAGCTTGCATGAGGATCTGATAACGATCATAGGGGCTTAAATGAGAAGATTCAAAACCCTGCAATGCCCCATCAACTGCTTCTGTGACTTGAAGAACAGACGCAATGGCCATTTGGCCATACTCTTTTTCACTATATTTATCTTTTAATACTTGTACTGATTCACCATCAACCCAGTGACCTTTGATAAAAAGTTGAGACATACAAGTTCCTCTTATTGGTTTAAAGATAAAGCTTGCATAAAACCTAAACGAATCTTTACAGGGTCACGATCTGTAGAAGCAACTGGGGTTTTATCATCAATTCGCGTTGCTATAAAATGCGGTCCATCTTCAGTCAAAGCCTTATCAATTAATTTCTCAAAGTGTGCCTCATCTTTGACCCAACAGCTTTGAGTGATGCCAGAGCCTTGTGCAATACTAACTAAATCAACACACGAATTAGTTAAGGTTGCTTGCTTTCCCGTAATTTGATACATGCCATTATCAAAAATAATCATTGTGAGATTTTTGAGGGAAGATCTTGCAACGGTTCCCAATGCTCCCAACTGCATTAAAAGGGAACCATCTCCTTCTAAAGCAAAGACTCTGCGCTCAGGTTGAGCTAAGGCAACACCAAAGGCAATCGGAATAGTCAAGCCCATGCTACCTAACATATAGAAATTTTCAGGTCGTTGACCATTCGCCCAAAGATCAAAATTATTATTACCAATACCACCAATCACAGCTTCTTTGGCAAGCAATTTTGAAACAAGTCTCTTCGTTAAATCAAACCGATTCATGACTAGAGCGTTTTCGCGTGAATTAGATTGTCGAGTTAAATTAGTCATATTCAGTTTTGCGCAGATCGTTTAGTTAAAAGAGGTGACAAAATCATTGCCGCTGGCGCCTGTGTAGCAAAAGCTTGCTTAATCATATTGTCAACAATAAATTCCACATCATGAAGTCTTTCAATTGCATAATTTTCAATTCCTAACGTATTCAGAACAGGACGCATCGTTCTACAAACAATTGCCTGACCAACCTGAAACTCCCCTAAAGTTCCTCGCTCTGAAATCATCATTAACACTGGGATCTGAAATGGAACTGCTAAAGAGGCAAGAACATTAGCTAAAGTAGCAAACCCACTTGTTTGCATTAAAGTAATACCTCGCAATCCTGCCATATAACTTCCAGTAATAATTCCAATTGCCTCCTCTTCGCGCGCTGGGGCAATTACCGTAAAGTATGGGTCAGCATGTAATACTTTTATTAATGGGGCTAATACTTTATCTGGAACATACGTAATTAAAGATACGTCATTACTCTTCAGAACGCGCAGTACGATTTCATACCAAGTTTCTGCTTGAGTTTTAGAGGATTTTTCGATAGTCATGAGTTCTTTAAATCATTTCATTTTTCAATAGTGTTGGATCAAGAAGGCTTTGTATTTTCTTCAGGAAGAGGCATTACATAGGTTCCTCGACCACTAGCAATTAATTTATTTTCTAAATCATAGATGTAAGCTTCACACACAGAAAACTGCTTACCCAATTTAATTACTTTTGCCTTCACGATTAAATCTCCAGGCTTTGCCATACGGTGATAGTCAACCCGTAAATCAATCGTTGGAACAGGTTTTCCAACCGTTTCAAACAATACAAAATCTGCTGCAAAATCAATTAAAGCGGCTAATATCCCTCCTTGAGTCTGCATTAATTTAAGATTTGCTACCCATTCTTCTCGCCAAGTCGCACGGACTTCAATCGTCTCTTTATCAATACTCAATACTTTCAGACCTAACCAACTTAAATAGGGCCCTTTATCAATAACTCCCTGAACTTGCTCAATACTCATGAAAGCTCCATCATTATTTTTTAGTAGGTGTAGTTTCTGAAACGTTTACTTGACCAGCGTTATACATATCAATCCCTCTAACCTCTAAAGTCTTGCGATCGATCTTACCAATGGTGTTGAGGGGGAGTGCGTCAACAAAAAATACTCGACGTGGATATTGATATGGCGGAGCACTTTTCAGCGCATGCGCTTTAATATCCTCTTCAGTGAGTTTGGAGTCTTTATTAAGAACAACAAAGACAACTGGTAAGCGATACTTAATTTCATCAGGAACAGGAACAACGACAGCTTGAGCAATTTCAGGATGACGCTCCAGCATCAACTCAACCTCTAATGGATAAATATTATGTCCACTAGAAACAAACATATCGTCAGAGCGACCCACGAAGAAATACCAACCAGCCTCATCCTTTCGAAGAATATCTCCAGTGTTGTACCAACCGTCTTGTAATTTTTTATGAGTCTCATCAGAATTATTCACATACCCATTCATCATGCCAGGACTTCTAACATACAAAACTCCTTGACTCTCATTTTCTCCGCCAACAAACTTAAATTCGTTATCTGCAATTGGCCAACCAATTGAATGCCTTGGACGTATCAAATTACTTTTATGATTAGAGCCAAATAAGGCAGAACTAGCTTCGGTGATGCCATAAATTTTAACAATTTCAGCTTTGGGGAACTTTAGTGCAACCTGATCTATCAGTACATCGGATGCTGGTGCCCCACCTAAAGTTGCAAGTCGCACAAAACTATAATCATTACCCTCTAACAATTCTTGTTGCTGCATCATCATGGCAAACATAGTCGGCACACCGGAAACTACCGTTGAACGATATTCTGAAATGTACTCAACATATTTTTTTGCATCAAATTTGCGCATTAAAATTACGGTTGAACCACCAACTAGAACGCATTTAATAGAATTCATTGCGTGCTTATGGTACAAAGGTGCAGCCACAATCATACGGTCATCAGGGCAAAAGTTGCGATCACGTGAAATCGTTTCAGCAACAAAAACATGTGCTCGATGAGATAAACTAACTCCTTTAGGGCGACCTGTTGATCCAGAAGTGTAAGCCTGAAAAGCTTCTTGGCTAAATGTTGGAGTTACAGCGGTAAATTCACCATAATCTTTAAAAGCTTCATATCCAGTTGGACCGTTATCATCAATTTCAATAAGTTGAATATTGGCAGGACATTTATCCCTTGTAACCGATTCACAAAATATCAGTTGTACATCAGAGTTTTTAACCATCCAATCTAAATTATCTTGTGTTTGAAGAATGTTTAAAAGAACAGGCACGACTCCAGCACGCATAGATCCATAAAATATTTCTAAAAATTCTGCTCGATTTCCCGACAGGATTCCAATTCGAGTACCCTCTTTTAGTCCTAACTTCAATAATCCTTTTGCCACTGCATCACAAGAAGCGTGATAGTCCTGATAAGTAATTTCTCGTTTTTTTTCTGGATTAGTTAAATCAATAATGACCGGATAAGTTTTATCTCGATATTCAGAAGCTATACAACCTAAATTTTGTATCACTGTGCTCATATCTCAATAATCACTTTGCCAAATACACGACGCTCTTCTAAAAGACTTAAACCTTCTGCTGCCTGAGCTAGTGGAAACACTTGATCAATAACTGGATGTATTTTTTTATCTGCAGCAAATTGAAGACACGCACGAATATCATCAGGCACATAAGCTCTAGAACCAATGATTTCCATCTCTCTAAACCATAAAAAACGAATATCAACTGTACACAGATGATCTACTGTTGAACCACAAGTAATAATTCTGCCATTTACTGCCATGCTTCGTTGAGTAGGTATCCATGTATCTCCACCAGTAAAATTAATTGCGACATCTACACCTTTTTTACCCGTTGCAGCCCATACGGCTTTGGAAAAATCTGGCTCGCTAGAATAATTAATTACGTGATCAGCGCCCAGCTCTTTTAATTTTTGACTTTTTTCTTCACTACTTGTACACGCATAAACTTCACACCCTGCCATCTTTGCAAACTGCAAGCAAGACACACCAACACCACCACTTGCTCCAAGGATCAGTACTTTCTCGCCTGCTTTTAAACGTCCACGTGTAAATAACATGCGGTGAGAAGTGCCATAAGCAATTGGTAAAGCTGCCGCTTCAACATCACTTACACCATCAGGGATTTCAATTAATTGACGTTGATCTACGCAGATAAATTCACATAGGCCACCATTGCCGTTCTCCCCTAGTACACCACCTTCAGGAAACCTTGGAAATAAGACAACTCTCTTGCCAACCCAATCATTAGAAACACCTTCCCCAACCTCACGGACTATTCCAACCACATCGCCGCCAGGAATACGGGGCATCTTCGTCGGTAAATCTGGCATGCCATGAAGGACAAATACATCCATGTAATTAAGCCCACAGGCTTTAACCTCAACAATCGCATAATTTACTTTGACTTCAGGTTTAGGCCATTGATCTAACTTCATCTGCTCTACACCACCATGTTGCTGGATCGCAACCACTCTCATTTGATCTGTCATGCTCGCCCTTAAATATCGATAACTAAGACACTCACTTTGCCTTAGTACTTTTAGTCTAATATTTTTGTTTATTCAGCACAAATCAATAATTTTTGCCTATTATTCGTTTTTTTTAATAAATAAGGGTGGGCTCTCTGTGCTTCAATAGAGATTAGATATTGATAATCCAGTCAACGTAATGATTAATCCAATTTACGAATGGTTTCCATCAAAACATCTAAAATTCGTTGAGTATTCGGTGAAAATGAGCGCAAATGTCTTGTAATAAGGCAGATTTCACGTTGAATAAGTGGTTCTGTTAACTCTGCAAATAAAAACTCCTGCATTGGACCTGCTTTTGCTGCCAAAGAAGGCAGCACAGAAATTTTGCCACTTAACCTTAACATGGCATACAAGGAAGTAGTACTTGAAGCACGATCATGAGGATCTGAGTTTTGTCCAAAAGATATTTCCGGATAAGTTTCAAGTAAGGCACCAATCCCAGTATCAGAAGTGAGGCCTATGTAAGAGTGATTCGCTAGATCCGCCCACTTTAAGGGGCGATTTATTTTAGCTAAGACGTGATCATGAGGCATAACAACACCAAAGGTATCATGAAGTACTGGGCGGTAATCTAGCTCAGGATAGTTAAGAAGACGACTCGTTAATCCAAAATCAACTTCACCATCAAGTACCGCACGCTCAATTTTTGCTGAGCCAGCATCTTGAATTGAAATATTAACCTCAGGGTAATGTTGACGAAATGTAAGTAGGGCTGGAGATAAAATATGCACAGCCATAGACGGTGCCGCAGCAATTCGAATTAAGCCTTGCTGACTTTTGGAAATAGCCTGTAAGTCATTAAGCGCATTATCAAAATCACGAATAATTTTTTCAGCGACAGGTTGGAACTTGATTGCATCCTCAGTCAATTCAACCCTTCTAGTCGAGCGCTCAAAGAGCTTTAGCCCAATTTCTTCCTCAAATTGTTGAATGGTCGCGGTTAATGTAGATTGAGTCTGAAATAATCTAGCTGAGGCTAAAGTAAATGATCCCGTTTTTGCAACGGCTAAAAATGAACGCAAGTGACGTAAGCTAATTTTTCTAATCATTTTAATGACGGATGCCTTCTGGAAAACATTCCCCTCCCAATGAATTACTACTTATATTTTAAAAACTATTTCTTTAACTTCATACTTAATCAAAACTTGAGGATTTTTTTATATGTCATTTTAATCAAATGTGAATTAATAAACTATTCGGGTTCAGTTACTTAGAAGCATTTTCTGATGAATCAAACTGTAATCTTCGCTGCCATAATGACATCTTTCCAGCGAGCAGTATCCTCAGCCATAAATTTGGCCATTTCTTCAGGAGTATTACCTACAGGTTCAGCACCCATATCAGCCATGCGAGCAATAATATCTGGTTGATTTAATATTTCTCGAACATAGTTAGAAATCTTTTTAGTAATTTCTGTTGGTGTCCTCGGGGGAGCTACCATCGCAAACCAAGTAGAAGCTACCATACCAGGAACATCATCTTGAATGAGAGGAACGTTCGGGAATGACTTAACTCGCTTGGCGGTAGTCATGGCTATGATTTTTAATTTACCAGCCTTAATGTAGTTACTTGTGGCGCCTAAATTACCAAACATCACATTCACTTGACCTGCTAACAAATCAGTAAGTGCTGGTGCATCACCTTTATAAGGAACGTGTAACATTTTGGTGCCAGTTTTCAGTTGAAATAATTCTGCAGTTAGATGTGCAGTGGAACCACTTCCTTGTGATGCGTAGGTGAGTTCCCCAGGACGATCTTTAGCATATGCAATAAATTCTTTAACAGTGTTAACTGGAAGTGAAGGATGAACAATAAGAGCATTGGGTACAGAAGCAATGATTGATATCGGTACAAAACTGGAGGGAATGTAATTGAGCTTTGGGTAAAGCGATACATTAATTGTCAAAGAAGGCGGAGGAGCTGACATAATCAAATAACCGTCAGGTTCTGCATTGTACAAAGTTTCAGCAGCAATATTTCCGGCAGCACCCGGCTTGTTGTCAATAATTACAGACTGCCCTAGTTTTTTGGCTAGCTCTTGAGATATCAGTCTTGGCAATAAATCCGCAGTACCCCCAGCCGGATTTGGTACAAGAATATGTATAGGTTTATTAGGCCATGCATTTTGCGCAAAAGTAGATTGTCCATACCAAAGGCTTGGTAATAAAGCTGATGACTGAATGATTGCGCGACGAGTTAAATTTATTTTTTTCATATGAAGTTTTAGAGTGGAATAACCAAGAGAGTTTCTATCACACGGGAATCAAAAACTAATAAACGTTCTTTAAATGTTGCATCAGATTCATGAAGTTCAATGACATCTTGTGCTTGACCAGTAAAAACAACTTTAACTTCACCATCAAGATCCATCGTTCGAACCACCATGAAGTTTGATCGTGTATGAATGATCTTACCTTCACGACCCGTGACTTGTATCCCCGAAATAATATGACGATAGTGCTGAGGCTCATAGACATTGGCGAGACGCATCGACAGAATTCGGTCACGCAGTTGGGCCGCACTATGACAATCAATCACTGCCAAGGGTAAATCACGATCATGATTAAATCGTGATTTAACGGTATAACGCCCTTGACTATCAAGCAGTTTGGCAATGTCTTCGACACGATTTTCATCAATCGCTCGTGCCCACTCAAATATCAAATCTTGAATAATGAAGTATTCGTCAGGTTGAATAAGGTCTGCTTTTTTGAAATGTGTAGTATTCAATTACAGCCCCATATCTTGACGATAATTGTGCCAAAAGTTTCGAATGGCACGCTCAGAGAGTTTGTGTGAACCACCACTGGTGAGATCCGTCCCACCCATTTCAATAAATGATTCGCCGTGTTGACCATCAGCAATGGCGCGATAGGTCATCTCGCACACTGCGGCATCTTCAACTGAAATCATACCGGCGGATCCAGCTAAATTGGTTTGCAATAAACGTGTTTTTGTCATTTCAGGAGAGTCATCTTCAAAGCCAAAATAAGTCCAGACTAAATCTAATTGACCTTGACCTTTTGGAAGAAGTTGGCGGGTGGCTAAACTATTTGCAATTTGATGTAATACAAAGGAAGGATAGAGCGACAGAATTTGCACGCTCACACCATCACCGATTTCATCAGTCCATTTAAGAATACTTGAATCCTCAAGACGGAGCTGATCATTCACTGAACGCAATTCGGTTTTGGTGGCATCGTAATTGGTATCTTTTTTCTCAGTACCTGCCTTTGTATAAAAGTACACATTACGCCCTGTTTTATCCAACACCATACCAGACTCTTGGGTTTGCCTAGAAAGGCCAAAGGTGCCATAAAACGTATGCAAAATGTTGGCGTGATATGAGTCTCTTGGATTCTCATGGTAATTTTTCCAATTCGAATGAATACGTTGGGTATCGTAACCAAGTACTTTCAGCGGACGATTGAGTAATCTTTTGATTCCGTATCCCACATCCCCGAGCCACGATTCAAAATCCTCAGTATCTTCTTGAAAGGTTGCAAATACTAAGCCACAAAAACGAGCTACGCGAAGTTTTTGTAATCCATGATTCTTTTTATCAAAATCTTTTGGTAAACCACCCTGACCGTTGAGGCCTTGACTAAAAGCTGCATTACTTAAATCGCCATTGAGTTGATAGCTCCACGCGTGATAGACGCAATATAGTCTTTTAGCTGAGCCAAACGCTTCACGGCAGACCATATTGCCCCGATGAGCACAACGATTAATGAGAGCATGAACTTCACCATCCTTAGTGCGAGTCAGCACCACTGAAGTCTCTCCAATATAAGTGGTTTTATAGTTGCCAGGCTGCGGAACTTCTGCTTCAAGGCCTACATAGTGCCAAGATTTTCCTCGAAAGATATTTTCTTGTTCACGTGCATAGATACCAGAATCGGTATATATCCAATAGGGTGCGCGTGAAACCCCTTCTTCAGGCCATACTTTAGGATTGATCATAGCTTTCATTTTGGTAAGATATTTAATAGTTATTATGGTTCGGTTTGATGAAATTCTAAAAGTATAATTTAAACTATTTAGAGCAAATATAGTCTCCTAAATCTTTGAGAAAAAAGGTCAGCTTAATTAAACAAAAGCTAAATAATCTATTTAGTGAATATGCAGTCCGCCATTCACATCTATAGATGCTCCAGTGATATATGTTGACAGAGGTGATGCCAAGAAAAGACAAGCGCCAGCGACATCTTCTGGACCTCCTAATCGACCTAGGGGTACTTGCGATTTAAATTGTTCACAGGTTGCATCGTCAAATATATGAAGGTTAAGTGATGTCAAAATCAATCCTGGATTAATCGCATTTACACGAATACCTAAGGGACCTAGCTCTCTAGCCATCGCACGCATAAGACCTAAAATACCCCCTTTGGATGCTGCATAATGCGCTCCCCCAAGTAATCCTCCACCACGTTGGGCCGCAATTGAAGCCATACAAATAATAGCTCCTTCGCGAGGTAGGTAAGGGATACAAGCTTGCGACATATGAAGTGTCCCTCGCAAATTGACATCCAGCACAGCATCATAGGCCTCACGAGTAATTTGAGTAACTCTTTGAGCACCTACTACTCCTGCATTATTCAATAATATATCGATGGAACCCCACTTTTTATGGACTTGCTGGGCAACTTCTTTACAAGCCTCTTCAGAGCGGACGTCTGCTTGAATACCTATCGCATTTGCGCCAAGAATTTCTGCGGCAAAGGTAACCGCGGCTTGATCCAAATCTACAAGAGCCACTTTTGCCCCATTGGAAATAAAGAGTTGAGCGGCCGCAAAACCAATCCCTAATTTATTTCCAGCCCCAGTAATAATCGCTACTTTATCCTTTAACAACATATTTCGATTCTCCTAAAAATATTTTAATATTGAACTTATTATTTGCAAAAATTCTAGTATTAGATTTTTGGAAGTATTTTTTCTGAACGATATCTTGCAAGACCAGCAAGTATGTCTTCTTGAGTATCAATAAATTGCTCGAATCCAAAGCTGCGGGCTTTCAACATGGAGGACATATCATCCCACTCACCCCGAAAGAAAAAATCCGCCCACTTCCAACTTACGATTCGATCGATTTTATTAGGTATTAACCCATTCTCTAAAACAATTTGATCCCAGGTTGATCCTTTTTCAAGCATGTAATCCGATAATTTCGTAGTCACAACCTTACCGCAGCTCATCCCTAAAGCATCCGCTAACATAGGCCAGACATTACACCATCGAAAATAATCGCCATTGTGAATATTAAAATCATGATTCGCGCAATGTGGCGAAATAGATGCCCATAACATGGAAGCGTTTACGATTGACACGTCAGAAACCATCGTTAAAGATTCATAAGCAGCTAATGTTCCAGGAAAATCTAACGGCTTACCTTGTGCGCGTTGAACAGCAGCATAGGCGCCAATCGCCGCCATCATATTATTAGGGTTGCCGACATTAAACCCATTAATAAAATGCGGTCTAATTGTTGAAAAGCTCCAATCTCGATTTTTTTGAGCACTAGTTAACCAATCATATTGATCGAAATAGAAGTTTGGGCCTTGATGTCTTGAATCACCCTCTCTTGCTGGAGTTCGGTATGGCCCAAGATGACTTCCGTACCATTTTGTTCCGTGTACTAAACAAATATGTTTAAGGTTTTTTAACGGATCTAGTAATGGTGTCACAGCGTTTTGAAGCATCGTTAAATTTGGAATAATTTGATCTTCTTGAGTACCTCTTACATCCAAGGCACTAAAATACAAATAATCTACTGGACCAATACTATTAATTGCGTTACTGCTTGAACTCTCATCAAGTAAATCTGTAACCACACCAATCACATTTGAAGTTTGAGTAATAGGCCTTCTAGCCAGGCCGTATAATTTCCATTTAGTTTTTTCGCGAAGGTGTTCCAGCATATTGCTTCCAACGATGCCATTAGCACCAACCACGAGCGCAACACGTGACTCATCCTCGAGTTCATTTTTAATCATTACGAGATATTACCTTTTTGAAGCGTCACCCTAATACTATGAATTTCTAAGGGTGACGCATATTTTGATTAGTCTAATTGAATACCAGCTTCTTTAATTACGCGACCTAACCTTACTGACTCAGATTTAACATAAGTATCCATCTCTAATGCAGTGCTTTGTAAAGGCTCAATTCCCACCTCTACTAAAGTTTTTCTAGTTTCTGGATCATTTACAGCATATATATAAGCTTCACGAATTTTGTCAATTATCGGTGTTGGAGTTCCCTTAGGGGCAGCTAATGCTATCCAAAACCATGCCTCAAAGCCTGGATATAGTGACGCTAGGGTTGGTATTCCAGGAAGAATTGGGGTTGGCTGTGTTGAGGTTACTGCTAGCGCACGGAGCTTACCCCCTGAGATTTGCGCCTTTGCTGGAGCATAATCCATAAACATCATTCCAATGTTACCAGCAAGAAGATCAGGTAACGCCGGTCCTGAACCCTTATAAGGAACATGAATTAAGCTAACGCCTGCAGCTCTAACAAACATTTCAGCAGCGAGGTGAGATGGTCCACCATTGCCTGCACTTCCATAGTTAACTGTTCCAGTTGGAGCCTTCTGGATTGATGAAATAAAATCCTTAAGTGAAGTTTGCGGATGAACCTTAGGATTAACTAAGAGGAGATATGGGGAACGACCTGCCAGAGTTATTGGCGTCAAATCACGAGGGTCATAACTTAGTCGTTGATATAAATGGGTATTCGTTGAAAAAGTAGAAACGTCGCCTAACAAAATACGATACCCATCTGGCTTTGCACGCGCAACATCAGATGCGGCAATCGCAGTTCCGCCACCAGCCTTATTTTCAACCACAATAGGTTGTCCTAATTTCTCACCCATTTTTGGTGCAATGGTTCGTGTGAAAATATCTGCCCCCCCACCTGGGCCATATGGCACAACAATGGTTACTGGGCTTTGGGGAAAATTCGTCTGAGATAAGGCTGAAAATGAAGAACTAATTGTAAAAAGTGCCGCGGTTAAAAACTGATGATGAATCCTCATTGTTTGTCTCCCTTTATAAGGTTGTAATTAATTTATTTTTTTAGATACTTAAACTTAATATTACATTACATTTTTAGGAACATTTATAGTGATTTGAGAATAATCTTCTCAATGCCCTAAAGTGTATGGCGAAATACTTAGGGTAAATCCTTGTTGAATATCAAAATATAAGTGTTAAATTGAAAAGATAAAAATTTTTATCACGAGACAAAATAGGGAAATCTTTGTTATTTGTAATAACACCTAAAGTGATTATTAACTAACGGGTATTGTTTCTATGCTTAAGTATTTCTATTTATGACACAACCTATCCTTGCACTGCGTTCCATTAGTAAACACTTCCCAGGTATTACTGCACTAGATCAAGTCTCCTTTGATGTTTATCCAGGTGAAGTGCATATGCTGTTAGGCGAAAATGGCGCAGGTAAATCCACATTAATGAAAGTTCTTTGTGGCGCATACCAAGCTGATGGTGGTGAAATTTATTATCAAAGTCAACCGGTCAAAATTCAATCTCCAAGTGATGCTAGGGATCTAGGAATTGCAGTTATTTTTCAAGAGTTCTCTTTAGTTCCCTATTTAAATATTGCCCAAAATATTTTTTTGGGCAGAGAATATTCTGGTAGCATTCCTGGGACGCTTGATCATGCTCGAATGCACAAGGAAGCCAAACATTGGCTAAGTGTGTTGTCTTTAGATATAGATACTCACACATTAGTTCACACCCTTGGTGTAGCTCAACAACAAATGGTTGAGATTGCAAAGGCGCTGTCACAAAATGCGAAGATTTTGGTCATGGATGAACCAACAGCGGCACTCTCAGACCGTGAGACAACTTTATTGTTTGAGATGATTCGCAAATTGCAATTAGAGGGTGTCGGAATTGTTTATATATCTCACCGAATGGCAGAGGTCTTTCTTTTGGGCGATCGCATTACAGTACTACGTGATGGAAAACTAGTAGGAGACGCCGATCCTAAAACCACATCTCCAGAAGAACTAGTACAAATGATGGTTGGACGTAGAGTAGATATGGCATATGCGCGAAATTATATTAGCAATCCGGGTGAAGTTGCATTAAAGATTTCTCATTTGTACTCTGATAATGGTATTCAAGATATCTCTTTAGAGGTGCGAGTGGGTGAAATTGTTGGTCTTGCAGGCCTCGTTGGAGCAGGACGAACGGAAGTTGCAAGAGCGGCTTTTGGTGCCGATCATGTTAACTCTGGATCAGTTGAGATTTTTGGTAAAAATCGTACAGGAGAACCTTTTCAATCTGTTGAGATGGGGTTAGCCTTGATACCCGAAAGTAGAAAGACGGAAGGATTGGCTTTAATCAGATCTGTGGAGGAAAATATTATTCTTTCTGGTTTAAAAAAAATCTTTCCAAGTACTTGGATGAGCAGTCAAAAAGCCCAACAAATTAGCGAGGACTTAATTCGAAAACTTCGTATTGCCTCGCCATCTGGGAAACAGTCAACTCATCTCTTAAGCGGTGGAAATCAACAAAAAATTGTGATTGGCAAATGGCTAACAACTGATTCTAAGATTTTTATATTTGATGAGCCAACGCGCGGTATTGATGTAGGTGCAAAGGCTGAAATTTTTGCTCTTATCTACAAATTAGTTGAGGATGGTGCCGCAGTTTTAATGATTAGCTCTGAACTATCAGAAATCGTCAATGTATGTGATAAAGCATATGTCATGCGTGAAGGAAAAATTTCAGGATTATTAGAAAAAGACACATTAACTGAAGAAAATGTTTTAAAGCTAGGAATGACTAATGCTTGATAGTACTTTAAAAAAATCATTACCAATATCTCATGTATTAAAAAATATACCGGGAGTTGCAGTGATGCTATTCCTTTGTGTATTGATATTTACTATATTAAATACTGATTTTTTATCTCTGAGAAATTTAACCAATATCGGCGCCCAGTCTGCAATACTTTTAATCATCTCGTTGCCAATGACATTGGTCATCATGACAGAAGGGATTGATATGTCGATTGGCGCATTGCTAACTTTCTGCGGTGTGATTGTCGCCTATTTTTTAGCTCAGACTCACAACTTGCCACTGGCCATATTGATGGCTTTATTAGTGGGCCTCATCATCGGAATCACTAATGGCATCATTATTGTTTACCTCAACATTCCCCCGTTTGTCGTCACTCTAGGTATGTTGGGTATTTGTACTAGCCTGGCATTAATTGTGACCGATGGACAAACGATTTCTGATTTGGGAGATACTATTGGTATGGCCTATAACGGCCATTTACTTGGAATTCCGTTTCCAATTTATTTTGCTCTTATTAGTTATGTAATTGTCCATGTATTGCTTTACCATACGCGCTTTGGAACTTATATATTTGCAATTGGGGGCAATCGTGACGCTCTTAAGCTTGCCGGCGTGCGAGTTAATATTCATCATATTGCTGTTTACGCATTAAGCGGGATCATGGCAGGTGTAGCTTCTATTTTATTGACGGCCCGCATGAATTCAGGACACCCTACTGCAGCAATTGGCATGGAATTTGATGCTATAGCAGCGGTAATTGTGGGCGGCACTTCCTTTGAAAAAGGTAATGGATGGTTATTTGGAACTTTCTTAGGTGTCATTACCGTTGGGGTATTGCGAAACGGGCTGAATTTAGTTGGTGTGCAATCCTCTGTTCAAGTGGCAAGTATTGGACTTTTAGTTTTAGTTGCACTATTGCTTGATAGTTTCAAAAGTAAGGCTTAGGAATCACATTGAATAATTTATTTCAAGAACTTAAAAATTCATCGCAACTGAAAAATTTATTTTTTCGGATGCTTGTTGTAGTAATGATTTGTATTGTTTTGTCTTTGCTAACTGAAGCTTTTTTTACAACCAATAATTTGCTCAATGTTTTAAGACAAGCAAGCCTTTTATTTTTAATGGCATCAGGCCTTACTCTAGTTCTCCTTACCGCTGGAATTGACTTATCTGTTGGCGCAAATGTTGGTATGTCTGCCTGTGTAGCAGCGGTTGTAATGACGAATACCGGATCAACGACCTTAGGATTCATATCAGGTATTGGTTGTGGAATGTTAATTGGCATTGGTAATGGGCTATTAGTTACTGCCTTAAGGTTGCCTTCCTTTATTGCCACATACGGTATGTTGTGGATCTTGCACGGATTAACTTATTACTTTATGGCGGGTACTACCATCAATGGCTTTGAAAAATCATTCCGGTTTATTGGCAGTGGTTATTTATATGGGATACCGGTACCGATCTATATCATGAGTGTTTTTTTAATCCTAGGTTCTATCTTCACCAAATACTCAATATATGGTCAACAAATTTATGCTGTAGGAGCCAATCCAATTGTGGCTCGTTTATCAGGCGTTCCCGTCAATCGTCGTTTAATGCTGGTGTATATCTTAAGTGGTATGGCGGCAGGACTGGCAAGCTTGGTTTTTTTAGCTCGATTAAATTCTGCTGAAGGTGATATAGGCGAAAGCTTAACTCTGCCAGCAATTGCTGCTGTCTTGATTGGTGGAACTTCATTATTTGGTGGAGTTGGGACAATGTTCGGCACCTTGATTGGGGCGCTCATATTGACATTAGTTTTAAATGGGATGAATATTCTCACTATTGATGGGAATTATCAGGCCTTAGTAACGGGCATCATTATTATTCTTTCTGTATTTTTAGATTTACTCTTTAGGAGAAAGGCCTCTTCTTAAATTGCCTCATCATATCGTTGTAAAAATTTATACTTATTAACTAGGAGACTTTGCACACATGAAGAATTATCAATTTTTATTGACATCCGCTGTATTTCTTTCTTTTGCCTCTGGCCAAGCTTTTGCTGACGGTGAAAAAATTGCTGTTTTTACTAAAAACCAAACTAATCCATATTTTCAAGCTTTTCGCTTAGGTTCAGACTCAGCTGCTAAGCAGATGAATGCATCAACAACACATTACGTCCCAACAAAACCTGACAGTATTCCTGAGCAATTGGGTGCAATTGATGATGTGATTGTAAAAAAACCAACGGGTATTGTTTTAATCCCAGTGGATTACAAAGCGATAAATCCTGGAGTAAAAAAAATTAATGATGCAGGAATTCCTGTAGTCAATGCAACTGATCGGGCTGAGAGTGGTAACTTTGTCAATTGGGTAGGTGCTGATGATTTCTCAACTGCAAATGCTGCAGGAAAAGCCTTGGTTAAAGCCTTAAATGGTCAGGGTAATGTGGTCATTCTTGAGGGTGTGAGAGGTGTTATAGGAAATACCAATCGTGTCAATGGTTTTAAAAAAGCAATTGAAGAAGCTCCGGGAATAAAACTCTTAGCATCGCAACCTGGTAACTATCAACGCTTGCAGGGTTTACAAGTGATGGAAAATTTATTACAAACCTATCCAAAAATCGATGGTGTCATGGCTGCAAACGATGCCATGGCAAGTGGCGCAATCGAAGCTTTAGAAGGTGCAAATCGTAAAGCATTAATCGTGGGTATCAATGGCAGTAAAGAAGCCGTTGAAGCTATCAAAGCTGGCAAAATGCTAGCGAGTGGCGATGCCGCTCCTTTCTATCAAGGATGTTTTGCAACGATGTCATTGATTCGCTCCATTCGGAATCTGCCAGTCCCTAAAGAGATTGTTTTCCCGCCAATGGTTGTTGAGAAAGCCACTCTTGCTAATTATGATGTCGCACCAGATAAACAAACCTGCCCAGCTTGGAGCACGATTGTTAAATAATTAAATAACTGTTAACCGAAGGCTTACTCAGATGAAATGTAAGCCTTTTTTAATTTTAGAAAGTAAAGATGCATACAAAATATTTTGATCCAGAACACATGTTTTCAGTTGCGGGTAAATCTATCCTCATTAGTGGTGCCACTGGAGCTCTTGGATCTGCAACCGCACTAGGTTTAGCAAAAGGGGGTGCGCATTTAACCTTGGCTGACAATAATGTCGATGGCCTAGAGAAACTTGCAAATGAGGTTAGGGGCTTGGGTGCAAAAGTAGCTGTTGCTCCATACTGGCCAGATACTGAAGAACATGCAAAACAAATGGTTCAAACCGCAGTAGATCATTTTTCAGAAGTTAATGGCATGTTAATTACCAACGGTACTAATTTTGTTGCGGATATTGTAGATATGCCTGTTGATTCTTGGCAAAGTGTGATGGATGCTAATTTACGGGGTCCATGGTTGGCATGTCAAGCAGTTGGTCGTCAAATGATTGCTCAAGGTAAAGGGGGTAGCGTAGTAGTTCTATCCTCTACGCGAGGTAAGTTAGGCCATCCCGCAGGATATACCGCTTATTGCACATCTAAAGGGGCAATTGACGCTTTAGTTCGCACACTTGGTTGTGAATGGGGTAAACATGGTATTACGATTAATGCGGTTGGTCCGACAGTGTTTCGTTCGCCAGTTTCTGCTTGGATGTTTGCCGAAGATGGTCCAGGAAAGGCTACTAGAGAGGGTATGCTAAGTCGAATTCCATTAGGTCGTTTAGGTGAGCCCGAAGATATTGTGGGTAGTATTTATTTTTTATTAAGTCCAGCTGCTCAATTTTGTACTGGCCAAACTTTATATGCTGATGGTGGTTATACCGCAGGATAAAAGTCTACTCAATTAAGGAATCTATGAAAGCTGCTGTTATCGGTTTGGGTTGGTGGGGTAAACAAATTATCACTTACCTAAAAACAAGTGAAAAAATACATGTAACACATGGCGTTGATTTAAATATTGCTCACTTGGATGATTTTGCAAAAGAAAATCACTTGGTCTTGGTAAGTGAAATGGACGATGTTTTAAAAAACCCTGAAATTGATGCCATTATCTTAGCAACGCCTCACAGCATGCATGAGGCACAAGCCCTCAAAATAATCGCGGCAGGTAAGCAACTTTTTTGTGAAAAACCATTAGCTCTTTCTAGCCAAGGAGCAAAACGTATATTAGATGCCTGTAGTCAAGCTGGTATTGTTTTAGGAATCGGTCACGAAAGACGCTTTGAACCTGCTCTTGAAGAGGTTTTTCGTCGGGTAAAAGGTGGTGATCTAGGCCAAATTTTGCATGTAGAAGCTAACGTAAGCCATAATTTATTTGCCAAAATGGATGCGGGTAATTGGCGAGTGCAAGATCAAGATGCTCCAGCAGGAGCAATGACAGCATTAGGGGTACATTTAACTGATTTCTTTATTTCAATGCTTGGTTGCCCAACTCAAGTGCGTGCAAAAACACGTCGAGTACTTCATGGAGCTGTTGGCAAAGATCAAGTTTTAGTTCAACTAGATTTTGCTGATGGTGCTACTGGCGCAATCACCTGCTTATCTACCACCCCATTTCATGGTCGTATTACTATATTTGGTAGTTTAGGTTGGATTGAAATTAAAGAAAATGGGAATGTAGACTGGGGTTTACCAACGGAGCTCACCATTTCAAATAGTGAAGCAAAAAGAAGTCATCAAACTTTCCAAGCAACAAATGTAGTTCTTAAAAACTTTGAGGCTTGGGCTGATGCTGTAAAAGGTAGTTCAACCTATCGTTTTACCCCAGAACAAATTTTAAATAATATTCAAGTGCTTGAAGCCATTGTTCAATCATCTAATAATGATTCATCCTTAATCATTATTTAATTACTTGATAAAACTAATTTAAACAACATTAGAGTATTTTTTGTATCGATATTTTACTTTTTTAAAATTTTTGGAGATGTTATGTCACAAACACTGATTCGTAATGCCACGATTATTAGTATGGATGAATCTATCGGGGATTTAGAACATGCGGATTTACTCATTGAAAATGATCGAATAAAAGAAATAGGTCAAAAAATAAATGCTCCAGATGCAAAAACGATTGATGGAACAGGCTTTATTGTTATCCCAGGTTTAGTCAATGTGCACATGCATACTTGGCAAACAGCACTCCGAAGTGTTACGAGTAATTGGACTCTTTTAGAGTATTTTAAAAATATGCATGCTGGTTTAGCTACCAATTTCAAACCTAGTGATATTTTCATTGCCAACTATATGGGCGGACTCAATCAAATAAATTGCGGGACGACCACTCTAGGAGATTGGTGTCATAACAACCCAACACCGGATCATACGGATGCTGGAATAGATGGACTTGAGAAATCTGGAGTTAGGTCCGTATTTTTTCATGGGTCACCAAAGCCTGATCCTAAACCAGGTCAAAAACACTTTAGCGAAATCCCTCACCCGCGATCTGAAATTGAAAGATTATTAAATACAAAATTTAAAAATAAAGATAGTTTAGTTTCTTTGGGTATGGCGATACTTGGGCCTCACTACTCTACTTATGATGTTGCTGTACATGATTTTAAACTTGCACGAGAGCTAGGACTAATTGCCAGCATGCATTGTGCTGGCGCTGCCGCCAAAACTCCTGACGGCTGGGATCGCCTTGCGGAAGATGGTTTGCTCGGTAGTAATAATAATATTGTTCATGGCAATAACCTGACTGACGATCAACTGAAGATGATGATTGATCTTGGCGTAACTTTTTCAATTACTCCAGAAGGTGAAATGACCCAAGGACACGGTTATCCAATTACAGGAAGATTATTACGTCTTGGATCTGCCCCTTCTTTGGGGGTGGACTTAGAATCTGGATTTTCAGGAGATATGTTTACAGTAGCAAGATTGGCTTTAGGTATGCAACGTGCAATCGATAATGCCGAGTCAAGAGAGTTGAAAAATAGTTTACCTGAAACTTCAACTATTTATTGTAGGCAAGTGCTTGAATGGATCACGATTCAAGGTGCTAAAGCTCTCAAGTTAGATCATGAGATAGGATCATTATCCGTAGGAAAAAAAGCAGACATTGTCATGATTCGTGCAGATGAATTAAATATGTGGCCGATTCACGACCCAGTATCTTCCGTAATCATGCAAACTAGTTTATTAAATATCGATACAGTGATCATTAACGGCGAAATTAAAAAACAATCTGGTAAATTAATTCATGATGGAATTGCTGAAGGCAAAGCTCTTCTTCATGAGTCTGGAATGCGTTTAATGAAAGAGTTACGAGCATCCACACATTAAATCAATCATGAATTAAACAAAGATTGTTATTCCACATAAAAATACAAATATTCACTTCCGTATACCTATTTATATCTTATTCACCAAAAAAAGAATGAATCCATTCATTTGTTTTTAAGGGTAAATTTGGATTTTTTTCTAACTGCTCACCTAAAGCAACAACAGAATTTTTTAAGTTTGGCGCAAAATCCTTGGATAAAAAATCAATCTTTTCTAATACTGTATGACGTTCTAAAGGTCTAGCAGAACTCCCCAAAGCAGCTTCACAGAATTCAGTTAATTTGTCGCCATTTTTCAACTCAATGGTGACTTTTGCCGGGCGATCATAAGGCCAAGGTCGCACATCCTTCATTTCTTGCATCAACACTTTATTTCTCATATTGGCAATATGGGGATTAGACATACTTTCATGTAAAAAATTTTCAGTGGCTTTCGCACCATTAATAATGGTGCCGGCTACTGCATGAGGTATTGAAAATTTTGCAGCTATAGTTGTTGCTGGATTGATGTTATTAAAGTTCATTCCCATTTTTGAAACTTCTATCAATACAGAACGAATCTCATCTCCACCGCGAAGATTTGGGTGCTCACTGAAGATTTTCTCTATTGCTTCCATCGATGCATGTGCGTGATGACAAGATCCATAAAGCTTATGATAGCCCGCAGTAATGGTCCAATCTGACCCCAAGTCCATGCAAAGATGCTCGGGCTTTGAAGTTGCACCAAAACCCATTTGATAAACATCGTAAGGGCCAGTAGCTGTCCCATAAATATTAGCTTGTGCCATCTGACAGGCGAAGTACCCTAACCAGGCACCCGCTGCTGGCCAAGCATTACGAATCAATGCGCCTTCAATTGGGTGACTATAAGGGCCGGGCGAAACCATCGTGCAAGCCCCAGTTAATGCATTCATGAAAAGTGTTTTATCAAATTTCATTAAACTCGCATAACCAGCTGCTGCACAAACAACATTAAACACCCCATGAGGATGTAACCTGGGTAATGTTTCAGGCCAAGATCTTGCAAAACGAGTACCCACCTCATAGGCAACAACTACAGCCCTTAGTGTCTCTTGAATCGATAGATTATTTGCTTGAGCTGCAGCTAAAATAAGAGGTTGGCTCAGTGCTCCTGGATGAATGGCAGTCCGAGTATACCCATCATCCAACTCATTCCAAGTAATCGCTAAACCATTTGCAAGTGCGGCATTCATAAAAGAAGTCTTCGGGCCACTCTTCCTAAATACAGATGCTTCCTCGCCAACAATTTGACTCAGCAATTGACTATGATAGGTGTTGACTTCAGGCTCATTAGACGCGGACATCGTTGCTGCGATGTTATCCCCTAGAATCAATACTGCATGTTGTAAAACTTGATTAGGAATATCTTCATAGCGAAGACTAGTTGCCCAATCTGATAATTTAGATAAATTTTCAGCGACGCTATTTTTAATAGCTACTTGATCAACGGCATCCATGATTGGTCTTTTCTTAGTTAATTTTTTCTGAGCGCATGCCAAATTTTATTTGAGGTGAATGGCATTTCCACACCTCGAATACCAACAGAGCCTAGTGCATCTATCATCGCACTAGTGATAGCAGCAGGAGCACCAATAGTTCCAGACTCACCACAACCTTTAACACCTAATGGGTTATGCGTACATGGTTGAGTTTCATCTGCTTCAGAAATAAAGTCAGGCAATATATCGGCTCTGGGCATCGCATAATCCATGAATGAACCCGTCATGATTTGACCAGTCTCTGGTTCATAAATAGCACTTTCAAATAACGCTTGGCCAATACCCTGAGCAATAGCGCCATGAACCTGTCCTTCAACAATCATTGGATTAATCACCGTACCGACGTCATCGATGGCAATATAAGAAAGTAAGGTTGTAACGCCAGTTTGTGGATTAATCTCTATTTCACAAGCTTGCGCTCCATTTGACCAAGTTAAGTTTGGCGGATCAAAGAAAGCGTTTTCGTGAAGAACGGGTTCCATTCCAGGAGGCAAATCATGCGCATATGTAGCAGCGCGAGCAATTTGATACCAATCTAATTTTTCTTTTGTTGTTTGACAAACAAAATAGCCTAGGTTATCAATGATTTCATGCTTCACATCAGCAAGTTCACAAGCAAGAAGATGCGCTGCAAGTAATTTTGATTTATCAATGATTTTTTTACAAGCCATAGTAATAGCTCCACCAGCAATTACCATTGATCTTGATCCAAAGGTTCCAGTTCCATAAGGAACTCTTCCCGTATCCCCTTCAACCAACTCAATCATCGATAAAGGTAGACCTATATGTGAAGCAATGACTTGAGGAAATGTTGTTGCATGTGCTTGACCATGACTATGTGTCCCGCACATCAAAAGAATACTGCCATCCGCTGAAACTCGAATATCGGCTGAATCAAAAAATCCAGCTCTTGCACCGAACATTCCTGCATATTTAGAAGGAGCTACTCCTGAGCTTTCCAGGAAATAACAAATACCAAAACCGCGTATCATCCCATTTTCTTTAGAAAGGGCGCGGCGTTTTTCAAAACCAGCAAAGTCAGCAACTACAAGAGATCTCTCAAAAAGACGTTGAAAATCGCCACTGTCGTAAATGGGCCCTAATGGTGTTGAGTAAGGCATATCAGTCGATTTTATGAAATTTTTACGGCGCAGATCCATCCGGTTCATACCGGTTTGAACTGCGGCCTCTTCAATTAATCGTTCTAGTACGAAACACGCTTCTGGACGTCCTGCGCCACGATACGCATCTGTTGGGACTGTATTGGTAAACATGGCATCAACTTCAGCAAAAACTGCAGGAATCTTATACGGTCCAGATAAAACAGCGGTGTAAACCGTCGTCGGAACTGCTGCTCCCACAGTTGATATATATGCCCCAACAGCAGCGTAGGTTTTAACTCGGACTCCTAAAATATACCCATTTTCATCTAGAGCCATCTCTGCAGTGGTCATATGATCACGTGCTTGGTAATCACTAATAAATGCCTCACTTCGCGTTGAGGTCCACTTTACGGTGGTCTTTAATTTCTTACAAGCCCAAGCTAAAATCGTTTCTTCTGGATACAACTTCCCTTTTGTTCCAAAGCCACCGCCCACATCTGGTGCAATCACACGTATTGAGTTTTCAGGCAAGTTCAATTGCTCAGAGGTCAGCTTACGAATATGATGCGGTACTTGCGTGGCAGACCAAATGGTCAGCTCATGACCATCATCGCCATGAGAAGGAGATACTTGGGCAACAACCGCTCTCGGTTCGATTGCGGCACATACAATCCTATGGTTCTTAATTTCCACTCGGATGTGATGAGCCGCTTTTGCAAAAGCAGCATCAACAGGTTCTTTGGAGCCACGGTGGAACTTTACACAAAGATTATTCGGCGCTTGAGAATGAAGCTGTGGCGCAGAGGCAAGCGCAGCTTTCTCAACGTTAACCACAGAATCTAGAACCTCATAGTCCACTTCAATTAATTCAGAAGCGTCAATTGCTTGATGAACTGTTTTAGCAATCACCATCGCTACTATTTCACCAACGTGACGTACACGATCTACTGTAATGGAATAACGTGGCGGCTCATTCATTTGAGAGCCATTAGCGCCAGGAATCATCCACAGTGGCGTCATCTTACCAACGCCATCGTTCAATAAGTCTTGCCCAGTAAATACAGCAATTACCCCTAAAGATTTTTGTGCAACAGAAACATCTATGCTCTTTAAGAGTGCATGTGCATGAGGCGATCTTAAAAATGCACAGTAATATGTATTTTCAGGAAGAACATCGGCGACAAATTGTCCCCGACCGGTTAATAGTCGATTATCTTCTCTGCGCAATACTGATTGACCAATACCTTGTGGATGCATGAAATTCTTTCAAATAATTATTTTAAAAAAGGAGTGTAAAAAATTTAAATTTAATAGCACAAGTCTCAAAATAATGTTATCTTACTTTTAAAACATGCACAAGAAATTCAAAAATTAATAAAATATGGAGATTGTATGAACCTCAAGAAAAGTTGTTTTATATCCCTAATCATTTTGTTGTTAGCTAGTTTTTCTTCATTAAGTATGGCTCAACAGAAGATGAAAATGGGGCTATTTATTGCTTCATCAGCACTGCCTTATTTCATCGCAAAAGAGCGTGGTTATTTTGCTGCAGAGGGACTTGATGTTGAGGGAATACCCTTGGCAACTCAACCCTTAGTTGTCCAAGGTATCGTTACTGGCGATTTAGATGCGGCGTCTAATTTACTTTCTCTTGAAGGTGCAAACATCAATGCGTTAAGACCTGATACGTTAAAGTATATTTCTTTAAACTGCCAAAATACAAAATATCAACTCGAGGCATACGTTGTTCCTATTAACAGCCCAATTAAAACCTTAGCAGAATTAAAAGGTAAACGAATCATGTCTGCGCCAGGCCCAGGAAATCTGTTTGTCGCAAAAGGTGTCCTAAAGGGTGTTGGTTTAGATGAAAAAGATTATCAAATGCAAGAACAACAAATGAGTGTTCACATTGGCGGTATGCAGTCTGGCCAATTTGATGCTGCTTACACACTTGAGCCAATCGTAAGTATGATGGTTTCTCAAGGTGTTGGTCGTAAGTTAGAAAGTGGCGTTATTGCTAAATATATGTTAGGTAGACCTGATGCATGTGCTGTTCTTGGCGGCGGCGTCCTCAGCTCTAAATTTATTAAAGAGAATCCGCAGGCAGCAGAGCGCTTTGCTCGCGCTTGGTCGAAAGCTTTGAATGATGGCAACAATGATCCTAAGGCTCGTGATTTATTGGTGAAACATATGAATACATCAGCGAGCATTGCTCAAACTGTGCCTTTGTCTTATTACAAGATGGCTCGTGATTTGACTGCCCAAGACATTGCCGATTTTCAGAACTTAATTGATCAAGCTACAACATACGGTTTAGTCAAACAAAAAATCGATGCGAAATCATTTTTAAAAGTATATTAATTTTTAATGACTGCAATGCCTTACAAAAAACTTTTAGAGCCTCTGACGCCATTAATTGGGGCTTTAGTTTTTGTCTCAATTTGGTGGTTGTGCACAGCATTTAAATTGGTTGACCCTTTTTTATTGCCTTCTCCACTTGCCGCAGGAAAAGCAATGTGGACGGGTATAACTAATGGAACCCTGTCCCTCGATATGCTGATTACTATTCGTCGAACAGTCTATGCATTTTTAATCGCTGTAGTCATTTGCGTACCTCTCGGACTTATTTTAGGAAGCTCTGAACGAATTTATCGATCCTGCGAATTTGTGATTGATTTTTTTCGTTCAACACCAGCCTCGGCTTTGTTCCCTCTTTTCTTGGTGATACTTGGTGTTGGAGAAAATACAAAAATTGCAGTAGCAGCATTTGGTGCAGGACTTTTAATTTTATTTAATACTGCATACGGTGTAATGAATGCTCGGAAAGTAAGGCAAGCAGCAGCTCGAGTTATGGGCGCATCAAGCCTTAAAATTCTATATGGGGTAACACTCCTTGAATCGCTTCCTCAAACCTTTGTTGGAATGCGTTCAGGGATTTCATTTTCACTCGTGATTGTGATTGTTGCAGAAATGTTTATTGGCTCTACAGATGGATTGGGTCAACGTGTCATTAATGCCCAAATGATTTTTAATATGCCTGAAATGTACGCCACTATTTTTAGTGCTGGGGTATTGGGCTACGGGTTAAATCTTCTTTTTATTCTTGCGGAAAGGCACTTTGTCCATTGGGGCGGAAAATAAACGTGTATTTCCCAATTTAATCAATTTATTATGACTGCACATATCCAAATTCGTGGATTAAGTAAAACTTTTGCTGGACAGACACTGTACTCAAATTTTGATCTTGATTTTTCTCACGGGAAAATAACTTCTATCTTTGGTCCAAATGGTTGCGGTAAATCAACCTTGATCAATATGATTTCTGGACTAACGCCAATGGATGCTGGCGAAGTACTTTTTGACGGCAAAACTTTAGCTCAAACCGTTATAGGCTATGTATTTCAAAATTATCGTGATGCACTTTTCCCTTGGAAAAAGGCGATTGATAATATTAAATACCCTCTCCAAATTGCCAAAAAATCGCCAGGCGAGATTGAGGCTAGAACTCAAGAGTTAATTGAATCGTTTGATGTCCGTTTTGATCTTAATCGATACCCTTATGAACTATCTGGGGGGCAACAACAATTAATTTCCATCATGAGA
The DNA here is from genome assembly GCF_027944005.1 of Polynucleobacter sp. SHI8. Lineage (NCBI taxonomy): Bacteria > Pseudomonadati > Pseudomonadota > Betaproteobacteria > Burkholderiales > Burkholderiaceae > Polynucleobacter > Polynucleobacter sp. SHI8. The sequence goes on along the minus strand of NZ_AP027204.1, from coordinate 461,993 downwards.
GCGCTGGCCCCAAATCCTGAAGTGCTTTTTTTGGATGAACCATTCTCTGCGCTTGACTATGAAATGACACTGTTTATGCGGGATAAATTACAAGCAATTTTTGAAGCCACAAAAACAACGATGATTCTTGTCTCGCATGATCTTGATGAGGCTGTTTATTTATCTGATCATATTTTGATGTTGACACGTCGACCGACGCAAATTGCCCGTGAGATAGAGTTTAATGCCCCAAGACCTCGTCAAACGAGCACTCTGACATCGGAACTATTTAATGAAGTCAAAGGACAGTGTCTTGAAATCTTCCAAAAAGAGATCAAAGTAATCGATTAGAATTAATTAATTTATATTATAAAGGAGATGATCCATGAGCATCCAAGTATCGATGATCATTAATGGCAAGTCAGTACAACATGAAGTTGAAGAGCGCACACTCTTAGTCAATTTTATTCGCGATACATGTCGTCTAACAGGAACTCATGTTGGATGCGATACAGCACAATGTGGCGCTTGTACAGTTCATTTAAATGGCCGTGCAATCAAGAGTTGTAGCATTCTTGCGATGCAAGCAGAAGGCGCAACTGTTACCACTATTGAGGGAATTTCAACGGATGATCAGTTACATCCTATGCAAGAAGCCTTTAAAACACATCATGGCTTGCAATGTGGTTATTGCACACCCGGAATGATTATGAGTGCAATTGATCTCGTAAATAACTGCCCCAATCCTAGTAAAGAAGATATCCGTGAACAACTTGATGGAAACTTATGTCGTTGTACTGGCTATCACAATATTGTCATAGCGATCCAAGAGGCCGCCAAAGTGATGAGCCCTACTAACTAATTTTTCGGAGTGATTTATGTATCCATTTGCATTTCAGCACACTAAAAATATTAAAGATTCCGTATCTGCCAAAAAAGAACATGCGGATGCAAAATATATCGCTGGTGGTCAAAGTTTAATTGGTGTGATGAAGCTTAGACTTGATCAGCCATCGCAATTAATTAACTTAGGATTAATTCCTGAACTAGCAGGAATCTGCGTCGAAGGAAGTACATTAACGATTGGAGCAATGACTAGGCACGCTGAAGTTGCTGCATCTGCTGATGTAAAAAAATGTATACCGGGTCTTTCTCAACTTGCAGGTCTCATTGCAGATCGAATGGTTCGAAACATGGGTACTATTGGCGGGTCTGTCGCTAACAATGATCCCTCGGCAGATTATCCATCTGCTTTATTAGGATTGAATGCAACTATCATTACTAACCAGCGCGAAATTAAAGCTGACGATTTTTTTCTTGGCATGTTTGAAACAGCCCTTGAAGGAAGTGAGTTAATTCAATCAATCCGTTTTACAGCCCCAATTAAATCAGCCTACGCTAAATTCAAACACCCAGCATCAAGATATGCGGTCGTAGGAGTCTTTGTTGCGCAATTTGCGGATGAGGTAAGAGTTGCTGTAACAGGCGCTGGCTCATCCGTGTTCCGACTCTCAGAAGCTGAGAAGGCGCTTTCTAGCAATTTTTCTGCTGACGCATTAAAAGCAATTCATATTTCTGCTGATGGACTTAACTCTGACTTTTTTGCAGACTCAGAATACCGTGCCCATTTAATTAAGCTAATGGCAATACAAGCAGTTAACCAGGCAAAATAAACTTAACCGGGAATTACTATGGCAATTGATGTTGTTAAAGTAGAAATTAAAAGCGTTTCTGATGCCTCTGGGCTTCATCATCATCTTGAGTCTGGAAGATTTAAGGCGGACGACATCATTGCCGTTATAGGAAAAACCGAAGGAAATGGCGGCGTTAATGACTTTACGAGAATCTTATCTGATCAAGCTTTTCGGGCGGTTTTATTAAAACACGGTACACGAACTGAAGAACAGATACGCCAAATTCCTATGGTTTGGTCTGGGGGGTGTGATGGGGTCATTACACCGCATGCCACTATTTTTGCAAAAGTAGCTGACTCTTCAAATTCAAAAGAAAGCCGTCTTGTTATTGGAACTGCTTTAAGTCCACGTATTTATCCCGAAGATATTGGTCGATTGTCGATGGTAGAAAAAGTTCGCCAAGGGGTGCTTCTAGCGATGAAAATTGCTGGGATTGATGATCCTAAAGATGTTCACTATGTACAAACTAAAACACCACTTCTCACCATTGAGTCTGTCCTTGACGCCAAATCACGTGGTAAGACACTAGCCTGTGAAGTTCATGATTCAATGGGAGTTTCTAACGGCACGACTGCTTTAGGAATTGCTGTAGCTCTTGGCGAAATCTCCATGCCAACGGAAGAAGATATCTGTGAGAATCATGACTTATTTTCATCCGTATCATCATGCTCTTCTGGAGTTGAATTAGATTTCGCTCAAATAGTTCTACTTGGAAATAAAGTAGGAGCTGGTGGACGTTTCAGCATCGGCCATGGCATTATGCGTGACGCCATTGATATCGATGGAATCTATGATGCTATCCGATCTGCGGGGTTAACTTTACCTGACCGTCCTAGAGCAAGTGACTTAAACGGCAAATTGGTTAATTGCTTTATTAAATGTGAAGCGGATCAAACAGGTAAACTTCGTGGTCGCCGGCAAATTATGTTAGACGACTCCGATGTTCACCATCATCGCCACTCAAAAGCAGCTGTTGGCGGAGTTGCAGCTGCAGCGATTGGTGATCCTGCTGTATTTGTATCGGTTGACGCTATGCACCAAGGACCACGAGGTGGGGGACCTGTGATTGCGATTGTTGACCTTGGTAATTAAAAAGTCTTTTTATTTGTAGACTTTAGGGTCAAAGAAACTCGAACCAGCAATATAGCGCTTACCATCTGACATATCGGGTAGCGGCCCCTTCTCAATTTTTCCTTCAAAGGTTAATTCGAGTTGGACGCCACTTGGATCATAAATAAACAGCTGCCAAATGGTCGTGTTGGGTACTAAAAATTCACGATAAGGTAATTTCATTTCGATAAATTTTTGACGATACTCATGATACCCAGAACAAGAAAATGAAATGTGGTCAATTGCAGCGGTGCCTAACTCCGTTTTACCATCGGCGCCCAACGCTGGTCCACCAGCATAACAATGAAGTATGGCTTGTCCACCCGGGATCGGGGCTGCAAGCCATGCTCCAGGGAATCCAAAGTCAGGGCGATAAATATCAATCAATCCTAACACCTTGATATAGAACTCTTTAGTTGCCTCTAAGTTGTTTGTTTTAACCGCGATGTGAAACAAGCCGTTCGTAATCATAAATTCCTTTTATTTATACTTTATCTATCAAACTAACATGAGCGGAAACTATTCTCCAACCTTCCGGTGTTCTAACCCAAGTCTGAGATTGACGCCCCATTTTTCCTGGAACAGTATCTCTTTCAAATAAGGTATTAGCTGTTGCTAGATCATTGCCAAAAGTAGTGATGACCGTTCTACTGATGCTTCTTAACAAGCCTTTCGAAGGCCTTGCGGCGCGAAAGGCAGCTATCTCGTCAAATCCATATAAATTTTCATTCATGCCATAACGAATCACTAATGGATTATTCCAAAATGAATTATCCAAAATATCAATCTTATTGTGAATCAAGGCATCTTCATATTGATCAAAAAGGGCTTGTACTTCAGCATGTACGCTTGGAAGATTAATTTGCATTTAATGGTCTCAAAATTATTAATTAGTAAAACCCATATTATTGTGCAACGTAAAGGAAATATCGAATTTATGTACTCTTAATATGGGTCGATATTGTTTTATTATCTTATCACTGCATCAAGGTAGGTTCAATAAAGTTGAGTTTACTCTCTACATTTTGTTAAATAGAATGATTTATTAAACATTTAGCAGCTGCCACAATATCTAAAAAGATGGATTCTGGCAGGAACAAGTCGTAAAAATTTAATGCCATGATTAAAAAACTTGATTTATTTTGACACAAATTAGAACTATCCGAAAAGTATCAAATAAAGTTTTATCATTCTTCAAATATTTTGTTAATATAAGACATAAAAAAACAAATGGAGACACAATGAAAAGCTCATTGGCGAAGTGTATTCTCGTATTAACTCATCTTGTATTTTGTACAACCCACATTTCATTCGCTCAAGAATATCCATCAAAGCCAATTAAAATTGTTATTCCATTTCCACCTGGTGGCGGTGCTGATGTTTTAATGCGCCCCTTAAGCAAAAAACTATCTGAGTTATTGGGCCAAACCATCATCTTAGATAATAAGCCAGGAGCTAATGGAAATATTGGCGCTGATTATGTTGCTAAATCCTCACCAGATGGATATACCTTACTCTTAGGTAATAGTTCTTTGCCCATCAGTAGCGCGCTATACACACAACTTAACTTTGATCCTATTAAAGATTTAACTCCGATAGCAATGATGGTCAACACTCCCAGTGTTCTCGTTGCAAACCCAAAATTTAGAGCCAAAAATATTTCAGGATTAATTGCAGTTGCAAAAGAAGATCCAAAAAAAATCAATTACTCTTCTGCTGGAATAGGCAGTACTCCTCACTTGGGTATGGAAGTGCTTGGTCTTGCAACTGGGACTCAGTATTCACACATTCCCTATAAAGGTGGGGGTCCTGCAGTATCTGCCGTTCTTGCCAACGAAGTCGATATATTGATTACGAATACCTCAACAGTACTTGCCCAAATACAAGCGGGAAAGTTAGTTCCACTAGGAACGACAACATTAAAACGAACTCCAGTTCTGTCCTCTGTTGCTAGTATTTCAGAAACCATACCAGGTTATGAACTGAATACATGGTATGGTCTTTTTGGCCCTGCGGGGTTACCCAAAAATATTGCGCTACGTCTTAACCAAGCCTTTATACAATGCTTAAATAGTCCCGAAATCAAACAACAATTAATTGCACTAGCTTATGATCCTGATCCTGGATCTGCAGAAGTTCTAGCTGCCTTATTAAAAAAAGATACTGCTCATTGGGCTAACGTAATCAAAATTACGGGGATTAAAGCTGAATAATTTTCAAAAATTTCCATCTTCTCTCATCATTAAAAAAGATTACTTCCATGTCTAACACCTCTGTTTTTCAAAATCCACAACCACATAAAGATACAACAAAGCCCAACATAGTCTTACCCAAGAACGCTACGGATTGTCACTGCCATCTATTTGATGATCCTATTAAATATCCTTTAATTAAAAATCCTGCATATCTGCCTCCTTCCGTTTTGATTGCTGATTATTTAAAAGTGATCGATACGATTGGTATTGAGCGAGCAGTGATTGTTCATGCCAATGTATATGGCCTTGATAATTCTCTTGCCTTAGATGTTATCGCTAGTGCTCCAGATCGGTTTAGGGCGATTGGTCTTGTTGATGAATCCATTACCGACAAAGAACTTGAGCGCCTTCATCTTGGTGGAGTCAGGGGGTTTCGCTGCAACTTGGTGAATCAAATCGGCTTATCACTTGACGCCGCAAAAAAATTAGCTCAGCGAGTCAAACAATATAATTGGCATACACAATTTCTTCTTGATGTAGAAAAGTTTCCGAACTTAACTGAAACCTTTGCCGACTTTCCTATTGATGTAGTGATTGATCATATGGGTCGACCAGTGATTGAAAAAGGTGTTGAGGAAAAGGGCTTTCAAAGCTTAATTGCCTTCTTAAAAACCGGTAAAGGATGGTCCAAGTTTTCTGCCCCTTATAGAACCTCTAAGGATCCTCTCCAGTATCGAGATATCATACCTTTTGCCCAAGCTCTTGTGGAAGCAGTACCAGATCAATTGGTCTGGGGTTTTGATTGGCCACATGTCAATATGGCACCTGGCACTCCGATGCCAGACGATGGTGAATTAGTCAATCAAATTGCACAATGGATTGAAAACCCTAGCAGCTTACAAAAAATTATGGTTGACAACCCTACCTATCTTTATGGATTTTAATGATTAGGAGTAAGAAGAAATAGATTAATAAGTAATTTCTTTTGACAACTAGATTTCAAGTAATTAATGATGGGAAATAGTTCTATCTTCAACTTAAAATTATGTGCTATGGGGAACGTTTTTTAAGCCATTGATGATTTCAATATTACGTATCTTTTTCACTATCCTTGTTGCATTGATTGCTGCACTTATTTGTGAATCCTTACATACTCCCCTCCCATGGATGATAGGTCCATTAATAATTACCGCAATCCTTTCCATCTCAGGTCTAAGAACTCTTAGTTGGACTCCCTTTCGTAACTCTGCTCAATGGATCATAGGCACAGCTTTAGGGCTTTATTTCACTCCACAAGTCAGTGCTTTAGTGGTGAGTTTATGGTGGATGGTCGCAATTATTATCATTTGGTCATTGACTGTTGGTTATGGGTATGGTCTTTGGTTATATAGGTACAACTCTCCGAGAATTCCCGATCTAGATCGAAAAACCACTTACTTCGCTAGTTTAATTGGCGGTGCATCAGAAATGACTTTATTGGCCGAAAGAGAACATGCTAGGACAGATTTAGTTGCATCAGCACACAGTTTGCGAGTCTTCATCGTTACCATCTCTGTGCCCTTTATAGTTCAGTGGATTGGGTGGCATGGCTTAGACTACACTCCTTCCCATACACACCAGTTTGACTTAATTGGTCTACTTTCTCTCGGTCTTTTAACTGGAATAGGCGGGCTCATCATGAAAATTTTGGGCCGCTCAAATGCTTGGTTCATTGGTTCCTTAATAGTTTCTATTGTGTTAGCAACTAATGAAATTGAACTTTCCGGTGTGCCTCCAATTCTCTCCAATGCAGCTCAATTACTGATTGGCATTAGCCTAGGGGTTCGGTTCAATCCCGCTTTTACTCGAACTGCACCACGCTGGTTAATCAGCGTTGGAATAGGGACATTTTTCATGGTTGGGATGTGTTTTTTAGTCAGCTTTGGACTTAGTCAATTCATATCTCTTCCAATGGCAACCATTGTTTTGGCATCTGCCCCGGGAGGAATAGCAGAAATGGCAATTACTGCTAAAGTAATGCAGCTTGGTGTAGCAATTGTTACTGCTTTACAAGCTTGCCGAATCATTGCTATTTTACTTTTAGCTGAACCTCTCTATCACTGCCTAAAACGTTTTAAAATATTAAGTTCCTAAGTTGCTCAGATGACAATCCCTGTTTTACTTGCTAATCAGATCACTGAGTCAAACTGCTTTCTTATATCCATTTACAATATAGTTTAATAATTCACATAAATATATAAATTATCCGGAGCAAAAAATGATCAAATATCTCAAACGTGGTAAGGATGTGCAAATTCGTTTAGACGAGGACGTTAAAGTCCGCCAAACTGTTGAAGGCATCATTAAAGATGTTGAAGTAAGGGGTGACGAAGCAGTCAGGGAATATAGTAAAAAATTCGATAATTGGGACCCTTCTGATTTCAGATTAAGTCAGGCCGAAATTGAAAAAGCGCGTAAATCACTTTCCCCTCGTGAAATCGAAGATATTACCTTCGCCCAAAAACAAGTGCGTAACTTTGCACAAATTCAACGGGACTCGATGAAAGATGTCGAAGTTGAAACTTACCCAGGCGTCATTCTTGGTCACAAACATATCCCAGTCAATGCGGTTGGATGTTATATCCCTGGTGGTAAATATCCTCTTCTAGCCTCTGCGCACATGAGTGTTCTGACTGCTAAAGTTGCTGGGGTTAAACGTGTTATTTCTACTGCACCTCCGTTTCAAGGTGTACCTCACCCAGCGATTGTTACCGCCATGTCGATGGCTGGTGCTGATGAAATCTATGTTTTAGGTGGTGTTCAAGCGGTTGTTGCAATGGGAGTTGGTACACAAAGTATCGCTCCTGTCGATATGCTCGTTGGCCCTGGAAATATGTTTGTTGCAGAAGCAAAGCGCCAACTCTATGGTCGCGTAGGTATCGATTTATTTGCAGGCCCAACAGAAACTTTAGTGATTGCTGATGAGTCTGTTGACGGCGAATTATGCGCTGTCGATCTTTTGGGGCAAGCAGAGCATGGACCAACATCTCCAGCGATTCTTCTCACTAATAGTGAAAAACTTGCAAGAGACACGATTGCTGAAGTTGATCGCCAATTAGCTATCATTCCAACAGGAGCAATTGCTAAACAAAGCTGGGCTGACTATGGTGAAGTGATTGTTTGTGATACGTATGAAGAAATGCTACAAAAGGCTGATGAGTTAGCCTTTGAGCACGTTCAAGTCATGACGAAGGATCCTGATTACTTCCTTAACAATATGACGAATTTTGGTGCCTTATTCCTAGGCCCAAGAACGAACGTTAGCTTTGGTGATAAGGTGATTGGCACGAACCACACTTTACCTACCAATCGTAATGCTCGTTATACAGGTGGACTTTGGGTTGGAAAATTCCTCAAAACCTGTACCTATCAAAGAGTTCTTACCGATGAGGCAAGTACAACAATGGGTGAGTACTGCTCACGTCTTTGCCATATGGAAAACTTTGCTGGTCATGGTGAGCAGGCGAATATTCGTGTTCGTCGCTACGGCAACCGTCCGGACCTCGCTTGGTATGAACCAGTTGCAGCAAAATAATGACGATGCAAGCGCCTAACTTTAGAGTAGATGGTCAGCGTGCACTAGTAACAGGGGGCAGTCGTGGCATCGGTTATTGTGCCGCACTTGCCTTAGCACAAGCTGGTGCACAAGTAACGATGGTTGCAAGATCTCTTGACACACTTGAGTCCTCGCAAAAGGAATTACTATCCGCTGGTTTTACCAGCGAGATTGTGCAACTTGATGTCACGGATCCTGCCGCGGTTGATGATGCACTTGGCGCTCTTGAACCCTTTCAGATTTTGGTCAACAATGCTGGCATGAATCGCCCAAAGCATCTTGTTGATGTTAAAAATGAGGATATCGACGCTGTTTTTGATCTCAATATCAAGGCTGCTTTTTACGTCACCCGTCAAGTAACACAGCAACTTTTAGCGGCAAAACTTCCCGGTTCGATTATTAACATCTCTTCTCAAATGGGTGTGGTAGGTAGTCCAAGACGCACTCTGTATTGCGCAAGTAAACATGCTTTGGAGGGTATGACAAAAGCTTTAGCCTGGGAGCTTGGGGAGGCAAATATTCGTGTAAATACGATTTGTCCAACCTTTATTGAAACTGCTATGACCGCCCCAATGTTTGCTGATGAAACGTTTAGAAAATGGGTTATTGAAAAGATTGCTCTTGGACGACTTGGTCAACTCGAAGAAATCATGGGCGCAATTGTTTTCTTGGCAAGCCCGGCTTCTAGCCTCATGACGGGAAGTGCATTGATGCTGGATGGCGGCTGGTCAGCTGCATAAGGTTTATTCTAGTCAAATTAAAAAAATTATTTTTATCTGACTAAAAGCATTTGATATCCGGTGTTTACTGTCAAGAATTCGATGGGAATTTATCTTTATTTTTTATAAGTATTAGAAAATAAAATTCAAGAAAGCTAACAAATATTTGCTCTACTCAAATCATTAGTACTGTTCTAACGTCAGAGCTTGTTGTATTCCACACCTGAGAAACTTCACTTAACGGAATTTTTTCAGTCTTGATCTGAAATCCAGCCTCAGGTGCATGTTTGATGAGGTCGGATACTGCACTTAACATTTGTGCGATAGAAAGACTACCTAAGCCACTTCCCATGACTTTAAGCCCGCTAGACCTGAGTGCTGATGCAGGAAATGGAATCGTCGCCCCACCAATTGATCCAATTTGAACCAATTGCATACTGAATCCCTGCGGACTATGTTTGGCTGAACTTTGAATGATTGAAAGAGCACTAGGTCCCCATAAATAATCAAGCAAGATATGAACACCCTGTTGAAAAACAACTTTCAAAGAGTTCTCCAAAATGCCCGTTTCTTCTGTTAATTGAATACATTCATCTGCTCCAAGAGCAATCATCTCATCAAACAATTCGGATCGTCTTGCTGTGGCAATAATTTTTCCAGCGCCTAAATACTTAGCAATTTGAATAGCTAATCTTCCAGAAATACCGTTTGCACCATTAATCAACACCGTTTGCCCTGGAACCATTTTGGCTTGATCAATCAATGCTGCCCACGAAGACATTCCTGGGATGGCCATTGCTGCGAGGATATCCGAACTTAGTGTTTGCGAAATTTTTACGCAATGCTTTGTATCAACAACACAATATTCAGCCATCGCTCCAAATGGATTTTGCGGTAACAAAAAATAGACCGTGGAGCCATCTTCTAAGGTTCCTACGCCATCAAAGCCTGGGATAAACGGTACTTCATTGTCTGAACTGTAATGGGTTACAGAAGCTCGTGCCTTGGTAATTTGACTAATGGAGGATGCTCGAACACGGACCAGGTTCTGACTGGCATCAGGTAGCGGATTTTTGAAATCTGCAAAGACAGGTGGCTGATCTTTTTGCAGAACAACAGCAGCTTTCACATGAATCCTTTAATCGGCAGTTGCACCAGATTCTTTTACGGCTCTTGCCCACTTCGGTACTTCGGCTTTCATATACTGTTTGAACTCATTGGGTGATAAAGACTTTGTATCAAGTCCTAAACCAGTAAGTTTATCCTTCACATCTTTTGTTTCAATTGCCCGATTAATTTCAGCATTTAATTTATTCACAATTTCCGGTGGGGTTTTACTTGCCACCCAAAAACCAAACCATGTGGTGTCATCAAACTCCGGAAACCCTTGCTCAGCCATGGTCGGAACATCTGGCAGAGCAGATGAGCGCTGTGCGCTCGTCACTGCCAATGCCTTTAACTTACTAGCTTTAATAAACTGTACTGTAGGTGGCATCGATGTGCTTGAAATTTGTGTATGCCCGGCTACTGTTGCACCAACTGCCTGAGCTGGTTGATACGGCACATGTACAAAATCAGAATTTGTCATATTTTTAAATCGTTCAATTGTCAAATGGGTGGTAGTTCCAATGCCTGATGACGAATAACTTAATTTCTCTTTTTTGCCATAGGCAACCAGTTCTTTTAAGTTATTTACTGGTAAAGCAATATTAAGGCCAATCACGTTGGGTGAACTTGCACCTAGGGCAATCGGCTCAAAATCAGCAATCGCATCATATCCAGCATTTTTATAAATACTAGGATTAATGGCAAATGACACACTATGAACCAATACGGTATATCCATCAGGATTTGATCTTTTCACATAGACACATGCAATATTCCCACTCGCACCTAATTTATTTTCGACAACTATATTCCATCCTAAAGTTTCGGTTAATTTAGCTGCTACTAGTCTAGCCATAGAATCTGTAGAGCTTCCTGGACCGGTTGCCACGATCAAGGTAATTGGTTTTTGTTTTGGAAAATCTGCTTGTGCAAAAACGAATGGACTTATTAACAAAAATACGATCGAAGAGATAAATCTTTTCGTTTGAAGTGTACTTCTTAAAAAATAAATACATTGAGTAATCATCTTTGTCTCCTAATGAATTAGAGTATTTTTTGTGAACGATCAGAATAATTCAGTTGAATGGTAATAGTGCCTTCATTCAATAACCAAGGTCTCACTTTGAAAGACCTAGCACCACACTGATGCATTGGATCTTGTGCTGCTATCTCTTGAGCAGCCTTTAAAGATTCTGCACGAATAATCACCATACCTTCACCATTCCAATCAGACTCATTATCAGCAAAGAATGGACCCGCCCCGAACATGATTCCTTTTTTTTCAAGACCAATTTGAAACTGTAAGTGTTGCTCTAGATTCTCCATCACAGGACCTAGGCCATTGGTTGGAGTAGTAAAAACCACATAAAGCTCTTTACACAACATATCTTTACAGGCTTGTAAAATGTCTGCTTTAGTCACTGATATAGAACTCAAGGTTGTCTCCCTATTTTTATATTTACCTCAATCTTATATTGAGATTGTCTTATTACTTAAATACCTTCGTTGAGGTTAAAACACTCATTAGGCTTTATTTATTTATTGATTCTAATCCATCTAGCAAGTAGCAAAAGAGTTCTTTTATCTAAAATGGATACCTACTGGGGTTTATACTTAGGTAATGCTTATATCTTTGCAATGTGATTTATCTCTAAACAACATTTAGTCGTCAGTCTGGCCAACTCTGTAATAATGAAACTCACTAACACCTTCTAAATCAAAACAAATGAGTTCATTTCTTCCTCGTAAGAATCATTTATTTTCTATTATCGTAATTTCAGTTCTATTGTCTGGAATTTTTTGGCTCATCAGCTTTTCTCTTGCATTCGAAAAATCTGTATTCCTTCGTGATCGTGCGTTTCTTTATCAATTATTTTGGTTTCCATTTCATATCCTACTAGCCTACTTCTCAATCATTGTCTACAAAAGATTGGTTGCAGGTACGCACTATAAAGATATTAGTATTAAATCCATCATTAAAGATCTTCACAAAAATTATCGTGCAGTCATTATTTCTCTAATACTGATTACTCCGTTCATGATTGAAGACATCATTGAGGGTTCAGTCAAAGCTCAAGAAAGTTTCGCTCAACTTGGCTATGCCTCTTGGGTCATGATTGGCCCCATATGGATCATTGAATGGTTAATGCTTGCTGTCATTTGGTCCAGGGTACTAGCAACTATTCGATTAACGGTCAAAACATACTCTCCTAGTTATGTTGATGATCATTTAGATGATCTCCTCATACTGAATCCAAATACGCCTCATTTACAAGCAGGGGTTGAGAATGCTCTGATTAATTTCTTTTATGCAATCTCTACCCTAGCTTATATTCAACTCACCGGGGGTGAGACTTCAGATTTTCAGACTTGTTTGATTTCTGGAGTGCTTGTTTTGTTTAGTTTTCTCGCTAGCTTTTTCTTTCTCCGTATGCGCATCAATGATGCGCTAGAACGAATCACTGCAAGGCACGCTAAACATTTAGATCAATATTATAAAAATCCAAATCAAGCTTTTACTCAAGAGTCTTTTCAAGATCTCAAATTGAATCCGCTTTTAATTGATGATTTTGTTTTGAATAAACCAGCCAAATTTTCGAGTCGTGCAACTGAGCGAATGAGTATTGTGCGTGCAAGCTTATTAATTGAATCCATTCAAGAAACTGGTAATGCGGATCATATTAATGTAGCGAAAGGTTTAGAAGCCATAAGGTATTATCAATTTGAGCAAAAACTGTCTTCCTTAGGGATCATGGAATTACAAGGTGTATTAATTCGTTTAGGTTCTCCAATTATTATGTTGTTGGCTAAGTCAGGGGTGTTATCGTCTTTGCATTAAATTTTATTCATCATTGAGGGTAAAATTTTTTATATTCATTCTTTATAGAATAAATTAAATGTTCTTTAATACGGAAAAATATCATGGATAAACGTCAATTTTTATCAGCTAGCTCCCTTGGTGCCCTGCAGTTTCTGATTCCTTCTGTTTGGGCACAAAAAGATGCTCTCAGTTCTGAGATGAAAATCCTCAGTGAATATATGGCGCAAGCCATGCATAACAAACTTACTCCTGAAGTAGCTCTTCAAGCAAAATTTCATCTGCTAGACACGTATGCAGCCATCATCTCAGGCTCTGAACTTGCCGCAGGCATTTCAGGTTTGAACTACATCAAACGTTATGCCAGCATCGGTAAGTGTACTGTCATGGGCAGCAAATTAAAGGCAAGCCCAATCGATGCAGCTTTAGCAAATGGCATGATGGGTCATGCAGACGAAACAGATGACTCCCACAACAGGTCTAGATCACATCCTGGTTGTTCAGTGGTGCCGGCTGCCACTGCTGGGGCTGAGCAATTTAATATCTCTGGTGAACATCTTCTTCGTGCAGTTACTCTTGGCTATGATGTTGGGACACGCGTTGTGATGGCGATGGGAGGGCCAGAATTTAGTTATACCAGTCACAAAAGTTCTCACAGTATTGCGGGTATCTTTGGCTCTGCCGCAGCGGCTGCATGTACGGCCAAGTTGAATGACCAACAAATGCGCTGGTTGTTAGATTACACTTCGCAACAATCCTCTGGTATTTATGCTTGGGGTAGAGACACTGACCATATTGAAAAATCTTTTGTATTTGGTGGAATGCCTGCCAAAAATGGTATTACATCAGCATTAGTTGTCGAAACAGGCTGGAATGGTATTAATGATATTTTCAGTGGAGCCGATAATTTTTTTATGGCTTATGCGCCCAATGCAAATAAAAGTCTTTTAGTTGATCAGCTAGGTCAACGATTTGAAATTACTCTCACCGATATTAAAAAATGGACGGTAGGTTCTCCGATTCAAGGACCACTAGATGCTCTTGAATTAATTCGGGCAAAAAAAGACTTTGCCGCTTCAGATGTGGATAAGGTGAAGGTGTTTTTAGAGCCTGCAACTGCTAGGGTCGTGAATAACCGAGAAATTCCAGATATTTGTTTACAACACATGGTCGCTATCATGCTCCTAGATAAAACTGCGAGTTTTAAAGCCGCCCATGATGTTGAACGGATGAAAAGTTCAGCGGTATTAGCGCAACGTGCAAAAGTAGAGCTTGTACCTGATGAAAATCTAAAACAATTTATGCCAGTCAGAGTGGCTATCGTAGAAGTTTATTTAAAAGATGGGACTGTTCTAACTGAACGTGTTGATGCGGTCCGTGGCACTCCTAGAAATCCAATGAATGAAAAAGAGGTCGTCGCAAAAGCAAGTGATTTAATGGTGCCGATTCTGGGAGTAAAACAATCAAACAAACTCATTAATACCGTTCTCAATATTGAAGGTTTGAAAAATATTGCTTCCCTAAGTAAGTTGTTGCAAAAAAGTTAACCTAGATGACTTGATGTTGCGTATTTTGTGTTCCTGTTTTTTGGAATCAACACAGATCAATCAGTTCAGATTGCTCTACCGTCTCTGAAAACCAGGTACGTATTCCAGCCACACGTTTACCAATATACACTGGCTGATTGTGTTGATCTAAACCCATCGTCAGATCATGACCTGGGATTAGGATGTTTCCAGGTTTTGATAACCACTTTTCCCAAATCAATTCGATTGAGCGAGCACTCTCAGTGGCATCATCTGTGTCAATGACTTTTCTGGAAAGTAATTCCGCACGATTTTTGGCGGCATCACCAGAAAACAAAACATCGTGCGTGCCATTATCTAAAACAAAGAGTAAATGTCCTGGAGTGTGCCCTGGAACTTCATATGCAGTAATACCTGGCAAAAACTCTTCTTGATCTTTGACCCTAATGACTCGAGATGAGTGCGCTAATTCTTTTACATAGAGCTCAGGAATCGGATTAAACCCTGGCTCTTGCTGGGTAGCCCAGTTCATCTCCACATCACCAATCCAAATCTTGGCATTGGGAAACAAGGTGAAATTGACGATATGGTCATAATGCGCATGGGTCAAAATCACATCCGTGACTTGCGATGGAAGCACCCGATGTTCTTTTAGACTTTTCTCAATGGGTTTGCGCATACCAAAAGCACCTACATCGAGCAAGATGATTTTTCCATGTCCTCGAATGAGGGTGACAGTACTCCACCCCAACCCACCATGACAAACCCCTCTTCCTGGAAAGCCCTGAGTTAAAACATCAATTTGATAAGGCGTGGTCATTGTTTTAATCTGCCTGAATATTGGCATCACGAATCAACTTGCTATAAATCTTTAATTCTGACTGAATTAATTGCGCAAATTCTTCTGGTGAACTAGCCACAATTTCATTACCACCCTCTTCAGCTAATCGTTGATCAGCTTGAGGCGTTTTTAATGCCTTGACCATTTCTGTATGCAATTTTTTAATAATCGCAGGATCTGTACCAGCAGGTGCTAACATGCCTTGAAACTGGGTAATGTTATAGCCTTTAAATCCTAATTCATTGAGGGTAGGTAAAGTCGGAATCGATTTACTCCGTTTATTTCCTGTCACTGCAAAGCCTCTCAACCTCCCCGCCTTGATCATAGGTACTGCTGTGACTAATGGCTCAAAATTGAACGATAATTGACCACTTAATGTATCCGCTAATGCAGGCGCTGCACCCTTATATGGGATATGACTAAATTGCACACCAGTCATTTGCGCGAGTAGCTCTCCCGCTAAATGTCCGCCACCTCCAATACCTGTGGAACCATAACTAAGAGCACCAGGTTGTTGTTTCGCTTGATTAATTAAATCTTGTACAGAATTAATTTTTGATGAACTATTCACAACGAGAGCATATTGATAAATAGTACCCATACTGATAGGCGCAAAATCTTTCACTGGGTTATAGGGTACTTTCTTGTAGAGTGAGGGATTAACAACTAAGGGTCCACTTGCAGTAAATAACAGGGTATAACCATCTGGGGCAGATTTAGCAACGACGTCTGTGCCGATCATCCCATTAGCGCCCGGGCGATTATCAACCAAGATGGGCTGACCCATGCTTTCCGACATGCTTTGCGCAATTAAACGAGCACTGATATCTGCAGCCCCTCCTGCTGGATAAGGCACGACGATTTTGATCGGCTTATTAGGGTAAGCGGATTGAGCCTGCACCGAATGTGTCATTAGACTTAAAAAAATACATGCGCTAAATAAAAAAAGTCTTGTTAAAGAATTGTGTGAGTTTTTTAAGCTTTTTTTCATGCAAAAATTCCTATCATTTATTCAAAAAATACAGCTTTAAATATAATTTTTTACCTGCATTAAAAGGTCGGGATTCGTTTGTAACTTGCCATCTTCAATCAATTGATTCATTTTAGTGACTACTTTGTTATAGGGTGTGGGGATACCAACTAACTCACCTTTTTTTACTACTAAACCATTAAGATATCCTACTTCAGTTTTTCTACTTTTTGCATGGTCTTGAACAACCGCATTCCTTGAGTTCTTGCCTAAATGTAAAAGAAGCGTATGAAGTAACTTATTGATCACATCTGCACTTGATCCCAAAAAATCTTCTTGAGTTAACCCAAAAATCGGCTCAATTTCTATGCCTAGCGCTCTACCCACATCATATGTCTCTTTGCCAACTTCAAAAGCCAACTCAAAAAAACCTGGTAACTGCCCTGCCTCATAGGACTTAATCCCTAACATGCCAATAGGTCCTTGTGTCATCGTATTTGAGATTAACTTAGACCACTTAGCACCCCAAATATTGGAGGTCATCTGCGCGGTTGCGGTATTCTGAAATAAGTCTTCTAACGCCTTAAGTCTTGGTGTTTTAAGTCCATGGAGCTCACCTGGACTAAACCAGGTCGTTGTTCGAGTGGTGTTTCTAACAACATAGCCAGGCTCAATCAATTCTCCCGACAATTCAATCACACATCCAATCGTATTGGGATAACCCATAATAGGGGCAATGATTTCCTCATTCATACTATTTTGTAAGCCCACGATGATTCCTGTAGGTTTTAAATAGGGTTTGATAAAGTGTGCCAGCCAAGCACTGTCATAAGATTTTGCTGCAAGCAATACCAAATCAAATTGTGGCTGCATGGAATATATTTCATGCAAATGAAATGCTTTTACCGGAATTTGTAAATCAAGGTCTGTCATTTTTATATGAAGACCTTGTTTCTTCATGACTTCCACATGGGCTGGCCAATGATCAATTAAAGTAACGTCTAGTCCTGCATCGGTTAAATCAGCGCCAACACTGCTCCCAATAGCACCACAGCCCAATATCGCAATCTTTTGAAACATCCTGTTGCCTCCTAAATTCTTGAATTTTTATATTTTTTGAATGAATGGGATATATACTAACAGTAGATAAAAAATCCGTTAGATGATTTTTAATAAAAAATTGGAGACATGTAGTGAGGTACTTTTCTCAACGTAATCAGTTATATCGTTCTTTTGTATTAACCATATTCACTTTTCTGTTAAGTTCAAACTCGTTTGCACAAAACAAAGAGGCTAATTCATCAAGCTCTTACCCAAACCGAACTGTCAAAATCGTCGCTCCTGGAGCTGGCTCTGGAACAGATATAACAGCCCGTATTTTGGCTAAATATTTAAATACAGCTTGGAAGCAATCTGTCATTATTGAAAACCGGCCTGGCGCAGGTGGCTCCATAGGTATCAATGCGGTCATTAACTCTCCGCCAGATGGATATACTCTGCTAGCAAATTCTGCAACTTACGCAATTAACCCGGCAGTCTATAAAAAACTTCCATATGATGCGGTAAAAAGTTTAGCTAACGTCAGTATGCTAACTACCACCCCTTATGTTCTCATTACGAATGCTAATAGTCCTTATAAAACTCTAGGAGATCTCATTCAAGCCTCCAAAAAATCCAATAACAACCTTTCCTTTGGATCTGCTGGTATTGGCAGCTCAACTCATCTTGCTGCAGAATATCTTCATCAAGTCACTGGCATGAAGAATACCCACATCCCTTATAAAAGTTCTCCAGAGGTAATTCAGGATGTTCTGGCGGGAAGAGTTGATTATTTTATGGCTCCATTTGATACTGCTCTTACTTATTTAAATACGGGTAAGCTTCGCTCCTTGGGCATCACTTCCAAAGAAAAACTGAGTTATTTTCCTCAATATTCCACTATCGCTGAACAAGGTTACTCCGGTTTTGATATTGATTTTTGGGTGGGTATTTGGGCTCCCATTGATGTGCCTCAAGACATCTTAAGAAAGATCAATCATGATATTAACAAAGCCATGCAAGATCCTGAGATTAAGGCAACATTTGATAAAGCAGGCATCCAAGTCCGTGAAATGGATCAACAACAATTTCATCAATTCGTTACGAATGAAATGAATAAATATGCAAAGATTGTGAAATTAGCTGGTATTGCTCAGAATTAGTAGTTGGACGTTGCGAGCCATCTAGAATGGCTTCATCAATAAAACAGAATAAATCAGGGAGAAGCATTCAACATGAAAATCTATTGGGCTTGCAGTTGCTTTAATTTAATAAGGCATAAGTAAAGATGGCTAAATTACGACATATTACGCTGACAGTCCCAGATCCTGAAGCTGCTGCTGAATTCTATATGCAGGCCTTTGATATGCAGCGCGTGGGGGGTACCGATTGGGCAAATGCCAAAGGTGTTTATCTAAGTGATGGTACGGTCAATTTAGCTTTATTAAATTATAAAAATGACACATCTGCTGGTGAGCGTGGTGCAGATTTTGTTGGTATTCATCACTTGGGGTTTTGGGTCGATGATGTTGGGAATACGCGCAAAAAAATTGAGGATCTTGGCGGAACCTACTGGATGGGTGATGTGAAACATGACGGTGGATTTTATGAGGTGAAGTATTTTGATCCCAATGGCGTGGTAGTTGATATTACAGAACATGGATGGAAAGGTGCCACAAAGGATGTTGTTCCATCGCCTATCAAAACTCAAGAGGAGTAAAACGATGCTGAAAATATTTGGCTTGTTATTTTTTGGACTGATTTCCCAACTTGCCCTGTCACAAAGTTATCCCAATAAAACGGTCAAAATGGTAGTTCCTTTTGAGACTGGCACTCCTGACTCCATTGCGAGAATCTTAGCTCCACAGTTAACTAGTCTAGCCGGTCAATCCTTTTATGTAGAAAATCATCCTGGTGCGAACGGTATGATTGGTGCTGACCTTGTCGCAAAAGCAAAACCTGATGGTTACACGCTTTTAGTAACTTCAACATCCATTACAGTTAATCCAAGTTATTACAAAAAGCTCAACTATGATTTAAAGAAAGATTTAATTCCGGTAACGAATCTAGGTAATGTGGAAGCACTTCTCATTGTCATAAATGCAAAATCGCCAATTAAAAATATTAACGAATTTTTAACGTACGCAAAGAATCCAGAGAATAAGGTCTCCTACGGAAGTCCTGGTAATGGTAATCATCTGCACATATCGAGTGCATTATTCAATCAACGCATGGGTCTTAACATGGTTCATATCCCTTATAAGGGTGCGGGTCCAGCGACAACAGCATTAATTGGGGAACAAATCCAAGTCCTCATCACCACCCCATCCTCCGTATTACCATTTATCAAAGATGGGCGATTAAAAGCGATTGGCTTTACAGGTTTAAAGCGCTCTACTTTATTTCCGGAAGTGCCTACGGTTGCTGAGCAAGGTTTTCCGAATTTTGAAATTGACGGTGGGTGGTTTGGTTTATTTACTACGGCAGGAACACCCAAGGAAACCGTCTTGAAAATCCAACAACTAGTTCGTCAGGCATATGATAAAAAATCTGTAGCTGATAGCATCATTCAAATTGGTTTAGATCCCGTCGCTGACTCGCCAGAACAATTCAAAACCTTCACCGATGCTGAGGTCTTGAAATATGCCAATCGTCTGAAATCATTAAACATTCAAGCTGAGTAAGCGCCTGAATGTTTACTCTAATTTAGCGCCAGATACTTTTACCGCTTCCATGAGTGCTGGCGCTTCTGCTTTTAATTGGCTCATAAATTGCTCAGGACTTTTAGAAATGGTTAAGTCCATTCCCTGAGAAGCCAATCGATCCTTCGTAGCAACTCCAGTCATCCCCTTTTGTGTTGCTTGAAATATTTTCTGAATAATCGCATTGGGTGTCCCAATCGGCGCATAAAGTCCATACGAGAAAGTAGAGTTATATCCTGCCAGTCCTGCTTCTTCTGCTCCAGAAATACCTGGGATTGCAGGGGATGATTTAGCAGATGTCAATGCAATTGCTTTTAGGGATCCATTCTTAATAAATCCCATCACGGTTGGTGGTGTAGCAAACATCAACTGAGTATCGCCGGCAATGGTCGAAACTGCTGCAGGACCACCCCCTTTAAATTGAATCGTCGAAAATTTAACTTGTGCAATATTACTAAAAAGTGCAGATGCAATATGCGGGGTCGATCCATTGCCAGAGGATGCATTGAAGATTTTGTCTGGATTGGCTTTTGCAAACTGGATCAGTTCTTTGAGATTTTTATAAGGTGCTTGTGGGTTTGTACAAATAATCATTGCACCTGTGGCTAAATTGCTGATTGGTATAAAGTCTTTTTCAACATCTAAAGCCATCTTTGGATAGAGTGCACGAATTTGTGCATGCGGTCCTGACATCGAAATCGTATAACCATCTGGGGTTGATTTTGCTGTTAAGTCTGCCGCAATTGCACCACCTGCCCCTGGTTTATTTTCTACAACAACAGACACTCCAAGCTCTTTACTTAACTGATCTGCGGTAACGCGTGCCACAAAATCGGCAGCACCGCCGGGGGGGTACCCCACCACTAACCGAATTGGACGATCAGGGAAATTAGTTTGTGCAATGCTTGAATGTATACCTAAAACACACAAGGTAATCAAAAGCAAACATTCAAGTCGAAAATTCCATACTTGCCGAAACAGAATATTCATTAAATGCTGCCAACCTGTTTTAGTGCAGCAATTTTTTCTGCAGTAAAGCCTAGTTCTGTCAATACTTCTTCAGTATGTTCGCCTTTCATTGGCGTACTGGTTTTTAAAGAGGCCGGTGTTCTCGATAAACCAATGCTTTGGTTTAAAAGAGTAAGCTCTCCTAAAGTAGGGTGAGTTACCTTTGCAGATGCTTCGATGTGTTGTACTTGTGGATCTGCAAATACTTGATCCATGTTATAGATGGGACCACAAGGGACTCCATGTGCCAATAAATGATCAACCCATTGGGCCGTTGAACGTGTTCTGAGTGTGCGACTGATTTCAGCATTCAGACGAGCGCGGCCATCAGAGCGTCCTTTTGCTATTTTAAATTCTTCATCATTGAGTAAATCATCACGACCAAGTGCCGCAGCAAATTTTTCCCATACGCCCATACCCGTGGCCGCAACATTCATGTAACCATCTGCAGTGGGATAGGCGGACGTCGGCATAAATGTCGGATGATCATTACCTACTTGTTTAGCGACTTCACCTTTCATGGTGTAACGTGCCGCCTGAAAATCTAATAATGTAAGTCCTGCTTGTAATAAATTCGATTGAACCCACTGACCTTCGCCACTCTGATCTCGTTCGACGAGAGCAGTTAATATGCCCATCGCAGCTAATAAGCCAGCAGCAACGTCAGTAACAGCTCCGCCAACACGCATTGGCCCCTCTCCTGGAGTTCCAGTAACCGACATGAGTCCTGACATGCCCTGGGTGATTTGATCAAATCCAGGACGGTTCACGTAGGGTCCATCTTGACCAAATCCAGAGATACTCGCATAAATAATACGCGGATTAATTATTTTCATGGATTCATAATCAATCCCTAACCGAAACTTCACGTCAGGTCGATAATTCTCAACAATCACATCTGCTGTTTTAACTAATTGCTTGAATACCTCAAGTCCGTCATCAGACTTCAGGTTTAAAGTCATCGACCGTTTATTACGATGGAGATTTTGAAAATCTGGTCCTTCTCTTGGTCCTGCATAAGACTCTTCACTGACGTTTTCAATTTTGATGACATCTGCACCAAAATCCGCCAAATGTCGAACGCATACTGGACCCGCACGAACCCTAGTTAGATCTAAGACCCGAAGATGGGATAGGGCCTTAGAAGCTTCAATTTTTGCCATCTTAATTGACTTAATTCAATTTGCCGATTTTTTTAACGGCATTGACCATGCGATCACCATCTTCTTTGGCAAATTTTCTGAACTCTGCCATATCAAGATATTCATAAATCATACCTCTTTGTGTCATCGCAGTTTCCATCTCACCAGAGTTCGCTGCTTCACGTACCGCGTCGCGTAATGTCTTAATAATTGGCTCTGGTGTACCTTGAGGCACAAAGACTCCATTCCAAATATTAAACTCAGCGTCATATCCAGATTCACGATAGGTAGGGATATTCGGTAATTGCTTAATTCTTTTTGGCCCAGAAACAGCTATTGCACGCACTTTTCCTGATTGTATTTGTGGAATAGCGACCGATGGAATAGCTGTCGTAATCTCTACTTGACTACCTAGTAATGCCATCATAGACGGTCCACCACCACCAAATGGAACCTGTGTTAATTTGATGCCTGCGGCATGCTCAAACATCACAACTGATAAATGAATCGGGCCAAAATTACCTGAGGATGAGTAATTAATCGTATTGGGTTTTTCTTTGGCAGCCTTTACTACATCAGATAATGTTTTCCATGGCGAA
Organism: Polynucleobacter sp. SHI8; assembly: GCF_027944005.1. NCBI lineage: Bacteria > Pseudomonadati > Pseudomonadota > Betaproteobacteria > Burkholderiales > Burkholderiaceae > Polynucleobacter > Polynucleobacter sp. SHI8. The sequence continues at coordinate 438,950 of NZ_AP027204.1, read as the reverse complement.
CTAGCATTAACGAGCATGACCATCGGGTCATTAGAAATCATTGCCACAGGAACTAACTGATCCACTTCATAGAGCGAAGTCTTACCTTGAACTCGTTCAGCATCTGGTGAGACCATGATGGAAGATAGCCCCATCAAAATGTTGTAACCGTCTGGCTTTGACTTTGCTACAAATGAATTGCCAATCTGCCCGCCAACTCCAGGCTTAAATGTAACTACCAAAGGTTGCTTCAATTGCTTTTGTAAAAGCTCACTAAGAACTCTTGCATTAGCGTCAGACGATCCTCCTGGAGGATTAGGCACAATAAGATTAATTGGTCTATTTGGATATGGATCCTCAGCAAATGATGAACTGGTGATGAAAGCGCAAAATAATATTGCCAAAAGCTTCATAAATTTCATTAATATCTCCTAATTATTTTTTGTATTGTTAATTCTATAACTATTCTTTAGAACAGGCTAGTCGCTCACTAATTTCCCAAATCGTTGCTCTAATAAACTCCATAACTGCGGGCCTAATTGCTGCTTCCATCCTGAATAAAAATCACCTTTTAAACAAGCTCTAAATGTTTGGGTATCCGCTTGATTAAAAATCATTCCTTTAGAGATTAAATCTTGCTCTAATTGTGCATTGAGTGCAATCGTATACTGGCGTTGCTTTGCCACATAATGTGTCATGTTACTTTGAATAATTTCTTGAATATCCCTAGGCATACTTTGCCAAAAGGGCAGATTCCCAATTAAATTAAATCCTGACCACATGTGCGCTGTCTTCGAAACATAAGTTGTCACTTCATAAAGTTTTAAAGAATCTAATATGGCTAAAGGGTTTTCTTGCGCGGTTACTTTTCCTGTTTTTAATGCGTCATATAACTCGAGAACAAACAACGGAACTGGATTTGCGCCTAAGGATTTAAAAGTATCTTCAAATACTTTTCCTTCAGGAATTCGTATCGAAACACCGGCTAAATCTGATGCTTTGTAAATAGGCTTATCTGAACACACGATGTGTCGAAAGCCATTTTCCATCAAGCCATGAGGAAATAAATAAATGCCATGGGGTATCAGCTCTTGTTTTAAATATTCGCCAATCTCACCGTCCATAGCGTCATAGACGTCATCGTTGGTACCAAAGATAAAGGGCAAACTTTGTATATTCATTACTGGGGCAATAGGCCCCAAAATACTTCCCATCAAAGCATAAAACTGAATCTTACCCTCGATCAGATCTTGGACGATCTCGAGATGGGAATGTTTTAAACCACCATTGTTAGCACAAACTTCAATCTGTACTAAGCCATCAGTTTGAAGCTCAACTGTCTTCCATAAATCAACTAAAAAAGGATGTACATGGCTCTTTTCTGGTTGGTAATGATATTGAAAACCACTCCAACGGGCTTTAGATGATGTGGACATCCTTTTAATCAATTGTTCATACGTAACAACTACTTTGTTTCCGGTTCAATTTTTGCTTCAGTCACAATGCGGTTAAATTTTCTCATCTCGGATTGGAAATAACTTTGGAAGTCTTCTGGAGTTCCACCTTTAGGATAAATTCCTTTGGCTTCCAATTTTGCTTTATTCTCAGGATCGTTGATTGCAGCTTGAAAGGCTTTATTTAAGCGCTCAACAATAGGTCTTGGTGTATTGGGCGGAAGAAAAATACCAAACCATGTGTCAATTTTAATGCCAGGGTAACCCATTTCTCCTACTGTAGGAATATCTGGTGCATCTGGTAAACGATTAGGCGCCGCAACCGCTAAAGGGTGCAAACGGCCTGCTTTGATTTGCGGAATCGCCAGCGATGTGGTTTGGAAAGTTACTTGAGTTTGCCCAGAAATGGCTGCAGTAACAGCCTCTGGTGATGACTTGTACGGAATATGGGTTAAGTTAATCTTGGCTTCAATATTTAATAACTCTGTCGCTAAATGCCCCATACCACCAACACCCCATGAGGAATAATTAACAGTTCCTGCTGGCTTGGTTTTCACCAACTCAACAAACTCTTTTAAATTTTTAGCCTTGACATCAGAATTTGCCAACAAGATCAAATAAACGTTACCTAAATAAATAACGGGTACAAATTTTCTCGGGTCATAATTGGTTTTACGTAAAAATGGATTTGCTGCAACAGAGGCTGAAGAAAAAATGAGCGTATAGCCATCTGGCTTAGCATTAAATCCTAACTCTTCTCCTAAAACTCCATTAGCTCCGGACTTATTATCAACAATCATCGGCTGACCAAGATAATTTGCCATAAAAGGCTGGATGGTCCTGGCAAACACATCAGAAGTTCCGCCTGCTCCCATCGGTACGATCCAAGTAATAGGTCGATTCGGATAATTTGCATCCTGAGCATTTGCTATCAAACAATTAGCCGCAAATGCGATTGTGATCAGTTGTAAAAAACGTCTCATGTGTTGATCTCCAGTGTTATTGAATACTGTCTTTTTAAATAAATGATTTAGGAATAGATATCGTCTTTTGCATCAATCGGTAATGCTACTGGGCGTTTTAATCTAGCAGATAGATCAAAGGCTTTAGTCATCATTAAATTCTTATGGGCATCAGCTACAGTTGCAGCAGGTGTTGGCAGTCCTAAAGAAACGCGATTTAACCAAGAGTCCGTCTCTTCACGCATCGGGCCCCGAAGTTCGCCTAAGGCCATATCTCCCGGGGGATAACTGCCCATAAAGTCAACACGTCTTGTAGCATCTGGAGCATAACCCTCGCCCTGGAACTTGGAGGTTGCTAAAACGATATCGCGATGCGTATCGTCAATCGTTAGCACTCCTTCAGTTCCAACAATACCCACATCTAAGCTATAGACGGCACCCGGCCACACTACCGGCAATGCCCATGAAATCGTCGCTTGGTAAATTGTTCCATCAGAAAAAGTGACTACACCGCTGGTGGCATCAATTCCTTTGTACTCTGGACCTAATGCCTTATCAATTGCGCGTGCATAGACCTCAACAGGTGTCTTACCTTGCATCATCCACATCACGATATCAAGTGCATGTGTCCCTGAAATAACCATCGGTGAAATACGCTCTGGATGGGTTGTGCGCTTGTAATTATCGATCGCAACTAAACGATTCATGAACGCACGCGATGTTACCAGCGTGATATCACCTAATTGTCCAGCAGAAACTTTTTCTTTGGCAGCTAGCCAACGTCTTCTAAAGCGCTGGGTATAACCAACGACCGCATCAATTCCAGCTGACTCGATTGCAGCAAGTACTTTTGCTGAATCGGCTAATTCTGTTGCCAATGGCTTCTCGATCAACATGGGTATACCATGTTCAACTGCTTTCATGATTGGGTCTACGTGAAGATGCTCATCTGTAGAAATAATGGCAGCATTTACTTCAGGACGGCTAAGTAATTCTTCATAGCTGTCCGTAACAAAATCAGCCTTTAATTTTTCTGCAACTAGTTTGGCTCGCTCAGGATTTTTTTCCGCAATTCCAATCCACCCAACTTGGGGATGACGGGCAGCTACTTCACCACGAAATAATCCTACTCTTCCTGCGCCAACAATTGCTAACCCAAGATTTTTTGCTTGACGATCCCGCATGGTTTATCCATTCACCGCACGAAGTTTTTCTTGAGAAATCGGTAAATATACTGGTTCACCAGTTTCTGCAGAGATATCTGCAGCCATATACACTTCCATCACTTGACGAGCTTGCTCACCTGTCACTAATACGTCGCGATCTAATGCAACCGCCTCAAGGAAGTGAATCGTTTCATATGCCATAGGTCCTGCGTAAACGTGATCAACCTGTTCACCAGGCATTGTCGACATTGGAAGTTGCATACCATTTTTCATGGTATTCAAAACAACATCTTTATGACTATCATCAACTAAAAGTGCACCTTCACTTCCAATGAACTCAATCCAAGTAGATGAGAAATTAGGATATCCTGGGGGCAAACTCCAACCTCCACCAACGACAAATGACAAGCCATTGTCCATCGTGACCATGATCCACTGTGTATCTGGAATATCTCCACCAGTCGATTCACGCATAGCACCATAGTTCACTTGTGAATACACTTTTACTGGTTTTGCTGGCTCTAAACACCAAAATACAAAATCTAAATCATGCGTCGATTCCATGGCTGCAGGAGATAACTTCACTCGCCCACTAATTTTCTTACCAAGACTTCGCGTGATATGGCGGCTTACTAAAATACTGACGGGACGACCAATCGTGCCATCGTTGATTGATTTTTTGACATAAGCATATTTTGGATTAAAACGTTGTGAATAACCGATAGTGAATTTAAGGTTTTTTTGCTTTGCAATGGCAATTAGCTCATCAGCTTCCTCTAGGGCAATCGCAATCGGTTTTTCTAAGAACACATGTTTACCAGCTAACAAAGATTCTTTCGCAATCGGGAAATGGGTTGTTTCTGGTGTTGCTGAGATCATGACGGCATCGATTTCAGCTATTTTGAGTAATTCACGATAATCTGTCGTCGCAACCACAGGCTTGACTTTATCTGTCATCTCTTTGAGACGAATTTCGTTCGTTTCAGCAATATAGAGGTTTTTAACTAATGGGTTTCTGTGGGCTGTTTCAGCACGAATACCGCCACACCAACCGGTTCCAATAACAGCAACATTAATTTGCTTCATACAAGTCTCCTTTAATACGATTTTTATTTGATTTATACGAAAGTATATTACAAGCTAGGTGAATTTAGTACATTAGCCAAAAGAATCACTTCGTTAGCGAAATCTCTCTGAGACCTGAATTTTTAACCATGTCATTGATTTGCCCTTGCTGCATTGCCCCGTCAATCCACTCATTTATCTTTGGTATTGCCGCAGCTCGTTCCTTCGGGATCCCAATCGACATGGATTCATATCCAATCACATCAGCTAAGACTCGTGAACCAGGAACGGCATCAGACATTTCATACAAAATTGCCTTGTTACTGGAAAAGACATCGATGCGACCCGCTTTTAACATGGCAACCGCGCTCGTGGTGGAGGTAGTTGTGACAATTTGAGCATATTTAATGACTTTGGCGAGCTCTTTTTGTGAACTACTTCCCTCACTTACACCAATTTTTCTACTGGGTACGTCAATGTCAGCAATGTTCTGTATTCCTCGTTGAGAGCCAATCAGATACCCTTTTTCTATTTTCAAAATTGGTTTAGAAAATGCAAAATCATCCGCTCGATCCGGTGATACGTTTGTAAAAATCATATCTACTCGCCCTTGTTTTGCCGCAGCCAAAACATCTGCATTTTTTTCAAAAATGATAGGTGTATAAGCAAAGTTAAAATCCTGAGCAAATAATTTACCAAGTTCATAGCCTACGCCCTTGGAGTCCTCAAAGGTTTTACCAGGCAAAATCGAAGTTGGAGAGCCTTTATATACTCCCATCCGCAATTTTCCATTGGTGCCTACTGGCGGACTAGGTTGGGTAGCACACCCCGCAATGGCTGAAATCAGCAAAAGTAGAAGTATGTGTGTAATTTTCCGAATCATATGTTTATTCCACAAAAGAGAAGGCAAATAAGAAATATAGTCTACACCGAGATGAGGAAAATCAGACACTCGGCAAATCAATTGGGCTCTAAAAGATAGGATGGCCAGTCACTACTGAATAAGCGTTCACATTCTGCTCCTGACAAACTTCGTCCATTGAAAGTGCGGGTTCGCATAACATACTGAAACTTACCCATAGCTTGGTTTCTTTCCAGTGAGGTCATCTGATTCATGATTTTTACGGTCGTTTGGTAAGCTGAAAAATAATTCTTGTTTTTAAAATTATTAAAGCAACTCTTCATCGCCCCAGAAAAACTACCGACATTTTCAGGATCATATTGAAGCTTGGAATCCACCTCAATCAACAATTGGTTGTTTTCTGTTTGCGCTCGAGCCTCCAAATAAAACGGGGCAGAAACACACATCATCAAAAAAAATAAAACTAATTTTTTCATAAAAAAAGGAGTGAAAGATCACTCCTTAATTAAAACATTTCTTTGATGAAAAATGTTTTTTATTTCATCAACATTTGATTCATTCGGCGTACAAATGAGGCTGGATCAGCAATATGTCCTCCCTCAGCAAGAAGTGCTTGATCGAATATAAGGTGCGACCAATCTTCAAACTGTTCTGTATCCCCTTCCATTTTTTTAAACAAAGGATGATTCGGATTGATTTCTAATATAGGCTTTGTCTCAGGCGCTGCCTGACCCGCCGCTTTTAACATACGCATGAGATTGCCAGACAATTCATTTTCATCAGCAACAAGACACGCTGGTGAATCTGTTAGGCGGAAGGTTACTCGAACATCTTTTGCTTTATCAACTAGGGTAGTTTTCATTTTCTCTAATAGATCAGCAAACTGCTTTTCAACTTCTTTTTGCTCTTCTTTTTCTTTTTCGTCCTCTAAAGAGCCTAAGTCCAGCCCACCTTTTGCAACAGAAACAAGCGGCTTTTCATTAAACTCTGTAAGGAAAGAAAGCATCCACTCATCTACACGATCAGTCAGTAATAAAACTTCAATACCTTTTTTCTTGAAGATTTCTAAATGGGGGCTATTTTTTGCTGCAAGATAGGTTTCGGCAGTAACGTAATATATCTTGTCTTGACCTTCTTTCATGCGTGATACGTAATCTGCTAATGAGACATTTTGCACATCTGAGTCATTGTGGGTACTTGCAAATCTAAGTAATTTAGATAATTTCTCCAAATTAACTGAGTCCTCCCCAATACCTTCTTTCAGCACTTGGCCAAATTCATTCCAAAAGAGTTGATATTCATCGCGCTTTGCTGCGTCTTCATGATTAGCCAACTCTTCAAGCATTGCGATGACTCGCTTGGTAGAGCTTTCTCGAATAAATTTGACATCACGTGATTCTTGCAATATTTCACGGGAAACATTGAGGGGCAAATCTGCGGAGTCAATGACCCCTGAGACAAAACGTAAATAAGTTGGAATCAACTGCTCTGAGTCTTCCATGATGAACACACGTTTTACATAGAGCTTAATGCCGCTTCGCTTACTACGATCCCATAAATCAAAGGGAGCTTTTTTCGGTAAAAACAGTAATTGCGTAAATTCACTTCTGCCTTCTACTCGATTATGCGAGTAACTCAAAGGAGCTTCAAAGTCCCGAGAAATACTCTTATAAAATTCGTGATATTGCTCTTCAGTTATATCCGATTTGTTTCTTGTCCAAAGCGCACTCGCCTCATTGACATTCTCAAACTCAGATCGAGTAACCATCTCTTTTTTTTCTTCATCCCATTCTTCTTTTTGCATTTGAATTGGAATCGAAATATGATCTGAGTACTTTTGAATAACGGTCTTTAACTTCCAATTGGATAAGAATTCATCCTCACCATCTTTAAGATGAAGAATAATGGTGGTTCCTCGAGTTGGTTTTGCAATCGTCTCAATCGTAAAATCGCCAGAACCAGAAGATTCCCAGCGCACTCCAGTCTCTTGACCCAGTCCAGCGCGACGAGTCTCAACGGTTATTTTGTCAGCAACAATAAATCCAGAATAAAACCCAACACCAAATTGCCCAATTAAGGAAGCATCTTTTTGCTGGTCACCCGATAACTTAGAGAAAAACTCTTTTGTGCCCGACCTTGCAATTGTTCCAAGATTAGAAATGACCTCTTCACGACTCATCCCAATACCATTATCAGAGATACTGATTGTCCTTGCTGCTTGATCAAAACTGACCTGAATGTGCAACTCGGGATCACCTTCAAATAAGTTTGCTTGATGGATTGCTTCAAATCTGAGCTTATCTGCCGCATCTGAAGCATTGGAAATCAGTTCGCGAAGAAAGATTTCTTTATTGGAGTACAAAGAGTGAATCATTAATTGCAGTAACTGCTTTATTTCTGCTTGAAAATCAAGGGTTTGCTTCTCTACGGTCGTCATTTTTTTCCTCTAAGTATCAAATGAGATTACAAATAATTTAATGTACTTTGAACTTAAGGGTGAATTCCTCAATTTCAAGTGTTTAGGTGCGATTTTTTGATTGATTTTGTCAAATTCAAGATGATTTGGTATAAACTCAATTCATTAAATAAGAGGCATACATTTGCCCTAATAGCTTTTAGTGGAGACGACTAGTGCATATTGTGATTGCCGACGACTATCAAAATTGCGTCAAAGACCTTAAATGTTTTTCCACCCTTCAAGGTAACGAAATAACTGTTTGCGTTGAACCATCGAAAGATAAGGCAGAACTCATCAAGCGTTTTATCAACGCCGATATTATTGTTGTGGTGCGCGAAAGAATCACAATTGATGAAGAACTTCTAAAGTCTCTACCCAAGCTCAAGTTAGTGGCCTTAGTTGGCAGAAATAGTAAGTTTATTGACTATGCTGCCTGCACTAAATATGGTGTGGCTGTAACGCATGGAGAGGCGTCCTCACATCTTGCTCCAGCAGAGTGTGCTCTTGCTTTAATGCTTGCCGCCCGCAGAAATATCGTTTTAGAAGCTGCGCGCATGAAAGCTGGTTTGTTTCCAATTACTTTATCCCATCGTTTGAATGGCTCTACTTTAGGGATTTACGGACTTGGTGAAATCGGTGAAGTAGTTGCCAAAGCTGCTCAAGGTTTAGGTATGCATATTTTAGTTTGGGGACGAGAGGGCTCTTTTGATCGTGCCCAAAAATTAGGCTTTGAGGTGGCAAATTCTCGAGAAGATTTCTTTTCGCGATCTGATGTCATCAGCATTCATCTACGCTATAACAAAGATACTTTCGGGATGGTTAAGTTGGCAGACTTAATGATGATGAAACCTACCGCACTTCTAGTCAATACGGCAAGGGCCGAGCTGATAGAGAGTGGTGCTTTAGAAAAAGCACTGGAAAGTGGGCGACCAGGTTACGCGGCCGTCGATGTCTATGAAAACGAACCGATTCTCAATGGCGACCACCCTCTATTAAAGATGGACAACGTGGTTTGCTTACCTCATTTAGGTTGGGCTGATCACGATACCTTTGAATTATATTTTGGTGAGGCTTTTGATCAAGTTGATCGTTTTCTGAAAGGTCAACCGCTTCGACTTGTGAACAAAGATGTTGTTTTTAAAACGTAAATATTAACTAGAAAACTGACAGGGATAAGAAACATGATGCAATTATTTCATCGTATTTTTGTGGTGGCTTTATGCCTTACTGGCTTGATGATCAACTCTTTCAGTTTTGCTCAATCTTATCCAAATCGTCCCGTCAAAATCATCGTAGCTCAAGCTCCTGGTGCATCTCCTGATGTTGTTGCTAGAACACTCGCAAGTAAATTATCGGATGTATGGAAAACCTCTGTCATTGTGGAAAACAAACCTGGAGCAAATGGCAATCTGGGGATGGACATTGTCGCAAAGGCGCCCCCTGATGGCTATACTTTGGGCCTTGTAGTGCCAAGCGTTATGGTCATTAATCCGTTTGTATACAAAAATATGCCTTTTAAGCCTCTTGAAGATCTTGCCCCCATCACGCAAGTTTCTTCGATTATTTTTTCTTTGGTAAGTAATCCGCAACGCCCTTACCAAAACGTCGATGAGTTAATTGCTTATGCAAAAAAACGTCCCGGTGAAATCAATTACAGTTCTGCTGGCGTTGGCAATTTACAGCATTTAGCCGCTGAATTATTTTCTTCAAAAGTTGGTATCAAAATGAATCACATCCCCAATAAGGGTGACTCCGCAGCGCTGGTGGATGTGATGGGTGGGCAAACTGACATCATGTTTGTGCCCCTCCCTTCAGCCATTAATCAAATTAAAGCTGGCAAACTCAACTTAATGGCGCTTGCGAGTAAAAAAAGAGTGAGTCAATTTCCGAATGTACCGACAATGAATGAATTAGGCCAGCCCGATGTTTTGATTGAAGGTTGGACAGGTCTAGTAGCGCCAAACGGAACACCTGATAATATCTTAGAGGATATTCAAAAGGCAGTGCATCAAATTATTATTGATGCCAATACAAAAAACTCTATTGAATCGCAAGGTTTTGAAGTGGTGGGTTCTACCCCAAAAGAATTTAAACAATTCTTAAGGCAAGAATCAAGTAAATGGGGTGGTGTTATTCAAAAATCAGCGATTAATTTAAGTAATTAATTTTTTTAAAGGAATTTAAAATGAAATTATCTGTCCTCGCAATCATTGTCTCTTCTCTAATCAGTATGCAGAGTTTTGCAAATGAATACCCAACCAAGCCAATTCAACTACTGGTGCCATTTGCACCTGGTGGTACCACCGATATCATCGCTCGGGTCATTTCTGAACCACTATCCAAAAGCTTAGGGCAAACAGTGATTGTGGTGAATAGACCAGGTGGTGGCGGTGTTGTTGGTGCCAATGAGGTCGCCAAAGCAGCTCCTGATGGCTATATCCTAGGGGTCGCTACAGTTTCAACTACTGCCGCAAATCCGGCGATTAATCCCAAAACCCCTTACAACCCACTGACGGATTTTGCTTCGATCACCAATATCGCTGCAACCCCCAACATTATTGCTGTTCACCCTTCTTTTCCGGCAAGGGACTACAAGGGATTTGTGGCTGAACTGAAAAAAAATCCAACAAAATATTCCTATGCATCCTCTGGTACTGGTGGTATTGGACACTTGCAAATGGAACTTTTTAAAAGTATTGCTAATGTTTTTATTACGCATATCCCTTACAAAGGTGCTGGTCCGGCACTGAATGATGTTGTTGCAGGTCAAGTTCCTGTCATTTTCGATAATATGCCGTCAGCATTACCATTCATTTTAGATAATCGTTTGGTACCTATTGTGGTTGCTGCTCCGAGTCGTATCAGTGCGCTTCCTAATACACCAACGTTTAAAGAAATGGGTGCGGAACCAGTGAACAGAATGGCTTATTACGGGATTGTTGGCCCCAAAGGCCTGCCAAAAGAGATCATTACTAAAATCAATGCTGCAGTGAAACAAGCGGTAGAGATTCCAGCCGTTAAAAAACGGATTGAGGATACTGGCTCAATTGTGATTGCAAACTCTCCCGAAGAATTTTCGGCACAAATTAAAGCAGAATTAGAAACCTACCAAAAGGTTGTGAAAGAGCAAAAATTAACTTTAGATAGTAATTGAGTAAATATGCAAAGAAGAAATTTCTGCAAAGTTATTGTTGGAACAATACTTGGAAACTCTATTACTCCATGGTCATTTGGCGATGTCTATCCCTCACGAGCAATCACCATCATCGTTCCTTTTACTGCAGGAGGAAGTATTGATTTAGGTGCTCGGCTTATGGGAGAAATCATCACAAAAGCTACAGATCAAACCACTATCGTTGAAAACAAAGTGGGCGCTAATGGCTCTATAGGATGGACCAGTGTTGCAAAAGCAAAGCCCGATGGGTACACTCTTTTGAGTACTGACACCTCTTTTACTATTGCACAAAGTTTATCTAAATCAAATGCCTTTGATGCTATTCAAAGCTTCAGCCACATAGTCACTGCAATTAGTGTGCCCAATGTTCTTGTGGTAAATCCCAGTCTGCCTGTAAAAAATATCCAAGAGTTTATAGCGCTGGTAAAAGCTAATCCCGGTAAATATTTTTATGGTTCAGGTGGAGTAGGGACAAACAACCATTTAAGTGTTGAACTCTTTAAAGATGCTGTCGGTGGTCTTTCAATTGACCATATCGCATATAAAGGAGCTTCTGCTGTGCAGCAAGATTTAATTGCCGGAAGAGTTCAAGCATTTATGGGGCCGGCACCAACAATTGCTTCACAAGTTAAAAGTGGTCAATTAAGGGCTCTACTAGTTACAGGTGATAAACGAATTTCTTCGATGCCTGAAATCCCCTGTGCTACTGAGTCCAATTTAAATCAGTTAAACATCAAATTTTGGGTTGGATTAGCTGCCCCTGCAGGCACTCCTTCTGAAACTATAAACAAGCTAAATTCTATATTGGTAGCTGGATTACGATCACAATCAACTTCCCAAAGATTAACGGATATGGGGTTTGAACTTGTAGGAAAATCTCCTGCTGAAACCACACGATTCATTAAGGAAGAGGTTGATCGTTGGGCTGGAGTTGTTAAATCTCGCAATATTCAACTTGAGCAGAGTTGAATTAGCCCAACTTAATTTAGGTAGTTTTAAAAACTTTCTTAAACCACTTTATTCACAACAAATTCTGAAATTTCATCTTCAGAGTACTGTAACTCTCTCAAAATATCTGCTGTGTGCTCCCCAAGTTCTGGTGTAGCACTCTTAACTTCTGCTGGAGTCCTAGTTAACTTTAGAGCCTGATTGACTAATTTGAGATTTCCTAATTTGGGGTGATTGACCTCTGCAACCATGTTTTGAGAAATCACTTGTGGGTCTTCAAACACTTCGGACAAATCATAAATTGGACCTGTAGGGACACCAACTTGATTTAACAAATCGACCCAGTATGATTTTTCTTTTACCTTAAAAATATCAATTAGGATCTTATTTAAATCATCACGATTTTTTACTCGAAGGGGTTCAGTAATAAAACGTGGGTCTTCTTTTAGCTCAGGTTTACCAATTGCATCACACAATGCGAGCCACATGACTTGGCCAGTCGCTGCAACATTAATATAACCATCTAAACACTCGTAGCATGATGTTGGCATGCTAGTAGGGTGATCATTCCCCACTTGAACAGGAATCTCCCCTTTTTGTAAATATTTAGCCGCCTGAAAATCCATCATTGCAACCCCAGCTTGTATGAGAGAGCTCTGAACCCATTGTCCCTGACCAGAAACTTCTCGTTCAAGAAGGGCTGTTAATATGCCACATGCAGCAATATAGCCAGCGGTAATATCAGTAATTGCTACACCGGCACGAATTGGACCACCGCCAGGTTTACCAGTGACGGACATAATACCGCTCATACCTTGTGAGATTTGATCGAACATGGGTCTTTTAACATATGGGCCATCTTGTCCAAAGCCAGAAATTGACGTCAAGATAATTCTGGGATTAATCGCTTTTAATGTTTCATAATCAATACCCAAACGAAACTTCACATCTGGACGATAATTCTCAACCACAACATCAGCAGTTTTAACGAGTCGATAAAAAATCTCTCTTGCCTGTGGGTTTTTCAAATCTAAAGTAATCGATCTTGAATTACGATGCAAATTCTGCATATCAAAACTATGACGATCTCCGCTTAATTGATTTCGCTCACCACCATCTGCGGGTTGTTCAACCTTAATTACATCGGCTCCAAAATCGGCAAACTGTTTTGTTGATGTTGGGCCAGCTCGAGCTCGTGTTAAATCTAAAATCCGAAACCTTGATAATGCGCCCATGAGATGTCCTTAAAAATAATCTGATTGTGATGAACTTCTTTAGTCAGCTAAAGCCATTTGATAAGAATAAACCAATTCCAAAATTATATTTAATTTTTGACTGTCAATTTTTAGCTAGATTGATCATCTTTTGAGTTGGTCTGACTAGGGATTTAACCCTAGTTTTAAAGCCAGACTTAGTCTTTATAATAAATTTATAAAAATAATTTTCAAAATAGGGACTCATCATCAACATGTTAAAAAAAATTTTATTTGCTCTTTTTTTATGCTTTGATATAAGCCTTACATTTGCAGCTGATTTACCTAATGGATATCCAAACCGTCCAATCCATATCATCATTCCTCTTGCTGCGGGAAATTCGATTGACAATGGCGTAAGAATTATTACCCAAAAAATTACCCAAAATTCTGGTATGCAATTTGTGATTGAATCATTACCGGGAGCCGCAGGCTCAATAGGTGCCGACAAAGTGGCGAAAGCTGTACCAGATGGTTATACCTTGGGCGTATTTAATGACAGTATCTTAACCATGGTTCCCAATATCCAAACAAAAATTACCTGGGATCCTATTAAAGACTTTAGTCCGATTACCATGGCAGGTAAAATTGAATTAGGCCTGATAGTTGCTCCATCAAATCCAGCCAATTCTGCCGCTGACCTCATTGCATTTGCGAAAAAAAATCCTGGGAAATTAAATTATGGATCTGGCGGAAATGGCAGTCCTCAACATATCGCGATGGCCTTATTTAACTCACAGGCTGGCACATCGATGACTCATGTGCCCTACAAAGGCATTATGCAAGCCGCAACCGGCGTGGCAGGTGGAGAAGTGGAACTTGCGTTGATAGCTGTCTCAAGTCTAAAAGGACTCTCAGACGCTGGTAAATTAAAGTTTATAGGGGTTGCAAGTCAACAACGTTTGGCACAATTTGCTAATACTCCCACCATATCTGAGTCTGGCCTTCCAGGTTTTGAATTTACCGCATGGTTCGCTTTTATGGCCCCTCAAGGCACTCCAAAACCGATCGTTCAATTAATTAACTCTGAAGTAAAGAAAGCTTTAAGCGATAAAGACGTTCGAGAAAAAATGCTCATCCAAGGTCTTTATCCAGCCAACAATACTCCAGAGGAATTGCAACAATTAATCCGCTCACAATTAATCAGTTATGGCACACTCATAAAAAAAATGGGGCTACAGCCCGAATAACTTATATTCCATCAACAATAAATGCGTTGAAGTCACAAGCTCCAATTCTTTTTTCTTTTGCCAATAAATATTCTGGCGATTCAAAAAAAGCTTTTGCAGTTTCTCTATCTTTAAATTCTGAAATAACAACTCTTGCATGAGGCATGCTTCCTTCAACCACTTCAAGACCGCCTCCTCTAGTGACAAATTTAGCGTTAAATTTTTCAGTTGCGGCTGCAGTTAAACTGGCATACTCTTTAAATTTTTCTGGATTGGTAACTGTGATTAATGAAACTAAATATGCTGGCATGGTAATTTCTCCTGATGTTATGCACTTTTTAAAATAAATTGGGCCACTTTTTTCTTACTAAATCTTCGATGTCTTTACTCACATCTACCACTTTTGGAAAATTATTTAAATACTCATAAGGCCGGCATGCATCAATAATCGCCTTGGATGCAAAATGTACTTTAGACGTGTTAAATACACTTAATGGGTCGCTTTGTGAACCCACACCTCTTTGAATAAAATCAATATCTCTTACTGGGTCAGAGCGTGTTGCAACTGCCCACATCACTTCATTTAAATTTGATGGATCAATATCTTCATCAACCACGATGGAATAGCGTGACATATATGCCCCTACTCCACATTGACTTAAAATGTGTCCCGCTTGTTTAGCATGTCCTGCATATTTTTGTTTAATTGAAACCACATTAAACATGCGAGATCCACCAATTTCATGAGCCCACACACTTTGGACATTAGGTACACCAGACGCCACTAAAGAATTAAACAGTAGCGCTGAACGCATAACTGATTTTGAATACGAATAGTCATTAGGTGGCTTAGATGGTGGACTACCTAAGATAATGGGTTGGTTTCTAAAGTAAACTTTTTCTACCGTAACTACTGATGCTAATGAAGCCTCTGAAGTGTAATATCCTAAAAATTCTCCAAAGGGTCCTTCGGGCAATTGATCTTCTGGATAAACCCAACCTTCTAAAACTAATTCTGCGGCACTGGGGAAAGGCAGTCCAGTCACATCGCCGTTTATCACAGACAGTGACTGTCCCAAAATAGCCCCCATATAGTTCAACTCAGAAACCTCATATGGCACTTCAATACCTGAGATCAGGTAACTTAATGGATCGGCCCCCAAAACAATCGCCACAGGAAAAGGTTTTTTAGCCTCTTTATATTTCGCATGCTGAATATCCCCATGCTTTCCTGGAATCATCATTAATCCAACACGATTTTTATCGTGTAGCATCACTCGATACGTCCCCACATTGACCCAACCAGACTCTAAATCTTTAGTAATTACCGAACAACCTGTACCAATGTATTTACCCCCATCATTTTTATTCCATTGAACAGCAGGAAATTGAAGGAGATTAACATCTTGACCGATCATGGTGTTTTCTAAAACAGGCCCATCCGACACCTGCACAGGTGAATATTGATGGGCTGTAGATTGCCATTGAGCAGGCTTATCTCTTAATGACTCTATCAGCGCTTGATGTGAGTCTGGATCTGGCAATCGTAGAATCGAGGCTAATCTTCTTTTGCTGCCTGTAGTGCCGGTGATGACTCGATAACCATTAGCGTATCCAGGTATTTCATCAAACATTAATGCTTTATGGTTACTTCGCTTGACGTTTAATTGACTAATAGCACCGATTTCTAAATCAGCCTTAGCCCCTAAACACAAATCTAACTCACCTAATTTCTGAATATGTTCAAGCCATACCCGAAGATCTAAAGGATTGAGTGCGGTGTTCATTTCTTAGAAAGGATATGCTGCGCTATTTCAAGGCGAGTCCCAACCCAAACATCCTCTGCACTTGTAGCTGCTTGAATAATCTTTTCATAGAAATAAGCGCCTCTAGGCCTTCCAAAGATATGTGCGTGACTTGTGACATCAATAATACAAACTTCATCTTGCTCTCTAGCAATATCTAAATTTTGCATAAATGATTGCAACATCAGTTCAGGTGGATTACCAAACTTCATAAACGGCATATCATTCACATCCGTTCCTAGAGGGATAGCAACAATTTTCTTGCCATCAAACTCTTGAATATATGGTAAATCGGAATCAAAAACATCGCCATGCCATGTATATCCAGCCTGCGCTAAAAATTTTGCAGAATGTGCGCTTGGAGTACCCCTAGGGCTTAACCACCCTTTGATAGGAGCCCCAGCCGCATTACTCAATAACTGCGTGCAACGCTCAATATTCTTTTTCTCTTCATCTTCAGTGAGCATCACCGGGATTACATCCATTGCATAAGAGTGTGAAAGTATTTCATGACCACCCTGT
This sequence comes from Polynucleobacter sp. SHI8, assembly GCF_027944005.1. Classification (NCBI taxonomy): domain Bacteria; kingdom Pseudomonadati; phylum Pseudomonadota; class Betaproteobacteria; order Burkholderiales; family Burkholderiaceae; genus Polynucleobacter; species Polynucleobacter sp. SHI8. The sequence continues at coordinate 422,132 of NZ_AP027204.1, read as the reverse complement.
GCAGTTGCTTTGACAGCTTCTGGATGGCGCTCAGCAATGATGCCGTTTACCATCATGCTTGATTTAGCGCCATATTTAGCAAAGCTATCTAAGATTCTATAGATTCCTTTTTTAGGCCCATAAGATGCCCATGAAATCGCCATATTATCAAGATACCCTGCAGGCAACGGATTACCCATTGGACTAATACCTGGAGCTTTACCATCTGACCAAGCTTCTAAACAAACATTAAAAACAACTGCGATTTTTTTATTCTTTGGCCAAACCCAATCTACACTTTGCATGATTACTTCCTTTTTAATTTAATTATTCAACTTGGACCTGCATACCTTTAATCATTTTGGATGTTTTATTGATATCACTCCGTACCATATCATCAAATTCTTTAACAGTATTACCAACGGGCATATACCCCATCCCCAAAATCTTTTCTTGCATTTCTTTTGTCTTTAGCAATGAACTAATTTCGCTATTCATACTATTAATCATACTTGCGGGCGTTCCTTTTGGAGCTACTATCCCTAACCAAATATCATAAGTACACTCCCCCATTCCTAATTCATTCAGCGTCGGTATTTCGTTATATCCTGGCCATCTTTCTGCGGAAGATACTGCTAAAGCTCGTAACTTCCCTGACTTAATATATGGGCCCAATGACGCTAAAGAAGACATCACTAACGGAATATGCCCTGCAACCGCATCAAACACAGCGGGAGCCCCACCTTTATAGGGAACATGCTCGAATTTCGCACCAGTAACTGGCTTTAAACACTCTCCTACTAGATGCGCTGCACTACCTACACCAATCGATCCATAACTTACTGGCTTAGTTTGTGAAAGGGTAATTAATTCTTTCATAGAATTAAAAGATGTTTGTGGATGAACAGCGATCACTGTAGGTCCTCGCGCGACTTGCACAACAGGTAACAGATCTGACAATGTTGCGTAACCTGGATCTTTATATATAAATGGATTAATCGTATGATTATTCGATGTCATTAAAAATGTAAGGCCGTCTGGCTTTGCGCTAGCCACAAACCTGGAGGCAATGTTACCTCCTGCTCCAGGCTTGTTCTCGACAATAATATTTTTATTTAAGGCGGGGCCTAATTTTTCTGCAACAATTCTGGCTGCTTGATCTGCAGCCCCGCCAGCTGCAGTAATCACAATTAATTTAATCGTATCGTTTGAAGTCTGATTTTGAGCTCTTGCAACGATGGAAATAGACCCGCAAGCTGTCAAGATCATGAAAAGACTTATTCTCTTAATCAGAGATTGATTGGTCAAGCGAGTGATGGAGTTCATGAACGATCCTCTGACTAAAGTAAAAATACTTAATTTCCTAACTTCGTGTTAATGGATTTTGCAACAGGTGCCCATTGAGTAATTTCTTTCTGGAAAAATACTGTAAATGCTTCTGGATTCATTTCTGTAACTTCAGCTATACCTTCACTACCCAACTGTTCTCGAGCATCTTTCTCACGTAATGCTTTGATCACTTCTTCATTAATTCTATTGACTATATTAGGGTTCATGCCAGCAGGGCCAGATAACCCCGACCAGTTATAAGTCGTCAGGGACGGATAACCTAATTCATTAAAAGTGGGAACTTGAGGATAGTCACTCAGTCTTTGTTGTGAAGAAATTGCTAAAGCCCTTAACTTTCCAGCTTTAATATTAGTAGCCGCTGTTGTTAGAGTCAAAAATCCTACTTGAACGTGCCCGCTAATTAAATCTAATAAAGCAGGTCCTCCACCTTTGTAAGAAATATGAACTAGATTTGCATTTGTTTTTAACTTAAAAAGTTCACCTATTAAATGGTTATGTGTCCCCGAACCGGGAGATGCGTAACTCATTCCACCATTTTGTTTATTTGCTAAGACCACAAGTTCTTTTACGTCTTTTACTTTTAAACTTGGATGAATGACCATTACTAATGGGGGACCTCCCAAGTTAACAATATGGGTAAAACTTTTCATAGGGTCAAAAGGTGTACTTGCGAGATTTGGTGTAATGACGTGAGAGGCCATACCAGATGCCACCAGTGTATAGCCATCAGGCGCAGCTTTTGCCACTAAATCTGAGCCGATAATTCCTCCTGCCCCAGGATGATTTTCTACAATAAATGGACTTTTAAAGCTGATCGTTAATTTATTCGCAATAAATCTCGCCAGAGTATCTGTCACTCCACCAGTAGCCCAAGGAACAACAATTTTTACGGGTTTATTTGGCCAGTTTGATTGGCCATAACAGGGTACTAAAAACCAAATAAACGGTAATAACAAAATAGTTTTTTTTATTACCTGTAATCTATTCATAGCAAATTTTTACCTACGATAAATTTTAATCAGAACGGTTTAAAACCTAAAGCAGATCTAAATCTGTTTTTAATATAAACTCCATCTCGTGGAGGTAGGGCCTTAGGATATTCTTCAGCTTTAATCAACACGTTTGCTAACCCTGTACCATTTTTGGTATTCACATGGCTTGCGATTGTTGATATCGCATCCATATCTTTTACCTTAAATGCCCAATCTAGACCGCAAGATAAAGCCACTCCAACTAAGTCAGTACCAAATGATGTATGACTTTTTTGCATGCCCGTCTCTGCGTAATGCCCATTATCTAAAACTACGATGGATAAGTTTTTTATTTTTTGGGCTCCAATACTTGCTAAATTACCTAAGCCCATTAACTGTTCTCCATCGCCTGTAATAACCAATACAGGTTTTTGGGGTTGAGCAATAGCTAATCCTAATGCCATTGCTGAAGCGCCCCCCATTGCGCCCCACAGATAAAAATTTCTGTCTCTATCTCCTGCTGCAAATACATCATAGGATGGTGAACCGAGGCCTGTTACTATTAAGGCCTCTGGGCATGCGTCTATTAATTTTTTTACAAATACCCGACGATCTATTTCTCCATAACTTGATGAGGAAGTAGTGTTCATTTAACACCCCATTTCTTACGACCAATTAAACTTTGTGATAATAATATTGCTACTGCGTCTCCTCCTTCAAATGCAGCATCAAAGCCTGCACTGACTACTTCCCCAACTTTCTCCGGCTGATCTGCCCGAAGAACATTAATTCCCATCATTTTGAATGCTTCTTCTGTAGCACTTCCCATTGGTGTTTGCCATTGATTAAATTCCGCCCATTCGCCACGCATAGTCACGAGGGTGAGAAATGGGAACCTACAATTATTGATAATTGAGAACATATTTACACAATTACCAACTCCACTACTTTGCATCAACAATACTGCACGTTGCCCCCCCAACCAAGCACCACAAACACTTGCGACACCCTCTTCTTCAGTAGTTACTGGTATGGCAACCATTTCTTTATCAGCCCATACATTATTAATAACTTGAGCGTGGCCCGCATCAGGGACATAGGCTACTTGGCTAACGCCGCCAGTTTTGAAAATTTGAAAGATTTCATCTTTCCACGGATGAATCAAGGATTGTTCTGGTGAGTCCATATTTTTCCTAATATAAATATGTTCAGAGTATTAAGCATGAATTCAAATTCGTCCAATAGAAAAAAAAATTCTAAGGTATCCAATTTCGACATAATTGTCTCCAAGGGTTTTACAATGCTTAAAATAAGCCGTGCATTAATCAATCAGGGAGCGATTTTGGAAATCAAACAGTTGCGTACTTTTTTAGCTGTAGCAGCCTATGGAAGTGTGACTCGTGCGGCGGAAAAATTACATATTGTTCAACCAGCGCTATCCAGGCAAATACAAATGCTGGAGGAAGATTTAGGCGCCCCCCTATTTCAACGTGTTGGTCACGGTATGCAATTGACTGATGCGGGTCATTTACTGATGATTAGGGCAAAAAAAGCGCTTGACGAACTAGAGCAGGCAAAACATGAAATTTCTTCTTCGCCACAAGTCATCAGCGGCACGGTCGTTGTAGGGCTTTTACCTAGCGTAAGTGATTTAATTGCTGGCAAACTGATTAACTCACTTCAATCCCAATATCCAAATCTTTCTATTCGTATCTTGGTAGGTTATGTTGGCTATTTACAAGAATGGTTGGCAAATGATGAAGTTGATATGGCGCTTCTTTACGCTCACAAACCCTCACCATCGATAGAAATTACCCCACTCCTTAACGAAAAACTATATGTGGTTGGTCCACCGAGTGCCGATTTAAGATTGGATTGTCCCGTTTCACTTCGAGATTTAAAACAACACTGTTTTATTATGCCAACCCATCCACATGGTCTTAGAACCTTGTTGGATCATGCCTGTGGAGTTTCAGGGATTAACTTAAATATTATTGCAGAGACTAATTCTATGAATACCCAAAAAAGTCTCGTGCAATCCAATGTGGGCTACACCATTCTCCCTGGCTTGGTTGTATTCGAGGATATCAAAGAACGCAAACTAACTGCTGCTCCAATTATTGACCCAGAAATTAACCGCCAAATATCTCTAGCTCTATCCGTCACTCGTAAACCTTCTTTAGCTGTTCGAAAAGTGGTTGATGAACTGAAGCAAATTATTCATCAATCCATCATTGACAATCAATGGCCTGGATCAACACTGATAGACTAATCGTTTACCCTAGTTTAATTAGCTATGCTTGAATTTGATAGGGTGAATCATCATTTAAGCATTAGACTTGCTCTTTTAAATTCCATAGAATGGGTTAGGAAATGTATAAACACCCTAATACCCTTTATTACCTAATATAACTAAATAACATGATTCTTTCTGGAGAAATACTTGTCGACGCCCCTCAAGAGGCTGTTTTTAATAAGTTAAATGATGTTCCTTTCTTTGCTTCATGTGTAGAGGGCGTCAGCGATCTAGAGCAAATCAATGAAAATTCTTATAAGGCAATTTTAACGACCAAAGTTGCATACATTCAATTTAAGTTTCAGGTGTTAGTTGAAATCACAGAAAATATCTTTCCTGAAAAAATTACTGCAAAAACAGAAGGAAACCCAATTGGTGTGATTGGACGACTTCTTGCAATTTCATCAGCAAACATCATCAAGGCTGATGACAAAACGATGATTCAATATTCAATTGATTTAAAACTTACTGGCAAGCTAGGCAGCATGGGTCAGCCTGTTCTTAAATCTAAAACAAAGGAATTAGAAAAGCAGTTCGCGAAAAATTTGCAAGCTGCTTTTGTTTAGTTCTTATGAGGGCTCAAAATGAAACCATTTGAAATTCAATTTCCTGAAACAATTGAACAAACTGTATCTTTGTTATCAGACAATAATTCTCAAATCAAACCTATGTCAGGTGGCACTGCTTTAATGCTCATGATGAAAGCGGGTGTTTATGAACCAGAATCCTTAATTAGCTTAAGTAAAGTCAACATCCTCAAGGGTATAAGCATGAATGATAATGGTGACTTACTAATCCCTGCAATGACAACCCTAAGTGAGATTGAGCATTCAAATCTAGTACAAAATCACTTTGGCGTTATTTCTAAGACAATGAAACATTTAGCCAATGTGCGAGTCCGAAATGTAGCTTGTATTGGTGGGGCTCTAGCGCATGGAGATCCGCATATGGATATGCCGCCATTAATGACCGCTCTAGGTGCAATGATTCACATAAAAAGCAAAGATGCTTCTAGGAGTATTCCCATTGAGGGATTCTATGAGGGTTACTACACCACTAAATTAAAGAGTGATGAAATCATCGAGTCTATTTCTATTCCTTCTATCAAAAATCGTCACTGTGTTTACATCAAATGTACAACGCGAGTGGTAGATGATTGGCCAACGCTTGGCGTGGCTATTAATTCAAAGTTAAATAATCAAGTTTTTGACTCACCCAAAATCGTACTTAGTGCAGTTGTAGAAACGCCTACGAGACTTTTATCGGTAGAAAATCTTTTACAAGGCAAATCGCCATCGGATCAATTACTTCAAGAAGCTGGCGAATTAGCCTCTACTTCAATAGATCCCCAGGATGATGCTCGAGGTTCTTCTGCTTACAAACGTCAATTAATCAAAATTTATGTACGTCGAGCCATTCAAAAAAGTTTACTAGAAAAGGCCCAATCATGACAACAAAACACACTGAGTTTGGTCGCTCTATTCCCAGAATTGAATCAAAACAAAAAGTATCAGGTACCGCTGAATATATGCATCACTTCACGTTACCCGGCATGTTATATGGAAAAATCTTTAGAAGCACCATTTCCCATGGAAAAATTATCAGCATTAATACTGATGCAGCTCAATCTTATCCAGGTGTTGTGAGTGTCATCACTGGGGAAGATATTAAAAAAATAATTCCGTCACCATACTACGGGCCAGCATTTTTAGATCAACCGATTCTTGCTTTAGATAAGGTCCACTTTATTGGTGAGCCTGTAGCCGTAGTCGTATCACACAGTCCACATATCGCCGAAGCTGCTTGCCAACTAATTGAAGCAGATTACGAAGAATTAGAAGCTGTTTATGATGAGATAGAAGCCCTTACTTCCTCAGCAATCGTTCATGATGAACTTAAACCCTCGGGCACCTTTCCTGACTTAAAACACTTAGTAGGTCGCAAAAACACGAATATTGCATTAGATTTTCATTTAAGACACGGCAACTCTGATGATGCATTTGTAAATGCCAAACATGTTTTTGAACATGTTTTTACGACTCAGCAAGGCATGCATACCCCTTTAGAGCCGATGGTCTCGATTGCAGTACCTGGTGACCAATCAATTACGCTTCATAGTGCAACTCAAATGCCTTCTTTTGTCCGTCTAGAAATAGCCCGCTTATTAGGCTGGAAAGAAAATCAAGTACGTGTAAAAAGTGCTCATTTAGGTGGTGGATATGGCGCAAAAGTTTATATTAAGTTAGAGGCCCTGGTTACTGCAATCGCACTTATATTAAATAAACCTATCAAGATTTCTTTAACAATGGAAGAGCAGTTTTACACGATTTGTAAACATGCGACCACATTCAAAATAAAAAGCGCTCTTGATGAGTCAGGAAAAATTATTGCTAGAGACTGTAAAGTCTATTGGAATGGCGGTGCTTATGCAGATATTGGTCCTCGGGTTGCACAAAAATCAGGTTTTACTGCAGCTGGACCCTATGATATTGATCACGTTTCTATAGACTCCTTTGAGATTTATACCAATCGCCCTCCAGCAGGCGCAATTAGAGGATTTGGGATTCCTCAATTGGTTTGGGCTTATGAATCTCATACTGATATGTTGGCCCACGAGTTAAAAATGGACCCTCTAGAATTTAGAACGAAAAATATCTTGAAGAATGGTGCGCAACAAGCAACAGGTACTGTCATCGAACATATGGAGACAGAACTCGTTCTGAATACCCTCGCAGAAAAAATGAATTGGGGTGAAACCTTCGATCGTGGCACAGGATCCATACGTAAAGGACGGGGCATTGCAATTGCCTTCAAAGCGTCTGTTTCTCCGACAACGTCAACAGCTGCTATAACAATTCATGGCGATGGCAGTTGCCTACTAGCAATGAGCACAGTTGATATGGGCCAAGGATCAGATACTGCCATGGCGCAAATCGCTGCCGAAACTTTAGGAATCTCTACTGAAAAAGTCAAAGTCATCCGCCCCGATACAGATATCACCCCTTACGATATGGGAACTCTTGGATCTCGTTCAACTTTTCATATGGGAAATGCCGTCAAACTTGCGGCGGAGGATGTGTTAAAAAAATTTCAACACATGGCGGATAAAGCGGGATTAGATAAAAACCTGACACACTCCCCTGATGTCATTCTACAAAAAACGTATGGAATGCAAGCTGGCACAGTTGTAGGGTTTGGCAGTTATAAACCAAGTTATGCTCCTACTGATTTAAAAACTGGCGCTTCAAGTAATGTGACACCTTTTTGGATGGTTGGCGCTACTGGAGTAGAAGTTGATGTCGATATTGAGACTGGTCATGTCAAAGTTAACAAAATGATTAATGTCGTGGATGCAGGTGAATTAGTAAATCCAAAAATAGCAAACACACAAATTTCTGGGGCAGCTGTGATGCAATGTGGCTTCACCTTTAGCGAAGAAATGCTTTTTGATGAGGGTCAACTGACCAATGGTTCTTTTGCAGATTACAAAATCCAAGGAATTCATGATGTCAATTTTCCGATGGAAAATATTTGCGTCAAAAGTAACCATCATGGCGGGCCCTATGGTGCAAAAGGAATAGGCGAAAGCGGCACATTTGGTGTCTCACCCGCTATTGCAAATGCGATTTATGACGCTGTTTGCGTCAGAATAACGAGCTTACCAATAACACCTGAAAAAGTATTTCAAGCCATACACATGAAGAACGAGGGTTAATCTCAAATGAACAACAGCAAATCGATTCGGTTTCAACTCAATGGTCAAACCATCTCTACCGTTGTAGAAAACCATATTAACGTCATTGAATTACTCAATCAATTTCAACTAAAGGGCGCAAGAGAGAGCTGTGGGCAAGGACTATGTGGCGCATGTACTGTATTAGTTGATGATTTAGCTGTTAGTGGTTGTCTCATGCCGGCAGTCATGTTGGATGGAAAGTCCGTTGAAACTGCAGAAAGTCTAAGTGGTCTAAATGAATCCTTACATCCAATTCAACAAGCTTTTGTAGATCATGGTGCCTTCCAATGTGGTTTTTGTACTCCAGGTTTTATTATGATGACCAAACATCTTCTGGATTTAAATCCCAACCCAACAGATGACGAAATCCGTGACTTTTTCGCTGGAAATCTATGCAGATGTGGTACCTATCCGGAAATTATTACAGCTGTAAAACAAGCCGCTCAAAGTCGTCAACAACCATCTGCTCTCTAAAAAAATATGAAAAAATACGATTTATTTATTGATGGTGCCACAACACCTCCTGAATCTGGTCAATATTTTGATAGTTTTAATCCCTTTACAGGACAAGTATGGGCACAAATTGCTCAGGCTTCTAGCAAGGATGTAGACCATGCTGTCCAAGTTGCTCATCGAGCATTTTCTGAAGGCCCATGGGCTAGTATGACGGCAACACAAAGAGGACTTCTTCTCCACAAGTTGGGTGACTTAATTGCAAGAGACGCAAAAGAATTAGCGACGATTGAAGTTCAAGATAATGGCAAGTTATTTGCCGAAATGTTCGGACAACTCAACTATATTCCACAATGGTTTTACTATTATGGTGGCTTAGCTGACAAGATCGAAGGCAATGTTATTCCATTGGATAAAAAAGGTTTTTTTAGCTATACACGTAATGAGCCACTTGGGGTGGTGGCCGTTATAACACCATGGAACTCTCCCCTGATGCTAACCGCATGGAAAATTGCTCCTGCATTGGCGGCTGGTTGTACAGTAGTAATTAAACCATCTGAATTTACTTCAGCTTCGATACTTCATTTTGTTAAACTTTTTGAAGAAGCTGGCTTTCCTCCTGGAGTAGTCAATGTGGTTACTGGCTTTGGTAAAGAAACTGGATCTGCTCTCATTGAACATCCTTTAACCAAAAAAATTACTTTTACTGGATCAGACGCAACCGGCAAATTGATCAATCAACAAGCGGCCGGATTATTAAAATATGTCAGTTTAGAGCTTGGGGGTAAGTCCCCTAATATTGTTTTTGCAGATGCCAACCTCGATGATGCTGTCAATGGTGTGGTTGCAGGAATTTTTGCTGCAACTGGTCAAACCTGTATTGCCGGTTCAAGGTTATTGGTTCAAGAATCTATTTATGATGAATTTGTAAGTAAATTAGTGACCCTTTCAAAAACAGCAAGAATGGGTGATCCTATGAATAGTGATACTCAAATAGGTCCTGTAACTACTAGACCTCAATTTGAAAAAATTCTTTCATATATAGATATTGCAAAAAAAGAAGGTGCAGAATTACTTTTGGGTGGGCAAATTGCAACACGACCCGAGTGTGGAGATGGTTGGTTTATAGAACCAACTATTTTTGGTCAAGTTACGAATCAAATGCGAATTGCTCAAGAAGAAGTTTTTGGTCCAGTTTTATCCATTATTCGATTTAAAGATGAAGAGGATGCTGTAAGAATTGCAAATGATTCAAAGTTTGGTTTGGGTGCTGGGGTTTGGACGAGAGATATTGGTCGTGCTTTTAGAATGTCAGAGAAAATTATGTCCGGAACTGTTTGGGTCAACACTTACCGAGCAGTAAGTTTTATGGCGCCATTTGGAGGTTATAAAGAATCTGGTCTAGGAAGAGAAAATGGTATCGAAGCCATTCAATCCTATTTACAAACCAAATGTGTTTGGATTAATACTGGAGCTGCTAGCGCTAACCCATTTACGATGCGCTAATTTTTTTGAAAAACACACATTTCACTGCAACATCCCAACAATGTAATCAAGGTGTAAGTTGTCAAATATTTGATAGATATTTAACAAAATCTACGCCTTTTTACCTTAAGCTTTAAAATAAATCATCAAGAAATAAAATTGACATAAAGGATAAAATACATGGGCGTTATCAATTACTCCAAAAATCAACACATCGCATATATCGAAGTCAGCGATCCTGAAAAATATAATGCTGTCAGTCTATCGATGTGGATTGATATAAAAAAAGCAATTGATGACATCAATGCAGACCACCAAATTCGTGTTTGTATCATGCGTGGCAATGGCGAAAAAGCTTTTGTTTCTGGTGCTAACATCTCTGAATTTGAAACTCAAAGAGGCTCCAAAGAAGCTTCCGATAATTACAATGTCGCTGTCGAAGAGGCTCAATTAGCTATTTCTGAGTGCCGGGTACCGGTGATTGCTGCAATTAGTGGTATTTGCTATGGTGGCGGTCTTGGCCTAGCCCTGTCTTGCGATATGCGCTATGCAAGTCCAAACTCGAAATTTAGAATGCCTGCTGCAAGATTAGGTCTTGGTTACGGCTATCGCAATATGCAGCAATTCTTGGCTAATTTAGGTCCGATCTTCACATCCGAGGCATTTTTCTCTGCCAATGTTTACACAGCTGCTCAAGCTGAAAAAATGGGGATCATTAATACGGTTCAAGATGATGTTTTTGCATACTGCCAACAACTCGCTGAACAAATCGCAACAAATGCTCCCTTAACCGTCCAAGCGGCAAAAAGAGCGATGCGCAATATTATTCGTAATGATCCATCACAAATTGATAGCATCACTGCGCAAATCAATGCTTGTTTTGTGAGTAAAGATTATGCGGAAGGTCGTAAGGCTTTTGCAGAAAAAAGACTTCCTGACTTTAAGGGTGAGTAACTCAATATCTACTTTTTTGATTGATTCATTATGTCTAACTTACCAACTACCCAAGAGATTTCCGCTGAGGAAATTGCTCATCTCAAAACATGGATTGGAAAAACTGAAACACTGCATGATGTAGTGACTTTATTTCCGGTTCAAGCATTAGCTACGACCTTTAACCAATCTTCGCAGTACAAAGAAGGTGATGTTTTGCCTGAGCTTTGGCATTGGTTGTATTTTTTACCAAATGCTCCAATGTCGGAGGTTGGTCCGGATGGTCACCCGAAAAGGGGAGGTTTCTTACCTCCAGTTCCTCTTCCACGCAGAATGTGGGCGGGTAGTCGTTTAACTTGGCATCACCCCCTCAAAGTTGGTGACAAAATAACGAGGCGCTCAACGATTGCCTCTGTGACTCACAAAGCAGGTCGCTCCTCTGGTGATTTGATTTTTGTAACAGTTCAACATGAAATCTCAAATGCTGAAGGTTTGGCCATATCTGAAGAGCACGACATTGTGTATCGCCCTGTGCCAAAAGATACTGATCAGTTAGCTGCGCCTGTCATCATTGATGAGACTCCTGACTGGACAAATGACATCGTTCCAAGCGAAGTACTTTTATTTCGATATTCAGCGCTCACATTTAATGGTCATCGCATCCATTACGATCGTAAGTATGTCAACGAAGTTGAAATTTATCCCGGTCTAATTGTTCATGGTCCAATGATTGCCACCATGCTGGTTGAATTACTTCATCAGCATCTGCCAAATCGCCGTTTAAAGCATTATGAATTTAAAGCCATTCGTCCACTCTTTGATATTCATCATTTTGCGGTCAATGGTAAAGTCCAAGAAGATGGAAAAATTTCTCTTTGGACAAAAAACCATGAGGGTTACGCCAGCATGAAAGCTACAGCTACCCTTGCTAACTAATTATCAATAACTATTCACCCTATGCACAATATACCTACCCCTGATCAATACCAAGAAATCCGTGAAGCTCTTCGTGATCTTTGCTCTAACTTCGACTCTCACTATTGGCAAAAAGTAGATGAAGCAAGGGGTTATCCTGAGACGTTTGTGAATGCTCTGACTGAAGCAGGTTGGTTAGCAGCCTTGATTCCTGCCGAATATGGTGGCTCTGGACTAGGTTTAGCAGAAGCCTCTGTCATTATGGAAGAAATTAACTTTGGTGGAGGCAACTCCGGCGCCTGTCATGGCCAGATGTACAACATGGGTACGCTTCTGAGACATGGATCAGATGAGCAAAAGAAATTTTATCTGCCGAAAATCGCGTCGGGAGAATTACGTTTGCAGTCCATGGCCGTTACAGAGCCAACTACCGGAACAGATACAACTAAGCTAAAAACAACCGCTGTCAAAAAAGGTGACAAATATGTTATCAATGGTCAGAAAGTTTGGATTTCTAGGATTCAACATTCCGACTTAATGATTCTGTTAGCTAGAACAACACCCTTAGCCGAAGTGAAAAAGAAATCTGAAGGGATGTCTATTTTCATCGTCAATTTAAAAGATGCGATTGGTCATGGTATGACGGTTTCACCGATATTAAATATGGTCAATCATGAGACCAATGAAGTGTTTTTTGATAACCTAGAAATCCCCGCAGAAAATTTGATCGGTGAAGAAGGCCAAGGCTTCAAATATATTCTTGATGGTCTGAATGCTGAACGCGTTTTAATCGGCGCAGAGTGCTTAGGTGATGCTTATTGGTTTATCAATAAAGCGCGCCATTATGCGAATGAGCGTATTGTCTTTGATCGTCCGATTGGTAAAAATCAAGGGGTTCAGTTCCCGATTGCCGAGGCTTATATAGAAACTGAAGCAGCAAATCTGATGCGTTTTCGGGCTTGTGAGTTGTTTGATCAACATTTACCGTGTGGCGCAGAAGCAAACATGACCAAGTATTTAGCTGCTAAGGCATCCTGGGAAGCTGCCAATATGTGTATCCAAACCCATGGTGGATTTGGTTTTGCTTGCGAGTATGATGTAGAACGTAAATTCAGAGAAACGCGTCTGTATCAAGTGGCGCCTATTTCAACGAACTTAATTCTTTCTTATGTTGCAGAACATCTACTTGATCTTCCAAGATCGTTTTAATCGATGATTCGTCCACTTGATGGCATTACCGTCATTTCCCTAGAGCATGCGATCGCAGCTCCTTTTTGTACCCGCCAACTCGCTGATTTAGGTGCGCGGGTCATCAAGATAGAACGTCCTGGAACGGGCGATTTTGCAAGAGACTACGATCAACGTGTCAATGGAATGTCGTCCCACTTTACCTGGACCAATCGCTCCAAAGAAAGTCTTTGTCTTGACCTAAAAAATGAAAAAGCTTTTGCTGTACTTTTGCAACTCTTAAAAACAGCAGATGTTTTAGTCCAAAACTTAGCTCCTGGAGCTACAGAGCGCATGGGCTTGTCATCTGAAAAATTAAAAGCGATGAACCCGCGCTTGATTGTCTGTGATATTTCTGGTTATGGAAATGATGGTCCTTATAGAGATAAAAAAGCTTATGATCTTCTCATCCAAAGTGAAGCTGGTTTTTTATCTGTCACAGGGACCAAAGATAGTCCATCTAAAGCAGGTAACTCAATCGCCGATATTTCAGCGGGCATGTATGCTTATACCAATATCTTATCTGCTTTGATTTTGCGTGATAAGACTGGAGTTGGTTCTCATATTGATGTTTCTATGCTCGAAGCATTGGGTGAATGGATGGGCTTTCCGATGTACTACGCGTTTGAAGGGGCATCTCCTCCACAGCGATCTGGGGCATCTCATGCAACGATTTATCCTTATGGTCCATTCCCGGTGGGTGATGGTAATACCATTATGCTGGGCTTGCAAAATGAACGGGAGTGGCTCGTCTTTTGTGAAAAAGTACTCCAAATGCCTGCTCTTGCGTTTGAAGTAAGATTTTCTCTAAATTTCAAACGCCATGAAAATCGTACTGAATTAGAAAAAATTATTGTGGATTGTTTTTCTAAATTCAATATCGATCAAATTACTCAATTGCTTGAGCGTGCTCAAATCGCAAATGCCAGGATGAATGACATGCAAGGTCTTTGGCATCATCCACAACTAGCTTCCAGAAATCGTTGGGCTCAAGTTGATTCGCCGGTCGGCGAAGTTCCAGCCTTAATTCCTCCGGGGGTCAACAATCAATACTCCTACCGTATGGATGCAGTTCCAGCTGTAGGTGAACATTCTGAAAAAATCTTGACTGAACTTGGCCTAGACTCCACGAGTATTCAAGAATTAAAAGACGCAAAGGCAATTTAATCGATGGATAAATTAACTTCTCATTTGGCATTAGCACAAACTTTTTTATTTTCTCCTGGACATCGTCCAGAATTTTTTAATAAAGCTTTAGCTAGCGCTTCAAAAGCGATCATCATTGATTTAGAAGATGCAGTTCCACCTGCGCAAAAAAAGCAAGCGCGTGAACATATTCAAACATTTTGGCAGTCCTGCTCCATGGAGAATCGCCAACGAGTTTTAATTCGTATTAACCCAATCGATACCGATTTTACAAATGATGATATTGCTTTTTTAAATGTTCTAGAAGGTCCCATTAATGTTGTTGTACCTAAAGTTGAATCTCTTCAGCAATTAATGCTATTGACTCAACAAGTCCCTTCTCTCAATTCCGTCATCGCTATCATCGAATCAGCTCGTGGCATCGATTCTGTTAAAGAAATCGCTACCCATCCACTCGTCTTAAGACTTGCACTCGGAAATATCGATACTCAGGCGGATCTTGGTCTTCGTTGTGATGAAAATGAAACAGAACTTTTGCCAGTTAAGTTTGCCATCAACTTAGCTTCTCGTCTTGCAGGGATTGCGCCGCCTATTGATGGAGTAAGCACTGACATCCATGACTCTGAACTTCTTGCCAAAGATACGCATCGCGCGAAACGGTTAGGGTTTGGGGCTAAGTTGTGTATTCACCCGAAACAGGTGGATGTCGTCATGTCCTGTTTTACCCCTACGGAAAAAGAAATTGACTATGCCAAACGTGTGGTCGAGGCAGACTCTAACTCCCAAGGTGCTGCAGTCCAACTCGATGGAAAAATGATTGATCGTCCAGTCGTTCTTTTAGCTAAAAGAACATTGCAACTGGCAAATCTGATTTAAATATCTTCTGGGGTTCGATGAATATATTCCCCGTTACCTGATTGGTTATAGTGAATATGATAAATATCACAATTACCGGGATTGGGGAATTGATCAAACCATTCATAGGGTAAATGCAGCCAGCGCATGATAAATGCCCTTAGTGTATTGCCGTGACAAACAATAATGAGATTATTAAACTTGTAACGCTCCGAGTCCCGGTGAAAGGTCCCAAATGCTTCATGCACTCGAAGCGCGAGGTCAAAGCGACTTTCACCTAGTGGCATTCTTGCCCAAAACTTACCTCCATGTTTTTCTGCAAACGCATAATGTGCTTCTTCATGTGGAAATTTTTCTTTAATCTCCTCATCGGTTAAACCGTCAAACAATCCAAATTGCTGTTCGCATAAATTGATATGCTCCCTAGTTTGTAACTGCGGAAATTTACCAATGAGCTCTTGTCTAATTTGTTCGGTGGTTTGACGTGTTCGCTGATAGGGACTAGTCCAAATCCTGAGGGGTTCGTTTTCAGGTAAAACAATCCAATTGCGCAGTGCAATACCTGCTGCGGTTGCTTGTCGCAAACCTTTTTCTGATAGTGGAATATTATGATCTGGCGTTGTTTTATATGCCAACTGATCAATGTTGCCAAGACTTTCGCCATGTCGGACTAAATAAATATTTTCTATCATGAAAATTCACCTACTATAACTATGAAAATAGTTACATTAACAAAACTTCATGACACGTTATTACTAGAGCGATTTTTTTAAACTCTGACTTCTTGACCTAAATTTGAAGCATCTTCAAAGTTGCTTGATGAAGTCCTGATTCTGTCTGAGCGAATGCATCCATCAAATCAAAATGATTACATCCAGGCATGCTGATCTCGCCTTGAAAGTTCTCAGGCCATGATGTTGCAATCAACTCATTCTGACGATGAAACTCTGCTGATTCATCTGCCCCAACACATGTCCAAAAAGGAATATTGTTGAATGGCCTATAGTAAATGGGGCTGAGTTGCTGCGCTCTTGAAATATCTAATTGCAAAACCGTGTTTAAAAAACTTGCCTGAACTAAAGGCTCCAGATCAAATAAACCACTGAGAGTGATAGCTCCTTTAATCATAGAGTCCTGCTGATTTGCCCAAGACTTTGTCATCATCATTGCAGTGAGATGTCCTCCAGCAGAGTGTCCTGTTAGAAATAGTTGCTCTGCATTGCCGCCATATTGTTGTGCATTGTCATAGACCCACTGCACTCCTCTTTGCACTTGAGAAACAATCGTCTCTAATGTCACCCGAGGTGCTAATCCATAATTGAGTAGAAAGACCGTCGCACCTGCCCTCGCAAATGCTTTAGCAATGAATGAGAATTCCGACTTGTCAGAACCACGCCAATACCCACCATGTATAAAAATCAAACACGGTGCATATGGTTGAGATGCAATAAATACATCAAGCTTCTCATCTTGATCTGGGCCATAAGCCAGATCTAAATGACACTCCCAAGTCGCACGCGCATATTCTGATTTTCGTTGCCAACCTTGCATGATTTCAAGATGGTTTTTTACACTCATGCGAGGGTTGTATTGCTGATTACAAAACGCTTCCGTATACATCATTTTTTAAATTACAAAGACTTTAATGCGCGCTCATAGTATTTCAAGTCTACAAGTTTCTTTTCATCTAAAGGACGCCCCTTACCAAAATCAGTCCTGATAGAAAGTAAGTTATCAAATCCCTTTTGTGAAAATTGTGCATCCTTATCTAAGCCAAATCCTGGAGTAACTAACAACTGATAGGACTGCTCAATAATCACTGGGTCAAGCTTCAAATTTTTCGTGAGGATTTCGATGGCTTCATTTTTATTCGCCGGATTTAATGACCAACGTACCGCCAAGATCCAAGCGGCAATATATCGTTCAATCACTTCAGCGTTCTGATTAATCCATGGGCGCATAGCAAACATCCCTTGCCCTTGATACGCCCCCACTAAATCAACTAGTCTTCCCATGCTTTTTAAACCTGCTTGTTTGGCTTGAATTGAAAATGGTGGATTTAAAGGTGCTGCGGCATTTTCTTTATTATTTTTCATTGCCTCGAGTCTAAGGGCTGTGCGACCTACGGGATTTAATTTGTATTCTGTGTCAGGAATACCTGCTAGTGCTAAAGCTTTTTTAACCTGTAATGCATAGGCTGTGTTGGGTGCATCAACTACTAATACTTTGCCACGAATATCTTGTAAGGTTTTTAATTCAGGTTGATAAAAAAGTTCGTTTAAGCTTGAGTCACCACCCATCAAAATAACTGACTCTTGTTCTTTATAGTCCACAATCGCAACAGAATTATCCACTGCAGAATGTGCAATATCAAATTTACCATTCGCTAAACCATCTCTTAATTCGGTGGAGTTCATCGTATAGGTAAGTTGTACATCTACTCCTTTTGCTTTAAAGAATCCCTTTTCAAGAGCTACCCACATCGATAAATTTTGCGCCCCAGGAAAAACAATGACCTTGACTGTATTGGTGTTAGCTAATGATGTTTGGTGAAATGTCGATATCAACACACCCCCAGCAATGGTGTTGATGAATTGTCGTCTTTGCATGAATGTCTCCTTTAATATAATGAAAGTATAGCGACTCTTGAACTATTGGTTCTATCTTTGGCCGTGAGCTAAAATTAATCAAGATTAAAACATCGTTGCCGATTAATAGCTCTTTTGAAGGATTTTCATGAACTTCCATTGGAATAATCCATACCCTACCACGCGTATTCCAGTATTTGCGAGAAATATTGCGTCTACTTCACATCCTCTTGCCTCTCAAGCCGGCCTTAGAATCCTCCAGCAAGGCGGTAATGCAGTAGATGCAGCAATCGCTACTGCGGCAGTTCTGATGGTTGTCGAGCCAGTGTCCAACGGCTTAGGGAGTGATATGTTTGCCATTATTTGGGATGGAGAAAAACTCCATGGCCTCAATGCTTCTGGTACTGCACCAAGTGCTTGGAGTCCGGAGTACTACGAAAATAAATACGGTATCGACACAAATGGCTTAGCAAAACGGCCTATGCGTGGCTGGGATACGGTCACCGTTCAAGGTGCAATCGCGGGTTGGGGAGCTCTACATGAAAAATTAGGGAAATTGAGTTTTTCTGACATCTTAGCTCCTGCTATCGATATTGCAAACCGCGGTCATGCGATTGCGCCAATTGTTGCCCATAAATGGGCTGCGGGTATTCCTGATCTTGAGAATCAACCTGGCTTTAAAGAAATGTTTATGCCTAAAGGTCGTGCACCTCATATTGGTGAACGTTTTACTGCCTCTAATATGGCTAAGGCTTTTGAACGAATTTGTCAGTTTGGTGTGCAGGATTATTACGAAGGAGAAATTGCACACGCGATTGTGAATCACTCCAAAACTCATGGTGGATCCATGTCTTTGAATGATCTTAAAAACTATCGTCCTGATTGGGTTAATCTAATTTCCACAAATTATCGGGGCTATGATATTCATGAAATACCGCCCAATGGACAAGGTATTGGCGCCCTGATTGCTTTAGGTATTTTAGAAAATCTCCATCTTGAAGACTATCCCGTTGATAGTGTTCTGAGCCAACATCTACAAATTGAAGCCATGAAACTTGCCTTTGCTGATGTGTATCAATATGTTGCTGACCCAAAAAGTATGAGCGTCAAACCCAGTGAGATGTTAGATCCGGGTTATTTAAAAGAACGTGCCAAATTAATTAAGCTTGATCAAGCGACTCATTTTAATTTTGGTTTACCACCATCTGGTGGAACTGTGTATCTCACCACTGCAGATAGTTCAGGCATGATGGTTTCGTTTATCCAAAGTAATTACATGGGCTTTGGCTCTGGTGTTGTCGTCCCAGAGTTTGGTATTAGCATGCAAAATCGTGGGGTTGGCTTCTCCCTTGATCGTCAATCAGACAATATCGTAGCGGGCGGTAAGCGTCCTTTCCACACGATCATCCCTGCATTCATGACCAAACAAGTGAATGGCAAAACCTTTCCACAAATGAGTTTTGGTGTCATGGGTGGTGATATGCAACCACAAGGTCATTTACAAACGGTGGTGCGTATGTTGAGTTACCAACAACAACCGCAAAGTGCGTGTGACGCACCTCGTTGGAAGGTTAATCGTGACTTTACCCTTGACGTTGAGTCTAACTTGAATCTAGACACTGTTGCGGGTCTCAAAGCCTTGGGTCATGAACTCAAAAGTATTGAAGATCCTTATATGGATTTTGGATCCGGTCAATTTATTTGGCGTCAGTCTGACGACTTAAACGATGGCTATGTTGCAGCGAGTGACTCACGCCGTGATGGTCTTGCTGCAGGATTTTAGGAGATGATATGCGTACTGAATTAATCACTATTGAAACTGACACGATTCCTATCGAAGGTTTGTACTATGAACCTCAAGGAAAGATCAAAGGCGCTGCTTTATATTTTCATGGCAACACCATGAATTTCTATACGGGCGGGGCAAAATTTCTTGCACCACACTTGACTGAAGCAGGTTTCGCATTCTTCGCTTTTAATCGCCGTGGGCACGATATATTGTCAACTCGCGCCAGTCGTGATCCAGTTGGTGGAGCTTTTCAAACGATTGCAGAATCCTTTGCGGATAACGACTATGCCCGACAATTTTTGTCCCAAAAAGGATTTGATCAACCAATTTTGATTGGTCATAGTAATGGCGGCATGCTCGCTGTAGCTCATGCAGAAAAGTATCGCAAGACGCCGGCAATGGTTTTAATGTCTGCTCCACGGGGTGGTGTTGGTCAGGACCTCAAAGCGGGATCTGAAAAACTCTTTGCCATGGATCAGGCTGAGCAAATTACTGCAAAAGCAAAAGAACTCGTTGCTCAAGGCAAGGGGCGTGAGTTAATGAATCTTCCAGGCTGGTGGTACCTTATTAGTGCTGAAAGTTATCTGGATCGCCTTGTTTCCATTCCGAACACGATTGACCTTGCACCACAAATTACTTGTCCAGTTTTAGCAATTCGAGGCGATCAAGAAGATCAACATCGTTATCCTGCAGAGGAATATCAAGCTGCGAGCCCAGGAAATTGTGACGTCAACATTATTGAAAATTGTGACCATTTTTATAATGGTCGAGAAGATGCGGTCGCAACCTTGATCAGTCAATGGCTCAAGAGGAAGCTTGCTTAAAAATAGATATAAAGAAAAACGTACGGGATTACCCGAAATCCCCTACGCTTTTACCAAGTTTGTTTTGAATCTACTGAAAATATCACGTAAACTAATTTTCATTCAATGAATGGAGACAAAATGAAAATTTCAAAAATATCCTTGCTTTTGATTTCTTGCTTATGGAGCATGGGTTTTACAAACTTCTCCTTGGCGCAAAATTTTCCTAACCATCCTATCAAATATATTGTGCCATTTCCAGCAGGTGGAGCTACTGACAATATCGCACGACCTGTTGCCGCAGAAATTACAAAAAGTGCTGGGTGGAATGTCATTATCGAAAACAAGCCCGGAGCAGGAGCCAATATCGGAGCAGATTATGTTGCTAAATCCAATCCTGATGGATATACCTGGCTAATGGCTTCTGTTGGAACCCATGGCATCAATCAACCTCTCTATACACAAGGTACGAATAAATTACCTTTTGATCCAGTCAAGGACTTCCTACCGGTTACTCTAGTCGCTGAGTTACCTAACGTTCTTGTTCTTAATGTTGCCTTTGCAGAAAAAAATAAAATTAATACGGTTAAAGATTTAATTACCTACGCTCGAGCCAACCCCGGAAAAATCAATATGGCTTCTAGCGGCAGTGGCACATCCATCCATATGGCTGGGGAATTATTTAAGTCAATGACAAAAACCTATATGGTCCATCTTCCTTATAAAGGTAGCCCACCAGCACTAACTGATTTAATTGCAGGCAACACAGATATCATGTTCGACAATTTACCTTCTAGTATTAATTTTATTCGTGCCGGTAAATTAAAAGCAATCGCAGTAACGAGTGCCAAGCGCTCTCCTCTTTTTCCAGACCTACCAACCATTGCAGAAGCCGCTGATCTTCCCGGCTATGAAGCCACTTCATGGTTCGGTATTGTCATTCCAGCAAAAACACCGCCTGATATCGCTGCAAAAATTAGTGATGTGATCATCAATGCTGTCAGAAGTCCTGCTGTCAAAGAACAACTCTCAGCTATCGGTGCTGAACCTATTGGAAATACCAATGAACAATTTGGCGAATACATTAAAAAAGAAATCGCTAAATGGACCAAAGTGGTGAAAGACTCTGGGGCTAAAGTCGATTAGACTACGACAGTTCTGAAAGTTTCTTGGTGGGTGTGATTGCCTCTGGTTCGGTAACCAACTCAATGACAGCACCAAGGTCATTCTTGATAGCTTCTTGTAAAGCCTCAAAAAATGTACCTGTTGTCTGAACACGATAACCTGGCATACCAAAACTATTGGCAAGCATCACAAAATCTGGATTGGTGAGATAGGTTCCCGATACGCGTGATTTAAACTCACGCTCTTGATGCATTCTGATCGTGCCATACATGCCGTTGTTCAATATCAATATGATGGGCTTAATGTGATATTTCATGGCAGTTGCCAACTCTTGGCAATTCATCATGAAATCACCGTCACCCGTCACACCAATCACGACTCGTTCCGGATGAATTAATTTTGCGGCGATTGCAGCAGGTAAACCGTAACCCATTGAACCATTGGCAGGTGCCAATTGAGTCCGAAATCCGCCATACGGATAAAACCGATGTAACCATGTCGAAAAATTACCCGCTCCATTGGTCAAAATGGCATTTCTAGGAATGTATTTTGGTAGTTCCGCAAAGATGTTTGCAAGTTGAATATCCCCGATAATCGGAACGGGTTGCATAAAGTTAACTTGATCTTGCCTGGCTTGTTGATGATATAACTTATCAACTTTCAAGTGCTGAGTATTGTGTGTGAGAGCTTCTACAAATAACTTGGGGGAGCAGTTAAGGGCATAGCTAGGGCGGTATACTTTACCAAGTTCTTCAGCGCCTGGATGAACATGAATCAAGGTTTGCTTTGGGTGTGGCACATCAAATAGGGTATAGCCCATCGTGGTGATCTCACCTAATCGATCGCCAATGACCATCACCACATCAGCTTGCTTACAACGATCAATTAATTTTTGATTGGCACCTAAGCCTAAAAATCCTGCATAAGCTAGGCTTTGATTATCAATTAAATCTTGATACCGAAATGATGTCGCCACTGGTACATGATTTTTCTCTGCCCATTGTTGTAGTTGTTGACACGTATTTGCACCCCATGAACTACCACCAATAATGATCATTGGCTGTGTCGCTTCATCAAAGGCACTCATGGCTTGTGCAAACACTAAAGGATTTAAACCCGGTTGCACAATATGTGCTGGCAAAGTAGGCTTATCCTCTCCTTGGGCAAATAAAATGTCTTCCGGAAGAGCAAGGACAACGGGGCCTTTACGTCCTGCCTGTGCCATATGAAATGCTCTAGAAATATATTCATCAATACGGTCTACGCGATCAATACTTCCCACCCATTTGGCACATTCAGAAAACATTTTTCTTAAATCGACTTCCTGGAACGCCTCCCGCTCTGCCATATCTGTACCTACTTGACCAACAAGTACTACCATCGGTGTGCTATCTTGATAGGCGGTATGCAATCCCACCATGGCATTTGATGCTCCTGGTCCACGCGTTACCATCAAAACACCCACTTTACCTGTTAGCTTGGCATACGCCTCAGCCATATAAGCAGCGCCACCTTCTTGACGACAGGTAATAAATTGTAGGGTTTTTTCATGTTCTAGCAAACCATCTAATAAGGCTAAATAACTTTCGCCAGGAACGCCAAATGCATACTCTACCTGTTGACGAGCTAAGGAATTGGCTAAAATTTTTCCGCCGTGGATGGTTGTCATTGTTTTTATTCTTAAGTTGTTATTTACAACATTGTAATTGCTGACAATTTTATTCTGCTTTGATATTTTTTTCTCGTATCACTTTTAACCAAATCTCTTTTTCATCACGCATCATTTGACCAAACTGGGCTGAGGTATTAGCAACAATATCGTTACCGCCTTTCAGAGCAAATGCAGAAACTTCAGGCATTGCCATAATTTTGACGAGTTCATTGGTTAATTTGTTTTGGATGTCATTTGGTAAGTTCGGCGGTGCAAGCATTCCTAACCAAATATAGGCGGCAAGTCCTGGCAAGCCCATTTCACCCATGGTAGGAACATCAGGAACGACACTGGATCTTTTATCAGCAAAGAGTGCTAAACCGCGCATTTTTCCAGCATTCACCATTCCCTGAGAATTACCAACGCTATCGCAAAACATTTGTGTTTCACCACCAATCAGCGCAGCTTGGGCAGGGGCAGCCCCTTTATAAGGCACATGCACGACATTAGTCCCTGCAGCAATATTAAATAGCTCACAAGCTAAGTGTCCACCACTCCCAATACCCACACTGGAATAATTAAGTTGATTCGATTTATTTTTTGCATATTGAATAAATTCCGGAATCGTTTTTGCGGGTAATGCGGGATTTACTAACAAATACATGGGGTATTTAATAACCATCGATAAGGGTGTAAAGTCTTTCACCGAATCATAGGGAACTGGGCTTTTTAATAATGGTCCAATTAAGTGCGCACTATTGGAAGTAAACAATAATGTATAACCATCCGCTGGTGCATTCATGACGGCTAAGGTACCGGGCGCTCCTGTACCACCTGCACGATTTTCGACAATGACTGGTTGTTTAAAATCTTCCTGCATTTTGCTAGCAATCAATCTAGCGTAGTTGTCTGTAGGGCCTCCCGGTGGAAATGGCACAATAACTTTAATCGGACGATTTGGATACGTATTATCTGCCGCTTGCACAGGCAAAGCACTAACAGCAAATGATAAGCTGAGTAAACCACAAATGAGTCTTAACCCTTGGTGCATCTTGTCCCCCTAATTTTTTATATTTCTATTAGGGTAATCTAAAAACGGGGATGTTTCAATGAGTAGTTAAATCCTTTTAGCCAAGAAATTCTTCTCGCCAAAATCCAAGAGCTTGTTGTGCTGCGCGATCAGTAAAACTAAATACATAGGTGTTTTCTGAAGACTCGATGCGATAGGTTTCCCAAGAGGGCACTACAAACACATCGTGTGTTCTCAATTGGTGTCGTTGCCCGCCAAGCTCTAATACGCATTCTCCTTGAAAAACATTCAAGACGGTGCTTTCTGTCGTTCTGTAAGCTTTACCAACAAATCCCGCAGGAATCAGTTGCATAAAAGCAGACACGGTTGGTAACGGATCTTTTTGTGTAACAGGATCGGTATACCTTAATTTATATGCATGGGTTGGGTCGGGTGTCGCACCCACCAAATCTTGTAAATTCTTCGCCATCTCTTTGAATGGGAATAAAAAGCTTTTGGAGGCTTCATCTGGCTCAAGACTGATATGTGAAACTGGGTAGGTATCTTGTGGATAATTTTCTCGAAAATGCGCACCAAATAAACTTGTAAATGGGGTATCCAAACCATCCATCCAAACGACAGCTTCATTGCCTAAATTACCATGATCATGCCATGTCCAATTGGGTGTAACAATAAAATCTCCAGGACGCATCATCATCTTTACACCATCAATACTGGTATAGGCGCCCTCTCCCTCGACGATAAATCGAAAGGCATTCGGCGTATGACGGTGCGAAGGTGCAATCTCCCCAGGCAGAATAATTTGTTGTCCAGCAAATAAAGATTGTGCGATAAAAGAACTACTTCGAAGTGCTGGATTTTCCATCACCAATACTCGACGATCAGCATCTTTTTTTTCTATCAGATGCGTAGCTTCTTCTAACAGAGGTTTAACGATTTGATAGGGCCAATGGGCCGGCACACAATCAGATCCTGGAACTAGTTTGACTTTTCTTTCCCAAAGGGGCAAGAGATTCACTAGATGAACCTGTTCCTTAAACACTTGAAGCTTGGCTAACTGATCTGGATTCATGGGCAAGTGATCCAATACTTAAACAACAGGTGGTGCAAAGATGGAGGCTTTACCACCCTGACTTTGTGAGACTGAAACGTTCATTGATCCAATCCGCTCGAATTCTATTTTGACTTGATCGCCACCTTTAATTGGCCCTACTCCAGCAGGTGTTCCAGCGGCAATAATATCTCCAGGCTCTAGCGTCATAATATGCGAGGCAATCTCAATCATGCCAGGGATATCAACAATCAAATCTCTGGTGTTTGCGTCCTGACGCAATTCGTCATTCACCCACAAACGACCTCGCAACTGTGTTGGATCACCTAATTCATCGGCAGTCATAATCCATGGTCCAACAGGACAAAATGTGTCGTAGGCTTTTCTTGCGACGCGCTCCTCTTTCCCACGCACCACAATATCCATAAGACATGAGTAGCCAAAGACATACTCTTGCCAATTTTCTCTTGGAATATCTCTGCCACGTTTGCCAATAATAATGGCGAGCTCACACTCATGGTCGATTCTGCGATCTGGTAAATCCGGCAATACGATCGCATCACCCGCACCACTCAGTGATGATGGCGGTTTTAAAAAGAAGCCTAAATTATTAGCTTTGACCTCACGCCCCATCTCTGCCGCATGGTCATGGTAGTTAATAGGATAAGCAATCACTTTTGAACTAGCAGGTATTGGTGTTAGTAATTTGACATGACTTAACGGAATCCGTGGACGATCCAAAGCTTTTTCTAATAACGGGGCATAACTAGAAAAATTAGCAATCAAGCGATTCATCGCAACAAGTGGCCATGCTGCTAAATCATGGGATACCAAATCATTGACATCAATGACATCATCACCAACCACGATACCAATCTGACCTTCGTTAAATCGCACTAGCCTCATTTTTTTACCTTATTTTTTTACTTGCTTTTGATGAATATGATTTTTGAATTACTGTAATTTATTTTTCAATTTATACTTGATTATATAAATAAAGAACTAATTTAGTTGAAATCAAACTCCAAGAGACAATATTCATGACGCACTTCAAGCAAAGTAGTTGCAAACCGTTCTACCATTATTTCCTTTTATTGATTAGTTTAGTTTTATTTTCTGGACTCTCTTTTGCGCAAAATAACTATCCAAATAAGCCGGTTACTTTGATTGTTCCCTACACAACGGGAAGTACTGCTGATTTATTAGCGCGGAATATGGGCAATAAACTCTCTGTCAAATGGGGAGTACCCGTCATTGTCGATAATCGACCTGGAGCAGCGGGTGTAATTGGTACAGACTTTGCGTCTAAAGCTGCTGGTGATGGATATACATTTTTATTTACCGCAACTTCACATGCATCTGTACCAGCAATCAAAACAAAAATTCCTTATGATCCGCTGAATGCTTTTACTCCGATTATTCTTTTATGTAATAGCGCAATGGGGCTAGTCATCAATTCCAATTTACCTTTTCAAAAATATTCTGAATTTGAGGCTTATGTTAAATCTCATCCAAACGCCTATAGCTATGCTTCTCCTGGTACTGGCACAACGCAACATTTGGCGATGGAGCTGCTAAAGCAAAGAACGGGTATGGAAATCCTTCATGTTCCATATAAAGGTATCTCCGGTGCCATTACTGACATCCTTGGTGGTCATGTGCAAGCAGGTATCGTTTCTTTACAGGCTGCAAGTACGTATTTACAAAGCGGTCAATTACGTATGCTTGCGGTTTTGAGTGAGGATCGTTCGAAATCATTTCCTACAATACCAACACTCAAGCAACAAGGCATTAATGAAGTAGTAGATACTTGGTATGGTGTTCTTGCTCCAGCAAAACTATCTCCAGCAATCGTTTCCAAAATAAATGCAGATATGAACCTCGTATTACAAACAACAGAAATTCAGGAGTTGATGGATAAACAAGGTCTCGTTGCTGTCGGTGGGGATTCCAACAAAATGAAAACTCTTTTACAAAATGAAATCCCGAAGTGGAAAACTGTAGTTAAAAAAGGCAATATTCAAGCTGAATAAAGGATAGATGATGAGCATTATTGAAGATTTAGTTATAGCTTCACGTGTATGTGTAGAGCATGGTGTGATTGATGCCTATGGTCATGTGAGCGCCAGAAACCCAGATAACCCAAATACCTACTTTATTTCTAGAGATCTCGCCCCTGAATTCATCACAGAAAATGATATTTTAGAAATGGATATGGATAGTGTTCCCGTGAATCCCAATAGTCCGAAGAGCTATAACGAGCGTTTTATCCATAGCGAGATCTATAAAGCTAGGCCTGATGTGATGTCGATTGTGCATAACCACTCACACTCTGTTGTTCCGTTTAGTTGTACAACGTGTGAGTTACGCCCCATCTTTCATATGTCAGCTTTTATCGGTCTTGGTGTTCCAAACTGGGATATCCGTGAAGCGCAAATGGGTACAGATATGCTAGTCAGGAATAGCTTTTTGGGGAAGTCTTTAGCCGATAAGTTGGGCCCACATCCTGCAGCACTCATGCGCGGTCATGGCTCGGTTGTTGTTGGTCACAAAATTCAAGTGGCGGTTGGCAGAACGATTTATTTAGATCAAAATGCCAAAATGCAATATCAAGCTATGATGATGTCTGGTAATCCAATGGAAGTTGTTTATATGGATGACTCTGAGGTTGCTGCTAACGTTTCTTGGCAAGAGTACTACCGCTCTTGGGATTTATGGAAGCGTAAATGGCAAAAGAGATTAGCTGAAGAGAGACTTTCCGCCAAATCAGGAGCATGATGTATTCATCTGAAACTGTTAGTATCTTTAAATCAAACTTGATTAATTAACTCTACTTGGAGATGTTATGAATAAATCTTTCAAAATTGCATTAGTTGCTATTTTTACAACGGTTATTGCTGGTACAGCACTCGCGCAGTTTGCAAGACCTGATGCTGCGATTAAATATCGTAAAGCCACGTTCACTGTCATGAGCACTCACTTTGCCAGAATTGGTGCTGTTGCAAAAGGCGAAGTTCCTTTTAATAAAGAAGAAGTTGCTAAAAATGCAGCCATCGTTAATGCCATGGCAAGTCTTCCTTGGCAAGCATTTGGTCCAGGAACAGAAGGCGGCGATGCTTTACCTTCTGTTTGGTCTGATGAAGCGAAGTTTAAATCTGCTCAAGAAAAACTGATCGCTGCAACTGCAAGTTTATCTAGCGCAGGTGATTTAGACGCTGTTAAAAAAGCGACAGCGAATGTTGGTGCCGCTTGCAAAAACTGTCATGACGACTTCAAAAAGAAATAATTAGGTAAGTACAAAATATCTAAATATTACGATTAGTACTATTAGCAATACCCCTGCCAGTACTCGAATCTTGACATCATCTTTAGATGCTAAGGTTTGATCTACTGGCTGATTTTTTGGATCAATTTCTTTATCCCCATAAACCATCGGTCCAATCAGATTATTCTTCTTGATTCTCTGATAATAAAAAATAGCAATGAAATGCAATGCAACAATGCCATACACCAATACATGATTGGTCTCATGAATCTGGTTCATGAATTTAACCATGTCCTCCGATAAAAACTTAGATAATGGCCCTTGAAAGCTAATCTCATCATCAGTGAATAATCCGGAACTGGCCTGCACTAATACAATGAGTAGCATGGCTATAACAGATAAAGCTCCCAGTGGATTATGGCCTAAAGGACTTACCGTTTGATCTTTTAAAAATGCTTTGAGACTAGATACTGAAGGCACGAATGATGAAAATCGTGCATGATGTGGCCCTACAAATCCCCAAATGATTCTAAAGATAACCAAGACTAATGCTGAATATCCAAAGTAACTATGCAATGTAATATTTTCTAATAAATCAGTAACTATAGCCCCTAGTACAGCGACAGCAAATAACCAATGAAACAGTCGCGTTGGCAAATCCCAAAGTCGTATTTTTTCCATTTGATTTTATCCTTTTTAGTATTTTTGTTAGTTTAAATGATAATGATTATCATTTCAAGTAACCTTACTATGTTCATGGATTTTGACTTTTTAATGAAAAGCCCCAAAGTTTTTAATGCTTTGGGGCTTAAGTCCAATACTTACTTATTTTGTGAATAACTACTTCAATACTATTTAACCGCCAGGAATAATTCCCGGAGGGAGTGTTAAGCAGTAATTTGCTACATCCATGGGTCTTGCCTTCCAAACACGATCAGCATGCGGGTGCTCTAAGCAATGTTTTAATGCTAATCTTAGATTACGTAATCTGAAGGGTTGGCCAAAAACATAAGGGTGTATCGATACATTCATAACTAATGGATGGCGCTCTGACTGCTCAATCATTTCATCAAACTGGTCAACAATCATGTCGCAAAAGTCTTTGCCATCTTGCTTACGATGAATGATGACTTGTGAGTCATTTAATTCGACTGGGTAAGGTATAGATAAGATTGGGCCACTTCTGGTCTTCATCCAAATCGGCTGATCATCCATCGGCCAATCCATTAAATACTTAAAACCTGCTTCTTTGAGTAAATCTGGGGTGTGGGATGTCTCATAAGCGCCTGCCCCCATCCAACCCATTGGAGCTGCTCCTTCGTGTTTCACAAAGGTATCCACCACTTCTTGAATCAATCTTTTTTCATCGGCTTCCCACATACCTCGCAGGTTTTCTGCATTAGTCCTGCCGTGTGCAACAAACTCATCACCACGCTTTCTAATAGCGTCCATCACTTGAGGAGCATATTCATAAAGCAAGCTATTGACGTTATGCCCAGCAGGTATACCCAATTCATCAAAGAGTTCAAAGAAACGCCAAATACCGATTCTGTTACCGTAGTCTCTCCAGGAATAATTTCTGTGGGTTTGTGGCTCACCAGTTTTTGCTGGATCGTGACCCATACCCGCACCAAAAGCAAAGCATTCAACATTGGTTGTCATCACAAAAGCTAAACGTTTGCCCTCCGGCCAGCTATAGTCTTTTCGCTCTGGAAGAGGAATGTAATCATAACGTTGATGTTTGGGTAATAAATTAGTCATTGATATTCTCAGTCTATTAATCAATGTGTGCGCCTGCCACTTTGACAGCCTGCACCATTTTAGTCACATCTTGATTCATTTGGGCCGTAAACTCAACAGGTGTATTGATAATCGGATCTGCTCCAATCGATGCGTACACTTGGCGCATATCTAGACTATTGACCACTTCAGCGAAAATTTGATTGATTTTTTTCACCAAATCAGGTGACATACCTTTGGGGCCCAATATCCCACTATATAAAACGAATTCATAACCAGGTATGCCAGCCTCACCAATCGTTGGCACGTCAGGCGCGGCGCCTACTCTTTTTTTGGTAGTAACGCCGAGTGCAATTAATTTTTTACCTTGAACTAAACTGAGTGCTGGGGGCATTGTCGAGAATGTAAAGCCAACATCGCCCGCTAAAACGGCTTGTGTTGCTGGTGAACTTCCTTTAAATGGCACATGAACTGGAGTGATCCCTAAGGTCTTGTTAAATGTCTCAGCGGCTAAATGAGGGATAGTTCCATTACCTGAGGATGCATAGGCTAAAGCATCACCTTTTGACTTAGCATACGGAATAAATTCTTTAAGGGAACTCACTTTTAAGCTTGGGTTTACTACCAACATCAGGGGTGTTGAAGCAACTAGGGTAATTGGTGAAAAATCTTTAATTAAGTCATACGGTAAGTTTTTGTATAGCCCAACATTAATGGCATGCGTAGTCATATCCTGTAAAAACAAGGTATAGCCATCGGGTGCAGATTTGGAAACAAAATCTGCGGCAATCGTAGTCCCAGCACCAGGTTTGTTTTCTACAATGACGCCATGGCCAATAACATTCGATAATTTGGCTGCTAGCGCTCTTCCTAATACATCAGATATTCCGCCAGCAGAAAATCCTACAATTAAGCGAATCGGCTTATTAGGGTATGAACTGACATCTTGAGCTTGAGTTAAAGTACCTGCAAAAACACCTAAAAATATAAATACCGAACATATAAACTTTTTATAAACTGCTACGGATGTTTTCATTGATTTCCTCAAATGGTTGAAAGTGATGATGTACTCGACAGCACATTACAAGATTAACTGATTTGATTGGCCTAAGGAAAATTTGTATGCACTTTTTTGAACACATCTGAATGAAAATGCACTCGTAAGCAACATATATTATTGAGAATCAATTGAAGACTAATCAGAGATCAAACCAAAAAAATCCCCACCGAAGTGAGGATTTAAGCATTGATACTGTCTTCTTAGAATTTATAACCGATACCAAATTTGATTTCCATTGCGCTGGCTGAAACAGTACCGTTGTTAACAGCTGTAGAAGTTATTGTTGAGGCAAAAAAGTTTGTTGGTAAATCACCGTCACCATATTTCGCATAGGCAACTTCTGCAAATCCATAGAGGTTTTTATCAAAATTGCGCGTATAACCAGCGGCGAACATCATTCCTGTTAAATTGACTGACGCTGAGTCTACATTGGTTGACAAGCCTGTATAACCAACTTTTCCGTAAACCGTACTATCCTTATCAATGACATACGATGGTTTAACAAATAATGAATAGGCATTGTTAAACCAATATCTACCCTGAGTAGTCTTTCCTAAAGGATTAACAGTCAGGGATTGATCACCTGTCTTACTATTAAATGGAGCATACGTTCCACCTACACCGATTAACCAACTATCATTGATTGCATAATCATAGCCAAGTCCTAAAAAGAATAACGGAGTATTTAAATTATCAGCTGAAGTAGTATATGAAGTCGTATATGCAGATGCGCCCGTAATAGTTCCACCAGAAGCTGTTGTTTTAACCTGAGCGTAACCAGCTCCTAATTCAGCTTTAAATCCCTCAAAGTTTTTTGCTTGAGCTGATGCGAAAATAGGGCTTGCTAATAATGCTGCGCCAACTGTAGCGATAATTAAATGTTTCATATACATATCCTTTAAAAAAATTTATCCAGTAATTATAATCAATTTATAGCAATAACCTATTAGGGCTTTTACCTAGTTCATCAATATGTTGTTTTTAAACAATGTACTTTAATTTAGACTTTAACCCGCTCTAGAACCTCTTTGACAAAGATTTCTTCTGGCTTCATATGGCGCTTGGTAATTCCTTGCTCAAAGGCATACTGAGTAAACGCTTCTAGAGTGCTTCTATTCCCCTCAATACCATAAGGCCAATAATCCTCGCCCATGATGTTTTTAGATATTTGGGTATAGTCAGGCACCCATGGAATTGGGTAATAAGAAGCCGTAATGTCTGAGGCTCTTTCTAAAGATCTTTCTTTTGCCTCTTCAAAGGCATTCATTAAATTCCCGGCAATCCAAGGGTTTTTCTCATAGGTTTCACGTTTGATAGCGATGACGTGCATGATCGGAAAAATGTTGGTCTTTTCCCAATACGCCATTTCTAACTCACGATAGTTCGGCAGCAAGCGCTCAATTTGATCACCATGCTGTAAAAAAGCATTGGGTGGCCTTGCACTTAAGGCTGCATCAATTTGTCCATCGAGAAGCATTTGAGATAGTGAGTTTTCTGGCTTTGCGGTATAACGAATCCCGTGGGGTAACTGTAATGTCACTTTTTCTTTTCTGCCTGGATCATTCACGCCTGCCTGAAACCATTCAATACTCGTCAAATCAACGCCGTATTCATGCGCTAATAAACCTCGTGAATAAATGGACGCCGTTTGAGCCCACTCAGGAATACCAACTTTTTTCCCTGCTAGGTCTTGGGGTGTTTTAATCCCAGAATTTTTTCTGACGTAAATGGAGGAATGACGAAATGCTCGTGACGGAAATACTGGAATCAATACTAACCAAGGATTCTCTTGCGAAACTAAAGAAAGTGCTTTGGCAAAAGATACTTCGGATACATCAAACTCATGATATTTAATAAACCGGAAAAAGGTTTCTTCAATCGATAAATTGATCGCATGAATATCAATACCTTCAGCACGGACTCGACCGTTCGTGAAATCTCTCAGTTGATCGTAATCGCCAATGGCGACTGATAGTTGTAAATTGGACAAAGTAAAACTCCTTGCTGATTAATCTAACTGTAAATTCAAACTGCGAATGATTGTGCTGTATTTGTTTTGATCTTTTTTCATCAAGTTTGCAAACTCTTCAGGAGTTGTAATAAGGGGTTCAATGCCGCCTGCTTTATTTAAAGCTTCGATCATGCCTGGATCTTTCAAGGCTTTATTCACTTCCGTACGCAGTTTCTGAACAATCGCATCCGGCACATCTTTAGACGCAAATAATCCAATCCAAATCGTGTTATCAAAGCCAGGATAAGTTTCAGCGATGGTTGGGACATCAGGCATTTCTTTTGATCTTTTCACCCCAGATACTGCAAGTGCTTTTAACTTGCCTGATTTGATCAAACCAGCATTCGATGTTCCAGAAAACATCGCAACACTATCGCCTCCCATAGTAGCAGTCGTGGCTTCAACTCCTCCCTTAAAGGGAATATGAAGTAAGTCGATGCCTGAGCGAGCTTTAAGCATTTCCATCGTTAAGTGATGCTGACTACCATTCCCGCCTGATGCATAGGCAGGGGCTGGCTTTGTCTTTTTCACATAGTCGACAAATTCTTTTAGGTTGTTTGCGGGTACTTTGGGATTGATTGCCAATACAAATTCATTGGCAGCTAAGGTTGCTACTGGTTTAAATTCTTTATTCGCATCTGGTACTTTTTTATACAAAAATGGATTGATGACAAACAAGCTATCCATGCCCACTAAAAGAGTGTAGCCATCAGGCACTGCATGTGAAACAAAATCCGCAGCTATATTGCCGTTCGAGCCCACTTTGTTTTCGACAAAAACAGATAGTCCTAATTGCTTTGTCAACGTTGCAGCTAAAGATCTCGCCACAAGGTCTGGAGCACCGCCAGGAGGAATTGGAGATATGAGACGTATTGGCTTTTCAGGATACTGTTGCGCCTGCACAGAAGACACTCCGACGCAAAGCATCACGCCAGCAATGATTAACTTTTTAAACATAAGTACGATGTTAAATTAATCGGCTTTAATGTTGGCAGATTTGACTAATTTGGCATAACTCACTAAATCGTTACGGATTAATTTAGCAAGATCTGAACCGTTACCACGATATGACTCAACACCTGCATTCGATAAATTTTGCTTCACTTCAGGCTCATCTAATATCCTGTTCACTTCATTCTGAATTTTAGTCACAATATCTGCTGGCATATTTGCTGGTCCCATTAAGGCATACCAAACTGCAAAGTCCATATCTTTAATACCCTGCTCTTTAAATGTCGGATTATCCGGCATCAAAGCATAACGATGTGCGGTAGTCACGCCAACCGAATTGAGTCGCCCAATCTTGACGTACTGAGATACTAAGTTGGCACTCACAATGGCTAATTCTATTTGGCCACCAACCACATCAGTAACTGCTGGAGCACAGCCTTTATAACCGATGTGTGAGGCCTTTACGCCAGTTTGTTCTTTAATGATTTCAACCATAAAGTGCTGTGGTGTCCCTACTCCACAAGAACCATAATTGATACCTGTAGGATTTTTCTTGGAGTACTCAATCAAATCTTTGAGATTCTTAATCTTTGTTTTTTCTGCGGCAGCTAAAGACATTGGGGTTAAGCCCAACAACATAATTGGTGTAAGGTCTTTTTCAGGGTCGTAATTTAACTTACCGGCTAAAGCGGCACTGGTCACCATCGTTGAATTTTGTAACAACAAGGTATAACCATCATTCGGTGAGCGAACGACTGCTTCGCTACCTATGTTGCCGGAGGCTCCTGGGCGGTTATCCACCACAATAGCTTGGCCCCATAAATTTTGTAATTTCACGCCAATTTGTCGTGCCAATATATCTGATCCACCGCCAGTGGCATAAGGCACAATTAATTTAATAGGCTTGTTAGGATAGTTGCTCTGCGCTTGGACGTTTGCAACAAGTAATAAACCAACAATGATAGATAGTATCTTTTTCATGGCAAAAACCTTTTTAAATTAAGCCTTCTTCTTGTTGACACCACAAATCCCAAGCCCGCTTGATCTGGCCTTCATTGGTATTCATGGCATTGTGGGCTTCTTTGTCATTTAAGAACGTAATCGGTGAATTAAAGGACATGGATGTGAGTTGTAATTTGGCATTGGACTCAGCATAGTAGGCTCTAAATACAGCTACTTCAACCGTTGGGGCAGCAATTGTCGCGCCATGACCG
The DNA here is from genome assembly GCF_027944005.1 of Polynucleobacter sp. SHI8. Lineage (NCBI taxonomy): Bacteria > Pseudomonadati > Pseudomonadota > Betaproteobacteria > Burkholderiales > Burkholderiaceae > Polynucleobacter > Polynucleobacter sp. SHI8. Next base: position 386,508 of record NZ_AP027204.1, on the reverse strand, counting down.
CGCATTAAAACAAAGTTCTTACGTCCAAGAGATGTTGCTAATGCCTCTCCGAGATTTCTGTCTCGAATGAGTAAGTCATTGTCCTCGCCGACAGCATCTCGAATCTCAAATCTTGCAACTCCACCTCCTAAAAAGCCACTCATGTGATAAATGGGCTTTAGCTCAACATCCGTCACTCCAAATGGAATGATATTGGCTGAGTGACTGTGCACAACAGACATCACATCTGGACGTTGGCGATAAATTTCACTATGGATATACCGCTCTAAATAGGAGCGTTTGTCTGTCTCCATCGCTAATTCACCTTGCATGTCATAAATCAAGATGTCTTCAGGAGCAACTAACGCTGGCGCACGGTTGCAGGAGAGTAAAAAGTGGTCAGGAGAATTATCCATCCTGGCACTGATATGGCCAAAACCATCCAAAATGCCTAATTTATAAAGGATTCTATTCGCTTTTGCGACCTTTTCGACTAGATCGGGATTTGCTTGAAGTGCCATAAATAAATCTCCATATAATATTTTTGATTTTGAATCATCATATCACTTTTGGCTGTGACTTCTATTCACATTCAAGCTCTTTTTGTTTCATAGAATTCCTAAGTACCCTTGTTTCAAAATAGATTAAACTCATCAAATAAGGAGACATTTATGCCAAAAAGAATATATCAATTATTCTGTGCAATCGTTTTTTGCACAGTTACAATCAGTCCATCATTCGCTCAATCTTCCGCAGCAAACTATCCCAATAAGGTGGTTACTCTGGTTGTGCCATTTACCTCAGGAAGTGGCAGCGATACGATTTCACGCATTATTAGCCCAAAACTTAGTGAACGATGGAAACAACCGGTGATTGTTGATAATCGTGCTGGTGCAAGTGGCAATATTGGGACGGACCATGCTGCTAAGGCAACTCCGGATGGCTATACCATTCTGATGGCAATTGATACGATGACGATGACGCCAGCGGTTTATAAAACATTGCCTTTTGATCCTATCAAGGATTTAGATCCTATCGCGCGTCTTGCTACATCGAGCTACGCCTTAGCTGTCACCAATACATTACCAGTTAAAGATGTTAATTCCTTACTTGCTCTTATCAAGAGTAAGCCAGGACAACTCAATTATGGATCCCCAGGTAATGGCACTCCTCACCATTTGTCGATGGAATTATTAAAGAGTTTAAAAGGTATTGATATCGTTCACGTCCCCTATAAGGGTATCGCTGGTGCAACTACTGACTTAATTGGTGGTCAAGTTCAAGTGATGTTTGCAACGTTTAACTCGATGATTCCGTTTGCTAAGGCTGGGAAACTAAAAATGATTGCCGTCACAGGTGCTAAGCGCTCAGACCTCATGCCTGATGTCCCTACTTTTACTGAACAAGGAATCCCAGAATTAGAAAACCTCTATCCTTGGTACGGGGTTCTTGTTCCTGCAGGTACTCCAAAAGATATACAAAATAAAATCTATAACGACTATACCGCTGTCATGAAACTGCCTGAAGTTGAAAAACAACTCAACGACCTCGGTATCCAAGTTCGACTTTCAACAGGCGATCAACTCAAAGACATTATCCAATCCGACATAGCCCGTTGGAAAAAAGTAGTAAAAGACGCCAATATTCAAGCTAATTAAATCTATGACAAATCCTACACAATCTTCCCAGCCAGTTATCGATATCTATAACCATGTAATGCCGCCTCTCTATATGGAGGAGTTGAAGAAATACAGTAAAGATCCTGGCTTACTGAAAAGAATGTCCTCGCTTCGTCTGCTGTGGGATATTCCTGCGCGTGTTGAAATGCTCAAAAAATGGCCTCAAGTCAAACAAGTTTTAACCCTTGCAGTGCCCTCACCTGAAATGTTAGTTGACGGAGATTTATCTCCGAAGTTAGCGCGAATTGCAAACGAAGGTATGTATGAGATGTGCCAAACTTGGCCAGATTTTTTCCCCTGCTTTGCTGCGACTTTGCCAATGAACAATCCGCAGGCAGCTCTAGAAGAAATGGATTACGCGATTAAGAATTTTGGTGCCCGTGGCGTTCAAGTTCTCTCAAGTGTCAATGGTGTTGCGCTTGATCATCCAGATTACTTCCCTATCTTTGAGCGGATGGCGAATCATCATCAATTGCCGATTTGGATGCACCCGATCCGTTTAGCTAAAAAGCCAGATTACGTGGATGAGGAAAAATCAAGATACGAAGTTTGGCAAGTGCTCGGCTGGCCTTACGAGACAAGTGTTGCCATGTCGCGTATTGTCTTCTCTGGTCTACTTGAAAAATTACCGAATCTCAAAATGATTACACATCATTGTGGTGGCATGATTCCGTTTTTTGGTGGTCGTGCTGAAACCTTGTGGGCACAACTCGGTTCACGGAGTGCAGATAATAGCGAAGCTGATGTTCTGAAATCTTTAAGTAAACCGCCGATTGATTATTTCAAAATGTTTTATGGCGATACGGTTCTTGGTGGTTCTGCTTCCGCACTGCGTTGTGGCCTCGACTTTTTTGGAACTGAGCACGTGGTATTTGCAAGTGACTGCCCTTTTGATCCGGAAGGTGGGGAGATGTATATTCGTGAAGGAATTAACTCGGTTTTTGCCGTCGGTCTTTCTCCACAAGAAATCCATCAAGTTTGCTGCTCTAACGCAAACGAGTTAATGAAAACGACTCTTTTTTCAGGAAAATAATATGTTGATCGAAACCAATGGCATACAGACACACTATGTAATCGATGGTGATGCATCAAAACCATGGCTCACCATGGTTACTGGCATTACGAACGATACTTCGATGTGGGATGGTCAAATTGATACCTTAAAAAATGATTTTCATATCCTGCGTTATGACTTGCGTGGTCAAGGAAAATCATCTAGCACCCACGGCGCCTATTCTGTTGAATTACTCTGTGATGATTTACTCGCTTTGTGGGATAAATTAGATATTAAAAAAAGTCATTTAACGGGTCTTGGGCTTGGTGGATCCATTTGTTTAGCTATGGGTATTAATCACTCCGACAGAATCCTCAAATTAGTTCCATGTTGCTGCAGATCAAAAATGGTTCCTGGCTTTGCCAGTATGTGGCATGGCCTGTTAGATCAGGTTAAAAAGGATGGTATCGAATCGATTGTTGAAAATACAGCACAACGCTGGTTTTCTGATAGCTTTAAAACGCAGTATCCTGAAAAACTAGACGCAGTTCGACAAATGATTCGTGGGACAAGTGCCGACGGATACCATGGCGTTGTGAGTGCTTTTATTCATTTGAATATAGAAAGTGATTTAGGAAAAATCACAGTACCAACGATGCTCATGGGTGGTGCAGAGGACAAAGTGGGTGGCCCTGAAGATATCATGCGTGAAATCACTGCACACATTCCTGGTGCGACGTATAGTCCTGTTCCTGGTGCTGCTCATATTGCAAACCTACAAAACCCAAGTGGCTTTAATGACATCCTTTATCGCTTTTTAACTCAGGCTTAAAACAGGGACTTACCATGAAATCTTTCTTTAAAAAAATTACCCTACTTAGTTTGTTATTGATGTTTCAGGCGCATGCAGATATTTATCCTTCAAAAATGATTCGTATTGTCGAGCCAGCCGGTCCAGGAAGTGCTGTCGATAATGCTGCGCGTGATCTTACCCAAGGGATGTCTGATCTATTAGGGCAACAAGTGATTATTGATAATAAGCCAGGAGCGAATAGTGCGATTGGTGCCAATGAAGTAGCAAGGGCACCAGCGGATGGTTATACCTTGCTCCATGGCAATGTGAATAATGCTTTGAATGATTTACTGCTCAAAAATAATTGCTGTAAATTAGGTGAGGCCCTGATTCCTGTGACCCGAGTAGTGAGCGTGCCTTTAGTCATGGTTGTTCATCCTTCATTACCGGTGAACAATATTAAAGAATTTATTGCTCTTGCAAAATCCGATCCTAAAAAAATCACGAATGCTTCTGGTGGTGCTGGTTCCATTACCCAACTTTTAGGTGAATTAACAAAATCAAAAGCTGGTATCTCTATGACAGAGATTCCTTACAAAGCCATCGGCGCTGAAATGCCTGATCTTCTCGGTGGGCATGTCATGGTGGCATACTTAAATCCTGTAGTGATTGCGCAGCATATTAAATCAGGTAAATTAAAAGCCCTTGGGGTTGCTGGAAATAAAAGAATCTCTATCATGCCCGATGTACCAACTCTTGCAGAGGCTGGACTGCCTGGTGTTGAAGGTGCCGGATGGAACGGTATTTTTGTTCCGAAAGGCACTCCTGATGCGGTAGTAAAGCGTTTATTTGCGGAACTAAATAAGGTAATGAACACGCGTACTTATAAAGAAAAAGCCGCAACTTATGGATATGACGTCGGTAGTGACAACCCCGCTCAGTTTGGTCAATTTGTGAAAGATGAAATTACCAAGTGGGGCAAAGTGATTAAAGATGCCAATATTAAGATTGAAAATTAAGAAAGTTTTTTATGCCTTTTGCAAGTATCCGCTCTGTTCAAATATTTTATGAAACATTTGGTGATCATGGGCCGTGGTTAGCCCTTAATTCTGGTGGACGAAATAGTCATGCTGAAATGGCTCCTTTTGCAAAGCAAATTGCCGAACAAGGCTTTCGTGTTCTAGTGCATGATCGTCGTAATACGGGCGCATCGCAAATGCTGTTCGAAGGCACTGATGGCGAGGAAGAAATTTGGGCGGATGATCTTTATGAACTCATGCAATCTCTCAACGCCCTTCCTGCTTATTTTGGCGGCTCTTCCGCTGGTGCACGTTTATCGATGCTGATGCGCAGAAGACATCCTGAGGCGGTCAAAGGGCTTCTTTTGATGCGTGTCACTGGTGGTGCTTTTGCCGCCGGCAGATTACCCAATATGTATTATTTACAATTTATCAAAGCTGCTCAAGAAAACGGTATGGAAGGCGTATGTCATACAGATTGGTATAAAGAACGCCTAGCTCTGAACCCAAGCAATCGGGATTACCTAATGTCTCTTGATCCAAAAGATTTTATTGCACAACAAGAGTATTGGCTCAGTAAATTTTTACAGGGGCCAAGATCACCGGTCATGGGCATGGAGAACGCAGAGTTGGCGCAGTTTAATTTACCTGTCTTAATTGTTCCTGGAAATGATAAAACGCATGCTAGCGAAAATGGTATTGCGGCTCATCAATTGATTCCAGGTAGTGAGTTATATCAATTACCCACTACGGATCAAGATGTCGATTTAATTGCTTTTCCGCTTTGGAAGGAATTTTATCCTCTGCTGACCAAGCGCTTTGTCGAATTCATGCGCGCCCATCCCTGAAATTACCAAGCAGGATCAAGGCCAAATTTTTTGATAAATGGCACTGCAGCATCCGATTGTAGTGTCTTCATCCAAGCTTTTGTGGCAGCAACGTCTCCCACTTTTTCATGGATACCAAAGGCAAAGGTAGTAATGCTCTGAATCTCCGCTGGCAACGGTCCAACAAAGTCGATGGCAGGAACTGCCAGAATCTCAGGCACTTGCTGAAGTCCAATCTCAGCTTCGCCACGCTGTACAACTGCACCGACTGGTTCCCCTTGAATGACTTTTAACTTAGGGGCAAGTTGGGCTGTAATACCCATTTTTTCAAAAAGAGACACTAAATAAACGCCACTAGGTCCAGTTGAGTAAGCTACTGATTTAGCATTAAGCAATGCGGTTTTAACAGCTTCTGCAGTACTGAGATCAGGCTTGACTGATCCTTTTTGCATACCTATTCCAATTCCAGACTTGACGTAATTCTGACGTGAACCCGCCTGTAATTTACCTAATTTGGTCAACTCATCAATACCTGATCCAGCGATGATGACTAAATCTGCAGCTTCTCCACCCTTGAGGCGATTCATGATTTCAACGGTGGGTAACCATAAGGTGGTGACCTTGTGACCTGTGGATTTCTCAAAATCAGGCACCATCGCTAAATAAGCATCTTTAAATGCAACGGAAGAAATAACTTTGATTTCAGATGCCATTGCAGAACTCCCCATTAAACCAACTACACAAGCAATTGCAATCATGATTTTTTTGATGTTCATACATGTCTCCTCGTAAGCTTTCTTTTTAATTAATGTCCAACATGTAAAGCATTTAATAATCGCGACACCATGTTGTATGCTGAAATAGTTGTGACTACCTCTAAAATTTCGCGATCATTAAAGTGGACTTTGACCTGGTCATACAATGCATCCGGTACCTGAATATCTCTGGTCATCACATCTGTCAATTCCATCACTAGTATTTCTACTTCAGTAAAGCCAGAAGTTATTTTTTCTTGTTGAACTAAAGTGATTTGCTCTTCAGATACCCCTGCATTGATTGCATGTGGGCGATGAGCATCAAATTCATAATTCGCACGATTCAGAACGGCGACCCTTAAAATCATGAGCTCTTTTAAACTTGCTGGTAAAGAACTGCGATTACGCACTGCTGTTAGCAATGCTTCCCAGCCTTTGGCAATTTCAGGGCTATTGAGCAGGGTGCGATAAAGGGGTGAGATTCTACCCCGCTCTTGAAGAATATTCGCTTCAATCTCAGCCAGTTCTGGTCGAGTTCCTGGTTCTACTTCTTGGATTCTTTTAGTCATCTTTTTACTCAGGTTTGATATTTTTAGCTTTAATCAATTTAGTCCATTTGTTAATGTCATTTTTCACTATAGTGCCTAATTCATCAGCACTTGATCCAACAGGATCAGCACCGGACTGTAACAAACGATTTTTAATATCTTCTTGCGCGAGTACTTTTTTCACAGCCGCATTGATACGATCAATTTCAGCTTTGGATGTGCCAGCTTTGGCAAAAAGTGCGTACCAGTTATTCGAATCAACACCAGGAACACCCATTTCCGCAAAAGTCTTTACATCTGGTAACGCTGGACTTCGTTTTGGTGCTGCGATACCGATTGGCTTTAACTTGCCTGATTTAATGTAACCAATTAATCCAGGGATGTCGCCGAAGAATCCATCTACGTGCCCGCCGAGAACATCGGTAATAGCTGGTGCGGCACCTTTATAGGGGATATGCAATAACTTACCCTTCGTTGAGTCCGCAAGTTGCTCCATGGCTAAATGGGGAACACTACCTGTACCAGAAGATGCCATCGTCACTTCTTTTTGTTTAGAAATCGCCACAAATTCTCCGCCTGTATTGGCAGGGTTATTTGGGTTGACTACCAATACTTCAACGTTATTCACCACCAATGAAATAGGAGCAAAATCACGCAGTGGGTTGTAGGATAACTTTTCATAAAGTCCGGGATTAATAGCAACTGCGCCAGCACTGGTAAACCAAAGAACTTTGCCATCTGCTGGAGCATTCATCATATATTCCGCAGAGATTGAGCCATTACCACCTGGTTTGTTATCAATAATAATTTGTGCTCCAAGTTCTTTACCTAAGGGCTCAGCAATGGTTCGTGCTACAAAATCAACTGGGCCTCCCGGCGGAAAAGCAACTAACATCTTGATGGTATTCGACTGTGCGAAAGAACTACTTGCGACGACAAGGCCGATTGAAGCGAACACTACTTGAATAGCTAACTTTTTCATATCTCTCATTTCAGTAAAAGAATTTTGTTAATCACATTTAGCGGACATACCGCCATCTACAACAATTTCTGTTCCAGTAATAAATCTTGCTTCCTCAGAGGCTAAGAATACGGCCGCATTGGCGGTATCCATGCCATCCCCCATAAACGGTAGTGGAATCCGCGCTTGACGCTGCTCTAAAATCGTTGCTACATCACCACCCGTTCTTTGCTTAGCTAATCTAGTCTCAACCATTGGCGTATGTAATTGACCAGGAACAATGGTATTCACACGAATACTTTGTTTGGCGTATTGCACTGCCAATACTTTCGAGAATTGAATAATTCCAGCCTTCGTTGCTGCATAGGCAATTTGCGCAGATCCTGTCCAGCGGGTTCCTGAAGTTGATGCCATATTAATAATGGCTCCAGAACCCTGTTCAATCATGTGGGGTAAGGTGTATTTACAAGTTAAAAACACGCTCTTTAAGTTGTAATCGACCTGAGTATCCCAAACCTCTTCCGACATTTCTACTGGACCACCTTTAGCAGAACCGCCAACGTTATTCACCAGAATATCAATCCGGCCAAACTTCTCAATACAGTCTTGTACCATCTTTTCGATAGAGGCTGATTGCATCACATCCACAATTCCGGTTTTGATCTGAGAGACAGCATCGCCAGCATACGTCAAAGTTTCATCTAATCTTGCTTGATCAATATCTGCGGCATAGACTTGTGCGCCTTCTTGAGCAAAACGAACAGTCATTGCACGACCATTACCCCAGCCCGGACCAACAGATCCAGCCCCGGTAATTAATGCAATTTTTCCTTGTAGACGATTTGACATTATTCTTCTTTATTGATGTTTAAATTGGTAAAAACTTTCGGGATTGGAAACCATTATATGCTCGATTTTTTTATCAGAGTCCGCAATTTGACTAATGGTATCTACTAAAATTTCATCATGAGGGATGTGGTGGTGATTTGGATGTGGCCAGTCGGTTCCCCAAACGCATTTTTCTGTAAAACGATCCACTAATATTTTGGCAAGTTTTACTCCTTCAGTGTAATCACTGCTGCTCACAATACGATCTACACCACTAACTTTCATGTGCATCTTTGGATCATCCATCAACTTTAATAATGCTTCAAAATCTTCATGATGTGGTCCTTTATTAGCGTCAACACGTCCCATGTGATCAATCATGACTGGAGCAGCAGATTGCTTTAACTGTGGCGCCAACTCATGTACCAAGTCACTGCTAAAGTGTACTTGGAGATGCATACCTAATGGCTCTAAGCGTTTACTTAACGCCAGGATATCTTCCATCGAATCACTATTTTTCAGATGCGCCATAAAGTTAAAACGTACTCCACGAAAACCTTGTTGATACATATCTTTCAGTTCCGCACTTGTCACTTTTGCTGAGGATAATGCCACACCAAAATAAGATCCTGGCTTTGCCTGCATGGCATCGACCACAACCGAATTATCAAAACCATGTAATGCTGTTTGGACGATGACACAACGCTCAATACCTAAGGTGTGATGCAAAGCAAATAGTTTTTCTTTAGGAGCGTCTACTGGCGTGAATGAACGATCTGGTAAGTAGGGAAATCGCTCTGCAGGTCCAAAGATATGGCAATGGGCATCGCAAGATAAAGCTGGTAATTTGAGTTTGGGTACTTGCACGTCTTCCCAATAGGTTCTTTTAAGTTCCGTCATGTCGATCCTTTTTTTCGAGTAAATCTTGAATATGTAAATTTCGAATAGGTGCGCAAAATTGATAAAAACCAATTGCGACTAAAAGGGTTACAAATCCGCCAAAAGCAATCGAGGGAACAAGTCCTAATATGCTTGCCGCAAACCCAGACTCTAGTGCGCCTAGTTCATTGGAAGAGCCCACGAATATACCATTAATGGAACTGATTCGACCCCGCATATGATCTGGGGATGTTAATTGAAAAATGGCGATCCGAACCACGACAGATACTGAGTCAAAGCAGCCCGTCAGAAACAGAAAAAAAGCACTCATCCATACCGTGGTCGATAAACTAAAACAAATAATGGAGATCCCAAATCCAGCAACTCCAACCAAGACATATTTTCCAGAGTTAATCAAAATAGGATTTCTAGCAAAATAAAATCCTGTCAGAATAGCGCCAATCGCTGGAGCTGCACGTAATATTCCAAGGGTTTCAGGGCCTTGATGCAAGACTTCTTTTACAAAGGCTGGCAACATCGACACCGCACCCCCAAATAAAACAGCTAACATATCAATGCTCATAGCAGACAAAATCAGTCGATGATTTTTGACATAGACAATACTCTCTTTAAAACTTTCCCAAAATGGGGCTGTATTTTTTTCTCTTTTTAAATTTTTCAAATGCACCATAAATACGCCATACTGACCTAGAAGCGCACATAGTCCGGCAATGAAGTAGGTATAGTCCAAGCCAATTGTGGCAATAAAGATTCCGGCTAACGCTGGTCCAGTGACCACACATGCCTGAAACGCCGATGAGGCATAAGCGGAATATTTTGGTGTTAAATCGCGAGGTATCACTTGCCCAAAAATGGACTGATAGGCCGGTCTTAATAAGGCTCTGCCAACGCCTAAAATCGCTACCGATAAATAAATATAAAACTCAGCTGGCTCAAAGATGCCGCGTGCGACAAACATCAAAAAAATACCAATCGCTACATGCATCACACTAGAAATAGTTGCAATCATTCTCCTAGAGTGCGTATCGACCCAATGCCCAGCAAATAAGGCAAAGATGAAATATGGAATTAGTTCAGCTAATCCGAGTAAGCCTAATGACATCACACTATTGGTGATATCAAATAGATGCCACCCGACAGCAACCATCAACATTTGATAACTGAGGGTACTTCCTACTCGGTAAATAAGGGTGGCAGTAAAGTCGCGACGTATGGCTGGCGTGGATTCCATAACGACAGTTTAAGCGAAGTAAGTGTTCAACTCGACTTCGCTAGTGGCTGGCGCTTGGCTCTGGCGTTTCATGTCCGCCTGTCGGGTCACTACTCGTTGATGATTGACGTAAATGATGATCTTCTGCCAAGAATAAATACATCGCTGGCACAACAAATAGGGTAAACAAAGTACCAATGGATAAGCCTGTGAAAATCACAATACCCATCGACTGACGTCCAGCTGCTCCAGCTCCAGAGGCTATTACCAGAGGCACTACACCAAAGACCATCGCAGCAGTTGTCATGAGAATAGGGCGCAGTCTTGTTGCACTTGCTTCAACAATCGCTTCCAACTTCGTCTTGCCTTGTTGTTGAAGATGATTTGCAAACTCCACCATCAAAATACCGTGTTTACTAATCAAGCCCATGAGGGTCACAATACCTACTTGGGTATACACATTAATACTGGTTAAGCCAAGATTAATAAAGATTAACGCACCAAAAATCGCCATTGGTACGGATACCAAAATCACAATCGGATCCCTAAAACTTTCAAACTGAGCAGCCAAAATTAAGAAAATAATAATGATCGCAAAAAACATTGTGCCAACAAAACCACCAGATTCTTTTACAAACTGACGAGAAGGTCCCGCATAATCTACCGAATACCCAACTGGGCCAGCCTCTTTAACAGCATTTTTAATGAAGTCAATGACCTCTGCTTCAGAAACAAATGGTGTTTTAACTCCAGAGATCGTCGCAGAATTGAGCTGTTGGAAGTGATTAATCGAACTTGGCACAACACGTCGTTCAATATGCGCCACATTACGCGCCTGAATTAAATTACCACTTGGCGTACGTATGGTTTGATTTAAGATTTGATCTGAATTTAATCGGTTCACTTGTAACACTTGTGGAATCACCCGATAAGACCTGCCGGCAACTGAGAAGTAATTAACATATCCACCACCCATCGCCGCAGATAATTCATTGGCAACATCTTGTTGAGTCATGCCAATCGCTGCAACTTTATCACGATCAATGACCAGCACATCTTGCGGTTTATCAATTTTTAAATCTGAATCAACGAAGAAGAACATACCACTCTTACGTGCTTTATCCAGTACGGCTTGAGAAACTTCATTGAGGTTTTCATAAGACTCTGTCGTGTTAATCACGACTTGAACAGGCAATCCCTGGGCACCTGGCAATGCTGGAAATTGGAACGCGGCCACCCTTGCACCGGCAATCGTGTTCCATTTTGTTTGCATCTCTTTTTGGAATGTGGTCGCATCTTTCTTGCGCTCATCCCAATCTTTCAGGATGACGCCGCCGAAGCTACTGGTAGGACTGGTAATCTGGAACATTTGCTGGTATTCGGATTCTTTGCTAGACATCTCAAAGATTTGATTGGCATAGGATTGCATCTGATTAACCGTTGCATTTGGTGGACCAGACGCTTGCATCAACACAATACCTTGATCTTCTGTCGGGGCTAATTCTGATTTCGATGTAGAGAATAAATAAACAACGCCAAAGAGCAAGAGCACACCCATCACCACCATGACTTGCCATGTGGAAAGGATGCTATGCAGACGTCGTTTATACCCACTCTCCACTTTCCCAAATATCGAGTCGACCTTTTGTAAAAATTTTCCTGGGTTTGCATCATGCTTCAAAATACGTGAACACATCATCGGCGATAGTGTCAATGCAACTACTCCTGATACTGCAACTGAGCCCGCTAAGGTAAAGGCAAACTCAGTAAAGAGTGCGCCTGTTAAGCCTCCCTGAAAACCAATCGGTATGTATACGGCGATCAACACGACGGTCATCGCCAAAATCGGCATACCAAGTTCTCTGGCTGCAAGAATCGATGCTTCTCTAGGTGTCTTACCCTCTTTTAAATGTCGGTCAACGTTTTCAACCACAATAATTGCGTCATCAACCACTAAGCCAATGGCAAGAACTAAAGCTAAGAGGGTCAACAAATTAATCGAATAGCCCAGTACTTGCATCATAAAGAACGTACCGATGAGAGAAAGTGGCATCGCAATAATTGGAATAATAACGGCCCTAAAACTACCCAAGAATAAAAAGATCACAATGGTAACAATGACCAAAGCTTCTACTAATGTTTTAATCACTTCATCAATCGAAGTGGTAATAAATTTAGTCGAATCATAAACAACCTCACCAGTGAGTCCAACGGGTAATTGTTTTTGAATATCCGGCAAGACATCTCGCACGCGCTTTGCAACATCTAATAAGTTTGCTTCAGGCGCAACTTTAATACCTATAAATACCGATTGTTTTCCGCTAAATGCCACATTGGTTGAATAGTCTTCAGACCCTAAAGAAACAGTAGCCACTTGATCTAGACGGACAATGTCTGTGCCATTACTTTTAATGATAAGTTTTTTAAACTCATCTAAGCTATGTAAATCTGTTCCAGCGACTAAGTCAACACCAACCATATCGCCCTTAGTAGAGCCAACTGTAGATAAAACATTATTGGCAGCTAAAGCTTTGTAGACATCACTTGCGCCCACACCCAAACCGGCCATTTTTTCTTGATCAAGCCACGCTCTCAGGGCAAATTTTCTGCCGCCTAAAATTTCCGCAGTTTGAACTCCTTCAACTGAGTCCAACTTCGGTTTGACAACGCGAAGCAAATAATCCGTAATACTATTGTTAGGTAAAACATCACTCGCGAAACCCATATACATCGCATCTGTAGATTGTCCAACTGCTACAGTTAAAACAGAGGCTTGTGCCTGAGGTGGTAATTGATTTTTAACAGAAGTGATTTGTGTATTAATTTGCGTTAAAGCAGCATTGGAGTTGTAGTTCAACTTCAGCGTTGCAATAATTGTCGATATACCACTGACACTCGTTGATGACATATAGTCAATACCTTGAGCCTGCGCAATCGCACCCTCTAAAGGTTGTGTGATAAATCCAGCCACTGTTGCAGGATCAGCACCGTAATATGCTGTTGTAATCGTAACAATGGCATTTTCAGTTTTAGGATACTGACTGACAGGTAATGAGCCGACGGCTTTAAACCCTAATAAAAGAATTAATAAACTCACCACAATTGACATGACCGGTTTTTGTATAAAAATGTCAGTCCATTTCATACTAGCACCTCGTAATGTTGACTCAATATTCTGATCATGATGTTCTTATTCTTGTGGCTTAGGATTAGCATTGTTTGCGGGAATTACTGCATTATTCACAATCAATGGTGTGCCATTCTTCAGCTTCAGTTGTCCACTAGTAACAATCGTATCTCCTACTTGGATACCTTTTAAGATTGCCACTTGATCACCACGAGTAGGTCCAGTAGTCACAAATACTTGCTGAGCCTCTAAGCTCGCTTTTCCGTCTTTATCTTTGCCTGCGCCCTCTTTAGCAATGTAGATCACAGATCCATAGGGGTTATAAGTCACCGCTGTTTGAGGGACAGTGATATAACGTAATTTTTCTCCACTATCGATTTTTAAGTTGGCAAACATTCCAGGCAACAACTTTTTGTCAGGATTACTCACCAAAGCTTCTACTTGAATATTTCTCGTATTCGAATCAACCTTTGGACTGATGGCTGTAATTTTTCCTTTAAAGGTTTGATCCCCAAATGCATCTGAATTAACATTGACGATTTGATCTTTCTTTATCTGTGCAACGAGACTTTGTGGAAGGGTAAAGTCTACAAAGACTGGATCAATCGTTTGCAGAGTCATTATTTTGTCTCCACTATTAATAAACTGACCAGGGTTAATAGACACAACACCAACTCTTCCAGAAAATGGTGCCTTCAAGTTCTTTTTGGCAACTAGTGCAGCTTGTTGGTCGACCTGCGCTATCTTCGCCTTATAGTCAGCACTACTCGAATCAAATGCATTTTTACTGATTGCTTCAATGGCCAATTGTTGACGATCGCGTTCATTGACTACTTTAGCAAGATCAGCTTGTGCTTGTAATGCTTGTAACTGAGCACGGTCTGAATCTTGCACCATCGCCATTAAGAGATAACCTTCTTTGACATCCATGCCAGACTTGGCGTAGACGTTTTTTACGAGCCCATTCACTTCTGTACTTAACTCTACACCACGATAAGCCCTTAAGCTCCCTGATGCTGTAAGCTGCGGTTGCCATTCGTCATCAGCAACAACCATCGTGGTCACCGTTGCAGGAGGAGATCCCGCCCCAGCCAAATATTTTTTAATCATGACGGTCTTAAATAAATTAAAACCAATAATGAGTCCCATTAAGACAAAAACACCAATCAACATCCAAATCATTCTTTTACGAAGAGGTGACTGATTGCTATTCGAAGAAACAGAAGATGTAGACTTTTTGAAGATATTCATAGTTATTTCACTTCTTGTTGTGCTGGAGATGTGGTTGAAGATGAAGCTTGTTCACGCCCAAGGTATGCAGGGCCAGAGCGATTCCACCAACCACCTCCAATAGCGGCATATAAAGCTGCGGTGCTTGTGTATCGGTCTGCTTGTGCTTGAATTAAATTAATCTTTGCCTGCTGATACTGGGTTTGCGAATTTAATACGGCAAGGTAATTGGTAGTACCTAATTTATATTGCTGTGTGACTAAATTTAAATTAATCCCTGCATTTTTTTCAGCACTTGCAGCAGAGGCTAAAGTATTCGCAGAAGCTTCTAATGATTTGAGTGCATTGGCTACTTCTTGGAAAGCATTCACAACAGTACCTTCGTAATTTGCAGCAGCTTGCTCATAAGCCGCTTTTGCAGCATCACGTTGGGCTCTTAATGTGCCACCCTGGAATAATGGCTGAAATATCCCGGCGCCAAGATTCCACATGGCAGTTCCTGGTCCAAACAAAGCGCTGGTTGTTAGCGCTTCAGAGCCATAAGCAGCAGTGATGTTTAACTGTGGCAATAAGTTAGCTGTGGCCACTCCAACTTGTGCGTTAGATGCGCGCAGAGCTGCCTCTGCAGCACGAATATCTGGACGTTGTCTTACTAAATCTGTGGGAATCACTTTTGGAATTTCACTTGGCAACTGTAAATTCGCCAATCGAAATTGGGGTAAATTTGCTGAACCTGGATAACTGCCTGTATAGGCTATCAACATATTGCGTGTTACTGATAAGTTTTTGTCAAAACTATACAGTTGTGACTGAGAGTTAGCTACTAGCGTGTTTTGTGAACTCGTATCAATTCTTGATACTGTACCAATGGCAAACTGCTGATCAATTAACTTGGCTAAGTTTTGCTGAGATTGCAAAATAGTTTGAGTGGCTTCGAGTTGCTCCCTTTGCGCAGCCTCTCGAATGGCTGCATTCACCACATTCGTAGTTAATGATAGGTAGGTCGCTTCTAATTGAAATTGCTGGTATTCAGCCTGAGCCTTGGCACTTTCAACGAGTCGACGTGATCCCCCGAATAAGTCTACTTTATAAGCAACACTGATATTAGCGTTATATAAATTATAAATATTTGGCTCACCTGTTGATTGTCCAAAAAACGCTGGTGGAACTTGCTGCCTAACTCCTGAAGCATTAATCCCAACAGATGGAAAATAAACACCCGTCTGAGCTCTAGCAGTAGATTGAGCAGATCTCAAAGCAGCATCAGCTGCTTGTAAATTAGGATTTTTGTGAAGCGCCGAGTCAACAATGCGGTTTAAATCATTTGACTGAAACAATGTCCACCAATCCGCTGGAACCTTGAGTTGGTCCACATGTGCTTGTGAGCCGCCTCCAACCATGTTAGGAACGGAAGTTAATTGAGTGGGTAGCGGGTTCGATGTCAGCTTCGCCTGATTAGATAGAGCTGGGGCTTCAAAATCTGGACCTGCAGCACAACCTGTAAGAAGAAGACATACAGCAAAAATGGGTAATAAGTGCTGTTGTATGCCAATTGTAAAACGCATCATAGGGTATTTACTCAGAAAGTTACAAGTTGGGTATAAAGACATCTTATCACCCTCACATGAAAACTGCTAAATACCCATACCATTGAAAGTATTAATGTTTTGGGAAGTTGATAGCCTCTTTGGACAAATCTTCCTCTAGTTCAGCCAAAATCCGCGCTAAAGCATTTTGTTGAGCCCGAGCAATACTTTTTGCTGAATTATCTGAAATCGGCTCACGTTGTTGGTATTTTTTTCTAAATATCACATTGTTCTTTTTCAAGCCATCGGCATTACTTAGGTAGTATTCAAGCTTAATGACTGCGGCTGGTGTTTGGCCAGCCCTAAAATCGGTGTATAACTCATCAACGGTTCCTTGAAGGAGATAAACCGGCAGCAATGCATTGCTATTACCAACCGCAAATTGAAATATTCCGGCGTCATTCAACCATTGCCGGGTTGCAGTTGCCATCATATCGCTGGGGAGGGTGACATAGTCGTTATAAAAGTCTTTTTCGTACTTTTGCTCGTCTAAACGATAAACGAGTGATTTTGTATCAAATGGAGAGGTAACACTGATGGTGCCTTGCGTAACCCAATATTTAATTTGAGTATTTTTAGTAGCGCTAGCTCTCTGTGGCATTAATCTCCAATGAGAAATTTCTAGTGGGGGTTGCTTAATCGAGCAGGCTTCTAGGCCTAAGAAAAGCATGGCCAGAATCAAAAGTTTAGTTTTCATTTTGCAACAACCTCGGGTAAATTAATTTTAGGTGGGGGTGTCCCCAATACAATCGAGGATGGATTACGGCTTAAGTTTCTCGATAAATCATTCAGTTGTTCTGTAGTTTGCTTAATCTGCTCCATCGAAAGTTGCGAGTCACCTTCAATACTATTTAATTTTTGACGGAGCGCAAACGCACTACTGGATGCCTGCGCTGTAAAGGCTTCAATATCTTTATTAGAAACTATCTTATTTAACTGATTAATCAATTGATTTAAATCGTTCGCTGATTGCACGAGGCCAGGTTGTTTTTTGCCATCTCCCGCAACGAGCTGATTTAAATTGGTAATTAATTGATTCATTTTTTCTTGAGTATCAGCCAAATGAACGTCATCCACCATCTTCAATGCTTTTTGTACTCCGGCTATGACCATATCTGCTTGACTTGGTAATGAAGGCACAACTGGGTATTTCGGCTGCCAGTCATAGGCCAACTCTGGATAGTTTTCAGCATCGGCTAAAGAGTCAAATTCAATATAGTTTACGCCTGTGATTCCAGCTGCTCTGACTCTCGCGCGAAGATTTTTCTCCACTAAGTTAGTTATTTCAGAAGCAATATCATCTTGAGTCTGATCATCGCGTTGCAAAATTTCAATACGAATCACCACGTATTGTTTTTGGTCAGCGATGGGTACTTTACGTTCGTAAATTGGCCCGGAAAGTGCAATTGAATTCACACTACCAATTTTTACTCCCCTATATCTTGCAGGTGCCCCTACCTCTAGGCCCGTCACAGATCCTGAAACATAGGTCTCAACAATCGTCGTTTTTTTATTAAAGTTCCCTGCCCCAAAAATTAAAGTAAGGGCAATTAATAAACCAATTCCAATGAGGACAAATAAGCCCAGACGGAAATAATTTTCATTTTTTTGACTCATTATGTACTCGCACTAATTCGGTTAAAAAATTCATACGCTTTTTTATTTTCCTTTTGGGTCTTTAAAATTTTAGGGTCACCTTGCGCAATAATGCCCTGAGCTTCTTTATCTAACATAATTACGCGATCTGCAATTGCCTCAATACTAGCAAGTTCATGCGTCACAATCACAAATGTGATTTGTAGGTTGCGCGCCAAATCAATAATCAGTTGATCAAGGCCTGCTGAAGTAACAGGATCAAGGCCGGCCGAAGGCTCGTCCAAAAATAAAATTTTCGGGTTTAAAGCCATTGCTCTGGCGATTGCTGCACGTTTTTGCATACCACCACTGATTTCGCTAGGCATCAAGGATTCATAGGGTAAAAGCCCCACTAGATCTAATGTACACCTTGCGATGAGATCCATTTGATCTTCTTTAAGTGCCGTGTACTCTTGAAGTATTAATTTGACATTTTCTAGCAATGTCATCGAACCAAATAATGCACCTTGTTGGTACATGACGCCAAAATCTAACATTAAATTTTGTCGTTCTTGGCCTTGCGCTTTCGTTAAATCTTTACCTTGGATCAAAATTTGGCCACTCATTGGCTGATACAGACCAAATAAATTCTTTAATAGGCTTGATTTTCCGCAACCAGAACCTCCAAGAATCACAAAGATTTCGCCTGGGTGCACGACAAAGTTCAAATGCTTAGAGAGAATCTTCTCGCCATACCCAACGGTCAAATCGATAACTTCAATAGGGTTAGTTGTTGTAGTGGTTTTTGCTGTGGGGTTTATTTCTATCGTGTTCATTTAAAAGCCTGTCTTATAAGAAATAAAGGCGAAAATTCCATCCACAAAAACAATCAACACAATACTGCTCACAACGGCTCTTGTCGTTGAAATACCAACAGCCGCGGCACCAGTGCCTGTTTGCATGCCCCTTAAACAACCCACACTCGATACAACAATACCAAAAATCACTGATTTGATGAGTCCAGAATAGATGTCACTTAAATTCACCATATTCAACAAACCGTTATAGGAGGTAATGAATGGAATTTTGTAGAGAGTCATCGTAAAAGTAACGGCACATACGCTGATTAAATTAGCAAAAATGGTCAAAATAGGTACAACCAAAATTCCCGCTAAGACTCTTGGCATAACTAAAAATCGTATCGGATTAATACCAGCTGTCGTTAGAGCATCGACTTCATTATTAACTGTCATGGTACCGATCTCAGCAGCAAACGCTGCAGATGATCTACCAGCAAATAAAATGGCGGTTATCAGTGGTCCGAGTTCACGAAAAATTCCTTTGGAGACCAAAGGGGCAACATAGGTCGTAGCACCAAAGGGCATCAGTCCAATTGCCGTCTGAAAGGCTAAAATCACACCAATTAAAAATGCTACCAAAGTAACAATAGGTAATGCAAATATTCCCGCTTGTGAGGCCACTGTAACTAAATCATTCCAACGCAATTCGTGAGGTTTACGCAGTATCCATAAAAAACCCGCAGTTATTTTCCCAATGAAAATAATTAACTCCCGAACATCGTTATACATTCCATAACTAGATTTACCTAAAGATGTAATCCAACCTTCTTTTTCATTTTTGACAGGCTTGGGATACAGAGTCTCTATTGGATGAAAACGACTCAACAAGGCTTGATACTTAGAGTCAAGTCCGATCAGCTCAAACTGCCCTTGATTCATTTCTAGTTGATGCTGTATGTCAATTAAAAAGGCTACTCCAGATCCATCTAAATAGCTAATATTTGAGGCATCAATGGTTAAATTTTTAGAACTAGATGAATTATTTTTCATCCAAAGCGCTTGCCGCTCAGTGACGTCTTTCCATATTTTTGCAATGGAATGAGTATCAAGACTGCCGGTTAAGGTGAGTTTCGCTTTTTGTGGGGATAGCACCTCCCACTGTATTTGAGGGGATACTTCAGAACTCGTATTATTTTTCAATGCCTGATCTTATTGAGTTGAATATTTTCCAATTGTATGTCAAGCGTATGAAAAAAAATCAAGCTTGCATCGCAAGCTTGATTTCATTTAAACAAAGACTTTTACTTTTTCGGAATAATCGGCAATAGGATATAGGCTTGATGATTAGGGCCTGTATGCAAACTGACTTCACCATCAAAAATCTCTGGGGGACGATCTCCAGGGTGATTATGGGTAAATGGTCCAACGCCTGTAAATGGATATTTCATATTGGATAGTCTAGCGCCTGTTGCTCCAGGGTAAACATAATCTTTTCCACGCACTGTAAGCCCAATTCTGTATCCCGCAGGTACAACAATGCTCGTTGGCAAAATCTCAATATCCAACTCATAGACCTCGCCGGGCTTTAATGGCTCTTTTTTCGTATGTGGGTGATACGGGCGATATGGCAAAGAAAGCTTTGGATCTAACTCACGATGCGATGCGCGGAGCCAACCTTGCGCAATCGGTGTATTTGGATCTAAAGCACCTTGGAAGGTGATTTCTTTCATATTTGGATCAAAAATACGCATGATCAAGAACATGTCTGCATCATTAGTGCTTGAGGAGACGAATAATTTAGCCGCCAATTGTCCTGTGATTTCCGTTTCTTGCGCAAGTGGCGATGTTAAGAACGTCACCCCTTCAGATAAACCACGATAAGTCACTTTACTTTCTTTATCAATCGTTGAAGTGCCAAGCGATGAACTAGTGGTATCTAAATACATTTTGGTCCATTGTGTTGAAGCTAATGGCCATGTAGTTTCCGCCCGCTGTGTAAATTTTTCGCCAGGGTGACGAACGTTTAACAAGACCTTAGGCTGTTGATCCCAGCCATTTTTTTCGCCCTTGAGAAAATAATCAAAAAACTTGAGTTGCATCAATCTACCGTAATCAGTATAAAAATGCGTCCAATGTTCAATGCCATGCATTTCTAACCACTTTTGATCAGATGCGGAGCGAACAAAACCTTCTACGTTTCCACGTGTGTGCAATCCCTGCCCACCCCAATTACCTGCAGATAAGAGCGGTACTTTAATCTTGTTATAGTCTGGGGTACGCGAAGTCCAAAACTCATCATCAAACTCATGCTTGAAGGTCAAGCCGCCAAAGTCAAAACGGTTTGCGCCTAACTCTTCTGTTGTGAGGGTGTCTGGTCCAGAGACCCAATCGCCGGTAATTTTACTGCGATGACCATTTTTACCTAAACCATATTGAACGGTTTTGACCTGCATGTCATACCAGTTCTCAATAAAGTTACATAAAATTCCACCATGATGGCTTAAGTCGCGATAAAAATCATTCGCACCTTCCCAAATACACATGGCAGCTAAATGTTTTGGTTGCAAGGCAGCCACTTGCCATTGATTCATACCATAGTAAGAAATTCCGTTAATACCTACTTTGCCATTCGACCAAGACTGTGTTCCAGCCCAATCGATACAAATAGCGAAGTCTTGTGCTTCACGGGCACTCCAAAGTTCTACATACCCGGGTGATCTGCCACAGCCACGTGAATCAACTCGAATGACAACATAATCTTCAGGTACCCATTTTTCTGGATCAACCACTTCCCATGACTGAAATTGATTGGTTGAGTTCGCCCCAACTTCTGGATACGTCTCAATCATTCTGTCCCAGCATGTCTTATAAATTTGTTCAAAATGTAAATACTTTGCGTATGGGCCGTATGTAATGATTACAGGATATTTTCCTTCTTTGATTGGACGAAAAATATCAGCTCTTACTTCTAAGCCATCATCCATTTTGATGGGAACGTCCCAATCAATTTGCATTCCAACACGCACCTCTGATGTAAAACTACCCATACTTCCTGTCTCCTAATATTGTTATATAAAGATAAATTAAATGGTTCTGATTACAAGTTAATGACTTAAATTGTTTTTATTCCCAAAACACGCTTTGCATTGGCGCTTAATAAAGCAACGCGCTCTTTATTTGACATTGGCGTAGACATCACATGACCAATTGGATCTAGATTCCATGGAATCGGTTGGTCTGTACCAATCATGAGTTGACTAGTTCCCACTTGATTAGCTAAATGACGCAATGCCTCAGGAGTGAATACCAAAGTATCAAAATACAGTTGATTTAAATATTCTGTTGGTTTTTTCTTGAGCACAATCTTTGGATCACAATTGCTTGGCGATACAAAACAACTGTGGTCCATTCTTGGAGCATAAGAACCTAAGAAACCACCGCCATGCGCCGCGATAAATTTCAAATTAGGGAACTTATCTAAGGTACCTTCGTAAATTAAATGTTGTAATGCAATTGTCGTATCTAAAGGATTACCTATTACATTCGACATCCAACCATTGCCCTTGAATCGTTTCGCGAGTTCAGGTGTGCTTTGTGGATGCATGAATAAAGCAGCTCCTAACTCTTGTGCTTTTGCCCAGATTGGATCAAATTTCGGATCGGAAAACTCTTCACCAGCAACGTTCGCCTGAATCGCAGCTCCCACCATGCCAGGAGTTTTCATAATAGCTTCTAACTGTTTTACGGCTAGGTCAGGAAACTGCATCGCTAAACATCCAAATGCAGAAAATCTTGTAGGATGTGCGGCGCATAATTTAGCTAAGTTATCGTTATTAATGCGGCAAATCTCAGTCGCGAGTTCGCGATCTTTTCTGTACCAGAAGGTATTAACGGATAATACTTGCATATCAATACCCATCGCATCCATCGAGGCTAAGCGAGTTTTTACAGCTGCATCATTTTGCAGTGCGATGTAGTGTTGTGGTCCGCCTCTAACCGCACCATTAACGTTAGTTCCAGTACCACCAAGCTCTACAGCCTCTTGGAAAAAACAATGGGCGTGCACATCAATTGTCTTCACTACTTTGCCGTCAATAATTGTTGGGGCACGTTTTGTGCCTTGTAAAGGGTGCGTGAAATTGAGAAGTGGGTCATTGCCAGGATCTTTCCCACCGAGATCTCTTGCCGTTTGGGCAATGGCAGAATCCAACATACTGCATGAACAAAATGTCAGGCCAGAAAATACTGTGTTTTTTAAAAAACTTCGTCTAGAACTCATGTTATCTCCAATCAATTATTATTTAATATGTTTTAGTTACTCATAACATCGTAATGATGCTTAACTACAACTACTATGGGGGTTTTCGCTGAGTTTGGTTAATGAAGAATGGTTTTCATTAACTGGTATAGCTCATTTTGACCCTCAAACCCAATACCCGGACGATCTGACAAACTAATCTTTCCGTCAACCAGAGAAGCATCGTCATTAAAACCTGCAAAAACACCAAAGACATCTGGATATGCTTCACACCCTCCTAAACCAAAGCCCGCCACAATTGCCAAAGTCATCAAATTTCCACCATGCGGAAATACAGAATGTCTACTCCAGCCGAGATCTTTCATCATGTCTAAGGTTCTAGAAAACTGCACAATTCCATAAGACTGTGGAACATCAATTTGAATAATGTCAGACGCAGATCGCAGGCGCCCAAATTGAATCAAGTTACGAATATCTTGCGTTGAAAATAAGTTTTCTCCTGTAGCAATTGGGGCATCATAAAACTCGGTCAATTCACTGAGGAGTGCAAAATCTAATGGGTCGGTGGGCTCCTCTAACCATTTCAGATGGTAAGGGCGTAAGGCTTTGGCGTATTCAAGCGCAGCGGGTCTTTGCCAAGCGGCGTTGGCATCCACTGCCAAGTTTTGCGCTGATCCTACAATTTCAATGGCAGCATCTAATCGTTTCAAGTCCTCAGCAAGTGGTGCCCCGCCTACTTTCACTTTCATGATTTGATAACCTTCATCCATGCGTTTTTTGATTTCCGCTTGCAGTTCAGGAATACCTTTTCCGGGTGCATACCATCCCCCACCCACATAACAGGGAACTTGTTTCGGTATATTTCCTTGATTAAACTCTTTTGCTAAAACTACATAAAGGGGCTGTTGCTCGATTTTTGCGACTAAATCCCAAATCGCAACTTCAATAGTTCCAATGGCGACTGAACGCTCTGTATGACCACCAGGCTTCTCGCGTTGCATCATGCATTTAAGAAGCTTTTCTGGGGAAAAATTAGTACCTGTTTCGTTCAGATAATCTTCAGGATTAGTTTTTAATATTCTGGGTATAAATCGATCACGCATCTGTGCGCCACAAGCATATCTTCCTGTCGAATTAAATGCATACCCAACAAGTGGCTTGCCATCCCGAACAACATCTGAAATTACGGCAACGACAGAAGTGGTCATCTCAGAAAAATCAAACACTGAGTTTCTGAGATTGGACTTTAAGGGAACGCTAATTTCTCGAATATCAACGATTTTCAAAATGAGTCCTTAGACATTAAGTCAGTGGTGCAGTGGAGTATTTTTGATATCCTGGGCGTTTCTGAACATTGGCATACCAAGCCTCAAGATGCTGCATTGCTGGGCGTTCAATCGGTAAGTTAAACCATCGATAACACAGTAATGCAATTGGAATATCTGCCATCGTAAAGTGATCGCCAGCAATGTAATGGGTTTTACTTAATTGCTGATCCAACATCGTCGCAACCAAAATAAAACTTTGGCGAATCTTTTCGAGTTCTTCAACATTTCGCTCAGCGGCTGGCGTTCTAATCCAACCCCAAAATAAGTTCCTCATCGGAGGCCAACCAACGGTGTTATACCAATCTAGCCATTGATCAATCCTTGCACTCACCTGCAAATCCTCAGGGTAAAGAGAGTGACTTTTGTCGAACTTTCTTGCTAAGTAGCGCATGATTGTGTGAGATTCCCACAAAATAAATCCATCATCATCAATCGTTGGTACTAAACCATTCGGATTTTTACTTTTGTACTCTTCAGTTTTATTGACCCCAAACTCCATCCCAGCATCAATCCGCTGAAACGGTAGTTGCATGTCTTCACACAACCATAATACTTTTTGTACATTGATGGAGTTTAAACGTCCCCAGATCGTCAGATTACTCATTCATGCCTCTTTTATATTTTTTATAGATATTACTAGTATCGTTGATTACTTTGAATAATCATATAATAATGCCAAATATAACTAAAAGTTGAGACATTATGAATAAATATCTGCACTTATTTCCGATTGCTTTGTTGTCACTGTTGCTTTGCATAGTTGGTATCTTCCATGCACCTTCAGCCAAAGCTCAAGAATATCCAAATCGTGTAGTTAAAATCATCGTACCCTTTGCCCCAGGTGGTCCTTCAGACATCATTGCACGCCTTTTATCGCAAAAACTTTCTGAGAATTTGGGTAAATCATTTATTGTTGAAAACAAACCCGGTGGTTCTGCCAATATTGGTATCGCACAAGTGGCTAAATCTCCTGCGGATGGCTATACACTTCTTTTGGTGAGTAGTTCTTTTGTTATCAACCCTTCTTTATTTGGTAATCAAGGTTTTGATGTTTTTAAAGATTTTGCTCCAGTTGGTCTTCCAGTCAGTTCTCCCAACATCCTTGTAGCTCACCCATCCTTCCCTGCAAAAAACTTGAAAGAGTTAATTGCTCTTGTAAAAGCTAATCCGGGTAAGTTTGATTATGCTTCGCCAGGCAATGGCACAGGCCCTCATCTAAGTGCTGAACTTTTAGTCTTAAAAGCCAATATTGATATGAAACATATTCCATACAATGGTGGTGGTCCTGCTTTGCAGGCAGTTTTAGCGAATCAAGTGCCGCTGGGCTTATCAGCTCTGCCGCCTGCCATGTCTCAGGTAAGTGCTGGTAAGTTAATTCCGATTGCATTAACCAGCAAATCCCGTATCGCAACATTACCTAATGTCCCAACGATAGCTGAATCTGGCTTTCCGGACTTTGAGGGTGATACGCAGCAGTTTGTAGCCGCTCCAGCAGGAACACCTAAAGCAATCGTTGATTTATTAAATACGGAAATATCAAAGATCGTCAGCTCTCCTGAGATGAAAGAGAAATTGACTTCAATGGGTTATCTGATCTCTACACCGACGCCAGATCAAACCAACCAAATCATTAAAACTGAAGTAGACAAATGGTCAAAAGTGATTAAGTCAGCAAACATTAAGCCAGATTAACAATGCGGTCTAAAAGCTGTTAATTTTAAAAGTACGAATTTTTAATATCTATAAAAGCTAATGTTCACTGTCAAACCACAAGAACTCACCGTGTTTAAAGCCACTCCTTGAAGATTATTTTTCCTTAGGAATTATCGGTAATAAGAAATATGATTCATATTGTCCGCCAGTATGAATCGTATTCGTGCCCGTATTGTAATCGGCGTGATAATGCATATATCCTGCACTACCAACCCCATCCCTTGGCTGAATATCCACCCTCATTTTGTGGCCTTTTCTAAACACCATAGATGTTGGCCAAATTTCAACTTGTACCTGAACAATCTCTCCAGGCGTTAAACGTAAACGACGTTGGTGTTGGTGGTAAGGGCGATAAGGTAAGGATTTTTTTTCATCTAACTCACGATGAGATACTCTCAACCATCCCTTTGCTACAGGGACAGGCGTTCCTTGTTGTCCGGTATCCATGATTTCAATACCACTTTCATCATAATGCCGAATCGTGATAAAAATATCCATATCCTCACTAGAGCTAGATACCCACAAGCTTGCACTGAGTGGTCCCGTTATTTCAACATCCTCTGTCATTGCTTCTGTATAAAATGCAACTCCCATATCTGGCTTGATTCCACCACCCATGACTTGAGATGAAGCCGCTGATGTTGACCCCATTGAACCAAAGCCTGTTGCGGCGTATGTGCAGGCTGCTTCCTTTTCAGGATTCTTCGAGCTAATCCTGGCCGTATAGGGTCCATTTTGCTTTGCAGTTTCTTGCACATCGATATACCACTTGGTCCACTGCGTGCGCGCTAATGGCCATTCATTTTCTTGACGCCACTGTATTTCATCATTGCCATATCGAATCGCTAACTTGACTGGAGGCTCTTGCATAATCCCGTTATCAATACCTTTTAACCAATAATCTAGAAAACGCATTTGATCTTTACGACCCTCAGCTGTATAGAAAGGATGGACGTGACTACCATTTTGCATTCGAAGTTTTTTATTCTTAGATGGAGACAACATAAATGCTTCTGTGTTTCCTCGAAGATGTAATCCCATTCCTGTCCAATTGCCTACGGAATAAAAAGGAACATTAATCTTGCTCCAATCTGCTTGAGATCCTCTAAAGGCGCCAGTATCGAGATTGTTCCCGAGCCAAAAAGAGAGGATGTTTCTTTCCCATGGATTTGGCACTGTTTCAGATGCACGACCTAAATTATGGTGCAATAAATGTGCTGTAAACCAGTTGGTCATGAAGACATTTAAAATGCCACCGTGATAAAGGCCATCTCGGTATAAATCTGCAAAGCCTTCCCAAGGAATAATAGCCTTGAGTGATGGCGGTTGAATATTGGCGACAAACCATTGGTTAATTGCGTAGTAAGAAATGCCTAATAAACCTACGTTACCATTACACCAAGGTTGTTTTGCCGCCCACTCAATAGCATCATAAAAGTCTACCGCCTCCGCAAATGACCACGGATCATATTGTCCAGGAGATTTACCAGACCCTCGTGCATCAACACGAACGGAAACATAGCCCTCTGGCATCCATATTTCTGGATTGACCGTCTCCCAATTCATAAAAGGATTACCTTTTTCTTCAAGTGTCGGAGGGGTTGTCCACAACTTGTCTTTTTGATAGGGTCCTAAATTAAGAATAGCTGGATATTTTCCATCGGTTGTAGGCCTAAAAACATCAGCTTTCAAAATCGCAGAATCTCGCATAGGGATATCAACGTTTTTTTCTAAGATAAAGTGCGGATGATTTTCTTTACTGTATTGCGAACTCATTTCGATTCCTCTAGTTTTAAAAAATTTTTATACTCTGGTTGTCTCTAGATAAATAGATATTTTTCACGACTAAAAATGAAGGTTAAGTATGTTCATTTAGGCTCCAATCCTATTGCCTTAACAATAGCACCGTATCTTTCAAAATCTTTACGATTTAGTTGATCAAAATAACTAGCTGACTCAGCCGCTCCAACTAACCCATAAGAAGTTAACTTATCTCTCACTTCCGGAGATTGAATAGCGGTATTAATAGCCTGATTTAAACGCGTCACCATATTCATGGGAGTTTTAGCTGGGGCAATAAACCCAAACCAGCCATTGACAGCAAAACCTGGGACGATATCACCCAACAAATTAACTCCAGGCCAATCTTCCACGGGAGTTTTATTAGTGATAGCGATCAAACGAATTTTATTTCCCTTTGCCAAGCTAGAAAATCCAGAAATCCCGTCGGCACCAGCCATAATTGCTCCAGATACCAAATCTGCGGAGATATTTGCTGTCCCTTTGTAAGGCACGTGAGTATATTCAAATTTAGCCTGACGACGAAAATCTTCAAACCATAAATGCGCAAAGCCACCCTCACCAGTGGTACCAACGGTTAGCTTTCCAGGATTTGCTTGAGCCCAACTAACCATCTCAGGAAGATTCTTAAAAGGGGCTGAAATTGATCCTGCAAGGGCATTGAAGTTCCAAGCAGATACTGCAACAGGTACAAAGTCTTTGATGGTGTCATAGGGTAAATTTTTAACGGTATGAGGTTGAACGACCATTGGTCCACCTTGAGATGCACCAAAGGTGTAACCATCAGGATTAGCGCGAGCAATCGCTGCCATACCGATTTGTCCATAAGCGCCACCAATATTTTCAATATAGACACTTTGACCTAATTCTTGCGAAACTCTAGGCTGCACCAAGCGCGCAAGGATATCAATCGTATTACCTGGAGGAAATGGCACAATTAATTTAATGGTTTTATTTGGCCATGTTTGCCCCCAGGCGGGCACCGTGGCAGATGCTGCTGTTAGTAATACTGTTTTAATTACCTGTCTACGGGTTTCAAAATGACTGGTCGCTCTCTTTTTCATACATGTCTCCTATTTTTTACATGCTATGTGCGCCAACTAAAAGTTTGTTACTTTATGATTTAGAAATAAGCTTGCCCTCGATGAATTGGTGGATCCCATTCACAATCCCCCCATGGGCCATCAGCACTTTCTTTGATATAGGAAATCTTGCCCTCTGTAGTAGGTAGGTTTTTGCCTGCAAAGAATCCTTGTAACCAATCAAAGACATAATCATGGCAATCCATGCCACCTAAATTCGAGATGCCCCATAAAGGATGGTATTGGTTCTCAAAAACCCACATTTCTTTTGGAACTTTTAAGTCTTCAAACGCTTCCACCGCCTCTTCCAAGGGACATAAAGGATCAAATTCACCGGTAACTAATAAAGTGGGGCATTTAATCTTATCTAAATGACCTCTAACCGTCATGCCTTTTGCGACTTCTTCATCAAATCGTTCCTCGTCTTCATATCCAGCCATATACATGAACATTTGTTTAAATCTTGGCGATGACTCTGTAAAGATCGTGTTGTTTGGGTTAAAGCATGCAACCGATGAAACGACTACGGCTGCGCGATGATCATAGCTAGATAATCTTAGTGACCAATAACTTCCCATACTAATGCCGTAGATTGCAATCTTGTCGCCATCAATTTCTGGTCGGCTTTTTAGGTAAGTAATTACTGCCGCACCAGCTCTCTCATAATTGTCGCCAACGGATCTAATTTTTTGTATATTTGAGTTGCCCTGCCCTGGTCCATCCATGGCTAATACATGGAATCCTCTTTCTATTCCAATGTTATGGTATGCCTTTGGAAACACTTCTTTCGTTTGATCCATTCCTGGAACGTAAATGACAACAGGGGCTTTACGACGATCCGGGAGCAGATGTAACAAACAAGAGATGGTTTTGCCGTCATCAAACTCGACTTCAACCCTCTCAATTGGATAGGGTGCAGACTTAGTTCGTAAATCAACCATCTCACTTAATTTGCTATATAAGTGTTGCTTGACTGGATGATCATCGAAGTAGATAGGATGCTGCGCCATACGATAAGCTTCAACCGCATGATCAAAATGATAGGTTGCAGAAGAATGCGCGCCTCTCGCCTGAGCATTCTTGGCTAAACGCTCATGTCTTTCTCCCGCCTCACGCCAAATTTTAGGGTACATACGATAATTTCGTGCCCGCTTGCCACTCGGAACTTCAGGATCATCGCGTTCAAAGTTTTGCACTCGTCCACGCATATTGAGAGCGAGATCCAGCATCCACTGCTGATTATCTCGCCCAGTTCTGAGCTTTTTAATCATTTTGTCCCCAATTTTTTATTTGATATGGTTTTAAAGTATATTGTTATTCATAAATAAAAATAATGTCAAGCAATTATCAATGGAGAACACAAATGTTAAATCTTATTAAATTTTTTCATCAAAACTTATTAGGTATTACTTTTCTTATTCTTTCAACCATCACTTGTAATATAAGTTTTGCTGAAGATCCTTTTCCTAGTCGACCGATAAAAATGATTGTTCCCCTGGCTCCAGGAGGTGCAACAGATACCGTAACACGCATTGTCGGCAAACAAGTATCTCAAATTCTGAATACACCAGTGATTGTTGAAAATCGCATTGGTGCTGGTGGACTCATTGCTATGGAGTCGATGACGAAAGTTAGTCCTGATGGCTATACGCTTTTTGTGGGTAATCTTTCGACAAATGCTTTAAATCAAACTGTTTTTGCCAAAAAGATGAAATTTAAACCTGAAGATGAATTAACAGGAATCTCTATCTTAGCGACTATCCCTCATATTTTAGTGAGCTCCGCCAAGCTTGATGCAAAAGATTTTAAAGAAATGATGGCGTACATCAAGGCAAATCCAAAAAAAGTTAATCATGCATCTCCAGGTGTTGGCACCTACTCCATGATTGATATGCTTACTTTAGAAAAAGCAGCCGGTTTAGATATGACGCATATTCCATACAATGGCGGTGCAGGACAATTCTTAATTCCGATGGTCAGTAATGATGTGCAAATCGCTTTTATTAATGCCTCGTCAGTGATTGAGATGATTCGGGCTGGAAATCTTCGCGCACTTGCGGTAACTACTGATAAACGTTTACCCGAACTTCCTAATACACCAACCATGGCAGAACTAGGGTATCCCGGTATCGGTACGAATGCTTGGCAGGGATTATTTGCTCCTAAAAAAACACCGCCCGCAGTTGTCTCTAAAATCCACGCGGCTGTATTAGAAGCATTAAAATCTGAAGAGGTGAAAGAAGCTTTTAAAAAGCAACTGATAGTTCCTTTGGGTAGTAATACTCCAGAATACTTTAACCAATTTATCAAATCAGAAGTCAATCGATGGGCAAGCATTGTGAAGTCCGTCAACCTGCCAACAGAATAAGGAAAGCAAAAAATGGTAAATGATGTAGAAATATTATTAGAAAAACAGCGTATTCGTGAGGTTGTAGAAAACTGGGTTGTTTGGCGTGACTCTGGTCAATGGGAAAAGTTTAAAACGGTCTGGCACAGTGATGGTGTCATGATGGCAACTTGGTTTCAAGGTCACTTCGAAGAATTTATCAAAGTATCGATCGAAGGCTGGAATAAAGGTGTTAGTATTTTGCATTTTCTTGGTGGTTGTAGTGTTGAAGTAAATGGTGATCGTGCTATCGCTCAAACAAAAATGACTATTACCCAGCGTGGTCCTGTCGATGGCGTCATGTGTGATGTGGTGTGTACTGGTCGTTTTTATGACTTCATGGAAAAACGTGAGGGTAGATGGGGTGTCGTGCTTCGTCAACCGATCTATGAAAAAGATCGTCTCAATCCGCTCGATCCTGCAGCCAATCTGCAACTTGATCAAGAATTACTCAATCGTTTCCCAGAAGGCTATCGTCATTTAGCTTATATTCAAACGAAATTAGGTTTTACTGTTAAGCCAGACATGCCGCAACTGAAAGGTCCGTCAGTTGAAGCTCTTTATCAACGTGGTCAAGATTGGTTAAATCATGTTAAGTAAATTATCTACACTTCTTAAGTCAAGTGTATTCGTTGTATCTATCCTTGCTGGTTCTGCAATGGCGCAATCTGGCTTTCCGGATAAGCCACTTCATATCGTTGTTCCGCAACCGCCAGGGGGAGGTTTTGATTTTGTTGGGCGCGTGTTGGCAGATAAGCTAGCGCCGATCATGAAGGAAAGTTTTATTGTTGAGAATAAGCCCGGTGTAGGTACTGTTGTGGGAACGGATTATGTGGCAAAACAACCTGCAGATGGCTATACCGCAGTGGTGGGCTCGATCTCAAATATCGTGATGAACCCTTGGCTCTATAAAAACTTGCCTTATGATCCGATCAAAGACTTTGTTCCTGTCGGACTAGTCACAAGTTATAGCTACACCCTGATTGGGCGTAAAGGATTACCATTTAATGATCTCAAAGGATTGATTAAATACGCTCAAGATAATCCTGGTAAATTAACCTACGCTTCTGGTGGCAATGGAACTGGTCAACATGTCTTAGCCGCAGCTCTTTGGAAAAATGCTGGCGTAGACTGTGTTCATATTCCCTACAAAGGGGCGCAAGCAGCGTATACGGATATCATCGGCGGTCGTGTCGATTTATTCTTTGATCTTTCACCAACAGCAAAACCACATATTGATTCCGGAAGTGTTGTGACTTTTGCGACTTCAGGCGCATCTCGTAATCCGAACCTGCCGAACGTGCCAACTGTCATTGAAACAGGTGTTTCCAATATTCAGTTGGAATCTTGGTTTGGTTTGTTCTTGCCAGCTAAAACACCAGCAGCGATTGTTAATAAATGGCAAGAAGCATTCAGTCAAGTCGCCAATCAGTCAGAGGTTAAAGATCGTTTTGAAAAAGCAGGTGGTAAACCTATTGCCCCTTCACCAGCTGAAGTCAAAAACATGGTACAAAATGATTACAACCGTTGGAAGCAACTCATTACTGCAGCGAATATCAAGGCTGATTAATGTCTTCGCAAGTTAGTCAGAACCTACACTGACTGACTTGCCCATTTTGACTTCAATCGCATTTTTAAGTAAAGCAGCACTTCGGAATATGCCGTGTGCAAATTTACCGTAGGGCATCATCAGAAAAAATCCCATGACAAAGCCAAGGTGGACGCACAATAATATGCCCATCAACGGCGTATGTCGCAAAGCTAGTAGTGCAATACCAGAAACACTGATAGCAAGTAATGACGCAATAAACCCGATATCCATTGGTTTTTGCGCAGCATCACCATGCAAGGGGTGACGGTTTAAGTTGAGGCACAGTAAGCCAATGGGTCCAACAATTAAACCTAGGCCACCAACCGTGCCCAATATGACTGGCAAACTGGTGTAGGAGTATGGAGCTTCCCAACCCAAGAAATAATGAAACAAGGTGGCTACACTGGTCGCAGCAAAACATAGTAAAAAACCATAAAAAGTCATGTGATGAAATCTTCTTCTCCATAAAGAAAAAGCGTCATCGGCTTCATTACATCCTTGTTGATGCCCACCACCTAAATTTTTTAAAGTCAGCATATCAAGTGTTGCATCTTTTGCGGCACCAAGCATCATGGGGTCTGTCGACACCTGACGCCAAAAGCCACGAACGCCAAGCGTGAGGGCCAACACCATCACTAGAAATACACTTCCAAAAATCATTGCCAAACTATTATGCGGAAAAATCGCATAAAAATTAGCATCTGTATTGGTATTAAAGAGTCCTGTACTACTCGTTTGCAAACTCAGTAAAAATAAAATAATAGCAATGGAAGTCAGCATGGTCAAAGCAAGGCCATTCTTTTGATAGATCGATCCCAACTGCTTCGGCCATGCATAGGTTTGATAGGTTTCAAGACGAACTTTAGCCATTGCTTGCGGAATATTGACCCCGAATTCATTTGGGGGTGCGTATTGGCAAGCATGCAAACATGCCCCACAGTTATGGCATAGGTTAGCCATAAAGTGCACGTCCGCAACATTGAAGTCTAAGCGTCTTGTCATCGACTGAAACGTTGCACAAAAGCCTTCACAATAACGACAGGCATTACAAATTTGCAATACACGTTGTACTTCCATCACTGACTCGGATGGTTGATTAAAGTTCTTCGCATCAGCGATCAATGTATTAAGCGTGAGCATGGGATTCTTTCATTTTCTTGACTGCATCAGCAGCGGATTGGCCGGCGATTCTGCCAAAAATAGTACCAATCGACATGCCAATACCTGCGGTATATCCTTTACCTAAAACGTTACCCGCCATCAGCTCTCCAGCAACAAAAAGATTCGGGCTGGCTTGTTCGTTAAAGAACACTGCAGCAGTTTCATCCGTTTTTAAACTGAGATAGGTAAACGTAATACCTGGGCGCAAGGGGTAAGCATAAAACGGCCCCTGATCAATGGGTAAGGCCCAGTGAGTTTTTTCAGGGGCGATGTTTTCGGTATGACAATCATCAAGGATATTGTGATTGAAGGTCCCGACGTGACAGGACTGATTAAACTCATTCACGGTTTGATTGAGCTGATCAACATCTAAATTAAGTTGCTGGGCGATTTCAGAAATCGTATTACCTTTGATCGCAGAAAATACGGGAGGCATAAAGCGACCAATGGCTTTGGAGTCAATAATGGAATAAGCGATTTGTCCTTGTTGCAGTGCCACTAAACGCCCCCAAATTGCATAACGCTTGGGCCAAAAATCTTCGCCTTCATCATAAAAACGTTTGGCAAATTGATTGACAACGATACCCAAAGATACGCAATCTAAACGGGTACAAATTCCGCCATCGTATAAAGGTGAGCGTGCATCAATGGCCACACAATGTCCCTGCGTCACATCACCAATTTGATCTGCACCTTGGTCTAATAAGTTTTTAAGAACATCGCCGCGATTAAATTTAGTGCCACGAATCAGAAAATTATCTGCTGGCCACTCACCGTTTTCGTTTTGACCCCAGGCTTCTTTTAACCATTCACGATTGGATTCAAAACCGCCACAAGCGAGCACACAAGATTTACCAGAAATGACTTCACCATTATCTAAAACAACACTTTCAAATATGCCGTCTTTCACGTTGACATGCTTGACAGTCGTTTCATAACGAATCTTGATACCTAACTGCTCAGCACTTCTAAAGAACGCATTGACTAGTGCTTTGCCGCCCCCCATAAAGAAGGCATTCGTCCGCGCCACATGCAAAGTGCCGGATAAAGACGGTTGAAAATGCACGCCATGCTTGCGCATCCAATCACGAACGGTAGAAGTACCCCTAATAATAATGCGTGCAAGTTTTTCGTTAGTTAAGCCGCCTGTGACTTTTAGCAAATCTTGCCAAAACTCTTCTTCAGGATAGGCT
Source organism: Polynucleobacter sp. SHI8 (assembly GCF_027944005.1). NCBI lineage: Bacteria > Pseudomonadati > Pseudomonadota > Betaproteobacteria > Burkholderiales > Burkholderiaceae > Polynucleobacter > Polynucleobacter sp. SHI8. The sequence continues at coordinate 351,185 of NZ_AP027204.1, read as the reverse complement.
TCAACTAAAACGTCTTGAGGGGCATCATGCATACAACGTAAATTGCGCGTGTGCACTGAATTACCGCCACGCCACTCAATCGGAGCTGATTCTAGAATGAGAACTGAGGCGCCACCCTCTCTTGCTGTTAATGCGGCACACAGTGCAGCATTACCGCCGCCAACAACAATCACATCAAACATGTCTAACCTATTGTGTATTAATATTTTATGACAATTATAGCGTTTTAATGATCAGCGTTTGTTTGAAGTCGGTTTGTTTATCTAGATCTTAAAGCCAGCAAAAGTTTCTTTCGCAAAGATCTCTTCCATCGTAAATGATTGCTTTAAAAGAGCCTGTTCACAGGAATAACGCATTAATGTTTCGATATTGTGTTTCGTTCCCGCAATATTCCACGGCCAATAATCTTCACCCATTTCACTACGTACCTGATCGAGGTAATAATTCATCCAAGGAAACATCGTTTTTAATACAACGGTTTCTTTCATGTCTTGATAGACTAATTTTTGCGAAGCTACAAAGGCCTTATACAAAGACATTGCAATCCATGGATTGGCTTCATAAACGCTGCGCTTAACCACGATCACATGCATGATCGGGAAAATTTTTGACTGTTGATAATAAGCCCGCTCTACGTCTCCATAATGAGGAAATAAACGCTGTATGTGTGGATTAGAGGGGTTAAAACATGAAGGCGTTCGCGCAGTATAAAGTGCATCAATCTCGCCATCTTTGAGCATTTGAGATAAGGTCTGATGCTGCTCTATGGGCTTGACTTTGATGTTATCTGGCAATTGCAACTTGATCTTCTCACTTCTACCAGGTTGCTCCGCACCACCAGTGAAATAGTTCAGCTGATCAAAGGGTACGCCAAAATCATCTTGCAATATGCCACGAATCCAAACAGCGGCTGTCATTTGATACTCTGGCGTACCGACCCGTTTGCCAATTAAATCCTTTGGCTCACGAATCCCAGAATTGGTATTAATAAAAATACCTGAATGCCGAAATGCACATGACGGAAATACGGGTATCGCAATAAAAGGCTTTTCTGGCTTTTGCAAAGAAAGCAAATAGGATGACAGTGATAACTCTGCAACATCAAACTCTTGATTGGCGAGGGTGCGAAAAAAAATCTCTTCAACAGGTAAGCTTAAATAGTTGAGATCAATCCCTTCAGGAACAATACTCCCCTCCATTAACGCCCGAGTTCGATCGTAGTTCCAACAAGCGAGCGTTAATTGCAGTTTTGACATCGCTTAAGCCTTGTATCCAGTTTTTTCATAAAAATAAACGAGTGCGGCTTCAGCCACGACTTGGTCTTCCACCGCGGTACCTGAACTGATACCGATACCACCAACGATTTGTCCGTCTACAAATACCGGAAATCCACCACCAATAATGCTAAAGTGCCCGCCATTGGTTACATGAATACCAAATGTTGATTTACCTGGCACACATAATTCGTTATAAACATGTGTCCCCTTACGCGCAACCGCACCAGTAAACGCTTTATCAATGGCAATCGGTGTACTACTCACTTTGCCACCGTCCATGCGATCAAACGCCATCAAATGTCCCGACTCATCTGTAACAGCAATACACATAGGGATATTCATTTCTACTGATTTGTGGGTTGCCCCGTCAATCAATATTTTTGCTTCTGCAAGGGATAAACGTTTGATGGTTAACATGGGATGCTCCTTTAGGTATAAGTTATTCTTTGACTATATTTTGTGTTGCTAATATTTTTTGATATTTAACAAAATCACTTTGTAACATTTTATTAAATGCATCTCTTGAAATACTTTTCGGCTCTAAACCTTCTTCAATCAATCGCTCACGAATGGTGGGATCTTTGACGATTTCATTGACTTCTTTATTTAATAAATCCAAGACGGCAACAGGTGTTCCCTTAGGTGCAACTAGGCCAAACCAGCCAGAGGCGTGATACCCAGGTAACGCATCAGAGATTAATGGAAACTCTGGATACTTAGTCATCTTAGAAGTACCAGCAACTCCTAAAATTCGTAATTTGCCACTACGTTCATGCTGAATGATGGATGGCATTGGGTTAAACATAAATTGCACACTCCCCCCAAGCAAATCATTTAATCCTTGTGAACTGCCTTTATATTGGACTTGAGTGGTTTGTATACCTGCAGTCATGCCAAACAATACCCCTGCTAGACCCTGTGTCGAAGCTGTTCCACCAGAAGCCCAGTTCAGCTCATTCGGATGAGACTTACCGTATTCAACCAATTCCTTCACAGATTTGACTGGCAATTTAGGGTTAACAGCCAAGACTAAAGGGGCATCAGTAAATATGGCAACACCTGTAAAATCTCCCAATGGATCGTAAGGCTGATTTTTAATAATCGATGGTGTCATTAAGAATGTTGGTGTAGCAAGTCCCAAGGTATATCCGTCGGCTGATGACTTGGCAACAAAATTCATGCCAATGGTGTTACTACCTCCACCACGGTTTTCAATCACCACAGATTGTTTCAGGCGAAGGCTTAATTGTTGACCAATTAAGCGCGCTACTTGATCAGCACCCCCACCTACTGCATAAGGAACAATGATCGTAATAGGTTTCTTGGGATAGTCCGTTTGTGCCGAAGACACTCCTGATATACAAAAGAAACTCAGAGCAAATACTTTTGCCCAGTCAATAAACTTCACTTCTTACTCCCTTACTTATTTAATTAGAAAATCCGTTGTCTTCAGATAGGCCTCTAACGCTTTTAAATCCTCTCCGCCAATGGGGGGATGCGGCGGATAAGGATCTCCAGCAGAAAGACCCATCAATTTAAAGGAAGCTTTCATGGTTGGTGTTAGACCATGTCCCATCCAACGATTCGGGTAACTAGCAAATTGTAACTGTAGACGCGTCGCTTCTTTTAAATCACCTTGAATAAACGCCTGCACTACTTTATTCGCTAAATAGGCTGCTGGAGGAGGTAGAGTAATTCCGGATCCACCTAACTGTAATGTAATTAACAACATTTGCATGGTTGTAAAGTAACGAGCGTGTCCTGCAAGTTCGATTTCAGCAATCAGTCTTGAAACGCGAGATAAATCACGTGAACTTTCCTTGATGTAATCAATCCCTTTGAGTTTAGATAAGGCAATTGTCGTAGGGATCGAAGTATTCGCACCAGGTCCAGGATTGAGATACAGAACCATTGGAACTTTAATTTGTGCTAACACTGCTTGAAAATAATCTAATGTTTCTTGATGAGATGGTTCTCCACCAAATGCACGTAAAGGTGCTAAAAGCTGTACCGCCTGGGCTCCTAAATCTTGAGCATAGTGGGCAAGTTCAATCGCAATTTTATAGCTTGGATGAGAAATCCCCACAGCAACGGGACATCTATTACCAACAAACTCGATTGTTTTTTTAATGAGTTCTTTACGTTCTTCTAATTTGAGGTAGTGATATTCTTGCGCCTCAACTCCTGCAGCAATGACCATCGCAGCATTACAGTCATCGACTACATAATTAACGCCTTTTTCTAATAATGCATAGTCAACTTGTTGTTGATCATTAAAAGGTGTTAACGGCGGAATAATCAATCCTGGTAATTTTAGTTCTAAACTCATTTGTCTCCTCCAAGTTATTGTTACTGCACTAAACGTATGCTGGCTTTTGGTCTAATTGTTTGACTTGAAACCCTGCCACATTTTTATAATCGTTTAGTATAGCTTCCATTTCTGATTGACTGATAACGTCTTCAATCTTATTAAAGCGTTTGCCACCCGTTCGCTCGTGTACCACTTTTAAAATGGTATCTGGCGGGTTTGCTCGGTTCATCAATACCACCTTACCAGTAGCGGCAACTCGCTCTTTGTCATATTCTTGCAGAGCAGTTTCATTCACTCCATGACGTTTGAACGCACCTGTTAAAAATCTTGCATCAAGAATAGTTTGACCAGCGCCATTCGAACCCCTTGGATACATTGGATGTGCCGCATCTCCCATTAAGGTAACGCGACTATTGGTCCAGGTTGGTAAGGGATCACGGTCTACCATTGGATACACCATGAATTTTTCTGTTTTTTTGAGTAGGCCTTTGATGTCTAGCCAATCAAAATCCCAACTGTCATAGGCGTCATAAAAATCTTCTAATTTAGCAGCGCCATGGAAATTCCATTTTTCTGGCTTTGGACGAATCTGTGTTGCCACAAAGTTCATCAGTTGATTACCCTCATCATCAATATTGTTCCGAATCGGATAGATCATGATTTTTCCAACTGGCATCCAACCGGCACGAATCGTATCCGCACCGCTTAAAAAAGGCTTAAAGGGTGTAACACCGCGCCAAATCGTGTAACCAGAATATTTCGGCTCACCTTCATTGGGATATAACAAACCTCGTAACACGGAATAAATGCCATCACACCCAATCATGACCGAGGATCTGACGGATGGGAGAGGTTCACCATCACGATTGACAAAATGTGAGGTAACACCATCCGCGTCTTGATCGTAGCCGACAAATTTATGATTGGTTGCAATCACATCATCACCCAGGCGCTCTTTAGCAGCTTCGAGTAAAAGCATTTGTAAATCACCGCGGTGAATTGAAAATTGTGGCCATTTGTAACCTGCCGCTTGACCAACAATTTCTCGATAAATTAACTGACCATGATGGTTGTAGTACGAAGCATCTTTTGTACGAATACCCACACGGTCAAGTGCCGGTAATAAACCTAGTTCTTCTAGTTCGCGCACAGCGTGGGGTAACAAATTAATACCTGCCCCCAATGGTTGTAACTCTAATACAGACTCATAAACGCGACTTTTTACACCGATCTGATGCAAACTAATCGCTAAAAATAGTCCTGCAATACCTCCACCCACAATGGCTACTTCAGTATCTTTTTCCATTTTTTATCCTTTTTGTATTTCTATTAATATATTCCATATAAAAAAACTTGTCTAATATCTAAAAAATGCTAAATTAATACTTTTAAGATATCGATAGGCTTTTTTGTGGAATTAAGACATTTACGATACTTTGTGGCCGTTGCTCAGGAAGAGCACATGACACGCGCAGCTGCCAAATTAGGTATCCAACAACCACCGCTCACGCAGCAAATTCAGCTTCTTGAAAAAGAACTCGGGGTCAAGTTATTTCTTCGAGAATCCCGCCGTATTCAACTCAGCCCCGCTGGCCGAGTTTTTTTAACGGATGCTCAGGCCATCCTGGCGAGTGTCGACCAAGCGGTTCTTCGCGTCCAACGTTTTGAGTTAGGTGAAGAGGGTAACCTTCGATTAGGCTTTACGAGTTCTGCTTCCATGCATCAAATGACGCCTGATTTAGTGCGTACTTTTCGGCATACATATCCTCTCATCCAACTGGATATTGAGGAAGGTGCGGCTCACGACCTGATGAACGCACTGGCTCAAGAAAAAATCGATGTCGCTTTTTCGCGCTCGTCTGTCAAGCCATATCTAGGTATTGCAAGTGTCGAACTTCTCAAAGAGGATATGGTGGTCGCCATTCCAATGAATCATCCTTTGAGCTCGATTCCTAATGGGGTTCTTAGCCTAAAAGATTTACGTGATGAGAATTTTATTTTCTACCAACAAGTAAACGGCTCAGGTATTAAAGAGAGCTTAATCAATGAATGCGCTAAGGTGGGCTTTGAACCAAAGTCAGCGCAAGTGGTTTACCGCATTATGGGTGCGTTGCATATTGTGGCTTCTGGCCTAGGTATTGCCATCGTGCCAAAGTCGATGCAAGCGATCCAGCCAGACAGTGTGGTGTATAAAACTTTTCATCCGAACTCGGTATTGACTGTGCCGTTGAGCCTTGCATACCGAGAAAACTCTTCGAAGCTCGCAGTAAAACGATTTCTGAAGCTTGCTCATGATTTCACAAACGATTGGCTTCTAAAGCATTAAGATATCGTTTTAAGGGATTTTCATGTCAAGTACCAAAGCACCTGCATTTGCTGCCTTCAAATTTGTTGGCTTTCGATTTCATGTCATCACCTACATGCTAGCAATGATGGCCGATAGTGTTGAACATGTCATCAGTTATTGGATGCTGTATCAAAAATTCCACTCCCCTGAACTTGCAGGCTTTGCAGTTTTGTCTCATTGGCTACCTTTTTTATTCTTTTCAGTTCCTGCAGGGGCGCTCGCGGATAAATATGATCCTCGTCGTCTAATTCAGGCAGGTATTGCTTTATTTATGATTTGCTCTTTGTCATGGGCCTATCTTTTTATTACGGATACGGTTGAGCAATGGCATGCGATGATTTTATTGGTCTTACATGGCTTTGCTGGCGTCTTGTGGCATACGATTTCGCAAATCCTGTTGTATGACATCGTTGATGCCTCTGTACTGCCCAGTGCGGTGCGTATTCTGGCTAGTGCGCGTTATTTAGGCCTATTAATCGGCCCAGCAGTTGGGGCAGGACTCATGCTCACGGTTGGCCCTAAATATGGCCTGATTGTGAATGCATTTTTATATTTACCTACAATCTTATGGCTAGCAACCGCACCTTATGGTCCTGCATTCCGTGTTGGTGAAGCTCCAGTCAAACGCGCTGTCAAAGGTTTCCAAGATATCGTGCAAACGATTCGTGATATTTCTGGGAAAAGTGTGATTGTCTCCATGATTCTTCTTGCTGGAACTGCCTCATTTTTTGTCGGTAATGGCTATCAAGCACAAATGCCAGGCTTTGCCCAAGACTTGGGACACGGAGATCCGGGTCTTTTATATAGTCTTCTTTTAGGTGCTGACGCTGCTGGTGCCTTGATTGCTGGTATTGTTTTAGAGAGTCGTGGTTTCTTAAAACCACATCCTCGAACTGCATTGATATTGGCTATTTGTTGGTGTGTGATTTTGCTAACCTTTGCTCTGAATCAAAGTTATTACTTTGCAATTGCCTTGTTGCTAGTGTGTGGATTTTTTGAATTAGCATTTAACTCCATGGCGCAAAGTATTGTGCAAATCAATGCCCCAACAGAAATTAGAGGGCGTGTGATTGGACTTTACAACATGGCAGCATTAGGTATGCGCGCTGGTTCTGGAATTACGGTTGGACTCGTCGGTGGCATGATCGGGATTCATGCATCTTTAGCAATTGCTGCTGCGACTCTCTTGTTCATCATTAGCTTTATTTTGATGCGCTATGGTCGTTCACTTTAGTAATGTAGGTTTGACTTGTGCGAATGGGGTAACCTGCTCCCAGGCAAATCCCATTTGCAAAAGTTCCATCTCGCCTTGTGGCTTACCAATCAACTGTAACCCAAACGGAACACCTTGGTGAAACCCTGCCGGTAAAGATAAAACAGGCAAGCCTGCTAACGTCGGTCCAAAAACAACCTCCATCCAACGATGATAGGTATCCATGGTATGTCCCGCAATGGTTTTTGGCCATGTCTGCTGCGCATCAAAAGCAAAGACCTGTGCGCTCGGCAAAACAAGTACATCATATGTCTGAAATAATCTTTGTAGTTCTTTTGTCCATGCTGTTCGGATCGCTGATGCTTGAAAAACTTCACTTGCTTTGAGTGCAATCGATTGTTCGATTTCCCAAATGGCCTCAGGTTTTAGTAGAGCACGTTGTTCCGGATTTTGGTAAAGCGACATTAACTTTCCGCCCGTTACAAAAGCTCTTAAAACTAACCATGCTTGCCATAACTGATGCATATCAAACTGGGGAATCACCTGTTCAACAACACAACCCATAGCTTCAAAATATTTGAGGCTTTGGATCAATTGATCGAGTAAGCCTTCTTCCATGGGCAAGTACCCACCAAAATCACCAAGCCAGCCAACTCGCTTACCCTGCATGGTTGCTTCTAGTGATTGTTGATAGATTGCTGGTGAGCTTTGCAAGCTTAAGGGGTAGCGTGGGTCATGACCAGCATGTATCGCTAACATCATGGCTAAATCCGAAACGTTTCTTGCCATGGGACCATCGGTTGGTAATTGATCGTAATACACTTCCATACCGGTTCCTGATGGAACTCTGCCTTGTGATGGACGTAAGCCATAGACATTATTCCAGGCACTTGGATTACGCAATGATCCGCCAAAGTCGCTGCCATCCGTAATGGGTAACATATGCACTGCTAGCGCAACTGCTGCGCCACCACTACTACCTCCAGCCGATTTGGTTTGGTCATAACTGTTCAGCGTGGTGCCAAACAGCGTATTGTAGGTATGAGACCCAAGTCCGAATTCAGGGACATTGGTTTTGCCAATCAAAATGCCGCCAGAAGCACGCATGCGCTCCACGACAACTGAGTCTTGTGCGTTTATATTATTTTTAAAGATGGGGGAACCCAAGGTTGTTGGAATGCCCCTTGTTCCAGCCAAATCTTTTGGCGCAAGCGGAAATCCATACAAAAATCCCTTGTTAGATATTTGATGAAATTGTTGATCTTTTTCACGGGCTTGTTGTAATAGTTGTTCTTCATCTTGTAGCGAAATAATCGCATTGACATGGTGATTAAGGTGCTGGATCTGTTGGAGATAAGCGCGCATGACTTCTTCACAAGACACGCCTCTCTGATGAATCAGTTGAGATAGTTCAATCGCTGATAAGGCAGTAATGTTTTTCTCTAACATATTAAATTTCCATCAAATAAAATTGATTCTACCCAATTTAACTCCACAAACTCAATTTCATGCATCGGCAGTAAAATGAATTAAATATGTCATTCAAATCTTTTACTTCCGCCCTATCTAAAGAAGAAATCTGGTGGGCCCCGCTGAAGAATCGTGTCTTTAGCATGCTATGGCTCGCCTGGATGACTTCCAATATCTGTATGTGGATGAATGATGTCGCAGCTTCTTGGATGATGACTGATCTAGCGGCATCTCCAACATTAATTGCTCTGATTCAAACGGCATCTAATTTGCCTGTATTTTTATTAGGCTTGCCAAGCGGGGCTTTCGCAGATATTTTGAATCGGAAAAAGTATTTTATGGCAACCCAGATTTGGATTGCCTTCAATGCTGCGGTGTTGTGTTTTATGACTTTTACCAATTCGCTTAACGCACCATTATTATTGTTTTTAACCTTTACCAATGGTATTGGTCTTGCGATGCGTTGGCCTGTCTTTGCCGCTATCGTGCCTGATATTGTGAATCGCGAGCAACTTCCTTCAGCACTTGCTCTCAATGGTGTAGCTATGAATGCTTCACGTATTATTGGGCCACTCGTGGCAGGTGCTTTAATTGCGAGTGCTGGAACTGAGTATGTGTTTGCCCTCAATATGGTGCTCTCGTTAGGTTGTACCGTTCTCATATGGCGCTGGAAATATACATCCAACGTCTCACCTCTTCCGGGTGAGCGATTTTTAGGTGCTATGCGTGCTGGGATTCAATACGTAAAATCCTCCGCACGAATGCGCGCTGTGTTACTCCGAGTTTTTATCTTTTTTGTTCAATCATCAGCGTTAATGGCTCTTTTACCTGTGATTGCTAAAGATCACTTTAATGGTGATGCAAAAACTTTTACGATCTTATTATCCTGTTTAGGATTCGGGGCTATTGTGGCTGCGTCGCAATTACCTCGGTTGCGTCATCGCTTCGACAGAAACCAATTAGTCCCTATCAGCCAAATTTTGCAAGCAGTCGCCTCTATTGGAGTGGTTCTAGCCCCTTCCTTATGGTTGGCAGCCATCATGATGATGTTTAGTGGTGGTTTTTGGATTTTGACGGCTAACTCTTTATCCATTTCTGCTCAACTTGCTCTACCCAGTTGGATCAGGGCGCGTGGAATGTCTATTTTTCAGATGTCGTTAATGGGTGGTAGCGCTATAGGTGCGGCCATTTGGGGGAAACTCACGACTCACTCAAGCGTTACTTTTAGTGTCATTTGCGGATCCATCTTTGGCATCATGGCTGTGATGTTAACCAAACACCTGAAGATAGAGGGTGGTACTGAGGAAGATATGACTCCGGTTTGTCCGATTGAACACCCGATACCTGATCGTGATATTGATCCCGAAGCTGGTCCAGTAATGATTTCTTTGGAGTACAAAATTGGGAGTGAGAATATTGCAGCCTTTAAAGAGGTGATGCAACGTTCGCGAGATGCTCGATTGCGTCAAGGGGCTATGTCATGGAGCCTGTTTGAAGATGCAGAAAAAGTCGGGATGATGGTCGAAAATTTTGTCTTTGAAACTTGGGCTGATTATTTAAGACGTTTTGATCGTTTTACGACCAATGACCTCAATCTTCAAGAAGAACGCTATCAATATCATGTGGGTGCTAAACATCCGAAAATTACGCGTCGAGTGGCGACTTCTTTTTCTGATAGTAACTAAAAAATAAGTTAAGTTTTATTGATGTTTTGTTTAGCTAACTTAGCAAGATGCGCCATGTGAACATCGTCTTCAAGCACACTATTTTCTAACTGATCTAAAACAGCTAAACGATCTACTTCTTGACGATTTTGGCTTAATTTGAGTTTCCCAACCATGGATTCTATCGAAATTTCTAAACCACACAAAACGGAAATCATCGCATCTGTATAGTCTTGAGGTGCATCACTCACTTGCCATTCTGATCCACGCTTAGGTTCATGCCAGTTCGTTACGTTTTCTACATGAGCTCTTATCCAGGTCTTATCTTCCTTGAGAGAGATTTTTCCGCGCACATGAACTACAGAATAATTCCACGTAGGAACGACTTTACCAGTCTCTTTTTTCGTTGGATACCAACTAGGGGTGATATAGGATTGGGGTCCTTGAAACACTACTAGAACATCCACACTACCCACGCTTTTTAAAAAAGAATATAGAGGGTTTACTTTCGGGATATGCGCTTCTAAAGCCTCTTCTTTGTAGAAAAAAGGCAAGTGATTGACTTGTGGAATGCCCTGTTCAACAGTGACTAATAGGCCTAATGGATATGTTTGAACAATGGGCAACAAAATTTCAAGGCGCTCTTCCTTAAAATGCTGAGGTAAATACATCTTTATTTCCTAATGGGTATATTGAAAACAATTCTTTTCAATATACCCTATTTGAAATTTACAACCAATGGATCTTTTTAAAACGTCTAAATAAGAGGAAACAGCCTCCAAAAATAACTCCTAATGCCATCGGATATCCAAACTGCCACTGCAACTCAGGCATTCCTTCAAAGTTCATCCCCCAAATTCCGGCAAAGGAAGTAGCAAGTCCAAAAATACCTGCCCACGCAGCAAGTCGTTTGGTAATTTCAGTTTCATCAATCGTGACTAATGAAAGATTCACTTGAATCAATTGTGATAAAGCACTTTCTAATGTGTCGATACGATCAACAACACGTTTTAAGTGATCCTGTAAATCACGGAAATATTCATTTAACTCTCCACCTTCAAGAACAGCAGGTAATCTTCCGCCACTAAAGTTGGCAAATTTTTCAAGTAAAGGAACACATGCATGTTTTAGTGTCGATACTTTACGTTTCATATAGTACAAAGTTTCTACGTTACTGCGCCCTTTGACTTTGGTTTTGGTGAAGACGTCTTCCTCAATCAGATCTAAATCTAGCTCCATCTCATTCAGAACTTCAAAGTAATGATCGACAACATAATCGACGAGCGCATATAAAACATATCTAGAACCCATTTTCAGAAGGTGGGGCTCTTTTTCACAACGGGCTCTAACGCCTAAGAAATCCTGTGGGCTATTTTTACGGATCGATAAAATAAAGTTTTTACCTGTAAAAATATCCAATTCGCCTATTTGCAATTCTTTATCAGGTAGTAAGGTAATTAAATGCGCCACTGAAAAGAGGACATCGCCATACTCTTCTTTTTTTGGTCGTTGATTACTGTGGCGTACATCTTGAATCGCTAAATCATGCAAGTCAAACTCTTCTTGCATCATCTTAATTTCTTCATCGCCTGGATCTTTTAAAGCAACCCAAACAAATACATTTTCTTTTTTCAGGTATTCACTAACATCAGCAAAAGTAATATCAGCTAACTTATAGCCGTCTTTGTATGCAACGCAATTAACTAACATAAAAAAATCCTTTACAGTTTCCTGTAAAGGATTTTAATCAGTCTATACGAAAGTTTTAAGTCAGGGTATTAAGCCTTCGCTGCAAAGGCACTGCACCAGCCATTACCAGCAACTTGTTTACCAGGGAAAATCTGGCAACCACCAGCTGCTGATCCAGCAGCACCTTTGTATAAAGAGCAACCACTGCACTTTTGTGTAGGCTTATGCTTTGGATATTTAGCTGCGTCAACTTTTGTTGAATCTGCTTTGTAGCCTAAACCAACGGCTTGAGGATCTGTCTCAGGGAGCATTGGATCTGCTGCAAATGCTGTTCCAGCTGATGCTACCGCTAAGCTAGAGGCAGATAAAATCATGAATTGGCGACGATTGGTTTTCATTGCGTTTCCTTTCAAAGGGGTTTTAATTAAATCTAAAATGAAGCATAAATGATAATAATTATTTCTGTAAATTTTTTATAAGTAATTGTTTTAATTGGTTTTTTAAATGAAAATGATTCTCAATTAAACTTCATCCTTCTATTTATATCGACTGCCCAGTAAGGATAAGAATTCACGTCGTAGGTTAGGGTCTTTTAAGAAAGTGCCACGCATCACACTGTTCAACATCTTCGAATCAGAGTCTTTCACGCCCCGCCATTGCATACATAAATGGTCTGCATCCATCACGACTGCTAAACCGAGTGGTTTCATTTTTGCCTCTAAAACATCGGCCAATTGAATCACGGCTTCTTCCTGAATCTGCGGTCTGCCCATAATCCATTCGGTCATGCGCGCATACTTGGATAATCCGATTAAATTACTATCTTTATTGGGTAAAACTCCAATCCAGACCTTACCCATAATCGGACATAGGTGATGGGAGCAAGCACTTCTAACGGCAATAGGGCCAATTACCATCAGCTCGTTCAGATGCGAAACGTTGGGAAATTCCGTTAATGTTGGCATCGGTAAATAACGACCAGCAAATACTTCTTTGATAAACATTTTGGCAACACGGTTCGCCGTGTCCTGCGTATTGTGATCGCCTTCGGTATCAATTACCAAGCTGTCAAGAACCTCTTTCATTTTGGTCTTGACTTCAGCAAAAATGGCATCAATTTCGCCTGGCTCTAAATGCGCCGAGATATTATCATTTGCATGAAAGCGAACTTGCGCTTTTTTTAGTCTTTCACGAATTTTTACTGAAACAGGAATTCCGACATCTTCAGTCATTTGGTTTTCTTTTTTTGAGCTCATAGTAAGTATAAATAATAATTATTGAATGATTGTCGCAGTAAATGTATTTAATTTCTTGAGAGGTCTTTTTTTACTTTTTTTGGCCAATTTTTCCTTCACTACCATTCATCAATTGTTGAATATTCGATTGATGTCGCCAAATCAGTAAAACGCCAATAGCCAGAACTGCAATGCATACATCTTGATGAACGGTCTTATTGGTAAAGAAAAGAAAGTAAGCGTACAACGGCGCAAAAATGGCAGTGGTTAAAGCAGCCAAGGATGAATACCGAAAAAAGAAAGCAATGATTAACCAAGTACTTAAAGCGGCTAATCCTAAAATCCAGTGAATCCCAAATAAAACCCCAGCAGCAGTAGCAACTCCCTTACCCCCCTTGAAGCGATGAAAGATCGGAAATACATGTCCTAAGAAAACAGAAAATGCAACGCAGGCAATAACCCATTGCCAGGTATCTTGATGAAGAATCAAACTTTTAGCAATCATGACGGCAACAAAGCCTTTGAGAGCATCGCCAAGTAAAGTCAAAATCGCTGCTTTTTTATTACCTGTCCGCAGTACATTTGTAGCTCCAGGATTTCCTGACCCGTAGGAGTAGGGATTTGGCAAACCCATAGCTTTACTCACTAAAACGGCAAAGGAAATGGATCCTAAAATGTAAGCGCCAATGATGAGTGCTACAGCTAACCATGTTGTCATGTCATCCTCTAGGGTGATGTTGTTGATGAATATTTTTTAAACGTTCTCTTGCAATGTGGGTATAAATTTGTGTCGTCGATATATCCGCATGCCCTAATAATAATTGAACTACGCGTAAGTCAGCGCCATGATTGAGTAAATGCGTGGCAAAGGCATGTCTTAAGGTGTGTGGCGAAAGATGCCCCTGTATACCTGCAATCACGGCATATCGTTTGATGACATACCAAAATGCCTGGCGCGTTAAACAGTTCGCTGTATGACGACCAATAAATAAATACTCACTCGTTTGATGAGCAAGCAGTGTTGGTCTTGCTTGCTCTAAATACTGCCCTATCCAATTGGCTGCTTCACCGCCAAATGGGACTAAGCGTTCTTTATTTCCTTTACCTCCAACAATATGAATAATGCCTTCATTCAAACGTAAATGAATCAGCTTGAGCTGAATGATTTCAGATACCCTCAAACCGCTTGCGTACATCAGCTCAATCATGGCTCGATCACGTAGCCCTAAGTCCTCTTCAATATTTGGCGCATTGATTAATGCTTCAATTTGGGACTCGGTCAAACTCGTCGGAAATCTCATGGCTTGTTTAGCAGGTCTTATATTGATGCAGGGATCTTCTTCCAATAAGTTTTGCCGAATCATGTAACGAAAAAATCGTTTTAAAACAGTTAACCGTCGATTGGCGGATGTGGCTTTATCGGCTCTTCTTTTTGCCATGAAATCAGTGATTTCTACAGTCGTAGATTGAAGGATATTTTTTTGATATGCCTGATCAAGCCACTGCGCAAAAATCTCTAAATCACTTCGATACGCTCCAAGTGTGTTTTTTGATAAGCCATCTTCCAACCAAAGTGCATCTATAAAGCTGCCAATGTATTGTGTGCTTTGCCGTAAAATAGGCGATTGTTCATTAATTTTATTCATCGACCTTACAATTTTCTTTTGAATACCGCCTTTATACTTCTCCCTGATTTTATGCTGATTTTATTGGCATGGTGTTTGAATCGCTATACCTTTATCAAGCAATCAATTTGGGAGGGCGTAGAAAAATTAGTCTATTGGGTCTTATTTCCTTGCCTATTATTTAATGCTGCCGTCAACGCCAAATTAGTTTGGGCAGATAATTTCCTCATGCTATTACTTTTAGCTACCTGTATGAGCATCATGGGTCTATTAGCTTATAGTGCCCGCTGGTTATTTAAGCCAGATCCTATCAATCTTGTTTCTGGTATTCAAACAACTTTTCGATTTAATACCTATATTGTTCTAGCAGTTGCAACCCGCATATTAGATGCTCCAGGTCTAGAACTCATGGCTATCACCATCGCATGTCTCGTGCCAATCTCGAATGCTTTATCCGTTTATAGTCTTGCCCATCGATCAGGTCAAAATACCTTGTGGGAAATTATTAAAAACCCTTTTGTGATCGCTACTACTTCAGGTTTACTGTTGAATTTCCTAGGATTTCATTTACCTGAAATGGTCCAACTGAATATCTCTCGCTTAGGTAACTCCTCAATTCCTTTAGGCTTACTCTGTGTTGGCGCAAGTCTAAGATGGGTTAGTACGAAGAGTGATGGTGTGCTTGTCATGTACTGGACATTTTTAAAACTGATGGCGTTTCCAGCTCTTGCTCTGTTAGGAGCCAATCTCTTGCATTTGCCGCCTGAGCAAAAGTTCAATGCAGTTCTCTTTGCCTGCATGCCAACTGCGAATGCTGCTTTTGTTCTGGCTAGTCGTATGGGTGGTAACGGGCCTATTGTGGCCGTTACCATTTCTTTAATGACGCTCCTAGCTGCAGTGACAATTCCGTTTTGGATTTATCTCGCTAAATAAGCTTTAGTCTCTAAAATTATTGAAGTTGAGCGGAGACTCTGGTACTTCTTTACGAAGAAGTGCCATGGTGGCCTGCAAGTCGTCTCTTTTTGTTCCTGTAACCCGAACTGCATCTCCTTGAATACTTCCTTGAACTTTGATTTTGCTGTCTTTAATCACACGAATAATTTTTTTGGCTAAATCACCCTGTATACCTTTTTGTATCTCTACTACCTGTTTGATTTTATCGCCAGAAATTTTATCTTTTTTGCCGTCTTTTAAAAAACGTACATCCACTTGGCGTTTTGACATTTTATTCAGCAATACATCTTTGACTTGAGCCAATTTAAAATCATCGTCAGCAAACATCGTGAGCTCTTGTTCTTTGAGTTCAACTCTTGAATCAGACCCCTTAAAATCGAAGCGTGTCGAAATCTCTTTATTGGCTTGCTCTAAAGCATTTTTTACTTCAACCATATCTGGTTCTGAAACGACATCAAATGATGGCATCGAATTTCTCCTTCTGTAAATGAATTCAGTAATAATATCTCTCTGTGCAGATATTATTCAATTTTCCTCTCAAATCGTTGAATTCTTTTGGTTTTGATGTCAAAGCAAAAGAATTTGTTCGTATTCATCATACTCAAGATTTGCTTGAAGCACTTGAGTACGCAAATTCCCAGCAAATGCCTTTTCAGATTCTCGGCGGTGGTAGTAATGTTCTTTTAAAAGAAGATTTACCGGGTCTGACAATCCATCTTGAGTTATTGGGGAAGTCGATCATCCATCAATCGGCTACTCACACCTTTATTGATGTTGCTGCTGGCGAAAACTGGCATGAGTTTGTGGCCTGGACTCTTGAAAATCATTCTCCTGGCCTAGAAAACCTGGCTTTAATTCCAGGAACCTGTGGAGCAGCGCCGATTCAGAACATTGGTGCTTATGGTGCGGAAGTGGCTACTTGGATTGATTCTGTTGAAGTGCTTGATCTACACCACTTGGGCGATGATCAGGCATGGCAGACTTTATCTCGTCAAGACTGTCAATTTACCTATCGGCAGAGTATTTTTAAAAAGGTGCCAAATCGTTATATCGTTACCCAAGTGCGCTTTGCGATTCCTAAGGCATGGCAAGCCAATCTTCAATATGCTGAACTTGCTAATTATTTCCTGCATCAACCCACACCATCAGCACAAGAGATTTTTACAGCGGTCTGCCAAATTCGGAGTAACAAACTTCCAAGTCCTGAGCTCTTAGGTAATGCTGGAAGCTTTTTCCATAATCCGCAAGTCAATCAAGCAACTTACTTAGCCCTTAAGGAAAAATTTCCGCAACTGGTTGCCTATGCGGGAGATTCTGTCAATGGCGATACGCTCTATAAGTTGGCCGCGGGATGGATGATTGATCAATGTGGCTTCAAAGGTTTTCGTCAAGGGAATGTCGGTGTCTACGAAAAACAAGCTCTTGTTTTAGTCAATCATGGCAACGGCACCGGTCAAGAAATGCTGGTTTTAGCAAACCTGATCAAAGAAAAAATCCACGCTGTTTATGGCGTGGATTTAACTCAAGAACCGATCTTAATGCCTAGTTGATCGGCAGCTATTACTTAAGCAAAGTTTGCTGCAGCAAAATCCCAGTTCACGAGATTCCAAAAAGACTCTACATATTTTGGACGTGCATTGCGGTAATCAACATAGTAAGCATGTTCCCATACATCACAGGTTAATAATGGCTTTGCATCGGTTGTGAGTGGTGTACCTGCATTGCTTGTAGATACTAAATCTAAGCTACCATCTGCTTTTTTCACTAGCCATGCCCAACCAGAACCAAATGTACCAACAGCACATTTTGTAAACTCTTCTTTAAACTTGTCAAATGAACCCCATTTAGCATTGATTGCATCCGCTAATGCACCTGTAGGTGCGCCGCCGCCTTGTGGCTTAAGCCCCATCCAGTAAAACGTGTGGTTCCATACTTGTGCTGCATTGTTAAAAATACCGCCTGTAGATTTTTTTACGATTTCTTCCAAACTTAAACTCTCAAACTCGGTACCTTTTTGTAAATTATTCAGATTCGTTACATAAGTCTGATGGTGTTTGCCATAGTGAAACTCTAAAGTTTCTTTTGAGATGTGTGGCGCTAAAGCGTCTAATGCATACGGTAGTGTTGGTAATGCGTGTTCCATGTCTTCTCCTAGGGGTTAAATCAATCAATTAATAATTCATTTTAAGCAGATATTTTGAAGCTTGCATATTTTTACAATTATTACCGTTTTCACTGTTTATTCATCAGAGGATAGTTCAATGGTCTTGAGCGTCAATTGCGCACTTCCTTTTGCCATGGCAACTGTATAGGTTTTTTCCGTATGTAAATCTTTTGGGTCACGCACTGCCATAGTCTCATCCAGAATCAGTGAGTACCCTCTTTCTAGAGTACGTTGTGGGCTGAGGGTTTCAATCTGAAACAGGTAGTGCTCTTGTTGCTGACGCCAATAACGCAGTTTTTCTTGCCACACACGCGTTAAACGTTCTTGTAACTGATTTTGTCGCTGGCGCATTTGTGTTGGATTGGGGATGGCGTGTTGTAAGCGCATACTTAATTGATCAATGCGTTGTGCTTCTCGCTCGAGCTTTTGTCTCATCATGCGCTGCATGAAATCGGCATATCCCTGAATTTGGCGCAGTAATTCTAAACGGTCAGGGGTTGCCATCTCCGCCGCGGCAGTCGGAGTAGGTGCTCGTAGATCAGCCACAAAATCAGCAATAGTGAAGTCTGTTTCATGCCCAACACCTGAAATAATAGGAATCGTAGAGCTGGCAATGGCATACGCTAGTTGCTCATCATTAAAAGCCCATAGGTCTTCAATACTCCCGCCACCCCTCACCAATAAAATAACATCGACTTGATTGCTTTTTTGGGCTTGTGCGAGTGCTTTTATCATGCCCGGTGCAGCCTCTGGTCCTTGCACAAGGCTTGGATAAATGATTACTGGGATGTGACTTGCTCTTCTTGCTAAAGTAGTTAATACATCTTTTAAGGCCGCTGCCTGAGTAGATGTGATGATACCGATGGCTTTTGGATGTAAGGGGATGTCTTTTTTATGAGAAACATCAAACAGACCCTCTTTTTCGAGTTTAGCCTTCAGCTTCATGAAGGCTTCAAACAGGGCTCCTGCCCCAGCCTTACGCATTTGCTGGACGGTAAGTTGCATATCGCCCCTGGCAGCATAAAAACCTACTTGCGCCGCAACTTCGACCTGATCGCCATCTTTTGGCTGAAAATCAACGGAATAGTTTCTTCCTTTGAACATCACCCCATTAATTTGGCTTTGTTCATCTTTTAATTTGAAATACCAATGACCGCTGGGATAACTTTTAAAGTTAGAGATCTCCCCTCTTACCCAAAGCGTATCAAAGGAGGCACTAATCAGCCCTGATATTGCCTCGTTCAGTTGGCCAACCGTCAGGATTTCGCTATTAAGTTCCATAGTTTTTAAGGGTAAATGTAGATTTTATAGGGGTTTTAGGGGTAAAAATGTCCACAGGCTTTGAAAACACAAGGAAAATGAAAATTAAAATTGACATCAATTTGTATTAACATGGTAAGTAATTGTTTTTAAATAGGATTTGTATTTTAGTGAGTTTCTTTTACCACCGATTTATGACATCTTCAAGGATTAAATTTTTTTTATTTAAAAGTTTTGCACAGGGTTATCCACAGATAAATCTAGTAAAGTGTGATTATGTTAACAATTATTTCAGCTTCCGGGTGGACCATCTGGCCTCTCCTGTTTATTTCTATGATTGGTCTTGCAATCATCCTTGAGCGGCTTTGGTTTTTGAGAAAAAACAAACTTTCTCCTACGGAAGATTTAGAGCGAGCACTTACATATTTAAGAAAAATTCATGTAGGACAAAGTCTGCAATCTTCTGATTTAGAGGATTTAGGCCATTCCTCACCCCTAGGAATTATCCTCTCTCAAGGACTTGCTGCTTTTATGAGCAAAGCGGGTCAATTGCAATGTTTAGAACTGATGCGTGATACTGCTTCGCCGATCCTTGTGCGTCTGAATCAATACCTCAGTACACTCGCCACCATTGCCACCATTGCCCCACTCATGGGTTTGTTTGGAACGGTTCTTGGCATGATTGAAATTTTTGGCAGTCAAGGGGCTAATGGATCACCCCAGCAATTGGCACAGGGTATTTCGATGGCTTTATACAATACCGCTTTTGGACTCCTGATTGCGATTCCGGCGATTGCCGGTTGGCGGTATTTACGCAATTTAGCAGATGCGCGGGCACATGAACTGAATGAGGCAACGCGCGTACTTTTGAAAAATATGTTTCCTCAATAATGCTCCAACATCGACCACTTCTCGATAGTCCTCAGAATAGCGACGCTGACCGCCTGGATATGGCTCACCTGGCTCCAGAAATTAATTTAATTCCATTTATTGATGTGCTCTTGGTCATCTTGATTTTTTTGATGATCTCAACAACCTTCACACAGTATCAAGAACTTGCCATTACTTTACCTAGTGTTGCGGGTGAAAGTTCTGCCACCAGCGTCAAAGAGATTCGGGTAGCGGTCAGCCGGGATGGTAAATACGCTATCAATGGCAACGTGGTGGAAACCACCGCATTAGCGGAAAAAATAAGTCTTATCAAAAATCAAGCCATGCAAAATAATGAAGCTAATGTCGATAACCTTAGGGTTGTTATTTCGGCGGATGCTAAAGCATCTCATCAAGCGGTCATGCAAGTACTCGAAATTGCTAGCCAAGTGGGGTTAAACAATATTGTTTTTGCAACTCAAGATACTCAGGCTACGCCTAAAAAAAGGTAAGTTGATTCTATGCAACTGCAAGCTCCTCAGTTTTGGGAATCTAAGGGACTCTTCTCCTACTGTCTATGGCCGCTTTCCTTCGTCTATGGGCTTGTCATTACTGTCAGAAAATTACTTTTCAAAATCAAGGTATTGACGAGTAATCGGTTACCTGTGCCAGTTATCTTTGTGGGTAACCTGCGCGTGGGTGGCACTGGGAAAACTCCCTGCGTCATCGCTTTAGCCAAAGCCCTTGCGCAACAGGGATTTCAGCCAGGGGTCATTACGCGTGGTTATCGTTCACAACTCCGGGGTGATGAAACTCAAGAAGTATGCACGACTGACCATGCTTTAGCGGTTGGCGATGAAGCTCTTCTGATGGCTCAACAACTTCAGTCTTCGCAGATTCCGGTATGGATTGGTTCGAATCGTTACTTGGCTGGTCTTTATCTGCTTAAAAAACATACATCTTGTAATGTCATTATTAGTGATGATGGGCTGCAACATCTAGCTTTAGCACGACAGGTGGCAAGGGATGGTGGTCAAGATATTGAAATCGTTGTGCGTGATGATCGGGGCGAAGGAAACGAATTACTATTGCCCGCTGGGCCACTTCGGGAACCTACAACGAGGCCTAGAGATTTAACCGTAAACATGAAAATCTATAGTGCAGAACATCATGTTAACTTAAATGATGTTGTAATGGCTCCACAGAGTTTTGAGATTGCTTGCTATATGCGTCAAGCCTATCAACTCATCAACCCTTCAATCCAGCAAGATCTCAACTATTGGCTAGGTAAACGTATCTTAGCAGTTGCAGGTATTGCTTTTCCTGAGAAATTTTTTAAGCCCTTGAGAGACTTAGGTCTTGATCTTGAATGCCTAGCACTTGAGGATCATGCGGATTTATCGTCATTCAACTGGAATCAATATCCACGAAGCTCAACAGATGTAATTTTAATGACTGAAAAAGATGCCGTAAAATGTCAACATCTTCAGGATGACAGAATTTGGGTTATTCCTCTAGAGGCTGTCATACCAAATGGAATGATGGATTGCATCAGAGAAATTTTGCATCGCTAACCAACGAGCTCATCATGGAAAAACGTTACTTAAATATTTTAGTTTGCCCCAACTGTAAAGGCAGTTTATCGCTTGATGAGGTCGCAAATGAGTTAATTTGTGATTTGGATAAATTGGCCTTCCCGGTTCAGGATGGTATTGCTGTGATGCTGATTG
Organism: Polynucleobacter sp. SHI8; assembly: GCF_027944005.1. Taxonomy (NCBI): domain Bacteria; kingdom Pseudomonadati; phylum Pseudomonadota; class Betaproteobacteria; order Burkholderiales; family Burkholderiaceae; genus Polynucleobacter; species Polynucleobacter sp. SHI8. The sequence continues at coordinate 329,376 of NZ_AP027204.1, read as the reverse complement.
ATCAGGCACGTCAAATCATGCCGGCTGTGAATCCTTAATTTGATGGAGACACCATTTGTTGCGGTAATTCCGGCAAGACTGTCTTCTACACGCCTGCCTCGTAAACCACTCGCGGATATTGGTGGTGCACCAATGGTGGTAAGAGTGGCGGAACAAGCGGCTAAAAGTGCTGCAAGTCGGGTGGTGGTGGCAACCGATAGTGATGAAATCATGGCCGTTTGTCAGGCACATCGCATTGAGGTGGTCAAAACCAAAGACTCGCATCCAACCGGCACCGATCGTCTGAGTGAGCTAGTATCACTCTTGGGGTTGGCTCAAGATGAGATTGTAGTGAATGTGCAAGGTGATGAGCCTTTTATCCCACCCCAGTTGATTAATCAAGTAGCGCAAGCCCTATCACAAAATCATGGGTGTGCGATTTCAACTGCCGCTGTGCAGATTGAGGACCATTTCGAGGTTAACAATCCAAATGTTGTCAAAGTAGTTTGTAATCTTCGCTCAGAAGCTCTTTACTTTTCACGCGCAGGGATTCCGTTTGCAAGGGATGTCCAACATACTCAATTCCCCTATTTACGACATCTAGGTATTTACGCTTATAGGGTGCATTTTTTGCAAGATTTTGCAAATCTCCCCCCAGCACCTATCGAACAAATCGAAGCTCTTGAACAACTGCGAGCCTTATATAATGGGTATAAAATACACGTTCAGGTTTTTCATGAAACACCGCCTCCTGGCATCGATACCCCTGAAGATTTGAAACTAGCCCAATTAAAATGGGCACAATTGCATCAAAAATAAAGTTATGATGTTGTAACGAATTTAAAAGGAATTAATCATGCGGCTCATTTTATTAGGCGCTCCTGGCGCAGGCAAAGGTACCCAAGCAAAATTTATTTGCGAGAAATACTCTATTCCTCAAATCTCCACAGGTGACATGCTGCGAGCTGCTGTAAAAGAAGGTACTCCTTTGGGTATTGAAGCAAAAAAAATTATGGACTCCGGTGGTCTAGTTTCTGATGACATCATTATTGGTTTAGTGAAAGATCGTTTGATGCAGCCTGATTGCGTTAAAGGATATTTATTTGATGGTTTCCCAAGAACCATTCCGCAAGCACAAGCGATGAAAGACGCTGGTGTGCCAATTGATTATGTTGTAGAAATTGATGTTCCATTTGAGGCGATTATCGAACGCATGAGTGGTCGTCGTGTTCACGTTGCTTCCGGAAGATCCTATCATGTCCGTTTTAATCCTCCCAAAATGGAAGGTAAAGACGATGTAACCGGTGAAGATCTCATCCAGCGTGATGATGATAAAGAAGTAACTGTGCGTAAACGTTTAGATGTCTATGATGCTCAAACAAAGCCTTTAATTGAGTACTACTCGTCCTGGGCAACGAAGGGTGATCCTCAAGCCAAGATTGCAGCTCCCAAATACTCAAAGGTTCATGGCACTGGCTCTGTCGACGAAATCACTAGTCGTGTCTTCGCTGCTCTTCAGGGTTAAGCAATCTACTTACTTGAGTTCTTTTAGAGCACTCTCAAAGGACTCAATATCCTCAAAGCTTCGATAAACGGATGCGTAACGAATATACGCCACCTTATCGAGTCGTTTGAGCTCTCGCATCACCATCTCACCAACCCGCGAGGTTGGAATCTCTTTTTCGCCTAGTCCGATGACTCGCTCTTCTAGGTGAGCAATTGCCGCATCTAGGGCATCCGATGATACTGGTCTTTTTCTTAAGGCTAAACGCATCGAACTGATGATTTTATCGCGACTGTATTCCACACGACTGCCATCTTTTTTGACGAGTGTAGGCATCGATAACTCCACTCGCTCGTAAGTGGTAAAGCGTTTGTCACACTTTTCACAACGGCGACGACGTCTAACTGCCCGCCCGTCTTCAGAAACTCTTGAGTCTAAGACTTGAGTTTCTTCATGTGGGCAAAATGGACAATGCATTGTGGTAAGTTATGCTCCGTAAACTGGGAAGCGTTTGGTTAACTGCTCAACTTCAGAACGCACACGATCAATCGTGGCTTGATCATTCGGTTGATCCAAAATGTCGGCAATCCAATTTCCAACCTGAACGGATTCGGGAACCTTAAATCCACGCGTCGTCATGGCTGGCGAACCTAAACGAATGCCGCTCGTCACAAATGGCTTTTCAGGGTCATTTGGAATTGAGTTTTTGTTCACGGTAATATGTGCTAAACCCAAAACTCTCTCAGCTTCTTTACCGGTGATGTTTTTGGCGCGTAAATCAACTAACATCACGTGAGACTGGGTTTTTCCAGAAATAATTCTGAGTCCACGGCTAACTAAAGTCTTCGCTAGTGCATCAGCATTATCTAAAGTCTGTTGTTGATACACTTTAAAGTCTGGTTGCGCTGCTTCTAAAAATGCGACAGCCTTTGCAGCAATCACATGCATGAGGGGGCCGCCTTGTAATCCCGGAAAAATCGCTGAGTTAATCGCTTTTTCGTGTTCAGCCTTCATGAGGATGATTCCGCCTCGGGGGCCACGCAGCCCCTTGTGCGTTGTTGAGGTAACAATATCAGCATGCGGGACTGGGTTAGGATACACACCAGCAGCAATCAAACCTGCATAATGCGCCATATCGACGAGGAAAATCGCTCCAACTTCTTTTGCTACTTTTGCAAATCGAGCAAAATCAATATGTAAAGAATATGCAGAGGCACCGGCGATAATGAGTTTAGGACGATGTTCACGAGCTAAGCGCTCCATAGCATCATAGTCAATGGCTTCATTGGCATCTAAACCGTAAGGAACAATATTGAACCATTTACCGCTCATATTTAATGGCATACCATGAGTTAAATGGCCGCCTTCAGCCAAGCTCATCCCTAAAATCGTGTCACCTGGCTTCAAAAATGCCAAAAATACTGCTTCATTCGCAGATGCACCACAATGTGGTTGCACGTTTGCAGCATCTGCGCCAAATAAGGTTTTTACGCGATCGATCGCCAGTTGTTCAGCAATATCCACGAATTCGCAGCCGCCGTAATAGCGCTTGCCTGGATAGCCTTCGGCATATTTATTGGTTAATTGTGAACCCTGGGCCTCTAAAACCGCTGGGGAAGTATAGTTTTCTGAGGCAATCAGCTCAATATGGGCCTCTTGACGATGATTTTCTGATTGAATGGCATTCCATACTGCGGGGTCAGTGATAGCGAGGTTTTTACTTCTTTCAAACATCTTTCAATTCCTTCATGAATTAGGGATAAAATACCAATCAATCCTATATGATACAAAACATGCTCAAACTTCACATGAAAGTTCAATTAATTCCGCTGTTTTTGTGGTTTAACACTATCTAACTAAATATTACTCATACACTCATGCAACACGAAGATCTTTCAATTATTAGCCTTGTCCTGAATGCCAGTATTGTCGTTCAGCTGATTTTGGTACTGCTGGTTTCCTTATCGATTGCATCTTGGTCTATCATCATTCGTAAGGGCTTTGCACTTGGCTCAGTCAAAAGAGCTACGGAAGATTTTGAAAAGAACTTTTGGTCAGGTGGCGACCTCAATACACTTCTCGAGGCAGCTCAGCGCAATCAGAAGAGTTATGCCAACTCTTTAGAAAGAATTTTTCAGTCGGGGATGCAAGAATTTTTAAAAGCAAGAGACATTGATCCAGCCCGTCGCGCGATGAAAGCTACCTACCAAAGAGAAATGGACTCACTCGAATCTAATTTGCCTTTTTTAGCATCGGTAGGCTCAGTATCCCCTTACATTGGTTTGTTCGGGACGGTTTGGGGGATTATGAATTCTTTCCGCGGCCTTGCCAATGTGCAACAAGCCACCTTAGCAAGTGTTGCTCCAGGAATTGCAGAGGCACTGGTAGCTACTGCGATTGGTCTCTTTGCTGCGATTCCTGCTGTCGTCTTTTATAACCGTAGTGCTTCTGATGTTGATCGTCTAGCGATTCGATTTGAGACGTTTATCGAAGAATTTACTAATATTTTGCAACGACAAACTCATGGCAAGTATCCAACGAAGTAGTCGCAGCGGCCGTCGCCGCGCCATGTCTGACATCAACGTCGTGCCCTATATTGATGTCATGTTGGTCTTGCTTGTCATCTTTATGGTGACTGCGCCGTTTGTTAATCCAGGGGTCGTGAATCTACCAAGCGTTGGTGGCGCGACAGTTCAACCATTACCCCCGATATTTTTAAATATTAATGAAAAAGAGCAAATTAAAGTGAATGAAAATGGTGCCGCAACTCGCACGCTAACGCGCACGCAATTAGGTGCCTTTGCACGTGAGCTCTCTGACAAAAACCCTGATCAACCGATGGTCATTGCAGCTGATAAGTCGATTCGCTATGAGGTCGTCATGGACGTTATGTCACAACTCAAAGAAAACGGCGTCAAACGCGTTGGTTTAGCCGTTAAGAGTAAATAAGTCATGGCTATTGCTCCGGCGATGCGCTATTCGCGGTGGGAACACCCTGAACCAGGAACGAGAAAATCTTTTCTACTCTCTCTAGCCGCGCATAGTCTATTAGCTCTCATGTTTATGGTCGGCCTCAATTGGAAGACAAGCTCTACACCCGCTGGAGTAGAAGTAGAGTTATGGGATAACTCCCCACCCCAAGTGATAGAAACAACGCCAATTGAAAAAGTGGCGCCTATCATCGATGAAAAAGCTGAGATTGTGATCGAAAAGAAAAAAGTGGAACCTAAAGTCGAACCACCTAAAAAAGTCGAAGTAAAGCCAGTCACACCCCCAAAACCAGTTGAAAAAGAAAAACCCAAGGCAGAAGTTAAACCCAAGCCAGAGCCTAAAGTAGAACCCCCCAAAGAAAAACCCAAGGCTAAAGAAGAGGTAAAAGAAAAGCCAAAAGCTCCGCCAGTCGATGCAAAACAAAAAGCGGCTGAAGAAAAAGAACGAGCAGACAGGATTGCAAAAATGCGCGCTGATGCTGGCGCCGAAAGCGGTGGATCGGGTGGTACAACAGGCTCTGGAACTGGCACTGGAGGAGTTGCATCGCCAGGTTATGCGGATAAAGTGCGCCGAGCGATTAAACCACGAATTGTTTTTGGCAACGCCGCTCAGGTGGATGGTAATCCAGCCGCAAATGTGGCAGTGGAATTAGCGCCTGACGGCAAAATCTTGAGTAAAAGACTAGCCAAATCAAGTGGCTTACCTGATTGGGATGCGGCGGTATTAAGGGCAATTGATGATGCTGGTAGCTTACCCAAAGATGAAAATGGTACCGTCCCAAAATCGATTATGCTTATTTTTAGACCGAAAGATTAATTCCTTTAACGTGGATTACAAATGAAAAAAATACTTGCTTGGTTATTACCTACTCTTGCTCTCTTGGGCCTTGGCTCAAATGCTTTTGCACAAATGCAAATCGAGATTACGGGAGTCGGACAAACACAATATCCCATCGCCATCACCCGTTTTTTAAATGAATCCGGCTTACCTTCTTTTGTGACCGATGTGGTTCGTTCAGACCTTGCGAATAACGGTAATTTTGCAAATGTAGAACGTGGTGAAACAGAAGTAGCTGAAAATGCCAAGCCTGATTTTTCGATGTGGAGTTCGCGTCGTGCTCAAGCTTTGGCCATCGGGACTGTGACGCCTTTGCAAAATGGTCAATATGAAGTGAAATATCGCTTGTATGATGTGGCAAAAAATCAATCCTTGGGTGGCACAACCGTTACTGTTGATCGCAATAATCTTCGCAAAGCTGGACATGCCATTGCGGATGATATTGTGCAACGCTTAACGGGTGAGAGAGGTATTTTCTCGACTCGCTTGTCTTATGTTGTTAAAAACGCTGGTCGCTATCAACTCATGATTTCTGATTCTGATGGTCAAAATCCACGTGAGGCACTATCCAGTACAGAACCTATTATTTCGCCTTCATGGTCGCCGGATGGCAAACGTGTAGCTTATGTTTCTTTTGAAAGTAAAAAGCCGGTGATCTATGTGCATGAATTAGCCACTGGTAAGCGCATTATTCTTTCTAACGAAAAGGGCAATAACAGTGCCCCTTCATGGTCACCCGATGGCTCGAAACTAGCGGTCTCTTTGTCACGAGACAACAATACCCAAGTGTATGTCCTCAATGCGGATGGTACTGGTTTAAAAAGAGTTTCAAGAAGCTCTGCGATTGATACGGAACCTCAATTCTCAGCCGATGGTAAATCGATTTATTTCACTAGCGATCGGGGCGGTTCTCCACAAATTTACCGCATGGGTGTAGATGGAGAAAGTGGCGCAAATGCCACACGGGTCACCTTTAAGCATGCCTACGCCACAAGTCCACGCTTATCACCTGATGGGAAATATTTAGCTTACATTGCTCGCTCGGGAGGCTTTCGTCTACAGCTGATGGAGTTGCGTTCTGGCGAAGTCACTGCTTTGACGCAAACCAATTATGATGAAACGCCTACTTTTGCGGCTAATGGTAAATTTTTACTATATGCAACTCGTGTCAATGGAAGACCCGTTCTTGCCGCAGTTTCAGTCGACGGTCAGGTGAAACAAGTGTTAAGTATTCCTGGTTCGGTCGTGCGTGAACCAGCTTGGGGACCATTTTTAAATTAATAGGTGTTTCAAAGATCAAAAAAAATGTACTAAAATACTAATAGTCACTCTTCTAAAGCTAAAGGGAATCTCATGTTCAAGCATTTATTTAATCGTCGCACAAGTTTAGCTGTACTCACGCTCATTACTCTTGGACTGGGTGCGTGTTCCTCCGGTGTTAAGTTGGATGATGTTGAAGCTGCCAAGAAAACTGGTAGCGGCTCCACAGATTCCAAATATGCAAATGAGCCATGGAATGATCCTGCAAGCCCTATTTACCAAAAAAGTTTTTACTTTGATTTTGATAGTTACACGGTTAAATCAAGTGATCAATCGTTAATTAATTCACATGCTCAGTTTTTGAATTCAAATAAAAGTCAAAAAATTGTGATTCAAGGTAATACGGATGATTCTGGTACTACAGAATACAACTTAGCTTTAGGTCAAAAGCGTTCTGATGCGGTACGTAAATTACTCAGTCTTCTAGGTGTTTCAGAATCACAAATGGAAGCCGTTAGTTTCGGTAAAGAAAAGCCTAAATCAACTTCACCTGATGATTCTGGACGCGCTGAAAACCGTCGCGCTGATATTGTTTACATCAAATAATATTTCTTAGTGACTTTCTACGTGAGATACACACGTTATTGGATGATTGGTTTGGTCCTGGGGTCCTTGACTGGGACTTCACATGCGGCACTGTTTGAAGATGGTGATGCAAGGAAACAAATCAATGTTCTTACAGAGTCCCTCAAAACGAATCAAAAAGCAGTTCTAGAATTATCGATTTCGAACGACAAACTGAATCAGGAAAACCAAGAGCTTCGCGGTCAAATTGAAGAGTTAAAGAAAGGTCATGAAGAACTCACTGAAAGTTTGAAAAGCTACTACACAGAACTCAATGCGCGCTTACAAAAATTTGAGCCGCAAGATGTAGAGATAGAGGGTGTCAAAGGAACTTCTCAACCTGGTGAAAAAGATGCTTATGATTTGGCACTGAAGGATTTTCAGAATGGTGATTTAAGTAAAGCTAACAAATCCCTCTCTGATTTTATTAGTAAGTATCCGAGTAGCCCTTATTGGCCACTTGCTAAATATTGGCTAGCCAATACCCAATACGCTCAAAAAGATTACAAAGCAGGTATATCTACTGCGCAGTCTCTGATCAAACGATATCCAGAACATAAACGTGTTCCAGAGGCTCTCAATACAATTGCCAATTGCCAAATTGAATCTGGTCAAAAGTCAGATGCTCGTAAAACTTTAGAGTCGATTACCAAAAATTATCCAAACACCAAAGCTGCAGAAAATGCTGCCTCGGCCTTAGCTAAATTGAAGTAATGACCCTCATGTCAGATTTTTCTCAGTTCTCCCCGCGCAAAATTGGAGACAGCGCAGTTGTCTTACTTTCTGGGGGATTAGATTCTGCAACGGTTTTGGCTTTAGTAAAAAGTCTAGGTTACACGCCCTATGCTTTGTCTTTTCGCTATGGTCAAAGGCATTCTTCAGAACTTGATGCTGCTAGCCGTATTGTAAGCGAACTCGGCGCCATTCGTCATGAAATTATTGATTTAGATCTGCGTCGTTTTGGTGGCTCAGCACTAACGGATATGGCGCTAGAATTACCTACTTCCAAAACAAACACGCCTCATCAAAATATTCCTATTACGTATGTCCCTGCCCGGAATACGATTATGCTCTCCTGCGCATTAGGCTGGATGGAAGCCCTAAGTGCAACAGATATTTTCTTTGGGGCAAATGCGGTTGATTATTCGGGTTATCCAGATTGTCGACCTGAGTATGTCAAGTCATTTGAAACGCTTGCCAATCTTGCAACACGCGTGGGTGTGGAGAATCATACGGTTAGAGTTCATGCTCCGATTATTTCCATGACAAAAGCACAAATCATTCAAACGGGTATTTCATTGGGTGTTGATTTTTCTCAAACGGTTTCCTGTTATCAAGCTAATGAACAGGGATATGCCTGTGGAATTTGTGAATCCTGTGGACTCAGGCAAACTGGCTTTAAGGAAGCAGGGGTAGTAGATCCAACCCTCTATCAAAAATAAAGATGAGCACTTTCGATACTCAAGATCAATCCTTTATGCTCCAAGCATTGCAATTGGCCATAGAGGCAAGGGGTGTCAGTGATCCTAATCCAAGGGTTGGTTGTATCATCGTAAAAAATAACCAAATTATTGGTCAAGGATTTACTCAAGTAGTAGGCAGTCATCATGCGGAAATCATGGCATTACAAGATGCGAGGCAACAGGGCCATAATCTTCAAGGGGCCACGGTCTATGTCACCTTAGAGCCTTGTTGTCATCATGGCAAAACGCCTCCTTGTACCAATGCTTTAATTGAAGCAAAAATCGCAAAGATCTTTATCGCTACATTAGACCCTAATCCACTTGTGAGTGGTCAAGGTGTGGCACAGCTTCAAGCCCAAGGAATTGAAGTACATTTTGGTCTTTTTGAGTTGCAAGCCATGATGCAGAACTTGGGCTTTATGAAGCGCATGAAAGAGGGGTCTCCCTGGGTACGCTTAAAAATGGCTTCCAGTATAGATGGTGTTACCGCTTTACCGAATGGTCAAAGTCAGTGGATTACGAGTGAACAAGCAAGGGCTGATGGACATCTGTGGCGCTCTCAAGCCAATGTCTTATTAACCGGTATCGGTACTGTTCTTGCTGATAATCCACAGCTAAATGTTCGGGGTGTGCCCATCATGAAGCAACCTTTAAGAGCAATCATTGATTCTAAATTAGATGTACCGCTGGATGCCCACATGCTCCATAACGGCGCGACTATTATTTATTGTGCCTCCTCTGAATCTAGTCCATCGAGAGAAAAAAAGTCGGCGTTAATTGACATGAATATACAAGTCATAGAAATTCCGAATCAAAATGGTAAGGTTGACCTTCCCGCAGTTCTTAAACACTTAGCGGCCAACTATGAAGCTAATGAAGTTCATGTTGAAGCGGGTTTCAAATTAAATGGCTCCCTCATCCGTGAAAACTGTGTGGATGAGCTCTTACTTTATTTGGCTCCACAGCTTCTGGGATTTGGATCAGGACTAGCCAATATAGGTCCTCTAGAATCTTTACCAAATAAAAATGCTTGGGAATTTATCGATCAGCAAATTCTTGGGAGTGATCTTCGCGTGCGACTCATGAAGTCGCAATAGCATCCTCAATCAGCAAATCTGTGTCCCTTCGTGGATAATAGAGGGATGTTTACAGGAATTATCGCCTCAATCGGCAAAATTACTCATGTTCATCCTTTTGGGGATGGGTTTCGCTTAAGCATCGATGCTGGAAAACTCGATTTATCCGATGTGATTCTAGGCGACAGTATTGCAATCCAAGGTGCTTGTATGACGGTGGTAGAACTTACTCCCTCTTCGAACTCTTTTGCGATTGATATCTCTGCAGAATCTATCTCCAAAACTTCTGGCTTATCTGTCCCCGGTCCTGTCAATTTAGAAAAGGCTTTGCGATTTAACGATCGCCTAGGTGGACATTTAGTCAGTGGTCATGTGGATGGTATCGCTACAGTCGCAGAGTTTTATGTAGTTCAAAGTGATGCCGATGCCTCGCAAAATTCGAGCTCTTGGCATTTATCTATTGATGCGCCTTTCTCACTGGCTAAATACCTTGCTTACAAGGGTTCAGTGGTCATCAATGGGACATCTTTAACCGTTAATCAAGTTGAAGACATGAACCATGAAGGTCAGCAATTTTGCCGTATTCATATCAATTTGATTCCTCACACTCTTGAGAACACCACCTTACAATTTTTAAAGGTTGGTGATCAAATCAATCTAGAAGTAGATTTAATCGCTCGCTATCTAGAAAGAATGTTAACCGTAGATCCCAGCATGGGTAAAAAACAATGACGAACGAACTATCTCAATATTTAAGTCCTACCACTGACATCATTGCCGATATGCGCGCGGGCAAGATGGTGATTTTGATTGATGAAGAAGACCGTGAAAATGAAGGTGATTTAGTGATCGCCGCCGAACATGTGACTGCTGAGGCCATTAATTTTATGGCGCGCTTTGGTCGAGGCTTAATTTGCTTAACTCTGACAAGAGAACATTGTGAGCAGCTAAAGTTACCACTCATGGTTCGGGATAATGGTGCTTCGATGGGGACCAACTTTACAGTTTCTATTGAAGCTGCCCAAGGGGTTACGACGGGGATTTCTGCTGCTGATCGCGCCCACACCATTTTGACTGCCGTAGCAAAAGATGCTGGTCCACAAAGTATTGTCCAGCCTGGGCATATTTTTCCACTCATGGCACAGCCTGGTGGTGTTTTAGTTCGATCAGGCCATACCGAGGCAGGATGTGACTTCGCTGCTTTAGCAGGATGCAAACCAGCTTCTGTGATTTGTGAAATCATGAACGATGACGGGACAATGGCTCGCCTACCTGATTTAATTGAATTTGCTAAAGAGCATCAAATGAAGATTGGCACGATTGTTGATTTGATTAAATATCGTAGCCAAAATGAAAGTATGGTCAAAGCCATCGGTAAAAAAACCTTTAAAACCGCTTGGGGTGAATTTTTAGGGACACTGTATCAAGATGTCCCTAACCAACATTTACATTTAGCCCTCTCCGTAGGTACCCCTCGTCCTGATGAGCTTACTTTGGTTCGTGTGCATGAACCCACTATTTTTTTGGACTTTTTAGATCAAGGCGCACATTTTCATTCATGGCCTTTAGATAAGGCTTTAGAAAAAATTTCAAATTCGGCCTGTGGCGTCGCTGTTTTATTAAATGTGGATTCTGACAAATCTCAATCCCATCATTGGTTTAAAGAATTCGAATCAAAAACTGAACAAACACTAAATTCCCCGGCAATCCGCAAGCATGACTTTAGGACTTACGGTATCGGTGCACAAATACTTAAAGATCAAGGGGTTGGCAAAATGCAACTCATGAATAAGCCTGGTCCACTCTCCGGAATGGCCGCTTATCAGCTAGAAGTTGTTGGATATGTAGAAGTTCAGTAATACTTGTTATATAGTCTTACTTTATCGTCCACTTCACCTTAAGGAAATTTGATCATGAATGAAAATCAGCCCAATGAAGAAATCGGACAAATCGACTTTTTAGAGCCCAACTTAGAAGGTGCGCAGATTAGTATTGCTATTGTGCAAGCAAGATTTAACGAAGAGTATTGCCATGCACTTACACAAAGTTGTATCCAAGAACTCCTACGTTTAGGCGTTTCTACCGATGATATTTTGCTCACCACCGTGCCAGGCGCATTAGAAATACCCCTTGCCTTACAAAAATTAGCTGAATCCGGTGAATTTGATGCCTTGATTGCCTTAGGTGCCGTGGTGCGAGGTGAAACTTATCATTTTGAGCTTGTATCCAATGAGTCTGGTGCTGGCATTACTCGTGTCAGTCTTGATCTTGGCATTCCGATTGCCAATGGGATACTAACGGTTGATACGGATGAACAAGCACGCGCAAGAGTTGAACAAAAAGGTAAGGACTGCGCCTTGGCTGCCGTAGAAATGGCTAATTTTTGTATCACCATACAGGATGGGGAAGATGCCTCCTAGTCCGTATCTTACTGAGCAGCATAAGTTAGTTTCTTCGACCCAGATAAAACGTTCATTAACTCCTCGTAGAAGAGCGCGTGAATATGCTCTTCAGGGTGTGTATCAATGGTTGATGATCACCAAATCTGGTGGACTTCCCACGACACATCTAATTGCTAAACAACTTGGCGAAGATCCAGCTTTTATAAAAGCGCAATATGCATTATTTGAGTCTGTTTTCGAAGGGGTTTGTGAACATGTTGACCAACTTCAGTCAGAGATTGCTGAATTTTTGGATAGACCCATTGAGGAACTATCTCCCATCGAGCTTGGTTGCATGATGATTGGTGCTTTTGAACTTAAATACGATTTAGCAACGCCTTATAAAGTTGCCATCAATGAGGCTGTTGAGCTCACCAAAACCTTTGGTGGAACGGATGGCCATAAGTACGTGAATGGTGTACTAGATCAAATTGCACAGAAAGTGCGTTCTCAAGAAATCTTCGCTGATAAATAAGAATGGCTTGGGGGTAAGCTGCTCTTGAAGTCCTGCTGGCTTGATTGAATAATCTCAACCCCCTTAGTTGGTTTTGTCCGTTTAATCAGTAAAAATCCCCGCAAGATATTATCTTTACGGGGATTGCATGGCTTACTTAAAGAGTGATTAAGATTCTTGCTCTTTAGACTCTGCGACTTCAATTGTTGTCGGAGTTGGCAAAGTGAGCTCTAGCTTACTCTCAGGTTTGACCACTACATTCGTAGGAGGAGGTAATACTTTAGTGAATTGTGCAGAAGATACTTCCAAAGGAATTTCTTGGATTTGAGTATTCTTCAGGAGCGCAATTAACATGTCACGCTCACGCATCACTTTACCCGCATAACCACCATCGCCGACAGTTGCACCACCTACGTAATAACGTAAACCACCTTGCAATGATCCAGCTTGAGCAATAAAGTACTTCAAAATATAAGCGCCTACACGAATATTCGCTTCAGGCTTAAATGCTGCGGCAGGACCACCATAAGGCACAAATTTATCAACGTGGACACGTGTCAACACTTGCATCAAGCCCTGTGCACCCATATTACTTTGGATGTTTGGATTAAAGTTTGACTCAATCGCCATCACAGCCACCAGCAATATCGGGTCAAGTTCGACTTCCTTAGCAACTAAAATCGCATGTGACACATACTGATTGATCGCTTTAGGATCTACACGGTACTTATTGGCCATCACGTTGGCAACTTTTTGCTGGTCAGCGATAGAACTCATTAAACGAGTATCTTGAGCTGCCGGATCAATTCTTCCAGGAATTTGCTTTGCTAAAGGTGCAATCGATGGCACTGGAGCACGTAAGACTTCAGGGCTAATTAATGCATCACCTGATTTAGAGGTGTCCAAATCCATCTTACCCATTGAAACAGGTTTCATCGTCGGCGCAGAATCCATGCTCTCGACATTGACATTTGCAAGTTCAATATTTGGACTAATCGATTTTGCGAGCTCTGCACGCAATGGCTCATTCACGGCAACGGCAACACCCATGAACACACCAATAATCGCGGTTGAGTTACCAACTCTTGCGATAGTTGCTTTGAAATTGGTTTGGGGTTGAGCTTTATAAACTTTATAATCAGACTTCTGAGCATAAGTGCTTAGCTTCTTACGAGCACCACCCAAGAGGTCTAAAGACTTCTTTTGTGTCTGTTCATAAAAGTTAATCAACTTTGTTTTCATCAATTCTTACCTGCTGCTTTGTTAACGAATGCCAATCTTAGGTGACTCTTTATACCAAGTCAAGAATATAGAAATCAATATCTATATACAAAAGTTATGAAATGACTCCTATTATTACTATGTTGATACTCACTTACTAAAATTTGTTTTGAATTCAAGCACGAAAAATGTTAGTGCTTACTAATTTTATTATGTGAAAAAACCCTATTTTTGGAGATGTTTAGCTAAATTTTTACACTGTGAAACAATTTATTGGTTTTTTTAAGAATTGTTTCACGAGATTCTTAGAAGGTTCAGTTTTTGCAGTTTGACCACCTGGTCATTTAGTACTTGTACTTTTCAATAACTAAATTAGCTATAGGTATCTAAAGAGATTAATTGATTAGCCAGATCGCTTAATGAAATAACATCAATGTCCTCTGCAATTCGATACGACTCTTCGCCAGGGTAAACGACAAACTTTCGACTGGGTTTAACATCCTCACATGCCGAATAAAATCCTCTCTCTAGTTTCGGCTTGAGACTCCGCTTGATTTCAATTGCCCATATTTTTCCATCGGGCAAATTGAGTAAAAGATCTATTTCTGCACCGCCACTGGACCGGTAATAATAAGCTGAAGCTTCTTTAGGTAAACAAGATAGTAGATTTTCAATAACAAAACATTCCCAACTATTTCCAAGTATGGGATTTGATAAAAGACTTTCTTTATCTTTGATATTTAACAAAGCATGAACTATTCCACTATCCCTAATCATAACTTTTGGCGTTTTAGAAATTCTCTTTCCTAAATTGGTATGCCAGGGTTGTAATTTTCGAACTAGCATTAAATCAACCAATAAGTCCAAATAGGCATTCACCGTTTTTACATTGATGCCGAGACTGCGGCTTAATTCAGATGAATTCATTGGACAGCCCTGATGATGGCAAAGCATCGTCCAAAATCTTCGAAGATTTTCCGATGAAATATTAAACCCTAATTGAGGGATATCCCTTTCAATATAGGTGCGAATAAAATTCTTTCGCCACAATAAGCTCGATTCATTATTTACTGCCAATAAACTATTCGGAAAACCCCCTCTAACCCATAAGTTATCCTGCCAAGATGGGGAAACCTCAATGATGTTTATCGGATCTAATTCTAGATAAGCTACTCTACCAGCTAAAGATTCGCTTGATTGTTTTAACAGTTCAAATGATGCCGATCCTAAAAGCAAAAAAGAACCATTCACTTTCCCTGCACGTCTTCTTTTATCGATGACTCCCCTTAAATTTGGAAATAATCCAGGCGTGCGTTGTACCTCGTCAAGGATGATAAGCTGGTCTTTGTGATCCTCTAAATAAAGTTCAGGTTGTTCAAGCTTGGCGCGATCTGACTCAGATTCTAAATCTAAATATACTGCATTAAACTGATTACTAATGTCAAAAGCTAAGGTTGTTTTTCCAACTTGTCGTGGACCCAACAGTACAACTGCTGGAGAGTACTCTAGTTCTTTGAGCAGTTTTTTCTTTAAATATCGATCAATTGTATTCATTATCCTTGCAATTCTACCAGTCTTATGGACGAATTGCAAGGATAAATGGAATGTTATCCCTTAAGTGAAGGACTTTGCTTCAATTACGGTCAAACTTGCATGTGATATTTATGCGCAAAATATAGGCCTCTTTTTTTGTAACAGACTCTCATCACTCATGTTAAATTAGTGTTTCTAATTATTAAACAAAAGCCTATTCAATAGGCTCATTTTGGAGATCCGTTTTATGAATGCACCAGAGCGTATGGCACAACCATCAATTCCTTCACTGTTAAAAAATCCTGCCTTGTTTCAGGAACAAAGCTTTATTAACGGTGCTTGGAAATCTTCCACTAGCGGTGAAACTTTTTCTGTCAATAATCCAGCAACGGGTGACATTATTGCCAAAGTTGCCAATATGCAAACGCAAGATGCCTTGGCAGCTATCGACGCCGCTCATGTAGCATTTGCATCTTGGAAAAACAAATTGGCAAAAGAGCGTTCTGCCATTATGCGCAAATGGTTCAATCTCATTGAGGCCAATGCAGATGATTTAGCCAAACTCATGACCATTGAACAAGGCAAACCTTTAGCGGAAGCAAAAGGTGAGATTATGTACGGCAACTCATTTATTGAGTGGTTTGCAGAAGAAGCTAAGCGCGTAGCTGGAGCTGTTCCGTCTACGACTTGGTCAGACAAACGCCTCGTGGTCCTCAAGCAACCCATTGGTGTTTGCGTAGCGATTACGCCTTGGAATTTTCCGACGGCAATGATTACTCGTAAAGTAGCCCCTGCGATTGCTGCGGGATGTACGATTGTGATTAAACCTGCTGAACAAACACCCCTATCTGCTCTAGCCTTGGCTGTTCTTGCTAAAGAAGCAGGGATGCCAGATGGTGTTTTTAATATTATTACGGCTGATGCAGATCGCTCCATTGAAATCGGCAAAACCTTGTGCGCCTCCAAGTCTGTGGCGCATTTATCTTTTACAGGCTCAACCCCTGTAGGTCGTATTTTGATGGCGCAGTGTGCGCCAACGGTTAAAAAAGTGGCTCTTGAACTTGGTGGTCATGCCCCTTTTATCGTTTTTGAAGATGCGGACATCGATGCTGCAGTAGCTGGTGCAGTGGCTTCAAAATATCGTAATGCAGGTCAAACTTGTGTCTGTACGAATCGTTTTTATGTCCATGAAAGTTTGCATGATGAGTTCGTAGAAAAACTCGCGAAAGCATCTGCAGCTCTTCCCGTCGGAAATGGTTTAGATGCCGGCGTTAATCAAGGGCCACTCATCGATGAGCAAGCGATTGAAAAAGTAGAGCGTCATATCGCTGACGCCGTTAGTAAAGGTGCTTCATTAAAAACAGGCGGTAAAAAACATGCATTGGGCGGACTTTTCTTTGAACCAACTGTTCTTGCTAATGTCACTAATGATATGCAGATTATGACTGAGGAAACCTTTGGTCCAGTCTCAGCTGTGGTCCCCTTTAAAGATGAGGCCGATGTGATCGCTGCTGCAAATAATACAGAATTCGGCTTGGCGTCTTATTTTTATAGCCGTGATATCGGTCGTATCTGGAGAGTCGCTGAACAACTCGAATACGGCATGGTTGGTATTAATACGGGCTTATTCTCAAATGAAGTTGCGCCATTTGGTGGTGTCAAACAATCCGGCCTAGGTCGTGAGGGTAGCATTTGGGGTATGGACGAATATATGGAAATGAAATACCTCTGTATTGGGCTGTAAACTCCAAGCTAAAAATGTTAACCAAGGTTAACATTTTTAGATAAAATTAAGTATAATGTTAACTATGAGTAACTTTATACTGAGTTTTGATGATTTAGCAAAAGAATTTAAGGCTGAAAGAAAAGCTTTGGGATTCACGCAAGCACAAATTGCAAAAAATGCTGGGTTGCGCAGAGAAACTATTATTCAAATTGAGGCCGGGGAAAATGTTCAAGTCTATTCCCTACTCAAAGCAATCTCCGCTTTGGGCAAAGCGATTGAAATCGTCGATCGAAGAATAGATTATGATCGTTTAAAGGAAATGTTTGATGAGTCCTGATCGCGTCAAACAACTTCAAGTGATCTCTCCTCAAGGTTTGTCGGGCTCGATTACTAAGGATGCGCGCTTTGTTTTTAACTACTTAACAACGAATCGTGATGCGGAGGTTTCTCTTAGCCTTCCTATCAGGGCAGAAAGTTACGCAAGCGGAGGCTTATTTTCTGTTTTCCAAATGAATAAGCCAGAAGGCTATTTACTAGAATTCTTAAAAAATAGATTTTCTAAGTCTATGTACTTAGATGACATGATGCTTCTCAAGTTAACTGGTCAAAATCAAATAGGTAGGCTCACTTATATAGACCCTCTTCAAGAAGAAATGACTCCCTTGAAGAGTCAAGTGAGTGCCGAAGAACTTATCCAGTCTAATACATCGGAAGATCTCTTCGAATTCCTTGTTGATACCTACTTTAGTTCGGGCATATCTGGCTTTCAGCCTAAAGTGATCGTTCCTGTGGTTGATAAAAAAACAATCTTAACCACCCAATACATAGTCAAAGCCTCTGGGGAGGATTACCCTCTTCTTGCTCAAAATGAATTCTTATGTATGGAAGTAGCACGCGTTGCCGGTATTAGCGTCCCTGAGTTTTGGCTATCTAATGATGGTGGTCTTTTTATTATGAAAAGATTTGATAGGACTAATAGTGGGGAAAAGCTTGGTCTTGAGGATATGCTGACATTAATGGGCAAAGGGATCGATGAAAAATATCATGGAAGCTACGAAAGCATTGCCAAACTGATTGATACCTATTGTGGCATTCATGCTAATGAAAGTAAAGCACGATTATTCGAGTATCTATCGGTCTCTGTTTTACTTCGCAATGGCGATGCTCACCTTAAAAATTTCTCATTACTCTACGATTTACCAAGAGGAAATATTCAACTTTCTCCCCTGTATGACGTTGTGACAACATCTATTTATACCATCACAAATCCTAAAACTGGTGGTACCAAAGTTGATAATACGATGGCTCTGAATTTAAATAAAAGTAAATCGTACCCTCTCCAAGATGCACTTATAGCGTTTGGTCAAAATGTCTGTATGGTTAAAAATGCAAAAGAAGTGATTGATAAAATTGAAGATGCCAAACGGACGGTTCTTCATGATTGTGCCCACCGCGCAGATGATGATCTTGTTAAAAAACTAAAGCTTGCCTGGTTAGTAAATTAATTTTTATGGTTACTTTTGTTAAATGAGCATAACTCTATAAATTTTGACAAACAACTAAACTAATATCCGGCAAAATAACCGGCAATATAAATCTATAAATCATGTCTTGTATTAACATTAAGTAATTGTTATTATTTTATTTATTAATAAATATTAACCGGCAAAATAACCGGCAAAAATGGTCAAAGTAAACAGTCCCTATTATGATAGTATTCGTCAATTTGAACCTTTGCTCCCAAAACAAAGGATAGATGAATTACAGGCTCAAACTCTAGAAATCGAGGAAAAGTCTTCTCGTCTTGGTAGCGGCGTTCATTTAACAACAATCAACTCCATTCAAGAGTTAGTGCGCTCTATGAACTCCTACTACTCCAATCGCATAGAGGGACAAAGTACCCATCCAGCTAATATTGAGCGGGCTTTAGCTCGTGACTTCTCAGATAAGCCTGATATCGCAAAACTTCAAAGGGTGGCAATTGCCTATATCGATGCGGAAAAAGAACTTGAACGCAATAACGGTAGAGGCCTCGAAAACAACTTGCGTTCAAGCATACTTATTCAGGCTCATCGTGCTTTATATCAAAAACTAGACTCTCTGGATAGAAATATACCTGAGGGTCGTGTCATTGAACCTGGCCAGATTCGACAAGAGCAAGTAACAGTGGGGAATCATATACCCCCTATTTGGAGCAACATTCCCAATTTTTTAAATCGTATGGATGAAGTATATGCAAAGCAGGCTCCAAGTCATCAAGGACTTATTTACATAGCATGCGCTCATCAAAGAGCAATGTGGGTGCATCCATTTTTGGATGGCAATGGCAGGGCTGTTCGATTACAAACTCACCTTGCCATGTTAGATATAACAAATGGATTATGGTCAATGAATCGAGGGCTTGCTCGGAATCGAGAGGCTTATTATGCCTATCTTTCAGGGGCGGATGATCCAAGACATGGCGATTTGGATGGTAGAGGAAATTTAAGCGAAAAAATGTTGCATGAGTGGTGTCAATGGTTTATCGGCATCGCGCATGATCAAGTGAGCTTTATGGATAAAATGCTTAACCTTTCTGAAATGAGGAAAAACCTAGAAGCACTGATTTCTTTTCGCTCAAGTCAAGATAAAGAAATTCGTAGGGAGGCGATTGTCCCTCTTTACCATCTTTACCTCGCTGGTCCCACAAAGCGCGGAGATTTTTTACAAATGACTGGTTTAGGCGAGCGAACAGCCAGATCTTTACTTTCTAGGTTGTTAAAGACGGGGATCGTAACTAGCGCAAATCATAAAGCGCCTATTCAGCTTGCATTTTCCTTAGATAGTCTGCAATTTTTATTACCCAATCTGTACCCCGAGGCAGCAACTTTAAATATGAATTAAAAAGGCACGTATTACGAATAGGCTTTTTTAACGAACACCAAATCCCATACACCGTGACCGAGCTTTAATCCTCTATTTTCAAACTTGGTAATTGGGCGATAACTAGGTCTTTGTGCATATCCCAAGACGACCGTTCCATCGACTAGGGTTTCCTGACTTGTTGCAGTATTTTGTAATTGCGACTCACTACTTAATACCTCCAACATTTGCTGAGCATATTCCTCCCAATCGGTTGCTAGGTGAATGTATGCTCCCGTTTTTAGTTTTTTACACAGCTTGGAAATAAATTCGCTCTGGACTAATCTTCTTTTATTGTGCTTTTTTTTATGCCAAGGGTCTGGGAAAAAAATATGTACACCGTCTAATACATCATCGGCAATCATGTTCTCAAGGACATCTACTGCATCATGACGAATGATACGAATGTTCTCAATTTGTTCCTCACCAATTTTTTTCAGAAGTGCACCTACCCCTGGCTCATGTACTTCAAGGGCTAAAAAATCATCACTATTTCTGAGTTTGGCGATATGAGCCGTTGTTTCCCCCATACCAAACCCTATCTCGAGGATTTTAGGTCGCACACTATCTGATGTTGAAAACACACTTTCCCAACGCAGGAGTTCTGGTGTGTACGGGATCAGAAATTTGGGACCTAGTTCATTAATGGCGCGTTGTTGACCCTGCGTCGTGCGTCCCGCACGCATCACAAAAGATTTGATGCGTCGCGGGATAAGATTTTTTTCTTCTTCAGAATGTTCAATAAGATCAGGCATCACTATTTTTTATGCACCCCAGTTAATCCAGCCCATGACTGAAGTCAAAATGACCACCAAACCAAAAGCAATTCGGTAATAAGCAAATGGCTTGAAATTATGATGGCTCACATAACCGATCAACCATTTAACACAAAAGAATGCCGAGATAAATGAAGCGATAAATCCAACTCCTAAAACAGGGCCAAAGCCTGTGATATCTAAAAGGCTAGTGTCATGACGGAGTTTATATAACTCGTACACAGTAGCTCCAGCAATGACAGGTATCGCTAAGAAAAAGGAAAACTCAGTAGCAACCTGGCGCGGCAGTCCAAATAACATCCCGCCAATAATCGTGGCACCTGATCGTGATGTACCTGGTATGAGTGCTGCACATTGCGCAAGTCCGACTTTAATCGCATCTTTAATACTTAAATCTTCTACATGCTCAATGCTCGACAGAACCACTTTACGACTACTATGTTTGGCTTTTTCCAGATGCTCCGCCCACAGAATAATGAATCCACCCACAATAAAAGCTGTCGCAACTGGAATTGGAGCAAATAAATGCGCTTTAATATATTTACCTAGTAAGAGTGCCAAAACAATCGCCGGAATTGAAGCTACGATGACATTCAAAGCAAAGCGGTTGGAGAGTGGTCTTCTGCCAAGACCAGAAATCACATCTATTATTTTTTTCCGGAACTCCCAACACACCGCCAAAATTGCGCCTAATTGAATAATGACTTCAAAAGCCTTGCCACGCTCATCATTAAACTGCAAGAGATGACCAGCAAGAATTAAATGTCCTGTACTGGAAATGGGCAAGAACTCAGTGAAACCTTCTACCACTCCTAAGATCAATGCTTTGATGAGTAATGCAATATCCATGAATTCCCTTGAATGAGTTTAATTGATCGATCTTGATAACTTAAATTATCGATATGTTTCTTTACGCATGCCTAACCGAACTGATTATCCATGAATTGCAATATGTGTTGCGCGGATATTCAATCAAGTTTTTTTAGTAGTTTTCTAGCAGAGTCAATGAATTTAATGATCCAAGCCAAGCTCGTCCCTAACCTCACTTGAAGAATACAAAACTACTTCCCCTTTGCGAACACGCTCCATTGTGGCTACTGCTAAATAAAAATCCTCTAAATCTTCTAATTCATTTTCCATGAGATCTCGATTTTATAAAATAAAAAACCCCTAAACAATTTTTCCAATAATGGATCAACAGTAGGGGGCCGTATGCTTGGAATTATACGATTTTTTATTCTCCAATAAAACAAGATCTTTTAAGCAATCACTCTTTAAGAGATGAAGAAGTTTGTATACAGAGTAACCCCTCTAAAATATTTTATTTATGAGGCAATATTAAAAGTTACTTACCTCTTATTAGCATTAATTATTCGTATCGTAAGGCTTCAATCGGTTGCATCTTGGCTGCCTTTTTTGCTGGGTAATACCCAAAGAAGACACCAATTGCTGCTGAAAACCCTACTGCGAAAATAATCGATAAAAGATTTAAGCTAATACTCCAGCCGGCAATATAGGCTACTAGCCAAGAGATCAAAACTCCAAGCAACACCCCAATTGCTCCACCCAAAGTTGCAAGTGTCATCGCCTCTACCAAAAACTGCATCATGATGTCACGACCTCTTGCACCAACCGCAAGTCGTAGTCCAATCTCTCGAGTACGCTCTGTGACGGAGACCAACATGATGTTCATAATGCCAATACCACCAACCAGAAGACTGACCGAAGCAACTGCAGCCAGTAACATTGACATCACCTTACTCGCCGCTTCTTGTGTTTTTAATATTTCTGTTAGGTTTCGAACTTGAAAATCATTTTCCATACCTGTTTGAATCCGGTGGCGCTGTCTGAGTAATTCAGTAATCCGCGCCTCCACTTCCTGAGTATCGGAACCCTCTTGCGCTTTAATCATGATGGTACCCACCCGTGCAATTCGACCTCTAGGTTCGCCAAATAAGCGATTGCGGCCGGTTGTTAGAGGCACAAAAATCACATCGTCTTGATCTTGCCCTTGAGAGCTTTGTCCTTTCGATTCCATGAGGCCAATAATCTCAAACGGAATCCCTCGAATACGCACGACTTGACCCACTGGATTATCTTCACCGAATAATTGATTCGACACTGTTTTACCTAGAATCGCGACTTTGCCAAAGCGCGTGATTTCTCCTTGATCAAAAAAACGACCTTCAGCAAGATTCCATTCGCGCACATCAAAATAATCGTTATAAACACCATTAATATTGGTAGCCCAATTGGTGTTACCAAAAACAACTTGGGCATTACTTCTTGTCAGCGGCGCTGCAAATGCCACATCGGAGATTTCTGTCGTAATTGCTCGCGCATCTTGTTCCGTTAAGGTTTGTGCATTACCAGCACCTAATCTCGCTCCTGATTGAATAATCGATCCTGGAACAACAATCAATAAATTAGATCCCAAGCTAGCAATTTGTTCTTGAAGGCGTTGTTGCGCACCACCACCAATGGCAATCATGGCAATCACTGCAGCAACACCAATCACGATTCCTAACATCGTCAGAATCGAGCGCATTTTATTGACACGCAGTGCCTGCATGGCAATTGATAGATTCATGAGTGAGGCGATTTTCATGATGGGTCTTGTGCCATTTCTGATTTACCTACAGGATGATCATTGATATGAATATCAATGATCTGACCATCTTTAAATGTCACTACCCGATTAGCATACGCAGCAACTTCAGGTTCATGTGTCACGACGATAACGGTCATCCCTTCATGATTGAGTCGGCGCAGTAAATGCATGATGTCAATGGTCATCTTCGAGTCTAGAGCACCTGTTGGCTCATCTGCCAAGATGAGTGCCGGATCATTAACCAGCGCTCGTGCAATCGCCACGCGTTGTTGTTGACCGCCCGATAGTTCGGCAGGGGTATGGTGTAGTCGATCACCAAGCCCTACCTGCTCGAGACGGTGTTTGGCATGCGCTAACTGTTCTTGTTTCGTCAAATTTGACAATGGACCTTCCCTTGCGTACAAGAGAGGCATAGCAACATTTTCTAAAGCCGAGGTACGTGCTAATAAATTAAATTGTTGAAACACAAAACCAATGCGACGATTACGCACATCCGCCAATGCATCGACACTCAGCTCACTTACCTGTTGTCCAGCGAGTTCATATACGCCACTAGTCGGCTGATCAAGGCAACCAATCATATTCATGAAGGTAGATTTACCAGAACCAGAAGCGCCAATAATCGCCACAAAATCACCCAGCTCAATATCTAAACTAACCCCGTTCAGAGCACGAACCTCAAGATCACCCTGACCATAGGATTTAACGAGATGTTGAGTAGATATGAGTGCCATTGAACTATTGACCCCAAATGATCTGTTGTTGGCGCTCTAAACATTGTTTCACTTTTGTAATCAATGAATCGCTACCGCCATGCGCTTGAATATTGTTGATTAATTGCTTTGGGATGATTGCTTGAAGATCTTGAATGAAACTATTCGCTTGCACATCACTCATGCCTAACAAAGGAGCAATCTCCAAGGCATAGCTCATCTTCGAATGATGTTTGCTAGGCATGATGGCTAATTCTTGATAGCCTAAATTCGTCATTTGCATCACCAAATCAAAGGCAGGACTTAATCGATATTGGCCATTCTCAACATGTAATACACCATGGTTTTTGACATGATCATCCGTATTATCAATGATTAAATTAAATACTAGCCGAAGAAATAATTGCTCTAAATCTTTTGCAGGCTGAATAGAAATTTTTCGGAGCATATTGGCAAACTCCAGGTAACTACCCTCATGACTCTCGTAAGGAACATTCATTAATGCTGAGGCTGACAAATAATGTTTTTTTGTTTCTTGCCCAATGAGTCCCTCACGATCAAAACGAGACACTAACAGTGCATGTCCTTGCCCCACGGGCAGCAATAAGGATGGCGCTACCTCAATGCCGCATAACTGTGCAAGATCAAGAATACATTTTTCTAAAAGTTCAACATCATGATCATCGCCTAATGCAGGGAATTTAGCTAAATATCTTTTTTGCTCGTGCACAATGGTGGTTTTTGGTCTTGCACCACCGAGCGAGCCGCCATGCTGCAACAAGCGTCGCATCTCAGGAGAAACCTCCATGGAGAGTTCAAGTTGTCTAGTTGCTTTGGAGATATCTTCCAGCAAAAATGTAGTTTGATTCATTTTTGGCACAACGATGGGTAGCGTTTGAGAAAACATCAAAGCACCAACGCGATCTTCATTCGTAATACAGAGGGTCTCAATATCAGATAATTTTTTTTCAAATTGAGCCTCTAAAACTTTTCGTCCCCAAGAGTCTGGTAAAGCGTCTTGAAATGTCAGGGGTAATGCGCCGCCATCTCTTAAACGCTTCTCTGGAATTTGAAATGCTTCTTTTCTTAAGGGGAAGATTTCTGGATGAATCGCAATGGCACTTTCAGACAGAAGATAGTTCTTGCCATAAATAAACTCTCCAGACTCAATCATTCCTTGTCGCTCAAGTTTGAGCAACCCCACAGGTAAAGCCTCCGAGGTGCCTACATCAAGCCCAACGAACAAGTTCTGCTCAGAAGTCACGCTCGGCCTCACTAATCAATCTACCTAGTCCCATGTTTTTTCGGGCACGAACTCGTTTAACGGTCACTGCCTCAATCGGTATCGGTGCGACCGTATTAAGCGTATCCACTTGACCAAATAACCACAAGGCACTAGCCATCACCCCAAGACTAGCAGTTGGTTTACCCATTTCAATGGATCGGTAGGTATTTTGTGAACAATACAGTCGTTCTGCCATTTGTTTAATTGTCCACCCCCGTGCGATGCGCTGGGCACGTATTCGCTGGCCAAGATGAAGCAAAGACTCTATAGCCTCAGGATGGATCCCATCGTTGGCAAGTGAATGTTTCGACATAAGAGTATTATAAGTCAATAAAATGAATCTTAATTAAATTAACGATCATTTTATTGACTTATTTTCGCTCAAGTCTTTAAAACATCCGTGGACCACTACTACGTTGTGTATTGCTGGTAGCATCTTGCTTCGTAGCACCTTCAATCCCCACAATCACCTGATCGCCCACTTTTAACTCATTCGGTTGATCTTTTTTGAGGGGAAGTATTTCAGAGTATTCTCCATCAGAAAGCCCTAAACGAAATGCTTTACGAACAGGTTTAGCCGCGCCTTCATCACCCTCTAAAACATACACACTCCTGTAATTACTGATTCCACCCGCAGGCCTTGGAGGCGGTTTAGGGCTATCTTTGTTCGTTGCGGTCGCAGGCTTAGCATTTTTGTCGATTGGCATTCTGAAACGAAGTGCCGCATTAGGAATTTTTAAGGCTTTTTCATGCTCTTCGACCACAATACGGGCATTGGCAGTCATACCAGGCAATAGCTTTAAATCGGGATTATCTGCACTAATTAATACCGTATAGGTTACGACGTTCTGAATATTGACAGGAGCCTTTCTGATTTGTTTGACTTTACCTTTAAAGATTCTTCCTGGAAAAGCATCTACCGTAAAGGTCGCCTCTTGGCCTTCAATGATTCGTCCCACGTCGGATTCATCAATCGAGGTTTCTACTTGCATCTCCGCCAAATTTCTGGCGATGATAAAAATTTCTGGGGATTGCAAACTTGCAGCAACGGTTTGTCCCACCTCGACACTGCGTTTGACGACCACACCATCGACCGGCGAGCGGATTAAAGTATCGTCTAAAGATTTTTTGGCCAGGTTAACAGCTCCAAGAGTAGCTTTCAGAGCTGAGTCCGTCGTAATTAATGCTTGCTCAGAAATAAACCCTTCTTTCATCAATTTTTCGTTGTATTGATGATTTCGAAGAGCTAATTCATAATTTGCCTGAGCTTGGTCAAACTTCGCCTGAAACTCACGCTGATCGATTTTTGCAATGATTTGACCTTGTTTAACACGATCATTAAAGTCGACAGTTAATTCACGGATCATCCCAGAAACACCGGTACCTATCGTTACTGATCTCACAGGATTGAGCGTGCCACTGGCTCGAATGGTGGCAACTAGTGGCCCTTCTTCAACACTCACCGTTGTGTACTTCGTTTGGGAAAAACCGATATATTTTTTACCAAAAAACCATCCAGCCCCAAGAACGCTGATGAGGACAAGCAATAAAATCAACCACTTGATAAAAGATCGACTTTTTACATCTTTTTGCGATATTGAAGTATTAGAATGTGTTATCAAAATAATGAAACAAACCCATGTTGTATTTGTAAAAAAAGGACGAACCGTATGACTAACTCTTTGAACCCTTTAAACCAAAATGATACTCCCGTTTGGAGTATTTCAAGTGCTCGTCACAAAATGATTGAGCAACAGATTCGTCCATGGGGGATTTCTGAAACAAAATACTTAGATGCCTTGGAAATTGTCAAAAGAGAATTATTTGTGGATGAGTCCCAAGTACCTCTGGTATTTTCAGATTTGCAACTGCCAATCCATGGTTCGCAAGAAGTCATGATGGAACCTAAAGTAGAAATTCGTGTTTTGCAGGCTCTCGCCCCCACAGGTAAAGATGAGGTTTTAGAGGTAGGTACTGGCTCTGGTTACATGGCGGCCCTTTTGGGATATTTTTCCAAAACGGTCAAAACCGTGGATATTCATCCGGAGTTAGTCGATTTTGCCATCTCCAACCTCAATAAATGCCGTATTCCAAATGTTCGAGCTGAAGTTGGTGATGCCGTTAAGGGATGGAATATCGAAGCCAATCAAAGTTTTGATGTGATTTGTGTGTCTGGTGCTGTAGTCACGATTTCAGAAGGACTCAAGTCACAATTAAAGATTGGCGGCAGGCTATTTGCTTTTGTAGGCCAAGAACCTCTGATGAGTGCTACTTTAGTTAAGAGAATTAGCCATGACTATTTCCAATCACAGGTGCTTTTTGAAACTTTAGTGCCAATGTTGCATATAGATCAAGCAGAACTCAGTACTTTTGAGTTCTAAAACAGACACTCTATGTCATTTTTTTGCTTACTGAGCGAAAAAATGGATAATATGGGGTGATAACTAGAACATTTATTAAAAGCTTGAATGTATAACAACAAAAGACACTCGCCCACCTTGATTCAACCTGCAACATCTTCTTCTGATCACGGCTTCAAGCTTGGGACTCGATTGTTGGTTGGTGTTCTATCCTCTGTCATTGGTCTTACACCTTTTACAAGTTCTTTTGCGCAACGTAAAAATGCGCCAAATCCGAACAGCTCAGCAAGTGTTGTCATGCAAGCACCTGCACAGGATCTTGGTCCACGTCTGGTAGATCCTAAAAATCCTCAAGCGATGGATTTAATTAAGTTGTTTCAAGAAGCAGCGCAATATGATCCTGCTTTTTTAAGCGCTAAAAATGCCTATATTGCTGGTAAAGAAGCTTATTGGCAGGCGTTTGCTGTTTTATTTCCGCAAATTACTGGCACCTATTCCACGGGTCATACCGATTTACGCTTTGATCCTAATATAGGAAAAGTGGATTATGGTTACTCTGCTTCAGGATGGGGATTACAACTTACCCAGCCATTATTTAATTGGTCCGTCTTTGAAAAATATAAGCAAGGTGATTTACTTACCGGTATAGCTGAAACAAACTTTGCTTTGGCACAACAAGATTTAATCTTAAGAGTTTCACAAGGATATTTTGACGCATTAACATCGCAAGACAATCTTGATCTGTATCGTAATAAAAAAGGCTTGATCAAACAACAGTTAGATCAAGCTAAACGTAACTTTGAAGTTGGTACTGCGACGATCGTTGATACGAATGAAGCACAGTCACGTTATGACCTCGTCATCGCTCAAGAAATCGCTGCCCAGTCTGATTTGCTCGTCAAAAAAGCAGTGCTTGAACAAATTGTAGGTAAACCCATCGATGCCATTTTGCCTTTAGCCAAACAAGCAAAAATAGAACAAGTAGTTGAAGGAAGAAGAATTAAGTTCCTGAAAAAAGATAAAGGTGAATTTGCGAGTAAAGATATTGTTGAATCCCTTCACCTTCCCACAGGTCAATCGATTGATGATTGGGCAAGACAAGTAGAAGAAGTGAACTACAACGTCATTGTCAGTCGCCTTAATTCTGAAATCGCCAAGAGTAATTACAACAGTTCCCGCGCAAGTCGTCTGCCGACAGTCAATTTAGTTGGCTCAACTGGTTACAACACGCAATTAGGTAGCTTAACTTCTGCACTACCGAACACCTATTATTCAACTCAATACGGTTTGCAATTATCGATGCCGATCTTTACCGGTGGTTATATTTCATCGACGATTCGTCAAAATGCTGCCTTATATGATCAATCGATAACTAACCTTGATTTAGTGAAAAAAACCAATGCGACCGCTGCAAAGCAAGCTTATCTTGGGTTCAATAGTGGCTTATCACAAATCAAGGCTTATGAAGCTGCTGAAAAATCTGCTCTATCTTCTTTACAGTCAAATAAAGTGGGTTACGAAGTAGGTGTCAGGATTAACATCGATGTTCTGAATGCTCAAGACCAATTAATTACCACGCAGTCTTCCCTATATAAATCACGCTATGACACCATCATGAGTGGCCTAAGACTCAAAGCCTTAGCCGCTGTTCTCACCGATGATGATTTGATTGCTGTCAATGCTTTATTGCATTGAACTGTTCTAAAGTTAAATTCTAGTTTTTCTTCATTCAATTTGGATCTTCATTACCTTTTAAGGAGTTTTTGTCATCGATAATTTTGAAATTGATTTAACTCAAAACCCAATGGACTCTGATTGGGAAGAACTTTTATCAGTAATAAAATCATCCCCTACGCCTGATGGCTTTTTAAGTTCTCAAGACAGAAATACAGTTGAGAAACAGCGTGACCCCTTTCATGGATTAAATGAATGAGCAAAACGAAGCTTTTGAACAATTCCTAGGTAAGGAGACAGGTAGCTGCTGTAATAACTTCTTCTAAAGTTGGAGCTTGCTGCTTATCTCCAAGATTGATGACTTGATGACTCCAATAACCTTCTGTCTTCCATCTAGGTGAATCGATATAGAGTTCTATCGTGGGAACACCCAAAACCGCTGCTAGATGGGTCAAACCAGTATCCACACCAATGACTAATTTGGCTTGTGCATTAATGACAAAAGCATCCTGAATCGAAAAAGCTTCAGGAACGATGGCATTAGGAACCTCTTTAGCCAGTTGTTCACTGATGAGTTTTTCCTTAGGATTACCCCAAGGAAATACCATGATTAAACCTCGAAGTGATAATTCTTTTGCAATTGCAATCCAATTATCATTCGACCAACTTTTAGCAAGTCTTGCCGTCGCATGAAAACACATGACATAAGAACCCCCATCAAGCCCAAGAGGATTAGGCAGATGAGCAAGAGAATTGATTAATGTGGGTGGATAAAACTGCGGTGGCGACTCATCCCTATTAGGTAATTGAGTTCCAAGTCCTCCAGCCGCAACGGCTCTTGAACGATCAACGGCATGATATTGGAGTGGGACCTTGACGCTCTTGGTATAAAACAATCTAGATAGAGGCTCATAACCAGAGTCTTCAGTACGATTACCGATACCAGAAACAATTGCTTGAGATGATTTTTTTGCCAAGGCTGTAATCAAAGCAGATTTAAGAAGACCTTGGGTTTCTATAACAACATCGTACTGAATAGCTTGTAACTGTTTCTTTTGCGATTGAATGTCTTGCAAGATGGAACTCCAACCCCGATACTTAAGTTCTTTACGGAGTCTGCGCAAACTTAAAGGAATGATGTGGTCAATACCTTTGAAGTTCTGGGTTGTAAGAAGTGGTGTAATCAGTTCCACATAGGCTTCTTCTATCACCCAATCTAACCTGGCATCAGGATACTGCTTGCGTATATCCCACACAATCGGTAAGTTATGTAGAACATCTCCTAAAGAAGATAATTTAACAATCAGAATATTCATGCCATCTGCTCAAGAATGGTCTTTACTGCGTCTCCAGGGGTAATAGGATCACCTGTTGGAGTATGTAACTGTTCATGAGTCCAATCTAGCCAAATGGTTTCTAGGGTAGTAATAATGGATTGGCTGTCCAGTGTATGACTCAAATAATGGTGTCGATCTAGTAAGATTTGATCCAGTTCTGGATTGCGATTGGTAATTCCCCAAATCGGTCGAAATGCCCAAAAGTAATCATACATTTTGGATGGAATATATTCTGCACACCACTCGTAGTCGCCATGTAACATCAACAACACATCCGAACTACGCATAATTTCCATAATGCGCTCTCGGCCTGACTTGCCTGAAACAGGATCATTTTCAATACGACCATGCGCCACGAGATTTTGAGCATAGGGAGAGCCTTGAACAGCTTGTTGGGTTTTTTCATCTAACCCTGCACCGTACACATCGATTTGTAAATGACTCTGCGCTTCTGGGTGCTTCATAAAGAACTCAGGTAGAGCATAAATCACGGTTGAGATGGATCTATCATTAGCCAGCGATCCAAAATGCGCAATATGTAGCTTTTCAGTTTTCTTATAAGGTGGTAATTGTTCATTAGAGCCTGGTGGGTTTGCTCCTGGGAACACCACAAAACCTTTATTTCCTAGTTTTGGATGACGGTGCTTAGCATAGTCCAAAGCCCCTTGAGTAAACCACCAAATATGGTCAGCATCTTGACAAATCAAGCGCTCAAGTTTTTGTAAAAAACGAGCGTCTTTTCTTTTTCTAGGGCGCGTTCCGTCATCATGAACATCATCACGAATCACCATCGGGTCATGAATTTCTGCAATCCATTTTTTTCCTGTTGCTTGTTTAATCATCCAAGCGGCGTAATGTGCAGACCAAGCTCCTCCGGATGAATAGATGAAATCAATATCTTTAGTTTTAATGAGTTGCTTACCCTTGTGTGCAGCAGCGTAAGACCATGATGATTGACTCGATAAACCAACAAAGAGTTTTTCGAGAGCAGTGAAAGGAAGCAACATCAAAGACAATAGAGGTGTAAATACTTTATAAAAAAGACCTCGCCCATATTTTTTAGCAACCCAGTGTCGAAAATCAAAACGAAGTCCTGATGGACCCCAGGGCAATAACTGGTAGTGCTCTAACTGTTGATCTTGATGGCCCGTTATTGCACTTAAAACAATAGGCTCTACACCAGCCTCTAGCAAAAAGGGGATTTTATCTGTAACCGTCAAGCTAGCCGCACGACCATCCATGTTAAAGCCATGGGAAATTAGTAAGCAGTTTCTTTTTTCCATCATGTCAAATTTGTCTATTCATGAAGATGAAAACAATTAGAAATAGACCTTTTAGCATACTCATTTTTTGATGCAATACTTTTTTGCAGTCTTTTAAGGATTTGAACCCGATCAGCAGGTGGTATTGCATCCATTTGTTTTTTAACATCATCCACTCGAAAGGTGTTTACTGCAAGTCGAGGATCAAGGTCATAAATCGCTTGATAATACCCAAATGGCTGATAGGGTGTACTTGCAGGAACTAAGGGTAAACTTCCAGCGCAAATAATCTCATAAAAACGAAAACAGTCTTGATTGACGTGCCCATTGGGACAAAGTGCGAATTCGGACGATTTCAATAATTTCACATAGTCTTTGGATGATAATGAGCCCTGCCCCCCGGGCCCCCAAGATCCAGAATAACCATGTGAATACCCAAGTTGTTGTGCGGTTTTACTAGCCATGATTCGCTCTGCAGAATGGGTCGTTCCTGCAAAAGAAACTGGAATCGATTTAGCAATCACTTCCTCAGTCTCTCCATCTAAATAAAAGTTAGTTTCATTAAGAGGAAAACCTATCACTTTCGCAGATACTTTACGAATCAATAAAGCCATTCTCATTTGACGCAATAAATACCGTCTAGATAAAAAAGTATGCCTTACCATATCGAGGTTTTTGGAAATTGACTGCTCTTTAACCCAGTAAACTAAAGCCCATTTAATGAACCAATACAACCATTTGAAAGAATGTATTAACAAAAAAGAGAACGGAAATACTTCATTGTTTCGAACGATTAAGCTTATTTGCGGATGTTGATATAAACGGCATCGTTTCACATCATAAGCCTCATCCGATAAATGGATAAGGATGATTTTGCGTTTTGCGGTATCAAAGATAGTTTGATATCGCGGTAAGTCACTGGCAATAATAATTATTGGTTCATTAGTTGAAGAACTAGCCAAAGTAACTAAAGCTTCGAGATCCACCACTTGTTCTGTAATGCCTAAATATTTTTCAAGAGCCCTAGTCTCATATCTGCCAGGTTCAAAAGAGTAGCCCTGATAGCTCATAAATGACTTTCTTCTCACATTAACTTTATTAGATTATCCCATAAGGAAATATAAGTTTAGAATATCAAGAACTCATCAATTAATACCTTTATTCGTAAGAAAACTTTGAATCCTTTTAATTTAAACATTGTCGTTATTTCATTAAAAAGAGCAACTGATCGAAGAATTGCTGTTGAACAACAATTCATAGGATTCAATTTGGATTGGGAATTTTTGGATGCAACTGACGGCTATCAATATCAACCCTCAGTAAAGGAATATAACTCAAAGAAAGTCCAAAAATTACAGGGCTATCAAATTACTTCAGCGGAGATTGGATGTTTTGTATCACACCGAAGAGCGTGGGAACTTTGCGTACTAGAGCATCGTCCAACACTCATACTTGAGGATGACTTTGTTCTTCTAAGTACATTCATGGATGCCTTACAACTTATCTTCTCTTCTAAAACACCTTGGGAAGCGCTTAGAATTCAAGGTCTTCAAGGTACTGGACACTCTGTGATTGAGAATATGGGTAATTTTGATATTGTTAAGAACAATGCCGACCCAATTGGATTAGCGGCATATATTTTGAAACCTGAAGGTGCAAAAAAACTAATCACTAATGCTCAAGAAATTTATGAGCCTGTGGATCATTATTTTGAGCACTTGAAGAAACATCATTTAGTCGTTTATGCACTTAAACCTTATATCGTTGAGGTTTCTTTAGCGCCATCTACCATTGATGATCGGCCAGATCGAAAGCCTGTAAAGGGTTTTAAAAAGACGTTACGATCAATTGCTCGGCAGTTGGATAGAATGACTAGTCCCCAACCTTGGTACCCCAAATAATCTTACAGATCTTGAATGATTGCTCCTAAAGCACCAACAAGATAAATATGTTTATTTAAAATTAACTAGCCTAGATTATTATTGTAGTTATGCAATCTTTTATTCTTTTCTGCAAGTCTTTTAAAGATGATGTCCTCAGGACCAAAAGATTAATGGAGTCCATTGCGACTTTTAATCAAGATAAAATTCCATTCTATCTATCTGTTCCTGCTGCAGATTCGAAATTATTCCAATCAACAATTAATTTTGTAGCATTAAATGATTTAGATAAGGGTGCCTTTCACCTTATTCTTGATGAAGATATCGTTGGCGCAATGCCAAACTCATCATTGGATGATTATTACAATATGAGAGGTTATTGGAATCAGCAAGTGGTTAAATCTGAGGCTTGGCGTTTTCTTCATTGTGAGAATTATCTCTGCTTAGATTCCGATGCTTACTTTACTAAACCTTTTCAATTAAAAAATTTCATGCATGAGGACGGTTATCCATATAGCCTCATGCATGATGCACATGAATTGCTTGACCTTGCCAAAAATTTAGGCCAGTTAGATGTTATTAATGGGTTCATTTCAGATAGTCAACAATTAAAAACCGAATTCCAAAGAGAAGGTCCAGACTATGATTTTGGTCCACCACCAATGATTTGGTCTGCCAAAGTCTGGGAAAGTCTCTACTCAAACTATCTTCTCCCCAGAAATATGAGGTTATGGGATGCGATTGAAAAAATTCCTATGGAAATTCGTTGGTATGGAGAAGCTCTTCTTAATTATCAAGCCATTCCCATTCACCCAATTGGGCCTATTTTTCATTTTTACCATTATGAATGGCAATATCAATTCCATCAAAATAACCCCACCAATCAAATAAATGAGAAGATCATTGGGGAAGTTAAGCAATCCTATTGGGATGAGTCTTTACGTCCAGATTTTGCAAAAAAATCTTGGTCTTCAAGGGCTTGGAAAAGAATAAAAAAACTGTTAAAAAAAGGGTAATAAAGTTTTCGTTATTACCGCTTTACAAAATTTTTAGTCGACCTTTAGTCAACCTCTTTATTTTATAAAGACGCTAAAGTAAACCAATACCTTGGTCAATTAAAAGTTGAATCCTAATTGCTCAAATTGCTTTCGCACTTTCTTTACTTTAATCTTCCAAATCCATTTTTTCCAAAAACTTCTCGGATTATCATTGTCTGCCATCTGAAACCGTAACTTAATGCGGGACTGAATTTCTTTTTCGGATAATTGCTCTAGGGATAGGTTTAGGTAATGATTCAAAACCATCAAATTATCTAACCTACGATGACGCAATTGAGCTTTTGGGAATTTGCTCATGAATATCTTTTTATTATTTTTAATTAAGGCTTTTTGATTTGGGTCTTGTTTGAAAGAAGCACTGCCCTGATGATATACAAATACATCTTCTAATAGCAAAATACAATAACCAAGAGCTTTTGCTCTCATGCAAAAATCAAAATCCTCGTAATAACCCCTACCGTAACTTAGTGATAAACCATTCAGCTGATCCCAAAGAGATTTTCGAATGGCTACACAGAAGAAGTCTGCGCGATATAACGGTACATTTAAACCGCTTCGAATAGGGTGATTACTTTCATAATGAGCCAAAATCTCCTCTGATTTCTGACTAAAATCGATCATTTGAGATGTGCCAGCTTCATTCGTAACGGGTCCGACTATACCTATATCTGAGGACATCATTTTTAATTCTGAATAAAGAATTTCAAATGCTCCTCTAGAAAATATTGTGTCACTCCCCAAAAGCAAGACCCACTCAACAGGCATTAAATTTGCTCCAAAATTCATGCCCCCTGCAAAACCTAAATTGTCAGGAAAAACTACTGAATTTAAATTTGGGTGTTGAGTGGCATAGATCTCTTGTTGAGTTGCTGCATCATCAGGAGAACCATTATCAATAACAGTAAATAGAACATCTTGACGTTTGAATTCACTAACAATGGAGTCTAAGCATTTCTTACTAGTTTGGCTAAAATTTGTATATCCTAAAATGATTACGTGGATAAATAGACTATCTTTTGAGTCTAATTTAGACAAAAGTTTCTCCTTCGATTAGGCAAGTCGATACTAAAAGGTCCTAAAACCATCACTATGGTCAAATGGCTTGCAGATAAAAGTATATTTCTTTTGCCAGTTTTTCATTTGATCATTAATATGAAGTCTTAGAAGAAAATTTAAGCTTATTGCGAATTAGAGTAGTCCAAGCATGCGATTTTGACATAAAGGGGAGCTCAATCAATCTATAAGTTAGGTAGCAAATACTAGTTAAAATTGGTACCAAGAATAAAAGCAATAAACAGTACTCCAATGCACTAAATTGGCTAATTACTTGCACTCCAATGATGAGTTTAAAAAATATATACAACACCATCATATGCGACAAGTAGATTCCAAAAGAAATATTACCTAACATCTTTGCAGTTGGTAGCTTTAATAATCCAAACAGGTCAGTTCCACTTGCGATTAAAACAAAACAAATAAATAAGATACATATAGAAAACACGGAAAAAGGTTTTACCTCAAAAAAAATCAATGCGCTCATCAATAAAAGCACTACTAAAGAAGAAACTTTGGTCTGAGAAAAACGAATCAGATGATCTTTTTTACTAATCCAAACTGAAATTGCTCCACAGAAAAAAGCAAAAAAAACTACCAAGTTCATGTTCTTAATTAGTAAAGCCAACCCAACCAAAATAAATACCCACACATACTTCGGCGGTTTTTTTTGGAATAAACCTAGAGCAAAAAGAGGTAGCAAAAAATAAAACATCCACTCATACGGCAAGGTCCAAAGGACCGTACTTAAAATGAGTTCGGTATCAATCCCGTTAATATTTTGAAGAGTAAGTAGGCTCAGCATCAACCAATGAATAATATCCTCAATCAAGTCTGGTAAGGGTTGAATTAAGTTAAATCCAGTCTGTATGATCACCAGAAAAAACATGCAAAATACCAAAAAATAATAAAGTGGAGCAATTCTTAAGAATCTTGATATATAGAATTTAAGCCAATCGATTGGCTTGTCTTTGCTATTGTTCAAAATAGCAAAGAAGAGGAAAGCGGTGACCATAAAAAACATGATGACACTACCCGAACCCAGATACCAAAATAACGTCGAAGGTGGAGTTTGCCATGCATTACCGTGAGAATAAAAGTACCATATTGATGCGTGATGAAGAAAAACAAAAAAAGCTAGAAAGCCTCTTAAACCTTCAATAGTTTCGTATTGTTTGGTTTTTTCAAAATATGGCGAAATTCTGAGTATTACTTTTAAGGTAATATGTGCAATAAATATTGCAAATGGAATAAGAAATAAGAAAGGGGTTGGCAAAATTAGTCTTAAATTTATTTGGTTAAAGGTTATTTATTTAGATATAAACACTTTAATTTTAATTGATATTTACAACTACTATTTATGCAAGTTTTTACCAATTAAAAATTAACCCCCGGTATATTGAAGGCACCATCTCTTACGATAATTTTTTGAGAAGCCCTCCCCAAAAAATAGAAAATATTTACATCAACAAGACTACCTCAAAGTAGATCAGGAAATACATAGAAAATAACCCCCAAGAAAATAGTAATCTTTTGAAAGCTCTCAATATTCCTCGAAAAAGACTTACAAAATATAGTATTTTTTCGTTGAAGATATTATTTAATTTTCAATTTTAAAATCAATTATTTAGATAAATTGAGATCTGTCAACCAAGTCAATTATCATTGATGCTATATCTTCAAATATTAATAACTTTATCTATGATGTTATCAAAAGAACTATTTCCTAATGAGCCTTATGACTATTTTTCTAGGTTAACTATCGTTGAAAAATTAGCACTCATCAGTGTTTGTTTATTACCTATATTTCATCTTACATTTAATGATTGGACAGGATATTGGATTGTCTTAAGCTCTTTTTTTAGTTTGGTAGCTATATCTCAAAACCCAAAATCGATTAAAGAAGTTTTCAGTGATTCCAGATCTAAATGGGTAATACTAGGTTTAATCGCCTATATCTTGGCAATTTTCATGTCCCAATTATGCAGATGGTCATTTACCCATAAGGCATATTTAGACACGAGTCCATTTTTATATTTCATTCCAGTATTTATCTTTGTTGTTTGGAGAAAAATAGATATGGGTAAATGGCTTCAATGGGTTCTTCCAATAATCATCATAGGAGCATTTTGGTCTACCTTTTATCACCATCGAGAATTAGCTAGACCTGATTGGATTCAGGATCGAAGATTTGCACCCTACTTTTCAGACCCTCTAGCATTTGGTCAAATCAACCTCACCCTCGGGCTCATGGGTTTATCCACCATCAACTTTTCAGGTTGGACTCTCAAAGAAAATATGATGAAATTATGGGGCTTACTTGGATTCTCATTCGGTATTTATTTATCTATTCGTTCTGGGTCTAGAACAGGTTGGCTAGCTATTCCAATAATATTGATCATGATTGGTTGTGTAAAACTTGATTGGTCAAGAAGTAAAACTCTTCTATTTTCTTTTTTTACTACTGCTGTAATTATTGTAACTATTTATGTTATTTTTCCTTCAGCGCAAGAAAGGATTGCATTAGCAATTCATGAAATTATTTCTTACCCCTGGCAGGGTGGTATTGCTCCTGATACGTCGGTTGGTTTAAGAATTACTTTTCAACGATTAGGTTTTTTTTATTTTTCTGAAAGTCCCATTTATGGTTGGGGAACTGCTGGATATACAGCGATTAAAGATGCGATCGAAGTACAAAACTATTCGACAGAATATGCAAGAAATTTTGTCTATAGCGCATTATTCCATAATGAAATCATGACCCAAATGGTTAGATATGGCATATTCGGTATTGTTGGATATATCCTAGCAGTATTAGTTCCTTTGGGCTTGGCATTCCATAGTCTCAAGTCAAAAAATGGCATTGTTAAACGAAGCGCCTTACTTTGTTCCATATTTTTAATTTGTCAGATAGTTGCTGGATTTTCAGATGAATTTATCAACCTAAAAGGAATGGTTGCATTTTATGCATTTATGATAACGGCCCTTTTAGGTACTTGTATAGCTTATTCTTATAATACAAAAGTAGCCATCCAATTAAACTCTTGCAGTTAAACAAATTTAATCGATTGCTCCCAAGCTTTACCTAAAGCATCTTTAGGATTTAAATTAGGTGAAACACCTTCTGGTAGATGCCAATCAATATTTAAAGTTGTGTCGTTCCAAATAATGCATTGCTCACTGGCTTGATGCCAATAATCAGTAGTTTTATAAAGAAAATGAGCCTCATCTGATAAAACCACAAAACCATGAGCAAAGCCTTCTGGAACCCAGAACTGTCGTTGGTTTTCTCCACTTAGTTCAACCCCTGTCCATTTTCCATAGGTGGGAGAATTTTGTCTTAGATCAACAGCTACATCAAACACTCTTCCTTGCGTGACACGCACTAATTTTCCCTGAGTTTGCTCCATCTGATAATGCAATCCTCTTAGAATGTATTGCTTTGAGAATGAATGATTATCTTGAACGAATGGTTTTTGAATGCCAGTTTTTTTAGAAAACTCTTTTTGATTAAATGACTCAAAAAACCAGCCTCTATCATCTCCAAAAACTTTGGGCTCAATGATGAGTACGTCGGGTATTTCTTTTGTTGGGGTAACGATGATAGGCATCGAATCAATTCTTTTAGGTTATGTGCTCTGTAAGCATTTTTAATAAATATTGACCATAGGCATTTTTCTTTAAGGGATGTGCAAGTTTTTCAACATCTTCTGTACTAATCCAACCTTGATGAAATGCAATTTCTTCTGGACAAGCCACCATCAAACCTTGACGTTTTTGTAAAGTGGATATAAACCCGGCGGCTTCAAGCAAAGAGTCATGAGTTCCTGTATCCAACCATGCATATCCTCTTCCCATAATCTCTACTTGTAGTTGTTGTTGTTCTAGGTAAATACGATTGACGTCTGTAATTTCATATTCTCCTCTAGCGCTCAGCTTGAGGGAAGCTGCAATATCGCAAACTTGCTCATCATAAAAATAAAGCCCTGTAACAGCATAATTACTTTTAGGATTTAATGGCTTTTCTTCTATAGAGATTGCTTTAAAGTCACCATCAAACTCTACAACCCCATATCTCTCTGGATCTGAGACATGATAAGCGAATACAGTTGCTCCAGAATCTTGATGATTTACAGCTCGAAGTTGATCTGCCAACTCATGACCATAAAAAATGTTATCTCCTAAAATCAGAGCGCTTGAATGATTGTTGACAAAATTCTTTCCCAACACAAATGCTTGAGCAAGGCCTTCTGGGGAAGGTTGAACTTGATAATCAATGGATAGTCCCAACTGAGATCCATCACCTAACAATTCTTTAAATCGAGCGGTGTCTTGTGGAGTAGAGATGAGAAGAATTTCTCGAATACCTGCCAACATCAGGGTTGTTAATGGGTAATACACCATAGGCTTGTCGTACACAGGCATGAGCTGTTTTGAGACAGCTTGAGTCACTGGATACAAACGTGTACCAGAGCCACCTGCCAAAATAATGCCTTTTCGATTTGAGATACTTTTTGTGAAATTCATTGATTCAATATGATTTTTGTTCAGATACTACCTTTTTAACATACTCGGCTACTTGATCTTTCCATTGAGGGAAATGTTCTACGTGAAGAGCATCTTTTAATTTACGGTTATTCATTCTTGAATTGTAAGGTCTTGGTGCTGGTAAAGGGTAATCCGTTGCTGGAATTGCCTGAATCGCATCATGAGCAACTTTAATCGGATAGCCTAGTTCCGTGGCCGTTTGAACAACAAAACTTGCTAGACCATGCCATGTAGTCTCACCATCTGTAACCGTATGATAAATACCGCTCTTTACATCACTCGATAACAAGTCAATTGCTTTTTGTGCCAACCAATCTGCACTAGATGGGACACCATATTGATCGGCGATCACTTTAAGTTGATCTCTTTCAGAGGCTAATCGAAGCATCGTTTTAATAAAATTACCACCATCGCCATAAACCCAACTCGTTCTTAAAATCAAATATCTAGCCGTTGAATTTGGATTTGATTTAAAAATTTCTTGTATTTTATTTTCACCTGCAAGTTTACTTTTGCCATATTGACTTAAAGGGTTTGGGGTATCCGTTTCTTGATAAAGAGATTGCTTTAATCCGTCAAACACATAATCGGTTGAATAATGAATGAAGACTCCACCGTGAACATTAGAAATATACTCAGCCATGATACTAGGTGCGATTCCATTGATAGCATGTGCTAGATCCGGCTCTTTCTCAGCTTGATCTACTGCTGTATATGCTGAAGCATTAATAATAATTTGTGGTTGATATTGATTTAAAGTTGCTTGGATTTGCTCACTTTTTGAAAGATCGCATTCTGATCGACCAACATAAGATGTGTGAGGTGTATTAATCAATTGGTTTTGTAAAGCTTTGCCAACTTGTCCATCTTTACCAAATACCAATATATTCATATCTTGTATTAATTTATCGATTAGAAATTATTAATTAGTGTATTGTTTATCAATCCACTGACGGTATGACCCGCTGACAACACCTTCAACCCATTTTGGATTATCCAAATACCATTGGACAGTTTTTCGGATACCTGTCTCAAATGTTTCGGCGGGTTTCCATCCGAGCTCTCGTTCAATTTTTGATGCATCAATGGCATACCGGCGATCATGACCTGGGCGATCTTTCACAAACGTGATTTGCTCTGCATACGACTTACCATCTGATCTTGGTTGTAGCTCATCCAAAATGATACAAATTTGCTTGACTACGTCAATATTAGCTTTTTCGTTCCAGCCCCCAATGTTATAGGTCTCACCTAAAGTTCCCTTTTCTAACACTGTTCGAATAGCAGCACAATGATCTTTTACATAGAGCCAATCCCTAATTTGTTGCCCATCGCCATAAATTGGAAGGGGTTTGCCATTTAAGGCATTCAGAATGCATAGAGGAATGAGCTTTTCCGGGAAATGGTAAGGGCCATAATTATTTGAGCAGTTAGTGGTTAAAACAGGGAATCCATAAGTATGGAACCAAGCTCGTACTAAATGATCTGATGCGGCTTTAGATGCTGAATACGGACTATTAGGTTCATATGGATGTTTTTCAGTGAATGGTGGATCATTAGGGCCTAAAGAACCATAAACTTCATCTGTTGATACATGTAAGAATCTAAATGAGGATTTCTCAGATTGAGGCAAATCACTCCAATACGCTCTTGCGCACTCTAAAAGGTTGAAAGTTCCTACAATGTTAGTTTGAATGAACTTCCCTGGACCATGGATGGATCGATCCACGTGGCTTTCAGCTGCAAAATTAACAATTGCTTGCGGCTGATGTTCTTTAAATAAATTGGAAACTAATGCTTTATCACCGATATTTCCATGAAAAAAACGATAATTTTTATTTTGCCTAACCGAATTTAGGGTAGTTAGATTTCCAGCGTAAGTTAAACAATCAAGGTTGCTCACTGAATCAGCGTTTGGTTGATCTAACCAGTCTATTATGAAGTTGCCACCAATAAATCCAGCACCACCGGTAATTAAAATCATTTTTTAAATATTAGGTATATATTATTGATTACAATAGATTTATTAATAATTTTTTTATTTTACTTATCATTAAACTATTATAAGTTTATTATTTTTATTAAGCCAACTCTAAATACAATTTGAATACCTTAGCAATATCTTTTTTAATTAGCTTTTTAATAACCACTCTATTAGTGCGTTACACCCATTTGCATAACCGCTTCACTGGAGATATGGACTTTAATTCTCCTCAAAAGTTTCATAACACTAACATTTCTCGAGTTGGGGGCTTGGCTCTTTTCCTATCCATCTTAACTGCTGGCGTTGCTAGATTTTTTTTAGAAGACCTTGGCGGAACAGAATTATTACTTTTAACCATAGCTAGTATTCCAGCTTTTTTTGTTGGAATAGCTGAAGACGTTACTAAGCGCGCTGGAATATTGATACGACTCATTGGGACTGCATGTTCCGCTCTAATAGCGGGCTACTTATTTGATGGTTGGATTACACATACTGGCTTTAGTTTCTTGGATCACATTTTCCAAATTACACTCATATCTATTCTGTTTACAGCATTCGCCATTTG
Source organism: Polynucleobacter sp. SHI8 (assembly GCF_027944005.1). Classification (NCBI taxonomy): domain Bacteria; kingdom Pseudomonadati; phylum Pseudomonadota; class Betaproteobacteria; order Burkholderiales; family Burkholderiaceae; genus Polynucleobacter; species Polynucleobacter sp. SHI8. The sequence continues at coordinate 286,260 of NZ_AP027204.1, read as the reverse complement.
TGGAATATCAAATGCCTATAACATCATTGATGGTTTTAATGGACTTGCGAGCGTTGTGGCTTTGTTAAGTTTCATTACTATATCTTATGTTGGCTTTAAGGCGAATGATCCAATCATCTTTGTCTTGGGTTTAGCAATGATTGGAGCGGTTTTAGGCTTCTTTTTTTGGAACTATCCAAAAGGGCAGATATTTTTAGGCGATGGGGGAGCATACCTTTTAGGTTTTTGGGTAGCTTTTTTATCTGTCTTACTAGTTGCAAGAAATGATTCTGTATCACCAATATTTGCTTTATTAGTTAATGCTTATCCCACTGTAGAAACATTATTTACAATTTGGCGTCGTGTTTTTCATCAACAAAAAAGTCCAAGTATTGCCGATAATATGCACCTGCACTCACTTATTTACCGCAGAGTTGTCCGCTGGGAAGATCAAGAAAAAGGGGATATTGTTTCTACGTCCGCAAATGCAAGAACCTCCCCCTACCTTTGGTGTTTGCATGCTTTTGCAGTTATACCCGCCTGTCTTTTTTGGAACTCTACTTTATTAATGACTAGTATGCTGCTAGTTTTTATTTTCTTTTATATTTATATTTTTAAAACAATCATTTGTTTTAAAGTGCCTACTTGGCTTAAATAACTAGTCAATGAGTTTTTTATACAAGTCTAAGTATCTTTGACACATCGTCTCTTTTGTAAATATATTTAAATATCTCTGTCGTGCAGCTGTACCCATGCGCTCAGCATCAACTGGGTTACTCCACATACAAGACATTGCTTCCTGTAAAGCAGGGGCACTTTCTGGTGGAACAACGATACCCGTTTCATTGTTGAGATTGATAAAGCTTGTCCCAGTACCAATGTCGCAGGAAATCATCGGCTTGCCGTACATCGCTGCCTCAAGAAGAGATAAGCCAAATGACTCAGAACGCAAATGAGAGGGAAAAACAAATGCATAACTTAACTGAAAAATAGCATCCTTATCTTCATCTGATATTTCACCAATAAATTGAATCTTTTTAAGATTATTTTTTTGGGCAAGTTCGATTAACTCCTTTGTTTGAGGCCCGTCTCCAGCAATCACAATCGGAAACTCCTCGATTGCCAAGGCATCCATCAAATAATGAAGTCCTTTGTAGTATCGATGCACACCCAAGAATAAAAAAAAGCGATCTCCAAGAAGATTTTTCCAGTAGGCGTGCTTATCATTTTGTGAGTTGATTTTTTTATCAGATATTCCAAAAGGAATAACTTCAACTTTACTTTTATATTTTTGAAGTATTGCACTTGAATTTAAGTAATTTGGAGAAGATACGGTAATGGCATCCACATCATTTAAAAAAAAATTCATTAACGGTCGATAAAGCAACAGTAAGTTTTTCTGACGAATAATATCCGAATGATAGGTCACAACACTAGGTTTTTTGACTTGGCTTGCAAAATGAACCAAGTCCATAAATGGCCAAGGAAAATGATAATGAATTATATCTGCCTGATTTGATAAACGTTTAAATTCTTTAAATGCAGATATAGAAAAATCCGTTGAGGCAATTTTAAAGTTTGTTTTAACTCTGTATTTTTCATTTCCGGAGTCTTCAACATTGGTTTGTATATTCGAACTTAAGGAAAGAACATTGGAGGCTACATCATTTGCTGAAAGTCCATTTGATAATTCAAAAATAAATTGTTCTACCCCACCAAAAGTATCCGGAAAATATGTCTTGTAAAAATGAAGGACCTTCATAGTTAAATTGAATTGATTTTACTTTTACGAATTTCTAGCGCTTCTTCAAATATTTCGATAGCACTATTTGCTGCTTTTTTCCAAGAGAACTTGGTGGATTCTATTTTTGCATTATTTCCCAACTGAGTTCTTAGATCGTTATTAAGAATAAGTGTTTCAATTGCTCCAGTCATTTCATTCACTGATAAAGGATTAACAACTATGCCACCACTTCCTAAAACCTCAGGCATTGATGAAACGTTAGATGTTAGAACCGGCGTGCCAAAAGACATAGCTTCTAAAATTGGCAAACCAAAGCCCTCATACAAAGAAGGCATTGCCAAAAATAATGCTTCAGAATATAAAGTTGATAATTGATTATCTTCTACAAATCCGAGAACTTTAACTGATTGACCTAGATTACATCTCTTAATTTCTTCATCAAGATTGATATTCCCCCATCCCTTACCACCAACTATCACTAGACTTACACTTTTTTTTATCTCATCAGAAGTGTTTGAAAAAGACTCTAGAAGTCTAGCTAAATTTTTTCTAGGCTCTAATGTTCCAACAAATAAAATATAGGGCTTAGTAATTCCTAACTTCAACATACTATCTAATCCATTTGATTTTGGCATTTCAGAAACTCCCAAATGAACAACCCGAACTTTGTCCTTAAAGTTTGGAAAAGTCTCTCTAATTCCTTCGGCGGTACTTTCAGAATCCGCAATAATTAGATCGGCTTGAGAAATTGCACTTGGCATTAAATGCTTCTCTACACTTAAACTTAATTTACGCATCGTTTCCGGAGTATATTTCCATACTAAGTCATGGACTGTTACTACTCTGGCAATTTTAGAAGATAAGAAATTCGGCAATCGATGAGTAGGCCCCCAAAAAAGATCTACTTGATCATTATTTGCCCAATATGGAAGTTTTGTTTGAGACCAAATCATTCTCTCAACTCGCGAGTTTGCACTAGATGTTTTAAAACGAAAATCGCTCAGTCGATTTGAAATAGTGATTGGAACTTTTTTTGATGCATAAAAAATAAATTGGTGGTCTTTTTCGAACTCGTCGACAAACTGTTTTGACATCTCAAAGGTGTACCTGCCAATACCTGTTAAAGATTCTCCAAGAAGCCTAGCGTCAACACCTATTTTCATTGAGATTGGTTTTCCAACATCCATGATAGGGTCTCATCAAGTTCAAATTCTTGATACTGACCTAAAGTACTTTTAATTTTAACTGGTGCACCAGATAGTATCTTTACTTCATTAGCTCTCACAAATTTGGGATTAACTATCACTTCTATTTTATGATTTGCAAGCTTTTCTAATCGATCGATGACATACCTGAGTGAATACGTTTTACCTGTGCATAGATTGTACGTTTGACCACTCACTCCTTTCTCAAGCAAATGAATATACATATTACTCATCATCCTGACGTCGTTATATTCTCGATCAACGTCTAAATTACCAAGTTCAATAAAGGGTTCTTTTTTTTGAAAATGATCTACTAATTTAGGAATGACAAATCTCAAGTCATGCCCTACCCCGGTATAGTTGAAAGGGCGAGTTATAACTATGGGTAATTTATCCAAATAATTCTTTGCCATCAACTCCATGGACAACTTACTCATTGCATAATGGTTCACTGGTTGAGGTAGTTGGTTCTCTTCTATAGATTCATTTGATATATTACCGTAAACATTTGCGCTACTAGCAAGAATGATTTTTTTGGGAGCGTTTTCTAAAAGAGTGTCTAATAAATTAAGTGCCCCAAAGAGATTTACTTTGTAAAAATCATCTTGATTAGAGTGTGTCACTGAACTAATTCCAGCAAGATGAATCAGATATTGAGGGGAGACTTCTTTCACCTCACTAAGAATAGATTTTGAATCTGTAAGGTCGGCTCGTAAATGGTGAACAAGGAACCCCATTTTTTTGGCCTGAGCAGATACATATTTACCCGTAAAACCATCAGCTCCTGTTAGTAACAGGGTTTCCATTAAAAAGAAAAGCCTATTTCATTTCTGCGAATATCCTCATTGACCATCATCTGACAAAGTTCTTCTAAGCTTGTTTTAGGCTCCCAACCTAATTTATCTTTGGCATGGGTTGGATCTCCAATTAAAAGATCTACCTCTGCTGGACGGTAAAATTTAGGATTAACTCGCATAACTGTCTTACCATTTGAAGCATCAATTGCAACTTCGTTTTCAGCTGTTCCTTTAAACTCTAATGAAATTCCAGCCCCCTTAAAGGCCATTGAAACAAAATCACGGACTGTTTCTGTTCGATTCGTTGCTAAAACATAAGTATCTGGAGTATCAACCTGCAACATTCTCCACATACCTTCAACATATTCCTTGGCAAATCCCCAATCCCTTTTTGCGTCAATATTTCCTAGCTCTAAAATATCTAACTTACCAAGCTTGATTTTCGCAACTGAATCTGAGATTTTTCGGGTTACAAACTCCTGTCCACGTAATGGGCTTTCATGGTTGAAGAGTATTCCACTACATCCAAATATATCATAACTCTCACGATAGTTGATAGTCATCCAATGGGCATATAACTTAGCAACTCCATATGGACTTCTTGGATAGAAAGGAGTAGATTCTTTTTGAGGGATTTCTTGGACTTTACCAAACATTTCTGAGGTGGATGCTTGATAAAAACGTATTTTGGGATTAATTAAGCGAATTGCTTCTAATAAATTCAATGGGCCAATACCTGTTATCTGCGCTGTTGTTGTTGGTTGCTCAAAAGATACCCCTACAAAACTTTGAGCTGCAAGATTATAAATTTCATCTGGCTGAATTTTTTGAACCAATGAAATAGTTGATCCCAAATCGGTTAAATCATACTCAACCAAATGCAGTCTAGGATTATCATTTACCTTTAATTCTTCTAAGCGCCAAAAGTTTACCGAACTTGTCCTTCTAAATGTTCCATACACTTCATAACCTTTATTTAACAAGAGTTCTGTAAGGTATGCTCCATCTTGTCCGGTTATTCCGGTAATGATAACTTTTTTCATATATTCCTTTTTGTAACTAATCAAAATAGTTTTTTAAATAATTTTTTATTTTCCAAGGCATAGTAAACATTTTCAAGCCTTCTTTCTAAAACCTCTATTTGTTGATTCAATTTATGGATATTAGCGTCAATTAAAAGTAAATTTTCATTTATGGGTGAAAGGTTGTCCTGTAGTTTATTAACCATATATTCAACGTACATTTTGTTATCGAAATTAAAAAACTCCATTTTTCTAAGAAGAAAAATCTGAAACTTCTTTTTTTACAAAAAAGGCGTTTGTATGAGAAATAAAATCAAAAACATATCCATAATCATCTAGTTTTTTTCTGATAACACTGAAGTTTTGGTGTCCGACCTCAATACAAATTATGTCAGGAAATACTTTAGAGTTTTCCATTCCATCTAAAACGGCTAACTCATGTCCTTCTACATCTAAAACAAAAATATCCACATACTCAATTTCTAATCGTGATATTAATGTTTTCCATGTTATGACTTCAATTTCATACTCTTTGAAGGTGCACCCCATATCAGACAGCTGTTGAAAATGTTGGGAATTATGTTGAATTGATCCATTACCAAATTCTTGCTCAGGGTTTGGATGGATGGCATGTAAAAATTTAGATTTACCATCGAAATTAGACAGCCCAACTTGTAAATTTATACTTTCAGGTCTATTTTGTATTAAGTTTGCAAAGTTTGGGGGGGATGGCTCAATGTTAACTCCCTGCCAGCCAAGTGTTTCCTCAAAGAATAAACAACTACTCTCTGACTTTCCTCCACAAGCTCCACATTCCATAAAAACTCCTTTTGTTACATTTTGTGGAAAATATCTTTTATGCAATAGCTCATCAACTGGTGGTTGGAATTGACCATAATATTTATTCACGATTATTCTTTTTTAAATAGAGACAAATTAATCATATTTAAAATAATTTTTAATATGATTAGTAAGGTATTCAACGTCATCATCAGTAAGTGCTGGGGAGCTGGGCAAATTAATCCCCCTCAATGACAATGAGCTGGCAATAGGAAACTGTTCCGCATTTTTATCTAAATACATTGGCATTGTATGGGCTGGATAAAAAGAAGGTCTAGTTTCAATGCCTCTTTCTTTCAAAAAAGTTCTGAGGGGATCCCTATCTTTTGGATCCTTAGTTGCAATCGTAATCATCCAAAATGAATTAATCATTTCATGTTTTTCCCACAACATTTCCAATGGCAGATCGTGAATTTCGCTTTTAACTTGAGTAGCAATCTCTCTTTTTCTTCTCAGAAATTCATCAGCCAATTCCAGTTGACCTAATCCAATTGCTGCGCAAATATTTGTCATTCTATAGTTATAACCCACAATATCATGCCAATATTCCCTTGTATCAGCCAAACCTTGACCCTTGAGCTTCTTTACCTTCCGGCAGAGTATAGGATCATTAGTTGTTACCATACCCCCCTCGCCCGTAGTAATTGTTTTATTTCCAAAAAAGCTATAAGTTGAAATATGCCCTTTATTTCCTACATGCTCATTAAAAATATAGGATCCGAATGCTTCTGCACAATCCTCTATAACTTTGAGATTATTTTTATTTGCAATATCAACTATAGTGTGAGTATCTGAGGGGTGGCCATATAAATGAACTACTATAATTGCTTTTGTTTTATTCGTGATTTTAGATTTAACATCTTCTGGGCTTACTTGCCAGGTATCTGATAACGAATCTACAAAAACGGGGGTTGCACCAACATATTTAATTACATTTACTGAAGCAATATATGTTAAGGTTGGAACAATTACCTCGTCCCCAGGTCCAATGTCTAGCGCCAATAAAGCTAAATGGAGGGCAACAGTGCCATTAGAGACAGTTAAAGCGTATTTACTACCCACTTTTTTAGAAAATGCATCTTCAAATTTTTCAATAAATTCGCCTCTTGAAGATATCCAATTAGTGTCTAAGCATTTAATAACATTTTCCTTCGAAGAAGATCCCAATACGGGTTCATAAACAGGTAATTTTTTAATCATCTCATATACTTTCATAAAGTTTCAAATATCTTCTAGCCATATCATCAAAACTATATCTTGATAACTTCTTAGAATAAAAATATTGTTTTTCAATAACTTCCTCAGGATTTAGAAGAATTTTTTTAATTTTTTGGAAAAGTGAATCCATATCTACCGGATCGAAAACCCAATCATCGTAATCACATTTTGATAGTCCCTCTCTTTCAAACATTTCTCTAACTACCTGAACATCCGCCAATAGTGCTGGGGTTTTAGTTGAGGCTGCTCGAGAAAAGTTGAAGACATCTCCTCCCTCAGCAAGACTTGGATGAACGACCAAAGATGATTTCTCACAAAGCAAATCTAATGTCTCTAAATCTACCGATGGCATAAAGATAACATCATATTGAAGTCGTTGTTCAAGTATAAATTGTTCTACATCTTTTGAGGGGTGGGGGGTTGTTAAAATTAATTTGATATTGAAATTACATTCTCTTAGTAGTTTACTAAAAGCTTTTACTAAAATTAAGGTGTTTTTATGAGGTCTATCAATCGTTGGGTACAAAAGAAAGTTAAATTGAGTGAAGTCCACTACTGGTGGAGCTAATAGAAGAGACTTAAAAGGATTGATTATGAAAGATCTTTTTTCATTTAACTTTTTTCCGGCTTCTTCTTTTTTCTGATGACTTGTTTCCAAGGTCGGAAAATATCCCTGAGGTATTACTTCGACTCTTTGATTCTCAACTTCTTTCGGAAAAAATTTATGTAGTTGCTCTGTTTTTACAAACTCTGAATAACAAATCACTGCCTTAGCACTTTTTATAGAAAGTCTCATTCCCTCAAGAGTATCTTTATTATGAGCAGCAATAAAACGAAGTGGATAAACTAGCGTAATAAAGTCTGGTAATGTAACTAATGAAGAGCCCTTGAAATGAGATACAACGAATCCATCAAAAGCCGTAAAGAAAAATAATTTCTTAATATCTTTATTTGTATTAATTTTTTTTGCAAATCTTATTTGCTCCTTAGTATATACTTGCCACTGTAAATATTGTATAAGTCTATTTTTCGCATTGTATATTTTTTTCAATAGCCCCAAAAGATCTTTTGGCATACTTTTTCTATTTACAAATTTAAAACCTTGTATTTTATTTATTAAACGTAATCCAAGTTTAATAAATAAAAGTAGTAATAAAAAAATTAAACCCACAAAAAAAACAATACAAATTAAAATTATTATTACACCCAAATTCAAGGGCACTTTAAACCAAATATTAAACGGACTTAAGTCAAGACTCCAAGTAAAAATACTCGGTATTACAATCTTGAAAGCACCTGTTAATTTATTTTTTATATGTTTTAGAATTCCACTTTGTTGGTCATAGACTTTTGAACGTCCTCTATGCATCAGGAAGTGGATAAGGATTAAGGTAATTGCTTCAACTTTATAAACCGCAAACTTTACTTTCTGAATATCTACATTGTTTCCACTTAAGACTCTTTTTATAGATTTAATATGTCGGCCAGTTGTATGTATTCGCACCAAAATACCCTGTTTCTGAAGTGCATTTATATTGTCCGACAATAAAACAATCAAACCTTCACTTTTATGCTCCACGGGATTGAGACCTAAAAAAACAATTTCAAAAAATGCAGGCAAATTATTTTTCATTATTTTTATCTCGTGTTACTTGATAAGCTGTCATAAAAGAATCCCAATATTTATCAGCCATTTTTGAAAAAGTTCTTTCAATGAGTATCTCTTGATGCGGCAATGAAGCACGTATTTGAGAATAGTTTTTTTCAAACTCCTGAAGAGATTTAGCTAAATCTTTAGGATTTCTTGGATTAAATAAAACTGGTTTTAATGAAAAATTTTCGCATGACTCCCTTATTGCAGGATAGTCACTTGAAATAGAAGGAACACCAAACCATGCTCCTTCTACTATTGAGTATGTGCCATTATCATAAAGAGCCCCATGAAGTATTCCATATGCATTTGTTAATTTTTCTAAATATATTTCGTCGCTTAAATTACCCCAGATTTTTAATCTTTTTTTAACCTGTGGACAACTTGCAATTGTCTGCCGAACTCTTCTAGGATATTCATCAAAATAATGTTTATCTAAGTCTTCTTTAGTTGTAAATAAATTAGTATAAATTCCTGTCATATATATATTAAGTTTTGATTCAGGATAATTTTTAAAATAGTACTCTAATCCAAGTATGACGTTAATATGGTTTTTATGTTGAGTTGAATTTGTTGTCCATAAGAGATAAGGTGGCAACTCAATGTCTTTAACTAATGGTTTAGATTGAACATTTAATGAATCGAACTCCATTGGAAATTTAAAAACTCTTTCATGATTAACGCCCGCATAATTAATACAATCCAAACGAGTTTGATTAGTTGTGCAAATTACAAATTGAGCCCCTCGAGTGGCTTTTGCATAGGCATCATATTGCATCCAATTTCCATCAGTATTAGGGGTTAATCCAAATATTTCAGGTACATACCGTTGAATATAATCATAAACAATTACTGCAAAAGGCCTATGAGGGGGAATAGAATGTTGTAATCTATCAGACACAATAATCCAAAAATCACAATCCTCGAAATTACTTATGCCATCGTTAAAACTCCAGTAGGTGTCTGCCTTTTTTCCTTGTGATGTTTTTTTTAAGTAATCAAATACTATATCTATATGGGTACTCGAAATGACTTCCCTCTTGAACGGTCTGATTTTTATACCTAATTCTTTTAAATCCTCAAAGTCTGCATCTTGGTAAAGGGAGGAATCATCTAGGTGGCCAAAACTTAATTCTAATTTAACTCCTGCAGTTATAGATCCTAGCATCAACATTCTGGCAATATTTTTTGCTCCACGTAAGGTCCCCCCACTATATAATTCAGGAAGAATCAAGGCAAGTTTTATGCTCCCATGAACCATATGTCAGTTTCTTTCATTATTTAAAGTCAATTTGTCTTAAAAAAGATCTGAACAAATCTAAGCCATCCCAGATGCTGCCAAAATCTAATGCATGCCCGACCTCACAAAACCTGTCAATACCAACTGGTAAATGTTCTTTGACATAATGAAAGACTTCTTCACGACTTAATCCAAAATAACTAACAGTTTGGATTGATCTACTTAATAGTGAAGATAAATCACTTAAATGAGTAATTTTACTTTCATGAAATAGTCCTAGCCCACAATGATCGTTGATATAGACCTCAGGTTTATCAAGCCAAATTTTTGTTAGTCGATTATCTTTTGAACTGATTTTTACTTTTTGCTTGAATGCTAAGGAATCGACTGATATTTCTTTATTAACGAAGTCAGCAGTATCAAAGAAATTTCTCTTTTTATTAAGCACCTCTTCAAAAACTCTCCAAAATTTTTCGCGCGCAATATCTAAATTTTCGCCACGCCCTCTCCACAATATTAATCTTGGAGATGAGCATGCCATTTGCCCAAACCAATATGAATCGTTGTAGAATCCTTTTGATAACTTCAACAACTGCTCCTGTGATAACTGATTTAATTTATCCGAGTCAATGATACATAGGGAGAATTTATTCGAAAAGCATAACTCTGTCCCATGAGGTGGTATTTGAAAGCTTCTAAAATGGTTAATAGTGCTATCTCCCCCCCAAACAACTCTGACATCAGTTTTTAAAGACAAATCCTTGCTTATGTCATCATCATGACCATAGCTTATTATCTGAATGGAGTTGGCAATTTCTTTAAACTCTGGTTTTAAAAGAGTCTTGACAATGATATCTAATAATAAATTGTTTTGAGGATTAACCTTCTCCGAAATCCTTATTAAATTTCTATTGCCACAAAGTAGAGATATGAACCATGAATATACAAATATAGTATCGACATTAGATGGTGCAATATGAAATACTAATCCTCGAGGTACAAAGAGATTTACATCTAAATTTAAATTATGCTTTCCAATAATTTTTTTTAAATTAGCTGGTCTAAGCCAAAAACCTAATGCAGCAAGTTCAGGAAATTTTCTCGCAACTAAAGGTGAAGTCAATTCTCGAGATAAAAATTGAGCAAATAAAAACTGTACGTCTCCGAAAGGTCTTAAATTCTTTTGGTCAAGAATCACTTCTTCAGTAGATGTTATAAATATACTTAATGAATTGTTGCTCATGACTAAATTAACTTTATCCTCTTATTTTGTCGGGCTGACTTGAGTGTCACTACATCCTCTAAGCTCTGCTCGAGGAATTCTTCCATGAATTTCAAAATATTTACCTAATCGCCCACATTCACAATTATCTTCTCCATGAATTGTTCCTAAATCTTCAGTTAAAAGACTGTGCCCCGGATAACTTTTAGGTATGCAAGATAAAACTTGAACAACTCCCATCTCTCCGTTAGGTTTAATGGACCAATCTAAAGGATCTCTAATTAAAATATCAGCAAAGGCAGGTGTGTGCAAATAGCCCTGATTACACTCAACAAAAATAGATCCAACTTGCTCTACCATTCCATAAAAATTATGAATCTTTTTAACTCCACAAACCTTATTTAACCTTTCCTTAAAAGTCAAATTATCAACAGCTATATCTTGGAGTTTTTTCCATCCACCACTGTGAAGAAAAATAGAGTTTTGGAGGTTTAATCTTAAGTTGAGTCGCTCTAGTTCCAAAAGAAAGTTTTGCCATATTATGAAAGTAAAGCCAAACACAAAAGTATTTGTATTTTTATGTCTTTCACAAAAATCATTAACTTCATCAATATTTAAAGACATATCCTCTTTTAATGCATATACATGCTCTCTGCCAAAATTGGATAGCCCAAGAATTCCAGCACCTCTTGCAGAAAAATTATTTCTGTCCTTAATGACATTTGGGTGGTCAATAATAAGCATTGGGAGTCGATTTTTACCCAAAAACTCTTGAACAATTTTTACTAGAGCATGCGTCTGAAAATTGGAAGTTTCTTTATCTAAAAAAATCTTGGAGGGGACTTGGCCCGTTGTGCCGGAAGAAGTTAAAACCTTAAAAACATCTTTAGAGTTAATACTTTGGATATGAAATAGCTTAAATAATCTTACTGGAAAGAAAGGAACGTTTTCTAGTGAAAATTTATTTTCAATTTTTATATCACGAGCTATTAACAAGTTTTTGTATAAATCACAGGACATATTGTGATGAATTGTTAAAGAATGTAATAGCTCCTCCAGCCTTGTCCTTTTCTCTTCCTTTAAAAAGGAATAAATTGGCCAATTTAGGAACTCATCAGTCAGCATTGCCAGATTCTTTCATAATTATTTTTTTAATTTTATTCTTTAAATCTAAATATAAAATCTTACCGGACTCATTTCTAGGGATCTCACTTACTACTACCTTGATAGCACTTTTATGAACTTTATATCTTGTAGATAGTTGCAACTCTAAATCATTAGCATCTTTTTGAGATCCAGCAATTGCAACCATTAAACAATCATCATCCCCCGTGACAGCTGACTCAATACCTAACGTATTAATATATCTTTCTACATCATCGAGTGCAAATCGATTGCCAAACAATTTAATAAACCTACTAAGCCTACCCGTAATCCAGAAAAATCCATCTTCGTCACATTTAGCTAAATCACCAGTTTTTAGCATAAATACATTCTTACCTAGCATAAGATCATTTTTATCAAATGCATATCCAAGCATGACATTTGGTCCCTCATATACCAACTCCCCCTCAACTCCAGGAAGAAGCACTGATCCCTTATCATCTTGTATAGAAAGGGAGCCTCCAGGTATTGCCCTACCAATACTTCCTAATTTTTTTTCTATGTATTCGATAGGAAGGTACGAGATTCTAGCAGTTGCTTCTGTTTGACCATACATCACAAACACATTTCTGGAAATCGGCTTACTTATCTCATTGAGCCAACTTATTTCTTCAGCTTCCAATCTCCCCCCAGCCTGAGTAATTGTTTTTAAAGAAGGTAATAACATTTTTTCGAATCGCATCTTACGCAAAATTCTCCAAGTTGCTGGTACTCCAGATAGGCTAGTGACGCCAAATTTCTTAAATAACTCCCAAAATAGGGGTGATGTAACACCATTTTCAGTTAGAACAATTTTGCCACCAACTAATAAATGACTATTAAGTATTGATAATCCATAGGAATAGCTTAAAGGCAAAGAGGTTATACATACTTCTTTATTATCAAGATACAGATACGAAGCAATACTTATCGCATTTGAACTCAAATTTTCAAGGCTTAGTCTTACTAACTTTGGGGACCCAGTACTTCCTGAAGTAGTTAACAATAATCCTAGACTTAAGTGAGGTTTAAATATTACATTTATTTTAGGTTTTTTTTCAATCCAAATGTCATTTAAAGAGTCATAAATATCCTCTATCTCAAAATGTTCATATAACTCATTTAATATATTTTTATCTGTTGATGAATTCACCATCAATGGAATTGCGCCCTTTCGCAAAGCCCCTAGATATACAAGTACCGTATTTAAGTTATTCGAACACTCTAGAACAAATAGTTTTCCTTTGCTGAGATTTACAGTTCGACTATCCGCCATAATAGCTAAATTCGAATAATTAATAGGCGAATAATCATGGCTAAATATTGCTATTTGCTCTCCATGCTTTTCAAGATCCCAAAAATTATTATTCATTATTAAATTAGCATTCCACCATCAACACCGATAGTTTGACCAGTAATATAGTTGGATAGATTGCTGGCTAAAAATAATACTACGCCAGCAACATCCTCCGGAGTACCTACTCTTCCCATAGATATGCTAGATAAACGCTCTTCATATTTCTCCAATGGAATTGAACGAGTCATATCTGTGTCTATAAAACCTGGGGCTATAGCATTTACTCGAATATTTTGGTTAGCCAACTCTTTTGCTAAAGATTTTGTGATACCCAGAACAGCAGCCTTACTTCCTCCATAAACTGTTTGTCCAGCATTTCCGTTTGTCGCAATAATGGAAGAAATGTTAATAATACTTCCAAACTTATTGCGACTCATAAGCCTACAGGCATATTGGGCGCAATATATAAGCCCAAAAGTATTAACTGCAAATACTCTCTCTATTTGCTCCTTAGTTGTCATGCCAATTAAGGAATCTTCAAGAATGCCAGCATTGGCAACCAAAACATCTAACCTCTTAAAGGTTTTAAATACCCATTGAAAGAGAACTTTAACCTCGTGTTCACTTGTAATGTCGCAAGGGTATGACATTGCAATACAAGAGTTAATTTCATTGTTAATCGCATTTACATTTGATTCAAGTAAATCTTTGTTTCTGCCAACTAAAATAACGCTTGCCCCATGAAGTGCTAGAATTTTAGCCGAGGAAAAACCAATTCCTTTTGACGCACCAGTAATTAAGCACACTTTTCCTTGCAGTTGAAGAATACTCATTCAAATTCAACACCATATTTTTGGATTATTTTTTTTGCTTCAGCAAAAGAACTCATTCCTAGAATATCATCCGTGTCTAACATAATGTCGTACACTTTTTCTAACTCACTAACTAAGGACATGTGAGCAATCGAATCCCATTCAGGTAGGGCATTATATGCCAAGTCTTCTGTAATTTTGGACTCCGGAAGTCCTAGTGCGGCACTAAATGCCTCAATTAATTTTTTTTTATTTTTCATTTTTTATTCCAATCTATTTTTAACAATACAATACCGGCCACGAACCGAAATAAACATTCTATCTTCAACATCTAACTTAACAAATGAGTGACTGTCAACGGTGCATTGATTTCCAATTTTTACCTTAGGAAATATGGTTGCTCTCGTTCCAAGAAAACACTTGGCCCCAATCTTTGACCAACCATTTAGTGCTGAATAAGGGGAAATTACTGAGAAATCTCCCACAAAAGCACCGTGTCCAATAGTTGTGTGAACATTAAGCGAAACACCTCGCCCAACAATAGCACCACTGTTTACAATAGAAAAAGGACAAACTATTGATCCTTCTTTAATAACAGCATCCGTTGCAATTACTGCCGTATGATGAATATAAGAAGTTAGTCTTCCACCATATTTTTCTATCATTTGTATGGATTCTTCTCTAAACCTAGGAGTCCCACTTGTTACAATGAATCCCAATTCTGGATCAGGCGCAATATCTTTTAATTTTCCTAAATAAGGAAGGTTATTTAGCTCAGGATTTTGGGTAAAATCCTCAGTAAATCCTAAAATTTCAGGTCCACCTCTTAATTTATAATCTTTAAACAGGTAATCTGCTACTTCAGTAGCATATCCACCACCGCCCACCAACACTATTTTTTTAACCTTTATCATGTCGTAGTCTTTAAATATTTACTGATAACCTCATCAGAAGGGCCTAATTCTCTGACCTTACCTTCTTGCAACCACATCACCTGATTACAATAACGCCTAACTAAATCAAGGTCATGTGAAGAAATAATCATAATCTTTGTTTTATCTAAAAATTCATCAGTTCTATTTTTTGCTTTTTCTATAAAATGTGCATCACCTGCACCAATCATTTCATCTAAGATCAAAATATCAGGGATTATTGATGTAGCGATTGCAAATGCTAATCTCAAATACATGCCTGTTGAATAAGTTCTCATTGGCAAAGAAAGATAGTCGCCTAACTCAGAAAAATCCTCAATTTCTTGGATTTTAGCTCTTGCTTCTTCGAATCCAAGCCCCATTAAAACCAACTTATTTACAATATTGCTGTAGCCTGTTAACTCAGCATCTAATCCCATATTAATATCAGTGAGTGCAGACCTAAATCCATTGACCTCAATCTTGCCAGAAGTTGGAAAATATCCTCCAGAAAACACTCTCAGTAATGTCGTTTTACCTGCGCCATTGTGCCCAATAAGACCAAACCTATCTCCTTCATTTAATTCTATTGAAATATTATCTAAGGCCTTAACAATAACTATTTTGTTATGGGCTGCAACAGTGCCTCCTACTGTTTTAAATAGAGTATGCCTAAGTGATCTTGCCACGCTGTTATAAACAGGAAATTCGACACTAACATTTTGAAGTTTGAGATATGCCATTTTTTACAACCAATATGATAAACGACGACTTGAATGCTTAAAAAGATAAACTGCAAATATGTAACCCATGATTGTCCAGATTGCGACAACAAAATATTGCAGTGTGGAAGGTTGTATCCCAATAAACGGGTCTCTAACAATTGCCAAAAGACTAGCGAACGGGTTTAATTCCGTAAGAAGCATTTTTAAATGTGGGTTGCGAATTCTTTCCCCTTCCCACATAACAGGAGTGACAAAATATAGAATTTGCATTATGGAGGAAATCACATTTGGTAAATCCCTAAACCGCGCGCATAAAAATCCAACCGCCAAAGCCATCCAATAACAATTTATAACTACTAGAAAAAACCCAGGAATAGCTAGAAGAATCCACCAAGTAACTCTATCCGGAAATAGAATAAGTAATGGAATCAAAACTACAAAATTATGCAAAAAGTATGTAAGTTGTCTTGCCAAAAGACTAAATACAAACATACTCCTTGGATAATATTCAGTTTTTACTAAAGACTGTGAATCTATGAACACACTACAACCTTCCAATACAGATCCAGAGATTACCGTCCAAAATACATGGCTGATGGATAAATATGGTAAAAATTTTCTGATTGGTTCATTCCATAGGTAAGCATACACAAGTCCCAAACTTAATACTGTTACGAAGTAAGAAAGCGAAGGCCAGAATTGCCCTAGCTTAGATCTTGCATACCTCGATCTGATCGATTGGGTACCTAAAATATACCATTTCTTCCAAGCACTAAACCCATCAAAAAGATCGTTAAAAAAAATGTTATTAAGCATCTTTCTTAAACTCTTCCATATGTATCTTCAAACCTTACGATATCGTCTTCGCCAAGATAGGAGCCAAACTGAACTTCAATCATTACCAGGTCTTCTTCTACTCGATTTTCTAAACGATGTTTATGGCCGGCTGGAATATATGTGGATTGATTAGCTAATAAAGTTATATTAGTTTCTCCATTAACAATATGAGCCTCACCCTTAACAACTATCCAATGCTCGCTACGATGATAGTGCATTTGTAAACTCAACTTTCCCCCAGGTCTTACCTCAATGCGTTTAATTTTAAATCCAGGATGATCCTCTAATACTGTATAAGTGCCCCACGGTCTAGAAACTGTGCTATGCAGCTTGTAAGAATCATGGTTTCTTTGTTTTAAAATGTTAACTACCGTCTTAACCTCTTGGGTATGCTCTGTATTTGCAACTAAAAGTGCATCCTTAGTGTCAATAATCATTAGATTTTGAACGCCAACCGTTGCTACTATTCGATCTTCAGACTGCACAAAAGTATTAGCTGATTTAACAAATATTGCATCTCCTGAAGCTCGGTTATTATCTTCGTTGGGATGAAAAAGATCCCGAATAGCACCCCAAGAACCAATATCACTCCAGCCAAAATCACCGGGAACAACCGCAACTTCAGAAGACTTTTCCATTACAGCGTAATCCACAGAAATATCTGGAACTTCCTTAAATAAGACCTCTGGTATTTCAATCATAGTCATTTCTTTGATGCCGTCAATGGACATGGCATCCCAACAAACCTGGGTAGGTTTAGCAACTTCAGGAGCGCATAACACTAATTGTTTTAAGAACTGTCCTGCACTAAAGCAAAACATTCCTGAGTTCCAGAAATAATTGCCCGCATCAAGATAAGTCCCCGCTGTTTTTGAATCTGGCTTTTCAATAAATGCCTTAACCCTAAGTCCATTTGCTATTTTTTCAGCCGATTCAACATATCCAAACCGTGTTTCAGGACCAGTGGGTAATATGCCGAATGTTACTAATAAATGATGTGGCGCACTAGCCAATTCTGTGGCTTGATGAACGGCCTTCCCAAATGCAACATCATCCAAAATCAAATGATCAGCAGCTAAAACCAACATTAATGCCTCAGGTCCAAACTTAGCTTGAATTTTATGAGCAGCTAAAGCAATAGCAGGTGCTGTGTTTCTTCCAAAAGGCTCCAATAAAAAAGTACCCGTTGCATTAGCTTTTTCTAGCTCATCACGACTCATAAAATAGTAATCTCGATTCGTCACAGTTAACAGCTTAGCTTTGCCATTCTCGGTATATACATTTGGAATGGAAGCTGCACGACGATAGGTTTTCTCTAACAAAGTTTGACCATCGGCTAGTTTCATAAAGGGCTTAGGATGACCCTCGCGTGAAACAGGCCATAACCGACTGCCAGCACCACCAGAAAGTATTACAGGTATTAATATAGACATAAATTTTAGATTATATATTTTTTTAAATAATTAGAATAACGTACTATGGAACTAGGGTTAGGAACAAATAACTAAAGAATATAACCAATTGGACGATGCCGGCTAACAAACTAGCTCTGCCGGTAGCTAAGTTCATGATACCAACAATCATTGTCAGAAGAAGTAAAACCTGACTGACTGAACTGATGCCTAAGCTCAATGGCAAGTTAAACCAAATAGAAATAACCGCTACAGCTGGAATAGTAAGTCCAATACTAGCAATCGCTGATCCCAAAGTTAAATTCAGGCTGATTTGAAGTTTATTTTGTAGGGCTAATTTAATTGCAGTAATGCCTTCTGGCAAAAGTACTAATGCCGCAATCACAATCCCTAATAAAGTTTTAGGAGCACCAATTGCTTCGATTCCAGCTTCAAGACTTGGGCTGAGGAGCTTGGCTAAACCAACTACAGCAATCAGAGAAATCACCAAAAACAATACAGTCAACCAAATATTGATGGACTTTTGAGATTCATGATGATGAACTTCTTCAATTGCTTCTTGTTTAAGGGGCTCAATGGGTAAAAAGTAATCAGTATGTCGAACTGTTTGTACAAATACAAAGATGCCATACAGCACTAATGAAGCAATTCCGACAAAAATTAACTGGCTTTGAGAGTAATCTATTCCTGGTGTAGTAGTCGTATATACAGGCAATACCATCGTTAAGGTTGCTAATGCACAAATGACAGTTAATGCTGGATTAGCACCCTCAACTCTAAAAGAGAGTTCATGATGTTTTAAACACCCTAAAAAGATGGATACACCTACTAAGCCGTTCATCACAATCATGACCGCAGAAAACACCGTATCTCTTGCCACCAAATCACTTCCTGGTTTACCTGTCAACATCATGGAAATAATTAAGGCAACTTCGATAATCGTCACACTCACAGCCAAAACTAGAGCGCCAAAAGGCTCTCCTAAATGGTGAGCAATTTTTTCTGCTTGATGGACACTCGTCAAAACAGAAAAAATGAGTAATGCCGTCAAGGCAATTGGTATCAAATACTCCACAATTAAATCTTTTTTAGATTTACATGTTTTGAGTATAACTTATTTTTTTTACAATCGAATTTAGTTGCCGGCAACGATCGACATCACTGCCATACGCACGGCAATACCGAAGGTCACTTGTTTAAGAATCACTGATTGTGGTCCGTCTGCCACCTCACTTGCAATCTCAATTCCTCGATTCATGGGGCCTGGATGCATCACAATCGCTTTTTTATCGGCTAAAGCTAATCTCTCAGGGGTAAGTCCCCATTCTTTAAAGAATGCTTCACCTTCTGGTACTTGTCCTTGCTCCATGCGCTCTTTTTGGATTCGAAGCGTCATTACTACGTCCGCCCCTTCAATTCCTTTAGCAATGTTATGAAACACTCTCACACCCTGCATATCTAAATTGCTGGGGAGAAGACTTTCTGGTCCGATGACACGGATATCTTTACAACCGAGGGTTGCTAGACCATAGATGTTGGATTTTGCGACTCGACTATGGATGACATCACCAATAATCGCGACTTTGAGGTTTACAAAGTCTTTCTTAAAGTGGCGCATCGTAAAGAGATCTAAAAGCCCTTGGGTGGGGTGTTGGTTGGTGCCATCTCCAGCATTGATCACGTGAACATATTCGGGTAAATGTGCGGCAATCTCTGCTGGGGCTCCTGTCGTCTTATGTCTGACCACAAAGATATCAGCCTGCATCGCGACCAGATTATCAATGGTGTCTAAAAGGCTTTCGCCTTTCGAGGTGGAAGATGTTTGGATATCTAAGTTAATGACGTCTGCTGAGAGTCGATTCGCAGCAATTTCAAAAGTGGTTCTTGTTCTAGTGGAGTTTTCAAAAAAGAGGTTAAAAACGCTTTTACCTCTAAGTAATGGTACTTTTTTTACTTCTCGGTCTGGATTAGTGACACTCACAAACTGCTTTGCAGTGTCTAAAATCTGGAGGAGGGTATCTTTGGGTAAACCTTCTAATGAGAGTAAATGCCGTAATTGTTGGTCTGAGTTGAGTTGCAGCTCACAGGAGAATATGGGCATTGAAGCGTTTGACCTTTAGTGGATGTTAATCTCAATTATTGTTATATTTTACGACTTATTTGAATCAATCTCGTTTTTTTAAACAACACTTGTTAGTTCATCATCTTGTTCAAGTTCAACTGCAGTTCATAACTTGTACTTCGTCCTCCAGAGTCTGATTTGACCAGTACTCCATGCTCCAGAAGTTCACTGATATCTCGTAAAGCGGTATCAGGTGAGCACTTGGCAATAATGGCCCATTTACTACTGGTAAGTTTTCCTTCAAATCCATCGAGCATTTTATTTAGCAATTTGATTTGCCGCTCGTTCATTGGTGTACCAGACCAGCGTTGCCAGAAATTCGCCTTGACTAGTGTACAAGCGAGTGCTGCTTCTGCGGCCTGGATAGCAGATAACATGCTACTTAAAAACCAACTGAGCCACTTTGTCACCTCGAGTGTTCCCTTTTGTGTTTGCTCAAGTAGCTCGTAATAATTTTTACGATCACGTCCAATTTGTGCGGATAAGCTATAAAAACGCTGCGATGATCCGTCAGATCTTGCTAATGCCATATCGCCAATCGCTCGAGCAATACGTCCATTACCATCATCAAATGGATGTAGTGTCACAAACCAGAGGTGGGCTAAGCCTGCTTTAATGATCGGATCATCCTGCTGATCCACATTGAACCAAAGGAGAAATTGCTCCATTTCTGGTGGTAACTGTTGCGCTGGCGGCGCTTCAAAATGAACTTTTTGTCGATTGATAGGACCCGAAACAACTTGCATAGGTCCTAAAGCATCATCGCGCCAAGTTCCAACTAATATTTTGGATAAGCCGCTATAGCCTGTTGGAAAAAGAGCTGCATGCCATGCAAAGAGTCGCTCCTGAGTCAAATTTACCTGATGGTGTTGGGTGGCTTCTAGCACCATATCCACTACGCCATCAATGTGTCGGTCAGATGGTGCTAAGGCTCCAATATCGATGCCCAATCTTCTGGCAACAGATGAGCGAACAGAGTCTGGATCCAATTTTTCACCCTCAATCTCACTCGTTTTGAGTACATCCTCAGTGAATACTCGTAAGGACTCTTGATCGCGTAAATGAACTCCCACATGATGTAAGCTCCCGATTAGTCGACCCTGGGCTTGGTAAACCTGGGTCAATAAACTGGTGAGTTGTTTGAGGTCGTATTCCCAATGGGGCCATTGGGGATTTTGCCAAATATAATTTTTATCTCCGCTATTCATGCGGAGATTATATTAGGAATACGCCGTAAAGTCCACTATTCTCCGCACTTTTTGCGGATTAAATAGAATTAATCTCCGCAATGCCGTCATGTTTACTCGTCAATTTTCTCAAAATGACTGAGTTGTCTTTAGTTAACTCTCTTCTACCATGAGGTTCTTTTTAAACCACACTACTGGGGTGATGTTTGTTCTCTGTGTTGAAATCAAATCTTCCGTCAGGAAGTTGCTCGAGCACTAAGATTTGATTTTGGGCTAAATCTACCCTTGCCCCCCTAAAAGAGGCTTCTACCGGGAGCTCTCTTCTATAACGATCTGCAAGTACGGCAAGCTCAACTTTGGCAGGTCTGCCGTAATCAAAGATCTCGTTCAGGGCTGCTCGGACTGTTCTTCCTGTATCTAGAACATCATCAATTAGGATGATATGGGCCCCATCAACGTCAAATGGAAGGCTTGTAGATAATCCTTCTTCTGTGTTTAAGGCCTTGGTGCCTTTTTCCGCATAATCATCTCGGTGAAAGCTTACATTAATAACGCCAAAAGTTTCTAGATTCAGGTCTTTGGCGATACGTTTGGCAATCCAGGCTCCGCCACTGGCAAGTCCAACAACTTGTAGACTAGGTTTTCTGACTTTGGCTGAGCGCACCTGCTCTAAGAGGTTCGCGTAGAGTTTTTCAGCATCGGGCAGCGATGAGGGGATTTCGTCAGGAATATTTGCAGTCATTTGTCGACAAATCTTTGTTGGTGATGTAATTACAATAACATAGCATTTTTTCTGATGCTGGCTTTGCATTGCTTTTTGATATTTAGCGGGTGAGGACTTTAACCCAGCTTAGATTTGTTGCTCGATATCATTTCTCTTGGAGACTCCATCCATGAGCAATCATCTCGTTTAGTTCTTCAATACTTACAGACTGTGTGGTTTTCGTTGACAAAATACTGATAAAGTCATCAATACTTTCTTTTTGCTTGGTATCTTTGTTTGGACTCGTGCTACTAGCCAATTGTTTTAGAGTGATTTTTTCTTCAGTCATTTCAACTAAGTGACAGCTTTTTTTATCTCTTGTCATTCAATGACAGTCCTTATATTAAGTCTTTTGCAATTTTTTTTAATTGTGTCGACCATTTCTTTACACTTCTTTTGCTAGCTCCAAAGTTGATCGCAGTTACCTCAAATTCATGAGACGCCGCAAGTGCTTTATCAATTGCATCTTTGGCAATTACTTCTGATAATTGTATTTCCTTTGCAAAGTGCAACAAATGCTCTTTAGTGATACGTTGGCCTTCGCCAGCCACAGTCATTGTGTGCCAACCATTCGGTCCTTGATTCGGTGATATGTCAAATGCTGGCGATAGTTGCCACACTCCAGAGGAATCCATACAAAATGCAAAATTTTTAGCATGATCATCTCGGTTACACAGTGCGACATTCATGCATGCTAGTCTAAAAATAAGTTCCTTTTGAGGCGCACCAGATAACTTGGCCGAAAGCTTGACGAGGTCTAAGTAATCCAGTGATGGCACACGAAAATTGATCTGTAATAACGCCGCGACACTTTGCATATGTATTCTTCTTCCGTTGGGTAAACGGTCGAATCGATGAACAGCTAATGCCACACAATCACTTTGTGTTATTAATTGTGCCGTTGCAGCTGGCACGCCATACTTAGAGACTAATGATAAACAAGCTGCTTCATAAAATGGTTCGTTTTGATCGCCTTGGCGGGGAGCAAACTTTAATAAGACAGGACTAAACCCCTGTGGAGTTGCACCACGATCCCCGAGAATCATTTGTTTACCATCACTCGATACCTGAGCCCAAAATTTCGGCCGCGCTCCTAAAGCTGAACCGCCTGACTGAATCATGGACCTAGGGATGTCCTCAAGAATCTCTGTTTGTGCCAATTTTGCATAATGAGAAATTTCAGAAAGTTGCGCAAGTTCCCTATAGTCATGGTTATCGATGACCGGTGAATAGCAAAATGCTCCAATTCCATGTTGTCCGACCCAGGCAAGTCGGTGAAGGGGATTGACTTCGCTTGGTGATAGACCATATCGTACTAGACCTTGATTCATTAGACGTAACCCAAAACCATCAGGTATGGAATCTGAAAATAGCCCATGTAAACCATCAAAAGGCTCAAATGGAGCTTTTGATGCTAAAGCTTTTTTGGGTAAAACAATAGGAGAAAGCTCATACCTAGAATTAAGGAATGCGGGATCCCATTCAAAAGCAACTCGTTTCTCACTCGGTATCCAAAGACACTCACCAATCAATATAGGCGCAGTAGACTCACTAAATCTTAAGCTTACTTGAAGTTTTGAGCTCATTTTGAGGATCTGATCCTAGAGGAATTAGTGCGAGCAATTTCGATTCGTTCAATTTCTGCAAGTGTTTGTGGTTTAGGTTGACAAGCTTCCCAAATACCTAGATCAAGTCCTAATGCTTTAGATACCCGGATAAATGTCATGAGTTCGACATTACCCCCACCCTCCAAATTTTTAATCGCTTGTAGACTTGCTCCACTCATTGTGACAAGGTCTTCTTGTCGAATGTTTTGAGCAATACGGGTAAGACGTAAGTTCTTGCCAATTTGGGAGACTATTTCAGTGGGGGATAGTAGATCGTAAACCATAGATTTTATAAGATCTCTTATGTGATAATTTTATTATAACAGATTTTATAAAATCTTTTATGCACTTATATGCATTGTCAATTGATGTGCTTTAAGTTCGCAGGCAACTATGATTTATCGGTACTTTGTCTCTCAAAACTCATTAAGCCCAGCGTAACCTTAACAAATGATTTACCTTGTAAATTAGTATTATCAATACTAATTTACAAGGATAATTGACTAATCAGGAGTTTCTTGAAAATACTGCTCAAGTATCAATACCGCCGCCTGACTATCAATATCACCCAGGTGATTCTCCGCTACCGCCGATGTATATCTCTCATCAACCCATTGCACAGGTAGGTTTAGTCTACCGTTTAACTGATTGCCAAAACGCTTTGCGCGATGGGTCATCTCATGTTCTGCACCATCTGGATGGGTTGGCAAACCAACGACAAAATGTGTGACTTCCCACTCTTTCACCAACTTTTGAATGACCTGAAATACGACATCTACATTTTTATGTTGAATGGTTTTTAAAGGCTGTGCTTGACGCATGATGGAGTTGCCCACGGCAACTCCAATATTTTTTGTACCAAAATCAAAAGCTAGAAATGTGTGCATCTAAAATAATCAGTAATTATGGCGCTAAATTGGTAGGCTTAAGCGTGCCCGACATCACCGCTGAGGTGACTTGGATCAATACCCATCAAGCTCATGACACGTTGATATCGATCTGCATAGGGTGTATCAAAAACAATACTCTTAATCTCCTCAATGTGGGTCGATACGTTTAACCAGCCGTTTTTCGAGATCTCATCCTCAAGCTGACCAGCTGACCAACCTGCATACCCAAGGGTCATTAAAAATTTATCTGGTCCATTGCCGGTTGAAACTGCCTCTAGAACATCTTTAGAGGTTGTCATTGCCAAACCACCTGGCACGGTTAATGAAGAGCTATAACGAATATCATCTGCTTGGGGATGCAAAACAAAACCACGCTCAGTTTGAACTGGACCACCTAAATACACAGGTTGATTTTCTAAAGGAGCAGTCTCAAGCTTGAGCTCGATTCTGTCGAATAAGTCTTTTAAATCAATATTGGTGGGACGATTGACGACCAGACCCATTGCGCCTTGACTATTGTGCTCACAGATATAGACAACCGTTCCAGCAAATTGGTCATCCAACATGCCGGGCATGGCGATCAATAACTGATTCGCTAAATGAGAAACATCTTCTGTAAAAAAATCCATAGAGTAATTCTATCTCTAATTTCACTATTTCTGAAGGAACATCATTAGAAAATAAATCTTTAGGTCCCATAGGGTTATTTTTCGTAGCACAATATATAACTCAACTTTTTCGGAAATATCTATGAAACTTGGTTTAGTTTGGCTACGTCGTGATTTACGTCTGTTCGACTCACAAGCAATCTTTCAGGCACTTAAAGCTTGTGATCAGGTATTTCTATGTTTTGTTTACGATACGACTATTTTGACGCCCCTTCTCGATAAGGGATTTACACATGATCGTCGAGTCGACTTTATCTGGCAGTCTGTGCAAGAGCTTCACTCAGAGCTATTGAAAATGAATCCCAGTGCTGGGATGATTCAGCTTCATGGCGACCCTCAAGTCCTTATTCCAGAGCTTGCCAAAACATTACAAGTGAGTGAGGTTTATACCAACCATGACTATGAACCCGTCGCTCAGGTTCGAGATCATACTGTCGCAGCTTCTCTGCAAAAATTGGGTATTGAATTTTCCTCTTATAAAGATCAAGTCATCTTTGAAAAACATGAGGTACTTTCTAAAGAGGGTAATGTCTATTCAGTTTTTACCCCCTACAAGAATGCTTGGCTCAAAAAACTCAGTGACGCTGATCTTGCGCCTTTTTCCTGTTTTTTAGATCAAAAATCTTTTGGGCAATTAGCCCCTATTCCCGCAAAGCTCTTAGCGCAAGTGACTCTCTCGCAAATGGGCTTTAGTCCTTCTGGTATTGAATCCTTTATTCAACCGGGTATGACTGGAGCATCTATCGCTTTTGAAAACTTCGTCGAACGGATGCATCAATATCACATCAGCCGCGACTTCCCATCTATCAAAGGCCCCAGTTATCTCTCAACCCATCTTCGCTTTGGCACGATCTCGATTCGGGCATTAGTCAGAGACGCTCATCTGCAAATGCTAGCGGGAAGTATGGGGGCAACGATTTGGTTATCTGAACTCATTTGGCGGGATTTTTATTTTATGATTTTGGCTAACCACCCAAGACTTGCGAGTGGCGCTTCATTTAAACCGGATTATGACAAGATTGTCTGGGATAAAGATGCTACGGCTGAAAAACACTTTCAGGCATGGTGCTCCGGTAAGACGGGTTACCCAATTGTCGATGCAGCTATGCGCCAACTGAACTCTACGGGTTATATGCATAATCGCTTACGGATGGTTGCTGCTTGTTTTTTGATTAAAGATTTGGGTATTGACTGGCGCAGGGGTGAGGCCTATTTTGCCGATACGCTCAATGACTTTGATTTTTCTGCGAATAATGGTGGCTGGCAATGGGCAGCTTCGAGTGGTTGTGATGCTCAGCCATATTTCCGGATTTTTAATCCGATTACTCAATCGCAAAAATTTGATACTGAAGGTAAATTTATTAGACGCTATTGCCCTGAGTTATCCGCCTTATCAAATAAGTCGATTCATGCACCATGGCAAGCCGGAGCAATTGAACTGGAAGCTGCGAATATTCGCTTAGGAAGTGATTATCCACTTCCTATTGTTGATCATGGAGAAGCAAGACTTGCGACATTGCTACGTTACGGTGTCGTTAAATCGTCCCCTGTTAAAGAAACTTAATCCAATTGCAATAGTCCCAAAATGGGACTATATTTTAATTAGAGTAATTTCCAAGAAAACCTTAATTGCCTTTTGGCATAAGCATAGGGATTGTGAACAAGCTTTAAAAGCTTGATAGGACGAAGCATTAAAAGCAAATTGGCAAACGCCAAATGAAATTAAACTGCAATATAAGAATGCAAGTGTAATTGGAAATAATCGAGTAATTTTTAACAAAAATCCGAAAGAAATCTCCTTCCTTCAGGTGGAGGATGAATTTCGTAAAGCTTATATATCTATTGCTTCAACGGTACAGTACTGTTAAAATATACAGTATGGCATCTATCAAAACAATCCGAGTTCGCATCAAAGATAAGCACGCAAAAGCACTGCGTAAGCTGGCGAACGAGGTGAATTTTGTTTGGAACTACTGCAACGAGTTGTCATTAAAGCATGCCCAAAGGACAGGTAAATTCATGTCTGGTTATGATTTGCAAAAATATACTGCTGGGGCTGGTAAAGAAGGATTACATCTCAACTCTGCAAGTGTGCAAATGGTTGGTCACGAATTTGCAACTAGACGTAAGCAGTTCAAGAAACTCAAACTACGTTGGAGAAAATCAAAAGGTTCACATCGTTCACTTGGCTGGATACCCTTTCGTAGTGATTGCATTTCCTGCAAAGGTGGTCAATTACGATTTTCTGGTCTCAAGCTCAATGTTTGGGATAGTTATGGGTTATCAGATTACGAGTTTGGCACAGGCACATTTTCTGAGGACTCTCGTGGCCGTTGGTATTTCAACGCCACGGTGAAAGTCGAAACAAAATCAAATACAGCAACAAAATCAGTCGGTATCGACCTTGGGCTCAAAGAATGTGCTGTAACGAGCGATAACCAACGCTTGGTTGGCAGAGAATATCGTAAGCTGGAACAACGATTAGGCATTGCGCAACGAGCGAATAAGAAATTAGAAGTAAAAAATATGCATGCGAAGATTAAAAATCGACGCAAGGATGCGATGCACAAGTTCTCAACCATGCTCACACAAGAATATGGTGCGATCTTTGTTGGGAACGTCAGTAGCAAGGGCCTCATTCAAACCAAGATGGCTAAATCTACGCTGGATGCTGGATGGTCATCACTCAAAACGATGTTGGAATATAAAAGCGCTTACGCTGGCGTGGTTTTTGAGGAAGTGAATGAAGCTTATACAACCCAGACTTGTTCGTGTTGCGGAAGTATCAACAGCAACAGTCCGAAAGGTAGAGCAGGTTTGCGAATAAGAGAGTGGATTTGTTCAGATTGTGGTTCGGTCAATGACCGCGACCTCAATGCTGCCAGAAACATTCTCGCGCTCGGACATGAGCGTCTAGCAGTAGGAATCCCCGTCCTTTAGGGCGGGGAGGATGTCAATATCTGTGGAAATAAATATAGATTAGTTGTCGCTATTGCATATCAGTTTGGGGCTATTTACATCAAGTTTATAGGTACACATAAAGAATATGATGGCATAGATGTCTTAAACATTAAATAGAGAAAATAATGCGTGATTTAAAACCTATACGAAACGAAGAAGAATATGAGTTAGCCCTTCAAGAGGCCTCGTTTTATTTTGATTTGGAGCCAACACCAGGCACAAAAAAAGGGGATCGTTTCGAAATCCTCTTAATGCTCATTGAATCTTATGAATCTAAATTTCATAAGATTCAAGCGCCGGATCCCATTGAGGCCATTAAATTTCGTATGGAACAAGCCAATCTGAAACCGAAAGATCTCACGCCAATGATTGGTGAACTCAACCGAGTATATGAAGTCCTCAATAAAAAAAGGCGTCTAACATTACCAATGATTCGTCGTTTACATATTGCATTAGGAATACCTGCTGAAAGTTTAATTATGTAATGAATTAAATAATTCGTTTTTTAAAGATCGTTTTATAGTGGTAATTAACTTCTAATGCGATTTTTCAAAGACACTCATGGATATCAAAGTGAAATTGTCATCCTGTCTCCCGTATCACACCCTTTTCAATACTTAGTTTTTCTCTTTGAAACTTGACTCAGCTAAAATTATCCTTATAAAACTTATACAGATTAATAGACTTGGGGTTTTTGTTAAGCCTTGAGTGCGCATTACTTTAAAATAACGCATGGATCATATTTACGCAATTGGTGATATTCAAGGGTGCTCGGCGCAGCTCGATGCTTTGGTGCGAGAACTGCCTAAAGGATCAAGAATTATTTGTGTCGGCGATCTCGTTAATCGTGGTCCAGATTCACTGGGAACCTTGCGTCGTCTGAAGGCATGGCAAGAGCGTGGTGATTGCGAGTGTATTCTGGGTAACCATGATTTGCATCTACTCGCGCGTGATGCAAACATTCGGGGTTCCAAATCTTTAGATACACTCGATGATATTTTGCGCGCACCAGATCGTCGTGAACTCATTGACTGGTTACGTAACCGTCCCTTAGCTTTATTTGATGGGGATAATCTCTTTGTACATGCTGGTGTTTTGCCGCAATGGAGCATCAATCAAACCATGGAACTGGCGGATGAGGTTCAAAAAGCACTGCGTAAAAAAAACTATGTCAGCTTCTTAGAAAACATGTACGGCAATACGCCAACGAAGTGGGCGAATAATCTAAAAGGGGCTGATCGTCTCAGAATCATTATTAATGCTTTTACGCGGATGCGTTTTTGCTCCGCTAAAGGAGAAATGGATTTTTTAATTAAGGAAGGGATGGGCTCTGCCCCTAAAAGCCTCTTTCCTTGGTTTGATGTTCCATCACGAAAAACGGAAGATTACAAAGTATTCTTTGGTCACTGGTCAACAATGGGTCTCATCCAACGCGACAATGTGATTGGTCTAGATACAGGATGTGTGTGGGGTGGTAATCTCACCGCCATGTCCATCGGCCCTGAAGGCAAAATGATTCAGGTGCCAGGACTTGTGAGACACGTTGCGTTTTAAATCTTCGCGAAGGCTTTCTTGGTGGCGGCAAGCATGGTTTCAATAATGCTGGCGTCATGCTGAATCGATAAAAATCCCGCCTCATAAGCTGATGGTGCAAGGTACACACCTTCATCTAACATCGCATGAAAAAATCGTTTAAATTTCTCCACATCCGATTTAGTAATGTCATCTAATGACTTCGGCTTATTTTTAGCAAAGTAAATACCAAACATGCCACCGACATGATCTGTTGCAAAGTCATGACCCGCCTCTTTTGCTAACTGTTCCATACCTGTGAGTAGTGAGCCAATTTGTGCGGAAAGGGTGTCATAAAAACCTGGGACACTGACTAAATTGAGGGTTGTGAGTCCTGCAGCGACTGCTAACGGATTACCTGATAAAGTTCCTGCTTGATATACATTACCAATTGGGGCTAACTTTTGCATGATATCTTTGCGACCACCAAAGGCTGCCATCGGCATACCACCGCCCATGACTTTACCTAAACAAGTGAGGTCAGGTGTGATTCCATGCAGACTTTGTGCGCCGCCGAGTGCCACCCGAAAGCCAGTCATCACTTCATCATAAATCAGTACTGAGCCATATTGTTGAGTGAGCTCTCTCATCGCTTGAATGAACTCAGGGGTCATTTGTACCAAGTTCATATTGCCGGCAATCGGCTCCACAATGAGAGCGGCTACTTGTGGTCCAAACTGTTTGAAGGCATTTTGTAGTGCTTCAAGATCATTGAATGGGAGTACGAGTGTGTGTTTAACTAAGTCTTGGGGAACACCTCCGGATGAAGGCGCATTGGTTGCTAAATCCAAGGTTTGGTCCGCAAAGGTCAGTAAGCCTGAACCCGCTTTAACCAATAGACTATCTGCATGACCATGATAACAACCTTCAAATTTAATGATGAGATCTCGCCCTGTAAATCCTCTGGCTAACCGAAGTGCACTCATGGTCGCCTCAGTACCACTCGATACCAATCGCACTTGTTCAATGCTCGGCACTAACTGCGTAATCTTTTCTGCCATGAGTATTTCTGCTTCGGTAGGCGCGCCATAACTAAAACTATGCTCAGCAGCAACTTTCACAGCTTTGACAACTTCAGGATGGGCATGCCCTAAAATCATCGGTCCCCAAGATCCGATGCAGTCAATGTATTGTTTGCCCTCTACATCCCATATATGAGGCCCCTTCGCCTTGGCGATAAATCTTGGAGTTCCACCTACGGATCGAAATGCTCGAACAGGAGAATTAACGCCACCTGGGGTCGTTATTTGGGCACGTTCAAATAGGGATTGATTTGTCTTCATTGTTCTATTTTTAATGGATTAGTTTTGTTTTAAATCGCCATCATCTCAAAATCCTCTTTACGCGCTCCACATTCTGGACATGCCCAGTTTGGCGGCACGTCAGCCCACAAAGTTCCGGGAGCAATCCCTTCTTCTGGTAAGCCCGCTTCTTCGTCATAAACCCAGCCACAGATGAGGCACATATAAGTCTTAAATTCCATAATTTCTCGCTTTGATTAGTTCAATAATAATTGCTATGAATATTGTATTAGTCTTCTGAAGCAGATGCTTCATTTGTGGTTTTGATGAACGATTTTCTGATATCAAACCGAAACAATCGACACTCAATCGCACCGTTAAATAATGGCGTGCGTTTGATTTCTTTCATGCGTAATTGTCCCGGAAGTCCCATATCGGCAGTAAGTACATCCATCTGCCAACCATCAAAATGATCTTTGATGTGGCGTCCGAAGTTAGCTAAAAACTCTACAAACTGAGGATCAGAAATGTTTTTCGGCAAAGGATCTCTTGCCCCTCGTGATTTTTTTTCATCTTCACGGTCGCCTCGACCACCTTTGAGCTCTAATCGCTCGCCATAAGGAGGGTTAAAAACTACAATACCTGTTTTTTTCATTTCACCAAAGGGTGATTTGGCGGCTAATGCATCAATCTGTCGCACAATAGGTAATCCTGGTAAACCAGCCTTTTGCCAATTACGCTGTGTCATCGCAACCATTTGCTCATTAATATCAGATCCAGCAATCCGTAATGTTTGATTGTCTGCTGCTTGCATTTGTAACTTGGCAAGATGTTTAATCAGTTCCCAAAATTCTGTTACTTGCTTATCCGCAAATGGCTTGAGTCGTAAAAACCCAAATCCTTGCGTGACGCCAACTAAATCGACGCGACTCACCTGATAAGGTAATGGGCTCGACCGAGTAGGTTTTTTTTCAGGCAGGGTAGGCTGAGTGATGGCTAACGGCTTATTTTTTGGAGACGCAATCACCTTACCAGTATCTACTGCGACTGGCGCTACCCAACCGGTATTGACTTGAGGAGCCTTGGGTACTTCTTCAACCATTTTTGGCTCAGTAGTCTTTGGAGGAATTGGCTCTGGTATCGCTTGGGTCGGTGCAATTAAACCTGCACGAATCGCACCTGGTGGGATCTGCTTGGCTATTTGCGCTGCTTCAATTAAAAAGGTGCCACTACCGCACATGGGATCAAATAATGGGGTATCGGCTTGCCAACCTGTCAAGGCTAGGATACCGGCAGCGAGATTTTCTTTAAGTGGTGCCGCGCCTTTTTCATCACGCCACCCTCTTTTAAATAAGGCTTCTCCAGAGGTGTCCAAATAAATCGTCATATGCGTGGGATCTAAAAAAGCCATTACACGCACATCCGGAACAGCGGTTTCAATACTGGGTCGCTTGCCTTTAATTTCTCGAAAACGATCACAAATAGCATCTTTAATGCGCAGGGTAATAAAGTTAATACTATTAAGATTCGACTTTTGCGCAGTAACATCCACTCTGAGTGTTTGATCGGTAGTGAACCAATCTTCCCAGCTGATTTTGTTGGCTGCGGTGTAAATATCTTCTTCTTTTTTATAGGGGCCATGCATCAGTTGCAATAACACGCGACTTGCAATCCGTGAATGCAAATTAATTGCCATGGCCAGTTCAAGTCCGCCAATGACTTCTAATCCGCCTGTCGGTTTGACGGGCATTTCTCCAACTTGGGCACTTTTAAAGATGCGTTCGAGATGTTTACTTTGTGCAGGAACAATTCCTAATTGCGTGTGCAATTGGGAATCTTGATGAGTGGCTATGATGCGCCGCAACTCATCATGCAAGGGGGCTTCTAAGCCCCGTGGGCATACGACAAAGAATTTCAAAAGGGTTTCAGAATCACGAGAAGGGTTATCAAGGTTAAGAGTAATACTGGGATCTCATTAAACCAACGAAACCAAATATGGGACTTGGTATTTGTACCTTTTACAAACTTTTTAATCATTGCTCCACACATATGGTGATAACCAATCAGAATGATGACAAGCAATAACTTGGCATGCATCCAGCCGGTTCCTGGACTTCTTCCTACACCAAAATATAGCCACAGAATCAAGCCGAAAATGAGTGCGCCAATCATCAGAATGTTCATGAATCGATAGAGCTTTTGACTCATCTGAATCAATCTCGTCTGAACGGCTGGATTGTTATCCATGGCAAGGTTGACCAAAATACGGGGTAAGTAAAATAGCCCTGCAAACCATGAGGTGATCAAAATGATGTGAATCACTTTGACATATTGATAACTGAGCATTTCCATTTAAAGCCTTTTCAATTGTTTGTTTTAAAAATAAAACTCTTATTCTTTGATTACGTTCTGATAGAACCGTTACCTTTAACTAGATATTTCAGGGAGGTTAAACCTTCAAGTCCAACAGGTCCGCGTGCATGAAGCTTGTCATTCGAGATCCCAATCTCTGCTCCTAACCCGTATTCAAATCCATCAGCAAATCGGGTACTGGCATTGTGCATCACGCTTGCACTATCCACTTCTCGCATAAAACGTGCAGCTTTTTCTGCATTTTCAGTCATGATGGCATCGGTATGATGACTGCCATAGGTGTTGATATGGTCAATGGCTTCATCCATCGATTCGACGGTCTTAATCGATAAAATCGGTGCTAAATATTCGGTTGTCCAGTCCTCTTCAGTCGCATCTTTCAGAGCACTCATGCCATCAAAGCCATGTTGCGCAAGAATACCTTTGGTTTTTCGGCAAACGCGTAACTCCACACCTTTGTCTTGGTAAATCTTACCTAATGGTAGTAACAATTGTGCGGCGACTTTGGAATGAACCAACAGGGTTTCCATCGCATTACATGGTGAGTAACGCTGGGTTTTGGCATTATCACAGACGGTGATGGATTTGGTGATATCTGCTTCATCATCTACATAGGTATGACAAATACCATCTAGATGTTTAATCATCGGGACTCGTCCATCTGCCATTAATCTTGCAATTAAACTCTTACCACCTCTTGGCACAATCACATCAACAAATTC
Source organism: Polynucleobacter sp. SHI8 (assembly GCF_027944005.1). Taxonomy (NCBI): domain Bacteria; kingdom Pseudomonadati; phylum Pseudomonadota; class Betaproteobacteria; order Burkholderiales; family Burkholderiaceae; genus Polynucleobacter; species Polynucleobacter sp. SHI8. The sequence goes on along the minus strand of NZ_AP027204.1, from coordinate 252,099 downwards.
TGTCATGGTGATCAGTACGCCAACTGCCGCACGGTCGGTCGTTTCAATCACCTGAACTCCATCTTTCGGTAAGCCTGATTTTTCTAGAGCAGACTGAATAATCTTTGCAAGTGCGGTATTGGATTCAATCGCTTCTGAACCACCACGTAAAATCGTGGCATTACCTGATTTAATACATAAAGCTGCCGCATCAATGGTTACATTGGGACGAGATTCGTAAATGATGCCAATCACTCCCAAAGGCACACGCATTTGGTGAATCTCAATTCCGGTAGGCCTTTGAATAGATGGTGTCGTCTGACCAATTGGATCGGTTAAGGTGACAATCTGCTCTAATCCCTGCGCTATGGATTCAATGACTTTGTCAGTCAGTGCTAAGCGGTCAATGAATGCCGCGTCATGGCCGGCTTCTTTGGCACGGTGTAAATCTTTGGCATTGGCTTGTTTGAGTGACTCCGTTTGACCACGGATTATTTTTGCCATTTCTAGCAGGGCTTGGTTTTTTTGCTCAGAACTGGCTTTTGCCATTGCCCGCGATGCAATACGAGCTCTACGACCAATACCCTCGACTAACTCCTTGATATCGGCAGTTGCATTTTGAGTGAGAACATTGGTTAGTGACATAAAACAAATACCCTAATTAGTTAATCTTCCAATTTTCCACTATTTATAGTGCTTTGACTAATTTTTAAAATAGTTAGGCTTAAATGAAATGGATATTTCGTCGAGTACGACATCTGCCACGCTTGGGTATCACTAATTCACCTCGATTATCGTCAGAGAGTAAAAGCTCTTTAAGTGATGGTTGCTGAGTATTCAATAACTTCTGCCAATGCTCAAAAGGAACCAATGTTGCTTTTGGTAAGCTACTTCTAATGATCATTTGTGGTCCTTTGGCGATGCAATGATCTATCCACTCATGCAGATGAGTACTTGCCTTTTTTTTAAATCTTTTATGTTTCATATTTAAACCCCTTATTAGCAATAATTTAGTATAGATTTTATAATTAAACTATATCAATCTAAAAAGTGTTAACCATTGTATACAATTAATTGATTTTTAGGCTATAATGGGATATGCCAAGTAAAAGCCAACCTATTTTTCCCCATGAAAAACGCATCCTTCTAGACCTTGGAGAAAGGATCCGTTTAGCGCGCCTTAGACGTGAGATGTCTGCAAGTACGCTTGCAGAAAGATCATCTATTTCCCGGGTCACTTTGCATAGGGCTGAAAAAGGAGCACCTAATATAACGATTGGTGTTTATCTTAGAATTCTTGCGGCACTGCAACTGGTTGATGACTTTAATTTACTTGCCAAGGATGATATTTTAGGTAGGAAATTGCAAGACCTTGAACTCAGGCAAAGACGAGTGCCATGATTGAAGACCGTCTTGAAGTGTGGATTGATTCTGCATTGATGGGATCAGAGCCCAAGCTTGTAGGGACCTTGCACAATAGCAGAGGTAACATTCGTTTTCAATATGCAGATCAGTGGTTAGAACATCCATTGAAATTTACGATTGACCCATCGCTTTCTTTAAGTGATTTACCATTTCATCCGAACCCAACTCAGGGTAATTTTGGTATTTTCTTAGATTCATCTCCTGACCGTTGGGGGCAAACTCTTATGAAAAGAAGAGAATCATTAGAGGCTCAAGAAAATAATCGCCCCCCTAAGACACTATATGCTTGGGATTTTTTAATTGGTGTTCAAGATCAGACGAGGCAAGGTGCTTTAAGATTTAAATATCCCAACACGGAAATCTTTCTTTCTGACCATCCTCTCTCGGCTCCACCTATCGCTCAATTAAGAGAGCTGGAGTCTGTTGCCAAAGAACTTTCTGGCAAAAACATTCAAAATCTTGACCGCTTAAAATCATGGTTAAGCGTCTTAGTTGCTCCAGGAGCATCTTTAGGTGGTGCTCGTCCAAAAGCAAACTTTACTGATCAAGATGGTTCATTATGGATTGCAAAATTTCCGGCAAAAGATGATGAGATTGATATTGCAGCCTGGGAAATGTTGGCTTATCAACTTGCTCACGCTAGTGGCATTAGCTTGCCTGCGGGAAGACTATTTTTATTAAATGCCCATCATCATACTTTTGCCGTCAAGCGCTTTGATCGTAAAGACGGGCAACGTATCCATTACGCGTCAGCGATGACTCTCTTAAATAAAATGGATAGCGAAAATGCCTATTACATTGATATTGCCTACTTTATCAATACGAAGGGTGCTACAAATAAAATTAAGGAAGATTTAACACAACTCTATCACCGCGTTATTTTTAATTGGCTCATTAGTAACCATGACGACCATTTTAGAAACCATGGCTTTTTATTAACTAAAAATGGCTGGGAACTATCACCAGCCTTTGATGTAAACCCCAATATTGATAAACAGGATCATGTTTTAAAGCTTCTTGAGGATGAAGCTCCTCCAAACCTCGATGGGGTTTTAGCGACTTCTATTTATTACGACTTATCAAAAGATGAAGCCTATCAAATCTATTTAAAGATTCAAGCGGTTGTTAACTCATGGGAACAATATGCAAGGAAATTAAAAATTTCAAGGGCCGATATTGAAATCATGCGTCCTGCTTTTATTTCCAACTAAATAAACCGCCGATGCGCCTCAATCCATCCCATGGATCTTGTGGCATCTCTTTGGCCATCATGCCTTTGGATTGTTTATCAATGTTGGCAATCATCTCTAACGCGCGATCAATCATGGGCATACCCATGCGTTGAACTACTCCGGGCAAGAGTTGCTCTCTTTTGCCCCAGATTCTTCGTGCTTTGAGTATCGACGGAACATGCTCACCTTGCATTGCCCCTTCTTTTAAGCTTTTAATCAGTCTGATCTCTTCAGACAGGGTCCAAACGACTAAGACTAGAGCTTCACCTTCACCTTTTAAGCCATCCAACATCCGATTAATGCGAGCCATATCTCCCGTTAAAAAGGCTTCGCTTAAATGAAACACGTCATACCGGGCAACATGTAAAACTGCATCTCTAATCTGCTCTTCGGTTAAAACTCCCTCTGGATACAATAATCCCAGTTTCTGAATCTCTTGATAAGCGGCAATCAAATTACCTTCAAATTGATCCACCATAAAAGCAATGGCTCGTTGTCCGGCTTCACCAGATTCAATCTGTTGATTTTGTGACTTTAGTCGCTCTTTAATCCAGTGCGGCAGTGCTGTGCGGTCAAGCTCATCAATTCGGACAGCCATTCCAGCATTTTCTAAGGCACTAAACCACGCTGATTTTTGGGTTTGAGTATCTAATTTAGGTAAATAAATACTGGTAATACTTTCTGGTTCTTGAGAAGCTTGATCTAGTATGTGCTTAGCAAATTGCTTCAAGACTTCTGCGCCTTCTCGGCCTGGCTTGCCAGTGGGCATCGTGAGTTCAATGAGTTTTTTCTCACCGAAGAGGGACATATTCTGATTGCTACTTTGCAAACTGCTCCAGTCAAACTGCCCATCTTGCATGAGGGTTTCACGTTCAGTAAAACCTTTTTCTTTCACCATTTTACGCAAGCGATCTTTGGCTTGCATCAGGAGCAAGGGCTCATCTGTTGAAAACAAATACAGGTGCTCTAAGGGCTTTTGGTTTTTTTCAACTTGCCCGATATGGGTTAAAAAAGCATCTATTTTGATCATGTGATCAAGGCTTATGGGGTTACGGGCTTTTTATTGGCGAGTGATCCAAGACGTCGTAATATTTGCGAGCTAACGTCCTGGCGCATATCCTGAAAGAGCAAGATTTCTAATTGCTCTGCTGCTGTCGGAGCACTAATCGAGAAATCCATATCTCTGGTGAGATAAATATCCGATTGCGGAATAAGCTCGTCACCATCTTTATGGTTCACAGAAAACTTCACCTGCTCAACTAAACGATAGGCTGTAATTTGCCCAGCTTGGTTATAAGTCAAAATTTGTTTGGCGGGCATTTCTGTGAGATTTAAAAATATCTCTGCTTCATCCGGCTTGGTAACGACGACAGTATTAAGGCCTGTCTTGAGTAATCTCGTTAGATAAAGCTTCAAGTCTTGGGTCATCCCACCGCTAATATAAATCGTTTTATATGGGAGAGTAACTGGTCCACGCATTTTAAATCCACAGCCTGTCATCAGCAGCGCCGTGCTGATGAGCATACTTCTGCGGAGTGGATTCATATTCATTTGCTTAAATTACCACATTGACAAGACGTCCAGGGACAACAATCACTTTTTTCGGTGATTGACCCGCGAGAAGACGTTGTGCAACTTCACTTTGCAGAGCAATGGTTTCTACTTCTTCTTTAGTGGCATTTACTGGCACTACAAACTCACCTTTGAGTTTGCCATTGACTTGCAACATCAAGGTTAACTCATCTTGCAGAAGTGCAGATTCATCAACTTCTGGCCATGGCGCATCGAGCAATGGGGCTATTTCTTGTTCATATTGCAAATGCTGCCAAAGATACTGGGTGATGTGTGGCACGATGGGATACAGCACGCGAAGGAGAATACCTAAACACTCGCGCATGATAGCTGGTTGGATCTCTTTGGCTTGCTCGAGCGTGTTCAGCATTTTCATACAAGCTGACACAACGGTGTTGTACTGTATCCGCGCATAATCAAAATTAGCTTGTTTGAGAACGGTGTGGATTTCACGTCGACAGTTTTGGTCTTCTTTTGATAAAGCGGTTAAAGGACTTGCCTTTGACTCTTGTGTGATCGACAAGTTCCATAAACGACGTAAATATCTTGCGGCTCCCTCTACTCCAGAATCCGACCACTCCAATTGCTGTTCTGGTGGAGCTGCAAACATGGTAGATAGGCGAGAAGTGTCCGCCCCATATTGATCAATTAAGCTTTGTGGATCAATGCCATTATTTTTACTTTTGGACATTTTTTCAATGCCGCCAATGACCACTGCTTCACCATTGGATTTGAGGCTAGCGCCAACAGGTCGTCCTTTATCGTCAAACTGGACATCGACATCTGCTGGGTTGATCCAGATTTTTTTACCATCAGGTGCATCTTGGTAGTACGTCTCGTTGAGTACCATGCCCTGTGTGAGTAAATTCTTAAATGGCTCTGAATACTGAACCAAACCTAAATCACGCATCACTTTGGTCCAAAAACGGGCGTATAAGAGGTGCAAAATCGCATGTTCAATACCACCAATGTATTGATCCATCGGCATCCAATAATCATTGCGTGCATCGACCATGGTGCTTGCATCTGGTCCTGTATACCTCATGAAATACCAAGATGAATCAACAAAGGTATCCATCGTGTCGGTTTCTCGACGAGCAGGCTTGCCACAACTCGGACAATCGACGTTTAAAAATGCTGCATGTTTATTGAGAGGATTGCCTGTTCCATCGGGCACACACTCCTCTGGCAATATCACGGGCAAATCTTTTTCTGGAACGGCTACTTCGCCACACGTCCCGCAATGAATGATCGGGATCGGTGTGCCCCATGATCTCTGTCGAGAGATTCCCCAATCACGTAGTCGATAGGTGGTTTTCTTCTCACCAACACCTAAGGCTTGTAAATCTTGTGCGACTGCATCAACCGCGTCTTTAACCGATAAGCCATCATACTTACCGCTATTGATCACAAGGGTTTTTTCTTTATCGGCATACCACTCTTGCCAACGGGTTGTGTCAAAGGGCTCACCAATTGATGGATCTTTTCTGGCAATCACATCTTTGATGGGTAATTGATATTGCAGGGCAAAGGCAAAGTCGCGCTCATCATGCGCTGGCACGCCCATCACGGCTCCATCACCATAACTCATCAAAACATAATTACCAACCCATAACGGAATATCTTCATTGGTCAAAGGATGTTTGATGGTCATGCCCAGTGGCATACCTTCTTTTTCTTGTGTGGCTAAGTCCGCCTCGATGACACTACCTTGCTTACATTTTTCAATAAACGCGGCTAACTTAGGATTTGACTTGGCTGCCTGCGTTGCTAATGGATGCTCTGCTGCAACGGCGGCAAAGGTGACGCCCATAATGGTGTCGGCTCGAGTCGTAAAAACATATAACTTCCCATCCTGAATCAACTCTCCTGCCTCATCTTTGATGTCGTGAGCAAAAGCAAATCTCACACCAAAACTTTTTCCTATCCAGTTCTGTTGCATGATCTTCACGCGCTCTGGCCAACCTAAACCTTCTAAATCGGTGAGTAATTCTTCTGCATAGTCTGTAATCTTGAAGTAATAACCGGGAATCTCACGCTTCTCAACTAATGCACCTGAGCGCCAGCCTCTGCCATCAATCACTTGTTCATTAGCGAGTACGGTTTGATCCACAGGATCCCAATTAACTAATTGGGTTTTACGATACGCAATCCCTTGTTCACGCATCTTTAAAAACAACCATTGATTCCAACGGTAATATGCGGGATCACAGGTGGCAACTTCTCTTGACCAATCAATGGCAAGGCCCATCGATTGCATCTGTTTTTTCATATACGCAATATTGGAATAGGTCCACTGTGCTGGGGGAACTTGATTGGTAATCGCTGCATTTTCAGCAGGCATGCCATAAGCATCCCACCCCATTGGCATGAGGACGTTATAGCCCTTCATCCGCAAATGTCTGGTCATGACATCGTTAATGGTGTAATTACGAACATGACCCATATGTAACTTACCAGATGGGTAAGGCAACATCGAACAGGCGTAAAACTTGGGCTTTATTTGCCCTTGTGCATTTTTGGCATATTCAACTACGCGGTAAACATCTTGGGTATTCCACTGCTCTTGTACTTGAGATTCAATCAAGCGATGATCATAAACTTGCATCAGACTTCCATCATTCAAAAAATAGTTGGTTTATAACTGATGTAAGCCAAGTACATCATACATATCAAAAAATCCGCTCTGTTTGTCTTTCAGAAAACGTGCGGCTCGCACTGCTCCTTGAGCATAAGACATACGTGTGGCTGATTTATGGGTGATTTCAATACGCTCACCATCACCAGCAAACAGCACGGTGTGATCACCAACAATATCTCCACCACGTATCGTTGCAAATCCAATGGTTCCTTCTTTACGCTCTCCAGTATGGCCTTCACGTGATAAAACGGACCAATCTTTGAGGTTCTTATTTTGCGCTTTGGCAATGACTTGCCCCATTTTGAGAGCAGTTCCGGATGGAGCGTCTACTTTATGTTTATGGTGGGCTTCAATGATTTCTATGTCATAGCCTTCATTCAGAATCTTTGCGGCAAGCTCGAGTAACTTTAAAGTGGCATTGACACCCACACTCATATTGGGGGCAAAGACAATCGCAATTTTTTCGCTGTAACTCGCGAGTTCCTGTTGCTGCTCTTCCGTCAACCCTGTGGTTCCAATAATCATGTGTATGCCATGATTGGCACAATAACGCGCATGATTGAGTGTTCCCTCTGGCCTTGTGAAGTCAATTAAGTATTTGGCGCTAACAAGGCCTTTTTCAAACTGGTCTGTAATTTGTATGCCAGTGTTGATTCCCCATGAAGTTCCTGGATCAGTTCCAATGGATGGGCTTCCTGTGACATCTAAGGCGCCAACAAGTTCAGCATCATCTGCCGCTAGAACGGTTTCGATCAACATCTTTCCCATCCGTCCGGAAGCTCCTGCGACTGCAATACGTAAAGATTCGCTCATAAAAACTCCTTAGGATTTAAGGTGTAACGCGGGTTCCACCAGGAGGTATGCCTGCGCCACCGGTAGGGTTCGGAAAAGCAGGTACTGGATTAGCTGGTGGTGTGCCGTCAAGGGCACGTAAGTTCACTTTGTTATCTACTTTACGACGGTTTTTTCTTAAATCATCTACTTCATCAATAAAGCCTTGTTCAGTCAGTAAGATGTCAGCATCTATTTTGGCAAGTTGAACGCCATTAAAGGTTAGCGTAACCTTACGAATCTCGGTTTCTTGTGTCTGACCACTCAAATAAGAAAATACGTAATCCCAACGATTAGGGTGATACATATCGATGACTAAAGGAGTTCCTAAAATTTGCTTCACCTGCTCTTTATTCATTCCAGGACGAATCGACTCTAACTGCTCTTTTGAAACAAAATTACCCTGCACAATATCTGGACGGTAAGGATTAAATAATTTACTAATAATAGGACGATCAATCTTGTCAGTGATTGGTTTATTATCCAAACTCGTACAAGCTGAAAGTAAAGTAAGCATACACAGACTTAGCGCAAGCAGGCCTTGAAAATGTGTACCTAAAATGGATGATGAAGGTTTTTGCATATGAAATCGTATTATGATGTAACTTGATTTTAACGCTTAACTGCTTCACTACCTATTTATTTGTAAATACACCTATTTTTAATGTTTTTTTGAATTGAATTCCTTCTAATGAATAAATCTTCTTCTAATAATTTACGTGATATTGGACTCAAAGTTACTGGTCCTAGAATCAAAATTTTAGAGTTTTTTCATCAAAATCCTGGTGCTCACTACAGCGCGGATGATCTCTATATGGCACTATCTAAGGAGGGTCTAGATATTGGCTTAGCTACTGTATACCGTGTTTTGACGCAATTTGAGCAGGCAGGAATCTTACTCAGAAATCATTTTGAATCCGGCAAGGCTGAAGGTAAGGCGATTTTTGAACTTAATGAGGGTGTTCATCACGATCACTTAGTTTGCTTAGATTGTGGGCACGTAGAAGAATTTGTGGACCCAGCAATTGAAACGCGTCAACGAGAAATTGCGGAAAAACTAGGCTTTGAACTTCAAGAACATGCCTTAGCCATGTATGGCAGTTGCCTGAAGAAAAACTGCAAATATAGAGTGAAATAATTATTAGAAGATTTAGTTAAATATTATTAACAATCATATTTGCTTCTTAACAGTACAAGAATCATTATGAAATCAATGTAGCCAATTTAGCCAATACCTCATCTATTACATCCGCCTGAACACTCTCTAACTTCTTTGCTTTGCGCGCAGCCAAGTCTAACACTCTAGGCTGATCACATCGGACAACACCTACTGTTTTTGAACCAACTAAATCGACTGTAAATCCAGCAACTCGGGCAAAGTTTCCACCTGTTGTGATTGGTACCACAATCGGTGCCTTAGTTAGTTTATTAAATGGCCCTGAAGAAACCACTAGCACTGGTCGAACCCCTCTTTGCTCATGTCCAGAGGTCGGATCCAATGATACCAAATAAATATCGCCACGATTCATTACAAGATCTCATTGCCAACTGGAGTAAGCTCAAGCCACTCCTTATCCTCTTTGGGCATTTTTGCTTTCGGATCACACTTTGCTAATAAATCCTCTAATTTATATTTTGGTTTGGTTATAGGCTTTACCACTAAGCGTCCCTCAAGTAAGGCAACCTCAACCGTCGATCCTGAATTAATTTTCAACTCTTCTAAAAATACTGGCGATACTGCCAGCATGACGGAACCGCCGACTTTCCTTAAATTTGTTTGCATTACACACCTCAATAAGTTATATTTAAGTATAACATTTTCTTGACCGATGTACGCAATATTTAACACATATATAACTAATAAAAATATCAGAAAGCTCATCCTAATAACTTCAGGTTCCTGTTCAATATTTTCTGATAATTTTTTGTAACAAATTGTCGGTATATAAATTTAAATACCGACAATTTGTATTGCTTAATATTCGAAAGATAAATCGCCAAAAAATAAGGCACTGAAACTCAAGAAAACTAGATACTCAAGATGAAATAAGCTTTAGAAGATCTAATTAGTGATGGACACAACACGCTTGAGATCTAAATGATGTTTAATAACTAAAGCCACCATATCATTTGGAGACAATTTACCTGAGCGTGTCAAAGCAACTAATAAGTCATCGGTTGAGTCACTTTTAACTTCATCACCAGCTAATTTCGCTACTGATAAGGCCCATTGATCTGCGAAAATAGGATTAAAGCTAATACCTTCCGTTTTTGCCAAATCTCTGACATATCTTGCCGTTGGTGTTAATAGCATCTGCTCTCCACGAAAAACATATTGATTGCATAACTTTTTTATTTTTAAAGAAGCTTTTTCCAATAAAGCTTCCCTACCCAATTGCGCCACTTTGGATGGCTTAGCATAAATACCGCGATCAAGTAAGGCCACCATCCATTAGAGAACGAGGAGCTGCAGAAACTTGGCTAGTCCTACCGGGTATTTGTGATTGTTTTTGGTTCTGGATATTAGTCACTTTTTCCAGCAAAATAAAACCCAACCACCGTGCCAAAAATCACAAACATTGGTGACAAAAGAAATGAGGATAGCTCTTTTGCATCCACAAGAGATAACCCAAAGAACAATACTCCCAATAATAGGCCAATTGAGATCAGCGCTATATACAAAAAAATAATCCAACCATAAATGTTTTATGCGGATTAAAAGAATTTGTGTTGAATTTAGAAGTTTTACCTTCTACCACTTCAACTTCGGCTTGGATGTTATCAATCACCTTAACTGTTTCAATTAAATCAACCTCGTGATGCTCCATTATCTTAAAACTACCTCGCGCATCTTATCCGAATTCTTGTTTTTCAGTATGACGGTATTGCCCTCAGAAAGCTCTTCTTCAAAAAAGTTATCCAAGGAAATTGCACGTCTTACAACATCTGAGACGCTTGTATTGCGTTTTTTTGCCAAACTTCTTACGGTTTCGGCGAGCTCGTCGGATAGTTCAATATTCATTCTCATCTTACACTCCTTTTATACGCATTTAAGGTGTATAATATACACATTCTTAACGCTTCTACTAAATACTTTTTACAGGTTTTACTTGTTTTTTAGACCCGCGTAATTTATCGCTGAGAGCAAGCTCTTTTTATGATTTAAGAGAAAAAAGTACCGTCCTAATGATGTCATAATTGATCCCTAAATTGATGCAAAAGGGGGTTCAAATGAGAACAACTGTAACTATTGAAGACTCTTTATATGAGAGGGCTTTGGAGCTTGCCGACCCAACCATGGATAAGGCAGACTTACTCAGAGAGGCTATTAAGACTTATATTAGAGTGCGAGCATCAAAGCGCTTAATTGCTTTAGGAGCAACAAGGCCAGAAATGAATAACATTACTCGCAAAGGTAACGATATCTGATGTCTTTAGTTCTCGTTGTTACCTTGGGGTGATTGAATCGTTTTTCATTAAGATGACAAGAATCGAGAGATTAGGATACTAATTAAAAATAAGATCCAACGATTATTGGATCGAATAATTAACTTTATTAATTATTTTTACTTTTATTTAGCACCCATCAAAGCTTCAGTAGCATTGAGCATTTGAACGCTATAGCCCCACTCATTGTCATACCAAGACAACACTTTGACTAATTTGCCATCTTTAGAAACACGAGTTTGCGTACTGTCAAAAATACTCGGTGTAGGGTTATGATTAAAGTCGATAGAAACAAGTGGCAATGTATTAAAAGCCAATATACCTTTTAGTTCACCTTCGCTAGCTGTTTTCAGAATTTGATTTACTTCTTCCACAGTCGTTGATCGTGAGGCTGTAAATGTTAAATCGACTACCGAGACATTGATGGTCGGAACGCGCATCGCAAAGCCATCAAATTTTCCAACTAGAGCAGGTAATACAAGGCCAACGGCTTTAGCCGCACCAGTCTTGGTTGGAATTAGACTCATGGTTGCTGAGCGGGCACGACGCATATCTTTGTGATACACATCCGTTAATACTTGATCATTGGTATATGCATGAATCGTTGTCATGAGTCCAGCATCGATACCAATCTTCTCAAGAAGTGGTTTTACTAATGGGGCTAAACAGTTGGTTGTACAACTCGCATTCGATACGACTTGATCAGTGGCTTTGAGTACTTCATGATTCACCCCATACACAATCGTTGCGTCAACATCATCTCCACCTGGTGCAGAGATCAATACTTTCTTAGCGCCTTGCTGAATATGCACCATGGCTTTTTCTTTGGTAGTAAAAGCTCCCGAACATTCTAGTACGACATCAACCTGATGCTCTCCCCAAGGGGTTTCTAGAGGGTTACGCGTGGAATACATTTTGATGCGATCACCATTAATGATGAGGTAATCACCATCAACGCTCACTTCGGCATTAAAACGACCATGTGCAGAATCATATTGCGTTAAATGAGCGTTGATATCAATACCACCTAAACCATTAATAGCGACCACTTTAATGTCACGTTTTTCTTCGTAGATGGCACGTAGTACCATACGCCCAATTCGGCCATATCCATTAATTGCTACACGAATCGTCATCTTTGTTCCTTCATCCATTCACACACAACAAGTACATATTCTTAAAGCGCTATTTTATTACTCCAGCACATTGAGAGCCGTTTTTTCAATATTCTCTGCGGTTAAACCAAAGTGTTGATATAAAACACCTGCGGGAGCAGACTCACCAAAGGTATCGATACCATGCACCGCGGCACAACCGTATTTCCACCAGAAATCTGTCACACCTGCTTCGATCGCAATGCGTGGTACTCCAGTTGGTAATACTTCTGATTTATAAGCTTGGCTTTGTTGATCAAACGTCGTGGTCGATGGCATAGAAACTACATTAACTTGCTTACCTAATGCCGCCAAACGCTTCGCAACTTCCATTGCAAGACCAACTTCAGAACCGGTTGCCATCAAAACAAGCTCAGGGTTCTTAACCGCATGAATCACATAGCCACCTTTAGCAATATTGTTGATTTGCTTTTGATCTTTTGGGAGATAAGGGCAGTTTTGGCGACTAAAAATTAAACTACTAGGGCCATGACGACGCTCAATTGCATGCGCCCATGCAACGGCGGCTTCGGTTGTATCTGCTGGACGCCAAACATCCATGTTCGGAATCAAACGTAAACTTGCCACATGCTCCACTGCTTGATGCGTTGGCCCATCTTCTCCAAGGCCAATCGAATCATGGGTAAACACAAAAATACTACGTATCTTCATGAGGGCAGCCATCCGCAAAGCGTTACGGCTATAGTCAGAAAAGGTTAAGAAGGTGGCGCCAAAGGGAATATATCCGCCATGCAAAGCAATACCATTCATGATGGCACTCATCCCGAATTCACGTACACCATAGTTGATGTGATTGCCCCACTGATTTTTACGCAGGGCAATACACGTACTCCAATTGGTGAGATTCGATCCAGTTAAATCAGCAGAACCGCCCATAAACTCGGGCATTGCTTTGGATAAACCTTCAATCGCATTTTGGCTGGCTTTACGTGTGGCAATCGTTTCTGCTTTATCTACGGTTGATTGAATCAGGTCCTTCGCTACTTGTGCAAATTGATCTGATAAATCACCAGCAGTCCGTCTTAAAAATTCTTTTGCTAGGTCCGGATAGGCTGCTTGATAGGCTTTAAAATCAAGTGTCCAAATTTGCTCTGTTGCCGCTCCCATTTCTTTTGCATCCCACAAGTCGTACACTTCTTGTGGAATCACAAATGGGGCATGCTCCCAACCTAATGCTGCTCTTGTTGCAGCAATTTCATTTGCGCCCAGTGGTGCGCCATGCACTTTATCGGAATCCGCCATATTAGGCGATCCTTGACCAATTCTTGTTTTGCATGCGATCAAAGTTGGTTTGCCATTGTTCATGGATTTGGCATATGCAATCGCATTTGATACTTCTTCAGCATCATGTCCATTAATATCTCGAATCACGTTCCATCCATACGCTTCGAAACGTTTTGGTGTGTCATCATTAAACCAAGATACCACTCTGCCGTCGATTGAAATACCGTTATCGTCCCACAACGCGATGAGTTTATTGAGTCCTAAAGTACCAGCCAATGAACAGGCTTCATGGCTAATCCCCTCCATCAAACAACCATCACCTAAAAATGCATAGGTGTAGTGATTCACAATACAATGTCCAGGGCGATTGAACTCTTCGGCAAGTAGTCGCTCTGCTAGTGCCATACCAACGGCGTTCGTGATACCTTGCCCGAGTGGCCCTGTCGTTGTTTCAACTCCAGGTGTGACTTTATATTCTGGATGCCCTGCCGTCTTGCTATGTAATTGACGGAAATTTTCGATTTCTGTCATCGGTAAATCATAGCCCGTCAAATGGAGTACGGAATATAACAACATGGAGCCATGTCCATTAGATAAAACAAATCGATCACGATCAGGCCACAAGGGATTCTTTGGATTGTGTTTGAGGTGATGTGCCCAAAGCGCTACAGCAATGTCTGCCATGCCCATGGGCATACCGGGATGACCAGAATTGGCTTTTTGAACTGCGTCCATGGATAAAACACGGATGGCACTTGCCATGATTTGTTGATTTTCGGGAGTGTATTGGGCTGGCATTTTTGGATCTTAATAAGAAATAGAAGACGAAAAGGATTATTTATTTTAACATTCGAGGTATGTCACATTTTTATCTTCCTGGAAATTGGTCTGAAAATCCTATTATTGCCCCGACTGAACTTCGGCACCATCTGCGTGTCAGAAGAATTCGGGTAGATCAAGAGTTTCAGGTATTTAATGGTCACGGCAAAATTGCTCAGGCGCGGATTATTCATGAACCCACAGATAAACAAACCCTTTTATCTTTATCGGATATTCATGAAGACACTGTATTAGAGTCCCCCTACCCCATTGTCTTACTGCAAGGTCTTGCTGCTAATGAAAAAATGGATTGGATTATAGAAAAGGCTGTCGAGTTAGGCGTGCATCACATCATTCCTTTGCAAATGGAACGCAGTATTGTGCGCTTGGATGATAAAAAAGCTGAAAAAAAACTAACTCACTGGCAACAAATTGTGATTTCTAGTTGTGAGCAGTGCGGGCGTAGCGTTTTACCAAGTATCGAGGCCGCTCAAACCTTACAACATTATCTTCAGAATATGGGCTCACTCGAGAATCAACTTGCTCTGTATTTATCACCTACCGCTGATTTAAAGCTAGTGAGTGTTTTAAAAAGAGCGCCTGGTCAAAATCTCATGTTCATGATTGGACCTGAAGGCGGTTTTAGTCCTGAAGAAAATTCTGCGATTGCCGCGAAGGGCTTTACTGGAGTGAGTCTAGGAAAACGGGTTCTTAGAACTGAAACAGCTGGCATCGTTGCGATGTCAGCTGTTCATAGTGTTTGGGGACAGTTCTAATTAATTCGCGAACGAGTAAAACACGCGATAAGGTACGCGACGCTCTGCCCAATATTCAACAGCATCTCTAAAAACATCTAATAATGTTTCACGAGCATCTTTATCAAATTTAAGCGTACTTGGTAAACCTTCAAGAACCACAACAAAACCAGGTTGTGGGCCAGATTTATCAATTAATGTTGTCAGAGCATCGAGCAATGGGTCATAGTTTTTTGCCTGTTGCTTGGTAAAGTGATACGCCTTAGCAATCGAATCTAAAACTTCACTTTTTGTATACGCGTTAGCTGCATTTGCGAAGACAAAGTGCTGCCCTAGTTCACTAGCGGCTTCCATTAATTCTTCTGTACGAAATGCACGAATCGATTGCACAATATTTGTTCTGACACTACGTAGCATCGCTGCTGGACCACCGTCACGAACTGCTAACGCTGCTCTCCAAGATGGCGGCTGTTTTTTTGGAGGAATTGCGCTTAAATCACGCAAAACACTACCTGTTGGATATAAATGATTGCTATATTGATATGTAGAAGGCGTACTTGGCATAATCATACCTGCGTAATGACCGGAATGGTCTGGGGTTGAACTATGGCTGTGATCAGAAATCTGATCTTCTTCCCAGCCAGCGATTGAAGCGTTTTCTGGAATGTTTGTAATCATAATCACTCAAGATTACACTTTTCTTGTAATTTTGACAAGTAGTCACTGCGAAAATATTTTATAAGTCATTGATTTTAATACTTATAAATTTTTGTTAGTTAACACCAACTACCAAATCAATACGTCCTAAAAAATCAAGAGTGTTTTAAATTCAAACACTTAGTAAACAAAAGTTTACTTTTTAAGTGAACAATTGATCACTAATTCCCGAAGAAATATGGCCTCTTCTAACGATGTGTTTGAACTCCCATCACAGCTAAAGTTGCTAAATTGACAATTCGACGCACGGTCGATGATGGAGTCAAAATATGCACTGATTTTGCTGCGCCCAACAAGATCGGACCAATCGCAATACCTTCTCCAGCAGATTGTTTGAGTAAGTTATACGAAATATTCGCAGCATCTAAATTTGGCATCACCAATAAATTGGCTTCACTGCGCAATGTTGAATCTTTAAGGATGCTCAAACGAATTTTGTCACTTAACGCACTATCGCCGTGCATCTCTCCGTCGACTTCTAAGTCTGGAGCAGTTTCACGCAAGATCGCTAAAACCTTGCGCATCTTGACTGCAGACTCTTGATTTGATGAACCAAAATTTGAATGTGACAAAAGGGCAACTTTAGCTGTGATGTTAAAAGACTTCATCTCAGCCGCAGCAAGTAAAGTGATCTGTGCAAGTTCTTCTGCGCTTGGATCATAGTTAATGTGTGTATCAACAATAAATAGTTGGCGTGTTGGCAACACTAAAGCATTCATGGCCGCATACACCGTTGCACCAACTTCATGTCCAATCACTTCGTCGATGTAGTGCAAATGTGCTGATGAATTTCCAACAATGCCACAAATCATGCCATCGGCTTGATTCTTCTTGACCATCAACGAACCAATAAGAGAACTACGTCTTCGTACTTCTAATTTAGCATATTGTTCTGTGACACCTTTGCGCTTAGTTAACTCATAAAAGGTTTCCCAATAATCTTTAAAACGATCATCTTGGGCTGGATCAGTGATGGTGTAATCCACATCACGGACTAGACGTAAACCTAGTCGCTCAATGCGGCTCACAATAATCGATGGTCTACCAATTAAAATCGGTACTAAAATCCCCTCATCCACCAATACTTGAGCTGCACGTAAGATTCTTTCATCTTCACCTTCACAAAATACAATTCTCTTTTGTGTTTCATGAATTTTTTTAGCCGCTGAGAACAGGGGCTTCATGATCGTGCCAGAGTGGTAAACAAATTGTTCAAGTTGTTCTTGATAAGCCGTAAAGTCAGTAATCGGACGTGTCGCTACTCCTGAATCCATCGCTGCTTTTGCCACCGCTGGGGAAATAATCGTAATCAGTCTTGGATCAAATGGCTTAGGTATTAAATACTCTGGCCCAAATGTTAAATCGGCTGTGCCGTATGCCGTGGCAACCACATCACTTTGCTCTGCACGTGCAAGCTCAGCTAATGCGTTCACAGCGGCAATTTCCATTTCACGAGTAATGGTCGTTGCGCCAACATCTAAGGCTCCTCTAAAAACAAAAGGGAAACATAAAACGTTATTGACTTGATTGGGGTAGTCCGTTCTGCCTGTCGCAATAATCGCGTCTGGTCTAACTTCTTTAACATCAGCTGGGTGTATTTCTGGGGTAGGGTTTGCAAGAACAAAAACGAGTGGATTAGGAGCCATTTTTTTTACCATCTCTTGGCTCACTACCCCTCCTGCAGATAATCCTAAAAGAATATCCGCATCACCCATCACATCAATTAGCTTCCGGGCATCAGTGTCTTTGGCAAATACGTCTTTATCAGGATCCATTAACTCTTTACGGCCACGATACACAACGCCAGCTAAATCTGTTACCCAGATATTTTCGACGCGCATCCCAAGATCAACGAGTAATTTAAGGCAGGCAAGCGCTGCTGCACCCGCCCCAGAAGCCACTAATTTGACATCTTTAATATCTTTATTGACAATCTTTAAGCCATTGGTGATGGCGGCTCCAACGACGATCGCTGTACCATGCTGATCATCATGAAAGACTGGAATCTTTAAACGTTCACGTAATTTACGCTCCACATAAAAACAGTCTGGAGCTTTAATGTCTTCTAAATTAATTCCACCAAAGGTGGGCTCGAGTGCTGCAATAGCCTCAACTAACTTATCAGGATCATTTTGATTGAGTTCAATATCAAATACATCGATTCCGGCAAATTTTTTGAATAATACAGCCTTGCCTTCCATGACAGGTTTACTTGCTAATGCGCCAATATTGCCAAGTCCAAGGACTGCTGTGCCGTTGGTAATAACGCCAACTAAGTTGCCTCTTGATGTATATTTGAATGCATTGGCTGGATCGCTGACGATTTCAAGGCATGCTGCAGCAACGCCTGGAGTGTATGCTAAAGCCAAGTCGCGTTGGTTCGTTAACTGCTTCGTTGGTGCTATGGCAATTTTTCCTGGAGTGGGAAATTGATGATATTCAAGAGCGGCTTGCTTTAAAGCGGCGGCCTGATCGTTTTGTGCTTTACTAGACTCTTTGCTCATATTTTTCCTATTACAATTTTTTAATTACTTTACGCTATTTATTTTGACAACTGCTAGAAACTATCATGGCTTTTGAAGATTCTGACCCAATAGGCGAATTTGACGTGATTCGACGTTTCTTTACCCCTTCGGAGTTTAGTCCTTCTCAAGGGTCTTTATCTGAGTCTCCTATCATTTTAGGAATTGGTGATGATTGTGCTCTCATCAATTCTCCGCCATCTGGGGAAGTGTATGCAATTACTAGCGATATGCTCGTTGAGGGTCGCCATTTTTTTAAAGATGCCAATCCCACCTTATTAGGTCATAAGTGTTTAGCAGTTAATTTGTCAGATTTAGCCGCAATGGGTGCAAAGCCTGTTGCTTATAACTTAAGTATTGCTCTTCCAGGTATCGATATTCCTTGGTTAGAACAGTTTTCTCAAGGTCTTCATACGATCGCTGACTTCCATAACTGTGGGTTAATTGGTGGTGATACGACGGCTGGTCCTTTAACTATCTCGATTACTGCCTTTGGTAAGGTTAATCCACAACAAGCTTTAAGGCGCAGTGGGGCTCAAATTGGAGATGATATTTGGCTCTCAAATACGGTTGGTGATGCAAGACTTGTTTTGGGTTTTCGTCGCGGGGAATGGAATATGGAATTACCTTGGCACGAACTCGCTCATCGAATGGATGCGCCCACTCCGCGGATTGATCTTGGTCTGGGCTTAAGAGGTATCGCCAGTAGTGCGATTGATGTTTCTGATGGCTTACTCGGGGATTTAGGGCACATATTACATGCATCAAAAGTGCATGCAAACATCTGGATTGATGAGATTCCTTGTTCGCCTCAATTGCGTGAGGTTTCTTTAGAACTGAGACGTTTATGTACGCTTAAAGGCGGAGATGATTATGAGTTGTGCTTTACTGCACCCCAAAAACATCGTGATCTTATAAAAACCTTAAGTGAACATCTGCACCTGCCATTAACCCGTATTGGTGAGGTTACCGAAACAATGCCTGATCAAGCAAATATGACTCTTTTAGATGATGATGGTGCTGCCTTGCCTGCCGATTTAGCAAAACAATACATGCGTTCTTTTGATCACTTTAAATAAAACATGCAAACGCCTTCGTCCTTAACTCTACCCAATCGACGTTGGATGTTTGAACGTCCATGGCGCTCAATCGCCTTTGGCTTTGGGAGTGGTCTGAGTAAATTAGGGCCTGGTACGGTGGGGACCTTATGGGCCTGGGCTTTTGCACTGATATTCCAGTATTTTTTTTCAGGTTTTTCTTTGACGGACATGAGTATTTTGCTGATATTCGGTTTTGGTGTGGGTTGTTGGGCTTGCGGTAAATCTGGGGCAGAACTTCAGATATTTGACCACTCGGGTATGGTTTGGGATGAAATCATCGCATTTTGGATGATCTTATTGTTCGTTTTACCAGCTTCATGGAAAATACAGCTTCTTGCTTTTGTTTTGTTTCGTTTCTTTGATATTGCTAAACCTGGCCCTATCCGTTGGGTTGATACCTACTTTAAAAATTGGCAAGGTGATGGTTTTTTTGGCAAGTGGCAACAACTGTTTCGTGGCTTTGGAGTTATGATTGACGATCTTTTAGCTGCATTTTTTACTTTAATTGTTTTATCTGTTTTTATTAAGTTAGGTTTTATTTAATGAATCAAGTTCCTCTTGAGCAACATGTTGCGAAATTAGCCCAGTTATTACTGTCCAACCATCTATCTATTTGTACGGCTGAGTCGTGTACTGGCGGTATGGTAGCTGCTGCTTTAACTGACCTTTCAGGGTCTAGTAGTTGGTTTGAACGTGGGTTTGTGACTTATAGCAATGAATCAAAACACCAAGAACTAGGTGTTTCGATGGATCTCATCCAAACCCACGGGGCAGTGAGTGTCTCTGTTGCAGAAGAAATGGCTAAAGGTGCTATCAGCTCGAGTGGCGCGCAAGTTTCTTTAGCAATTACGGGTGTAGCTGGTCCAACTGGTGGAAGTCTTGAAAAGCCAGTGGGCTTTGTATGCTTTTCTTGGGCAATTCAGAATAAGGACTCTCTCATGGTTGAAAGCGAAGGTGTCGCTTTACTAAGTCCGCAAGATATGATTAATGACCAAACTCGTCTTCATGTACGCACTCTTGCGCGTGACTATGCGATTCTTGGGATGATTACTCGCCTTGAAAAAATCTTGAAATAATTTCCTAAACCGCTCGGATAGCGTCGCGGGTTTGCATCGCTACTTTTCTTGCTGCTTGAGCAAAATCTTGATCACTACTGGCGTATAAGATGGCGCGCGATGAGTTAATGAGTAAATTGGTATTGTGCCCGGCTTTAACTGTGGCAATGGTATCCCCACCCTGAGCGCCGATTCCTGGGATCAAGAGGGGCATTGCGTCGCCCACAATGTTTCTGACAGTCTCAATCTCCGCCGGAAAGGTTGCCCCAACAACTAATCCAATTTGACCTGACTGATTCCACTCATTTGCTGCTAATTGAGCTACTTTTTCAAATAACTTTTGGGGTGCTTGCCCATGGTTTAACTCTAGAAACTGTAAATCCGAACCACCTGGATTAGATGTTCTGCACAAAATAAAAACACCACGATCTTGATATGCGAGATAGGGTTCTATAGAGTCAAAGCCCATATAGGGGTTTGCTGTGACTGCATCCGCCTGATATCTGTCAAAAGCTTCTGCCGCATAATGATTCGCGGTTGAACCTATATCCCCACGTTTGGCATCTAAAATAACTGGAATATCCGGATAATTTTGATGAATATAGTCGATTAATTGCTCTAACTGGTCTTCAGCCCTTGCAGAGGCAAAATACGCAATTTGTGGCTTATACGCACAAACGAGGTCAGCTGTAGCATCAACAATCTCTCGACAAAATGAATAAATCGCTCCACCCTGTCCGCCAATGGTGGCTGGTAATTTGGAGATATCAGGGTCTAGCCCCACACAGAGCATGGTATTGTGAGACTCTACCCGTCGTTGATACTTTTGCACAAAGCCATTAACACTACTTTTGGCAGGGTAATTTGCTTGGTCATTCATAAA
The DNA here is from genome assembly GCF_027944005.1 of Polynucleobacter sp. SHI8. Lineage (NCBI taxonomy): Bacteria > Pseudomonadati > Pseudomonadota > Betaproteobacteria > Burkholderiales > Burkholderiaceae > Polynucleobacter > Polynucleobacter sp. SHI8. Next base: position 230,722 of record NZ_AP027204.1, on the reverse strand, counting down.
ATTGTTCCTAGTTCTTTTTAATAATATAAACTCTCTTATGATTCTAGTTGAGAAGTATTTTTTGGGCCCCTCAGATGATTAACTTATTCACCCTCCAAAACGGCCGTTTAGCTCAAGAACAAGTAGAAGATCGTAATGAACTTCTCAAATATCATGACCCTATCTGGATCGATGCCATTGAGCCTGATGACGAAGAACTAAGCTGGATTAAAGAGGCGTTTGGGGTTACTTTGCCTGAACTTGAAGAATTAGGTGATTTAGAGGCTTCTGCCAGGTATTTTGAGGGCGAAGATGGTTATTTACATATTCGTACGGATTTTTTACTCGATGAAGATGATGTGTCACGTAACGTTCGAGTCGCTTTTATTCTGACCAACAACACTTTATTCTCAATCCATGATGAAGATCTTCCAGTGTTCCGCCTTGTTCGGATGCGCGCACGTTTACGTCCTGGCTCAGTGAATGACGCAAAAGATGTTCTGTTAGATTTGTATTCAACAGATGCTGAGTATTCAGCAGACTCTTTGGAAGAGGTATACGAAAGTCTTGAAGAAGCCGGGAAAGTCGTTCTGGCTGATACGGTGACGGATCAAATTGCAGCGACTGTCCTTGAAACGATTGCCAAAGAGGAAGACGTGAACGGTCGTATTCGACGCAATGTGATGGATACGCGTCGCGCCCTTTCCTATTTAATGCGCAGTAAGCTGTTGTCCGATTTACAACAGGAAGAGGCACGTCTCATTTTGCGTGATATCGATTCTCTTGAAAACCATACGGCTTTCTTATTCGATAAGATTAACTTCTTAATGGATGCTACTGTCGGTTTTATTAATATTAATCAAAATAAGATTATTAAAATCTTTGCGGTTGTGTCCGTCGGTCTTATGCCACCAACGCTTCTCGCCAGTATTTGGGGCATGAATTTTGAGTTTATGCCTGAATTAAAGCTTACTCTTGGATACCCTGGAGCTCTCATCCTCATGGTCATTTCTACGATCGCACCGCTTTGGTACTTCAAACGCAAAGGTTGGATGGATTAGTTTTGTACTGTGACAATGTGTCTGCATCTCGTCGCCATCTCAATAACGAGATGTATTTATTAAACAATAGACTTGCGAAGCATTTGAAGAACTGTGACGGTATCTAAACTTCCTTGTGGGAGCTTGCGCCAAACTTCAAATGCCTCAGCAGCCTGCTCCACCAACATACCTAATCCGTCTTTCACCTGAAAGTCACAAGTTTTCATTTGGGCCATAAAGTCGGTCTCTTTGCCATAGACCATGTCGTAAGCTAAGCCTGGCTCTGCCCTTTGCAAGACAGACTGTAAATGTTGCGCTTGGGAGAATATGAGTGGTGATGAGCCCTGCAAGCCTGAAGATGTGCCATTGATAATGATGGAATAGGCTTCTTGAAGCTGCATGATGTGATCAAGCGCTATGGCATTTAGCTGTATTCCATATTCTTGCGCTTGAGGTAAAAAACGCTCCACAATTGCTTGTGCTTTTTCTAATGTGCGATTGGTAATCGTGATTTGGCTTGGCTTTTTTTCCATGAGAGGTAAAATTACTCCCTGTACAGCACCTCCTGCACCAATCATCAACACCCTCTTCCCAGCAATCTGAAATGGGTGTTTTTCAATATCTCTGACGAGTCCAACTCCATCAGAATTATCGCCAACATATTGGCCATTTTCTTGCCAAAGAATATTCACGACACCTGCAGCTTGAGCTCGCTTCGTCAACTGTTGACATAGCTGAAATGCTTCTGATTTGAATGGAACTGTCACGTTTAAACCTTGACCACCTCTGGCAAAAAAGGTATCGACTGTTTGTGAGAATTGTCCTAAATCTGCATAAAGCTTGCCATAGTAGATAGGGTGCTTCACTTGTAAGGCAAATTGTGCATGAATCAAAGGCGATAAGCTATGTGCAACAGGATTGCCAATCACGCCATAAACAGCCTGCTCTGGGTGCATTCTCGGATCAAGTTGGGTATCGGGTGTATTCATCATAATGCGCGAGAAACCTCGGCATTCATGCCGGGGAGGGATAGCGCGGATTGCAAAGCAATCCTCTTGACTCGACTTTGTTTGCTATCTTGGTTAAACAAATATCCATAGCCATCTGCACGTTGAATTACCTTGCAGTATTTATGCGATACACCTTGAATGACACCAGCGTTGGTGCTGATGTTAAAACTACCTGATTCCCGAATGGCGACCTTGCCAAAATAAGAGCCGATCTTCTTACCTTTAGTGACTTCGGCTCGGACGATATCTCCCGTTGCAAAACCATGTACTTGCTTTTGACGCAGGCAATAGCCGCGCGGGAAACCGTAAGAATCTAATTTGGTTCTTGCGTAGGTTCCATGACCAGAGCTTTTGATGGAGAGCGTAGGCTTTTGCCAATCGGAAATGAACTCAACATGACCAGTACAAGCAGCGTCCAGGGCATGGGTTTTGGGTATCTTGTTTTGTAAACGATTAAATTTTGTTTGACCACCGGTGCCTGTTTTCACAACAATACCCATCGTCTTTAGTTCGTTAAACAGCCTCCAGCGCGTGGAGTTCACTGCCGCCGCGTCTTTGAGAGGTGCTTTTGCTTGCGCCAGAATTTTCGCCAAGCGTGTTGGATCGCTTGCTAAAAACTCCCGTATGTCTCGATTGTCCTTCTTCTCGTTGCAAGTTCTACAGGCTAAAGTAAGGTTTGATACTCGATTTGAGCCACCTTTTGATTTTGGGTGAATATGCTCAACCTCAAAAGGCACATTCTGAGCATCGCAATAAACACAAGCACGATGCCACTTGTTGAGGAGATACTCACGCACCTCGTAGCCGAGCAGTGTGCCTTGCTGATATTCGACACCAGATATCTCTGGATTTTCGAGCTTTTGTGTATCGAAGCGGACTAACTCTTGCGTGATAAGAGGCACTGGAGACCAGCGCACGATCCGATCAACCCATGCAGTTGTGGTATTGACGCGGTGCATCAGCGATGGCGCTAACCAGCCTCTTTGCTTGTTGCCACGATTTAAAAAGCGAGCCTGCCGATACCTCGTATGACGATTTCTACGAGTTCTTCGCAGCGCTCGTCTTTGTTCTAACTTCTTACTAATGAAAGCACCACGATGTATGAGTTCGAACAGATTTAAAACTGCTTCAGTCGAACCATCTACGCGGTTTAATGCCACACCAGTTGTTTTACTGCCTGGATCGAGCTTGAGATTTAACTCTTGGAACTCACAATCCTCTGCAAAGCGGTCCACGAGTCGGATAACCATCGGATACAGGCGATGAACACGTGCACGACCTCGTTCGAGCAAGATTCTTGCTCGGCGCTCCGTGCATGGCATTAAAGGCTTGCCGCGTTTATCTAAAACAAAGACCAACTAAAACTCCTTTTAATAAAAAAATACTGCTACTGCTATTACTGCACTGTTACTACGTATCCCTTACGGGATCTTGTTACGACGCCTAACGGCGTTCTCCCTTCGACAATGTTAGCAGTCAGCTCGTAGCGATGTTTTGCTACCGAAGTAATCGTTGGCAGTTTTACCTTGCTGCTTCTTCGACTACTTCTTGCAGAGCTTGGAACTAAGGAAGCATTCCAAGGTGAGTCTTGACGACTTACTGCTAACGTAGTAGCGGTGTTCTGCTACTGAGTCTGGTCAACCTGGCTCTTAAGGCTTTTGACCCTTCAAGCCCCTTCCTTTAGGGAGGGGTAGTTGACGGTTTAGGGCTCGTCATTTTTAATTCTAATTGAGTTGGTCCACTGCCCTTTACAAATGTAAAGGTGGCAATCCAATCAATGACATCAAGCTGAGCTTTCATACTCGCTGGAAATTTTTCAAAAGGAGCGCAAGCCTGAATAATGGCTAAGGTTTGTCGATCTAATTCTGCATTACCTGAGGATTTTTCTACTTTAGGTTTAGTAAGCATTTTTCCTTCGCGATCAATACTTACCATCACAATTAAACTGCCGTATAGGGGCTGGCCACTGACTCTTGGAAAAAATTTAGTGCCATAAGCCTCTACTTTATTACGCATACTGTTGTAGTACTCTGCATACACGACGGATTTTGCACTTGTTGATGTCAATGTGGCTTTGCGTGGGCGTTGACTTTCTAATTCCACACGCTTAGCGAGCTCTGCCTCTAATGGGTCAGTGACTTCTTTTTCTATAGCGGTTTTACCTTGAGTCGTTTTTTTTTGCTGACTACCGTCTTCTCGCATACTACTTAATAAGCGATTTTGTTCTTCTTGTAGCGTATTTAATTTTTCTGCAAGGCCAGGAATCATCGGTGAGATGGCGCTGGCATTGACCTGCGCCTCCTGTTGTCCTCCACCATTTAAGTTGTGCTGTGCAAGTCGCTTTGGATTGACAGGGGCATTTTGACTTTGGCTATTGACGAGCACAACGGCAAGGGGTGCTTTTAAATGTTTAGGCTCAATCACTGGATCATTTTTTTTCATGAGCAGTACCGTCAAATGAATCAAGCAAGAAACCACGAGTGCAATCACGATCGATCGCTTATACCATTGCCGATTGACGACCAAATGTGTGGTTTCGTTAAGTACTAGCGCTGTCATTACTTTCACTTGCAGCAGGTTCTTGGGTCAGATCTACTATCGGAGCAGGCACTTCTTCCTCTACTTCGGCTTCTAGCGTTGCAGATTGGTTTTCTAGAATCTGTATGACTCTTACAGAAGCCGTGAGCATCAGTAAATCAACCTCGAGGATTTCTACTTCAACCCGCGCTCCCCGAGGTGCATTCTGTAATTCAGGAACAAATAAACGTAAGGGAATCGGCTCTACCCTGACCATGCCTTCTTTTTGAACTCTCACATAACCACTCCAAGGCAAGCCCTTTGATTGCATCCAGCGTAATGACCAGTATTTTTCTGCAATTTGTTGATACGCGTTATAAGCGGTATAGGTCGCATCAAATTCTGCACAAAGGCTCATGATTTTTGTATCTTTTGGAGCAAATGGTGCGGCTAATTTTGCCATGACACCTTGTTGTACATAGGCAATTAATTGCCATTGATTGACCAAATCCGCATATCTACGCAGCGGTGATGTACACCATGCATAGTTTTCAACGCCTAAGCCTTCGTGTCGGCAAGGTGTAGTTTGCATTCTGGTGCGTTGCGCTCCCCATCCTTGCTGTGCTCGGTAAATTGCCGGCAGATCATGCGCTGCGAGAATTGATCCCCAAGTCTGATTACTAAAAATCATCCATTCAGCAACGATGGAGTCTATGACTGAACCTCGTTGGCGAGAGCTAATGATGGGTATCCAATCTTGATCTTGAATCGGACTCTTAAGTAAAGTTTCTGCAGTGAGTACTTGTTCATTGCTGGTCTGGATTTCAAAATGAAAATCTCTTGGCAAACTCCCAGGCTCTGGTGGACCTAGTTTTTCTTCTCGTTGTCCATGCTCGATGCGTATCTTTTGTCGCTGCGCATGTAGCTGCTTGGCGGCGCGCCATAAAACACTGAGCTCTTGACGATAAACAATATCGCTACGTGTAGAATCATCTATCGATGTTTCATTGACGAGGTGTTCAATTTCGCCTAATCGAACATTATCAGCGATGAATGTTTTTTCGAGAACGGTTTTTGGTGGTGCACTAAGGTCGATGGTGCCATCTTCATTGGTTGTGACGTATAAAGAAATCGTGGGTCTCGCTGCATGTTCATTTAATGAAAAGATCTCAATCACTGATTGGGGCAACATGGTAATTTTGCCGCCGGGAAAATAGACGGTAGACATGCGCTTCTGAGCCACTTGATCTAAGGTGTCTCCCGGAACAATCGCGAGACCTGGAACTGCAATATGGATACCGATTTGATATTTTCCATCCGCCAGTGGTGTTACTGAAAATGCATCATCAATCTCGGTTGTAGCAGCGTCATCAATCGAAAATGCTTGCACGGTTGCGAGTGGCAAATCCTTGGCTATTTTCTGCCACAAATCTTCTGAAAGTACTGCATCAGCTGCAAATTGAGGGCCTTTGGGAAAGTATTCTTTTAAAAATTTACCTTGATGAATCTCAAGTGGCGAGTGAATCGCCCCTAACTGGAGTAATAATTGCGCTGGATTGATGCTGAGTTGCTGGCTGACATTGCTCAGGGCTTTATACACAATACCGTTCTTGTCTGGGCTCCACAAAAGTTGCTGTGTGGCTTGGGCAATCATGTCTGGTAAATTACCTGCCAACATTTGCTCTTCCCACTCTTTTTGCAACTGCGCCTCTTTACGCTTACGTTCCACAGATGCAAGAGCTGCTTTTAATTGCTCTTCGGGAGCTCTTAAAAATTGACCTCGTCCTTTTCTGCGGAAATAAATGGGGGCACTTTGTAGTGCTGTAGCTAACGCAATCATTTGTGCTGGCTGAATGCCTGCGCCAAAATAATCTTTTGCGACCTGTTCGAACTGAAATTCTTCTTCAGGGGCACATTCCCACAAAAAATCCATATCAATTTGCGTTGCCAATTCTTGTGCTTCAAGAATTGCTTTATCCAAGTCTTGATTTGACCATTGGTACCAAACATCTTTTGCTTTTAGTTTGATCCGCTTGCCAAATTGAGTTTGCGCAGCATAATGGTCTGCCCCAGGAACAAAAGTCCCAATCGTTGTGGCACCTTTAATCTCGCCACCTTCTTCGAAAATAAAGTGCATAGTTAAGCGAATGCCTTGAGTAATTGTTGATGGACGCCACCAAATCCACCATTACTCATCACCAAGATGTGGTCACCTGGCTTTGCAACTGACTTAACTGCTTGTACCAAAGTATCTAATTGATCAAACGTTGTTGCCTTTTGTCCCATGGGAGACATAGCCTCTTGTAAATCCCAACCTAAGGCAGATTTACCTTCTTTAGCACCATAGGCAAAGACGAGATCGGCTTGGGCTAAGCTATCCGGCAGTTGCTGCTTCATGACGCCTAGCTTCATGGTGTTGGAGCGTGGCTCTAGTACGGCAAGTAAACGTTCTCCGCCAATCCGCCTGCGCAGCCCATCAATCGTCGTCGCAATCGCGGTAGGATGGTGTGCAAAATCATCATAAACGCTGATTTGATTGACTTGGCCTACGAGCTCTAAACGTCGCTTCACATTTTTAAATGTACCTAATGCCTTTGCGCTATCCTGTGGAGAAATCCCAACATGCTCAGCAGCAGCAATCGCCGCTAGGGCGTTCATTTGATTATGTCGACCCGCCACATTGGCTAAAATATCCCAAACCACCTGAGCAACCACTTGTCCTTTTTTCTTGACCAAAAAGCCGTCATGTTCCAAGCTTTCAAATGACCATGTCGCTTCTAGATGTTGATTGCCAAAATACTCCACTGGGCTCCACGTCCCTTTTTGTATAACGTCTTGTAGTGCTACTTCGTCACCGTTCACAATTAAACGACCATTTCCTGGTACTGTTCTAACTAAATGATGGAATTGCGTCTGAATGGCAGCTAAATCTGCAAAGATATCAGCGTGATCAAATTCTAGATTATTCAAAATGGCAGTACTAGACCTGTAATGCACAAACTTACTACGTTTATCAAAAAACGCCGTATCGTACTCGTCTGCCTCGATCACAAAGAGTGGTCTTGATCCTTGGCCTTTGCCAATTCTTGCCGATACATCAAAATTATTGGGCACACCGCCCACTAAATAACTGGGATTCTTACCGTTGGCCTCCAAAATCCACGTTAACATCGCGGTTGTGGTGGTTTTACCGTGGGTGCCTGCGACTGAGAGGACATGATGCTGTTGTAAGATCTGCTCGCCCAACCACTGTGGACCTGAAACATAAGGTAAACCAGCGTTTAAAATCGCTTCCATGAGCGGATTACCCCTAGAAACAACATTTCCTATAACAAATAAATCTGGTTTGAGAGACAATTGGTCTGCAGCAAAACCTTCTATTAAGGAAATGCCCTGAGCCTCCAACTGGGTACTCATCGGTGGATAAACATTGGCATCGCAACCAGTGACCTGATGACCCGCTTGGCGAGCAATAGCGGCTATACCTCCCATGAAGGTGCCGCAAATACCGAGAATATGTAAGTGCATGTTGTAATTTTATCCAAGGAATAGGAATGACTGAAGAATTAAATCGAAAAGAATCTTTAAAAAAGCAATTCCCGCTTCTATTGATGCTCGGAATTATTGGTTTAGTGAGTCTATTCATTGGGCTTGGAGCCTCATTCCTGAAAAATAAAGAGGATATAAGTTCCTTACCCCAAGGAGTCTATCAAGAGTTTCTGGCTGCCGATTGGAACGACCCTCAGGGTCAAAGCATCGATACTGGCTCATGGAAAAATAAAATCATTGTGATTAATTTTTGGGCTTCTTGGTGTCCGCCCTGCGTTGAAGAAATGCCCCTACTTGCCAAATTAAGTCAGGGGGCTGATCCACAAAAAGTGGTATTTATCGGGATTGGTATTGATTCTCCAAGCAATATCCGTGAATTTTTAGCCAAAACATCCGTGCCTTATCAGATTGTCGTTGGTGGCATCAGTGGGAGTGAATGGGGTAAACGACTCGGCAATGCTCAGGGTGCTCTGCCCTATACGATCATCATTGACCCTAAGGGCAATAAAGTATTTTCTAAATTAGGGAAAATAACGGAAGATGATGTAAGTAACTCCATTTTAAAGTTAATTAAATAACTTTTAATAACAAATAATGTATTTTTAAAATAGAAAAATACATTATTTTGGATAACTTCAGAATTTTGGGTTTTTTTAGGGATTGCTTAAGCTATACTACGTTTATTCAATTTGACCCTTTTCATGAAAATCACCGAAGATGAGCGCAGATAAACACCAAATCGGTTCAGTACTTGTTTTACAAGGTCCCAATCTTAATTTACTGGGGACTCGCGAACCCACTATTTATGGTCGTGAAACTTTAGATGAGATACATCAACAACTTCAAGCTCAAGCTGCAGCATCTTCTGTACATTTAGTGACCTATCAAAGTAATCATGAGGGTGAGATCATTGATCGCATTCAATTCGCAAAGTCTGAAGGTGTGGACTTTATTATTCTGAACCCGGGTGGCTACTCTCATACGAGCGTAGCGATTCGTGATGCTCTAATAGGGGTTGATATTCCATTTATCGAAGTACATTTGTCGAATATTCATCAACGCGAAGCATTTAGGCATCATTCTTATTTTTCTGATGTGGCTTTAGGTGTCATTTGTGGACTTGGCTCGATTGGCTACCGCTTAGCCCTTGATGCAGTCATCGCAAAATTACAAAAATAAAGTATTGATTTATTAATTCTCTCTATTAAGGATGTTTCATGGATTTGAGAAAACTCAAAACGCTGATTGACCTAGTTGCCGAATCAGGTATTTCTGAATTAGAAATTTCTGAAGGCGAAGAAAAAGTAAAAATTGTCAATCATCGTCCTGGTCAACATCAAACTGTCCAACAAGTCTACATCCCGCCATCGATGCCGACACAAGTGGCAATTGATCAAGATGGCGGTGCCGCACAGCAGAAGGTATCCCCCGCTTCGACTCCTGTTGCAGAGGTACCTGAAGGTAACTTGATGAAGTCGCCAATGGTCGGTACTTTTTACCGCGCACCAAACCCTGAGTCACCAGATTTTGTGAAGGTCGGTGATACCGTGAAAGTTGGTCAAACACTTTGTATTATTGAAGCGATGAAACTCCTCAATGAGATCGAAGCCGAGTTCAATGGCGTGGTCAAACAAATCTTAGTCGAAAACGCCCAAGGTGTTGAGTTTGATCAACCCTTGTTCGTGATTGCCTAAGGGGGACTTTATGTTTGACAAAATCTTAATCGCCAATCGTGGTGAAATAGCACTTCGCATCCAACGCGCTTGTCGTGAGCTTGGCGTCAAAAATGTGGTGGTGTATTCTACGGTGGATAAAGATGCCAAATACGTAAAATTGGCTGATGAGGCGGTTTGTATTGGACCTCCGCCATCGCCTCTAAGCTACCTCAATATGCCTGCCATTATTTCAGCGGCGGAAGTAACTGAAGCTCAAGCAATTCATCCTGGTTATGGCTTTCTTTCAGAAAATGCCGATTTTGCTGATCGAGTAGAAAAGTCAGGCTTTGTCTTTATTGGACCTACTGCTGAATCTATTCGCTTGATGGGTGATAAGGTTTCTGCTAAACAAGCGATGATTGCCGCTGGTGTTCCTTGCGTACCAGGTTCCGATGGCGCTCTTCCAGACAACCCAAAAGAAATCTTAGCAATCGCTAAAAAAGTTGGTTATCCCGTGATTATTAAAGCTGCCGGTGGTGGTGGTGGACGAGGTATGCGCGTAGTTCATATCGAGTCACAACTCATTAATGCGGTCAAAATGACGAAGGAAGAGGCTGGTCGGGCCTTTGGTAATCCGGAAGTGTATATGGAAAAGTTTTTAACTAATCCACGTCATATCGAAATTCAGATTCTGGCAGATACTTATAAAAATGCAGTATGGCTTGGTGAGAGAGATTGCTCGATGCAACGTCGCCACCAAAAAGTCATTGAAGAAGCGCCTGCTCCCGGTATTGATCGTCGTCTCATTGCAAAAATTGGTGAGCGTTGTGCGCTTGCTTGTCGCAAAATGGGTTATCGCGGCGCAGGTACTTTTGAGTTTTTATTCGAGAATAATGAATTTTTCTTTATCGAAATGAATACGCGTGTGCAGGTCGAACATCCTGTGACGGAATTAATCACCGGTATCGACATCGTCCAAGAGCAAATTAAAATTGCTGCTGGCGAACGATTATCTTTCCGTCAACGCGATATCGAGTTTCGTGGTCATGCGATCGAATGCCGAATTAATGCGGAAGATCCTTTTAAGTTCACCCCAAGTCCTGGAAAAATTACTGCTTGGCATACGCCTGGTGGTCCTGGTATTCGTGTGGATTCACATGTCTATGCGGGTTACACCATTCCCCCCAACTACGATTCAATGATCGGCAAACTTATTGCTTATGGTGCTACGCGTGAGCAAGCCATTAAACGTATGCGGATCGCTCTTTCCGAAATGGTGGTTGAGGGCATCAAAACAAATATTCCTCTGCACCGCGAGTTAATGGTCGATCCGAAATTTTATTTAGGCGGTACAAGTATTCACTACCTTGAACATCGCCTCGAAGAACAAGCGGCTTCTCGTAACGAAAAATAATCCTCATTTATGTCTTTTCGCCAACTTCAATTTACTGTCGATGCACAAACTGCCGAGGAACTCGGCGATGCGTTAATGGATCTCGGAGCACTCTCGATCAGTGTCGAAGATGCGCAAGCCAATACGCCTGATGAAAGTCCTCTATACGGTGAACCTGGGATGATTCCAACGCAGGAAGCTTGGAACGAATCCGTAGTGCAAGCATTGTTTGACAATCTTCTTTGGCAGCAATTTCCACAACATACAGAAGCAATCTTGGCTGAACTTGCTCAATCAGGTTTAGCTGTTGATGTCTATACCGAAACAATCATTGAAGATCAAAATTGGGTTCAACTTACCCAATCACAGTTTGAGCCGATTTCTATCACGCCAAACTTATGGGTGGTGCCTTCATGGCATTCCATTCCTGAAGGCCTTCCAAAAGGCGCCATATGCCTCGCTGTTGATCCAGGGCTTGCGTTTGGCACAGGTAGTCATCCAACAACTAAACTCTGCTTACAGTGGCTAGAAAAGCTCTCTCATGATCAGATACTCCAAGGTAAGCGTGTATTAGATTATGGTTGTGGTTCTGGCATCTTAGCGATCGCTGCACAAAAATTAGGCAGTGATAAAACAATCGGTATCGATATTGATCCACAAGCTATGGTTGCTGGTGCACAAAATGCGCAAAACAATCATGTTGATGTTTCATTTTATTTACCAGATCATGCGCTTGATTTACCAAAGTTTGATGTTGTGGTGGCAAATATCTTAGCCAATCCACTGCAGGTGTTAGCGCCTGCGATTGCATCTCATTTAGCGCCCCACTCAGCCCTGGCATTATCTGGAATACTTGAACGTCAAGCACAAGATGTCATTGCTTGCTACGCACCTTGGATTGAATTAAAAGTGATTGATACTCATGAGGGATGGGTTTTGCTTGCAGGTCAGCGATAAAGCCCCTCATGTATTTACGTAACTATAAGCTGTTCATGTTGGTCATATTGCTGTTGCTAGCAGTGGCTCAGGGGTCTTATCTCTTTCATCAATGGGCCACCATACCCCGGGCAGATATTTCTCAATGGCGTGTCGAATACGCGTCTTTAAACTTTGATGAGGATGTCTCTCACCAGTTACAAATACAACTCCGCAGTGAATCATCCATGGTTTTTAAAAAATCAGCTGTGCCGCATATTGAAGTTGTTCTGACCAATATTGCGGGTGAGCCCTTAGCTTATCGTCACTTCACTCCTCAAGAATGGCTCTCTCCTGAACTTCCAAGAAAAAATGAGTGGCTGATTTATGGGGTTGCTTCACAAACAGAAATTACAATAGCAATACCGATAGAAGTACCAAAGGATGCCAGTGGCTTTCAAGTCCATTTGCTCTACTAATACAATATCCATACTTCAAATGATAAAAAGGAATTTATGGCCAGCCTAATTTGCGGTTCAATCGCATATGACACAATTATGTCTTTCGAGGGACGCTTTGCCGAGCAAATATTGCCCGAGCAAATTCATATTTTAAATGTGGCTTTCTTAGTGCCCAGCATGCGCCGAGAATTTGGTGGCTGTGCAGGTAATATTGCCTATAACCTAAAGTTACTTCGTGGCGAACCCATTATCATGGCGACCGTGGGCGGTGATGCTGGTCCCTATTTTGATCAGCTCAGTAAATACGATATCAAGGTGGACTTTGTCCGTGAAATCCCTGAGGCGTTTACAGCTCAAGCCATGATTACAACCGATCGCGATAATAATCAAATTACGGCGTTTCATCCTGGCGCCATGTCAGAGTCCCATCTCAACAATGTCCACACCGCTGCGCTTGCCCTTGAATCAACGCCCAGCTCAATTCAGTTAGGCATTGTTGCTCCCGATGGTCGAGATGGAATGTTAATCCACGCGCAGCAATTTGTGGACGCTAAAATCCCTTTTATTTTTGATCCGGGTCAAGGTTTGCCGATGTTTGATAGTAAAGATTTAAATACGTTTATTGAACAAGCAACTTATATTGCTGTGAATGACTATGAAGGCGAAATGCTTTCTCACAAAACAGGTTTACCACTCCTAGAAATCGCCAAGCGTGTCAAAGCTTTAATTGTTACCAAAGGTATTGAGGGATCCGAAATCTATGTAGATGGTCAGGTCATTCATATTCCAGTAGTGAGTGTTGAAAAACCAATTGATCCTACAGGTTGTGGCGACGCCTTTCGTGCAGGCCTTCTGTATGGTATCGAAAATCAATTAGATATGGAAACTACCGGTAGGCTTGGCTCGTTGATGGGTGCGATGAAGATTGCCTGTCAGGGACCTCAAAACCATACGCCTAGCTTTGAGTTGATCCAAGAGCTCTATCGTCAGGCTTTTGCAAGCGATTTCGCATAAGAAAAACCCACCAAGATTTTCACCATGGTGGGTTGCTTACATCTTTTACTTCTACAGCTGTTGCCTTTCGGAAACCGTCTAAATTAAGGACGGCTACCGGTAGGAAAAGGCCATGCAGCAGTTGGATTTAAAGCCGTTTTTGTTGATGCTTTTGCTTCTGGCTTTTTAACTGCAGGCTTTGCAGCGGCCTTTTTAGCTGGCTTTGCTGCTGGTTTAACTACTTTTTTTTTTGCAGCAGGTTTAGCGGCAGGCTTTTTTGCAGCAGCTGGTTTAGCAGCAGCTTTTTTAGCAACAGGCTTCTTAGCAGCTACTTTTTTAGCAGCAGGCTTCTTAGCAGCTACTTTTTTAGCAGCAGGCTTCTTAGCAGCTACTTTTTTAGCAGCAGGCTTCTTAACAGCTACTTTTTTAGCAGCAGGCTTCTTAGCTACAACTTTTTTTGCTGCAGGTTTCTTAGCAGCAGGTTTTTTGGCAGTTGCCATATCAAGCTCCTTCACGTGAGAAGTAATACATACTACAGTTTAAGAAGACCCTAGCGTTCCGAACCGACTCTCTGGGTAGAAAATCGGCACAAACGCGTGAGCCATTCATGTTTCTATTTCCTTCACTGCAAAATAGTCCCATGAACTTCGTAAAAAAAGCTGTTCCAATTTCTTGGAACAGCTTTTTTAATTCTGCTTGCGCAAATTTGCGCATCATCGATGCTTGAAAACTGTTTTGTAGGATCTCAACATTTTGAAGGGAAACTTGCCCTGTCCGAATTTTCGAACTTTTATTTTTACAAGTTAACTTCCAACGTCTAATGTTCAATCCGTACATCTCCAGTTTTTGGGAGACAACTTCGAGTGGTTAATCCCAACTCAACGCGCCTCCAGTTTGATACTCAATCACTCTAGTTTCAAAAAAGTTTCTTTCTTTTTTCAAATCTATCATTTCTGACATCCATGGAAAAGGATTCTCTTCATTTGGGAACAATGCGTCAAGTCCTATTTGCATACAACGACGATTACAGATGTATCTTAGGTAGCTTTTGAACATCGGTGCATTGAGTCCAAGCACTCCACGAGGCATCGTATCTTCAGCATATTTGTACTCTAATTCCACTGCTTCAGCGAACAATATTTTTAACTCGTCTTTGAACGCAGAGGTCCATAAATGGGGGTTCTCGAGCTTGATCTGATTAATCATATCGATACCAAAATTGCAGTGTAAAGATTCATCACGCAAGATGTATTGATACTGCTCTGCAGCGCCCGTCATTTTATTTTGACGACCCATTGCAAGTATTTGCGTAAAACCAACATAAAAGAACAATCCTTCCATGATGCATGAAAAAACGATCAATGATTTTAATAATTTTTGATCATTTTCAGGAGTGCCAGTTTTAAATGATGGGTCAGTTAATGCATCAATATACGGCAATAGAAATTCATCTTTCGCACGAATCGAAGGTACTTCGTGATACGCATTAAAAATTTCTGCTTGATCTAAGCCTAATGATTCAACAATATATTGATACGCATGTGTATGAATCGCTTCTTCAAATGCTTGACGCAATAAATATTGACGACACTCAGGCGCAGTGATCTGACGATACGTTCCAAGAACGATATTATTTGCCGCTAGTGAATCTGCCGTTACAAAAAAACCAAGGTTTCTTTTAATGATGCGACGCTCATCTTCAGTCAAGCCATTCGGATCTTTCCATGTCGCAATATCGCGTGTCATGTTCACTTCTTGCGGCATCCAGTGATTTGCGCAACCCGCTAAATACTTCTCCCAGGCCCATTTATATTTAAAAGGAACTAGTTGATTAACATCGGTTTGACCATTGATGATGCGTTTATCCGCAACATTCACACGGCGATCCTCTGGTGCTTTTAATGTAGCTTCCTGAATCGGCGCAATCGCTTCGTTTGGTAATGGCGTATTTAAAGCCATCGGTGTAGCTAAAGTAGCAATCTTCACCTCAGGTACTGGTGTTGGCATTACTTTTGCTACGGCTACTGGTGCATCATCTTCCCAATTCAACATCTTATTTCTCCATTAATTACTTCGTATGTATTTCTTAAGTTACTGACAAGCTTCACATTCTTCAAATCCATCATCGCCTGGACGTAATGTACAAACTGCCCCATCTGCCTCGGCTAATGCTTGATCATGAAGTGCTGCTGCACTTGCTGCTTGTTGTTCTGCTGATTGGTTGGATACTGAATTTAATGTTCCCTTATCTACCGTCGATTTTTCAACTTGAGTTGCAGAAGTTGTCCGTAGGTAATAAGTAGTCTTTAAACCAAGTGTCCAAGCCAACTTATACGTCTCATCTAATGTCTTACCTGAAGCACCAGCCATGTAAATATTCAAAGACTGTGCCTGATCAATCCACTTCTGACGACGCGCCGCTGCTTCTACAATCCATTTTGGCGCTACTTCAAATGCTGTAGCATAGATATCTCTTAAATCTTGCGGTATACGATCAATCTTGGCTAAAGATCCATCAAAATACTTGAGATCTGCAATCATAACCTCATCCCACAAACCGCGTGCTTTCAGATCACGAACCAAATATTCATTCACTACCGTAAACTCGCCTGATAAATTAGATTTAACATATAAATTTTGGAATGTCGGTTCGATACAGGCTGAAACACCAATAATGTTCGAGATCGTTGCTGTTGGAGCGATTGCAACACAGTTGGAGTTACGCATACCGTATTGCTTAATGCTTGCGCGCAATGAAGTCCAGTCCATTTTGCTCGCATTGTTCACCGTTAAATAACCGCCACGTTCTTGGGCCAATAATTCAACAGAGTCTTGCGGCAAAATACCACGATCCCATAATGACCCTTTAAAGGTACTATAAGTTCCACGTTCTTTTGCGAGCTCATTCGATGCTTGGTAAGCGTAATAACAAACCGCTTCCATAGATGTATCAGCAAACTCAACAGCCGCATCACTCGCGTATGGGATACGTAACATGTGTAAGCAATCTTGGAAGCCCATAATGCCTAAACCAACAGGACGGTGTTTGACATTTGAGTTTTTAGCTTTAGCAACAGCGTAATAGTTGATATCAATCACGTTATCTAGCATACGCATTGCTGTGCTGATCGTTCTTTGTAACTTGGCATGATCTAAAACCAATTGACCATTGGCATCCGTCATCATGTGTGCAGTTAAGTTCACAGAACCTAAATTACAAACAGCGATTTCTTCTTCATTGGTATTCAGAGTAATCTCAGTACATAAGTTCGAAGAGTGAACAACGCCAATATGTTGTTGTGGGCTACGAATATTACATGGATCTTTAAATGTAATCCATGGGTGGCCTGTTTCGAACAGCATACCAATCATTTTGCGCCAGAGTTGCGCAGCTGGAATACGCTTAAATGGCTTGAGCTCTCCTGCATCTGCTTTTTTCTCATAAGCGACATACGCTTCTTCAAATGCACGACCAAATTTATCATGTAAGTCAGGTGTACTCGACGGAGAAAACAATGTCCATTCACCGTTTTCCATAACGCGCTTCATAAATAAGTCTGGAATCCAGTTGGCTGTATTCATATCATGCGTACGGCGACGGTCATCACCTGTGTTTTTACGCAGTTCCAAGAATTCTTCAATATCTAAATGCCAAGTTTCTAAATAGGCGCATACGGCACCCTTACGCTTACCACCTTGATTAACAGCAACTGCAGTGTCGTTCACTACTTTAAGGAACGGCACAACACCTTGTGATTTACCATTAGTGCCTTTAATGTGACTTCCAAGTGCACGAACGTTAGTCCAATCGTTACCTAATCCACCTGCAAACTTAGATAACAAGGCGTTTTCTTTGAGCGCCTCGTAAATACCATCTAAGTCATCGGCAACTGTAGTTAAGTAGCAGCTGGATAACTGTGAACGTAAACTTGCTGAATTAAACAATGTCGGTGTACTGGACATGAAGTCAAAGGTAGACAGAATTTCGTAGAATTCAATTGCGCGGTCGGTTGGCTGCTTCTCATCTAAAGATAAGCCCATTGCAACACGCATAAAGAATGCCTGCGGCATTTCAATACGCTGTTCTTCCACATGCAAGAAATAACGGTCATAGAGTGTTTGCAACCCTAGGTAATTGAATTGCAAATCGCGCTCAGCATTTAAAGCCTTGCCTAAGCGGTCAATATCAAATATTTCTAAAACACGTTTATCCAACAACTCTTCTTTTACACCACGGCGTAAAAACTTACCAAAGTATTGTGGGTACACTTGCTGCATTTCACCTTGAGCAACTTCCACGCCCAAAATATCACGGCGGATAACGTGCATCAAAATGCGGGCAGTAACTAAGCTATAGGCTGGATCTTTTTCAATTAATGTTCTTGATGAAAGAATTGCTGAATCAAACACTTGCTCGATTGGAACACCTTCATACAAATTCTTGATTGTTTCAGTCAAAATCGTTGTTGGCACAATATGGTTGCCCAAACCTTGACATGCGGCTTCTAAAATAGATTGCAAGTTGGCCATATCCAGTGGCTTAACAACACCTTTGTCAGTGACATTAATGCCTGGATGAGGAACATCAGAAACTTTAGGGGTTTGAAGTTGCGCTTGGTGACGTTCTTGATTTCTTTTATCACGGTAAAGGACGTAAGCACGAGCGACGTTATGCTCACCGCTTCTCATCAAAGCCAACTCTACTTGGTCTTGAACATCTTCAATATGAAAAGTTCCACCATTCGGACGACTACGCAACAACCCACGAACAACTACCTGCGTCAGCTGTTCAACTTGCTCACGAATTCTGGCCGAAGCCGCGCCCTGACCACCATTGACTGCTAAAAATGCCTTTGTTACGGCAATGGCGATTTTGGATGGCTCAAAGGAAACAACAATACCATTTCTACGGATAATCTTGTAGTCCGAAAGCTGTACTGGATTTGACGCTCCGACTCCTCCAGCGATAAATCCTGCTGAAGGTGCTTGGTTCGTCGCTGCATTTGGGTTGTTACTGGCTGGATAAGTGTTTACACCTACTAAATTGCCGTGGGGGTTAGCGAATGTCATAAAAGCTCCTAAATTCTCTATACTTGCAAATTGATCAATAATGCGATTTCATATTCTGTTTTGGCACTGCTTTAACTGCTTTAAATCCCCACGCTACAACTCTCGCAGGCTCATAAATAGTATGTTTTAGAGCCGCAAATTGTTTCTTGATTACACATCAGAAATCAGGAAATTATTTCCCTTAAAACACTATCTATTGTGTTTTTGCTTGCTCTAAGTACTAAGTATAGGGAATTTTTAAACTTTTTGTATATATATTTTTAGTTTTTTTATCAGGAATTCCCTAATAAATGCACACTAACCAACTAATCTCAATTTTGTCATCAAGATGACATTTTTTTGATGTTTGCGCTTACTATGAATAAAGTGCAAATTTAACGTGATTGCAATCCAAAAGGTAATTGACTCTCGGAAATTTTGGCAATTTGACTGACATATTCCCAATCAAAACTTTTTCCAGGATCCATTTTTCTGCCCGGAGAAATGTCACTATGTCCTACAAAATATTGGATGTTATATTGATTTTGTATAGCTGCAATTAGTTGACTCAACTTTAGGTATTGCTCTGACTCAAATGGCAACTCTCCAGTTCCTTCAAGTTCAATGCCGATTGAAAAATCATTGACTCTTTGACGGTCAAATAATTGCGATGCACCCGCATGCCAGGCCCGCTGGTTAGTCGAGACAAACTGTATTAACTGACCATCACGCAGAATGAGAAAATGAGACGATACTTGTAAATGCGCAATAGTTTCAAAATAAGGGTCATCATTTGGGTGAAGGCGATTGGTGAAAAAAGCTTCAATTGCACCCGTACCAAACTTACCCTCTGGTAATGAGATATGGTGGATTACCACGGTGTCAATCGGTCCACATGCTTCTGGTCGCTCATCAAAATTGGGTGATGGGACATGCTTTGCACAACCAAGCCAACCTTTGGGACTAATTTCGTTGTAATGAGGAAGGCTGCAGTAATGTCTTCTTTGATACTCAAATGACTCATGTAAAGGTAATCGAACCTTACAAAAAGAACACTCAACCATTCTAAGCATTTGAGGCTTTGGCGGGGGTGAAGATTTCTCCGAACTCTGTCTTTTAAGTTTATTTTTTTTAGGAAAGAATTTAATTGCCCAATAAACAAGGGCAAATAATAGTAAAAATTCAATAATTTTGATCATGCATTGACTTTAGAGTCGGTGAAGAATGACTTCAAGAACAAACCGGCTGCCAATATACGCCAGCAATAAAACAGAAAAGGACCCTAAAACCCATTTAGATGCTTCAGCACCTCTTAGGCCCACTCGCCAATGAGCGTGCAATAAGCCCCCAAACATAGCCCAAGATAACAAAGCAAATATGGTCTTATGGTCAATAATTAATGGTCTACCAAATAAAATTTGGCTAAAGAAAACTCCTGAAAAAACGGCAACCGTCAGCAAGCAAAACCCCATGCCGATGACATTAAACATGACTCGTTCCATAATTAATAAGGGAGGTAATTGTTCTAACAAACGAGAACCACTGCCCAAAACCAATATGCCCATCCAAGAGGACGTATCTTTTCTTTGCTTAGAACGCAAACTTCGATCTTGCATGGTCATCAATATTGCTTGAAGAGCTGCAAAAAACATGATTCCGTAGGCAATATTTGCAGTAATGAAGTGCAATTTAAAACCTGGCGAATGTACTGCCTTGGTAGAAATAATTGCCCCAGGAAATACAACGGGTAAAAAACTAAAGATGATTGCCAGACCAAGAATCAGTGGTAGCATGCCGTGCAACGTAAAAAACCATCCTTCGATCCAAAATAAAGTGATGCAGACCCATGCCATCAAAGATAAGGCTTGAGCAAAGCCAAAGACGAGTCCTTCAGGCGTAAATATATCCTGATAACACGCAACACCATGTAAGACGAGTAAAATAAGGATAAATAGCTGTATCCATAGTTGATGCTTCTTACTAGTAAGTGTGATTTCACGCTCAGCACCTTGTTGATCGTGATGAGCGACCATACGACGATTGTGAATCACAATCATCATTAAAGTAAGAAGGTATGCAATTGTTGGGTATATTAATAACATATGCTTAGTTTAATACTCTCATGCTAGAAAATCTAACAGACCGTTTAAGTCGTGTGGTAAAAACCATTCGTGGCCAAGCACGACTGACCGAAGAAAATACAGCAGAAATGCTCCGTGAAATCCGCCTAGCCCTTTTGGAGGCTGATGTTTCATTACCGGTCATTAAAGAGTTATTAGCCAATATCAAAGAAAAAGCTCTTGGTGAAGAAGTTGTTTCTAGCTTAACACCTGGACAGGCATTAGTGGGTATTGTTCGTGATGAATTGGTAAAAATCATGAATGGCGGTGCATCCAGTGATGCAATCTCCGCCGGGAAACTTAATCTAGCGACCCAACCACCTGCAGTCATTTTGATGGCAGGTCTACAAGGTGCTGGTAAAACAACTACTGTCGCGAAATTAGCCAAATGGTTAATTCGCACGCAAAAGAAAAAAGTGCTGACGGTTTCTTGTGACGTATATCGACCCGCGGCGATTGAACAGCTCAAAACAGTTACAGCCCAAGCGGGCGCAGACTGGTTTGAGAGCAATGTGAATCAAAAGCCCGTTGATATTGCATTTGCTGCTATCGATTGGGCAAAAAGACATTACTATGATGTTCTCCTTGTAGATACGGCTGGTCGTCTTGGTATCGATGCTGAAATGATGGCAGAAATCGCCGCTCTGCATGCTGCAGTCAAACCGATTGAAACTCTTTTTGTGGTTGACGCGATGCTCGGTCAAGATGCTGTCAATACCGCTAAGGCTTTCCACGCCACTTTGCCACTCACGGGTGTTGTTCTGACAAAGTTAGATGGTGACTCTAGAGGTGGTGCAGCCCTTTCAGTAAGGCAAGTCACAGGTGTGCCACTGAAGTTTGTGGGTGTTTCAGAAAAAATTGATGGTTTAGATGCCTTCGATGCTGAACGGATGGCAGGTCGCATCTTAGGTATGGGAGATATCCTTGCGTTAGTCGAAGAGGCGCAAAAAAATGTCGATCATAAAGAAGCTGAAAAGTTAGTCGCCAAAATTAAAAAAGGTGGCTTTGACTTATCTGACTTTAGAAGTCAGATAAGTCAAATGCGAAACATGGGTGGTCTGGCCAACATGATGGATAAACTTCCTGCGCAAATGGCTCAAGCCGCTGCAAAAACGGATATGAATGCCGCTGAGAAAAATATCAAACGAATGCAAGGCATCATTGACAGTATGACTCCTCAGGAGCGCGCAAAACCTGAATTATTAAAAGCGAGTCGTAAGCGCCGTATTGCCCAAGGGGCAGGTGTCCAGGTCCAAGAAGTAAATCGTATGCTCAACCAGTTTGAACAAATGCAAACTATGATGAAACAGTTTAGTGGCGGCAAAATGGCACGCATGATGGGCCAAATGGCCGCAAAAGGTATGGGTAAAGGTTTAGGTAAGGGCCTTTTTAAGTGAGGCCCCTTGTTACTAGACTCCTTTAAGCAAAGCTTGCAAACGTTCTAAAGCTTCACTGACTGGAACTTGGGTTGCAGTTGCATCTGTTCTAGCTTGCAACTCAATAAACCCTTCTTTTAAACTTCGTTCACCAACCACTACCCTAAATGGGACTCCAATGAGCTCCCAATCAGCAAACATAGCGCCAGGTCTTTCACCTCGATCGTCAATCACCACTTCAATTCCAGCTAGGCTCATTTGTTGATAGAGATCATCCGCAGTATTTTTAACGAGTTCAGACTTGTCATAGGAAACTGGACAAATCACTACTTGGAAAGGTGCTATCGATAATGGCCATACAATCCCTTTTTCATCATGGCATTGTTCAATGGCTGCGCCCAGAAGACGAGTCACGCCAATTCCATAACACCCCATAACTAGTGGTTTTGACTTACCTTGCACATCTAAAAAATTTGCCTTCATCGACTCTGAGTATTTTGTGCCCAACATAAATACATGGCCAACTTCAATACCTCGACAAATTTCTAGTATGCCTTTGCCGTCTGGTGAGATATCCCCCACGACCACATTCCGAATATCTGCAGTTTGTGCAATCGGTAAATCCCTCTCCCAATTGACACCTTTGAGGTGATATCCGGTTTCATTTGCACCGCACACCCAATCGCTCATCTGCGCAACCGTTAAATCAGCAATAATTGTTACTTGCTTCTGGACTCCAATAGGACCTAAAGAACCTGGAGCCGCTCCAAAGCCTTGCAGTATTTCTGCTTCGGTCGCCATTCTAAAATCTTGTAAACCCGCAATTTTGTTGACTTTGACCTCATTCAACTCATGGTCACCTCGCAACAATAAACAATACAACTTTGCAGCCCCAGCAATCAAAGCACCCTTATCATCGTATTGATCTGCCGCAATTGCAATTGTTTTAACAGTGTGGGTTAAGGGTAACTGCAACAGTTTTGCAACTTCTTCACATTTAGTGATATTTGGAGTCGCTACTTTTTCAAGGGCTTGCACTGGTGGTTGACGATACTCAATCACACTTAAAGCTTGCGCAGCTTCTAAATTGGCGGCGTAATCTGAAGTTGGACAATACACAATCGCATCTTCACCCGTATCTGCAATCACGTGGAACTCTTGACTACCACTACCCCCAATGGCTCCATTATCAGCTGCTACAGCTCTGTAATTGAGTCCTAGGCGCTGAAAAATTCGGTGATAGGCGTCAAACATCTTGCCATAAGACTCGCGCATCCCTGCCTCGTCCTTATCAAAGGAGTAAGCATCTTTCATAATAAATTCACGGCCACGCATCACGCCAAAGCGTGGTCTTCTTTCATCTCTAAATTTACTTTGTATTTGATATAAATTAATTGGTAATTGTTTATAACTTCTAATTTCATTACGAGCCACATCCGTGACAACTTCTTCTGAAGTTGGTTGCAAAACAAAATCACGGTCATGGCGATCTTTGATTCTTAATAACTCAGGGCCCATTTTTTGCAATCGTCCAGTCTCTCCCCATAACTCGCCAGGCTGCACAAATGGCATGAGCATTTCAATTGCACCAGCACGAGTCATTTCTTCACGAATAATCGCCTCTACTTTACGAATCACCCGTAAACCAATCGGCATGTAGTTGTAGATGCCCGCACCTATTTTACGAATCATCCCTGCACGCGTCATGAGTTGATGTGAAACAATCTCAGCGTCGGCAGGAGCCTCTTTGAGGGTCAATATAAATGTTTGTGTGGCTTTCATGGGTTCTTTATAGATATAATCAATTCATTGATTTTAAAGGATTCAAAAATTATCATGCTCGATAAAGAGGGCTATAGACCTAATGTCGGGATAATTCTTCTAAATCAGCGAAACGAAGTATTCTGGGGCAAGAGGATTGGCCAGCATTCGTGGCAGTTCCCACAAGGTGGGATTCATCATGGAGAAAACCCCAAACAAGCCATGTTTCGTGAGCTGCAGGAAGAGGTAGGATTATTACCCGAACACGTTCAAGTGATTGGACGCACGAAAGATTGGATACGTTATGACGTGCCAGAAGAATTCTTGCGTCGTCAATCTGTACAAAAATCCAGAAGAACTACCTATAAAGGCCAAAAACAAATTTGGTTTTTATTGCGAATGGTAGGAAGGGATAGCGATATTTCCTTACGTGCAACGGATCACCCTGAATTTGATGCGTGGCGCTGGAGTGCCTACTGGATCCCTCTTGATGCTGTGATCGAATTCAAGCGCGAGGTCTATTCCAAAGCCCTTTCAGAACTTGCTCGCTATTTAAGCCGAAAATCACACTTGCTGTCTTTACCTTGGGGATCTACTTTAGATTGTTATCCTCATACAATTCAAGCTTCTCCAACCATAGAAAATCACGATTTAACTTGATAAAAGCCTTTTATGACTAAAAAATGGATTCCGGTAATTTTTCTCATTGGAGGATTGCTATGCAATTCTCTGTCAATGGCGCAATCACGCATCTTTGGGGACTTAGAAGATTTAGACAAAAATAAAGGGGCTCAAGAGGGGAAGCTTGTGATGCCGATAGGTCCACCTCAAAAAAATAATCTATTTCCATTTACTCCTTCAGCAAACAGTAAGACATTGCAATTTTATGTGGATAAAAAAAATATCACAATTTTTAAGGATGAAGTTCGTTATACGGTGGTGATTCAAAGCCCCGAGGGTGCCGAACAAATATTATTTTCTGGCATTGATTGCAAACAATTTCTCAAGATAACCTATGCAAGATATGACAACAATACTTGGGTTGAAGCCAAAGACCAAGAATGGAAGCCAATTCCCAATTTAGGATATAACAATTACCAAGCTTATTTGGGTCGCAGGGCTCTTTGTGCTGGTGATTCAGCTAACTCTAGTATTGCTGATATTAATCGCAGACTTCAAGACGTTAGTATCGACACTCTTTTTTAGACTAAGGCTGTCGCGATAAGTTGAGTGCCAATCATTTCACCTTGAGCCAAGCGTAGAAGAACATTTGGCTCATGCCCAGAGGCAATAATCGTATGACAATGCTGCCTAGCGACCATTTTCGCAGCCAATACTTTTGTCAACATGCCGCCTTTACCTAAGGAACTTCCTGCTCCTCCAGCAATTAATTCCAACTCTGGCTCGCCCGCTTTTGTTTCTTTTATCAATGTTGCAGCTTCATTTTTACGTGGATCATCGGTATACAAACCATCTTGATCGGTCAAAATAATTAATAAATCTGCATGAAGTAAATTACATACTAATGCGGCTAATGTATCGTTATCGCCAAATTTGATTTCATCTGTAACAACCGTATCATTCTCATTAATAATCGCCACAACACCTAACTTCAAGAGGTTATCTAAGGTTGCTTTCGCATTATCGTACCGCTCTTGATTGGCCAAATCTGCATTGGTTAATAACACCTGAGCAGTATGTATATTGTGTTCCATGAACGCTGTCTCATACACTTGCACAAGGCCCATTTGTCCCACTGCTGCTGCTGCTTGAAGGTCATGGATTTCTTCTGGACGAACTTTCCAACCTAAGCGTTGCATGCCTTCTGCAATGGCTCCTGAACTCACCATCAATACTTCTTTACCCGCTTCTTGAAGCTTTGCTACTTGTGCTGCCCAACGATGAATTGCGGCTTTATCTAAGCCTTCCCCATGGTTGGTCACTAATGTGGAACCAACCTTAATCACAATTCGTTTAGCATCTTTACATACGGATACAGTCATGTTGATTCTTTTCCTTGCTGATCATCAAGTTTAAAACGTACATCTGCGTCATATTCTTCTTGAGCATCTACTCTCGCTTTTTGCTCATCTAAATACGTTTGAATGGCAAAGCATAATTCTTTACACCCCTGCCCAGTAAGCCCTGAAATCTCAAAGACAGGGCCTTTCCATTTAAATTTCTTAATAAATTCTTTGACGCGCTTGACCCGAACAGGCTCTTCAAGCATATCCACTTTATTTAAAACCAACCAACGTGGTTTATCGTAAAGCGCTTGGTCGTATTTGAGAAGTTCTTGCACAATTCCTTTTGCTTGACCAACGATGTCAATCTCATCGTCAAATGGTGCTAGATCTACCAAATGCAAAATAATCCCAGTACGTTGCAAGTGTCTTAAAAACCGATGGCCAAGTCCTGCACCTTCGGCAGCACCCTCAATCAATCCTGGAATATCAGCGATAACAAAACTTTTTTCTGGTCCAACACGTACTACCCCTAAATTTGGGTGTAAGGTTGTAAATGGATAATCTGCTATTTTGGGTCTTGCATTAGAGACCGCGGTGATAAAGGTTGATTTCCCAGCATTAGGTAATCCTAATAAACCTATATCTGCTAATACTTTTAACTCAAGCTTTAATTTATGACGATCACCAGGCTTACCACTGGTCTTCTGTCTTGGCGCTCGATTCGTACTACTTTTAAAGTGGATATTACCCCATCCACCCTCGCCACCTTTGGCAAGTAATATGCGTTCGCCATGCATGGTCAAATCTGCGATGCGCTCACCCGTGTCCATATCATCAATAATGGTTCCTACCGGAAAACGTAATTCAATATCATCGCCTGCTTTACCATAACAATCAGCACCTCTTCCTGCTTCACCATTTTTAGCTAAATGGGTTTTAGCATAGCGATAGTCAATCAAGGTATTAATGTTTCTGTCAGCAACGGCCCATACTGAGCCACCTCGACCTCCATCACCGCCATCAGGGCCGCCAAACTCAATGAATTTTTCACGGCGCATCGACGCACTTCCAGAACCGCCATTGCCGGCGATGACTTCAATACGGGCTTCGTCTATAAATTTCATTTAAGGTCCCAATAAAAAAGGCCTCGCAAAGAGGCGAGGCCTTGATCTGAATTGCTTTGTTCAGTCAGGCTATATTACGCTTGCGGGAGAACAGAAACAACTGATTTCTTTAAAATACCTTTAATTGTGAACTCAACATGTCCATCAACTAAAGCATATAAAGTATGGTCCTTACCCAAACCTACGTTTGCACCTGGATGCACACGTGTACCGCGCTGGCGAATAATAATGCCACCAGCGTTAATGGCTTGACCACCATACACTTTTACGCCTAAACGTTTTGATTCTGAATCACGGCCGTTTCTTGTTGAACCGCCGCCTTTTTTCTGTGCCATAAGTGACTCCTGTTATGCCTTCAATTAAGCCAAAATGTTGTTAATCAAGATTTCTGTGAAATTTTGGCGATGCCCTTGACGCTTTTGATAATGCTTACGTCTGCGCATTTTAAAAATCTTCACTTTGTCATGACGACCCTGGGCGATAACAGTGGCAGTTACAGAAGCACCAACAACCAAAGGCTCACCAAACTTGAGTGAGTCACCAGCCCCAACGGCTAGTACTTGGTCGATCGTGATTTCACTACCAATATCCGCAGGTATCTGTTCTATTTTCAATTTTTCACCAGAAGCAACTTTGTATTGCTTGCCACCGGTTTTTATGACCGCGTACATATAAATCCTCTCGAAAGGGTTAATTCCCTAATAAATTGGGAAGCCTCAAATTATATCCCGACTAAACCCAATGTGTCAAAGGCTAAAATGTCATTCAAACTGTTTGATTTACTCAGAATTTTTAAAATTCACTTAAAATAGTCATATAGACTGAATAAAAAATTGTAAGTTGTTAATTTTTAAGAAAAATTTTATAAATGAGCTTAAGTGCTGACGCAGTACAACCCGTTGTAAGTCTCTCTTCAATTCTGCATCCTATTGATGCCGATATGAAAGAACTTGACCGAGTTATTAAAACTAGCCTCAGCTCAGATGTTGCTCTAATTAATCAAATCTCTCAATATTTAATTGAAGCTGGTGGAAAACGTATTCGTCCAGCCTTGTTATTTTTAATCTCAAATGCGCTGAGTAATCAAAAAACTGTTGCGCATCGGCATGAAATTGCCGCTGTTTTAGAGTTCATTCATACAGCAACATTGCTGCATGATGACGTGGTAGATGAATCGGATTTACGACGCGGTCGCAAAACTGCAAATGCGGTTTTTGGTAATGCCGCTAGTGTCTTAGTGGGCGATTTCCTTTATTCAAGGGCTTTTCAAATGATGGTTGTGCATGGTGAGCTCAAGATTATGGAGATTTTAGCGAATGCGACCAATGTCATTGCTGAAGGTGAAGTGCTTCAACTACTCAACTTAAATGACCCTTTAGTCACTGAAGATCGTTATTACAAAGTCATTCTTTATAAAACAGCCAAGTTATTTGAAGCATCTGCAGAGCTTGGTGCAGTATTAGCCAAGGCCAATGTCTCGCAAACTTCTGCGGCAGCTGAGTTTGGTCAACACATTGGGGTTGTTTTTCAGTTGGTCGATGACTGGTTGGATTATGCTGCTCAATCCGCAGTTCTTGGAAAAAATGCTGGAGATGATTTACGTGAAGGTAAACCAACGCTACCACTCATTTATCTTCTCAATGAAGGTACAACCTCCCAAAAAGAAATGGCTGCAAGAGCGATTGAACAAATCGAAGACTGTGATGATGATTTTTTTAATGATGTGCTTCAAGCAGTCAAAGCAAGTGGCGCTTTAGAGTACACCATATCTCAGGCACATGTAAAAGCTGAGCAAGCTAAAGCTTGTCTTACGCACTTCCCAGATAATGCCAATACACAAGCTTTGTATCAAATCTGTGACTATTCATTATTACGCTCTTTTTAGCGCGCATTCACTTTTTTTAACACCATCTCAACTGTATTCGGTCGTCCTCGTGTGATGACTTGATACGATTGATCATTGATAAACAATAACTGACCGTCATTCGTGATACGTGCCATCACAGCAAAGGTATGGTTAGTCATGATTTTTTTTGGGTCATAGTTCAATTCAAATTGAATGGGCACCTGTCCCGCAGGGTTAATTCTTTTCTCCGCAATGGCTTGGTAAGGTGCGTCCGCAAGGGATACATCTGCTAAAACAATTTCTAGTTGCGATCCTGGTGGCAACGCAATACGCTCTAGGTAGGTTACAGATCCTTGAATTTTATCTTGCTGATTCATGGCTCCACAGCCGAGGATGTTAAAAATGGCAAAAACCCCAACGATCCAAATTGGGTGACGATATTTTATGATCATGATGATTTCGTTGGGGCAAGAACCGGGTGATTAGGCTGTGACATAAAGTGAGGTGACATAATTTGTATACCCGCTTGATTAAATTCGTCTTGAATTTTTTGATGTAACTCAGACAAAATTTTAATTTGAATTTGTGGAAACTCTGTGTGAAAAAATAATTGATATTCCACATAAAAATCACTAAGTGCTCT
The DNA here is from genome assembly GCF_027944005.1 of Polynucleobacter sp. SHI8. Classification (NCBI taxonomy): domain Bacteria; kingdom Pseudomonadati; phylum Pseudomonadota; class Betaproteobacteria; order Burkholderiales; family Burkholderiaceae; genus Polynucleobacter; species Polynucleobacter sp. SHI8. The sequence continues at coordinate 201,324 of NZ_AP027204.1, read as the reverse complement.
TTGGAAAACATATGGAGATGGCGTAGTTTGGATTTGATTGGTCGACAAAGCTGCCCTAATCAGCATTTCATGTACAGTTCTCCAGGGCGCATCATACCCAATGGTGACTGTTGTAGAAATTAATGAGCCCGTAGCGTCATTTAATCGCGTAAAGTTCTCAATCGAGTTAGAAATAATGACGGAATTGGGTATCGTGGTTTCTATCTTATTTTGTGTCTGAATTTTAGTTGCCAATCCACCGATTTCAGTAACGACGCCTTTAACTCCATTCACTTGAATGAAATCTCCTACTCTTAAAGCTCTTGAATAAACCACAACTAAACCACTCATCAGCTGTGTAACGAGTCCAGTCGAGCCTAATGAAATAATGACGCCCAATAAAACGGAAAGGCCCTTAAATGCTTCGCTATTAGATCCTGGTATAAAGGGATAAATAATTGCGATACAAAGCCCCCAAACAATAACCGTAGTAATTCTTTGTGTTGCGCTTACTGTTTCAAAATGTAAAAAAGGGATTTTTAATTGCCCAGATTGAACTCTTCGAAAAAATACTTTTAATAAATCTAATAAAGATCGAGTAATAAATACCACGATAAAAATCGTTATTAAATTTGGTATAGCAGTTAACATCGAATCTACGATCCATCGCAAAGTATCACCCACGTGCATACCCAACTTATGTCCGAGTGGGTAGGTCAGTGGAAAGCGACTAAGGCAAAAGGTAATCCAAACATATAAAAATAGTAATATGAGTAACCAACTAATGACTTGAGTCAGTCTTGCGCCAAACAGGAAAAAATACTCACTCCAATGAGTACCATCATTGCGAGTAGAAATTTCTCGACATTTAACCAATAAATAATGCCCTAACCAATTAAGCGCTCTTTTAAGAATAACGATGGCAGCAATTAATGCAATCGTTGCCAATAAGGCCATGAGGGATTCATGGATTAAAAATGAAATTTTGCCTTGTTGATATCTGGCATTTTTTAGCTCATCTAAAATTTGAGTGGTTTCTTTGACTAATTCAGCCATTTGTTGATTGGACTCGGGATCTAGATCTTTTTCAATCAAGGAAAAAAGGTGCCGATTCCCCAATTGAAACTGAAAGCCCTTTTCTCCCGCCAGCGTAAAAGGTACCGCACGAATATCTTCGCTGAGCTCAACTGTCTCAATTTGACGAATCCTCTTGAGGGCATTTTCTACTCGAATAGCCGGTGTTGCGCCGTTTAAATTGGCGCGGAAAATGGCCAGGTCGCGGTTCATCACGGTTAGGATTTCTGGGCGTACCTCCTCATTCACTTTTGTTGCAGCAACAACTCCTTGTTGAGCAAAGATGTTCGTAACAAAGATGAACGCAAGAAATAACCACTGGACTCGGCGTTGAATGTACATTTTTTTATCTCTTTTAATTTTTAATGAGAAAATTCAATTTACTTCATTTTGCCTAATTTTGATGACGAATCCTAAATACCGACCAGAAATTGACGGCTTAAGAGCAATTGCGGTTATTTCTGTACTGGTTTTCCATAGCTTTGCTGATATCTTGCCAGGTGGATTTGTTGGGGTAGATATCTTCTTTGTTATTTCAGGATATTTAATCACACAAATTATTTTTCAAGAATTACAGATAGGTAATTTTTCTCTTTGGAGTTTTTATCAACGGCGTATCCGTCGAATTTTTCCCGCTCTTTTACTTGTTTTTTTGACTTGTACGATTCTTGGATGGGTCATTCTCACACCATTTGAATATGAGTTATATGGCACACACATGTTGGCTGGGGCGGGATTTGTGCCTAATATCATTTTTTGGAGAGAAGCTGGTTACTTTGATAAAGAAGCCATTACCAAACCACTCCTTCATTTATGGTCGCTGGGAGTTGAGGAACAATTCTATTTCGCTTGGCCACTCATCTTGGGTATTGCATGGAAATTTTGTAAGCCCCATCGTCAGTCTGTTTTTAACATTGTGGTGGTTTTAGTTTTCATTTCCTTGGTTTGGAGTGGTTACCAAATTGGCCATCATCCCGTTGCTAACTTTTACTCACCACTCTCTCGTTTTTGGGAGTTGGCTTTAGGTGGCTCTATCGCTATTTGGATCTCACGTCCTGAATATGTGAAACTTGAATCTCAATGGTTGGGGCTCATGGGCTTTGGCCTAATCGCCTTTGCACTATTTGGCTTCGATTCAAATACGCCATTTCCTGGCTTATGGGCTCTGATACCTTGTCTTGGAGCAGGGCTTATTCTCTTGGCAAATATCAAGTCTAGTCCCTTGAACTTGGTATTAAATCATCCTGCGATGGTTTTTATCGGCTTGATCAGTTACCCACTTTACTTATGGCATTGGCCTTTACTTTCTTTTGCCAGAATTTTAGAAGGTCAAACGATATCCGATATGCAAAAGCTGGTTTTATTGGGCTTGTCCGGAGTGCTCGCTTGGCTTACTTTTCAAATCGTTGAAAAACCCATTCGTGCTTCTCGTTCACCTAAAACCGCTGTTGTTTTATTGCTTTGTATGTTACTAGCGCTGAGTTTTGGTGTCGTTCTACGTAAAAAAGATGGTTTTAAACATCGACACGAACATGTTTTAAGCGCTAATCCAAATACGATGGTGGTGGGCGAGTTCAGAAACGAGATGCTTCGTCCTTGTGAACTATCTCTGCCCATATCCCCAGATCTAGATTGTTTTGCTGATAAACGAGAGCCTATCAAATTTGCCATATTAGGAGATAGTAAAGCTGAGGCGCTATATTACGGCCTCACTAGTGTTTCTTCTGAAAAGGGACACTGGTTGTTAGTGGACGGGATTCATCCAACACCTATTGGTGCTGGGGCTGATCCCCGTATTCAACAAGTATTTGAATCGGTAAGTAAAACACCTCATATTGAAGTGGTTGCTATTGCAAATACCGTCTCCAGCCTGTTCCCTCTGGATAAACATACTGGCCTCATTACCTCTGAATCTCCTGATCCATTTTCGCAACTGGATATTTGGAGTAAACAAATAACCGCCCTAGAAAATGCGGGCAAAAAAGTCATCGTCATTATTGATAACCCCACCTTCCCTGATCCCACAAGCTGTATTGAGGGAGGTTTAACATCTTCTTCTTTTTTCAATCAAGTGTTCACCCGAAGAGCAAACCCTTATTGCTCGATTGCTTATGATCAATTTTTAAATGGCATGCAACCTTATAAGGAATGGTTAAAATCTCTTCAAAAGCTTCACCCTAACTTAATTATTTTTGATACAAGTCCCTATTTATGCGATGTCAAAAATAATATGTGTACGATTACAGAAGGGTCTAACTTTATCTATAGCTATAGCAATCATATTTCTGATTACGCGGCAAAAAAAATCGGAGTTGCATTAACCCCGATTGTCGATAATCTTCTAAAAAAATAAATCTTAGCCACATGCATCATCTTTCGTAAAATTGAATAAAATTGTTTACACTGTACCTATGACTACTACTTCTACACCTTGGTCGATTGCGCAAGTCGAAGCTTTATATGATTTACCTTTTCAGGTATTAATGACTAAAGCCGCAGATGTGCATCGAACATACTTTCCTGATGGCGATGTTGAACTTGCAACGCTTCTATCTATCAAAACAGGTGGTTGTCCTGAAGACTGCTCCTATTGCCCACAAGCAGCCCGATATCACACCGGTGTTGAAGCTACCAAGTTAATGGATATTGATGAGGTATTAGAGGCTGCAAGAGCTGCCAAAGCAGCTGGTTCTAATCGTTTCTGCATGGGCGCAGCTTGGCGCGAACCAAAGGACCGAGATATTGAAAAAGTTGCGGTCATGATTCGGGAGGTAAAAGCACTTGGTTTAGAAACATGTGCAACGCTTGGAATGTTAGAGGCAACTCAAGCTCATGCCCTCAAAGAAGCTGGCTTGGATTTTTATAACCATAATCTTGATACTAGTGAAGATTTTTATGGCAGCGTAATACAAACTCGTGAATATCAAGATCGTATCAATACCTTAGGTCATGTGCGAGAAAGTGGCATGTCGGTTTGTTGTGGGGGTATTATTGGCATGGGCGAATCTCGTCGTCAACGCGCCTCACTAATTGCGCGACTGGCGAATCTTTCCCCCTATCCAGAGTCTGTGCCCATTAATCACTTAGTTCCGATGCCAGGCACTCCTCTGGAAAATCAACCGCCACTTGACCCACTTGAATTTGTTAGGACAATTGCCGTTGCCCGTATCACGATGCCAACAGCACGAGTACGTCTTTCTGCAGGGCGACAAGAACTTGGTAAAGCCGTTCAAGCCATGTGTTTTATGGCTGGAGCTAATTCAATTTTTTATGGCGATAAACTCCTGACAACCAATAATCCTGAAGCTGCTGCGGATCGCGCTCTTTTACAAGAGCTTGGACTAAAAACTAAAGTGAATCAAACGGCTGAAATCGCTGTCTAAAGTCTAGATTACCTGCAGCATGATTTTGCCAATATGTGCACTGCTTTCCATACGTTCGTGTGCTTTAACCACTTCATCCAAGGGATGAACGGAATCTATGACTGGTAAGCACTTTCCATTTTCGAGTAGGGGCCACACATTTTTTTGCAAAGCTTGGGCAATGTGCGCTTTTTGTAAATCACTTCTTGGTCGTAATGTGGCACCTGTATAAGTGAGCCTTTTGCGCATAATGGCTTGAACATCAAGAGATGCTTTACTTCCTTCAAGAAAAGCTACTTGTAATAGCCTCCCATCGATTGCCAAGGAATTGAGATTCCGTTGAATATAAGACCCACCAACCATATCTAAGATGACATTCACGCCCTTTTTGTTCGTCAACTCAAGGACCCGTTCAACAAAATCCTCTTCTTTGTAATTAAACACTGCATCAGCGCCTAATTGTTTGCAGGCTTTCATTTTTTCTGCATTACCTACGGTCGCATAAACGCTTGCACCAAACTGCTTGGCCAATTGAATAGCGGTAATTCCAATACCACTAGAACCTCCATGAATCAGAATACTTTCGCCTGCTTGAAGGTGCCCCATGTCGAATAAGTTAGACCAAACAGTAAAATAATTTTCTGGGATGGCTGCTGCTTGCAGCATGGACAACCCTTTGGGTATAGGTAAACAACTCCCCGCATCTGTGACGCAGAACTCTGCATAGGATCCGCCAGGTGTTAAAGCACAGACTTGATCACCTACTTTCAAATGAGTAACGTCTTTACCAACAGAGACAACTTCTCCAGCAACTTCTAGGCCTAAGTATGGGGAGGCACCTGGAGGAGGTGGGTATGACCCAGAGCGTTGAAACACATCCGGACGATTGATTCCAACTACGTGCGACTTAATTAAAATTTGGTGATCACTTGGATGAGGAATCTCTAATTCCTCAATCCTCATGACTTGAGCTGGTCCACCACTTCCATGAGTTACTACACGCATTGTTTTATTCATTCGTATTCTCAGTTATTTTCTAAAGTCTTTGAAGTTGTTTAATCGCTGCTTGAAGGGTTGGTTCATTTTTAGCAAAACAAAAACGAATCATCTTCTCATCATGCGATTTACCATAAAAAGCGGATACAGGAATTGCGGCGACTTTCATCTCTGTTGTTAGCCATTTGCAAAAATCTGTTTCATTAAGCTTCGCTTCAGGCACCTTTAACTGTGAATAATCAACGCACTGAAAATAGGTGCCTTGTGATGGCAATAAAGCAAAATCAGTGTTTTTTAATCCCGCCCGAAAATAATCTCTTTTGTTTTGATAGAACTCGGGTAAATCTAAATATGGTTGAGGATTTTCCATATATGCGGCTATGCCATATTGCATTGGCGTGTTTACTGTAAAAACATTAAATTGATGCACTTTTCTGAATTCAGTCATTAAATCATGTGGGGCGCACACATATCCCACCTTCCATCCGGTTACATGAAATGTTTTACCAAAACTAGAAATTAAAAAGCTACGCTTTGCCAGTTCAGGATGTCTAGCAACGCTTTGATGCAAGGCTCCATCAAAGACCATATGTTCATATACTTCATCACTACAAATTAAAGCATCGGTGGGTCTTACCAAATCGGCTAAGCGATCCAAGTCTTTTGCTTGCCAAACCATCCCAGTAGGATTATGTGGTGAGTTGATCATGATTAAACGCGTCTTCGAACTAATCGATTGAGCGAGTTCATCCCAGGGTAATGCATAAGACTCTATGATGCCTTGATCATTTCTGATGGGTTTCATCTGGAGTGCAATGGTTTTACCGCCCGCCATATCAATCGACGGTACATATGAATCGTAAACCGGCTCGATCACAATCACTTCCTCATTGGGGCGAACAACTGCAAGGATGACGGTCAAAATAGCTTGAGTAGCGCCAGCGGTAATTGTGATTTCTTGTAAGGGGTCGTATTTTTTGCCGTATAAACTCTCTACCTTTTCTGACACTTTTTGTCGAAGTGGCACAATACCTGCCATTGGAGGGTATTGATTCTGATCCTTTTTCATGGCTTGATGAACCGCATCAATAAGTTGTGGGTCACAAGAAAAGTCTGGAAACCCTTGTCCTAAATTAATGGCCTGATGCTCCGTTGCTAAGGCAGACATCACCGTAAAAATAGTCGTGCCTATTTGAGGAAATTTTGTATTCAATCGTGTTTGAGACATAACTAATTTAAAAATGAAATTTTTCAAAAATTGATAAAAACATTATGCTCGATTTAGCGTCGTTATAATGATTATTAACTCATAAGGTGCAATATATTAAGAAAACAGAACACGCCTATCCATCCAATATTCTATATTCATGAACCTACCATCGCCGAACCATTCACTATATCCGCTTCAAGGTAGGATTGCACTGCGTGTGTTTTTTTGTTTTGCTTTTGCTTACCTCTTATCTTATGGTCTGCGTACGATTAATGCGGTAATCGCACCTAGTTTAATTGCAGATTTAGGGATTAGTAACTCAACCCTTGGCGCCTTATCTGCAGCCTACTTTATTGGCTTTTTTGTGATGCAAATACCTCTTGGTCATTGGCTTGACCAATACGGCTCAAGAAAGTCTGAAAGTTTCATGATGCTGTTTGGTGTACTGGGTGCATCTTGCTTTGCAATGGCTGACAATGTGGCTTATTTGACGATTGGCAGAGGCCTCATTGGTGTGGGTGTTTCAGCTTGTTTAATGAGTGCTCTTACTTTTTACAAGCGCTGGTTTAAACCTGAACAACAAGCAACTTTAGCGTCGGCTATGCTTATGTTTGGCACCGCGGGAGCCATATTAATGACTATTCCAGTCGAAATGGCTTTACCCGTAATTGGTTGGCGTGGTGTTTTTTGGGTCATGGTAGGCTTTCTTATACTGGCTATATTATGTATCCGCTATGGCATACCAAAATCTACAGATCCTCTTCCAGTTACCAAGAATCATAACGAAAAGGGTACTTTTGGATGGATTAAAGGATATGTCCCTATTCTGAAAAGTGGTTATTTTTTACAAGTACTGCCGATGGGTCTTTTTAACCAAGGTGGATTTCATGCGATTCAAACCTTATGGTTAGGAGCTTGGTTTAAAGACATCGTGATGCTCCCTAGTCATGAAGTAGCAAATCATCTTTTTATATTTAATCTGGTGATTCTTGCTAGTTATGCGGCTAACTTATTTATTCCACGTCTACTCAATAAAAAAGGCATTTCTACCTTTCGCTACGCCAGTGTTGTGAGTGGTTTTGCCATCATTAGCCAAATACTATCCTTATATCTTCCACCTCATTATTCAAGTATCTGTTTATTTCTATTTGGACTATGCTCCACATCTTTTATTTTGGCTCAATCACAATTTAATCAATTTTTCCCCAATTCAATTAGTGGTAAAGCAAGCACTTCATTTAATATGCTGATTTTTGCTGGGGCTTTTATTATTCAATGGGGTATCGGTCTTCTGATGGATTACTTCATTGGTCTTGGAATTCTTCCGCCTGCAGCACTTAAATTCTCTTTGCTAATTTTATTGGCCATCCAAATCGCCTCATACATCTGGTTGTGGGTAGCCCCATATGTTTTAGATAAGTCACGATTCCAAGTTACTTCTCACTAGTTAACTCAATGATGTCTTGTAATTACGATCATTTATTTTTAACTGCGACAAACACCTTCGTGCTGTAACAACCATGTTTTGATATTACGGTGATATCCCTCTTCATCATGTTGTGCAAATCCCCCAATGCCAGTAGCCGATATGACACGATGACATGGTACGAGAAGTGGGTAAGGGTTTGCGCCACAAGCCCCACCAACTGCGCGCGGGGCAGAGCTTATTTTTTTGGCTAATTCTCCATAGGTAGTCACTTTACCCAAAGGGATTTTTGTGATTTGTTGCCATACCTTATTCTGATAAGGGCTTCCTTTAGGGATCATAGGTAAATCAAATTCAAATGCGGGATCAGTAAGATATTGATTGATTTGTTGGATGGCATTTTCTGCTAACTCATTTTGGGCAGATATGAGAGGGGTACTTTTTGCTACATAAAATACTTCACTCAACATGAGACTGCATTCAAACATCCCTGTCTTAATACCTAGCTTGCCAAAAGGAGCTGGAATAATTGCCGCCCAATTTTCTTCTTGGTCTTTTGCTTTTTTTAATAGGGTTAATTTTTTCATTACTTTAAGTTACACTAATTTTTTCAAATTGAATATAGGACATTGCCATGGGACTAGCTCTACACCTAACATCTTCTGATGGACACACTTTTGATGCCTATGAAACGATACCTACGGGCAAGACGATTGGCGCCCTAGTTTTGGTTCAAGAAATATTTGGAGTTAACACTCACATTCAAGCAACGGCTGATTTATATGCTTCACTTGGCTTTCGAGTAGTGGCAGTGCCAACCATGGACCGCGTTCAAAAAAATGTCAATTTAGGCTATACGCCTGACGATATGCAAGCAGGATCTGCATTAAAAGCTGCTGTCGAAGCCCTTCCAAATCATCCTGTGATGTTTGACTTACAAGCAGCTATTGATCATTTAAAGCCCTTTGGTAAGGTGGGTATTTTCGGTTTTTGCTATGGTGGTCTTCTTACTTGGCGCAGCGCTTGCCAACTCTCCGGTCTATCTGCCGCAGTTCCTTACTATGGTGGCGGTGTGCAAAATGAATCGAGCTCAATCCCGCAATGTCCTGTCATGGCTCATTTTGCAGAGGAGGATTCTTATATTCCGTTAGATACCGTTGAAGCTTTAAAAAAGGCTAGACCTGAAATTGAAGTGCATATCTATCCTGGTCATCATGGCTTTAATTGTGATCATCGCGCATCTTATTTCGGTCAGTCAGCTCAATTGGCAAGAACTCGTACTTTAGATTTCTTCCAAAAGCATTTGGCTAGCTAAATCTTGTTGAGGGCTTTCATTGATTTTCAGTAAAGTTTCCATTCATCCTTAGGTTTGATATAGTTTGTACTCATTTACTCTGAAACACGATTAATCTATGGATACTTTGCTGGAAGATTGGCCATGGTGGGCAAAACTGGCGGCCGTTCTCCTCTTGTTAGCAACCTCTGCTTTTTTCTCAATCACTGAAACCAGCATGATGGCGGCAAATCGCCATCGCCTGAAGCATAAGGCCAATCAAGGTCATCAAGGAGCCAAACTGGCCAATGGTCTCTTAGGTAGAACTGAGGAACTTTTATCGGTCATTCTGATTGGCAATAATGTAATTAATACGTTTGTTCCAGTGCTGATTGCCGGGATTGCACTGCATGCATTTGGTAATAGTGGTTCCGTTTTATCCCTCACAACGGCCTTAGTCGCTTTTTTAATTATTATTTTTTGTGAAATCACACCAAAGGTCATTGGTGCAGCATTTCCAGACCAAATCGCATCTGCCGTAAGTTGGGTCATCCGTCCATTAGTTTGGGTGATGACACCACTGGTTATGTTTGTTAATATTTTTGTCTCGGCGTTACTCAAAATCATGCGCCTAAACACAAAAAACTCCGCAGAAAATCGTCTAAGTCCTGAAGAGCTGAGAAGCTTGGTCCTAGAAACTAGTCACTTTATTCCTTCGCAACACCGAAATATTTTGGTCAATTTATTTAATCTTGAACATATCACGGTGGATGATATGATGACGCCCCGTGCACGAATGGAAACGCTCGATTTATCACGGCCCATCGATGAAGTTCTGCATCAAATGGAAACTTGTTACCACCATAACTTACCCACTACAGACCAAGATCCTGACCGTGTCATCGGCATCTTATCTGTGCGTAAAGTGGTTTCTTTGATAGGTGATAAAGATCTTAATCATGATCAATTTAAAGCCCTTTTAAATGAACCTTACTTTATTCCTAGTGGCACCCAGGTGCTGCAACAAATACGCTTTTTCCAAGAGCTTCAACAAAGAATTGGTCTAGTTGTCGATGAATATGGTGTAGTGCTTGGTTTGGTGACGATTGAAGATATTGTGGAAGAGTTAATCGGAGAATTTACAACCTCTTTACCAAGTCTTGCCAATAAAACACAGTGGCTCAAAGATAATACGTATATTGCTTCGGGTAGCTCCAATTTGCGAGACCTCAACCGACTTTTAGGTCTACATTTACCAACTGATGGCCCTCGGACCCTCAATGGTCTCTTAATTGATATCTTAGAAGAGATTCCGGATAACGATATCAGCCTTAAAGTGGCGGATTGTGTCATGGAAATTATTCAGTTCGATCAACAATCAATTAAAACCGTTCGTATCCACAGACCTCCCAAATCATCCATGCCCAAGCTCGTATGATCGTGCTACTGCTTTATGTTCTTGCTCAACTGCTTTATGTTCTTGCTTTGAGCGGTATTTTGATCATACTCTGTGTGATTGATCTTAAAACATTTTTACTACCCAATCGACTGACTTTAGGCTTACTAGCTTTAGGTCTTGTAATGAATCTCACGCCATTTGGTTTTTGTTCATTTTTGGATGGGCTACTTGGAGCGACTCTTGGTATCAGTCTCATTTATATCCTCAACCTGATCTATAAGAGGCTTCGAAAGACATATGGCATTGGTATGGGGGATGCAAAATTATTAGGCGCGTTAGGTGCCGTTTTTGGCTATGCCCATGTTATACCTATTCTATTTATAGCTTCTCTGGGTTGTTTGGTCTTTCAACTCATCCCTTATTCAAGTAAGAAGCCATCTTCTATAATTGCTTTTGGGCCTTATCTGTGTCTAACAGGTATCGGTTTTTCAATTTATCAATGGCGCTTGAACCTATGAATTTAAGCCTTGAATCATCATACAAACTGGCTTTGACGGGTGGTATCGGCAGTGGTAAAAGCGCCGCGGGGATTGCTTTTGAGAAATTGGGAATACCTGTGATTGACAGTGATGCTATTGCTCATCAAATTACCGCCCCTCATGGTGCAGCTATCAATGAAATCAAATCTATCTTTGGTTCTGAATACTTATCTCCAGAAGGTGCTTTAGATCGAGCAAAAATGCGCTCTTTAGTATTTAATGATCCTCAAGCACTTAAAAAATTAGAGGCAATTACCCATCCACTGATTCGTGAACTGAGTGAGCGTGCGGCTCTTCAAGCTCTTGAAAAAAATCCTCCATATATTATTTTTATGATTCCTTTGCTATTCGAGTCTGCTGGCTGGCAGGGTCGGTTTAACAAAATCGTCGTGGTTGATTGTTCGGTTGATTTACAAATCAAAAGGGTCACTCTGCGAAATCAATTACAACACGAAATGATTGAAAAAATCATTGCCACTCAAACACCTCGGGCGATGAGATTGCAGTACGCAGATTACGTGATCGAGAATAACGGTACTCTTAAGGAACTAGAGGAACAGATTTCTCATACGCATCTCCAGATTTTAAAAAATATAGAGGTATCATAGGATTTTTAGATACTTTTCATATATGATTTAAAAAGTATCGAAAATCAGAAATTAATCTTAGAATAACTGAATATATAAATACAATTAATTCAATGCTTACTTACGAATATCCCTTTAACGAAACTGTTCGCAGCTTATTGCGATTGGAATATCTATTCGAAAGATTAAGCGTTTTTCTAAATTCAGATCACCCAGAACATCATTTAACGGCGATTAGTTTGATTTTTGATATTGGTGAAGTTACTTCGCGTGCTGACTTAAAATCTAGCTTATTAAAAGAACTTGAACGCCAACGTGTCTTATTAAGCTCTTTCCGATCAGAGGCCTCTGTGAATACGCAGGCCCTTGAGTCAACGATTACAGAAATTGAAACTTGTCTTGTCACCCTCAATAATCTGGTCGGTAAGCCCAGTACCATCATGAATGAAAGTGAATGGTTGAGTATGATCCGAACACGTCTGAGTGTTCCTGGTGGCACAAGCCCCATCGACTTACCTAGCTTTTACAGCTGGCAACAGCGGCCAGCTCAGGATCGTCGCGCACAACTGATGACCTATACGCCCGCATTTGCGGATTGGAAATTGACGTGTGATCTCTACTTGAAGTTGCTTCGCCAATCCTCAGAGTTCCATGAAGTAAACTCTGAAAATGGGTCATTTCAACAAATGTTATCTGGCAAAGTCTATCAATTGATTCGTGTACGGATTCAAGAAAACGATCTAATTCCAGAAATTAGTGCCAATAAGCACATGCTTTGGATTCGTTTTCTGCAAAACTCCACAACGGGTAAACCTCATGCTGTGACGCAAAACGTTACTTTTGCCTTAAATCTTTGTAATCTTTGATCAAAGTGGCTGATAAGCCATCTTTTCCATAATAGTAATTGTTGCTGGAAGTAATGGACTGACATCAGCGTCTTGATTGCTTTTCAATGCTTGCCAATGTAATTCTTGTCCTTCAAGTCCTTGAGCTTGGCCCGTCCATTGTCTTACAACCCTTAAGTAGAGTCGCACGTAAGCATGTGGATAATCATGCTCAATCACATCCCACGCTTGACTATCTTGAATCAAAATCCCAAGCTCTTCAAATAATTCCCTTACTAATGCTTGGTGGACTGATTCGCCCTCTTCTAACTTTCCGCCAGGAAACTCCCAATAGTTTTCGTATGGTTTACCTATGGGCCGCTTGGCTAATAAGAACTTCCCCTCCGGTTGAAGAATAATACCTACTGCAACTTCGGTCACTTTTCTTGACTGCAGGGGATGATTCAATTAGTGCGCTCCAGCGTAATGCCTTGCAAATTGCCAAGCAACACGGCCGGACCGTGAACCTCGTTCTAAAGCCCATACCAAAGCTTCAGGCTTGGCGGCTTCAATCGCCTCTTGAGGAACACCAAAATCAGCTAACCAATGCGCCACAATTTCTAGATACTCATCTTGCTTGGGTGGATAAAATGAAACCCATAATCCAAAACGCTCTGATAATGAAATTTTTTCCTCAACTACTTCTCCAGGATGAATCTCTCCATCTGACATATGTCGATAGGACTCGTTATCAGTCATATATTCCGGGAGTAAATGACGTCGATTGGAGGTTGCATAAATTAAGACGTTATCTACTTGAGCAGATAAAGAGCCGTCGAGCGCTGATTTAAGGGCCTTATATCCTGCCTCACCCTCTTCGAAAGATAAGTCATCGCAATACACAATAAAACGCTCTGGACGTGTTGCCAATAGTTCAGTTAAATCTTGGAGATCGGATAAGTGCTCTTTATCCACCTCGACAAGCCTTAACCCATCTTTTTCAAAATAGTTCAAACAAGCTTTAATCAGGGAAGACTTTCCAGTTCCACGAGCACCGGTTAACAAAACATTATTAGCTGGTTTACCAGCCACAAAATGACCGGTATTGTTCATGATGGATTCTTTTTGACGTTCAATACCTTGCAAATCGTCAAAGGATATTGCAGACAAATGTTTGATTGGCTTAAGAAAACCTACACTACCTAAAATACTTTGACGATGCTGCCATTTAAAAGCTTTTGCAGTTCGCCAATCTTCTTGCGTCAGTGGCTTCGGAAAAAAAGCTTCCAAATGCCCTAATAATCTTTCCAAATTGTCAGACATAAATTTACTAGGTTGGTGGACTAGTGATTCCTAAGAACGATAGTCCGCGTTAATCGAAACATACTCATGTGAAAAGTCACATGTCCACATTGTACGTTCAAATGCTCCACGACCTAAATCTACGGTAATCAAAATCTCAGATTCTTGCATGACGCGCTGTCCGTCAGCTTCTACATAGTCAGGATTACGACAACCGTTTTTAGCTACCCAAACATCGCCCAACCAAAGTTGTACACCACTCACATCGAGGTCTAAAATCCCAGCATAACCAATTGCGGCCAAAATGCGGCCTAAGTTGGGGTCGCTTGCAAAGAAAGCTGTTTTTACTAATGGTGAATGAGAAATTGCCTCTCCGACCAATTTGCATTCTTCTAAGCTGTTGCCACCTTTGACATGCACAGTCATGAACTTCGTGGCTCCTTCACCATCCCGCACAATTTGCTGCGCTAATTGCTGGGAAGTCTCTAAAAGCATGGCTCTAAACTCTGAATAGCTAGGACTTTCTTTACTTTCAATCACGAGTCCACTTTTACCTGTAGCCATGATCATGAAAGAATCATTCGTGGAGGTATCGCCATCAATGGAAATGGCATTAAACGATAAATCTGCGATTTCTTGGGTAAGCTCTTGTAATAATGCCTGAGGGACCTGAGCATCTGTGCCAATAAAGCCGAGCATAGTCGCCATATTCGGATGAATCATGCCGGCACCTTTACTGATACCGGTCATTGTTACGGTCTTACCCTCGATGTCTTTTTGCAGCGAGTAAGCTTTGGGTAGTGTATCGGTGGTCATAATTGCATTTGCCGCATCAAACCAAGCATTCGCTTTTAAATCCATTTGCGCTTGCGGTAATACCGTTAAGATTTTTTGTAATGGCAATGGCTCTAAAATCACGCCTGTTGAAAATGGCAGAATTTGATTTTCCTGTAGACCAAGATTCTGCGCAACGGCTTGACAGGTGGCTCGAGCATCTTTTAGGCCAGTCTCACCTGTGCCAGCATTGGCATTACCGGTATTAATAATCAATGCACGGATACCGTTGGCAGTACTCAGATGTTCTTTACAAACTTGTACAGGAGCAGCACAAAAGCGATTGAGTGTAAATACGCCTGCAACGGAAGTATTCTCAGACAAAGTAATTAATAAAACATCTTTACGACCTGGCTTTTTAATACCAGCCATTGCATACCCTAACTGAATACCGGGAACTTCGTGAAGTGAAGATGCTTGTAATTGAGGAAGATTAACTGCCATGTGCTCACCTTAAAAAGAGTTACAGAGTTTACCTAAATTATAGGCATGCTTTAGTGAAACTCTGATGAAGAGCAGGTTAGCTGAGAGCTCCATGACATTGCTTGAACTTTTTACCACTTCCGCAAGGACATGGTTCATTTCTGCCAACCTTAGGTACGGTATTGATGATTGGCTTCATTTTTTGTTCGCTCACTGCACCATCCTCAGGTTCATGGTTGGAGCTAGAAGCATCAGCATGCTGATACTTAACATCACCTAATTTCTCTAAATCGTCCTGAATCGCATCCGTGGCTTGATTTAACTCATCCGCTGAGGCAATACGCACATTCATAATCGTTCTGGTAATGTCTTTTTTTATGGCCTCTAATAACCCTGCATATAACTCAAATGCCTCACGACGATACTCTTGCTTAGGATCTTTTTGTGCATATCCTCGTAAGTGTATCCCTTGTCGCAAATAATCCAGTGCGGCTAGATGTTCGCGCCAATGGGTGTCAAGGCTATACAAAAATACTGAACGCTCAAACGCGGTAAAGGAAGTTCGATCAGCCTGATCAATCTTTTTCAAATACGCCTCTTGAACAGCCTCTTGAACCCAAGCTTGTACATCTTCAACTTCGACCTGGTCTTGATCATTGACTTTTTGAGCTAATTGAACAGAAATACTCCATTCGCTTTCAAGCTCACGCTCCAAGCCAGCGATATCCCACTGCTCCGGCAATGTTTCTTCATCAACATATTGTTGAACAACCTCATTGAAAACATCGACTCGTAAGTTTTCGCTTAATATACTGACGTCCTGCGCCTCCAACACTTGGTTTCTGAGGTTATAGGTTTCACGACGTTGATCATTGGCGACATCATCGTATTCAAGTAATTGTTTGCGAATATCAAAGTTTCGTCCTTCAACTTTACGCTGCGCAGATTCAATTGCTCGAGAAACCATATTGGCTTCAATAGGCTCTCCCTCAGGCATTTTTAGACGATCCATAATCCCTCTTAATCGATCGCCTGCAAAAATACGCAATAAATCATCATCTAAAGATAGATAAAAACGTGATGATCCAGGGTCACCTTGACGACCTGATCGTCCGCGTAACTGGTTATCAATACGGCGACTTTCATGTCGTTCTGTACCAATAATATGTAGTCCACCTGCGGCTACTACTTGCTCATGTAAGCTTTGCCACTCATCTTCAAGTTGTTGAACTTTGCTCTGCTTTTGTGACTCAGTCAAAGTCGTATCTAATTGAATAAAACCAGCTTGTTTTTCAACATTTCCGCCAAGCACAATATCCGTCCCGCGACCCGCCATATTGGTGGCAATCGTAATCATCTTTGGTCGTCCTGCTTGGGCAATAATTTCTGCCTCGCGCGCATGCTGTTTAGCATTTAATACTTGATGATTTAATTTCTCTTTATTCAGTATCGCTGAAATTAATTCAGAATTCTCAATCGAAGTGGTGCCAACAAGAACTGGCTGGCCTCGCTCAAAACAATCTTTGATATCTGCAACGACTGCGTTATATCGTTCCTGAGAAGATTTATATATTTGGTCGTGCTTATCCGCTCTTTTACTGAGTCGATTAGGGGGTATAACAACCGTTTCAAGGCCATAAATTTCTTGGAACTCATACGCTTCTGTATCGGCGGTCCCTGTCATACCTGATAACTTGGCATACATCCTAAAATAATTTTGGAAGGTTATCGTTGCCATGGTCTGATTTTCATTCTGAATCGACACACCTTCTTTTGCCTCAACTGCTTGATGCAATCCTTCTGACCATCTTCTGCCGGTCATTAAACGACCTGTAAACTCATCAACGATCACTACTTCGCCATCTTGAACCACATAATGCTGATCACGATTAAATAAAGTATGAGCCCGCAACGTAGCGAGCAAGTGGTGCATTAATGCAATATTTTGCGGGGCATACAAAGAGTCCCCATCTTTAAGTAAGCCAATTTGTACTAATATATTTTCGGCTTTTTCATGGCCACTTTCGGTCAAAAACACTTGTTGTGATTTTTCATCAATTACATAGTCACCAGGTTTCTCTACTCCAGTTCCATCGGCTTTTTCTTCACCAATTTGTCGGTCCAAATATCCTGGAATGACATTCATTTTGATATACACATCTGTATGATCATCTGCTTGTCCGGATATGATCAAGGGGGTTCTGGCTTCATCAATCAGAATCGAATCTACTTCATCGACGATGGCAAAATTGAGGCCACGTTGTACCCGCTGCCCAATATCGTGCACCATGTTATCGCGCAAATAATCAAAACCAAACTCATTATTCGTGCCGTAGGTAATGTCTGAGCTGTAGGCTTGCTGCTTTTCTTCATGCGACATTTGGGATAAATTGATACCAACACTTAAACCCAAAAATCGATAAATAGTTGCCATCCACTCAGCATCACGCTTTGCTAAATAGTCATTCACTGTAATCACGTGAACGCCTTTGCCACTTAAGGCATTTAAAAATACTGGGAGAGTTCCTGTGAGTGTTTTTCCTTCACCGGTTCGCATTTCTGCGATTTTTCCCTGATGAAGTGCCATGCCGCCAATCAATTGAACATCGAAATGGCGCATTTTTAAGGTTCTTTTACTGGCCTCTCGGACTAAAGCAAATGCCGGAACTAAAATTTCGTCTAATGTCTTACCTTCACCCAGCATCGCTTTGAGTTCTAAGGTTTTGGCCTGCAATTGCTCATCCGTTAAACCCTGAAACTGATCTTCTAAGGCATTAATTTCGTTGACCGTTTTACGATATTGCTTGAGCAGACGATCGTTACGGCTGCCAATGATTTTCTTTAAAAGTCCTGATACCATAATTTTCTTAGATTAAATTTAACTTATGAGTTTATCATTCATAGAAATGCTTCTAAAGAATGTACTTAAAACCCTATTACTCCATTGTATTGCTTGCAAATGACTTATGCCATATTTCAAAAAAAACACTGAAGCACTCGAAATAGCTAAATTATTTGATCCAAGTGCGAGTGAGGGGCCTATCACTCATATTTTTGATGAAATTCAAAAGCGTTATGAACTTCAGTTGGTTTTAGTACAAGCTCTTGGAAAAATGGACTTAGTCCAATATGCCCCTGAAATCTCTTTAGGTGAAATCACCATCGCGGGCGAAATTAAGTTAATGACTCAAAAAGCGGTCTTGGTGAGTAAACTAAAAAATAAATTACCTAGCTTATTAAATTATTTCCGAGAATCTGGTTTTCCCCTCAAGGCAATTCACTTAAAAGTGTCCCCAAAACTGACTCCCATATCAACCTCAAAGGATGATGCGTATCTTCACCACGAACCTTTAGAAGTGAGTCCTGCGAGTAAAGAGGCTTGGCAAAAGTTACTAAAGGAAATGGATGAGGAATCGCCAGTCTATAAAGAAGTAAAAAAACTATTAAAAAGAATTAATTAATCTCTTCGTGTTGTACCTGATAAGCCATTGGAGCATTTGCCATCTGGCTAAAACTAACGATTTCATAGGCATCTGGCTCTTTAAATAGTTGGCGAAGTAACAAATTATTCAAAGCATGACCGGACTTTTCAGCGACATATGCTCCAATAATCGGATAACCTGCCAAATATAAATCTCCAATAGCATCTAATATTTTATGACGCACGAATTCGTCTTCGTAACGTAATTCTTCATTATTTAAAATTCGGTGCTCGTCTAGCACAATTGCATTGTCTAAACTTCCGCCGCGCGCTAAACCAATTTCCCTTAAAGCCTCGACCTCATGAGCAAAACCAAAGGTTCTTGCCCTACCAATTTCCTTGGAATAGCTGGTTTCATTAAAGTCGATAATGCATCTCTGACCTGTCTTATCTAAAGCAGGGTGTTTGAAATCAATCGTGAAATCTAATTTAAAGCCAAAAAAAGGCTCTAACCTTGCAAGCTTGTCACCTTCGACCACTTCAACTATTTTTTTGATTTTGATAAATTTCTTGGGAGCGTTTTGAACAGCAATTCCTGCCGATTGAATCAAGAATAAAAATGAAGCGGCACTGCCATCCATAATCGGAATCTCCTCACCATCAATTTCTACGAGTAAATTATCAATCCCAAGCCCAGCACATGCTGAAAGGAGATGTTCAACTGTAGAAATTCGGCTATCACCGATCTGCAAAACACTCGCCAAACGAGTGTCTGTAATAAATTCTGCCTTCGCTGGAATAGTGATTGGCTCTGCCAAATCAAGACGAACAAAGGTAATCCCTGAATCAATGGGTGCGGGCTTTAAATATAAATTAGAGCGATTACCAGAATGTAAACCAATACCTACTGTTTTGATTGGTTCAGCAATCGTTTGTTGTTTCAACATATATTCTTAGCCCACACCTTTTTTAATTACACATGCGCCATCACAGCTTGCGCACTACTTACTTCAAATTTACCAGGCGCTTCTACTGCGAGATGCTTGACAACACCATTATCTAAAACCATGACATAGCGTTGTGAACGCACGCCTAAACCTTTGGCAACTAAGTCAAACTCTAATCCCAAAGCTTTTGTCCATTCGCCACTACCATCCGCCATCATCCGTACAGTGCTGCCGACCTTCAGGTTATCTCCCCATGCACCCATTACAAAGGCATCATTCACTGAGACACACCAAACTTCATCAACACCTTTTGCTTTTAAAGCTGCAAAATGTTCTACATATCCAGGAACATGTTGTGCTGAACATGTCGGTGTGAAAGCTCCTGGCAAGCCAAAAACAATAATTTTTTTTCCTTTTGTAATTTCAGATACCTGAAATGCATTAGGTCCAATCGTGCACCCAGGAGTCTCCTGGGATATGAATTCATATAGCGTTGCATTTGGTACGGCTTGATTTACAGCAATCATCACTCTCTCCTTTTTAAAAAAATAAACCTCTCACGAACCATGATAGTAGCGCAGTCGTCGTCATTTGGAGGAACACTACCACCAAAAATTCGTAAGAGATTGATCTAAAAGAGTTATTTAATCAGCTTGCTTCCTTAAAAAGGCAGGTATGTCATAAAAATCCGTACCCTTTTCAAGCAAAGTTCTTGCTTGCGGTGAACTAGATGCACCCAAACTTGGTGTCGGTCCTCGATTCGGTGATGGCTTAAATACTGCTGGTATTCCAGATGCAGTTTCTATTGCACTAGTTTCTGGCATTGCTTGACCTAAAGTCGGCATATTAGAAGCGTATCCTGAAGTCACTTGACTTAATGCTTGTGTAGCAATCGGACTAGTTGGTTGAAACGTCTTCAAATCAGCCATCGCAGGTGTTGCATTGTAAGTACCTGTTGCCTGTTCACGCCAAAATACTTCCTCTGGACGCTGTTGATTCTTTTTACCACCGTTTAAGCCAGTTGCCACTACAGTAACGCGGATTGCATCGGCTAAAGACTCATCATAAACAGTTCCAAAAATAATGGTTGCATCTTCGGCAGCATAGCCACGAATCGCTGCCATCACTTCTCTTGTTTCTGAAAGTTTGAGTGAGCGGCTTGCTGTGATATTGACCAACACGCCTCTTGCCCCAGATAAATCTACACCTTCTAATAATGGTGATGCAACTGCTGCTTCAGCGGCTAAACGAGCACGATCAACACCAGAAACAGTAGCGGTTCCCATCATCGCCTTACCTTGCTCACCCATCACTGTTTTGACATCTTCAAAGTCCACGTTAATTAAACCATGTTCATTGATGATTTCTGCGATACCAGCAACCGCATTATGTAAAACATCATCAGCTGCGCTAAAGGCCGTATGCATCTCTGCATCTTCGCCCATTACTTCAAACAGTTTTTCATTCAAAACAACAATTAAAGAGTCCACATATTTCTCTAATTCAGCGGCACCGTTTTCAGCAACTTTTGATCGTTTCGCACCCTCGAAGTCAAATGGCTTACTCACAACTCCAACAGTCAGAATACCCATTTCTTTCGCAATTTGCGCAACAACCGGAGCAGCTCCTGTACCAGTTCCACCACCCATACCCGCTGTAATAAATACCATGTGAGCACCTTGCAATGCATCTGCAATTCTTGCTTTTGCTTCTTGAGCTGCCTGTTCACCTACTTCAGGTTTGGCGCCCGCACCAAGTCCTTTATCACCTAGCTGTAAGTTCAGCTCAGCTTTTGAACGCTGTAATGCTCCAGCATCTGTATTCATACAAATAAACTCAACGCCTTGTACACCACGACGAATCATGTGTTGTACTGCATTGCCGCCCGCGCCACCGACTCCGACCACACGAATGTTGGTCTTGCCAGCAACAGATTCATCTACTATCTCAAATTCCATACTTCCTCCAAGGTTAATTGCTGCTATTGACGACTACATATAAAACAACTTCTTAAAAATTTCCAGTGAACCAATCTCTGAAGCGCCTCATGACGCCACCCAGTGGCTTTGACCTATTTGCCTCTTGACCTTGCATAATTTGCGCACGACCTTCTCTTAACAAGCCAATGCTTGCAGAGTATTTAGGTGTTCGTAAAACATCTTTTAAATGTCCGTTGTAATCAGGTATTCCGATGCGTGCGGGTTTATTAAATATTTCTTCTGCTAATTCAACAATGCCAGGCATACTCGCCGCGCCACCTGTCAATACAACTCCAGAAGGAATCATGTGGGTATATCCGGAATGCTCTAATGCATCCACCACAAATTTAAATAATTCTTCAACCCTGGGCTCAATAACCGCAGCTAAAGACTGTCTTGAAATTGGCTTAGATTCTCTCTCTCCAATACCAGGCACATCTAACATTCCTTGTGGATCAGCAAGGGATTGTTTAGCGCAACCATATTGAATTTTCAAATCCTCGGCATCAACCGTTGGGGTTCTTAAAGCCATGGCAATATCATTGGTAATTTGATCACCTCCGAGTGGAATAACTTCGGTATACCGAATAGAACCTTGTGAAAATACTGCAATATCCGTTGTTCCGCCCCCAATGTCCACCATCACAACGCCTAATTCTTTTTCATCTTCAGTCAGAACCGCTAAGCTTGATGAAAGTGGCTGTACAACTAACTCATTTACTTCTAGTCCACAACGACGTATACATTTAATAATGTTCTGTACGGCACTTTCAGCACCCGTCACAATATGTGTTCTTACTTCTAACTTTTGACCACTCATGCCAATCGGATCACGCACATCTTCTTGGCTATCAATTAAATATTCCTGAATTAACATGTGCAATACTTTTTGATCAGTGGGTACATTCACTGGCTTTGCATTTTCGATCACGCGCTCTACATCTTGCGCCGAAACCTCTTTATCTCGAATTGCATACATTCCCGTACTATTAAAACTCTGTACATGATTCCCAGAAATAATGGCGAATACATGATCAACACGACATTGCGCCATCACTTCAGCTTCTTCTAAAGCTTTTTGAATGGATTTGACGGTATCTTCAATATTAACTACGACACCTTTTTTGATGCCTTTTGAAGCGGTATTGCCAATACCTATGACATCAAAATCACCGTTTTCATGAACATCTGCAACCAAGGCAACAACCTTGGAAGTTCCAATATCAAGACCAACTAATAAGTTACGATTATCTTTACTCATTCACTTTTCCGCCCACCAACAAACTTTGATTTTTTCAAATCCTGTGTATTCTTTTTATTTGAGATATCTGTGACTTCACCACTCATTTCACTATTGGGTATGTTTGAAAATAAGCTTGCGCTTGTATATATTTCCGCGGTTGTTAGGGAATCCTTTTTACTCAGTTCAGACTTATTGGTAGATCTCACTGCAAAACCATTGGCATATCGCAAGTCGATGTAATCCACTTTGTTTGGAAGTTTTTCTTTTACTTCTGGCCAAACTTTAAAAAATCGATCTAATCGATTTTTAATTTGACTTCTATCTTTTTGATCCAGATCTCTTCCAAGTTCAAAAACCATGCCGTTATCCAAACGAGTAGTCCAGGAATATCTCGAACTTAAGGACAAACTGACTACTTTTGTATCTAAAGGTTTAAACCAATTACCTAATTGTTGATAGAGCTCTACAGCTTCTTTATTGCCGTTTGTTGGTCCAGAGAATTCAACTAATCCTTTATCTAATTCAGCTTCTGCCAAATTAACAGTAAATAACTCTCCATAAGAGTTGAGTAATTTAGGGCCATCTTTGGTGCTCCAAATACCGATGGGTTGTTGCTCTTCCAAGGTAATACTTAATCCATTTGGCCATACTCTTCTTACACTGGCTGACCTAACCCATGGCAATTCCTCAAATGCTTTTCGAGCAAGATCTAATCTCACGCTAAAGAAATTTCCACCTAATTGATTTAATACCTGAGTTCTTATAAGTGCTGGACTAACATGATTCAGACTCTGGCCACCTTCTCCTTGAATCTGTATCTGCGCAATCGTAAATACTGGCCTTTGACCAATCCAGAAAAATGCCCATAACAAAACTAATCCTATTAATGAGAACATCAAGAAATGCGTCAGATGCTTCATTCTCTCTTTTGAGTTCCATACTGGTGCGAACATAAAAATGACGATTGCCAAAAGCCCAGAAAATACACTTTTGGCTGTATTCATCAACCACGGCAACAAAACCTCTCCCAAAGAAGGGCTTGGCGTTTTATTTTTAACAGCATTTAAAGAGGAAGCTCTCATATTTTTTCCTCCACAGATTGATTGAGCGTTTGATGAAGTATCCACAACACTAACTTTTCATATGAAACACCTGCTTGCTTAGCTGCCATCGGCACTAGTGAATGCGAGGTCATACCAGGAGAGGTATTCATTTCAAGTAAATATGGTTGGTTGGTATTTTGATCAATCATCACATCAGCCCTTCCCCATCCTGAACACCCTAAAGTTTGATAGGAGCGTATTGCTAAATCTTCAATGGCTTGTTCAAGTTTTGGATCAAGGCTCGGTGGGCAGATGTATTGAGTGTCATTAGAAACATATTTATGGTGATAATCGTAATTAGCATCTGGCGCTTTAATTTTGATCATTGGCAATGTTTGAACTTGCTTACCTTGCCCAACCATAGGACAAGTCAGTTCTTCTCCGATAATGCATTGCTCTGCCATTACATCCCGGTCTAACTTGGCGGCTAACTGATATGCCGCGGGTAATTCTGATGCGTGTTTGACTTTAGTTAACCCAAGTGAAGAACCTTCTCTGGCAGGTTTAACGATTAATGGCAATCCAAGATAATCAATTACCTCATCCCATGTTGAATGCTCATCTAACATCATAAATTTCGGTGTCGCTAATCCTTGGCTTAACCAGATATTTTTAGTCACTTGTTTATCAATTGCCATCGCAGAAGCAAGTACGCCACTACCTGTGTAGGGAATGGATAATTGTTCTAAAAATCCCTGCATCGTCCCATCCTCTCCATAGCGACCATGCAAAGAGATAAATACCCGATCAAATTGTTCTTGAGTCATCGACTCAACTGGTCTGACCCCAGGATCAAATGGGTGTGCATCAATATCTAGATGTTTTAAGGCTTCTAATACGCCACCGCCAGACTGTAATGAAACGTCCCTCTCTCCAGATCGGCCGCCCAATAAAACACCAACACGCCCATAGTCAGATGGATTGAAGCTTGTATATACTTGCTCCACATTCGCGACCCATTGCTGAAGTGTGTTTTGCTTACTCATAACGTCCCTCCACTAATCGGGTAGGAATAGCTGAGATTGAACCCGCACCCATCGTAATCACGACATCGCCATCTTGCACATGACTCATAATACTTTTTGGAACTTGCCTGACATCAGATGTGTAAACCAAATGTTCCGCATGTAATGCTTGCACAGGTTTGGACTTAAGATTGTGATGAATCGCATCAATTAAGCTCGGACTATCTGCACCCTTAATGATTGGCTCACCAGCTGGATACACATCCGTCAAAATAACTGAATCAAAATTTTGCAGTATATGGACAAAATCACCAAAACAATCTCTAGTTCTCGTGAAGCGATGTGGTTGGAATGCCAACACTAATCTTCGACTTTTAAATGCTCCTCTTGCAGCAGCCAAGGTCGCAGCCATTTCTACTGGATGGTGCCCATAATCATCGATTAAAGTAAAGCTTCCACCTGATGGAATATTAATTTCTCCATGACGAGTAAATCTTCGCCCTACTCCTTTGAACTCTTTTAAGGCATGAATAATATCTTTGTCACTAACACCCAGTTCTGTTGCTACGGCAATCGCTGCTAAAGCATTTCTGACATTGTGCACACCGGGCAAATTAAGCTCAATATCAATTGGTCCTGGAACTTGTCCATGCCGTCTAACTGTTTTACGCTCTACCCTGAAGTGCATCATCGCATCTACTGGTCGAACATCTAGAGCCCTTACATCTGCATCCTCAGATAGTCCATATTTCAATATAGACTGTGAAACAAAGGGCAACATATCCCTGACATTGTTGTCATCTACACATAAGATTGCAACGCCATAAAATGGCATTTTTTGAGTAAATTGAACAAATGCTTGTTTTAACTTAGCCATGGAATGTTGATAGGTTTCCATGTGATCAGCATCAATATTGGTGACGACCTCCATCACCGGCAATAGATTTAAAAATGATGCATCAGATTCGTCTGCCTCAGCAACAATAAATTCTCCAGTACCTAAGCGTGCGTTTGCGCCAGCGGATGTTAATTTACCGCCTATCACAAATGTTGGATCTAATTGACCCTCAGCGAGGATCGATGCAACCAAGCTCGTCGTCGTTGTTTTGCCATGCGTACCAGCAATGGCAATGCCTTGCTTGAGGCGCATTAATTCACCTAACATCACAGCACGTTGAATGACGGGTATATGCGCAGCTCTTGCCGCTAAAATTTCTGGGTTATCTCCCGTAACTGCTGTTGATATAACAACCGCCTCGGCACTACCTATATGATCTGCATGATGGCCGATAAAAATATCCGCCCCAAAACCTTTTAATCGCTCAGTACTAGCACTAGCTGCCAAATCTGAACCGCTCACGCGATAGCCTAAATTTAATAAAACTTCAGCGATGCCGCTCATTCCCGCGCCGCCAATACCCACAAAATGAATATGTTGAACAATATGCTTCATGCGAGGCTGACCTCCTTACAAACCTCTGCGACCCTTGCAGTTGCAAATGGCTTCGCCATGTTCAATGCTTGATTTGACATCTCTAATAAGGTGTCACGATTGATCGATTGCAACCACTGAGCTAAGCGGGCTGGAGATAGTTCTGATTGCGGCATCAAAACTGCTGCTTTCGCACGCGATAAAAATTGTGCATTGGATGTCTGATGATCATCCACAGCATGCGGAAATGGCACTAAATAAGAGGCAACGCCACACGCTGCTAATTCAGCAACAGTCATCGCACCTGAACGACAGATGACTAAGTCAGCCTCACCATATGCTTGAGCCATATCATCGATAAATGGTTTAACCTCAGCTTCTACGCCAGCCGCTTGATAGTTTGACACTAAGGTATCTACATTTTTTTGCCCAGATTGATGGGTGATCAAAGGGCGCTCAGCTTGCGGAATCATACTGATTGCCTGCGGCACGATTTCATTTAATGCTTGAGCCCCAAGACTGCCACCAACGACTAGTACTTTTAACGGACCAGTTCGATTGGCAAAACGTACTTCAGGAACTGGTAATTGCAATAAATTTGCTCTTAATGGATTACCAACCCATTCTGCATTCGCTATCGCTTCTGGAAATGCGCATAAGCTTCTTGATGCGAATTTAGATAGCACTTTATTTGCAAGTCCAGCAATTGAATTTTGCTCATGTAAGACAAGTGGATAGCCAACGATAGATGCAACTAATCCAGCAGGGAAGGTAATATATCCGCCCATTCCGAGTAAAACATGAGGCTTTACTTTTCTGATGATGTGTAAGCTTTGTAAAGATGCCTTCAGGAGATGAAAGGGTAATTTCAATTTCGTCATTAACCCCTTACCTCTTAAACCTCCAAACTCGACAGCTTCAAATGAAATGCCTTGTTTGGTAATAATGTTAAACTCCATGCCTTTAGGATTGCCTAACCAATACACTCTCCAACCTTCTAAGCGCAGATACTCGGCCACAGCTAATCCTGGGAAAATATGCCCCCCAGTTCCACCTGCCATGATTAAGATCGCTTTTGAAGATGGTGTAAGCAGTGTCATAGCTTTCCACCTCGCATTAAGACCCGGTTCTCTGCATCAATTTTGAGTAGTACTGCAATGGCAATCATATTGAGCAATAAGGCAGATCCGCCATAACTAACTAATGGCAAGGTTAAACCTTTTGTTGGCAATAGCCCAAGGTTCACACCCATATTGATAAAGGTCTGCCACCCAATCCAAATACCAATCCCTTTTGCCACTAATCCAGCAAAACTTCGATCTAACTGTAAGCATGTCCGGCCAATCATAAATGACCGACGGACGATGTAGTAAAAACCTAAAATAACAATCAATACTCCAACAAAGCCTAACTCTTCACCAATCACCGCAAGAATGAAATCAGTATGTGCCTCTGGAAGATAATGTAGTTTCTCAACACTTCCTCCCAGCCCAGCTCCAAACCATTCTCCTCGACCAAAGGCCATGAGCGAATGGGTCAATTGATATGCTTTTCCTTGTGCTTGCTCGGGATCCCAAGGATCTAAAAATGCCATGATGCGAGCTTTTCTAAAAGGCGATAGGGCAACAATCGTGCTAAACGCCAAGATACCAATACAGATTAAATAACCAAATAGTTTTGCGCTAATTCCACCCAAAAATAAAATACCCATCGCAATCCCTGCGACAACCAAAAATGCTCCCATATCAGGCTCTAAAAGCAATAAGACGCCTACAAATCCAACAATAAATCCCATAGGTAAGAAGCCTTTTACAAATGAATGTAAAAACTCTTGTCGACGCACGGTGTAATGGGCAACAAATAATACACATGCGAGTTTCATTAATTCGGATGGCTGAAAATTCATGAGTCCTAATGGAATCCATCTTCTTGATCCTTTGACTGCATGACCAACCCCAGGAATCAATACAACGATCAATAAAACAATCGTTACAGCAAAAATTAAAGGTGATATGCGATCCCATACTTTAAGTGGTACTTGATAAGCCAATAACCCTGCCACAATCGCGACGCAAATTGAAATCACATGTCTGATTAAATAACTGACACTAGTTTGACTGCCGACACTTCCGCTTCCGTTTGCAATAGATATAGATGCCGAGTAAACCATCACAACACCAAGCAATACGAGCAAGGTCGTTGTCCATAGCAATGGTTGATCCCACTGTGTCATACCGGAGCGGGAATATTTTTTGGTCTTGGTGGCGTCCCTTAATTCTGAACGGAAATCATTAAATCCTTCGCGAATTCCGCCACTAATCCCGTTGCGAGATTTTGACCAGATTCTTGAGAACCCACCCCAACCTTGAGAAACTACATTTTTCATAAGCCCACTCCAATCGCGTGAGTTTGATAGGAAATATTGTCTACAGCACTACTGAAAACCTCCGCACGATGTACATAATCTTTAAACATATCTAAACTTGCACATGCCGGTGAAAGTAATATTTTGTCGCCCGCACGTCCAATTTTGGAGGCTAGATCTACAGCTTCTTCAATCGTTGCCACATGTGAAATAGAAACTAAATTCTCATTCAGTACTGCTTCAATTTGTTGAGCATCTTTACCCAATAAATAGATATGTTTTACAAAACGATGAATAGCATCACTTAACGGTGAAAAGTTTTGCCCCTTACCATCACCTCCAGCAATCAGGATAATTTTCTTTTCACCTAAAGTTGCACCTAGACCATTTAATGCGGCAAGAGTAGCGCCCACATTTGTACCTTTACTGTCGTCGATGTACTCAACATCGTCAATCACGGCAATACTCTGAACTCGGTGCGGCTCGCCGCGATAATCTCTAAGTCCATGCAGTAAAGAGGCCATACTTAAATCAATTGCCTGCCCTAATCCAAGAGCAGCCAAGGTATTGGTGGCATTATGACGCCCCTTAATGAGTAATGCCTCTGTAGGAATCAATCTCTTAATTTGTATTGGTTGCTCATACTCATGAGCAACTTCTTTGGCTCGTCTACGTTTTCTTTGCCCAGATTCTTCATCAGGCATGATCCACGCCAACCAATCAATACCTCCATTCATATCACCTACAATGCCAAATTGATCTGGTTCTTGTGGGGTATCTATGCCAAATGAAATCGTTCTCAAACGATCTCTCGCATCTATATCAACCATCGACATAACTTTTAAATCATCACGATTCAGAATTGGAATAGTAGTTGGGCCAAATATTTTTTTCTTCGAGGCACAGTAGTGATCAAAATCCCCATGCCAATCTAAATGATCTTCCGTAATATTCAAGACGGTCGCAGCGTCAGGGTTAAAGTTCTGGCTATAAAACAACTGATAGCTAGAAAGCTCTAATACCCATATATCTGGTAACTGATGATCTACAAGACATTGGGTCAATTTATCTAAAAGTGATGGGCTAATATTTCCTGCTACGGCAACTGACTTACCGGTTTTGCTAAAAATAACACCACATAACGCAGTGGTTGTGGTTTTACCGTTAGTGCCAGTAATTGCAACCACTTTAGGTTGATAGGCTTGAGTTTCCTTCAGTGCATTAATGGCCTGTGTGAAAAAATCTAATTCACCCCAAATGACGATACCCTGTTCTTTTGCTTGATTCAATAGATTTTCTATCCAACTGTCTAATGGAGAAATACCAGGGCTCAGGGCAATCATCTGAATACCCTGCAAACTGAAGGCACCCTGTTTACCATAGGTAATCTTGATGCCTAAGTCTTGGAACTCTTGTAATTGTTCTTGGATTTTTGATGAAACTACACTTTGTTCTCTCGTATCGTGCATGGCAACTTGTGCACCTTGAGCATGCGCCCATTTAGCCATCGCTTGCCCAGATTCTCCAATTCCCATTACTAGGATAGAAAAAGTCTCGGAGCTTTTCAGCGGAAGAGCTCCAGGAATGAGGAAAGTGGTTTGATTAGAATTCGTCATCTTAGCTTCAAACTCGATAATCCAACTAAAACTAAAATAATCGTAATAATCCAAAAGCGGACAACGACTTGGGTCTCTTTCCAACCGCCTAATTCAAAATGATGATGCAGCGGCGCCATTCGAAAAACTCGTCTACCTTCACCATATTTACGTTTTGTATATTTGAACCATGTCACTTGAATCATGACCGATAGGGTTTCTACAACAAAAATTCCACCCATAATGAACAACACAATTTCTTGACGAACTATGACGGCTACCGTGCCGAGTGCGCCGCCTAATGCAAGTGCGCCAACATCACCCATGAAGACCTGTGCTGGATGTGTGTTAAACCATAAAAACGCCAAGCCTGCACCGCCAATAGCGCCGCAAAAAATCAGTAACTCGCCGGTACCAGGAATATATGGAAATATTAAATATTTGGCATAAATAGCATTACCAGTCACATATGCAAATACTCCCAATGCAGATCCAACAAGAATGACCGGCATGATCACTAGGCCATCTAAACCATCAGTTAGATTGACGGCATTGCTACTGCCAACAATGACTAAATACGTCAAAATAACAAATCCCAAAACACCCAGAGGATAATTAACCGTTTTAAAGAATGGCACAACCAAATTCAGGTTATCGGCAAAGTGAAAATTAAACTCATTGTTTTTCCATTGCATGATATTTTTAACAATACCTAAATTACTACTATCAGTAATAGCAAATACCAAATATACGCCTGCCAATATCCCGATTAATGATTGCCAAAAATATTTTTCTTTGGAGCTCATCCCCTTGGGATTTTTATAAACTACTTTTCGGTAATCATCGACCCAACCAACAATGCCAAAGCCGAGGGTCACCCATAAAACAGCCCAAATAAACCGATTACTTAGATCACTCCACAACAAGGTTGATACCGCAATAGAGATCAAAATGAGTACACCCCCCATCGTGGGTGTACCACTTTTAATTAAGTGTGTTTTAGGACCATCTGTTCTGACAGCTTGCCCCACCTTCATAGCTGTCAAACGGCGTATAACCCAGGGACCGAAAATTAAGCCAATACCAAGTGCTGTTAATGTCGCCATCACGGCTCGAAATGTGATGTAGTTAAAGACACGAAAAAATCCAATGTCTGCTTGCAACCATTGGGCTAGAGCTAGAAACATAAGCTCTCCTCTTTCAATAAGCAGTTAACGATTCTTTCCATCTTGGTAAAGCGTGAGCCTTTTACTAAAATCGCAACATGCCCCGTTGAAAAATGGTGTTGAAATGTTTGTAAATCAGCTTTTAATTGCTTGAGCAATGCCTTAGGTTCATGAAAATGAATTCCTTGCGCTTCTTTCGCTAGCGGCTGTGCCTGTATTTGTGTCTTGAAACCCTCAATTGCATAAGTTGATAATTCACCGGTAGCGTATAGATGTTCAATGCCTTTATCCTTGGCATATTTACCAATTTCATGATGAAACTGCTGACCTTGATTACCAACCTCGCCCATATCTCCAAGCACTAACCAACGGGTTCCCGGCAATTGAGCAAGAACATCAATCGCAGCAATTACTGAATCTGGATTTGCATTGTAGGTATCGTCGACCAGTTGCCCAAGTTCGCCAAAACTCGGTAATGAATGACTACGCATTCTGCCAGCTACTGGCATAAATTTTTCTAATCCACGACAGATAGCTTCATGATTGATATTTGCCGCAAATGCTACTGTAGCGGCTGCAATAGCATTCTTTGCATTATGGTCACCTAGCGTCGCTAGTTTGACTTCAATCCCTGTTTTTGGATGTTGCTTATTTTCTGGTAACTCAATACGTAAATGACTTTGACTCTTCCAACATCCTACAACTTGTCCCAATGACTCTTTCAAGTTTTCACTTAAAGAAAAATCTAAATAGGTATATCCGTTAGATTTACTTTTCCATATCTCTGTATATTCAGAATCCGCCGGAAATATAGCAACACCGTTTTCCTGTAATTGCGATATGGCATCTGCGTGCTCTAAAGCTACAGCTTCAACCGTATGCATAAATTCTTGATGCTCTCGTTGAGCATTATTAATCAACACAATATTAGGTTGCGCAATACTTGCTAAAAACTGTGTTTCGCCAGGGTGATTCATGCCTAGTTCAATCACGGCAATTTGATGATGTGCTCGAAGTCCTAACAGAGTCAGGGGCAAACCAATATCGTTGTTTAAATTGCCAGGAGTTGCTAAGACGTGCTTTTCGCCTAGGGCTTCCTTTAAGATACTGGCAATCATCTCTTTCACGGTGGTTTTACCATTACTACCCGTTACTAATATTAATTGAGGATTTAACTCTTTTCGCCAAGCTGTTGCTATCATTTGCAAAGCTTTTAAAGTATCTTCGACTAGTAGGACTGGAAAATTCTCAGGAACACATTCTTCTTTACTCGCTAATGCGGCTAGTGAACCTTTTTTACATACTTCTTTTAAAAATTGATTACCATCAAATTTTTCGCCAGCAATCGCTATGAAAAAATCTCCAGACTGAATTTTTCGACTGTCTGTTGATAAGTTATCAATAGGCGAGTGCATCATGGCAGAGCTCACATTGAGTAAGCGTGATCCGGGCACCATCTGCGACATTTTCTCAAGGGTCAAATAATGACTCATTACACTACCCCTCGAATCGCTAAACAGATATGGTCTTGATCAGAAAATATAAATTGATTGCCGGCAATTTCCTGAACTCTTTCATGTCCTTTGCCAGCAACCAGAACGACATCTTTAGGCTGGGCTTGTTTTACTGAAGACAAGATAGCAAAGGCCCGATCAACCACGATGCTTACTTTTGATAACTGATCAGGATCAATTCCTTGCATGATTTGATCAATGATGTCCTCAGGCTTTTCTCCTCGTGGATTATCACTTGTCAAAATCACTCGATCAGATAGATTGGCCGCTAATTTACCCATCAGTGGTCGTTTACTGGAATCACGATTACCACCACATCCAAATACACAGACCAACTCACCGCCTCTAGCTTGGGCAATTGGCTTTAATGCAACCAATACTTTTTCTAAAGCATCAGGTGTATGTGCAAAATCCACGACCATTAATGGATGCTTAGAGTCGTTAAGGTTCATCATCTCTAATCGACCTTCAACAGACTTCAGTTGTTTTAATTGCGCGATTGCACTTTCTAGCGGCACTTCATTAGCTAGTAAGGTAGCTAATACAGCCATCATATTATCTACATTAAATCTTCCAATAATGTCTAGATGTAGTGGGAAGTTTTGACCATTGACAACACAATTAAACTTCACGCCGTTATTGGTTATCTCGTAATTCTCTATAAGTACAGTGTTTAATTGATCTGAATGATTTAATTTTGCAAGCGATTCTTGAGTACCATAAACCCACAATTTAGCTTTAGATTTTTTAGCCAATTGCTCAATCCATTCTCGGCCAATAGGATCATCCATGTTCATGATGATTTGCTCAAGACTCGAGTAACGAAACAACTCAAATTTTGCTCGTGCATACTCTTGCATATCACCGTGATAATCCAAGTGATCTTGGCTTAAATTGGTAAAAATGGCCGTTTTAAATTTCACATGACCAACTCTTCCCTGCTCCAAAGCATGCGAGGATACTTCCATCGCCACCTGCTCAAATGAATCTGCTTTTAATTCTGCTAATACACGCTGTACCCGAGCAGCGTCCGGAGTGGTAAACCCTGTCGTCTTTAAAGTGCCCACTTGGCCATAACCTAAGGTGCCAAATACAGCTGTCTTTTTAAACTTATTCATGGACTGCGCTATCCACTGAGTCACAGTCGTTTTACCATTGGTCCCTGTTACGCCAATGATTGACATTTCTTTGGAGGGGTAGCCATACCACCAGTCAGCAATTTCACTAGCCATCGCCGCCAAACCCGGTACAGCAAAACATCTTGAGTCGCCTAATTTTTCTCTAGCCTGAATGAGCTCATCCTCAAGCCAGCTATTATTTTCATAAAGTACTAAACTCGCACCCAATTCCAATGCTTTGGGGATATGTATTCGGTTATCACTAAACCCATTACCACTACCTACTGGATAAGCCAAAAAAACGTCTCCAGATTTTAATAATCTTGTATCTGAAGATAAATGTGCCACACGCTCCACCTCACTCAACATTAGATGTTGAATATCATTCATTTGAAGAGAGGCTTTGGACTCAGTCTTCATCATCTCTTTAATACCACTTTTTGTGTAAGTGATGGGTCTAATGTTTGTACGAGTTCTTTCATTGCGGCATCTGGTGGCACTCCCAGGCTACGGAGTGCTGTGCCTGTAATAGCTGAAAATACTGGTGCGGCAACATCACCACCATAATGTGATCCGGCACTTGGCTCATCAATCACTACAGCAACTACGATTCTTGGATTACTAATCGGGGCAATACCTACAAAAAACCCATCATATTTATTACTGGCATATCCAGCCTTACCCATTGATTTGTGTGCAGTTCCTGTTTTTCCACCGACACGATAGCCTGTGACCTGCGCTTTAATCGCAGTCCCTCCC
This sequence comes from Polynucleobacter sp. SHI8, assembly GCF_027944005.1. Lineage (NCBI taxonomy): Bacteria > Pseudomonadati > Pseudomonadota > Betaproteobacteria > Burkholderiales > Burkholderiaceae > Polynucleobacter > Polynucleobacter sp. SHI8. Next base: position 166,489 of record NZ_AP027204.1, on the reverse strand, counting down.
TCTTGGGTAACCAGCTCTAACATGTTTCGCATGTCAATTGCTGTCTTGGGGTTGAGCACCCTTGTTCCGACAGGAGGCTTATCAACTTTCAACATCGAAATTGGGACTAACTCACCATCTCTTGCAAAAATGGTGTAAGCCTTGGCCAATTGAAATAATGATGTTGAAATTCCATACCCAAATGACATGGTTGCCTGGTCTAACTTACCCCATTTTGCATACGGTTTTACTGTTCCAGCAACCGCCCCTTCGAAACCAATTTTTGGTGCCTGTCCAAATCCTACGGATTGGAACATCGTCCACATATCCTCTGGCTCCATTTGAAGTGCGATACGAGTTGTTCCAATATTGCTTGATTTTTGAATAATTTGCGATACAGATAAGACCGAATAAGAGTGGGTATCAGTAATGACCTTCTTACCAATTTGTAAATGACCAATAGGGAACTGGGTCGTCGGTTTAATTAAGCCCTTTTCTAAAGATAAGGATATGGTGATTGGCTTCATCGTTGAGCCGGGCTCAAAAGTATCTGTCAGTACTCGATTGCGTAACTGATCACCCGTCATGCTAATGCGGTTATTAGGATCGTATGATGGGTAATTCGCCATGGCCAATACTTCACCTGTATATGAATCTAAAACGATGGCTGAACCAGATTTTGCACGATTATCTTTCACAGCTTTTTTAATCGCTTCATAAGAAATCGATTGGATTTTGCTATCTACCGACAATTGCAAATCCTTACCATTTCTTGGTGGCTGAATATCTCCAAGGTTATCAACCACTCGTCCAAGCCGATCAATCACAACATGCTTTTGCCCATCTTTACCTGATAAAAATTCATCATTCGAATACTCCATGCCATCTTGGCCTTTATCCTGAATATTGGTAAAGCCAACAATGTGAGCCATCGCTTCTCCCTCAGGATAATAACGACGATACTCACTCGTAATGACGATTCCAGGAATCGCTAATTCTTTAATTTTTGCCGCCACCTCTGGCTCAACCTGACGACGAAGATAAAGTTGATTTTTTGAATCTGTTAATTTCTTTCTCAATTCAGATTCATTCATCTTTAATAATTTCGCAAAGGCTGCTACTTTTGCCGCAGGCAAATCATCTGGAATTGTATCGGGGTAAGCAATGATTGTTTTTGCTTCTAAGCTGGTTGCTAATATTTCACCATTTCTATCCAGTATTTTTCCTCTGACAGATGGCAAGGCAATGACTCGCTCTACCCTCTTACCTTTTTGCGCATAAAAATCGTTCCCCGGTCCCTGAATCCAAAATGCACGACTGAGTAGTGCAAAAAATCCAATAAACATAATGAACAAGACAAGGCGTGAACGCCACATTGGAAGTCTCAAAACAACTGTATTAGACGGGCTTGTATGATGAACTCTCATTTAGCCATTTCCTTTACGTAGATGGTTTTATCCTGCTTTGCTTCTTTCATATGTAATTGCTTCGTTGCAATATCAACAATTCTTGAAGATTTTGATAACTCTCTTTGCTCATATTCAAGTCGACTCCATTCTTGATTGAGCTTATTCTCCTTAATCTCTAAACGATTTTTCTCCGCATACAACATCCTGGATCTTTGCTGTGAATAAACCAACATTAATGAACAAGTCATTAATGCCAATATCAAAATCACAACAGATCGGTTCATCAAAGACCTACCTTTTCTGCGATACGCATCACCGCTGATCTTGCCCTTGGATTCTGTTTTATCTCTACAGCAGTTGGCTTAACTCTTCCTAAGATTTTTAAGGGAGATTTCGGTATTTCTGACTCACGAAGCGGCATACCTCTTGGCACATCAACTTTGCTGTTTTGCTGCATAAATTGTTTCACCATACGGTCTTCCAGTGAGTGAAAACTAATCACCACTAATCGTCCTTCTGGTTTTAACAATTGAATCGACATTTTTAAACCTTCTTCCAAATCGCGGAGTTCTTGGTTGATGAAAATCCGTATAGCTTGAAAGGTGCGTGTGGCCGGGTCTTGATCGTACTCACGCGTGCGGACGACACTAGCCACGAGCGTCGCGAGTTGTCTTGTGGTCCCAATGTGGATGCCTTGCTCCCGGCTAGCAACAATCGCCTTTGCAATCTGTACAGCAAACCGTTCTTCCCCATAGTCTTTAATTACCTTTGCAATATTTTTTTCATCTGCAGTTGCCAACCATTCCTGCGCACTGAGCCCTTCTTGAGAATTCATGCGCATATCGAGTGGACCATCCATTCGAAACGAAAATCCCCGCTCTGCTTGATCGATTTGTGGAGAACTGATCCCTAAATCGAGCAATATTCCATCCAACGTGTTTGCCGATGTAAGTGAGGACATATTGGCAAAAGAGGTATGAACTATTTGAAAACGCTGATCCTGTATTTGCTTCGCCTCTGCAATTGCTTGGGGATCTTTGTCGCACGCAATTAACTGACTGTCTAAGGTCATTTTTTCTAAAATTAATCTGGAATGCCCGCCCCGACCAAACGTTCCATCGAGATAGAACGCGTGCTGTTTCGGCACTTCTCCAAGTAAGGCGGAGACTGCCTCGTCCAGTAATACCGGGCGATGACTGGTGGTCATAGGTCCCTAACATCAGAAGGTAAATTGTCGTAAAGCTTCTGGCATTCCTTGAGAAATTGCTATTTGTTCTTTTTGTGCATAAGTCTTCGCATCCCAAACTTCAAGATGACTACCCATGCCCAATAAAATAACTTCTCTCTCGATACCAGATGCGGCTCTTAACTCTGGACTAATCAAAATACGGCCTGATCCATCCATTTCTAATTCAGATGCATTTCCGAGAAAAATACGACGCCACCAATTCGCCTCTAAAGGCAATTTAGCAACCCGCTCACGAAAACTTTCCCACTCTAATTGAGGAAATAAAAGTAGACATCCTTCGGGATGTTTGGTGAGGGTAACCCTCCCAACCCCTTCTACTTGCAGGGCGTCACGATGCCGGGCAGGGATTGACATCCGCCCTTTGACATCCAAATTGATCGCTGAAGCACCCTGAAACATGCAATTTTCCCCACTTTTTCACACTTCCTCCCACTTTAAAGCACATATAGTGGATGGTCAAGCGTTTTGAGGGGAAATTAATATCATTTTTCTTGTATTAACAAGAACTTAGAAACACACATTGAAGTACTCAGTTATAAAAATTGAATATAAAACATAGTCTTATAAGCAATACCTAATGAATTAAATGAAATAAACTGGTAAGAACCCTTATTTTGTTAAGAATTCGTGAAAATCTAAATATGGTATGCGGTCTTTGTCATGACTTTTGACGTCATTGCCATCGTTTTTTTGATAAATTCAGGCAATTCTTTTGCGCCAGCATCGTGCGCCATCTTGCCATGGGCAATTTCTTCGATACGCATTTGATCAACAATTGCTCTAGATGCCAAATCATGCTGTGGAAGAGTTTCTAAGTGGTCATCTAAGTGATGTTCAACCTGTTTTTCTGTCTCAGCAACAAAGCCCAAGCTCCAAGCATCCCCGGCTAAACCCGCCATCACCCCTAGGGCAAATGCCCCTGTATACCAAACAGGATTTAAAAGGCTTGGGCGGGAATTTAATTCTTGCAGACGTTGTGAGCACCAATGTAAATGATCTTCTTCTTCAATTGCTGCATGGGTTAATTGTTTTTTTATCTCCGTGGATGAGCTTGTCAATCGCTGTGCTTGATATAAGGCCTGAGCACAAACCTCCCCAACATGATTGACGCGCATTAAACCCGCCGCATGTTTGCGCTCTTTGTCTGTCAAAACCTCTTCTGGAAGAGCTTGTGGCTGAGGTGTTGGCCTTGATTGGGAAACCACCCCATGCAAGGTTCTTACTGCCTTATCAAACTCAATAATAAATTGATCTAATTGCAAATTAATACCGTTCTTGAAGAATTATCTGTTGTTCAATTTTAGATCAATCTCTTACGTTGCATCAGGAGTGCTTCTTATCCGTATATAAGCCGGCCATTTGACCAATGACTTCAGCGGTCGATGCGGTATCTGACTTGGCTAAACCTTGTGCCATCGCTGCGGTATAAATAGGGGCTGTAGCATTAAAGATTGGTAATGGGCAACCGACAGATTTTGCTAAATCACCAATGACTTGCATATCTTTTTGCCAAACTTCCACTTTCATGGTTGGCGGTGTGTACTGACGATCAATCATAAAGGGCATCCGCAGGCGCATGACTCCAGTGCCGATGACTGGACTTGGGCCAAATATATCCAAAACGTCCTGTGGGTCTAATCCGATTTTTTTTGCAAAGATAGTAGATTCAGCACAAGCCACGTTATAGATAGCAACTAAATGATTCGCAATCATTTTCATTTTTAAACCATTTCCATAGTCACCGACATACGGGAAGTTATCTGAAAGACATTCAAAAATAGGCTTCATTTTTTTACTTATTTTTTCATTGCCACTCACAAAGATGGTCCACGCACGATCTTTCATTCTTGCAGCTGTGCCACTAATTGGGCAATCTAATAACTCCACACCGTCTATCTTTAAATCCTGCGCAATAAATTCTTTATCACTCATGGATAAAGTACTCGTTTCAATAAGGATTATTTTTTTCGGATGCTCAATTAAGGTTTGTTTGATTTGTGCAAAGACTTCTAGCAATGCTTGACTAGTAGCCAATGAAGTTATAACAACATCTGATTTAAGAATCACCTCACGAACAGATTTTAAGGGTTGTCCTTTTGCTTTTTTTAGACGCTTGATGGCATCTGGAACAATGTCATATCCACAAACAGTGAAATCATTCATGAGAAGCGTTTCAGCCATGATGCCACCCATAATTCCTAATCCAATAATTCCGATTGTTTGTGGTGAATTTTTAGTTTTTTTCATGAGAGTAGAGTTCGTTAAAGTTAATCGTTTAATTGTTTTCAGTATAAACACCATCTTTCACAAAAAAAATATTCTGTTTTATTAGATATCCACAATCATCAAAAGACTATTAAGTTTTAGGTCTATTTTTAATTTGTTACTGTATCTCCTCGAATCAATCATTCGTTCATGTCGGTCAACACAATTGACCGACGTGACTAATCTTTTATCAAAGGAAAATAGATGTACAAAAAGAGTTTATGTTTTTTGTTAGGTATGGGTTTTACAAATATAAGTCACGCTGATTCGGTCAAGCTATATGGATTAATTGATCAAGGAATTCAAATCAATTTAAATAGCATTCATTCAACACCTGATGATTTGAAAATCAAACAAGGAAATAAAATGGCTTCTCGATTTGGCATCCAAGGGCGTGAGGAAATTGCTCCATCACACGTTGTCTTTTTTAATCTAGAAGGAGAAACAAATCCCTCTTCGCCAGCCATTCTTTTTAAAAGACGCAACTACATTGGTTATGAAAATCGTCAAGTGGGGCAGTTCACATTAGGGCTTCAATCTTCAGTCAGCTTCGATATTGCAAGGATGATTGATCCAAGTGGACTAATTCGTCAAAAGTATGTGATCGATGATTTGAGTGGAACCTTTAATGGCAGGTACGGTAATAAATGGGTCGATAATGCGTTGAAATATTCTTTTAGGACTCCTCGTTTTAACTTCGTCACTAGTTATCAATTAGGAAGTGCTGATAGCGCTCATCAACCTAACTTTGCAGCAGGTGCTAGTTATCAAATGGGTGATACGCTCATTGCTGGATCTTATTCTATGACAGAAAATAGTCGCTTAACGCATCACAACCAATCTGCTCACATTGTTAATGCTGGTATTTCTCAAAAAATGGGTAACGTCAATTTGAAATTAGGTTTCTCCCAATCGGAATTGACTAGTGGACTTCCTAGTCCATCTGTTCGACATCACCCTACACCGATCCAATCTGTAAAAAATATTGGTGTTGGATTTAAATATCAGGCTAGCCCGCAAGTTGACTTTTTTGCGGCTGCCTATCGGCAAAAAACCCATCTTCAAACAAATTCATCTATGTATGGCAATAAATTGGTGGTCGGCGCTAACTATCACTTATCTAAACAGACTCATCTGTATGCTTTTGTAAATCATGCAAATGGTTCTGATTCTGGAAAGGTAATAAAAGACCTAACTTCAGGAACCATTGGTATGGTTCATCGCTTTTAATTTTTCTCTCGTTGATTGAATAATCAATAGACTGATATTTCATTCTTTTATTAAAATTCATGTAAGTGAAATATTAATTCATTTCATCTTTTATAAGATTTAAGATAAGATGAGTTATTCAAACTTAATATGTGATTATGAAAATCTTTCCGGAATTTATTGATCAGCTCGAATTGATTAAAGCTATTCGCAGGGATATTCATGCTCATCCAGAATTAAAGTTTACCGAGTTTAGAACTTCTGAATTAATTGCCAAGCAATTAAAAAGTTGGGGTATTCAAACACACGTGGGACTCGGCAAAACTGGAGTAGTCGGAACCATACAAGGTAATTTGGGTCCAGGTAAATCCATTGGTCTTCGTGCAGATATCGATGCCTTACCTTTACAAGAACATAATGCTTTTGCTCATGCTTCTCAACATGAGGGTAAGATGCATGCGTGTGGTCACGATGGACATACCGCCATGCTCTTAAGTGCGGCACAATTCTTTGCTTCTCATAGAGAATTTAAGGGTACTGTTCATTTCATCTTCCAACCTGCGGAAGAAGGAGGCGGTGGTGCTCGCGAGATGATGGCGGATGGTTTATTTACCTTATTTCCATGTGATGCGGTTTTTGGTATGCATAATTGGCCAGGGATGCCAGAAGGTAGTTTTGGTGTTATTCCAGGCCCAATGATGGCCTCTAGTAATGAATTCACGATCACGATTAAAGGTAAAGGTGCTCACGCAGCTCTTCCGCATAATGGTGCAGATCCTGTTTTTGCTATTGCACAATTAGCCTCCTCTTTGCAAAGCATCATTACTCGCAATAAAAAACCGGTGGATACGGCTGTTTTATCAATTACTCAAATTCATGCAGGATTTGCAAGTAATGTCATCCCGAATGATGGCTGGCTGGGTGGTACGATTAGAACCTTTACCAATCCCGTTTTAGATCTTTTGGAGCAAAGACTTCGAGATATCGCTCATGGCACTTCCCTCGCGTTTAACTGTACGGCTGAAGTTGAATTTGAACGTAATTATCCCCCGCTGATTAATCATCTTCAAGAGACTGCTTTTGCTCAGTCGGTTATCAAGAACAGTTTTGGCGATGCGCAGTTTATTGAGGGCATAGAGCCAACGATGGGCTCTGAAGACTTTGCTTTTATGCTAGAAAAAGTCCCGGGTTGTTATGTTTTTATTGGCAATGGTGATGGTGATCATCGAGCAGTTGGACACGGTATGGGCCCTTGCCATTTACATAATCCTTGCTATGATTTTAATGATCATCTGCTACCTGTTGGAGCTAGTTATTGGGTACATTTAACTCAAGCTTATTTGACGTAATTTCTTTTCTTTTAATTTCTATATCGCCGTAAATCGCTTTGACTAAGCTTTTTGTATTATCCGTATCCGTCATTATGCCAACAGCGATTAATTTACCTGGTGGTTCTTGAAAGGCTTCTCGATAGTCTTTTTCAATATTTCTTTGGTGTTTTCGCCATTGGCCGACATGCTCCTCACCTGAGTCGACAATAATCATTTTTAAGCGTGAGGTGTATTTATTGGTGATGATTGGAGTCTCATGCGCTTGACTTGACCAAATGTACATCAGCGTTGCGTATGGCATCTCTTGTCCACTGATTAAATGCGCCAGCTCAAATGCCATCTGATCTTTTAATGAAAGTTTACTTTTGTCACCATCAAAGGCCAACATAATGCGAAGCGGCGCATCATCCGTGTGCCCCTGAGAATTGTCCGCTTGTGCAATATGTCCGAGAGCCTTCCACTCCCAGATAAGTTCTTTACCTTCAACAGTTCTTGGCTTTAATGGCACCATAAGGCCAGAAGCACTGGCATCTGCATCAGCATGAATGACTGTTCTACCTTGGTATTTTTGTAAGGTATAACTTGTTTTATTTTTACTGGGGGTTAAAGCCCATGGGAACCATCCCGGTAAAGAATGATCTTCGTTCACAACAACCTCTTTACCCTGTGTATCTATCAATGAGAATTTATTAACATCCTCTTGATTTTTTGAATTATTAGAAGTTGAGTAATTGGTGGCACATGCACTGATCAATAAAGAGAATGCAAGTACTGAAATGTTTGCTAATTTCATGGGTACATACTCTTCGGAAGAATTACCCATAAACGACCAGCTTGTTTCATTTTTCCTGCTTTATCTCCGGCAGCATCTCCAGAGCCCCAATAATAGTCGGCTCTCACGCCACCAACAATAGCTGAGCCGGTATCTTGTGCAAATACCAATCGTTGTAATGCTTGTGTTGTTTGTGGATCAGTGGTTGATATATACACTGGTGCCCCGCGTGGTATCGATTGCCAATCGACTGCAATACTCCGTCCGGCGGTCAAGGGTACGCCAATACTTCCAATAGGGCCATCAAGTGGTGATGTCGAGCTTTCTAAAACTTTAAAAAATACAAACCGAGGATTTGCATTGAGCATCTCATTGACGCGCTGTGGATTTTTTTTAGCCCAATCAGAAATCCCCTGCATACTTGCTTGGGCATAGGTTAATTGTTTTTGATTAATTAACCACTGGGCAAAAGATACAAATGTTTGGTTGTTCGTGCCGGCATAACCAAGTCTTAATATTTTCTTGTTTTCTAATACTATTTTTCCAGATCCTTGGATTTGCATAAATGCTACAGCTACAGGATCTTCTACCCAAGCGATTTCCATTCCTTTTAACACTCCAGACTGCATCAGTTCTGCCCGAGGGGGCCTGACTTTACTGGGTGAAGCACTCCAACCAGTCGGGAGTTTATAAATAGCGGTTTGATATACCCCTTGGCGAGATAATGAGCCCTTGATAATCGGCTCATAATAGCCGGTAATTAAACCTTGATTACTTCCTTTAGGATAGGTGTTTTGATCTTTTGCTTGGCGAATTTCCCAAACCTGAAAATATTTTTCAAAAAAATCTTTCGCTATTTTTTTATCGCCTGCATTGATTTTTTGTGACTCTTTACAGAGTTGTTGCCATTCCGCTTGATTGGCTTTGCTCCAGTACTGACAACTTTTTTGCCAAGCATTCCATGCATCATCAAATGGATCACTCTCCCAACCGGGTAAATTCTTCCAACTACTCAAAAAATAATGGGCTGCTGTATATTGTTTAAATTGGCTGCTTGGTGTCGTTGCTACTGGCTCCAATTCCGATACATCTTTTTGTATTGAAACGGAACTACAGGCTGATAGTAAAATAGTCATGCCTGTTGAGCAAACTAATGAAAAAAATATTGAAAAAAATTGCTTGTTTTTTTTCATACAAAAAGGATGTAATCGATGTCAGAACTTTTAGATGAGTACCCCATGCTATTACTAGTCGCAGAAGCAGGAGTGGCTCTTTGCATTTTAATTTTTATTATTGTCTGGACAATGATGGGAAGAAAAAAATGATCTTGTGGTTTTAATGCAATATTCTTGGCATGGTGAGAGAAAACTCTGGAATCGGCACTTCAAACATCTCGGCTTCCTCTGAAATGCAAAAATAAGTTCCCCTCATAGACCCTAGCGGGGTAGGAATCGTCGCCCAACTGGTATATTCAAAAGCCTGTCCACCTTTTAGTAAAGGTTGTTGTCCAACAACTCCTAAGCCCTTGATTTGTTGAGTATTTCCATCAGAATCTGTAATCAGCCACTCTCTGGCGATTAATTGAAATGGAACTTCTCCATCATTTTTAATACTCAATGTATAAGCAAAATGATACTGCCCTTGCTCAGCACTCGATTGCTCTTCTAAAAATTGAACTTGAACTGATATTTGCGCGGAAAATTGTGTCATAGGGCTATTTTCGTAGAACTACTCATGAAATGCAATGATTCAATGTGAATCATCAAGTTAAAATAAACATATGACCGATAAATTACAAGCTATCATAGCCCCATCTATCCTTGCCGCTGATTTTGCCCGACTAGGGGAAGAAGTCAAACACGTTTTACAAGCTGGGGCCGATTGGATTCATTTTGATGTAATGGATAACCATTACGTCCCCAATCTCACGATCGGTCCTCTCGTATGTGATGCGATTCGTCCTTTCGCTGAGAAAAATGGTCAATCTGTCTGTATCGATGTTCACTTAATGGTTGAACCTGTTGATCGTATCATTCCGGATTTTGCAAAAGCAGGTGCAAACCTGATTAGTTTTCACCCTGAGGCAAGCTCTCATATAGATCGAACCTTAGGTCTGATCAAAGAAGTGGGCTGTCAAAGCGGTTTGGTTTTAAATCCAGCTACTCCTTTGCAATATTTAGATTTTATCCTTGATAAGATTGATTTAGTTTTGTTGATGTCGGTCAATCCAGGATTTGGTGGTCAACAGTTTATTCCTTCCACGATCGATAAAATCAGACAAACAAGACAACTACTAGATTCATACGCCCAGAAAAGTGGCAGACAAATTCGTTTAGAAGTTGATGGCGGAATTAATACACAAAATATTGCGCAGATTGCTGCGGCTGGAGCTGATACTTTTGTTGCTGGCTCTGCTATTTTTGGCAAGCCTGATTACGCACATGTCATCTCAGAAATGAGACGGGAACTGGCAACTGCTCAATGAATTTAGATGAATTTAACAACCTTGCCAAGCAAGGATTTAACCGTATTCCGCTAGTTTCAGAAACCTTGGCAGATCTTGAAACGCCTCTATCGCTTTACATGAAATTAACTCAAGCAGTAGGTGCGAAAAACACTTTCTTGTTGGAGTCGGTCGTAGGTGGTGAGCGCTTTGGTAGATATTCGATTATTGGTTTACCCGCTTCGACATTGATACGCTCTGTAGGAACTCCAAGCGCACCGATCAATCAAGTCATCACCAATGATGAACTTGTCGAAACGAATCATGATCATCCGCTAGATTTTATTGAGCAATTTCAAGCACGATTTAAAGCAGCGCTCTTGCCAGGATTGCCGCGTTTTTGCGGGGGGTTAGCAGGCTACTTTGGTTATGACACAGTTCGTTATATTGAGCATAAATTGGCTAATTCCTCGCCAAAAGATGATTTACATTTGCCTGATATTCAATTACTGCTAACTGAAGAACTTGCTGTGATCGATAATCTGGCGGGCAAACTATACTTGATTGTCTATGCCAATACCGATCATACAGATGCTTATCAAAGAGCCCAACAACGTTTACAACTTCTGTTAGATTGTCTAGATCAACCAATCAAAGCTCAAAAATCATTTGCTACCGCAAAAACAGAGCCTGTACGTCATTTTGGTAAAGATGAATTCATTAAAAAAGTCAATTTAACCAAAGAATATATTTTGGCGGGTGATTGTATGCAGGTTGTTTTTGGTCAACGAATCAGTCAAGCGTATGAAGAATCTCCACTCACCTTGTACCGTGCTCTGCGTTCTTTAAATCCATCACCCTACCTTTATTTTTATGATTTTGGTGATCATCAATTAGTTGGTTCATCTCCAGAAATTTTAGTCAGGCAAGAACAAGTTGTCTCTGCGGAACACTCTGCTACAAAAAGAAAAGTTACCGTGCGGCCATTAGCTGGAACTAGGCCTAGGGGTAAAACACCTGAGCTTGATGCTGAACTAGCCCGAGAACTATTAGCTGATCCGAAGGAAATTGCTGAACATGTGATGCTCATCGATTTAGCAAGAAACGACATCGGCCGTATTGCAAAAATTGGTAGCGTCAAAGTGACGGAAAAAATGACGATTGAAAAATATTCCCATGTACAGCATATTGTCAGCTCCGTCGAGGGTGAGCTGCGTGACGATGTGAGCAATATGGATGTATTAAGGGCTACTTTCCCAGCTGGTACTTTATCGGGAGCACCCAAAATACGCGCCATGGAAATCATCGATGAAATGGAAATTACCAAGCGCGGCCCTTATGGTGGTGCTGCGGGTTATTTATCCTTTTCTGGCGATATGGATGTGGCGATTATTATCCGTACTGGCGTGATTCAAAATGGGTGGGTTCATTCGCAAGCAGGTGCTGGTATCGTCGCTGATTCCAATCCCGAATCTGAATATTTAGAAACCGAAGCAAAAGCAAGAGCTGTTTTACGCGCCGTTGAACTTGTTCAAGGAGGACTCCATGCTCCTCATGATTGATAATTACGACTCTTTTACCTATAACTTAGTTCAGTATTTTGGAGAGTTGGGTGCAGACATACAGGTTTATCGTAATGATGAAATTACCATCAATCAAATGGAAGCTCTAAGTCCCTCTCATATTTGTATCTCACCAGGACCGTGTAGTCCCGCCCAAGCAGGAATTTCTATTGCAGCGATTCAACACTTTGCTGGAAAAGTTCCCCTCCTTGGGGTTTGTCTTGGACATCAAGCCATTGGTGAAGCTTTTGGTGGTGATGTGATTCGTGCGAAGAAAGTGATGCATGGTAAGGTCGACACGGTGCACTCAAAACGTCGCGGTGTTTTCCAAGGCCTACCAGCTGAATTTCAGGTGACAAGATATCACTCTCTCGCGATCTCTCGTGAAACCTTACCATCTTGCCTTGAGGTGACTGCGGTGACGGATGATGATGAAATCATGGGTGTGAGACATAAGACCTTGGCGGTGGAGGGGGTACAATTTCATCCCGAGTCGATATTGTCGGAATATGGGCACGAGTTATTAAACAATTTCCTTAAAATGAAGAATTAAACTAGGTACCCTATGGCGATTACCCCCCAAGAAGCTTTATTGCGTTGCATTGAACATCGTGAAATCTTCCATGATGAAATGCTTGAACTCATGCGCTCCATCATGCGGGGTGAGCTTTCTAGTAATTTAACTTCAGCACTACTGGTGGGTCTGCGAACTAAAAAAGAAACAATTGGCGAAATTACTGCCGCTGCGATGGTCATGCGTGAATTTGCTAATCAAGTTCAGATTGCTGATCAAACGCATTTTGTCGATATTGTGGGTACTGGAGGGGATGGCTCGCATAGCTTTAATATTTCTACTACGGCAATGTTTGTGGTTGCTGCCGCGGGTGCTAAGGTTGCAAAACACGGCAATCGTGGGGTTAGTAGTAAATCAGGAAGCGCTGATGTCTTGGAATCTTTAGGTGCCAAGATTCAGATTCAAGCGAGTCAAGTTGCCCAGTGTCTTGAAACAACAGGTATTGGCTTTATGTTTGCGCCAAATCACCATCCCGCCATGAAAAATGTTGCAGCGGTTCGAAAAGAATTAGGGATTCGGACCATCTTTAATATTTTAGGGCCTCTGACGAATCCTGCAAATGCACCTCACATGTTGATGGGGGTGTTTCATCCGGATTTAGTGGGTATTCAAGTTCGAGTGCTGCAGCGTTTGGGCTTAAAACACGCCTTAGTGGTCTATGGCAAGGATGGTCTAGACGAAATCTCCTTGGGTGCCTCCACTTTGGTGGGTGAATTAAAAAATAATGAAATTATTGAATACGAAATTCATCCGGAAGACTTTGGTCTATCGATGGTCGGTACTCGCGCATTTAAAGTTGCAAGTCCTGAAGAATCAAAAGCCATGTTATTGAATGTTTTAAATAACGGTGAAGGTCCGGCACTCGATATCGTCTGTCTCAATGCTGGTGCTGCACTCTACGCTGCTGATGTTTCCACTTCTATTGAAGCAGGTATTGAACTTGCTCGAAAAGTCATTGCCGATGGCAGTGCCAAGAAAAAATTAGATGCTTTTGTTCAAACGACTCAATTACTCTCCCAATAATCTATGTCTGATATCTTGCAACGTATTTTAGAAACAAAACAGCAAGAGGTTTCTTTTGCAAAGTCACAAAAGCCTTTTGTTGATGTTGAACACTCGGCTCTCGATAGTATTCTTGACGAACAGCTAAAGCCTAGAGGTTTTTATCAGGCGATAGAAAATAAAATTACTCAAGGATATGCTGGTGTGATTGCGGAGATCAAACAGGCAAGTCCTAGTCGTGGAATCTTACGCTCCCCTTTTCATCCGGCAGAAATTGCAATGAGTTATGCCAAGCACGGCGCTGCTTGTCTATCGGTTCTTACTGACATTGAATATTTCAAAGGCTGTACCGAATTTTTAATTGAAGCTAGGGCTGCTTGCGAGTTACCTGTGATTCGTAAAGATTTTATGATTGATCCCTATCAAATTTTTGAAGCACGGGCCATGGGGGCAGATGCTATTTTACTCATCGTGGCAGCTTTGTCAGATCCTCAGTTAAAAGAATTTGAAGACATCGCAATGCGACTTGGTATGGATGTTTTAGTCGAGGTGCATGATGCGGAAGAACTCGAGCGTGCCTTACAACTGAACTCACCTCTTTTAGGTATCAATAACCGTAATTTAAAAACATTTGAAGTATCTATTCAAAACACGGTGCAATTACTTACTAATATTCCAAAACATAAACGTGTTGTTACAGAGAGTGGTATTTTGCAACAATCTGATGTGGATTTTTTACGCCAACATCAGGTACATGCTTTCTTGGTTGGAGAAGCATTTATGCGAGCACCATCGCCTGGTCAAGCTCTAGAACAATTATTCTTTTGAGAGTTTTTGTACTTCTTGAGCAATTGCTAATGATGCGGTAAGTCCTGGTGATTCAATCCCAAATAAGTTGATTAAACCTGGTAGGCCATGTTGCTCAGTGGTATCGATTCGAAAATCAGCCCCTACGATGCCATTCATTTTTATTTTAGGACGCACCCCGGAATAATCTGGCGTTAGTGAGCCAGATGGAAGTCCTGGCCAATATTGACGTATTTGATTTTCAAAATGGCCAACTCTTGAGGGGTCGACTGCATAGTCAATGGTTTGCTCATCGGTCGCATCAATATGCTCGACATCAGGCCCAAATTTTGCCCTGCCATTTAAGTCTAAGGTGAGATGAACGCCAAGTCCTGCTTGCTCTGGAACTGGGTAAATTAAGTGACGAAAGGGTGTTTTGCCCGATAAAGAAAAATAATTGCCTTTGACAAAATAAGCCTCAGGAATATATTGTGGCGATAATCCACTGACTCTTTTTGCCACTTCAACTGCACCTAGCCCTGCACAATTAATTAAATGATCACAACTCATTTCAAAGACATCTTCATTGTCTTGTCCACTCTTGAGGGTGATTACAAATCTTCCACATTGATTCAACAATTGAGCATGTTCAAATGTGGTGCGGTAACTAATGACACCCTCGGCATTTTCAAAATCACCAAGTAATGAGAGCATATAAGAATGGCTATCAATAATCCCTGTTGTCGGAGAATAAATCCCTTCAAGGGCATTTAATTCAGGTTCTAGATGATGAATCGTCGACTGCGTCATGCGCTCAAGTCCACTCACTCCATTTTCTTGTGCACGATGCCAAATCTGCTCTAAAGATGCCTGTTCAGCTTGGGTACAAGCGACAATGAGTTTGCCGTAGTTCTTGAATGGCACGCCTCGTTCTTTGGCGTAGTTGTATAACAGGCGATTACCCTGCACACATAACTTTGCTTTTAAAGAATCCTTCGGGTAATAAATTCCTGCATGAATGACTTCGCTATTTCGCGAACTAGTTGACATGCCAAAGCTAGGTTCTTTTTCAACTAGCAAAACGGATTGGCCTTGGAGCGCAAGCTCCCTAGCAATGGCTAAGCCAACGACTCCTGCTCCAACGACCACAACTTCAATGTGATCCATAGAATTACAAATTAGACGTTAAATAAGAAGTTCAGTACATCACCATCTTTAACAATGTACTCTTTACCTTCAGCCCGCATCTTGCCAGCCTCTTTTGCCCCTTGCTCACCTTTAAATTGAATAAAGTCATCAAAAGCAATTGTCTGAGCGCGGATGAAGCCTTTTTCAAAATCGGTATGAATCACGCCAGCTGCTTGAGGTCCGGTATCGCCAACATGTATTGTCCATGCACGCACTTCTTTTACTCCAGCCGTAAAGTAGGTTTGTAATCCTAGCAAATTAAAACCGGCACGAATGACGCGATCAAGACCAGGCTCTGTCATCCCCATATCTTTTAAAAACTCTTCTTTATCGGCGTCGTCTAAGTCAGCGATTTCTGCTTCGATCGCCGCACATACTGCAACAACAGGTGCGCCTTCTTTTACAGCATGCTGCTTCACAGCATCTAAATGCGGATTATTTTCAAAGCCACCTTCAATGACATTCGCGACATACATGACGGGTTTTGCGGTGATCAAGCAAAACGGCTTTAATAGAAGTAAATCTTCTTTAGAAAGACCTAGCGAACGAACGGGTTGAGCCTCATTTAAGTGAGCGGACACTTTCAATAAAATGGCCAATAATTGTGAAGCCTCTTTATCATTACCCGATTTTGCTGCTTTCGTATACTTCGCTACGGCTTTATCAACCGTTGCTAAATCGGATAGGGCTAATTCCGTGTCGATGACTTGAATATCATCAAGCGGGTTTACTCTTCCAGCGACGTGAATCACATTATCGTCATCAAAACAACGCACGACATGAGTGATTGCATCGGTTTCACGAATATTGGCTAAAAATTGATTTCCAAGGCCTTCGCCTTTAGAAGCTCCCGCAACTAATCCAGCAATATCCACAAACTCGACAATTGCTGAGACAATACGTTCAGGATGAACAATTTGAGCAAGTTGGGCCAAACGTGGGTCAGGTACTTCTACCACCCCAACATTAGGCTCAATCGTGCAAAATGGATAGTTCTCCGCTGCTATACCTGCTTTAGTAAGCGCGTTAAAGAGAGTAGATTTGCCGACGTTAGGCAGGCCGACGATGCCGCATTTTAATGACATAGTGAGTATTGTAATAACTTCGTATGATGAATGAACAAGATTTGATCGTTTTGGGTGGTGGCATAGTAGGTAAAACTACTGCGCTAGCCCTTGCCCAGCAAGGCTTAAAGGTGCTTCACATAGCCCCTTTTTTAGAGTCAAAAAATACCCCAAAAAATATTTCTTTTGCAGAAAATGAGTGGCCAAGTCGGGTTTTTGCGATTTCTTCAAGCTCCCAAGAACTGTTACAACAGCTCCAAGTTTGGGATGCAATACCACAAGATCGTATTCAACCCATCCGAGAAATGCAGATTTCTGGTGATAGTGGTCTTGATAAGGATTGTCTGAATTTTTCTGCTTTTGAGGGCGCTGTTCCACAATTAGCTTGGATGGTTGAGGCGCAACAAATAGAACATGCGATTGATATGGCTTCTCGATTTGCACAACCTCTGCAGCGTTTACAAGCTGAGGTCATCGATATTCAGATTGATCAAGAGCATGTCATAGTAAAAACTACTGAAGGTAATTGCACAGCCAAATTAATTGTTGCAGCAGATGGGGCTAACTCACCGACTCGAAGTCTTTTTAATTTTGAAATTGAGGAAGAAGACTATTCTCATAGTGCGGTAGTCGCTAACTTCTCATGCTCTTTACCCCATTTACAAACCGCATATCAATGGTTTTTGCCGGGTGGCGATGTTCTTGCATTATTACCTCTTCCTGGCAAAAGGGTCTCGCTCGTGTGGTCGACTCATCACGATCATGCCCAAACTCTTCTTGAAAGTGCAAAGCATACACCCGAAGATTTTTGCTTACGCATTTCTCAAGCGGCACATGGACGTGTTCAAAAACAATTAGGTGAGCTCACCCTCCTCAATGAGGCGATGTCTTATCCCTTGAAGAAATTACAGGCTAAGCATCTCATTGGTCCTGAGCTTGATCCAAAAATCATTCTGGTGGGTGATGCGGCTCATGTCATACACCCATTAGCGGGTCAAGGACTCAATTTAGGTCTCAGGGATGTGATTGATTTACGAACTGTCTTTGCTGAAAAAGAAAGTTTTAGAAAAATAAATGATGCCATCGTCTTAAGACGTTACGAGCGCCGGCGTGCTGGAGATATTGAGGCTTTATTAAAGGTCACCCATCATTTACACCAGTTGTTTCTTCACCAATCACCGCCGCTGCGTTGGCTCAGAAATACTGGCTTAAGAATACTGAATCAACAAGATTTTCTGAAACAACAACTCATTGCTAGAGCATTGGGTTAAATTGTAAGATGTGTTTAAAAAGGACTTTGAATGAAATTAATCAATCGATATATGATGCTGCTAAGCCTTGGTCTTTGCAGCCTCTCATTTGCCCAATCAACCGATAAAATCAAAACTGAGTTGCAAAAACAATTTGGCTCAAAAATACAGATTAAAAGTATTAATCCAAGTCCAATTCCTGGCATCTATGAAGTTGTCGCCAACTCCAGCATTATCTACGTTGATGCTCAAGCAAAGTTTTTAATTCAAGGTAGTATCACTGATCTAAAAACAGGCGTAAACCTCACAGACGCTCGTGAAGATGAAATGAATCGTATCCAGTTTAGTGAGCTTCCTCTGCAAGATACGGTGAAATTGGTGCGTGGTGATGGCTCAAGAAAAATGGCTGTATTTGCAGATCCAAATTGTGGCTATTGCAAAACTCTCGAGAAGTCATTTCAAACGATGGATAACATCACTGTGTATACCTTCTTAATTCCGATTCTTTCTGCAGACTCAACGACTAAATCAAAAGCCGTTTGGTGCGCAAGTGATCCTTCTAAGGTTTGGGTCAACTGGATGACAGCGCATATGCCGCTTCCGAGCAAAACAGATTGTCCAAACCCGCTAGATAAAAACTTAGCACTTGCCAAAAAATTAGGGATTACAGGCACACCGGCTATTTTCTTTGTGGATGGTAGCCGTATTCCCGGAGCAGCATCTAAGGATGATATTGAAAAGAAATTAGCCTCCATCAACAAATCGAATGTTAAATAATTATCATGGCACCAACTGAATATGTCATTCGCCCGATTGATCCTTTAGGTCATTATTTTGAAGTTGATTTAATCATTTGGCGACCTCAAGCAATGCAAGAGGTACAAATGCCAGCTTGGATTCCTGGCAGTTATATGATTCGGGATTTTAGTAGGCAAGTGGTGAGTATTCATGCCTATGAAATCAATGAAAAGCATCATTTGATCTCACCACTTGTCGTCGATGCTGTGGATAGCAATTCCTGGAAAATTCATACGACACAAAAACCAATCTTAATACGTAGCAAAATCTATGCTTTTGACACATCAGTTAGGGCTGCCTATTTAGATCAATATCGTGGTTTTTTTAACCATACAAGCCTGTGTTTACAGGCGATAGGATGGACAGATTCGCCATCCTTGGTTCATATTGAAAAACAGGATTGGATGAATACCTGGTCGCTCATCACTTCCATGAATCCAAAACGTGTTTCAAAAAATGGCTTTGGTACTTACTTCGTCAATGATTATGATGAACTCATCGATCATCCTGTAAGTCTTGGGCATTTTCAAATCATCCACTGGAAATCTTTTGGCATCCATCACCACATGGTGATTCAAGGTGCGACTGAACTCATCGATACTGCAAAGTTAGAAAAAGATTTGAAGGCAATTACCCAAGCTCATATTGCTTTTTTTGAGCCAGATACGCAACAAGCGCCTTTTAAACAATATATCTTTCATGTCAATGCCAGCGCCAATGGTTATGGTGGACTAGAGCATCGCAGTTCCACAGCGCTCTTATGTAAGCGCTCCGATTTGCCTTATAAAAACCTCGTCACTCAACAAAATGCTTATGAGGATTTTTTAGGTCTTTGTAGCCATGAATATTTTCATGCATGGAATGTCAAAAATATTCAACCAGCGGCATTCCAGCCCTATGATTTACAAAACCGTAACCATACCCAATTGCTTTGGTTATTTGAGGGATTCACGAGCTACTATGATGATTTACAACTGATACGTTCTGGAGTAATTTCTTTAGATGTGTATTTGGAACGGTTGAGTAAAACCATCAATCTCGTTCTCTCCACATCTGGAAGATTGAAACAATCTGTTGCGCAAAGCTCCTTTGATGCTTGGACAAAATATTATATTGTTGATGAAAATACACCAAATACGGTGGTGAGTTATTACGCAAAAGGATCGTTAATTGCCCTTGCTTTAGATCTACTCATTCGCCAATTTACTAAATATCAAAAGTCACTTGATGATGTCATGGTCGGCTTATGGAATAAACATGGCAATCTAAAAGATATTGGCTCAGGAATTACCGAGAATGGTTTTAGAGATGTCGTCCTAGAAGTGATTGGGAAGGACTTTAAATCTTCTTGGAATCAATTTGAAAAAAAATATATTACGGGTACAGATGACTTGCCATTAAAAGAGTTGTTTGAAGCTAACCAATGGTCTTTGGTTGAAAGCCCATTTTCTGGAAGTGAATTAGCTCTGCAACGATTTGGCATTCGAACAATTGCTCAGGATGCCTGGGTCAAAGTTACCCATGTTTTAGATCATGGCAGTGCTCATCTTGCAGGTCTTGCGGCTGGCGACCTCCTGGTGAGCATGAATCGTGAACGCATCACCCCATCGAATCTGAATGCTTTATTGGAAAGATTTTCAGGTAAGTCTATTCAAGTGATGTTGTTCCGTCAGGATGTGTTGCATAACTGCGTCATTGAAAAGGATGAGCGTCATTTTTCAAAATGGACTGTTCGATCGCCCCAACCAACTACGTAAGTGATGTTCAGTTCATCTGTCGAAGCATTTTTAGGTCGAATTCCGCAGGATTACTGTGATTTACTTCATGATTTTTTATCTAATGAGAAAAATCTTCCTTATTTAGAACAATTGGTGCTTCAAGAAAATGAAGCTAGGCTTCATTTTCCTGATCAAATTTTTCCGAAAAAAGAATCCGTTTTTAAAGCACTTCATCAAACTCCTGCTAAGGAGGTTAAGGTAGTACTTCTTGGTCAGGATCCCTACCATAGCCCTGGTCTAGCTCAGGGACTTGCTTTTTCTATTCCAGAGCATATTCCGACAAACTCTAGAACTTATCCCAGTTCATTACGAAATATCAGTAAAGCTCTTTTTTTGGATGGCTTTGAAACCTTACCTCATGGCAATTTATCCTCATGGGCCGACCAAGGGGTGTTACTTTTAAATACCTGCCTTACGGTTCGTCAAGGTGAGGCGCACAGCCATCAGCACTGGGGTTGGGATATGCTAACCAATGCCATCATTCAAGAACTGAGTAAGGATCGCCCTCTGATTTGGATGCTTTGGGGAAAAGTAGCCCAGAAAAAAGCTGAACTGATTGCTCCCATCCAAGAACATCTTATTTTGCAAGCTTCTCACCCCTCTGGGCTGGGAGCCTATCAAACCAGTGAGCCATTTCTTCTCAAAGGTGACGTGGGATCTTGTGGTCATTTTAAACAAGCAAACCAATGGCTGATTCAACACTCCTACCCCCCAATTGTTTGGTCTTCCAGTGTTTTTTAAATGAGTCTTTATAATCGAGGATATGCAATTACTTACCCTAGGTATTAATCACCATACCGCTCCGATTGAGGTAAGGGAACGTGTTGCCTTTGGTCCAGAAATCTTAAGTTCTGCATTGCATGATTTTCGATCATTTATAGGCAGCAAAGCCCCTATGCACTTTACAGAGGCGACCATTTTGTCGACTTGTAATCGCACGGAAATTTATTGTGCTTGTAATGAAAATCCGCAGATTGATGTTCTTCAACATGCATCAATTCAATGGCTTTCAGGCACTCAAGGGGTGGCGCAAGAGGATTTAGAACCGCATATTTACTCCTTACCCCAATCTCAGGCGGTCAGACATGCTTTTCGGGTAGCAAGTGGCTTAGATTCCATGGTTTTAGGTGAAACTCAAATACTGGGTCAAATGAAAGATGCTGTTCGTCATGCTGACGAAGTGGGTGCTTTAGGTACTTACTTAAATCAACTCTTTCAGAAATCATTTGCTGTTGCCAAAGAAGTCAGAGGCACTACTGCAATCGGTGCAAGCTCGATTTCCATGGCAGCTGCTGCGGTGCGTCTAGCAGAGCGTGTTTTTGGTGATATCAGTTCGCAAAAGATTCTCTTTATTGGCGCTGGAGAAATGATCCAACTCTGTAGTGTCCACTTTGCGGCAAAGCACCCCAAACATGTGGGTGTGGCTAATCGTACCCTAGAGCGCGGTCAAGACCTTGCTGATACTTTATCGATTCAAGGTTTAGACACGGAATCGATTCGTCTTTCTGAACTACCTTCTCACCTCGCTGATTTTGATATCGTCGTCTCTTGCACTGCGAGCTCATTACCGATTATTGGTCTTGGGATGGTTGAAAATGCCGTCAAGAAAAGACGACGTAAGCCGATTGTGATGATTGATTTAGCAGTCCCCCGTGATATTGAATCTGAAGTTGGGCGACTCAATGATGTGTATTTATATACCGTTGATGATCTCGGGGAAATTGTTCAGTCTGGACTTGGCAATCGACAAGCAGCAGTAGGTCAAGCTGAAGCGATTATTGAAACAAGAGTAGCCCATTTTATGCACTGGTTAGAAACAAGAGATCAAGTTCCTCTAATCCAAGAGTTACGCCAAAAAGGCAACCAATTGCAACAAATTGAACTTGAGCGTGCCAAGAAAAGATTATTAAAAGGTGAAAATCCTCAAGAAGTTCTGGATGCTTTAGCCCAAGGTCTTACGAATAAGTTTTTACATGGATCTCTGCATGCTTTGCAACATCTTCAGGGACCAGAGCGAGAAACTTTAATCAAATTATTACCAGAGCTTTTTCGCTCGAATCATATCGAAAAATAAATGAAACAAAGCATGCAATCCAAGCTGGAGCATTTACAAATCCGGCTCCTTGAATTGAACTCTCTTTTATCGCGTGAGGATGTCACGCAGAATATGGAGCAGTTTCGTAAATATACGCGTGAACATTCAGAAATTGATCCCGTAGTGACGAAGTTTGCTGAGTATCAATCTGCACAGGAAGATGAATTAGCGGCAATCGATATGCGCAGTGATCCTGAATCCAGAAGTTTTGCTGAAGAAGAAATCAAAACGGCAAGACTTCGTATGGAAACCTTAGAAAGTGAATTACAAAAGCTTTTATTACCGAAAGATCCGAATGATGAGAAAAACGTTTTTTTAGAGATTCGGGCGGGTACCGGGGGTGATGAAAGTGCCTTATTTGCAGGCGATTTATTGCGTATGTATTCTCGGTTTGCTGAACGGCAAGGTTGGAAAACAGAAGTAATTAGTGCCAGTGAATCAGATCTTGGTGGTTATAAAGAGGTCATTCTGCGTCTCGAAGGCGATAAGGTATATTCGCAACTCAAGTTCGAATCAGGTGGTCATCGTGTACAACGCGTTCCGCAAACAGAAACCCAAGGTCGTATCCATACTTCAGCATGTACCGTAGCCGTTTTACCTGAGGCAGATGAAGTAGAGGCTGTGCAAATCAACCCAAGCGAATTACGTATTGATACCTTTAGAGCTTCTGGAGCTGGCGGTCAACATATTAATAAAACAGACTCTGCTGTTCGAATCACACACTTACCAACAGGTATCGTGGTGGAATGCCAAGATGATCGCAGTCAACACCGTAATAAAGACCAGGCAATGAAGGTTCTTGTTTCGCGCATTATGGATGGACGGATGCGTGAACAACACAATAAAGAAGCCTCTGAGAGAAAAAGCTTAATTGGTTCTGGTGATCGAAGTGACCGTATTCGGACATATAACTTCCCGCAAGGTCGTATCTCTGACCACCGAATTAATCTGACGCTTTATAAAATCGATGCCATGATGGATGGGGATATTCATGATTTGATCAACGCCCTCACATCAGAACACCAGGCAGAACTTTTAGCGACACTCGGCGAAGCATAAGAGTTGTCATCGTGGAAACTGTTCTAAGTCTTTTACAAAAAACCAATCTTGATCGTGTAGATGCCCGAATCCTTCTCCATCATGTTTGTCATCAACATTTAGCTTGGTCGCGAGAAATGCTGATTGCCCACGATCAAGACCCACTTCCAGATGAATTGGTTCAGGATTGGTTGTTGCTTGAGAAAGAACGAATAAATGGCTGGCCAATTGCTTATTTAATCAAGAAGAAATCATTTCATCAAATTGAACTGTATGTGAATGAGCATGTTTTGATCCCCCGCCCAGATACAGAGATTCTTGTAGATGCGGCCATTGCGATCATTGCCAATCGTCTGCGCACTTCTTCTTATTCGAATGAGAACCCATTAAAAGTGATTGACCTGGGTACAGGTAGTGGAGCCATTATTCTATCGATAGCCAAACACTTCAAAAGCTATGGACTTGAGGGTTCTCTTGAATTGACAGGTTCGGATATCTGCCAGAATGCATTACAGGTGGCAATGCATAACCGCCAACAACTGGAGTTACCTTTTGTGCAGTTGATCCAAAGCGATTGGTTTTCTGTAACTTTATCTGATCAATTTGATCTGATATTAAGTAATCCACCTTATATTGCATCTAATGACCATCACCTTCTTGAAGGCGATTTAAGGTTTGAACCTTCACTAGCATTAAGCGATGGTGCTGATGGGCTCACTGCCTATCGTCGTATTTTTGCGGATGGTATCCGTTTTTTACGTCCTGATGGCTTTGTCATGGTGGAGCATGGATTTGAACAAGGTCAACAGGTCCGAAACCTATTTTCAGAGCAGGGTTATTCCCATATTGAAACAAAAGAAGATTTAAGCGGTAATGAGCGAATAACCATGGGTCAGTTTCTGGTCTAGCCCTGTAGTTTGAAACAAGTTAAAATAAATCATTATTAGTTTTTTGGAGATACTTAATGGATTCACAAGCACGTATTAAAGAAATCGTTACATCAAACCCTGTTGTTCTATTCATGAAAGGAAATGCACAATTTCCTCAATGTGGCTTCTCTGGAAGAGCGATTCAAATTCTGAATGCTTGTGGCATCAAGCAGCCCTTTACTGTAGATGTTTTATCTGATGATGAAATTCGTCAAGGTATCAAGTCATTTACCAATTGGCCAACAATTCCACAACTGTATGTCAATGGCGAATTTGTCGGTGGCTCTGACATCATGATGGAAATGTATGAAAGCGGCGAATTACAGAATTTGTTTAAAGCTTAATTTTTAAATAAATCAACTTGAGACAAGCCCAACCATTCGGGCTTTCTCTGCAAGAGTAATAAAATCGAATGGTATCAATAGCTTGTAATACTAAATTCTAGAAATTCTATCTGAGCTTATTTTTAAGCTTTATATTAAATGCAGTTAAGTATACTATAACCCTATATAAAAGTAGGGTTATAGTATACTTATACTGGACATTAATTTCTAACTTGATATAATAAGTATACAAATATCCCACTAATAATTAGGGTTAAAGTATACTTATGACCAAAATTGAATTGATTCGTAGACTAGCAGAGCTTGATCGACGTGGCATTTATGTACTTGCCAAACGCGATATCGAGAAGCTTTTTCCCGACGAAGGTGATAAGGCTATGGAAAAATCATTGCAGCGCATGGTCTGCGATGGTCTTTTACAAAGAGTTGCAAAGGGTCTTTATGTGAACCCTGCTGCATCGAGCAAGAATCGTTGGATTGCGGAGGAAATAGCAAAGTCGCTAAGGCCTGGATGTCTCTCCTACGTAAGCCTTGAGTCTATTCTTTCAGAATATGGGTCTATTTCACAAATCCCTATTAACCGTTTGACCGTCATGACAACTGGTCGCAGCGGTCTACACAAGACGCCTTATGGAACAATTGAATTTACTCATACTAAGCGGCCACGATCCGAAATACTTAAGCATACGCTAACCTCCAAAGGCCGGCCGTTGCGCATTGCAGCCCAATCAGCGGCGGTAAGAGATCTCGTGCGCTCTGGTCGTAACTCAAATATGATTGTTGAAGACGACTTGGAACTGGATGAAGTATGACTGAGCGGGAGGACTTCGAAAAGCTTGTTGACAGGGCCATGGACAATCCGACATTGACTGCGATGCGTCCAGTAGTGGAGAAAGAACTTCTGCATTACGAAATATTTCAGGCACTAGATAGGGAAGGTCTTCTCAAAGATTTGGTATTTCAAGGTGGTACAGCTTTGCGCCTATGTCGTGGATCGGATAGGTTCAGCGAAGATTTAGATTTTGCCGGTGACATCGATTTTTCAGCCGAGAAAATGGAGAAAATAAAGGACTGTGTAGAAAAGCGAATTGGCGATCGTTTCGGGTTGAATGTAGCAGTTAGTCCGAAGCCAGCCAAGGCAAGTGTTGGGAGTGTAAAGGTCGACAAGTGGTGGATTTCAATTGAGACCACGCCAGAAAACCGCAGTATGCCACAGCAAAAGATCAAAATCGAAATAGCCAACATCCCAGCTCACACTAAAGAGCTTCTCCCCTTGCTCGCCAACTACGATTCAGTAAGAGCGTTACCAACTGTCTTGGTTAATACTGAGTCTCTTGATGAAATTATGGCAGATAAAATCTTAGCTTTTCCTACCTCACTGATAAACAACGAGGGTAACTCGGTCATTATTAGTGATTCAAAGATTCGCCACCGCGACATTTGGGACCTGGCTTGGCTAGCTAGGCAAGGAGCAAAACTTAACCCTAATCTTGTCGTAGTCAAAATTGGTGATTACGGCATACGGGACTTCGATCGCCTACTAGGCATTGCCATTGAACTAATCCCCGCGATCGTTAAAGACCGGCAATTTAAAGCACAAATGTCTCGCTTCATTGACTCGGCCATAGTAGACAAAATGCTATCTACCGATGCTCACTTAGAATACTTATCAAACACAACTAAGGAGATGTTTTTATCGATACGATCTGAGTTAACTTAATGAGCCTGCACTATTCATGACTTAGTCAAAGGTGGCCACGCTCTTTTGGTTTTGTTCGCTTTCTTCAATATCAGTTACTATTTCTTATGGAAATGACAAATATATCTTGGGTTTTATTAATAGTTGCGTGCATCACTTTTTCTGTCGCTCTCTTTTTTGGGCTTTCGTATCGAAAAAGTCTTTCTCAAGCAGATGCTTTTGAAATAAAGTCATCAGAACTTCAGGTAGAGGTTCAGTCTTTATCCAATCAACTCACAAAAGTGAGTGCAGAACTCGATTCCGAAAAAAGAATTTCTCAAGAAAAATTAGAGCAATTTAACGAAAGCAAAAAACAATTAACGGATCATTTCAGAAATCTTGCCCAAGATATCTTAGAAGAAAAATCGCAACGATTTGCTACTCAAAATCAACAAAATCTCGACTTAATACTCAAGCCACTTCAAGAAAAGATTTCTGATTTTCGCAAGCGAGTCGATGATGTCTACTCAGAAGAAGTCAAAGAGCGTGCCTCTTTACAAGCTGAGATTCATAATTTGACTGCTTTAAATTTACAGATGAGCCAAGATGCCAATGCTTTAACAAAAGCTCTGCGAGGTGATTCAAAAGCGCAAGGTAATTGGGGTGAGCTTGTTTTAGAAACCATATTAGAAAACTGTGGTTTACGCAAAGGGCACGAGTTTGATGTCCAAGATACGCAACGAACCGAAGAAGGTAATGTTGTTTATCCCGACGTTGTGATTCACTTACCAGAGAGTAAACATGTCGTGATTGATAGTAAAGTATCCATCGCTGCCTATACACGATCTGTACAAACGGATGATCCTGATTTACAAAAAGTTGAACTCACTGCCCACGTCAACTCCATTCGTGCGCATATGAATGGTCTTTCTGCCAAAAATTATCAAAGTTTATATGGCTTGGGTTCAATTGATTTTGTGCTCATGTTTATACCCATAGAGCCTGCCTTTTTGGCAGCTATCGGTCATCAATCGAGTCTCTTTCAAGATGCTCTTGCTAAAAATATTGTTTTAGTTTGTCCGAGTACCTTACATGCAACAGTGAGAACGATTGCGCATGTCTGGCGTCAGGAGCATCAAAATCGTAATGCTCTAGAAATTGCCCGACTGTGTGGCGCAATGTACGATAAGTTCGTCGGTTTTGTTGATGATCTTGATGGTGTTGGTAAGAGTATTTCTCAAACACAAAAAAACTATGATGAGGCGTATAAGAAGCTGACGACGGGTAATGGTAATTTGGTTCGCTCAGCACAGCGTGTGAAAGAACTTGGTGTGAAACCCAATAAATCCTTACCTAATGCCCTCATCGAAAAATTAGAAGAAGAATAAAAAAACCCTTTAGATTACTCTAAAGGGTTTTAGGGAAAACTAAAAATTACTTGCGTGCAGCAGCGCGTGTTGTCTTTGCAGCTACTGTCTTTTTAGCAGTTGCTACTTGACCTTGAAATGCCTTAACAGCTTGTTCAGTCGTTTGCTCTACATTGCTTGCAACTTCTTTAGCTGCAGCTTGCATTTGGCCTACGCCTTGCAATGTTGACTCTAAAGATGTTTTCATGGCGCTAACAATTGACTCTGAACCAGCAGGTGCGTTTGCTGCTAAAGCGTCCATCCAGTCCTTTAAACTTACTTTGATCTGCTCAACACCAGCTTCTGTCATTTGAGCAATTTCTTCGCCAGCATCACGAACTACTTTAGAAACAGCTTGTTGATGAGCAAGTAATTTACCTGCATATTGATCCAATGAACCGTCTTGTGTCATTGAAAAAAATGCTTGTGGATCTTTTGCTGACATCACTTGTGCAACAGTACCATTCACTTCATCAAGTAATGATTTAGTTGTTTCGAAATTGATTTCAGATAACTTGTGTGAACGCTCAACTGATTTCTCAGTTAAAGCAATCATGCTTTGAATATTTTTTGTGTTGAATTCGTTTAATTTTGATGCCATTAGTTCGTAGTTCATATAAAAGCCCCTTAAAAAGAAAAGTAAATTGTTGCACTGCAATAAATTTATTCCTTTTTATATGAATTTGCAAGCATTTTGTTGCGTTGCATCAAAATATTTTTAATTTAGTTGTTTTATTTTTTTATTTTCAACAAATTCAATAACTTAGATTGATAAAAATCTTTTGTGTAAGTAAGGGTGTGTGTTGTAACACACCCTTTTCTTCACATTACTTCAAGCCAAGAATTTCACGGCCTTCTTTGGATGAGGCAATTTGTCCACCAAGTTCTTGAACGATGAGTCTTGCTCTTGCTACTAGTTCGGCATTGCTTTTTGCCAATACGCCTTTTTCCATATAGATGTTATCTTCCATACCGACACGCACATGGCCACCAAATAAATACGCAGCACCAACGATGGGGAACTCAGCACGTGAGATACCAAAGGCTGCCCATTTAGCTCCAGCGGGTAATTGATCACGCATAAACAATAATGTTGCTGGGTCCGTATTAAAGCCATATTTAACACCCATCACAAAGGTATACAAACCTGGGCCTTCTAAGCTTCCATCGGCAATCATATCTTTTGCTAAATTTAAATCACCTGTGTCAAAGATTTCGAGTTCAGGCATCACTCCTGCATCACGAATCACCTTTGCCATTTTGCGTGCGTTTGATGGCGTGTTCATCACGACATCAGGACCTGAGTTCATCGTGTTTAAATCTAAAGAGCAGATGTCTGGTTTTAAAGCTGTTATATGTGAAACTCGATTTAAAGGATGCGTTAGCGTTGTGCCTGGTGCATAAATTTTTGGATCATCTTCACTAGGAACAAATCTTCCACCAGGACCTGTCGTTAAATTAATAATTAATTCTTTATTATGTTTTTTAATCAGGTTGATGGTCTCAGCGTAATGCTCGAGTTCCATAGAAGGCTTGCCATCTGGATGACGCACGTGAATATGCGCAACAGCTGCTCCAGCTTCTGCGGCTTCCAGTGCAGAGTTAGCAATTTGCTCTGGCGTGATGGGTAAATAGGGTGTCATCTCTGGTTTAGTTAAATTACCAGTGATAGCGCATGTGATAATAGTTTTACTCATGGTGTTTCCTTTCTGTTGAAATCTGTGATTTTGAGTTATTGTGTGAACATGATAAAAAGCATTACTAATAAAAAATTAGATAATTTGTCGAATACGTCGAAAGAAACTGTGAACAGTTTGCTCGATGTGGCGGAGATCCTCTTTGCAGAGTATGGCTTTGCTGGCACGACTGTAAGAGATATTTCTGAGAGAGCGAATATCAATAAAGCGTTGATCAACTATCACTTTAAAAGTAAGCAAGGCTTGTTTAAAGCCATTTTTGAGCGGCGTGCTAAAACTTTGGTAGAAGAACGCCTGAGTCTGCTGGAAAAAGCTAGAGCGTTGGCTAGTGGCGCAGCAATTCCGCTGAAGGATTTGATTTATGCCTTCGTCTATCCTCCCTTGCGGATTGCAAGTGAGAGCCCTGGTGGTCGCGCCTTTGTTAAATTGCAAGCAAGGCTGCATAATGAACCAAAAGAACTCGCCCAAGAACTGCGTAGCGAGTACTACGATGCGGTGAGTCTGGCCTTTGTCGATGAGTTTCATAAAACCTTACCTCATCTTCCTATTGAATCCATCTCTTGGCGATTAATTTTTGTCATGGGTTTGTATATTTATGTGGCTTCTAATACAGGTCGCTTGGAGGTCATTTCACGTAATCGCTGTGCTGGTGAGCGCCTTGATCAGGCACTCCCAGAGATTTTAGCTTTTTGTGAAAGTGGCTTCTTAGCTCCTGTTTATTAACTGAATTATTCTGCTTTTGCTTTTGTCTCAATGACTACTTTGCTCCAATGCTTGAGCTCATCATTAATGTACATATTTGTCTTTTGCGCAGATCCTCCGACTGGAATTAAACCAGCTTGTTGAAGCTTCTCTTTTGTGTCTGGCTCATCAATCACTTTTTGTATAGCAAGATTCATTTGATTGACGATTTCTGGGGGAGTTCCAACTGGAGCTAATACGGCAACCCAAGTGTAATCTTTAATTTGTGGAAACCCAAGTTCAGCCATCGTCGGAATATCTGGTAAATCTGCAAGACGTTCTGTACTTGATACTGCCAATATTCGTACTTTTCCTTGTTTATGAAATTGGAATACTCCAGCGACTGCAGTACAGCCAATCGGAGTTTCACCACCAACCACGGCTACTGATGCTGGACCAGCCCCACGATAAGGAATATGGGTAGAATCATTTTTCCAAATAATATGGAATAAGTTTTCACAAGTTAAATGCGGTGTTGTGCCACTTCCTGGTGATGAAAACGCCATTTTTTCTTTGGTTGCCAAAGAACGTAATTCTGCTAATGTTCTAACAGGTACTTTTTCATTAACAGAAACAACGTTAGGTTGTGTGGCAATAACAATGACAGGTGCAAATTCTTTTGGTGAATAACCTGCTTTATCACCATATAAGGATGGATTCACTGCATAGGATGAAGAGGTTACAAGAAATGTATAACCATCATTAGGTGATTTTGCAACTTGCTGTGTTCCAACATTACCTGCAGCGCCTGTTTTGTTATCGACAAAAACGGACTGCTTTAAAACGTCAGTGAGGCGCGCGCCAACAATGCGTGCAGCTATATCAACAGGACCACCTGGTGGGAAGGAAACAATTAATTTAATTGGCTTATCTGGATATGCTGCTACAGATTGTCCAGCAATCCCCAGAAACCCACATAACAAACTGACTGCTACAAAACCTCTTTTTAAGAAGTCATTTTTCTTTTTCATTTTGTCTCCTCCAATGTAGTTGCATCACTTATTTAAAAGTGATGCTAACTCATTTTTTATTTAATTGCTAAAGGATTGGTTGGTGATCCTACGGCTCCAGTAATTGGAATCGCTGGTGCTACAAACATAAACTCATAAACACCATCACTTGCACAATCATCAGCAATATCTTTGAGATAAAAAATTTCGCCCATGGTCATACCCATAATTGGTATCGTAATCCAATGCCACGGTTGATTAATTCCCTCTACTGATTCATTTGGACGTACTTCACAACCCCATGTATCTGAGGCTAGTGCAGCGAGTTCTGTTCGTTGAATCCATTCTAAAGTCTCGAATGCAAAACCTGGTGCATCACCACCTGGATAACCATCCCAACTGCCCGCTTTTAATTTTGCTTCCATTTGTCCTGTGCGAACAATAATAAAATCACCACGCTTGATTTCAATACCTTGTTTCTTGGCGGTTTCATCTAAGTCAGCGCAGGTAATGCCGTAACCATCTGGCAATGTATCTAAACCCTTATAACGAGCTACGTCTAATAGAATTCCGCGGCCGACCATTTTGCTTTTAGTTTTTTCGATACCGCATTTAGCAGCTCCAGCAGATGATACTTCTCTGCAATCAAAACCGTTATACATATAGTTATCAAAGAATACGTGCCCTAAGCCGTCCCATTGTGTGCCACATTGAAGTGGCATAACGACCATATCATCTGCAGCACGAATGCCGCGTTTATCCAATACACCTGAATAGGCATCAGTACCAGTTCTAAGCATGGTATGAACAGGGTTGATACGTCCCATAGAAGGATATTTTGTTTTGGCGCCTTGGGGACCACTACTATCAAAGTTGAGTGCTAAAGAGATCACTTTACCTTTTTTAACCAGTCCCGCTGCTTGGACAATATCTTCAGGCTGCGTGAAATTTAAAGTACCAATCTCATCTGCCGCACCCCACTTACCCCAATTTTTATATTTTTCTGCGGCTGCATCTAAATCAGCACGATCAATTTTTTTAGTCAAAACGTCTCCTCCAAAGCATTTTTTAAACAGGTGTTTAAATTAACATTGATTTTAGGGATTGTCAATCCTGATTTTCGAGAGGTACAACTTTTATAAGGACTTTATCTTTTTAAAGTTCATATTTTTATATGGTCTGGTGACTGGCCATCCATATATCTCTGATAAATCATTTGATAAGCTTTTTCGATATTTCTAGTTGTGGCCTCAGAATCAAATAATTTACAGGTGCTAATGAGTGAAGCTACTTTATTTTTGATTTGTAAGTACTCTGATTCATTTTGAGCTAACCTTATTGCAGTTAACTTATATTCTTCTATAGAGTGAACGATTAACTCTGGCATACCAAAACTGGTTAATACACTACTTGCAATTCTAGAAGGAAAAGATTTACCCAATATAGTCAAAACTGGAACGCCCATCCATAATGCATCACTAGCCGTTGTGCCTGCTCCATAAATTGGAGTATCCAAGAAAAGATCAATCAACTTTAATCTTGTTAAATATTCTTCCCTTACAACTCTTTCTGAAAAAATAATACGATTGGTATCAATTGAGTATTTTTCTGCTTCTTTTAAGAGATTTGCTTTTACCTGCCCTTGAGGTGCTGACAACATCAATACACTCTGAGGCAACTCATTTAAGAGTTCCATCCACACCTTAAAGATTTGAGGTGTAATCTTATAACTATTGTTTAATGAACCAAAGACAAATGCATCATTTGGAATTCCGAGATCTTCTTTTGAAAACTTTTTGTTAGATGCCTCTTTTTTTCTATCATTGATTTGATAGGAAGGAAGATAAATAACCTTCTCAGAAAAGTATGGCAGGTTTTCTTCGGGTATTAAAACTTCATCAGCAATGATGTAATCCATCAAATGACACATTGATCCTAAATATCCTAAATAACTTACTTGAATTGGGGCAACTCGTCTTTCAAAAATTTGAAATCGATTCTCAGCTGTAAATCCACATAAATCAACTGCAATATCAATGTTTAAGTCTCTTGCAATTTGAACAATTTCATCATCTGATTTTGAGGATACATCAATCAAGTGATCAAACCCCTCCACTATTCTTTGTTTGAAATTATCATGCTTTCTATTTAGTAGTGAAAAACCATAAACTTCAAATTGATCACGGTTATGTAATTCAAATAACTCAATCGCTAAATAGGAAACCGCATGTTGTCCGAAGTCGGGGGAGAAATAACCAATTTTTATTTTTTTATTTTTTTGCTTGGATTCCGGCACATAATTATTGATCTGTTTTTTTTCTTTAAAATATTCAATATATGCGTTAGCAACTTGACGAAGAATGGAGGTATCATCAAAAATAGAAAGGGCCATAAAAGGACTTGCGGCCGGTATCTTGGCAACTATCAAATCTTCTAATACGTTTTTCTCAGAATCTATTCTTTCCCAAATGCATAAAGTCTGTAACTCATGCACTAAAAAACCTTGCGCCAAAGGCCACTTGGGGTCTTTTCTAATTACCTCCTTAAAACATTCAATTGCCTCTTCAATTTTATTAAGCTCTAAATAATTAGATGCCTTCCACATCCACGCATGTGGATCATTTTTTTTATTTTGTAAGTATTTATCTAAATAGGTAATTCCTGATAAATGATTTTTTGTATGATAAGAAATAACTCCCAAAGATTTTAAAACATCAATATCACCAAGCTCTTCAGCTTTTTTCAAATGAAAGAGTGATTCATCATATCTACTTAATTGCATAAGCAATCTTGCCTTTAGATGCAAGATTTCTGCGAGCTGAAATTGATGTTGAATAAGCACATCATAATCCGCGAGAACTTCCCCTCCACGATTGAAATAAAGCTTTGCTTTGGTTTGCAAAAATAGGTTATGTAAATCTTGAGGCAGGATTTGAAGAGCGGATTGATAATAATGTTCTACTAACTCGCTCTGATTTAATACCTGATAATTTTCAGCAAACTCAATCATGACCTCAATCACATTGGGTTGACGTTGATTATAGAAATCAAGCTCTTGTATCGCCTCAGGATGTTTTCCAAGATGTCTTAAGCATATGGCACGAATTAAATAGATACTAAGATCATTTTTTGCATATTGCATTGCTTTAGTTGAATGCTCAAATGAAACATCGTATTGATTCAGTTTCATATGGATTTCTACTAAAGAGATCCATCCCTCATAGGACTCTGGTTGTTTCTTTAATAAGAGTTCAATCCACTTTTTTGCTTCTAAATAATGTTGACTTTGTCTTTCAAGATAAGCTAAGTTGTAAATAACTTCTTCATCCGCCTGATTGAGCTGATGTGCTTTTTTGTTCATTTGTATAGCGTTTTTAAAATCCCCGATCAGGCCATACATTTTTCCTAAAAGTTTAATTAGCTCAATATCTTTTGGAGACTTTTTTAGAAGTTGATGACAGGAATCAATTGCTGCTTGTTGATTGCCTTTCCGAAACTGGTCCTTGATATCTTGGATAGTCAATTTCAATTCCAGATTTTAGTTTGCTTATTGATGGTGCCCCATGTCCGACTCGAACAGACCACCTACTGATTACAAATCAGTTGCTCTACCAGATGAGCTAATGGGGCATTTTTAAATTGAAGAATGTATTTTAAACTATTTCACAAGCTTTATATGAGATTTTGTTGTCTCTTTTAAATTTGCTTCACTATCATTGGTTTCATTTGATTCTTCACTCGGTGAAATATTGACTGGGAAGCTCATTCCTTGGCTATTTTCACGTGAATAAATGGCCATCACATGCGTAATCGGAATATAGATTTCTTTTGGAATACCGTTAAACCTTGCCTTAAATTGAATGGAATAATTATCAATTTCTATCGATTGACAAGCAGTTGGTCCAATATTAAGAACAATCTCATCTTTATTCACATACTCGCGAGGCACATCCACTGAGCGATCCACAAATACCGAGACATAGGGCGTAAATGCATTATCAATACACCATTGGTACAAAGCCCTAATTAAATAGGGCTTTGTACTTGGAACCTTATTGGAGCTTGCATCTTCACCAAATGGATTGCTCATTATCGACGCATGACCTTCTCTGACGGAGTCAACGCTTCAATATATGCTGGGCGACTAAAAATACGTTCCGCATACTTGAGTAAAGGTGCTGCATTTCTAGAAAGATCAATACCGTAATGCTCTAAACGCCACAGGAGTGGAGCAATTGCAACATCAAGCATTGAGAACTCTTCACCAAGCATGTATTTGTTTTTAACAAATACAGGAGCTAATTGAGTTAATCGATCACGAATTGCTAAGCGAGCTTTATCAAGCACCGCTGTTGCATTTTTACCTTTTTCGTTTTCAAGAGTCGAAACGTGAACAAAAAGTTCTTTTTCAAAATTAAACAAGAATAAGCGTGCACGGGCTCTAGCGACTGGATCGGGCGGCATTAATTGCGGATGTGGAAAGCGCTCATCAATGTATTCGTTAATGATGTTTGATTCATACAAAATAAGATCACGCTCAACCAAAATAGGCACTTGTCCATAAGGATTCATGACGGAAATATCTTCTGGCTTATTGAATAAATCAACGTCACGGATCTCAAAATCCATCCCTTTTTCAAATAAAACAAGACGACAACGTTGTGAAAATGGGCAATTTGTTCCCGAGTACAAAACCATCATAGGTAAATTTCCTTATTCTCTATAAAGTAAAAGGCAGACGACCTTCGCCATCTGCCTGTAGCACTACAAAACAATATTAATGAATACTCTTCCAATATGTTCTATTTAAGCGCGAAGCAACTAATGTGAAGACAGCCAAAAATAGTAACACAATAACGCCAATACGCTTTCTTTCCAACTGCGCAGGCTCGGCCATCCAAGACATATAAGCAACTAAGTCAGCCATATTGTCATCATATTCTTGTGGCTTCATAAGGCCTGGAGTTAACTGCTCAAAACCAGCAAACTTATGCTCTTCTGCTCCACCATGACCTTTAACTTCTTCAAATTTGGCCTCACGATAACCTTGTAATTCCCACAAAACGTGGGGCATGCCAACGTTTTTATAAACAAGATTATTCCAACCAGTTGGTCTTGAGTCATCACGATAAAAAGTACGCAAATAGGTATATACCCAATCAGCACCTCTAGAACGAATTTCAACAGACAAATCAGGTGGGGCTTTACCAAACCACTCTTTAGACTCTGCAGGAGCCATGCTCACCTTCATCAAGTCACCAACTTTCCCACCAGTAAAAAGAAGGTTTTCTTTGATTTGCTCATCAGTCAAGCCAATATCGCGTAAACGATTGTAGCGAACGCTATGGGCACCATGACAGTTTAAACAATAGTTAGTAAAGATCTTTGCGCCATTCTGTAAAGCCGCCATATTGTTTAAGCGGTTTGGTGCTTTATCTAATGGAAAGGTGTCTTCGTTTGCTAATGCATTAAAAGAAGTCGCAAAGCCAATTACAACAGCAACATTGGCAATCCAACGGAGAATTTGAGGTAATGTATTTTTATTCATTGAAGGTACCTTAGTGCGCTGCAAACGTGACACGGTCTGGAACTTGTTTAAACTCACCCAACTTGCTCCAATAAGGCATAGCCAAGAAGAAGCCAAAATATAAAATCGTGCAAAGTTGAGCTAATTTTTCAGCGATTGGTGATGGTGGCATGATTCCTAAGTAACCCAAAATCACGAAACAGATCACAAAAACTCCGTAAATATATTTGTGGAATCCTGGACGGTAACGAATGGACTTCACAGGTGATTTATCTAACCATGGGAGGAAGAAGAAAATCACGACTGAGCCACCCATCACGAGCACTCCCCAAAACTTAGCATCTAAAAAGTAGAATCCTACAGCCAAGACTAATAAGATCGCGCCAAAGATTGCTTTAGTTTTCATGGCAGCGCCACGGGATGCCAGCCAAAACAATACTGCTGCAAAAATCCACATTGGCAGTAAAAACTCAGAGGTAGTCGCACGTAGCATGGAGTAAAACGGTGTGAAATACCATACTGGAGCAATGTGTGCGGGCGTTTGTAACGGATTTGCTGGGATAAAGTTATTGGCTTCCAAGAAATAACCATTCATCTCAGGAGCAAAGAACACGATAAAGGCAAAAATCATTGCAAATACGCCAAGGCCCATTACGTCATGCACTGTATAGAATGGGTGGAAAGGAATGCCATCCAAAGGAATACCTTTTTCATCAACAGTTTCTTTGATTTCTACACCGTCAGGATTATTTGATCCGACTTCATGAAGTGCCACAATATGCGCGGCTACAAGTCCAACTAACACCAAAGGAATTGCAATCACGTGGAATGAGAAAAAGCGATTAAGAGTTGCATCACCCACCACATAATCACCACGAATCCATAAAGATAGATCTGGTCCAATCACCGGAATTGCCGAGAAGAGGTTCACAATCACTTGAGCACCCCAATAAGACATCTGTCCCCATGGAAGCAAGTAGCCAAAGAAGGCTTCTGCCATTAAACACAAGAAGATTGCGCAACCAAAAATCCAAACTAATTCGCGAGGCTTTCTATAAGAGCCGTAGATCATGCCACGGAACATGTGCATATAGACCACGATAAAGAACATGGAAGCACCAGTGGAATGCATATAACGAACTAACCAACCCCAGGGAACTTCACGCATGATGTACTCAACAGACTCAAACGCTTTTTCAGCATCTGGCTTGTAGTGCATGACCAAGAAAATACCAGTAATGATCTGTAAAGCTAAAACCACAATTGCTAAGGCACCAAAGTAATACCAAAAATTAAGGTTTTTTGGTGCGTAATATTCGGTTAAATGTCCCTTAATCGTCGCACTTAAGGGAAAGCGGGAATCAACCCAAGCCATTAACTTTTGGCCGGAAGTTGCGTTCGGAGGAACTTCTTTTTCGTGGAATGCCATGTTCTATTTCTCCTTAAGCTTTCTTGTCTTCACCAATAACAATCTTGGTGTCGCTTAAATACATGTGTGGGGGAACTTCAAGATTATCTGGCGCAGGTTTATTTTTAAACACGCGTCCTGCTAGGTCGAAAGTAGAACCATGGCAAGGGCATAAAAAGCCGCCTAACCAGTCTGCCGGTAAAGAAGGTTGTGCACCCATATCAAACTTAGCTGACGGCGAGCATCCCAAATGAGAACAAATACCAACAACAACTAAATATTCAGGCTTAATTGATCTTGCTTCATTACGTGCATATGCAGGCGTTAAAGCATCTGGCGTTCTCTGCGAGTTAGGATCGGCTAAATTTGAATCATTCTTGGTTAAATCAGCAACTTGCTCTGGTGTGCGACGGACCACCCAAACTGGTTTGCCACGCCATTCAATGGTTCTCATCTCACCAGGTTGCATTCCAGTGATATCCATTTCAACTGGCGCACCAGCGGCTTTCGCTTTCTCTGATGGTGCGAATGTATTAACTAGTGGGAGCGCAATTGCTGCTCCACCAATACCGCCCATCACAGATGTTGCAATGATCCATGTACGTCTTTCTTTATTCAGCTCTGCAGGAACAGGCTGTAAACTTGAATTTTCTTCAGCGCTCATTAGGTTCTCGTTTAAATTAGTGTTTTCCCTGACATATTATAGCCATTTTGTTGATTATAAGATTCTTATGTGAAGATTCATAAAGTTTAAAAGAGTTCATTTAAACTTATAGAAATTTTATCAAAAAAGGGGTTTATATGAGTATCCTAAGTGAATTTAAAGAATTTGCCATGAAAGGCAATGTAGTAGACCTGGCCGTTGGTGTCATCATCGGTGGTGCTTTCGGTAAGATTGTTGACTCTCTTGTCGGCGATATCATCATGCCATTAATTGCCGCACTGACTGGCGGTGGTTTAGATTTCCATAATTTATTTGTAGTTTTAGGAAGCATTCCTGACGGCGTACCTAGAACTTTAGATGCTCTCAAAAAAGCAGGCGTTCCTTTATTTGCCTACGGTAGCTTTATTACCGTTGCTTTGAACTTTATTATCTTGGCATTTGTGATTTTTCAACTCGTTAAAATCATGAATCGCATTAAGGGTGATGAGCCGGCTCCGGCAGCTCCAGCAACACCTGAAGATATTATTCTTCTTCGCGAAATTCGTGACAATCTTAAAAAATAAAATTAAACCGGGTTGGGTATATCCACATGGATATGCCTAACCCCAAATGTTTTGGCAATATGTGTGCCCAAAGCCAGTACACCATATTTCTCGGTTGCATGATGACCGGCGCTGATATAAGCAATACCTAGTTCTCTCGCAGCATGGGTCGTCTGCTCAGAAATCTCACCACTGATATACACATCTGCCCCTAAATTAGCAGCTATGTCGATATAACCTTGTGCGCCACCTGTACACCAAGCCACCTTTTTAATCGATTGACTTTCATCACCAATAACCAATGGCGTTCTATTAAGTTTTTTCTCAATCAGCGAACTTATATCTTGTAAGGTTTTTTTCCGTGATCCTTGGTTTGGTTTGCCATACCAAACCAAATCATTTTCTTTACTTTGTCCCTGGATCTCAAATCCCAAGACGTGAGCTAACTGTGTATTATTACCAAATTCTGGGTGTTGATCCAGTGGCAAATGGTATGCAAATAAATTGATGTCATGTGCCATCAATAATTTAAGTCTTGTATGTAATTGACGCACGATTCTAGGATCATCATTTTTCCAGAACCAACCATGGTGAACCAAAATAGCGTCTGCCTTGGCTTCTACAGCCTTTTCTATTAATGCCAAAGAAGCTGTAACCCCAGTTACTAGGGTCTTGATATCGAATTTTCCTTGAACCTGCAACCCATTTGGACAATAGTCTTTAAAATGAGAAATTCGTAATAAATCATTAAGATATGATTCAATAGACTCACGTGTTGCGATTTTGGTTTTCATTGATGAAGTTTAATACAGACTAAAGAGAAATAATATGATGGCAAAGCGTTTATGGCTTATTTTTGCACAAGCAGTCACCGTTTTTTTAGCTGGTTATTTTGTTATTTCCACGTTAAAACCGGGTTGGTTAGGCAACTCTGCTCGGCCTGTTCAATCTGTAACCGTTGCCGAGTCTTCTCCGAATCAGGACGTATCGCCAGGTTCTTATCATGAGGCCGTAAAAAAGTCGATGCCTGCAGTGGTCAATGTTTTCAGTAGTAAAAATGAAAAACTCACTCCAAGTAAGCCAAACACAAACCCTCACCAGCGGCCAAAGCCAAAAGGAAAGCCAACCCCTGAAAATCAAGAAGAGTGGTTTAATTTTTTCTTCGGTGATCCTCAAGGTGGACCTACTCAGGACGAGCCAGAGTTTAATACTGGGTCGGGTGTTCTCATTAGTAAAGAAGGTCTCATACTCACCAATCATCACGTGATTGAGGGTGCGGACAAAATTGAAATTGCTTTAGGTGATGGTCGAAAAACCATCGCAAAACTTATCGGTAGTGATCCAGAAACTGATATCGCTGTTCTTAAAATCGATTTACCAGATTTACCAGAACCTATCGTTCTTGGTAATTTGTCTAACGTTAACGTAGGTGATGTGGTTCTTGCGATCGGCAATCCTTTCGGGGTTGGGCAGACCGTCACTGCTGGGATTGTTTCGGCGCTTGGTCGTGATCATCTTGGAATCAACACTTTCGAGAACTTTATTCAAACGGATGCGGCTATTAATCCTGGTAATTCAGGTGGGGGGCTCGTCGATACGAAAGGTCAATTGATTGGCATCAACACCGCCATATTTTCTAAGAGTGGAGGCTCAATGGGTATCGGCTTTGCCATACCCGTCAACCTTGCTAAGCAAGTCATGGAATCTATTGTCACCAACGGTGCTGTAACTAGGGGCTGGATGGGTGTTGAGCCGCGCGATCTATCTCCAGAAATTATTGAGGCGTTTAAATTACCCAAAGATGCAAAAGGTGTTTTAATTTCTGGAATCCTCAAAAATGGCCCTGCAGAACTTGGGGGAATCAAACCTGGAGATATTCTTAAGGAAGTGAATGATGAACCGATTAAAGATGTTAGAAGTTTATTAAATACGGTTGCAGCTTTAACGCCAGGTAGTAATACGAAAGTTGTGGTCGATCGCAAAGGTCAAAGTGTTGTTTTATCTGTAGCCATTGGCAAGCGACCATCTCAAAAGGAAGCACGTAAGTAGTATTTACCTGAATCAGGAACTGGAACTTATAATCATTCCATGATAAGTGATGATTGGGCACAAAGAAGTTTAAACGCAGTTTGGCACCCTTGTACGCAAATGAAAAGCCATGAGGATTTTCCTCTCTTGGCTATTCAGCGCGGATCAGGTGCTTATCTTTATGACCATCAAGGTAAAAGCTATTTAGATTCCATCAGTTCTTGGTGGACGAATTTATTTGGGCATACAAACCCAAGCATTAATCAAGCCATCAAAAACCAACTCGATCAGCTAGAACATGCCATGCTAGCTGGTATCACGCACGAGCCGGTAGTTCTTTTATCGGAAAAACTATCAGCGTTAACTAGTCACCAGTTAGGTCACGCCTTTTACGCCTCTGACGGTGCATCTGCTGTTGAAATCGCCTTAAAGATGAGTTTTCATTATTGGCGTAATCTTGGCAAAAGCGATAAAAATCGATTTATTTGTTTAAAGAATAGTTATCACGGTGAAACATTGGGGGCGCTCTCTGTTACGGATATTCCGATTTTTACAGATGCCTATAGTGTACTAACGCG
Source organism: Polynucleobacter sp. SHI8 (assembly GCF_027944005.1). Classification (NCBI taxonomy): domain Bacteria; kingdom Pseudomonadati; phylum Pseudomonadota; class Betaproteobacteria; order Burkholderiales; family Burkholderiaceae; genus Polynucleobacter; species Polynucleobacter sp. SHI8. The sequence continues at coordinate 124,205 of NZ_AP027204.1, read as the reverse complement.
TCAACCAATCATTGTCACTTCACCAGATGCGCGTTTAGCCCCAGAAGGAGTCTCTCCACAGGATTTTGCTAAGTCATGTCTAGGGGAATTAGAGAAACTTTTGCAATCAAGCCACACTCAAATCGCGGCCATCATCATTGAACCCATGGTTCAATGTGCAGCTGGCATGGGTATGTATTCTGCTTATTATCTAAAAGGTCTTAGGTTGTTGTGTGATCAATACCAAGTACATTTAATCGCTGATGAAATTGCAGTTGGTTGTGGTCGTACAGGGAAATTTTTTGCCTGTGAGCATGCTGATATTTGGCCAGATTTAATGACACTCTCTAAAGGTATCTCTGGAGGGTATTTGCCGCTATCCGTTGTTTTATCGACTGATACAATTTATGCGGCTTTTTATGGCGATAGCGCCTCACAGGGATTTTTACACTCCCATTCTTATACAGGCAATCCTCTAGCTTGTGCAGCTGCTTTAGCAACTTTAAAGATTTTTGAAGATGAAAATTATTTGGTCAAGAATCAAGCTTTATCACAACAACTCCATGAGTCATTTGCCTGGGTCGAAGACGATATTCGTATTCAAGATGTTCGCCAATTAGGCACAATATTCGCTTTTGATATCAAACCACACTTTGCGCCCGCTCAATTTTCTAAAACCTTTTATGCCAAAGCGCTAGAGCATGGACTACTTATTCGTCCGATTGGTCATACTGTATATGTGATGCCCCCATATATTTTGACTAAGGAACAAATTGATTTTTTATCCTCTGCTATTCAATCATCTCTCAATGATGTCTGCCCAATATGATTGATTCTTGGTTAGAGGCTCTCGATCAAGCCAATCATCATTTACATAGTCAAGGCTTAATCCGGAACTTAAAGCTCCGCTCTTCCCCGAATGGTCCATTTGTTGATATCAACGGTTCGCACTTATTGTCGTTTGCTAGTAATGATTATTTAGGTTTGAGTAATCATCCTGTATTAAAGCAAGCGATGGCGGAAGGTGCTGATATTTATGGGACTGGAAGTGGTGCCAGCGCTCTTATCAGTGGGCACTCCACTGCCCATCAACTCCTTGAAGAGAAATTAGCGCAAACGCAAGCTCTGCACATTCCCAATGTTGTAACCTGTTTTATCAACACAGGTTTCATGGCAAATATGGCGATGATTACCGCTCTTGCCAGTCTTGGGAATATCTCTATTTATTCGGATGCGCTCAATCATGCTTCTATTATTGATGGTATCCGGATGGCTAAAGCCCAATCTCAAGCAAAAGTGTTTGTATATCCGCACAATGACATAGAAGCACTTCAAGCTTTACTCAACCAAGACTCTTGTCCATATAAACTCATCATCACGGATAGTGTCTTTAGTATGGATGGGGATTTTGCACCGATTCAAGAGTTGGTTAAGATTGCAGAGCAACATCATGCCCTCTTATACCTCGATGATGCTCATGGCTTTGGAATATTTGGTAAAAATGGACATGGCTGTCTTGAACACTTTGATATTTTCTCGCCAAACATCATTTATATGGGCACCTTAGGTAAGGCGGTGGGTGTATCTGGAGCATTTATTGCAGCTCAGAAATGTTGGATTGAATGGTTGATACAAAAATCACGTCCCGTCATTTACTCTACCTCTACGTCTCCTGCAATCGCTCATACCGTCTTAAAAAGTATTGAATTAATTCAGTCCGAAAAAGGTCTTAAAAAAAGGGCCCACTTATTTGAATTGATTTCTTATTGGAATAAAAAATTAAACTTTACGAAATGGCACGTTTTGCCCTCATCGTCAGCAATACAAGCTCTCATTATTGGTGATAATAATGAAGTAATGGAAGTCTCAAAATCATTAAATCATTTAAGTATCTGGGTTCCAGCTATTCGCCCTCCTACAGTTCCAGAAGGTACTTCAAGACTTAGAATTACCTTTAATGCTGATCATTCTTTTGCACATATCGATTTATTAATTGAAGCCCTCTCCAAAATGGAAAGTAATTGAGCATGAAACCCAATAGTTTTTTTATTACTGGCACAGATACTGAGGTTGGTAAAACCTTAATTGCGAGTGCCTTGATTCTGAAACTTCAAGAGTCCGGTTTAAAAACTGTCGGATATAAACCAGTTGCTGCGGGTATGTATCAAAACAACAGAAATTGGATCAATGATGATGTCGAAAACCTGCTAAAAGTAAGTCAGCGAGTTGCACCTGAACTTCAAACCAAAGATATTTGTCCATATATATTAAAACAACCAGCAGCCCCTCATTTAGTTGCCAAACATGAAGGTATACATCTTGATATGCAGGTAATGATCGATCGGTATCATGCACTTCAAAACAAGTTTGACTTTATAGTTGTTGAAGGTGCTGGTGGCTTTTTAGTGCCGATTGGTGAACATCAAAACTTAGGTGATTTTGCTCAAGCAATTCATTTACCTGTCATATTGGTCGTCAATATCAAACTTGGATGTATCAACCATGCTTTATTAACGGCTGAATCAATTGTGAGCAGGGGGTTAAAATTATTTGCCTGGGTAGCCAACTCTACTCAACCTGAAAACGAATATACCCTGAGTAATATTGAAACGCTACAAACTCAATTATTTAAAAAATTTAATGCTCACTTTATGGGTCATATTCCTTTTAATCCAGCAATATCTTCCCCAGAAGGCTATGCATTAGATCACTTGATTTCAAGCGCAAAACTACTTCTTTTGAAGTAATAAATACCCATTTCAAATAATAGGTTTTTTATATCTTGGTTTTTTAATCAAGAATTGTTTAAGGCCTACGTTTTATTAGAAGCCCTTAATTTAATCATCAAAAAAATCTATTTAATTTAAGCATTTGTAGATTCAAAAAGTTTATCAACAACATTTTTAATGATTGTTATTCGTAAACTATGGAGATTTACGAATGAAAAAATCGCTATTCGCACTCGCCGCTTTAGGCGCATTTGCAGGCGCAGCACAAGCACAATCTAGTGTTACATTGTTTGGTACCTTAGACTCAAGTATTCAGTACATCCAAAACGGTGGTGTTGTAGGTTCCACAACTGCCCCTGGAAAAGACTCTGATGCAACTAAAGCAGCAGGTCTTTCTACTGGCACTCCAGCTACAGGTAGTAACTTTACATATTACGATAGCGCGATTGCTTCGTCACAATGGGGTATGAAGGGTACTGAAGATTTAGGCGGTGGTATGAAAGCTAACTTCTACCTTGCTGGTGATGCAAACACCAACAATGGCGGTACACATAATGATGGTTTATTCCGTCGTGGCGCATGGGTAGGTCTACAGGGTGGTTTCGGTGAAGTTCGTTTAGGTACACAAGCGAACCCAATCGTTACTTCATCAGCAAATGCATTGCCACTGATGGGTAATACAGCACATGGTTTCCGTGGAATTTACTCTCGCGGTAAGGACTATAACCGTAATGCGATTGGTTACTTTACACCTGTATTCAGTGGCTTTGGTGCAGAATTACAATACGCAGCCAACAACACTATTGATGGTGGCTTATCTGATGGCACTGTAGCTTCCTTACGTGCTTTCTACAACGCTGGTAACTTAAATTTCGATGCTGCTTACATGAAGGCAACATCTATGTCTGCAACTGGTAATGGCGCAGCTGGTACTTGCTTGTCATTGGTAGATAATGCTGTTAATTGCGCTGCCGCTAACTACAATGGTGATGTAACAGGTTACGTTGTTGGTGGTAAGTATAAAGTAACTCCAGCAATTCAATTAGGTATGGGTTGGGCACATGGTGAAAACGACACGACTAACTTTGTAAAGGGTAGTGCATCTGGCACAGCTGCAAAATCTAATGCAAACGTATTTATGACTGGTATTGGATACCAAGCAACTCCATCGGTTTCGTTAGGTTTGAACTACCTCGTGACTACTGCTGATTCAAGCATGTATAACTTCCAAACTCGTTATGCTTTAAGTAAGCGTACTACAGCCTATTTCCAAGCAAACATGGTCAAAAACGGTTCTGGCTCTAATAATGGATCAACAACACCTTTTGGTAATGCTCTCCCATTAGGTGGTCAAACAAATACATCACCTTCAGTTCAAGTTCAAGGTATGGGGTCAAAAGACGCTTTACCGAATACAACACAATCAGCATTCGGTGTTGGTATCATTCACAATTTCTAATTTCTCGTAGGACTTGATCCTGCTTGATTCAGAAAAAGTTGTAACGTAAACCCACTGTGCAAACAGTGGGTTTTTTATTACTTTAAATTAATGGCGGTATTAAAGATTTCCCTCGCTTGGTCAATAATCACAAAAGAACTACTCCAGGCATTCCCCAAAGAAAAATTCATGGTCATTTAATTGGAACTGTGCCAAAACCAACTATCTTCTGCTTTGAAGCATCGCAATATTCATTTCTGGAGTTAAGGCGCTCGCATAAAAACGCTCAATCATTTCTACCGAAGTTCTGGCATTTCGAGCTAAAGTAAGTAAATCGATACCATTTCCATAGAGTAGTCGGTATGTTATGGCCGTATGTCGAAGACTGTAAAGTGACCTATTTTGACCTAAAGAGCCTTTTCGTAAATTAGTAGCTTCCAATAAGTGTCTAAAATGTTTACCTATAACAAATATTGCAGCCTCGCGATCTTGATAGTCATTTTTAGCCCCAAAACCTCTTGAACTCTTAAATTTTAAGAGGTTCTCATAGATTATTACAGCTGCGCTTAAAGTAACAATTTTTGCAGTGTGCTTTTTCGTCTCAGGTAAAGAAATTCTAAGGTAGGTATTATCCCCTCGAACTAATTGGATATGTTGATGTTGAATTAATTTGATATCAACAGGACGTAAAAAACTATTCACCATAAAACGTATAAGCCAGGCAAACTCATGGGGTAACTTTTGACTTGAAGTATAAATTCCAGATCGTGTATTTCTGTGAGTAGTTTTTTTACACTCTAAAGGTGCATAAGAAAGCTCTTTTGCTTTTCGCACTAACAAAACATACTCTTGTATAGAAAAGCCACCTCGAGGAATACTAGAGAGTTTAATTTTAGGAAAAGCTGGGACTTTCTGTATATATTCTCTTGATAAGGAATAACGTAAAACCTTACGAAGAGCAATGATATATTGGGATATTGTGATTGTAGAGAGATTGAGTTTATTTAAAAAACTTACAAATTCACAAATCATTTTATTAGTGATTGTTGATATTTCCAAACTTCCAAAATATGGAAATACATGTTTGTTTAATCTACTTAACAACATGGTGTATGAATGTTTATTAAAGTCCCCACGTATGACTTTAGTTTGCTACTCTAAAAGCATTTCTTGAGCAGCTTGATGAAAAGTAACATTTCCTTTATTAATTAAGATTAATTTTTTATGGAATTTATGTACTTTTTGGTACTTAAATTGTACTTTTGACTCTTCAGGTGTAGAGTTTATACCTAAATTTAATTTAAATTCTTCGTGATAATTTTTATCTAAAGAGTGCATTTTGATCCCTATTTAAAATACTAAAATAGTATTTTTTAAGGATACTTTCAATTGCGCATTTACAACCAAAATTGAAATCTAATAAATCATATTAAAAAGTTTGAATGAAAAAACCCACTGTTTGCACAGTGGGTTTACGTTACAACTTTTTCTGAATCAAGCAGGATCAAGTCCTACGAGAAATTAGAAATTATGGATGATACCAACACCGTATGCAGATTGTGTTGTATTAGGTAATGCAGTCATCGTTTGAACTTGAACTGAAGGTGATGTATTTGTTTGACCACCTAAAGGCAAGAAGTTACCATAAGGACTTGTCGAACCATTCATAGAACCTGCACCGTTCTTCATCATTGAAGCTTGGAAATAAGCTGTAGTACGCTTACTTAAAGCATAACGTGTTTGGAAGTTATACATGCTTGAATCAGCAGTAGTGACGATGTAGTTCAAACCTAACAATACTGATGGAGTTGCTTGATAGCCAACACCAGCCATAAATGCGTTTGAATTGTAGATTGAAGGGGTTGTTGCTGTAACTGGTTTACCAGCACTTGTCAAAGTAGCATTAGTAGTTGCTGAGTTTGCTGTGTCAAGACCTTTAACATAGTTAGTGTTATCACCTTCGCCATGTGCCCAACCAAAACCTAACTGTATTGCTGGAGTTACTTTGTACTTGATACCAGCCAAGTAACCAGTTACATCACCACCATAGTTAGCTGCTGCACATGTCACAGAAGTTGAACCTGTACCAACGGCTGGAGCTGCGCCAGCAATTTGAGTTTTAGATGTGTAATCATAAGGAACTGTTCCAGCGCATTGTGCAGCGTTACCTGTAGCAGACATTGAAGTTCTCTTCTGATAAGCAGCGTTAATATCCAATGCGCCAGCAGAGTAGAAAGCACGAACGTTCATTGCTGTGCCATCTGCTAAACCTGCATCCATTGTGTTGTTTGCAGCATATTGTAATTCAGCACCAAATCCACCGAAATCAGGTGTCAAGTAACCAATTGCGTTACGGTTGAAGTCTTTGATAGAGTAACCAACAGCTGTACGAACACCATTAACTGTATTTCCCATAACTGGTAATAAAGCAGCAGATGAAGTTACGATTGGGTTTGCTTGAGTACCTAAACGTACTTCACCGAAACCACCCTGTAAACCTACCCAAGCGCCGCGACGGAATAAACCTTCAGTATTAGTACCGCCATTGTTTGTATTTGCATCACCAGCAAGGTAGAAGTTAGCTTTTAAACCACCGCCTAAATCTTCAGTACCCTTCATACCCCACTGTGAAGAAGCGATCGCGCTGTCATAATATGCGAAATTGCTACCTGTTGCTGGGGCAGCAGCGATAGCTGACTTAGCCGCAGCAGCAGCTGTAGCATCTGTTCCAGCAGTAGTTGTACTTCCTGCTAAACCACCGTTTGAAATGTACTGTACACCAGCGTCGATAGTACCAAACAATGTAACGCTAGATTGAGCTTGTGCTGCGCCTGCAAATGCGCCTAAAGCGGCGAGTGCGAATAGCGATTTTTTCATTCGTAAATCTCCATATAAAAAAAGAAAACTATTTAAGAAACTTCTTCCCTGACATCAAGGAATATCCTAATCATCCACTAAACTTGTTCTTATTTCATTAAACTTTAGTCATAAGTGTTGTTTTTTGTAGATTTTGCACAAACTTTGTGGTTTACGTTGCTAAAAGACAACGATTTTTGTTGTTTTTACACCCAAAAAACGCTCCAAAATACAACGGCCCCGAAACTTCTACACTTATATAGAATAAGCCTCTTGGGTTTAAACCGCCTCTTTTGACAACTCTTCTTCGTCTTCTTTTGGCTTGGGTTGGTAGAACCTGGCAATCAGAAGCCCTAATTCGAACAAAACACACAAAGGAATCGCCAATAAAAGCTGTGACATGACGTCTGGAGGGGTGGCTACTGCCGCAATCACAAATGCCCCAACGATGACATACGGACGCATTTCTTTCAATTTGGCTAAGGTGACGATGCCCATTCTTACTAGGACAACGACAACTACGGGAACCTCGAAGGTAAACCCAAAGGCCAAAAAGGTGGTCATGGCAAAACTGAGGTATTTATCAATATCGGTACTCATGTCGGCGCCTAATGGTGCGTTGTACTGGACCATAAAGCCAAACACCGTCGGAAATACTAAAAAATATGCAAATGCCATACCTATTAAGAATAGGGTGTAAGTGCTAATCACAATGGGTAAGGCAAGATTCTTCTCATGCTGATAAAGGCCTGGAGCTACAAAAGCCCAAATTTGATAAATCACGATGGGCAAAGCTAAGACAAAAGCCGCCATAAATGTCACCTTGATAGGCACAAAAAAGGACCCTGTGACATCCGTCACGATCATGTGGGAACCTGCGGGTAAAGCTTTCAGCATAGGGTCTGCTAGTAAATGAAAGATATCTGGCGCCCAATACACCATACTTAAAAAAACAATCAGGACAGCCAAAGAGGCTTTAATGATGCGGTCTCTTAACTCTACAAGATGACTAAAAAAGGTCTCTTCTTGTTGGTTAGCGTCCTGTGGTGTGTCACTCATCTAGTTCGATTACCCAAAAAAAGATTTAGCAGAAGTACTGTTACTGGCTACACGTCGAAACCGCTTGACTCTTGCAGCTCCAGACTGAACCCGAACTTTAATGCCATTCGAGTGCTTGAACCACATCGGCACTGCGCCTTTTTTGTTGCGCCAGGATTTACGACCTTGGCGTTGCCCCGCCTCAAAGGTATCAATTCTGGGGGTATAAATTCGGTTGTCATTTTCTGACCAAGTACTATCTGTATTCATAGTGACGGATGAAGAGATCTCATTCATCGTGGAATTAACCTCTGCTACTTGTGATGAAATCACTTGATCCAGGTCTTTAAAGTCGTTTCTTGCACTATTAAAGGCCTCAGTAGCTGCATCTTTCATTTTTTTGAGCTCTTCTTGCTCCATTTGTCGGCTAACTTCTTGTTTGACTTCCGACATATATCGCTGAGCTCGCCCAAAAAGATTTCCTGCAGTTCTTGCAACACGTGGCAAGCGCTCTGGCCCTAATACGACCAAAGCAACTACAGAGATTAATGCAATCTTAGAAAGGCCAATATCAAACATATCAGACGACTCGCAAGACGCTTGGGTACAACTTAGCCAACATTAACGTACTTCTTTAGAGCTAACGTCAACAGTATTTGGATCTTTAGCTGTTTGAGTTTGTGTTGATTGCGCGACTTGTTGCGTTACCTCTTGAGCTTCAGCTTTAGCAGCTTCCTCATTTTTCATACCATCTTTAAAGCCTTTGACTGCAGCTCCCATATCAGAACCAATGTTTCTTAATTTTTTGGTTCCAAAAATTAATAGCACGACAGCTAATACGATTAGCCAATGCACTGGACTCATTCCACCCATAACAACTCCCTATATATAAGATAAGTTTAATTAACCTGGTAATTCATGTTTCCAGGGCCGTGGCCCTGCCAACACATGTAAATGCAAATGGTATACCTCTTGGCCACCATCTGCACCGTTATTCACTAAAACTTTAAAACCTCCTGATTGCCCAGGACGTGCACCAGCCTCGAATGCTAATTTTGGTGCCAACACCATCATTTTACCTAGTATTTGTTGATTTTCGTCAGTGGCATCTGCAAGCATGGGTAAATGCAACTTCGGAATGATCAAAAAATGGATGGGGGCAGCAGGATTGATGTCATGAAAAGCTAAGACATCTTCATCTTCATACACCTTTTTACTTGGTATTTTGCCTTCAATAATTTTACAAAATATGCAATTTGGATCGTGCTTCAATCAATTCTCCATCATCATTTGGTTTTATTTTGGTCGCGCTGCTTTTTCAGCGATTCCGCTAACACCCTCACGTCTATGCAGTTCTTGTAATACATCCTCTGGACGTAAGTTAAATTGTGCCAAAAGAACAATGCAATGAAACCACAAGTCAGCAACTTCGTTCACTAGAGCTTGAGGGCAATCTGTTGATCCTTGAGTCATCGCATAACGCGCATCTTTTGCCGCCATGATCGTCTCCGAAGCTTCTTCCCCAATTTTTTTTAAAATAGCGTCATCACCCTTTTTAAATAGCGATGCCACATAAGAATCTTCTGTATTGGAGCCGTCTTGAACTTGTTTTTTTCTTGATGCAATCACATCAGCTAGATTTTTAAGAACTTCATTCAAGTCTTCTTGGGTATTACTCACTTTTTTCTCCCAATGGGTTTTGCCAGTGCCATGCATTATTTTCTTTGACTAGAGGTTGGAAAAAACAGTTCGGTGCGCCCGTATGGCAAGCAATCCCGCCAACCTGCTCGACGATAAGCAAAATCGTATCGCCATCACAATCTAATAGGACTTGTTGAACGTTCTGAAAATGTCCTGACTCTTCACCTTTATGCCAGCGACGCCCTCTTGATCTTGACCAATAGACGGCCTGACCTAGTTCGATCGTTTCTTGTAAAGATGATGCATTCATCCATGCCATCATCAGCACTTCTTTACTCGTAGAATCTTGTGCAATCACTGGTATGAGACCCTGCTCATTGAACCTGACTTGCTCTACCCAGTTTTTATCATTTATTGGCTTCATGCGAACATTCTATTGCATGCGCTCAAGAAACTCTAGCGAACGGTGATTCCTTGTTGTGCTAAAAAGTGTTTTGCTTCTTGCACAGTATATTCACCATAATGAAAAATACTTGCGGCAAGAACAGCGTCAGCATGTCCTTGAAGGATACCATCGGCTAAATCTTGCAGATTACCAACACCGCCTGAGGCGATGACCGGAATCGATACCGTGTCACTAACTAAACGAACAAGTTCTAAATCAAAACCATTCTTAGTGCCGTCACGGTCCATGCTAGTCAGCAAGATTTCCCCAGCACCACGATCACAGACTTCTTTTGCCCAAGCAATCGCATCGATACCTGTATTATTGCGTCCGCCATGAGTAAAGACTTCCCAACGCTGTGGGCCTGTTTGTTTTGCGTCAATAGCAACCACGATACATTGAGAGCCGTACTTCGCACTTGCTTCTGAGACCAAGTCAGGTCTTGCCACTGCCGAAGAGTTCATGCTCACTTTATCCGCACCAGCATTTAAAAGTCTTCTCACATCTGCGACTTCACGAACGCCACCACCCACGGTTAGTGGAATAAATACTTGTGAGGCAACTTCTTCAATAATGTGCAGGATTAAATCACGACCATCTGATGTGGCGGTTATATCTAAAAAGGTGATTTCATCAGCGCCCTGATCGTCATAGCGTTTGGCAATCTCCACAGGATCGCCAGCATCTTTGAGTTCAAGAAAGTTAATTCCTTTAACAACCCTACCTGCTGTGACATCGAGGCAAGGAATAATCCTTTTAGCAAGCATAGGACTTAGTCGTATTCTGGCGGATTTTTTTCGTCCGCATATTTTTGCGCTTCCGCTAGATTGATATTGCCGTTATAAATAGCTCGTCCAGCGATGACGCCAATCACACCATCTTCCTCAATTGCACATAAAGCATCAATATCTTGCATATTGGTCAAGCCACCACTCGCTATGATCGGAATCGATACGGCTTGGGCTAACCTTAAAGTGGCTTCAATATTAATTCCTTGCAACATGCCATCTCGTCCAATATCGGTGTACACAATGGCCTCGACTCCATAATCTTCATATTTTTTTGCGAGGTCGATCACTTCATGGCCAGTTAATTTACTCCAGCCATCTGTTGCAACCTTACCGTCTCTCGCATCTAAGCCCACCATAATGTGGCCGCCAAAAGCGATGCATGCTTCTTGTAAAAATCCAGGGTTTTTTACCGCAGCTGTTCCAATAATGATGGTTTCTAGGCCATCATCGAGTAATCGTTCGATGGTTTCAAGATCACGAATACCGCCGCCTAGTTGTACTGGAATCTCGTCACCGACTTCTTTCAAAATCGACAAAATGGCAGACTCATTTTTTGGTCTTCCAGCAAATGCCCCATTTAAGTCGACTAAATGTAATCTTCTCGCCCCTTGTTTTACCCAATGTCTGGCCATCGCAGCAGGATCTTCAGAAAACACGGTTGCTTTATTCATGTCACCTTGTTCTAAACGAACACAGTGGCCGTCTTTTAAGTCAATTGCAGGTATTAACAACATTTAAGGATTCCAACGTGTAAAGTTTTGATAAATTCGTAGTCCGTCTTTGGCACTTTTCTCAGGATGAAATTGTGTAGCAAAGATATTATCTTTTGCAATCGCACTGGTAAACAAACCGCCATAGTTGGTCGTTCCGAATTCATGATTTTTATTGTCAGGAACTACATAATAACTGTGAACAAAGTAAAAACGTGCATGATTTGGCACTCCATCCCAAAGAGGATGCATTTGTTGCTGAAAAACCTCATTCCATCCCATATGGGGAACTTTAAGATGGCTGCCATCTTCTTGGATGAGATTGGGTTTAAAACGTATCACTTTTCCTGGAAAAACACCAAGACAGGGAGTTGTTTGGTTAGTTGTGTGTGACTCATCACTTTGCTCAAACAGCATTTGCTCACCGACACAAACGCCAAGAAGTGGTTTGTTTTTTATGGCATCGAGCAAGGCTTCATAAAGTCCTGAGTTTTTTAAATTCTGCATGCAGTCCGGCATGGCGCCCTGACCTGGCAAAATAATGCGATCGGCTTGTTGAATCTGTTCGGGTTGATGGGCGATGACGACTTGGCACTCGGGAGCAACTTTTATAACAGCTTGGGCTACTGAGCGAATATTGCCCATCCCATAATCAACGATCGCGATATTAGACAAAACTCATACCTTATGAATGGTCGATTTAAAGACTTCCCTTGGTGGATGGAATACTTCCTAGAGCTCGTTCATCGATTGTCACAGCCATACGAAGAGCACGACCAAACGCTTTAAATATTGTCTCAATTTGATGGTGAGCGTTTACTCCACGAATATTATCGATATGTAGCGTAACGCCAGCATTATTCACAAAGCCTCTGAAGAACTCAATACTTAAGTCGACATCAAACGTGCCGACCCGAGCTCTTGTAAAAGGAACGTGAAACTCGAGTTCTGGTCTGCCAGAAAAATCAATCACGACTCTCGATAAGGTTTCATCTAAAGGTACATAAGAATGTCCATAACGCGTGAGTCCTGCTTTATCGCCAACCGCTTTTGCGAACGCTTGTCCAAGGGTAATACCAATATCTTCTACGGTGTGGTGATCATCAATATGGGTATCGCCTGTGGCTGTAACCGATAAATCCATCATCCCATGACGCGCAATTTGATCGAGCATGTGGTCGAGAAATGGCACACCTGTGTTTAATTCAGCGCGACCGGTTCCATCCAAGTTGATTTTCAATTGGATTTGCGTTTCCGAGGTGTTACGATTAACTTCTACTTGTCTCATTCCGTCATAATATCATTCGTTGATCAATTTTCGTTAATTAGAAAGTCTTTTTATGTCGCGTTTTTGGAGCAAAACCGTTCAGCAGCTCACTCCTTACACTCCTGGAGAGCAATTACAAATTGCTGATTTAATTAAATTAAACACCAACGAAAACCCTTACGGACCCTCTCCTAAAGCCATTGCAGCGATGCAAAATAACTGCAACGATACATTGCGTCTTTATCCCCCGCCAGACTCAGGCGCTTTAAAAGAGACCATCGCTAAAGTCTATGGCTTAAACCATGATCAAGTTTTTGTTGGTAATGGCTCTGATGAGGTTTTAGCTCATATTTTTTTAGGCTTATTTAAACAGGAAGCGCCCTTATTGTTTCCGGATATTAGCTATAGCTTTTATCCAGTCTACGCTGATCTATATGAAATCAACACGATTCGTGTGCCTCTCAATGATCAACTGCAAATCCAAATCGATGACTATATTGCCCACCCCATCAATGGTGGCATTATTTTCCCGAATCCAAATGCGCCAACTGGACAAGGTATTCCTCTTGATGAAATCGAACGTTTACTTAAAGCCAACCGCAATAGCGTGGTGGTGATTGATGAGGCTTATGTTGATTTTGGAGCACAGTCCTCTGTTGCTCTGATCAATCAATATGATAATTTACTGGTGACACATAGCTTATCCAAATCACGCTCCTTAGCAGGCTTACGTGTGGGATATGCGATGGGACACCCGCAATTAATTGAGGGTCTTGAGCGTGTGAAAAATAGTTTTAATTCATATCCTCTAGATCGTCTTGCTCAAGCGGGAGCTCAAGCAGCAGTATCTGATCAAGTTCATTTAAAGAACACGAGTCAAAAAGTGATTGATAGTAGAAATAAGCTAGTTCCTGAATTAGAAGCCTTAGGTTTTAAGACACTGCCTTCTGTGGCTAACTTTGTGTTTACCTCCCATCCCAAATTAACAGGGCAAGAGATTTACCAAGGTTTACGTGATCAAAAAATCCTTGTACGTCACTTTAATGCGCCACGGATTGATCAATATGTTCGTATCACAATTGGAACTGAACGTGAATGTGCTGACTTGCTTCGTGCTTTAAAACAACTTTTGCAGGCTTAGTTTTTTAAGGCACTCTATGTAGGGAACACCTCAGGTCATGCAAATAAGTCTCTGCGTGATATCAGATTCCCTTTTGGTAACTGTTTTTTCAGCATCATCACGCAACATTTTTATTTGTTTGGTGGTTAAGGGTCCATCATCTGCCTCATAAGCTGAAAAGATATCTGCGGCAAATTTAGATAAAGCTAAGTGAATCGCTTGAGTTTCATTGATATCTAATTCTTTTGCTATAGCTTTAACCGTGGCACGTGTAACCCCAAATGAGGTATCTTTTGAATGGAATTTAAACAATATACTTCCATCTGAATTGCTCATTGAACACCCTAATTTTGTAAAACTCGGTTTATTTTTTTAGGCGCATTTGCGCTGCCATCGCGTGCGCTTGTAAACCTTCACCTAATGCTAAGGTATTAGCAATTTTCCCTAAGGTATTTGCACCTTCTTCGCTGACCTCGATCAAACTCGATCGTTTGACAAAGTCATACACGCCAAGTGGTGATGAAAACCTTGCTGTGCGTGATGTGGGTAGTACGTGATTGGGTCCTGCACAATAATCCCCCAATGACTCACTCGTATATTTACCCAGAAAAATGGCTCCTGCATGACGAATCAATGGCAATAATGCGCGTGGATTTGTGGATGATATTTCCATATGCTCGGGTGCGATGTAATTCGATATCTCACATGCTTCTTGCATATCTTTCACAAGAATCATGATGCCTCGTGTTGATAAAGAGGTTTTGATAACTTCTTTACGTGGCATGTGTGGGAGTAGTTTGTCGATACTTTTTGCAACGGCTTCAATAAATGACACATCAGGACAAAGCAATATCGATTGGGCTAACTCATCATGCTCTGCTTGGGAAAACAAGTCCATGGCTACCCAATCAGGATCTGTTGTGCCATCACAAATCACTAAAATTTCTGATGGGCCTGCAATCATATCGATGCCAACCGTACCAAATACACGTTTTTTAGCACAAGCTACATAAGCGTTTCCGGGGCCAACAATCTTATCCACTGCGGGGATTGTGGCTGTGCCATATGCTAGTGCGCCAATTGCCTGTGCTCCACCAATAGTAAAAGCACGATCAACGCCAGCAACATAAGCGGCGGCTAATACTAAAGAGTTCTGCGTGCCATCTGGAGTTGGGACCACCATAATCACTTCTTTAACTCCTGCCACTTTTGCAGGAATCGCATTCATTAGGACTGATGAGGGATAGGCTGCCTTTCCGCCAGGAACATATAAACCCACTCGGTCTAGCGGTGTTACCTGTTGTCCAAGTTTGGTGCCATCTTCTTCGGTGTATTCCCAAGAATGACAACCGGATTCAATCATTTGACGCTCATGGTAAATCTTTACGCGATGCGCTGCGGCTTCTAAAGCACTTTTTTGCTCTTGGGGTAACTGCTCAAAAGCATTTTTCATTTGTTCTTTGGTCAACTCTAAATCGCTCATTGAAGACGCACTAAGTCGATCAAATTGTTTGGTCAGGTTGAGAACAGCCTCATCACCGGTACTCTGCACTTCACGCAAAATATTCACCACGGTTTGCTCGATCGAACTTGAGTCCTCTTCAGAAATATGCAGAAGGTTTTTTAGCTGTGCATCAAAATCTGCACTTTGAGTGGTGAGTCGTTGCATCATGATGTTTAATTTCTTGTGGCTTGGGCAAACGCATCTAAAAACTCTTGCATCTCGGAACGGTGTCTTTTATGTGCCGCTTGATTGACAATCAACTGAGCGCTGATTTGCATAATGGTTTCAACCTCAACGAGGTGATTGGCTTTTAAGGTACTTCCCGTTGAGACCAAGTCCACAATGGCATCCGCCAAACCAACCAGTGGGGCTAGTTCCATAGAGCCATAAAGCTTAATCATGTCAACATGGACGCCCTTGTTCGCAAAATGCTCTCGAGCACATTGCACATATTTTGATGCAATTTTTAATCGCGCACCTTGTTTAACCGCCGAGTTGTAATCAAACCCTTCTTTGGTCGCAACCGACATTCTGCATTTAGCAATGCCTAAATCAATGGGCACATACAAACCTTCAACGCCGTTTTCAAGCAAGACATCTTTACCCGCCACCCCAATATCAGCGGCGCCAAACTGTACATAAGTTGGTACATCTGAGGCCCGCACAATAATGATTTGGAGATTGGTGTGCGAAGTTTTGATAATTAACTTGCGCGTTGTGTCTGGATTTTCTGCAATAGAAATACCCGCCCGTTCAAGCATGGGCATGGTTTCTTCAAAGATTCTTCCTTTTGATAGGGCGAGTGTCAACATATCTTTATTATCCTACAGGCTAAGCAATTTTGGAAAATCGCTTATTGAACCCTTGTAATATCGGCTCCTAGAGCACTTAACTTGCGCTCCATGCGGTCATAACCACGATCTAAATGATAGATTCGTTCAATGAGTGTCTCGCCACTTGCAACTAAACCAGCAATGACTAAACTAGCAGAAGCTCTTAAATCGGTTGCCATGACATTCGCTCCAGAGAGGTATTCAACTCCCTCAATCATAGCCGTGTTACCTTCAATACCAATTTGCGCACCCAATCGATTCATCTCTTGAACATGCATAAAACGATTCTCAAAAATAGTTTCCGTGACACGCGAACTACCCAAAGCAATTGTGTTCAAGGCCATAAACTGCGCTTGCATATCTGTCGGAAATGCTGGGTATTCTGAGGTTCTAAAGCTGACGGGCTTGGGACGATTCTTCATGGTTGCTTTGATCGTATCGCTACCCACGTCCATATGTAAACCAGCTTCCGTTAACTTGGTCAGGACAGCATCAAGTGTGTCTGGCCGACAATGATGGATAGTGATTTCTCCACCGGTAGCGGCAACAGCGCACAAAAATGTGCCCGTCTCAATTCGGTCGGCAATGATCTGATAATCCGTTCCGTGTAATGTTTTAACCCCTTCAATCTTGAGGTGATCGGTACCAATACCTGTAATTTTGGCGCCCATTTGATTGAGTAATAAGGCTAAATCTGTAACCTCTGGCTCACGAGCTGCGTTTTCTAAATACGTAATGCCATTGGCCAAAACAGCTGCCATCATTAAGTTTTCCGTACCTGTTACGGTAATCATATCGGTCAAGATATGCGCACCATGCAGTTGATTATTTGGCTTGGGTGCATCCGCCTGTATGTAACCATGTTGTATTTGCATAGTGGCGCCCATCTTTTGCATACCCTTGATGTGCTGATCAACCGGGCGGGCTCCAATCGCGCATCCTCCAGGCAAGGAAACTCGTGCATTACCGAATCTTGCTAACAGTGGTCCTAACACCAAAATGGAAGCTCGCATCGTTTTGACCATCTCATAGGTCGCTTCGGCTTTTTCAATATGCTTTGCCTGCAACTCAACCACTGAACGATCATCTGGGTTGGGGAACTGAACTTCGACACCCATCTGCGTGAGCAATTTGAGCATGGTTCTAACATCTTGTAAATCTGGCAGATTACGTAAAGTTAATTTTTCAGCCGTTAATAATGCGGCGCATAAGATCGGTAGGGCCGCATTCTTAGCCCCGGCAATTTTTACATCTCCGTAGAGGGCATGACCACCTCTAATTAATAACTTATCCATACCAATTCTCTAAAAAAATAAAAAGGTGATTCTGCTTGATGCTCATTTTTATATGGCAAATAAAACACCTATAAAAAACTAGGCTTTTTTCTCAAACTCTTCAGGAGTGAGTGTTTTAAACGAAAGTGCATGAATCTCCTCTTTCATTCGTTCACCCAATGCTGCATATACTTTTTGATGGCGTGCAATCGGTCGAAGTCCTTCGAACTCTGGACTGACGATGGTAGCAAAAAAATGCTGTCCATCTCCCTCAAGGGAGATATGAGTGCAATTGAGTCCTTCAAGAATATACGCTTTAATTTGTTCTGGTGTTGGATACATCATGACTTCTCTCTTCTATTAATGCCTTAATTTATAACCTTTTTTAAGCATGCTCAGCGCTAGCCAAGTGACTAGCAACATACAAATAAGCAATACTAGCAAGCTATGATACGGTGAAACGTCAGAATCCCCAAAAAAACCATACCTAAATCCATCAATCATATAAAAGAATGGGTTGAAATGAGATACGGTTAGCCAGAACGCTGGTAATGAATGAATCGAGTAAAAAACTCCTGAAAGCATGGTGGCGGGCATGATGATAAAGTTTTGTGAGGCCGCTAGCTGATCAAATTTATCAGCCCAAATACCGGCAATTAATCCCATCGAACCCAATAAAGCAGAACCTAATAAGGCAAATATGAGTATCCAAATAGGTGCTTCAAAAGGAATCTTTGTAAACCAAATCGTGACCATAAAAACACCGCAACCAACAGATAACCCTCGAATCATGGCCGCCCCCACATAAGCGGCAAAAAACTCGATATGAGATAAGGGAGCTAACAAGACAAATACTAAATTACCGGTAATCTTGGATTGAATCAATGAAGACGATGTATTTGCAAATGCATTTTGCAAAATACTCATCATCACTAGGCCTGGGATCAGAAATGCGGCGTATTCATAACCGTAAATTTTGGGGCTATTTGCCAAAATATGCCCAAAAATCAATAAATACAATACAGCCGTTAATATGGGCGCTCCCACTGTCTGAAATGCCACACTATAAAATCGTCTTACCTCTTTACGAAATAAAGCCGGAAAGCCACTTTGGATGCTTGCTTCAGGTAAGACACTTACCGGAATGAGGGGTTTTACTTGTTCCATTTATTTTGACTCCGCCATGATTTTTACAAAGACAGCCTCTAAATCGGCGGCGCCATCATCACCCAAAATCTTCGCTGGCATTCCAGGTGGGCGATGTTTAGCAAGTAAATTTTGTGTTGTATCGAGTGCAACAACACGACCTTGCTTGAGCATCGCAATCCGCCCACAGAGGGATTCTGCTTCTTCAAGATAATGCGTAGTAAGAACAATGGTATGTCCTGCTTGATTGAGTCGGCTAATAAACTGCCACAAAGATTGCCTTAACTCCACATCTACACCGGCTGTAGGTTCATCCAAAATAATGACGGGAGGGCGATGCACTAGGGCTTGAGCTACTAAGACGCGACGCTTCATTCCACCAGACAAAGAACGCATATTGGCATTTGCTTTATTGGTTAAGTCGAGATTGGCCATGATCTCGTCGATCCAATCGTCATTTTTACTCAGGCCAAAATAGCCCGACTGAAAGGTCAAGGTTTCACGAACGGTAAAAAAGGGATCAAATACTAATTCTTGTGGCACAACACCTAACTTTCGACGCGCTAGACGAAAATCTTTTTGCACATCATGCCCCATGACTTCAATAGTGCCTGAATCAGGGGTACATAAGCCAGCCATACTCGAAATTAAAGTGGTTTTACCTGCGCCATTTGGCCCGAGCAAACCAAAGAACTCACCTTGTTCTACTTCAAGGGAAACACCATCTAAGGCAACTAAGTCTCCATAACTTTTTTTTACCGCACGAATTGATAATGCAGACATTAGATACCCACGGGTCCTTTTAATTGAAGTATGTCATCCAAACCATAGACTTTTGATAAGACTTGAAGCTTATCGGGGGCACTCACAATTTGTAGATTTGGGTTGATGCGTAGCCATGCTAAAAAAACTGCAATGATCGATGAATCAAATTCAAGCAAAGCCGACGCGTCAATTTGACCCTCTTGCGCCTGAAGTTGCTTCAAACCATTCTGACGAACTTCTATCGCATTTTGATGATTCACCACATTGGGTAAAAGAATCATTACTTGGCTTTCGCTAAAGCAGCATTACGGTCTTGTAAAAACTTGAGTAAGCCGTCAATGCCATTGGCACTAATTTGGTTGTTAAATTGGCCACGATACGCCTCAATTAACCAAGCTCCTAAAACATTCAAGTCATAGAGCCTCCAGGTTTCACCGACTTTTTCTAGGCGATAATCAATCTGGATGGCATCGCCCTTATTCATAACCTGAGTTTTCACCACGACTTCAGTGTCGGTTGGGTCCATGCGAAAAGGTTTATAGGTCACGGTTTGATCTTTTACTTGGGTCAGAGCACCCGCATACGTGCGCATCAATAAAGTCTTGAACTCGGTAGTAATTTGCTTTTGTTGTTCAGGTGTCGCACGACTCCAATTTTTTCCCATCGCGAGTTGTGTTGTTTTTTGAAAATTCGTGTAAGGCACAATTTTTGCATCAACGAGTGCCATCACTTTATTCACATTCCCTGCTTGAATATCTTTGTCTAATTTAATGCTATTCATCACATCAGAAACCAAGGTTTTAACGAGGCCATCTGGAGTTGCATCAATCGGCTGTGCAAACGGCGCTTTAGTTACAAGCATGGTGGCTATCAACATCATTGCGAGTATCCAATAGCGGAGTTTTAGCAACAACGTTGGCATAGTCATTAATTTGGCAGAAGTATGTTTCATCGTTAACCTTTTTTATAGACCTTTCATTTTAAATCTTTTTTGATGTTATCTATTAACGAATGCGACTTTCTTCTTTCTCCAACATTTCCTCTGGAATATCGTCATCTTCTTCAATCAGTGGAGGATTGCCGTCATAAATACGATTTCTTCTTCTTTGAATATAGGCATCACGCACAAAGGTGTATTTATCAAATGCAGCTTCCTCAAGCAAGTTGGAAGAGTTTAAATATTTAGAGCGTTGGTCAATCACCCTTACCCCAGTAATGGTATTTCTGAGGGGGATATCGTTGATATAGTTAATTAAGATATCCGTTTGTAAATCAGCAAACCAACCAACTGTATCTCTGACGTTGCTAGGACCGAGTAAGGGTAAGACCATATAAGGTCCATCTCCAATGCCCCAGACACCAAATGTTTGTCCAAAATCTTCATTGTGTTTTTCTAGACCAGCGTCGGTTGCCACATCAAAAATACCACCAATACCCATCGTAGTATTAATAATCACCCTAGTTAAATCATCAAAAGCTGTCTTGGGTTTACCTTGAAGTAATTGATTCACGGCTGTATAGACATCACCAATGTTTGCAAATACATTAGAGAGTCGATTACGTATAAATTCTGGAACTATAAACTCATAAGTTTGCGTTAACGGTTTGACCAAATACTTATCTAAACTCTCGTTGAACGAGAAAACATTACGGTTCACTAGCTCCCAAGGATCTTTTTTTGATCTAGGTTGCCCTTCAGGAATGGATGCACAACCAACAAATACGGTAGTCATTACTCCTAACAGAAGAATCTGGAGATATTTTTTCCAGTGACTGGGTAATATTTTCATTATTAATCTTTTTCTTTTCCAGCATCTGCGGCTTTGTTATACAAAAATTGGCTGATTAAATTTTCTAGCACAATCGCTGACTGAGTTTGTGTGATTTTACTTCCCTGAGCCAACATCTGGTCATCGCCACCTGCCTCGATTCCAATATATTGCTCTCCCAACAAACCTGAAGTCAATATTTTGGCAGAAGAATCTTTCGGAAAATGAAAGTTTTCTTCTAAATTTAAGATTACAGTGGCTTGATAAGTTTTATCGTCAAACTGAATAGCGGCAACTCTGCCCACGACAACGCCAGCACTTTTTACTGGAGCACGTGGCTTTAAGCCACCAATATTGTCAAATTTTGCCGTGACGCTGTAATTTTTTGCAAAGCTAAATGAGCTCATGTTGCCAGCCTTGAGCGCTAAAAATAAGAGCGCTACAAAGCCTGTAACGACAAATAAACCAACCCAAAAATCTAAAGAATTTTTTTTCATAATCCAATCACTTTGATTTAAACCATCTTAAGTAGAAAACATGACAGCAGTTAATAAAAAATCCAAAGCTAAAACGGCTAAAGATGAAATCACTACGGTTCTGGTTGTCGCAAGGGATACTCCTTCAGGTGTTGGCTTAGATTCATAGCCTTGATATAGGGCGATGAAAGTTACTGCAATGCCAAAAACCACACTTTTAATTACCCCATTTCCAACATCTTTAAGAACATCAACCCCGCCCTGCATTTGTGACCAAAAAGCCCCGGAATCAACTCCTATGAGAGGCACGCCAACTAAATAACCGCCAACAATCCCTACTGCACTAAAAATAGCCGCCAAAATTGGCATGGCTATAACCCCAGCCCAAAAACGTGGTGCAATCACTCTTGCAACTGGATCAACAGCCATCATTTCCATGGCAGATAACTGTTCACCGGCTTTCATTAAACCTATTTCAGCGGTGAGTGAGGTTCCAGCTCGACCCGCAAATAATAGTGCTGTGACCACTGGACCTAGTTCTCTAGTTAATGAAAGTGCAACAAGCAGACCTAAAGCTTGCTCAGACCCATATCGATTGAGTGTGTAATAACCTTGTAGCCCCAAAACAAAACCAACAAATAGGCCTGACACAGCAATAATGACAAAGGAATAATTTCCAAGAAAAAATACCTGATCACTCACTAAACGAAAACGTTTAAGAAGGCCTGTCGATCTGCTAATAACAGTGGTGAACATCTTTGTCGCATGACCAATTCCTGCAATATTCGAGCGCACAAAACTACCCAAACGGGTAATCCGGTTAACCAATTCACCCATCATGATGCGGCTCCCTTTATACCAAAATCGTCTTGCAAGGTTTTCCCTGGGTAATGAAAAGGTACAGGTCCATCTGGCTGAGCGTCTATAAATTGCCTGACGAATAAGTCCTCGGACTTCATTAATTCAGCAGGTGTGCCTTCGGCAGCTATTTTGCCATTCGCTATAAAGTAAACATAATCGGCGATGCCAAAGGTCTCTGGTACGTCATGAGTCACCAAAATACTCGTCGCCCCCAAGGCGTTATTCATTTCTTTAATGAGTCTGGCGGTAACCCCAAGTGCAATGGGATCTAAACCAGCAAAGGGCTCATCGTACATAATCAGTGGTGGATCGAGTGCCACTGCTCTCGCAAATGCAACTCTTCTTGCCATCCCCCCAGAAATTTGCGAGGGCATTAAATCTCTTGCATTACGCAGCCCAACGGCATTGAGCTTGAGCATCACGAGATCAGTTATCGTCTGCTCATCTAGGGGTGTATGTTCGCGTAAAGGAAAAGCTACGTTTTCAAAAACACTCATATCTGTGAATAGTGCGCCAAACTGAAACAACATACCCATTTTGCGTCTTATTTGTATTAAGCCTTCATTATTCAGTAAGCCAATATCTTCGTTTTCAAAAAGTACTTTGCCCGAGTTTGCTCTAACCTGACCGCCCAGTAGGCGCAATACTGTTGTCTTACCGCAACCTGACCCACCCATGACTGCGGTTAATTTACCCTTGGCAAAAGACATGTTTAACCCTTCAAGAATATTTCTTTCTTGAGGTGCATATGAAAATGTCACATTTTCAAGGGTAGCGATAGTTGTGCTATTCAATGATTGCATAACTTAATTATCATGCAATCTTCATGAAAACCCTAAATTACTTGATTATTTACGGCTGACTTGCTTGTAAAACATCGTCAAAAATGGCTACTGCGCGTGTCCAGCCTGCGGATGCTCCTCGTATTTTGTGAGGAAAACAACTGATATAAAAACCATCTGCAGGTAATGCTTCAAGATTGTGTAGTTTTTCTAGATGACAGTAACCAATATCCCTCCCTGCTTTATGGCCTTCCCAGATCAAACTGGAATCTTGTGTGCTTTCGAATTTTTTTTGTGTATGCACAAACGGCGCATCCCAACTCCAGCCATCAATACCGGTTAATCGTATGCCGCGTTCAAGTAAATACATCGTTGCCTCGTAACCCATACCACATCCTGAACTCACATAATCATCTTGCCCATATCTCGAACCAGCGCGCGTATTCACAACAACGATTTCTAATGGCTTTAATTCATGATGGATTCGTTTGAGCTCTTCTTCAACATCTTTTGCTGTCACCACATAGCCATCTGCAAAATGACGAAAATCTAATTTCACACCAGGTTGGAAACACCACTCCAGTGGAACTTCATCAATCGTTTTGGATTTTTTCTGCTCACCTAAAGCTTTATCCATGGTGCTATGAAAATGATAAGGGGCATCTAAATGCGTGCCGTTATGCGTTGAAATCGTTGCCACTTCAACCGCCCATCCCTCACCATCTGGTAAATCATTTTTTTGTAAGCCGGGAAAAAAGGTAGCAATTCGCTCGACCGTATCTTGATGAGTGAAGTATTCAATCTTCGGCTTGAAGGATGGGGGATCGCTCAGTACATCATTTTCTAAAAAAATAGAAATATCAACAAACTTTCTAGGCATGTCAGTCTCCGAAGTATTTTTGGAATTAGTTTATATATTACTTCGAAATCTACATCGCAATTAATTTACCGAACGGGTAATTTTTGATGATTTTAACCTTTTAAATACTACAATTTCCCGATAGGGTAATTTATGTAGATAATACCGTTTTACATGCTATAATTTCCCGAAAGGGAATTTTTATGGCAATGGTAAAAATGGAGTCCTCCTCACAAATCGGAAACGCAGTGCGATTGGCGCGCAAGAAACTCGCTTTGACTCAACCCCAGTTAGCTTTAGCAGCTGGTGTAGGTGTCCGGTTTATTGTTGATTTAGAGGCTGGGAAACCGACGATACAACTCGAACGTATGCTTCAAGTATTACACGCTTTAGGTGGCGACATTCATATCGGTGGCCTTAAAGGTTTAAACGATGGAGAGTAATACATTAGCCGTTTGGTTGTTTAATCACCTAGTTGGTTACTTATCTTTGGATAAAGGAAAACTCAGTTTTTGTTATACGTCTGATTGGTTAAGTGACATTCATGCTCAACCTCTGTCCCACTCACTGCCATTGCAAGAGAAGGTTTTCGACGATAACTTAGCTCGCCCTTTTTTTTCTGGTTTACTTCCAGAAGGACGCCCACGTCGACTTATTGCGAAAGAATTCCATATTTCGCTTCAAAACGATTTTTCTTTACTAGACATCATTGGTGGTGAGTGTGCAGGTGCAGTGAGCTTTATCAGGCCCCAAGAAAAATTACTGTCACCTCATTTAAATGATGCTTCGAAAAATATTAAATGGCTAAGCGAATCAGAACTACTTCACACCTTAGAAGAGTTACCCCTTCGACCCATGCTTGCGGGTGATGGAGAAGGCTATCGACTTTCACTTGCTGGAGCTCAAGACAAACTACCGGTAGTTTATGATGGCCATCGAATCGGTTTGCCTCTGCATGGCATGCCGAGTTCTCATATTTTGAAACCAACCATTCTTGCGGTAAATGATAGTGTTACCAATGAAGGGTTTTGCATGGCTTTAGCAAAATTGATGCAACTTCAACCCGCAAACGCCATCATTGAGCAAGTTCAAGGAGTTCGATTTTTGCTGGTTGAGCGTTACGATCGTGTCAAGAATTCTGATGGCATCTTACATCGCTTACATCAAGAAGATTTTTGTCAAGCATTGGGCTGCGTTCCTGAAA
The DNA here is from genome assembly GCF_027944005.1 of Polynucleobacter sp. SHI8. Classification (NCBI taxonomy): domain Bacteria; kingdom Pseudomonadati; phylum Pseudomonadota; class Betaproteobacteria; order Burkholderiales; family Burkholderiaceae; genus Polynucleobacter; species Polynucleobacter sp. SHI8. Next base: position 98,718 of record NZ_AP027204.1, on the reverse strand, counting down.
TGAAATATCAAAATGAAGGTGGCCCAAGCCTGGGACAATGTTTTGATTTTTTACGAAACACTACAAACCCTCATGCGCCTCAATTACTGCGATTTTTTGACTATGTTGTCTTTAATACACTTATTGGCAATCATGATGCTCATGGGAAAAATTTCTCGCTTCTTTACGATGGTAAAGTAGCTACTTTGGCGCCACTCTATGATGCTCTATGCACAGCGGTTTATCCAAAACTTACCTCAAAAATGGCCATGAAAATCGGTAGTAAATATAAATTTAGCGAGATTCATATGAGGCATTGGGATGAATTATTAGACAGCGCTAAGCTCAATAAGTCACAAGGTAAAAAACACATTATTAGTATTGCAAAAAGGCTCGTCATTCAAGCTAAAGATTTGCAATCAAATCCCCATGCAGGATTTTCTAATAATGACATTGTGAATCAAATTGTTAACTTAATCGAACAAAGATGCTCATTAACTATTAAGCGTCTGAGCATTCATGCGCCACAAGAATAATGGTTCGTTGCCGAACCATTATTTTATCTCGGTAGTACGCTTGCGCCCATTAAATACTCATCGACAGCCTTAGCGCATTGACGTCCTTCACGAATCGCCCAGACAACGAGTGATTGTCCACGACGCATATCGCCAGCTGCAAATACTTTCGGGTGATTGGTTTTATAAGCTTGATCACCTTCAGTCGATGCCTTAGCATTGCCACGTTGATCTTTTTCAATACCAAACCCACTCAAAATCTGCTGAGCAGGGGAAACAAATCCCATGGCTAAAAAGACTAAATCCGCTTTCATCTCAAATTCAGAGTTAGGCACTTCCGTCATCTTGCCGTCTTTCCACTCTAGACGCACACCTATCAGTTTCTCTAACTTACCGTTTTTACCTTCAAAACGTTTCGTCGCTACTGACCAGTCACGTGAACAGCCTTCTTCATGTGATGAAGAAGTTCTTAACTTCGTTGGCCAATACGGCCAGACCAAAGGCTTATTTTCTTCTTCTGGTGGCTGTGGCAGTAACTCAAATTGACTGACTGATTTAGCACCATGGCGGTTGGATGTTCCTACGCAATCGGAACCTGTATCACCACCACCAATCACAATCACATCTTTTCCACCTGCATGTATTTGGTTTTTGTCATCTCCAGCAACTTCTTTATTTTGCGGAATCAAAAACTCTAATGCAAAATGAACGCCCTCTAGTTCGCGGCCTGGAATCGGTAAATCTCTTGGTTGCTCTGCTCCACCGCTAATAATGACGGCATCAAAATCTTGCAAAATTTGGTCTGGATCAATTCGTTGCTGTGAGTAATCTTTAATCGACGGATCAAGCTGTTCTTTACCAACAAAAACACCTGTCTTAAACGTGACGCCCTCAGCTTGCATTTGTTCGACGCGACGATCGATCAGCCATTTTTCCATCTTAAAGTCAGGAATACCATATCTGAGCAAACCACCAACACGATCATTTTTTTCAAAAACCGTCACGTCATGACCGACGCGAGCGAGTTGTTGCGCTGCGGCCATGCCAGCAGGCCCAGAACCAACAATTGCAATTTTTTTACCAGTTTTATGCATTGGTACTTGCGGTTTAACCCAAGACTTTTCCCAAGCACGATCAATAATGGCATGCTCAATCGATTTAATACCTACCGCTAAATCATTAATCCCTAATGTACATGCTGCTTCACATGGTGCCGGGCAAATACGGCCAGTAAACTCTGGGAAATTATTTGTTGAATGCAAAACTTCAATTGCTTGCTGCCAATCATTGTCATACACCAAATTGTTAAAGTCCGGGATGATGTTGTTGACTGGACAACCATTATTACAAAATGGAATACCACAATCCATGCAACGTGCACTTTGTGTTTTGGCTTCATCATCTGTGAGCGCTGCAACAAATTCTTTATAGTGTTTGACTCGCTGAACAGGCACTTCATAATGTTCAGATAATCTTTCGAACTCCATAAAACCAGTAATTTTTCCCATACGACTCCTCTATTCTTTCTATTCGCTGACCAGTATTAAACCGCAGTTACTTGTTGTTGATTACTTTGTGCTTTAGCCCATAACTCGCCAAGTGCACGCTTGTATTCTGTTGGGAATACTTTGACAAATTGTTGACGTGCAGTATCCCAGTCACGCAAAATTGCCTTAGCTTGTTCTGAACCAGTGTGTTTAAAGTGACGCTCAATTAAATCCTTTAAGATGACTTCGTCAGTTAAACGTTCACCGCCATCTTTTACATCAAGTGGCGCATGCCATTGCTCTTTCGGAATCAATTGTTCTTGCTCACTTGACGGTAAGACTTTCTCTAGGAGAGCCATTGTCGTATTACAACGCTTCGCAAACAAGCCATCTTGGTCATACACATACGCTATTCCACCACTCATACCAGCAGCAAAATTACGGCCAGTATCGCCAAGAACAACAATCGTTCCTCCGGTCATATATTCCGCGCCATGGTCACCAGTGCCTTCAACAACTGCAATGGCACCCGAGTTTCTAACTGCAAAACGCTCGCCAGCCACTCCGTTGAAATACGCCTCACCACCAATTGCGCCATACAACACAGTATTACCAACAATGATGTTGTCCGCGGAGTTTTCTTTAAACTCATTGGGTGTTCTAACAATCACGCGGCCGCCGGATAGTCCTTTACCGACGTAATCGTTTGCATCACCTACGAGATCAAATGTCACGCCATGCGCTAAGAATGCGGCAAAGCTTTGTCCAGCTGTGCCGTTAAACTGCACATGAATTGTGTCATCTGGTAGGCCGCCATGGCCGTATCGTTTTGCAACTTCACCAGACATCATGGCGCCAACCGTTCTGTTGACGTTACGGACGGGGTGAATAAATGAAACTTTTTGACCAGTTTCAATTGCAAGATGCGCTTTATCAATTAATTCATTATCTAAAGCATTACCTAAATTATGGTCTTGAGTTGATACTTGTCGACGCTCATTACTCATCACATGAACTGGCTGGGCAAAAATTTTCTTAAAATCAAGTCCTTTGGCTTTCCAATGTTCAATGCCTTTTTTGGTGTCTAATAAATCAACGCGCCCAACTAACTCATCAAAAGTTTTTATTCCTAGTTGAGCCATGATTTCTCTGACTTCTTCAGCAATGTAGAAGAAGAAATTAACAACATACTCTGGCTTTCCTGAAAACTTTGCACGGAGCACTGGATCTTGGGTTGCCACACCTACTGGGCAAGTGTTGAGATGACATTTGCGCATCATAATACAGCCTTCAACAACGAGTGGTGCTGTTGCGAAACCAAATTCATCGGCACCGAGTAATGCACCAATCACAACATCACGACCTGTTTTCATTTGACCGTCAGCTTGAACACGAATACGTCCGCGTAGTCCATTAAGTACTAATGTCTGTTGCGTTTCAGCTAAGCCTAATTCCCATGGTGATCCTGCATGTTTAATGGAGGATAAAGGTGAAGCACCTGTGCCGCCATCATGACCAGAAATCACAACATGATCTGCCTTAGCTTTCGCAACACCAGCAGCAACTGTCCCGACACCTACCTCAGATACCAACTTCACTGAGACATCGGCTTTTGGATTAACATTTTTTAAGTCATGAATCAGTTGCGCCAAATCTTCAATAGAGTAAATATCGTGATGTGGGGGTGGTGAAATTAATCCTACTCCTGGGACGGAATAGCGTAACTTTCCAATATAGTCAGATACTTTACTGCCGGGCAATTGACCGCCTTCACCAGGTTTTGCTCCTTGAGCCATCTTAATTTGTATTTGATCGGCTGATGATAAGTACTCTGCCGTTACACCAAATCGTCCTGATGCCACTTGCTTAATTTTTGAGCGTAATGAATCTCCCGCTTGTAATTGAATATCTGCCTCAATCACATCTTTACCTAATTGACTTGCAAGGGTTTCACCTGCAGCAATAGGAATACCTTTTAATTCATTTCGATAACGATTCTGATCTTCGCCACCTTCACCGGTGTTTGATTTACCACCAATTCGATTCATGGCAACTGCTAACGTAGCATGTGCCTCTGTTGAAATTGAACCTAAAGACATTGCGCCAGTAGCAAAACGTTTCACAATCTCTTTTGCGGGTTCAACTTCTGCTACATCAATGGCTTTACTTGGGTCTAACTTAAATTCAAATAAGCCACGCAAAGTCATATGTCGACGACTTTGATCGTTAATTAAGTTGGCATATTCTTTAAATGTTTGATAACCACCTTTTTCTGGTCCAACACGTGTTGAATGTTGCAGCTTAGCAATAGAGTCAGGTGTCCACATATGATCTTCACCACGAACACGATAGGCATATTCGCCGCCCGCATCCAACATATGTTGCAGTACCGGATCTTCACTAAACGCGAGGCGGTGCATCCTTAGCGCTTCTTCCGCAACATCAAATATACCGATACCACCAATATTTGAAGCTGTGCCCAAGAAGTATTTATTGACTAATTCTTCTGAAAGTCCAATCGCTTCAAAAATTTGCGAACCTGTATAAGACATGTACGTGGAGATACCCATTTTTGACATCACTTTTTGTAAGCCTTTTCCAACGGCTTTGACAAAGTTTTTGATGGCTTTTTCTGGTGATAAGTCGCCCGTAAATCCTTCTGATAATTGGGCTAAAGTTTCCATCGCCAAGTAAGGATGTACTGCTTCGGCACCATATCCGGCTAACAATGCAAAATGATGTGTTTCTCTTGCAGATCCAGTCTCAACAACAAGTCCAGTACTCGTTCTTAGGCCTTTTTGCACAAGATGCTGATGGATCGTTGATGTTGCTAGTAATGCCGGTATTGCTACATACTCTTGTGAAATCTGACGATCACTCACAATCAAAATATTAAAACCTAACTTAACGGCATCAACAGCTTCTGCGCAAAGAGAAGCTAATCGCGCTTCGATACCATCTTTACCCCATGCTACCGGATAACAAATATCTAATTCGTGCGCTCTAAACTTACCGCCTGTGTAGTGTTCAATATGTCTGATTTTAGTAATATCATCAAAATCTAATATCGGTTGACTTACTTCTAAACGCATTGGTGGATTGATATTATTTGTATCGAGAAGATTTGGCTTAGGGCCAATAAACGATACGAGTGACATCACCATGTTTTCGCGTATAGAGTCAATCGGCGGATTGGTCACTTGCGCAAATAATTGTTTAAAGTAGTGATATAAAACTTTATTTTTATTCGACAATACTGCGAGTGGGCTGTCATTGCCCATCGAGCCGACAGCCTCTTCACCCGTTTGTGCCATTGGCGCCATTAAAAATTTGAGATCTTCTTGTGAATACCCAAATGCTTGTTGACGATCTAATAATTTGGCGGCAGGCCGGATGTGTTGCTGATCATCTAATTGATCTACTTTTTTAACATCAATAATATCGAGCTTGATACGAACGGCTTCAATCCAACTCTTGTAAGGTTTTGCTTTTGCTAATGACTCTTTAAGCTCACCATCTTCAATGATGCGCCCTTGCTCCATATCGATGAGGAACATTTTTCCAGGTTGCAAACGCCATTTTTTGACTATTTTGCTCTCAGGAAAATTTAATACTCCTGCTTCGGATGCCATCACAACTAAATCATCGTCTGTGACATAGTATCTTGCTGGACGTAGTCCATTTCTGTCGAGGGTTGCACCGATTTGACGACCATCTGTAAAGGCAATTGCTGCTGGCCCATCCCATGGCTCCATCATTGCAGCATGGTATTCGTAAAAGGCACGACGATTATCGTCCATGAGCGTATGTTGTTCCCAGGCTTCTGGAATCATCATCATCATCGCATGTGCTAATGGATAACCAGCCATGACTAAAAGCTCTAAACAATTATCAAAGCTTGCTGTGTCTGATTGTCCTGGATAAATTAACGGCCACAGTTTTTCCAAATCACTACCTAAAACGGGTGACTTAATACCACCTGTTCTGGCATTAATCCAGTTCACGTTTCCTTTAACGGTATTGATTTCACCGTTATGTGCAATCATGCGATATGGATGGGCTAATTCCCAGGCAGGGAAGGTATTCGTTGAAAAACGTTGATGAACCAATGCCAAGGCTGAAACAACAGCTTCATTTTGTAAATCCGTATAGTAATCGCCCACTTGGTTGGCTAAGAGCAGCCCTTTATAAACGATGGTTCTAGCTGACATCGAAGTTACAAAATATTCTTTGCCATGTTGTAACTCTAAATTTTGTATCGCATGACTTGCTGATTTACGAATCACATATAACTTGCGCTCTAATGCATCGGTGGTCATGATATCTCTACCACGGCCAATAAAAATTTGACGAATGACCGGTTCAGAAATTCTGACATTTGGCGACATTGGCATTTCAGAATCTACCGGCACATCGCGCCATCCCAAAATCACTTGACCTTCGATACGAACGGTTCTTTCCAATTCTTGCTCACAAGCTAGACGTGACGCACTTTCTTTTGGTAAAAAAACCATCCCGACACCATACTCACCTTCTGGAGGTAGTTTGATCTCTTGCTTAGCCATTTCCGCACGATAAAAAGCGTCAGGTATCTGTATCAAAATCCCAGCGCCATCACCCATTAGGGCATCAGCCCCGACAGCTCCGCGATGGTCTAGGTTTTCTAAGATCTTTAATCCCTGCTGGACAATACTGTGGGCACGAAGCCCCTTAATGTGGGCTACAAAGCCTACACCACAGGCATCGTGTTCATTTCTTGGGTCATATAACCCTTGCTGTTCTGGTCGCAAAAGAGATGGATTTAACATTGTACGGTCCTAAAAAAAGAGAAAGGTATTCATATTCCATATAGGAAAAACCCTAATTACCTTCACACTATAGGGGAATTATTCAATGACATCAAACAATTTAATGACAACTCTGTCCCCATTGATCTAATTATACTTATAAATCAGATTTTTTTAAGGGGACAGAGTTGTAGGTCAATGATTAAAAAGCCTTAGGGTGGGAGGCTTTTTTCTAAGACAATATTTTCCCAGTGTCGTTGACGCTCAAATGGGGTGTTCCCCAATGCCCAAAAATGTAATACATCTTGTAAGCCATAGTTTGGTTCAAGCCCAATATGAATTTTATAGCTTGACCAGACATAATCCTCTAGTTTCTGAACAAGGCGCTCTTTGAGCGGACTTTGTTCAATTTTCTTTTGAAATAACAAAATTTCTGGATCATTTTCAATGGCATAGGAGTAATATCTGCCAGCCCAAATACTGCCTTTGTGTTGGTACATTTGGTTATATAGCTGTGTAAATCTCCTGCATAGTGATTGCATGGTTCTAGCTAAAGAGGCATCAAATAAAGGGGTAACTAAAATTTGAGTTTGGTTTGGCAAAATCACATAGGCATGGAGCGTTAACTTGTAATTTTTTGCAGCATCTCTTAACCAAGCTAAAAACTCGAGTTTTAGATCATCTCTTTCAAATATGGATAACGAAGGGATACCACGCAACACAACGTAATACACTTGCCCAGGAATGATCTGGCGAGCTTTTCTAACCACAACTAGTCCATGAGGGATGTGTAGGATGCCCGATTGGTAAATTCTGGAACTGTCCAATCGCCATCAATACTCACAACTCCTTCAGGTGGGGAGCGCGGGGACTCTGGCACACCTTCTAATGCTTTAGCCATATAGTTAATCCATATTGGCAAAGATAAACCACCGCCAGTTTCATTACTTCCTAAACTTTTTGGTCGATCAAAGCCCATCCAAACGACTGCACATAAGCTGGGGTGATACCCGGCAAACCAAGCATCATGAGCATCATTGGTTGTTCCCGTTTTACCTGCAATATCACTTCTGCCTAATTTTGCTCTAGCAGTCGCAGCAGTTCCCGATCTTGTTACTTCCTGCATCAAACTGTCCATCACAAAGGCGGTTTTTTCATCCAGCACGCGCTTTGATTCATCACCCACCGAACTTGCTGGTGCCTGGAAAATGACCCGGCCCTTTCCATCCACAATCTTACTAATTAAAAAAGGATTCACATCAAATCCACCATTTGCAAAAATACTATAGCCTACGGACATTTGTAATGGCGTCGCAGACCCCGCACCAAGGGCGAGGGTTAAATATGGGGGATTTTTTTCTGGTGGAAAACCAAAGCGTTGAATGTATTTTTGGGTATATTGAGTTCCTACTGATCGCATAATACGAACTGAAACTAAATTCTTTGAACGTGCTAGTGCGCTTCTGACTGTCATCACGCCATCAGTTTTGCCATCATAATTTTTTGGCTCCCAAGCTTTACCGCCGGTCTCAGAACCCCCAATCGATAAGTAAGCATCATTTACCAAAGTTCTCGGCATAATGCCTTTCTCAACCCCAGCGGCATAAATAAATGGTTTAAATGAAGATCCTGGCTGACGTTCGGCTTGGATAGCATGGTTGAATTGAGAAACTTTAAAATCAAAGCCACCCACCATTGCATTAATTGCTCCTGTTTTAGGATCTAATGAAATCAATGCTCCCTGAACTTCAGGCATTTGCACAATTTGCCAAACACCATTGCTGGTTTGTGAAACCCGAATAATGGAACCAGGTTTAATTTGAATTTTAGGTTGTGCCGTATTGACAAGACCCTCTCGACCAATCCGCAATCCATCGGGTTTAATTCGAATCGTTTCACCCGAGGATACAAATACCTGTACTTCTTGAAGACTAGCCTTTAAAACAACCCCAGATTGCATGTCATCACTAGCAGGGTGATCGATTAAAGCTTCATCAAGTACACGTTTACTTTCCTTGCTTTCAAGATTATTTTTGGGCAAATCCACAAAACCTTCTGGTCCACGATATCCATGTTTAAGGTCATAGTCCAAAATGCCTTTTCTTAGGGCTATATATGCCGCTTCTTGTTTGGTTTTATTAATCGTTGTATAAACTTTTAAGCCTTGTATATAAACATTTTCTCCATACATACTGACTAATAAACTTCTTGCATATTCAGCGGCATAATCTGCATGTACGTTGAACTCTTTACCGAGTCCTTTCACTTGTAACTCTTCCAAGATGGCATTGCCATATTCTTCATTTGTAATGTACTTAAGATCACGCATTCTTTGCAAAATATAGTCTTGACGTATCTTTGCTCTGCGAAAATTAACTACTGGGTTGTAGGCTGAAGGTGCCTTTGGTAAACCAGCCAACATGGCCGATTCAGCAATCGATAAATCTTGAACTTCTTTGCCAAAATAAATTCTTGCGGCACTTGCAAAACCATAGGATCGTTGACCTAAATAAATTTGATTCATATAGAGCTCTAAAATTTTATCTTTTGAGAGATTTTTTTCTATTTTTAGAGCTAGCAGAATTTCGTAAACTTTACGATTGAGGGTTTTTTCATTCGTTAGAAAAAAATTACGCGCGACTTGCATTGTTATCGTCGAAGCGCCTTGAGAGTATTTACCACTTAAGTTGACTAATGCCGCCCTAGCAATGCCTTGAAGGTCTACTCCAGGGTGATCATAAAACCGGTCATCTTCAATGGATATCACTGCATTTTTAAGGCTGGTAGGAAATTCATTAATACGAGTAACATTACGTCGCTCCTCTCCATATTCACCAATCATATCGTTGTCAGCTGTATAGATTCTTAACGGGACTTTAGGGCGATAGTCTGTAATAACTTCTAGTGATGGCAAATTAGGGGTCGCCAATATAACAATATAGGCAAGCATGATCGCGGCACTTAGAATGCCCGCAATTGCCAAAATAACAATGCCGAAAATGAATTTTTTCAACATGACACAACCCCAAAAGGAGTATTTCCATGGCGTTGAAAATAAGACTTACCTAGCGCTATATGGGCTGAATTTTGATTCATGCTTCGATTATAAGGAAGGCAAGACAAGTATCGATACTTTCTGACAACAAAATCATCCAATTTGACCCCCCATTGGGCTTTCCTGGCTTTAAATTCTTGTGAACAATAGCGAATGAACCTATTTTCTATCTCATCTTCCACAAAAATCGATCCTGAAACTGGTGAGGTACTTCACCTCAATTCCCAGGAGCCATTACACACCTCTAATAAAGACGTTAAGGGATTTATCCAAAAAAATATAAGTTACGTTTTGTTACTTGTGTCGATTCTTAACGCTTCTACTGTAGGTATTGTTTACTACTATTTGAAAAATGATATTGCATTCATGCATTCACAATTCGACTCCCTTTTCGTAGGGGTTGAAGAAAGTGAAGCGCGGGTTGAGCAAATGATGGAAAACGTGGAAGAAATGAACAATAAAATTTCACAAGTATTGGAAGAGGAAGAGGAATTTGCGAGTAAAAATTTTTGGGGTGATGCACAAACGGCATCCCATCTTCAAAGCATTAAATACATGGGATTTTATGAGGTCAATCGACAACGAATTGCTTATACAAAATCACAATTAGGCGATCGATTTTTAACGCAGAATGAAGCTTTTAATGATCACTGGCGAGTCAAAGAGATTACCGAACTTTATCTCACCCTTGTTGGTGAAAATGATAAAACTTACACGATTCATAAATTGGAGAATTAATGAAAAATTGGATCGTCTGTCTGCTTTATCTTTTCTCAAGTGTGGCATTCTCAAAATATCAATTGCCTGAAAATAAATTAAATCTATCTTTTAAAAATGTTGAGTTAAAGGATGTTTTTGAAATACTAGGACAAGCAGGCAACATTCATTTTATTGGTCATCAACACCTTGAAGGTACTACGGACTTAATTGCTAAAGATGTCACTTGGAAACAAACCTTTGAAATGGTGCTGCGTAGTCACGGGCTTTATTTTGTGCAAAATGGCAATATGATTTGGGTGGCGCCGCCACATGTGATTAAAAACAACTCGCAAGCTCTTTGGGATAGTCTTAATCATGTGGAAGAACATCCTCAACAAGTTGCTATTGAAGCGTTTATCGTTGAAGTAGACCATCGCTTTAGTCAGGAGTTAGGTGTTAAATTAAGTTTGTTAAATAAGCCTAAAAACTCCTCTTCAGACGGAATCCAATCTAGCTTAAATGCAGATCTAAAAGCTGGGGTCAGAAATGGCCTTCATCCGGTTACTGGAAGTATCACGGTTATCTCTAAAGGGGCAAAACAAATTCTTCAAGCTGAGTTAAGTGCTCTAGAAACCAATGGCAAAGGAAAAATTATTTCTAACCCGCGCATCGTTACTACACATCAAGTGAGCGCAGTCATTGAACAAGGTACTGAAATACCTTACACAACGAATTCAAAAGAAGGGTCTAAGGTTCATTTTCGAAAGGTGAATTTGAGGCTTGCGGTCATCCCCGAAATACGCCCAGAATACATCAAGCTTGATGTTGAAATATCCAAAGATTCCCTAGGCAAGCAATTTGGGAATGGGCACTCAGTGAATACAAGGGCTTTAAAGTCTTCGCTGATGGTTGAGGAAGGTGGCACGGTCATGATCGGTGGTGTGTTTATTACTGTCGAACGAGAAGAAACCGTTCAGGTTCCATTTCTTGGTGACTTACCAATCATTGGACGGTTATTTCAGCATACTGAAAAAATAAATGATAAAAATGAATTATTAATATTTTTAACGCCTACATTGATTGATCACAATGGTCAAAATTAGAAAATGAACAAAAATTTTGATTCTGTCTCGACCCTGCGTAAAATTGATGTATGAAATCTGTTCCTAAAAATATATATCTCATTGGCCTCATGGGGGCTGGCAAATCTACCGTTGGCAAAACCTTGGCTAAACGACTCGGAAAAACTTTTTTTGATAGCGATCATGAAATTGAAAAACGCTGTGGTGTAAAAATTCCTACTATTTTTGAAATGGAAGGTGAGGAAGGTTTTCGAAAAAGAGAGGCTGCTGTCATTAAAGACTTAACTCAATTGGAAGATATTGTTTTAGCCACAGGCGGTGGCAGTGTCTTAATGCCTGAAAACCGCTCGTTACTGCATGACAACGGTTATGTTATTTATTTGCGCGCAAACCCTCATGAACTTTGGATTAGGACAAGAAATGACAAAGGTAGGCCCTTACTCAATACTGCTGACCCTCAAAAGCGCTTTAAAGAGCTATTTGAAATACGTGACCCTCTATACTCGTCTATAGCGCATCAAACGATAGAAACCGGTAAGCCGAATGTTACCCAATTAACCAACAAATTAGTGATGCAACTGGAGTTAGATTCATGAACACATTACAGGTTGATCTAGGTAATCGCTCCTATCCAATTTACATTGGTGAAAATCTTATTCAAAATCATGAATTATTTGCTCCACATGTGCGTGGTCATCTAAGCATTATTGTTACCAACCCCACAATTGCCCCTTTATATGCTGATCAAGTTGAAAAGTCCTTAAAGCAAATTGGTCAACAAGTGGTCAGGGTCATCATTCCTGATGGTGAAGCTCATAAAAACTGGGAAACTTTACAACTTATTTTTAATGGCTTAATGGCAGCTGGTGCTGACCGTAAAAGTACCATCATCGCTCTTGGTGGTGGTGTTATTGGTGATATGGCAGGTTTTGCTGCAGCTTCTTTTATGCGAGGTATTGCTTTTATACAAATACCGACAACCCTCCTTTCTCAAGTAGATTCATCAGTAGGTGGTAAGACGGGTATCAATCACCCGTTGGGAAAAAACATGATTGGTGCGTTTCATCAACCTGTAGCCGTCATTGCTGATTTACGCACACTAACCACTCTCCCGCCGAAAGAACTTGCTGCTGGTCTTGCGGAAGTTGTTAAACATGGTGCAATCGCCGATGCTACCTTTTTATCCTGGATTGAATCTCATATCTCGGAACTGAATGCTTGTGACCTATCAGCAATGGAACATGCTGTATTAAGATCTTGTGAAATCAAATCGGCTGTTGTAGCTGCTGATGAAAAAGAAATCGGCATTCGTGCTCATTTAAACTTTGGCCATACCTTTGGACATGCCATCGAAGCAGGAATGGGTTATGGTGACTGGTTACACGGTGAGGCGGTGGGTTGCGGAATGGTTATCGCTACTGAATTATCCAAGGAGCTAGGCTATATTACTGCGCAAGAAGTTGAGAGACTAACGCATATGATTGCCGCTCTTCATTTACCAATATCACCTCCAGTTTGGCCCGTTGGGAAATACTTAGATTTGATGTCTCATGATAAAAAGGCCGAGCTAGGAACTATTAAGTACGTTGTCCTAGAAAAACTCGGGCAAGCCAATGTACAAAAAGTTCCTAATGCAACCATTGAAGCCGTTTTAAAGCGCTTTGGAGCAACATGAGCTTAGAGCTAGCGCCATATAGTGCGCAAGCACAAACCTCTTTGGGTAGAGTTCATACGGAGCCATCGGAACCCACTAAATCAGGTAGAAACCCATTTCAAAGGGATCGGGACCGCATTCTTCATTGCGCTGCATTTCGGCGCTTAGAATACAAAACCCAAGTTTTTTTAAATCATGAGGGTGATGACTTTCGTACACGTCTAACGCATAGCCTAGAAGTGGCCCAGATCGGGCGGGCTATTGCAAGACGCCTACAACTCAATGAGGATTTAGTCGAGGCAATATCTCTTGCGCATGATCTTGGACACACGCCTTTTGGGCACGCTGGTCAAGATGCTTTAAATGCCTGTATGCATCAACATGATGGTTTTGAGCATAACCTTCAAAGTTTATGGGTGGTTGATGAGCTCGAGGAAAGATACCCGACATTTAATGGTCTTAATTTATCTTATGAAACGCGTGAGGGAATCTTAAAACATGTGTCACGGAAAAATATCCGTATCCATGGCGAATGGTTGGGCAATCTCGCTGATCGATTCGAGAATAATCTTCAGCCCAGCCTTGAGGCTCAATTAGCCAATATTGCCGATGAAGTCGCCTACAGTAATCATGATATTGATGATGGGATTCGTTCTGGTTTGTTAGAAATGCCGTCTCTGAATGAGACTGAATTATGGAATACTAGACGACAAATTGTTCTTAAGATGTATCCTAATCTTGAGGGAAGAAGGCTACGACATGAGGTCATCCGACATATGATTCATGTACTGATTGATGACTTGGTCAACAACTCCAAATTACTGATAGAACAGTATCAACCGAAGTCCATCGACGATGTGCGACATTTACCTCCATTGATTTCATTTTCAGACTCGATGAAAAATCAAGTTGTCGAATTGAAAAGCTTTCTATTTAAAAATTTATATCGGCATCCAAGGGTGGTTGATGTAACTCAAGGAGCCGCGGCACAAATTGAATTTATGTTTAGTTTTTTTCTAGAAAATCCTCATGAAATTCCTGCGCACTTTAGAACGCAGGATATCAATCATCCTCATCGACGTATCGCGCACTATATAGCGGGCATGACAGACCGTTTTGCCCGTAGCGAATTTATGCGCTTTAGCTCTTAATCTTTCACTGCAAAACTGATAGCACCCTGAGTTGAGATATATCTGGAGACGGCAGCGTAAAACTCTTCATTCGTTTTTGTGTCAAGCCATAAGGGCTGATATTTTGTTCCAGCCCACTTAAAATGAAATCCACCCTCCTTTGCGGCAACCCATAATTCATGTAAAGGAGTTTGCAGATTTATTACGATCACCGTCTTATTTGGAAAAGAAATATTTAAGACACTCGCTTGCCTTTCCAAATCCACATCAAAATCTGTGCTTTCAAATAGGCGCTCAAGTTCGTTTTCAATTTTATCGAGAGCAATTCCCGCTAAATTTTTAAACTCTGAATCGGTAATTTTTTCAACTTTAGTTGGCAACATATCTCAGTCTTTTTCAATAGTGAACGCATTTGGCTTCATAATATGGGAATCATGAAACAATTTGCAAAATTACATTTTAGTTTTCTTCTTGGCTTAGGTGGCATTCTTTTAATAACCCTTACTGCTTGTGGGGTTAGGGGACCATTGTATTTACCGCCGCCCCCTCCAAAGCCAGAGAAACCCACGAAAGTCGAACCCGTAGGGATTCAGTTTCCTACACCATCAGCACCTCAAACTACCCCTTCGAATAAGCCCTAATTTTTATGGATCAATTACCTAAGCTTCTTGGATTTCAATTAAAAAACCAAGCATGGTTCGCTGAAAATGTTTCTCTGGTCAGTATTGCCCAAGAGTTCGGTACACCTTGCTATGTCTATAGCAAACAAGCGCTGATTGAAGCTTTTGCTGCTTATGAAAAGGCTTGCTTACGGACTGATGGTAGCCGTAGGGCTAGGGTTCATTTTGCAATGAAATCCAATAGTAATTTGGCGATTCTAGATTTATTTGCAGGTCTGGGTGCTGGCTTTGATCTCGTAAGCGGTGGAGAATTAGAGCGTGTCATCGCTGCCGGTGCTTCACCTGCCGTATGTGTTTTTTCTGGGGTGGGTAAATCCGTTTCAGAAATATCTCGAGCTTTACAGGTTGGTGTCAAATGTTTTAATGTGGAATCAATCCCTGAACTCACCCGCATCAATGATATCGCCCAACAGCACAATTTAATTGCACCTATCTCACTTCGTGTTAATCCTGATGTAGATGCAAAAACTCACCCTTATATTTCTACCGGATTAAAAGATAATAAATTTGGGATTGCTTACGAATCTGTCATTGAAACTTACTTGACAGCTAAAAGCATGTCGCATTGCAAAATTATCGGGATTGATTGCCATATAGGATCTCAAATTTTGGACATTGCCCCCTATATCGATGCCCTTGATCGAGTCTTTATGTTGATTGAGGACCTTGGCAAACGCGGTATTGAAATTCATCATCTCGATATTGGTGGTGGTCTTGGAATTGATTATGGTGGGGATGTAGCCCCAAATATTACTGATTTTGCTAATACCTTGTTAAATCATATTGAATCTAAAGGATTTGGTCATTTAGAAATTATTTTTGAACCTGGTCGTTCTCTAGTGGGTAATGCAGGTCTTCTTTTGACTAAGGTTGAGTATTTAAAACCAACTGAAGCCAAAAATTTCTGTATCGTCGATGCCGCAATGAATGACTTAATGCGGCCTGCAATGTATGAAGCTTTTCATCATATCGAACCGATACTACAAAAATCCATTCCCCAAGAGATCTATGATGTTGTTGGTCCTGTTTGTGAAACAGGTGATTGGCTTGGAAAAAATCGGTCACTTGCCGTCGAGCAGGATGATGTCCTCATGATTCTTTCTGCTGGTGCCTATGGCTCTTCCATGTCATCTAATTACAATACAAGGCCAAGAGCTGCTGAGGTAATGGTCAGTGATCAGACGTCCTATCTCATCCGCGAGCGTGAAACAGTTCAAAGCTTGTTTTCAGGTGAGCATCTTTTGCCCAAAAAAAATGAGGGCTAAGCCCTCATTTTGGTAACTCAAATCAGGTTATTGTAGTCCAGCGATATAGTCTGCAACCGCTTGCATTTCTTTATCGTTTAACTTCGCAGCGATGGTATTCATCTGTGCGTTTTTACGCTCACCACTTCTAAAGGTAACTAATTGTGATTGTGTATATTCTGCCCACTGTCCACCTACGCGTGGATATTGAACAGGGATGCCTGAGCCAGAAGGGCCATGACATGAGGCACATGCCGGAACATTTTTCGCAGCAATTCCGCCACGATAAATACTCTTACCAAGTTCGATCGTATCTTTGTTTCTCGCAGTACCTGGTTTATGGGTTTGTTTTTCTAAATATGCTGACACATTTTTCATATCAGCTTCAGTGAGAAGCATAGACATACCCATCATGACTGGATTTGCGCGCTCGCCTGATTTGAAGTGTGCGAGTTGTGTCGCTAAATACGTTGCATTTTGTGCGGAAAGTTTTGGCCAAGTTCCTGAGCCGCTATTGCCATTGGCGCCATGACACCCAACACAAGCCGTAATCCCTCTTGCGCTATCTCCATTGGAATACAAAGCCTCACCAGCAGAAATGTCTGGTTTTGCAGGCTTTGCGGATGGCTCACTTGCTTGAAGTTGTGCAGTTGCACCTAAAAAAGCAATAAAGACAAATACAGTCAAGTTTTGAATAATATTTTTTAACATAAGTGATAAGCGCATAATAGTGTTTAGAGATTTCTTTATTTTATATACGTAATTTTACAATAGCTTCAATTTTTCGATCATTTATGTCAAAGCTTCAACAAGCCAAGTTTTTTGTTACGGTCAATCATCTAGCCGACTTACCCAAGGACCCCCTCCCGGAAATTGCTTTTGCGGGAAGGTCAAACGCTGGAAAATCGACTGCAATTAATGTGCTTTGCTCCCAAAAACGCCTTGCTTTTGCAAGTAAAACCCCCGGTCGAACCCAACATATTAACTTTTTTTGTATACCAGATAAGGAACTTATCTTAGGTCATTTAGTGGATTTACCAGGTTATGGTTATGCAAAAGTTGATCGGAAAGTACAGGCTCATTGGGAAAATTTGCTAAGTAAGTACTTACAAGAAAGAAATCAGCTACGCGGGATGGTGCTGATTGTTGACTCCAGAAGGGGCATCACAGACCTCGATCGAAATATGTTGGAGTGGTTTTGTCCAACGGGTAAACCAGTCCACTTGTTGATTACAAAATGTGACAAATTAAATTTATCAGAAAAATCCCTAGTGATGAAAGCTGTTAAAGATGAATTAAAATCCTTAAATGATTTTCACCCACATTTTGGCGAACTCACTGCACAATTATTTTCAAGCACCAAACGAATTGGTCTCGAACAGGCGGATGAACTTGTCTGTAAATGGTTAATTAATTAAAGGCTTATTTATGTCAAATACTTCTTGCTCTACGTCTTTACAATATCCTTTACACCGCCCCCGCAGGGCTCGCCTAAATCAATGGTCAAGAGCCTTGATTCAAGAAACAGACTTGTCTCCTAGAAATTTTATATATCCTGTTTTTGTGCTTGAGGGCAAAGGACGCCGAGAGGCTGTACCTTCAATGCCTGGGGTCGAAAGACAATCCGTCGATATCTTGTTAGAAACCGCAAAGCAATGTGTAGATTTAGGTATTCCTGTGATGGCCCTATTTCCGGTTATTGATTCATCATTAAAAACACTGGATGGTGCTGAAGCTTTTAATCCAAATGGTCTCGTACCCAATGCTGTAAAAACTCTCAAAGATCACTTCCCTGAATTAGGCATTATGACGGACGTTGCTCTAGATCCATACACCAGTCATGGCCAAGATGGCCTGATTGACGAATCAGGTTATGTGCTCAATGAAGAAACAACGGAAGTCTTGGTGCAACAGGCAATTTGTCAGGCAAGAGCTGGATCTGATATTGTGGCACCCTCCGATATGATGGATGGTCGTATTATCGAAATCCGTGATGGCTTAGAGTCTGAAGGTTTTATTCATACCCAAATCATGGCGTATTCCGCAAAATATGCGTCTGCTTTTTATGGTCCTTTTCGAGATGCCGTCGGCTCTTCAGGCAACTTAGGTAAAGGCAATAAAAAAACCTATCAAATGGACTTTTGTAATTCCGATGAAGCAATTCGTGAAGTCGCTCTTGATATTTCTGAAGGTGCTGATATGGTCATGATTAAGCCAGGTATGCCTTATTTAGATATCGTGCGCCGCGTTAAAGATACCTTTGGATATCCCACCTTCGCCTATCAGGTGAGTGGGGAATATACGATGATCAAAGCTGCGTCACAAAACAATTGGCTGGATCACGATCAAGTCATGATGGAATCTTTAATGGCTTTTCGAAGAGCGGGTGCTGATGGCATCCTCACTTATTTCGCTTTAGATGCTGCAAGATTACTTCTGTCGAAGTAATCTTAATTTTTCTTGCAGTTTTTCCGGTGAAATAATTCCAACTACTCTGAGCTTCTCAACTTCCTGACCTTGCGCGTTAATAAAAATAAATGCTGGTGGGCCAAATAATTGGTACTCATTTAATAGTTCTTTTTCATTGATTCCTGAGGTCGTGACATCTACTTCAATTCTTTTAAAGTTTTGTAATTGGTTTTTTATATCTTGATTACTCAAAACTATTTTGTCTATCTCTTTGCAGCTAACGCACCAATCAGCATAGTAGGTAATAAAAACCCCATCTTGTTCTTTCGTTAATAGGCTGATCGATTGTTTGAGCCCATCTAACGAGGTTACCACTTGATAATCTAGTCCACCAATTTCTTTGGTACCTACTTGCCTAGGTCCGCTGATCAAACTACTCACAGCGGGATACATCATCCACAAGGCAAACCCTATTAATAAAATTGCTAAAACGCGTTGGACTCGCACCATCCAAGAACCAGCTTTGGGTACCAAACTTCTTGCCCCAATCGCAAAGAGTAATAATGGCACCCCCATGCCTAAGGCCATAGCAAATAAAATGAGTCCACCTAATTCTACTTTTCCACTTTGAGCTATAAATGTAAGTACACCCGCTAATGGGGCTGTGACGCAAGGGCTTGCGATTAAGCTCGACAACGCCCCAAGCATAAATACTCCAAATAAACTTCCGCCTTGGTGTTGATCCATCCACTGATGTACCATTTGATTCCAAGCGTGAGGCAACCTGAGTTCATACATCCCCATTAAGCTTGCTGATAATCCAATCATTAGTAATCCAAAGCCGATAACTACAATTGGGTTTTGTAATACGCTAGAAACTCCAGCACCAAACCAGGCAGTTGCCATTCCGGCGAGACTAAAGGCTAAAGCCATTCCAAGTACGTATAGGCTAGCAAGGGTCAATGATTTTTTTCGAGATGGCTGCTGACCCGATGTTGCACCAAAAACAATACTCGATAAAATCGGCAACATCGGCAACATACATGGCGTAAATGCCAACCCAAGTCCCAACATAAAAAATATTCCAAGCAATACTGGCGTAGAGGTACTCCCTAGTAATCTGTTTAAAGCATTTAAATCATCTTTTGCTTCCCACCAAGATGTTGTTGTTTCATTGTTGCTAGGCAATAATTGCTCAGCAGATGCTACCGATTGAACGATAGAATCATATTGAACGATTTGCATATACCGTGTCATTGGGGGATAGCAAATACCTTTTTCTGCACAGCCCTGTACTTGTATTTCTAAGTAAAGGGGTATTTGTTTTGGCAGACTGTTGGCATTAAATCGATAACTAATAATGCCGTCATATGTCCTCACTATTTTCTGAAAATTATCATCAAATTTTTCGTGAGGAACAGGTAATTGTTCGGGTTTTAATAAGGTTAAAAGTCCATCTAATTTAGTATTTACTTGAATTGAATCTTGATAAATGTAATACCCTTTTGAGTTATCAAACGTAATTTCTAAACCCTGTTGAGTTAATTGGCCACGAACTTGAAAAGCTTCCTCAGGTCTCAAGTACTCTTTCCCATGACTAATTAATGTCAAGGTACTTAATACAAAAATGAGCAGGTGTTTCAGATAGTTTTTAAACATACAACTGCTGCCCTGATTGTCCTAACTCCTCTAACATCCAATGTAAATAAGTGGCTTCAATTTCAAGTATTGGAGTTGCGATTATTTCAGGAATCTCATATGGATGAAATTCTTTGACGCAAGCTTGTATTGCAGGCCAATAGGTGTGAATCGATTTGGCATGCATCATCACCTCTTGACTGTTTTCTAGCTGATTCTGCCAGCGATACAAACTTTCGACAGCAGAAAATTGTGCGCAAGCAATTAATTGTTTTTCAATTAACTGTTTGGCTATTTCTAATGCAATTTCTTTGCTTGGAAAACTAACCGTAACAATGATAGGCTGATGTATGTTCATATGATGGTATCTAGTACCTTATTGTGTCAGAGTTTTCTATGGTTTGCAGAACAAAAAAGCCAGGGTCAATTTGAGCCTGGCTTTTTGGTTTACATCGTCAATTTACTCTGCTTCAACTGCCTCAGTTTCATCCATTGCCGGACGATCAACTAACTCAACAAGAGCCATTGGTGCATTGTCACCAACCCTGAATCCAAATTTAAGGATTCGAGTGTAACCACCTGGACGTGCAGCATAACGTGGGCCTAATTCAGTGAAGAGTTTAGTAACCATTTCACGATCACGTAAGCGGTTAAACGCTAAACGACGATTCGCTAAATTATCTTTTTTACCAAGCGTAATTAATGGCTCTACAACACGACGCAACTCTTTAGCTTTTGGTAATGTTGTCTTAATTAACTCATGTTGTAACAATGAATTAGACATATTACGCAACATCGCTAAACGATGGGAAGATGTACGATTGAGCTTACGCAGTCCGTTTCCGTGACGCATGATACTTCCTTTCTATTATTTCTCTAGACCTGTTGGAGGCCAGCTTTCTAACTTCATTCCTAAAGTTAATCCGCGAGCAGCTAAAACGTCTTTAATTTCATTAAGGGATTTACGTCCCAAATTAGGAGTCTTTAACAACTCATTTTCAGAGCGTTGAATTAAATCACCAATGTAATAAATGTTTTCAGCTTTTAAGCAATTCGCTGAACGTACTGTTAACTCTAAATCATCTACAGGACGCAACAACATTGGATCAACCATCGGTGAACGGGCAGACTGAACATCACCCATAACTTGGTTATTTTCTAACGCGGCAAAGACTACGAGTTGATCTACTAAGATTCCAGCTGATTGACGAATGGCTTCTTCAGGAGTAATAACTCCGTTAGTTTCAATTGTCATTACCAGTCTGTCTAGGTCAGTACGTTGTTCTACACGAGCAGACTCAACAGCATAACTAACACGTTTGATTGGACTAAATGATGCATCCAAAACAATACGACCAATTAACTTGGTGTTTTCATCTGAGTAGTGACGTTGGTTACCAGGTACATAACCGCGACCTTTTTCAATCTTAATTTGCATATCTAACTTACCACCTGCAGATAAATTTGCAATCACGTGCTCTGGATTAATTAATGTAATATCATGCGGTAAATCAATATCAGCAGCAGTAACGATGCAAGGTCCTTCTTTACGCAACATGACTGTAACTTCATCACGTGACTCAAGCTTAAATACAATACCTTTTAAATTGAGTAATAAATTAACAACGTCTTCTTGAACGCCGTCTAATGTGGAGTACTCATGTACTACCCCACCTATACTTACTTCAGTTGGTGCATAACCAGCCATTGAAGATAAAAGTACACGACGTAATGCATTACCAAGAGTGTGGCCATAGCCACGTTCAAATGGCTCCATAACGACTTTTGCCTGATTAGGGCCAATTGCTTCTACAGAAATAATTTTGGGCTTCAGCAGTGTTGTTTGCATATATTTTCCTTAGGGATGCCTCAATTAACGTGAATAAAGTTCGACAATCAAGCTTTCGTTGATATCACCACTAAGTTCATCACGGTCAGGAACTTTTTTAAATGTTCCTTCTAATTTAGTGGCGTCAACGCTAACCCAACTTGCAGGTCCAATTTGTTGCGCTAACGTCAAGGCTTCTTGAACACGAGTTTGTTTTTTTGCTTTCTCATGGATGGCAACAATGTCACCTGGCTTCACTTGCATTGAAGGAATGTTCACAACATCACCATTCACTACAATTGCTTTATGAGACACTAATTGTCTTGCCTCAGAACGAGTTGATCCGAACCCCATGCGATAAACCACATTATCTAAACGTGACTCCAATAAGGACAATAATGTTTCACCAGTATTACCTTTGCGGCGATCAGCTTCTGCAAAGTAACGTCTAAATTGACGCTCAAGAATGCCATACATTCTTTTCACTTTTTGCTTTTCGCGCAACTGATTGCCATAATCTGAAGTACGAGCTCCAGATGTACGGCCATGTTGACCTGGCTTGCTATCTAACTTGCATTTATCAGCAAGTGGACGACGAGCGCTTTTTAAAAATAAGTCGGTACCTTCCCGACGTGATAATTTAGCCTTAGGGCCTATATAACGTGCCACGTGTATTTCCTTTCTTTGCCGCTGTTTTCACAGTGGGTAAGTTCAAATGTATATATTTGAACGGTGGGCTTAATTTAAAAAATCGCGTTTAAAGACTTAAATGCGACGACGCTTAGGAGGGCGACAACCATTATGCGGAACTGGTGTCACATCCTGAATCTCAGTAATCTTGATACCTAAACCGTTAAGAGCTCTAACAGCTGACTCACGACCAGGACCAGGACCCTTGATTTGAACTTCTAAATTTTTAATACCACATTCAATGGCTGCTTTACCAGCAACTTCCGCTGCAACCTGAGCAGCAAATGGTGTAGATTTTCTTGAGCCTTTGAAGCCCTGTCCGCCAGAAGTAGCCCAAGAAAGAGCATTTCCTTGACGATCAGTGATCGTAACAATGGTATTGTTGAATGAAGCATGCACGTGTGCAATGCCGTCAGCAATATTCTTTTTAACCTTCTTGCGAACTCTTGTTGCATTCGCTTGTTGTGGTTTTGCCATATAAGTTCCGCTTTCCTATTATTTCTTGAGCGCAATGCCTGCTTTACGCGGACCTTTGCGTGTGCGTGCATTTGTCTTAGTACGCTGACCACGAACCGGAAGACCTTTACGGTGACGAACGCCACGATAACAGCCCAAGTCCATGAGGCGTTTAATATTCATCGTTACTTCTCGACGAAGATCTCCCTCAGTGGCAAATAAACCTACTTGCTCACGAATTTTTTCCAAGTCTGAATCAGTCAAATCTTTGACTTTTTTGGACTCAGGAACACTCGAAGCTTCGCAAATTTGTCTAGCGCGAGTGATGCCAATCCCGAAAATCGAAGTTAATCCGATAACGGTATGTTTATGGTTGGGGATGTTTACCCCGGCGATACGTGCCATATAAATTCCTCTAAATTAATCTACTTAACCTTGACGCTGCTTATGACGTGGATCTGATGAACAAATCACACGTAATACGCCTTTACGCTTAATGATCTTGCAGTTACGGCAAATACATTTAACTGATGCCAATACTTTCATGACTAACCCCTCTCCAATTCGTACTACTTGGCACGAAAAATAATTCGTGCACGCGTTAGGTCGTATGGAGTCATCTCCACAGTAACCTTATCACCAGGAAGAATACGAATATAGTGCATCCGCATCTTTCCGGAAATATGTCCCAAAACTACATGTCCATTTTCCAACTTCACCCGAAACATCGCATTCGGTAAATTCTCTACAATTTCGCCAGCCATCTGTATGACATCATCTTTAGCCATATTTAGACGCCTGGACCCATTTTAAAATTCGCTTTTTTCATTAATGAATCATATTGTTGTTGCATCAGATATGACTGCACTTGCGCCATAAAATCCATTGTTACAACAACAATAATTAGCAATGACGTGCCGCCAAAATAAAAAGGTACTTGCCAATTCAATACTAAAAACTCTGGCAATAAACAAACTAAGGTAATGTAAGCTGCGCCTGCAAGAGTTAATCTAGCTAAAATTTTATCAATGTACTTAGCAGTTTGATCTCCGGGACGTATGCCAGGTACAAATGCTCCGCTTTTTTTCAAGTTATCTGATGTCTCACGGCTATTAAACACTAGAGCTGTGTAGAAAAAACAAAAGAAAATAATCGCAGTTGCGTACAAAATAATATAAACAGGCTGACCAGGTTGTAAGGTGCTTGATAAGTCTTTAATAAAACGTGAGAACATGTTCGTGTTTTCACCAGCAGTAAACCACTGAGCAATCGTTGCAGGGAACAAGATGATTGAAGATGCAAAGATGGGAGGAATTACACCCGCCATGTTCAACTTCAATGGTAAATGGGATGATTGTCCGCCATAAACCTTGTTACCAACTTGACGCTTGGCATAATTAACCAATATACGGCGTTGGCCACGCTCAACAAATACGACAAAATAAGTTACTGCAGCCACAACCAAAACTACTAATATAGATGAAATAATACTCATTGAGCCCGTACGCACCAACTCTAATAATCCGCCTAAAGCGTTTGGTAAACCAGAGGCAATACCAGCAAAGATGATGATTGAAATACCATTACCCAATCCACGCTCCGTGACTTGCTCTCCTAACCACATGAGAAACATCGTTCCAGTAACCAAGGTAACAACTGTAGTCAGGCGGAAAATAGATCCTGGATCGGTGACCAGTCCAGCTTGTGACTCAAGCGCTATTGCAATACCTAATGCCTGAAAAGTAGCTAATCCAAGGGTGGCATATCGCGTATATTGCGTTATTTTTCTTTGCCCTGAACGACCTTCTTTTTTAATCGCCTCAAATGTAGGAATCACCACTGTCAGCAATTGCATAATAATCGACGCAGAAATGTAAGGCATGATACCTAATGCAAAAATGGTAAAACGGGATAATGCTCCACCTGAGAATAAGTTAAACATTCCCAAAATCCCACCTTTAGCGTCATTAAATAGACTTGCTAATTGGTTCGGATCAATTCCAGGTACTGGAATATGTGCGCCTACTCTATAAACCACTAATGCCATGACGAGAAACAACAGACGATTTTTTAAATCGCCAAATTTGTTTCCTGACTTCATCAGGCTAGAAGCGGTTGGAGAAGAGGTTGCCATTAATTACACTTCCTCAACCAATTTACCACCAACAGCTTCAATCGCGGCACGCGCGCCTGCAGTGGCTGTTAAGCCTTTTAATGTTACAGCTTTTGTCAACTCACCAGTTTTAATTACTTTTACTGATTTAATCTGTTCATTTGCTAAGCCATTTTGCTTAAGTACAACTAAGTCAATTTCAGATACATTCAAACGCTCAATATCTGTTAATGTGATTTCACCAACGTGACGGCGTGTCAATGATACAAATCCACGCTTAGGCAAGCGGCGATATAAAGGCATTTGACCGCCCTCAAATCCAACTTTATGAAAGCCACCTGAACGAGACTTTTGTCCCTTGTGTCCACGACCAGCAGTTTTACCAAGGCCAGAACCAATTCCACGCCCAACACGACGTTTTGCATGTTTTGCGCCAGCAGCAGGTTTTAAGTTATTTAATTCCATCATTTCCTCTGTCAATTAATGGCTTAATTTAATTCTTTAATAAGATAAGACACTTTATTCATCATGCCGCGTACAGCTGGCGTGTCCTCTAATTCAGATGTTGTATTAACACGACCAAGACCAAGGCCACGGACTGTTGCACGATGGCTTTCACGTGTGCCGATCAGGCTACGAACTAATTTAATTTTTACGGTTTTCTTTTCAGTCATGTTTATTCTCGATTCACTTAACCTAAAATTTCTTCGATTGACTTGCCACGTTTAGCAGCAATCTCTGAAGGCGTGCTCATCTTGCTTAAGCCATTGATCGTTGCTCTAACCATGTTGTATGGATTTGTTGAACCAATCGACTTTGCAACCACGTTTGTAACGCCCATTACATCAAATATTGCACGCATTGGACCACCTGCAATCACTCCAGTACCTTCTTTTGCAGGAGAAATCAAAACGCGAGACGCGCCGTGTTCACCGATTACAGAATGTTGAAGTGTGCCTTGACGGAGTGGAACCTTGATCATCTTACGACGAGCTTCGTCCATTGCTTTTTGCACGGCAACTGGAACTTCTTTAGATTTTCCTTTGCCCATGCCAATTCGGCCATCACCATCACCAACTACAGTTAAAGCAGCAAAACCTAAAATACGACCACCTTTAACCACTTTAGTTACGCGGTTAACAGCAATCATTTTTTCGCGTAAACCATCATCACGCTCTTCTGCTGCCATCTTTGCTTGCATTTTTGCCATGTTCTTTTCCTTGACCTTTACTTAATCTGCTCTTAGAACTTCAGTCCAGCTTCACGAGCGGCTTCTGCTAAAGCTTTAACGCGTCCGTGATAACGAAAACCTGAACGATCAAAAGCTACTTCTGTAACACCAGCTTTTAATGCACGCTCAGCAATTAGTTTGCCAATTTCTTTTGCAGCATTGCTATTGCCACCATTTGTTAAGCTACTACGTAATTCTTTTTCCATTGTCGAAGCCGCTGCCAAAACTTTTGTTCCACAAGAACTGAAAAGTTGAGCAGTGATATGCAGATTGGTACGCATGATAGCAACTCGAGGTACTGCGAGTTCTGCAATCTTGATACGTGTCTGGCGTGAACGACGGATACGGGATTCTTTTTTGTTCATCATATTCGGCCTCGATTACTTCTTCTTTGTTTCTTTAATGAGAACCACTTCATCGCTATAACGTACGCCCTTACCTTTATAAGGCTCAGGAGTTCTGTAAGAACGAACTTCAGCGGCTACTTGTCCAACTTGTTGCTTGTTGGCGCCCTTAATAATGATTTCAGTTTGAGTAGGAGTCTCTGCTTTTACGCCCTCTGGTAACTCATAAATTACATCATGAGAAAAACCAAGTTGAAGCTTTAAAGACTTACCTTGTGCTGCTGCACGATAACCCACACCAATTAAATTTAATTTGCGCTCAAAACCCTTAGTAACACCAGTAACCATGTTATTCACAAGGGCACGGGTAGTTCCAGATAGAGCATTTGATTCACGAGACTCATCATTGCAAGTAACTTGTAATGATCCTGCTTCCTGCTTCAAAGAAACTAGTGGATGCAAGTTATGGGTCAAGGTGCCAAGTGGGCCCTTTACCGTAAGCAATGCTCCAGCAATTTGAATCTCTGCACCAGTAGGAACTTGAATAGGCGATTTACCAACACGTGACATATTCGTTCTCCTTAGGCGACATAGCAGATAACTTCGCCACCCACGCCATTAGCGCGAGCTTTACGATCAGTCATCAAACCTTGTGGGGTTGAAATAATTGCCACGCCTAAACCATTCATAACTTCAGGTATGTCGTGACGACCTTTGTAAATACGTAAGCTGGGCTTTGAAACGCGCTCAATGCGCTCAATAACTGGACGACCAGCATAGTATTTCAGGGTAATACTTAAAACAGGTTTCGCGGTTTCACCCACGATATCAAAACTATCGATATAACCCTCATCTTTTAAAACATTTGCAATAGCAACTTTTAATTTAGATGATGGCATTGTTACACCTGGCTTTTGCACTGCTTGCGCATTGCGAATCCGGGTTAACATATCTGCGATTGGATCGGTAAAGCTCATAATTTCTCCTAATCTCTACTATTACCAGCTGGCTTTAGTAACGCCCGGAATTTCACCCCTAAAGGCAATCTCACGGATCTTGCCGCGACCCAAACCGAATTTACGGAATGTGCCACGTGGACGTCCAGTCAAAGCACAACGGTTACGTTGGCGAGTGGGGCTAGCGTTACGAGGTAAAGCTTGTAACTTTAAACGCGCGTCATAGCGCTCTTCCTCAGACTTAGAGGTATCTTCAATGATTGCTTTTAACTCTGCGCGTTTTACGGCAAATTTAGCAACAGTCTTTGTACGTTTTTTTTCGCGCTCAATTAATGAAAGTTTAGCCACGTTAACCTCTTAGTTACGGAAAGGAAATTTAAAGGCCGCTAACAAAGCTTTTGCTTCATCATCTGTTTTAGCGGTTGTAGTGATACTGATGTTTAATCCACGCAAAGCATCGATTTTGTCGTATTCAATTTCCGGGAAAATAATCTGCTCTTTAACGCCAATGTTGTAATTTCCACGGCCGTCAAAAGCTTTTCCAGATACACCACGAAAATCACGCACACGAGGTAATGCAACGGTAATAAAACGATCTAAAAACTCATACATTCTTTGACCACGTAAAGTTACCATTGCACCAATTGGATAACCTTGACGAATCTTAAATCCAGCAATCGCTTTTCTAGCAACAGTAACAACAGGCTTTTGACCAGCCACCTTTGTTAAATCGCCCACGGCATGCTCAATTACTTTTTTATCGGCAACAGCTTCGCCTAAACCCATATTAAGGGTAATTTTTGTAATGCGCGGCACTTCCATTACGGACTTATAACCAAACTTTGCGGTTAATTCGCCAACAACAGTTTTTGTATAGTGCTCTTGAAATCTCGTTGTCATATTTCTTCCCCTTAAGCCGCTAAAGTTGCACCTGTGGTCTTCAAGAAACGAACTTTTTTACCGTCCACTTCTTTAATACCTACACGCGATGGCTTACCATTTGCATCGATGTGAGCCACATTCGAAATTTGAATCGGCATCGTTTTATCGATTACACCACCTGTTACACCCGCCGCTGGGTTGGGCTTAACATTTTTTTTGTACTGGTTAATGCCTTCAACCAAAATCTTTTGGTCAAGTATGGCAGTAACAGTTCCTTGCTTACCTTTGTCGCGACCAGTAGTAACAATGACCTGATCACCTTTACGAATCTTTTTCATGGCCTCTCCTTAGATCACTTCAGGCGCTAATGAAACAATCTTCATAAAACGCTCTGTACGCAATTCACGCGTTACAGGGCCAAAGATACGTGTTCCAATTGGCTCTAATTTTGCATTCAGCAAAACCGCCGCATTAGCATCAAATTTAATTAAAGATCCATCAGCGCGACGGACGCCCTTGGCTGTACGTACAACGACAGCGTTGTAAATATCACCTTTTTTCACGCGCCCTCTAGGAGCTGCGGATTTAACGGTTACTTTAATAATGTCGCCAATGCTTGCATAACGGCGCTTGGAACCACCCAAGACCTTAATGCACATTACTTCACTGGCGCCAGTATTATCAGCGACCTGTAGTCTGCTTTCAGTTTGAATCATTTTTTTATCCCCAACTTAAATACCCGAAGGCAATCAGTCTTGGTTCCGTTAAGGGCTTTAATTGTTTATTTAAACAACTTAAGCCCGGATTAATAAATGCTTTTGCAACGCTCTTTATTCCTGCAATTCTGCATAAATTTGCGATAAATTACAGGAAGCCCTCTACTATAGCAAGCTTAAATAAAACTTGCAAGCTTTTTTAAATGCCTTTTGATTCTTCTACTACTCTTGTTACCACCCATGATTTTGTTCTAGACATTGGTCTAGATTCAGAAATTTCAACAGTGTCACCAATCTTGATCTGGTCTGATTCGTCATGAGCATGATATTTCTTCGAAACACCAAAATATTTACCATACAATTCGTGCTTTACTTTTCTCTCTACGAGGACAGTAACCGTCTTTTGCATTTTGTCGCTAACAACGCGACCAACTAATGTTCTTTTTAAAGATTGAGTTTCTTTATTCATTTTTCAGCCGCCTTTTGATTCAAAGCTGTTTTGACACGCGCAATCGCTTTCTTAGTTTTACTAAGCTGACTTGAGTCTTGCAACTGTTGCGTACCTTTTTGCATACGCAATTTAAATTGCGCCTTTAATAACTCTGAGAGTTCGTTGTTGAGGCCTTTAACATCTTTAGCCAATAGTTCTTTCATTTCCATGTCTTTTCTCCAGCTTAAGAGCCAATTTGACGAACAACAAATGCCGTTTGGATCGGTAACTTAGCTGAAGCTAAACGAAAAGCTTCACGCGCCAAGGACTCTTCCACACCGTCCATTTCATACAATACTTTACCTGGCTGAATTTCAGCTACGTAATACTCAGGATTACCTTTACCGTTACCCATACGAACTTCAGCTGGCTTAGTTGAAATTGGCTTATCTGGGAAAATTCGAATCCAAATACGACCGCCACGTTTAATGTGACGAGTCATCGCACGACGCGCAGCTTCAATTTGACGCGCAGTCAATCTTCCACGACCCATAGCTTTTAAACCGAAATCGCCAAAGGCAACAGAACTTCCACGTGTTGCTTTGCCAGTATTACGGCCTTTTTGTTCTTTTCTATATTTACGACGTTTTGGTTGCAACATAATTATTCTCCTGCCTTAGGTGCATCTTCAGGCTTGACAACTTTACGCACACGCTTAACAGCGGCTTTAACTTCTGGCTTGTCTTCAGTAGTTGCGCCATCTGCTTTACGTGGGGCACGTGGTGCACGACGTGGCTTTTTATCTTCTTCCGCTTCAGCAACAGGAGCTGCAGGAATTACTACTCCAGACCCTAATGTGTCGCCTTTATAAACCCAAACTTTTACACCAATAATGCCGTATGTAGTTTCAGCCTCTGATGTTGCATAATCAATATCAGCTTTTAATGTATGAAGTGGAACACGACCTTCGCGATACCATTCACGACGCGCAATCTCAGCGCCGTTTAATCGTCCTGAGCTCATAATTTTGATTCCTTGAGCCCCTAAGCGCATTGCGCTTTGCATAGCACGCTTCATCGCACGACGGAACATAATACGCTTTTCAAGCTGTTGCGTGATAGAGTCTGCAATTAACTGCGCATCAATTTCAGGCTTACGGATTTCTTCGATGTTGACGTGGACGGGCACTCCCATACGCCTTTGTAATTCTTTACGTAAAACTTCAATGTCTTCACCCTTTTTACCAATCACCACGCCTGGACGTGAGCTGAAGATAGTTATTTTTGCATTTTTAGCTGGGCGCTCAATCACAACTTTACTTACGGAAGCATTTTTGAGCTTCTTTTTAAGGTAGTTACGTACATCAATGTCTTCTTGTAGCATGCTTGCAAAATTTGTATTGCCAGCGTACCAACGTGAAGTCCAGTTTTTAGTAACCGCTAAACGGAAACCATTGGGATTAATTTTTTGACCCATGACTCTTCCTTAATTACTCAAAGTCACAGTGATGTGACAAGTTTGTTTTTCAATTTTGTTGCCGCGACCTTTTGCGCGAGCAGTAAAACGCTTGAGAGATGTAGCTTTATCAACGGTGATTGACTTTACTTTTAACTCATCGATATCTGCTCCAGCATTGTGCTCTGCATTTGCAATGGCTGACTCAACTACTTTCTTCACAATAAATGCGGCCTTCTTAGGGCTAAAAGCGAGTATGTTCATTGCTCGTGAGATTGGCAATCCGCGTATTTGGTCCGCAACCAAACGAGTCTTTTGTGCACTAATTCTAGCGCTACGGTGAATGGCTTTAGTTTCCATCATTTCCCCTTACTTCTTAGCTTTCTTATCGGCAGCATGACCCTTAAAAGTACGAGTCAAAGCAAATTCACCGAGTTTATGACCTACCATGTTTTCTGACACATATACCGGTACATGCTGACGGCCGTTATGCACAGCAATCGTCAGCCCGATAAATTCAGGCAGAATCGTGGAACGTCTGGACCATGTTTTAATGGGCTTTTTGTCTTTAATGGCCACTGCAGTCTCAACCTTTTTTACAAGGCTGACGTCACAAAATGGTCCTTTTTTAGCTGATCGTGTCATGTTTATTTCCTCAATCGATTAACGTTTTTGACGACGTTGTACGATCATTGTCGTAGTACGCTTATTACGTCTTGTACGATATCCCTTTGTCGGGGTTCCCCATGGAGATACAGGTACGCGACCCTCACCAGTACGACCTTCACCACCACCATGTGGGTGATCGACCGGATTCATAGCCACACCACGAACAGTTGGGCGAATACCACGCCAACGATTCGCACCTGCTTTACCAATTTGACGCAATGAATGCTCTTCATTACCTACTTCACCAATGGTTGCACGGCATTCAATGTGTACTCGGCGAACTTCGCCTGAGCGCAATCTTACTTGAGCGTAGATACCTTCGCGAGCTAAAAGAACCGCAGAACCACCAGCAGATCTAGCAACTTGAGCACCTTTGCCAGGCATGATTTCAACACAATGAATCGTACTACCCACTGGAATATTTCGGATTGGCAAATTATTACCAGCCTTAATTGGCGCCTCTGAACCATTCATGATTGCCTGGCCAACTGTCATGCCTTTTGCCGCGATAACATAACGTCTTTCACCATCAGCAAACAAAATCAATGCTACGTTAGCGCTTCTGTTCGGATCATACTCTAAACGCTCAACCTTAGCTGGAATACCATCTTTATCATTACGCTTAAAATCAACCATACGATAGTGATGCTTATGTCCACCACCTTTATGACGCGTGGTGATATGACCGTTATTGTTACGGCCGGCATGTTGGAACTGTGGCTCGAGCAACGGAGCAAATGGTTTACCTTTGTGTAAATCTGGATTAACCAGTTTTACCATTGAGCGACGTCCTGGGGACGTCGGCTTAGTTTTCATTAATGGCATTATTTAACCTCCGACTCAAAGTTAATCTCTTGACCCGGCTTCAAAGAAACGTAGGCTTTTTTCACATGATTACGACGCCCTTCAAAACGGCCAAAGCGCTTTGCCTTACCTTTTTGATTGACCACCTGAACCGACTCAACCTCAACCTTGAACAACATTTCAACGGCACCTTTAATTTCCAACTTATTTGCATCACGAGCCACTTCAAAAACAACTTGTTCGTTTTTATCAGCGACCATAGTTGCTTTTTCAGAAATTACAGGGCCAAGCAAAATGCTTAATAGGCGATGTTCATTTTTACGGGTTTGTATCATTTGAGCATCTCCTCAATTTGCGCTATCGCTGTTTTACCAACCAAAATATTTTGATAGTGAACGAGTGATAAAGGATCAGCATGCTTTGGCTCTACGATAGCAACTTTGTGCAAGTTACGCGATGCCAAATGCAAGTTTTCATCTACCTTATCCAAAATAATGAGAACAGATTCAAGACCCATCGCTTTTACCTTAGCTGCCAAGAGCTTAGTTTTTGGAGCATCTAAATTGAAGTCATCAACAACATTTAGGCGACCTTCGCGAGCTAATTGAGACAAAATCGATCTCATACCCGCACGGTACATTTTCTTGTTTACTTTGTGTGAAAAATTCTCATCAGGCGAGTTCGGGAATATCCGTCCACCTCCACGCCATAATGGTGAAGATGACATACCAGCTCTCGCGCGTCCAGTACCTTTTTGATTCCAAGGCTTCTTGGTTGTGTGATGAACCATTTCACGGTCTTTTTGTGCGCGATTACCGCTTCTTGCATTTGCTTGATAAGCAATCACAACCTGGTGCACTAAAGCTTCGTTGTATTCTCTTTCGAATACCTCTGGTGAAGCTGATACAGCCTCACCAATTTTTCCATTTGCTTCTAGGAGCTTGAGTTCCATAATGCCTCCTATTAAGATTTAGCAGCAGGCGCTTTAATCGCCGGCGTAACAATTACTTTTCCACCACGTGATCCAGGTACAGCTCCCTTAACTAACAAGAGTTGTCTTTCTGCATCTACGCGGGCTATTTCTAGGTTTTGTACTGTTCTAGTCACATCACCTAAATGTCCTGTCATACGCTTACCAGGGAATACGCGTCCAGGATCTTGAGCCATACCTATAGATCCCGGTACGTTATGTGATCTTGAATTACCATGACTTGCGCGACCTGAGGCAAAGTGGTAGCGCTTAATAGTACCAGCGTAACCTTTACCAATAGTGACGCCTTGGACGTCTACCTTCTGGCCTACAGTGAAAGAATCAACGCCAACAGTTGAGCCTGCTTGCAGGTCAGCGAGTTTACTTGCGTCAATTCTGAATTCGTTAAGTGCGTTACCAGCCATCACTCCAGCTTTAGCAAAATGACCAGCCATTGCTTTGGTAACACGTGATGCACGGCGTTCGCCGTGAGCTAACTGAACAGCATCATAGCCATCAGTTTCCTGAGTTTTGATTTGTGCGACTCTGTTGTTGCTTACATCGATTACAGTGACTGGAATTGAGTCACCTTCATCTGTAAACAAGCGAGTCATGCCGACCTTCCGGCCGATCAAGCCTAAGCTCATATCTTGCTCCAATGTCGACAACGATTGGTCGACGAAAATTAAATTTAATGGCTCTTAGTGAAGGAATGCTTACTAAAAACCCCATTCTTGGTAATACAACTACAAAACTTTTCAAACAAATTTGGTAGAACTCAGCATTCTATACAGCTTTTATTCGTTTGGCAAGTATTTTTTTACTGCAATTTAATTTCTACATCAACACCAGCGGGCAAATCTAATTTCATCAATGCATCAACTGTTTTTTCTGTGGGATCTACGATATCCATTAAACGTAAATGAGTACGGATTTCTAACTGATCACGTGAAGTTTTATTAACGTGTGGTGAGCGCAAAATATCAAAGCGCTCAATACGTGTTGGCAATGGAACTGGTCCTTTTACAACAGCACCTGTTCTTTTTGCTGTATCTACGATTTCAGCAGCTGACTGATCAATTAATCGATAGTCAAATGCTTTTAAACGAATTCTAATTTTTTGGCTTTGCATGATTATTTCCTAAAGAACATAGCGGCGCTGACGCTAAATTAAATTTTTAGCAGGTTGTGTGCAGCGCACACACAACCTGTCATACAAAATTACTTAAGCAATAATTTTAGAAACAACACCAGCACCAACGGTACGGCCACCTTCACGAATCGCGAAACGTAAACCTTCTTCCATCGCGATCGGCGCAATTAACTTCACGCTAATTTCAACGTTATCACCAGGCATTACCATTTCTTTATCTTTTGGCAACTCAATCGCGCCAGTTACGTCCGTTGTACGGAAGTAAAACTGCGGGCGATAGTTGTTAAAGAATGGTGTATGACGGCCGCCTTCATCTTTCGATAAAACGTATACGCTACCTGTAAATTCTGTATGCGGCAAAATTGAACCTGGCTTACACAACACTTGACCGCGCTCAACGTCTTCACGCTTTGTACCACGCAACAAGATACCAACGTTATCGCCAGCTTGACCTTGATCTAACAACTTACGGAACATCTCAACACCCGTACATGTCGTCTTTTGTGTGGCGCGAATACCAACAATCTCAATCTCTTCACCAACTTTTACAATGCCACGCTCGATACGACCTGTAACCACAGTTCCGCGACCAGAGATCGAGAACACGTCTTCTACAGGCATCAAGAACGCGCCGTCAACAGCACGCTCAGGTGTCGGAATGTATGTATCTAATGCCTCGGCTAAAGCCATAATCGCTTGCTTGCCGAGTGGGCCTTCGTCGCCCTCTAATGCTAATTTTGCTGAACCTTTAATGATTGGTGTGTCATCGCCAGGGAAATCATACTTGGACAACAACTCACGCACTTCCATTTCAACGAGTTCTAATAATTCTTCATCATCCACCATGTCGCATTTATTTAAAAATACAACGATGTACGGAACACCAACCTGACGTGCAAGCAAAATGTGCTCACGTGTTTGTGGCATTGGACCATCAGCTGCTGAACAAACTAAAATCGCGCCGTCCATTTGGGCTGCGCCGGTAATCATGTTCTTTACATAGTCAGCGTGGCCTGGGCAATCAACGTGTGCGTAGTGACGATTCTGCGTCTCATACTCAACGTGCGCTGTATTAATCGTAATACCGCGCGCCTTCTCTTCTGGCGCCGCATCAATTTGGTCATACGCTTTGGCTTCTCCACCAAACGCTTTTGACAACACCGTTGTTATCGCTGCAGTTAATGTTGTCTTACCATGGTCAACGTGACCAATTGTTCCGACGTTTACGTGCGGCTTCGTCCGCTCAAACTTCTCTTTTGCCATTTTTAGCCTCTACTCAGTTAGATATATAAAAAGTTAAATTATTTTGCTTTGGATGCAATAACAGCATCTGCCACATTCTTTGGAGCCTCTGCATAATGCTTGAATTCCATCGTGTATGTTGCACGCCCTTGTGTTAAAGAACGTAAACCCGTTGAATATCCAAACATCTCAGCTAATGGAACTTCAGCACGCACAATCTTGCCGCCACCACCTGCGATATCATCCATACCTTGCAATATTCCGCGGCGTGAAGATAAATCTCCCATGACGTTACCCATGAAATCTTCAGGCGTCTCCACTTCAACAGCCATCATTGGCTCTAAAAGTACAGGACTTGCGCGACGCATACCTTCTTTGAAGGCCATTGAACCAGCCATCTTAAATGCGTTCTCATTTGAGTCAACATCATGGTATGAGCCAAAGAATAATGTTGCTTTAATGTCAACAACCGGATAACCAGCAACTACACCGTTATTCAATGTTTCTTGAATACCCTTATCAACTGCAGGAATGTACTCGCGTGGTACAACACCACCCTTAATTGCGTCAACGAATTCGTAACCCTTGCCTGGCTCTTGTGGCTCCAACTTCAACACAACATGGCCATACTGTCCACGTCCACCAGACTGCTTAACAAATTTACCTTCGATTTCTTCACATACTTTACGAATTGTTTCGCGGTATGCAACCTGTGGCTTACCAACCGTTGCCTCTACACCAAATTCACGCTTCATTCGGTCTACAAGAATTTCTAAGTGCAACTCACCCATACCAGAAATAATCGTTTGGCCAGACTCTTCGTCTGTTTTAACGCGGAATGATGGATCTTCTTGAGCTAGACGATTTAAAGCAATACCCATTTTTTCTTGGTCAACTTTTGTCTTCGGCTCAACAGCTTGAGAAATTACTGGCTCCGGGAACACCATTCTTTCAAGAATAATAATGGATGATGGATCACATAATGTTTCTCCAGTCGTAGCATCTTTTAATCCGACTGCCGCAGCGATATCACCAGCGCGAACTTCTTTAATTTCTTCACGTTGGTTTGCATGCATCTGCAGAATTCGTCCAATACGCTCTTTTTTGCCCTTGATTGGGTTATAAATCGTATCGCCAGAATTAATGACTCCAGAATAAACACGGAAGAAAATGAGCTGCCCAACAAACGGGTCGGTCATAATCTTAAACGCGAGTGCTGAAAACTTTTCATCATCAGTTGCATGACGCTCAGTTTTTTCACCGTTTTCTAATTCTCCTGTAACTGGAGGAATATCTGATGGTGCTGGCATGTAATCAATTACGCCATCCAACATCGCCTGCACACCCTTGTTCTTAAAAGCAGAACCGCACATCATTGGCACAATTTCACCGGCAAGAGTTCGGGCGCGAAGAGCAATCTTTACTTCCTCTTCAGAAAGTGGCTCACCACTCAAATACTTGTCCATTAACTCTTCAGAAGATTCAGCTGCAGCTTCGAGCATTTTTTCGCGCCACTCGTTAGCGGTATCTAATAATTCCGCTGGAATTTCTTCGTAGTTAAATTTAATCCCTTGTGACTCTTCATCCCACAAAATGGCTTTCATTTTGACGAGGTCAACTACGCCCTTGAAGTTTTCTTCAGCGCCAATTGGAATCTGAATTGGAATAGGGTTTGCTTTCAAACGCGCGCGCATCTGATCATGTACTTTGAAAAAGTTTGCGCCAGTGCGGTCCATCTTATTTACAAAGGCCAGACGTGGTACACGATATTTATTAGCCTGACGCCAAACAGTCTCTGACTGTGGTTGTACGCCACCAACTGCACAATAAACCATACATGCACCGTCCAAAACACGCATTGAACGTTCTACTTCGATAGTAAAGTCAACGTGTCCTGGGGTATCAATAATATTGATGCGATGCTCTGGGTAGTTACCACCCATGCCTTTCCAGAAAGCAGTCGTTGCAGCAGAAGTAATAGTAATACCTCGCTCCTGCTCTTGCTCCATCCAGTCCATTGTGGCTGCGCCATCGTGAACTTCACCAATTTTATGGTTTACACCTGTATAAAACAGGATACGTTCAGTTGTTGTCGTTTTACCAGCATCAATATGTGCTGAAATTCCAATATTGCGATAACGCTCGATGGGGGTCTTTCGTGCCACTGTATCCTCGAAGAAGTATAAGGTTTAAAAACGGAAATGTGAGAATGCTTTGTTTGCTTCAGCCATGCGGTGCACTTCATCACGCTTTTTCATTGCGCCGCCACGACCTTCTGAAGCTTCTAATAATTCATTTGCCAAGCGTTGCGCCATTGATTTTTCACTGCGCTTTTTAGCAGCCTCTCTTAACCAACGCATTGCCAGAGCTAAACGACGTGAAGGGCGAACCTCCACTGGAACTTGATAGTTTGCGCCACCTACACGACGACTTTTTACCTCAACCATTGGCTTAACATTTCCCATAGCTACAGAAAAAACGTCCAAGGGTGGTTTATTTGCCTTTTTCTCGATATGCTCAAAAGCGCCATAAACAATACGCTCTGCAACAGATTTTTTGCCGTCCAACATGAGTACGTTCATGAATTTAGCTACTTCGACATTCCCGAATTTTGGGTCTGGGAGAATTTCTCTCTTGGGTACTTCTCTACGACGTGGCATAACAACTCCTTTAATTTTCAGTTGGGAAAATTCCCTTGACTGCTTAACTAGCCTTAGACCGAAGCAGTCACTTACTTACTGCACATCAATTTGATATGCAGTACCTGCCAAGAAATTAAGCTTTCTTGGCTTTCTTCGCACCATACTTGGAGCGAGATTGTTTACGATCCTTAACACCTTGTAAGTCTAATGATCCACGAACAATGTGATAACGAACACCTGGTAAATCCTTTACACGACCGCCACGAATCAGAACCACGGAGTGTTCCTGAAGATTGTGACCTTCACCGCCAATGTATGAAATGACCTCGAAACCATTGGTCAAGCGTACCTTAGCGACTTTACGCAATGCAGAGTTCGGCTTTTTTGGCGTTGTAGTATATACACGCGTGCAAACTCCACGTCTTTGCGGACTATTTTGTAAAGCTGGACTCTTGCTCTTTACCACTAAGTTGGTTCGGGGCTTTTTGAGCAACTGGTTA
Organism: Polynucleobacter sp. SHI8; assembly: GCF_027944005.1. NCBI lineage: Bacteria > Pseudomonadati > Pseudomonadota > Betaproteobacteria > Burkholderiales > Burkholderiaceae > Polynucleobacter > Polynucleobacter sp. SHI8. Next base: position 59,278 of record NZ_AP027204.1, on the reverse strand, counting down.
ATTGTTGGCATAACTTACTCTCAATACACTTTTTTCATCAATTCGTTTAGTCAATTCGTATTCAAAAACTGCTTTTGATTACGGGTTTTACAGAACCTAGCATTCTAGACTGAGTTTGATGAACCGTCAAGAACCCCTTGCGGGATTCTTGACAATTTCATACATTTTTACTCAGCGTCGGCTACCGGCGCTTCTTCTACAGGGGTAATAAAAGCCTCTTCAGCTGCAATCGTTTGTGCACGATCACGCTCAAACTGCTCTCTTGCCTTACGTGCTTTACGATATGACAAGCCCGTTCCAGCTGGAATCAAACGGCCAATAATGACGTTTTCTTTCAGTCCACGTAATGTGTCAACTTTGCCCATAATCGCAGCTTCAGTAAGAACACGCGTCGTTTCTTGGAAAGATGCCGCTGAAATAAAGCTATCAGTAGATAAAGACGCTTTTGTAATACCCAACAATACGTTTTCGTATATAGCTGGGCGCTTTCCTTCAGCAATCACTCGGTCATTCTCATCAAACAGTTTGGATCTCTCAACTTGTTCACCGGTAATAAAGTTCGTTTCACCAGCATCAACAACTTGAACACGGCGTAACATTTGACGAACAATGACCTCAATATGCTTGTCATTGATTTTTACGCCTTGTAAACGGTAGACGTCTTGCACCTCGTCCACAATGTACATGGAGAGCTCCTCAATGCCTTTCAGATTCAAAATATCATGCGGATCTGCAGGGCCTTCGACAATCATCTCGCCTTTATTGACAACTTGACCGTCATGAACCAATACTTGTTTCTCTTTTGGAATTAAGAACTCATGTGACTCACCATCCATGTCCGTAATAACCAAACGTTGTTTACCTTTAGTTTCCTTACCAAACGAAACTGTTCCTGTAATCTTCGCAAGAACCGCTGCATCTTTTGGAGAGCGCCCTTCAAACAACTCAGCAACTCTCGGTAAACCACCGGTAATGTCACGTGTTTTCTGTGACTCAATTGGAATACGAGCAAGAACTTCACCAGTCTTAACGGCTTGACCATCCTTAACGGTAATCAAAGCTCCAAATTGAAGTCCGATAGTTACTGGGTGATCTGTACCTGCCAATTTCACTTCAGCACCTGACTCATCAAGAATCTTGATAATTGGACGAATACCTTTAGCAGCGGCACTTCTACGCTTACCATCAATAACAACCAATGTAGAGAGGCCAGTTACATCATCCACTTGTTTCGCAACGGTTACACCCTCTTCTACGTTTTCGAAGTGGATTTGACCAGCAAACTCAGAAATAATTGGACGAGTCAATGGATCCCAAGTAGCCAAGCTTGCACCAGCCTTAACAACGCCGCCATCACTCACTAAAAGTGTTGCGCCGTATGGAACTTTATGACGCTCACGCTCACGTCCATGATCATCAGTAATTAAAGCTTCTCCAGATCGTGAAATAACGATTTGCTCACCTTTTGGATTTGTGATGTATCTCATTGAAGATGAGAAACGTACAATACCGCTTGATTTCGCCTCAACGTTACTTGCAACTAAAGCACGAGACGCCGCACCACCAATGTGGAATGTGCGCATAGTTAACTGCGTTCCTGGCTCACCAATTGACTGAGCAGCTATCACACCGACTGCCTCACCTACGTTAACTAAGCCACCACGACCTAAATCACGGCCATAACACTTCGCGCATAAACCATAACGTGTTTTACATGCAAGCACAGTTCTTACTTTTACTTCATCTAATCCTGAAGCAACGATGTCATCCACCATGTCTTCATCTAACAAAGTATCATCATCAACAATCGTTTGTTGGGTATCAGGGTGGATTACTTCACCAATTGTCACACGACCTAAAATACGATCGCGAAGTGCTTCAATAATCTCACCGCCCTCAACCAACGCCTTCATGGTTACGCCATCAACTGCGCCGCAATCATCTTCAATAACCACGAGATCTTGCGTAACATCACAAAGTCGACGTGTTAAATAACCTGAGTTTGCAGTTTTGAGAGCCGTATCAGCTAGACCTTTACGTGCGCCGTGCGTTGAAATAAAGTATTGCAAAACATTCAAACCTTCACGGAAGTTCGCAGTAATTGGTGTCTCAATAATGGAGCCATCTGGCTTTGCCATCAAGCCACGCATACCCGCAAGTTGACGAATCTGAGCGGCCGATCCACGGGCTCCAGAATCAGCCATCATATAAATTGCATTAAATGACTCTTGCTTAACTTGCGCGCCATGACGATCTTCAACAGTCTCTTGAGATAATTGCTCCATCATTGCTTTACCAACTTGATCTCCAGCAGCACCCCAAATATCAACAACGTTGTTATAACGCTCTTGATTGGTCACTAAACCAGACATAAATTGCTTTTCATACTCTTTCACTTTGCTTGAAGCATCATGAATGATCTTCTCTTTTTGCGCTGGAATGAGCATGTCATCAATAGCAATAGAGATACCCGCCTTGGTTGCTAACTTAAATCCAGATTGTAAAAGTCTGTCAGCAAAAATCACGGTTTCGCGCAATCCACACTTACGGAATGAGGTGTTGATCAAGCGAGAGATTTCTTTTTTCTTCAGTGGCTTGTTAATGTTTTCAAATGCCATGCCTTTGGGCAAAATCTCAGACAAAATAGCACGCCCTACAGAGGTGGGATAAAGAGTTGTCTTTTTCTGAAAACGGGCCTCGCCTTCTGCTTTTTTATCTACAACATCCCACTCATTAATTCTTACGGCAATACGTGAGGCAAGTTCAACTTGTCCCGCATCATATGCACGCAATACTTCAGAGATATCAGCAAAAAACAAGCCTTCGCCTTTACCGTTAATCTTGTCACGTGTTGCATAGTACAAGCCTAAAACGATATCTTGTGAAGGAACAATGGATGGCTCGCCGTTTGCCGGGAAGAGGATATTGTTCGATGCAAGCATGAGTGAACGTGCTTCCATTTGGGCTTCGAGTGATAAAGGTACGTGAACCGCCATTTGGTCACCGTCAAAGTCAGCGTTAAATGCGGCGCAAACTAATGGGTGTAATTGAATCGCTTTACCTTCAATTAAGAGGGGTTCAAATGCTTGGATCCCTAAACGGTGAAGGGTTGGAGCACGATTCAACATCACTGGATGTTGACGAATCACTTCTTCTAAGATATCCCAAACGATTGCCGTTTGGTTTTCAACTTCCTTCTTCGCTGCTTTAATCGTGGTAGCAATGCCAAGAGTCTCAAGCTTGTTAAAAATAAATGGCTTAAATAATTCTAAAGCCATCAATTTTGGCAAACCACACTGATGTAATTTCAGATTTGGTCCAACCACAATGACTGAACGACCAGAATAGTCTACGCGTTTACCCAACAAGTTTTGACGGAAACGACCGCCCTTACCTTTAATCATCTCTGCAAGAGATTTAAGAGGGCGCTTATTGGCACCAGTCATCGCTTTACCACGACGACCATTGTCTAGTAATGAGTCAACGGCTTCTTGTAACATACGCTTTTCGTTACGCACAATAATTTCTGGTGCGCGCAGTTCAAGCAATTTCTTTAAACGATTATTACGATTGATTACACGACGATATAAGTCATTTAAATCAGAAGTTGCAAAACGTCCGCCATCCAATGGAACTAATGGACGTAACTCTGGTGGCAATACAGGCAATACATCTAAAATCATCCAATCAGGTTTGATTCCAGAGGTTTGAAACGCCTCTAAAACTTTTAAGCGCTTTGCGTATTTTTTAATTTTTGCATCGCTACCAGTTGCTTTTAAATCTGCACGTAAAGTTTCTACTTCGCGATCAATCTGGATACTTCTCAAAAGATCACGAATACCTTCAGCGCCCATTTTGGCTGTAAATGCTCCTTCGCCATGCTCTTCAACTTTGGCAGCATACTCGTCTTCGGACATAATTTGTCCACGCTTCATTACTCCATCAGGAGTTAAGCCTGGATCAACTACTACATATGCTTCAAAATAAAGAACACGCTCGATATCGCGCAAGGTCATGTCCAAAACCATACCGAGACGGGATGGTAATGACTTTAAAAACCAAATATGTGCGACTGGTGCAGCTAAGTCAATATGACCCATGCGCTCACGACGTACTTTTGCTAATGTAACCTCAACGCCACATTTTTCACAAATAACACCTCTAAACTTCAAGCGCTTATATTTTCCACACAAGCACTCATAGTCTTTGATAGGGCCAAAAATTTTGGCGCAGAATAAGCCATCACGCTCCGGCTTGAAAGTTCTGTAGTTAATTGTTTCAGGCTTACGAACTTCTCCATAAGACCATGAGCGAATTTTTTCTGGTGATGCTAAACCAATTTTGATTGCATCAAACTGTTCATCACCATGCGCTTGTTTAAATAAATCCAGCAGTGCTTTCATATTAATTACGCTCCATATCGATATCAATTCCTAATGATCTGATTTCTTTTACCAGAACATTAAAGGACTCAGGCATTCCAGCTTCAATCGTGTGCTCACCTTTGACAATGTTCTCGTAGACTTTTGTACGTCCGTTCACATCATCTGACTTAACTGTGAGCATCTCTTGAAGAACATAAGATGCGCCATAAGCTTCCAATGCCCAAACTTCCATCTCACCAAATCTTTGACCACCAAATTGCGCTTTACCGCCGAGTGGTTGTTGTGTAACAAGTGAGTAAGGTCCAGTAGATCGAGCATGCATCTTGTCATCAACCAAATGGTGAAGTTTGAGAACGTGCATCACTCCAACGGTTACATTTCTTTCAAATGCATCGCCAGTTTGACCATCAAACAACTTCATTTGTTGTCTTGAAGCAGTCATACCTAATGGTCCAGCAATTTCTGGAGGATAGGCAAGCTCTAGCATTTTGGCAATTTCACCTTCTGTCGCGCCATCAAAAACTGGCGTTGCAAATGGCGTACCTTCACGTAAATTCTTGGCCAACTCTAAAATTTCATCGTCAGATAATTTATCTAACTCTTCAATGCGACCAGTCTCGTTATAGAGGCTTGTCAAGAAAGTGCGTAACTCCATCACTTTTGCCTGAGCTTGAATCATGGCATTAATACGCTTACCTATGCCCAAAGCAGCCCAACCTAAGTGGGTTTCTAAAATTTGACCGACGTTCATCCGTGATGGAACACCAAGTGGGTTCAATACAATATCAACCGGCGTTCCGTCTGCCATGTATGGCATATCTTCCACTGGTGCTATTTTTGAAACAACCCCTTTGTTTCCGTGACGTCCAGCCATCTTGTCACCAGGTTGCAGGCGACGCTTAACGGCTAAATATACTTTAACCATCTTTGTTACGCCTGGCTGTAATTCATCACCCTGCGTTAACTTACGCTGTTTCTCTGTAAAGGCCTCATCAAACTGCTTACGTTTTGCTTCAATAGACTCTTTAATTGAATCAACCTGTGAAGACATGTCTTCATCGGCCAAACGAACATCGAACCAATGATATTTGTCAATACCTAGCAAATACTCTGCAGACACTTTAGTGCCTTTTGCGAGCTTGTTTGGACCACCGTTTGCTTCTTTGTTTAAGAGTAGCTTCTCTAAACGGCTAAATGCATCACCTTCAACAATACGCAATTGATCGTTTAAGTCTAGTCGATAACGGTGCAACTCTTCCTGAATAATGGACTGAGCACGTTGATCGCGTTCAACACCTTCACGAGTGAAGACTTGAACATCAATCACAGTTCCTGTCATTCCTGATGGAACACGAAGTGATGTGTCTTTAACATCAGAAGCCTTTTCACCGAAAATTGCACGTAACAATTTCTCTTCTGGAGTTAATTGAGTTTCACCCTTAGGTGTAACTTTACCGACAAGAACGTCACCAGCTTCGACTTCTGCACCAATATAAACAATACCACTTTCATCTAAACGGCTGAGTTGTGACTCAGCTAAGTTAGAAATATCGCGAGTAATATCTTCAGGTCCAAGCTTTGTATCTCGAGCAACAACAGATAATTCTTCAATATGAATAGATGTGTATCGATCATCTGCTACAACTTTTTCTGAAATAAGAATCGAGTCTTCGAAGTTATAGCCATTCCATGGCATAAATGCCACAGTCATGTTTTGACCCAATGCCAATTCACCCAAGTCCGTTGAAGCGCCGTCCGCGACTACATCGCCACGTGCAATATGATCACCAACCTTAACGATTGGACGTTGATTAATATTGGTATTTTGGTTTGATCTTGTGTATTTAATTAAGTTATAAATATCTACACCGACTTCGCCGACAGCTGTTTCTTCATCGTTCACACGAATCACAATACGATTGGCGTCAACATAATCCACAACTCCACCACGCGTTGCCATAACAACCGTTCCAGAGTCAACCGCAACCGTTCTTTCAAGGCCTGTTCCAACTAAAGGCTTATTTGGTCTTAAGCAAGGCACGGCCTGACGTTGCATGTTTGCGCCCATCAACGCACGGTTCGCATCATCGTGCTCTAAGAATGGTACTAATGATGCTGCCGCTGAAACAATTTGGCTAGGAGCCACGTCAATGTAATTGATTTTTTCTGGCATAACCATTTTGGTTTCACCAGCTTCACGCGCAGACACCAACTCATCAGCCAATAAACCTTTATCACTGATAGTTGCATTTGCCTGTGCAATTACATATTTAGCTTCTTCGATTGCAGACAAATAATCAACTTGTTCAGTTACTTTGCTATCCACAACTTTTCTGTATGGAGTTTCTAAAAACCCATGTTCATTCAGTCTTGCAAATAAGGCTAATGAATTGATCAAACCAATGTTTGGTCCCTCAGGGGTTTCTATCGGACAGACACGACCATAGTGTGTTGGGTGCACGTCACGAACTTCAAAGCCAGCTCTTTCACGCGTCAAACCACCAGGTCCAAGCGCTGAAATACGACGCTTGTGTGTGATTTCTGATAATGGATTAGTTTGATCCATAAACTGAGAAAGTTGTGAAGATCCAAAGAACTCACGAATAGCAGATGAAATCGGTTTGCTATTAATTAAGTCATGCGGCATTAGATTTTCGGTTTCAGCTTGTCCAAGACGTTCTTTAACAGCACGTTCTACACGAGCCAAACCAGCTCTAAATTGATTTTCAGCTAACTCACCTACGCAACGAACGCGACGATTACCTAAGTGGTCGATGTCATCAACTTCGCCTTTACCGTTTCTTAAATCAACAAGTAACTTAATCGAATCCAATATGTCTTCATTGGACAAGACCATTGAACCTTCCATTTCAGCGCGATTTAAACGACTATTTACCTTCATGCGACCTACACGAGATAAGTCATATGAATCTTCGTTAAAGAATAACCGTGCAAACAAAGCCTCAACCGCATCTTCTGTTGGCGGCTCACCTGGGCGCATCATGCGATAAATAGCAATTCTTGCAGCCATTTGATCTGCAGTCTCGTCCACTCGGAGAGTTTGGGAAATATATCCACCCTGATCTAAGTCATTTGTGTAAATCGTTTCTACTTTCTTTACACCGGCTTCACGCAACTTTGCCAAAATACCTTCTGTCACTTCATCGTTGGCATTTGCTAAAACCTCGCCAGTTTCTTCATCAATGATATTTTTAGCCAATACACGGCCAATTAAATACTCATCAGGTGAATGAATCATTTGAGTTTTTGCAGCTTCTAATTCACGAATATGCTTTGCGTTAATACGTTTGTCTTTTTGAACTACAACAACGCCATTACGATCAGTAATATCAAAACGCGCCACTTCACCACGTAAGCGCTCAGGAACGAACTCTACTGATACGCCATCATTGTTAATTTCAATATGGTCAAATTTAAAGAAGTTGGCGAGAGTTTGTTCTACGTTAAGTCCTAATGCCTTTAACAAAATTGTTACTGGCATCTTACGACGACGGTCAACGCGGAAGTACAAAATATCTTTTGGATCAAATTCAAAATCTAACCATGATCCACGATAAGGAATAATTCTTGCGGAAAATAATAATTTTCCTGAACTATGTGTTTTACCTTTGTCGTGCTCGAAAAACACACCTGGTGAACGATGTAATTGAGAAACAATCACACGTTCTGTACCATTAATGACAAAAGAACCAGTATCTGTCATCAAAGGAATTTCTCCCATGTAGACTTCCTGCTCTTTAATTTCTTTTACTTTTGTAGGCGCTTCACGATCGTTAATAATTAAACGAACTTTTGCACGAAGTGCCGAATGGAAAGTCAATCCACGCTGTTGACATTCTTTAACGTCAAATGGTGGCGGTGATAATTGGTATGAAACATACTCCATCCTTGCAAATCCATTATTGGACACAATCGGGAATATCGATAGAAAGGCCGCCTGCAATCCCTCATTAAGTCTTGAGTGTTGCAATGTTCTTTCTTGTAAAAATTTAGTATATGACTCTAATTGAGTCGTTAATAAATAGGGTACCTGATGGTTGTTCAAGCGCTTAGCAAAGCTCTTACGGATGCGTTTGCGTTCGGTGAAGCTATAAGCCATGTCATCTCCGAATTTCATCAACTGTTCAAAGTTTTGGTGGTTGGCCTCTACCAACCTCTGGCGGACAGCACGCACATCGGCGCACCCGACCAAATTTGTCTACTGCAGTTGTATCAGAAGACAAACCAGATAACTCAGTAAGTTATCTGGTTTGGCTACTAACCAAACCAAGAGTTCCCAAGAAATCTCTTTCTTGGGATATCTAAATTACTTGAGCTCTACTTTCGCGCCAGCATCTTCTAACTTCTTCTTAGCGTCTTCAGCGGCTACCTTGTCAACACCTTCTTTGATTGGCTTTGGTGCGCCATCAACGAGATCTTTAGCTTCTTTCAAACCAAGTCCAGTAATTTCACGAACAGCCTTAATTACTGATACTTTATTTGCTCCAACTTCTGCAAGAATCACGTTAAATTCAGTTTTCTCTTCAACTGCAGCTGCACCACCTGCACCTGGAGCTGCAACAGCCATTGCTGCTGCTGATACGCCAAACTTCTCTTCAAATGCCTTAACTAAGTCATTTAAATCCATTACAGACATATTGCCAACTGCTTCAATAATTTCTTCTTTAGTAATTGCCATTTTTAATACTCCTAATTCGTTCAAATTTAATAAGTGCTAGTTGCCATTAGGCAGCTGGCGTTTCTTCGGATTTCTGAGCAGCAACTGCTCCAAGTACACGAGCCATGCTCGATACAGGGGCCAGCATCACGCCTAACAACATTGCTATGAGTTCATTACGACCTGGGATTGATGCGAGGGCTTTTACACCATTAGCATCTAATGCCTTACCGTTATAAGAACCTGCTTTGATGACTAGGGTGTCTTTTACTTTAGAAAAGTCATTTAAAACTTTTGCTGAAGCAATTGGATCTGCAGAAATACTATAAATCAGCGGTCCGACCATCGCGTCACTTAGCGGCTCGAATTGTGTACCTTGTACAGCACGACGCGCTAATGTATTTTTCAATACACGCAAATAAACACCTTGCGCTCTAGCGTTTGCACGTAGTTTGGTCAATTCGCCCACTGGAATGCCACGATACTCAGCTAGTACGATGGTTTGAGCATTGGCAACTTGTGCACCAATGTCAGCCACTACCGCTTTTTTGTCATCCAAATTTAAAGGCATGTTTTACTCCAATTAACCCTCAATTTGAGGGGGTTGCACACCAGCGAATTCTTTACAGGTTCGCCATCTACGTTGGTCAATACTTAATTAAGAACTTTCGTTCACCAACGGTCTTTGATGGCCGTTGATTTTTCAATCAACGACCCAAAGTCTTGTAATACTTAAATCGATATTGAAGATTGCTCTACACGAACACCAGTACCCATCGTGCTAGAAAGTGCTATCTTTCTTAAATAAACGCCCTTGCTTGTTGCAGGCTTGGCTTTTTGCAAAGCATCTAATAATGCAACAAGATTTGATTTCAAAGCACTAGGCTCAAATGAGCGACGACCAATCGTTGCATGCACAATTCCAGCTTTGTCAACACGGAATTGAACCTGACCAGCTTTTGCATTTTTAACTGCAGTAGCCACATCAGGAGTTACCGTTCCCACTTTAGGATTTGGCATTAAACCACGTGGTCCTAATATTTGTCCCAAAGTACCCACAATTCTCATAGTATCTGGTGAAGCAATCAAAATATCAAAATTGATATTGCCGCCCTTAACTTGTTCTGCAAGGTCTTCCATACCAACGATATCAGCCCCAGCTTCTTTTGCCTGAGTTGCTTTATCACCTTGGGCAAATACAGCTACGCGAACTGATTTTCCAGTTCCTGCAGGTAATACAACAGCTCCACGCACAACTTGGTCTGATTTTTTCGCATCAATACCTAACTGAACAGCTACATCAATCGACTCGTCAAATTTAGCAGTTGCACATTCTTTAACTAAATTTAAAGCCTCATCGATTGGATAAAATTTATTTCTATCAACTTTTGATTGAAGAGCAGTTACTCTTTTAGATGTATTTGTCATGATTAGAGTCCCTCAACAGTGATGCCCATCGAGCGGGCGCTTCCAGCAATTGTTCTTACTGCAGCAGCTAAATCAGCGGCAGTTAAATCAGGCATTTTGGCCTTTGCAATATCTTCAGCTTGAGCCAAAGTGATTTTCCCAACCTTATCTGTATGAGGTCTTGGTGAGCCCTTATCTAATTTGGCCGCTTTTTTAATTAAGACTGTTGCTGGAGGTGTTTTTAAAACAAAAGTAAAACTCTTGTCTGCAAATGCTGTAATTACGACCGGAACAGGCAAGCCTGGCTCCATGCCCTGAGTTTGGGCATTAAACGCCTTACAGAACTCCATAATATTTAAACCACGCTGACCTAATGCAGGTCCTACTGGTGGTGATGGGTTTGCCTTACCGGCAGGTATTTGTAGCTTAATAAAGCCAATAATTTTCTTTGCCATTAAATAACTCCTTAAAAGCGCGTCTTTTTAATTTTTAAGACCGCTGTTGAGTAAACGCATTGTTAAAGCGGCAACCTTAACTCAGCTCCTCTTGATAGCGTTTCCACCATCAACACATACTTACATCTTCTCTACTTGCCCGAATTCTAATTCAACCGGAGTACCGCGACCAAATATTGTAACAGAAACTCGGAGTCTTGACTTCTCATAATTAACTTCTTCGACGTTTCCATTAAAGTCAGTAAATGGGCCTTCTTTAACTCGAACCATTTCACCAATTTCAAACAAAGTTTTTGGTTTTGGTTTATCAACACCAGCCTGCATCTGATCCATAATCTTTTGAACTTCTGCTGTAGATATTGGCGATGGTCGATTTCTAATTCCACCAACAAACCCAGTAACTTTAGGTGTGTTTTTAACTAAATGCCAAGACTCATCGGTCATTTCCATTTCAATAAGGACATATCCAGGAAAAAATCTACGCTCAGTAACAGTTTTCGTCCCAGACTTCACTTCAATCACCTCTTCGGAAGGAACCATAATACGGCCAAACTTATCCGTCATGTCCGATCTTCCAATGCGCTCCTCTAAGCCTTTTTTTACGCTTTTTTCCATGCCAGAATAAGCATGTATCACATACCAACGCATATTTTCAGCGGCTTGGGGATTTTTACTTATTTCTTCATTCGTCATTTTTATTTCCATCCAAGGAAGACTGCGAAAATCAACCACTCAATAATTTTGTCAGCACTCCATAAGAAAATAGCCATAACCACCACAAAAGCAAAAACAATCAAAGTCATTTGGGTTGTTTCTTTTCTTGAAGGCCAGACTACTTTCTTTACTTCATTCACACTGTCTTTTGCATATGCAAGAAAACGTTTGCCAGTAGGTGTTACTGCGACCAATCCCAATGCAATTACTATCCCACCAACAAGCACACCCAAACGGATCATCAATGGTTGAGTGGCCAAGCCATAATAACCAATTAACGATCCTAAAATGAGCGCAATAGATATACCAGCGACTAAATTCGATTCACTAGCATCTTTAGTTAAGTTTTTTTGTTCAGACATTCTTTAGTTACCGTTGCTTTTGGTGGCAGGGGCGGAGGGCATCGAACCCCCAACCTTTGGTTTTGGAGACCAACGCTCTGCCAATTGAGCTACACCCCTATTCACTTAAGCAATAATTTTAGAAACAACACCAGCACCAACGGTACGGCCACCTTCACGAATCGCGAAACGTAAACCTTCTTCCATCGCGATCGGCGCAATTAACTTCACGCTAATTTCAACGTTATCACCAGGCATTACCATTTCTTTATCTTTTGGCAACTCAATCGCGCCAGTTACGTCCGTTGTACGGAAGTAAAACTGCGGGCGATAGTTGTTAAAGAATGGTGTATGACGGCCGCCTTCATCTTTCGATAAAACGTATACGCTACCTGTAAATTCTGTATGCGGCAAAATTGAACCTGGCTTACACAACACTTGACCGCGCTCAACGTCTTCACGCTTTGTACCACGCAACAAGATACCAACGTTATCGCCAGCTTGACCTTGATCTAACAACTTACGGAACATCTCAACACCCGTACATGTCGTCTTTTGTGTGGCGCGAATACCAACAATCTCAATCTCTTCACCAACTTTTACAATGCCACGCTCGATACGACCTGTAACCACAGTTCCGCGACCAGAGATCGAGAACACGTCTTCTACAGGCATCAAGAACGCGCCGTCAACAGCACGCTCAGGTGTCGGAATGTATGTATCTAATGCCTCGGCTAAAGCCATAATCGCTTGCTTGCCGAGTGGGCCTTCGTCGCCCTCTAATGCTAATTTTGCTGAACCTTTAATGATTGGTGTGTCATCGCCAGGGAAATCATACTTGGACAACAACTCACGCACTTCCATTTCAACGAGTTCTAATAATTCTTCATCATCCACCATGTCGCATTTATTTAAAAATACAACGATGTACGGAACACCAACCTGACGTGCAAGCAAAATGTGCTCGCGCGTTTGTGGCATTGGACCATCAGCTGCTGAACAAACTAAAATCGCGCCGTCCATTTGGGCTGCGCCGGTAATCATGTTCTTTACATAGTCAGCGTGGCCTGGGCAATCAACGTGTGCGTAGTGACGATTCTGCGTCTCATACTCAACGTGCGCTGTATTAATCGTAATACCGCGCGCCTTCTCTTCTGGCGCCGCATCAATTTGGTCATACGCTTTGGCTTCTCCACCAAACGCTTTTGACAACACCGTTGTTATCGCTGCAGTTAATGTTGTCTTACCATGGTCAACGTGACCAATTGTTCCGACGTTTACGTGCGGCTTCGTCCGCTCAAACTTCTCTTTTGCCATTTTTAGCCTCTACTCAAATGTTGTCTACTTCAAGTTGTAAATATTGCTCTTTAAGACTTTGGTGCTCATGGGCAGGATCGAACTGCCGACCTCTCCCTTACCAAGGGAGTGCTCTACCACTGAGCCACATGAGCCTTACACTTCTCTCATTCGTCACTACTCACATAACCATGGAGCGGGAGACGAGGTTCGAACTCGCGACATCTTGCTTGGAAGGCAAGTGCTCTACCAGCTGAGCTACTCCCGCAAAACCTTACTGCCGTTACTAAACAACTGGTGGAGAGAGTTGGATTCGAACCAACGTAGGCGTAAGCCAACAGATTTACAGTCTGCCCCCTTTAGCCGCTCGGGCATCTCTCCGAGAACCTTAAATTGTCTCTCTATATACTACTTTCTGTCAATCATTTAAGTCATTTGTTTTACAAATAATACGTAATTTCATCATTTGTAAATTAATAAAGCAAAAAGCCCAGTTCTTTGAACTGGGCTTTTCTTAAAGGTGCCTGGCAATTACCTACTTTCACACGGGTAATCCGCACTATCATCGGCGTAGAGTCGTTTCACGGTCCTGTTCGGGATGGGAAGGGGTGGTTCCAACTCGCTATTGTCACCAGGCGTAGAGGGTTGATTGTTTCCGAAAAAACAATCCAAATTGAGTAAGCAATTGAGTTTGAATCATGCACAAACATGTTTTATAACCAGTAATACTGCTGGTTATAGGATCAAGTCTAACGGGCAATTAGTATCAGTTAGCTTAACGCATTACTGCGCTTCCACACCTGACCTATCAACGTCGTGGTCTTCAACGACCCTTTATGGAGGTTTAACCTCCGGGAGATCTCATCTTCAGGCAAGTTTCCCGCTTAGATGCTTTCAGCGGTTATCTCTTCCGTACATAGCTACCCTGCGATGCTTCTGGCGAAACAACAGGTACACCAGCGGTACGTCCACTCCGGTCCTCTCGTACTAGGAGCAGCCCCCGTCAAATCTCCAACGCCCACGGCAGATAGGGACCAAACTGTCTCACGACGTTTTAAACCCAGCTCACGTACCTCTTTAAATGGCGAACAGCCATACCCTTGGGACCGGCTACAGCCCCAGGATGAGATGAGCCGACATCGAGGTGCCAAACACCGCCGTCGATATGAACTCTTGGGCGGTATCAGCCTGTTATCCCCAGAGTACCTTTTATCCGTTGAGCGATGGCCCTTCCATACAGAACCACCGGATCACTATGACCTGCTTTCGCACCTGCTCGACTTGTCGGTCTCGCAGTTAAGCACGCTTTTGCCATTGCACTTTAGGCACGATGTCCGACCGTGCCAAGCGTACCTTCGTACTCCTCCGTTACACTTTGGGAGGAGACCGCCCCAGTCAAACTGCCTACCATGCACTGTTCCCGATCCAGATAATGGACCAAGGTTAGAACCTCAAACAAATCAGGGTGGTATTTCAAGGTCGACTCCATCAGGACTAGCATCCTGATCTCAACGTCTCCCACCTATCCTACACAAACCGGTTCAAAGTCCAATGCAAAGCTACAGTAAAGGTTCATGGGGTCTTTCCGTCTAGCCGCGGGTAGATTGCATCATCACAAACATTTCAACTTCGCTGAGTCTCAGGAGGAGACAGTGTGGCCATCGTTACGCCATTCGTGCAGGTCGGAACTTACCCGACAAGGAATTTCGCTACCTTAGGACCGTTATAGTTACGGCCGCCGTTTACTGGGACTTCAATCAAGAGCTTGCACCCCATCATTTAATCTTCCAGCACCGGGCAGGCGTCACACCCTATACGTCCACTTTCGTGTTTGCAGAGTGCTGTGTTTTTATTAAACAGTCGCAGCCACCATTTTTTTGCAACCCTTTCGCCCTTTAACAAGCTACTTGGGCGTACCTTATCCCGAAGTTACGGTACTAATTTGCCGAGTTCCTTCTCCTGAGTTCTCTCAAGCGCCTTAGAATACTCATCTCGCCCACCTGTGTCGGTTTGCGGTACGGTCTTGATAGACTGAAGCTTAGAGGCTTTTCTTGGAACCACTTCCAATTGCTTCGCGAACAAGTTCGCTCGCCTCAAAATCTTGAATTACGCTACCGGATTTACCTAATAGCCATCTCGATAATAAGGACCGGGACATCCAACACCCGGACAACTCTCCGCGATCCGTCCCCCCATCGCATCTATCAATGGTCAAGGAATATTAACCTTGTTCCCATCAGCTACGCATCTCTGCCTCGCCTTAGGGGCCGACTCACCCTACGCCGATGAACGTTGCGTAGGAAACCTTGGGCTTACGGCGAGGGGGCTTTTCACCCCCTTTATCGCTACTCATGTCAGCATTCGCACTTCTGATACCTCCAGCATGGTTTACACCACACCTTCACAGGCTTACAGAACGCTCTCCTACCATCACATTACTGTGATCCGCAGCTTCGGTTATATGCTTAGCCCCGTTACATCTTCCGCGCAGGACGACTCGATCAGTGAGCTATTACGCTTTCTTTAAAGGGTGGCTGCTTCTAAGCCAACCTCCTGACTGTTTTAGCCTTCCCACTTCGTTTCCCACTTAGCATATATTAGGGACCTTAGCTGGCGGTCTGGGTTGTTTCCCTCTTGACGGCGGACGTTAGCACCCGTCGTCTGTCTCCCGTGCTTGCACTCTTCGGTATTCGGAGTTTGCTATGGCGCGGTAATCCGCAATGGACCCCACAACCATGACAGTGCTCTACCCCCGAAGGTGATACACGAGGCACTACCTAAATAGTTTTCGGAGAGAACCAGCTATTTCCAGTTTTGTTTAGCCTTTCACCCCTATCCACAGCTCATCCCCTAACTTTTCAACGTTAGTGGGTTCGGTCCTCCAGTACGTGTTACCGCACCTTCAACCTGGCCATGGATAGATCAACTGGTTTCGGGTCTACACCCAGCAACTAACGCCCTATTCGGACTCGCTTTCGCTACGCCTTCCCTAAACGGTTAAGCTTGCTACTGAATGTAAGTCGCTGACCCATTATACAAAAGGTACGCCGTCACCCCTTGCGAGGCTCCGACTGTTTGTATGCATACGGTTTCAGGATCTATTTCACTCCCCTCCCGGGGTTCTTTTCGCCTTTCCCTCACGGTACTTGTTCACTATCGGTCGATTACGAGTATTTAGCCTTGGAGGATGGTCCCCCCATATTCAGACAGGATTTCACGTGTCCCGCCCTACTTGTCTCTAGCTTAGTACCATTAATCTGTTTTCGTATACGGGGCTATCACCCTTTATTGCCGGACTTTCCATTCCGCTCTACTAACAAACTAATTAACACTAGAAGGCTGTTCCCATTTCGCTCGCCACTACTTTGGGAATCTCGGTTGATGTCTATTCCTCTGGCTACTTAGATGTTTCAGTTCACCAGGTTCGCTTCTATAAGCTATGTATTCACTTATAGATACCTCGTAAGAGGTGGGTTGTCCCATTCGGAAATCTGCGGATCAAAGTTTATTTGACAACTCCCCGCAGCTTATCGCAGTCTATAACGTCCTTCATCGCCTGTAATCGCCAAGGCATCCACCATATGCACTTATTCACTTGATCCTATAACTAGCACCACTACTGATGCCGTTATAAGTTAGTGCTTTAAGATTTTTTAATTCTCAAGCTGACATGCTTGTGCCGTATTCCAAAATCATTTTTTTACTACTTAAAACTCAGATTTGAAATGGTTTGATTCAATTTAATGCTACCCATGTTCGTTAATCTCTCAAAGAATTAACGAACGCATTGCTTACTCAAATTGTTAAAGAACAGCCATATAAAATGACAAAACTAAATTCCCATATGGATGTTTAGTTTTGCCTTTTCCGCAGAAACGTGGTGGAGGATGACGGGATCGAACCGACGACCCCCTGCTTGCAAAGCAGGTGCTCTCCCAGCTGAGCTAATCCCCCGGCATACTACGTCTGCATGAATCTGTGCCGCTTGATGTGGTGGGTCTGGAAGGACTTGAACCTTCGACCCCCGCCTTATCAAGACGGTGCTCTAACCAGCTGAGCTACAGACCCGCGGCATTTTTTCGTCAACCGATAAGTGTGGATACTACGCATCCAGCATTGTTCTCTAGAAAGGAGGTGATCCAGCCGCACCTTCCGATACGGCTACCTTGTTACGACTTCACCCCAGTCATGAACCCTGCCGTGGCAGTCGCCCTCCTTGCGGTTAGGCTAACGGCTTCTGGCAAAACCCACTCCCATGGTGTGACGGGCGGTGTGTACAAGACCCGGGAACGTATTCACCGCGGCATGCTGATCCGCGATTACTAGCGATTCCAGCTTCACGTAGTCGAGTTGCAGACTACGATCCGGACTACGATACGTTTTAAGAGATTAGCTCCCCCTCGCGGGTTGGCAACCCTCTGTACGTACCATTGTATGACGTGTGAAGCCCTACCCATAAGGGCCATGAGGACTTGACGTCATCCCCACCTTCCTCCGGTTTGTCACCGGCAGTCTCTTTAGAGTGCTCTTGCGTAGCAACTAAAGACAAGGGTTGCGCTCGTTGCGGGACTTAACCCAACATCTCACGACACGAGCTGACGACAGCCATGCAGCACCTGTGTTAACTTTCTCTTACGAGCACCTAATGTATCTCTACTTCGTTAGTTACATGTCAAGGGTAGGTAAGGTTTTTCGCGTTGCATCGAATTAATCCACATCATCCACCGCTTGTGCGGGTCCCCGTCAATTTCTTTGAGTTTTAATCTTGCGACCGTACTCCCCAGGCGGCTGACTTCACGCGTTAGCTACGTTACTCAGGATAAAATCCCGAACAACTAGTCAGCATCGTTTAGGGCGTGGACTACCAGGGTATCTAATCCTGTTTGCTCCCCACGCTTTCGTGCATGAGCGTCAGTGTTATCCCAGGGGGCTGCCTTCGCCATTGGTATTCCTCCACATATCTACGCATTTCACTGCTACACGTGGAATTCTACCCCCCTCTGACACACTCTAGCTATACAGTCACAGACGCAATTCCCAGGTTAAGCCCGGGGATTTCACGCCTGTCTTGTATAACCGCCTGCGCACGCTTTACGCCCAGTAATTCCGATTAACGCTTGCACCCTACGTATTACCGCGGCTGCTGGCACGTAGTTAGCCGGTGCTTATTCTTCAGGTACCGTCATTCACAACTGTGTTAGAGCTGCTGTTTCTTCCCTGACAAAAGAGCTTTACAACCCGAAGGCCTTCTTCACTCACGCGGCATTGCTGGATCAGGGTTGCCCCCATTGTCCAAAATTCCCCACTGCTGCCTCCCGTAGGAGTCTGGGCCGTGTCTCAGTCCCAGTGTGGCTGATCGTCCTCTCAGACCAGCTACTGATCGTCGCCTTGGTGAGCCTTTACCTCACCAACTAGCTAATCAGATATCGGCCGCTCTAATAGCGTGAGGCCTTTCGGTCCCCCACTTTCCCCCTCAGGGCGTATGCGGTATTATCGCAACTTTCGCTGCGTTATCCCCCACTACAAGGCACGTTCCGATATATTACTCACCCGTTCGCCACTCGCCACCAGGATTGCTCCCGTGCTGCCGTTCGACTTGCATGTGTAAAGCATGCCGCCAGCGTTCAATCTGAGCCAGAATCAAACTCTTCAGTTTAATATCTGTATGCCATTTAAGGCATGTCGCTCACTCAAAGAAATGACTCATTTATTTCTATTTGAATCAATTTACTGTTTAAGTGAGTACTACTTTATTTCATTGTCCAAAAGGACTAAATGCTTTCAGGTAGTACCCACAATTATCGGTTGACTAATTTTTAAAGAGTGGCTGTTTGTTTAATTAAGAACAATCAGCGAAGAAGTGAGACTATGACAGATATATTTTTTCTTGTCAACACCTATTCTGAAATATTCCACTTTTTCTTTAAAAACTTCTTAAATCATCTAATTGACACACCTTTTCTCTATATTTTAAGTGTGCAATTCATTGTTTTTAAGGGTTTACCCTAATTATTTTTAGTTTTTAGTTTAAAATACAGCTTAGTTATCTTAATTTGGAAGGTTGATATGGGCTCAAGCGACAATATTCAAACTAGACCAAAAATGATTTTAGTCTTGGAACTAAACCGTTCTCATCTTGAAATGATGAGAAGACACCTTCTTTCTTTGGGTGAAAATGACCGTCGACTACGCTTCGGTATGCACGCAACAGATTTGTTTATTAACTCCTACGTAGACTCTTTTAATTATTCTAGGGATTGTTTTTTCGGTGTCATTGATAGTACCTTAACAATTATTGGATTAGCTCATTTAGGTTATGGGCAAACGGTGCCTGGTCAGGAACACTCTGCTGAGTTTGGGGTATCGGTTTCTGAAAATGGCCGTGGCTTTGGTGTTGGAACTGCGTTATTTAAAAGATCCGCAATACACGCAAGAAATACGAATGTCAGCGTTCTTTACGTTCACTGCTTATCTAGCAATGCGGCAATGATGCATATTGCACGTAAGGCCGGCATGGAAGTTGAGTACTCTTATGGCGAGGCAGATGCCTATTTGAGACTTCCTCCAGGTAATTCACAGAGCATTATTCTTGAAGCAATGCAAGATCAATCTGCGATTATTGATTACTCTATCAAGCAAGGCTTTAAAAGAACTCTTCTCAATAACAGGTTACTTTTTGGTGACCTACTGACAAACTAGTGATTAAGTACCCACTGAATGATTTTTTCTAAATCGGAGTCGCTAATATTTTTGTTTGCGGGCATTGCCACAACTCCCCAAATTCCTGATCCGCCATTTTTGACTCGTAATGCAAGGTATTGTTGAGCCGCTGGTAACTGTCGATATTTTTCTGCAATATCACGAAACGCGGGACCTATAATTTTTTTTGTTTGTGCATGACATCCTAAACAACCATATTTTTTAGCAAGCTCCTCTGCAACTTGCTTTCCCTCTTCAGCGCGTGATATGGGCGAAGTAAACCCTACAATTAATACAAGGAATATCGCCCTTGTAAATTTATGGTTTAGTTTGAGTTGGCGGTGTAGAACCATTGACTAATTTTTTCTTTTCTTCTTCCGTAATTATGTCAAAAAGCTTAACCACTTGTTTGATACTGCTGCTACTTTTACTCGTGACAGTTGCTGCGGCTTTTGCTTCAAGCTCGGTTGTAATCCCCATTAAATAAACACTACCAGCTTCTACTGTTATTTTGATTGAGTTGGTGGGTACGTCATTTGTAGTAATTAGTTTTGCTTTTACTAGGGTAAATAAAGAGCTATCTGACAACCTTGAACTTGTTGAACTAGGGATACCAATTTGTATTTCGTTAACAATATTTTTGACGTTTTTAACAGGCAAGATCGCATTTTGTACCTGATCTTTTAACTCTTGTGTTGTTGCTTCACCCGTTAATAATACTTTTTGATTAAATACATTTACATTGACGTGAACATTATCTTGAAATTTTTTGGAAATTAATGAATCCGCCTCAAGTTGGATTCCTCTGTCCAAAGTCACGATACTTACAGGTCGTCTATCACCCAATACTAAGGCTGTTTCTGCCACGCCTCCAATAATTAGGGGAACACAGCCCGTTAAGTTGGTGAGCAGAAAACTAACAAACAAAAGTTGCGCTAAATTTTTCATTTTTAATCCAGTAACAAATGATCAATGCCATCACATAAACAATGGAGTAAGAGTAAGTGTGTTTCTTGAATCCGTGCTGTTCTTTCTGACGGAACGCACAAATGAACATTTTGTTGGCTTATCTGTTGGCTAAGTAGCTGGTTGATTTTTCCCCCTCCTCTGCCAGTGAATGCAATTATGCCCATACCAATTTTTTGCGCAGCTTCAATTGCTAGGATAACGTTTTTTGAATTTCCTGAGGTAGATATAGCTAATAGGACGTCTTCTGGCTTTCCTAGTGCTCTTACCTGCTTACTAAACACCTCATCGTAACCATAATCATTTCCTATTGCCGTCAGAATGGATGAGTCCGTTGTTAAAGCAATTGCGCCAAGCTCTTTTCTTTCTCTCTCAAATCGGCCTACAAGCTCAGCCGCAAAGTGTTGGGCATCTGCGGCAGATCCTCCATTTCCACAAGCTAGTATTTTTCCACCCTTGCTAACAGATGAAAACATTAATTCAATAGCAACTTGAGCTAAGGGTGCAAGCTGTTCTAAGGCTTCTTGCTTGGTGGAAATACTATCCTTAAATTGTTGCTGGATTCGTATTAATAAATTTTTATTCATTACTTCCTTCTTTTTCAAATGGATATAAGCTTAAACTGTTATATCGCAATTCTTCTACACTGAAACCCATCACTATATTATGGATCAAACATTTTTTTTAGACCAACAAAATATGCCGAAAAGCTCACTATACGTTGTGGGCACGCCTATTGGTAATTTGGGTGATATCACTTACCGTGCTGTGCACATTTTACGGTCTGTAGATGGGATTGCTTGCGAGGATACTCGTCACACAGCTCACCTGCTACAGTCTTTAGGAATACATAAGCCTTTAATGGCTTTACATGAGCATAACGAAAATACAGCTGCAGGCTCTTTAATTAATCGCCTTCAAATGGGCGAGCGTTGGGCCTATGTTTGCGATGCGGGAACACCAAGTATTTCAGACCCAGGCGCACGTCTAGTTCATGAAGTGCAACGTGCTGGGTATCAAGTGTTTCCTATCCCAGGGCCTAGTGCAATAACCACTTTGATTTCCGTTGCAGGTCAATTAACTCACGGCCGACATGGGGAATTTCAATTCTTAGGTTTTTTACCGTTAAAAGGAAAAGATCGCTCGGATGTTTTGGACTTTATAGATAAAAGCATTCTAGCCACTGTTTTCTATGAGTCTCCTCAAAGAATTAAAAATACTTTAAACGATCTCCTACTTCATATGAATGACCATTCAAGGACTCTGGTCATTGGGCGTGAATTAACCAAAAAATTTGAAACTATATCGTATTTGGCTCTGCAAGATCTTCCATTATGGCTAAGCTCTAATTTAGAAGAGCGCGGTGAGTTTTGTATCATTTTAGGTGGTGCAAACACAGACCCTAACCATTTAGGATTAACGCCAAATGATTGTCTTGTTAACCTTCCAAAGCTCGCGGAAACATTATCTTTTTACTTAGGAAGTAAACAAATTGCAGAGATTTTTTCAAAAGCTAACTTGATGTCCAAAAATGACGCCTATGATTTATCTCTTAAAGTAAAAAACCCGTCTAAAGACGGGTAATTTTATTTTTTTCCTGATCCAGCGTCTTTTGCTGCTTCTGGATCCTTAGGTTCTTTTAACTTTCCACCTGAAGCATTTGCCATGTAAACAACTGCACGCCCTATTTCAAAGTCACTTACGTCATCTGGCGATGCGCCGCCTCGAGCAGGCATTGCATTTTTTCCTTTGATTGCTGATGTAACCAAATAATCATATCCTTTAGAGACCCTTCCAGACCATGCCGCAACATCTTCAAATTTAGGTGCTCCAGCGGCTCCAGATGAGTGGCATGATGCACAAACGCTTTGGTAAACCGCTTCGCCCGTTTTGATAACCTTAGGTGCAGATGAATCGACAAAGTTTAAGTTTGCTACCGGTTTAATAATTTTTAGAGTCGATTCTGTATTTGGTACTGAGGACTGTTTTGTTCCACTATCAGCATATATTAATAGTAAAAGGATCACAATCAGGGGTATAAAAAATGCTGCGAATACCATAGTAATTAACTGTTTAGGGTTTTTAATCATGCTGCCATGTTGTTCGCTCATCACTTTTCCTTCAATTTTGATTTATTTAGTATCTTAATTACAAATTATAGCCATTCAACATAACATTTTATTTACACATGCATTAACCTAAGTAGAATCATCCTATTTAAACAACAATATCACTTATTTGATTCACTTTTATTACCAGTCATTATTATTGCGCCCGTAGCTCAGTGGATAGAGTATTGGCCTCCGAAGCCAAGGGTCGCGCGTTCGATTCGCGCCGGGCGCACCACCAAATAGGCTAATTTTAGCCAATAAAAAAGCACCGTTTTAAACGGTGCTTTTTTAACATCATCAGTATTATTTAGCTGTTTCTTTTGCGAAGCCGCTAAATTTGACTTCTACACGACGGTTAGGCGCTTCACAAACTGTCCGTGAAACTGGGCGACCATTAACCTTCATGCCATTACATGTAGATGGATTAACTACATAATTTGTTGATCCATATCCATCATAAGACATTTTTGAGGCCGGCACACCTTTAGAGGCTAAGTAATCATTGACACTTTTGGCGCGGTTTTTAGACAAAGGCATATTTAATGAGTCCTTACCTTGTGAGTCTGTATAACCGCTAATAACTAGCTTGTCTAAGTCATAACTTACTAATTTTGCTAAAGCAGCGTCAAGGATTAACTTACCTTTTGGTGTAATAACTGCAGAACCTAATGTGTAGGCACCATCGGCACCTAAAGTAAACGTACCGGAAATAGGCTGTCTAGTCTGCACAACTTGTTGTTGAACGGGTTGGGCAGCTACTGGGGCTGGTGCGCCATCACAAAGAGCATTTGCAGTTGCAGGCGTCCAAAAGTTATCTCTCCAACAAAGTTCATCTGTTCCATTTTTCCAAACATAACCATTTGCTGCTCCGCTCCAGTTATCGTTTGCTGGGGTTTTATTCACTTCATATGCAATGGGAGCAGCTTGAGATGCCACCACGAATGAGGCAAGGGCTAAAGCCGTGCCAAATTTGCCAAAATTGTTCATGCAAATCCTCCTAGATTTATAAATAATATGACTTAAAGAATACTTTAAAAAAATAACATAAAAATTGTTACGGTTCGATATTGAGGCTCGATAGCGTGTAATAAATATCAATTTTTTTGAATGATACAGTTGTATTTTTACCCTTTCACATTGTTGTAGCTAAACAACGATTTTGAAAGGATTGGGCGGAAGTTTTTTAACTTTTTTGAACTTTTTAAGGATTATCGTGTTGTTTTGAACAGTCTAAATACGTTAAATCTAAAAGATAGATAAAATACTGTTCAATACACAAAAATCTTTCTAAATATGACCACACAGTTAAACACTACTATCGTTGATATTAAGCCCATTCCAGAGGGCTTACCTATTCCCAATCGCAAGGTGATTCGTAGTTGGATCGAGCCTTTTGCTGAAAAACAAACATTAAAAGCAATTCTATTGCTTGTTGGTGATATTGTGATTTGGCTTGCCTTAATTGCTGGTATTGTTTTTATTGAAAACTTATTTATTAAAATTGTTTTAGGCAACATTGCGGGATTTTGGATTGGACGCCTATTTATTCTTGGTCATGACGCCTGCCATCAAAGTTATACGCCTCATCGAGAATTAAATAAAATTTTGGGACGTATTGCCTTTTTACCTTCCATGACCCCTTACAGCCTTTGGGAAGTTGGCCACAATGTGGTTCATCATGGCCAAACAAATTTAAAAGGTTTTGACTTTGTTTGGGCGCCCGCTAGTTTGGAAGAGTTTCAGTCAATGCCTGTGTGGCGTCAAAATCTAGAGCGCATTTATCGAAGTGGATGGGGGCCTGCAATCTACTACATGCTCGAAATCTGGTGGAACAAAATGTTTTTTCCTAACAAAAAGAACATGCCTTCAACCCGTAAGGTGTTTTTAAAAGACAGCATGTTGGTTGCAGCATTTGGTATCTTATGGATAGGCACTTTAATTTACGCAGCCTTAGCAACCAATCAATCTATTATAGGTTTGCTTATCTGTGGTTTCTTGATTCCATTTGTTTTTTGGAACGGTATGATTGGCTGGGTTGTGTATGTTCACCACACTCATACTAGCGTTTCTTGGTATGACAATAAATCTGAATGGTTGAGGGCTCAACCGTTTGTTTCTACAACGGTTCACCTTACATTCAAATACCATTTTGGCATGTTAATGCATCACATCATGGAACATACCGCTCACCATGTGGATATGGGAGTGCCACTTTATCAATTAACTAACGCACAAAATAAACTTGAAGAAGTTTTGCCAGGAAGAATCATTAAACAGCCGTTTTCTTGGTCTTGGTATTTTCAAACGGCAAAGCTTTGTAAGCTTTATGACTTTAACAATAAAATTTGGTTAGATTTTCAAGGAAATAAAACTGCTGAATCTATAAAAGTCGTCCTCAGCCCGCAATAAAGGTCTTATTTTAAAATTGAGTTAAAATAGAGTTTTGTTGCATAGGCTGTAATAAATGACTACAAGTACAACAACCACTTCTTCTACGACTGAATCCACCAGTCAGTCACTTAAATTTTGCTCTTCCTGTAGTAGGGAGAAGCGGCTTGATGGCGGAACATGGATTCCGACTAGTAATCGCAAGCAACGTTGGATATGCGCCAGTTGCCTTTATAACCGAACACACCGTACCGGAGCCATTAAGGCTTAATAATTATTCCTTCATCCGTTGATTAAGAAAGGGTTCGACACTCTTTCTTGCCCAAAGGTTGATGTTGGACCGTGTCCTGGGATAAATGTGATGTCATCCCCCAGTGGAAATAGCTTTTCTTTAATTGAGTTGATTAAGTCCTGATGGTTGCCTTTTGGAAAATCAGTTCTTCCGATTGAACCAGCAAACAGGACATCGCCAACCACTGCAACCCTTGTTTTTTTATCTACAAAAATAACATGTCCTGGTGTATGCCCTGGACAATGAATAACATCAAAGCACTCCTGACCGACCCACACTTGATCTCCATCGCCTAGCCAACGCTCAGGTATAAAAGAGTGGCCTTCATGCTCAAAACCAAATCTTTTTGCTTGTTCTGGTAATAAGTTTATCCAATACTGATCATCGATATGTGGTCCTATAATGTCAACTCCGAGAGTAAGCGCCAACTCTTTGGCGGCTGAACAGTGGTCAACATGGCCATGTGTAATTAATATTTTATCAACTGTTACATTCCACTTTTCAATTTGTGCTTGAATAATGTCTAAACCACCACCAGGATCTACGATGGCCGCCCTTTGAGTAACATCACACATTAATAATGAGCAATTTTGCTCAAAAGGGGTAACAGGTATTAATACTATTTTTAGAGCCATTGGATCATCATATCAAGGATTTTTACAGCAAAAAAGTTTCGTTTTCATCATTTTATCTTTCAATTTTAAGTTAAACTTTAAGGGTTGGTAGGAGAGAGTGTATTACACCGCCGAAGGCGCAATGCCCATAAACGCTCAGGCAAAAGGACTGTCAACATTAACACTCTGGAGAGCGGCATTTAATTGCCCACCGAAGGGGCTAACGCAGAATATTGCGTAATCTCTCAGGTATCAAGGACAGGGGGGCCTTCATTAGGATTCCTATGGCTCCTATGCCAGCGTATACTATTTTTAACGAGGCGCACAAATCCTTCGGTGCAAAAATGATTGATTTTGGTGGCTGGGAAATGCCCATACACTATGGCTCTCAGCTAAGTGAGCATTTGCACACAAGAACTTCTGCCAGTTTATTTGATGTTTCCCACATGGCTGTGGTTGATTGTTTCGGCTCTGACTCATCTGCCTTTTTAACCTATCTTTTGGCAAATAATATTCATAAGCTGAAAGCTCCTGGAATGGGTCTCTATTCTTGTATGTTAAATCACGAGGGCGGCATTATTGATGATTTAATCGTCTATAGGCTTGAGGATCGATACCGTTTAGTGATAAACGCGTCAACTGCAAATTCAGACCTCATTTGGATCAATGAACAAGCAAAAGCTTTTAAAAATATTGCTCTTATTCCTAGGCGGGATGGCTTAAATCATTGCATCGAGCCTGAGGTCTTATTAGCAGTTCAAGGGCCGTTAAGTTTAAAAGTTCTTTCAGAAGCATTTCCAACGATTGCTAATGAATTAGAAAAGCTTACCTATTTTCATGTTTCCTATTTAGCCACTCAATTTGGCAGATTAATGTTTGCTAGAACTGGCTATACGGGCGAGGATGGTTTTGAGATAAGTATTCCAATATCTCAAGGTCAGTTCGTTTGGGACTATTTACTAAATCTTTCATCAGATTTAAAACCTGCTGGTTTGGGTGCCAGAGACACTCTTCGTATTGAGGCTGGCTATAACTTATACGGCCAAGATATGAATACACAAACGAGCCCTCTTGATTCTGGATTGTCTTGGACAGTCGATTTAAAAAGCGAGCGCAATTTCATTGGTAAATCTCATCTCATTCAAGATGGTCAACAATTTGATTTTTTAGGTCTCGTTTTATTAGGCAAAGGGATTATTCGATCTCATCAGAAAGTTGTAACTCCTTCGGGTTTAGGTGAAATATGTTCTGGAACGTATAGTCCCTCTCTAGAGAAGTCTATTGGCTTAGCCCGTTTACCCAAAGGTCAAATTCTTGGATCTATTGTTCAAGTTATTATTCGCGATCAAGAAATTGATGCTCAATTAGTCAAACCTCAATTTGTTCGTCGCGGTCAAATTCTTATTTAATTTTTTAGGAGATTTTTTATGTCAGTGCCACAAAATTTAAAATACGCAGCTTCTCACGAATGGTGTTTATCTAACGAAGATGGATCTTATTCAGTAGGAATTACGCATCATGCTCAAGATGCTTTAGGTGATATTGTGTTTATAGAGCTTCCCAAAGTGGGGCAACAAGTTGTTGCAAAATCTAATTGTGCTGTTGTAGAATCAGTTAAAGCAGCAAGTGATATTTACGCACCAATCAATGGTGAAATTATCGCTATTAATGAGGCTCTTACGAACTCTCCTGAACAAATAAATTCCGCCCCCTACGACTCTTGGTTTTTTAAGATCAAAGCATCAAATCCTACTGATCTAAATGACCTACTTGATGCTGCATCATATAGCTCATCCATTGGGGAATAACGTATGCCTTCCTCTCTAGTACAAGATAACCTTCAAACACATGCTGAATTTATTTCAAGGCATATTGGCCCGTCACCCGATGAACAAAATTCTATGCTTCGGGTACTCGGCTTTCAATCAAGAGAGGATTTAATTCAATCCGTAGTTCCGTCTTCTATTAGAGAAAATCAAGCATTACCACTTTCTAAATTTACCGAGCCACTTTCAGAAATTGATGCGTTAAACCAATTGAAGTCACTCGCTAATAAAAATTTAGTCTATAAAAGTTGGATTGGCCAAGGTTATTACAATACATTTACTCCCGCTGTCATACAAAGAAATATTTTAGAAAACCCTTCTTGGTATACCGCTTATACACCTTATCAACCTGAGATATCTCAGGGC
The DNA here is from genome assembly GCF_027944005.1 of Polynucleobacter sp. SHI8. Taxonomy (NCBI): domain Bacteria; kingdom Pseudomonadati; phylum Pseudomonadota; class Betaproteobacteria; order Burkholderiales; family Burkholderiaceae; genus Polynucleobacter; species Polynucleobacter sp. SHI8. Next base: position 30,740 of record NZ_AP027204.1, on the reverse strand, counting down.
AGATTAGAAGCTATCATCAATTTCCAACAAATGATTATGGACCTTTCGGGCATGGATATTGCAAATGCGTCTATGCTTGATGAAGGGACTGCTGCTGCTGAGGCAATGACATTGGCACTTCGCTCGACAGAGTCTTCATCCACCTCTTTTTTTGTTGCTTCAGACGTTTTCCCCCAAACTATAGATGTCATTAAAACTCGAGCAAAGCCATTAAATATCCATGTCATCGTAGATGACGCTTTCAATATCCCGCAATATGATGTTTTTGGTGCAATTATTCAATATCCAGGGGGCAATGGCCACATACATTCCCTTGACGATTATTTAAAAATGAGCGAGCACATTCATGCAATTAAAGGCTTGTTTATTATTGCTGCTGATTTATTAGCTCTAACATTGTTGGAGTCTCCTGCCAAGCTTCTAGCTGATATTGTGATCGGCAATTCACAACGCTTTGGTGTGCCGATTGGCTTCGGTGGTCCGCATGCCGCTTTTTTAGCGACTAAAGATATTTATAAAAGAAATATGCCCGGACGGTTGGTTGGTGTCAGTATTGACTCAAATGGTAAGTCTGCTTATCGTCTCGCTTTACAAACTCGTGAACAGCATATTCGAAGAGAAAAGGCAACTTCAAATATTTGTACTGCACAAGTTTTATTGGCTGTTATTGCTAGTATGTTTGCCGTTTACCATGGACCACAGGGTTTAAAGAAAATTGCTCTTCGTACCCATTTCTATACTTCTTTATTGGCTAATACCCTCAAGAAGCATGGCGTAGCCGTTTGTAACTCAACTTGGTTTGATACTCTACTTATTAAGTCAAACCTTGTAGAGTCCATTCTTTCCAAAGCCAATTCTCTTCAAATGAATTTTAGATATTTAGATGATCAACATCTTGTGATCTCCTTAGATGAAACTTGTTCTGATGAGGATATAACTGTTATTTTAAAAGCATTTGGTATTGAATTGATGGTTGATAAGCTTGAGTCATTTATACCCACATCAGAATCCTTCTTTCCTCAAGATTTAGGTCGTACAGATTCTTTTTTAACCCACCCAACATTTAATCGATATCACTCAGAACATGAAATGCTTCGATATCTTCGCCGCCTTTCAGATAAAGATTTGGCATTAGATAGAACGATGATCCCGCTTGGTTCTTGCACGATGAAGTTAAATGCTACCAGTGAAATGTTACCCATTTCATGGCCCACATTTAATCAAATTCATCCCTTTGCACCTTCTGGTCAATGGACTGGATATGCGGAGCTCATAGAACAAGTTGAACATATGATGTGTGCAGCAACTGGTTATGATTGTGTATCTTTACAGCCGAATGCTGGATCACAAGGTGAGTATGCTGGTCTATTGGCGATTCAGGCTTATCATGAGTCTCGTGGAGATATGCACCGTAATATTTGTCTTATTCCATCATCGGCTCACGGCACTAATCCTGCATCTGCACAAATGGCTGGGATGGAAGTGGTAGTGATTGCATGTGACTCTGATGGAAATATTGATTATGCAGATCTACATACTAAAGTAGTATCTCACTCTTCAAACCTCGCGGCTATGATGATTACTTATCCCTCTACTCACGGAGTTTTTGAATCTCACGTAAAAGTGGTCTGTGAATTAATTCATGCTCATGGTGGTCAGGTATATATTGATGGGGCCAATATGAATGCTTTAGTTGGTACAGCATCTCCTGGGCATTTTGGTGGGGATGTTAGTCACTTGAATTTACATAAAACTTTTTGTATTCCTCACGGTGGCGGTGGTCCCGGTGTTGGACCAATTGCAGCAAAAGCTCACCTAGCTCCTTTTTTGCCTATGTCTTTTACTGCTGACTCAATTGCCAAATCTAGTCAACGTCGTCCTCGTATAAGTTCTGCGCCATATGGTTCTGCATCAATACTTCCTATTTCTTGGATGTATGTTGCAATGATGGGTTCGAATGGCCTTCGGCAAGCAACGGAAGTTGCTATTCTTTCCGCCAACTATATAGCAAAAAAACTCAGTCCTCATTTTCCAATCTTATACAAAGGTCAAAATGATTTAGTTGCCCATGAGTGTATTTTAGATATTAGGCCTATTCAAAAACTTTCCGGCATTAGTAATGAGGATATTGCCAAACGCTTAATAGACTTTGGATTTCATGCCCCTACGATGAGCTTTCCTGTTCCAGGAACTTTGATGATAGAACCCACAGAAAGTGAGTCTAAATTTGAAATGGATCGATTTATTGATGCAATGATTTGTATTCGTGAAGAAATAGAATTAGTCATTACAGGTAAGTTTGCTCCATTGGATAATCCGTTAAAAAGCGCTCCACATACCGCACACTCCCTTTTATCATCTGAATGGAAGCACTCGTACTCTAGAGAAATAGCTGCTTATCCAGTTTCAAGACTAAGGCTTAATAAATATTGGCCGCCAGTTGGTAGGGTCGATAACGTCCATGGTGATCGAAATTTATTTTGTGCGTGTGTTCCGATGAGCGAGTACGAGGAAATTTAAAACTGAAGTGGGTCACGATCGATTAGTAATTTTATTGATCGTGATTTTTTCTTGATAACCTCAATATAATCCAATGCTTTTTCAAGTGTTTTTTGTAATTTAACTCTATCGTTTGTTTCAATTAATATTTGGTTTCTATCAACCCCGGATAATCGTTGTAAAACTCTAGGCGTTGGATCACTTATTTGAATATTCTCAGGCAACTCATGCTCTAAATACTGTTTTAAATTATTTAGTACTTCATTATTAATTTGCTCATTTTTCGATTCCGCAATAATGAGTGCCTGATGTGAATATGGTGGTAGTTGGTAATCCTGCCTCTCTTTTACAATATCCGTTATAAACTGATCATACTGATGTTCTGCCAATGCTTTAAACATCGGATGGTCCACAAACTCTGTTTGAATATAGATATTGGAACCTTCAGCTGCTTCACCTCGTCCGGCTCTTCCGGCTACTTGAACTAGTTGTGAAAATATTTTTTCAATTGCTCGAAAATCTTGAGAGTACAAACTCTTATCGACGTCCATCACAATAATTGATTGTATGTGTTGAAAATCATGTCCCTTAATAATCATTTGTGTACCAATGATTATGGCAGGCTCACCCGCATGTATTTTTTTAAATAACTCATCAGCTGATCCTTTTGATTTAGTTGAGTCACTATCAATTCTTATTAAATCTATTTGAGGATATGTTTCTTTTAAAAACTCCTCTATTTTTTGTGTTCCCATTCCAAGTGTTTCTAAATCTTGGTTCCCACAATCCGGACAACTGAGAGGTATGTATTGATTACTTCCACAATGATGGCATTGCAATAATTTTCTATTACTACCTATTTTTTTATGAACAACCATCCACGCACTACACTTATTACAGCTTGACTTCCAAGAACATGTTTTACAGTGCAATATGGGAGCATACCCTCTTCTATTTATATAGATTAGTGTTTGTTTATTGTTTTTCTGTGTTCTGGTGATAACTTCGTGTAACTCTTCTGTTATCCCATATGTGTTAATTTTTTTGTTTTTTCTTGCAACGGCTAAATCAATTAGATTTAATGTTGAAAGGCTTGCTCCATCTTTAGCTTTTTTATTTAATGTTAATAAGCTTATCTTATTTTGTAAAACTTTATGCCATGTTTCAGAAGATGGTGTAGCAGATGTTAGGACTATTGGTATTTTGAGTTCAGCGGCTCTCCATATCGCTAAATCCCTTGCGTGATACCTTAAACCGTCTTGTTGTTTATATGAGTTGTCGTGTTCTTCGTCAATGACCATGGCTTTAATGGTTTTAGCTGGTGCAAATATACTAAGTCGCGTGCCCAATATGACACGAGATATTCCATTTTCTATTTTCCACCAAGCAAGATTCCTTTGCGCTGAGCTTATGTCGCTATGAAGCACTGAAACCTCTTCGTTTACAAAAACTTGTTTTACTATTTTTTCTAGTTGCGGCGTTAAATTTATTTCTGGAACTAGTATCAGACATTGAGCGTTATCATCCTTTAATACTTCCTTTAGCCATGTTAAATATACGGCTGTTTTTCCACTACCAGTTATTCCCTTTAATAAGGTTATTTCAAAGCGATTTTTTTTAGAACTAGTTTGTAAATACTCTAAGCTCTTGATTTGTTCTTCATTCAAATCCCATTGGTATTCAGCGACATCACTTTTGCTTTTTTTTTGTTTTTTTTCTTGTTCTTTTAATTTTTGTTTTTGTAATAGGCTCCATTTATTTGGCCTTTTCCAGTCTGCAGGAATGCTTGTAAATAATGTCTCCCCTAAAGGTTTTAAATAGTATTTTGCTGAAAACTGACATAAACTTATTACTTGAGTAGTTACTTTTAAATCGGGCGCTATTGCTAATACTGGCTTTAAATTTCTTATTTGATCATTTGCACACGAATTCTTCTTATCTATTTGTAAGACAATACCTGCTGTAATTTTTTTTCTGAATTCAACTTTTACAATATCTCCTATTTGCGGAGCTTGTAATAACTCCTCTTGATTCCAGATGTAATCAAATAGTTGAAATATAGGAACATCAATAGCTATAGTTACGATCACTTGAATGACTATTTTCCGTATTTATTTTTGATACAACATAGTAATTACTAACTTTGATTCAAATCTTTCTTTTTAAGATTATCCTGTGGATAACTCTGTGGATTATTTGTTAGTTTACACTTCCTTTCTTTCTAGAGAAATCACATTTTATTTATTGATTCCATCACTTAATATAGATATTATATTTTAAATCAACAACTTATAGGCTTTTTGTAGAAATCAAATTTAGTATCTATTGCAAGGTACTGTTATGTGTCGATAGCAAAGCTACCTGTGTATAACTTTTCTACTATTTTACTTAAGTAACCTCAAATTATCTTTGTTCGGTGCCTTTTCGACTCTGATCTTATGGCATCAATTAAACAGTAGACATTTTCTGGGGGAGTAAATTGAGAAATTCCATGCCCTAGATTAAAAATATGTCCATCTAGAGGTGATATTTCATCATCGATTGCCTTAGTAAGCGCCAACTCATTAAATAGCTCACTCACCTTTTTTTTAATGATCTTTTGATCACCTAATAAAGTTAATGGATCAAGGTTTCCTTGTATCGCTATTTTTTGTTTACCCAAAAGTTCTCTTGCCTTAGATAATGAAATAGTCCAATCCAATCCTAAGACATCGGCTCCTGATTTTGCCATTTCATTTAGCCAAATTGCTCCGCCTTTTGAAAATAACAAAATAGGGACTTGTTCTTTTATCTCTCGATCTTCATGAAGTCTTCTAATAACCTCTCTCATCGGCGCCAATGAATACTCTAAATAATCTACAGAAGACAAAAGTCCACCCCAAGTATCAAACAACATAACCGCTTGGGCTCCTGATTCAATTTGTAAGCGAAGGTACTCTGTAACAGATTGAATATTAATATCTAAAATGTGCTTCATTAAATCAGGGCGTTTGTACAACATCGTTTTAGTTTCTTGAAAATCTTTTGATCCAGCCCCCTCAACCATATAGCAAGCTAAAGTCCATGGGCTTCCTGAGAACCCTATTAATGGAACTCTTTGCTTGCCATCCTGAATTAGATCTTTTTTGATTTGACTAACGGCATCAAAGACATACCGCAACTGATCCATGTCTGCGACTCTTAAATCCTTAATACTCTTTTCAGTTCTAAGGGGATTTGAAAATCTAGGTCCTTCGCCCTGCTCAAAGCTCAAGCCAAGACCCATTGCATCTGGAATAGTTAGGATATCTGAAAATAAAATTGCAGCATCTAATCCATAACGATCTATTGGCTGCAGGGTTACTTCTGATGAAAGTTGTGGATTTTTTGCTAACTGTAAAAAACTTCCAGCTTTAGCTCTTGTTTTGTTATATTCCGGTAGATATCTTCCCGCTTGTCTCATTAACCAAATTGGAGTACTGTCTAACTTCTCAAAACGACAAGCCTTTAAGAACCTGTCATTGATTAATTCAGGAAAGATATTACCTGGCAATTTTTATTTATTTTTTTCTGCGGAATCTAGCAATAGCTGCAAGTTGAGCCGCTGCCATAGCAAACTCAGATTGAGCATGCGCAAAATCAATATCTGATGTGCGAGTAGCCATTAAATCTTCAGCGCGGCGCTTGGCTTCGTTTGCTTTAGCTTCATCTAGATCTGCACCTCTTATTGCAGTATCGGCTAATACCGTAACAGAGTGTGGTTGAACCTCAAGGATCCCACCAGCAACAAAAACAAACTCTTCTTCACCATCGGGTTTTTCAATTCTGACGGATCCGGGGCGGATACGAGTGATTAAAGGTGTATGGCCTGGCAATACGCCTAACTCTCCGGATTCTCCAGGCAAAGCTATAAATTTAGCTTCGCCTGAATAAATCGAATTTTCTGCACTTACAACATCAACATGTATGGTAGCCATAATGTATTAAAACCTTATTTAAATTAAAGCTTCTTAGCTTTTTCAATAGCTTCGTCAATTGTGCCAACCATATAGAATGCTTGTTCTGGCAAGTGGTCTAACTCTCCATCTACAATCATTTTAAATCCACGGATTGTTTCTTTTAAAGTTACATACTTTCCAGGAGAGCCTGTAAAGACTTCCGCGACGTGGAATGGCTGTGACAAGAAGCGTTGGATTTTACGTGCACGAGCAACTGACTGCTTATCTTCAGGTGAAAGCTCATCCATACCTAAAATAGCGATAATATCGCGCAACTCTTTATAACGTTGCAAAGTGGTTTGAACTCCACGCGCAACTGCATAGTGCTCTGTTCCAACAACTAATGGATCTAACTGACGACTTGTTGAGTCTAAAGGATCAACTGCAGGATAAATACCAAGTGCTGCAATATCACGTGATAAAACAACTGTAGAGTCTAAGTGTTGGAATGTTGTTGCAGGAGATGGGTCAGTTAAGTCATCCGCTGGAACATAAACAGCCTGAATAGATGTAATTGAGCCTGTTTTAGTAGAAGTAATACGCTCCTGTAAACGTCCCATTTCATCTGCGAGTGTAGGCTGGTAACCTACGGCTGATGGCATACGCCCCAAAAGCGCAGAAACCTCTGTTCCAGCTAGGGTATAACGATAAATATTGTCAACGAAGAACAGAATGTCTCTTCCTTCATCACGGAAACGCTCAGCCATTGATAGGCCAGTCAACGCAACACGTAAACGGTTTCCTGGTGGCTCATTCATCTGTCCAAAAACCATTGCAACTTTATCTAAAACATTTGAATCCTTCATTTCATGATAGAAGTCATTACCCTCACGAGTTCTCTCGCCAACACCAGCAAAAACAGAAAGTCCTGAGTGTTGTTTAGCAATGTTATTAATTAATTCCATCATATTCACTGTTTTACCCACACCCGCACCACCGAACAGTCCGACTTTACCACCCTTAGCAAATGGGCAAACAAGGTCGATAACCTTAATACCTGTCTCTAATAAATCTACGGAAGGAGAAAGTTCGTCAAATTTTGGGGCAGCTTGATGAATAGATCTACGCTCTTCTGTTGCTATCGGACCAGCCTCATCAATTGGTCTTCCTAATACGTCCATAATACGACCAAGAGTTGCAGGACCCACAGGAACGGAAATTGGGGCACCTGTTCCACGAACGCTCATACCACGGCGTAATCCATCGCTTGAACCCATCGCAATTGTACGAACAACTCCGTCGCCTAACTGTTGTTGAACTTCAAAAGTTAAGCCTTTTTCAGCAAAAGATGCTTCATTGCTTTCTTCTAAAACTAAGGCGTCATAAACCTTAGGCATACCATCGCGCGGGAACTGAATATCCACAACAGCTCCAATACATTGAACGATATTTCCGTTACTCATCGCATTTCTCCAATCAAATCAATATTTACAATTCTTTAAATTAAACCGCTGCTGCGCCACTTACAATTTCTGATAATTCTTTAGTAATAGCCGCTTGACGTGTCTTGTTATAGTCAAGCTGTAATTCCGCTATTAAGTTCTTCGCATTATCAGAAGCCGCTTTCATCGCAACCATTCGAGCTGATTGTTCAGAGGCCATGTTTTCTGATACTGCCTGATATATGATTGCTTCAATATATTTTTTCAGTAAATCATCTAATACTGTTTGAGCATCTGGCTCATATATGTAGTCCCAACCGTAAGCAACCTTCTCTTGTGAAGATTGATCTAGGCTTTCCATCGGCAATGGTAATATCTTTTCAATTACTGGCTCTTGCTTCATCGTATTGATAAAGCGGTTGTAGCATAAGTAAATTTCATCAACTTCGCCTTTTTCAAAAGCATCAAGTTGAATTTTAATCGTACCAATTAAATCATCAAGCAATGGCTTATCACCTAAATGTGTAGCGTGTGATACGAGCTTTGCTTTAATTCGGTTTAGGAATTGAAAGCCTTTTGCACCTATTGCAGTACACAAAATATCTTTTTTATCACCGTGCCAAGACTTCATACTTGTGGTTAGCATACGTAAAATATTCGTATTCAATCCACCGCACAATCCCTTGTCAGTAGTAATTAAAATGATGCCAACATTTTTAACTTCTCTTTCAACTAAAAATGGTGGTCGATACTCGGGGTTTGCACGAGTAATATTGGCTGCAACATTCCTAATTTTGGCAGCAAATGGTCTGGCTGCACGCATACGCTCTTGCGCACGACGCATCTTTGACGCTGCAACCATTTCCATTGCTTTGGTAATCTTTCGCGTATTTTGTACGCTCTTGATTTTGTTTCGTATTTCTTTAGTTCCAGCCACGCGGCTCTCCTCGCCTCTTTATATTAGAAAGAAGCAGAACGTTTAAAGTCTTCGACAGCTGCTTTTAATGCAACTTCGTCATCCTTGGATAACTCTTTAGTGTCTTCAATACGGCCAATTAAATCGGCGTATTTAGCCTTAAGATGATCCTGCATTCCTTTTTCAAAAGGAAGAATATCTTTAACTTCGACATTGTCTAGGAAGCCATTATTCGCTGCGTATAAAGAAGCTGATAACTGCCAAACTTGTTGTGGATTGTATTGAGACTGCTTTAGCAATTCCATTACTCGACGTCCACGATCTAACTGTTTACGTGTTGCATCATCTAAGTCAGAAGCAAACTGAGAAAACGCAGCAAGTTCACGGTACTGAGCAAGGTCAGTACGAATACCGCCAGAAAGTTTTTTGATAACTTTTGTCTGTGCCGCTCCACCAACTCTCGATACTGAAATACCTGCATTAATCGCTGGGCGTACACCCGCATTAAATAAGTCAGTTTCTAAGAAGATTTGTCCGTCGGTAATTGAAATAACGTTCGTTGGAACAAATGCAGAAACGTCACCGGCTTGAGTTTCAATCACTGGTAGGGCTGTTAAAGAACCTGTTTTACCCTTCACATCACCGTTCGTGAATTTCTCTACATATTCGGCGTTAACGCGAGCTGCACGCTCCAATAATCTTGAGTGCAAATAGAACACATCGCCAGGATAAGCTTCGCGGCCTGGAGGTCTACGTAGCAAAAGTGATACTTGACGATATGCAATCGCTTGCTTAGTCAAATCATCATAAACAATTAATGCATCTTCACCACGATCTCTAAAGTACTCGCCCATAGTGCAACCAGCATATGCTGACAAATATTGCATCGCTGCTGAATCAGACGCTGTAGCCGCAACAACAATCGTATAAGCAAGAGCGCCATGCTCTTCTAGTTTACGAACTACGTTATTAATAGTTGATGCTTTTTGACCGATCGCCACGTAAACACAATATACGCCCTTACCTTTTTGATTAATAATGGCATCAATCGCAACGGCTGTTTTACCTGTTTGTCTATCACCAATAATTAACTCGCGCTGTCCTCTTCCAATCGGAACCATAGCATCAATTGACTTAAGACCTGTTTGTAAAGGCTGGCTAACGGACTGACGCGCAATAACGCCAGGTGCCACTTTTTCAATAATGTCTGTTTGCTTTGCGTTGATTGGACCCTTACCATCAATAGGCTGACCAAGCGTATTTACAACTCTACCTAAAAGCTCTGGACCAACTGGAACTTCAAGAATACGACCCGTACATTTTACAGGGTCACCTTCTGAAATGTGCTCATAAGCACCTAAAATAACTGCTCCGACTGAATCACGCTCTAAGTTCAGGGCTAAACCAAATGTGTTATTTGGAAACTCTAACATCTCACCTTGCATAACACCTGATAAACCGTGAACACGGCATATGCCGTCAGTCACAGAAATAACAGTACCTTGATTTCGAACTTCAGCGTCTACACCAACACTACTGATTCGACTTTTGATCAGCTCACTGATCTCAGATGGGTTAAGTTGCATTTATAACTCCTAGGGTCTTTTAATTTCGTTGTACTACTTGTTTATTTTGCTCATGAAAGTAAAGCGGCTTGCATCGCCTCTAATCTTGACTTTGCCGATGTGTCCAACACTTCATCGCCAACCTGAACTCTCACTCCACCAATTAATTCTGGATCGATTGAAACAGTTGGTTTTAAATTTTTATTTCCAAAACGCTTTGAAATAGCAGCAACCAAGCTTTTAACTTCATCTTCACCCATTGGAAAAGCACTTGTTATTTGCACCTCAGCGGAACCATCTCTAGTATTTTTGATTTCATCAAACTGCTTTGAAATTTCTGGTAAAGCAGCAATACGATGGTTCAATGTCAACAAAGTTATAAATTTTTTCAAAGCCGGTGAAATATCACCTGAAATACCTGCAGTTAACAAATCTGCTAACTGCTCTTGGGATACATTAGGGTTTGAAGAAAGAATTGCAACTTCGTGATTGCTGGCAAGATGTGCTAAAGAGCCTAACTGTTCAGACCACTTTGCCATTTCTTCAGGCAAGGCAGTACCAGCTAAAGCTTCAGCGTATGGGCGAGCGATTGTTGCTAAATCCGCCATATTACAACTCAGCTTTCAATTGGTCTAACAAAGAAGCATGTGCAGCCGGGTTAATTTCTTTACGCAAAATTTGCTCAGCACCTTTGACCGCTAAAGATGCGACCTGAGCACGAAGTTCATCTCGCGCCCGGATGATCTGTTGATCCGCATCAGCTTTAGCTTGGGCAATAATACGTGCGGCTTCTGCTTGTGCATTTTGCTTGATTTCATCGGCACTAAGTTGAGCACGCTTTTCAGCTTCAGCAATACGTTGTGCTCCTTCATTTCTCGCCTCAGCCAAGGCTTGATCAGCACGCTTTGTGGCAAACTCTAAATCAGTTTTACCTTTCTCAGCAGCTGCTAATCCATCTGCAATTTTAGTTGCTCTTTCATCTAAGGCTTTAACAAGCGGCGGCCAAACAAATTTAGCTACCACCCACCAGAGGATGAAAAACACAACCATTTGCGCGAATAGGGTCGCGTTCAGATTCACGGCTTTTCCTTTCGGTTCAGTTTGACAGAACTACTGTATCCAGTAGTTATCACTTTTTAAAACTATTAAGCTGTTAATTTTGACAACAATGGGTTTGCGAATGCGAAAAGCATAGCAATACCAACACCGATCAAGAATGCAGCATCAATCAAACCGGCTAACAAGAACATCTTAGTTTGTAGCGGCTCCATCAATTCAGGTTGACGTGCGCAAGCTTCGATATATTTACCACCCATTAAACCGATACCTAAACAAGCACCAATAGCACCCAGACCGATAATGATACCGATACCGACCGCTGTCAAACCTTGAATATTTCCGATGAACTGATTTAGCATTGTTGACTCCTAGTTAAATAAAAAAATAAAAAAATTAATGATGACTATGCGCTTGACCTATATAGACCAGCGTAAGCATCATGAAAATGAACGCCTGTAAGAGAATGACCAATATATGAAATATTGCCCATGCCGCTCCAGCTATAACATGTCCTACAAAGCCGAAAAGACTTGGATCTAAACTGAATGTCCAAATGCTTCCTAACAGTGCGATTAACATGAATATTAATTCACCAGCATACATATTTCCAAAAAGTCGCATGCCTAGTGAAACCGTTTTTGCTACATACTCAATCAAGTTGAGTAGTAAGTTGAATGGTGCGAGATACCATTTGGCACCGAATGGTGCTGAGACTAACTCGTGAGCAAAACCACCAATCCCTTTGATCTTCACACTGTAATACAAAATAATTAGTAATACTGATAGGGACATGCCCATTGTTCCATTTAAATCTGTAGTTGGAACAATTTTGTGGTGGGAAACGTGTATATGAAACACACTTAGAACTCCATTTACACCATTAACCCAATCAATAGGTATCAAATCTAATGTGTTCATGAAAATAATCCAACAAAAAACAAATAGAGCTAATGGTGCAATAAATGTTCTATCCCCATGAACAATGTTTTTGGATTGTGTTTCCACCAGTTCAACAATCATTTCAACTAGTGCTTGAAATCTTCCAGGCACTCCTGCTGTAGAGCGTCTTGCCGCAAGAACTAATAAGCCGACCGCCAACAAGCCCATCGTTAAAGACCAGAAAATAGTATCGTAATTTAAAACACTAAAGTCGACTATTTCAGTTTGAGCATGCCCCATAGAATTGAGGTTTGTTAAATGCTCGAGAATATATTCAGTAGGTTGTAATGATTCTGTGGACGAGGCTTCAGCTGACATCTATATTTTTCCAATACCCTTAGTAACTATTAATTCTTCTTTAAAAAACCAATCAACCAGTAAGACTGCAACGTTACAACAAACATTCCTAAAAACAACAACCAATTTAAATTGGGTACCAATCGAATTACAAGAATTATTATAGTTAACGTTAATGTAATTTTTATGACTTCAGCTAAAATCCATGAACTAATAAACTTCCTTGCATTTAAACTTTTTTTTACAGCTTGAATTCTAATTATAAACACAATGCTAGGGAATACCCCTAAAACCCCTCCTAGTAACACTGATAGAACTAGGTGTTTTTCATTAAAAATTAAACTATAAATTTCCGCTACCACTGTAAACGCAAATGTTAAAAGACTTTGTAACTTCACAATTTGCCATGGGCTAGTGACCTTTGGGGCAAGTTGACTCTCAGTAAATAGCCTATGCGCTTCGTCACGCGTTAGCTTTTTAAACTCCGACTCTAAGCTTTCTTCTTCATAATTATCATATTCCATAAAGTTTTCTTTACAGATTCCTCAATCCAAGCTTTTGTAATAAGTTTTGTAACTCGTCTGTGTGCGAAAATTTAATTTTTATTTCGCCACCTTTTGAGCGAGTCTTAATTTCTACCATCAACCCGATTGAATCTGCCATGTGATTTTCAATGCGCTTTAAATCTGGGTCCGGCTTAATTTTTGTTTTATTTTTTTCAGTTTTGTCAGTATCGTTTTTTTTGCTAGAGTTCAAAATTCCATTAGCTAATCTTTCCGTTTCTCTGACGGAGAGCCCCTGTGCAGCCACTCTTTGAGCAAGACCAATTTGCATAGCCGGAGATATAGGCAATAAGGCTCTTGCATGTCCCATGTCAATTTCACCTGAGGCTAACAATGCTTGAACGGATTTACTTAATTGAGTTAATCGCAAAAGATTAGTTACAGCACTTCTTGACTTGCCTACCACTTGAGCGGCCTGTTCATGTGTAAAACCAAAGTCCGCAATTAATCTAGCCAATCCCTCAGCCTCTTCTAAAGGATTTAAATCTTCTCGTTGCATGTTTTCGATCAGTGCCATAGCGGCAGCTGTCTGATCATCTACATTTTTTATGAGCACAGGAACTGACTCTAGCCCCGCCATCCCTGCGGCTCTAAACCTTCTCTCACCGGCAATGATTTCATATTGGTTTGAGCCAATTGACCGCACTAACAAGGGTTGCATAACCCCCTGTGCTCTTATACTTTGTGCCAACTCTTCTAATTCACTTTCTTTCATCTGCATACGCGGCTGATACTTGCCTCGCTGAAGTTGAGAAAGTTTTAGCTCCTTTGTTGAACTTTCTTTTGAATCTTGACCGCTTAAATCAATAGACTCACCAAGCAGAACTTCAAGCCCTCTGCCAAGGCCCTTTTTTTTAATCATCACTAAATACTCTTTATTCTTTCTATCATTTCCAAACCAAACTCCACATAAGCCTTTGCTCCACGTGAGGATTTATCATAAACAACACCTGGAATTCCATATGAGGGTGCCTCTGCTAGTCGAACATTCCTAGGAATAATTGATTTAAAAACTTTATCGCCAAAATGTTGAATCAATTGTTCCGAAACTTGCTGTTGTAAGGCCGTTCGAGGATCAAACATAACTCTTAACAATCCAATAATTTTCAATCCTGGGTTTAAGTTTGCATGAACCTGTTTGATGCTATTTACTAAATCGGACAAGCCCTCCAAAGCAAAGTACTCGCATTGCATGGGTACTATTACTCCATTTGCGGCGCATAAGCCATTCAGAGTTAATAAAGAAAGTGCCGGAGGGCAGTCGATAAGAATAAAGTCATAATCATCCGCTACTTTTTGTAATGCATCTCTTAAGATTGACTCTCTATTTTTAAAGTCGACTAACTCAATTTCAGCACCGGCCAAGTTTCGGTTAGCAGGCACAACATCATAACCCCCTGATTCAGAAGGATATTTTGATTTTTCTATGCTACTATGTCCAATTAAAACTTGATAGACAGAATGGTCTAGTTGGTGTTTATCTATACCGGAACCCATGGTAGCATTACCTTGTGGGTCCAAGTCTACTAATAAAACTCTTTGCTTTAATGCCGCTAGCCCAGCAGCTAAATTAATCGCGGTTGTTGTTTTTCCAACCCCACCTTTTTGATTTGCTATACAAAAAATCTTCGCCATCTTACACCCCTATTTATTGGTTAGATTTTCTCATGGATTGGATGCATAAAATACATCTATAGGCATCTAAATAAGGGATTTTGAGTTCGTTGTTAAAAATAACTTGATGCGTATTTGGTAATCCCTCTAACTCTACTGTTATTTTTTGCGACTTCATTGCAAACATTAGCCCTCCCTCTTTTACCAAAGGATCTGAATATTCAATAAAGTGCTTTAACTCCGTAAATGCTCTTGAAATGGTTGCATCCATTGAGTGAGGATTTTGCTTAGCAAAGTTTTCTATTCTTTGTTCAACAACTTGAACATTGTTTAGTTTTAATCTACCCTTCATATGCTGCAAAAAAGCTGTTTTTTTTCGAACGGCTTCCACCAAAAAAAACTCAAAATTCGGGATAAATATCGCTAAAAGCATTCCCGGAAATCCTCCACCAACACCCAAATCAGCTATTTGAGCTCGTTCAGGCAGAATCCCCTCCTGAACTGTTTTTAAAATCGGATGAAGAACAGCTAAAGAGTCCATAACATGTGCACTTAAGTATTCATCTTCATCTGTAATTGCACTTAAATTATGGATAGAGTTCCACTTAAAAAAATCTATGCTAAACACGACTAATTGATTGATTTGGCTAGGGCTACATGATATTTCAAGTAACTCAAGTCCTTGCTGAACTCTTTCCTCAAATTTTGTTGAATTAAAACTCATACGGGTGCACTTTTTCTAGCTGCGCCTTTTTTTAAATATATCAATAAAATAGAAATTGCGGCTGGAGTTACTCCAGATATTCTAGCGGCTTGACCTAATGTTTGAGGTTGATTAGCAATTAATTTCTGACGAACTTCATTAGACAATCCACTGATATCAGAATAGTCTAACCATTTGGGCATCTCTAAATGCTCATAGTAGGAGTGACGCTCAATCTCCAAGGTTTGTCTATCTATGTAGCCTTGATATTTAATACCTATTTCAACTTGTTCATTAATTTGAGTTTGCAAGGTCAAATCAAACTCCTCTACCCCACTTGCCCATCTGCCTTCTAGCGATCCAACCAAGTCTTTATAAGTAACTTGGGGCCTTTTTAATAAATCAGCCAAACTATACTCATGACTTAGTATCTGGCCAAAAATAGCCGTACTTTCTTCTGCAAGTAGGTTTTTAGGTGAAACCCATGTTTCCATTAATCGAGATGTTTCACGTGAAACAGCCTCTTGTTTTTTACAATAAAAACTCCACCGCGCATCATCCACCAAGCCCATGGATCGACCAAGCTCCGTCAACCTAGCATCTGCATTATCTTCGCGAAGACTTAAACGGTACTCTGCTCTACTCGTAAACATTCGATATGGCTCTTGGACGCCCTTTGTAGTAAGGTCGTCAACCAATACCCCTAAATAGGCATCCCTTCTTAAAGGGCGCCATGGGTCATTTTGCTTTACTCTCAAGCCAGCGTTAATCCCAGCCAATAAACCCTGAGCCGCTGCCTCTTCATAGCCGGTAGTCCCATTAATTTGACCAGCAAAAAACAAGCCCTCGATTTGTTTAGATTCCAAGCTTTGCGTTAATGAGCGCGGGTCATAATAATCATATTCAATCGCATAACCTGGTCGTAATATGTGCGCATTTTCTAAACCCGGAATACTATGAACCAGGTTCAATTGGACATCAAACGGCAGACTAGTAGAAATCCCATTTGGATAAAACTCGTTTGTAGAGAGCCCCTCAGGCTCTAAAAAAATTTGATGACTAGGCTTTGAGGCAAAACGATGAATTTTATCTTCTATAGAAGGACAATATCTTGGGCCAACTCCTTCTATCACTCCAGTATACATAGGCGAACGATCTAGACCACCTCGAATAATATCGTGGGTGTGCTCATTCGTATAAGTAATCCAACAAGGAAGTTGCGTAGGATGCTGCTCCGGCCTTCCTAAAAAAGAGAAAACTGGAAGCGGGTCCAGGTCTCCGGGCTGCTCTTTCATTTTAGAAAAATCTATTGTTCGCCCATCGATTCTTGGAGGGGTTCCTGTTTTAAGCCGCCCCTGAGGCAGCTGTAATTCTTTTAATCTCTCAGATAAGCGAACAGCCGCAGGATCCCCAGCTCTTCCACCCGAGTGATTTTCTAATCCAACATGGATTTTCCCATTTAAAAAAGTCCCAGCCGTTAATACAACGGTTGGTGCATAGAAGTGTAAGCCCAATTGAGTAATCGCCCCAACCACTCGAGTACCACTAATAATTAAATCATCCACTGCAGACTGAAATAGAGTTAAAAAAGGCTGCCCCTCTAATAGGCTACGCATGGCAGATTTATATAAGGCCCTGTCAGCCTGAGCTCTTGTAGCACGAACAGCTGGCCCCTTACTAGAGTTCAGAATTCTGAATTGTATTCCAGCGTGATCGGTTATCTGAGCCATCGCACCACCCATCGCATCTATTTCTTTAACTAAATGCCCTTTTCCAATACCCCCAATGGAGGGGTTACAACTCATAGTGCCGAGGGTCTCGATATTATGGGTTAATAACAGGGTTTCGCAACCCATTCTGGAGCTTGCCAAAGCCGCCTCGCAACCAGCATGTCCGCCACCAATGACAATTACATCAAATTGTTTTTTAAAGTCGATCATCTAAGAATAAGTAATTGTGTTGAATGTGTTTCACGTGAAACACTAAAGCTCTATTATCTTATGAAATCAAGAATATGATAAGAGTCATTTGCTGTTTTCAAGACTAAGGCTAGAACTATCCAAATAAAAAATACTCTTACCATTTTACTGCCATGCTTAAAAGCAAAAATACTCCCTATAATGCCCCCTAGAATATTAAAGCTCATCATCCAAAGAGCAATGCCCCAATGAATATGCCCGGTGGGTATCAGCAACGCAAGTGCTGCAAAATTGCTCAAACAGTTGAGAATTTTCGTAGCAGCTGCCCCATGTAAAAAATCAAAGCCTAAAAATTTAACAAATAAAAACATGAAAAAAGCACCTGTGCCAGGCCCAAAAAAACCATCATAAAAGCCTATACACAAAGCCCCAGCTGAAGCAAAAAAAATACTTCGTAGACTTTGTGTTTGGTGTTGATGTGTTAGACCAAAGTTTTTATTCTTTAAAGTAAAGCCTAACAATAACAGCAAGACAAACGGCAATAACTTACGAATGTAATCTGGTGATATTTGCGTAAGCGTCCAAGCGCCCAAAAAGGAACCAACAAATGAAAATAAAGATGCATAAAGCATCAACTTTTTGGGCAAACTTACTTTTTTAACGTATTGAGTAGCTGCTACAAAAGTACCCCCTATTGCAGACACTTTATTAATACCAAAAAGTGTTGCTGGGACCTCTTTAGGATAAACCGAAAATAATGCCGGAATTTGCAGTAGTCCACCACCCCCTACAATTGCATCGACAAATCCAGCAAAAAAGGCTGCTAGCGCTAAGACAACTACGCCATAACTTAAAATATCATTTAAAATCAATTAGTTAGTTCTATTTTTGATAAGGTCTAGAAGCTCACCTACGATGCCTTTGCGGAATGCCATTACACAAATAACGAAGATCAATCCAGTAACAATGGTAACTGACTCTCCTAAGGTTCTAAACCATTCAATATTAGTTAAAGCAAATATCCAATTGCCGATTTCCCCAACCTTATGCTCTAAAACAGTGATAACAAAAGCGCCAATAATAGGCCCTATCAATGTTCCAACACCACCGACCAAAGTCATTAAAATTACCAATCCGGACATTGACCAATGAGAGTCTGAAAGAGTTTCAAACCCCATCATTAACGCCTGTAAACTGCCAGCAAGTCCAGCAAGAGTTCCTGACAAAATAAATGCCAGTAATTTAAAGCGATCCACCTCGTATCCTAAAGAAATTGCTCTGGGCTCATTTTCTTTGATGGCAAATAAAATTTTGCCAAAAGGTGAAGTCGTCACTCGGGCTATTAAGAAAATAGAGGCCATGAAAAAAGCAAAAACGACGTAATACATATTGATGTCATTTTGCAAGTCCAACATACCCAAAAATGTCCCTCTGGGAATACCCTGCATACCATCCTCGCCACCAGTAAACTTAGCCTGCAAAAATACAAAATATAACATTTGGGCAAAGGCCATCGTTATCATTGCAAAATAAATACCTTGTCGTCGTATAGCAAGGCTACCCATGATGTAACCTAATAAAGCGGCAAATAAGGTACCGCCTAATAATCCGATCTCTGGAGGTAAGCCCATATCGCGAATGATATAGCCACAAATATAGCCAGCGCCACCCAAAAATGCTGCATGACCAAAAGATAGAAGTCCTGTATAGCCTAACAACAAATTAAATGCTGCAGCAAACAAAGCAAAACATAAAATTTTCATCAAAAAAATTGGATATAGAAACCAAGGAGCTAATACACCAAATAAAATAAGGACAAGATAAAAGATCATGCTTTGATTTTTACTCATTACTTCTCTCTACCAAAAAGTCCAGCAGGACGAACTAATAATACAAATGCCATGACTAAAAACACCACGGTACTAGATGCCTCGGGATATAGAACTTTTGTAATCGCCTCTATAAGTCCAAGGCCCAAACCCGTCAAAATGGATCCCATGATTGAGCCCATTCCACCAATAACCACAATTGCAAAAATGGTGATGATTAAATTCGACCCCATTAAAGGCGAAATCTGAATAATGGGGGACGCCAAAACCCCAGAAAAGGCGGCTAACGCAACGCCAAAAGCATAGGTTAAAGTCACCATAAGTGGGAAATTAATGCCAAACGCTTGGATTAGTTTAGGGTTTTCTGTTCCAGCACGCAAATAAGCGCCCAGTTTTGTTTTTTCGATTACGTACCACGTTCCAAAACAAACAATCAGCGAGATTAAAACAACCCAAGCACGGTATATTGGAAGGAACATAAAACCAACATCGACAGAACCCGTCAAGGAGTCTGGAACACTATAAGACATTCCTGAAACACCAAAAAATGACCTAAAAACGCCTTCAAGTATGAGGGTAAGACCAAAAGTTAATAAGAGTCCATATAAGTGATCTAAATGATATAAATGTTTTAGCAAAAACTTTTCAATCAAAACACCGACCACAGCAACTAATAACGGCCCAAGAATTAACATGGGCCAATACCCAATACCAAAAAATGTAGCCGCCATCCAGGTAAGTACCGCACCCATCATAAACATGGCACCATGGGCAAAGTTAACAACATTTAATAAACCAAAAATAACTGCTAAACCAAGGCTGAGAACAGCATAAAAGCTACCGTTAACCAACCCCAAAAGGAGTTGGCTAAGGACAGCGGACAAAGGTAAACCAGATATTTCCATGTAAGAACTAATTTACTTAATTAAAGAACATTTTGACTCTGCCAAAGTATTAAATGCTTGTTCACCAGGCAATTTTTTTACAATGCGATAGTAATCCCATGGCTTCGTAACCTCTTCAGGTTTTTTAACTTCAAACAAATACATATCATGCATCATAGTTCCATCTTTACGAATATATCCGCCCTTAGTAAATAAGTCGTTGATCTTCATTTTTTGTAACTCAGCCATCACCTTATCTGGATTATCTGTACCCGCAGCTTTAACCGCTTTTAAATACGTCAACATGGAAGAGTAATCACCCGCATGGACTGAAGTTGGCATACGCTTCATTTTTTGAATAAATCTGCCGGCAAAAGCTCTAGTTTCATCATTCAAATCCCAGTACCAAGCTTCAGTCGCCAAAAGACCTGATGCATTTTTAATGCCAATGCTGTGTACGTCTGTAATAAACACAAGTAACCCAGCCAATTTCATCGTCTTATTAATTCCAAACTCATTCGCAGCTTTAACTGAATTAATCGTGTCGCCACCTGCGTTGGCCATACCCAAAACTTGAGCTTTTGAATTTTGAGCTTGTAACAAGAATGAAGAAAAGTCGCTAGCATTTAATGGGTGTTTAACCGCACCAAGAACTTTACCGCCATTGTCATTAACCACTTTAGAAGCATCTTTTTGTAGCTGCTCACCAAACGCATAATCTGCAGTCAAGAAAAACCAGTTTTTATTACCTTTTTCCAACATGGCTTTACCAGTTACATTGGCTAAGGCAATCGTGTCATAAGTGTAATGAATTGTATAAGGAGTACATTGTTCATTAGTTAGGGCGGAAGTACCTGCGCCATTATTAATATAGATACGTTTTTTCTCAGCAGTTACTTTGGATGTGGCCAATGCGGTTCCAGAGTTCGTACCACCAAAAATAACATTAACACCCTCTAGGTCTATCCACTCGCGTGCTTTACCTGCAGCAATATCCGCTTTGTTTTGATGGTCCGCATATAAAACCTCAACTTTTCGACCCAAAACAGATCCACCAAAATCAGCAATCGCCATTTCCATAGCTTCTTTACCGCCAATACCATCGATGTCTGAATACAAACTTGATCCATCAGTGATAAACCCAATTTTAATAGGCTTAGTCTCTGCCGCAAAACCCAAAGCTGATGCAGAAATAAGCGTCAATGCAGTTACAATTTTTTTCAGTTTCATTATTTTCCCCAACAGTTAAATTATCTAAACACCCAAATAACTATTTAAGACACTTGTTTTTTGAGTTAACTCACTACTTAAAACAGTTTCTACTACTTTGCCATGTTCCACAACATAATGTCGATCAGCTAATGGCGCTGCGAAACGAAAGTTCTGCTCAACCAAGATAATCGTATAACCCTTTTCACGCAAATCTTTTACTACTTGACCTAATTTTTGAACAATTACAGGAGCAAGCCCTTCGGTGATTTCATCCAATAAAAGAATCTTTGCTCCAGTTCTCAAAATTCTTGCCATGGCAAGCATTTGTTGTTCTCCACCACTAAGGCGAGTTCCTGGGCTTAAGCGCCGTTCATACAAATTAGGAAACATTTCATAAATTTCTTCAATACTAAATCCACCCTGACTAATGATGGGTGGTAAAAATAGGTTTTCCTCAGCAGTAAGGGTTGAAAAAATACCTCTTTCTTCAGGACAATAACCAATACCCATCGGTGCAATTTGATGCGTCATGAGATTGGTAGTTTCAACACCATTAATTTTGATAGAGCCCGTTCTTTTATCAGTCAGTCCTAAAATAGCTCTAAGGGTAGTTGTGCGCCCTGCACCATTTCTACCCAATAAAGTGACAACCTCACCTTGATGAACCTCTAGGTTAATCCCATGCAAAATATGAGACTCACCATACCAAGCCTCTAGATTATTAATTTCTAACGCAATCGTCATACTGCCTCACTCGCTTGCCCCATATACGCTTCCATG
Source organism: Polynucleobacter sp. SHI8 (assembly GCF_027944005.1). Lineage (NCBI taxonomy): Bacteria > Pseudomonadati > Pseudomonadota > Betaproteobacteria > Burkholderiales > Burkholderiaceae > Polynucleobacter > Polynucleobacter sp. SHI8. The sequence goes on along the minus strand of NZ_AP027204.1, from coordinate 8,602 downwards.
ACCAAAGGGTTTCTAGACACTTCATCATAAGAGCCTTCAGCCAAAACTGAACCGCGTTGTAATACTGAAATTGTATTTGCAATGGAAGAAACAACTTTCATATTATGCTCCACCATTAATACCGTTCTTCCCTTAGCAACCTCTGCAATTAAACGCGTTACACGATCGACATCTTCATGGCCCATTCCTTGGGTAGGCTCATCTAGTAGCATTAACTGAGGGTCCATTGCTAAGGTCGTAGCGATTTCTAAGACACGCTTTCGGCCGTAAGGTAAATTAACCGCCAATTGATCATAAAAACCATTCAAACCGACCAAGTCAAGTAACTCGATGGCACGATCGTTAAGAACATTTAAAGTGCTTGGTGATTTCCAAAAATGAAACTCACTTCCTAATTGTTTTTGAAGTGCAATCCGCACATTATCCAAAACTGATAAGTGAGGAAATACAGCAGAAATCTGAAATGACCGAATAACTCCTTTACGAGAAATTTGTGGCGGCGATAAAAGAGTTATATCTTCTCCTTTATATAAGATCTTGCCACTTGTAGGAGCTAAAAATTTTGTTAACAAATTAAAACAAGTCGTTTTTCCAGCACCATTAGGTCCTATCAATGCATGGATAGATCCCTCAAGCACTTTTAAATTAACATCATTAACAGCAATAAATCCCTTAAATGACTTAAAAAGGCTTTGGGTTTCTAAAATATAAGATGAGGAATTATTAATCATAAGGACTTGAGAATATTATAAAAATCAAAAATCTGAAAGACTTAGTTAATAGGGGTTTACACGAGTGTTACTTTAATAAGGTCGCAATTCTCTCAGCAATCATCATGGTCGGAGCCGCCGTATTACCTGAAGTGATATTTGGCATTACTGAAGCATCAACAACACGTAATCCCACAATTCCCCTGACTCTCAAATCCCCATCTAAAACCGCCATTGGATCTTTTTCAGAACCCATCTTACATGTTCCGACTGGATGAAAAATAGTAGTTCCAATGTCACCTGCAGAATGAATTAATTCATCGTCCGTTTGAAATGAACCCCCAGGATTAATTTCAGAAGGCTTGTATGGCTGCAATGCAGGTTGTGAAACAATATTTCTTGTTATACGAATTGCCTGCGCAGCCACTTGTTGATCTTCTTTGGTTGATAAGTAATTAGGGTTAATAGACGGTTTACCCATAACATCTCGACTAGTAATGTGAACACTACCTCTAGAGGTTGGACGTAAGTTACAAACACTTGCTGTGAATGCGTTAAAGGAATGTAAATCCTCGCCAAAACGATCTAGGGAGAGTGGCTGAACATGGTATTGCAGATTAGGGCGACTATGCTCTGGAGAGCTCGAAGTAAATAAACCAAGCTGTGAAGGAGCCATCGACATTGGCCCAGATCTTTTTAGTAAATACTCTAACCCGATTTTGGCTTTACCTAACAAATGATTGGCCATCGTATTCAAAGTTTTTATACCCGATACCTTAAAAATCATTCTTAACTGTAAATGATCTTGTAAATTTTCTCCCACTCCAGGTAAATCATGAATAACTGGAATTCCTAAATCTTGCAAACGTGGGCCCTGACCCACACCTGATCTTTCCAAAATTTGAACAGATCCGATTGAACCTGCAGATAGTAAAATTTCTTTTGCGCAAGTTGCAGAATGTGTATGACCACCACCTACAAAATGAATACCCTTGCAACGCATAGTGATGGGATCAATTTCTACGCGATCAACATATGCGCCAGTAATCATTGTTAAATTTGGTCTCTTCGCTGCCTTTTTTAAAAACGCCTTGGATGTATTTAAACGAAAACCATCTTTTTGGTTCACGTCAAAATACCCTACCCCAAGGTTGTTACCTTGATTAAAATCGCTGACCTCAGGAACACCAGCCTGAATGGCCGCATTTTTAAACTGCTCTAGTATTTGCCAATTTAAGCGCTGTTGGCTGACTTGCCACTCACCTCCCGTGCCATGCCACTCATTATTACCACCATAGTAGTTCTCGAATTTTTTATATCTTTCTAAGGAGGCTTCCCATGACCAGTCAGCCTCTCCAGTTTTTGATGCCCAATCATCATAGTCGTGGGATTGCCCACGCATATAAATCATTCCGTTAATTGAAGAACTGCCACCTAAAATTTTTCCTCTTGGGTATAACAAAGATCTATCATGAAGGCCTTTGATTGGGTCAGTTTTAAATTGCCAATCCGTTCTAGGATTATCGATACAGTAAAGATACCCTACCGGAATATGCACCCAGATATAGTCATCTTTAGCACCTGCCTCTAATAGCAATACATTGACATTCGGATTTTGAGTTAGTCGATTTGCAAGCAAACTTCCAGCACTTCCAGCACCAACAATAATATAGTCAAATTCACCGTGATCCACTATGACTCCTTAGTCTAATCAATCAGCATTAATTTTTTGAGCGCATATTATTAATATATCCATTCCAAGCATCTAATGCTTTAGGATCTAGATAATCAATTGCTAACCGTTGAGCACCTTGGATAATTAAAACGGCGTAAGGCTTTGCCAAAGCAGAGACCTCGGGACAAAGCTCTAATGCCTCTCCAACAGAGGGAGATTGAGACCGCCAATAATTAATAGCCGCCTCAAGTTCAGGTAAGCTGATAAATAACATGAAGCCTTTATTTTTTACTCAACATCGTTCCACGACACTTTTTAGACCCACACCGGCATAAATAATCTTCTTTTAGAGCCTTGGTATGTTTACCTTCGACATCTAAACTGTAATCATAAAATAACTCTTCACCAATTTGAATATTTTTTTTCGCAAATAAAAAAACATGTAAACGATTTTTTTTATCTGTAAGCTCATTGGCAATGCAGTTTGGCGCACAAGAATGATTAATCCATCTTGCATCGTTTCCTTTGACATTGCCATCAATAACTTTGCCATTAGTGATAGAAAAATAAAAAGTATGGTTCGGTTGTGATGGATCGTGTGGATGGCGCTTTAATGCTGTTTTCCAGGAGATTCTTTCTCCTTTGTATTCAATAATGCAATCGCCCTTTTGAATATTTGTTTGCGCAAAAACCCCTTTTCCATGAATTGTAGAGTCTTGAACTTGAATAGAGGATTTATTTAAGGGTTTAGGTAATTTGTCAGACATCGATATTTTTCGCGATCAAGGCGTTTGTTTCAATAAAGGCTCGCCTTGGTTCAACATCATCACCCATAAGGGTCATAAATGTTTGATCCGCGTAAATAGCATCTTCTATTTGCACTTTTAATAATGTTCTTGTGCTTGTATCCATTGTTGTTTCCCATAACTGACTTGGATTCATCTCCCCAAGACCTTTATAACGCTGGCGAGAGACTGTTCGCTCAGCTTCAGAAATTAACCATGAGACCGCTTCTTGAAAATTACCTACTGCAAACTCTTTGCTTCTATCTGGGTCGCCGCGTTTTACTTTGGAACCAACCCCAATTTTTCCAGCCTCAGACTGAGAAAATGCTTTAATCGAAGCATAATCAGATCCATGGATAAAGTCTGAATTGATAAATGACAACTTTAGATTACCGTGCACGCGACGCGATACCAATAAACGATAACGCTCTGTTCTTTCCTCAAGCTGAGGAATAATTTCTAAACTTTGGCTATTGTCACCTAAGCGTTTCTGAAGTGCCGCAGACAACTCTTTTGCAGATGCCGAAGCATCATCTAAAGAGTCAAGACGAATATCAACGCCCTCGCTAATCACACGAAGAACATCTGCATCCATCGTTCTAGATAGTCTATCAATCACAGTTTGAGTTAAATAATATAGGGTAGTTAACTGCTTTAAATTATCTCCCTCAAATATGTCATTATTTGCATTAATTATTTGTGCACTACTTAGGGCTATTTCAATTAAATAACTAGTTAATGCAATATCATCCTTAATATACTGTTCAGTTTTGCCATGTTTAACTTTGTAAAGAGGCGGCTGAGCAATATAAATATGGCCTCTTTGGATGAGTTCAGGCATTTGACGATAAAAGAAAGTAAGTAAAAGAGTTCTAATATGGCTTCCGTCAACGTCCGCGTCCGTCATAATAATAATGCGATGGTAGCGAAGTTTTTCAATGTTATATTCTTCAACACCGATTCCCGTGCCTAATGCTGTAATGAGTGTTACTACTTCTTGGCTAGCCAGCATCTTATCAAAACGGGCTTTTTCAACATTTAAAATCTTGCCCTTTAATGGCAGAATTGCTTGAAATTTTCTATCTCGACCCTGTTTGGCTGAGCCTCCCGCAGAGTCTCCCTCAACAATAAATAATTCAGAATTAGCTGGATTTTTTTCCTGACAGTCTGCAAGTTTTCCAGGAAGACCTAAACCATCCAAAACTCCCTTACGACGAGTCATATCCCTCGCTTTTCTAGCAGCCTCTCTACCCCGTGCAGCTTCAATGATTTTTCCACAAATGATTTTTGCATCACTTGGGTTTTCTTGTAAAAATGCAGTTAGAGTTGAAGAAACAACTTCTTCAATTGGGCCACGAACTTCGCTTGATACAAGCTTATCTTTTGTTTGACTCGAAAACTTTGGTTCAGGAACCTTTACTGATAAAACACACGTAAGTCCTTCGCGCATGTCATCACCAGTGACTTCAACTTTCGCTTTTTTTGCTAAATCGTTTTCATCAATATATTTATTAATGACACGGGTCATTGCAGCACGAAGACCGGTTAAGTGAGTACCACCATCACGCTGAGGAATGTTGTTTGTAAAGCATAAAACTTGTTCTGTATAACCGTCATTCCATTGCATGGCGACTTCAGAGGTAATCATACCTCCCACTTCGGCTGCTTTTTCTCCAACTGCATGAAATATATTTTGATGCAATACAGACTTAGCTTTATTGATGTATTCAACAAAACCTTTAACACCTCCTGAAAAAGCAAAATCTTCCTCTTTTCCTGTGCGCTCATCAATTACTCTAATATGAACGCCATTATTTAAAAAAGATAACTCTCTAATTCGTTTTACTAAAATTTCGTAATGAAACTCCACTTTGCCAAAGATTTCCTCATCAGCACTAAAGTGAACTTCTGTTCCTCTTTTATCAGTTGTGCCTATTACTGGAATTGGAGAAATGATTAAACCGTTTTCTTCAATGATGGTTCTATTTTGAACAACGCCTTTGGCAAATTCTAAAAAGTGTGTTTTGCCATCGCGGCGAACAGTTAAACGTAACCATTTGGATAATGCATTGACGCAACTGACCCCAACACCGTGTAATCCACCAGAAACTTTATAACTATTTTGATCAAACTTTCCACCGGCATGTAATTCAGTCATTACTATTTCAGCAGCACTTCTTTTGGGGTCGTGTTTATCGTCATACTTAATACCGGTTGGTATTCCACGACCGTTATCAATTATCGAAATTGAATTATCTGTGTGAATAGTCACTGTAATTTCTGAACAATGACCTGCCAAGGCTTCGTCAATCGAGTTATCCAAAACTTCAAAAACAAGATGGTGTAATCCACTCCCATCTGAAGTATCCCCAATATACATACCAGGGCGTTTTCTTACAGCTTCTAAACCTTCTAATATTTGAATCGAGGATGCACTATATAAATCTGTTACAGATTGATTTTCTTTTGTCATTTGTTCTTCGTTAATTAAATACGCATTGGCATAACAACATATTTAAAATTTTCATTTTCGGGAATTGTTATTAAAGCACTTGAATTAGAGTCGCCAAGACTTAATTGAATTTCATCATTTTTAACATTACTTAAAACATCTAATAAATAAGTAACATTAAATCCAATATCAATTTCATCGCCAGAATAAATAGTTTCTATTTCTTCTTGAGCCTCTTCTTGTTCCGCGTTCGTTGATTGAACATTTAACAAGTTTGTTTTTAAGGAACAACGAATTCCTTTGAATTTATCAGTTGTTAAAATTGCAGCTCTTTGTAAAGCTGCCTGAAATCCTTCACGTTTAACGATCACCATATTCTTATGACCCTTTGGAATAACTCTTTGATAGTCAGGAAATTTTCCCTCAACTAACTTGGAGAGTAATTCAATAGAACCAAATTTAAATTTAATTTGTGATGGGCTAATTTGAATATCCAATACTTCATCTGAATCATCGAGTAAATGTTGGCATTCTAAAATTGTTTTACGAGGAACAATCACTTCAAGCTTTCCAGAATCACCGGTGATTGCTTGTTGCAAAATAATTTGACCATACGCAAGGCGGTGTCCGTCCGTAGCAACAGCAATCAACTTGGAACCTTCTAAAACAAATAACATTCCATTCAAGTAATAACGTATGTCTTGTTGCGCCATCGCGAAATAAACTTGACTAATAAGCTGTTTAAACTCTTTTTGACTCATGCTTAGTGAACGTACATCTTGTAAGTTTTCTTGCATGATAGGAAACTCGTTTGCGGCTAAAGTTTGTAGAGAAAATCTACTTTTGCCACTTTGTACAACCATCCGATTATCTTTTACATTTAGATTCACAGGACCTTCAGGCATTGCACGAAGAATATCTAACAATTTTCTTGCGCCAACTGTCGTACTTAAATCTTCTTCTCCAATACCAAAATCCGTTGTTGTAGTAATTTGAATATCTATATCAGTTGAAATAAAAGAAATTTTTTCTTTATTTTTTTTCAGTAATAAATTTGCAAGTATGGGTAAAGTATGACGACGTTCAACAATACCGCTTACCACCTGTAAGGGCTTTAAAAGAACATCTCTTGTTGTACTGACCAGTTGCATGTTGTTATTCCTAATATAGATAAATTTAATTTATTAATAGTAATAAGGGCAAAGAAATCTGTGGATAATTATAAATACCTTTATTAATCAATATTTTACAACAATTAAAACCTGTTAATAACTTCTGTATAACTTGGGGATAAAACGTGAATAACTTCTTTCCAATCCCTATTTTGCATGAATTTGGCAAGTTATCTACAAATTCTCAACAACTTATACACATACTTATACATGACTTTTCAACAAGCTTATCCACAGGCTTATTTTACGCTTTTAATGTTTGTTCTAATACATGTAACTCATGATTTAACTGACTATCATGAATTCTAGACTCAGCAATACGTCTTACAGCATGTAAAACTGTAGTATGGTCTCTGCCACCAAATAATTCACCAATTTCTGGAAGACTTTTTTGTGTTAATTCTTTTGCAATATACATTGCTATTTGCCTAGGTTTTGCAATATTCGCAGGCCTTTTTTTAGAATACATATCAGCAACCTTGATACTATAAAAATCAGCGACAGCCTTCTGTATATTTTCAACTGATATTTGTCTATTTTGAATCGAGAGAAGGTCTTTTAAAGCCTCTTTAGCAACATCAATATTGACTTCTTTGCCATGAAATCGGACATAGGCTAATATTTTTCTTAAAGCCCCTTCGAGTTCACGGATGTTTGATCTTAAATGTTTAGCAATAAAGAATGCGACATCTTCCGACATAGGAACAAACTCTGCTTGAGCCTTTTTCATGAGAATAGCGACGCGCATTTCTAATTCTGGGGGTTCAATAGCTACGGTTAAACCAGAGTCAAACCGAGAAATGAGCCGATCATCAATACCATTCATCTCTTTGGGATAAGTATCAGACGTAATGATTACTTGAGATTTATTTGAAGTTAAGGCCTCAAAAGCATAGAAAAACTCTTCTTGGGTCCGACTTTTACCACTAAAAAACTGAATATCGTCAATTAAGAGAAGATCTAAAGAGTGATAATAAGATTTAAATTTATCAAAAGCTTTTTGTTGATAAGCTCTCACTACATCAGATACATATTGTTCAGCATGGATATATCTAATTTTTGCATTGGGCTTTTGCTGTAAAAGGTAATTGCCAACGGCATGAATCAGGTGAGTTTTACCTAGACCAACGCCACCATATAAAAACATTGGGTTATAACTTGTACCAGGATTATTGGCGACTTGAACGGCTGCTGCCCTTGCTAATTGATTTGCTTTACCATTTACAAAGGTATCAAAGGTCAGAATTGGATTTAGCTTTGAGTAATCTTCAACATTAATTTGAAAAGAAATCCCATCAATATCGTCATCTAATTCGTCTTGACTTGCCAAAATATCCTCAGGTTCAGGACTTGATCCAATGAACGAAGGCGAAGAGGACTGCTCTGCCTCATTGATACTACAAGCCTTTGAGTCGACGATAAATCGAATTTGTGTTCCAGGAGGTAAATGAGTTTCAGCTAAGTTATTAATTTTATTAAAAAATTGGTTTTTAACCCAATCTAATTTAAATTGATTGGGGGCAGCAATAATGAAGCTATCAAGCTCTTGGGTAAAGCCAATTGGAGTCAAAGGCTTGATCCAAGTTCGAAATTGTGAGCTAGACATTTCTTTTCCAGCATCACTCAGAAACTCATTCCAAAAGTTGGTCTGTTGTATCTGGTTGATAGAAGCCGGTTGATGAGATGAGGTTTGCTCTAGTTGCGTCATTGAATATTTTTATTTTTTGGTAAATATAACTTAATTTTTATGTGGTAGTAGATTGTATCGAATTTTATAAGTTATCAACAAAGGAAAAACTTGTGAAAAA